>CAWDDX010000005.1:0-841385 GCA_963801195.1 uncultured Gammaproteobacteria bacterium | reverse complement strand
GTCCTATGTGCTCGCCGACGAGCCGACCGCCGCGCTCGACGGCAAGAACGGCCAGGCCATCATGAGCATCCTCGCTGACATCGCCAAGGATCCCGGCCGCGGCGTGCTGGTGGTGACGCACGATTCGCGGCTCACCGAGTTCGCCGACCGCACCATCAACATTGAGGACGGCCGCCTGGTCGGCGAAGCGCGCAACGGCGCCGACCTGCCGATGGCGGTGGCGCTCGATGGCGACTGAGCCCGTGCGCGCGCAGCGCATCAGCCTGCGCGGAGCTCGTGCGCCTGGGCACGCGGCTTATCATCAAGCCGGCGAGCCGTGGCCGCTCGCTCGCCGCGTCGCGCAAGACCTTCCGCTTCATGGCGCATCTGGCGCCGCCGCCGCCGCGTGGCACCAAGACGACGCACATCGATGCCGGCGGCGTGCCCGCCGAAAGCATTGTCCGTCCGGGCGCGCTCGCGGGCCGCCACGTGCTCTATCTGCATGGCGGCGGCTATTGCCTCGGCAGTCCGGCGAACTACCGCCATTTCTCCTGGCGCATCGCCGACGCGGCGTGCGCGCCGGTGCTGGCGATCACTATCGGCTGGCGCCCGAGCATCCGTTTCCCGCCGCGCTCGAGGATGCGCTCACCGCCTATCGCTGGCTTCTCGACCGCGGCGCGAAGGAGATCGTTGTCATGGGCAAGTCCGCCGGCGGCGGCCTGACCCTGGCGCTGCTCATGAAGCTGCGCGACGAAAGCCTGCCGCTGCCCCGTGCTGCGGTCGCGATTTCGCCCTGGACCGATCTCGCGCTGACCGGCGCGTCGCTCACGGACAACGCCGACGCCGATCCCATGCTCAACGTCGAAGACCTGCCGCCATTCGCGGCGGGCTATCTGGCCGGCGCCGACCCGCATGATCCCTACGTCTCGCCGCTCTATGGCGACCCGTCCGGGCTGCCGCCGGTGCTGGTCATGGCCGGCGGCGACGAGATCCTGCGCGACGACGCCGTCCGCATGGGGGAAAAGCTGTGCCGCGCCGACCCGCAGAGCGACCTGCAGGTGTGGCCGCGCATGGTCCATGCCTGGCCGCTGTTCGCCACGGTGATGCCGGAGGCGCGCGCGGCGATCGCCGAGATCGGCGCCTTTGTGGCGCGCCAGGCGGGTGGGCCGGGCATCTGAGGGCCCCAGGAAAGCCGCCCCCCGCCGATTTCCCCGAATACGGGCCAAGGCTCGCCGCAATTGTCCCAGGCCGGTGGTGGCGGATTGCCCGCTTTGGGGATAAACGGGTGGCGCGAACGGGTAGGCTGAGAAACCTGCCCGGGGTCGATTTCCGCAGGCGGTTTTTCCCTGTAGGGTAGCGAGTGGTCCGGCATTTGCTTGACTTCTCCCATGAACATTCACCGATGCGGAACGTTTCGGACTTAGAGATGCATGTTCGAGGATCCCTGGGGCATCGCCGCGCGGCGAGAATCGGATAGGGGCAGGCCCGGAAGATGATTGTGTCGTCGGTTTGGCATTCGAGGCCCGCATCGCGGCCGGCTGCGGGCTGCCGGTCATATGCAGCGGCGACGGACGCTATCTGACCCCCAACCTCAAGCGCGCCATCGCCACTGGCTGCACCGGGCTCATCAGCTTCGGCGTCGCCGGCGGCCTTGATCCCACGCTCAAGCCTGGCACCTGCGTGGTCGGCTCAGCCATCGTCACCGGCGGCAGGCGGATGGAGACTGACCTCGCCTGGTCGCAGAAGCTCTTGGAGGGCATGCCGGACGCTATCCACGGCGTGCTCGCCGGGACCGAAGGCCCGGTCTGCACCCCGGCGGACAAGCGCGCGCTCAACCGCGAGACCGGCGCGCTCGCCGTCGACACCGAATCGCACGTGGTGGCCCATGCTGCCGCCGGTCACGGCCTGCCCATGGCGGCCATCCGCGTCATTGCCGATCCCGCTCACCGCAGCCTGCCGCACGCGGCGCTCACCGCCGTCCGCGCCGACGGCACCACCGACCTGCTGGCGGTGCTGCGCTCGGTCATGCGCCGCCCGCATCAGTTGCCGGCGCTGCTGCTCACCGCGCTCGATGCCCGCGCCGCCCGCGCCACGCTGTTACGCGGCCGCGGCCTGCTGGCGCCGCACGCGCCCGGCTTCCGGTCGGCCCCCGGCTTGCGGCCCGAGCGCGGCGCGCTCGCCGCCGAGACCGCGCAGCCCGATCTCAGCTCCGCGGTCGGCTGACCTCGCGGCATTTCTTTTTAGCGAACCCCCTGACGAAATCGCGCGGGCGCGTTAGAAGGACGCAGACGGCAGGCGCCGGTAGCTCAGCTGGATAGAGCACCAGACTTCGAATCTGGGGGTCAGGGGTTCGAATCCCTTCCGGCGCGCCATCTTCCATGTGACGACGCGGCCTGTGTGGATTCAGCTTCGGCGGGGGACCGCTGGCGTCGACCGCTTGTGTTGCCGTTGGAGGCGACGGCGAAATCACGCTTTGACGGTCGTTCCCACTTCAGTTTTGGGGCCCAAAGTTCGATCAAGCAGGCGTAACGCTTGCAGCATGGCTGCGCCGCCGCCGGCGATAGCGTCGCGGTCCGCCCATTCCTCGGGAGCGTGGCTCTTGCCGTCCTTGCAGGCGACGAAGACCATGGCGGAGCGGCATACGCGCGCCATGAATGCGGCATCGTGCCCGGCACCGCTGGCGAGATCGATCGTTGTCAGGCCGAGCTCGTTGGCGCCGTGACGGAGCGCGTCGCGCAAAGTCGGATCGCATTGTACCGGCGCGCTGTTGGACAATTCGAGGAATGCCGCACGCGAAACCCGCGCGGCGTCCGCGGCGCTGGCAGAGGCTTGGTCCAGCGTTCGGGTAAACCGCTCGATGAGGGCGGGATCGGTCGAGCGGATGTCGACCATCAGGCGGCAGCGGCCGGGCACGACGTTCGACCCGCCGGGCGCGATCTCGAATATGCCGACGGTTGCGATGAACGTTTTGCCGGGCGCCGCCGCCAGCTCTTCGGCCGTCCGCCGCACGGCCGACGACGGTTGCCGCGCCGGCCACCAAGGCGTCGCGGCGCACGTCCATCGGCGTGGTGCCGGCGTGGTCGGCTGCCCCCTCGAATACGATCTCGATGCGGCGGATGCCGACGATGGAGGTGACGATGCCGATGTCGATGCCGCCGCGCTCGAGTACCGGTCCCTGCTCGATATGGAGCTCGAGGAAGGCGCGGACATCGTCGCGCTTGGCGGCGGCCAGCGCCTCCGGATCGCCGCCGACGCGGCGAAGGGCGTCGCCGAGGCGCTCGCCGCCCGGCCCGGTCAGGTCGAGCATGGCGGGCGTGAGCACGCCGGCCGCCGCCCGGCTGCCGACACAGGATACGCCGAAGTCGCTCGGTTCTTCGGCCAGGAAGTCGACGACCTCGATGGTGTGCTCGAGCTGCTCGCCGGCCTCGTCGAGCGCGCGCACGATCTCCAGGGCGGTGATCAGACCCGCGATGCCGTCGAAGCGGCCGCCGGCGGGAACCGTGTCGCTGTGCGAGCCGACCATCAGTACGCCGCGCGCCGGGTCGCGGCCTTCGCGGCGGCCGATCAGGTTGCCGCCGGTATCAATGCGCACATCGAGCCCGGCCTCGCGAAAGCGTTCCGCGATCCAGGCGCGCCCCTCCAGAAAGAGCGGCGTGAACGAGCGCCGGGTATAAGGCCGCTCCGGATCTGTGATCGCGGCCAGCGCCATGATGTCGTTCCACAGCCGGTCGGCGTCGAGCGGAAGATTGCGAGCGGGCAAGGTCAGTCTCCCCAAGTCGTGTCAGGACGCAGCCGCATCGCGAAACGCGGTGGCCGCACAGGAGCGCGCGGTGATACAGCTTCGTCACGATGAATTTGCGTGCTCCGGACGGATCGCCGAACAGGGCGTGGGAGAAGACGTGTTGATCGCCAACGCCCGCATGTATTCCGTGGCGCCCGGCGCCGGCGATGCCTGGCGGGCCTTCTTCGCGTGGCTGTCGGATGCTAGCGGCGTTGCGCTGACGACGATCGACCATGCCTATCCGGCGCCGCTCGCCGCACTTGTGGAGCCGCGCCGATCTCGGCTGCGCGTTCATGTGCGGCTATCCCTTCATCAAGGCCCTGCGTCGTCCGCGCCTGTTGGCCGCGCCCATTCCGGCCGGCGAACGGTACGGTGGCCGTGCGGTTTATGCGACCGATTTCGTGGTGCGGGCCGACAGCGGATTTCAGACGCTGTCCGGACACCTTCGGCGGCCGACTGGGATTTACGGTGGACAGCTCCCATTCGGGCTTCAACGCCATACGTCACCATCTTCTGCAATACCGTTCGCCCGCACGGCCGCGACTTTTTCGCGAAAGCGTCGGGCCCTTGCACACGCCGCGTCGGGTCATCGATGCGCTTGCTCGCGCGGCAGATCGACGTCGGCCCGCTCGACAGTTACGCGCTCGATCTGATGCGCCGGCACGATCCGGCGCTTGGTCGCAGGAGTGCGGGTGATCGAAAGCACGGCGTTTGCGCCGGCGCCGCCGCTCGTCGCGGGCGTGGATTGTCCGGATGATATCGTCGCGCGCCTGCGCGCGGCGCTGGTCGCTTTCGATCGTGCGCGGCTATGGCGAAGCCCTCTGCCTTGCACGGCTTCGCGCCGGTCGCAGGCGGTCGGACTACGAACTGCTCCTGCGTTGGGAGCAGGAAGCCGAGGCGGCGGGATATCCTGCACCCGGTTGAGCCGTCATAATGCCGGCCGGGTTACGATCCGCTCGAGGATGGCGGGCAGGTCGAGGCCGTTGTCCCGCGCGCAGTCGATGGCCTCCGGATAGCCGGCGTCGGCGTGGCGCATGACGCCGCTTGCCGGATCGTTCCACAGCACGCGCTGCAATGCGCTGCGCCGCTTCCGGCGTGCCGTCGGCGACGATCACCAGGCCGGCATGTTGTGAGAAGCCGATGCCGACGCCGCCGCCATGGTGGATCGACACCCAGGTGGCGCCCGACGCGCAGTTGAGCAGGGCATTGAGCAGTGGCCAATCGGACACCGCGTCGGAGCCGTCTTTCATCGCCTCGGTTTCGCGGTTCGGCGAGGCCACCGAGCCGGAATCGAGATGGTCGCGTCCGATGACGATGGGCGCCTTGAGCTCGCCCTTGGCCACCATCTCGTTGAAGGCAAGGCCGAGCCGGTCGCGGTCGCCGAGACCGACCCAGCAGATGCGCGCCGGCAAGCCCTGGAATTTGATCTTCTCGCGCGCCATGTCGAGCCACTTATGCAGATGCGGGTTGTCGGGGATGATCTCCTTCACCTTGGCGTCGGTGCGGTAGATATCCTCGGGATCGCCCGAGAGCGCCGCCCAGCGGAATGGGCCGATGCCGCGGCAGAACAGCGGACGGATATAAGCGGGAACGAAGCCGGGAAAGTCGAAGGCATCCGCGACGCCGTCCTCCTTGGCCATCTGCCGAATGTTGTTGCCGTAATCCAAGTGTGGCACGCCCATGCGGTGGAAGGCGAGCATGGCGCGCACCTGCTCGGCCATGGAATGCTTCGCGGCCGCCTCGACCGCGCGCGGCTCGCGCTCACGCCGCGCCTCCCAGTCCGCCACGGTCCACCCCTCGGGGAGATAGCCGTTGAGCGGATCGTGCGCCGAGGTCTGGTCGGTGACGACGTCGGGCTTGACGCCGCGCCGCACCAGTTCCGGATAGATTTCGGCGGCATTGCCGAGCAGGCCGACCGACATCGGCTTGCGGTCGCGGCGGGCCTGCTGCCATCAGCGCCAGCGCTTCGTCGAGATCGTTCGCTTGGCGGTCGAGATAGCCGGTGCGCAGCCGCATATCGATGCGGCTCGCCTGGCATTCGACCGCGAGACAGGAAAGTCCCGCCATCACCGCCGCCAGCGGCTGCGCACCGCCCATGCCGCCGAGGCCGGCGGTGAGCAGCCAGCGGCCGGCGAGGTCGCCGCCGTAGTGCTGGCGGCCGACTTCGACGAAAGTTTCGTAGGTGCCCTGCACGATGCCCTGCGAGCCGATGTAGATCCACGATCCGGCGGTCATCTGGCCGTACATCATCAGGCCCTTGCGATCGAGCTCGTGGAAGTGCTCCCAGGTCGCCCAGGCCGGCACGATGTTCGAGTTGGCGATCAGCACGCGCGGCGCGTCGGCATGGGTGCGGAAGATTCCGACCGGCTTGCCGGACTGCACCAGCAGGGTCTGATCTCCCTCGAGTCGCCGCAGCGCTGCGACGATCTGGTCGAAGCTTTGCCAGTCGCGCGCCGCGCGCCCCATGCCGCCATAGACCACGAGCTCGCCGGGGCGCTCCGCCACCTCGGGATCGAGATTGTTCATCAGCATGCGCAGGGGCGCTTCGGTCAGCCAGCTCTTGGCGCTGAGCTCAGTGCCGCGCGCGGCGCGGACGACGCGGATATTGTCGAGACGGCTCATCACGTCTTCCTTCTTTCGGCATCGTCGGGCACGCCGCCATAGACGCGCCGGTGCAGCGGATTGAAGCCGATGCGGTAGACCAGTTCCGTCGAGGTCCTCGACGTTCCAGATGGCGAGGTCGCAACGCTTGCCGGCTTCCAGTGTACCGATGTCGGCAAGCCGTCCGAGCGCGCGCGCCGCCTCGCGCGTGACTGCGCGATGCATTCCGGAACGGTCAGGCGAAACAGTGTGGCGCCCATGTTCATGGTCAGCAGCAGAGAGGTCAGCGGCGACGTGCCGGGGTTGCAGTCGGTGGCAAGCGCGATGGGCACGCCGTGACGGCGGAAATGCGCGACCGGCGGCGCTGTGCGTTTCGCGCAAGAAATAATATGCACCCGGCAGTAGCACCGCGACCGTGCCGGCGGCTGCCATCGCCGCCGCGTCGTTCTCGTCCGCGTATTCCAGATGGTCGGCGGAAAGCGCGCCGCGGCGCGCGGCGAGCGTGGCGCCGTGCAGGTTTGAAAGCTGCTCGGCATGGAGGCGGATCGGCAGCCCGTGCCGCGCCGCCGCGTCGAACAGACGCGCGACTTCGTCCGGCGAAAACGCGATCCCCTCGCAGAAAGCATCGACGGCGTCGGCCAGGCCTTCGGCCGCGATCGCCGGCAACATGGTGTCGCAGACCTCGGCGATGAAACCGTCCCGGTTGTCGCGAAAAGCCGGGGCAGGGCATGGAGACCGAGGAATGTCGTCGTCACATTGATGGCGCGCACGCGGCCGAGGCGCCGCGCCGCACGCAATTGCTTGCGCTCGGTGTCGAGGTCGAGGCCATAGCCGGACTTGATCTCGATGCTGGTGACGCCCTCGGCGATCAGCGCGTCCAGCCGGGGCAGGGCGACCGTCGACCAGTTCCTCCTCGCTGGCGCGGCGGGTCGCCTCCACCGTCGACAGGATACCGCCGCCGGCGCGGGCGATCTCTTCGTAGCTCGCGCCGGCAAGACGTCGCGCGAACTCGTGCGCCCGGCTGCCGCCATAGACTAGATGGGTATGGCAATCGATCAGGCCGGGCGTGACCCAGCGGCCGTCGCACGTCGATCGTCTCCGGGGCGGTCAGGCTGGGCGCGGTCCGCACGTGCACCGGCGTAGATGATGCGGCCTGCACGCTGCGCGATAGTCCGTCGCCTCGGTCACGCCCATCCCCGGCGCCCCGGCGGCTAGTGTCGCCAGCCGGCAATCGCGCCAGATACGATCGACCTCCGTTACCATCGGCCCCTCTCTGTCCGTTTTTGGATTGGCATGGACGGCCGTATTTTGTCTATACAAAATAGCGGAGGTCAACCGCGCGAGTGCCCCTTCGCGGCGGAGGTAAAAGACCATGGCCACGATATTTTTCGACCGGGCGTTGCTTCCGGGCGGCTGGGCCGCAGCGGTGCGCGTCACCATTACCGACGGACTGATCGCGGCGGTGGACGCGGGACGCCGAGCCGGTTGCAGGCGAGGAGCGGCATGCGATTGGCCTTCCTGGCATGGCCAATGTCCACAGCCATGCCTTCCAGCGCGCCATGGCGGGCCTGACTGAAGTGCGCGGGCCCACGGGCGACACTTTCTGGACCTGGCGCGAGGCGATGTACCGGTTTGTCGGGCGCATGACGCCCGACGATGTCGAGGCGGTGGCGGCGCAGCTTTATGTCGAAATGCTGGAAGCGGGTTTCACCCGGGTCGGCGAGTTTCATTATCTTCATCACGACCGCGACGGCCGTCCTTACGCCAACCGCGCCGAAATGGCCGAGCGCATTGCTGCTGCCGCGGCCACAGCGGATATCGGTTTGACGTTGCTGCCGGTGTTCTATGCGCATGCCGACTTCGGGGGCGCCGACCCGACGCCCGGCCAGCGGCGCTTCGTTTGCGACGTGACGGGCTTTGCCCGTTTGATGGAGGCCAGCCAGGCGGCCATCGCTCGTCTTGCCGGCAGCCGGCTCGGCGTTGCGCCGCATTCGCTGCGCGCCGTGACGCCCGCCGAACTGGCCGACGGTTATACCGCTCGCTGGCGGCGGCCCGGTGCACATCCACGTCGCCGAACAGGTCAAGGAAGTCGAGGCCTGTCTGGCCTGGAGCGGGGCGCGCCCGGTGGCCTGGCTACTGGACCATGCGGCGGTGGACGAAGGACTGGTGCCTGATCCACGCCACCCATGCCGATCCGGACGAAATCGCTCGGCATCGCCCGCCGCGGCGCGGTGGCCGGCCTATGCCCGGTCACCGAAGCCAATCTGGGCGACGGCATTTTCGACCTGCCGCGCTTTATCGCGGCCGGCGGCCGCTACGGCATTGGCTCGGACTCCAATGTGCTTATCGGCGTGGCCGACGAATTGCGGCAGCTCGAATATGCCCAACGCCTGGCGCAGCGTGCGCGCAATGTCGCGGCGACCGGTGCCGGTGTTTCGACCGGCCGCTCGCTGTTCGCCGCGGCGGTGGCCGGCGGCGGCCGGGCTTTGGGTCTCACGCCAGTCGGCATCGTTCCTGGCGCGGAAGCGGATTTCGTCTCGCTACAGGCCGATCACGTGGCGCTTGCGGGCCGCGCGGACGATGCGATCCTTGATACCTTGATCTTCGGTGGCGTCAGGGCTGTCGATTGCGTCTGGCACCGTGGGCGCAAGATTGTCTCTGGCGGCGGCATCATGATCGTTATGCTGTCGGCCAGCGATTCCGCGCAACGATGGAGAAGCTTCTCGTATCATGAGTATGCCTGAAGACGCCGGCGGCACAGCCCTCTACCGCCGCATCCGTTCCGACATTGAGGAAAAGATCGTATCCGGCGCATGGCCGCCCGGACATCGCGTGCCGTTCGAGCACGAGCTGACCACCACCTATGGCTGCTCGCGCATGACGGTGAACAAGGTGCTGTCGGCGCTCGCCGAGGAGGGCATGATCGAGCGTCGTCGCCGAGCCGGCAGTTTCGTGGCCCAGCCACGCGTGCAGTCGGCGGTGCTGGAAATTCCCGATCTCAAGGCCGAGGTCGAAGCGCGCGGAGAGGTCTACGGCTATGAGTTGCTGGACAAGCAGCGGCGGCGGGCGACCAAGTCTGATCGCGATCATCTCGGGATTGCGTCGGGTCCTGTGATGGCATTGACCTGCCGCCATTTCGCGCAAGGGCAGTCGCTGGCGCTCGAGTCCCGGCTTCTCAATCTCTCGGCGGTGCCGGAGGCGGAGGCGCAGGATTTCGCGAAAACGCCACCTGGCACCTGGCTGCTCGGTCATGTGCCGTGGACCGAGGCCGAACATCAGATCCTGGCCTGCAACGCTTCGGAGGATGACGCGGCGGCGCTCGGGATTGCGCCGCAGACGGCTTGCCTGGTGGTCGAACGCCGCACGTGGCGGGGCGGCGAGCCGATCACCTTCGTGCATCTGACCTTCCCGGCCGACCGTTACCGTCTGGTGGCGCGCTTTGCACCGGCCAACCGGCGTGGGCTGGGCGGCGCCGGCGCGCCGAAGACGCGCCGGCGCTGAACGGATTGACACGCTACTTCTTGGCGCCCGCCGCCACGTATTCGTTTGTCCAGAACGTACCTTCGGCGGTGTCCTTGGGCGCGTGCACGCCCGACTGCTCGGCCAGCGCGACGAGCCGCTTGATTCCGTCCGCCGTCAGTTCACCGTTGTCCGCAACGCCCGCTTTCATGGTGGCGACCGCGTCGTTGATGGCATCCTGGCTCGCCTTCTTGAAGAAGTCCGTGTGAATCTTCTTCGCCACCGCCTTGGTGTCGGACACGGTGGCAGCGCTGGCGGCTTGCAGGGCGCGTGCCGCCGCAATAGCGAGCTGCTTGGTCTTCGCGCTCAGCGGCTTCTTGGCGACCAGCACGAGGTAGGGCACCTTCTGCAGCGCCGGTATCTCGCTGCCAAGATTGACGAGCACGAGCCCGTATTTGCGATGGTGCGCGATGTAGCCCTGGGGCGGCGACAGGATGAAGCCGTCGATCCGGTGGTTTTCCAGACGCCGCCTGCAGCGCCGGTGGCGGACCGACTTGAGCGATTTTCAGGTCCTTGCGGGGGTCGAGGCCACCCTGCTTGGCGAGCCAGCGCAACATGCGATCCTGGGCGCCGCCGATAGCGCTGACGCCGAAGGTGCCGTTACGCAACGCGGCGATCCGCTTCTTAAGTGGCGTCGATGGGCTGACGCCGGTGCGCTTGAGAAACGCGTCGGAGACCACCAGTTCGAGCGTGACCCGCGACATCAGCGTGTACACAAGCTCGAACGGCTGGCCCTTGGCAACGGCGTTGAGCGCGGTGTCCGCGCCGACCGCGGCAAAGTCGATGTCGCCGGCGTCGAGCGCCGCCAGTGCGCTGGGATCGCCACCAGAAATCGCCGCCCAGCGCAGGCTTGAGCCTGTCTTCTCGAAGCTGCCGAGGGCGCGCGCGGCATAAAGCGGCAGGAAACTGAGGGCCGGCGTCGCCTGTCCGATGCGGACCTGATCGGCCGCCTGGGCCCGCAAGGGCAGTGTTAAGGCAATCCCTGTCGCGGCGACGGCAAACATCGCCGTCATGGTCTTCTTCAACATTGCTGTTCTCCTTACACCTCGTTGTTGACGGCGAAGGCCGGCGCCTGCCACCGCAAGAGTCTTCTCTCCAGTCGACTGGCGACAGCGTTCGCCGCGAAGACAAAGACGAGAAGAATGATGATGCCGGCGAAGACGCCGGCAGGGTCGTAGGTCGCCGAGGCCTGGGCGATGAACAGGCCCAGTCCCTGGATCGACGAGGTGAACTCGCCGACGATGACACCGATGACGCTGTAGGGGATAGCCATCCGCATTCCCATCAAGACGAAGGGCGCGCTGGCCGGCAGGTAGACATGCCAACTCAGACGGCGCTCGTCGGCCCCCATGATGCGCGCGAGATTGACCATCTCCTGGTCGACCGAGCGCACACCCATGAAGACATTGTAGAAGACAAGAAAGAAGACCATCGTGCCGGCGAGCGCGATCTTCGACCAGATGCCGATGCCGAACCAGATGATGAACAACGGCGCCAGCGCGATCTTCGGAATGCCGTAAAACGCCATTACGTAAGGCTCGAAGACGCGAGCAAGGGACGGCAGTCGGCCGAGCACGTAGCCGGTCACCACGCCAAACCCCACACCGAAAGATATAGCCCAGCGCCAATTCCTGAGCCGTGACCGCGAGATCGGGATAGATCTGGCCGGAGGCGAACAATTGATAAAGCCGCACGACGATATCGACCGGATTGCTGACATAGGCGGTGCGGATGAGTCGGCCGGACGCCCATTGCCAAAACACCAACAGCGCGACGCCGGGCAGGAGCGGCAATAGCCAGCGGACCAGGAGCGCACCAAACAGACGGCGTCGAAGCATTTGGACGGCCTTGCCGCGCCGGCGTTTTGGTCGACGGAGTTTGCGGAGCTCGACTGTCATGATGGGCTCCTCAATGCTGGGCGCCGTCGATCATCTGGGATCGGAAGACCGTCCAGATGCGATCATAGGTGTCGTCGAAGCCCGGCGTGCGGAACGGCTCGAACACGTTGCGCGGCCGCGGCAGGTCGATCGGAATGCAATCGATCAGCCGCGTCGGGCGCTGGCTCAGCACCACGACCGTGTCGGCGAGCAGCACGGCTTCGGTGATGTCATGGGTGATGAACAGGATGGTCGAATGCCGGGCCGCCGACAGTTTCTGCAGATCGTTTTGCATGATCATGCGGGTCTGCGCATCGAGCGCGCCGAACGGCTCGTCCATCAGGATGACGTCGGGTGTGTAGACCAGCGTGCGGGCGATCGAGCCGCGTTTTTGCATGCCGCCGGATAACTGGCGCGGATAGTGATCCTCGAAGCCGGTAAGGCCGACGGCGGCGAGGATCGCCGCCACCCGGTCGTCGCGTTCGGCTACGCGGCACGTTGCGCAGAATGAGCGGCAGCTCGACGTTCTGGCGCAGCGTCTTCCACGGAAAGAGCTGCGCCTGCTGCGGCACCAGGCCGACATCGCGGTTGAGGCCGGCTGACGACGCTGCCGCCATGGCGGACAATGCCCTCGGTCGGAGGCAGCAAGCCCGCGGCCATGTTGAGCAGCGTGCTCTTGCCGCAGCCGCTCGGGCCGATGACGGCGACGAAACTGCCCTGCGGCACTTGGAACGAGATGCCGTCGAGCACCCGCAGCTTGCCGGCGCCGGTGGGCGAGCGGAAGTCCTGCCGGATATTCTCGAATTCGAGCACGGCCGCTGCTGCGGTCGCGCCGGTGGCATTCGGTGCCTGCGGCGTGTCGGGCGATACAGGCGGGGTCATGGGCTCGATCCCTCGCTTATGGACTTCAGGCAAAACGCAAACGCTGGCCGATACCCTCGCGCGCACCTTTCTCCAGCATGGCGTGACCGAGCGCGATGTCGGAAAGCGAAAGCCCGCGGTGCCAGAGCAAGTTCGTTTCCTGGTCGTTTTCCCGCGCGCGGCTTCATGCCGGCGACGATCTGGCCGAGTTCGGCATGAAGCGTCGGCTTCGGACAGCCGGCCGCTTTCGACATGCGCGCGCAGAGAACCGAACTTGCCGCTCTTGCACTGACCCCAGTCGTCGACCACCAGCTTGCACATGATGTCGGTCAGCGACAGTTCCACCGCGCTCATCGTTCCATAAGGAACGACGAAAGCGCCGGGCTTGATCCAGGCGGTCTTGAGCAGCGGCTCGGGTGCGGGCAGACGCGACGCCTCGACCACGATATCGGCGCCCTCGATGCAGGACTGCCAATCTTCGGTCGCGGTGATCGGCTTGCCGAGGTCTTTGCGATAGCCGGGCGGCGAAGCCGTTCCGGCTTTCGGGCCGGCGGGAATGCACCCGGATCTCGTCGAAATCGAAAAGATGGTCGAGCAAGCGCACATTCCAATAGGCGGTGCCGCGCGCGCCGATATGAGCGAGGATCTTGGAATTCTTCCGTGCCAGATACTTGGCGCCGACGGCGGTGATGGCGCCGGTGCGCATGTCGGTGATGGCTGAGGCGTCCAGCATCGCTTTCGGAATGCCGGTGCGCGGGTCGAACAACAGCAGGATCGCCAGCTCCGAGGGCAGATTGAGCGTGTAATTGTCGACGAAATCACCGACGACCTTCACCCCTGCCATGTCGATTGGCGGTTTCAAGGCTCCGCGCAGCACGTTGAAGTGGCCGCGTGCCACGCCGGGCTCCAGGTGAACGCGCGGCTCGATGACCGCCTCACCGCGCCCTTGCGTCGCCAGGCTGGCTTCGATCGCGACGAGGATTTCCTCGTCGCTCATCCGAAGCGCCTGGACGTCGAGCCCGTTGAGATAGGTGAGATAAATCGGCTGCACGACAGCGAATTCCCTTGGAAAGCCGACCACGAGGCACCATCGGTGGCGATGCGACCGATATCGGCCCGCGCCTCCCGGCCTGCCCGCCAGGCCCTGCATCCATTAATGTCTATACAAATCAGAGCGGCGTCAAGCGCAAGCGACGGCCGTCCGGCCGAAATGATAGGCTGCCGGCGCCGCATCCTGAGGCGCCGGTTTTCGGGACCGCCGTGAAAGTGCGTCGGACGTCAGTCGTTTTCTGATTGTAGAGGCGGCAGGCCGCGCGCGGCGGTGGCTTATCAGGCGATGCTGGGCAACCACAGGCCATTTTCGCGGGCGCATTCACGCGCAAGCTCGTAGCCGGCGTCGGCATGGCGCATGACGCCGGTTGCGGGATCGTTCCATAGAACGCGGCCGATCTTCTCTCCCGCCTGTGGTGATCCGTCGGCGACCAGCGCGATACCGGCGTGTTGTGAATATCCGATACCGACACCGCCGCCGTGATGGAACGAAACCCAGGTCGCACCACAAGCGGAATTGAGCAGCGCGTTGAGGATCGGCCAGTCCGACACCGCGTCGGAGCCGTCGAGCATGCCTTCGGTCTCGCGCATGGGGGAGGCGACCGAGCCAGAATCCATGTGGTCGCGGCCGATCACGACCGGTGCCTTGAGCTCGCCTCGCGCCACCATCTCGTTGAAGGCAAGGCCGACACGATGACGTTGGCCGAGACCGAGCCAGCAAATTCGAGACGGGAGTCCCTGGAATTTGATATTGGCGCGGGCCTGATCGAGCCAGTTATGCAGGAATGGGTCATCGGGAATCAGCTCGCGCACCTTGGCGTCGGTGCGATAGATGTCTTCCGGATCGCCGGACAGCGCCACCCAGCGGAACGGCCCCTTGCCCATGCAGAACAGTGGCCGCACATAGGCTTCGACGAATCCTGGATAATCGAAAGCATTGGCAACGCCCGCCTCCTGCGCCATGGCGCGGATATTGTTGCCGTAGTCGAGCGCAATGGCGCCCTTCTGCTGAAAAGCGAGAATTGTGCGCACCTGCTCGGCCATGGCGTGCTTGGCGGCTTCCGCCGTGCCTTTCGGATCGCGCTCCTGGCGCTCGCGCCATTCCTCGACGCTCCACCCGACCGGCAGATAGCCATGGATCGGATCATGCGCAGAGGTCTGGTCGGTCACAACGTCAGGCACCCGACCGCGTCGCAGGATTTCCGGATAGATTTCTGCCGCGTTACCAACGAGTCCCACCGACACTGGCCGCTTGTCTTTACAGGCCTCGTCAATAATGGCGAGCGCCTCGTCGAGCGAGGCAGTGCTCTTGTCGAGATAGCCGGTGCGCTGACGGAATTCGATGCGACTCGGCTGACACTCGACCACCAGGATCGCAGCACCCGCCATGGTGGCCGCGAGCGGCTGCGCGCCGCCCATGCCGCCCAAGCCACCCGAGAGGAACCACCGTCCAGCGAGGCTGGCACCGAAATGACGTCGGCCGATTTCGGAGAAGGTTTCGTAGGTACCCTGAACGATGCCTTGCGAGCCGATGTAGATCCACGAGCCGGCGGTCATCTGGCCGTACATCATGAGGCCCTTGCGATCGAGCGCGTTGAACTGCTCCCAGGTCGCCCAGTGCGGCACCAGATTGGCATTCGCGATGATGACGCGCGGAGCGCCGGGGTGGGTCGGGAATACGCCGACCGGCTTGCCCGACTGCACCAGCAGCGTCTGATCCTCGGTGAGTTCCTTGAGCACGCTGACGATCTGGTCGAAGGCTTGCCAGTTGCGCGCGGCACGACCGATGCCGCCATAGACCACCAGTTCTTCCGGCCGCTCGGCGACTTCCGGATCGAGGTTGTTCATGAGCAGCCGCAGCGGCGCCTCGGTTTGCCAGCTTCGCGTTGTCAGCGCCGTTCCGCGCGGCGCGCGCACCAGACGCTGGTTGCGGGTGGAAGATGCAAATGTGGCCATGGATAAAACCTTGTAACGCTTCTTCGTGGGGTCAGATGACCTTGTCGTTGCGCAGTTTTGCGATTTGCGTGGCATCGAAACCAAGCGTGTCGGAAAGCACCTGGTCGGTGTGCTGGCCGAGTGTGGGCGTCACCATGCCGGCCACGCGGGCGGCGCCGTCGAACTGCACCGGTTGCGGCACCAAACGGATATCGCCGAGCTTGTCGTTATGGCCCGGTTGCAACATGCCGCGGGCGTCGGGATGACCGCTGGCAATGAGATCGTCGAGCGACCAGACCGGCGCGGCCGGCACATCGGCTTCGCGCAGACGGCGGAGTGCTTCCTCGCGGGTCAGCGACGTGGCCCAAGCGGCAATCAGCGCGCGCAGTTCAGGCTCATGGGCGTTGCGGTCGGCATTGGTCTTGAAGCGCGCGTCGTCAGCAAGCTCGGGCTGGCCGATCGCGTCGCAGATGCGCCGGAAGATGGCATCGGAGAAGCCGACCAGAACGATGTCGCCGTCGCGGGTCGAGAAGCTGTCGACCGGATAAGTCTCTGGGTGCCGGTTGCCGGCCCGCCGTGTCGGCCTGTCGGTGAAGAGGCGACGCGACAATCCGGTCAACAGCATGGAGAACATGGAATCGAGCATCGCGACGTCGAGCCGGCGGCCGACGCCGGTGCGCTCGCGGTCGTAGAGCGCTGCCGCGATGCCCCAGGCGGCGAACATACCGGTTGCGACGTCGGCGATGCTTTCGCCGACCGCGGTCGCACGGCCGTCCTGCTCGCCGGTCACGCTCATCAAGCCGCTCATGGCCTGAATGACGAGATCGAATGCCGGCCAATCGGCGAACGGCCCTTGCTGGCCGAAGCCTGAAATCGAAGCCACGATCAGCCGCGGATTGTCGGCCTGCAAGGCCGCCGGGCTCAATCCCAGCCGGTCCATCACGCCGGGGCGAAAGTTCTCCACCAGCACATCGGCCTGTCGCGCCAGATCGCGGATCAGGGCAGTGCCTTCCGGCGTCTTCATGTTAACGGTGACGCTCTTCTTCCCGCGATTGAGAAGCGCGAAATAGGTGCTTTCGCCGTTGACGTGGGGCGCGAAATGACGGCCTTCCTCGCCGAAGCCCGGCATTTCGATCTTGATCACCTCGGCGCCGAGATCGGCGAGCATCGACGTACAGAACGGTCCCGACATCACGCGCGTCAGGTCGAGCACGCGGATTCCTGCGAATAGGTGTGGCGAAAGCGGCGTCATGACGGGCGCTCCTTGTCGGCCAGCGTGAGAATCGACCTTGCCCGTGGTGCGCCGCGCGGCGAGCGCGGCGAGGGCGTCCGGCAATTGCGTGAACGGATAGCTGCCGCCGATGTGCGGGCGGATCGTGCCCGCGCGCAGCCAGTCGGTCATGCGACGCGCGACACGCGCCAGCATCGCGCCATCCCGGTCGTGGTTCCAATAGACGCCGATGGCCGCCGCCCGGTTGAGCAGCAGGCGGTTGGCGGGGATGGCGGGGATTTCGCCGGAGGCGAAGCCGACCACCAGCAATCGGCCTTCCCAGGCCAGCGCCCGCAGCGCTTCCTTGGTGGCCGCGCCACCCACCGGATCGACAATGACGTCTGCGCCGTGTCCGTCGGTTAGCGTCTTGACGGTTTTGCCCCAGCCCTCGGCGCCGTAGTCGACGCTCATGTCTGCGCCGTGAGTCTCGGCCAGCGCGCATTTGCCGCGACCACCGGCAGCTGCGATGACGCGCGCACCGAGCGCATGGGCGATCTCGACCGCGGCGAGCCCGACGCCGCCGGCCGCCGCCAGCACCAGCACGGTCTCGCCCGCCTTCACCTGCGTGCTTTCGGTGAGCGCCACCACGGCCGTGGTGTAGACGACCGGCAAAGCGCGCTGCGGTGTCGGCGGCGACGCCGTCGGGAACGGCTATGGCCATATCGTCGCGCATGAGCGCGTATTCGGCAAAGCCGCCCCAATTGACTTTGCCGGCAACGCGCTCCCCGACGGCGAGCGCGCAACCGTCACCGGCCGCCACGACACGGCCGACGATCTCCTGTCCGGGTGTGAACGGCCGCGGCGGACGAATTTGATAGCGGTCGTCGATCATCAGCAAGTCGGAGAAATTCAGCGCGGCTGCTTCAACCCGCACCAGAGCTTGCCCGGCACCGACTTCCGGGCAAGGCAAGGTCTTCAGCGATAGTCCCTCGATCCCGACCGTGGTCGACTGCCAGGCGCGCATAGTGTTCAGCCCGCCGCTCATGGGTTCGTCCCGGTTTCTGCGGTGGACGAGCCTGCGATGCGGGCGCTGGCACGGCGGCCGACATCGATCAGCACCTGGGCACAATGCGCCACGGCCTTGGCGTTCATACGATGCAACGGTCCGGCCATGGCTATGGAGCCGAGCGGTTGGCCGCGCGGCGTCAGCACCGGAACGCCGACGCCGGTTACGCCCGGAAACGTCTCTTCGCTGGTCACCACGTAGCCTTTCTTGCGGATGTCGGCGAGCTGCGCGCGCAGCTTCTTGGCGTTGATCTTTACCGCCGGATTGACCGGGGTGAGCGGACCGCCGAGGACACGGGCAATCTGTTGCTCGGGCAAGTAGGCCAGCACCGCCTTCGAACTGGCGCCAGCGTAAAGCGGATAGGTGTTGCCGATGTTTTCGAACACCCGCAGGCCGCCCTGGCGGCTTGCGATCTGTGCCAGGCAGACGACGCAGCTTTGGCTCTCGTCGTAGCCGGTGAGGATCGCCGTCTCGCCGGTCACCTGCGACAGCTCCTCCAAGAGATCGTGGCACAAGTCCACCAGGTTGAACTGCAACTGCGCCCGGCGGCCAAGATCGATGGCCGCGAAGCCGAGCACGTAGCGCCCGCGCTGCTCCATCAGGTAGCCGCGCGTGCACAGGAACCGCACCAGCCGGCTGAGCGTCGAGCGTGCGAGCCCGGTCTCGTGGGCGAGCTCGCTCTGGGTCCACGTCGAACGTTCGTCGGTGAACAGGTCCAGAATCTGGAACGCCTTGACCAGAAGCCCGACGCCCGGCGGGCCGGGGGCGGGCTTGCGTTGAGTGGTGTTGACAGCGTCCACGTTCATTGCTCCAATTGTGGAACAGGTGCTCACTATATGGCAAGGGTATCTGTCACGAGTAACACCAGTCGTCAACGCGTCGCGCCGGGGATGCGTCCCGCGGTGGGGTACACCGCAGTAATGGAGGGTTTCATGCGCAGGTCCGTAGGGTTGAACGAATTGATGCTGGTCGCCGGCGTCGGTGTACTGGCCGCAATAGCCTCAGGCTCGGTCGCGTCGGCGGCAGACATGAAGACGGTGGCGATTTCCACCATCGTCGAGGTGCCGCAGCTGGTGCAGACCAAGAACGGCGTGATTAAGGGGCTCGCGGACCGCGGCTTCGTCGTCGGCAAGAACATCAAAATCGATTACCAGAGCGCCAACGGCAACATGCCGACCCAGCAGCAGATCGCGCGCAAGTTCGTCGGCGAGGGCGCTGCCGTGATCGTGCCCATCACCACGCCGACCTCGCAGGCCATGGTTGCAGCGACCAAGACCATCCCGATCGTCTTCGCGACCGTGACCGACCCGATCGCCGCCAAGCTCATCACCCGTTACAAGCATCCGGGCGGCAACGTGACCGGCGTCTCCGACGCAGCCCCAATCGCGGCGCAATTGAAGCTGTTCAAAGAGATCGTACCCAAGCTCAAGAAGCTCGGCTTCGTCTACAATCCGGGGCTCAACTCGTCGAAGGCGACGCTCGCCTGGGTGAAGGAGCAGGGCAAGAAGCTTGGTATCGAGGTGGTCGAGGCGACCGCGCCGACCACGAACGAAGTGATCCCGGCGACCAACAAGCTGGTCGGTAAGGTTGATGCCATCTACGTTCCCAACGACACGACGGTCGTCGCCGCGCTTGAGACAGTCGTGAAGATCGGCAAGGAGACCAAGACACCGATCTTCACCGGCGAGACCCGCGGTGTCGGGCGCGGCGCGGTGGCTTCAGTCGGTTTGGATTACACGCAAGTCGGCATGCTGGCCGGCCACATGGTCGCCGACGTGCTCAACGGAAAAAAGCCGGGCGATATCGACGCTTTGATCGCTTATCAGAAGATCCCGGACAACGTCATTTTGGTCAACAAGACTTCGGCGGCGGCCATGGGTGTCACCCTGCCGGATGCGTTGCTCAAGCGCGCGACCAAGGTCATCGAGTGATCGGATGGAAGGGCGTCGGCGCGTCTCGCACGCGCCGCGCCGCCATGCGCATCGTAGCGAGCCATTTTCCGGCCGAGCCTTTCGGCAGAATGACTGATCATGTCGCTTTATGAGATTCTCGGAACAATCGAAATCGGGCTCGTCTTCGGGCTGGTGGCGCTTGGCGCTTATATCAGCTTCCGTATCCTGGATTTCCCCGACCTGACGGTCGAGGGCAGCTTCCCCTTGGGCGCTGCGGTGCTGGCGACTCTGATCGTCGGCGCGGGCTGGAACCCGTGGGCGGCGACGCTCGCCGCCGCGGGCGCCGGTTTTTGTGCGGGCTTCGTGACGGCCTATCTCAATGTGCGGTTCAACATCCTGCACATCCTCGCCGGCATCCTGCTGGCGATATCGCTTTATTCCATCAACTTGCACATCATGAACGGGCCGAACAAGCCGCTCCTCGGCGCCGCAACGGTCTTCAGCATGTTCGACGGTTGGAAGACGCCGGGCTACATGTTGGCGCCGATCCTTATCCTGATCATTGTCCTCGTCATTAAATTCGCGCTCGATCTCTTTCTGTCGACCGGTATCGGCTTGGCGATGCGGGCGGCCGGCGCCAATCCGGCGATGGCGGCGGCCAACGGCATCGATGTCGGCCGCATGAAGCTGCTGGGCATCGGACTGGCCAATGCCCTGACCGCGCTCGCGGGCGCCCTGTTCGCGCAGGTGTTCGGCGCCGCCGACGCCTATATGGGCATCGGCGTGATCATCATCGGGCTGGCTTCGGTCATCGTGGGTATGTCCATCCTGCCGTCGCGGACGGTGGTGCAGGCGACGTTTGCCTGCCTCGCGGGCGCGCTGCTTTACCGTTTCGCGGTGGCGCTTGCGCTCAATGCCGATTTCCTCGGTTTCAAGACCTCCGACGTGCAGCTCGTGACGGCGGCCCTCGTCACGCTGGCGCTTATCAGCCGTTCCTCCCGGTCGGGAATGGGACGGCTACTCAAACGCATCGGATCGCGATGATCAAACTGTCGAACATCGCGGTCACCTTCAACCGTGGTACGCCACTGGAAACGCCGGCCCTGCGCGGCATCGATCTCACGGTGCCGACTGGCCAGTTTGTGACCGTCATCGGTTCGAATGGTGCCGGCAAGTCGACAGCGCTGAATGTGATCGCCGGAATTGTCACGCCGATCCAGGGCCGTGTCGCCATCGACGACACCGACATCACTGCCTGGCCGGTGCACAAGCGCGCGCAATTGATCTCGCGCGTCTTCCAGGATCCCAAGATGGGCACCTGCGAAGATCTTACAATCCTGGAAAATTTTGCGCTGGCCTATGCGCGAACGTATCCGCGCGGGCTCCGCTTCGCAATCGACGGCGATATCCGCGAGCAGGCGGCCGCGCGCTTGAAGCTGCTCAAGCTCGGTCTGGAGAACCGCCTCGACGACAAGGTGGGACTCTATGTCCGGAGGCCAGCGCCAGGCGCTCAGCCTGTTGATGGCGGCCACCGGCAATACGCGTGTGCTGCTGCTTGACGAGCACACAGCCGCGCTGGACCCCAAGACTGGTGCTTTCGTCATGGAGCTTACCCAAAGCATCGTCGCGGAGTTGAAGCTGACCGCGGTCATGGTCACGCATTCGATGGCGCAGGCTTTGCAGGTCGGCGATCGCACCGTGATGTTCCATCGCGGCGAGATCGTGTTCGATGTCCTGGGCGATGAGCGTCGGGCGATGAGCGTCGCCGACTTGCTCGCGCTGTTCAAGCGGGATCAGGGCGAGGAACTGTCCGACGATGCGTTGCTGCTCGGGTAGCATAAAGAGCGTAATTCGATGAGTGCAGAGAATTCGAAGTCGGCGGGCGGTGAAATTGTAATTTCGCCGGGTGCTGTGCCGCTCGCCACTTGGCGCCGGATAATGCGTGACGCTCCCCGCGTTCGCTTGGAGGCCAGTGCTCGGCAACGGGTCGAGAGCTCCCGGCAGGCGGTCGAGGCCATGATCGCCAGCGGCCGGCCGATCTACGCGGTTAATACCGGTTTCGGCAAGCTCGCCGCGGTGCGCATCGATCCGCCCCATCTGGTGGATTTACAGCGCAATCTCATCCTGTCGCATTGTGCCGGCACCGGCGAATTGCTGAACGACGATCTGGTTCGCCTCATAATGGTGATGAAGGCCTCCGCCTTGGCGCAGGGCTTCTCCGGTGTGCGGTGGGAGATTGTCGACGCCTTGCTGACGCTCGCCAATGCCGGTGTCTACCCGTGTATCCCGGCCAAGGGCTCGGTCGGCGCCTCGGGCGACCTGGCGCCGCTGGCGCATATGGCGGCGGTGCTGATCGAACTCGGTGAAGCGCGTGTCGACGGCCGCATCGTACCGGCCGTGGATGGCCTCGCGCGCGCCGGGCTCGTGCCGATGACCTTCGCGCCCAAGGAGGGCGTCGCTCTGATCAACGGCACGCAGGTCTCGACCGCGCTGGCGCTTTTCGGGCTTTTCGAGGCGGAAGACGTGCTGCGCGCCGGCGTCGTGACCGGAGCTTTGGCGGTCGAAGCTGCGCGTGGCAACGACACGCCCTTCGATGCGCGTATCCAGGCGGTGCGGCGCCACCGTGGTCAGGGGGACGTTGCCGCCCTCTATCGGGCGCTGCTGGCCGACAGCCCCATCCGGACCGCCAACCGCGCGACGTTGAAAGTGCAGGATCCGTACTGCTTGCGCTGCCAGCCGCAGGTAATGGGTGCCTGTCTCGACAACCTGCGTTTCGCCGGCAACACCCTCCAGACGGAAGCCAACGCGGTTTCCGACAACCCCCTTATCTTCGCCGAGGATGGCGACGTTCTGTCGGGCGGCAATTTCCACGCTGAGCCGGTGGCCTTCGCCGCCGACATCATTGCCATAAGCCTGTGCGAAATCGGCTCGCTGTCGGAACGGCGGCAGGCCTTGCTGATCGATGCGACGCTGTCGGGCTTGCCGGCCTTCCTGATCGAAGGTTCGGGTCTGAATTCTGGTTTCATGATGGCGCAAGTGACTGCCGCCGCGCTGGTGAGCGAGAACCGGATGCTGGCGCATCCGGCAAGCGTCGATTCGATTCCGACATCGGCGAACCAGGAAGACCACGTCTCGATGGCCTGTCACGGCGCCTACCGGCTGGCGCAAATGGCCGACAACGCCGCGACCGTCGTCGCCGTTGAGTGGCTGGCGGCCGCCCAGGGGGTTGATTTCCATCGCCCGTTGACGCCGTCGCCGCCGCTCGGCGAGGCGTTGCGCCGGTTGCGCGTGGAGGTTCCCTTTACCGAGCGCGACCGTTTCCTCGCCGCCGACATCGCCACCGCCAAGCGGCTCCTGCTTGCCGGCCATCTCGCCGACATTGCGGCCGCGCCGCTCGTTGTCGACAACGCGGCCTGACGGCCCAAGGACAAGATCGAGGAACGCCGATGTGGATCGCCCATGTGCCTTACGAGGAGTCTAACGGACGCTTGCGTTCGCTCTATGACCGCATCAAAGGTCCGGACGGCAACGTCGACAACATCATGCTGGCGCACAGCCTGCGCGCGCACAGCATGGAAGGGCATTTGGCACTCTATAAATATGTCCTGCATCATTCCGCCAACGTCACGCCGAAATGGTTCCTCGAGACGCTCGGCGTCTATGTCAGTCTGCTGAACGGTTGCCGCTATTGCGTCGATCATCACGATGCCGGCTTGCGGCGCCTGCTGCGGGACGACGCGCGCGCCGGCGCCATCCGCGTGGCGCTGGAAACCGGCGACTTCAAGGATGTCTTTTCGGCAGAGGAATGTGCCGCGCTCGCTTACGCGGCGGTTCTCAGCCGGACGCCTGAGCTTCAGGACAAGGTGCGCGCCGCCTTCGACGCCATGCGCGCCGCCGGCCTCGATGACGGGCGCATTCTCGAGATCAACCAGGTCGTTTCTTATTTCGCCTACGCCAATCGTACCATCCTCGGTCTCGGTGTGACCACGGATGGCGACGTGCTGGGCCTGTCGCCGGGAAATTCGGAAGATGCCAATGACTGGTCGCACCGCTGACGTCATACCGGTGCCGCGCATCCGGCGTCTGCAACCGGTGCCGCCGGCCGCGACGCCGCCCGAGCATGATCCGCAATGGCCGGTGCGCAGCCTGCATCTCAACGAGGCGCCGTTTCCGCCGGCGCCGGCGGTGGTGGCGGCGATGCAGCGCGGCGGCCGCCGGGCTTAACCGCTACCCGGACCACGATGGCCGGGAGTTGATCGCCGCCTTGGCCGAGCGGCTTGGCGTCCCGGCCGACCGCATCGTGATTGGCGCCGGCTCCAACGAGTTGCTGTTCGCCAGCGGCGAGATTTCGCTCGATCCGGGCGACGAGGCCATCGCGCCCGATCCCGGCTTTGTCACCTACGCCAAGATCATCGCCATGCGTGACGCCGCCTATGTTGGCGTGCCGGTGCGGGCTGATGGTGCGGTCGACGTCGATGCCATTCTAGCTGCGGTGACGCCGCGCACGCGCCTGGTCTATGTCGCGACGCCCAACAATCCGACCGGCGGCATGTTGGTGCAGGACGAGGTCGAACGGCTGATCGCGCGATTGCCGGATCACTTGCTGCTGCATTACGACGAAGCTTATTACGAGTTCGGACGTCATGCCGGGGGACCAGAGGCGCTGCCTCTGTTGCAGCGGCGAAAAGGCCCTTGGATTGTGACCCGCACCTTTTCCAAAGCCTACGGCCTTGCCGGCGCCCGCGTCGGCTACGGCCTCGCCAGTTCGTCCGCAATTGCCGACGCCTATCGCAAGATCCGTATCAACTTCAGCGTCAACGCCATCGCGCTCGCCGCTGCCCGTGCCGCCCTGGACGAGACGGATTACGTCGCCGCGCTGCTCGATCATACGGCTGCGGAGCGAGCAAGGCTTTCTCAGGCGCTGTCCGCGCTAGGCTTGCGCGTCTTGCCGAGCGCGGCCAACTTCGTCACGGCGGTGGCGCCGCGCTCGGCTGGCCAGCTCGCCGCCGCGCTGCAACGCAGAAACGTGTTCGTGCTGCCGTTTCCGTGGCACGAGACATCCGTGGCGCTGCGTATCACCATCGGCTCGCGTGAGGATAACGACGCCGTTATCGACGGTCTGCGTAGCGCCTTATCGCCGTCATGACCCGAATGCCGTCGCCGACGAACTCGCCGAGACTCTGCGCGCGATTGTCGGCGCGGATGGTGTGCTGACCGCGGCACATGACATTGCTGCCTTCCGGGGCGACCTGGCATGTCGAGCGGATGACGCCCGCATCATCGTTGTCCGGCCTCGGAGCACGGAGCAGGTGTCGGCGTTGGTTCGTGCCAGCGCGGCCGCCGGCGTACCCATCGTCGCGCGCGGCGGCGGCACCGGTCTGGCCGGGGGCGCGACGCCGCTGGAATCGCAGTTGAGCATGGTCGTGTCGTTCGAGCGCATGCGCCGCATTCGCGGCATCGATACCGTCGGCGACGCGATGATCGTCGAAGCCGGCTGCACGCTGCACGAAGCGCGGGTCGCCGCGGCCGAAGCGGGCCGCCTGTTGGCGATCGATCACGGCGGAGCGGGCTCCAGTCAGGTCGGCGGCAATCTCGCGACCAATGCCGGTGGCAACAATGTTCTGCGCTATGGCATGGCACGTGACCAGGTGTTGGGGCTTGAGGTGGTGCTGGCCGAGGGAAGCATTCTTTCGCGGCTGTCGCCATTGAGAAAGAGCAACGCAGGCTACGACCTCAAGCATATCTTTCTCGGCAGCGAAGGCACGCTCGGCCTGATTACAGCTGCAACGCTTCGCCTTCGCCCGATGCCGCAACGGCGCGCGACGGCGCTGCTCGGCTTGTCATCGCTTGAAAATGCGCTTGCGCTGCTTGTCCGCGCCCGATCTGTCCTCGGGGAATCGATCTTCGGCTTGTGAGCTGATGTCGCGCGGTTGCGTCGAGTTACATCTGCAGCACAGCGGCAAGACGCGCTGGCCGCTGGCGCAGCGTGCGGACTGGCTGATCTTGCTGGAAGCGGACAGCGCCAGCACCTATTTCGATCTCGACGGGGCGTTCCACGCCTTGTTAGAGGACGCTTTGACGAACGAGCTATTGTGCGACGGCACGATAGCCAGCAACGAAGGACAGCGCGAAGCATTCTGGCGCATGCGCGAGGGCATCGCGGAGGCGATGATCGCGACGCCCGGCAGTCTTAAGAGCGATACCGCGGTACCAATCGCAGCGACCGGAGAATTTGTGAGCCGCGCAGCCGCCGCTGTGGAAACCATCGTCCCGCAGTGCCGTCCCATGCCTTTCGGTCATCTTGGCGATGGCAACATTCACTTCAACGTATTGCCGCCGATAGGCGCCGACGCCGTTGCCTTCAAGGCGAAGTGGCCGGATCTTGCCGCCGCGATCGCGGATATTTCGCTCGATCTCGGCGGTACGGTGAGCGCCGAACATGGGATCGGGTTACTCAAAGGTTCCGAATTGAGAAAAATGCTGTCGCCGGAGGAGCGGTTGCTCATGCGGCATCTCAAGTCGGTTTTGGATCCTCAGAATATATTGAACCCAGGCAAAATCGGCGAACGTTAGTCGCGCCGGTGACGCGAAGGAATACGAGCGAAGCCCGGCGACCAATTGCCGTCCCATATTTGCCCTTCGTCCGGGCCACGGCCCTCTGGTCAGGGCTTTGACACCCATTGACCATCACCCGGCGGAATTGACGGCATTGCAATGGCCATTACTGGCCCGCGCACTGCTATTTCCAGCAATTTTACCGTTTATAGGCAAGTTATACTGTAATTCATTGAATATTACTATTGCCCCAAGTATTTCTTTGGACAGCCTGTGGGCGAAAGCCGTATGGCTGCGCCGCGCGTGCTGCAAAACCGGCAGGGGCCATGTTCCAAGCGATCGCCAGTACAAGCGGTAGACGCCGTGGTTTCTGCGTCGTAGGAAAACGATGTGAAGGTGGTCGCGCCTTATCAGAAATTGTGGCATGAATGCACTTCCCAATTTCTGCTGCGTAGCGTGGCTACTTCTTAGCCGGCATGTCTGCGCATTGCTGCGGAGTGCAATGGCTGCCTATTTTTGCGCCTTCAGCCTCATCGCAGCATAACGAAGATAACGGAGTATGGATCGGTGGATATATTAGCTGTTGGCGCCGGTAGAGACGGTACCGTTTCTCTGACCGAAATGATTGGAGATATTTATAGACTAAACGGCCTCACCGGTAAGGTCGTGCACGAATATGAAGCGCGAGCATTCTATAATCTATACACATCGTACAAGGAAACGAAGGACGAGTCGTGCCTCGATAAGATTGCACAACTGATTGACAAGGCTCCCGAAGTCGTAGTCGGCAACGGATATCACATGGTATTAGATACGTTTATTGCCATGCACCCACGAATTAAACTTATATCTTTACGACGGGCAAACGAAGAGGAACACGTAAGGTCTCTATGCAAGATCGCAAAGATGTGGCCGGAATTTAATGGCGGATATGTTGACGGTCCGTCAAAAATCAAACGTCTATGCGCCTATCATCTGGGAGAAATGAGCAAGGAAGAATGGGACTCTCTCTCGCTAGAGAGTCGCTTTCGCTGGTATCGCAACAATGTCTATTCAACCGTCTCTAAATATCGCACCCGCAACGATGCATATTTGGAGCTAGAGACGAATTCATTGAATGATCCACACACTCAACAAAAGCTGGCGGATTTTGTAGCTTTTCCAGGGGCTATTCCGCCAACCGTCAGGCACTTAAATAGACGACATTTTGTTTCTATCGATGATTTTTCTGACACTGGCGGAAAGCTTGCTCTTACATGGTTCCGCGAATTTTCACATTCCAGATTTGAGAACGAACCCAGTTACGCTGTCTGTCACGCACTCCAGATGTATCACAATATCATAGGTCGCAGGATCATCGGCAAAGAGCCGGACTTTTCGTTTGATTTGTCGATTGATGAGATAGCATCAGAATTGCAGTCGTTGGACGATACCCTAGTCACATATAGAAGATGGGTTGCGGAAATGATGGAAAAGGTTAGCCGTCTTTCCCGCGTCGACAGTTGACGTGGCCGCGGACCTCGTCTTGCCGGCGGTAACCGAAGACACCTGACCCGGCGCGCGGCGTTGTCCTCGCGCCCGTTGCCGATGAAGCGAAGGCACAACGTATGAAATGCTGGTTCCCGTTCGGAGTCGCCATCCTGACGCTCGTCCTCGCCGTGCCCGCGGCGCAAGCCCGCGATCCCGCCGGCCACGGTCGCGCGCTGGTCAAGGAATTCTGCGGCCCTTGCCACGCCGTCGGCCGCCGGGGAAAGAGCCCGCGCGCCGGCGCGCCGCCGCTGCGCGAAATCGGCCGCAACTACGACCTCGACGGCATCGCCGAGCGCCTGCAGCGCGGTATTTCTTCCAGCCATCCCGACATGCCCGAATTCATTTTCGACCGCGCCGACGCGCAGGCCGTGCAGGCCTATCTACGCTCGATCCAGCGCTAGAGCGTTTCCAGGCGAGGTGGGATCCGGTTCGCCGTCGGGAAACGCGACAAAACAAAAACTTGGATACGTTCGCCGTTTCCGTGAAACGGTGAACGTGTCCAGCGAGCCTCTAGCGAGGTCCCTGAGGCCGGGCGTTGCCGCTACGACTGGCTCTTCGATTATGACGCAGCCGCCGCGGCGCTGGCGTCCGCGGCCTGATACATCGCTAAGAATCAGCGCGCGCGCGCACCGCTTCCGTCTTCTCCAGCGCCTTCGCCAAGTGCCCGTCGCGGCCGTAGACGTCGTCGTAATAGTGCACCGCGCCGTCCTGGCCCGGCCAGGCGGTGAAGTAGGTGAGGTACACCGGAATGTTGCCGCCCACCTGATCGCTGGTGTTTTCGCCCGCCGCGATCTTCTCATCGACGTAGGATACCGGCTTGCCGAGCAGCGCCGCCGCCATCACCTTCGGGTGCTCGAGCCGCACGCAGCCATGACTGAAGGCGAGCCGTTGGTTCTTGAATAGGTGCTTCTCCGGCGTGTCGTGCATGTAGATAGCGTGCTTGTTGGGGAATTCGATCTTCACCACGCCGAGCGCGTTGCCGCGGCCCGGCGGCTGGCGCACGTCGACCGATACGCGCTTGCGTGCATAACCGCTCCAATCGACGTCGCCCGAGGATATCTGCTGCCCCGCGCATTGGTGACCTCATAGCCGAGCCGGTCGAGATAGTACGGATCGTTGTAGAGATGCGGCAGCATCTCGTTGATGACGATCGAGCGCGGCACGTTCCAATAGGGGTTGTATTCGACAGACTTGACGGTGTCGGCGAAGAAGTAAGTCTGGTGGTTCGGCTTGCCGACGATGGCACGCATGGTCAGCGGCGGCTGGCCGCCGCCCTTGACGAAGGTCACCTGATAGGCCGGCTCGTTGAGCAGCACGTAACGCGCGCCGAGCTGGCGCGGCAGCCAGCGCAGGCGCTCCATGGCCAGCGTCAGTTTCTGGATGCGGTCGGCAGGTGTCGACTGCTTCATTGCTTGGATTGTATTGCGGCCGATGACGCCGTCGGTGCTGAGGCCCTTCTCGCGCTGGAAGTCGCGCACCAGCGCAACCAGTTTGGCGCCGTAGACCTCGCCGCCGTCGTAAGCTGCCAGCGTATCGGCGTGCTTTTCCGTCAACGCCGCCGAGCCGCTCTGCTTGATGGCGGCGATCACCTGCGCCAGCGCCGGGTCTTCCTCGCCCGGCCGGATGAAGGTGCCGGCGGGAATGGTGATGATCTCTTTCGGCGCCGCCGCGCGCTCTTTTGCCAGGGCGGCGACCAGCGCGCGGAACTGGGCATTGTCGGGATTGCGGCTGTCGAGATAGCCGGCGATGTTCGATGCCTTGGCGATCTCGCCCAGGGCCGCGGCCAGATCGACGTTCTTGCGGGGCATGTCGTAGTAATCGGACATACGGTTGGGATCAACGCGTCCGCGGGTGGCATCGAGTACATAGGTCAGCACCTTAGCCGACAGCGTCAGTTCGAAGCGTAGCGCCGATTTCAGATCGGCTTGCTTGTCGTCGGTCGCGGGCGGTGGCAGCGCCACGCGGTAGTCCGCCGGCGTCAGGCCGTAGCGTCCGCTGAGGGCCAGTGCGGCCATCGCCGCGCGCGCCTTGTCGTCGACCGCGCCGTCATCGATCCAGAGGAATTGCGGATGATTTGAATAATAGTCGTTGATGGCCGCGCCCACCTGCGGCAGCACGCGCAACGTCAGCGACGGCGCCACGGCGCAAGCGGCGGCGAACGAGGGCGCCGCCGGCACCGGACCGGCTTCGGCGTTGGAGGCGAGTTTGAACTGGCAGACTTTGTCGAGCGCGACCGGCTTCACCGTGTCGGGAACATAGTCCCGGTAGTCGGGACTCTTGACCCTGACCTGCGGCTCGTAGCGGTCCCGCGGTTCGTCGTAGTAGCCGTTGCGCGGGCCGTAATAGCCGCCGCGCGGCTCGAAATAACCCGGGTCGCGGCGCTGCCAGCCGTCGCCCCAGCCGTCATCACGGTAATAGCGCGGCGCCTGCTGGCGCTCCTGCTGGAGCCAGAATTCCATCGGGCTCTGCGCGCGCACACCGGCGCTGGGCACGAGGGCCGCCACGCCCAATGCACCGGCCGCCAGCAACAGATGTCGAAAACCAAAGCTCATTCCGGCTCCGCTACGGTTTCGGCCGTTCCCTCCGCGCCCCAATGGGCGCGGCGTCAGGCCCTTGCCGGGACCAACGCCCGTATCCTCCGGAAGTTTCAAGCAAAAATCAAAGCACAGCGGCGGCAAAAACGCCATGACCTGGGTCAACCGGCGCGCCGGCGCTGCAACACGCCGCGCCTAATGCCGGGGCCGTTTTTCGCGCTTGCGGGCCGCAAGTTGCAGCGCCGTCTTCTTGCCGCGCTGCGCGTGGCTGCCGGCCGACGCCACTTGCCTACGGTGCTTGGCGGCCGCGGCGGGCTTTTTCGGCGGGAGCGCTGCAATTTGCACCTTGGGCGCGGGCTTTGCGGCGTGCGCGGGCGCCTTCGGTGGTAGCGGGATGCGCGTCGAGCCGTTGAAGGCGTAGAGGCCCGACACGTCCTTGCACGGCACCCGCCCGGGCAGCCGATTGCTGCCGTGTCCCGCCTTGGCGATCTTCCAGCTTTCCGCCGGTCGTCCGGTGATGGTCTGGACATAGCCGAGCGTCTCTGCCGGCAGCCCGCTTTGCTTGTTGAGCCATTTGTGCACGCGGTCGGGCCCCGCATTGTAGGCGGCCGCGGCCAGACCGAGATTGCCGAACTGGTCGGCGAGGTCACGCAACAGCCGCGCCGCCGCCGGGATCGCCTGCAGCGGATCGAATGGGTTGTCGAGGCCGACGCTCGCCGCCGTCTCCGGCATGAACTGCGCGATGCCCTGCGCGCCGGCATGGCTCACCACGCCGGCTTCGAACCGGCTCTCCTGGAACAGCAGGCGGATGAAGAACGGCACCGGCAGATTGTTGGAGTGTGCCGCATTTGCCAGCGTGTCGCAGATCTCGCGTTGCGAGCGATGCACCACCGGCTTCTGTGGCGGTTTGGGTGGCGGATTGGCGCTGGCTGCACCACCGCCTCCACTGAAGCGGTGTGTTCCGCCGGGCGCGGCGTGTCGGGTTTCTTCTCCGCGACCGCAGGCGTGTTCTGCGTGACCGCAAGCGAAAACGCCGGCGATTCAGCGGGCGCGGAACCTGTCGTTTCCGCCGCGCCATGATCGGCGGGTTCCTTTTCCGCTTTGCTTGGCGTTTTGGTCTTACTCTTGGCGTGGGTGCTGCTGGCGGCGGCTTCGACCGGCCATGGCGTCTCCGGTCCAACCGCGCCGGACCACGTCGCCAAACACAGGCAGGCAGGAATGAATAGCCGCCGCATGGGCACAAAGCTCCCCGTCCCGCGGAACTCCGCGAGCTGATGCGCGCCTTCGAAAAGAGGAGGTTCGTTCCCCCGATTGATTCGGTTTCTATTGAGGGAAGCGGACGGTTTTTCGGAATTGTTGCGGCAACATAAAGATGTGCGCGGCCACGCCTTTGCCGGATTTCGGCAAAGCGCGCGGCTGCGCCAATAAAGAGCGGGCGGATCAGCGCGCGCCCGTGCTCACCCGGCTGACCGGCAGCGGCACGTTCGCCGTCGGTAGCTGTTGCGCCGTCACCGGCGCGGTTCCCAGCGTCAGCGCGTCGTAGGCGTTGACGAGGCCGGCGCCGAACAGATCGTCGCGTCCCTTCGGCCCGAGGTCCTTCGCGGTCTTCTCGAGCAGATTGCGCAGCTTGTCGGGCGTCAGCGTACCGTCGCGCTGGATGAGCAGCGCCGCGACGCCGCTCACTTCCGCCGCCGAATACGACGTGCCCGACGACACCTCGACCCCGCCGCCCGGCAGCGCCACCAGAATGTCCTGGCCCGGCGCGGCGAGGGCGACCTGCCGCCCGCGGTTCGATTGCGCGAACAGTTGATCCTGCGCGTCGGTCGCCGACACGGCGATCACTTGCCGGTAGGCGGCCGGATAGAGCGGCGGCGATTTCGGCCCGGCATTGCCGGCGGCCGCGACGAGCGCGATGCCGCGCTTGTGCGCAGCCTGCAAGGCGCGATGCAGCGCCGGATCGGGCGGGCCGGCAAAGCTCATGTTGACGATGCGCGCGCGGTTCTGCGCCGCCCAGTCGAGCCCCTTGAGGATGTTGAACGTGCTGCCCTGGGCGCCGCTCTTGCCGCCGGGATCGAAGGCGCGGATCGCCAGAATCTTCGCGTCGGGCGCCGCACCCACCAGCTTGCCGTGCGCCGCGATCAGCCCGGCGATGGAGGTGCCGTGCGCGTGCGGTTTGAGGGGGCTCTTCAGCGTGTCGAAGGTGCCGACGATGGAGCCGGCGAGCTCCGGGCTTTGCAGGTCGATGGCGGAATCGATCACCGCCACCCGCACATTGTCGCCCTTGGCCAGCCCGTGCGCCTGCGGCAGATGCAGTTTGGCGAGCTCGTATTGCGCGGGATCGCCTTCGACGGCGTTGGTCGCGTCCTGCTGCAGCGAATAGACGTAGTTCGGCTGCGCCGTCGCCACCACCCGGTCCCGCTCCAGCGCGCGCACCACCGTGGCGACCGAGCGGCGGTCGGGAATGCGCCAGCGGAACATGGTGATGCCGCTCAGCGTGAAGCGCTGCGACTCGAGGCGCTGCAGCCGGAAGCGCCGTTGCAGCGCCGTGACCTGCCGCGCGTTCACCGAATTCGGCACTTCGATCAGCACCTCGTCGGGGATGAGCCGCGTCTCGCCCGCCGGCGGCGCGCCGCTCGGGCCGCGGTTTTGCGCCGCGCGCCGCGGCGGCGTGCGCTTCTTGTGCTTGCGCGTGTGGCGGCGGTCGACCGGCTCGTTGACGCTGCCGTCGTCGATGAAGCGGCCGCCGCCGGGCGGCCGTTCGTCGCGGGGCAGGGCCTGGATGATCGTGCCGATAGCGATGCCGACACCGACGCCGGTGCCGAAACCGCCGTGTCCGCCGCGATGGCCGCGGTCGCCACCGCCGTGGTACTCCGCCGCCGTCGTACGCATTGCATCCCGCCGCCGTCATTGTATCGTCTGCGCGATCGCGCTCGATGAAGCGGCGAAGCTCAGCGCCGCGAGGCCGGCGGCCACCAGCAGGCGTTGCGTTGCACGCGCATGGCGTGATCCTCCGCGTTATGGCGTTGCCGCGATGAAGCTGACGACCTTGTCCGCTTGCAGCGCCTTGATCAGTTTATCGCGTTCCGCCTGCGGCAGCGAGCCGTCGGCGATGCGCACCCGGTAGAGCCCGCCGGCCGAAGGCCCGCCCGTCATGGTAATCTTGTGGCTTTCCAGGAACTTGGTGATGTCGGCCGCGCTTGCCGCCGGGGCAAAGCGGATCAGCGCGTGGGCGCCCGGTGCCGTCGCCGTCGCCGGCGCGGAGGCAGTCTGATACCCGCCGGCAGTCGGCTTGTTCAGCACCACGCCGGCGATCAGGCCGGCCTGCAGCACGATCGCCAGCGCGGCGGCGGTCGCCGACCAGGCGAGCGTGCGGGGGCTGAGGCTGCCGAAGAATTCCGCGATGCGCGCGCCGAGATTGAGCGACGGCGCCGCGCGCCGCGCCGGCTCGGCATCGATCTTGGCGAACAGCGCATCGAGCGCGCGCGTCGAGGGCGCGCCCAGCGACTCGTTGAGATGGATGGTTTCGCCGAGCTCCTCGCGCACCAGCGCGTAGCGCCGCGCCAGCTCGGGATCGCGCTCCAGCGCTTCTTCCACGCGCTCGGCCTCGCGCCGGCTCAGCGTTCCCGCCGCGTGCCAGGGCAGCAGCTCTTCGATCTCGTCAGGCGCCTGTTCGTTGGTCGTGTTCATGGCCAGCCTCGATCTATCCCTTGCTCCTTCAGGAGCTCCGAGAGTTTCTTGCGCGCATAGAACATGCGCGTCTTCACCGTCGCTTCCGGGATGCCGACGATACCCGCCACTTCCTCCACCGACTTCTCGTGGTAGTAAACGAGATCGATGACTTCCCGGTGCTCGGCACTCAGCGCGTTCAGGCATTCCCGCAGGAGCGCGCCCTTGTCCTTTTTGGCGAGAGACACTTCGGGATCGTCAGCGTGATCCTCGATCTGCTCCGCCGTCTCGTCGTCCAGTTCGTCCTCCGTGCGCTTGCGCAGCGCCGACAGCGCCTTGAAGCGCGCGATACTCAACATCCAGGTGGAGACCGCCGAGCGTCCCTCGAACTTGCCGGCATTACGCCAGACGTCGAGGAACACCTCGCTGATCAAGTCCTCCGCGGTCGCCTCGTTACGCACCAGCCGCAGCATGAAGCGGTAGACGCGCACGTGATGACGCGCGAACAGCACCTGCATGGCGAGCCGGTCGCCGCCGGCGATCCTTGCGATCAGAACCTCGTCTGAAGCCGTTTGCATCGCAGGCCGATCGGTTCGCTCACAGGAGTGGGACGCGGCCGGCGGAGCCGAGGTTCAATCGGATTCGAGGAAATTTTGCGGGGAATCCGCCCGCCCGCCGCCGTTTCGGGCCTAGGTTGCCCTTAACAGGCACCCCGGGGCAACCCGGGCACTTTTTTATGCGTCCGCCGAGTGAGGGGCGGGGAACCAGTCCCGGACCCTTCAGCCCGCTCGACGACTGCACTCCCAAAAAACCTTTGAACCTATCCGGCGCCCCCCGCGACCCATGGCCAGGATGTGACGTGCACATCCCCTTTGAACCCAGGAGAAACGCCATGTTCCGCAAGCTCATCCTCGCCCTCGGTGCCACCGCCGTCATCGGCGCCGCCGCCCTCTCGCCCACCACCGCGTCCGCCAAAGGCTGGCATCACGGCTGGCACCATGGCTGGCATCACGGCTGGCACGGCGGTTACGGCATCCGCTTCGCCGCCCCGGCCTATTACGGCGACTGCTACATCGTCCGCCGCGTGGTCTGGACGAAGTACGGCAAGCGCATCCGCCGCGTCACGGTCTGCGACTGATCGCAAGCGTCCATGTCGACCCGGACAGCCCCGGCTCCGCGCAGCGCGAGCCGGGGTTTTCCGTTTGGGGGGAGCGTCGCTTCTGCTTCTCCCCGGCGGGGGAGGTGAAGAGGGAGGGCGGCCGCCCCGCCCAGCCCCCTTTCGGCCCCATTTCCTGCCGTTTGCCCCGTTTACCGCCCCCACCGCCGCCCTCGCGCGATCCTGGGAGTTCTGCTAGGTGACCCCACGCGCTCTCGGTGAAGGCGCGCGGTTTCGAGGCCGGCATCGCACGGGCGCCGCCTCGCGCCGACCCGGAGGACGAATGCTCAATTGGCTGCGCCCGGTGGCGCAATTTTTCCAGGAAAAGATCGGCTGGAACCGGATCGGCGTGGCGCTCAGCCTCACCATCATCGGCATCGCCGTGGTGGTGCTGTACCACATGCTGCGCGACATCAACGTGCACGAGGTGGTGCATGCGCTGAAGGCGACCCGCCCGCACCAGATCGCCGCCGCCGCCATCTTCGTCGCCGGCGGCTATTTCACGCTCACCTTCTATGACTGGTTCGCTCTGCGCACTATCGGCCGCAGCGAAATCCCGTACCGCATCGCCGCGCTCTCCGGCTTCACCAGCTATGCGGTCGGCCACAATATCGGCGCCACCGTCTTCACCGGCGGCGCGGTGCGCTACCGCATCTATTCGCTTACGGCCTCGATGCCGTCGAGGTGGCCAAGATCTGCTTCGTCGCCGGGCTGACCTTCTGGCTCGGCAACGCCACCGTGCTGGGCCTGAGCGTCTCCATCGAGCCGCACGCGGCCGCGCCCATCACCCAGCTTCCCGGTATCGTCAACCGCGGCATCGCGCTGGTCATCCTGACGATCCTTATCTCCTATATCGCCTGGGTGTGGAGCGCGCCGCGCAAGCTCGGCAAGGGCGGCTGGACCGTGCGGCTGCCGAATGGCCCGTCCACGCTGATGCAGATCGTCATCGGCCTGTTCGACCTCGGCTTCTGCACCCTCGCCATGTGGATGCTGCTGCCGGCCGATCCCCATATCGGCTTCGTCACGCTCCTGGTGGTCTTCGTGTCGGCGACGCTCTTGGGCTTTGCCAGCCACGCGCCCGGCGGCTTGGGCGTGTTCGACGCCGCCATGCTGGTGGCGCTGTGGCAGTTCAACAAGGAAGACCTGCTCGCCGGGCTGCTGCTGTTCCGGCTGCTTTATTACCTCTGCCCCTTCGTGGTGGCGGTGACCGTCCTCGGCATTCGCGAGTTCTGGCTCTCCACCCGCCGCGCCCCGGCCTTGCCGGAACGCCCGCACGCGCGAATAGTGAGCGTCACGCAGCCGATCCGCAGCGAGATCGAGCGCGAGAAAACCGACGCCGGCTGACCATGGCGACCGACAATAACGCGACGGATTTTCCGGGCCGCGCCGGCTTCACCAGCCGTTTGCGTGAGGCCTGGCAGATCCTGCGCGGCGGCGCGCGCGGCGGCAATTCCGCCGGCGCCATGGTCGACAGCCGGCGCGCGGCCAACCATCCGCTGACCCGGCTGATCGAATCGCTCATCGCCGGCCTGCCGGGCCCGGCCATCGTGCTCGACCGCGACGGCCGCGTGATCGCCTACAACGAGGCCGCGGCCGGTCTCGCCCCCGCCATGCGCCGCGGCGATCCGGCTCTCATCAGCCTGCGCATGCCGGAGCTGGTCAACGCCATCCGCCGCGCCGCGCGGCGGCGCGAGCCGCAGCGGGTGGAATTCTTCGAGCGGGTGCCGCGCGACCGCTGGTACGAGGCTTTCGTCTGCCCGGTGCGGCTGCCGAGCGGCGAGGGCGGTCCCTCCGATCTGCTGCTCATGACCTTCAACGACCTCACGCCCCTGCGGCGGGTCGAGGAGATGCGCGCCGACTTCGTCGCCAATGCCAGCCACGAATTGCGCACGCCGCTCGCCGCGCTGCTCGGCTTCATCGAGACGCTGCAGGGCCGCGCCAAGGACGACCGCGCCGCGCGCGACAAATTTTTGACAATCATGCAGGCGCAGGCCACGCGCATGGCGCGGCTGATCGACGACCTGCTGTCGCTGTCGCGCATCGAGCTCAACGCCCACCTGCAGCCGTCGACGCCGGTCGATCTGGCGCCGATCGTGCGCCAGGTGATCGACGGCCTGCAGATGCTGGCGCGCGACCGCGAGGTGGAGATCAAGGTCTCGGTGCCGGCGGAGCCGCTCACCGTGCTCGGCGACCGCGACGAATTGATTCGTGCGTTCGAGAACCTGGTGGAAAACGCGCTCAAATACGGCGCCGCCGGCAAAGCGCGTCGACGTCACGCTCTCTGCCGGCCAGACCCGCGCCGGCATGCCCGAGGCGCGGCTCGCCGTGCGCGACTACGGTCCCGGCATCGCGCCTGAGCATCTGCCGCGGCTGACCGAGCGATTCTACCGCGTCGACATCGCCGACAGCCGCCAGCAGGGCGGCACCGGACTGGGGCTGGCGCTGGTCAAGCACATCCTCAATCGCCACGGCGGCAGGCTCACCATCGAGAGTACGCCGGGGCAGGGCGCCACCTTTTGCATGCATATGCCCTTATACACCGGCAATCCGCGCGCTCAATCCGAATTGGCCGAAAAATCAATCACTTAGTTTGTCATCTAGCTGTCATCGAAGCTTTATAAAAGGGTGACATGCGGCGCCTAAGGCTGCCCGCGGACTTCGGAAGCACCCTTGAGTTGACGCAATCAAAAGCCTCCGTCCGAAGTTCATTGGAGCGCGTCTCAGAGCAACAGCGGTCGCCCGTCCGACGGGCAGTCAAGGCGCATGTCACGGGCAAAGGGCCCGCGAACGTCTTTCGGCCGCAAACATGGAGAGAACCCCGTGAAACATTGGACCGCATGGGCAGCCGTCGGCCTCGTTGCCGCTGCTGCCGCCATCGCTCCCGCACACGCCGAGAACATCTCTGGCGCCGGCGCCACCTTCCCCTATCCGATCTACGCCAAATGGGCCGACGCCTATAAGAAGGAGACCGGCATCGGTCTGAACTATCAGTCGATCGGTTCCGGCGGCGGCATCAAGCAGATTCACGCCAAGACCGTCACCTTCGGCGCCTCCGATGCGCCGCGTCCGGGCAAGGAGCTCGACAAGTACGGCCTCGTGCAGTTCCCGATGGTGATGGGCGGCATCGTGCCGGTCGTCAACGTTCCCGGCATCAAGGCCGGCGAGCTCACGATCGACGGCCCGACGCTGGCCAAGATCTTCATGGGCGAGATCAAGAAGTGGAACGACGCCGCGCTGAAGAAGCTCAACCCCAACGCCAAGCTGCCGAACGCGGCGATCGCCGTCGTGCATCGCTCGGACGGGTCGGGCACCACCTTCAACTTCACCTACTACCTGGCGGACGTTTGCGCCGACTGGAAGTCGAAGGTCGGCACCAACACGTCGGTTGAGTGGCCGGTCGGCATCGGCGCCAAGGGCAACGAAGGCGTCGCCAACAACGTCGGCAACACCAAGAACTCGATCGGCTACGTCGAGTATGCCTACGCGCTGCAGAACAAGCTGACCTACACCAAGATGAAGAACAAGGACGGCAACGTCGTCGCGCCGACCTCGGCCGCGTTCCAGGCCGCCGCCGCGGGCGCCGACTGGAAGTCCAAGCCCGGCTTCGGCGTCATCCTCGCCAACCAGCCCGGCGCCAAGTCCTGGCCGATGACCACCGCCACCTGGATCCTGATGTACAAGAAGCCGAAGGATCCGAAGGCGTCGGCGCCAGGCGCTGAAGTTCTTCGCCTGGTGCTACAAGAACGGCGGCAAGATGGCCGAAGCGCTCGACTACGTGCCGATGCCCGGAAGGTCGTCAGCGAGGTCGAAGCCACCTGGAAGGCCGAAATCAACGCCCGGCATGTGATCATACCCCGACGCGGATTGGGGGCGCCGACGAGGCGCCCCCAGCTTGTCCACCGCCACGCACAGGGCGGCTTGTCTTTGCCGCCCCTGGCCGCTCGACCGAACGGTATCACCGACATTACGATAAAAGGCTGAATGTAGGACTTCAGCGGCAATGCAAGTAAAATGTAAATGGTAAACATCAGCAGTGGCCAACCAACCATCAAGCTGCCGAAGGACTCCCTTTGTTGCCTTTGTTCCCCTTCCATTTCGTACGAAATACCGGGATACCGTGTGAGCATTCCATTGATATAGTCACGCAACTCGGCCTGCATGACCACCATGTTGGCTTCTTCCTTATCGACATCCGCGGTGACATTCAGCACCCTGTAGCCATCAATCCGGGTGATCTGGGAAGGCCCTTTTCCGGGAACCAGTACGGCTACATTGGCCAACGGAATCCGGCTCCCGCTGGGTGTCGTAATGAGCATTTCGTTCAGCGATGAAAGGGTTCCCCGTTCCTCGATCGGAAAGCGCACCAACACCCTGATATCGTCGCGACCGCGCTGAACACGTTGCGCCTCAAAGCCCCTGAAAGCCTGTCCAACCTGTTGAACGATATCGGTTCTCGTCAGACCCAACAAGTGGCCCTGGGGCCGCAGCTCGATCTGTAGTTCCTGTTTGCCATCTGACAAACTGTCGGTGATATCAAAAATCGCCGGGTAAGTGGCCAGGCGCTCCTTGAGCGAATCCGCCGCTGAACTGAGTTCGCCCAGCGAGTTACCACTAAACTGGACATCAATCGGTTCGCCGGGTCGGAACCAGGACGCGCGAAAATTGACATTCACCGCGCCGGGAACCGGCCCGACCAGTTCGCGCCATTCATTGATCAACTGGGTCACGGTCAGATCGGTGGTGCGGGTTTCCCGCGGCGCGGTTTCGAAGCGAACCTGGGCCAGATGAGGTCCGTTGTTGCCGCGTATTGAACCTACAGTTGATAAAATGTTGGTGATCATGCCAGCGCCTTCCGCTTCATCGGCATATTTATCCTGCAGCACCCGGGCGGCCTTGAAAATTCTTTCCGCATGACGTGATGTAACGTTAAAAGGTGTGCCCACCGGCATTTCGAGAACCGCGGTGGCGGTTTCCGATTCCACCGAGGGGAAAAATACAAAGCGGGTCCAGCCGCTGGTAACCAGCGTCAGCATCACGATCAATACACCCGTAAAAGTAGCCAGGGTTGACCAGCGATGACGCAGCGCGAATTTCAGAAACGGCTGATAATAATCCAGAATAACGTGTTCGAGCTTTTCAGCGACCCGCCTTTGCCATGCGGTAAAACCGGTTGCCTGAGCGCCTGCGGGCCGGGGCTTGATCTTGGCCAGGTGCGCCGGCAGAATCAACTTTGACTCAACCAGGGAAAACAGCAGCACGGGGATCACGACCATGGCGACCGGCGAATACCAGGTCCCCAGGAAGCCCTCGATAAACATCAGCGGCACAAAGGCAACGATGGTTGTCAGAATACCGAAGGTCACTGGAATGGCAACCTCCTCGGTTCCCTCAATGGCCGCCTGCAAACCGTCACCACCGAGTTGCAGGTGTTTGTAGACGTTTTCCCCCGTGACGATGGCGTCATCGACGACAATACCAAGCACAATGATGAAGCCAAATGCACTCATCATGTTCAAACTGATATCGAACACACTCATCAATATGAAAGCACCCAGAAAACTGATGGGAATGCCGATAAAAACCCACACTGCAATCGCTGGCCGCAGAAAGAGGGCCAGCAATAGAATTACCAGCACACCGCCCTGGAGGGCACTCTTGGTAAGGATTCCCAGGCGGTTTTTAAGTACCTGTGCATCATCGTCCCAATAACTCAGCTCGATTCCCACAGGGAGGCTTTCCTGGCGCGACTCAATGTAATTCTTGACCTCGCGGGATATGCGCAGCGCACTCTGGTTTCCCGTACGGGAAATATCCAGAAACACGGCTTCCTGACCATTAAAGCGGGTACTGATCGAGTCTTCCTCGAATCCGTCCCGAACCTCGGCCAGGTCGCCGATACGTACGATCGTGCCATCGGGGTTTGACTTGACAACAATGGATTCAAAGTCGGAGCGCCGATAGGCCTGGCCTTTTGAACGGATAAGAACATCCCCCCCAAGCGTCCTGACATTTCCCGCTGACAGGTCCACTGAACTCTGACGAACCGCCTGTGCAATCTGTGCAAGACTCAGATCATATTCGCGCAGGCGATCCGCTGATGCTTCGATGGCAATCTCGTATCTGCGGGCCGAATCAAGCTCGACGTAGGACACGTCATCCAGCATCAACAACTCTTCGCGAACCTGTTCGCCAAAGCGGCGGATTTCCTCCTCGGCCTGGCTCCCCGAAATGACCACATTGATGACCGCAAAGCGGCGTTCGACCAGGCTGACGATGGGCTTTTCCGCATCGAGCGGAAAGGTATTTATGGCGTCAATCCTGCTTTTCACCGTATCGAGCAAGTTGAGCGGGTCGTAATCCGGGTCCACCTCGATCAGCACCCGGGTACTTCCCTCAACAGACCTGGACACAATGCGGTCGATGCCCTCTATGTCCTTGATCGCCTCCTCGATTCGTACCGCCGCACCAAGTTCAATATCTTCCGGACTGGCACCGCGCAGTGCTACCGAAACGGATATGGTATCGACATCGAATGGCGGAAATGCTTCCAGCCTGACCCAATGATTCAAGGCAATAAGTCCGCCGATGACGATCGATAGCATGAGCAAATTGGCGGCGACCGAGTTCCTTGCAAACCAGGCTATCATTAGCCCTCTCCAGCCACAGGAGTGTCAGCAACTGCAGCTTTTGTCGCGGCTATTGTTTCATCCGGGACGGTGGATACGCGCACACCTGAAGTGACCTGGCCCAGTGTTGTCGTCACCAGAATATCTCCGTTGACAAGCCCTTGTTCAATGATCGCGTCATGGTCATTCTGCCAGGCAATTTCGACACTACGCCGCTGCAGAACCCCGTCCTCAACGACATAAACATAGCTACCCTGGTAAATCGCGGAATTAGGAATGACCAGCACATCCTGCAGGGTGTGGCCACTGAGCAAGGCCGTGACGTATTGACCAATCTTGAGTTGGGGCCGCTCTTCAGCATTTTTAGAGAACGGATCGTTGATTTGCGCAATGACATGAAGTTGGCGTGCAGACTGGTCGATGGCACCTTCGGTGCGAACCAGCGTGGCATCCCAAACGGTGCGTCCAATAAGGTCAGAAACAATTCGTGTATCAATTCCCGCGTTGGGAGCTACAACATCGCTGTAGATCTCAGGTAAATCGATATACTTCAGGTCCCTGTTCCTGATGGGCAGACGAACCTCCACGTAGTCTGTTGCATAGATATCTGCGATTTCTGAGTTGGATGAAACGACCTGACCAATATCGGCATTCTTCTGCAACACGCGACCGGCAAACGGCGCAACGATGTTCGTGCGCTCCAGGGCAAGCTCTGCTTTCTGCAGGCTTGCCTGAGCGGATATGACCCCGGCTCGGGCAGCTTCCAACTGGGGTAGCCGTAACACCAGTTCGGGCGGTTCACCCTCGTTGCCCAGCATTCCCCAATCTTCCCGCGCCTGCTTACTCCTCGCTACGGCGTCAGCAAGCGTCTGGCGAGCATCCATCAAACCCGCTTCCGCAATTCGTACGTTGGCTTCATAATCGCGGGAATCGATTGCAACCAGAATATCGCCCTTGTCGAAGAACCCACCGTCACGGATGTTCGGATTGACATAAACAATCTGCCCGGAAACCTGTGCGGTCAGTGTTGTCTGGGTTCGGGGCTGTACGGAACCATAACTCTCTAACTCAATTGGATAGCTTTGAAATTGCACGGGCTTGACCGCTACAACCATTGCACGCTCGGCAGGTGCGAACCTTTTCGGCGGCTCCGGCGGGTTGGATTGTATGATCATCGCCAGGCCAAGCAACAGACCGATGATGCCTACCGGAAAAATAATTTTGATGTACTTTTTCATGCAGCAGTGGCTCCGTGGTCGTCTTTGGCCTTTCACCTTCGATTTGCCAGCGCCTGAACCATATCGGGCTGAGAGCCTAGCCGGAACAAGGACGCAATTGACCTTATGATAAATCGATAAAAATCTTAAATGTATAGTTTTTGTATATGTTTAAAATCATATTATATAGCTCTGAATAACTTCCTGTACAGTATAATTACAATATTAGATGACCTTTTTGACTCCACCCTTGTTTCCCTTTAGCGCCGCAGACAATGGTGCGGTGACAAAGGTGATTGGTGATTCGTCCGTACATGTCAAGTTGGCCCTAAAGAAGAACCACCCAAAAGTAAGCGGCTTTTATACCTGATGCCCGGCAGGCGCTTGGGTGGATTTCGGCAGATCGCATAGCGCTTGGACGCGTTCTTGAAATCTCCGAACGATCCAAAAGCTACGTTGGTGGCTTGCGGCAAAGAAAAGTGACAAAAAAGTGAGGCAACAAAAAGTGAAAAAAGTGAGGCCGCCCATCTCTTTTAAAATATGGTGTGATGGTTGTCCTGATCGCTCCAACAGAAAAAGCATTGCGTTGCTTTGGAGGAAACCAACCCGAACATTGCATCAGTATCCCGGAAGATGGCGTAGGCGTGGCTGGGCGCCGGGCTGGACTGAAAACCGTAGCAGGGCTACGGGTGCGCCTGGCTTATTTAGTCGCCCCATACATTTGACCTGGTGTCAGAATACCCGGGAACATTCCCCGGAGTTTACGCCGTGACAGGTAGCACAGGTGACAGGCGTCGGCGTATTCGTGCTCGTGGTCGAGTCCAAACTGCTTGACCAATGCTGCCGGACCGCCCTTGAGCAGCGGACCGATAACCGGGTGAGCGTCAGGATCGTAGTTACCCATGATCTGCGCCAGGGGATCGGTGAGGAGGTTACCAATCGATAGCCCCTGGCAGATATGCAGGTTGCCCTTTGAATCGACATGCACACGTGATGGCTGGCGCAGGTCTTCCCACGGGCAGGTGGTGAACACGTCCCATGGCTGATGCCGAACCAGCGGCGCGAGCTTCTCGACCGCGCGACCACGGAAGCAAACCGTCACTTCATCTGCGCTTAACGGCGGGTTCACGTCACGTGAACCCGCACTATCCGGCCCGCTGACGCTGATAAAATCAACCGGGATACCGAGCTCCCTGGCTACCTGCCGGGCAATGCTCGTATTCCCGGGCGCCTCGCCGCAGCCGTGATAGGCATCATCGCTGATTGACAGATCCTCGACGAGACCGGCAAACGGGCGCAGCTTTTCCAGAGTCTTTTCCTTATCCTCGGCCCAGTAGGCATTGCTGACCATGCCGACCCGAAAACCGCGCTGGTATGCCTGCCGAACCCCCCACAACAGTAATTCAAAAAACAGAAACGGCTCGCCTCCCTCAAAGTAGATCCACTCGATAGTACCAAGTTCTTCAGCCTGGTCCAGGATGTGCTCGACGACTTCCCGGCTCATGGTGTTGCCCTGCCCCGGTCCGCTCCAGACAAAACAGTGATCGCACTCGTATCCGCACTCACCAGTCAGCAGCAAGTGCAGTTGTGAGAGTGACCATGGACGTTTGTCGGTTGCTGTCATGTCGTTTTACGGTTTGATCAGGACGCAGACCTGGAAAGCAGTCGTCGCCGTCGCTAAAAGTATAAGCGAAAAGTCAGGACACCCATACCCATCAGGTAGCAAAAGTAGGAGAAGTCAGTGGAAGTCAGAAAAAGTCAAAAAGTCAGGACGGGAAAAAGTCAGGAGAAAAAAAGTCAGGACACCCACAACTGAAGAAAAGTCAGGAGAAAAAGTGCCAACAAGATTCTGGACGCCGCAAATTCACAATGGTGACACGTACATCATCAGCAATGAAGAGTCTTTCATCATCTCGTAATTATTGACAATTTTGTGACCCTCCCTGGAAACCCCCGTCCCTGGGGGTCCCCGTCCCTGGGGGTCAGACTTGGTGGATCGCCTGAACTTGTCTTCTTGATACTTCCCCTTTCATCCCTGAGAGTATCAACTCCAGCTATCGTTCTGAATCCCCTTGGTTTCAACAATGAACCTTAGCTGGTACATGTTTTATAATGCAAACAATATGCCATATAAATAAAATTGATATTATTTCCATTATATACAATATGTTAGAAAATTTAGTTACGATCGATTTTTTCTCGGTTTTACCTGACTTCTAAATTAATTAGGAGAAACTGACCATATTTGTCAGTCGCTGCTCTTTTATCACTGGTCTGGAATTGAACTCTGCCCGGTGGCTAAAAAGTTTGTTGAACTGGATGAACGATTGACCTGAGACGAAACAGGGGACGTTTGATTTGTCATTACTGCAGGCCCGCTTGGGCACACTGAATCGTATGGGAAATGCGTTGGACATCCTGACCTATTTCAATCAGCGAACCGGATCAACAACACAATTGATTCAAGTCAAGGTACACCACAGCTTAAAACAATTAAAATCGGGCAATAATAGTAAATTCGTTCTGCTTTAAATGGGTGGCCATTCAATACTGACTTGTGCCATTAAAAAGGGAAATAACGTGAATATCAAAACAAAGTATATTGGTTTACTTGCATCTGTTTTTCTTGTTTCATCTGCATACGCTGATGTTGTCAGTTTTACACCTTCAGGCGTTTCCACAGTCTCGCAGAACACTGACCTGTACTGGGATATGCAATCAAGTGATACATCAACGACCACGCTTGGTGCAATAGGGGACTTTTATCTCTCTGGTCATGGTGATTTCCATTTTGACGGGGTCGCTGCCATGATCAGGGTCGGCGCAACCAGCGGTGGTGAGAAATTATTACCAGGCACGCTGATAGATGTGAGCAGTAACTGGAGTTCAACAGATTCCTATGTCGGAACCACTGATTATGACGGCACCATGATTCCACCCGAAACGGCTTATTTCGGTTTGAGATTCGAATTAAACGGCCAGATACATTATGGCTGGGTGCAGATTGAAGAAGGAACAACAGATCAAAGTGTACTGGCCTGGGCTTATGAAACTACACCGGATCTCGCGATTGCCGCAGGCGCAGATGCCTCCGTCTCCACCCTGGCCCCGGTTCCAATGCTTAATGTGTGGACCCTGGTGATCCTGGTATCTTTAGTAGCTTTAATTGGCCTGGCGCAGTTTCAGCGCAAACGCAGAAACAAGACTGCTTAGAAATCTGTCTTCACCATGTCACGGGCATTCTCGATGCCCGTGGCAAAAGCTGACCCGATGAATGTTGTGTCAGCTGTTGAATCGGGGTCGCCCCACGAATTAACCCAATAGCATCGTCACCGCGTTATTTGCGCCATGGACGAATGTCTTGCTTCGTTCACGCCTTCTCCTTAATTCAAGACCTATATGCAATAAGAGGACTCTGCTCCCTTATTGCTGTGAATCTTCCATACGCAGGCGTATTGAGATAAAATCAACGGATGATTTTGAGCCCCCGATGGAGTACCTGAAATGCGAGACGTCGTCATTGCAAGCTACGTTCGATCCGCCCAGTCCCGTTGCCGTCCGAATGATCCGGGGCGCGATTGGCTCTTCAAAATACGTACGGATGATCTGTTGGCAAAGCTGTTGCCCGAAGCCATCAGCCGCGCCGGTCTGGAAGCCGCAGATATCGATGATTTTATAGTCGGTTGCGCCCAGGCTGTTGGAGAAAACTACTCGATCGGCGGACGTGTACCCACCCTGCTGGCCAATCTCGACAAACGTACCTCATGCAAACAGGTAGACGAGCAGTGTGGCTCAACTATGGCGGCACTGCAGATCGGCTTTATGGAAATCGCCCAGGGTTTTGCCGATGTCGTCATGTGCGGAGGCATGGAACACATGGGCCGTATCCCGATGGGTGGTGATGGCAAGATTGACCTGAATCTAAGACTCTTCACCGAACCTTCTTTGCTCCATTGGGACTTTATGACAGCAATGAACATGGGTCTGACCGCAGAGAAAATCGCAGCAATGGGCTATCGGCGTGAGGATATGGATGCCTGGGGCGCCCGTTCGCATCAATTGGCTTACAAGGCCCGGCAGGAAGGTTTTTTTGACGGCGAAATATTACCCGTGGACGTACTCCAGGCTGATGGCTCTGTTATGACAGTCGATACGGATCAGGCCGTGCGATCCGATGCGACGGCAGAGGATATGGCCAAACTGCGGCCAGCTTTCAAGAAAAACGGTACGATTCATGCCGGCAATGCTTCACCTTTGAATGCAGGAGCCAGTGCCCTGGTCCTGATGAGCAGGGAAACCGCAAAGGCGAAGGGTATTACACCACTCGCGAAGATAGTCTCCATCGGTTTCGCGGGTGTCGAACCCAACATCATGGGTACAGGCCCGGTACCTTCAACCTTACGGGCGCTCAAGGCCGCCGGGCTGGAAGCTTCGGACATCGACTATTGGGAAATCAACGAAGCCTTTGCCGTAGTCGCCCTTTACGCCATCAAAGAGCTCGGTATCGATCCTGAAAAGGTCAATGTCAAGGGAGGTGGCATCGCAATCGGTCATCCACTGGGGGCGACCGGCGGAAGGCTGGTCGGAACGCTTGCACGTATTCTCAAGCAGGAAGGTGGCCGCTATGGCTGTGCGACCATGTGCGTAGGTGGCGGCCAGGGTGTGGCCATGATCATCGAAAACGAAGCGAATTGAGGAGCCAGCAATGAACATCAACGACATTAAAACAGTTGCAATGATCGGCGCCGGTGACATGGGACATGGCATTGCCGAAGTGGCGTTACTCGCCGGTTACAAAGTCAACCTTTACGACATCAAGGATGAATTTGTTGAATTGGGTAAAAAACGGATTTTTGACAGCCTGGACCTGCTGACCAGCAAGGGCAAGATTCCACCCGAACTCGATTCTTCAATACGGGGCAAGCTGCTGACCACCACGACCGACCTGGCCGAAGCGGTCGGTAACGCCGACCTGGTCATCGAGGCGATTCCGGAGGTCATGGATCTCAAGCAGAAAGTGTTTGCAGATATCGATAAGCTGGCACCGGCGCATGCATTGCTGGCGTCGAATACGTCGACCATGAGCATCACGGAGATCGCACAGGCCACCAATCGGCCGGAAAAGGTGCTGGGCCTGCACTATTTTAACCCGGCAGTCCTGATGCGCCTGGTAGAGGTGATCAAGGCGGAAAAGACCTCAGATGAAACCATGCAAATCGGCATGGCTTTTGCCGCAAGGGAAAAAAAGGTTGGGGTTTATGTCAAGCGGGACAGACCCGGATTCATCGCCAACCGTGTCAACCAGGCGCCGGCGGTGCTGATTGGAGAAGTCCTTGAGCGTGGTGAAGTCGAACCCGAGGCGCTCGACGCATTTGTGCGCCAGATGGGCTCTGCCATGGGGCCTTGCGAACTCACCGATTACGTCGGTGTTGACGTGGCGGTCAATGTCAGCCGTTACTTTGCGCAAACCCTGGGCCCGGACTACGGACCGCCTGCCCACCTTCTGAAAATGGTCGAAGCGGGCAAGCTGGGCAAGAAGACAGGCCAGGGTTACTTCGAGTGGACCAATGGCGAGCGTCCGAAAATTGATTTTTCCAAGGCAACGCGAAAATTCAATTTCCTGTGGACCTTTTTCGTACAAATCAACGAAGCAACAAAGCTGATCCAGGAGGGCGTGGTCGATACCATGGAGGAAGTGGATATCGCGTTGGTCAACTCGTCCGGAATGCCTTTTGGACCCATATCGCTGGGGCGGCAGATTTCAAAGCTCGATTTGATTGACAATCTGGAAATGCTGGCTGAACGGTACGATAAACCCATGTTCAAGCCAACACGGCGTGTGCTGGGGGGTGGTCACAAGTTTTAAAAAAAGCCCGGTATCCGGATTGGTTTTGCAAGGCAATCGTTTACCAGCACGCCAACAGAAAAGTGCCGCGCAGTGGCGACCGCTCATATTAATGAGTGCCAGTTGGCGTTACAGTAAGAAAGCCGAAACGGGAAAGCAGACGAAAGCCGACTAGGAGCTTGTCGGATTTAACATGACCTACTGCGGAAAAGCCGAGTTTGGCCAGATTTCCCGTTCTTTTGCGTCAAATAGCGGTGCTATTCTCCTTAAAAGATCGAAAAATCTGACTCAAATCGGCTTCCCCTCGCTATGATCGGTCAAACCCGACAGGCTCCTAGAGGACGAAAGTCGAGACACCCACGAATGGCGCTAAGTTAAGCCATTTTTGCAGGATATCTACAGTGGCCAATTCCGCTTCAAATATGGGTTAAGTCATTAATGGTCCAAATGATAAACACCCTTAACTTAGCGCCATTCGAGACACCCACGCCTTTCTAAAGGTCTGGATCCACCTATTGTGCCTGAGTAAAAACGAGAAGGCGTTAATACAACATTACCAGGGCACTATGTAAGCACCAGGGTAATCCCCGGATGACTACTGGTATGGCAATGAAAACGTATGCCGTATTTCTTCCTTCACAAACCCTATGGCCATAGGGCGTTTGACGTCCGCCAATACACAAACATCGTACAGTTCTTCAACCACACCCTCTATTCTCAGTTCATGAACAATGTCACCAGTATTGATGTTGATCACCTGAAGACCACAACGCGGTTTGACATTCTTGCTTTCCAGCCTTTGTTGCAGCGCCAAACCCTGAAAATCCTGTTGACGCCGTGGTTTGGATAACCCCACCACCGCGAAGTCTCCATGAAAGCTCATACCCCTCAAATACCCGGGGCAGAATGCAAGTGCTTCAAACCCACCGGTTTTCAGATCGACGTAACCAAACTCACCCTGACCGGAATTCAATACCCACAAACGGTCCCTGTACCAGCGGGGCGAATGAGGCATGGACAACCCGTCCGCAACAATCTCATTGGATTGAACTTCCATTACCAATCCGCCAGCCTTGCGGTGTTCACGCCACCCCTCGTTAATGTCTGTCTGACTGACACAGGTCACATAAGCGGCCTTATCTTCCCTGATGGCCAAACCATTCAGGTGACAGCGGTCTTCTGCAGCCAGCTTGCTGATAAAAGGTGGTTGCCAACAGGGTTCGAAACTGTAGCGTTCACTGGGCCGGGCCAGACAACTGAACAATGTGTTTACAAAAACAGGACCTTGCTGATCCACTGCAATATCATGGGCATCGACATCCCCGGTGGTAAAGCCGACCTGCGGCACGTATACCCGATCGTACCCCTGGTGGTATTGACCTGGTTTCAGGGCGTTTTCAAAGCGCCAGATTTGATAAAGGTTGGCCACCCACAAGGCCTGTGTCCGAGGGTCCAGGCCAATACCCATACATCGTGCAAAGGTCCGTTCGAACACGGATAGTTCCTGGCGGTCAGACAATCCGACAAAAAATAATTTGCCTGCCTGGTAGGTTGAAAAACTTAAACTGATCTGGTGTTCGGTTAACCAGCTAACCAACTGACGTGAACCGGTGAGCACCAGTTTATTTTTGGCTGCTGTCATTATTCAAAGCCGTCGGCAAAAATTTTGTCTCCCTTTTCACCTACACCAAAGACCACGTAGCTGACACCGGCACTGTCACCGGCATAGGGTGAACCAATAATCAGGTCATCAAAGCCGTCACCGTTAATTTCACCGGCTGCGCTGACAGATGTTCCTGAGTTATCTCCGGCACTTACACCGTTGATCACAAAACCATTGCTGCCATTGAGGCCGGACAGATTCAACGAACCAGCCCAGGCCTGATCACTGCCAAACACCACGTAGCTGGCACCGGAATCAGCTCCATTGGGATCTGCAAGCGAGGCGCCAATGATCACATCATCGAAGCCGTCGGCATTGATATCTCCGGCTGCGCTGACGGATGTTCCTGATTCATCACCCGCATTTACCCCATTGATCACAAAACCATTGTTGCCATCAAGTGCGGACAGGCTCAACGAACTGGCCCAGGCCTGATCACTGCCAAATACCACGTAGCTGGCACCGGAATCATCTCCATTAGGGTCCGCATGCGAAGCCCCAATGATCAAATCATCCACGCCGTCGACATTGATATCTCCGGCTGCGCTGACAGATGTTCCGGAATAGTCACCCGTACTTATCCCGCTGATCACAAAGCCATTACTGCCGTTGAGGCCGGACAGATTCAGCGAACTGGCCCAGGCCTGATCACTGCCAAATACCACGTAGCTGGCTCCAGTATAATTTCCAATGGCGCCGGCAAATATTGCGCCAATGATCACATCGTCGATGCCATCGCCATTGATATCGCCGGCCGCGCTGACGGATCCTCCCAGGGAATCACCTACATTCACACCGTTGATAACAAAGCCATTGCTACCATCGAGGCTGGACAGATTCAACGAACTGGCCCAGGGCTGATCACTGCCAAACACCACGTAGCCGGCGCCGGCGCCGGCATAAGGTGCACCAATGATCAGGTCATCGAATCCATCGCCATTGATATCGCCGGCTGCGCTAACGGATGTTCCTGATTCGTCATCCACGTTCACCCCGTTGATCGCGAAGCCGTTACTGCCATCGAGGCTGGACAAATCCAACGAACTGGCCCAGGCCTGATCACTGCCAAATACCACGTAGCTGATGCCGGAGTATGCTTCAGCGGGACTGGCGCCAGGGGCACCTATGACCAGGTCGTCGATACCATCGCCATTGATATCGCCGGCTGCACTGACCGAGGCGCCTGAATTGTCATAGACACTCGACCCATTGATTACAAAGCCGTTGCTGCCATTGAGTCCGGACAGGTTCAAGGGACTGGTCAGGCCCCCAGCACTGCCAAACACGACGTAGCTGGTGCCGGCATAATCGGCACCGCTGGTGGCATAAGGGGCACCAATAATCAGGTCATCGATGCCATCGCCATTGATATCACCGGCTGCGCTGACGGATGTTCCTGATTCGTCATATGTGCTTACACCATTGATCACGATGCCGTTGGAGCCGTTCAGATCAGATAACTCCAACTGGGGCGCAAAATCCGCGTAAACCGCAGCCGTGGCCAATGCCATACCAATGGCCAGGGCAAGTTTTTTTCGCTTTACTTTCCAAAGGATGACCATTTACTTCTCGCGTCTGAGCTTGTAAATTAATATTAGCATTACGTAAGGTTTAAAGTGTACTCAAGATTTTTCTGCAACAGGAATGTGCGGGGGCAGGATTCGCTATTTGGATACTCAATTCCGGTGAGAATTGACGATGAACCCCCGGAGAAACCGGGGAGACAGGCTAGTCCCAAATAGCTTCATTATGCAGCCGGCCCGGTAAATAGCCGATCAATAGAAGTGCTTATCCAGGGAAATTGTCAGCACTTTTGTTTTGGACACCATCATTCTCACAATGGAATATGTACACTTTGTAAAATTCGTTAAATAGTTGTATTTTGGGTGTATCATTTGTCTGAGAATGTACTATAGTATAAGGGAATAAGAGCTAAGAGCCTCATCTGCATAGTCGTTGTAATTGTATTTGATGAGTATCTTGGCTATATGGGGCGGGGAAAGCATTAAAGTTTTTTTGTAGGGTGCTAACTTTTGGGGGATGGCTCTTACAGGTTATCGTTTTTCATGCCGCCAATGCAATGAGTGTCGGCCGGTCCATTCGGACAAGCCCGGATTCCGGCCGCGGTCAGGACGACTCAAGGGGTTATATCAAAACAAACAAGGATGTTTTCTCATTGAACATGAGAGAGTCTTGTTTGTGCTTTGCTTCAGGATACTCTCCAAATATTTTAGGCGAATCGAGCTTAAAAATGTATGTAAGGATCAGTTTTAAAAATCTGAGCATCGTTGGCCAGGAAGGCAAGTCACTTTTAACAATTGGAAGTTGAATCTCGGTTCAGTCGAATGCCAGCACACGATGGGCGTGTGGTGGGGAACGGCCGGTGAGGCCAATTGTTAGGAGTAATGAAATGAGAAATAAGCGCAATTTTGCGTACTTACCCAGGCAACTGGGGTTTCTATGCGCTTTTATGGCAGCGGTCATGTTTTCCATGCCGGCCATGGCGCAGAATCATGCCGTTGGTGTGGGCAAAAGCTGTCCGAACGCAACCAAAGTCGGCGATTTAGCGGTTTGTACACTGTCGGTAACCAATCGGGACGAATGGGGGGATAGTCTTTCGGTCAATGAATTCTGGGATTTGATCTCTGCGCCGGTTCCATTCCGCAACCCCGCAGTTGGCAATCTGCCGATTGTCGCAGTGGATGCTGGTGTAACATGTGTGCCGGCGGCTGTGAGTCCTGCTGCACCGATCGGTTTGATCTTTCCTTGTGTGATACCCGGCTTAGCCGCCATTCCTAACGGTTCCAATCTCTCCATAATGGTTGAGTCCGAGTATACGGTACCTGATGGTTCAACCGACCCCCTGCTCGACCAGGGCAACGTCATCGTCCAGGACGGGTGTAATTTACAGCCGGTTGGATGTAATCCCCTCCCGCAACAGCAACAGTTCGGTGCGGCGGTATCCTTGTTCGCACCGTCGCTCGATGTCACCAAGACCGGTCCGGCCCAGGCCAAGGTGGGTGATGAGATCACCTACACCATCGGCTTTACCGACACGACCACCGGCACCGGTTTCCCCGGGTTTGAAAACTGCACCGGTAACGATCCATTGCTCGGTGGAGACCTCGGTGAGTTCACCGCAGGTGTGACCCGCGACTTCCCGTACACCGTCCAGGTCGGTGACCCCGATCCGTTGCTCAACACTGCCACCATCACCTGTGGTGTGGTTGGGTTTGACAATATTGTCGAAAACAGTGACGGCCACAGCGTCGACTTGATCGCACCGTCGATCGATGTCACCAAGACCGGTCCGGCCCAGGCCAAGGTGGGTGATGAGATCACCTATACCATCGGCTTCACCGACACCAGTGTCGGCGGCGCCCTGGGTACCTGCACCGGTAACGACCCGATGCTGGGTGGAGACCTCGGTGTGTTCACCGCAGGTGTGACCCGCGACTTCCCGTACACCGTCCAGGTCGGCGATCCCGATCCGTTGGTCAACACCGCCACCATCACCTGTGATGTGGTTGGGTTTGACAACACGGCCAGCGACAGTGACGGCCACAGCGTCGACTTGATCGCACCGTCGATCGATGTCACCAAGACCGGTCCGGCCCAGGCCAAGGTGGGTGATGAGATCACCTACACCATCGGCTTCACCGACACCAGTGTCGGCGGCGCCCTGGGTACCTGCACCGGTAACGACCCGATGCTGGGTGGAGACCTCGGTGTGTTCACCGCAGGCGTTACCCGCGACTTCCCGTACACCGTCCAGGTCGGCGATCCCGATCCGTTGCTCAACACCGCCACCATCACCTGTGATGTGGTTGGGTTTGACAACACGGCCAGCGACAGTGACGGCCACAGCGTCGACTTGATCGCACCGTCGATCGATGTCACCAAGACCGGTCCGGCCCAGGCCAAGGTGGGTGATGAGATCACCTATACCATCGGCTTCACCGACACCAGTGTCGGCGGCGCCCTGGGTACCTGCACCGGTAACGACCCGATGCTGGGTGGAGACCTCGGTGTGTTCACCGCAGGCGTTACCCGCGACTTCCCGTACACCGTCCAGGTCGGCGATCCCGATCCGTTGCTCAACACCGCCACCATCACCTGTGATGTGGTTGGGTTTGACAACACGGCCAGCGACAGTGACGGCCACAGCGTCGACTTGATCGCACCGTCGATCGATGTCACCAAGAGCGGTCCGGAAAGCGCCAAGGTGGGTGATGAGATCACCTATACCATCGGCTTCACCGACACCAGTGTCGGCGGCGCCCTGGGTACCTGCACCGGTAACGACCCGATGCTGGGTGGAGACCTCGGTGAGTTCACCGCAGGTGTGACCCGCGACTTCCCGTACACCGTCCAGGTCGGCGATCCCGATCCGTTGGTCAACACCGCCACCATCACCTGTGATGTGGTTGGGTTTGACAACACGGCCAGCGACAGTGACGGCCACAGCGTCGACTTGATCGCACCGTCGATCGATGTCACCAAGACCGGTCCGGCCCAGGCCAAGGTGGGTGATGAGATCACCTATACCATCGGCTTCACCGACACCAGTGTCGGCGGCGCCCTGGGTACCTGCACCGGTAACGACCCGATGCTGGGTGGAGACCTCGGTGTGTTCACCGCAGGTGTGACCCGCGACTTCCCGTACACCGTCCAGGGAGACGACCCCAATCCGTTGGTCAATACCGCCACCATCACCTGTGATGTGGTTGGGTTTGACAACACGGCCAGCGACAGTGACGGCCACAGCGTCGACTTGATCGGACCGTCGATCGATGTCACCAAGACCGGTCCGGCCCAGGCCAAGGTGGGTGATGAGATCACCTATACCATCGGCTTCACCGACACCAGTGTCGGCGGCGCCCTGGGTACCTGCACCGGTAACGACCCGATGCTGGGTGGAGACCTCGGCGAGTTCACCGCAGGCGTTACCCGCGACTTCCCGTACACCGTCCAGGGAGACGACCCCAATCCGTTGGTCAATACCGCCACCATCACTTGTGATGTGGTTGGGTTTGACAACACGGCCAGCGACAGTGACGGCCACAGCGTCGACTTGATCGCACCGTCGATCGATGTCACCAAGAGCGGTCCGGAAAGCGCCAAGGTGGGTGATGAGATCACCTATACCATCGGCTTCACCGACACCAGTGTCGGCGGCGCCCTGGGTACCTGCACCGGTAGCGATCCGTTACTGGGTGGAGACCTCGGTGAGTTCACCGCAGGCGTTACCCGCGACTTCCCGTACACCGTCCAGGTCGGCGATCCCGATCCGTTGCTCAACACCGCCACCATCACCTGTGATGTGGTTGGGTTTGACAACACGGCCAGCGACAGTGACGGCCACAGCGTGGACTTGATCAATCCGTCGGTAGACCTGGTCAAGGAATGCCGTCCGGATCCGGTTTCGCCTGGCGAAACCATCGATTGGGCGATCACCGTTAACAATACCGGTGATATCGACCTCGATTGCCTGGTCAATGACCCGACCGCCGGCTTAACGGACGAAGCGGTAACGGTAGCTGCAGGCGGCACTGAGACACTTAATGCCAGCCGTACCGTTGAGGCAAGCGATGCGCCTGTCATTTCCAATACGGCCACAGTCGATTGCCCGATCGCAGGCTTTGACAATTCTGTCAATGATGAAGCGACGGCTGACTGCGAGGTTGTCACGGTTGATGAAATCTGCCGGACTCCGGGATTCTGGGGTACCCATGCGGGCACCGAGAAGAAGGGTTCCACAAACCTGGCACAAATGGTAATAGACGCTGCTGGCGGAACGATCGTGGTCTGTGGTGAAGATATCACCAACACGCTCGTGCCGGACAACCAGTCATCTACCGAGGCCATCTGTGTTTCCCCGAAAGGAGAACAACGTCTCCAGTTGGCACGCCATCTTACTGCTGCAGCGCTTAACTGCGTGATCAGTGGCGGTGGCGCTGACTGCACCGGCGTCAGCATAGGCGCAGATTGGGCAGCGGCCAATGATGTCTGCATCAACGGTGGCGATTACAGCTACTGGGGCGGTATCATCGACGACTGGAACAACAGTGAGGTCTGTCATTCTCGTGATTTGGGCGACTCCGACGTGTTCAACGGCGTTGCGAAGTTACCGGGTCCTGCCGGCAGCCCAAGTGCCTGCAACTTGGCAAACAAGAACGATGTAACTATCTTCACTCCTGATCCGTAATTGAACAGTTGGCGGAGTGCTTCGGCGCTCCGCCTCTGCTTCTCTGATCGGAATAACTTGCGGGGCGTCAACAGACGCCCCGTTTTTATTGTGCTTGGTAACCACACTCCATATACGACCCGCGCCGATGCATAGAGCCAGGCGGGATCTAAAGTGTCTGTCTTGCATTTTCCCTAACCCGAATATTTCACCAAGGCGGACGAGTAAATGAAAAATGTCCATTTATTTCATGGTGATACAGGCATTTTCGGCCTTTTGCAAAAATTACAGTTTGTCCTATCCGGTTTTGCAGCGCATTTGACTTCGAATTCGCCAGTGACAAAGCAAATTCCGGATCCTTGGTCAATTATCCGGGCTAAAGAGAGGCTGACCAGGTTAAGTGAGGTAAATCTTGCTCTGACCCAGGACGATTGTCACACCACACCAGGCACGTTTTCACAACTTCGGACATTACCCGGCCAAATGTAGAATCATAACTTTTTAGCAAATCGGCTTAAATTGAATGATTTTGCAACACCTGTTTCCGGGACTGTTCATGGAAGAAGTTTTTGGCAATAGCGACATCATTGCCTTGCTCACATATATGCAACACGCAAACAGAGTGCCAAGACGGTAGTGTACTGCCTCGCGGAATCGTTTTTTGCAGCAAGCCGCTTCCAGACCCACGTGCGTGGGGTCGATTGTGTAATGTCAGTATGGCTCTCGTCTTATGGCACGGATTTCGTAACAGATGTATCTACTTTAATTGTGACGCCATTGGTTCCATGCCAGGGTACGGCCTGCGGTACGATGATCGTAATTCCGCCGGAATCCACACCGTCGAAGACCAATTCCCGCAAATCGGCGCCGGCTGGAATGGTGGTCAGTTCAAGTACCTGCGGCTCGGTAAATATTCCGGGATCGAACCGGACTGGAACCATGTGCCGTCCGGCGATGCTCAGCTCCACGGCGGCGCGCAGCGGGCAGTTCGCGGTGCCGGTCTTGGTGCAGCCACGCAGACCGGTGTCTACCAGGGTGTCAACAACAAATTCACTGGCGAGTTGTGACTGGTGCTCAAACGCACCGATATCGACATAACCGCCGGCAAAACGGGGATCACCATTACCGCGCTGATCCCATATCAGCGGATTGCCGGCGGCATCGACGGCCGCTTTATTGTCACCAAGGTTGCGTGCAGGACTGGCTCCGCTAATGGGTAGAGTCGGCGTCGGTCCGTTGTAGTGGTCGAGCGTCTGAAACAGCGGATCAGCCGTAATGAGGGGCTTACCGCACCCTGTAGCGGAGGTGAAAAGATTGTGGGTTGATTCTTTGGTCAAGGGGCCGCTATTGACGCATTGCTCATCGGCACCGGTCAGGATCGAATTGACCAGTGTCAACTGGCCGAGGCTGAATATGTCGCTTCCGGTCACGGCTTCGTTTCCATCCATCGTCACGTTGGTCGCCCGCAGTTCGCCAGCCAGGTTGGCCACCGCGCCACCGCGTTCCGCACGGTTTGATACCGCGGTTGAATTGATCAGGAACACCGTGCCATTCTGGTTGGCGATGGCGCCACCGGCGTCATCGGCCTGATTGAAGAGCAATGTAACGCCCTCCACCACCAGCCGGCCCTGATTAAAAACCCCCGCCCCTGCCCTTGCTTTGCCATCACGCACGGTGATGCCGCTTACGCGCAAGTCTCCACCCGACGCTACTTCCAGCACACGATACTTTCCGGCGCCGCTGATGGTCACGCCATAGGATTTCCAGAGCAGTCCGGGAATAAATCCGTCGATATCAACCGTTCCGGTGACCGCGGGTAGCGGGGCGGATAACTCAATGACCCGTGGAGTACTGAAAGGACCATCGGCCGACCCGAAAACAATTTTATACGGCTGGCTGGATTTGCCGGCTTCCTCTAATGCAGCACGCAGTGATCCGGGGCCCGAATCCATAACCGTGGTGACTGTGAGGGTGCGTTGCAAAGCTATACTGCTGTCGAGCGCAGGCTCGGCCAGCACTTGGGCCGGTGACAATTGGGCCAGGCAAAAAAATACGCAGCCGATGAGTTTACTGGTTCCCGCTGTCATTCTTACTATTCCATTTGCAAACCTGAATACGTACATATCAGCCTCCTCCCTGTCCAGTCTGAGACGTTGAACCTCGCCGCGGCAATATGACGCGAATTTCCGATTCACTCTGACCCGGTCGGTACTGACTCCTGGAGGTTTCGTAACCGGCCGCCTGAACCGTCAATGTATAGTCTTCGGCATCAAGATTCGACAGAGTAAAGTATCCCAGCTGGTCGCTCATGACTTCACGGCGTGATTTACTGCTGACATCAAAATAATTCCGGGTCCACCGCAGGATAATTTGTGCCCGTGAAACCGGTTCGCCCTGGTCATCCACAACCTGCCCCAGCAGCCAGTTCTGTCCCCAGTCAAGCGGCACTTCCACATGGCGGGACTCTCCCGGTCTGAGTACGATTCCGGTCGCTTCGAGCCAGGGCTGAGAACGGCTTTCCAACTTGATTGCACCCGATGGTATCCGCTCCAGTCGAAATTGACCTGCGCCATCGGTATGCACTGGCATCAGCGGATTGCGTCCCATATCCATACTTCGTGCCCACAGCGTAAAGTCTCTCAGCGGTGCGCCGCTCAGGTCGGTCACAGTACCCGATAAATTGGAAAATTCGGCCGCTTCGAGCTTCACGTCATAACCAAGATCGTCCGGACCTACGGAAAACAGGTCGGATTTGAATGCAGCGTATTCGTCCTGCGGTTCGACACCCAGGGTGTAGGCATCGCCCACTTTGACACTGTTGAATCGATATTCACCCAAAGTGTTACTCATGGTTTTTTCATAAGCGTGGAATTCGGGCGAACTTAACCAGACCCTGGCACCAACGACAGGCTCGCCCGTTGGTCCGCTTACCAGACCTGACACGGCGACTTTCGATGCCTTTGATTCCCATTGCAGCTCTACATCCAGCCGAACTTTATCGGCTTTGGAATCCATCGCCCCCTCCACTCGCTGGCGGGAATCCTGGTAATCTTTCATGCTGAAGTCGAGTACAGGTGCCTGTCCGGCCTTGCTGGGACTGGTTTGGATTTCATATTGGCCGGAAATATCCGAGCGAACCTGAAGTTTGCTGCCAAGAGCCCGTACCCCGACCCCCTCAAGCGGATTGCCAACGTCATCGGTGATGACACCATAAACACTGACGGATCGGATGCGCTGCAACACCAATTCTGCATTAGACACCCCGGCGCGGACCCGTAACCTGGCAGGGTGGTGCTGATCGCTTTCAGAAACTGCCAGTTCATATTCCCCTTCGGCAAGGTTGTCGAAGGTGAAGCTACCCAGCCTGTCTGTCAGCTGTCCCGGTATCCCGGTGCCGGCCTGGCTGGTGTCTTGAGTCGTGCCGGAGCGTCCGGTGGGCCGGGCTATGACCAGAATGTCGGGAAGCAGCGTGCCACTGTCATCCAGTACTGCTCCGGAAATTTCTAATCCTGTCCGCTCGTTGGCAGAATTCTCATCGGGTTCTGAATCGCTTTCGTCAGGTTCGGATGCTAGGGATCGGGGATCGGAATCCTTTTCCTCCGTCGATGCAAGAGACGGTGTCTGTGTCTTCTCAGCATCTGCACCAGCTTTGGAAAAAGGGTCATCTAAAACGGCGGCGGATGGGTTAGCTGGATCGTATTCAGCGGCAGCGTTTTGTTTTGTAACTTGCCACACCTGAAGACTTCCCAAACCAACCACGCCCAGCAATATCAGGGAAAGCAAAATTAACAGCATCTTGCGCCAGGAACGATCAGGTTTTGCTGACTGATCTTTTAAGGCAGAATTTCGCACTCAGTTTGGTTCCTCAGCAACACTCAAAAGGCAATGACCAGGAACAAAAAACTTGCTCCTTGGTTGCTGGTCATCTACGGACAACCCGGAGACCTGCGGCGTATCCGTCCCTGAATGTACCCGTCCCTGAATAATGTTACGTTGGCTTAGCCACTTGAAACCGGACAAAGGCTGGCACCTTTTGCCTCTCCGTTTCAGAACGGCATTTAACGTTTGACGGTTTTGCACGAGTTGCGCGCCAATAAATCCGGCTACTCATACATATAGAACTGAATTTGCAAAATGTCAAGTTGACCGGGGCATTGGCCGGCAGCGCAACCTGCTTGCGCCGCGCTGCCGGACGGACTATTTCATGACCTATTTTCTAAGCCGTATATAGTTACGATTTATAAGTAGCAATCCAACTCCCAACATCGTCAGGACCAACAACCAGAGCGCCCAATCACTCAGCGTTGGAATCCCTTTATCAACCAGGAGAACATCGCAAACAGCGGTCGCCTCGTCAGTAACCACATTGTTGAATCCCGGGACAGGGCAAGAGACTGTCGCCGTGTTGGAAATGGCGGGCGCATCGCCTGCCTGAACGGTCCGGCTGGCATTAAGCACCTGACTGCCGCCGGCAGCCACCGTCACAGCCCCATCGACGATGCCGGCGATCGGGTCATTGACCAGGCAATCAAGGTCGACATCACCGGTATTGGTAACAGTGATCTGCCAATCGATGGTTTCACCGAGAGAAACCGGATTCGGAGCGCATGCCTTGGCCAGCGCAACCGACGGGTCGATCAAATCCACACTGTGGGTGTCACTATTTTCGATAACATTGTCAAACCCAACCACACCACAGGTGATGGTGGCGGTGTTGAGCAACGGATCGGCATCGCCGACCTGGACGGTGTACGGGAAGTCGCGGGTAACACCTGCGGTAAACACGCCGAGGTCTCCACCCAGCAACGGGTCGTTGCCGGTGCAGTTTTCAAACCCGGGGAAACCGGTGCCGGTGGTCGTGTCGGTAAAGCCGATCGTGTAGGTGATCTCGTCACCCACTTTGGCCTGGGCCGGACCGGTCTTGGTGACAGCGATCGACGGCTCGAACAAGGATACCGCCGCACCGAACTGTTGCTGTTGCGGGTTGGGATTGCAACCGGTGCCTAACTCACACCCGTCCGTGGTGACGACGTTTCCCTGGTCAAGCAGTGGGTCGGCCGAACCAATTGGTACAGTGTATATGGATTCAACCACCAGACCGAGATCAGAGCCTCCAGTCACCGCTTCACCGGGTATCACACAGGGAAAGGTCAAACCGATCGGTGCAGCAGGACTCACAGCCGCCGGCACACATGTTACACCAGCATCCACTGCGACAATCGGCAGATTGCCAACTGCGGGGTTGCGCATAGCGACTCCAGCCGGGTCGATCACATCCCAGAAATCATTAACCGTAAGACTGTCACCCCATTCGTCCCGGTTGGTCACCGCCAATACACATCCGGCTAAATCGCCGACTTTGGTTGCGTTCGGACAGCTTTTGCCCACCCCAACGCCGTGATTCTGCGCCATGGCCGGCATTGAGAATATTACCGAGATCAGTAAAACAAATAATAGCCCCAGCTGCCTGGGTAATATCGCAAGTCTTAAAAAAGATGCTTTCATGATTTATACCCCACTCCTATTTCCGCGACAAAGAATTTTATTCTGCTAGCCATTATCGTACATCGTCGAACACTATGGCGTTTATTTCTATGGCATTTCTTCACTATTGCATTTCTTTTGCCTTTTCCAAAGAAATACCTTGCTGCCTGCTCTCACATCAGTTTAGCCCATCACCCCCAAATTTGCACTTTCTCCATTAAGAGTAACCCGTTACCATTCATCAAAATGTCCGGTTTTTGGCGGTTCCATAAGAGAAACCGTGACGTCCAGGACTATCAACGGGCCGATCAAGGACCTCGAAAGCATAAACGTCGAGCCCAACAAAACCGGGGCCGTAATTCAATTCCTGTCCATTCGTGCGGCGCCTCCGGTTGTGCACCGTTGGGTAGAAGGGTGCGGTCCAGATCCGGGCAAAGCAGAATATTATTCTTCAATATCGTTGATTCTGAAAACATGTTGTCCGTTAAGCGCCTGCTGTCCGATGATCGCCGCGGCGGCACTCCAGCCCTGGTGCCGCGTGCCGCCTGGTGTGAACTTTTTGCCGTGGACGTATTCGGGGAAACCCCAGGCTTCGCCGCCCATGGACAGGGCGTTGGCCTGGTGTATGGCCTGCAGGTACTTTTTGGCTTCTTCTGAACGTTGACGCCGCGCCAGATCAGCGACATAAAAGCCGGTGATCATGGGCCACAGCCCACCGTTTTGGAATTCATAAGGCTTGTTTTTGAAGGAATAGGAAAACATGACATGCAGCTCACGCCAATCCTCATCTACGGGCTTGATAACCGGGTGAAACGCAGGCAGTAACAGAAAATCCTCCTGAATAACTTCCTCGGCAATAAAGGTGTCTACCCGGGTGCGCTGTGCGTCATCGGCTACATCCAGCAGTGAGCCCAATACGTTGGCAAGGGCGTCAAAACGGTAACCGTAACCGGCAGGCGAGAAAAAGGGCATCCAGTGCCGTTCCGCACCGTGTTGCAAGGCGGCAGAACGCCCCTTTTTATAAAGCACTTCATGGTACACGTCGTTGGGAACGGTATCGCTGTCGAACCAGTAATTGTCGCGAATGAGCTGCCGCAGTCGGCTGATTTTTTCATTGTGGAAGTGATCGCTTGAGCCGCGCACCGCGGCATGTATGCGGGCCATTGTGCGCTGGGCCTGCAGGTACAAAAGCTGATCGTAGAGGACATAACCATTGTGCAGGTACTCGTCGGCCCAGTCACCCGTCAGTGGCACATAGATGAGTCCACGATTGTTGTACTCCCATGCGCCGAGCAGGAAACGCACTTTTTCGATGACCGGCAGCATATTCTCCAGAAAGTCATCATCGCCCGTCGCCAGCCAGTATTCCCCGCACCCAATGATGAACCAGAGACCGGTATCCACGCGACCGGTGTTGCCGCCATAGCTGAAGCGCCTTGTGACGGGATCGAAATTGCTGGGTATCTCACCATGCGGCCCCTGGTATTGCGCCAGCGTTTCGAAAGTACGCCTGGCCGACTTGATCAGGCCAGGGTCCCCGGTGAGCAAGGCCGCCAGCGAAAGGATCGCGCCATCGCGGCCCCAGATGCGGTGGTAGTTATCGCGTCCGCTGGGGCTGGCGACGAAACCGTCCGGTGTGGCGCAATTCCCCATCAACGCCAGCGCTTTGTCATAACCTTCGTCCGGTTTAATTATCTGGGTCATTTTCAGAGTATAAGAAGTGTTAATGCCATATTGCCACAAACCTGCCTATATTAAACAGCGCACAGGGATTGGCGTGAAGTACAAAAATCAGTGCAAGAATCAACCCCGGGCACTCCATCGGGTGCTTTTGATACTCAAACCCGCACCGTCTATACTTGTTCACTCTTAAAGGCAACGAACAGGTTGAATTATCTATTCTGTCAAACATAAGCGGAGCTTGAAATCCGCCCGTTCCTCGCCACATGTCATCCAGCTCTTGTGCTGGCGTTCTTTTTGTGGATATCCAGTGCCCACAGGGCCAGCCCTGGCAATCAGGCAACCCCCTGAAGTCATCGATTTGACCAGTAATCCAGGCAGGGCATCCTGTTACTGGCCGAATCCGGCTTTTATTTCACCAGGCTTCGAGTAAGGATCATGTGTGGAATTTGTGGAGAAATCCGCTTCGATCATCAGACTCCTGATCTTCAGTTGATTGAAAAAATGAAGCGGCAGATGGAGGCTCGGGGCCCGGATGAAGGCGGCACGTTCGCGGTCGGTTCGAGGGCTTTTGGTCACCGGCGGCTCAAAATCATGGACCTCACCGCCGAATCACAACAACCGATGATAGACCCTTCCCTGGGGCTGGGCATCGTGTTCAACGGGGCTATTTACAATCATCCCGGGTTGCGCAAGGAACTCCAGGCACTCGGTTATTCCTTTAACTCTGAAGGTGACACCGAAGTGGTGTTGAAAGCCTATCACGCCTGGGGAGCAGCTTGCCTGGAACACTTCAAGGGCATGTTCGCTTTTGCGATCTGGGAGCGCGACAGCGAAAAAACCTTCATCGCGCGTGACCGCCTTGGAATCAAGCCCCTGTATTTCAGCCAGTGATTCGCAGCGCTTCCGGTTTGCCTCCACCCTTCCGGCATTGGTGCGCGCGGGTGACATTGATACCGGGATCGATCCGGTAGCGCTAAATTTCTACCTCAGCTTTCACGCCGTCGTCCCCGCGCCTTATACGATGCTCAAAGGCATCCGGAAGCTTAAGCCGGGACACTACCTCGTGGTTGAGAATAACGGAAAGGTCTCCGAGCATAGCTACTGGGCACTGGATTTTGAACCTGATGATTCGCTCAGTGAAGCACAGTGGCGCGAGGCTCTGCTGGAACAATTGAGAGCGGCCGTACGCCGCCGGCTGGTGGCGGCGGTCGATGTCGGCGTACTGCTTTCCGGAGGGGTAGACTCAAGCCTGTTGGTGGGCCTTATCGCTGAGGCCGGGATCAGTCGTTTCAAGACCTATTCCATCGGCTTCGAATCCGTTGGCAGCGAGGAGGGAAACGAATTCAGCTATTCCGATCTGATCGCGGAAACCTTTGCGACCGACCACCATAAAATTAACATCGCCTCGGAAGAGTTGCTGTTGCACCTTCCCGATGCCATTGCCGCCATGTCCGAACCGATGGTCAGTCACGATGCCATTGGCTTTTACCTGTTGTCCAGAGAAGTGGCCAAATCGTGCAAAGCGGTGCAGAGCGGGCAAGGCGCTGACGAAGTATTCGCAGGCTACCACTGGTATCCGCCCATGATGGGCAGCAACAACCCCCTTGATACGTACCGGCAAGCTTTTTTTGACCGTGACTTCGACGAATACCAAAAAACCGTCATGCCTGCGTTCATTGCAGGAGGGGATCATGCTTCTGATTTTGTGCACCGGCATTTTTCCTCCGTAAAGGTACAGGATCCGGTTGATCTGGCCCTGCACCTGGACACGACGGTGATGCTGGTCGACGACCCGGTCAAGCGTGTGGACAACATGACAATGGCATGGGGGCTTGAGGCCCGCGTTCCATTTCTCGATCATGATCTGGTCGAGTTTGCCGCGACAATTCCCGCAGAATTGAAAGTTCGCGAAGAAGGAAAATATATCCTAAAGGAAGCCGCACGCTCGGTGATTCCTGCAGAAGTGATCGACCGGCCGAAAGGCTATTTCCCCGTTCCGGCATTGAAATTTCTTCGCGGAACCGTACTGGAAATGGTGCGGGACAACCTGGTGGGCAGCCGGGCGTGCAACCGGGGCCTGTTTCAGCGGGACTATGTCAATCACCTGTTGGACGACCCCGATACCCATATCACACCTTTACGCGGTTCCAAGCTCTGGCAGCTCGGGCTGCTCGAACAATGGCTGCAGACTCAGGGTTTATGACGACTATCCTGGCCCGCAATTACAACCAGAGAATACATATTCAAGCCGAGGCGATTATGAACAACACTGGTAAGACCACGCGAAATGACGCTATTGTGGATTGCGGATGGGGGCGCGTCGTGTTCGCACACACTTTTGAGGATCCGGCCTCGATTGCCCTTGAGATGCAAAATGAACAGCCGGGCAAGCGGGACATCGCGGCCTACGTCAACGACCCTCACATCGTTCTCTCTTACGCCCCGCAGCAGCTTTTTCTGGACCCTTCGGACACCTTGCGACTGGACCTGTCAGATCCTCCCGGAAAAATGCAGGCTGACGGCATCAAGATTCATCGCGTGCGCAAAAAGACAGAAGCGGGTGCCATCAACGATCTTTACTTGAAACGCGGCATGGTTCCCTCGGACACCGACTTCATATGGCAGCAGCGGCAATCCGAGGAGATCATTTACCTGGTGGCCGAAGACATGACCAGCGGCGATGTAATGGGCACCGTGATGGGACTGGACCACAAGGCCATCTTTGACGACCCGGATAACGGTTCCAGCCTCTGGTGCCTGGCGGTTGACCCCGCGGCGGCGCTGCCGGGAATCGGGGAGGCGCTGGTACGGCGACTGGCTCGTCATTTCGAGCGCTCCGGCAAGGATTACATGGACCTATCCGTAATCCACAATAACCGGCAAGCCAAGGCTTTATACGAAAAGTTGGGGTTCAAACCGCAACAGTACTTTGCGGTAAAGATCAAGAATGCCCACAACGAGGCGCTCTTCCTCGGACCTGAACTGGAAGAGAAGCTCAACCCATATTGCAGGATCATTGTCGACGAGGCGCGCTCAAGAGGCATCAGCGTCGAAGTGCTCGATGATGAAGAAGGTTATTTCAAACTCTCACGGGGCGGTAAAAGCGTCGTCTGCCGGGAGTCATTGAGCGAGTTGACCAGCGCAGTTGCCATGAGCCGTTGCCAGGACAAACTCGTTACCCATCGCTGGCTGGGCAAGGCCGGATTTCCAACACCGGCTTTCCAGTTGGCCGGGTCCGCAGCCACCAACCGGGCATTTCTTGAACGCTGGGAAAAAATTGTCGTCAAGCCGGCCAATGGAGAACAAGGTAAAGGCATCACCGTTGGCGTCGAGGATTCCGGGGCTATCCCTGCTGCGATCAAAAAGGCCCGGCGCTATTGCGATCGCGTTGTGTTGGAATCATACCATCCGGGTCTCGACTTACGGGTGATCGTGATCAATGAAGAAATGGTGGCCGCGGCGATTCGCAGACGGGCCAGGATTGTGGGTGATGGCCAGAATACCGCGAAGACACTGATTGAAAAACAAAGCCGGCGCCGCAGCGCAGCAACCGAAGGAGAGAGCAGAATTCCCATCGATGACGAAACGGAAAAGTGCCTGGCCGCAAAGGGTTACGCACTCAGCGACACCATCCCACTGGGTGAAAGCCTGGCGGTGCGCAAAACCGCCAACCTGCACACCGGGGGCACCTTGCACGATGTGACGGCCAAACTTCACCCTACATTGAAAGAGGCGGCCGAGAATGCCGCTCAACGGTTGGGTATCCCGGTGGTGGGACTCGATTTCATTATCGAGGCAGCTGATCAACCAGACTATGTAATCATCGAGGCCAACGAGCGCCCCGGGCTGGCCAATCACGAACCACAACCCACGGCAAGCTGCTTCGTGGACCTGTTGTTTCCGCTGTCAATCAGCGCCGGCGAACGAGAACCCAAACAGGCGACTGCCCCGTGAACTCAAATTCATGATTAAACCAGACAGAATTAAGAAAACCCTGCTTGACCTGCTCGCCATTCCCAGCCCCTGCGGCTTAACCGACGAGGCTGTGCACTACATCAGCGGTGTCCTGGAGGACATGGGTATTCGGCATGACCTGACCCGGCGCGGCACCATCCGCGCCCTGCTGCCCGGTAAAGAGACCGATCCGGCCAGGGCGATTGTGACCCACGTCGACACCATCGGCGCCATGGTCCGGTTTATCAATGAAAACGGGCGGTTGCAAGTGGCCCCGATCGGACACTGGTCCAGCCGTTTCGCAGAAGGTGTGCGGGTCACCGTATTTGGCAATAAAGGTGCATACCGGGGCTGCTTGCTGCCGTGCGTCGAATGGGGTGTATCCCGCGACGAGGGTGTCGATAGCGTACCGCAGGACTGGGATCATGTTGAACTCAGGCTGGAAGAAGCCGTTTTCAGCGCCGAAGACGTCCTGCGCCTGGGCGTCGAAGTCGGCAGCTTCATCGCACTGGACAGCCATCCGGAAGTTCTGGATAACGGCTATATCGTCGGCCGCAATCTCGATAACAAGGCGGGGACCGCGGCAGTGCTGGAAGTCTTGCAGCACCTGACCGAGGAAGGCATACAGGTGTCCCATGATACGCATGTGCTGTTCACCATCACCGAAACCATCGGCTCCGGAATGGGCGGTGCGGTATTGCCCGAGGTTTCTGAACTCCTGACGGTGGATTTCGCCTCGGTGAACAGCCATGATAAAACCCCGTTCAAAAAGGTCACGCTGGCCAGCGGTGACGCCAGCGGACCGTACGATTTTCACCTCACCGCGCACTTACGTGAGATTGCCGAACGCGAGAACATCCCGCTGCAACAAAAATACCTGAAGGCTTTTCACAGTGATGCGGCCGCCGCACTGGTCGCCGGCCACGATGTGCGCACGGCCGTCATCGCCTATGCCGGCGATGCCTCACATTGCGTCGAACGCACCCATATCGAGAGCCTTAACAACATGGCGCAGTTGCTGGTTTCGTACGCGACCAGCCCACCCACCTTTGCGCGCGACGAAGCACTGACAACAGTGGATCAGTTTTCCCACCAGATCGATTCGAAAAAACTGCCACACGCTGAACACGTGCCGGATATGGCGGAAGTAATTAAGGGGAAATCGAGGAAAGACGGCCACGATGAAGCCTGATTATCCGCCTCTTGACCGGGGCTACATGCGCCAACGTCTGCTCGAGATGCTGGCCATCCCAAGCCCGACCGGTTTCACCGATGAAATTTCCCGCTATGTATGCAGGGAACTCGAGCAACTCGGCGTGGACCACGCACTGACGCGGCGGGGAACGATCATCGCGCACGTACCCGGTTCTGACCACGAACAGTCGCGCGCCGTGGTAAATCATCTCGACACGATCGGAGCGGTCGTCACCGATCTCAAAGAGAACGGACGCCTGGGCCTGACCCCGGTGGGCACCTGGTCGAGCCGTTTTGCCGAGGGTGGCCGGGTTACGGTTTTCACGCGGAACCGCGCGTATCGGGGCCAGGTATTACCCTTACTGGCTTCCGGGCATGCGTTCAATAAAAAGATCGACAGTCTTCCGGTATCCTGGGAACAGGTCGAAGTGCGTCTGGATGAACATTGCAAAGACCAGATCGCACTCGATGAACTCGGATTCCGGAGTGGCGACTTCGTTGCATTTGACGCCAATCCGGAAGTATCCGAAAGTGGATTTATAAGCTCCCGGCACCTCGACAACAAGGCAGGAGCCAGCGCACTGCTGACCGCGATCAAAAGGATCGTCGACAGCGCGCTCACACCGACGATGGACCTGACTGCGATGTTTACCATCACCGAAGAAGTCGGCACCGGGGCCAGTGCTTCTTTACCTGAAAACACCGTCGAATTCATCGGGATCGATGTCGGGCCTGTGGCACCGGGCCAGAACGCCCGGGAGACCGGTGTCACCCTGTGTGCCCAGGACACCAGCGGTCCGTTTGACGTCAGACTGCTCAACAAGCTCAAATCACTTTGCCTTCATTTCAATATTGATTACCAGGTTGATCTATTCCGTTATTACTATTCCGACGCCAACTCGGCGGTCCGCTCCGGTAACGACCTCCGCCATGCCTTGCTCACCTTCGGTACGGACGCCACGCACGGCTACGAACGCACGCACTTTTCCAGTCTCGAGTCGGTATCACGCCTGGTAACCGCCTACGCTTTCAGTGAGTCCGAATAAGCAGGCTTCCAACATTGGGTCTCATCACAAAGCTGGTGGCGGGGCAAAGCTTGTTTGGGGTATCGATGTCGGGATTTGATTTGTGTTCCGGTCGCCCGGGCGCACAAACGGTCTTTGGGTCGGCGCTCATTTTTGCTGTATTACGATATAAAAAGACTTTGACCGGTTTATTGAGGTGACTCAGGAGCGCTGATTCATTGAAAAATACCAGACCTTGATTTATAGGAAAATAGCTTTTTTTCGTCTTATACTCTCCCGTGGATACAATCGTAAACACGGCTTTGATCGAAACGATCAACTCAAACTACCACCGCACGCAGCAAAAGGTTTAGCGCAAAAATTGATTACCATTTATTCTGACAAACACAATCTGCACTCCGGGCTCCTCGATCCTCGATCTGATGACCAGTTCCGGCCCAGTTTGGAGTGCCCGGAACGGGCCAAAGGCGTGCTGACGGCGATTCAGCACAGTGGACTCGGTGAGATCAGATCGCCACGGCAATTCCACGAACGCGATTACCTGTCAGTGCACTCGCCTGACTATATTTCGTTTCTCAAGAACGTCTGGCATGAGTGGCTCGCCACGGGACGACTGGAAACGAATGCGAGGCCAGATACTTTTGTGGGCGCAGGGATGCGATATGCAGATACACAAAACGTCATCGGCAAACTGGGTCGGTATTCCTTTGACTCGACTTCACCATTTGTGGCCGACAGTTGGCAGGCCATTCAGGCATCAGCCGATTGCGCGTTGACCGGAGCCAGCCTTATCGGGGCGGGTGAGCGGTTTGCGTTTGCAGCGTGCCGCCCTCCCGGGCATCACGCTGCGAGAAATTTCTGTGGTGGTTACTGCTATCTCAACAATAACTCACTGGCTGCCCAGTCGTTGTTGTCTTCCGGTGCAAGACGGGTTGCGATCCTCGATCTCGACTATCATCATGGCAATGGCACCCAGAGTATATTTTATCAACGTGACGATGTTCTGACGATTTCGATTCACGCTGACCCCCGCCTTGAATATCCCTACTTCATTGGTTTTGCCGATGAATCAGGTGAAGACGACGGTCAGGGCTTCAATGTAAATTATCCCCTGCCATTTGGCACCAACTGGGGCAAGTACAAAGTCGTGCTGCTGCAGGCACTGGAGCGGGTTCGACGTTTTTCCCCCGATGCACTCATCGTGGCGCTGGGGCTGGATACATTCGCTGGCGATCCGGCAACCCATTTCTCAATTGAAAGTACAGATTTTACACGTATGGGACAAGCCGTCGCCAAACTTGGAATACCGACCCTGACCGTGCTGGAGGGTGGTTATTCCTTAGAATATATCGGCTTGAACACCGTGAACTTTCTAACCGGCCTTGAAGAATAAAATATTGATTTTGTCAGTCCCCAAACTGTTCTGATCAAAGGATCCGGGCAAGTGCCTGTTCGAGGTCTGCGACCAGGTCTGCGACGTCTTCGATACCGGTTGAATAACGCACCAACCCTTCAGGAATCCCCATCCGTTCGCGCTCCTCGGCAGTGCACTCGACATGACTGGTGGTGGCTGGTGGCCCGACGATGGTCTCGACCGCGCCGAGGTTGGCGGCACGGTGGGCCAGCTTCATGTGCGGCAGAAATGTGCGCACGGCATCGAAGCCACCCTTGACCATGAAGCTCAACATTCCACCGTAGCCACGCATCTGACGCTTGGCGATATCATGGTGCTCGTGTTTCGGTAAACCCGGATAAAATACGTTGTCAACCGCGGGGTGGTTGTCGAGAAATGTCGCCACTTTCATGGCACTGGCGTTTTGCCGTTCGATACGGATACCGAGTGTTTTCATCCCCCTCAACAGACGATACGCATCATCCGGTGACAGAACCGCACCGTTGATTTCGCGGAACTGGTAAACACGGCGTACCAGGTCGTTATTGCCACACAACACACCTCCGAGTGCATCCGCGTGCCCGCCCAGGAACTTGGAGGCACTGTGGATGACGAGATCGGCACCCAGCGCCAGCGGATTCTGGTTGATTGGCGTCGCAAAGGTATTGTCCACGACAACGATGGCACCCTGCTGATGGGCAACCGCGGCCAGGCGTTTTATATCGACGATCTTGACCGTGGGGTTGGTGGGCGTTTCAAGGTAAAGCAACTTGCAACCGTTGCGTACTTCGGTTTCTATCTGTTCGTGATCGGTGGTATCGCAAAGCTCTGTTTCAATGCCGAACTCCGGCAAAAACCCGGTGAATATCCGATTGGTCCCGCCGTAGCTGTCCTTGATGGAAACCACGCGGTCACCCGGACGCAGCAGGGTAAAAAGCGTATCACTGATCGCCGCCATGCCGGATGCAAAACTGATCGCGGCTTCCGCCCCCTCCATCAAGCGAACTTTTTCTTCAAAGACCCGCACGGTGGGATTGGTATTACGACTGTAGATATGGCCCTCGGCCTTTTCCAGCGCCACGGCTTGCCACGTATCGAGGTCCTGGTAACCGAACGAGACGCTGTGGACCACGGGTACCTGGGTCGATCGTTGCCAGAAGTCCTTGTCAGTTTCAGCACCCCAAACGGCCAGGGTGCTGCTGCTCCACTTACTATTGTCCTGCATAATATTCCTGTCCTGAACGGTCCTTAAAACAAAATTGAACTACAAGTGAATTGTACCTTCTGCTTACAGGTATTGATTTATTATTTAATTAATCCTGCTTCGATCGCCACAACATGAGCCAGTCAGCCGCGATGTGTTCTCGATCTGATCAGGTATGCGCAAGTTTTTCATGGTGCGATCGGATGTCCGTCCCAGTTTACAAATTGGCCGCTGTGTTCAGGCGTCCTTGTGCTGACCACGTCAAGGATTCTTGCCGCAGTTTGTTCCGGTGTGTAGAGCTTGTCTGCTTGCACATTCGCCTGGAATGGCCGTGACAAGGCCGTGTCGGTTGTTCCGGGGTGTATGGAGGTGATACACAAACCGGGATGACTGCGCCGGCACTCAATGGAAAGCGTGCGCATGAACTGGTTCAGCGCCGCCTTCGAAGCGCGGTAGGCATACCAACCGCCAAGTCGATTGTCGCTGATACTGCCCACCATAGCTGACAGCACGGTGAAATGCGCGCCAGTGCGTCGCGGCATCAGCGGAACGATGGCTTTGGCAACCAGCAAGGGACCGATACTGTTAACTTCGAATACCCGGCTGATAGGGTTTTTTTCGCACTGCGCCAGTGCTTTTTCCGGTCGCACACCGGCTTCGTGAAGGATACCGGCACAATGAATGACAAAATCCGGCCGATCGCCGTTACGACGGATCAGTTCAGCCAACCCCGAGATACTGGTCTGTTCACCGACATCCAGTTGACACGTGCAAAGACGCGAGTCCTCAATCGAGATCAGATCACCGGCGGTCTGGCGCTGCCGGTAACTTGCATATATACGCTGCAGGCCGGGTTTATCAAGAAGGGCGCGGGTGATCGCCAGACCGATACCACGACTGGCCCCTATCACCACGGCAATTTGTGGCTGAGTCGACGACATATCAGCGTCCATGTTTGGATGTAACCGGGTAAAAATTCGCGTGCATTTCCTTTACTCAACTATGTTTGGCGCCACTTGACTGTTGGCTTGTTATTGTATTGTACGTTTCTTATACATTATATGTATTAAATACATTACAACTAGCTTGTTATTATTATCATATAGTATACAATAGCTATACATTTTGTTCAAAACAATCAGGAATCAACAATGAAAACACTTTTAACGCTTTTAATCTCAGTCGCCAGCCTGCCGGCTTTTGCCTGCGAAAGCGCGCTACTGGATCAAAACTTTCGCCGACTGGCTTCAAGCGAAGAAGTCAACCTGTGTGAGGCCTACAGCGGAAAGGTTCTGCTGGTCGTGAATACCGCCTCCAAATGCGGCAACACACCACAATATGACGGACTCGAAAAACTTTACGATCAGTACGGCGAAGAAGGCCTGGTGGTACTGGGTTTCCCATCCAATGATTTCATGGGCCAGGAACCCGGCACCGAAGATCAGATCGAAGAATTCTGCCGCCTGACCTATGGTGTAGAGTTTCCCATGTTTGAAAAGACATCGGTTAAAAAGGACAACGCCGATCCGTTTTACGTCGCCCTTGCCGAGTCTGCCGGCACTTACCCGACCTGGAACTTTCACAAGTACCTCATCGGTCGTGACGGTGCGGTGATCGCGGAATTCAGCCCACGTACCCAGCCCTATGACGACAAGCTGGTCGCCGCAATTGAGAAGGCATTAGGCGAGTAGTACGATGCGAAGTAACGGCGCTACCATGATCGCTATTTTGCTCACCTTGACGGCGGGGAATGTCATGGCTGTTGAAGAAGCCAAGTACACTGTTTTAGAAAAGCAGGACAAGCTTGAAATTCGCGAATATGCACCATCGATTGTTGCAGAAGTGGTTGTTAATGGCGATTTCGAAGATGCCTCCAGCGCGGCTTTTCGTACCTTGTTTAACTACATTTCAGGTAACAATGCTACTCAGAGCAAGATCGCGATGACCGCGCCGGTCGCGCAAAAGCTGGAGCCGGAGAAAATTGCCATGACCACACCGGTTGGGCAGCGGAAGTCAGGACAGGGGTGGGCCGTCAGTTTCATGATGCCCGATTCCTACACCATGGATACCATTCCCTTGCCTGGTGACCCCGCAGTGGTACTCAGGGAAATCCCGGCGTATCGGGCCGCGGCCATTCGCTACTCTGGCACCTGGAGCAAAAAATCCTATGTCAGGCAACTTTCAGAGTTGCAGGAGTGGATGGAGTCGGAAAACCTCGAAGCCGCCGGCGAGCCCGTTTGGGCCCGCTACAATGCACCTTTCACACCGTGGTTTATGCGCCGGAATGAGATTTTGATACCGTTGGAATCCTGAGCCGGAAAGGCGGCTGCCTGCGTTTCTACAAAAGGAATATCCGTGTTCAGAGCATTGAGCCAAGTATCCCTTGCAACACAAAAAGCCACGGCGTTTCTGACTGTGCCTGTCCAGAACATCGATTCGTTATGAAGTGTTCTATTCCGCCCCTTCCACGCTGAAAGGCAGAACAAAACCTGCCGCCAACGGACCCGGCATCTCGGCGATAAAGGCGTAATCGCCAGGTTCCAGATCCACGCTGAAATAACCGTGTGAACCGGCGGGCATATCGTTAAGGCCGCCCAGGAAGGTAACCGGGGCCGGGTCTTCCAGGCCGTCCTTCGTGCGCCAGTCTAGCCAGCCATCGGCGAGGGCGACGCTGTCATCGTTCTCAACTTTCATCAGGTGCACATCGTTGCCGACAAATGACGGAAATGCCTGCTGCTCAATGAAGTTCACGCGGATGGTGTTTCTGCCCGGTCGCAGCGTTCCGCCGGTCAGTTCAAAACCTGAATTCGTGACAGACAGTGTTACGTTGGCCGTGGGTTCCGGTGCATTATTTTGCGTGTCTGTCACCACCATGTCGAGCATCATGCCAATCAAGCCTTCGCCGGGACTGGTGGTGTGGAATACACCGTCTGATTTTACGTAGCACTCCAAAACATAGTGACCGGGATCGAGGTACACGGTGGCCTGCCCGCTTAGCCCGGGTGAGAGCAAACCCGGTCCGCCGTTCCGGCTCAACTCGCCGATCCAGGCAGGGAATCTTGCAAACGCCGCGTTGACGGCTTCCCCGTCACCCGCATTCAACCCGTCCATCGCATCCTGGAAAGGCTGCATCAACGCCTCACTCATTATCCCGGCAGTGATGCCCTCGGGCGGTACATCAATCATCGCGAAGTGGATCATGCCGGAGGCGTTGACGAACTTAAACGTGGTCCATCCCGACGGGATTTCCTGCGGACCCTGGAAAGTTTTGCCCACCGCCCGGATTTCTACCACGTGGGGATGAGGCGCGGGTGCAGTAGCGACTGTCTCCTTTACAGGGGCGGCTTCGCGCACCGCCTGCTGTTCCTGTTCGCAATCCGCCAGCAGAAACAGGCTGGCGGTCATTAAAGCGATTATGAATGGCTTGTTCATGATTCCTCCATGTTCGTTTATCGTTGGCCAGAGTGCCTATTAAATAACAGATCAAGGGGAAGACCGCCACGGTGGACCATGTGGGATCAGGGAAAACCGGGGGAAATCGGGACACCCGCCATTTTTCGAGAGCGGATTATCTCAGCCCCCCGGAATAACGGTTGCCTGCCAGGCAACTGCCTGCCACCTACCGTCACGTTTCAAGAACGTACCCGTATTAAAATAGTGTTTTACCTCAGAACCGTCATCCGGTGTGCCCACCAGTTGAAACGTGACAACGGCGGCGGTGCCAAACAATTGCACGTTCACATCTTCACCCGTGTAAGCCATGCCAGGCTCATCATTTTCTTCTTCATCCGACCCATCGAAACCTGCCAGGATATCGGCTTTGCCAAAACGGGTGCCGTTGGACGAGGTATACACCAGGTCTTCCGCCCAAAACCACGTGTGTGCGTCTTTCTGGTCGGAAGAGCCCAGGAACTTGTACAGCATGGCGGTCAGCTCACCTTCATCGTCGCTGGCCATCACCGCATCCAGCTTCTCAATCAGTTGCTCGCGGCTGTAGGTGTACGCCTGCCAGTCGTTCAGTTGCACCAGTTCCTGGATTTGCTTGCCAATGGTCCAGCCCGCTTCCTTCTCTTCCGGCACCACCATGTAACGGCGCAGCGGCTTGTCAGAAAACATTGCGTGCAGTGCGGCTTCTGCCACTTCATCCGGCTCCTTGTAAATGCTGCGGTCCCACGGCCTGTCCAGCCACGCATTGAATTCTTCCGCAAATGGAGAACCCTTGCTGGCATAGACCTCATTGCTTTTGAGCAAGCGCGCTTTGGCAGATTCACCAATCTCCGAATGGTAGTTACCGGGTTCAATCACGCTCACCTTTACACCCAGCGGTTCAATTTCTGCTGCCAGCGAATCGGTGTATGCCTCGATTGCATGTTTACTCATGCTGTACTGGCCCATGAAACGCGCCGAAAGTGTGCCCGAAATCGAGCCGATGGTGGAAATGCGGCCCTTTGACTCGATAATCATTGGCGCAAATGCCTGGTTCATGCGATATACGCCATAGACATTTACATCCATCAGCCATTTGAATTCTTCCAGATCGACATCCAGCAGCGGGCCACCGGTATACACACCGGCGTTGTTGATAATTCCATAAAGCCCACGACCGCCCTCTTCCACCGCGGTAACCGCGGCGTCAATCTGGTCCTGTTTGGTCACATCCAGCTTGATCGCCTGCACGTTGTCGATGGCGTTCAACGCGTCCAGGTCTTCCTGCTTGCGTGCACCCGCATAAACAAAGTGTCCCTTGCTGGCCAGAACTTCGGTGATCTTGCGGCCAATGCCCGAGCTGGCGCCGGTTACCAAAACGGCTTTCTGATCGGTATCTGCTGCGGAGGATTGGGCAACGGTGTTGATGGGAATAAGTGTGAGCACGACGGCCAGCAGGCCGCACAAACGAATCATTGATCTCATGGGAGTCCCTTTGTAGGTTTTATCGGAGTTTCAGGGATGAACATAGCAGAGACTCCGATCAAAAACCATATCGTCGGGCCGCCCGGACATCCAAATTGCTGGAATCCAGCGACAATGCCGAGATGCGGTGGTAGCGCACGGTAAACGCTAATTCAGCGGTTTATGATGAACCTGAATACGGCTTCACCGTAGCCGCGTTAAGGGTTAAACGCGCAGGCAAAACACGTTAAAAACGAGAAGGGTACCTGGGTTGAAGCACGAAAGTTAACATGCGACTCTGCGGGTCAGATTACCGAATTCCGTGTTATTCTCAAAGTGACATTTATACCCGAAGACCAGGGTCTGACGTGCAACGCACCATTGAGCGAGTTACACCGGGACCGGCACATCCCTCACACAGCAGATTATTACCCGGAGAACACGCCATGTTACGCATCGCTTTGTGCTTAAGCTGTTTCCTGTATGCCACCGCGTGGGCTGACCTGACAATCCAGGGTACTCACTCTCCCGGCATTCATGGCGGCATTGACCGGGTGGTGATCTACCTCGCTGATGATCAAATGCGTATTGACCGGCTGACAACAGTATTGCAGGGCGGCGAACCAGGTGACGGCGTTGTCAGCAGTGTTCTGATCCGGTTTTCCGGCCGTCCTTCAGGATTGTTATACCTCGACCACGGGTCAAAGCGCATACGAATGCTTTCTTCGTTGCGGGAGATTGGCGCAGATCAAACTGCGCGTGCCGGTGCCGTTCGCGTCGTAAAACAGGGTCAAACCAGGGAAATCCTGGGGCACACCGCATACCGCTATGATTTTTCGTTTTCTGAGTATGTCGATCCACTGCTGTTGCTCGGCCAACAATTGCCAGCGGAGATGGCAGGCCAGGTCAGGGTCAAGCTGCTGGTTACCGGTACGTCATGGGTTGTCCCGGACATGGAGGGCGCCAGTGAACTGGCCGATTTCTTTGTACAACTCAACAAGCGGCAATTGACTATCGGTCATCTTGCTCAAAACCAATCGGAAACAGCACAGGAGTTGTCGATATTATCTCCCGGACTTTCAAGCGCGCTTACCGACGTTTTTGCACAGATCACCAGGGCGGGTTTTCCATTACTGACACAGACACATTCCAACATGAAAACGGACATGCAAGGCGGCTTCGGGAAACTGTTCCAAGGTATGCTGGAATCAACGGGAATAGCAAGTCCGCAGAGTACAGAGTCAATGGTCAGCTTTGTAGATACAGCCGACGTGCCGCCGGACATCTTCTACGGCGGTTTATTGCCCCCCGGTTACTCACTCAACACCCCTCAATAGATCATCACTCCATAATTTTCATTCACGCACTGTTCAGCACAGATGGCGCACCATGCACCTGTAGCAAATGAAACCAGGAGTAAAAGTCATGAAAAAGCTTATCACTACACTACTGATTGGATTACCTTTGTTGGCCGCCAGTTCGATGGCGCAAGCGCATGGAGATTATTACGGTGGCGTTCGAGGTTCGATAGGTATTTCAATTCCTCTGGGTATCTCAATTCCTCTGGGCAACGGCGGGTACCTGGGGATAGGAACAGTACCCAATTACTATCCAGCACCATATTTACGTGCCGTTCCAGCGCCTTATGTCCGTCCCGGCTATGTACCCAGGTATGGATACACCGGGTACAGAAACGGACACGGCTACAACGATGGAAGGCGTCGTGGTCACTCCCGTCACGGTGACTATGGACACAACCATTACAGCCATAACGACCGTGACGATCGCCGGCATCACTAACAGGTAATGCCCATGTCACGGACCTTGCGGGTTTGATGTAAACCAGGGCGGGCTGAAATCCGGAATTCATTCCGGATTTCAGCCTTTTTTTTGATATTCAACGAAAACCCGGCTACCAGATCCGGCAGACTTTTTCGACCGGTTTGACCATGGCCGCATCTGCCTTGCAACTGAATGCCGTGGCAAATTCCGGCATATTTACAACCACGCCGTTAATACGGTATTTGGGCGGTGAATGCGGGTCCGTGGCAGCATGCAGGCGCAATGACTCGTCGCGTTCCCCGCCGCAGGCCCATTGTGCGAAGCCGACAAAAAAGCGCTGTTCGGGAGAAAGCTCGTCAACCGGTTCCAGCTGCTGGCCGGCGGTTTCCATTTTCCACGCTTCCCAGGCCAGCACCAGGCCCCCGAGATCGGCGATATCTTCACCCGAGGTCAGTTCAGAATTAATAAATATGTCATCGATCACGTGGTAGGTGGCGTATTGCTCGCGGATACAGTCAGCACGTTCAGTGAATGCCGCTGCATCCTGTGCAGTCCACCAGTCGCGCAGATTCCCGTCTGCATCAAATTGCCTGCCTTCATCATCAAAACCATGTATCAGTTCGTGGCCGATCGTGCCACCTGTGTTTCCGTAATTCGGAGCATCGTCCATTTTTGAATCATACAATGGTGGAATTAAAACACCGGCGGGAAAATTAATGTCATTCATCGATGGGTTGTAATAGGCGTTGACCGTTGCAGGTGACATGAACCACTCATCGAGATCTACAGGCTTGCCGATTTGTGCCAACTGACGATCGAGGTCAAAGCCGGTGGCACGAGTGACATTTCCAAAGTAATCATCACGGGAAATTTGGATCGAAGAGTAATCACGCCATTTATCCGGATATCCAATTTTGTTGCGCATTTTTTTTAGCTTCTCTTGCGCCTGAGCGCGGGTTGCTGGACTAAGCCATGCGAGTTGGTTGATCCGTTCTGCCATGACCTGCTGGATTTGCAGGCTCATATGACGGGCTTCTTCTCGCCGCTCGGGGGAAAACTCCGTTCCACGAACTCCCGGCCCAACGCTTCGCCGAGTTGGTTATCCACCTGGCTGACACAGGTACGCCAGCGTGGGCTCTGCTCTGTAATCCCGCGCAAATGGGCCCTATAAAAAGCAAAGTCCTGATCGCGAAACGGTTTGGAAAGCAGTTGCGCCCGGGCATTGACCAGGCCCCAGCGAAGATAAGTTTTCAAGTCATCCAGCGATTCGCGTTCGATCAAAGCCTGGGTTTGAGTGATAAAAGCCGGTTGGGACAAGTTCAGCCAGGGCTTCGGGTTGAGACCGGTTTGCCTGAACATAGCGGTCCAGTTGATGGCCGGTGCCATCTGCTCCAGTTCCTGCAGTGATTTGCGGTGATAGACCTTGTGCGGGTCGCGGCGTTCCACTTGAGTCAGTGTTGCTTTGGCGAGTGCTGTCTCGAAACGCATCACGGTGGCCGCGGAGGTTGCGGCTTGCTCTGCCGATTCACCAAGCAGTTCAAACATGGCAGAAAGGTGAGCTACGTACGCCTGTCGTGTGGCCTCTTTGTTTTCAGTGACTTCGAGGTAGTAGTCACGATCCGGCAAGCCCAAACCGCCCGCGTGGATACCGCCAATCATCATGGTTGAGTCTTCGGCATCCTGTTCGGAACCGAGGCCCAGAAAAAACACGCTGGCGTCGGTATGTTTGATTAATCTGCCAATGAGATCGCCCAACTGCTTTTTATCTTCCAGGCGCGCAATGGCCTGCAGATCGTCGGACAGCGGTTGGCTGCCCCGCTCATCGATTTTTTCCACGTTCATACAGGCGGCAAAATAGTCACCGATCAGTGTCTGTGTCGCGTTTCGCTGCGTATTCTCCCTGGCGTCTTCCTGGAGGATCCCCCAGAGATAGCGTTGATTATCGACATAAGCCTTGCCATATGTGCTCCAGCTTGACTGGTCGGCAGGAATCGGGTTGTTGACAAGCCAGTTGCCACAGGCAAATTGGTAGAGGTCCTCACAGGGGTCTGCGCTCCGGTCCATGGCCTTGATGTCCAGGCTGGGCGTGTAGGGCAGGCTGTTCGTGGGTTGATCATCCGTGGCTGCAGCAATGCTGCAAATGCCCAATGTCAATGTACAACAAATCAGGCGCAAGCGAGGGCGAGTCGGTAACATTGAATCTCTCCATTGAATCAAGATAGAAGAAGTGGATTTTACAAGATGTTCTCCGGCTTTACGCCTATTGGCTCATCGTTGGCGCAAGAGATTAAACCAGGCGCCATGGTCACGATCCGATCCCATAGCTTCACAGTTTCAGCTTGACAAGCACATGGAGACCTTCGAAAGTGATTCGCTGGTGTCGATAAAAACCTGGACAATAGATTGCCCACATTCAGGTTAAAGACGGAATTCTTAATGGCACAAAAAACGAAAAAGTCCCTTCCGCTAGTGTCCGCGATCCTGCTCTGGTAATTCTGGGGTCTGGTAATTCCGGGGTCGCACCAGCGCAAGCTATGGAACAGGTACTACCATGTCGAACAATCAACAATCTGGTAAGACGTATCTGCATAGATTGGGCGTATTGAGGTGTGTGTTGAATTGTACGGTTTCTTGTTTGCCGGACTCATTTCGGCGTTCTGCAAAGGATCCCGGGTTTTTGTTACCTGGCATGTCACTACTTTCGTGATTTCTTAGTGGTACCAATGAATATTCGAGTGAACTCCTTCTTTATTCTGACGTTGATAATCAACCTGGTCCCATATGCCCCGGCAAATGCCGGGCAGCTTCAGCCCTGGGAGCAAAAGTATGATCAACTGCAGCAACTCCGGAATATTATTTTTGGCCGCTTGGAGGAAATTCATGCGTCTTTGGTGCAGCGCGCTCAAAATGAAGATCAGAACTTATTGAAAAGGTTGTCCCTTGCGCCACCCCCGGTACGAAAAACCGGTTATGGATTATTGCCTGTGGTTCTGGAGGATCATCCACAAAGTAGCGTGGTACCCAAGCAGACTTTCTATTCACTGAAATGGTTGGAAGACCATATGTATGGGGAACTGCAGGAGATGGAAGAACTGGGTGAGCAAGTGCCTGATATGTCAAACCTTGAGCCGCTGGTAGTCCGCTTCGAAAAAGCGTTGAAAACACTTCGCAACCTTGAAGATAACCTCAGTTATCATGGAAAGTGGCAAACAGCCATAGTTCAATATCCCGTTCAATATCGTAATAATAATGAGCTTGTGGCTCTGGCTCGAGAGATTAACACGTTGGTCATCGGTGATGGTCCATCGAAACAGATCGCTGATTTGCGACAGCAGCTTTTACAAGGCATGACAACCTTCAAGGCAACCCCGCAACTTCGAATCATAACTTTAAAAGGGAGTGAGATGGTTTTGCCGGTTACGGTCTGTACGGATATTGGTGAGATGGAGTTCTTGGCAACATTTCAAAAGAGTGTTCAAAGATTTTTTAGCTGGTCATCTGCGGCAGAGAAGAATCATTTCTCTGTTGAATTGAAATGGCGTTTTATCGAGGCCAATACCCTGTATCCGGATGGTGTGCCAGCGCTTGGTGCCAAGATCGACATGAACGTGCACCGTGCTTTATTCACAGATTGCCCATTGGTTCTCACTTCCGGTGCTTCCAGTCACAATGCAGGCGTTGGAAGTCATATTTTCCTGGGAACCCGTCCTGTCACTCATCGAACGCTGGCTCACGAATTTGGGCATTTGATCGGGTTTAAAGATGCTTATATACGTGGTTATGACGGCAAGCCTGACGACCCGTATGGCGCAGTAATCGTCGAGTGGACAGGCTTGACAGACGACTTGATGGGTGGGTCGAGTGGCGGCGAGGTCAATGACGAAATGATTTCTACTTTGATAACTGCTTATGGAGGAAAGGAGACGAAGTGAGCTTTGTTTGTATCATTGGATGGCAGCAAAGGTAATCTGGTAATTTATTATTACAGGTTGCTGAAACATAGATTAAAAAGATATGGAGTGGTTTCACGGCGCTGTTTGAAGCGCTGGTGATCAACTGGCTCAAACAGGCCTCGACCAGCGCGGTCTCGGAGCGGCTGCGACTGAGCTGGAATGCGGTGGACGGGATCATGCAACGGGCCGTGAAGCGTGGACTGTCACGCCGTGCTGAACTGTCACCGCGGCCGCTGAGTGTGGATGAGACCTCGTACCGCAAAGGCCATGACTACGTGACGCTGGTAACCGATCAGGATCAAGCGGTGGTGCTGCACGTCGCGGATGACCGCCACACCGGCAGCCTGGCGGAGTTTTATGCGCAGTTATCGGCAGGACAAAAGGACGGTATTGAGAGCGTGTGTATGGATATGTGGCCGGCCTACATCAAAGCGACCCGCAACGCGCTGACCAATGCGGACGATAAGATTGCTTTTGATCGCTTTCACGTGTCGCAGTATCTGGGCAAGGCGGTAGATCAGGTACGCCGCCAGGAACATCGCCACCTGATGCGCCAGCGTGATGGCTAGTGGGGAGACTCTTAGATATTAGCTTAGCCCTTGAGAAGATATACATTGCCAGATACTCATTCGAGCTCATTCCGTTGGAATAGTGCGTATGGAGAGTGATTTCCGCGGAATGAATTTGATTGAAAACTGTTTGAGGAGTTGAGCTGTGAAGCAATCAACCGCTGATCTAACTATCGTTATTCCCGCCTACAATGAAGAACAGTCTTTAATAGTATTGATGCCGGAGTTGCTGAGCTTTTGCACACAAAACAATTTGAAACTTATTATCGTCAATGATGGCTCCGAGGATGGAACTTTGGATGTCCTGAAAAAATTTGCTGGCACACTCGGTTTTACTTATTACAGCCACAAATTAAATCGTGGCTACGGTGGTGCTATAAAGACCGGTATTCGAAACGCAGACACTAAATATGTGATTACTATCGATGCGGACGGACAACATGATGTGAAGGATGTCCTGGCGCTCAGCGAAGCTATCAGAACTTCAGGAGCCGATATGATCGTAGGGCGACGCGTAGCCCAACACGTCTCGTCTATATACCGCGGTGTAGGTAAATGGTTGATCCGATTTTTTGCAAAGATATTGCTTCCAATTCATATTCATGACATCAATTCCGGAATGAAAATCTATGATACTGTTCTGGCCAAGCGTTATCTCAATCTTTGCCCTGACCATATGGCTTATAGCGATATTATCGCCATGGTTTTTATCAGTCAGCGCCACTTGGTGTTGGAACAACCAATAAATATCAAACCAAGGACGGCAGGTGTAAGTACGATTAGCACGCTAACGGCTATTGAAACAGTTAGGGATATACTGAATATCGTCATGCTATTTAATCCTATGCGCGTGTTCTTTCCGATTGCTTTTGTTTTTCTCGTGGCGTCTTTCGCTTGGGGTATTCCTATTGTGCTACGTGGTCGCGGTGTAAGTACCGGTGCGATGTTGAGCATGACCACGGGGCTACTTTTCTTTTTTCTTGGCTTGATTGCAGAGCAACTTTCACAACTGCGAAAAAACAACATTGATGAGTGATGAGCACCCGCAAGTTAAAAAGCACCTTTATACAAGGTTCATGGATATCTACAGGCACAACGATATCTACATACCAGGTTTTAATTCATTGGTTCGCGGGTTGTTGAATCTCAAATCCAAAAATGCGGTTGCCACTGTCCACTCCAAACAAAATGCGCATTTTTCTGATATTCAATCATGGATGGGTTCTCACCGCTTTTTTTTCGGGTACGGGGTATTCAGGAGTGGGACCACCTTTCTCGCAAATTTACTTAATCGACATGCGCGAGACGCCATCGTAATGCACGAAGCTAACGTTGTGGATTATTGGTACTACCCAAAGGCCATTCAGTCGGACCAATCCGCTGTAGACTACTTGAAGAACTATCGATTGGCTGAGATTTATCTCAGAATCAAGGACAATACATTTACAACTTACGGGGAAATCAACCCCTTCCTCAGGAGGCATGTTGCTGCCATGAGTGAAGTTTTTCCTGCAGCACAACAGTTTCAAGTTGTTAGAAACCCCGAAAACGTCATTCGCTCACTCATGTCCCGGGAACTATTCAGCAAGAAAGATCCAATGGGAAAACTCATATTCCCACCAGCTAACGACCCGATGGCAGATAGGTGGGAATACATGTCCCGGTTTGAGAAGCTCTGTTGGATGTGGTCTGCGGACAATCAATTCATTCGGACACATGCTGCACATTGCATAAAATTTGAGTGTCTTTTTGAAAGTTTTGAATATTTCAATCAATTTGTTTTAAATTTCCTGGGTCTTCATATGAACCCCGAAGATTGGGAAAGGAAGATTGGTGCGGTCAACAATGCCACCCCACGTTATACCTTTCCAAGGTATTCTGACTGGACGGCCGCGGATAAGAGTTCGTTTGAACAGTTGTGTGGGGTTGAAATGAGTGTCTATGGTTATTGAGATGTCTTCACCATGTGTTTTGCCCAGTCCAGGTTTCCTCTGGCCAATGCGTAATCAGATTTTATTTCAAGTGCCTGGTTGCATGCAGTGATCGCTTGATCAAATTGCTCCAATCCAATATAGGCGCTGCACAAATTATTATACGCCTCCGCATAATCGGGCTTCAGCTGAAGCGCTTTCAGAGAAGCCCTGGCACACTTCTCGTATTGACCACTGTTGTAGTACTTCAAACTGAGGTTGAGATAGGCTTCTGGTGTGTCAGTCTGTCGCGCAGATTCTTCAGCCACATCTATTGCTTGTTTGGCATGGTTGGAAATGGTGTTGAGCAGTTTTTGCGCCCGGCCATCTGCAGGGCTGAGCTCCCGGGCATTCTTTAAATATTTGATCGCTTCAGCTGACCGGCTATTCTGGAACAACCATCTGCCATAATAAAAATAGGGTTCTGAGTAACCCGGTCCAATCCGAACGGCTTTTTTCAGGTAGCTCTCTGCGAGCTTTTTAAGATCAGCATCGTTTGTTTCGTCAGCGAGTGCGTTAGTTGCAATACCAAGGTTAGTGTACAGATAGGGGTGTCTGCCATAGGGAGTGTCCAGTGCCCGTTCAAAATACGATATAGCTACATTGAACTCTCCCTTTCTCATCTTTGAAAGCCCGTAATTCATCAGTCCCCGGCCATTATTGGGGCTCTTAACGGTGACGTCATACCACAACGATTCGTCATTGTCCCAAACGTTATTTCGTTGGTAAGTTCCAAACGCATGTGCTGCAATAATTATCACAATAACTATTGCTGTGGACCATGGAATAACCCGCGAAGTGGATTTTTTCAACAGTCCTTCATAACCTAACAAGGATGCCCATGTTGCGGCTATCACCAGTCCCAAATAAGGAAAAAACGTGCGGTGATGATTCATTACCTCAGCCAACGGAACAAAGCTGGAACTGGGTGCAAGCGCAACAAAAAACCACAGGACCCCAAAGGTGATTGGCACCGTTCGTCGCAACAACGCGGCTCTCCAGCTAACGAACAAGAAGATTAAAATAACGGTTAATCCCCAAAGTGTTCTTGGCGACAAATAGTCTTTTATCAGAGTCAGGTCGGAATCAGCGGTGAGCCCCACAGGTAGAACAAATGTTTTGATATAACTCCAGACTACATAGGGCTGAGTGTTTAAGTAGGCAGCTCTTGAATGACCGCCCGGGCTCCAGGTATCGGAAAACATTGAGCGTGAAAACAAATACACGGCAACACCCAAAATGAAGTAAACACCAGTGCTTTTCAGGGCGGATGTAATCTTTGGAAATATCCTGGCCGTTTCATCCCTGGCAAATATTGAAGGCGGTTCCAGAAATAAATCGTACAAAAAAAGCAGAGGTGCCAGCATTAGTGTAGTGGGCTTGGCCAGGCAACCGATGATAAAAGGTATCAATCCCAGTTGTTTTTTCCATCCACTGTTACTAATGTAAACAAGCATTCCGGCCAGCACCATTAGCGTGGAAAATTCATCCGACCGGGCAATGATGTAGTTGATGGTTTCCGCTGTAGCTGTATGGAATGCAAAAAACGCCGTGCCCACCATTGCCGCCAGGTAGTGTTTGCTGCCGCTGGCAAGCTCAAATATCTTTAGAAGAATTAAGTAAAAAAGCCCCAACAGTATCAGGAACTCAACAAAAATATGCCAATGGAACACTTTTGGGTTGAGTGAGCCCGCAATCCAGTAATCCAGGGTATTCAAACTGGTTATTATGGGCCTGTAGGCCTGGTTTAACGGCAGGCTGCTGGTGGTTTTCGCATCATTGAAAATCAGAGGGATATTTCCAATGTCCCTGATATAAATGTTGTTAACCACTGTGTGGTAGTCGTCAAAATGAAAACCATTATCGAAATGGTTCCAGTAAGTAGCAGTAAGCAACAAGACAAGTAAGACCGCCAGGATTGATACGTTTGTTTTTCGTACACTCATCTTTCCTTATTTCCAGTCACGCTTCGAACCAATCCGGAAATAGAACCAGTATTGAAGTATTGAAGATTGGAGTACAGACCGGCCAGACCGATAGTTGCAGCCAGGATAACGGAAACCAGTCGTATGATCAGTGCAACCAACAGACCTTGATCAAGGGTGAATCCTGCTGCCGAGAATACCAAGCCTATGACTAACTCCTGAACACCCAGGTTACCAGGTAAAAGCCGCACTAATAGGAAAATGCGTAGAAACAGAACCATGAGAATGGTCGTCACAAACGTAGCCTCAATTCCAAGCATATGGGTTGATTGCAAATACCATAATGATTGTATGAGCACCGAAAAGAGTGTCGAAACAGTCAACCAAAAAAGCAATGAAACGTTCTTGACCTGCATTGCTAATTGTTGTCGCACCCTGGATAGGAAGTTAACGAACCTGCCCAGGAGTCCTTTTGGGTTTCTTTGTGTGGCGGGGAAAAACCCGAGCACTACTGGAAACGCAACCAGCCCCAATCCCAGTGTCCCCAATACAGAGGTCAGAACTTCCGGGACAGGTTGCATGTTAAAGCTAATTCCCAAGCCCACTGTTACGGTAAGTAATACGCTGATCAGGAAGACTATAATTCCCAGGGAAAATCCTTTGCTAAGTTCCAATTGATATTTGGATCTGCTGTAAAATATCTGGAAAAGCAAGCCGCCTTTTAGTGGTACCAGGTAAGTAAAAAAATGCATCATCAGGGGCAAGGTAATCACGTCAACGGGTTGGATGCTCAACTTGTAATGCAGCCGGAATCCAACGAACATAACAAGGCCGAAAGACACGAAGAATACGAGTCCAAGTAACATATTTAACAAAACATCCTGCCACGCGAGTATTTTTACAATCGGTAAAAAACCGACATTTTTGAATGTAATCCAGACAACCGCCATAAACAGCAACATAACTGAACCGAATATTAGGATTTTTATATATTGATTCACTGCACTTGGGCCGGATAGCGGAAATACAGGTCAACTATAGACTTGCTAGCCGTATAGTGACAATAATAATCCATCCGCACTTTATGCAATAGCTAAGCTCTGGTCTTGATCAACGGGACTTCCGGCGATAATGCGCGGGTATAAATTTGCGACTGCTCAATGAAGCCCCGCCTGGAGACTTTACCCATGCTAAATATCCGATAAATATACGTCACTTCTCCTGTTGGGTTTTAAAGAAGCGTGTATACGTGTTTACTCGACAAGCTTGCAGATCTTACGGGGTGACCATCGTAGAGTGTACCGGTTTGTAATCCGACTCGATGGGAGACTCAGGGTGTGGTCAGGTAAGCATGGAAATAATCAGCACATATGATCACTGCCTACGGTGCTTCGTTTGCAAATTAAATGGCAATCTTGTAACGTTTAGAGGCAAGGCAATTTCAGAATTTCAGAAATAGTGTATTTTCTATATAGCAATTTCTTTAAATTGTATTATAGTAGGTAGACTGATTTGAGAGTTTATTGAATTCATTTTTGTTTGGTAAATGACTGAGTCAGTAATTATCAACTTGGGGATTGTGCTAGTCCTTCCGTTGGGGGAAGCACTTACACGTCAGAGTTCTCAAGACATCCATTAAGCAGCCGATTCGGGTAAAAATAATTTTCCATCGGCTGGGGTCAGGATGACGGCGTACTTTCAGAATACAGGGATGTTTCTTCATTAATGGAGAGATGGATTCTTGTGCGCATTTTGCAGCAAAGAACCGAAAGAATTTTGAGCACATCGAGCTTGAATCTTTGTGAGGGGATGTTTTTCTTAACCGCACATCAAATGCCAGGCAGGCAAAATATCAAACAACGGATGTTTAATTCGGTGAGCTAAAAGCTGGCATGCAATGTTGCCTGTCAGTATTTTGCCAGGAAGGCAATTCGTTGGGAGTTACCTGTTATGAAGAAAAGTAAAATTGCGATTTTACCCAAAATCGCAGCTCTATTTGGGGGAGTTTTGTTGGGCTCCCTCATTTACTCAACCACGGTGTTTGCTATCGGTCCTCCACTTATTATGGAAGTCCAACCTATGCCTGTGGACGATCCCACATATGTGGTGATCTATGGTCAAAATTTTGGAGAAAATCCTAAATTTACCTTTGGAACCGGTCGCATTGGCGACGACTATAACGGCTTCATGGCCCCAGGGGATCAGACACAGTGTGATACCTTGCCGCCAGCCCCACTGGATCAAACCATACCGGACTATGACTGTTGGGTAGGATTGATACCGGCTGCGTTTCCGAGTGGCGACTCAGCACCCTCGGGTGATTACCTGATTGAAATCTGGGCGGAAGGTCCGCCGGAATGTGCAGCAAAACCCAGTCGTTTGGTATTTGAATATTTTCCAGCAGATTGCTCTGGCTATAACTCCCAGGATGGTGCGACATGCACTGGTTCCCTGGCTGGCCTGGCTACAAGTGCCTGGTTCACTACTGCCGGACACAATAATCAAGACTGGAAACCCGCCAGCGGGGGCCCCATTGATGCCGGTGCTTTAATAGAGTTCACAGCAACGGATGGTGGTAAATGGCCCAACAACCTGGAAGTTATGTTCACTGCTGAAGGTTTCGATCAGGATATTTCACTGCATACGTCCTGTTCACAGCCTCTCACTATTGGTGATGTATTCGGTAGCTTTACGCTTGTAGAAATGGATACGTCAGAATATGCGACAACAATGCAGCATGATGAATATGACCTGACGATTGGTGCAGTTGGTCCTGCAGGCCCAACCGGTGCGGATGGTGCTACCGGCCCAACGGGTGCGGATGGTGCTACCGGCCCAACGGGTGCTGATGGCGCTACCGGCCCAACCGGTGCTGATGGCGCTACCGGCCCGACCGGTGCTGATGGCGCTACCGGACCAACCGGTGCTGATGGCGCTACCGGCCCGACCGGTGCTGATGGCGCTACCGGACCAACCGGTGCTGATGGCGCTACCGGCCCAACGGGTGCTGAAGGTGCTACCGGACCGCAAGGCCCAACAGGTGCCGAAGGTGCCACCGGACCGCAAGGCCCAACAGGTGCCGAAGGTGCCACCGGACCACAAGGCCCAACGGGTGCTGAAGGTGCTACCGGACCACAAGGCCCAACAGGTGCCGAAGGTGCTACCGGACCACAAGGCCCAACAGGTGCCGAAGGTGCTACCGGACCCGCAGGTGCTGATGGCGCCGATGGCGCAACCGGCCCGCAGGTGCTGATGGCGCCGATGGCGCAACCGGACCCGCAGGTGCTGATGGCGCCGATGGTGCAACCGGACCCGCAGGTGCTGATGGCGCCGATGGTGCAACCGGACCCGCAGGTGCTGATGGCGCCGATGGCGCAACCGGACCCGCAGGTGCTGATGGCGCCGATGGCGCAACTGGCCCCGCAGGTGCTGATGGCGCCGATGGTGCGACCGGACCCGCAGGTGCTGATGGCGCCGATGGTGCAACCGGACCCGCAGGTGCTGATGGCGCCGATGGCGCAACCGGACCCGCAGGTGCTGATGGCGCCGATGGTGCAACCGGACCCGCAGGTGCTGATGGCGCCGATGGCGCAACCGGCCCCGCAGGTGCTGATGGCGCCGATGGTGCAACTGGCCCCGCAGGTGCTGATGGCGCCGATGGCGCGACCGGACCCGCAGGTGCTGATGGCGCCGATGGTGCGACCGGACCCGCAGGTCCCGCAGGTGCTGATGGCGCCGATGGTGCAACCGGTCCCGCAGGTGCTGATGGCGTCGATGGTGCTACCGGACCACAAGGCCCAACGGGTGCCGAAGGTGCTACCGGACCACAAGGCCCAACAGGTGCCGATGGTGCAACTGGTCCAACGGGTCCAATGGGTCCAACGGGTGCTGACGGTGTAGATGCCGCACCTGGCCCACGACCGGGGTTTGACCGGTTTGCCATTGCATTTTCTGCAGATCAGACCATTGGTTCCAATGGTGACAAGTTCATTGGTTTGGGCGATACGTCCAACACTCATGAAGTTGCGGCCATTCCCATTCCTTGGGGAGGTTACATCACCACGATCGTAGGCCGATCTTCGGAAGTATGCACAGGAAACGGTCAGGTCGTCTTTACTGTATGGCTTGAGCCCGTTGGGGAAGAACCAGCGGCTACCGAACTTGTATGCACAATTGAGCCGGGTGGCCCGGGTGACCCATATTATGGAGGCCAAGGGTGTGTAGCTACGGCACCAACTATCTTTGTTGGGCAGTTAGACTTAATGAGTGTTCACGTGGACAATCAAGGATGTCCATCAACGCAAGTCTCAGCAGTTGTTGGATTTGCATCAGGTGATGGTCCACTTCCGCCTTTAGACGCTTCAGTCGCAGCTCAAACTGAGCAATCCTCTGATCAGGGGAAGACGAAGAAGAAGAAAAGGTAGATCACACGTGTAACTTCGCCCATGAGTTCTCATGGGCGGAGATCACACCAACAGATTTTCAAGTAATAAGGAAGAGTTCGGTTTGTAAGTGAATTCTCCATGAGTTAAAAAAGCCCGGTGCAATGCCGGGCTTTTTTTTATCAGCAAAAGAACGTAAGAACGTGGACACCCACAACTTTCCATATTTAAGAACGTGGACACCCACAACTTTCCATATTTGAAGTTTTGGCTGTCCTGACTTGTCTCTGACTTGTCTCCCTCCTGACTTGTCAGTCGCCAATATCTACACGGTGATATTAACCTGGTATACGCCCCGTTCAATATTGGCCGGCAGCCTACCCTGACCCAGTGCCGGAAACATTGAGTCCGGTTTGAATCCAAGCGTGATCGTTTGTGAGCGATTTTCTATCAGCGCCTTGTGATGTGCAATTTCGTATTTCATTACATCATCAAGATAAGGAATACCCAAATATTGGGACCGCAGAAAATCAGCCAGTTTCGCTGCTTCTACAGATGAAAACAAATTTGGCGTGGTGCTTCGCCAGAACTTTTTCACTATGGCCATTGTTTCCTCTTCACCGAGTTTCAATAGGAGATATCTGAATGTAAGGGTCAAAGTTGTCGCAAACATCCCGGCACGAATCTTCTCTATTAGTTGTTGGTATATTTTCACACCCTGGTCGGAAGAGAACTGTTGATTACCACCCCTCTCATCACTTCCCAAGATTGACGCCATTAAAGACTCTTCCCATTGTGCCGGGGTAAAAGATGGGCAAGAAACCGATTGGGCGGGTATTTGGTGACTAATGAAATACGGCTTTTTGGGCGCGAGCCATATTTCTTTCATGAGTTCCAATTCAGACAGGATGTCATCAACCGAGAGCTGTTTGGCTTGAAGGTATTCGGGCATAATTTCAAAATTAAAAGCCTTGAGGTTAGTCAGACGAGGTATTACATCAGCAGCGACCTCTTTTAGCTGCTCAGGAATCAGGTCACTGTGGCCATCCAGCCAATAGCCATCCAGCCAGTCACCTCCGGCAATATGAACTTCCCAGACTCGTTCGAGCGGTAAGCTGTCGATCACATCCATCAAGTGTTGACGGCCGTTGATTTGGTTGCACCACAGATTATGTAAGTCGAGTAAAATGCCGCAATCAGACTGCTCAGCTATCGCTGCGAAAAACTCACCATCGTTCATTTCACCCGGAACAGGCTTCAGATAATTGGCGGGTGTTTCGAAAGCGAAAGGAAATTTTACTTCCTGTTTGAATAGACGAATATTTGAAACTGCCTGTTTAACGCCGTCGACGGTCTGTAGTGGGGGCAACAAAAAGCCGGTATCCGCAACTTTTTGCGCTACATGAACCTTGTTAAAACTAAGGTGCTCACTTACAAACTCAGGTTCAAGCTTAGTGGCGACTTTTCTGAAGGGTTCAAAAGAATGCTTGTCGGGGGGGATTGTACCGCCGACAGGAAAACCAACACCATGTATCAGTTTATGAAACGGAAGTTCTGCAATAAATTGCAAGGCCTGCTGGTTGATGTGAAAATGACCATCGCTTCTTGTGTGCCAGATCGTTGCCGGCTCAAATTCGACAACATCAATCAAGTCTTCCCCGGCTTTAAGGATCGCCTCCAAGCCGGGGAAGTAAATGATCCCGACACCTAACGCGTCCAAGATATGCTTCCAGCTTCGGGTGAAATTTCGCTCTTATCGGTCAATAATGAAATTTCGCTGCATATCAAAACGAATGTCCCAACCCGAACAACACGCCAGGCATCCCAGGTCTCCCAGGATACCTTTTTGAATTTCCTGTATGCGCCCAAGGTCGTAATAGGCCTTGGCTGGAACGCTTACTTTTATGACATTACGCTTGGTTCTAAAATTAACTGCTGCGGGTTTAATATCATATTTTTTTTCCATGGTTCTCACCTCTAAAATATGTGAATAAAAAGCAATTTGGAGTGTGCTAATTTAGCCCTCTCAAATGCCCAAACTAGCTAATGACCAGATTCAATCATCTGATTACATTAGAAAAAAATAATTAAAAAAATAATCATTCTTCATCATTAAGACTAGCAGATAGTTTCAAAAAGTATATGCAGAATGCATATTATTGAGGATCAGGTATGGAAGGTTCCCCAAGTGGCACCGCGAGGGCATCGAGTTAACATTGCAAAGGTCGGACCCGCGTAAAAGTGCTTAGACATGTGGATCCGCCGGGCCACCGCGTGTAACTGCTCGAGCAGAACCAACGCAAATACATCGCTTGGGGGTAGTGGAAGAATCTTCAAAAAATATGGTTAAAAGAAACGAATGCTCATGCCAATTACAGCAGCTTTCTTGGCTGTGCTGTCAAACTCAAGCTCGATCGATCTTTTCTGTCACCCCTTACAAATCGTCTGAATATTGACTTGATTAGCTTCGCCAAACTCTTCATTGCTCTCGACGGTGATAAATTTTTTTGGAGAAGAAAAAATACAACCCTGGCAGAGACTTGAGTTGCCCGGCAAAAAATAGAAAATTACGCCCTGGGCCGGTTTTCGTACATAACTTCACAAAGACGCTGGGATGTTGGCCGTGAGGGTGGTGGCGACAGTTAATTTATCTTCTGTCCAAACCGGCAGTTGTCCGTTATTGCCTTGTCCAATATGAGCGTGGCCCGCGCAGACTCTCTCCAATACAAAATTGTCCGGTCTGCGTTAATCGCCAGTCTATTCGCCACCGAGAAGGAAAAAGTGATGGGTGTCCTGAATGAATGTGAATGAATGGAATGACGCCATTCAAAATTTACCATAATCATTCGCTTAATGGTCGGTGCAGTTTTTTTTCAGAAGGTATCAAAAATTTCTATTTCCAACTTCCCGTCGTGTCGGGAGGATTGAAAAACCGGGTTTCCAAAGCCTGAATCTTGTGGGAACTTTGTGGGTGTATTTGAAATTATTTGTGGAGTACTATTGCTCATTCGCTTACTAACACGCGGAGCCATTCTGGCAATGCTAATTAATATGACGGTTGCAATTTTTGTGACCAAAATACCTATCGCATCTGGAGAGAATTTTGGTCCGTTCAATCTACGGGAACTAAATAATTATAGTTTTGGAGTGTGGTTCACGAAATGCGAACCGATTTCGCAATGTTGATGGGCAGTTTGTTACTCTTGATAAAGGGTGGCGGCAGCTATGCATTGGATTCAACTCTATCAAGCAAAAATAATGCTCAATAATGGAGTGGTCACAGTCACTTTTTTTGAATGTTGACATAGGAGTTGCTTTATTACTTTTATTGTTAGGAGTTTTGGCCTTTTTACTTTCTACCATTTCGGGAGGTGGAGGCGCGTTGGTTTTAATACCTGTTTTAAATTGGGCAATTGGTGTAAACAATACAGCGCCTGTACTCAACTTAGGAACTTTTATTGGCCGACCTTCCCGACTTATCATTTTTTGGAAGTATATTAATTGGAAAGTCTGTCTCTATTACGCTCCAGCAGCAATAATCGGAGCTTGGCTTGGAGCTTGGCTGTTTAATAATTTCAAAGTCGAGTGGCTTCAAATAGCAGTAGGACTTTTTCTAATCAGTACTATTTGGCAATATCGATTTGGTAAAAGAGAAAAATCATTTGAAGTCAGGCTTTGGTACTTTATTCCATTAGGTCTTTTAATTTCAATATTAGGAACCATCATTGGCGCGTTGGGCCCTGTATTAAATCCGTTTTACTTGAATTTGGGATTAGATAAAGAGGAGCTTATTGCTACCAAAACTGCTAATTCATTTTTGATGGGACTGTCACAGATTGGCAGCTATACTTTTTTCGGGTTTCTACACGATCAATTTTGGATATACGGAATAGCATTAGGTGTCGGTGCAACAATGGGTAACGTGATCGGTAAAAAGTTTCTTTCCAATATGAAAAGTAGCACGTTCAGAAAACTTATCATTGCGTTAATGGTGATGAGTGGATTTTTATTGATTTATGGACAGATTCAAAACTTTATCTAAATGAATGGAAATCTAAAAGACAGAAAAAGTCAGGACACCCATGAATAGCGCTAAGTTAAGCCCTTTCATGGGTGTCCTGCTTACTGACTTACTCTCTCCTGACTTACTTCCGCCAAACCGGCAATTGTCCGCAGATATGACGAGCAAATGACGCCGGAGCACTGCTGTTCCCCTTTTTCCAGATGCCAAGTGCTGAATCAAAGGTCAATTTCGGGATTGCGCAACATTTGCTTAGTCCGGACTTCAATTCACCATTTGCCAGGACCGCCAAATGCGTGCTGTCGACACAATGGTTTTTATCAGTCGATGGCAACTCTGTGTCAGAGCCGGGGTGGGTATCCACTACCAGGACCGTGCGAGACAGGAGGTCGAGCCCGAGACTCCAGGACGGATTTACGGCGTGTCCTGGTAGTGGATACCCGCCCCGGCTCCTTCCACTGATTTTAAGTGGGACAGCAGTGCGCCGGAACTCTTTTGTGTAATTGAATTCAGAACAAAAATTAAGGTCCGGGCTTGTTTCGCATTTAAAACCTACCGCCCACCCGATGCTGCCGGTTTTGGGTCAAGTGCGCCCAATGATGTCAGCACGGCCCGACCAATCGCCTCTCTCTTTGGCAGGTCGTCTGTCCTGTCAGGAGTATCAATATTGAGAGCAAAAAAGACCGCACCGGTTGGTCGTTCGACCCATCCGACCCACCATCCAATCGTGCCACTCCAACCCGTTTTCGCGCGTAATATCCACTCACGGCCCGCTTCATTGATCATGATATCTTTCACGAGTCGTTGGTCCTCAACGCTGAAAGGAAGTCGGTTCCGGTAGAGTTCCTTGAGGAACCCGATCTGTTCGTAAGCTGAAATTCTTAGATTGCCTTCCACCCAAAAGGGATCTTTACCCGTCGGATCTTCGTTTCCATACTTGATTTTCTCCAGGTATTTTCGCTCTCTTTCCTCTCCAATCGTTTGAGCGAACCCCTGATAGACCCAAACAACCGAATAGCGCATGGATGATCGAAGATTCTGATCCCGGTTCCATGCCGGATAAGATCTCTCTGTTCCATCCCAGCGTATCGTCTCAAACTCGTCGTGGATAGCGCCCGTATCCAGGGCGAAAAGGGCATGTGGGATTTTGAAGGTCGAAGCCGGTGAATACCTCTTTTTCGCACGCTTGTCATCGAAAACGAAGGTGACTGTCGATTCGGCACGCTCATCGGAGACCACTATTGTCCCCTTCGCCTCAAACTGATCAAAGAATCGCGCCCAATCCAGTCGCTCACTTACGGTTTCAGACGACGCAGCGGAGGTGACACCAGCCAACATGCTGGAAATTGCTAAAACAAACGCGAGTGGCATTGCATTGATATGGCTCATATTTTCCTGGCAGAATGTGGCATTAGACCAACAGGCCTGAGATTGACGTGCACTTTTTGACGGTGAAAAGAATGACTGAAACCATTGGAATCGTCAAGAACACGGCAAGTTTTGAACCGCCGATTGAGCCAGGGTCCGGAATTTATCTCATAGTCACGCCTCCCCTACTCGGATTTGAACGAGGCCATGTCGATGACGAAGCGGTACTTTACACCTGCCTTCTCCAATCGGCCGAACTATAGAGTATTGACGTTGTATTTTGCCTGTTGTTGATATTGAGCGGGCTCACTTTTTTGATGAAATTCCGGTTCAAAACACCAAGGCTGTGGAATAAAAAACAGAAAACGCTTATAAGCACCATTTCAGCCTGTAAATGGGAGCTCTTAAGGCAGAATTAGCCGGTTTTTAGGTTCAATCTGTTGATATTGCCTGGATTTGGCTGTTCCGACCCGTCTCTTTGAATTATTGATCCGTTCCAAACACCAGGACTCTGAAGGTATCCGGCTTTGCCGTTGGCCTCGCATTGGGTGTGGCGGGATCCGCCGGCAAATAATCCGCTGCAGCTGTATATAGCCGGTGAGTAGCCGGATCCACCGCCATGGTACGTGCGCCACGGGCAGTATTGATAGTATCTGTGACTGTAAGTGAATCGCCGGAAACAGAAATCACTGTAATGTGGCCATCAGCGCATGAGACAAAAGCCGTGCTGAGAGCCGCATCAAACCAGGTGCCATCAGTTCCCCGGCAGATTGGTGCTGAATCGATAATATCGCCGCTACTGGTATCCAGCATGACCAGAGCCTCGCCACCACCAATGAACAGGTGATGGCTGGCCTGATCAATCGCCATCCCGGTAGGACTGGAAGCGGGCGCTACCGGGTAGTTGTCAACCAGTTCAAATGTGGTCATATCGACCACATCAACGCTGTCTTTATCTTCAATATTGATAAAAACACGACCTATCGCGATATCGGCCTGACCGGCTTCTGCAACCCCCGATAAGGCTGTCGTGACGATGGCCTTGCCACTGACTGCGTCGATGACCGTTACTGACTCGCCGGTATGATTGAAGACCCAAACCTGTTTTTGCGTGGGAATATAAAGAATGGCGTCAGGATTGGCGCCGGTTTCTACTTTAGACAGAGTCTGAAGTGATTGCAGATCAATGATACCGACTTTGTCTTCACCACCATTGGAAATGAAGCCCTTGCCAAGTTCCGGGGCAATGGCAATTCCATGAACTCCCGGCGTGTCTTCGATACGGTCCAAGATTGCGTTTTTTGTCGTGTCAATCACAACTATCTCCGTGCCATGAGTGACATACAAGCGGTGGGCAGCGGAATCAATTACCAGGTAGTCAAAGCGACCGGCGCCACCGATTGGGATTTCCGCCAGTTTTGTATAGGTCTCTGCAGCAAAAGCCGGCAGAGTGATAAATAACATGGAGAAAACAAATGTAAGAACGCGCATGTCGAACACCATATCCCTGAGTATCAAATGAAGATAGCCATAAAGTTTGAATGGATTAAAGATTTAAGCATCAGAAAACGAAATCATGGTAAAGGGCCCTTGGCATTTTTATTCCATTACTGACTCGCATGATTGATTTGTCACTCCTTCCCTACTCGGATTTGAGCGAGGCCATATCGATGACGAAGCGGTATTTTACGTCTCCCTTCCCCAGTCGCTCGAAGGCTTCGTTAACTTGTTGCATGTTGATCAGTTCGATATCGGCCGTGATGTTGTGTTCCGCACAAAAATCAAGCATCTCCTGCGTTTCGGCGATGCCACCGATATTGGATCCGGAGAAACTGCGCCGGCCGGCAATTACGTTGAAAGCGCCGATTTCAAGCGGTTCCGGTGGCAGCCCGACCAGCACTGTACTTCCATCCAGTTTCAGAAGATTGAGGTAGCTGTTCATATCGTGCTTTGCAGATACCGTGTCTAACACCATATCGATCTTGCCCGCACAGGCAGTCGTCTGAGCCGGATCCGTGGATAAAGCCGCTTCATCGGCGCCCAGTCGTTTGGCATCCCCGATCTTGGAAGGTGAGTTGGTAAGGAGGCTACCTCGTCGCCAATTGCTGTGACCTTGCCGACGATTTCATGTCCCGGCACCATGGGATAGGCGGACATTCCAAAGTCGTTTTTAATTTGATACAAATCCGAATGACAGATCCCGCAATAAAGGATTCTCATCTCCACGTCGTGCCCAAGAACTTCCCTGCGGGGAATGGCCATTGCGTGCAATGGGGCATCTGCGGCATCAGTACCGTAGGCTTTTACGTTGGTTGTTTTCATATCATATTCTTCCGACGGGTAAGTGATATTCGATTAGTCGGCTTCATTGAGACACCTGACCACGCTCGTTGTTCGGAAATATCCTATACTTCAAAGCGCTTCGACCGGTAGACCACTCCTGTCAGATAATTGCCTGATTATCCAATATGAAAGAAAAATTTTACCCACCACTAAACACAGTCCATTATTGCTGGGTCGCGATAAATGAGGGCTCCGACCCCATTTATTGGCCGCTTGGAAAAGTATTGAGCGAAACGCGCGGATCGCTACTCCGGGCTTCGATTCAGTCAAACCTGGGCCAAGTCCAAGGCCGAGATGTCGTATATCGGAGGTTGAGACTTTAAGCGACATGCAAACGGAAGATAAGACAGTATTGCGACGTATCTTATCGTACCCCATCGAAAAATCGGTGGGCCCGACGATCGCGATAACCACGTTCTTCGTGGCGTATTTCTACGTTTTGAACAACCCGTATTTTACTGCGCAGCTCATGCCGGTTTTGCCAATTGATCATTGGGTGCCGGTAATATCCTGGACCGCGTGGGTGTATTTCTCATTGTGGGTTTTCATTTGTTTTCCTCAAGCGTTGATGGGGGATCGCCGGGTTATGCTCTACTACCTGGGAGGGGCATTTTTACTGAGTATCATCGGGCTGAGTATTTTCTTTTTCTATCCAACGGCGGTGCCCGTTTGGGAAATTGACTGGAGTCGCTATCCGTCACTGGAATTTCTCAAGTCCTCGGATCGTGCGGGAAATGCCTGTCCATCACTGCATGTCAGCTTCGCTGCGTTCTCGGGATGTTGGCTTGTTTGGCTGATTCGACGTTTGAATCTTTCGCCTGTTTGGGGGGTATTGAGTATTCTATGGGGGCTGGCGATTATCGTATCGACGATGACGACGAAACAGCATGTTCTGATTGATGTGATTTTCGGGCTTTTGCTCGGTGTGCTGGTCTTTTGGATCAACGTATCTTTTGCGAAGAAGGCGCGACTGGAGATTTAAGTTTTCAGGCAGTATTCCGGGGCCGGACAGTATTTTGTTGTAGAACCAGCGTAGTACACTGAGGGTTTGCAGGGATCGGACCTGTATAACCTACTGATACATAAATAATTAACGTCGTATTTTGCCTGTTTTTGATATTTAGCGGATCCACTTTTATGTTGAAATTGCGCGTCTAAAGTCTATTTTGAGGTCGGACCAACGCATTCCATTGAATCGACGATGATTGGACACAAAAAAACCGCTTCCTGGTGTCAGACAGAGCGTTTCAGCCCACAAAACCCCAATCTAAGCCAGAGTAATTGAAAATCGGCAACGCAACTTAGAACTCGAATGTCCTTAAGCTTACAATTTCGGAGTCGAGATCGAGGCTCTAAGGGTAAAAACAGCAATTCTTGAAAAGCACAGCCCTTTGATATCAAAATGTTTCGCCGGACCGACCCTCACCGTCCTTTTCACACTCAATTTTAGAGTTTTGAAGGCGTCAACCATTTTATGATAGTTTCATACAACTTGTTCGGTTCTACAGGTTTGCCGACAAGTTCAACCATTCCTGCCTCGAGACAGGCTCTGCGATCTTCTTCAAACACATTGGCTGTCATCGCAAGGACCGGTATACCACTATTGCCGGCGGCGATACTGTTTTCATCGTTGGCCATGGCACGGATTCGACGTGTCGCCTCCAGGCCATCACATTTCGGCATCTGGATATCCATCAGTATCAGGTCATAGGAAGTTGCACTGACTTTCTGTATTGCTTCCAGGCCGTCCTCCGCTGTATCTACGACCAGGCCAACATGGCACAGCAGTGACACGGCAACTTCGGCGTTAATGAGGTTGTCCTCAACAAGCAGAAGGCGCGCCCCTTGATGGTGGGAACGCAAATATGCCTTGGTATCAATTGTATCAACTTCCACCTGTTCCTCTTTTACAGGTTCACCCCGACCCAACCAGGCGGTGAACCAGAATGTGCTGCCGACACCCGGTTCACTTACGGCCCCCGCTTCACCACCCATCAGCGCGGCAAGACGTCGTGTAATAATCAACCCCAGTCCTGTACCACCGTATTGCCGTGTTGTGGATGCATCTGCCTGCTCAAATGGTTGGAAAAGACCCTGAAGTTTGTCAGGTTCGATCCCGATTCCAGTATCCTGGACTTCAAAACGAACCAGCACCCGTTCGTTATCTTCCTCCAGTTTCTGATTACGTATCGTTATCGTGCCCTGCTCGGAAAACTTGATGGCATTGCTGACGTAATTGAGTAAAGCCTGGCGTAGCCGGGTTAAATCTCCAATCAGCCATGTCGGCACATCCCCGCATTCCATTTCAATTGTCAGTCCCTTGTCCTGTAATTGCTCTCGCAAAATAGAGTGAATATATTTGAACAACGAGTCCATACTGAAGGCTTCGATTTCCAGCGTAATTTTGCCAGCTTCGATCTTGGAAACATCGAGGATATCGTTGATGATGGAAAGCAGGTGTTCAGCGGAGCGACTGATCTTTGAAAGACTTTCTGACTGTTCAGGGTTCGGGTCGGCGTTTTGTAGTAAGTGTGTAAGCCCGACAATGGCATTCATTGGGGTACGGATTTCATGACTCATATTCGCAAGGAATTCGCTTTTGGCCCTGCTGGCAGTTTCAGCGTGGAGCTGTGCTTTAACCAACTCCCGTGTGCGCCTTTCCACAAGTTCCTCAAGGTTTTGGCGATGATCTTCAAGTTCTGCAGTAATTCGTTTTTGTTCAGAAATATCGCTGTTAATCCCCGTGTAGTGTGTAACGGTCCCGTCACTTTGGCGCAAAGGTACGATCAGGACTGACTCAATAAACTCACTGCCGTCTTTGCGTCTGTTGGTGAATTCACCTTGCCAGTTTCGACCATTGCTGTAAGCACGTTCCATGGCCTCGACGGTTTCCTTCGGGGTTTTATCGGATCTCAGAATATCAGGCTTATTACCAATCAATTCCTCCGAGCTGTAGCCTGTTTGCTTAATGAAAGCCTGGTTGACGTATTCAATTTCCAGGTCAAGATTTGTAATAACGATACTCTCCGGACTCTGCTCCACCACCTGCGCCAGTTTCCTGAGCTGAGCCGAAGAACGCTTTCGTTGCACAATTCTCCAGACTTCGTTAACGATCAACTGTAATGTTTCGACATCGAGGTCATTGTATTCATTGTATTTGTTGCCAACAACGGTAATTACAACGACTTTGCCATTCTCGATGATCGGCAGGCTGATAACACGCCGCAGTTCTGGAAGATTAGCGGGCAGATACACCTTTTGGGCATGCTTGTTAAAGTCATTGATAACTTGAGGATCAGGCTCATTGATGATGGAGAAGATTTGTTCAGCCGTATAGTGACGGGAATTAATCGGGCGGAACCCCAAAAGGGTACGTTTAGAGAATATGCTGGTTCCAATGCTTTGCTGATCATCTCTAACAATCTCAAAAAATGAGACCCTGCTGTCTGTAAGGCTTTCCATGATTTCGAGTCCGCGCTGGATAAAACCCACTTCATCCATCGACTCGGCGATCCTTGGTAATTCGAGCAACACATTAGCACGACGGGCCTGGAACTCGCTAAACTCCTCATGCTGCATGCGTTCGCTGATATCGTGGGCGACGCCCATCACGCCTATGATGGCGCCGTCCTGGCTGTACATTGGTGTATTGATGAATTCTACGAACTCTTTATGCCCGTCATCGGAGTAGGTGATCTCTTCTTGCCTGGTGGTGGGTCTGCCACTTGCAATTGCATAACGGTCATCCTCAAGGTAAACATCAGCACATTCCTTGGGGAAAAAATCATAATCGGTCCTGCCGATTATTTTGGACTCATCGGTACCCATTAATCGCTCGAACTCGCGGTTGCAGGATATATATATACCATCGGAATCTTTCAGCCACATTGGATCCGGAATGGTATTGGTAACCGCACGCAGGTGCGCATCCCGATCACATGCGGTAATCTCAGCTGCCTTGAATTCTGTGATATCCATCACCGTCAAATGCAGGTTTTTGGATTTGCCCTTGTCACCAGTTATTACCTGTGCCCGGGTACGAATCCAACGCAGATTGCCGTCAGGTAGCACAATGCGGTAATCAAGATGGACTGTCTCATCATTATCTATCGCTTTTTGAAACAATTGGTTCACCCGCCCACGGTCTTCGGGATGAATGGTCTTTTCGAACAAGTTATCTGTTGATTGAAGGTTTTCTTCGCTGATCCCAAAAAGAACGAGGGATTCAGCTGACATGGTCAAGAGATTGGAGTTTGGATCGAGATTGATAATGCCCAACTCTGCCACATGTTGGGTCAGCAAAAGGTCATTCTGCTTGGACTGGCGGCCTGGCTGGGGATTCATGTAAGTTTTACCGTGAACCTTCAGGCAGCCTTCTCTTCCTCAAAATAGAACATGCTGATACCGGCCGTGACCTGCTCATGGTTAGTCAATTTTCGTTCATACTGGCCAATTAATTTTCTTGCTTTTTCGTCCGATTTCGAAAGAAATCTTCTGGTCATCTCCCTTAATTGATGACGGTCTTCTTTGCTCAGTCGGGTGGTCCAGCAACCTCGCTGATAAAAAGGCCCCTCACCTTGCATAGGGGCATGTATATTGTGGGTGATCGTATCCAACAGGTTACTGACAACGGCCAATCCAACTTTCAGGCTTGCTGTTTCATTGGTAGATGCAAACGATGTGTATTGCTCACTGATAAACCGCACTTCATTCCCACCCGGTAGTATTTCGATCGACTCGCTTTCTATCAGATGTTTAAGGAAAGTATTGACCGCCACGCCCTGGGTTGAAGTGGCTTCTTTGATGAGTGATTCGAAACTGGCGTCAGGTCCCAATATTTTGAGTACTTTTGGCTTGCCTGTTTCCGGGTCACGGTATCTTGAATTACTCCCCCAAAAGTCTAAAACACAGGTTTCTGGTATGAGTTCGCTCAAAAAATTTGAGTCCTGATGGAGCGGTGTACTCAAAGCTGTATACGAACGGGTTTTCTTTATGGTCCTCGTGTCAAGATCGGCAAGCATCGCCAGGTCCGCCAAAGCCACGTTTTGCCCCGGACTCTGTTGTTGCAATTTTGCTTCTGCTTCTTCTACGAAAATCACCTGGATCATCTGCTGGATTCTTTTCAGAGATATTCTCCCGATCAACAACCGGATGAGCTTTCTGAAAACCAGTTCAAACGCATGTATTAAAATTGAAACTTCACGTAAGGCAGGATCATGCATGGTGGTCATTAATCAGTCCCCTTGATTATCTTGTGAACACTTCCCTTATGTTCATTGAACTACAATAGTTTATTGTGTTCAGGGACCAGATTAATACTTTATCTTATTTTAATCAATGAAGTTTTTGCGAATTCTTTGTGATCTGCCTTCAGTGAGGACACCCAGGAAATGACGGACTTAGCGTAAAAACCAGGATAAGACGACTTGTGTTGATGTGAGCGTCCGATTATTTTGTTGGAGGGAGGGGGAAAGTCATGCAAAATTCAGCCGGGCGCCATCCACTTTGAGGAAGACAGGACACCTATCGCTATAAGCTCTGAGAGGCATGAGAAAAGTCTCGAAACTCATCAGTTTAAGCTTCGAGGAGGGTGTAAAACTAACTTACCAGCAGCCAAGACTTTTATGTTTTCCCATGGCTTACGGGTGCTGGGTTCAAGCTGTCTTTGACCGGTCACGAATCGCTGCGAATTCTTGTCGATAGGACAGGTAAACCACTTATCATTGGCGCGCTGAGAAATATAGAATTGTATTTTACCTGTAGTTGATATTAAGCGGGCTCACTTTTGGGGTCAGAATGCGGACTGATCAAATCCGATAACCCTTAAAAGCACCATTTCACCCACAAAATAGCGACACTAAAGGCACTTTAGGCCGGTTTTTTGCCTTAATTTGTTGATATCGCTTGGATTCGGTTGGTCCGACCCTTCTGCGGAAGATACTTCAGGCGAAACCAGGCGGGTCCCACTGGTCAATCATTTTACTGCGCGCAGATTTCAGCCTTTCAAACATCAGGTGCGTGAAGCGCTTGAACAAATCGTAGCCAAATGTATTGTCTTTTTCACATTGCGCGAGGATGGTTTCACCATCAAACTCAATGAGTTCGGCTTCAGAAATTACCCTTGCCTGGAAATCCCAACGGTATGGATCAATCAGCCAGGACCAACCGATTATCTTACCACTGCCAAGTTTCTGCAGTTGCAGGCTCGGACCCTGTATGGCCGCGACTTCAACAGTCACCTCACCACTCAAAATAAGATAGAAGCACTTGGCAGGCTGACCCTGGCTGAACAGAACTTCGCCACTTTGACCGTGTATAAAGTGCGCAGTCCCTGCCAGGAAATCCAGGTGATCTTCCTTCATTCCTGTGAAGAATTTGTTTCCGGAAATAATTTTCCCAACTTCGATTTTGGCGGTTTCTTCGTTCATACATCTTCTCGTGGGTTTCAGAGACACATCGTTTGGTAATCGTGCCTAGGATACTCTTTGAGAAAAGGAGACGAAACTCTTTTCCTCTCCCTGGCTTCCCAAGCCACCGGGCAAAAAGCCCGGCGGGTGCCGGGTTTTAATCTGCTATTTGCTACATCTGTTCAGCTGATTAAAGGTCTTTTTCATTGGCCGTAAATACCAGCAGGTGTTTAGGCTCCGGGTCATCTCGAGACTCATCCATGCCCGTTAAAAGTCAGTAAAAGTCAGGACACCCACATCTGGTTAAAAGTCAGGGTGGAAACAGAAAAGTCAGAAGAAAAGTCAGGACACCCACATCTTTAATCATGAAAAGTTGTGGGTGAGCTGACTTCTTGTTGCCAGCTTTTCCACTGACTTTTCAGGACTGGATGGAATGAAGTTAAAAGAAGGGGTCCGGTCCCCTGTTCTAATTGGGAAGCCGAACCCCTCGGATGGGCAGGTCCATTTTTTGCCTGTTTAGTTTTACGGGCCTAATCATCACCAGGAACGTATCGTCCAGCCAGTGACATTACGCAATCCAGGCTGGTACGTTCTGCGTTGACGGCGTTGACGTCTCGCATGCATGTCGGATTGTGTGATGCTGTCTGCATTGGCTGCAGGACGATGGTTCATAACCGTGGTAATGGCTGTCGCCGGCTCAATGTAACCGGTGATTTCCCGGTAAATGTTGCGTATCCTTTTAATTAACATTATCTTATCTCCATAGTGGACTTCTGATTTCCATCGTTGTCAAAAAAGTGTCACAGTTGTGAATACAAAAAATTTTTTAAAACAACTAATTACATAATTTTTCTGTTGACAATGATAGCGATAAAGTTCGATACTGACCAACGGTTTTTATTAGTTACAAATTAAGTTTTTCTTACCATTATGACCACAATCCCACTCAATGCGTTGCGCACCTTCGAAGCCGTGGCAAACCACATGAGTTTTGCCAGGGGCGCGGAAGCCCTGCACGTGACACCGGCTGCCGTAAGCACGCAGATTCGCGCACTGGAACAACGGCTCAATCAGCCGCTATTTCATCGACATGGGCACCAGATTTCGCTTACTGAGGCCGGAAGCAAGCTCCTGCCCGGAGTGCAAAGAGGGCTCGCGGAGTTACGCCAGGCGGTCGAAGTGATTGGCCAGGAACATCTTGAGAGCGTGTTGAACCTCAGCATGATGCCCTCGTTCCTACAAAAGTGGCTGATGCCGCGCCTGCCGGAATTCTACAATGCGAATCCTCAGATGGACCTGCGGATCAACGTGGATAACGCGCTGGTGAATTTCAACCAAACCGACATGAACGCAGCGGTTCGAATGGGTAACGGTCATTGGGCCGGACTCAAATCCGTCAAGCTGATGGATGATTGGATTCTACCAGTCTGCAGTCGCCGTCTGCTCAAGAAAAGCGGCCCTATTAATTCGATGGAAGATCTACAGAAACACGACCTCCTTTTCGCACCGAGCAAAGTCTGGGATCCCTGGTTCCGTGAATTCGGCGAAAGCAGCCGCAACACCCGCTGGAGCTTGCTGAATGATTCGATCAGCATCCTGATGGCAGCTGAACAGGGAGAAGGTATCGCACTTACCCGATGGTCACTGGCTTCACGTGAATTGGAGGCACGCCGTCTGGTGAGACCCATCGACACCCTGGTAAAGGCCGACTGGTCACACTATTTCGTGGCTCCCCCTCACTACTTCAACCTGCCGAAAGTGGCCTCATTCCGGGAATGGTTGCTCGATCATTGCAAGCGTTTTGAACCGCCTGTTTGAGCGGATTCTACAACGATCACCAGAGTGACGAAAGCCGAGACAGGCGCGTGAACGTCCACGTTTTTTCTCGATTGAAGATGTGGGTGTCCTGGCTTTTTCGTTTTCTCTCAGAAAAAAGCCAGTGGAAAAAAGCCAGGACACCCACAACTTGTAATAGGAAAAAGTCAGGGCGCCCACAGCTTTTGGAAAAGTCATGGGGTCATATCACCGTTCCAGCCGCAATCACCGCATTCTTCGGAATAACGACAATGCCGTCTCGAATGTAGTAATTATCACCATCAAAATGATCCGGTTTACCCTCAGGGTTAATCACGACGCCATCGCCGATATGCGCGTTCTTGTCAATGATCGTGCGATGAATCCTGCAACCCCGGCCGATCCCGAATGGCGCCGCAAGTGGATTTTCAATCGCCCACTGGGACCTGAACCGATCGGCTCCCATCATGACTGTCTGTGTGAGGCGGCTCTCATTGGCAATAACCGAGCGCGCACCGATTACACAGTTCTCAAGATAGACATCGGTGAGGATGCAGCCATCCGCAACGATGGATTCCCTGATTGTCGCGGTATTGATCTTGCTGGCGGGTAAATAACGCGGATTGGTGTAAATCTGGGCGTCCGGATAGTAGAAATCATACTTCGGCACGATTTTCGCCATGTCCAGGTTTGCCCGAAAATACGAACCGATGGTGCCGATGTCCTCCCAGTAACCCTGGAAGACATAACTGAATACCCTGCTTTCGTTGATGACCGCGGGGATGACGTCCCGCCCGAAGTCCACCATGTCATTATCAAGGCACCGCTCCATTGTTTTGGAGTTGAAGAGATAAATGCCCATGGATGCCAGGTAGCGATCGGAATCGGCTGGGAGCTCGCAGTCGTGCAACATTTCGGCCGGCATCTTCAACTCGTCCAGAAGACTGTCCTGACAGGGTTTTTCAACGAAGCGCGTGATGCGGCCGGAATGCGCCGTTTGCATGATGCCGAAATCCCTGGCCGGGGTTTTTTCCACGGGAATGGTCGCGATCGTCAGTTCGGCATTGGTTTCCATGTGTTGGGACAACAGTTCCCGGTAATCCATGCGGTAGAGCTGATCGCCGCTTAGGATCAGGTAATATTCGTAGGCCGGGTTTAGGAAATAACGCAGGTTGTGCCGCACAGCGTCCGCCGTGCCCTGGTACCACCCACTGTCTTCAGTCGTCTGCTGGGCGGCGAGAATTTCAACAAAATTGTTGCCAAATAAATCGAAGCGATATGCCGAATTGATGTGATGATGAAGTGACACGCTGTTGAATTGGGTCAGGACATAAATCTGGGTAAAACCGTAGTTCAGGCAATTGCTGATGGGAATATCCACCAGCCGATACTTGCCTCCCAGCGGAACGGCCGGCTTGGAGCGGTCCTTGGTCAGCGGAAAAAGCCGTGAACCGGTGCCACCACCGAGAATGATCGCCAGGGTGCGGGCCTGGGCAGTTTGCATTTGATACCGATCCATGTGGCATCCGGTAAACTAAGCGTAGATCCTTCTACCTTAATGGAATCTTAAAATACGGTGTTTTCACCCTGAAAATTCGAGTGTCACAAACATAAGACACCGGCATCTCAGCAAAAATCCTTGGGGGCCATAATAAATTGAACGGTACAAATGGCGATTGAAGGGATTGGCGCCGTTTATCCCGCCCCCATTTTTTCGCTAGCTCTTGAGACGATAACCCGTCCTGAAAATCCAGCCGATGGCCAACAGGCAGAGCAGCATGAACACCAGGGTCATGCCCAGGCTGATAGCCGGGCTGACGTCGGCTTCACCGTAGAAACTCCAGCGGAAGCCGCTGATCAAATAGACGACCGGGTTGAACAGGGTGATCTTCTGCCACAGCGGCGGCAGGATGGCGATGGAGTAAAAACTGCCGCCAAGAAAAGCCAGCGGCGTCACGATGAGGACCGGCACGATGGTCAGTTTTTCCCAGTTATCCGCCCACACACCGATGACGAAACCGAACAGGCTGAAGGTTAGCGCAGTCAGTAACAGGAAACCCAGCATCCAGAACGGGTGCTGGATGTCGTAATCGACGAACGCGCGCGCGGTCAGCAGGATGATGAACCCCAGCACCACGGATTTGCTGGCGGCCGCACCGACGTAGCCCAGCACGATTTCAACATGCGAAATCGGCGCGGAAAGGACTTCATAGATTGTGCCGTTGTAGCGCGGCATGTAGATGCCGAATGCGGCATTTCCCACGCTTTCGGTTAGCAGTGCCATCATCACCAGGCCAGGAACGATGAAAGCACTGTAGCTGACCCCGCCGACTTCGGCCATACGCGCGCCGATGGCAGCGCCAAATACGATGAAGTACAGCGAGGTTGAAATCACCGGCGTGGCCAGGCTTTGCATCAGGGTGCGCCAGGCGCGGTGCATTTCAAACAGGTAGATGGCGCGGACGGCGTAGACATTCATGCCCGTGACCTCAGCAGGCTGACGAAAATTTCCTCCAGCGAACTTTCACTGGTGTTCAGATCTTTGAAGTCGATACCGTGCTCATTCAGGCGCCGTAACAGGCCGGCAATACCGGTGCGGTCGCCCTGCGCGTCGAAGGTATAGACCAGTTGTTCGCCATCGGCTGAGAGTTCCAGCGGGTAGCCACTCAGCTCGGCAGGGACGACGCTGAGCGGGCTTTGCAACTGCAGTGTCAGTTGCTTCTTGCCAAGCTTTTTCATCAGCACGTCCTTGTCCTCGACCACCACGATCTCGCCCTTGTGGATCACACCGATACGGTCGGCCATTTCTTCGGCCTCCTCGATGTAATGGGTGGTGAGGATGATGGTCACACCGGTTTCGCGCAGGCGCCTCACCATGGCCCACATTTCGCGGCGCAGTTCCACATCCACCCCGGCGGTGGGCTCATCCAGGAACAGAATCTGCGGTTCATGTGCCAGCGCCTTGGCGATCATCACCCGCCGTTTCATGCCGCCGGACAATGCCATGATGGCACTGTTGCGCTTGTCCCACAGCGACAGCTCACGCAAAACCGATTCGAGGTGAGCCGGATTCGGCGGTTTGCCAAACAGGCCGCGGCTGAAGTTGACCGTGGCCCATACCGTCTCGAACGAATCTGTCGTCAGTTCCTGCGGCACCAGGCCGATGCGGGCGCGGCTTGAGCGAAACTCTGTGACGATGTCATGGCCATCGGCCAGCACCTGCCCCGTACCCGGGTTGACGATGCCGCAAATGATGCTGATCAGCGTGGTCTTGCCGGCGCCATTGGGGCCCAACAAGGCAAAAATTTCGCCACGACGAATCTCCAGGTTGATATTTTTCAGCGCCTGGAAGCCACCACTATACGTTTTGCTCAGGTTGTGGACGGAAATGGCGGTTGGCATGCTGACGGCGGTGTCCGAATGGTGTGAGTGAAGTATAAATAGCACAAAACCCGTTACCATAAAACAGCTAGTACTGAAGCAGTTTATCTGCGTCAGCTTTTAATGTTTAAAGTGCTAGTGGTCGCGCGATACCGCTGGCCTTCAGGGAAAGGAGCACGTAGTATTCCCATACTCCTTCGGCGCGGTGCTCAAGGCATGATTAAGGATGACTATGGGTAAGAAAACCGACAAGTTGGTTTCCAATGTAGAAGATGAGCTCTATCTGACAAAGCGCGCTTTTTTCGAATTCACTGAGGAAATCCGCATCGCCTGGAAGGGCAAGGAGTTCGACACAGGGCTGTCGATGGGCGCGCTCCGTAAGAAGTACGGCGAAGAGGGAGCAGAATTTGCCGCAAAGCTCATGCGCATTATCAAAGAAGAAATGCCGAAGCTCGATAAAGCCGTGAAAAAGACAAAAGCAGAATTGTCAATCCTGTCTGCTTACGTGGGCAAAAAGAGATCCAAGTTGCCCTGGTCCTCGAAGTCGGTCAAAAAGGCAAAGTCCTTTATTTCCAGCACCACCAAGTTCCTGAATGATATTCCCGACAAGGTTAAAAAACTCATTGGTGAAATGGAGAAGACCGCGGAACTTAATAAGTTGGTTGCCTCGGGCATCGCTCGCCTCAATGCGGAGGCCGCTGAGATGAAGAAGCTAACCAGGGACGAAAGCGAAGACTGAACGGTTCCAGGCGACGATTTGCTCTAAAAAATGCCAATAGAAAACGCGGACCCCGCCAACTGTTCTTGTTGAAGCAGAATATGCCCGCTGGGGGCCGGCCGTAAAAGAATGATTGAAAAACAGCCGCTTTCTTGCGAATCTTTGACGGCCATGGAAACCCACGCCCCAAAGCGGATCAACGAACAGCTTAAGCAGAAAACGGGAATCGATTTCTCTCGCTACCGCGATCCGGAGCTGGTCGAAGCCATTGGCAACGCGATCACGTTTCCGCTTTTCCTGGTCAGATCGCTGACCCGGCCGGTTGGCTTCATGCTGTTGTTGCTGGTGCTGGCCATCCTGATCGCAAACAGCGGCTACTTCAGGATCTGGTTGACTTTCCCAGGCGTTTTGCTGGCTATCATCAATGGCATTGCCCTGGGCCTGGTGCTGTTGATCCGGCGCATTCGCAATGACATGAAAAAAGTTTTTGCCATTTCCGCGGACCTTTCACTACAGGTGTTGAGGGACATCGAATCGGCGCGGAACAACATCAGTAGCAGTCCGGGCAGTTTTCCCGGCATGCTGGAAATCTTTCAGGGCGTTAATGCGAATGTCATCTTGCCGGCGATTCTGCAGACGCTGGACCGAAAGATCCCTTTCCTGGGCAAGTTCATCGGCAGGCTGACCGAGCGGTTTTTCAATGCCGTAAACTCGCGTTTGGGCCGTCGGCTTAAAACACAGGATGCCAACGAGCAACCGCCGGCGCAGGCCAGTCCTGCCGATATCGCAGCCTGGCTGCAAACAGCTGAGAAATTGGCCCATTCTGCCCGTAGTCAGATTTCAAAGGTGGTGGACACGGTATTCCGGGTAGTTGCTTTCCCGTTCCTGACAATCTTCATTGTGGTATTTCTCCTGTCCTACGTCATCATCCACGGCGGTTATGTTTTCCTGGCCTGAAGGCATCAATTCAACGTGCAAGTCTGATTGAGAAAGCGGCGCGACAATGGCGGCTACCGGTTGGACATAAACATAACCTGTTCGTCAGTTCGGTGTTGCACCGTCTAAATTATCGGATTTGCTGTACGGAAAATCATCCAAATTCAGCCTTGATGCATGGGTTAAAATCTTGTCAGGTCAGGTAGCAATATCGAGTTGAGGACCGCATGACCATATTTTGCAGGGACCCGGTTACGCTAAATTTTGATTCCCATCAGTCTCTTGTGTACTGGTTCACCATAGTCACAGCTTCAAACATTAAAATTCACGGGTATCCTGATTTCTCATTTAGTTTGTGCTTTTCTGCTGGATTTCGGCAAACAATTTGTCGGCACGCTGTTGCGCCAGGTTTAATTCTTCGGTCGTCAGTTTTTCGGCGGCAAGATCCCGCTTTATCACCAGGTTCTTGTGCCCGGACTTCGCCGCGATATCCAACCAAACATAACTCTCACTGTAGCTTTGCTCTACGCCTTCGCCATTGGCATAGAGGAAACCCAGGTTGAATTGAGCCCGGTAATCACCCTGGTCCGCAGCTTTGCGATACCAAGTGGCAGCTTCGGTGGCGTTTTTATCCACACCTTCGCCATTGGCGTACATCACCCCCAAATTAAACTGGGCGTTGACATGACCCTGGTCGGCGGCCTGTTGATACCATTTCGCCGCCTCGGCATCATCTTCCGGCACACCATCACCGTTGTCGTACATCGCGCCCAGGTTGAATTGGGCATTGGCGCTTCCGTTCTCTGCGAGCCCTTGCCAATAGGACAGGTTATCCGCTAACAATGGATTGCTGATCAACACGCAGACCAGGATTGTGAAAAGGCATCGTTGCATGGTTGTCCTTTCAGGGATAGTCAGTTCGAAGAGCATACTAAATTGCTCGAATGGCGTATAGGCTGGAGAATCAGGGCGAAGAGGTTGAACGTTGCGGCCAGATAAAGAGCTTGAAAGACGAACGTTCCTCGGGAGAGAAAAAACGCAGAATTGCTCGGTGACTAGCTGGAAGCCCAGGTACCTGTCACCGATAGGCACGCTAATCGTCACTTGGTTTCATCAATTCAGGCCAACAATCCTCGACAGAACGTGGTGGTGTTCTGAGCACGGTATTGCAGGGGCCGGCTCGGGTACAAACTGTACTTTTAAACGCGAGCCGAAAACTCCAGATTCAGAAATCGATCCAATGGCCTGGAAACAGAGCCAGGTCCGACTGGTGCAATGTCCGGGCTAAGAATTGACCGTTTTTTCGGATCAATTGCTGATACTACCTGGATTCGGCTGGTCCGACCCCTTTTCACGGCCACAAGACTTGACACTTTACCCAGTCCCCAAATTTCCGGGCCGTGGCAGACTTTCAGTGGAATGCCCAATTGTGGCCCGGTGCCGCAGCGCTAAAGTATGACGCGGGTCCAGATGTGGTGAGCAACGGGTCCGGTGACGGTATATTCCTGGTCCAAGCCATTGCTGAAAAAAGTGACGGCACTGCCGTCTCTTATCGCTAAAGTGGCGCGTATCCTGACTCACTGCTCTGACTTACTCTCTGACTTACCGCTTCAATCGACTACTCTGGAAACCTGGCAGGAAAAGTATGAATGATCCATTTACGGCCCGTTTCGTCCATGGTTGCGCACATAATTGTTTTTCCATCGGTTCTCATGTTGACTAATCCATAGTGAGTTTTTTGCATCATTCTGGAACGCCACGCCCGTTTACTGACATTTTCCTCGTCCACAGGACCCAGTGGCACTGACAAGTTGAAATCGACGCGAACAGTTCCTCTTCTGGTTGCATCTTCAACTGCTGCAAATCCGGGTTCCGCAGTCTTGCGCGCTTTTTTAATTGCCTTTGTTTTATCTTTCTGACTTAAACCCTTCAACGCCTTTCGATCCGCCGGTGAAAGGAATGCCTTATCGTCCAGTTCATCTACGGGACGACCGAGAATGACACCGTCATGGCTTTCGTTGCCCACCTGCATACCTGAAATGTCAATGCGGTTAATTGCACCGACGGTGACAGAACGTTCTATCTCAGTCATATAGAGTAGTGGAGTAATCAACTTATCGGCTTTTCGGTCAATGTTCTTGTGGCCCGTGCATGCACTTGCCGCTGTTATCTCCGGTCTCGGGTGTGCGTAGCCCTCGGCGTCACCAGACGAGATGACCGTTGCACCCGCGTTGATCGCTTCCAAAAACCGGTATGAAACATCATCACTGCCGTGGTGACAGGCTTTCGCAACATCACACTTGAATACAGAAATCCGATCGTCATAGCTTTCTTCCAGCCAGTGCATACTCTTGGTGTTCAAATCCCCGGTCAGCAATATACGGGATTTCCCGTACTTGATGCGTAAACAGATGCTGTGTCCATTGGTATTCTTGGATTTGACCCCGAAATCCGGGAGAGCAGTTTTGCCGCTTTCGAGATAGCTGACCGGAGCAAGTACATTTATTTCACAACCCGCAGAGGGTTGCCACAGATTTGCCAGGGCCTTGCCATTTTGAATGTCCTCGCGTGCAACCATGAGCTGTTCTACCCTGGTCTTGGCTGAGTTCTTCAACACGTCTCTTATAAAACGGCCCCATGGGCCAGAAAGTTTTTCGGTACCTGAACCCAATATTGCAGCTTCAGCATCATTTCGATCACCGAGCAACCTCGTGAACCCGTCGCCAACCTTTGGGCCGAGCCCATCGGAGTGCGGCGGATTCGCCCCCGGGATATTCACCCACCTGGACAGCCCCGGATGATGAAAAGTTTTGATATCGACCCCCGTGCAATCAAGCTCGCGATCTGCAAGCTCGGTATCGCGAACCAGATCGTGCAGGCCTCCATAGTGATCAATATCTGAATGCGAAGCCATGAGACTGTCCAATCGAACCCGGTAATCTCCATAGTCGAAAAAATACTTCCAATCGACAAAATCGGCGGCATTTTTGCCGGTTTGCTGGTCGAGTCTCGCCAGCCCCGCATCTATCAATATATGTTTTGAATCAGGTGTTTTGACCAGCACCCCATCACCCTGCCCGACATCCACAAAGTAGACCTCCAGTAAACTTTCAGTATCGATATCCGCGGTATCCATCGTGCCATGTGTTCCACGGACTCTAACTTCGCTGCGTTGCGCATTGCGCGATAAAACCTGTACCAGGTCACCCCACAATACTGTTATTTCATCGGGTTTATAACTTTGGGTATCGGGATCAAACCGTTCACAACTGAGGCTTGCACGGAAGCTTTTATCAGTGGTTCCATTGCCGCGCTTAACATAGCCAATCTCGACCAGGTGTTTCGTTTTGACAAACCCGGACTTCGTTTTATACCGGGCCCCGGTCCAGTCTCCGTTACTCAATCCCGTGGGCAAGTCGACTACATCACCCCATTTCAGGTCGTGTATTTTCTGGCCCGTTTCAGATTGGGAATCCTGTAAAGGTGTACTGAAATCCGATCTGAACTCGGCTCGTTTCTGTCTCTGAAAATATGAAACCTTGGTTCTTACGCTCGAGTTTTCTTCCGCATAGGCACGAATCCAACCAATTGCCATTTTCTCTTTCTCCCGTAAAACAATAGTCTCAAAAGCCTATCAACAACCGTGTGATTCAATTTCCTTGAATGGCTGTTCTCAAAATCCTGACCCTCTTATCTCATAACAGGAACCGGACACTCTTAGTTTAGAAACCATTCTCTCCCTTTGCACCCTTTGCAGCCCTGTGAAATTCATCCACACGCGAGTGGATCGAGTTGTAGCGGGAAAGTCTGGACGGGAAAGTCTGGACACCCACTGGAAAGTCTGGGGGAAGGGAATGGAGATAGTCTGGACACCCACAACTTTTCATTTATAAAAATGTGGTTGACCTGACTATTTCCAAAGTTTCCGATTGCTAGAAGAGATGGGTGTCCTGGCGTTTTCCTATGAACTTAAATTCGGTGGCGCCTGGTTTATTACCTTGGAGAAAGTTATGGCTGTCTGTGTTCTCTCATTCCCAGTGTTCTCCCATGCGCGCTCAACGCGAATAATAAATAATGATGGTTGTCCTGACTTTTGCTGACTTTTGCTCCACGCTGACCCAAGATAAAAAAATTACTTTCTCGTTATTGGCTCCCCTGCATCCGGCAGGCAAGGTGTTGCGACTGGCATTCCTGTGCACATTGCACAAGTCTCCGCAGTCCCTGCAGTGCTTCATTGGATACAGTGCCGCCGGCAGCGACCTGCGTTTGCATGTCTTTGGTTCTGGCATCGAAATCCGCCAGGGCTTCACAGCTGCAGTCGCAGGGTTTTGCAGATTCACGGGCCTGTTCACGGGCCCTCTCTTCGGCCTGTTTTTCCCGGTTGCCCTGCTCCATGCGACAGATCATGTACTCTCTTTGACAGCTTGCAGCGCAGCGGCTGAACTGGCTGATTTTCCCCATGGAGGCCTGTTCACCTGCTGCAATACGCGCTTTATAATCCTCGGCTGCAGAATCGGTCGCCGCCAACTCGTCACATGTACAGGAGCAGGACTCCTGCATACCGCCAGAACCCGAAGAATCACCCGGACCATTTCCGGCATCTCCAGGATCACCGGTTGTATCCGTTATGGCGGTACCGGCGCCAAACTTCATGGCCTCTTCCAGAGAATCCGGCATGGTATTGATATAGGCTTCTACACCGTTGGTACGAATATCGACGGGTGCAGTCGAGTTGAACTGGCGCCAGCCGAACGTGACGTTGACCTTACCACTGACATGCTCAACGACAGGACAGCCGCTTTGTTCACATTGCGCGATGGTAGCGGGTCCCATCTGGCATACATTGGCATCGACGGATATCCGGAACGCCAACTCATCCGATTGGGTAACCTCTCCAATAACTTTCTTGGCCCCGTCTTTACAAAACAGGGAGCTGACCGGGCCGGCCTTGTTCCTCGGGTCCAGCGCCTGCAGCACTACAGCGCCCTTCACAGCACCGGTCTGGCCGTACTTAAGGTCGTTGATAGTAACGGAGAAGCCGCCGGATGTCTGAGGTTTTCCGCCTTTGTCGCGGTGGGGCGCATAACGGTGGAGGCCGACTGAGGTCAGACTGTCTTGGCGGATGGGGGGATCTGTTTTTAAACCGTAAAGTTCCTCTTTGCCCACCTTGCCCATGGGTTTGGAAGCACCGCTTTTACGTTGGACGGGCATGTTGTGGGTAGGTTCCGCCGGCTCGCCGTTCAAGCTTGAGTTTGTCACACCGGCCTTGAACTCAAACCCGGAAATATCCTTGGTTTTCCAGGGTTCCTCGGCAACATTCGAAAGGATGTATATTTTCTCCGCCTGGCCCGATGAGGTTCCGAAGTCGATGGTTTCTTCCGCCCATGTGCGTGCGTATGTCCCTTCGGTTGGACCGGTCTGTGAAAACGCTTTCCTGATACAGGGTGGCCACAGGGTCTTGCGTGACTTGTGTTCCTGGTAGCAGTTTTTCTCACCGTCGGGCCCGAATTCCCAGGCCCAACCCAGGTGCAATTGATCCACTTTATCCAGCCGCTTGTTGATCACTTCCATCTGCGAGGTGACGTTGCCGGAGAACCCTTCGTATTTGACCCGGATACAGATAGCGGCGATTTTCATGATCGAGATCGGGATTTTCTGCACGGCGTCGTCCGGCGTGAGCGTGATCTCCCTGCAACTGCTGAACGCTTCTTTCAGCCATGCGGTGCGTGCTCCCTCGCCTGTGCCAAAACTGCGTGATGCGAAATTCGTATATCGGCTTCCGCCATAGGATGCAAACTCGGACACGAAGTGTGGATAAGCGAGGTAGAGGCCAGACTGGATGTCGGGTTCGGTCCTGAGACGTTCGTCCAGCCATTCGATCAGCTGAGCACCATTTGCATTCTTGGGCAGTGGAACGTCAAGAAAATGTGGCAGTACTTTGACGCCCCCGAAATTCTCAGGGAAAAAACGCCAGAATGAGCTTGTGAGATAAGACGTTTTGTTCTCCAGCGACTTGGCGCCGACGTGGCGCCTGCCGGTTGAAAAGTTCAACGGCCAATCATAATGCCTCAAACCGGTTGCGGAGCTGCTGCCGTTAATTCGGCCGTTGTAGTTGCTCCATTTTTTGTTGATCAGGTAGTAGCTGGCGCCGTCGGCCATGCCTTCGCCGATCCAACGATTGCCGGAGAAGCAATCGGCCATCAGTTGATCGCCGTATTGAAGCGCGTGAAACATTTCGTGCGCGAAAGTTACATATTTCTTCTTGGGCAAAGCTGCGCCGCGGGGCATGAAATCCGCGTTGTAGGAAATCCAATTGATCTGGGATGATCCGGCGCAGTCGGAAAGCTGGTAGCCGCCACCGGCATAAGCATAGCCACCACGGTACCGGCTGCCCGTGAACGGAAAGATATAGACACGATACTTTGGAACACCGTTGTCCTGCACGATCGGTTGTATATACGGTGCCTCGTGGCCACCGTTGCGATACAGGCCACCGATTTCATCCATCCATTGTTCGGCCTGGCCAGCAGCGCCTTGCCATTCACTCCCCTCGGACCCTGCAACTGATTCCCACAGGCTGTCAATTATACCGGTGCCGTATTCGACTTCCTCCTGGATATCCGCTTTCTCAAGTTGGACGGGCTCACGGGTTTGCACCTGGAACTGTTTGGCCGGCCAGTCTGCGTGAAGTCCCTGCGAAAACGCCAACCCCAGCCAACTGGCCAAGCAAATAAAAAGGGGCTGAAAACTATGTGCCGGTTGCGTTACAGGCTGACTCACGGTTTCAGCCGCCCGGTCAGCATATCCAGACGTTGCCGGTACGGTGCAACTTGTGCGACATCGGCGGCGGTGGTTTGCAGCATGGACATCTGCCTGGTTAGCGTCGATTCACGCTGTTCAATCTCTTCTTCGGTGAGTTCACCGCGGGTTTCCTCCAATTCGGTGAGTTGCCGGAATATCGATTCAGACTGAATGTTTCCGCTGAGTACTTCATACGACTCAAGTACCCGTTCGGCTTCCATTTTCCACTCTGCGACGACGTAGGGTGAGCTCTCATAACCCGCCGCCGTCAGGGCATTCAGCAAAGACGGACTTTCAACCGCCGGGCTTTCATCCATCGCGGCCACGGCGTCCTCGAGCGACCAGAGCAAGGCGGTCACGCCCATGGCGTCTTTGGGCAGCTTGGCGGAAGCCAGCAAACCAGCGGCTTGCAGTTCTTGGGTCAGCAATTCAAAACTGGTCAGAACACGCTCTATGGTTTCAGCGTCGAGCGGTTCCAGGTGATATTCAAGCGGGTGCGCCCGGGCGACAACCGGGGACAACTGGGCAACGACCACAACCAGGCAGACTGAAAAGACCTTGATCGTGCGAAGGAAGTGAACCAGTAATTCTACAATTTTTGACATAACGTTCTAATTATTATAGACATAATAGATACGAACTTCACGATGACGGCCTAATCAGAATCAGGAGGTAGAAAGCCGATGGACAAAAATTTCGTTCGGGAACTCTTACAGACTTTGGGAAGCAAGATCTTTTCGTTCGGCTGGACGAAACGTCGTGTTTACTGCACTCACATTGTTCTGCTGATAGCGATGATGCTGTGCCAGTCGCCGATTATGGCCGCAGGAACAACAGTCGAAAACACGGACCGCAATAAGGGGATCGAAGTGCTTGATACCCGCATGGATGGTTCCGCCACCTGGATGCTTTACCTCACGAAGCCCGTGTTGGGGCAGGCACACCAAAGCGAAAGATGTGCGGCCAATTTGTACCTGCTGAAACTGAAACCAGGTCTGGCGGGGACTGCGCCGGACTTGTTGGCGGAGAATCATTGTAATTATTTTGGCATGTCAGGACGCTTGCTCGCCAATGGCGATGTCCTGATCATGGCCGGTGGACGGGTTGAAACCTGGCGGCCAGAAACCGGAAAAGTTCTTGATTGGCAGATAAGGACGCTCGAACCCCTCAAGCGCATGGGAAACGGATCGTACGACTTTGGCCGCGTGCCATTGGACGCTGCACGCAATGGTGATGTGGTGCTGGCCGGCCGGTATCCAAGGCGGCGGCAGGACACCACGACACCGTCAGGCGTTGTGGTTAAAGTTTCGCAAGAAGGCGAGGTCGTCTGGACGCTGGAGTTGGACGAGCCCGGTGTCCAGCTCGAATTCATGGATATCTGGGCCACCGAAGATGGCGGCGCCTGGCTACACGTGGGTGCAAGACCGATGGACGGCTCGCGACTGCCTGGTGTTGAAGCGCCAGCAGGCGCCCGGGTCGTTGGGCAGAATCGACTGTACCGGATTGACGCCGATGGTGCGCTTGCCACACCAGTGGTAATTGCGACAAACCAGATGCAGGATTTTTCTGCGCCGCAGGCACCCATGCCGGATCCTAATGAAGATCCCGAAGCGTATCAGGCCGCGATAAAAGCCGCATTGGACCGATCGGCGGAACTGACCAGCGGCAGGTATCTTGGTTTTGACGACATCCGTGGTCATACCCGAGCGGGCGGCGGTATTGACGTGCTGGCAGGCCACACCAGTAACGAGTCTGAATTTTTCCGCATCGATGCTAAAGGTACGGTTTTGCTGAATACATCATTGACCGAGGCCATGGCCGGGGAGGGTTTGCGAAAATGGATCGATTTTTCTGCCGATGGAGACCAGGTTATTCTCTATGGCACGCTGAGGGCCGGAAAGAATCGCCTGTCACAGGGTTACCTGTGTTGGATTGATCTGGACAGTGGCTCCGCACTGACCCGGCTTGTGCCGCTGAGTCAACTGGGCCTGGAAGAGGCAAATAATGCGGAGGACGAACAGGTGCAATATCTGGAGCACAACCCCAATCAGCAAGGTCAGCTTCTGACTGCTCTTGCGGGACAGCCGCTTGTCGTTTCCCTGGTGTATCGTTCCCGCCGCCTGGCCATCCAGCTGGATGAAGGTACCGAGCAACTGCCAGTGTATACGGAAGCGCGTGATGAACGCCGGGCCCAAGCCTCCAAAGAAGCGCAAAGGGCGCAACGCAAGGCCGATCGGGAGGCACGCAAACAGACGATGAATAGCGATGTGGCGGCCGCCATCGGTGTATCGGAGGAAGACTATGCCGCGATGAGTAACAAGGAACGCAAAGAAGCAATGGTGCGCAGCGGGGATATGAACGCCATCTTGGCGTCGGCGCTGAAGCAGGCGGAACTGGCTAAGCAGCAGATGGCGGCGCAGCAGGGCGCCAATGGACAGACCGCGACGGTCGACATGACACAAGAAATGTCCGCGGCGATTGCGCAAGCGCAAAAAGCCATGGCTAATGCAGGTCTGACAACGCCCGAAACGCAGGCGAGCAGTGCAGCTGCAGACTCGGCCCCCGCTGCGACAGGCGGCGCTTCAAAAACCACTGCCGGTTCGACCGGTCAGAACACGCTGGCGCTGGATGCAAACCTGTACGGAACGGTTAAGTTTGAGCATCCTGACGGTGCTGCAACCACGCTGAGCATCGTGGACCGTCAAACGGGGCAGGAATGGCTCCGGAAAGACTATCCGGACGGCAGCATTTATGAATACCTGGACTTTGGCCGGTATCAGGCACCGCTAAACCGGATTGCCGTCATCTTTCTCGATGGGAATGAAGAAACAATTGAGGAATTGACTCCTGTTGTTGCTGATTGAAACCTCGGTGTTTGTGTTCCGTGCCTGAACGAAAATATCGATATCGAACTGCTGGCCACGGTTCGCACCCACTTTGTTCCGTCCGCAAGCAAGGGTGAACACTACCTGGAGAACTGGTTTATGGAAGGCAGTGCAGAAGGTTAAAGTTCCGGATACCAATGGGTTGCCCACGGTGCTTCGCCATATGTCGTCAATGCTGCTCCCGGCGAAGTAGCCAAACTGGTTGTCAACCTGACGTATGAGCCGATTGATGGCGGGCCAAAACTGCTTGAACGGCTCAGTTTTCAGTTTGTGGCCGATGCCAATGGGAATCCACATAAATACGAGGATTTTCAAAAATTCCGTTGCCTCGGGCCGGACAAGGCTGAAGACGGCCTCAGGTAGGCCCAAACAAGATCACCTGTCGATAGAGTTGGGAATGTCCATCATGCGCGGAATGCTTTTCCGAATGGTGGATGTTTCCTTCATATGTCCAGTCACCTCCATCTGATTCTTCGTTGACTGTTTTCTGCACCAGTGTTGATGTTGGATGAAAGCCTGTCACCCCTGAATGATTCTGGTCAACGGTGTGAGCAAGGCAGGTTGCAGCGTTCAAACCGTAGCAAAAAAGCGGGATACCTCACCCCTATCTTCAGACATGAATTGATGTGCGAAAGTCTGGATGCGAAAGTCTGGACACCCACGAATGGCGCTAAGTTAAGGGTGTTTATCATTTGGACCATTAATGACTTAACCCATATTTGAAGCGGAATTGGCCACTGTAGATATCCTGCAAAAATGGCTTAACTTAGCGCCATTCTGGACACCCACAACTTTTCATTTATAAAGATGTGGTTGACCTGACTATTTCCAAAGTTTCCAATTGCTAAAAGAGATGGGTGTCCTGGCGTTTTCCCTCTGGCGTTTTCCCTGGCGTTTTCCTTCCTGGCGTTTTCCTGGCTTTTCTCTAAAACATGGGCTCTTCATTTTGTTGCGTTATACGTGCATCCGGTTGCATAAAAGCAAACAGGCGGCAATTTGCGTATTGGCTTTGGAAAATTTTCATTCATTCCCCATCCATTCATTCCCCATCTATACTGACAGTATGAACTGACAACGAGGTTTTATTGATGAAAACGGAACGCGAGGCAAAAACGACTTTTCACCAAAAGGAAGAAGAGTTGCCAAAAAGAGAGTGCAGGCTATTTCTCATTGAGGGCCGGGTGCAAGGTGTTTTGTTCCGCGAGTCCACGCGCCGTGAAGTACAACCCCTCGGTATAACCGGCTACGCCAAGAATATGGAGGATGGCTCGGTACAGATCCTGGCCTGCGGCGAACCGGCTGCTCTGAACCGATTGGCGGAATGGTTGAAGCAGGGACCACCTATGGCACGGGTGGATCGTCTGGAATGGATAGTTTCCTCGAGCAATTGTCCGGAATCATTTGTTACGCTCTGAACCCAATTATTGCCTGGACAATAATGTTTCTATATGCAGCAAGTGATGGGTGTCCTGACTTTTTCTTCTCCTATATGCAGCAAGTGATGGGTGTCCCGACTTTTCTTTGCCGACTTTTTCGTCCCGACTTTTTCCGACTTTTTCCGCACATGGATGCAGGTCTTCTCCGGTCCGCTGTCAATGCACCAGCATCTTGGGAACTCCAGCTCAACCGCGGATAAGGTTCACTCTTGGATTTGTCACCTTTTGGCCGCCCATGCCGCGGTCTCGCTTTGCGCCACATCGCCATTGAAAAGCGTGAAGTTGAGCCCGAACATCGTGCCAAAATAAGCGCGCCCAAGGTAGAAACCCGGCCGCACCATTCTGATCTCATCGCGAATCATCAGACCGTCCTTGCCGCCGAGGCGATCGATTTTTTCTATGTAACCGTCGATCTGGGCTGTTTCCGCGTAATCGATAATCACCGACGGGCGGCGTGGGTCGAGCTGGCTGTCACCGACGTAGAGCCTGGCCGGGAACAGCAGCGCCACCTCTTCACCAAATACCTGTTCGACACGCATGTCCTCCATTTTCACGCCGAACAATGCGCCGACAACGCGCTCCTTGTCTATGATGTTTCGCAGTTCACCGGCGTCGCGATAAAACACCTTGCCTTGCCACAACATTTCGCCCACCCCGGTCAATATGTCCAGACTCAAGTCGATGCCACGTTCACGGAGCCCGCCAATGACGTCGGCGACAGACCGGAAATTACCTCCTTCGGCGAAAAAGAAACTGCCGTGGTACGGTCCGTCGGGGATCGGCCCCGAAGACAGACGGGCATAAATCTGGTCGATCTGATCCTGGTTGAAACCTTCGATGTTGTCCTGATCGAGGCGTTGCAGATCATTGGCACCCAGCGGGTACTGGGCTTCGAGCAAATCGAAACCGAGCGCGTCGTTGCCGGTGGGTCCAAACGGAATCGATGGCCCCTCGACAGGTTTGCTGCGGTTCTGCCAGAACAGGTATGCCACAACGGCCAATGCGGCCAGTACGATCACCCAGAAAGTCATAACGTCTCTCCTTCAGCGCGTTTATCGCGCATTTTCAAATATTCAACCAGGGCATCCTTTTCGCGATCGGTCAGGTCGGTGCCCCATAAATGTCCGGAAGCGCTGTTGCCCCTTTCGCGGGTGTCGTACCACCAGCCTTTCAAGCCGGGTACGCAACCGCCGGCCACCGGTTTTACAGGGCAGCCCTCGGGCAGGTCCTGAACCGGATTGCCTTCCTGGTCACAGCGCAGCGCCACAAAACCCAGGTTTTCTTGGTCCAACAGGTCGTAGCCGCGATAGAAGCTCCGCGGACGGCATTGAGGCGGCTCAAGCAAGGCCCGGACCGTGGGTACCGAGCCGTTGTGCAAATAGGGCCCGCGCAACCACAAACCATCCAGCTGCAGCGCGACATAACCGTTGTACGGCTTGGCCATCGGGGTGCGCTCCATGCCCAACTCATTGACCACCTTTTCATTTGCAAGATCGGCCGCTTCGCGCGTCCATGCCTCGGTCCGCGACGCATCGGTCATGATCTCCTCCAGCGGAATCACCGTGCCCATGCGGTTGTCGCGGCCGCTTTCATGACATTCCGCGCAATTCGTGGCGAACAAGTCGGCACCTTCGGTCGCCAGTTCCGCGTCGTATCCCAGGGGATATTCCGGCGCCGGTGTATTAAGTATCCACTGCTCAATCTCCGCCACCCTGTGGCGAAAGAACGGCGTGACCGGGCTTGGCGTTGGCAAGCCGCCTTCCTGCGGCGGTTGCAAGCCCAGAGCCGAATCAATGATTACCGAGCGGTAGGAAGTGGTGTCCCCCGCCAGGTTCATCAGCATCAGTCTTTCCAGTGGCGTATCGAGCTTCGTAAAATCGGCAGTCAGGCTGTAGTCGTCCTCCGGCCAGGTTCGCCCTTGCTGAACCCGGGTCTTGAGATTCCATAGCGATGGAAAGTCTGTATGATCGACACTGCCGTCATCGTCCATGCCAAGCAATATGAACTTGGTCAGGTTCATCGGCGCATCGCGGCCCGGGCCCCAGCGCGGACGATCCTTGGTCCATGCCCAGGATTTACCCTGTTCCCGCAGAATATTGCGGACCACGGGAATCAGCAGGTACTTGTACATCGCCCGCTCGACGAAACTCAAGCGGTAGGTGAGGTCGATTTCGTAAAGGATGTTGTCGGCGTTGAAGCGCTCGTCTTCTGCGCATCGCGACAGGAATTCGAGCAATCCCTGGATATCCGCGGTATGGCTGCCCCCGCCGGCGACGATGGTGGGGGTCTCGTTCTCGGTAATCCGGTAGCTCGTCGCGTGGCACATCGCACAATTAAAGCCGACGCGCTCAAACCCGACAGTCTTCTTCGAAAAACCCACCGGCAGCTCGCGTCCTTCCTCCCAGGGAATTCCAAATGCCGCGTAACCTCCAGGCGCAGGGATGTATTCGCCGAAAATGCGCGGCAATACGACAATCAGCCAGTAAGGGAAGCCGGCCGATGCCTCACCACCAATCGAACCGTACAGAAAATTCATTTCCGGATTTTCGGTAATCCATTCTGGCTGTGGTACCTGCCGGAAGAAGTTGTACCAGGCGAAGTAAGTTAGCGGGATCGCCAAGATCACGAGTGCCACGGCGGTCAGTAAAAGCTTTCTCTTCCATCTGGATGGATTGGCCATGAACTCAACTCCTGTCAGAATGTTTTCAAATATTCAAGAAGCGCCTGCTTGTCATCGCCGGAAAGCTCGGTTCCATATTCCGGTCCTTCATGACCGAAGTTGTGATTGCCATCCAGGCTTGTGTCGAAGCGCCAGCCGGCGCCGTCAGGTACGCTTTGCTCCGGGTCTCCCTGCGCCACGCACCACTGTTGCGCCTGCGGCTCGCCGCACATCGGTTGGGTCACAAAACCAACGCTTTCGTAGTTGTAGACGTCGTAGCCGGTGTAGAAAACCGGCGGCCGGTTCACCGCAGGTTCCAGCAGTGCACGAAGATTCGGCACAGAACCGTTATGCAGATAGGGCGCACGCAGCCAGATTCCATCCAGCGGAACATTGGCGTAGCCAAAGGTTTTCCGAAAATGACTGAAGCGGGCCGGATAGCAGTCGTCGAGGAAGGTTTTTCGCAACTGCTCAAAATCCGCCTCGGGTACCGACGGATTGCAAATACTCTCCAGGTACTCACGGCAGTGTGCTTCGCCCGACTCCGGAAAACCGGCGTAAATGGTGTTTTGATTCACCGCCAGTGCAGGCGTATAGGAATCGAGGCGCCCGCGATCGGTACGGATGGCTTCGATCGGCTCGACTTCGCCGACCTTACTGCCGTCGCCCTGCTCGCGGAATGGAGGTTGACCGTTCCCGTGGCACTGCCAACAGTATTGGCGATACAGATGCTCACCGCGATCCAAACGGTTTGAGTCAATCCGCTCCGCCGGAAAGGACGGTGGCCTGGCCTGGTCCCAAAGCCAGTTCGCCACGCGGAGCAAGCGCTCCTTGTCGAGTGTTGCGGGCGTTGCTCCCGTACCAAAAGCGGCACTGAGGTTGCGCTCATCGGTCGAACATTGATTGCCGTCCCAGTGCAGGTTCATGCCGCGACGCGCCTTCTGGTTCCAGATGGAAGGAAAGTCAACATTGCCGAACAATTCATCCGGGTCTACACCAGCGCCATGCATATCGAAGCCAAGCAAGGCCTTGGGAGAGTTGAAGGTATCCACCCGGCCTGGCCCGGCCGTAGCAAAATCGATAAAGGAAAGCCTTCCCATGAACGACAACAGCTGGTTACGCATTGCCATAATGCCGTACCAGCGCATGATCGCCCTGTCGATGAAACCCCAGGGTGCCGGCCGATACCGGTCATCGCTTCCGGCCTCCGTTTGCGCCAGCCACCGGTCGCGCAGATGCTCAAGCTCCGTGACTTTCGCCATCACCTCCTGCTCACGAAACTTACGGGACTTGGCGGCGCCATCAAGAAACAGGGCGAATGCACCAAGGCTGACGGTGTTCGATGGCATTCCGAGCACGATTTGCCGCTCCGCCCCCGGGGTGTCGCGTACGGAACCGGTGTGGCAAAAGGCACAATTCAGATAGACACGATCGATACCCTGGACCCGGCGCATCGAAGTCCCAATCGGCAGGTCGAACATGGGGTTGCGATCATCCTCGTAGACAAGACCCAGAGAGGAGTAGCCCTTTCCGGATTGTCCGTCAGGTAATAAATCCGGCGCCAGTTCGGGTAATGCTATCCACAACCAGTAAGGGATGCCGAATCCGAACTGCAGTTTCCAGCCTCTTTCTCCACCGGTAGACCCGTACTTGAAATGTTCAGTGTCCGATGCGTAGCTTACTGGCCGGTCGTCATTGAGGCGCCAGGTGGCGTACAGCCCGCCAATGACGGTTACGGCCACAACCAACACGAAAGTCGACCATGCCATGATAGTCAGTACTTTTGTCACCTTTCTGACTTTATCTGCGCTCTCCATGCGACCTCTGTGTTCAAAAACTCTCGTTGCCTGTCGGCTCCGTATATGTCACACCATTCTGCTGATGCCGAAACTCGGCCATCGATTGGTACAGGTTTTTTCGTACGCGGTTGATGCCGCCCAGGGGTCGGTGTTCCGGCAGGGTGTGCCAGGGATTGAATGCCAGGGCTTCGCAAAATTCCATGTGTGCGGGTGACTCGAACACCTGGGGTGGAATGTCAATCCGCGCGACCTTCACAAACGGTGACACCGTTTCGTCCCACTCGACCGTCGCGTCTTCCACTGGCATTTTTTCGGCATCGGTCTGAAACTGCACCATGAAGTCGAAGCTTGCGCCGCCAGCGGACATTTGCTTTCGCACCGCATCACGCAGATATCCATCCGTCAGCTTTTTAGGAAGTCTCGTGTCTCCGTTCTTGTCGCTGGGCCTGACCGCGTACTTGACTGCATTCCCCTCGCCGAACAGGTACGGCGTGGTGCTCCAGTAGGGAATCGTCAGGTGGCTGGCATGATGCTTCCTGCCTGCCAGGACAATGCGAAACTCCTTGAAGTGCAGGTTAAAAGGATTCAGGAAAAACCACAGCGGGCTTGAGTTTACACTGTGGTCGACAAAATCCAGAAAGTCTGCGGGGTTGCCGACAAATAATACCGGGTGGCTATTCAGAAGAAAGTCCACGGTCTCGAAAGAACCGAGCAGCTTTTTTCCATTGACCTGCATCAGCTTGATCGACATCCCACGGAAGTCCTTCTTCGTGTCCGGCTGGTCGGTGGCGTTGGCAAAGCGGATCCAGGCCGGGTATGTCTGCGGGGACGCAAATAATCCCACCCGAAGTTCGGGCGGCAGGTCCGATTCCACGATAAAGTTTGCTTTCAGGCAGGCGACTCCAACAGGTTGGTTGAAGCGCAGCACGTCGCGTGCCGAAGGCTCATCCTGCGCCTGGTTCCGCGCTTCTGACGTGGCCTTTTTCGCCAGTGCGATAAGATCCTGGGCAATCCTGGTTTCGTTGTCCGACGGGAACTCTTCGGAAAGGTTCATTGATCCTCCATTTTCTTCGCCGCATGCGGCGAGTAAATATACGAGCGCCAGGGCGACGATCCAGCGCTCATATCTATTGGTCATTACTGAAACGCTGTGTCGGCCTCGGCGCCGGGCCGCGGCTTCCACTCCAGCGAGTAGTAGTCACCACGTTCCCGCGCCCAGGGATCGAAAACGTTGACCACTGTCTCCAGCTCGCTGCGCAGCTCCGGCACGGTTCGCAACAGTACGCGCTTCATGGGCGAAACTTCCTGCCGATGGCCGTTAGGCATGCCTTTTTCCATTACCTTGCCTTCCGGACCGTTGTTATTCACCCAGTTAAGTCCGTACTCCGAGTAGAACTCCGGGCGAAAGCTGGACGTGAAGAACCTATCGCTGAAGAGCCGCCGCGACGCATTGAGGATAAAGACCACGAACTGGGTTTCGGAAATGGCATAACCGTGCGGTCGCGGTCCTTCGGCCAGCCAGCCGACCACCGTGTCCACATCCTCAATGTTATCGATCGTCGAACCGTCCTGGTGCCCCAGGCAGTCGTTGATCTGCGTGCCGTCGTCGTTCACCTGGGCCTCGGTAATGACTTTTGAAGCATTGCACACATGCTGGCCATAAACTTCCCGCAGACCTTTGACGTATCCCTCCTGGCGCAGTCTTTCAGCGCTGTCCGCGGGCAAGCGCGTGTCTACGAAATCGTCAAAGCTGGTCAACTGCTTGAGGCCATACTGACGCCTGAACTCGTTGAACCGCGGGATTCCCCGCTCGCGATCGCGCACCAGGTCGAGGGCCGCTACGTCGATCATTTGTGTTTCAGACTCAAGCCGTTCCATTCTGAGATTCTGGAGAAATGCAGGGTGGTTGCCCAGCGTGAGCAAGCCGAGTCTCTGACGACCCATACTGAGTGCGATATTGGCCAGTCCTGAGGATGTCATCAGGCTGGTTGCCGCACCGCGGAACGAATTGACGATGGGGGTTTTGCTCACGATCTGGTCGGGATCACCGTCGAGAATTCGATATTCCAGCAAATCGGGGAGCAGAGGATGCAAACGGTACACCGTGATGAATTCTTCCGGGAAATTGAACGGGGAACCAAAGTGGTTGACGCCGCCGTTGACGTCCTCGGGCTTGCTGATATCCCAATCCTGCTTTTTCGAACCCAGGCCAACGATTCCCGGTCCGGAAGCAAACACCGAATACCACTGGTTGGCGTCTTCACTGCCGGACTGCTTGTATCTTTCGACGGCCTGCGCAAGGGCCTTGCGTACCAGTTGATGATCGTCACCCGAACCAAGCAGGCCATTCCAGTTCGCATTCATACCGCGATACAGGGGCTCGTCATAAAGCAGCTGGGTGGTCCATTCGATGGTGTGTATCTTGGCAATTTCCATCGAAACCACCAGGCGGGCGATTTCGAAGAGTTCGTCGTCGGTCACATCCGCGTACGTGATGATCGCGCCGGGCCTTGCGGGATCGCGCAAGCCTGAATCCGCAGCGGGGTTGGTTTGCACCACTCCGCGGAAGCCCGCGACAAACGCGTTGTGTTCGCGGGCGAAAACATTGTGGTAAAAGGACGTCCCGATGGTCCAGTTATCCGGAAAGCCGGTGGCAGCCTGTCCAGCCCAGTTGGGGAGCATCGGATCGGACTCCAGGAGTATCGGGAGATAGCCCTGGCTGTCGCCTTCGCCGTTCAGCTCGCCGCGCGGCAGCAGAAGGAGTTTGGCGGGATCTTCAGGGTCGCGTTTGACACGGCTGCGGGAGCGCTCGTCATAACCATAGATTTGTGAAGCGTCCCACCACGCCGTGTTGGTGTTGCGGAAGGTCCGGGGTGCGCGCTCCAGGTACTCACGGCCATGGTATGAAAATGTCCCCGGCGGACTGTCTTCAACCACCAGGGCCTTGTCTATCCTGTCGTTCGGCCGGCATCCCAGTGCTTCGGCCTCCGGCGAGTCGCAGCCGACTTCCATGTAGTCTTTCTGGTTACGACCTTCCTCGACGTGAGAGAACCAGTCGTGGTTCATAAACTGAATCCAAAAGGCCGCCAGGACATTGAAAAAAGGGGCCTTGATATAGTCACAATTCATGTGCGCCGGATCGCCATCCCCGTAGCCGTTGCCGCAGGCCTCCGGGTCCGATTGTTGGCGGGTGAAAAGGCGGCGGCTGATCAACTGGGGATCGGGCTTGAGCAGGCCCAGTCGATCGCCATGACGGTTTCGCACCATCTCGTTTTCTCCCAGCCGGGGGAAGCTGCTCTCGAATTGAACATTGCGTGCAAACAAAGTATTGGTCGAACCCATTAGCGGGTTCATGATGTCGTTGCAGACTCCGGTTACCGTCCGGTGCCGGATCAATTCACCCTGGCAGATTTGCTCTCCATTTCCACCCACATCACCGAAGCTGGGATGGTCAGCTGGCAGGCGCATTACATCCCAGACCTTGATTACGCTTCCCGATGCACCCTCTCGGCCCTCGACAAATTCCTCGTAGGTGTAATTGTCAAAAAGGTTGTACTTGATGAGACCGATGCGCTGATACTCGAGATCCAATAAGGCACCATCAATACCGCGTCCAGTAGGGCTGAGGTGCTTCGCCCCGGTTTTGTCGGGGCCAAGTGAACTGGCATCCCCCGTTCCCCAGTAGTTTTCCCAGTCTACCCAGGGTACGTCGCGGTATTCGACAGCATGATCACCCCCACGGCACAGGGCCGTATCCTTTTCTACTTTGCCAAGAAATCGGTGCGCCCGGTCATCGGCAATTTTCAGAAAGCCTTCATTTGCCATTCTCACACAGGCTGCGGTCGACCGGGCGTATTCGCTGGCTTCTTTTTTCGAGCATGATGCTGTCAACACAATCAGCAGCATCACAACCAGGAAGACTACGGGTTGGCTAAGGTTCTTCATCAGCTTGGTCCCTCCATGACCCTGTGTGCGGAATGTCCTTTTCGTGCTTGTTTACACTTTTTGAATAAACAATCCCTGTTTACGTTTATAAATTAGTATAGTCGATGGAACAGATTTCGCTATGCGGGCTCAAGCCGAAGTCTTTCATTTGAATGCGGATTCTTCGGATACAGGCAGGTTCAAAAGCATATCCATATAGTCATAAATACGCTCAACATCAACTTGCGCGTTACGTCAGAACCTCTGTCAATACCGCGGTTCGGGTTGCGAATGCCGCGGGCGGTTGGACGTTTCATCCGTGCCTGCAACATCGTTGAGCATCCATGACATGCTCTGGGCAGTGGCACAGAAGCTGCGACTCAAGGTTCGATTTTGACGTTGCTCCAGTCGTGGCCCACCGACTGCAGCATGACCTGCATGGGCTTGCAGTCCTTCTGGTAATCATCCACGTCGTCGTCCCAACGCTTTTTCACCGAGGAGTGAATCGGTCCAAGGATGCTGCGCACGGCTTTGCCGCGCGCCATGTAGATGCCCTTGCGCGAGTTGTACAACTTGCCTGAATAATCGGGCGCCAAGGCTTCTATTGCATGGTCCTCGAAACCCATCCCGAATCCGGCCGACTCATCAACCATCCATTTCAGGGCATGATCGCTGAGCCCGCGGTCATCATATGAGCCCCCGACATTGCTGTGCACACCGCAGAACCACACCTGCTTGATGTCCAGGCCCGGCTTGTGGTCCCACAGGGTCGGTATAAAGTCTTCTCGCATTTCGTCGATGGCTACCGCATGCCGTGCATGGGCGACGATCTTGCTGGGCTCGGTGTCATGGAAGAGGAATTCCTTTTCGCCGAGCGTACCCCAAAAAGGTACCGGAATTCCCAGCGACCCCACCGTATCCCAGGCGCCGACGAATTCAATGGGACTGATGTCGGCCCAGGCATACTGCTTGCGAAACTCCACTGCCGCGGTCGCGTTCGGGCCACTGGCCTTGGTACGCTTGCGGTACAGCTTGTAGGCCTCGGGAATCTGCATGGCATGCTTACGTTGGATGATGCCACAGTTTCTGATGAAACCACCCAGCGATCGCGCCGTGTACGCACCACGACTGAACCCGAACAGGAACAACTGATCGCCCTCATCATAGTTGTGTACGATGAAGCGATAGCAATCCATGATGTTTTTGTCAATGCCCACACCGGACACACCACCCATGATGGCCTTGCGGTCGGTGCCCACGCCCCAGTCATAGAACGAGACCTGTTCGGCACCTGCATGGTGGGGTTTGACGCCACGCGCAAGAAACAGGACGTTGGTTTCACCGCCTTTCTCGGGTGAGTTCCAGGTTCCATCTGCGAATATTGCAATTCTCTTCATAATCAGACCTCAGTAGTTTTTAACTAAACCCTTAAAATTCAGGGGTGGTGGTATGGCGATTCCATTTCCCAGTTTTATGGATGCGGGAAAATCGATATCTTCGGACTCTTTTTCCAGTATCTTGTGCTTGCGGCAACTCAATGATGCCTTTGCCTTGCAACCTGAAATCCTGACTTCCATGATGCGGCCTTTCGTGATCATCAGGTTGACCCTGGCTAAAACCAGCGCCAGTTCAATGTCAATTGTCACTTCGGTAACCTTCTTATCGAACACCAGCAACTCGATCCTGGGTGAGTGATTGGATGCCACCTTGTGTTCCGAAAGCGTGTGCTTGTAGGTTGCGCCCGACTGCAGTTTCTCATCTGTCGCATAAGCCTGTATCTTCCGCAACTTGATCCAGCCGCCCAGCATGATGTCCAGCAAGGGGATATCAAGGATCTGGTCCTTCGCTTTGCTTACCAGCGAGTCAAGCAGTTTGTTCGTTTTATCAACACTTTCCGCCGATGCAAGCGCCGCGGTGTTTTCGATGTCTTCAGTATTGAACAACTGCAAATCCGAGAACTGTAGTTGCGGGCCAGCGAGTACATCTGCCAAGGTCAGGGATTTCATTCAAACTCTCCTTTGTCATTCACGGGGCCCACTTTTTGTTCGCCCAAATCGACAAGCACCCGCATCCTGATAATGTCGTCGGACCGGGATGGTTCTGCCCCGTCTTCGGGTGTGAATGTCGTGGTCTGTACACCGAGGTCCCGGGTGACACGCAGGCGCACGCCGTCCGAGTCGCCAGTCACAGTGTCCGCTTTCCCTGTGGGCCGACTCGGGTCTGCCCGTTTCCACCTGTAAGCCGACACCCCGGCAGCAACCGCAAACAGGCCGAACACGGCCCATGTCCAGGGTGGTTTCGCAGCGGATAAAACCAGCGTCAACTGCTGTCGTGGGCCCAATTTCACCAGGGCTGCCGGGGCTTGCGAAATCACCGTACCTATCGGTTCGAAAGTCAGGAAACTTTCGTTGCGCTCGATCTTTGCATTACTGTACTGGCCCAGGAATGCCTGTTCGATTGTGCTGGCCGTTTTTCCGACAGCATCCGGCGCTACCGGCCATCCCAGGGACAGGGAAATTTTCACCACCCGATCAGCTGGTATCACGGAGCCCGGTGGCGGCTGTTGTTCAGCCACCAACCCGGATGACAGCTCGAAATCTTCCCTGGGCTCGCCACGGACCAGGGTGATCTGGTTGTCGTCCGCGATAATCTCCGCTGCCTGCCCGGTTTGCCCAAGAAAATCTGGCGTCAGCCAGCCCGAAGAAATCGTGACAAACACCCGTTTGTCCGCCGGTAGCGGAGAACCCGGTTCGGGGCGCTGAACCACGACGATGCCCTGCGCATGGTCAATGCTGGCCGCCATTTCTGCTTCGAGAATGATGCGCTCGCCCTGCGCCAGGGATCGCGCCTGGGCTTCCGGTAATTCAATGAACCGCGGGGTCGGGTAGCCTGCTGACACGGTGACGCTCACCGCTTGCCCCGGAGGCAATAATTCACCGGGAGCCGGGAGCTGCCCGATTACCACACCCGCGGGCGCAAAACGATCCTGGCGGCGTTCGGCAATGGACAGGGAGACCTGCTTTTCTGCGGCCAGGGTATTCGCTTCGCCTTCCAACAGTGACAGGAAATCCGGTGTGGGCCAGCCGTCCGAGACCACGATTTGAACCGCTTGGTTGATCGGCAGGCGGGTTCCTGCCACGGGGCGCTGCTCATTCACCTCGTTAACGAGCCGCTGGACCATTGGTGCGCGGCGGGTTTCAAGTCTGAATTTCAGTTCAGAGGCGATGCGGCGCGCTTCGCTCAACGGCTTGCCCACGAGATTCGGCAAGGGATAGCCGGCCGAGACCGTAATCCTGACGACCCGGTCGGCAGACAGGAGATTCCCGGCGGTGGGCTGTTGCGAAACGATAATGCCTGCCGGCACTTCAAAATTGTCCTGCTCCCGCCGGCTCAGTCTGACCCTGATGGTGTCGGCGGTCTCGCCCGCCTGCGGTTCGGTACTGCCGACAAAATCAGGAACCGGCCAACCCTGCGAAACATTGACCGTCACGGGTCCCCGCAGGGGGAGCAGTGTGCCGGCCACTGGTTTTTGCTCAAAGATCATACCGCTGGCGACCGTGAGATGGTTTTCTGACTGTGTTTCCAGCGTAAAGCCCAGTTCTTTGGACTCGGCCAGCGCCTCTTCGAGCGGCCGTTGAACGTAGTTCGGCAATGGATATCCTGCGGAAGGCCAAACTGTCACCCGGCGTCCGGACATAGGCTGCCCGGGCTGGGGGTCCTGCTCGATGATGATACCCCGCGGTGTAGCCGGATTCGGGCGGAATTCAGCAACGTTCAATACCAGGTTCATCCGTTTGGCCAGCGCTTGAGCACTTCTGACATCCTCACCGATAAAGCCGGGCGCCGGCTCCGGGCCGGTTGAAACGACTACCTGGAACACGACTTCACCGTACCGTCCTCCCACATCCTCCGAGCTGGGGCCAATTGGAGATCCGGGTGAGGGCCGTTGATCTATGATCAGACCAGCCCTTTGTTGGTCGCTGCGGTATTCCACCCCGGCTTTGGCGGTCCGCGCTCTCACTGCCCGGCCGGCCGTTAAAACCATTCTTTCCGCATCCGGTACGGTACGCCCAATCACCCGCGGCATGGAAAACGTGGTGGCTGCCGGCGGGCCGGTAGATACAACCACCCTGAAGACCACCTGACCGTAGATTCCACCCACATCGTCCATGTAGGGGAACATGGCCTTACCGAACTGATCCAGTTGCTGGATGATCTGGCCGGCCGGACGGTTATCGGTCTTGTATTCCACGACGTTCGCCTTGGCGCTGGTCGTGCGCTGGCTCCGGCCGGCTTCCAGCACACGCTTTTCCGCTTCTTCTTTGGTCAGCCCAACCACGTTGGGCATGGGAAAACCCGGACGATTCTGACGCAATAATGGTTGGGGGATACCTGTTGCATGGCCTGAGGTTGGGCTTGGGCTTGGGCTTGGACGCGTGAAACCTGTGCAAATGTGCTCGAAGCAAGGCCTGATATCAGCACAAGTGCAACTGTGCACAGCAGCCGAATGCTCCGACATCGATACACAATGACCTTCATGGTCATGCTCCAAGAATAGGAAGCAATAAACCTCTATTGCTATAAACCTGCATATATTAAGCATATATTAATTTGTGCATTTCGCCATCACCTCCTTCAGTTTGCTCACAATTTCGCCGAACGTCAGTATTTTCGCGATCGAACCGGCCGCCAACCCGCTAGCTGGTTGGTTCAGATCGATGCAGCGTTTACAAACACAGCTGCCGGTTGACGGGGGAAAAGTCAGGGAAAAGTCAGGATGTGAAAAGTCAGGACACCCATGTTTCTATACTTGAAAAGTCAGGACACCCATGTTTCAAAAGTCAGGACAAAAGTCAGGACACCCATGTTTCTATACTCAAACAGCTTTGAGTGTTTAAACATAAGTCATGGACTAACGGGAAGGATGGAAGGCACCAAGGTTTCCAACTGGTAAAAGATATGGGTGTCCTGACTTTTGGGTGTCCTGACTTTTGCTCCTCCTGACTTTTTTGCAGTGGGTGTCCTGACTTTTTTATTTCAATTCTGGCTTTTTCAGCGGCTTTTATGTCCCGCCTTTGTCCTCGGTACTTCAGTCGCAAAATCAATTAATTAGTTGGCAAAATTGTATTGAAAATGAAAAAAAACACCCAGTTGCTATAATTAAATCAAGGAGCTGGGCACTAAAGGAATGAAGAATACTTTGCAGTGGAGGCTAAATATGACCAACCTAAGGAAGATGATCGTACGAAAGAAGTTCGTCGCCCTTTCATTCGCTGAGGAAGCAATATTTTTACCGTTTGTCTTTGATTTTTCAGGTCAATTGCAAAACCTTTCCAGGCTGCTCAGGTTTGTCACCTCCAGGCATTTGGTGGCCGGCCTTGCTGGTGTCCTATTTGCGGGTATCACTCCGGGACTCCATGCAGAAGGGACTGGCTTTGGATACGTCTGGGCAAATAGTCCCAAACAACAAAACTACGCGCCTGACCCAAACTATTCGTTCAATTCCTCGGGCGGCCCAATCTCAATTACTAGAAGTGGACCAGGTACTTACAAAGTCGATTTCTCCGGTCTCGGTGGCCATGGGACTGCCGGCGGGCATGTTCAGGTAACTGCGTACGGTGGTGGCAGCGAACAATGTAAAGTTGTGAATTGGAGTTCGGGAGGTAATAGTTTCACCATTAACATCAAGTGTTTCGACGTTCGCGGCAGATCTGTTGATACCCAATACACGGTTCATGCCCTCTGGTCGCATCAAACCGTCACACTTGGCCCAGAAAAAGTGAGGGAGATTTCACGTTCGGTGCTCCCGGATGGCAAAGTCAAACTTGATCTTTCCGATGGGTCGGCGAAGATTCTATTTTATGGGGGCTACACCATTATAAGCCCTGATGGTCAGTCCTATACCACGCTTTACAGCACTCAAGCCCCTGCCGCCGTGCCACCCTCCCCACCCGATGGAAGCAAGGAGCAAATTTGGTTAAACCAACACTCAGAGAGTCTTTTGGGTACAATTTCCAGACTGGTCGATGGAAATGAAACGTCACTCGATAATTATCTGGCTGCGGAAGGCGATGTTGACCTGTATGACAAAATAGCCAAGCGCACTCAAACGCTGAACTATATGGTCAGTCAGTGAAGATCTCGTTTTTCGCTTGCCTGGTTTCATCAGCGCTGCTCTTGACATTGAATAGCGCACAAGCCGGTGATGGTGCCAGCTATAGCTATCAGGACAAACTGCAACAGGCGATTGACGATGGCGTGGTAGAGTCGGCAGACGCCGATTCCGAGGGTGTCGACCCAGCCAGACCGGAACGTCCCCCGGCGATGCTTGAAGATGAAGAAACGCTCGAAAAATATTATGCCTCCCTTCGAGCCTACTACGACTACAGAACCTCAGGTCTCGAACATCGCAAGGAGGTGTTTCGATGGCAGCTGTTTTCAGCAAAACTGATTTTTTGCATTGTCCTGATCGTCGTAGCTACAGGGATTGGACTCGCCATAATGCAGTTCCGCGCAGAGCTTAAGCTCATCCATGAAGGCAAGTCGGCGTCTCTGTCCAATTCTGAATTGGAAGCCTCTTCGAATGGCATAAAAGTCAGTTCATCCATTGTCGGGGTCATTATCCTGACCTTGTCACTTGCATTCTTCTACATGTATCTGGTTTACGTTTATCCGATCGAGGATATTTTCTGACCACCCTATCATCCAGGTAGACGAGGATGGGTGTCCCAGCTTTTATGCCCTCAGCTTTTGTGCCAGTTTTTGAACTCATCACATTGTCGATTGGAGTCTGGACGGATATTGAACCATTGCTGCAAAGCACACTCTTCAGTTAGGGCCTTCCGGATAGATCCACATGCCGGATCTACCGCCAGACTGGGTCATCATTTGCCCGAGACGGACTTGCCTTCCAAGCTTATGCCGGGCATTCTGATGTCAGGCGGATGGCGCGATATATGCCGAGAACCTACATGAAAATTCTGGTTGCTGACGACGACAAACGAACTGCGGACTTCGTTGAAAAAGGCCTCAAGGAGCAAGGCCACACGGTCGATTGCGTCTACGATGGACGCGATGCACTCAATCACTGCCTGTACAACAACTACGACCTCATGGTGCTTGATCGGATGATGCCCGGTATGAACGGTCTGGCCGTGGTAAAAGCCCTGCGTGCGACCCAGAACCAGACTCCCGTAATCTTCCTAACTGGCATGGCGGACGTGGATGACCGCGTGGATGGTCTGATGGCGGGTGGCGACGACTACCTTGTCAAGCCCTTCCACTTCTCCGAACTCCTTGCGCGTATCACCGCGCTGTCGCGGCGACCGTTGAACACCGAGGAGAAGACCACACTCAGGGTAGGCGACCTGGAACTTGACCTGCTGAGCCGGACTGCCAGGCGCGGGAATACCACCATCGATCTCCTGGCCAAGGAATTTGCGCTACTCGAAATTCTGATGCGTAACGAAGGCCGTGTGGTGACCAGAACCATGCTGCTGGAGCAGGTTTGGGACTTCAACTTCGACCCTCGAACCACCGTGGTGGAAACGCACATCAGCCGCCTCCGTTCCAAGGTGGACAAGCCATTCGATGTGCCCCTGATCCACACGACCCGCAACTCAGGTTATTCCCTGCATGTTCCGCGGTAATGTATTGTCCGGCGCACCCTTCCGGGTGACCCTGCTTTGCCTGCTGGTCTTCAGCGCCATCCTGCTGACCATTGCTGTTAGCATCTATCAGCTCATGTCCTCGTCGATGTACGCCGAACTCGAAGACCAGATCCGCGAGGAAACCATCCTGCTTCACGAAATCTATGACAGCGACGGCCAGGGCGCGCTGATTGCCGTGCTTTCCCAACTGGAACAGCCAGTAATCGCCGAGCAGCGTATTGCCGGTCTGTTTGACAGCCGTGGCAACCGCCTGGCCGGTAATATACCTACCGCGCCGGGCTTTGTCGGCTGGCAAACTACAACAATGAACCTGATCGCACCAGTCGGGCGCGATCGCTTTCACCTCATTACGACCCAATTGGAGAAATCCACCCTGGTGGTCGGCCGCAGCACCCGCTCCATAGAAACTGTCTTGCAGCGACTCATCAAGTATTTCACTATTGCAGGACTGCTTGGAGCACTGACTTCGCTGCTGATCGGATACCTCGTCAGCCGGCGCATGTTCCTGAAGCTGAAACGCCTCGCGGACATCCTAGACGCCGTATCCCGCGGCGACATGAAGGTACGACTGCCAGTGGACGCCTCGAACGACCAGATCGACCGGGTTTCACGCCAGATCAACGCCCACCTCGATCAACTCGCAGCGCTTATGAGCAGCACCCGCAATACGGTCAATTCTATCGCGCACGACCTTAGGGCCCCATTGAACCGCACCCACCTGATATTGCAGGACGCAATTGCCGCCGAGGGTACGGAAAGCAAGACCGGCGCGCTGATCGACGACGCCGGAGCAGAGTTGAGCAAGGTCAACGAAATCATTGACACCATATTGCGAATAGCGCGAATTCAGGGTGGCAGTGACCATATCTACTTGACGAACTTCCCGTTGTCCGAGCAGGTCGCCGACCTGGCCGATATCTTTCAGCCCGTCATTGAAAACGCCGGCCAGATGCTGGTTCGCAAGATCGGGGAACCGGGCGACACGACCGTCTACGGTGACAAGAAAATGCTCCGTCAGATGCTGGTTAACCTGATCGAGAACGCCATCTGCCACTGCCCTGCCGGTACTGAGATCACATTGGAGGCGGGCGGCTCGGCGCAGGAGGGGGCCTTCATCTGCGTGTCTGACAACGGCTTCGGTCTGCTGCCGGAACTGCGCGAAAAAGTGCTCGAGCCCTTTTTTCGGGTTGACGCCAGTCGCAGCACGCCTGGCAGCGGGCTGGGCCTGACCCTGGTCCACGCCATCGCCGTACGGCACTCCGCTACCTTGTCGCTTGAGGACAACCAGCCGGGTTTACGCGTGCGGGTTGCCTTTCTACCGGTGCAGCAAGGCGAGGCTGACGACGCCTGAATTCGCACCAGCGGGTGCATGAAGAACTTGTCAAAATTGTAAACTTGGGGAAAAGGTGGTGCAAAGCGCGGCCTCTATAGTAGCAGTCACGATATCCATACTGCGAAGAGAGGTCAAACATGAGCGTCACCACACAGAGTATCCAGCAGGACCAGGGCCGTGAGGTCATGACCAGCCTGCGGGAACATATGAACCGTCACATCGTCGGCCAGCAGCATTTCGTCGAGCGACTGCTGATCGGCCTGATCGCGGATGGTCACATCCTGCTCGAGGGCGCACCGGGGCTGGCCAAGACCAAGGCGGTCCGGACCCTGGCCGACGCTATCACCGGCAGCGACCAGCGCATTCAGTTTACACCGGACCTGCTGCCCAGTGACCTCACTGGAACGGAGGTCTACCGGCCGGAAAACGGCACCTTCGAGTTCCGCTCCGGACCGTTATTCCATAACCTTATTCTGGCAGATGAGATCAACCGCGCGCCGGCCAAAGTGCAGGCAGCACTGTTGGAGGCTATGGCGGAACGGCAAATCACTGTCAATGGCAAGACCTATCTCCTGCCCGAGTTGTTTATGGTGATGGCGACACAAAACCCAATCGAGCAGGAAGGCACCTACCCCTTACCGGAAGCACAGCTCGATCGTTTTCTACTGCATGTGAAGATCGGTTACCCTGAAAAATCCACGGAGCGCCAGATTCTCGGTATTGTTCGCGACGAGGCCATGCGAGGCCGCCTCGAACATCATCCCATCATCACGCAGGACGCCCTGTTCAACTGCCGCCAACTCGCGCTACAGACCTATCTCTCGCCGGCGCTGGAGGAATACATCCTGCAACTCGTTTTTGCCACCCGTGAGCCCGCTGCCTTCGGCGCGGACCTCGCTCATATGATCGCTTATGGCGCGAGCCCGCGCGGCACCATCGGGCTGGACCGTTGCGCACGGGCACACGCTTGGCTGCGCGGCTCCGATTTCGCGACGCCAACCGATGTCCAGGCAGTGGTCAAGGACGTGCTGCGACACCGCATCATCCTGACCTTCGAAGCCCAGGCCGATGGTGTGACCCAGGATCTTTTCATCGACGAACTGGTTAAACGTGTGCCGGTGAGTTGAGCAGGTCGCGACGGAGACGAGAATGAGTAATTTGAGGCAGAACCGTAATGGCTTTTCAGCGGGTGTCAATACCAGCGTGGAAGAATTGATTGCCACGCGGCCGGACCTGTCAACCAGTGGTTTCGCCCCGGGCGGCAAGGTCAGCACCCACCAGTTCGGGGTAAACCACTCGGTTTTCAGCGGCCGTGGCATGGAATTCGACGAATCCCGTGTTTACCAGCCTGGCGATGACGTAAAGACCATCGACTGGCGCGTCACCGCACGCACGGGCGAGGTGCATACGAAGCTGTTCCGCGAGGAGCGCGAGCGACCCGTCTTCATCCTGCTCGATTGCCGCCGGGCAATGCATTTCGGCACCCGGGTGCGATTCAAGTCGGTGCTGGCGGCGCAAACCGCCGCCATGCTCTGCTGGGTTGGGATTGACGGCGGTGACCGTGTGGGTGGTTTCGTGCTGGATCAGTGCGGCCTGCGTGACTTCCCCGCCACGCGCAGCAGGACAAATATGCTGGGCTTTATGCGCGCCATGAGCGACGCTACCCGCTCGCAGGAAAGCGTCGCAGAAGAACTGTCCCTCAGCCAGGCGCTACGCCGCCTGCGTCTCGTGTGCCGGACGGGCACACTGGTCTTCATCATTAGCGATTTTGATGACCTCGACGAGATCGCGCTTGCTGAGATCAAGCGTTTATCCCTGCACGCCCATGTCACCAACGTACTGGTGTATGACCCCCTGGACCTGGAACTTCCCGCACGCGGTGACCTAAAGGTAAGCGACGGCGATCGGGTACTCTCTCTGCAGCAACTCGGCGCACAACAGCGTGACAGCCACACCCGGGACTTCGCCGAGCGCCGTGAATTGCTGAAAAACGTGTCCAGGAAGCGAGCGATGGCTTTCCACGCATTGCCGGTTTCCGCCGAACCCAAATCCATCCTGCATCCCCATCGCAGGTTCGGGCCCCGGTACTTGAGCCGCAGGTTGACAGCGTGACGGCGGCCCTTCCAACAGCAGCAGTACCCGCAACTGCCGCAGCCCCGGCTCTTTCACCGGAAATGGCGCAACAGCTCGCGCAACTTCACGACATCCACTTGCCGGGTTCTGTGTCCTGGTGGCCGCTTGCCCCCGGGTGGTGGATTCTGCTGGCCGTGGTTCTGATCGTATTGACAGGCCTTGGTTTCATGGAAATTCGCAGGCGCCGTGCCCTGAAATACCGGGCATTACGCGAACTGACTACACTTCTGGACGGCCCCGCGGGCCAACTTGACACCTGGCCATTGGCTGCCGAGTTGTGCGTCCTGATCCGGCGCATCGTGTTGTCACAGGCCGGCGGCCGCCACTACGCCAACGTCCACAGCGATGCCTGGGGTGAACAGCTGTCCGCTGAGCCCAACGGCATGCCAGCAGAAATTGCGCGCTTTATTGCGACCGCTCCTTATGCCGGTGACGGTGCCGCCAACGAACCCCTGGACACCACAGCCCCGGCCAGGGAGGAACTGATTGAAGCCACTGAGCACTGGATACGGAGACACGCCTGATGGAATTCCTGTTTCCCCTGGCTTTTCTTCTTCTGCCACTGCCTTTCATTCTGAGGCGGCTGTCGAAGCCCTTGCCGTTGGCCCCCCACGGTGCATTGAGAGTGCCCTTCTTCAAGCGCCTGTTAGGTGGCAACAGGGTCGGCAGCGCCGTCAGCATAAGTCATCCCTGGCGGCAGGTCCTGGCGAGCCTGATCTGGCTGATGCTGATTACCGCCTTCGCGCGGCCCGTTTTCGTTGGCGACCAGATTCCATTACCGGCGGTTGGCCGAAACCTGATGATGGCCATCGACTTGTCCGGCAGCATGGACCGTGAGGACTTCACGGTGGATGGTCGATCCACCAATCGTCTCTCGGTGGTCAAGGCCGCTGCAGACGACTTTATTCGCCGCCGCGCGGGTGACCGGGTCGGGCTCGTGCTGTTCAGCGATCGCGCCTACCTGCAGGCTCCGCTGACACTGGACGGCACCGTGGTACGCAACCTGCTGGACGAGGCGCAGGTAGGCCTGACCGGCACCCAAACCGCGATTGGTGACGCCATCGCCATCGCGGTCAAACGATTGAAGGATGAGCCTGCCAGCAGTCGCGTTTTGATTCTGCTGACCGATGGCGCCAGCAATACCGGCGCCATCGAACCGCTGCCAGCCGCGGAGTTGGCCAGGGAGCTCGGAATCCGAATCTATACCATTGGTGTGGGCGCCGAACGTATGGCCGTGCGGACACCATTTGGCCGCCAGGTCGTAAATCCGTCCGAAGACCTGGATGAATCCACGCTGAAGCAGATCGCCGATCTTACCGGGGGGCAATACTTTCGTGCGCAGGACGTCCGGGGACTTTCGAAGATCTACGCAGAACTCGACAAACTGGAGCCCGTGTCGGGCGAGCCCCTATATATTCGACCCTCCATCAGTCTCTACTTCTGGCCGTTGGGGGTTGCGCTGGCATTGGCGGGGCTGTTGAGCCTCAGCCTGATCCTTCCGGGGACGCTGCGGCGGCGATCCGGGGACCCGTTACTGGCAGGACAATGACATGATTCCAGACACTTTCTTTTTCTTGCGACCCTACTGGCTTCTGCTGTTGATCCCGGCGGCGGCCTTGATTCTACTATTCCACCGGCGCCTGCACGCCGCCGGCCGAAACGCCTGGCAACGCATGGTCGATCCCCACCTCCTGCCCCACCTCGTGGTGAAGTCAACAGGAAGCGAGCGGCCAAAGTGGCTGTCGGCGGCGTTGGCGGGAGGTCTCGTGGCATCCATTTTCGCCCTGGCCGGACCGGCCTGGGAGAAAGTCGAATTGCCGGCGTTCAAGACACAGCAACCGACCGTGCTGGTGCTCAGCCTGGCGCAATCGATGAATGCGTCCGACCTGTCACCCAACCGCCTGACCCACGCGGTACACAAGCTGCGGGACATCATGGACCGCACCCGGGGTGGCGACCTGGCATTGATCATTTACGCTGACCGGCCCTTCGTTGCTGCCCCGCTGACCAGCGACACACGCGTCATCGCCCAGATGCTGCCGGAACTGTCAACCAGCCTCATGCCGGTGGTCGGCAACCGCCTCAACCTTGCGATCGATAACGCGCGGGAACTGTTGACCCGCGTGCATGCGAAAGATGGCCGCATCGTGGTGATTGCGGATGATGCTGGCGTTGATGCAGGCCAGTCTATTGCCGCGGCGGCCAGGGCTCAGGATGACGGCTTCGCGGTCAGCGTGCTGGGCGTCGGAACCACCGGCGGCGCTGCTTTGCAGACGGCCCGCGGGCAGGTCATCACAAACCGCGAAGGAAAGGCCATGACCACTCATCTCGCAGCCGCAGACCTCGGCCGGCTTGCCCAGGCGGGCGGCGGCCATTTTGCCACGCTTACGGCCGATGATAGCGACCTTGAAACTCTGCTGGGCGACCCTGGCGGCAAAGGGGCCGTTGAGCGGCCGACAGGCGAGAATTTCCACTCCGACAGTTGGAATGATATGGGATATTGGCTGTTGATCATTCCGATACTGCTGATGCCCCTGGCCTTCCGCAAGAACGTACTGATGGCCTTGTTGCCCTTTATGGTGGCAACTGGCCTCACCCTGCCGGCCCAGGATGCCCGGGCCGGCACCCTTGACGACTTGTGGTACACGCCGGACCAGCAAGGCGCCCGGGCTTATGCAGAAGGCGACTTCGGGGCCGCTGCTGAGCACTTCGAAAACCCGGCTTGGAAGGCCGGCGCGCAATACCGTGCCGGACAATACGGCGAGGCTGCCCGGACCTACGGCAACGTCTCGACAGCCGATGATGCATACAACCTTGGCAATGCCCTGGCATATTCCGGGCAACTGGAGCAGGCACTGGGGGCATACGACCAGGCTCTGGAACAGGCCCCCGGGGATAAAGATGCCCGGTTCAACCGGGATCTCGTAGCCAGCCTGCTCAAACAGCAAAATCAGCAACAGCAGGACCAAGACCAACAAAATCAGACTCAGCAAGGTGACGGCCAGCAGCAATCTTCATCCGGCAGTGGCCAGGGCCAGGATCAAAATCAAAACCAGGAGGGCAGCAAGAGCCCCGGCCAGGAACCCAGTGGAAACTCAGGAAAGCAACCTGGCCAGGACGACAACTCCACCGCGCAGAGCTCCGGTCATGAAACCGCCGGTCAGTCCGGGTCCCGCGACAGCGACAGCCAGCAGACCCAGGCTGACAGCAAAGAACAGACTCAAACCGAGCCGGGCGAATCCGGCCCGCAGGAGCCGGTTGACAACGCAAACCGCGATCCCGCAGCAGGGGGCGCATCGGAGGATCAATCTCAAGTTGGAAACGAAAAGAACCTGGCACAGAACGGAACCGCTGCAGAACACGCCGATGGCAGAAGCGCCTTCCAGAAAGTCATGGACCAACTGTTGCAGGGCAATGGTTCAGGCCAGGATTCCCCACAGCAGGCCGCCGACGAACAAAACGCAGGGGAACAAAATGAGCAAGCCGCCAATGGCATGTCCGAGCTCGACCAGGCCCGTGAACAGCAATTACGTGCCGTGCCGGACGACCCCTCGGGCCTGCTGCGCGCTCGTATCCGGCAGTACTACTCGCGTGCCTATCCAAACTCTCAATGATGCTGACCAATCTCAATGATGACAGCAGGGCTGAAACCATGAACAGACATATCTACTTCGCGCTAACTCTTCTCTTTGCATTCTATTTGTTTGCGGGTAGCGCGGCGGCCAGCAACATGCACTCCAGCGTCAACACCTCACAGGTTGGCATGGGCGACAGCTTCGAACTGACGCTGTCGATTGATGCCGCATCCGCGAACGCCAGTCCCGATCTGTCGCCCCTGGAGAAGGACTTTCGTATTCTGGGGACCGGCCAGAACTCTCAGATCAACATCATCAACGGCCGCAGCAGTGAATCGTTCAGCTGGGTCATCACGTTGAGTCCGAAAGAAAAAGGGCAACTGACCATCCCCGCCATCACCGCCGGCCAGGCCAGCAGCAAGCCACTGAATATCGAGGTCGTGGATGCCGACCAGCTCCCGGCTGGAACCGGCGGCAGCAATGAGCTGAGCATCGAAGTCACCGCCGATACTGGAGCGCACTACGTTCAGGAAGAAATACCGGTCACCGTGCGTATCCGCAGCGGTGGCGAGATTCTGCAAGCCAGCCTTGAAGAGCCAAACAGTAGCGACTTCGTGCTGATCAAAACCGGCGACGACCAGTTCAGTAACACGACGCGAAATGGTAAGAGATTCAACGTTATCGAACGGCATTACTATCTCAAACCACAAAAGAGCGGGAAACTTATTTTGCCGCCCCTGACCCTTACGGCCTCGGTGGAGAGTTCCCCGGACCCCCGCGCGTCGGCCTTTTCCAACTTCGGCGATTTTCAGAGCAGTATGCTGCGCATGCCCCTGGGCTCATCACTGCTCACCAACCTGCTCAACCCGGGCCACGAGGTAAGTGTGCGCTCGAAGCCGCTGGAACTGGATGTCAAGCCGCGACCCACCGGTGACGCTGTGTGGTTCCTGCCGGCGAAACGGGTCCAAATTCAGGCGGAGTGGAATCCGGTACATCCCGAATTCCGGGTAGGCGAGGCTGTGAAGCGAAAGATCAGCCTGTTCGCCCTCGGTGCATCGCAGGAACAACTGCCTGAAATACCGCTGGCAGATGCCGACGGCGCACGCGTTTACCTGGACCGCAGCAGCGACAACACTGCCGATACCGCTGAAGGCACTGCGGCGATCCGCGAATTCTATGTATCGGTGGTTCCAACCCGCTCCGGCGAAGTGAGCCTGCCGGCCATTGACGTGCGGTGGTGGGATACCGTGGCGGACCGCGAGCGGGTGGCCACACTGCCAGCAGAGACGCTCAAGGTGCTGCCCGGCACCGGCGTGAGCATGACTCCAGCCGCCACACCGGCGGCCGCATCAGCGCGCGCAAACACGGCGAAAAGCACGCCGGACGCTGCGACAGAGCCGCGAGTAACCGGGACTGTCGCCTGGCGTTGGGCTGGATTAGCCCTGGCGGCTCTACTCACACTTGTCTTCGGCACGAAAGCGTGGCTGACGAATCGCCGCCGCCGGGCACACAGACCGATCGGGATACACCCCTCCGACGGCACGGTTCAAGCATCCGTGGCCGCCAGGAGTGCCGAGACGCACAGGCATACGCATACAAAACTGCCGGCGCACGAGCAGGCTTTCATCCGTGCCTGTAAGGCCAACGACCTGCATGCCGCCTACACGTCACTGAACGCCTGGCTCCGGACCGCTTCAGGTTTGAAAATAGAGTACCCTGCCGCCCTGACCGCGGAGGTGTCGGCCATGGAAGCACAACTCTATGCTCCGGCCGGTGAAGCGGGCTGGAACGGGCGGCAGGCGCTCAGGGCATTCTCAGAAGTGAAAACCGCATTGCGCCGTTCCGGACGCCCTGCCGCAGGCAGCGGGCACATCCCGGGGCTCTACCCCGCCTGAACTCAGCTTGCACGGACCCCAATGATTAACAATTCTATATCGCCCCTTACCAGGTGTGGATGCGGTTTTCTGGTAGTAGATGGGCACGGACAGGCATAACCTACTGTTCCATAGAACAATATTTTTGTGGCTTGCCTGCTGTTGGTACTAAGCGGACTCACTTCCATGGTAAAGCAGCAGTTCTAAACACCAGAACCGTGGACTGAACAAAGCAGAAAACCCTCATAAGCCCCATTTCACCCGACAAATAGCAGTCTTAAAGACAAATTTGACCGGTTTTTCGATTCAATTTGTTGATATCGCCTGGATTCGGCTGGTCCGGCCCACCTCACGCCCCAACCCCAAGCAATCATAGTAATCGTTTGATTTCATTCAAAATACTTTCAATATCGTGATCGCCCTTCTGGATGACGCTTTGCACACCCCCATTCAGGCGTTCCAGGTCTTCACCGGTCAGATCCTTGGCAGTCACGACCACCACAGAGGCGCTCGCTTCCTTCGGTTGACGCCTGATCTGGTCGAGAAATTCGAAACCATCCATTGTTGGCATCATCAGGTCGAGGATGATCAGACCGGGATCGTGTTTCAGAAAAGATTGCAGACCTTCCAGACCATTGACCGCGGACTGGACTTCCCATCCTTCATCCCGAAGCCATTTGCTCATGATCACCTGTGTGTCGATATCATCCTCCACTACCAAAGCCCGGCGATTGTCCTTGCGCTGCAATCGTCTGATCACTTCGACCAGTCGCGAGCGGTCCACGGGCTTGGTGAGGTAGTCACTTGCACCCAGTGAGAATGCCTTGTTGGTTTCATCGAGGATACTCTGCATGACCACGGGGATATCCGTCAGCTCGGGGTCGCCTTTTAGCTGGTTCAATACGGCCCAGCCGTCCTGCCCCGGCATCATCACATCGAGGGTGATGATGTCCGGTCTGAATTCACGTGCCATGGCGATACCCCTGGTACCGTCAGTGGCACTAATCACTCTGAAGCCTTCGCGGGAAAGCAGACGTTGCATAATATCCTGCACATGTGCATCGTCATCGATGACCAGCACACATCCGGATGCCTCCCCGCTTTCGATATCACCTGACCTGTCCGGGATCCGTTCGGTCGCTGGTTTCCCTCCGGTTCCGGTTGGAATCCTGACGGTAAACGTCGAACCCTCGCCCTTTTCGCTGTCCGCTGTCAGTGTGCCACCCATCATCTCGCAAAACTTCCTGCTGATGCTAAGTCCCAATCCTGTACCGCCGTATTCACGCGTCGTGGAAGCATCCGCTTGTGAAAAAGGGTCGAATACGCGCTCGAGCTGCTCGGCTGTCATACCGATACCCGAATCGCTCACCTTGAAAGTGATCCAGTCATCGTAGCCCTGGGTGGAACGTTCAGCGGTCAGGCGAATCAAGCCCTTGTTTGTGAATTTTGCAGCGTTGCTCAAAAGATTGAGTAATATCTGGCGCAACTTGGTCTGGTCGATCAATACATCGCCAAGATCATTGAGAAATTCACGTTCAAAGTGGTTGCCATTTTTGTCCAGCAATGGCTTCGCGGTGGCTTCAACATCCATCAACAGCAGTTCCGCCCTGAACAGCTCGGGGTATAACTCTATCTTGTCCGCCTCAATCTTTGACAGGTCCAGCACATCATTGATCAGTTGCAACAGGTGTTGGCTGGCGCTGCGGATCTTTTTCAAATCAGGAATGAAATCGTCGAGGCCCTGATCTTCGGCCTCCTCTTCGAGCATCTCACTGTAACCAATCACGGCGTTCATCGGGGTGCGCAATTCGTGGCTCATATTGGCCAGGAACTGGCTCTTTGCCTTGTTCGCGGCATCGGCCACGGCGCGTGCCTCCTGGATCTCACGGTAGTCATTGGCATTGCGTAGCGCACTTACGACATAGGTGACATACAAACCGATATGCTCGATATCGGATTCATCAAGAACAAAGAAATTCTCGGTGTTGGCGAAAGCCAGCACGCCTTGCACTTCCTCATGCTGCACCAATGGGAAAGTCAACAACGATTTGGCCGGTACAAGCTTGAAAATTTCGCCGCTCACGCCTTCAAACGCACCCCGGTCATGAGACACATCTGGCAAATAAAGGGCTTCCTTTTTGTTGGCCGTGATAGTGAATGCACTGTTTCTCTCAGCCAAAGGGATATGCATACCCTGCAGTTTTAGTACTCCTTCACCGGGAAAATCCCCACGTATACGGTCGAGGCAAAGCGTTTGTTTTTCCCGGTCCAGGAACAGGATCGCCATGATCGAGAAGTCGAATACCCTGTTCAGGCGCTCGGCGATGGTATTCATGACTTCATCGATATCCAGGGTTGAGTTCACCAGCTTTGCAACCTTGTTCATGGATTCCAGCTGGTCAGCCTGCTCCATGACCTGCAGATTCTTCTCCTCCAGTTGGTGCCGGGCACTGACGAAGTTGCGGGTGGTGGCATTAACAAGCAGCGTAATATAAAGCATGAAAACCAGGATCAGTGTCCAGCCGTAAATGGCTTGTTCGATGTGAAAATTCTCGGTGAGTTCCACATCTACAAAATAAGCACCGGAGAGCACGACTGCCAGCAATATGGCCAACGATGCAGAACCGCGGCGCAAGCCGAGCATCAGTACTCCGGTAATAACGGATAGCAGCGGTGCAACTGCCAGCATGACGATCGCATAGTGCGTGGCCACGATGGCCATACCCCACAAAAGTGCATCGATGTAATAGCCGGTAAAGCCTACGGCCCGTGTGTTTTTTAATCGGCTTCCGATAATGTAAAACAGGGTCGGATAGACCAGTCCGAAAAACAGAACCACCCATTTGACCCATGTCGCATCCGGCGGTAACAGGCTGAGCACCAGCGGGCAGCCCGCCGCATACGCGGTCACCCGGGCCCACGCTGAACGTTTTAGTGCCGGATGTATATTTCTTTTCGAGTACTTGGACCTCTCCCGGCTCATGCGAGTTTGTCTGGTCCCGGCTTGGGAGACTGGAGCATTTTTACAGGGTTCAACTAATACCCCGAATCATCTTTTTGTCCATGCTTTTTTACTACATGTTGTTTTGCATCATATGTTGTGTTGAGTATAGATACCGTTTTCGATTACAAGCAAGCTTTCAAGGATTATTGTAATAACAGCAATAAGGTGCCGACCCGTCAATAATATGCGCGGTTTGTCTTGCACATTAGAACGTTCAGGTAGTTTCAAGAGTCACAAAAGCAACGGTCAGGACACCTTAAGAGTCAGCACCCAAGAGTCAGGGAAGATAGTAAAAATCATAAAAATCAGGACATAAAAATCAGGACACCCATAAAGAAAAAGTCAGGAGGAAAAGTCAGGAAAGGAAAAGTCAGAAAAGTCAGGAAAAGTCAGGACACCCATCATTTAAAAGTCAGGAACACCCATCATTTGGAAAAGTCAGGACACCCATCATTTATAAAAAAGTCAGGACAAGAGTCAGGACACCCATTTATCTCAATGTTATAAATGATGGGTGTCCTGACCTTCCTTTCTGACCTTCCTTTCTGACTTTTCCTTTCCTAATAAAAATCAGGTATAATATTTGTACAATATCTGATTTAATTATATATTGACTATACGGATTATATGGTTAATTATTGTATTCTTATTTAACTTATGGCATTGTGACTAGAATTTGTCACACATGAACCTGATGTACAGCTGCAAATACAGGAATCAATACAGGAGTTTTTTATGAGAAAGTTCATTGGAGCTTTGGGGATGGTCGTTTGTGTCATGCTCATAGCTAACGTTGCCAATGCCGAGAGTAATTCGAGTCGCCTGAACAAGGATCGCCTTGAAGTCGGCCGTATGTTGCTTGAAGTTACAGCCGCAAATATTGACGAGATACTTCCCTATTACACCGATGACATCGAGTACCACGATCCGATAGTCGATATCAACGGTATTGGCCCGATGACCGAGTTTCTATACCGCCTATTTGGAAGCACGCCAGAACTGATTACAACGGTTGAAGACGAAATCACCATTGATGGCACTTACACTGCGACCTGGGTGATGGAAGGCGTCTTCATTGCGGATGAGTCGAGTCCGGGCATTCCGTACGTAGCCAAGGGTATGTCGATCATTAAATTCCGACCTAAAAGTACGGATGTCTACTATCAGCGGGACTACTATACTGAAGGCGATATCATGATCAGTATCCCCGGGCTGGACCAAGCTGTCGGTGGCTTCAGGCTGTTCTATCTCTGTGCAGTCGATCCAAACTTCGAATGTCCGTTATAGCAGCCGGACTTGCTCAAGGGTTTAAAGTTTTGAACAGGCAGTAACCGCACGTCACTTTGAGGTGTTTATATTGAGAAGGTCGCCATAATATGGTGGCCTTTTTATAAGTAGTTGAAGGGTTCTGACCGGCGTAACTTACTAATCCATAGAGTAAAGACCTTGTATTTCGCCTATTGATTGATACCAAGCGGGTTCATTTTCATGGTGAAAACTCAGTTCTATACGCCAAAACTGTGAACTGAACAAATCAGAAAACCCTAAAAAGCTTCATTTCATCCAATAGATAGCAGCTTTAAAGGCCTTTTGGCCGATTTTTCGGTTCGATTTGTTGATATTGCTTGGATTCGGCTGATCCGACCCATCAAATCCCGAACCTTTCCGGTGCTGACTGATTCGTCTGCCGATTCAGGTAACTGCGGCTTCAAGCAATTCAAGTGAGCCTGTATCCCCATCCAGGCGCGCCATGATGCCGATGGGTACCGTTGTCTTGTCGGCGATATGACCAATCATAAGACCACCGATGACAGGAATACCGAGTGGCGCGCAGCGCCTGTGGATTATTTCCTCGATACTGAAGGTGTTGCCCTCATCTTCGGTTTTCGTGAACTTGCCAAATACTATACCTGCCGCCTGCTGTAACTTACCTGCAAGCCACAACTGAGTGAGCATTCGGTCGATCCGGTACGGCGCTTCGTTGACGTCTTCCAAAAATACGATTCGATCTTTAAAGTCCGGCTCGTAGGGTGTGCCCATCAGGGTTGAGACCAGCGTCAGATTGCCACCGATAAGCCGGCCTTTGGCGTTACCACCGTTAAAGCGTGTCACCCGGTTGGTTTTCTCGATACGCGCGGGCCGCTCTTCAAAAGGCGGCGCCTGGCCAATCCGTGTTCGCTCCGACGGCTCCATCAGTACCTTGCGAAATTCTGCTAGGGCATAATCGGAATAGTTACCGCCCGCAGCAGGGCCGTGGAAAGTAATCAGGCCGGTCTTTTTATATATGGCGAGCAGGATGCCTGTGATATCACTGCTGCCTATAATCACCTTGGGATTTTTCGCGATCAGTTCATAATCGAGGTAAGGCAACATGCGTTGCGTGCCATAGCCACCCCGCAAGGTAAAGATAGCATCGACGTCATCACTGGCGAACATCGCGTTAACATCCGCGGCCCGATCTTCATCCGCACCCGCCAGATACTGATCCCGATCGTAGACATGCTTGCCCTCTTTGACCTTGAAGCCAAGGGAACGCAGCAGGTCGACCGAGTAGCGCACACTTTCGTCGTCAGAAGAAGCACCGGCGGGCGCAACCAGTCCGACGGTATTACCTGGCGCAAGTCGTTTCGGCTTGCGAATCACCTCGCGAGCACTTACCAATCCGGGGGCTAAAGTGGTCGCACCTGCCAGTGTAGCGGCGATGCCTGAAAGTAGTAATTGACGTCGATTCATGTTCTTCCTGTTAAAGTTTTTATGCAAATCGCGTATTCAGTCGAGAATTATAGACAGCTTGAAAGCCATATGGCCAGAAATCAAAAGAATGAATCTCATACGCTGCGATATGTCCATCCTTTGGCTTGTTATTCCGTGGGTTGGACTGTCGTAATCGACCAATCCATAGAGTATTTCGGTTGTATTTTGCCTGTTAACAAAACAAGAACAAAACAAGACACCCATAACTTTGAACTATCAAGAAGAACAAAAACAACAAAACAAGACACCCATAACTTTGAACTATGAAAGACATGGGTGTCCTGGATTTCCTTATAACTTTGAACTATGAAAGACATGGGTGTCCTGGATTTCCTCTCTTAGATCCCCTGGATTTCCTGGATTTTTATGGGTGTCCTGGATGTTTCCTGGATGTTTTCCTGATTTTTTCCTGGATTTTTATTGTTTAAAAGAGAGGTGAATGTCATCCGGTTGAAAAAGCGCTAGAATCGATGCCACTAGAACTGGACACTAACTTTCCACCTGCTTCCCTTCCTGCTTTTGAAGCAAGGACGAAAAGTCTCTAGGAGAAGAAAATGAAGGATCAGATTGGCCGTTGGAGGTGCAAGCTCATAGGCATCTGAGTCCAGGAGTGAGAAAGCAGAGTTAGCAACTTTAACTTGGTTGGGATAGGAGCCACTTGCTCGACCGGAAACACCAATGGAACTGACACGAAGAGAAGCGTTGATGATTGTTCTGGGTGGCGGTGCCGTTCTATATATCTCTCCCTGGAGTCTCGCCTCTGTGCTCGATTCAGTCTACTCCTCTGATTCAACTCTTAGCAAAACTTCACCGATTGATCGCTCTCTGCCATTGAAGGCCCCCCCTCAGTTTTTTGCAGACGATCCGACCAAGGCTCACCAGGTGCTCTGGAATAAGTCCGGTTACCTGGAGTCGAACAAGCTTTCCATTCCAACACCAAAAGAAAAAGTCCCGCTGGTTGTCATAGGAGGAGGCATTTCAGGCCTGGTTTCCGCTTATTTGCTGCGCGACAAAAAGCCAGTTCTCCTGGAGCAAGACAAACGGTTCGGCGGAAATTCAAAAGGTCAATCCTGGCAAGGGATCGATTATTCAATAGGAGCCGCATACTTTATTGAACCTGAGCCTGAAAGTGATATCGGAAAACTAATACATGAACTAGGAATCGATTCACACTGGAAAATAAAAACTGACGAAGATCCAGTATCGGTGAAAGGCTCAATCTACACGGGGTTTTGGGAAGGCGAAAGCCTTAAACACGACGAGCGCGGCAAACGACAGATAGAAAAGCTGTCGGTTTATTTCAAAAAAGTAAATGAGGGAGAAGAGATCAGCTATCCCGATATCCCAATAACCGACCCGGAGCAGCTTCCCTATATTCAAAAACTCGATCAGGTATCTTTTAAAGCCCACCTGGAATCGGTCTTGGACGAACCCATGCACCCACAGATCGAAACCGCCATCGAGCAATACTGCTGGTCTTCCCTTTGTGCCTCCGCAAGTGAAGTGAGCGCTGCGGCGGGCCTTAACTTTTATGCGGCAGAATTTGGAAATATCGCTCTCCTGCCGGGTGGAAACGCCAAAGTCAGCGAGACAATTGTCGAAAAGTTGTATCAATCGTTACCCGAGAATCATTTACGGGCAAACAGCTTGGTTTTTGATGTCGAGGTCGGGAAAGACGGAGTGCGAGTCGCCTATCTTGATGGCACAGGCAAGATTCAATCTCTTCTTGCTCAAAGCGTCGTCATGGCATGTCCAAAATTTGTCGCAGCAAAACTGATCAATGACTTGGAACCCGAACGAATAGCGGCAATCGCTCAACTTCGTTACCGAAGCTACCTGGTGGCCAATGTTTGCCTGAACGGGCCAGTGAAAGATCCCTTTTATGACCTCTACCTCCTTGGCAGTGGTGAGCTTCAGGGTGAAGACGCGCGTAGCGCTTCTCAAAAACAGAAAGTGACCGACGTAATTGTAGCTGACTACGCCTCCAGAAAACCGGGCAGCGACCATTCCGTGCTAACGCTTTATCGTGGGCTTCCCTATGATGGAGCTCGCGCTGAACTGTTTGCGCCCGATGCGTATCAAACCTATAAGCAACAGTTTGAACAGCAGGTGACAGAATCGATATTACCGATGCTCAAGATTTCTAAAGATCAGGTAGCCGACCTAAGGATGGCGCGTTGGGGACATCCGCTTGTCGTGCCCAAACCAGGACAGATTACTTCCAACACCGTGAATATCATTCGCAAGCCCTTCCGTGATCAGGTGTTCTTTGTCGAGCAGGATAACTGGATGTTACCTGCTTTTGAAACTTCAGTGACCGAGGCGCTTCTGTTTGAACCCAAAATCCGTGCTGCGCTTAAAAGGTAGACGGAAAAAAGGTGAGGAAAAAGTGAGGACATCCTGACTTTTCTCCCATGACTTTTCTTACAAATTGAAAATATCGTCACCTTGCTGGACAGACAGTCAGGACACCCAGAATAAAGTCAGTGGAATAAAGTCAGGAATAAAGTCAGAAAATAAAGTCAGGACACCCATAACTTTTTTGAGATTGGAAACATGGTGACTTTTTCTGACTTTCCCCAAAATTGCATACCAGGATTTTTGCCCCTGATAATATCGGGCCCGGTAGAATACTGTTTCAGGGGATGTCTGCCATGTCAGAAGTTTTGTTTAAGGGCAATAATAATGAAAAAATAATGGTACTTTTATTGTCTGGTTTACTGGCAGCATGCGGGTCGGAAAACACGGTGATGAATAAGAAAGCGGCAGCGGACAACGAAGAAGCCCAAGTGGATCATATCCTGGCGCGTTATGAAGGCCCCGATGTTCCGGGCGCCGCGCTGATGATTATCAAAGACGGCCAGCCGATCGTTAAGAAAGGTTACGGTATCGCCCATTTTGCGACTGATACACCCGTGACCAGCATGACCGACTTCAGACTGGCTTCGGTGACGAAGGAATTCACTGCCATGTGTATTCTGCAACTGGTTGAAAACGGTGATCTGACCCTCGGGACGTCGCTAACGGATATTTTCCCCGGCTTTCCAGAATACGGAAAAACCATCACGATTCGGCATTTATTGCAGCATACATCCGGCTTGCAGGATTACGAAGTGGTGATGCCGGATGACCTCGATCATCAAATCACGGACAGCGAAGTACTGCAATTGATGATGAACGTCGACAGCGCTTATTTTCCGGCGGGTGAAAAATACCAGTACAGCAACACCGGTTTCGCCGTCCTGACACAGGTGCTTGAAAAAGTAACCGGGCAACCGTTCCGGGAATATCTGCAACAGCATATTTTTGAGCCGGCAGGCATGACCCTTACGCTGGCTTATGTCGACGGCATCAACGAGGTGCCCAATCGCGCCTATGGCTATACCATCGAGGCTGACGGCGCAGTGGTTGAAACCGACCAGAGCAGCACCAGCGCCGTACTTGGCGACGGTGGCATTTATTCAAATCTCGAAGACTTCTACAAATGGGACCAGGTACTTTATACGGACAGGTTGCTGAGCCAGCCCTACATGGATCTCTATTTTAAAGAAAACCAAACCAATGACGGCAAGGATATCGGCTATGCTTTCGGCTGGCGCCGTGAGACCTGTAAGGGTTTGGATATTATCTTTCACACCGGCAGTTCTATTGGCTTCCGCAATATTTTCTACCGGGTTCCGTCAAGGAAATTTTCTGTTGTGCTTTTTACCAACCGGGATGAGGGTGGGGAATTCACGACGTTGGATACGGCACATAAAATCGTTGACAACTATATTCAAAAATAGACCACGGCAGATTGCCGTCATAATTGTCAGGACACCACTACCTTCAAACATGAAAAGTTATGGGTGTCCTGATTTTTCTAATAAAATTTCTATCACACCCCATAATAATAAGTTATATTTGCGTTAATTTTGCGAGCATTAAAGCTCTGCAGCGAATTGACTTACTCAGGGAGATTATATTGAAGACTTTCACAGTTCGATTTTGTTTGTCATTGTTACTGACGGTAGCGTTTTCTGCGCCTGCCATGGCCGCCCGCCTGATCGCAATGAACGACGATAACGGAGAATTTTTCGAGATCGATCCCTTGGTGCCATCCGCCACTCTCCTCGGCGATGCCACACTGGGCGTCAGTCTGTCCGGTCTGTCCTATGATTCGGTCAACGACCGCTTGTGGGTGTCGGACACCTGCGGTGACAACTGTTATGGCCTCGGCTGGGTTGACATGAGCACCTGGCAAATTACCGAAGTGGGCGGCTTCCTCAGCACGTCGAACATTCACTCGATCGCCCATGACCCAAACCAGGACATATTGTTTGGCTGGTCCACCGAACAGAGTCAACTGGTTTCCATCGACCGTAGCACCGGGGCGGAGTCCTATCTCGGCGATTCAGGTGGGCCGGACATCGCTGGCCTGACCTATGACCCCGTGAACCAGCGGTTGCTCGGGGTATCAAGAGCTGACGACACGCTTTATGCGATCAACACAACGACCTATGCCGTCACCTTGATCGGCACACTCGGTGTGGATGTTGGTGGTCAATTAGGACTGGTCTGGGATCCTGACACAAACCGCCTGTTCCTGGGCAACGTCAACGGTTCATTGTACGAACTGAACCCTGCTACCGGAGAAGCGACGTTGCTGGGTGAAACCGGAGAATTAATCGGCGCACTGGCTGCCGTTCCCGGTGATGGCATGTTAGCCGAACTGGTTCCGGTCCCAGTCAACTCGTCACTGGCGTTGGTGCTGCTAACCTTCGCGGTGCTGTTGACGGCCGCCTTGGTCGGATTTCGCCGGACGCTATAAACGAAGCAAATTACGCATCTCATCCAACCCGCAGTGGCCGGCCCCTGCGGGTTTTTTTACCCACTTCAGGTGTTTTTCAAGGGTTTTGAAGGTCAGGACAAATCCTGTTGCCGACGGCGTGCCCCTTGATAAAGGCTCGCCCAACTGATTTAGCAAAGACCCTCAGCATACTCACCGGTCCCAGCGCACCGAACGAGGGTAGGTCATCTTTTGCAAGATAATCCAGAACCGGTGCAGCATCCATCCGCAACCGGGCCAGGATCGGTGGAGCATTGGCTGGGATATAACCGCGCTTGTGGTGTTTGACCTCCCTACCGCCCCAGTCCACCAATTCCAAGTAGTCTTTTAGATTGAATGGAATGCCTTCATTATCATTCTGTGCCGAAAAGGCCCTAAGGGAAGTATTTTCTGGATGAAGCATACGCTCTTGTATGGATGTGAAATCTGACCGCTCAGGCGTTCGGGCCATGGTTGCACGAATAGGATTTAAATCAACATAGGCCATACAGGCCAATACTGCACGAGCATCCAACAAAGCCTGTGACTTAAAGCGGCCTTCCCAGAACCTGCCGGTGCAATGGTCTTCACGGTTGGCCAGGCGGGCGATGGGCTCATTTATACATCGCATGAACCAGGACAGGTCACACAACCGGTTGCGCCAGGTAGTAAATAGCTCAGTCACCTGTCCGAGTTCGGTTGCTGTCAAATTTGCATTGCCCAGGTATTGATGCACCAGCAGCGGACCGGAAAAGACCTGCATCCAGCGACTTGCGACTTCTTCGTCTGACCACCCGTTTACCTGCTCGACATCAATACGAACAACAATATGGTAATGGTTGCTCATGATGGCATAAGCACACAGGTCAACGGCGAATACTGTGCATAGCAGCTTGATGCGATCGACTATCCACTGGCGGCGGTGTTCAAAATCAAATCCGGAAAACGGATCCTTACCACACAAGAAAGCCCGTCGTACACAACGCGAGATGCAGTGGTAATAAGGTGTGTCTTCCAAGGAGACCTGGCGATATCTTGGCTCTGGCATGGGGATAGCTTATGGAAAAAACCTTTCATTCAGTAGGGCAGTCCATCCCAATGTCATGTAGGACATTACAGCCGACGTGGGTGTCTTAGCTTTTGCATTTAGCTTTTGCAGCCGACGTGGGTGTCTTAGCTTTTTTTAGCTTTTTTCTTAGCTTTTTTAGCTTTTGGAAATGGGCCGATTAATGGGGGAAAGATCAATCTGTTGTTGCGGGTAGAGTATGAAAGGCGTTTTACAAAACGGCTGGGAAGTGTCTGGACGATGCGGGGAAACTCAACCTGAAATCTGAAGTTGATGGTCTATACTTTCTATTAATGCAATCAGGATTCCGGGCAAATTGTAAACCGTGGACATTCCGAGCTTTACGCTGTAGCAGGCTGAGTTTGGCGTGCATGGCTATTCTGCTGATGGCTGCTTCGTTCGCGTCTCCCTTGTTGGCCCAGTACTCTTATTTCGAATCAGAACCCAATAACACACCATCTGAAGCGAATGCGATTTCGGGTGCGATTACCGTGCTCGGCACCATGAACCGGGGCGATCAGGATGGTTTTGTGTGGTCCGTTTCCGATGTGGACGCACAGAAGCGTTGGGTATTTGAACTACACGGCATTCCGGGAAGGTTGACCATCGCGGAAGTCGTTCGCGTGGAATTCACCAACGATGGGGAAGGGGTGGTCAGCAAGCACACACTTATGAAAATGGGTACGCGTGATGGCTACAAGCCATCCATCACCCGCGATTTGATATTCGAGCCTGGCGACTACCTGATCGGCATCGCCTATGCCGGCGGCAGTCCGGCAGCGGGGCAAGGCAAGGGCGGAATGTTTCGTCCCCCAAGCGATAGCCTGTCGTTCGGTGATGATGGCAGGCCGAAACTCGCTGCTTCTAACGCTGTGCCGGCGGTGGACTCCGAACCCGAAACCGGCGCCTACCGTTTTGTGATTCACGAAGGCAGCAAACTCTCCGTGCAGTCGGAGCCACGTAATAAAGGTGCTGCGCGCGAGCAGGCTTACGTCGTTCGGCCCAATGGCGAATTCACAGCCTTCGAAACACGCGATTCAGCCTGGTATTCATTCGACTTCAAACCCGATCAGACCAACCAGCGCTGGGACATCCGCGTGCAGGTACCGATTGGGCAAACGGTGGATGCGACCCTGCTGGGTGCGAATGGCGAATCCCTCGACAAAAAGCGTAGCGGTGACCTGGGACACCTGGAATTTCCGGATATCGTACCAAAAGACGGGATTTATTACGTTCAGCTGGAGCCCCTGGACCCCGGTTTCATAACCGCCATCGGCGCCCAAGCGGTCGGCCAGCGTGTGGCCGGTGAGGAAGCCGAACCGAACGGCAAGTGGGCACTGGCCAACCGGGTTTCCCTGTCGCAGCCGCTTACGGCCCGGGTGAATGAAGTCAACGAGAGGGATTATTTTAAATTTTCGCTGGACGAAGAGGAAACTGACCAGCTCCTTGCTTTACGAATCGATTCTGAACCCAGCGGGCAGGACATGCGATTTTGCCTGTTCGATGGACAGGAGATTCAGCTGCAATGTCGTGACGCCAAGACCCCGATAGAACTCCCGGATCTGCTGCTCGGCCCGGGGGAATGGGGATTGGGAATCGGCCGTTCCCGGGTTGAATTTAACTACCGCGTAACACTCGAATCGCAAGGACCGATCGAGGCCGGGGTGGAAACTGAACCCAACGATAAGATTGCCCTGGCCACCAGCGTTCCACCCAACAACCGGATCAAGGGGCGCTCGAGTGGAAAAGACAACGACTTTTTCCGCTTTTTGGTGGCTGAAGAACCGCAACTCTGGCGGTTCCAGGTGATCGGTGACGGCATAAAGGAAGTCGCGTACTACGATGGCTCCGGCGGGCAAGTCACGAATTGGCGACCGGCAAAAGGACAGCGGAGGGTACGTCTGGATAACCTGTTCCTACTGCCGGGGAAACACTTCATCCGGGTTAGTGGTGAATCTGGCGCCAGCTATACCTTATTGGGTCGGCCCCTGGGACCACCCGACTCCAACGGCGAGCGTGAATCTAACAACGACGTCTCACGCATGCAGCGCCTCGCCATGGGCCAGACCCGTAACGGGTTATTAGCCGATGAGAGCGATAATGACTATTACCGGTTTTTCCTGGCCAACTGGGACCACATCCGGCTGGCGGTGGAACCGCCGGCAGACGGACAGATCATGCCCGACATCCATTGGTATGGCAGTCGGCTAGCCCAGGGGATTCCGACAGAAACCGGCAAAGTAATGTCCATTGAGGGCTTGTTCCCACCGGGAGATTATTATGTTCACCTACGCACGAGGCAGCCGAGTGATGCAGAATACAAACTCAGCCTCGAGCGCCTGCCTCGTTACTCCTGTCCAACCGATTGTGAACCGAACGGCATGAAGCAGATCTGGCTTACCGCTCCCGTACCGCCCGACCTCGTGCTGGAAGGCGAAACCGGCCCCTGGCGAGATGCGGACGTTTACCGTCTGCCTGCGCTTAAAGAACCGAGCGAATTGCTGGTCCGTTCGGCGGCGTCTGTTGGCCGGATTTCCGTGGGTCCCAGCGATGGCGATGAGAAATACATCACGTACGATGCCGAGGTTGGCGGGTATCGCGTCAACTTACCCGACGGCAAAGCCCAGTTGCTGTCCATCGATTCGGGTGGTCAACCCTACCGGCTGGAGCTGGAATTCGAAAACGGCCCGGCGCCGTTGACCCCACAACCGCTGCCCGCCGAGTTGGAATTGTCGCTCGACGACGACCGCGTCTCCGCATTTCGCACCTACGGCCAGCGGGTTACCGGTCGCTTAACGCTTGCGAACACGAGCCCATTGCCGCTGCAGGCGCGCCTGCAGGCGACGACCAGCGACTACCGCTGGCAGGTCATTCTGGACGAAACGGCAGTCGAGATCGCAGCGAACGGCACACAAGCCGTTCCAGTGGAAATCCGGGTGCCACCCGATGCCTGGGCCGACCGGCCTGTGCGAATCAGTGTCCGGGCCTTTAACGAAGCCGGTGCGCAGGCCGAAACCTGGGCCGGGATTGGCGTGGATCGGGAGCTACCGCCGGTTCACCCGGCGTGGAATTGGGCGATTCCGGATGCTATTCGTGGTGGCATCAATGCCGCCTGGCTGCCCTTCGGCGGACAACTGGCCGGCGAACAGCCAAAAGGCGCGGACAATCCAAACCTGCGCGACGGCATGGTCTTCGATGGTGTGCGGGTCGAGTGCTGCAGCAAGACCTATGGATGGACCAACACACGTCCAGTCATCACCCTGCAATTGCCGGGTGAGGCGCCCTTGCCGGTTGCCGGTATTGCGATCAACCTCTTCGGCGTACCCTGGCCCCTGCGTAATCTTCGACAGGGTACATTGCTGCTTTCGCAGGACGGACAAAACTTTGAAGAGGTCCTGTCCTTCGAAACACTGCCGGTGAAAACGGAGCAATACTTCGCGCTCGGAAAGCCGGTCATGGCGCGTTTCGCGCGTTTGCGGCTGGAAGAAACCTTCGAGGAGCATTCGGGTGCAGGTGGTGCCGCGATGGGCGAATGGAAAGTGATCCTGGAACCTGGTCACGATCTTTCAGACGGTCTGGGATTCGACCTGGCAAGCCCCGAATTCGGCGGGCACCTGGTGTCAGACCGACCACCCTCGTATTACAGCCCCGTGGCAATCCTCGATGAGGACAAGCAATCCAACAATGTGCGCTCCAAGCCGGATGTCAATCTCGAGTACATAATCGCGTTCCATGACAACCGGGCTGCACAGATACAGCGCGTCGAATGGATCAATCCGGAGGGCGTGAAGCCGGAATATGCCCTGGAAAAGGTGCTCCTGTCAGTCAGTACCGAATCACCTGTCGGCCCCTGGACGCCAATCGGAGAGCTGAATCCGGGGATTGCGGCAACCCCGGAGATCGCCGAACTCGAATCCCCGGTATGGGCTCGCTTCGTCAAATTCACCGGGATCCGTACCGGCGAGACCGGTATTGCCGCTGCACCAAACGTGATCCGAATCTGGGAACGACCCGCCGGAGACGGTTATCGTTCCGTCCTGGGCGAATGGGGTTACAACAGCTCCGTTGGCTTCTACGAAGAACAACTCGGAATACCACCGGAACCCCAAATTTCCGCGGCGAGCAACACCTCGCGGGATACGGCAGCTGTGCTGGATCCCGGCCAGACGACAGGCGGACAGGTTGCGCTGGCAAAGTATTCGCACTGGTACCGTTTGCGGATGCCGGATGATGCGAACACGCTGACGATCTCGATGAGTGGCACGCCCACGGTGCGAACCGTGATTGACCTCGAAGCGTTGGAGGGAACGCCGATTCCGCTGAAGCCGGACACCCATGCGAGTTCACCCGCACAGCACGTGTTTGAAGCCATTGCCGAACCCGGTTCGGAGGTTTATTTGCACGTCTACGAACCGCCCCGCAACGTGGTGTTTTCCTGGGACACCAGCGCCAGTGTCACTGCCCACCTGCCAACCATCTATAATTCGCTGGCTGCATTCGTCAGCCAGGTTGTCCCCGGCCAGGAATCCGTCAATTTCGTACCGTTCGGGCGCGGCCCGTTACTGAACAACTGGTTGGGCGAACCGTTCATGCTGCAGACCGTCCTCAACGATTACCCTCGCAGAGAGAGTTCGAGTGCGGGAGAGTTCGCCCTGAAAGTTTCGGCCCAGACCCTGGCACCGGTACCCGGCTCCAAGGCCGTGGTGATTATCACCGACGGTGTCATCAACCACCATGGCCCGTTGTGGGCTAAGCTGCGGGCGATTCAGCCCAGGGTCTTTGGCATCAGCGTTGCCGGCAGCAAAGCCAGCCATATCGACGTCTTCCAGGACTGGGCCAGCGTCAACGGAGGATATTACAAACAAATCAATTACCTGGGTGAGATGGAAGTCGCTTTTGACCGGGCGGCCACATTGATGCGGCGCCCCGCTGACTACGCGCTGGTCGTAAAGACCGGGTACCGTGAAGCACCCGGTCCCGGAAGGTTGTTGGTACTCGGAGGTGGTGATGACGCCGCAGGAGAGCGTGTCAGCGCTGGTGCGGTCGAACTGATCCTCGATGCATCCGGTTCGATGCTGCAGCGCATGGACGGCAAGCGCCGTATCGTCATTGCCAGGGAAGTGTTGACCGAGGCGGTTCGCCAACACATTCCTGAAGGCGCGCCGGTCGCACTGCGGGTATTCGGCCATAAGGAGCCGGGTACCTGTGCAACCGAGCTACTGATGCCGCTGGGTCCGCTGGATCCGGACGCAGCCGCAACCGTGATTGACCGGGTGCAGGCACGAAACCTGGCGAAAACCCCAATAGCCGATTCGCTGGCCGCCGTTCCCGTCGACCTCAAGGGTGCCCAGGCAGCCGCCGTGATTCTGGTAACCGACGGCGAAGAGACCTGCGATGGCGACCCGGCTGCGGTCATCGAGTCACTGGCCGAAGAAGGTATCGACGTGACGGTCAACATCGTCGGTTTCGCCATCGACGACACTGCGCTGGAAGCCCGGTTCTCAGAGTGGGCCGAACTGAGCGGAGGCCACTACTTCACCGCAAAAGACCAGTCCGGCCTGAGCGGAGCCATTGAGCAGGCATTGCAAGTGCCATACGAAGTCTACGACGCTGGTGGCGAATTGGTGGCAAGGGGGCTGGTCAATGGCGAGCCGGTCGAGTTGGAACAAGGTTACTACACTGTGACCGTCAAGAGCGCACCGCCCAAAAACTTCGAACAGGTCGAAGTCGTGGGTGAAAGCGACGTGAAACTACGGTTGTAGTGAACCTACCCAATAAGAGCACAAAAAGCTGGGAGAAAAAAGCTGGAACACCTGCCACTTAAATCATAAAAACTGCACACAATGCTTGCTCCACCACTCACTGATTGCAACGAAACACCCTTAGGATCTGTTGTGACCTACTGTGATAGGGGATTGATCAGCAAAAACCCGGATTAAACGCGAGCTTGTTCTGCGATCCAACCACCATAAGCTGGTTCATACAGCCCTCAGGCAGGCTTGGGCGCGAACAGTGCCCTGCTGACACCATTGTTTTTATTTTTTATTCAGGATTTATTCAGAGGGATTTATTCAGGTCACCCACAATTATTGGTTTTTTATTCAGGAGGTTTATTCAGGACACCCACAATGATTTATTCAGGTCACCCACAATTATTCACGTTTGAAGACATGGGTGTCCTGACTTTCTTCTTCTCCGAAGACATGGGTGTCCTGACTTTCTCCGAAGACATGGGTGTCCTGACTTTCCTGACTTTCTGTTACAGCCGACGTGGGTGTCTTAGCTTTCTTATTAGCTTTCTTAGCTTTCGTCTTAGCTTTCACTTCATTAGCTTTCTTGTTTTGTGCCTTCGCTTCACTTGCAACCGATACTTGTTCGAACGGCAACGGTCGTTATTCGGGTGTTCGTTCGAATCCATCTTGACTGCATTTGTCCACCGGAATCCAGGAAATCAACACGGAAACCCGGAAAACTGATGCCAAAACTGGAGCACTGATCGCTGGCCGGCGAAGGATCGGTAGCCACGATATCGGGGCTACCGCAGTTCCCGAATACCTCGTTCGCACCGTCCTGCCAAACTTGGCAACTACGACTCTCGATCATGGCCGAATTGGAGAACTCGTGAGCGCCTGACGAGAAAATACCCGAATCTGCGGAAATGGACGGCCACTGGTAGCTGACACCATTACAGGTAGTAGAAAAGCTTGCAATTGAAGGCTGGACGAACGGCTGCGTAGTGGGCAAGGTCGCGGACCAGCCACCGGCTTGAGACCAACCTGGTGGGCATGACGAGGCTTCAAATCGACATATTTCGTCACCGTCTGGGTCGCCTTGCACTTCAACAATCGTGCCCTGACCTTCAACGCACTGAACCGTTGTGTGCGTGGACCCGAAATAGCCAATGAGGCGCCCCTCGAACCCATCATCGAAGATCGGTGGGTCCGCAAGATCCGCGAGGCTGGAAATTAACAGTATCGTAAAGATCATGGTTTGGAAATGTTTACCAGAGACGCTTGGTCAGTATTGGAAAATCCAAGTTTGTTGGCCAGCTTCGAGTATAAACTATACCAAACAATATATTGCCACCATTTCGCATCTATTGAACATCGTCAATAGAAGGTCAGGACACCCAGAGAAAGCCAGGACATATATGGACGCTTCCCCTGAATCAAGCGTTATTTCGGTTTTTTTTTGCGCTCGGATTGGCTCGCTCGAAGTGAATATGCTCCTGCTGCCTTTGAAGGCTTTGCAATTCAGATTGTCGCTGCCGGACCCTATCAGGAAAAAATGGTCTGCTGACATATATTCGGGTTCCGTGTGGAGTACTTGTGCTCCGACCCTGGATGAGTTTCGAGATGCCCCGGGGCCTCAAAAGCCCGGGTCCAGTAATGGGCACTTGAGCATGCTTCCATGGCGATGGTGGCAGGCTCGAGCTTTACAATGGCGGATCGCAGTTAAGCTCTGCGGACAGTGCGGTTGAACAGCACTTTGTGGCTGGGTTCAGGGCGCAAAGCTGAAAGACATTCTTTGCCAGATCGATACCGAGTAGTTTGACCTTCATGTGGACGCTTCCATCCTGCGTTGACGACTGAGTGACCTGCAGGCCATATAACCTGCCAATACCAGTGTGGCGCATTGTGATGCCGATCCGGTGGACGGAGGCTTCCATCTCATCACCCACAACTAATTTAAAATTAGTTGTGGGTGATGAGATGTGGGTGTCCTGACTTTTGCTTAATTAGATGTGGGTGTCCTGAATTTTCTTACTAATTAGATGTGTGCCTGACTTTTGCTTAATTAGATGTGGGTGTCCTGAATTTTCTGCTGAATTTTCCATAAATTAGATGTGGGTGTCCTAATTGAATTTTCCATCCTGAATTTTCCATCTTGGCCCGATGTTTACTATTCGGAGCGAATATGCCATGAAATCTCGTGCGGTTTACCCTGGGCCTGAGAACCAGAGCGACCAGCCTGGATATAAAATCCGGCGGGTTCATTCCTTCCGGCGCAGCTACCTTCCTTCTTCAACGGGACTGCAGGTAAGCATAAAGGTCGTCCACCTCGCTGTCCTCAAGCTTTGTGAACCGCATTTTTGCCACTTTAGACATCAGGCTGAGATCACGATCGCCGAGTCCTATGCCTTGCGACATCAACCGCCCGAACTGTTCCCTGCTATATGACTTGGCCACGGTCAGTGGCGGCGTGAAATCCTCAAAGCCTTCGAATTCGAGACCGTGGCACTCGGAACAGACATTCATGGCCAGGTAATGGCCATGTGTCAGTGCATCGTCCAGTGCCGACATGTTGATCGGTTCAGACCCCGCGGCCGCGGCCGCCTCCGACGGGAACATGCCGGTCAGAACCGCGACGCGTCCACCCAGGTAAAATTTCGACTCAGGTAATGCCGTTTCGGGAACATGTTCCGGGTAACTTTTGATAAAGCCCAGAACCGCGGCCAGGTGCTGATCCGTCATAGTCGAAAAACTGCTCGCCGGCATGCCCCAGGGATTGTGGCCGTTCGGCCGAACCCCCTGTCGGATAAGGGCCTCCAATTGTGTCGTTGAGTATTTGCGGACAGCGTTTGTCAAACTGGGTGCATACGCCCTGAAAAAAGGCGGCTCGTCAAATGCGAGGTCACCTTCCATGTGCCGCCCGTGGCAACCCCGATAACAGCCAAACACCTGCGCCAGGCGTTCACCCTCCGCCAAGTCGAGCCCCGTGTCGGGCAACTTGAAAACACGCGGCTTTGCAATATAGCTTTTATTGATGACGTATTCGCTGCCACCATAAATGACCACGAATACCAGTATTACGATACCCGCAACACCCAGCAATCCCCGTTTTAGCCATTTCATAAATCGTTTCCCATTGGTAAAAGCACCTGGTTCTGTCGTTTGAACCACGGTGGTCACCGACTAGCCCGTTTGCGAAGTGCTCATGCGTTTTCTAACATGAGCATACGTATTGGCGTCTTGTTTTTCCAGTGGGCACGAAACGCCGAGGTCCGGCAACGTGCCAGGAAAAGTCGCCGTTTCACCCGGGTCCAACCCCAAATCCCCGTGATTCAACTATATTTGAACTAGTGATTTTAAATTCAGCAGATGCCACATCGCCCGCATGATTGGAATAATTAAAAGTTGATCCCGTTTCTCAAAGAGCTTCGTAGAAGGAATGTCGTCAGGGTGGGACTGGCTTACCTGGCCGTCGCCTGGCTGATTATTCAGCTGGTCAATGAAATCGGGCCGATCCTGGAGTTTCCGGGCTGGCTTCCCAAACTGATCCTGGGTCTGCTGAGCGCCGGTTTCGTGATCACCCTAGTGCTGGCCTGGGTATACGAGTTGACCAACAAGGGGCTGAAGCGCACCGAGGAAGTCGACCGAGACGAAAGTCTGCATTCCGAATACGGCCGCCAACTCAATTACATCATTATCGGCGCCCTCGCCCTGGCCCTGGCCTATTTCATATGGGAAAGCCGCATTTCGGGTCATGGGCAAGACGCAACACACCAGGACTCGATCGCCGTATTGCCGTTCAGGGACATAAGCCCAAACCATGACCAGGAATACTTTGCAGACGGCATGGCGGAGGAATTACTCGGGGCGTTGTCGAAAATTCCAGGTTTGAAAGTGGCCGGACGCACCTCTTCATTTGCTTTCAAGAACAAGGACGAGGATCTGCGAAGTATCGCGCAACAACTTGGCGTGACACACATCCTGGAAGGCAGCGTACGCACCTCGGGTTCCAAACTGCGAGTAACGGCCCAACTGATCAAGGCGGAAGACGGGTTCCAGCTGTGGACCCGGGAGTTCGATCGCAACATGTCGGCGGTTTTCGAAGTCCAGGACGAGATCGCCGGCCTGGTCGTGGAGGGGTTGAGATTGCACATCGGAAGCGGCCGGAATGCCGCGCTTCCAACGATAGCCAGTACCGGTGATATCGAGGCTTACGATCAATACCTCCAGGGCCGTTTCCACCTCGCACGCCGCACGGCGGACAGCGTGGAAATTGCCGAGAACGCTTTCAGGATGGCAATTGAACTTGACCCGTCGTATTCACCCGCCTATTCGGCACTGGCGACGACACTCGCGGTTTCCCCCTATTACCGGGGTATCGAGTCACCGCATGCGTTGGCCGTGGAAGCAAAAATATTCGCCCGTACGGCGATCGGTCTCGATGAGAACAATAGTGAAGCCTACGCCGCATTGGGTGTAATACTGCTGGTTTTCGAGCGTGACTGGGAAGCCGCGGCCAACGCTTTTACGCGGGCGGTTGAAATCAACCCGAACGACGCGGGCAGCAATAATTTCTACGGTGACTATCTTTATGCCATCGGGGATTTCCAACAGGCGCAGATATACGAGAAAAAAGCGGCTGAACTCGACCCGCTGTCGGCGGCGAATCAACACGAACTGGCGCTGGTTTACGGTTTCCTGGGTCGCTGGGATGAAGCGATCGCACTGGAATACAGGGCGGTGAATTTGAGTCCTGAATTCCGGAATGCATGGAGTTCGCTGGCCCGGATGCTGTTTGAAAGCGGTCGTGATGCAGAGCTGGAGGAATTGCTCAAGTCGCATGAGCAGGACCTCGGCAAGCGCTGGTCCCTGTGGATTCGTTGCAGGGTCTCGCTCCAGAACGGTCAGCCGGAGCGGGCCGCCGGGTACGCCGGTGAACTGTTGGCGATCGCCATCCGGGAAGACCGGTCACTGGTCGAGGCGGCGATGCTCTACGCATTTATGAAGAACGACCAGCAGGCGGCGGATTTACTTGTAACCGCGCATGACAAGGGTGATCCCATCCTGGCTTCACCGCTGTACTTTTTCCTGCCCGAAGACTGGCCGGGTCTGCCAAAAGTGCAGCATGCGCTCAAACAGCAGGACATGACCGAACTGTTCGAATTGCGCCGCACAAACGCGGCAGCGGGAAATGGCCGGGTGATCACCGGGTATGGCCCCGCTCAGATTCGCGAATAGTGACTTGCAACTGCCGGAAATCTGCCTGTATCGCTATTGGTATTGATGGTTTACTGCCACTAGCAGTCTGTCGGACTTGACCGATCGTAACGAGGGAAATCCGATTTGAGATAGATTTTTCGATCTTTTGAGGCGAATAGCACCGCTATTTAACGAAAAAGATCGGGAAATCTGGCCAAATTCGGGTTTTTCGCAGTAGATCATGTTAAGTCCGACAGGCTGCTAGTATCAGGATTCCACCAATGTGGAATTCACTACCACCACCCGTCATTGCCTCAGGCAATCGAGATCAGCGCACCGGGCTTGCGATATCGACGTTCGACGGTCAGGGTCGTATAGGCGATGACTACCCAGGTGGCGTGGAACAGCACGCCGGCCAGCAACACCACTTCTCCGGGAATTGCGCCGATCGCCGCACGCTGAAACAACTCATTGATGTGGGTCAGCGGGGTCGGGTGAATCGCCAGTTTGCCACAATAGGCGAGCGCCTGGACAACCAGGATGAAGCTGTAATTTTTCCGCAGGCGGCGGCCGAGGGCACGGATGAAACTGACGTGAAAGTGGGGGCGCCGGTAGTCGTCCGCCAACATGGTGTTCCACTTCCCGTCCAGCGCCACAGCCTTGCCAAGCAGCAACGGCGAAATCATTTCGGTCTCCATCAACCGGCAACGGGCACGCCACACATTGAAATACCGGTAACGCCGCGACTCCAGCAGCAGGAAAACCACCAGCAACAGGCCGACCAGGATCAAAGGCAACGAAGACGCCTTGGCATCAGCATAGCAGAGCGATAACGCGATGCCGGTCGTCACCACCGCCCAGTTGGTGGTATTGTCAAGTCGCGTACGCCAAATCGTGCTGCGATAGACCTCGCCGCGATACAGGTGGGCAATCATGCCCATCTCAGCCGTCGAAAATGTTTTCGCCCGTTGCTCCGTTTCGGTCATCGCGTGGTCAAACGGCCGGCAGTATATTCCTGTTCAGCCGGAACAGGTTGCCTGGATCGTATTTGCCCTTGATTTCCGACAGCCGTTTATACGCAGGACCATAATTTTTGCCGCCCGGATTGGCCTCGTCGAAATCGATATTCGAATAGTAACCGCCTGTAAACGGTGCCAATTGCTTGAACCAGTTGCGTGCAATGCCAATGAGCTCGTCATCCATTGCAGGGTCCATCCAGACTCCCGCCACCGCGACCATGGTCTCGGCGTTGCGATGCGGAAACGCCGTTGCCAGTTCCGGGACCCGGCCAACCGCACCACCTGAGGTGTGAGTAAAAAACATCAGGTTGGGATTGGGCACGAAAGATTCGATCATGGCGTCCGCCAATGCCGGTGTGAATTCTTTTGCCATGCCGTTCTTGGCATAGGAGCGCACACCGTGCGCCAGCGCGGCGTCTTCATGCGTTTGCAAAACCATGTAGTCCTGCACTTTGACACCGTCTTCGATCGGTGTTCCGATGGCCCGCAGGGGCGCCAGTTCCTTTTCGCCGTCGGCCGGATCGCCCGCATACACGACTTCCATTGCAACCACGGAACCGACTTCGGGCAAGGTCATCATGGTCGGTCCGACGTAGAGATCATCGGACAAGCCGGCGTACCAGCCGGCGTAGAAGTCGAGCACCGCGCGCGCCTGTTCGATGGGCCAGACAATTATGCCCGACAGCACGTTGCGGTCGAAGGGATGCAGCCGGTATTCAAACTCGGTGGCGACACCGAAATTCCCCCCGCCCCCGCGTACGGCCCAAAACAGATCCGGTTCCTGTTCGGCGTTGACGGTGCGAATCTGACCATCCGCGGTCACCAGCCGGACGGAGACCAGGTTGTCCACGGCCAGCCCGTACTTGCGGTTCAGACGGCCAAAACCACCGCCTAGCGTAAAGCCGCCCACGCCGGTATGTGAAACAACGCCCGCGGTGGTCACCAGGCCATGATGCAGCGCTGCCGTATCCAGGCCGTTCAAAAGCGCCCCGCCCTGCGCATAGGCACGCCGTTTTACAGGGTCGGCGGTGACCGTGTGCATATCAGCCAGGTCGATCATCAGGCCCTTGTCACAAACCGACTTGCCCGGCCAGCTGTGTCCTCCTCCGCGAACGGCAAGCAGCAGATTGTGCTCGGTTGCAAACGTCACTGCGTGTTGGACATCGGCGGTATTGGCGCAACGCGCGATCAGGGCGGGGTGCTTGTCCCACATCCCGTTCCAGATCATGCGCGCACTGTCGTATTGGGTATCGCCCTGCATCAGCAGCGCACCATCGAGGTGCGTTGCGAAAGCCCTGACGGCTGCCGCTGAAATCTCGACTTCAGCGCCTTCCAGCGTGGCCGCTGCAACCGCGCTCTGGGCAAACGCCGCGTTGATCATAAAGGGGTATGCGGCGATGACGCCGGCCGCCAACGATGTCCTGCAAAATTCTCTTCTTTTCATGGTTGAGCCTCCCGTGATCGAATTTATTGTGTGGCAGTTTAAGAATAGAAGAAAATCCCGGGAGTGCAACCAAGGAAAAGGGGGCGGATCCAATTCCCTCATTTCCTCGACCCCATTTTGGAAAGGAATTGGATCCGACCCCTTTTCCGTGGCCCTTCTGCACGTCCTCAATTGCAAAGTGGAACTGGTCGTGCATTGACAAAACGCGACTTCACACTTGCCACCGGTCAAAGTTCACGAAAATGCGCCGGTCCCAGGTCGGAAAAGTTGAAAAGCCTGAATACCCTTTCTCCGTTAATATCCAGCACCCTCAAATCATCGGTTTCGAGCCAGTCGTTGAGGACCGCAGTGAAGTGTCCGCCATAGCGCTCCTTGGCGAGTTCAAGGGGAACCTCGTAGGCGATAAATTTTTCAATGCCCTTAAGTCGCAGCGCTTCCAGTAAGGCAGCATCTTCCACGGAGTCGTAGGAGGTAAGAATTACCGTGGGGCCACTACCTGTCATCAGTACGAATGATTTCATCTCAATCTCCCGATATTAGCATGACGGTACAGAATTGACCCGTTGGCACAGCAGCTGGATGTTCGAGCGAGTCATGATCCGTACCGTAGTGTTAATCATCCCGTTATGGGGAGTTTCCGGCCCGGAGAGAATCGGGTCAAAAATCGATTCCCCATACCTATATTTTAGTACCAATAAATGAGGGGGGATACACTGTTGTCCCAATTCAAATCATTGGCAGGAACCGGGGCAGGTTTAAGCCACCATGGTACGCCGTGAATCCGTCCTGGAGGTTGGTATGGTAAAGCCAACCTTTTTTCGGGATGATTAAAGGCACCCGGATGGAGGAGCCCTGGAGGCTTATACCCTCACCGGCTCTGACACAGGGTTGCCATCGACTGTTGAAACCATCGCGCTGTCAGCACCCCCTTGGCGGTCCCAGCGAATAGTGAATTGAAGTCCGGGTGAAGCAAATGTCGCGCAATCCAGCGATTGATCTTTTCTTTGGTGCAAGGGGCCTTGTATATGAAAAAAAGTCAGTAAGAAAAGTCAGGACACTCATGAAAAAAGTCCAAGAAAGGAAGCTGGAAACAAAAAGTCAGGACACCCATCATTTTTAGAATTTAAAGACATGGGTGTCCTGACTTTTATCTGACTTTTACCTGGCTTTTATTTGACTTTTATTACTGACTTTTATAAACCGTATTCTCGGCAACGCCATGGCGGCGGGACAGGTCCTTGGCCGAGGCACCGGCCTCATGCTCCTTGAGAATCGAAATAATCTTTTCGTCTGAATATCGTTTGCGTTTTATGTTGGGATCTCCTGTGGTTCAAAATACATGGAAATCCCACATCGTGCATGGCTCGAATTACCGCGGTACGGTCATATTCACCACCCAACTGGCGCAACTGGCTTGAAACGAATGGACCAAAGCACTGACGTAATGGGATGTTCAATATATGCAAATTTATGGCAACACACCATTCAATACGCACTAGACTCGGTTTTGCTAAGAGGGGCCGGAAAAACAGAAAATATACCCGATTTCTTTAACCCATTAACCGGACTGGGTATCAGAAAATAAATCCGGTCCAAATTTCGTTCAATTTTCAATGCTAAACTATTTCTTGATTCTACGCTTAGGAGAGCAACCGTGATAACGAGCAGGAAACTGGGTCCGATATTGGTGGTTTTGACCTCAATCTCTTTGGGTGCTTGCGGACCTGGCACGAGTGAGGTGCCGGCGGAACCGGATGGGGCACACCCCCCGAAACCGGTGACAAGCGCCGCCTTAGACGAAGCACCGCCAACTGGTTCCACGCTACAACCCGGCATGCTGAAAAACTCCGAGGTCCTGGAGGAAGTATCATTTATTGACGGCAGCGGCACGGTCTACGTGGCGATTGACTGCGACCCCATGACCGGTGGCAACCTGGTGGCGATCAATCCGGTGGGATTTCCTGAGGGAATGATAATCTCGGCCAGAGGACAACCTGCCTTTGGAGGCGACGTGCAGGCCCTGGTCGGTCCCGGGGGCAGCGGCGTGGGAATGCGCCAGACGACTTTGAGAGCTGAGGAATACACGCTAACTATTAAGGCCGGGGACCAAACCCTGGAGACAAGGTTTCCCGGCTGTAACTAAGTATCTGGAATCTGAAAAGAAAAAGTCGAAGAAAAAGTCGAGACACCCATAGAAAAATCGAGACACCCATCATTTTTAACAAAAAGTCAGACACCCATCATTTTTAAAACTTAAAGACATGGGTTACCTCAGGGTGTCCTGACTTTGTTTTTTCTCAAATCTAAAAATTATGGGTGTCCTGACTTTGTTTCTTATAAACCGTATTCTCGGCAACGCCATGGCGGCGGGACAGGTCCTTGGCCGAGGCACCGGCCTCATGCTCCTTGAGAATCGAAATAATCTTTTCGTCTGAATATCGTTTGCGTTTTATGTTGGGATCTCCTGTGGTTCAAAATACATGGAAATCCCACATCGTGCATGGCTCGAATTACCGCGGTACGGTCATATTCACCACCCAACTGGCGCAACTGGCTTGAAACGAATGGACCAAAGCACTGACGTAATGGGATGTTCAATATATGCAAATTTATGGCAACACACCATTCAATACGCACTAGACTCGGTTTTGCTAAGAGGGGCCGGAAAAACAGAAAATATACCCGATTTCTTTAACCCATTAACCGGACTGGGTATCAGAAAATAAATCCGGTCCAAATTTCGTTCAATTTTCAATGCTAAACTATTTCTTGATTCTACGCTTAGGAGAGCAACCGTGATAACGAGCAGGAAACTGGGTCCGATATTGGTGGTTTTGACCTCAATCTCTTTGGGTGCTTGCGGACCTGGCACGAGTGAGGTGCCGGCGGAACCGGATGGGGCACACCCCCCGAAACCGGTGACAAGCGCCGCCTTAGACGAAGCACCGCCAACTGGTTCCACGCTACAACCCGGCATGCTGAAAAACTCCGAGGTCCTGGAGGAAGTATCATTTATTGACGGCAGCGGCACGGTCTACGTGGCGATTGACTGCGACCCCATGACCGGTGGCAACCTGGTGGCGATCAATCCGGTGGGATTTCCTGAGGGAATGATAATCTCGGCCAGAGGACAACCTGCCTTTGGAGGCGACGTGCAGGCCCTGGTCGGTCCCGGGGGCAGCGGCGTGGGAATGCGCCAGACGACTTTGAGAGCTGAGGAATACACGCTAACTATTAAGGCCGGGGACCAAACCCTGGAGACAAGGTTTCCCGGCTGTAACTAAGTATCTGGAATCTGAAAAGAAAAAGTCGAAGAAAAAGTCGAGACACCCATAGAAAAAGTCGAGACACCCATCATTTTTAACAGGAAAAAGTCGAGACACCCATCATTTTTAAAACTTAAAGACATGGGTTACCTCAGGGTGTCCTGACTTTGTTTTTTCTCAAATCTAAAAATTATGGGTGTCCTGACTTTGTTTGGTGTCCTGACTTTGTTTGAAAATTATGGGTGTCCTGACTTTGTGTCCTGACTTTGTGGGTGTCCTAATCGGATCCAATTTCCTCACTTCCTCATTTCCTCGACCCTATTTTGGAAAAGAATTGGATCCGGCAGACTGCGACGACCACCCTATTGGCAAATGGTCAATGCCACGAACCGCGGACATCACGACAAGGCATCGCTTCTGCGCTTACATCAACGCAACCGACCGTGAAGATAGCGACCTAGATGACTTCGCCGGCTCAAAAATTCGCAATCGGCGCCGATGACCAGTACGCTGATCAAAATTTCAAGGCCAGGCGATGTTGGAAGCTTCCCCTATTCGAAGCCATTGCTGAAGATAAGTTCTTCCTTGATCACCGTCCCGTCAAACTCAACGGCGCCGATGTCGCATAGCTTACTCGAGTTACCGTCTCCGTCGTAGTAACGGTCCCGGAGTCTTTGATCGCTATTGAGCCGTAGATCCCGGTTAACAGGATTCGAGTCGTGATCCCACGAGCAGCCAGCCGGGTTGGCGCCGTCGATCGCCGGGCTGCCGGAGAGCAACTGATGGGTCCAGGTCGGCCCGCCGTTGTCGCCAAGGGGACCGAGCAGGGGCGCGGTGCCGATGGTGTCGTGGTCCGCCCAGCTGTTGAACGGACACCCCGCACCCAGGAGGTTGTAGTCCTCGGAGACGATTGAACCGGACGCGCCGCAGTCCAGTTCCGAGCCGGACTCGCCAGGCGTCGGGTGATTCCCGGCAATGATGCTGTTTCTCACAATCACACCTTCGGTCACATTCAAGGACACGCCGAAGGCGTTGCTGGCTGTATTGTCCGTGATTGTGACATTTGCCAACCGGAAGACGCCCGCTGAGCTGTCCTGATAAACTCCGCCACCATTACCAGTCGCAGAGTTACCGCTGATGGTTGAGTTGGCGATCGAGATGGTCTGGGTATATCCGAACATCATGGAGCGGATTCCGCCACCATGGCCAGCTATTGCCTTGTTGTCGTAGATGCTTGAATCCACAATCGACATCTTGCCACCACCGATCGCGATGGCCCCACCCCAGCCGGCCGTGTTGCCGGCGAAGGTTGACTTCTCAATGGCAACCGTTTGCGAGCTCGAGTTGACGATCGACATGGCGCCACCTGCCTCGCCGGCGGTGTTGCCGCTGAAGGTGCTCCCGATGATTGTCATTGACGAATTCTGCACCTTGACCCCGCCTGCCGACAAGGTACTGGTGTTACCGCTCAAGATACTGTCTGTCATCTGGAGACTGCCGCCCGACACCCTCAACCCCGTCCCGATGTTGTCGCGGACCGTGCTCTGTGTCATCAGAACGTGGCCGGCCACGACAACGGCCCCGGCCGAACAATTGGAGCCTTCGACGACGACGTCAACGAGCTCCACAGCCTCATCGCTGTAGACCAGCAGGGCGCCGCCCTCGTCGGCCGCGAATCCCCTGGTGAACGTCAGGCCCTCGATGACGACGGTGGCGATGTTGCCGGGACTGTCTATGAACAACCCCGAGCGATAGCTGCCCTGGCCGTCAATGGCGAGTACCGAACTGCCGGGACCCACGATATGGATGGACTGGTCCACGGTCGGCAGGTTGGCGGTGAGCGCGATGGTCCCCGTGACCCCGGGGGCAAATTCGATCCTGTCAACGCCGGTGGCGCCCGCGTCAATACAACCGGCGACCGGTGCCCCGCCCATGATGGACTCGAGGGCTTCCCTGAGGGTGCAGCCGGCGCCGTCGTCAGTGGTGCTGGTCACCACGTATCGCGAGGCATTGTAGCCGAACTCGTACGCACCGATATCACAAGCGGCACCGCTCGGCCGGACCTTCTGACGCTGATCTTCGGAGAGGTAGCCGCTACCGTTGACCAGGCATCCCAGCGCTCTGCCGGCGTCCACGGCCGGGCTGCCGGCATCGAGGGTGTGGGTCAGGGTGGACCCGGTATTGTCAGCCAGAGGACCGAGGAGCGGGTCGATGGCGACGGGATCACCGATAATATCGCCGCCGGCGCCAGTGTCGATGATGTTGCAGCCAATGCTCTTTAATCCCACCAGGTTGTTACCGTGGGAGGTCAGGTCGCCGGCGCAGTCGGGGCTGAGGATCGCGAAGCCATTCACGCCCTGATGATTCTTTGCGATCAGTGTGTTCCAGAGGTTGACGAGCCCGCCGCTGCTGTCATTCCAGACACCTCCGGCGAAACCGTCGTTGTTGGGTGAAAGGTCCGAGTTGGCAGTATTGTCCGTGACCGTGACGTTGCTGAGTAGAACTGTGCCAGCACGGTTGGCGATGCCGCCGCCGCTGACCCAGGCGTCGTTACCGCTGACGGTGCTGTTGACCAGTTCGAGCCAGGCGTCTTCAGAGACTTTGAGACCTCCACCGTCCGCTGAGGTCTCATTGTCGTTGACTGTGCTCCGGTGCAGGTACGTATGACCACCCGCCACCACGATTCCACCGCCGCCGCCGACGGCGCCGAGGCCGGTTGCGGTGTTGCCCGAGATGGTTGAGTCGTAGACATGGAGCACACCACTGCCGCCGTTCAGGATGCCACCACCCGTCCGGACGGAGGTGTTGCCGGTGACCGTAACATGATCGAGCAGCAGCCAGCCGAGGTTGCGAATGCCACCGCCGTCCCAGGTCTCGTTGACGCTCAGGCTGGTAATGCCGCCCTCGATGGTCAGGTTCTTGAGCGTGGCCACACCATTGGCCCAGACCTCGAGAACCCGCCCATGCACCTGGCCGTTGACGTCCTGTTCCTGCCGGATCGTGACGTTACCGAGCCAGGCATTGAACTCCACCTCGGAATGGACATCGAGGTCGCCCCATCCCTCGTCCATTCCGTTGAAGGGCGTGAACAATGAGTAGATTCCAGGCGGCAGGTTGATGACGTCCTTGCCGGGATCGCCGAAACCGCAGGCCTCATCCACCAGTGTGGCGCCGTTGGCCGCAGCAAGCGCCTCGCGCAGACTGCAGTGTCCATCGATGGCGAACGAGTCACTGAACGTATCCACATAGAAAGTCTTGGCGTGCAGAGCATCAGCAATCAGAACCGAGAAGACACCCATCAGGATCAGAACCAGGGTCCGTTTCATCTTGCTCATGCGTTGTTTCATCTCGATTCTCCGCTGTGGGATTCAAACGCCATCGCAACCGTGTGCCGGGAACCCTCTCGGGGCATCGGCGATCAGCTGTTACCTCTTTCGTAGTCCGCTCATTTTGCGGTCACCATCATTTCCATCAGAAAATCAATAAGCGCCGAGAAATCAAGAAACGCACCACTGTCCTATGGATCAGACAGGCACATTTTAAACTGGCTATGAGGCAGCATGAAAGTTGTATTTTAAGAAATTTGAATATATTGAACTTTGCCAGACAACAGCATTGCCTGAGGGCGCCTGCTTTTGACGGGAAAAAAGTCAGGACACCCAAAAAAGTCAGCAAAAAAGTCAGGACAAAAAAGTCAGGACAAACCCATGTTTTTTATTCAAAATTATGGGGTCTTCACTATTTTCTCAATGCACTTTTTCCGGAATCAGGGCTGACTTGAAACGCCGACTGGCGCGTATCTTCCGGCCGTCCTCCAGGGTCAGTGTCATGTCACCGCCCGGCAGCGGATCCATGCGCTTGATCATGAAGCGGTTGACCAGGATGGAGCGATGCACCCGGACGGCAACCACGCCGCTCGCTGTCAGCAGGCGTTCCAGCTCGGTCAGCGTCACACGGACGAGGCTTTCTCCCGAGCGCGTGATGATCTCGGCATAGTTGGCCGCGGCTTTGGCAAAAAGGAAGTCGGCCGGGTCCAGCAGGATGCGGGTGGCGCCACTTCTGAGCTCGATCGGTGCGGCCCTGGCCTTGGCCGCCCTCGCAGCGTTAAGCTCACGCAACAGGAAAAAGCCGGCGTCCAATTAAGGGGTCGGATCCAATTTCCTCATTTCCTCGACCCTATTTTGGAAGGGAATTGGACCCGACCTCTTAATTTTTTATTGGCCTTGCTGCTCGAATTTGGCTATGCCCTCAGCAAGCTTGTCGTAAACCTGTTCAGCAGGCGTATAAGTAAAACAAACACTATATTCACTTAGAACTCAAAGTACCAAATGGCCTTACACCGGTCGTCAATTGAAATGGCACGCAAACGGTCAGGCCAGATCATTCAAGGACACTTGCCTTGCCGAAAGCTTCCCATCCCGGCCTGTCCAGGCCATTCACCAAAGGCAGGTCTTTTTTCCGGTAAAGCTTTGGAAACTCAAACCTCATATCCAGCGTCCGACCAACATGGGGTATACGAAAACAGAACTCCATGCGCAACTCGACACCGTCGCCATCGTCTCGCCAGACCCGCACGTGTCCTCCAGGCAATAAATGGTTAATGTGGATATCGCTGGATTCGCTACTGCCGCAATCCCCCCATTCGTAACTGACCTGGTAAAGAACAACTTCTATGAGTGAGAAATCGTTGTCGTTAAGCAGGTAGAAACTCCAGTCGCCCGCATCATCTCGACAAGCAACCATTCGGCAGTTGATCAGGCTGGACCCGGTCATATCGTGTCAGTTACCTGATGCCCGATTGAATGCCCTGTTAGCTTTCAACATTTCTAACTCTCTGAAAGATGCATGTTTCACGCGCATCGGCCAGCGATATCTGATCCCGGCCCTGGCGCACGAATTCGAAAGCTTGAACAGTGCCCAGGTCAATGTTTCCTGGCCCATCGTACGCAAAAATCATCAGTCTCAGCTCGTTTGACTTCAGCACCCAGGTGCCAGCTTCGTGTGTCGTTCCTTCGTCTTTCTCTGTTACTCGGAGAAACGTCCCGGTGAGCGCATTCTTGTCCGGTGCTCTCATCTCAATATATATTCTGTTTTTGTCCGGGTTCCTGCTCTCCCACTTTCCTCGCGGAGATTGCATTGAATCCTGTTGGTGGCTGTTCACTTGCGCTGGTATCCTCTTCGTGCAGATTGAACTCCCGTGCCGACTTAATAAACCTCCTTGAATACTAACGATTCAGCATAACGGGCGGCGCTATTATCCGGCTTTGCCATAGAGATGCTATACGGGAATTAGCCGCCCGAAACCGAAAACAGGCGAACACATAGCACCATTATACTGACTCTGTTGACAGGTGGATTATTTATCAAATTCAGCCAGGGCCTTCTCCAGATATACCACCGCTTTCTCGCGGTATTTCCATGACTTTACCTTGCCCGGGAGACGACTTAGCCAATGCGAATTCGGTCCATGACCAGTGCCTCGTTTGAGTGACAGCTCACTCGTTCGGGGCATCAATTTCTGACCAAGGATATTTATACAGACCTGGATCTCCACTAACGAGGCGAACTCAAATATGAATCCGTCAAACTCGACTTTGTAAACCGGATAGCCTTTTCCTGGTACTGCAGCTGGTCGTGGAGGATCGAATTGTGCAGATTCGAACCAGGGCTTGCCATCTGCTTCGCAGTGCACCCAATAAGTCATCGGGCAGACAGGTGGCGCTTGATTATATTCAATCCAGTATCGTTTCATGACACTTCATTCTCCCGCCGGGTACAAAGCCAGGTTGCCGCAGGGGGGTGCCAAACAAAAGTCAGAACAAAAGTCAGGACACCCACAACTATTTTTAAATATAGATGTGGGTGTCCTGACTTTGTACTGTTGCGTTCTCCTGACTTTGCGCCAAGTGATTCATCGATATCATCGCCAGCACTCGGTTCGAATGATGTGTCGCGTACTGAGCGTGTCTCGCAGTGGCTATAACGACTGGGTGGATCGGCCCGAAAGCGCACGTTCGCAGCGCCATCGCGCGTTGATCCGAAAAATACGTCACTTTTACCAAGCCAGTCGCGAGACCTATGGATCCCCGCGTATCCACCAGGATCTGCTAGAGGCCGGTGAGCAAGTTGGCGAAAATACAGTGGCGCTACTGATGAAACGTGCTGGCATTGTGCCAAAGACGGTACGCCGGTTCCGAGTGACTACGGACTCACGAAAAACCATAGCGGCCCCAAATCTGTTGGCACAGCAGTTTACGGTAAATCGCCCCAATCAACGTTGGGTATCAGATATTACATTTATCCCAACCCGAGAAGGTTGGCTATACCTGGCAGTCATCATCGATCTATATTCCAGGGCAGTGATTGGCTGGGCCATGGACCAACGCATGAAAGCGACATTGGTCACTGATGCATTGAAAATGGCACTGATGCGAAGAAAGGTGCGCAGTCCGTTGCTGCTGCATTCTGACCAGGGCTGCCAATATGCAGCCACTGATTACCGGGCAATGCTGGCCATCCATGGCATAGAGTGCTCAATGAGTCGTAAGGGTTGCTGTTGGGACAATGCGGTAGCAGAGAGCTTCTTTCACACACTGAAAACGGAGCTGGTGCATCACGAAGATTACCGTGACCGCGCTGAATCCAAAACCAGTCTTTTTGAATATATTGAAGTGTTTTACAATCGTCAGCGGCGCCATTCCCACAATGGGCAGATGGCACCACTGGCATTCGAAGCGACGACAGCAGTCGCAAGTTAGTGGTCCGTGGAACCGGGGGAAGATCAATCCAACCCCTTAATTCTTTTCAATTCTTTTCGGACTTCAGACGGTTTTTGTCTGGTTCATGTAACGCTACTCCTGAAAAAGGCATCATAAATATAGTGATTGATGTTCTGGGTGACCTCTGTTTTTCTACAATAAATGAGCACACGAAATGGACGTTTTGAGATCTACATTTTGGTTGGGAATCGTGTCGGCAATTTTATTGTGTGCGCCGGCACAGGCAATCGCATTTAACCGCACTGACATTGATGTCATTCATTATGACCTGGATTACAAGCTGGATCTCTCCCACAGTGGCTGGGAGGTCGGGGAGAATCGATTGTCCGGGTCGGTCACCATCAGGCTCCGTAACCTGGGCGACAAGGATCTGTTGTCATTGCCGATCGTTGCGGGACGACTTTTACGGGTTACACGTGCAGGCGATGCCAACGGTCATTCATTGGCCTTTACTCAGCGGTTGCAGGAATTTGAGGACTATGCCTTTTACCAGGCTAACATCATTGAGGTCCTGCTAAGACAACCGCTTGCAATTGGTGCAGAGGCGCTCGTGCGACTGGAACTCAATGGCAAGATAATAGGTTACCCGGAAGCCGGCATGCTCTATACCCGTGAGACAATGGACCCGGCGTTCACCATTATCCGTTCAGAGACACTGGCGTACCCGGCCATTGCTGCACCCAACTGGGCTTCAATACGCAAAAGCTGGCAGGATAAATTTGACTGGTCTACAAGTGTTGAGGTGCCCGGTTCACTTGTGGTTGCCAACGGCGCACCCGGAAAGGTCGTGCAGAAAGGTGCTGTCACAGTCTATCAATACGAAAGTATCAGGCCAAATTCATTTTTCAATCTGCCGATTGGTCCCTACAAGGTGAAACAGATTTCCGGCAATCGGATTTTCTACCTGCCGGGTAGTGAGACGGGTACTGATCGGGTTTCACATTACATGCAAAAAGCGCTGGATCTTTACACTGCTCTGATGGGGCAATTGCGTGAATCCAGCGGGTTGGCCATTATCGAGATTCCCCGGTGGTTCGGATCACAGGCATCCTTTCCAACCATCATTCAAACTGCAGACGCTTTCGATAACGAAGATGATATGGGACAGTTGTTTCACGAACTGTCGCACCTCTGGCAGGCGCATGATCCTGATTCACACAGCCCGCGTATTGAAGAAGGCCTCTCCACTTTTTTTCAATTCCTGGTAGCGGACAGGCTGCAGCGCACTGACAAGTTCGCGACGGTCATGGACGGCATACTGGTTCGCAGTAAAAGCATGTTTGAAGACAATCCTGGATACCGGGAGATCGCGATGAAGGATTACGGTAAAAAAGGTGTAACGGACTTGTCCTACCGGGTCGGCGCTTTGTTCTATTTTGTTCTGTACAACAAACTGGGTGAAGAAGCATTCATGAACCTGATGGCGGAGCACCGCAAATCATTCCAGGATAACGGCAGCACCATTGATGAGCTTGCCGTCTATTACGGGGCGAATGCAAAAGTTGATATACAGCCCATTCTGAATGAGTGGCTGTTTACCACAAAATATGTGGACAGGATAATGTCTTCGGAAAAGGCCACGGACTTGTTGACAGCTTACGTCGACTGAAGAAAAAAACTCAGGAAAAAAACTCAGGACACCCAGGAAAAAAACTCAGAAAAAACTCAAAAAACTCAGGACACCCATAAAAAGTCAGAAAGAAAAAAGTCAGTAAAAAAGTCACGAAAAAAGTCAGGACACCCATGTTTTTTATTCAGAATTATGGAGACCTTCACTATTTTCTCAGTGCACTTTTTCCGGCATCAGGGCTGACTTGAAACGCCGACTGGCGCGTATCTTTTGGCCGTCCTTCAAAAAAAGTCAGGACACCCATGTTTTTTTATTCAGAATTATGGAGACCTTCACTATTTTCTCAGTGCACTTTTTCCGGCATCAGGGCTGACTTGAAACGTCGACTGGCGCGTATCTTTTGGCCGTCCTTCAAGGTCAGTGTCAAGTCGCCGCCCGGCAGTGGATCCATGCGCTTGATCATGACGCGGTTGACCAGGATGGAGCGATGCACCCGGACGGCATCCACGCCGCTCGCTGTCAGCAGGCGTTCCAGCTCGGTCAGCGTCACACGGGCGAGGCTTTCTCCCGAGCGCGTGATGATCTCGGCATAGTTGGCCGCGGCTTTGGCAAAAAGGAAGTCGGCCGGGTCCAGCAGGATGCGGGTGGCGCCACTTCTGAGCTCGATCGGTGCGGCCCTGGCCTTGGCCGCCCTCGCAGCGTTAAGCTCACGCAACAGGAAAAAGCCGGCGATCAGCAGCACAAACGTGCGAAGATCCTTCCAGTATTCGTAGAGAATGGCGCCATAGCCATTGGCCAGAAACTCATAGGATCCGCCGAAAAGCGGCGGGACCAGGAGTTTGCGCATCAGCACCATCAGGGTGACATGACCAGCCGAGAACGCGATGGTTGCCAGGATATAGCGCGGCAACAGGGATAACCAGTTGGTGCGGGTCGGCCGCCAGGCTTCCCCGGCCCGGATAATCAGCGGCAACATGATAATAATGGCGATTGCGCTCGAGACTTCGTAGAGCACCGGTTTGCCCCAGGCTATGGGCTTACCGATCCTGGCAAAGTCGCTAATCATCGAGGCACTGTTAACAGCCGCAAATATGGCGTTGATCGCAAGCGTCGCCATTAAAAACGACGGGTGGCGGCGATAGGCGCCGAGATAGGCTGAAAACGCGAGTTTGATCACGATTCGTAGTGTAATACAACACAGGAAAGCTTGGAAAGGCTTTAAAACTATAGGTTCTACCGTCTGTCCCTGGCGCCTATCCGATTGTCCCAGGGCCTGTTTTCTTCCCATACCGCTCATCCCGGCAGCGGTGAATCTGGCCCCGGCACGCTGGCGTCATCCGGGCCACTCAGGCACGCTTTATCTACAAATGATTTTCGCCCTGAACCGCCGGAGACTCGAAACATGACAGCAACAGATACATACGGCAGACGTTACGACCTGGACTGGCTGCGTATCATCGCCTTCGGCCTTTTGATTTTTTACCACATCGGCATGTTCTACGTGCCCTGGGACTGGCACGTCAAGAGCGCCTATGTGACCACGGCGCCCGAGACGCCGATGATGCTCCTGAATCCCTGGCGGTTGTCGCTGCTTTTTTTCATCTCCGGCGTCGCCCTGCGTTTCGCCGCCGACAAGGCCGCGGCGCTCAGGTTCACGTTCAGCCGTTTCTACAAGCTTTTCATCCCGCTCGCTTTCGGCATGGCGGTCGTCGTCGCGCCGCAATCCTATTTCCAGCTGTTGAGCCAGCAAGAGATCGGGCCCGGCTTCCTCGCCTTCTGGCCCCGCTACCTGGGCCATGACCATTTCAGCATCATTGTGCCGACTTGGAACCACCTTTGGTACGTGGCTTACCTGGTCGTCTATACGCTGATCGCCATGGCCTTGATGCCGGTCCTCAGGTTGCTGGCGGTGCGGTTGGACAGCGAACTGGTCGAAAGGGCGCTTGCGGGCGGACGCATCCTTATCCTCCCGATCTTGCCCTTTATCCTGTACCGGTTCACGACCGACATGTGGTTCCCGACGACCCACGCGCTCGTAGATGACTGGAACGCCCACGCCAACTTCTTCACGATCTTCATTTATGGCCTGCTGGCGGCGAAAAGTGGGACTTTCTGGCGTGTAATTGAGCGACAGTGGCGGCTGTGTCTGGTGGTCGCCGTGGCGCTCGGTATTGTCCTCACGCCGGTCTGGACCCATTGGGGCGCATGGATGCACGATCGCCCGGTGCTTACAGCGGTTGCGCAGGCCGCCCGCGTTTTCTACGCATGGGCCGTGATCCTGAGCGTACTGGGCGCCGCGCAGACCTTCCTCAACCGGCCGAGTCCCCTGCTCAGCTATCTAACCCGTGCAATCTTTCCCTTCTATATCCTGCACCAGACATTGATAGTCGTGTTGGGTGTCTGGCTCTCAAGCTTCCACTTAGGCGCAGTACCGGAGTTCCTGGCGCTTGTCACCTTGACCATGCTCGGCTGTTTCGGCCTCTATCAATATGTCATCCGGCCCCTGCCGTGGCTCCGTCCACTCTTCGGCGTTTTCGGCAAGGCGTCTGTCCTGAAAGCGACCAGGATCCAGGCCGCGCCGGCGGCGCTTAGCGGAGCGGACTCAAAGATTTGATCTGAATTTCAGATGAATGGTATCAGGGCCCATCCCTGATACTTTTTATTCCGGCGGTACTCCCAGCACCTCGTAAGCTTTCCCGTCAAGTAGACAGTTCATAATGAGCAAAAAAAGTGAGAGAAAAAGTGAGGACACCCATGAATGGCGCTAAGTTAAGCCATTTTTGCAGGATATCTACAGTGGCCAATTCCGCTTCAAATATGGGTTAAGTCATTAATGGTCCAAATGATAAACACCCTTAACTTAGAGCCATTCAGGACACCCATGTTTCTCAAATCCAAAAAGAGATGGGTGTCCTGACTTTTCCTATCAAATCCAAAAAGAGATGGGTGTCCTGACTTTTCCTGACTTTTCTTATGCTGGATCAGTTGGCCTCTCATATTTTGAGAATCTCTCTTGTTAGTGTTTATTTTTCTCCATTCCAATAATGAAAATGATTTCCAGTGAGCACGCTTCAAACCAATTTTCTTAAATATACCTCGCCAGAGATGGTGCCCAATCCTCAGTTGGACCTATTTGAGACTGATGACGAAGAACAAAGCGTTCTGGCCGCACACCTGTGGAACCTGCAAGAAGGCATTCTTGCTCCGTGTTCAAAACAAAAGCCGATGAGTCACTCAGCGGAGATTGCTGAGGACAAATGGGCCCTGACGCAGCACTCCCCATTAGTCATGGAGTACTCCTGGCAATGGCCCAGTCATACGATTATGGGCGGAGCTGAGTCACCACAACCAGGAGCGGCCTCAGAGTCGTTTTCATCAATGGAAAACCTCTACGACCGGATCAGTAATAACATCACCTCCGCCCTGAGCCAGCCGTGCCCGGTTTTTTCAGACGATCATTCGACACGGGTTGAGTTTCTCGATTGCATAGCCTGGGTCATATCGTCAAAGCACCGGGCCGTCTTTCTCGAAGTTCGCGGTGCAGACGGAAAATGGAAGATGTCACGGATCAAGTTCAATATGGCTGATCCACTTGGCGATACGCTCTGGCTCGACCAGGTTCTGCTGCCCTGGGTGCCTCAGATCGAACGAGCCTTTGGTATTCGCGCCGTAGAGGTCCATTGGCAATTGCGGCGGGAGTTGGAATGCAAGTTTCACCGAGCAGATTTTCTCAGCGCCACCTCACGGCAAATCAGCTATCACCTGAAACCCATGCCTGTGCTGGATCGTGTCTGCAAGCACATCTGCAAGTGGGATCCGGAATTCGAGCTCGATAATGAGATTGTTAGTAATTTCTGGGCGGAGGAACCGGTTTGGTCTAATTTGGCCAACTATTACCCCCACTTGATTCATCTCTACCATACAGTCCGAGAGGAGGGATTGATCAAGCCTGAATCCGGACTCAGCGGATTCCGAGCGATGTGCCTGCAGCTGGGAATGAGCCGTGCAGGATGGCGGTTTCTAAGCCGTTTCGGAGAGTTAGCTTATGAAGGCCTTGAGTTCCAAATAATAGAATACGGGCTGAGCACCGCGGAGTTGTTGGCCTTTATCGACTGGCAGGCGCGAGCTGGCCTTGATACCCCTTTGCCCGGGATCCTGGGCGAGCGAGTGATCGTTGCAGACTGCATCAAACCCGACAATTGCGGTCAACTTTCCGTACAAGTCGATCCAAGACTGGCTCGCGTCGCATTTGCATACCTGGACCAGGCTCTCGAAGATGACACCCTCGACGGGTTTGTTGACAATGAATGGTTAGAAGTGCTGATGTGGATTCACCGCGAACGGCCAACCTTCGACCGAAATCAGTGGCATGCGGGTTGGCCAGCCATCCACAACAGCTTTGTTGAATGGTCGAAAAATAATCACAACAACCTGAGCTGGAGTCCGATCCTTGAATCATTTGTCTTCGATCAATGGCGTGTAAGACCATTAACCAGCTCCAGCGAACTTGTTGAGGAAGGCATCCGGATGGATCACTGCGTGGGTAGCTATGATAAATTCTGTTTCGAGGAAGACGGTCGTATTTTTACCGTCGAAAATGCAACAACGAAGGAGCCCGTTGCAACCATTGGAATCAAAAATACAAGTGACGGTTGGGTTTTGGATCAGGTAATGGGAAAGAGGAATCATAACCCTCGTCCCGAGATGTTGGTAGTGGCAGAATTGATACGTGAGAAGTTGAACGCAATAACAGGCGAATCACCGGCAACCTAAAAGCTCGACCACTTGCATGTTGACCTTATACTCCCATTCGGTGACAGACACCAGGTTTTGCAGTTACTCATCCTCGCTCTTCTTTAACGATCAGGCAATTAGCTCTGAAATGGCACTGCGACGAGCGGCGGCTTCTTCGGATGCCACGGTCTGTTGCACAGTTTTCACAATGTATCCAAGATACTATATCTTCGGAAGGTGGCGGTTTTCCAAATCCATCAAGGTATTCTATGAGACCCTCGGAGGTCACATACTTCACTTGTTCCTGATTCTTGGGATCAAGGTTTTTTTCAATGAATTTTGAAAGTGAATTGATGTGCCGTTCTGTCCGACCGATGAGTAAAACCTCGGAGTAACCTGCGGTGAAACATTTTTCGATGCCTCCGAGCTCCCAGTCTTTGGTTGTGGTGATGGAGACCTGGCATGCGATCCGCGTGTCATTCCGCACAAGAGACACATCCACACGCCCAGCACCATCAAGAATTGTTTCTTCGATGGTCGCCCCGAAAAGGGGTCGGATCCAATTTTCTAATCACGCTTGGCGCCGGCAGGGTTTGCAGGCCACCAAAGTCCTAGTAATTGGATCCGACCCCTTTAGGTAAGTAGATTTCGACGGTGACACGTTCTGAGAGACTTCCAGCAATGATCTGGCCTGCGTCATCGCGAAGGGGGGCGGGCCGGCCCGGGCTGATTGCAAAAAGAACGCCTGAGCCGACGATCAGAAGCAAGGCAAGGATCAGCAAAGTCAACGTCATGACACGCCAGAGCTTTGCGGGCTTTCGAGATGTCGTCTGGTCCACAAGATCACTCCCCCTCGGACAGAAGCCGCGTCCGGGTCGCATCGAGGTCGGCCCGGTCGAGCATTTGCCCATTGAAAGGAAAAAGTGAGGACACCCATGTTTCTCAAATCTGAAAATGATGGGTGTCCTGACTTTTCTGACTTTTTCCCCAGGTGTCCTGACTTTTTCTGACTTTTTTCCTCTCGACAAGGCTGGTATTCTCACAAGAACCAGGCATGGTCGCCGCAATATCTATTCCATCAACATGCGTGCGCACCTGCGGCACCCGATTGAGGAGAGTTGCACGGTAGGCCAGTTATTAACCCTCTTTTTGTCACCGGCACGTGTGCGCAGTCTCAAGACGAACAAGGAAGCTTTTGAGGAACAGTTCGGTAACCAAAAACCCTGACTACGAGGAATTATGTACATGAACTTCAAATTATTCTGGCGCACTATCGGCGCCCTAATCATCTCGATTGCTGCCAGTAATGTGTGGGCAGTGGAAGCGCTGTCCACCGAAGAGCTCATTTCGCATTGTATCGTCTACGATGAAGACCCGGACGGGGAGGATGGAATTTTCTGCCTTCGCTATATTCAGGGCTTCATTGATGGCGCCGTCGCTACTGATGAGCGCGTTACCAATAATGTCGCCGCTGAATACGGAAGAGAAGAAACCGCTACGGAGCGCGCTATCCGCGCTCGCCTCGGTTCCCAAATTGAACTTTTTGGCTCCTCTTACTACGCGGAATTCTGTCTAGGTGAACCGCTTCCACTCGCCGAAGTTGCCAGGAAAGTCATAACCGATCTTGTAAAGCTCGAAAACCTTGAGGGTCGGGAGCTTGCTCGCGATGTCGTTTACGAAACCTTGCGCCGCGAGTATCCGTGCAAAACTAACGTCAGATGAAAACGACGCACGCGCGCATTCTGATCCTCTTGCTGCTGTTGATCGTAGCCTGGGTGCTATGGTCGGGCTTCCTGAAACCGTTGCTGCTGGGTCTGGGCGCGTTGTCCTGCATACTGACGGTCTGGATCGTGCACCGTATGGGCTATTTCGACGACGAGATGTTTGCGTTTCATTATGACTGGCGCTTGCTGGGCTTCTGGGCATGGCTCGGTGGCGAAGTGGTCAAGTCGAGTGTCGAGGTTGCACGGGTTGTTCTGCGCCGCAGGGTCGACGTTGAACCGACAGTGGTAGATATTGACGGTAGCGGGCTTGGACCCGTCGACCTGGTGCTACTCGGCAATTCGATCACGCTCACGCCGGGCACGCTGACGCTTGATGTCTACGACGGCCAGCTACGCGTCCATGCGTTGACGCGCGATGGCGCCGCCGCCCTGAAGAGTGGCGAAATGCAGCGGCGTGTAGCCGGACTCAGAAAGCGCTGATCATGTATTACGCTGTAACCATTGCGACGCTCGTTACCATGGGTCTTGCGCTGATTCGCGCAGTGCTCGGGCCATCAGTGTATGACCGGGTGCTGGCCGTCAACATGATAGGCACGAAAACAGTTTTGCTACTCTCCGTCATCGCTTTTCTTTATGGACGGCCGGACTTTCTCGATCTCGCGCTCGCTTATGCACTGATTAACTTTATCGGCGTCCTGGCCGTGCTCGAGTTTTTCCGGAACCGTGCATTACGGCGCAGCACCGAGCGCGACAGGGGGGCGTGATTCCGTGACGACGCTACTCGACATCCTCAGCTGGATACTGCTGACCCTTGGTGGTTTGAGTGTCCTTATAGGAGGTATCGGCGCCTTGCGTATGCCCGATATTTACACGCGCATGCATGCGGCGAGTGTGACCGACAGCATGGGCACGATCCTGGTGCTGGTCGGCATCATGCTGCAGGCAGGCTGGTCGCTGGCGACGATCAAGCTGGTCGCTATCCTTCTTTTCCTGTTATTGACAAGCCCGACATCGTCGAATGCGCTTGCCAGTGCAGCGCTGCTTGCCGGAACGCGACCATTCGAGGAAGCAGGTCAGGATGAGGAGGAGCGAGAGGAATGATTGTCGTCTTCGGTGTCTTTCTGCTCACGTTGCTTGTGATCACTGCGATTGCGATCGTACGGGCCGACAACCTGTTCGTCGCCGTAATGCTCATGGGCATAGCCAGCCTCCTCATCGCCGGCAACTTTTTCCTCCTCGATGCCGCCGATGTGGCACTGACCGAAGCGGCTGTCGGTGCGGGCATTTCCACGGTGCTGTTTCTGAGTGCGCTGGCGCTGACGTCTGAACGCGAGCGGTCCAGATCGTCGAACAAGATACTCTCGTTCACGGTGGTCGCAGCTGCCGCGCTGATTCTGATTTATGCGACATTTGATAAGCCGCGCTTCGGCGATCCCCAGGCACCGGTGCAGACGCATGTTGCACCGTGGTACCTGGAAAAAACGCCGGAATACATTGATATCCCGAATGTCGTCACTGCCGTACTTGGCAGCTTTCGCGGTTACGACACACTGGGAGAAGTGTTCGTTGTGTTCACCGCCGGTATAGGCGTTCTTTTTCTACTCGGTGGTGGCGCACCGTTAGGCTCAATGGCGCAGGAGAAGATCAATGAAGGGCTGCGCCGCCACCTGATTCCAAGAGTCGTCGGCCGGTTGCTTATTCCGTTCATCCTGTTGTTCGGCCTGTACGTGCAATTCCATGGAGAATATGGCCCGGGCGGTGGCTTTCAGGCCGGCGCAATTATCGCTGCGGCAATTATTCTGTTTGCGTTGCTGGAAGGCGAGCAACGCGCTCTGTCAGTCCTGCCCGCGCGGATTTTACTCGGACTAATGGCATTCGGTCCGCTTCTTTACGGAATTGTCGGTATCGCTGGAATTGTCCTGGGTGGTAATTTTCTCGACTATTCGGTGTTGTCTTCGGACGCTGTGAAAGGACAGCAGTTGGGAATCCTGCTGATTGAAGCCGGTGTCGGCATCACCGTAACCGGTGTGCTGCTGAGTATTTTCCATGCCTTCGCGGCAAGAGGTCGCTAACTCGTGGAGATCCTGGGCCTTTACAACTACTGGGTTTTCGCGATACTGCTGATGATCGGTTTCTATGCGGTCATCGCAAAGCGAAATCTGGTAAAGAAGTTGATCGGCCTGTCGCTTTTCCAGGCCGCTGTATTCCTGCTTTACATCACGATGGGCAAGGTCGATGGCGGTACGGCCCCGATCTTCTCCGGCACAGGCACCACCATATTCTCGAACCCGCTGCCACAGGTGTTGATTCTTACTGCGATCGTGGTTGGTATTTCCACGACGGCCCTGGGCCTCGGCATCGTCGTACGCTTGAAGGAGAAATACGGATCGATCGAGGAGCATGAAATTCAGGAGATCGACGAGCAGTGATCGCATGGGTTGATCATTTCCCGGCACTTCAGGTTGTCGTGCCGATGCTCATGGCGCCCCTCGTGGTCCTGCTAAGGCCCCGCGGACTTGCCTGGGCGGCGTGCACGATGACAAGCGTGCTCACGTTTGCGATCGCGGTTCAGCTTGTGCAGGGCATTCTCGCCGGCGGGCCGGCGAGCTACCTGATGGGTTCGTGGCCGGCGCCTTACGGAATCGAACTCAAGATCGATGCGTTTAGCGCGCTGCTGCTGCTGGTGGTCACGGGCGCCTCGGTATTTGCGCTGATCAGCGGCCGGGAAAGTCTGGACGGGCAAATCGATACGGGGCGCCAACCGTATTTTTACGCGGCATGGCTGCTTGTGCTCGCCGGCTTGTCCGGCATCGTGGTGACCGCTGATGCGTTCAATATTTTCGTTTTCATGGAGATTTCGTCGCTCGCGAGCTACGTGCTGATGGCGGGTGGTCCGGACCGGCGGGCTCTGCCTTCGGTATTCAAATACCTGATCATGGGCACGATCGGCGCGACGTTTTACCTTATCGGTGTCGGACTCATCTACATGATGACCGGAACGCTCAACCTCGACGATATGGAATTCCGGATACAGGCCGTCGCGGACCAGCGTCCAATCCTTGCAGCGGCTGGCTTCATTACCGTCGGCCTTGCACTGAAGGCGGCGATATTCCCTTTGCATGTCTGGCTGCCTAATGCCTACACCTACGCGCCGCACATGGTGACCGCGTTCCTGGCGGCGTGTGCCACCAAGGTCTCGCTGTACATGCTGCTGCGTTTCGATTTTTTCGTCTTTCAGGGAAACCTGGAGGGCCATGAATTCCAGTTCGCTGTTTACCTGATGCCTTTGGCTATCCTCGGCATCCTTGTCGGTTCGGCTGTGGCCATGTTCGAGAAGAACATCAAGCGCCTGCTGGCGTTTTCGTCCATTGCGCAGATCGGATACATCATGCTTGGCGCGAGTTTAGTCACGGTCCCCGGACTGACGGCCAGCATCCTGCATATATTCAATCATGCACTGGCCAAAGGTGCGTTATTCCTGGCCGTTGCATTGTTTGCCACGGTTGCGGCCGGTTTGCGACTTGATGACCTGGAGGGTATCGCACGTCGCATGCCATGGACCTTTGGTGCTTTCGTTGTCGCCGCCCTCAGCCTGATCGGAATTCCGGGAACGGCCGGCTTCATCAGCAAGTGGTACCTGATCAGCGCCGCCATGGAGCTCGGCACGGCGGGCATGCCGCTGGTCGCCGTTATCCTCGTCAGTTCACTGATGGCAGTCGTCTACGTCTGGCGCATCGTCGAAGCTGCCTGTTTCGGCGGAGGTAACGCCTGAACAAACAGCACCCGCGAGTGCGCCGCCCTTGCTGGTGGCGACCCTGTGGCTGGCCGCCGCCGCGAATATCTGCTTCGGGCTGGTGCCTGAGTTGCCACTCACGCTGTCCGGTGATGCCGCGGCCGATGCTGTTGGATCATCTGCCATGAGCGCTGAAACGACCATCCTGCTGTCCCTGTGTTGCCGCTGGCCGGTGCGCGGCCGGTATCGCATTGGCCGGTCGGCTCAGCGCCAACCTGCGCGAAACCGTGACGCTGGTGACCGCCGCCAGCCTCGCATTGACGGTCTGGAGCCTGCTGCCGACGGTCCTGCGCCGGCGAGCGGCCCGGTGTGACCGTGACCGAAATGATGCCCGGCATTGACATCGCCTTCCAGGTCGAGCCGCTCGGCATGATGTTTGCCGCACTGGCTTCCGGTCTGTGGATCATCAATTCGATTTACTCGATCGGCTACATGCGGGGTAACAGGGAGAAAAACCAGACGCGCTTTTACGTCATGTTCGCCGTGTCGCTGGCGGCCACGATGGGCATTGCGTTTTCGGCCAACCTGTTACGCTGTTCCTGTTCTACGAGATGCTCACGCTGTCCACCTACCCGCTGGTCGCGCACAAGGGAGACGAGAAAACCGTGCGTTCGGCGCGAGTCTATCTGGGCATCCTGATCACGCCTCGATCGGCCTGTTGCTGCCGGCTGTTATCTGGACCTACGCGTAGCCGGAACCGGTGATTTCATGCCGGGAGGTATTCCTCGCAAGGACATATCGAAGGCCCGCGGTCGGCCTGTTGCTGGGCCTGTTCGTCTTTGGCGCGGCCAAGGCGGCAGTCATGCCGGTGCATCGCTGGCTGCCGGCGGCGATGGTTGCGCCGACGCCCGGTCAGCGCATTGCTGCACGCAGTGGCGGTGGTTAAAGCCGGCGTATTCACCATCACCAAGGTCATCGTCTATGTCTTCGGCATCGATTTCCTGTTTGCGGAGCCGAGCAGCGGCTGGCTGCTCTATGCCGCTGCCTTCACCATCATCGCCGCGAGCATCGTGGCCCTGCGGCAGCAGAACCTTAAACGTCTGCTGGCCTATTCCACCATCGCACAACTGTCCTATGTTGTCATGGCCGCCGCCATCCTCAAGCCGCTGGCCGAGATCGGCGCAGCGATCCACATGGTTGCCCATGCATTTGGCAAAATCACTTTGTTCTTTGCCGCGGGGGCCATTTACGCCGCGGCGAAGAAGACCGAACTCCACCAACTTAAGGGTATCGGCAGGCGCATGCCGGTCACCATGGCCGCGTTCACCATCGGCGCACTGAGCATGATCGGCGTACCGCCGACCGGCGGTTTCGTGTCGAAGTGGTACATCCTCGCCGGCGCTTTCCAGGACGACAATTACGTCGCACTGGCAACTATCATCCTCAGCACGGTGCTGAATGCCGCTTATTTTCTGCCAATCATCTACATGGCCTGGTTCTGCGCGAAGAAGAAGCACCCGGCAATGAACATGGTGAAGCACCATGGCCGGCGGTGCTGGCGCTCGCGCTGACCGCGTTGCTGACAATTGGGTTTTTCTTTTTTCATGGCGCGACACTCGAACTGGAGCGCCAGGTTGTCGAGAATCTGTCATGAATAAACCGCAACGAACCGATCACTGGCTGGCGCGTCCGGCGACGATTAAGCTTCTCTGGAGGATATTTATCGCGGTGCTCGTCGTGCTCGTCCTGGCCCAGGCATTTATCTATATCAAAGGCTACTTCGGCGTTGACGGCTGGTTCGCGTTTGGCGCCGTGTTCGGCTTCCTGTCTTGCCTGGCCATGGTACTGGTCGCAAAAGGGCTGGGCTTCGTGCTGAAACAGCCCGAAGACTATTACGATGACGGGGAGCACGATGTTTGAGCTGATTCCGCCGGCAATCTTCATGATCGTGGGCGCGCTGTTGATCGGCCCGGCGCGCGGCCCCTGCGAACTGCGATCATGTTGGCTGCGCCGCTTGTCACGCTGTGGTTCATCTGGCAGGTACCCAACGGTGTTGCCTACGATATTGCTTTCCTCGACTACCGCATTGAGCCGCTCGAAGGCAGCGAGGTCCGGCGGCTTTTTGCGACGATCTTTGCTCTCATGGCGTTCGTCGGCGGGCTGTATGCATTCCGGCAGGCCAAATGGTATGAACTGTCGTCGGCGTACGCCTATGCGGCAGGTGCAATTGGCGTCAGTTTTGCCGGCGACCTGATCACGCTGTTCCTGTACTGGGAACTCATGGCGCTCTTCTCGACGGTCGTGGTCTGGTGCGGCGGCACGCCCCAGGCGCGGCGGGCGGGAATCCGCTACGCGATCATGCATTTGCTCGGCGGTGTCATTCTCAAGGTGGGTATCGAAGGTGTCATCGTACATACCGGTTCGATCGACGTCCGCCCGATGCTGGCGCACGACTTCGACAGCTGGATGATACTGACGGGAATCCTGATCAACGCGGCAGCGCCCCCGGTTTCGGCCTGGCTGGCCGATGCCTATCCAACCTCCAGTGCAACTGGTTCGGTGTTCCTGTCGGCTTTCACGACCAAGACCGCGATTCTTGCGTTGATACTGCTGTTCCCGGGTGAGCCCGTCCTGATCGGTATCGGCCTGTTCATGGTCATGTACGGCATCATCTACGCGCTGTTGGAAAACGACATCCGCCGGATCCTCGCTTACTCGATCGTCAACCAGGTTGGCTTCATGGTCTGTGCGATCGGGATCGGCACGCATATGGCGCTCAATGGCGCGGCCGCGCACGCATTTGCGCATATTATCTACAAGGCGCTCCTGTTCATGAGCGCCGGCGTCGTGATCTACCGCACCGGGTTCAACCGCTGTACCGACGTGGGTGGCCTGTTCCGGTCGATGCCGCTGACGGCTGTCTGCGGGATTATCGGCGCGCTTTCGATTTCCGGCTTCCCGTTGACGTCGGGCTTCACGACCAAGACCATGATCTCGCAGGCCGCGGCAGACGAGAGTCTCGTCGTTGTCTACATGCTGCTTGCCGCTGCTTCAGCCGGCGTGTTTTTGCACGCAGGCATCAAGTTTCCGTGGTTCGTGTTTTTCCAGCGTGACTCGGGATTGCGGCCAAAAGACGCGCCGTGGAATATGGGCGCTGCCATGCTGATCTTCTCCGTGCTGTGCATCGTGCTCGGTGTCGCGCCCGATTTACTCTATCGATTCTTGCCGTACGCGGTCGAGTATCAAGCGTATACGCCCGGCAAGGTGCTCTTCTACCTGCAGTTGCTGATGTTTTCGGGCCTGGCGTTTTTCCTGTTACTGCCATTAATGAAACGTACCGAGACCATCAGTCTTGATATGGACTGGCTCTGGCGTGTGTTGCTGTTTAAGTTGACGGTGCGGATGTATCGACTGGTATCTGCTGCCGGTAAGGCCGTTTCGATTGCTGGCAGGACCACATTTCTTAACCTGAGAAATGTTGCGCAGCGCTACCTTGGCACGTCAAAGCAGGAGGCGAGGCCGGGCGTGTTTACTCGTGCCTGGCCGATCGGCGTCACAGCGTTGTGGATTGCCGTGTTGCTGACAGCCTATGTTCTTGTTTACTACTTTTGAAGCCCAAAGTAATGGGGTCAGAGTAAAGGGACAGAGTAAGAAAGGAAGCAGGAGTTCAATTGCGGAGACGTTGCACCTGCTCTCTGAATGATTCTGTACCTAATACGAGTCCCTTGTTGGCACAGTGACGCACTTTGGCCAACACCTCGATCTCGAGGGTTTCATTGATCAGAGCCCTCCATGTCTGTTGACGCTGCTTTTCTGTTTTTGCCAAATCAAGATATAGGTCATGCGGTGACCATAATCTGGCATGTACTCCGAACGCGTGGGACCGGTAACTGGACCAGCGATAATCACCGGGATCTTTGACAATACCCGCCCTGACCGGATTCAGCTCGATGTAGCGTAGGCAGGTCAACAAATAGCGGCTCTCCTGAACGATGCAGGACTTAAACCGGCCTTCGAACAGGGTGCCGCTTCGGGTGTAGGTGTGGTTGAAATAACGCACGTAAAGGCGCCCAAGGAACTGCATAAATCGCGAGAGGCTTGTGTGATCGGAAGCTGTGGCCAGCAAATGCACATGATTGGTCATGAACACCCAGCCATGAACCGCGATGTCAAATCGCTCAGCGCCCTCCGCCAACCAATGGGCGTACGCCGCGAGATCCGCGTCACAGGTGAAAATAGCCTGCCTGTTGTTGCCGCGCTGGATAACATGGATTGGATATCCGGCGGGACAGAATCTTGCACGTCTTGGCATCGGTCTTTCTGCCTAATTCCAGGAAGACTCTATGCTGCAGTGCGACTTCAAATCAAACGATCGGCAATCTCCGCGCCTGAAAGCAAGAAAGTGTTGACCATTTCTGTCGGCTTACTCTGTCCCTTTACTCTGACCCCATTTATTTTCACTCAATCAGCCTGACCGCAACCTGCGCCAGACCAGCGCGTAAACGACCGCGTTGACCAGCAGCGCGGCCGACCCCAGCATGACCTGCGTTCCGTGGGTCAGCGCCGCGGGATAAATCAAAGGCGCCAGGTAATGGTCGATAAATCCGCCATCATAGCCGCTGCCGCCGGCAGCCCGGCGCAGGTCGTTCTCGAGGTACGTCAGCGGACAGATCCAGCCGCGAAACTCGATGAGGATGCCCCAGGCCGCGGCGGGGATGTGCAGCCAGGCGAGGCGGCGGCGCCACAATACCAGCAGGCCGCCCAGTACGACAAACAGGATGAATGCCGCGTGCAGGACGAGCACCAGGTCTGTGAGCAGGGCGTATGGCATTGTCCAGGGGCCCGGGCGGTGAGATATACTCTGAATTTAACGCTCGGCAACGCCAAATGGCAAGGTCCTTCATCTGGTCTCGCGGGCGCATCGCAAGGACAACATCGACATGCGGACCCTTTTGGCCGTGCTGGCCTTCGCGGTCAGCAGTTATTTCGCGCTGGCGCTGATGCTCTACCTGCTGCAGGGCAGGATGGTGTTTCTTGCGAACCTGCCCGGCCGCGCATTGACCGCTTCGCCCGAAGATATCGGTCTCAGTTATGAAAACGTATCGCTGACGACCCCTGATGACGAAGTCCTGCACGGCTGGTATGTGCCGGCTGAGGATTCCGCCGGCGCCGTGCTGTTCTTGCACGGCAACGCCGGCAATATTTCCCACCGTCTCGACAGTATCGCAATTTTTCACGAACTGGGTCTGGATGTCCTGATCATCGATTACCGTGGCTACGGCCGCAGCAGCGGCAGCCCCACCGAACAGGGCACCTACACCGACGCGCAAACCGCGTGGGATTACCTGGTCGACGGGCGCGGTATTGTGCCCGGCAAAATCGTCGTGTTTGGCCGTTCGCTCGGCGGCGCCGTGGCGTCCTGGCTCGCGGCGCGCACCACGCCGGCGGCGGTAATCCTCGAATCCTGCTTCACTTCCGGCCCGGACATGGCCGCCCGGCTGTACCCGTTCCTGCCGGCCCGGCTGATCACGCGTCTGAAATATCCGGTAAAGGACTACGTCGAACACATTACCAGCCCGCTGCTGGTGGTGCACAGTAAACAGGATGAGATCATCCCGTTCGACATGGGGGAGGCGATTTTTGCAGCGGCGCCCGGGCCAAAGGAAATGCTGGTGCTCTCGGGCGACCACAATGGAGGGTTCCTGTTGAACAGGGATCGCTACCGGGCGGCGATCGGCGCATTCCTTAAGCCACACCTGGGAAAAAAGTCGGGGTCAGAGAAAAAAGTCAGGACACCCTGAGGTAACCCGCTTTTTTCTGACTTTTTTTTATTGCATTGAGACCCAACTGCAAATCAAGCTTGGCACCGGTAGGGTTGGCAGGCCGCCAAAGTCCGAATAATTGGATCCGACCCCTTAATGACCGCTTAATTGATTGTAATTGGTTGTGTACAACCGTGTCGTAACAGGTTCAGTCCAGTTTCAGTTCAACGTGGCTGTCGCCAGGGATTTCGACCTTTTCAAAGGTTTTCGGGGGAGAGGATTGGACCACCACCCGGTAAAACCCTTGTTCGAGTTCTTTTGGCACGCCGCCTACCACCCCCTCGGCGATCAGCGTGCCGGCGGCGTCATAGACCGAAAATGGTATCTGCAGCGCTTCTTTCAGCGCCTCGCTCAATCCCTCTTGACTATCGGCCGAAAAGTAGCGCCCGCCGCCCAGACCGGCCCAGGTCCTGAATTGGGCTTCCAGGCTCGCGTCGTCGATGGCGAAGCCGACGATATTGAGCGTCACTTCAAAACCCTTGTCCCGGAGTTTTTGCACGACCTCTTCGGGATTGCCGTCACAGGTCTCCTCCCCGTCGGTGACGAGGACGATCACCTTGCGGCCGGGTGCGTTGCCAAGATCCGACTCCACCATGGCCAGGGAGTCTGCGATCGGCGTCTTTGCGAGGTTCATGGCATTGACACCCTGGATCGTTAGGCTTGCGCCGGACGGATCCAGAGGCGCGAGAGGTATCTCAAGATCTGTCCGGCAGGAGTTTGGCTCCTTGTGGCCGAATACCCGCAGCGCAACCGGTGTCCCGGCGGGAATATGTTCGTTGACGGCGGCGCTCAATACTTCCTTGGCAATGACGATCCTGCGCTTGCCATCGAGGCGTTTGAGCATCGAACCGGACGCATCAAGTATGAGTTCCACCACGCCACCGTTGGCCGTGGTGGTTTCCTTGGTGACGACTTGCAGCGTACCAGGTCCGGGAGCTTCCCGGTAAGTGCTGGAAACCTCAAGTGTGTATCCCGCAGGACGCCTCAACATCGTTACGGCCCGGTCGAAAGCGACTTCCATTTCCCCTTCGTTGATCAGGTAGGAATAGTGGCCGTCGTTGACCCGGGACCAGTCCTGCATCAGATCCTGCTCCAGTTCCGGATTGCGGCCGAGGGCGCCCTGGGAACCCACGGCGAGCGCAAAGATTCGCGGCTGTACACGTTCGAATTCATCCCACAAGGGTGCATAGCGGTTTGTTGCAGCGTCGGTCACCATAACGATGGCCTTGGTGCCGGCACGGGGCGCCAGTGCCTCTGACGCGGTGTAGAGTGTCTTCTCGGCTTCGCTCGAATTCTCCTTGCGCGGGTAGTCATTCAGAATGGTCTGCATGATGTAGGGATCGCCATACCAATCCTTCAGCAGAACGTTACCGCCGAACGGGATCAGGTTGGCAGCGTCGCGGTCCGGTACCAAATCTTCGGCATATGCCATCATCGCGTTGTAGATGACCGGCAGATAGGCGCCGACGCTGGCGCTCGTATCCCACAGGAATGCGACATTGCGTGGGGGTTCTTCGATCTTCAGGTAGTATGCCAGGCCGGGCTCGACGACCGCTTCGTAGGTATGCAGTCGGGGTGTGCTCTCGAGTGCGGCCTTGCGAACTGGAATCGGTTCACCAACTGAATTCTCCAGGTGCACGACCGTGCGTACTGTCGGATCTCCGCCCAGTGCCATTGTAAGGAGGTTTTGCCCGGCTGAAACGTACAATTTGTACCAGCTTTCGTGTTCGCCGAGGATGACCTGCCCACTAGCCGCCTGGCCAAATTCCAGTGAGGCAGCCTTTTCCCTGGAATCATTATCCGCCGCCTCGAAAGCTTGCTCAATCGGCAGCGGCATAACTGATTCATAGTATGCGGTCTGGCTGGCGTGGCCCCATTCAGTCAGGATCGACCGGTATTCGGCATCGGTGGGTTGTTCCCATATTTGCAGGGTTTCGGGCCATGCACGCCACTTTACCTCGTCGATCCCGGCGGCGGCAATCCGCACAAACCTGGCCCAAACAGGGGTATCAAGATCGAATGATTCACTGCCGCCAGCCTGTGGAAGTGTCCACTCACCGATCGAATGCCAGGGGCCAATAGGGGAATCGAGGCTGATGCTGACCTCCACCGATCCAAGACGGGTAGACTCGTTGGACTGCGGCGAATCCACCCATTGAAGCCGGGTGATCTTGGCGGCCCGGTCATGATGAAATCCGACCACGAACTCCATCGGCTCACTGTTACGTGACCGGACTTGGGGGTTCTCTTCTTTTGAAGTCAGGACCTCGACATCCCATCCGGAAGCTGAAATCTGCGGCTTTGACCAAACGACATGACCACCGAGGACAGGCGCGGCGATATTGAAGCCCTGGCCACCGGAAATATCGTATCCCGGTTTGGCAATGACCTTGAATTCACCCAGCGAAACGCCGCCCATGGATGCACCGCTGTAACCATGCTTGAGTTGCAGGCGGGCGTATCTCGCCGCTACGGGCCGGTCGAGGACAAACGCCTGCTCTGAGTGAATCGGAAGCAGGTCTTCCTGCACCAACGGTGTGAAATTTTCACCATCCATGGAAAGCGCGAAATCGGCGTTGCTCAAAAAGTTGGCGGCCTTTGCGGCGGAAAGGCTGTTGAGCGTCAGGCCAACGACCTCGGCTGGCTCGTTACCCGCGAGTTCGACGATGACATCCGTGGATTCTGTTTTCTGTCCTCCCCGCAGGGTCACGCCCTGGTTCTCGACCGCCATACCATCGAACAGATAGGGGAATCCTGTGCCTGTTTCACTATTCTCCTCACCGGTCCAGCGCCCGCCGAGCACTTCCCGGGCCACGTTAAAACCGCCGCGTAATGGTTCCGGCAAGGCCCACCACTGGGCCGGGTTTACCGGCGCGAGTTCTCTGTCGGAGCCGATGTCTACAAATGTCTCCGCCTTCTCGCCGGTTTTCGCGATAGCGCGGGTGCTGATCCGTACGGGCCGGTCGGCCCAGGTATCGGCAGGCACGTACAGGGTCACCGGCGTGCTTTGCTTGCTGCCTGCCGGAATGGTCATCTCGATTTGTTTCATTTCGAGTTGCCATCGATGGTCGCTGGTCGCCGAAGCGAGATTTATTTCAAGCGGGGCCGGCCCGTTATTGCTCACGGACAGAGTGCCGTTAAGCTGCTGACCATAGCTTCGATAGGCGCTGACTTTATTTGCATCCATTTCGAGCGCCATTTTCAGAGCTGCCTCAGATGGTACCGGGGCGGCCTCTGGTCCACCGGGGAAGTCGACCTCGAAGCGGTACGGAGGTTCTCCCCACGCCGGGACCTGCAGGTAAGTTGCGACGCCGGCGGGTATCGTGCCCCGCCAGGCGTTGGATTCCTTATCCCACTCTACGATCGACTTGGAGTTGTAGCCGCGCGGAACAATATTGATGTTACGCCTGGGTTCGGAAGTGATGCTGACCTCGGTGGCTTCCTCGAATACCGGCATGGCGTACCAATCAGGGTCACGCCATTCGTTGACCCGGCCCTCGATGACGTGGTCGCTGGGAAACGGGCTGGCAAAATCGATGTTGTCATTGGGTTCGCAATCGGTAGGACATCCAAAACGCTCCAGCCTTTCAAGACTGAGCTTGTATTCGGCCTCGCTGACCTTTTTGGCGCGGAGAGCGATGTGATAGTTTCCGGGAGGGAAGAGGCCTTCGAGTATCACTTTCTGACCCGTGACCGGCGCGTTGAATACCTTGAAGCTATTTCCGTCCCAGGACAGGTCCGCATTGATCTCGCCATCCGCTGGCGGTTCGATGGTCAGACGATAGCGATCCCAGTGTCCAAGGGAAAAGCGGTAGATGTCCTGGTCTGCCAGGTCACTGAGCATTCCATTCCGGGTTTGTCCGAAATGCAGCGCTTGCATCCTGCTGATATCGTCATTAGGTTCGAACTCACCATTTGGATCGGGCGGACCCAGTTGGCGTCCAATCAAAGTGTAGCTACCGCCGTCTCGACCCGTGACGCGGACGTTGTGAATCCCGGGAAGCAGGTAGACATTGTCCAGAGTAACGCGGCGTTGCCCCGGGGGAATCCGGTAAACCTGTGTCTGGTGACCCGAAGCATCGTGGTAGGCAAACTCATGGACCTCGTCACCTATGACCTGGAAGCGCCAAAGCTGGGGCTCATCCGTGATGATGAACTTGTAGAAATCGTTTTCCATGGGGCCCGAGAACCGCCCTTTGATCCGGTTGTTGGCAGGCACCGCTGCGGCGTGCCCGATATCGTCATTTGGTTCGGCTTCGACGCCTGCCTCGATGGGGCCCTGCATGCCGAGTGTCACGGTGTACTCAGCACCTTCAGGACCCCGCGAAACCTCCAGCCCCCACGGCCCGGGTTCGAGAACCAGGTCGACCAGTTCGACCAGTCCCTTATGGTTACGGCATTGTACGTGGGCACCCTTGGCGTCGAGAAGGCAAAGGGTGAGATCGTTTTCGGCTGCGGTCTCTAGTTTCAGGGTGATGACCTGATCGGTTACGCTTTCGTCCAGGTTCAGCAGGAAATAGTCGGTTTCGCCCCGTTTACCCATACGCCCGGTCAAGGGCCGGCCGAGGTCCGCCCGGTTCGCCAGTTTCCAACTGTCGTTGGGCTCGGCTTCGGCCCCTTCGATACGCCGACCTGCCGACTGGACGTCCAGCGTGCGGATAAAGCCACTGTCGCCGGTCTTGACGAAAAGGGTGTAGACACCCTGGTCGAGTGCCAGGTCCGGAAATGAGAAATCCCCTTTGGCATCGGCGCTGGTACTGCCCAGGGCGGTACCATCGGGGCCCATAAGCGACAGCCTGGCTTCTCGCCCCACGGGCACCTGGCCGGCCACATCCCAGTGCTGATCCACATACTTTTCCGTGATCTCCACCTGGTACCAGGTCTCTTCTGCATCGAGATAGGCGGCATTTTCGGCGTTCAGACGCAAACTGTACGCAGCCTCCCTGGTGGAGCGGTCTCCAGGCTTGATTTCGAGATTAAGCACACCGCCTTCCCTGATCGACAGGCGATAGCCCCCGGGTTCGGTCTCCGGAGCATCGGGGGAGAGGCCCTCATCATCGAATATGATGCTGTCAACCGGAGGTCGGTATGCACCGCCGTCCACACCACCGGCGCCTGCAACTCCGAGCATGTATTCGCCCGGTTCAAAGATCATGTCCTCGTGAACAGAAGGAACGGAGCCGTCCCGCGTACCCATTTTGAACAGCCGGTCGATACCGGCAACATCGACACCATTGTCGGCATAGTTGACGCGAATCACCTCGACGACGGTCAGCCTGCCCGGCACGCCCTGCAACTCAAAGTTCCAGCGCTTTTGGGCATCCACATCGGAGACGGTCCACTTGTAGCCATCCTGGTCCTTTCCGGTCAGGCTGCCGATGACAACAACCTCACCGGAGATTTCCGTGGCCTCGGCAGGCGTGTTATTGGGCTCGACCTCGTAAAGCGAGGGTTGGGCGAGGGAGGTAAGCGGCAGTAAAACTGCAAGGGCTGGCAAAATCCAGCGGCATCGAGGTGTTTTCATGCCATTTACTATATCCCAAGACAGCGAAAAGGGGTCGGATCGAATTTCCTCGACCCTTTTTCAGAAAGGAGTTGGTTCCGACCCCTTTAGTTAAAAACACCGAGCCAGTAGAAACCAGAGCTTGAATTCGAGCGGTCGAATTCCTCGCGAGCGCTTTCGATATCGCCTTGAGCGATAAAGGCCCGACCGCGATGCCGGGAATCGTCGCCATGCTGCCTGTCCTCATCAATGTTGCCAGCCAGGCTGAATGCCCGGCTGACAACGTTTTCGCGATCCAAAAGTGTTTGCTGATTTTTGTCTTTTGGATCTACGAGGCCAGTTGGTCGCGGACAGGTAAATCGCGGATACGCTTCCTGGTGGCCGCGAAAATGGCGTTACATAATGCAGGTGCACTGGGTGGCATGCCAGGTTCGCCGACACCACCCAACGGTTCACCATAGTTATCATTAGGAATCAGGTGTACATTAATTTTAGCCGGCGCGCCATCCATCCTGGTGACTTGATAGCCGTCAAAGTTATCCTGCACAACCACACCGTTTTTGAAACTGATTTCTCCAAGCATGGCTAAACTAATCCCCATGACACAGGCACCTTCAACCTGTGAACGAATCCGTTCCGGATTCACCTGTGGGCCGCAATCAATGGCAACAAGAGAAGTGCGGACACCCACGCCTCTCAATGCAAAAAAGTGATGGGTGTCCTAGCTTTTCCAAAAAGTGATGGGTGTCCTAGCTTTTCTCTAGCTTTTCCTCCTGGCTTTTCCTCTTAGCTTTTCCCCCAAAGCATTTCCACTAGTCCGGATTCAGCCGCGGACAGGCGGCGACGCCGATGGCCACCGTATCCAGGTAGGGTAATTGCAGGTTGTTTTACTTATACTCTTTGATCTGAACTCTATTGATATCTAGTGAGGGAATGAATCATGCGAAAGTATGTTGGAATCGTATTGGTTCCGGTGATATTTGTGCTCGGCCTGTCGGCTGCTAATGCGCAGTTGCCGGCAGGACAAGGGGAGGCCACGGGGTGCTCGTGGTGGGCCTCGGTAACGGGTCATTTTCCGGCAGTGGGGGACTTCAAAGGTACGACCGGACGCATCACCAGCGACGATGGTCAGGAACCACCGCTCACTATAGATGCAGTTATCCAGGAAAACGACCTCCAGCCAGGACCGCCCTGGATGGTCATCCGCCTGCGCAATTTCGATCGTAGTCGATTGACGGATCCCGGGTTCATCAATGAGATTGCCTTTGCATTGCCCGGTGTTGGAACCCGGGAAACAGGGCCTTTCAACAGGATCTGGGGCACATTCATGGCCGGGCCTGAAAGCTATAAGGGTAATGCCGATTACCTGCGGCGCGATCTGGTAGGTATTCCCGGAGGGTCGGGTATCGGGCACCTGCTGACAAGTAACGTCAACCTGACCCGCAATGACGATGAGCGGATAATCGGCTCCTTCGATGCCAGGTTCCTGAACGAACAGCTGTACCGTGAACTGGATGTCCTGCAACAACATCCGGTGGGCGTCGGCGTTCACGCAATCAGCGGAGCAGAGATCGCGATGAAGGGCGAGTTCAGTATTCTCAAGGATGGCAGTTGCTCAGGGGGAATTGGGCGTCCCCGCAGAAAGTAGTCCGAAAAGGGGTCCGCCCGAAAAGGGGTCGGATCCAATTTTCTAATCAAGCTTGGCGCCGGCAGGGATTGCAGGCCACCAAAGTCCAAGTAATTGGATCCGACCCCTTTAGGTAGTCCTTTGCTGCGAGATCCCCCGATTGCGGCTATGCTTTTGATAGCATGTGAACTCATTCATCAAACACCAAGAGGCTCAAGCCGTGGCACATTATTCCTCACTTTCCACAAAGCTCTTTTTCCTGGCAGCCATGCTGCTGCTGGTCACAACGGGCAGCGCAATAACCCAGGCTAATCAGCCTGAAATGGATGCCCTTACGAGCGCAGCGCTGGATGCCGCCATCATTGGCGAACACCGCAGTGATGAGAATAAAGCGCGCGACAAATTTCGCCACCCGAAAGAAACCCTGGCATTTTTTGGTTTCCGTTCTGACATGACGGTTGTAGAAATCTGGCCAGGTGGTGGCTGGTATACCGAGATTCTTGCGCCGGCTCTCAAGGAATCCGGCAAGTTTTATGCCGCGCAGTATTCACCCAACCCGGCTTTTGGTTACCAAAGACGTTATTACGGTGCATTTCTGACCAGGCTCGGGGAAAAACCGAAAATCTACCGCGACGTGGAAATTACTGCACTGGATTTCCCCTATGACCTGCGAATCGCTCCCGCCGGCAGTGCGGACATGGTGTTGACTTTCAGGAATGCGCACAACTGGGTCAATCCAGACTATGGCTCGAATGCCGCGGCGTTGGCCTTCAAGGTATTTTTCGATGCACTGAAACCCGGTGGCGTACTTGGCGTGGTGGATCATCGCTGGCCCGACGCCAGCAACGAAGATCCCAAGGCGGAAAATGGCTATTTATCAGAAGAACGTATTATCCAGCTGGCCGAAACCGCGGGGTTTGAGCTGGCGGCCCGCTCCGATATTAACCGTAATCCCAAGGATAACCACGACCACCCAAAGGGCGTCTGGACGCTGCCACCCACACTGGCCATGGGTGAAGAAGACCGTGAAAAATATACGGAGATTGGTGAATCTGACAGAATGACACTGAAGTTTGTTAAACCAGTAGCAAAATAAAGAAATACAGCTTAAAAACTAGCGAAAAGGGATCGAGAATATTGGATCCGACCCCTTAATTTTGCTCAAACATGAATAACTCAGAGGCAAAACCTACTTGGCTGTTCGGTTACGGCTCGCTCATTTACAAAGTGGACTTTCCATATTTGCGCAGCGAGCAGGCCAGCGTTACCGGCTGGCAACGCCGCTTCTGGCAGGGCTCACACGATCACCGGGGCACCCCTGAGCAACCGGGCCGGGTTGTTACCCTGGTGCCGGCTGAAAGGGTGGTGTGCAGAGGTATTGCCTACCTGGTTGACAAAAACGTTTTTGACCACTTGGACCACCGGGAGAAAAACGGTTACCAGCGTCTGGAGACCGAGATATCGCTATTGAACGGGCAGCAAAAGGTCTCGGGGGTTTTGTATGTGGCCGATGAGCACAACCCCGCTTACCTTGGGGCCGCGCCAACCCGGGATATTGCAGCACACATAGCGGGCTCTCACGGCCCCAGTGGAAGCAATCGGGACTATGTCCTGCGACTGGCTGAGGCCCTGCGTGACCTCGGTGACATGGACCCGCACGTGTTTGAACTGGAATCACTGCTGCTCACCGACAACACCCGGTAAACTGAGGTCTCCAGCTTGCAAGTAAAAGGGGCCGGATTCATTTAATGCGCAACTCATGTGATGCGGCCACAAGCCGCAAAACCTTGACCTTACTCTGACCCCATCACTGCGAGGCGCCAGAATTCCTCGGCCTGCGCCAGCATGCCAGACAAATCTCGCGGAAGGAGGAAACGCTCCTTCGCCAGGTCCATCGCCGCTCGCGCGTATCGACCCAGGTATTCGTCCCGGCTGGTGTATCGCTCCTCAACGGAAGGTCGCGGATCCCCCGATCGGCGGCGCTCCGCCTCCGTCACAGTGAAAGGCAGGTAGGCGCCGCGGAAGTTGGCCAACTCGTCCGGTGCTCCGATCTCTTCGCTGCGGAAGTTCCAGGGCGTATAAGTCGCAAGGGGGACCTCGACCTGGGGAAGCCGAATTCCCCCCAACTCGTTGCCATCAGCGTCGGCCTGCGGTACCAGGACCGGGAAGGGCGCACCCACCCGGGGTGGCTGATAGTCGACAATGCCTTCGCTGCGGAACCGGGGGCCGAAATCAAGGCGCCAGGTATTGTGGGCGATGTTCGGGACCTCGACACCCGGAATCTCGGGGAAGCGGTAGTCCTGGAGGGTGACGAGCGAAGCATTGGCAAGCTTCGGAATCCGGCTCGGGGGCGGCGCCACACCGTCAGTGATCCAGCTGTCCATCGCGATGAGCAGCGCCCGCAGACTCCACAGGAAATCCACCGGATTCTCCGGATAACGGGTACCCTCGGGCCGGGGAGGAAATGATCCCACGAAGTGCTGGGCGGAAGCGAAATGGTAGCTGCGCACTTCGGGCCCAAGCGCGACATCCCGGCTACCATCCAGAGAGGTGTGAATCAGGGCCGCATTCCGACCCCAGTACTCGTAGCCCGTATTGGTAAAAAAGATTTTCGGCACGGCGCCGTCTTGTCGGAGGCGGTCCAACAGACCTTCTTCGAGCCCTGTTTCGGAATCCCTCTGGGGGAGGTCGGAGAACGGATAGACATCCGTGGGGTAGAGGAAGGCGCGGAAGCGATGAGCATCGCGGGAGGGTTGGGCGAAGCGATGATTAAAGCTGCCCCGGCCGCCACCTGCAGTGTGGGCGATCACGCCGTCGAAGGCCATACCGCCACCCGGGAGCAGGTTGAATCCCTGGTAGAGGAAGTGTCGCAGTAATCGTCCCGTCTGGGAAATGCCCATGGCGATTACTCGCTCGACCGCCACCGGACTTGATTCGCTGTCCCTCAACCACGCGGCGCCGTCGCGGAGGGCGGCGAGGCCAACCCCAACCACCACCGGGTCGTCCGAGACGTAAACCAGTTCGTAAATTTTGCCCTTTTCAAACCCGCTCTCAAGGCGCACGGCGAGGCCTTCTCCAGTCTCCGAGTTCGGGTAACGAAAGCTCCAGGACTCCCTGGGGATCAGCGTTCTCGGGCCGAGCCGGGTGCTGCGAGAGGTCAGTCGATCCCGTTCGTCGCCCCCCGCAACCGGCAAATAGGCGCGATGTCCAACATGGCCAAGCTCGAAGAGGTCGGTCGCTTCCTCGAAGACGTGATCGGCCCTCACAAGCCCTTCGACCTCGCCGCCAGCCGTCGCGGGTACAACATCCACCCGCATTAGGTCATCCTGATCCGGAACGTCAAATTGCCAGCCTATCCAGGCGAGCGTATAACCTTCCTCGAACAGGAAGCCGTCTCCCAACGACTCGCTGGTGACCGGGTCGAAGGTGCGGGTCGCACCGCGGTCGAAGTAGCGGACGATCGCCTTGCCGCCCCGATTGGGAATCTCGAGAAAAAGCGTTCCCCTGCCCCGTTCCGGGTGGACCGGGCGCAGGAGGTAGAGATCGGTCTCGAAGCGGACTTTTCCGTCGCTGTCCCTGGGAGCCCGATCAAGATCGACGATCTGCTCCTTCGCCGGATCCAGGCTCAAGGTAACCCTTCCCATCACCTTCTCATAGGGACCAACTCGCCCGAAGCTGCGACCCTCCGCAACCGGTACGATCGACTTGATCTGGAGACCTTCGACGACACCGAAGGCTGGCGCGGTGATCGTGGCAAGCAACAGCGACAGGGAAAGCCAAAAAAATCTTTTCATGTAGACAGCTTAACTCGGAGTACAGGAAGCATTAAAGCTGTATTGAACAAAAACCTGCTTGTACCAGGCATCACATAACGCGAGCACTGGTTCGAATCACTTTACTCTGGCCCCAAACATATGAGACTTCAATTCAAATGATCGGGAATCCCCGCGATTAATGGGAAGAAACTGGTGACAATTTCCGTCGGCTTACTCTGTCCCTTTACTCTGACCCCATTATTTATATTCCATCTAGTGGGTAAATCTACTTGTCACAAAACGGTATCCAACTTCTCAATTTACATATTCCTTCGATACTCCCCACCCACCTCATAAAGCGCATGGCTTATGCTGCCAAGCGAACAAGCCTTGGCTGCATCCATCAGTGACTCAAAGGTATTCTTCCTGTCACGTGCCACCTGTTGCAGTTTGAGCAAGTGCTTCTCAGCCTCCACCTGGTGAAATCCCCGAAAATCACTGACATTCCTGACCTGCTGGTCCTTTTCCTGCTCCGTCGAACGCATCAATTCCACTTCCCCACCCCCGGCATGACTCTCCTTGCCGCCAAGGAAGGTATTCACCCCGATCAGCGGCAAACTCCCATCGTGCTTCTTGTGCTCGTAATACATCGACTCGTCCTGGATCTTGCTGCGCTGGTACATGGTGTCCATCGCGCCCAGCACGCCGCCGCGTTCGGAGATGCTCTCGAACTCCTTGTAAACGGCTTCTTCCACCAGATCAGTCAGTTCATCGACGATAAAACTCCCCTGCCAGGGGTTCTCGCAGAAGTTCAGGCCCAGTTCCTTGTTGATGATCATCTGGATCGCCACGGCGCGGCGCACGCTTTCCTCGGTCGGCGTGGTAATCGCCTCGTCGTAGGCGTTGGTGTGCAGCGAGTTGCAGTTGTCGAAAAGCGCGTAGAGCGCCTGCAGCGTGGTGCGGATGTCGTTGAACTGGATTTCCTGCGCGTGCAGCGAGCGGCCCGAGGTCTGGATGTGGTACTTCAGCATCTGGCTGCGCGGGCTGGCGCCGTAACGTTCACGCATCGCGCGGGCCCAGATGCGACGGGCGACACGGCCGATGACGGTGTATTCCGGGTCCATACCGTTGGAGAAGAAAAAGCTTAAGTTAGGCGCGAATTCGTCGATGTGCATGCCGCGGGCCAGGTAGTACTCGACGATGGTCAGGCCGTTTGAGAGGGTAAACGCCAGCTGGCTGATCGGGTTCGCGCCGGCCTCGGCGATATGGTAGCCGGAGATCGATACGCTGTAGAAATTGCGCACCTTGTGATCGACGAAGTACTGCTGGATATCGCCCATCATGCGCATCGCGAACTCGGTCGAGAAGATACAGGTGTTCTGGGCCTGGTCCTCCTTCAGAATATCGGCCTGTACGGTGCCACGCACCTTGCTGATGGTGTCCTTCTTGATGCGGGCGTAGGTTTTGGCGTCCACGACCTTGTCGCCGGTAATACCCAGCAACCGCAGGCCGAGGCCATCGTTGCCCTCAGGTAATTCACCGGCATAAACGGGCTGGCCTTCGTCGAAAGTAGTTCTTGATGGTCTTGTCAGCCTTGTCCCAGCCGCCGGTTTCATCCAGGTGTTTTTCCACCTGCTGGTCGATCGCCGCGTTCATGAAGAACGCCAGGATCATTGGCGCCGGGCCGTTGATGGTCATCGAAACCGAGGTGTTCGGCGAGCACAGGTCGAAACCCGAATAGAGCTTTTTAATGTCATCCAGCGTGGCGATGGAAACCCCTGAATTACCGACCTTGCCATAAATATCCGGGCGCGTGTGCGGGTCTTCACCGTACAGCGTCACCGAGTCGAACGCGGTGGACAAGCGCTTGGCAGGCTGACCTTTGGCCAGGTAATGAAAACGGCGGTTGGTGCGCTCCGGTGTGCCCTCACCCGCGAACATGCGGATCGGGTCCTCGCCCGCGCGGCGGTATGGAAACACACCAGCGGTGTACGGGTAGCCGCCCGGCAGGTTTTCACGCATCAGAAACGACAATAAATCGCCCCAGTCGCGGTCGCGAGGCATGCCGATCTTGGGGATCTGCAGCCTCGAAAGACTCTCGCGGTAATTGCTGCCGGTAATCTCGCGGCCACGGACCTCGTAAGAATATTGCTCGGTGCGGATGCCCTCTTTCCTCGCCGGCCATTCCTTCAGCAGCTTGATCGCCTCCGCGGACAATTCCTGGATGGCCGCGTTGTAACGCTGGCGCAGCAGACGCAACGAGTCCGCTTCGCGTTGACGTAATTCGTCATCCTGTTCTGCCGCAGCACCGCCAGTACTCGGCGCAGGGTTTACAACATTCCGCAGATTCTCAGAACCCAAAAGCGCGTCTGTTGGGTACGAGTCAAACGCAGCCGGCAACACCGGGTCGCCCATATCCTTCAGACAGTCGTAGTAGCTCTGCGCGAGGCTGGCGGCCTGCGCCTGGCGCTCAATGTCCTTGTTGATATCCCTGCCCTGCTCGGCTATTTCGGCCAGGTAGCGGACGCGGCTGCCGGGGATCAGCACCGTGGACTTGGGTGTACGCACCGAGGTGTCGATATCCGCCGTCCATTCCGACTCGGACAACCCCAGCTTGTCACGTAACAACCGCAGTAAGTTGACAAACATCCAGCTGATGCCGGGGTCGTTGAACTGGCTAGCGATGGTCGGGTAAACCGGCACGTCGTCATCGTCCATGGTGAAGGCCAGGTGGTTGCGTTTCCATTGCTTGCGGATGTCGCGTAACGCGTCTTCGGCAGCGCGCCTGTCGAACTTGTTCAATATGACCAGTTCGGCGAAATCCAGCATGTCGATTTTTTCAAGCTGGCTCTGTGCGCCAAAATCCGAGGTCATCACGTAGCAGGATAAATCGACCATATCGACGATCTCGGAATCGGACTGGCCGATACCGGCGGTCTCGACGATGACCAGGTCAAAACCGGCCGATTTCAAAAAATGGATGGCGTCCTGCAACATCGCGCTGGTGGCCATGTGCTGCCGGCGGGTCGCCATCGAGCGCATGTAAATGCGCTCGGAACGCAACGAGTTCATACGGATGCGGTCACCCAGCAAGGCGCCGCCGGTGCGTCTGCGGGTCGGGTCGACTGCCAGCACGGCGATACGCTTGTCGGGGAAGCTGGTCAACAGGCGGTTCAGCAATTCATCGGTGACTGAAGATTTGCCCGCACCGCCCGTACCGGTTATACCGACTACCGGTGCCTGTTTTTTGACACCGGCCCATTCATGGCGCTTCATTTTCAACTCGGCGTCGCCAAACAGTCCAGCCTCGAGCGCGGTCAGCATATGCGCCACATCGTTGGCGTTGTCCTTGCGCAAACTGGACGGAAATACCGGCTGTTGCCGATGCTCGGCCGCGCGTTCAACCACGTCATGGATCATTTCCACGAGACCCATGTGCATGCCGTCGTCGGGGTGGTAGATGCGGTTGACGCCGTAGGCCTGGAGTTCCTTGATTTCATCCAGCGTGATGGTGCCGCCGCCGCCGGCGAATACCTGTATATGCCCTGCCCCACGTTCTTTGAGCTGATCGATCATGAAGCGGAAAAATTCGTTGTGCCCGCCCTGGTATGAGGAAACCGCGATCGCGTCGGCGTCTTCCTGGATGGCCGCGCGGACGATGTCCAGCACGCTGCGGTTGTGGCCGAGGTGGATGACTTCGCAGCCCTGCGCCTGGATCAACCGGCGCATGATATTGATGGCGGCATCGTGGCCGTCAAACAATGACGCTGCCGTCACGAAGCGCAGCGGTGTATCGGACACCGGGCGCCGTGACTGCGCTGTTGTCAGATGCCGAAGGCACAGTGCCTGATTCTTTTTTAAGTGGTTTGCTCATACTGTTTACCGTAATCCTGCCAGGGTGACGTGGCATTGTTCTTCGACGCTCTGCAGGTCATTCAGCATGACCTCCAGGTCTCTTTGTTTGCGTTCAAGCTCAACGCGTTTTTCCTCGATCCGGGCCATAAAAATTTCCAGTTGCTTGCGGTTGCCCTGTGGCGAACCGTACATATGAATCATCTCGACGGTTTCATCCAGGCTCAGACCCAGGCGCTTGCCGCGCAGGATCAATCTTAGCCGGGTGCGGTCGGCCTGGCTGTAAATTCGCCGCGTGCCTTCCCGTGCCGGTGCGAGGTAACCCTTCTCTTCATAAAAGCGAATGGTCCGGGTGGTTATCCCGAATTCGTTCGCAAGTTCGCTGATGCCGTAGGTTTTTTTCATTTGGATCGCTCTTGGAAGCCGGTTAATTCGGCCTTTTGAAATTCATACACTAGGATACATTACGTTTACGTTAACGTAAAGTAATTGCCGGGAAACAAAACGAGCTATAGAGCCTGGCAATGAAGTACAACTCCACCTGTATCCCGGCACCTGAACTTTCCGGCAAATGGCCTACTTCTTATCTATACTCAGTATGTTACAAGCACGCACGGAACCAATGGAGGGCACATACCATGCGTATCATCAAAACACTTACCGTTTTGCTTTTTGTCGCGGGCACCGCGCTGATAGCGGCGCCGGTTCAGGCCAAGGATTCACCCTACGGCAATTTCAACTTCACAGTGGTCATCGATGGCACAAGGCTCGGCGGGTTTACCGAAGTTTCCGGTCTCGCCACCGAAACCGATGTCGTCGAGTATCGCGAAGGGAGCGAATCGGGCGAGGTGACCAGGAAAATTCCCGGCCGGCACACGTACTCCAACATCACGCTTAAACGCGGCATCATATCGGGTAATACCGATCTGTGGGACTGGCGCCAGATGGTCATAGACGGCGATATTGAAAATGCGCGTATGAACGGCAGCATCATCATGTACGACCAGGACATGCAACCGGTAGCGGTGTGGCATTTCGAAAACGGCTGGCCGTCGAAGGTTGTGGGGCCGAGTCAGAAGTCGGATGACAAAGACATCGCACTCGAGGAATTGACGATCGCTCACGAGTACATCGTTCGCATCAAGTAGGCGCCGGCGGCGAGCCGCGTCTATCGCCGCATCGTGGTTGTCGAACAGAGTGGCGGACGTTATCCGCTCGAGAATGAATCGGGACACCCACATCTTCAAACGTGAAAGGTTGTGGGTGTCCTGACTTTTTTGTCTGACTTTTTTGAAAGTTGTGGGTGTCCTGAATGGCGCTAAGTTAAGCCATTTTTGCAGGATATCTACAGTGGCCAATTCCGCTTCAAATATGGGTTAAGTCATTAATGGTCCAAATGATAAACACCCTTAACTTAGCGCCATTCGTGGGTGTCCTGACTTTTCTCCTGACTTTTCGGTATCCTGACTTTTCTCACCTCCAGTCCCGATAAACGGTATGATGCCTCCCCTGTTTATCGACAAAACATTTTCGCATCCAAAAGGACCATCACGTGGCGACGGAAATAACCTTGTATGAATACGGCCCCAGCCGTTCAAAACAGGCGCGCTGGGCGCTGCTCGAATGCGACCTCGAGTTCCGCGCCATTAGCGGTATTGAAGTCCTGCACAGCGAAGAGCTGAACAAGATCAACCCGATGGGCAAGGTACCCGCGGTGGTGATCAACGGCGAACCCCTGTTCGAGGCCGCGGCCATTTGCACTTACCTCGCTGACCTGGTGCCGGAAAAGGGCCTGATTGCCCCCTCGGGCACACGCGATCGCGCACTGCATTTGCAGTGGGTGAGCTTCGCGTTGACCGAAATGGAAGCCTACCTGTGGAGCAATGCGAGGAATACCTTCGTGTTACCGAAAGAGGAACGCATCTCGGCCCTTTTCGAACAAAACAACAAGGCCTTCTTACACGCGGCCGGTGTGCTGGAAAGTGTTTTGAGCGGCACCGGTTTCCTGGTCAACAACCGTTTTTCCGTGACCGATATCCTGGTCGGGTTCACTCTGAACTGGGGCAAGATTGCAGGCTTGCTGAATGAACAACCTCACCTGTTGAAATATCTCGAGCGCCTCAAAGAAAGGCCCCACTGCACCTTGTAAGTTACGCAGGCTTCTACCTGTGCCGGTTGTGCAGGGATTGCGCAGCCGGCGTGTTTTGTCGCACCCGTGTTTCCGCTTATCGAATAGCCAACGACATTCGCTTCATCGCAGTTCACACTGGACTTTGAGTGTTGTCGGTATCCGTTTAATGCGGGTCAGAGGGGCCGGCTCCTCAATCCCTGTTTTCAATGATCGAGGAGTTTCGATGAAAAAGCTGATTGTTATACCCCTGGCCGCCAGCCTGATGCTGGCAACATCTCTGGTACCCGCCGAGGACACCCTGCCACTGAAAGCGGTCAACCGCGCCAATGAGGTCATCGATGCGGCCATCGAAGCCTATGGCGGCGCCGAGGCCGTTGCAAACCTGAACAGCATCGCACGCAAAAGCCATTTTACCACCTGGGCCACCAATCAAAGCCGTTCGCCCGGACCACCCTGGGATGAAAACGAGCAGATGAGTTTTTCCGCAATTGATTTTAAAGACAACGTGTTTGTGGGCAGAAACTCCGGCAGCGGTGGCGGGTTTGACTTCGATGGCAGCCAGATCATCAAGGGAGAGGAAGGCTGGCAGATCAATTACCGCGCCGGCACCGTCACACCGATTGCCGAGCCGGACTTCAACGCCGCTTCCGGCCCGTTTATACGCGTGACTGCACCGCTACTGGTCAAGCAATTACAGAATCGCCGCCAGACATCCCATTGGCTGGGTGAAGTTGAATTTGACGGCCGGCCACACGATGTCATCACCCTGGTGATGGAGGTTGGCCCGGCATTGAGCCTGTATTTTGACAGGGAAACCCACCTTCTCAGCCGCAGCGAACGCGTCTTGCCGCCATTTGGCCAGGTCGATTACCGTTTCACGAATTATGAAACCGTTGACGGCATTCCTTTCAGCAAGACGTTCAAACTGCTCGTCAATGACCAGCCAAATCTCGATATCAACATCCTGTCCACCGAGGTCAATCAGCCCGTTGAACAATACACGCTGATACCGGACAGCCTTGAACAGCTTGCAGCGGCACCGCCCGCGCCCACCGATGTTGAAGTCCAGGAAGTGCAGGAAGGGGTATTTCTGGTCGGCGCCGGCACCACCTACGCTATGTTTGTCGAAATGAACGACTACGTGATCGCCGTTGGAGGCACCGCCGGTATTCCGGATCGTATCAAGGCATTGCGCGAAGTGGTCAAGGACAAACCCATCCGCTACGCCGTGATGACGCATCACCACAACGATCACGTGCTGGGTGTGCCGGCGTACCAGGCCGAAGACGCAACGGTGCTGACCGTGAAAGAGCAAGAGGCGGTGATACGCGCCGCCGCCACCGACGCCGCTGCGCTGAAAGTGCAACTGGTGGAGGACAGGTACGTATTTGACGATGGTGGCCGCACGCTGGAGATCGTTGATATCGGTCCCACGCCGCATTCCGCGCACCTGCTGGTGGCCTGGTTACCCGAACAAGGCATCCTGTTCGAAGCCGATCATTTTCCGAACCCGACCAATGGCGTGATGGTGCCGGCGCAACCGGTGACCAAACACCTCGCGGCGGTGATTGATCAACAAGGCTGGGATGTGAAAACCATCGTCGGTGCACACAGTCCACGGATCGCCAGCATCGACGACTTGCATCGGGCGCTGGCGCTAAACCCGGTCAATACGGCCCAGGTAAGCCCCTGATATTGCAGGGTGCGTAACACCTTACGCACGTTTAAAACCCGGTCGCCAGGGCGCGTAACCAATTACGCGCGATGAAACGGGTGTCTCCAAGCTATAATTGAGTCTCGTTAAGTCGAAAAAGGTGAACGTCATGGCCGTTCAGAAGACTTCAATGAGCCGTTCAACCCGTGGTCTGTTTCTCTTGCTGATCATCCTGGTGTCGACCGTATTGGGTTTTGCCTTGATGTACATGCTTGGCGAAACTTTCCTTGAACATCGCCCGCGGAGCTTCTTGGCTTCTTTGGAGTGGGCCGCTGAAACCCTGACCACGACCGGCTACGGTGCCGATTCCAGCTGGCAACACCCGTTGATGGTGGTGTTGGTGATTTTGACCCAATTCAGCGGTCTGTTTTTGCTCTTTTTGATACTCCCGTTTTATGTGCTGCCATACTTCGAGGAACGTTTCGAGGCGCGCTTACCCCAGGTGTTGCCAAAACTCAGAGATTACGTCCTGATATTCCACTACTCTCCGGCAGTCGCTTCATTGATTGAAGAGTTGAAACGCCATGGACGTAAGTTCGTGGTGCTTGAACAGACCCGGGCTGCTGCCCGTGATGTCCAGCAGCGCGGTCTGCCGATTGTGTTACTGGACCTGGTAGAAGACAGTCTGCCTGTTGATGCAATCGATCATATTTCAGCGGTAGTCGCCAACGGCAATGATGAAGAGAACACCGCTTTAATCATGTTGATGCGCGAACAGGGTTTTAACGGCCAGATCCTCGCATTCGCCGATACGCCTCAACATCGCCTGCCCATGCAGCACGTTGGGGCCACGGCAGTATTCACACCCCGGCACTTGTTGTCCGAGGCCCTGGCAGCGCGCGCCAGTCGCTGGGTTACCTCGCGGGTACGCGGCGTACAGGAATTGGGTGAGCAGGTCGGCGTGTATAAATTAAGGGTGCAACATGACAGTACGTTGGCCGGGCAAACACTTAAACAGGCAGAGCTGTGGCAACATGGTGTCAACGTTATCGGCATGTGGTCGGCCGGACAGTTTATCGACTTGCCACCGGCCGATACAAAAATTGCTGCTGGCAGTGTAATGGTTTGCATAGGCAGCCACGCTGCTCTTGCCCATCTCGGCGAGTTGGCCCGACCGCTTACCCGCAGTGGCCCATTTCTGATCTGCGGCAACGGCCGGGTGGGCAGAAAAGTCGCCCAAATGCTTCGAGACGCCCAGGAACCGGTGGTGGTGGTTAGCGACCGGGATGTGGAAGGTGTGGATATCGTCGGCAATGTGCTGGATTCAAATGTGCTGAAGCTGATGGCAGCACGCAAACCTTCGGCTATTATCCTGGCCATTGGCAACGATACCCAGACCCTGTTTCTTGCCACGGTGGTGCGGGACTATCTGCCCGATGTACCACTGCTTGCACGGGTCAACCAGGCCCATAGTGTGGACCGCTTACACCGCCTGGGTGCCGACTTTGCACTATCGGTTGACCGGGTTGCGGGTGAATTGCTTGCCTCCCGTTTACTGGGTGAAGAGTATATCGAGGTTGAACCCGAATTACGGGTCAACCGCTTACAGGCAAATGGATTGGAAGGTCAGCACCCCCGGCGCGTTGAATTGCTGGAACGCTTCGGTTGTAAAATCGTCGCAGTCGCGCGTAGTGGTGAAGTTCTGGTCGAATTCGACGATAATTTTTTGATCCAAAAAGACGACGAAATTTTTCTCTGCGGCAGCCCGCAGTCCATCGAAGTTTACCTGGGGGAATTCCCCCAGGATGCACGCCAGCAATAGGGGTCAGCGCCGCCGGCCGTGTTGCGCACGTGGCGCCGGACGCGACATTTCACGCGTGGCACCTCTCTGCCTGGCCTGGTTTGCGTTATTCAAACCCTGCCGGTCAATGGATGGCCTGGTCTGAGTCGGCCTGGCCTGTGTTGGCTTGGCTTGGGGAACCCTGTCGCGCGCCTGCTGGGTCGCCCGGTCACGATTGGCAGGCGACAGGTTACCGGAGGTGGCTTTATCGGACTTCCAGGCGCCGTCACTGCGGGACTCCCAACCATCTTTGGTTTTCCTTGCCACGTTACCGTTCTTGTCTGCGAAAACATTGTTCTTGCGATTTGCGGGCCGGGCCTGTTGCAAATCCCGTTTCACGGTCGCTTTGTCAGCGTTGCGTTTGCGGTTCTCCGGCCGGTCGTAGATATTCCGCGAGTTGTTGCTGGCCATCCGGTTATTGACGTTATTGCGGTTGCCGATATTTACTTTGTTGCCAATATTGATATCGCCGGTATTGATAATCACATTGTTGCCGCCACGATAACCGCCCCCGTACCAACCGCCGCCGCAACAACCATGATATCTGTGATGGTAACCACCACCCCAGACCATACCCACCCTGAGGAAGCCATAACCCCAGCTGACGCCAAAGTTCCAGCCCGTCCACGGGTTGTAGCCCACGTGTAAACCCCAGGTCGGTGGACGCGGATAATAATACCTGCCCATATAGGGCGGGTAATACCAGCCGGTGCCATAAACGGGTACGCCATAATAAGGATACGACCACATATAGCCAGGGGTATAACCCACATAAACCACCTCGGGGGTCGACTGGTATACCTGGACATAGGTGGTGTTATAAACCGGTGAACTGGGGGGTATGGTCTTGATCTCGTCATTCGGGATCGAATCGGCGACAACCCAGGGGCCACCGGCAGAACCTGCCGTGAACCAGACGCCGTTATCGACGGCGTAATACTTGCCGGAAATCTCCAGGACCTGGGCAGCGGTGTTGACCGCATACTTGACGTCGGTACCTTCGATTTTCTCAAATTTTGGCTGGCCATCGTATTCAACCGTCAACGATGCTTCACTGCGCTTGATCGCGGCCGTTTGCGGAATGGCAGCATCCATCAGGGCATCTTCGGCTTCATCGGTGCCGGCGACCGAAACCCGTAAACCACCGATATCGGAATCCGGCGGAATGTCACTGAAGCTCGGGGGCAACTCATCGGATCGGACAAATGTCCACGGCCCGGACTGTGACTTGGAACGGTACCAACGGCCGGAAAGAAGCACATACATATTGTTGGTGGACAATTCACGGAGCCACGGGGTTTCCGTATTCTCCACGTACAGGAGGTCACCGCCGGGCAATGTCTTCCAGTTGGGCTTGCCGGCACTGACAATCAGTTCTGTGGGTACTGAAACCGCCAAGACTGCGGGTGGTGTGGAAGGCGCACCCGCCTCGCTTTCATCATCCTGAATCATCTGTTTAAGATCGTCAGGTGGTGAACTGGTCGGTGCCCACGGGCCCATTGGATCTTTGGCCTCATACCAGTATGTTCCGCTACTCAGGTAGCACATGCCCGTTTTTGCATTGCGGGCCACGGCAAAGGGCGTATTGACCGCGCTTTCGTAGCGACTGTTCTCGATCGGGGAGAAACGCGGCTTGCCTTCGAAAAGCATCAGCACCGTGAGTGTTTCGCTAAATACGATTTCCGGAGGGTCCATCTTCAGGTTTTCGAGGCTTTTCTGTTCGATTTTCGCGGTTTCGAGGCTCGAGGATAACTGTTCCAGTGAAATCTCAAAACCCGACTCGGGTACCGCTGCTTCAACAATAGCGGTAAAGCGTTGTTCACCCGCGTCTTTCGAGTCAGGCCAACTGACTTTTTCAACCTTGACATTTCGTACAATAACGACTGAAGTGTCGGTATCAGTGTCGATCTGCGCGCTGAACCACATGGCGCCGAATACTTGTTCATCCTTATTGCTAAGCTGCAATGAAATGGCAGCGCGACCTGTGAGAATATTGCCTTCCAGTGTTTCCGGTTGAGGCTGATATACCACGATCGTCCCTTCGGGCGCGGTAATTTCCTGCGGCCAATCCATGGCCAGCGCCGACATCGTCCCGAGCAGGAAAAATAGCGGTGTGGCCAGACGCAGACTCAAATTCATTCTATTCATACAAAGTCACCTTCATTAAAAGATTTCAAAGCCCATAGCCAGGCCGGGTTGTCGTTTCAATCATACCTCTTACCCGCCATCAGGTGTATACCAGGCCGGTGCACGCACCAGGACCACCCGCATGACGAAGTAGGGATCACCCATTCCAGACGCATTCGCAGAGACTGTGCCAGGCGGTTCGGTATTCGCATTACTAGTTAAAAACGAATTTTTATAGCAAGCCGCAAGCACAATTAGGATAGATGCATGCTGGCTGAATATTCAGAAAAACAGAACTGGAAGTGAACAGCCGGGAATTGGCCACGAATGACGCTGTCCATGATCGTGACGTTAACGCCGCTGTGCTAATCTTGGTCGCGGCGATTCCCTGTCTCGCTGGTCGCAGGTTACAGTCTGGCTGAAAAGGGTATTTTCTTTAACACCCGTATCTGTGGTTGTGCCCGGTACTGGGTACATAAACCAATACGTGGGTCGGGTAAAGCGTTCCCGGGCACCGGCAAAAATCCGGTGATGACCCGAATAATGGACGCCTTGTGTGTGTACTTGCTGAAGGAGTCCTGTCAATGAGCGTGTCATCAAAGTACGACATTCTTTTCGAACCGGTTCAGATTGGACCCGTGACGGCGCCAAACCGCTTTTACCAGGTCCCCCACGCCAGCGGCATGACCGAGGCCAACCCGAGGGTGAGGGCGGCTTTCCGTGCGATGAAAGCCGAAGGCGGCTGGGGAGTCGTGACCACCGGCGCGGTCTCAACGCACCCTACTTCAGATGACAGCCCGTTGCCGTTCGGCCGTCTCTGGGATGACAACGACATTCGCTCTCACGCGATGATGACCGACGCCGTCCACGCACACGGCGCCCTGGCGGCGATCGAGTTATGGCATGGTGGTGCGTCGGTGATGAACCGTACCTCGAGAGTAACGCCTTATTCCCCTTCAGGCATACCGTGGGCAGCCACGCATGTCGGCTTCATGGGCAATCAACGTCCGCGCATCATGGACGCGCAGGATATCCGCGATGTCATCAAGTGGCAGGTAGCGGCTGCGAAACGGGCGCGGCAGGCGGGCTTCGATATCGTGTATATCTATGCCGGTATGGGTTATCTCGGCTATGAATTTCTGCTCGAGGAATACAACCACCGAACCGACGCGTACGGCGGTTGTGTCGCAAACCGCGTGCGTTTCGTACGGGAATTGATTGAGGCAACCAGGGACGCGGTCGGTGACACCTGTGGTGTCGCACTGCGTATCAGCCTCGAGGAATTGCGTGGCAAACCAAGTGAGCACTTTGCATCGGAAGCACACGAAGTGGTGACCCTGCTGCGAGACTGCCCGGACTTGTGGGATGTAAAAATGGATTCCAGCCCGACCGATTGTGGCGCTTCCAGGTTTCGGCCAGAAGGCGCGCACGAACCGGTGATTGAATTCGTCAAGAAGATAACCGATAAACCGGTGGTCGGGGTTGGCAGGTTTACTTCACCTGACACGATGCTGTCACAGTTGCGCCGGGGCATCCTGGATTTGATCGGCGCTGCGCGGGCGGGGATTGCCGACCCGTTCCTGCCGGAAAAGATTCGCAGCGGAAAAATCGACGAGATTCGTGAATGTATAGGCTGCAATATCTGCATTTCCAGCTGGCACGATGGCGTGCCGGTGCGCTGCACGCAAAACGCCACGGCGGGCGAGGAGTGGCGCCGTGGATGGCACCCCGAAAAATTCAAGGCGGCCGGCAGTGGTGACAGGGTGCTGATTCTCGGCGCAGGTCCCGCGGGTCTCGAAGCGGCTTTGATCGCAGCCCGGCGCGGCTACCAGGTCACGCTGGCGGATCGCCGCGAGGAGTTTGGCGGCCGTTTGATCTTCGAAACCAGCATGCCCGGCCTGAATACCTGGGGACGGGTGCGGGACTACCGTTTGCAGGCCCTTCAGCAACTCGCGAACGTGGACATGTACCCCGGCAGCGAAATGACGGCGGAAGACCTCCTCGCCTCGGAGCATTCCCGGCTGGTGATTGCCACCGGTTCGCGCTGGACACGGTTCCTGTACTCTTCGCTCGAGATCCCGGTGGGCCGCTTGAACGGACCCTCGGTATTTACCCCGGACGACCTGGCAGCGGGCCGTTTACCGCAAGGCCCGGTGCTGGTCTATGATTTTGACAATTACTACATGGGCGGCCTGGTTGCCGAATACCTGGCTGACCGGGGCCTGAAAGTCAGCTACGCGACACCGGCGGGACACGCGTCCGCATGGACGTTCATGACCAATGAGCAGCCCTATGTTCACCGCGCCCTGCATGAACGAAATATCGATGTCACCACGCAAATCCTGTTGAAGGATTTCGATGGACACAGTGCCTGCCTCGAAAACATTTTTACGTCGGCGGCTCAAACGTTGGAAGTCCGCTCGGTGGTCGTCGTTGGTCACCGGCAACCCTGCGACGATGTCTACCACGAACTGCTGGCAAGGCATGATGCATTTGCCGATGCCGGGGTCAAGTCGGTCGACCGTATCGGTGACGCGCTGGCCCCCGGCGCCATCGTGCATGCCGTTTATTCAGGTCATCAATACGCGCAACAGCTCGACAGCTGCGCCGGGCACGGTTATTTGAGAGATATCCAGATCGCCGATCACCCGCCCGGCGAGGTTTACAAGGGCTGGTAAATTATCCGTCCGGTTGCTGCAGGTAAGGCCCGATCCGCTCGGTGACATATTTACGGATGTCCAGCGTGAGGTCTTCCATCGGTGCGCAAAACCCATGCTCGAACACGCGTGACGACATGCCCTGCTGTACGCGTTTGCAAATCTCCCAGTCCTGGCGGTTTACCAGGTCCCAGAAATCAACAGCGTCGGCCGGGTTGAATCCCCGACGCCGCATTTCAAAGGGCTCAAACAACAAGTGGCACGTAACCTGCGTGCGGTTCGGGCCGTCGGCGTTCAGCATGAACACCGCTACGTGGTCGGATGACAAACTGAGGAACAGGTTTGGATAGATAAGCTCGCCAAAATGGCGGGTTCTTTCAGCCTCGTTCAGACCCGGGATGGTCCGCCGGTTGGTGGTGCCGGTCGCCGTAAAGGTGGTCGCGCCCGGCCGGTGCGGAACACCTCTATCCCACTCGAGGCCGGCACCCCCTTGTTCGCGGAAGGCCGGCACGATGCGGCAGAGTTCGGGGTGAACCGGACCGCAGTGATAGCACTCATTGTAGTTTTCACAAACCACTTTCCAGTTGGCCTCGACCGTGTACTGAAGCGTCTTGCCAACCCGCAAATCCTCGATGCGATAACGTTTGAAGCGCTCTGATACCAGCGCCACATGCGCCGCCAGTGGCCCTGCCTTTGCCGGGGTCATGTGGATAAAGATGAAGCCGCCCCAGGTGTCCACCCCGACCGGGTGCAAGTGTATTTTCCCGGCATCAAAGTCACAGTCCTCGGGAATATCACGTGCCCGGACGAGCTGCCCGTCCAGGTCGTAGGCCCACGCGTGGTAGGGACAGGTAATGAACCTGCTGCTCAAACCGCCCTTGAGCAGCGACGCGTCATCGTCGACACACAGGCGCGCACCACGGTGGCGGCACACGTTGTAAAACGCCCTCAGCCGGTTTTCACCGTTTCTGAGCAGGATGATGCTCTCCCCCTGGATATCCAGCAAGCGGTGATCTCCCGGCCCCGGTATATCCTCCTGCCGGCCAATACACAGCCATTCCCTTAAGAAAATATGTTCGCGCTCAAGCGCAAAAATATCTGCATCCAGATACCAGCATGACGGCAGCGTGATTTCCATGGGGGTTTTAGACATATTGCATGGTCCAGTTTTCTTCCAGCTCTATTCGCGGGCCGCATCAATTTCGCCGGCATGGCTAATGATGACAAACCCCCAACTTTGCGGCAATCAATATTGTTGGTGAACTGCGTTCAGGCGGATTCCAAAAACCGGCTACCAGGCTTGCCCCACGGATCATTGATGTTCTTTCGCCAGGGGATCGACGCTGGATTGACACCGTGGCCGGCGGTGCCCACGAAAATCCATAGTGGCAGCCAGCCGGCAGTTGTCGTTAATATGAGCTGATTCATCCCTGACAAAGGCCGGAATAACATGCACAACAAGGCCACGAGTATCCGCTGGCGCGTACTCTCGATACTGATATTCGTCAGCTTCATTTCCTACGTGCTGCGCTCAAATATATCCATCGCAGCGCCCGCCATGATCGCGGACCTCGGTCTTAGCGAAATACAGTGGGGCTGGGTGCTGGCAGCATTCACCACTGGTTATGCCCTGTTTCAGATTCCCGGCGGTATCATCGGTGACCGTTTCGGACCGCGTAAAAGCCTGGCCGTGATCGCCATTCTGTGGGCTGTTTTGACCATCGCCACCAGCCTGGTCCCGGGGGCATCCACAAGCTCGGCCGGTTTCATCCTCGTCTCCCTGATCACGGTGCGATTTCTTGTCGGCATGGTGCACGCACCGGTATTCCCAGTGATCAATTGCAGTATTGAGCGCTGGTTTCCGGTTGGTGGCTGGGCCTTCCCGACGGGTCTGAGCAGCACCGGTTTGACCCTCGGCTTTGCTGCGGCAGCACCGGTGCTGGTATGGATGATTGCACAATGGGGTTGGCGTACCGCCTTTCTCGCCCTGGCGCCGCTTGGTTTTATTTCCGCCCTGTTATGGTGGTGGTATTCGCGTGACAGGCCAAGCCAGCACGCTTCGGTCAATGCCGTTGAACTGGCCCAGATCCGGGCGGGCCGTTCCTTTAACCCGGGAAACCCGGCCGATCCCGAGCCACAGGTGGCGGACAATGACATCAATTGGAAACAGTTACTGAAAAACCGCGATATTCTGCTGCTGACCAGCAGTTACGCCTGCATGAACTTTGTATTTTACGATGCCTTTAACTGGTTCTTTTATTACCTGGTCACCGTACGGGATTTTGCCGCCAGCGACGCCGGCATCATGACATCCAGCCAATGGATAGCCGGTGCCGTGGGTGCCGCCGCCGGTGGCTGGATATGCGACCGTTTGTGCAGGCGCCTTGGACTGCGCTGGGGCTGCCGTTCCATCGTGGTATTTGGCATGGTGGTTTCCGGCGTGCTGCTGATCATCGGGTCGGTCACCGGGAGCGCCTACCTCGCGGTCACCATGCTGGCGCTGTGCTTCCTCTTCAACCAGTTAACCGAGGGCGCCTACTGGGCCACCAGCATGGCCATAGGCAGACGCTATGCCGGCACGGCAGGCGGTGTCATGAATACCGGCGGCAACCTGATGGGCATACTCAATTCGGTGCTGGTGCCGGCGGTATCGGCCTGGTTGGGATGGACTTTTGCAATGGCGCTGGGCGGGCTATTTGCGCTTTTGGGTGCAGCCCTGATGATGCTGGTTCGCGTGGATCGTCCGTTCTACAATTAAAGCGGCCTGCTACACTGCTGTCCCACGTAAAATCATTGGCAGGAACCGGGGTTGCCATCGAATGGTAAATCCTTGGTGCCGTCAGCACGCACAAAGCCGAGGGGGTGCAGATCATCGAGTGATTCACGGTCAGCCCTCATTGATGCATGCTGGCCGATTTTTGAAAAACTGAAGTTCGAAAAAAACCGGCCGGAATTTGTCGGCAAAGTTGCTGTCCATGATCATTACTTGTATGCCGCTATGTTAACCTTACCGGCTGATTTTCATCGATTGGGATGTGACTGTGAAAAAACTGATTGCCCTGATGCTGCTGCTGCCATTGATGGCATGCAACGACCAGACGAATACCAAAACCCCCACCGCGGCGACGGTGAAACCCGCCCTGCCCGCCGGTGTCACCCTGGTCGAGGAATTCAAGGGCGATGACGGTGGCATTGCCATTCCCTATGCGAAGTACCGCCTGGATAACGGTCTGACCGTCATACTGCACGAGGACCATTCCGACCCGATGGTGCACGTCGACGTCACCTACCACGTGGGTTCGGACCGTGAAGAGGTCGGTCGCTCCGGCTTTGCCCACTTTTTTGAACACATGATGTTCCAGGGCTCAGCACACGTCGCCGATGAAGAACATTTGAAGCTGGTTTCCAATGCCGGCGGCACTCTCAACGGCTCAACCAATTCCGACCGCACCAATTATTATGAAACCCTGCCGATCAACCAACTGGAAACGGCACTCTGGCTGGAGGCGGACCGCATGGGCTTTTTACTCGAAGCCGTGACCCAGGAAAAGTTTGAGACGCAACGTGAAACGGTCAAAAACGAACGCGGCCAGCGGGTTGACAACCAACCCTACGGACGCGCGTTTGAAACGCTCAGTAAGGCCCTCTATCCACAGGACCACCCCTATTACTGGCCCACCATCGGCTGGCTGGAAGACCTCGACCGCGCAAACGTCAACGATCTCAAACGTTTCTTTCTGCGCTGGTACGGCCCCAACAATGCGGCCCTGACCATCGGCGGCGATATCGAACCGATGGCCACGTTGGAGATGGTCAATAAGTACTTCGGTCCCATCCCGGCAGGCCCCGCGGTCGAAAACCTGCCCAAACAACCCGGACACCTGGACGCAGACCGTTACGTGACGCTCGAAGACAATATCCACCTTCCGGCGATTGCAATGATCATACCGACAGTCTATGCCAACCACGCGGATGAGGCTCCTTTGGACGCCGCCGCCAAGATCCTGGGACAGGGACAGGCTTCGTTGTTATACCAGAGACTGGTCCAGACTGGCCGCGCGGTGCAGGCCAACGTCAGTCACCGTTGCCGGGAACTGGCGTGTGAGTTTATGTTCATCGTTATTCAGAACCCGACTTCCGGTGAGACCCTGACTGAAATGGAAACGGCCATCCGTGAAACCCTGGAAGAGTTCGCCAACCGCGAAGTATCGGAGGATGACCTGCAAAAATTCAAGGCACAATATGAATCCGGACGTATTTTCGGCCTGCAAAGCGTTGCCGGCAAAGTATCCACCCTTGCGTCCTTTCAGACCTATACCGGCAGCCCGTCGGGGATAGGTGATGAAATCCAGCGCTATCTGAATGTTGAGATCGCGGATGTCAACCGTGTTTTCAGCCAGTACATTGCCGACAAACCCGCGGTCATCCTGAGCATCGTGCCGAACGGCCATCCCGAGTTGGCCGCAGCGCCACAAAATTACGAATTTCAGGAGCGTATCATCCCTGATAGTTTTGGTGACGAGGGTGCCGAACTGGCTCTTCGGCCGGTTAAGGATAATTTCGATCGCAGCAAGCAACCCGTCCCCGGCACCAACCCGGTGGTCGAGTTACCCCCCATTTGGGACACGCGGCTTGCCAACCAGGTACGCGTGCTGGCAGTACCCAACACGGAAACACCGACGGTGACCGTACGTGCAACCTTTGCCATGGGGCAGCGCGATGAACCGGCCGGCAAAGCGGGCCTGACCGCGCTCACAGCTGCTTTGATGGACGAGGCCACCACCGAACACAGCGCAGCGGCGTTTTCCGAGGAACTGGAGCGCATCGGCGCCAACGTCTATATCAGTCCGGGTCAGTATGAAACAACCGTTACCCTCAACACCCTGACCAAGCACCTCGACAAGGCCATGGCCCTGATGATGGAACGTACCTTGGATCCGGCGTTTACAGAGGAGGATTTTGAACGCGTCAAGAGCCAGACAATCGAAAGCCTGCTGGCCGCGCGCAAGACCCCGGAAGGCCTGGCGGAACGTGCGATCAACTCCGTATTGTACGGTTCTACACATCCGCTCTCTTATCCGGGGAATGGCTTACCCTCGACGGTGGAGTCGATCACGCTGGATGACGTCAAATCCTACTACGCAGCGCATTTTCCAGCGCATTTGACCGGTATCACCCTGAGCGCCGGTCTTCCCCAGGATGAAATCACCGCGGCACTGCAGGGTTTTGCGGCGCTCGAGGTCACCGAACCCTACCGCGCGCCCATCGATGACCTCCCCGCCATCGAAGGCCGGACGGTGTACCTGGTTAACAAGGAAGGGGCCGCACAGTCGAGTTTGCGTACGGCCCAGCCATCGATCAGGTACGACGCACTGGGTGATTTCTACAAGGCCGGCCTGGCCAACTTCAACCTTGGTGGCACCTTCAACAGCCGCATCAACCTGAACCTGCGCGAAGACAAGGGTTACACCTATGGTGCACGCAGCGGCTTTGACGGCGGACCGGAATTCGGCAGCTTCCGGGTCTCCACAGATGTCAACAAGGAAGCCACCGCCGCCTCGATTGGCGAAGTACTGAATGAACTGCAGGAATATGCGGCCGAGGGCATGAATGAGGCGGAATACGATTACATGCGCTCGGCAATCGGTCAGCGTGATGCCCTGCAATACGAAACCCCGGGTAACAAGCTGGGACTTTTGGGCAATATCTTACGCTACGACCTGCCGTTGAACTACCGTACCCAGCAGGCCAACATCCTGAAAGAAACCGACCGGGAAACACTCAACGCACTGGCCCACAAGCTGATCCACCCGGACAATATGGCGATTGTCGTTGTGGGTGATGAAGCGGCCGTAAGCGCGGATCTGGAAGCACTCGATATGCCCATCAAACACCTGGATGAAGATGGCTTCGAAATAGAATGAGCCTATACCGGTCCGCGGTGAACCGGAGGGTGCCAATCGGGGTTGGCACCCTATCCAGGTCAAACTCCTGGAGCGTTTTATCTGCGCTCATATTCCATAACGTTATGTCGACATAGCAACAACTTCGTTCTCAAGCACCCGAAGCTTATCTAAAGTCTGTACCACGTCCCATCGGTACAGCGCCATGTTACACAATCGCAGAATTGAAGGTTCGCCATTCAGTGAGCAGGAGTTCAGGCAGATACAACGTAGCCTGAACGGCCTGAACCCGGCGCAAACACAGTGGCTGAGCCGCTACCTGGCTAGCCTTGACGTGGTACCCGCGTCAGTTTCTGCTCCTGCCCCTGACGTTTGCGTGGGTGACTTGCTAACGAACTGAGGGCCAGCCAGTCAGGGAACTGCCTGATCATGTCCGACATACCCGTTACCTGAATTCTTTGCATATATATTTCCTTTTTCAAGTTACGTATGCCGCGCCAGGCTTCTATAAACAGCCGTAGATCAGACGTTACCCTGATGTCCACTTCATAACCGGGATCCTTGAGACACATGTCAACGGAACCATTGTCGTTGATCAACCAGAATCTTTGACAATCGCCAGGAGCGCCGGAAAAATTAAATTCGAGGACTGTGCGGCCGGGGGGCATCAGCGAGGTGTTCAGCCGTGTATGCATGCTCCATAACAGGAAAGCCGGCTCCAGATCATCATCAACCATGTCACGAGCCCAGTGTTGGCCCCATATCGCTAGCTGATCGATGATGTGTTCCAGATCCTGGCCTGCAGCTGTCAATCTGTAGTGGGCTGCAGCTTTGACCGTGGACTTTCTATGCTCGACCAGTCCGGCGCGCATGAGCTCATCAAGGCGTTTTGAGAGCAAGGTCGGTGAGATGCGGGGTATGCCGCGATGGATCTCGTTAAATCGCGAACACCCATCGATAAGACGGCTGATAATGAGCAAGTTCCATCGCTCGCCCAACGTTTCTGCCGCCAGTGCCAAGGGACAATACTGTCCGTATCCGCGTTTCATCGAAAGATTATTTCACCCAATACCGGGTTCGTCCACTACATATTTGATAGTAGTAGGAGCCATTATCGGTTGTTACACTGCGGTTGTGTCAGGCGTTTCAACATGCTTTTGACCAACGCCTGCTCAACGCTTTATCGGAGGTGTCAAAGTGCGAATTGTAATTCCAGCGGAGGCGTCCAGAAAATTTCTGCCCTTTGTTTTGTCCATTTTTGTTGTTTTATCACCCATCCTAGCGGTTGCGGCTGAAACAGGGATCGGGCCATCTACTTGTGATTTGCAATGCGGCACCGAGGCCATCAGTGACTGGAATCAGACACTCATCCAAACTGCCGTGGCAGAGGATGGCTTATTGACGCTTAAGGGTGTACGGACTGCTGCGATGATGCACATCGCGATGCACGATGCACTCAATGCAATTGAGCGCCGTTATTCCGGCTATGCCTATCAGGGGCAGGAACCGCTTGCTGATCCACTGGTTGCTGTTGCACAGGCAGGTTACAGCGTATTTGTCAGTCAGTATCCGGATCAACAAGAAGTACTCCAGAAAAAGCTGGGCCGGTGGCTTGATCTTGCCGACTCCGGCGAGGGAAAGGCCCTGGGCAGAGCGCTTGGTTCGGTCAGTGCCGAAGCCATCCTTGCCGCCCGTGAAGGCGATGGTTGGGACGATGAGGCCGAGTATCGCTGGCATCCCATGGGGCCCGGTGTATACGCGGAGTTTCATGAACATAGTGGCACCCCGGAGGGTTTCGTGTTCGGCTCGGGATGGGCCGCTGCACGACCGTTCATGCTCAATTCTGCAGATCAGATGCGTTCCCCGCCACCACCCCACATCGAAAGCGACGCTTATGTCCGTGCGTTCAACGAGGTCAAAGAAGTGGGAAGGTACGAAAGCAGCCAGCGTACCCCGGATCAAAGTCAACTGGCCATGTGGTGGAAGGACTTTGCCGAAAATTCCCACAACCGTCTGGCACGCAAGCTGTTGGTCGAGGAACAAATTGATGCATGGTCATCGGCTCGTTTGTTCGCGCTCGTCAATATGAGCATTTTCGACGGCTACGTCAGTGTGTTCGAGAATAAATTCTACTACAATCACTGGAGGCCCTATACGGCGATTCGCTGGGCTGCGAATGATGGTAATCCTGCGACTGTGCCTGATCCGGACTGGAATAATTTGCACCAGCATACCTATGCCTTTCCTACCTATCCGTCGGCGCATGGTGTGGTTTGTGCAGCTGCCATGACAGTGTTGGCAGACACATTTGGTGAGAATCTGTCATTCACGATGTACACGCCTGAGGTTGATTCTGCGGGTCCGATGTCGGCCAAGCTGGAGTTGGACCCTGCCACACGGTCCTTTGAAAGTTTTTCTGATGCGGCCATGGAGTGCGCCATGTCGCGGGTTTATCTTGGGATCCACTTCCGCTATGACTCCATCGAAGGCAACAAGCTGGGAAACCAAATAGGCCAGTTTGCACTGCTAAACTATCTTACGCCGTTATCGCAGAATTCCTATCCGCCTTAAGCGAAACAAGGCAAAGATTCAGGAAAACTTCCAAATACTTTTTGGATTGGGGTCATTTTGTCCTCTCAGATGGTTTAAAATCAAACCCACAATCGCTACCGGTAAGGCAGGAACTCATGACATCAATCCTTGATAAAACCATCAGAATCATCGGCGTGCCTGAGTATAGGACGCATTAAAGAGTGTGTATTACCATCAAATCAGCGTATATTGAACTTCTCAATTCCTCAAAACTTTGGCCAATACACTACGAAACGTAGCGCCAGTTGAACGTTGAAAGCGGTGAAAACTGGATGCTGCCTCTGTTTCACGCCATTTCCTGGCATCGGGCGAAAAGAGTCACCATGTTGGCAACGGTAAATCAGAGCTAAGATTGGGTTGATTCCTTCAAACCAGAAAACCCATTGCTGAGCTTGGTGATGCCCGACAATCTGGCAACACGCTGTCAGCAGCAATCATCCTTTATTATCCAAGTGAGCAAGTATGATCCTGATCACTTCAGGGTCTTCGATAATGGCAATGATGCGTACATCTCCACCGCATTTGTCACAGGTTTCAATGTCAACAAGGTGAATTGATGCGCAGCATCAAGAGAGGGTGCCCTGGGGTATATCGAAGACACGTTTCAATCTTTGTGCCCAAGTTATTGCCAGGGATGGCATGTATGCCGGTTTTGCAGGAGCAAAAACCGGTCATCGAAACCCGTTTCTCGGCGTGGGTTTGGTCGGCATCATCAGCTGTATGGCACTTTTTACGATTGCCCCGTCTGGCCGGTGTTATCTTTTAGCCCGATACTTACTGTTCGGGTGCGAACACACCATGAAATCGGGTTAGATTCACTCGTGGTTTAGGCACCAGTGCTACCAACCGGGCAAGGGTCGCTCCTGCGCATCCTGCGCCCGCGACATACCGTTCGTCCTGAACATAAAATCCAACGGCTCAAATAGAACGTGCGTTGTACCGTTGCGCCAAGGTGTTTTCAGTTCGTAGCGCAGCCTGCCATTACGGGTCATCGACAGCCGTTTCGTGGATAGCGGCGGCCTTGTGATATAACGGCAAAGTCGTTCCAGCTTGGCGCGCTCATTGGCCTTGGTGGCCACCCCTGCATGCACAAGGTGAATTGATGCGCAGCATCAAGAGAGGGTACCCTGGGGTAGCGAGAATCCGGAAACCTCTCCCACCGTGTTCGTGCCCAGATTGTCTGATCCAATATCAGGTAAAGTTTGCAGGGTATAGACTTCGCCTACATGGATGTAGGTGAGGGGCGTGAGCAGGACGCGGAAGCTTTGCGACCCTGCTGTGGCCCCGCTGCAATGCGATAGGTAATGGAGCTGCCCAACAGTTAATTTGACGGATCTTCTTCTGAAGCACACACGGCGTCCTGGGTGAGTAAAATGTTCCCGGTATCGCGCTCCACCAAACCCCGTCGCTCCAGATAACGGCCGACCCGCTGTGCAATGGTGCGCGTTAATTGGGTGAGTTCATCACTAGTGGGTGCCTTAGCCCGACGAAAAAACGGTTTGTCGCAATGCATGGCGTCAAAAAACACCCCATCCAGAAATATCATATGGGTCGCTCCTGCGCATCCATGCGCCCGCGACATTAGTGCGTCTATGCACGTCAAATGGTTATTCAAGTTCAGCGCACTGCCAAAACGCTGAATCAGGGTCACAGCGCCGGTTTGTGACATGGACTTTGTGAAACCCGCTTTGTGGGCTAAGTACGTGGCGATGGTGCGGTAGACAACACCCAGCACTCCGGTCATGGCCATGGGGTTGCTGGCAAACAGAAACCGCAGCCAGTTACCGGCGTCTGAACGTGTGCAATGGGCGCTGGACTACCTGCCTGCGCAGCCCATCCTGACCTCGAGTTTTGGCGCACAATCGGTCGTCATGCTGCATCTTGTGACCACGATCAGGCCGGACATCCCGGTGGTCGTCATCGATACCGGTTACCTGTTTCCCGAAACCTACGCCTACGTGGAAAAATTGACGGACAGGTTCAATCTCAACCTGCGGGTCTTCAGCGCCCGGATGTCACCGGCGTGGCAGGAGGCCCGTTTCGGCCGTCAGTGGGAGCAGGGTGTCGAGGGTATCGAACGTTACAACCAGATGAACAAAATCGAACCGATGATTCGTGCATTGAATGAATTGCAGGCCGGCACATGGTTCAGCGGCATACGACGAGGCCAATCGGCCAGCCGCAGGCATATCAATGTCATCCAGACCCATCCGGGTGGCGTTCTGAAACTCAATCCACTCGCGGACTGGACCAACCGGGACATCCACGCCTACATCAAAGCCTTTGATCTGCCCCGGCATCCGCTGCATGACCTGGGCTATGTTTCAATCGGCGACCATCACACCTAGCGACCGCCGGGTCCGCTTGAAAGCGAGGAAGACACCCGTTTTTTTGGCCTGGTGCGGGAGTGCGGACTGCATCAGCCGGACCGATTCCAGGCGCCTGATACAGCCGCCGACGCGGCGGATCGGCATTCAGCAGGATGAACCCAGGCAACGGCCGCTGAACTGATCACCGAATAGCGGATGTTTTTGTACCGGCCTGATGCCGGGAAAGGAAATGATATTTTCTCCCTCCGCATTGCCATGGATGGCCTGGTCGATACCCGCGCGGTTTGCGCCTGGCACCAGCCGGGTCAAGAATTCATACATGTATTCACTGAGTAAACGGTCCCTGCGAAAACCCACCCAGGTGGTGAGCTTGGGGAACAGGCTCAAAGTGTTGATTGCCACCAGGCTGCTGTCTCGCTGCTTGTCGTAGGCCATGCAGGAGACAATGCCGATACCCATGCCCTTATGCACGTAGGTTATTATGAGGTCCGGATCCTGCGCGGTAAACACCACGTTAGGTTCCACACCCGCGTTGCTGAATACCTGTCCCAGCGAAGACTCTTCGTTGAATGAATACGTATAGGAAATGATCGGGTACGTGACGATATCGGCTAGCGTGGGTTCTTCCAGAAGACTCAACGGGTGGTCACGCGGCACCAGGACAATCCGCTCCCAACTGTAAATCGGCAGGGTCACGAGATCTTCGAACAGTTCACTCTGACCCGAAGCGATGGCAAAGTCCGCTTCCCTGTCGAGCACCTGCTGTGCGATCTGCTCCGACGTGCCCTGGTGGAGGTGCAAGGCAATGCCGAGGTGCTCACGATGGAAGACATCCAGCATGTCGGGTAAAACGTAACGCGCCTGTGTCGCTGTGGTTGCGATGGTCAGTTCGCCTTTCAATTCGCCGGACAACTCGCTTGAAAGCGCCTTAATATTATCCGTTTCTGACAGGATCAGCCGTGCCCGTTTGACCACCTGTTGACCCGCGTCCGTCAGGCCGATCAGGCTTTTGCCCTTGCGTACAAACAGGCTTAAGGATAATTCCTCTTCCAGCAGACGAATCTGCTTGCTCACACCCGGTTGGGATGTAAACAGCGCCTCCGAAACGGCCGTGATATTCATTCCGTTATCGACGATCGCCACCAGGTAGCGCAGTTGTTGCAGTTTCATCCAGCCGTACTCCATCACCATTAAATCCGGGATTTTTCAAACCCCAAAAAAAAACCACCCGCCTTTTGGGCGGGTGGTTTTGCAAATAATATTTTACAAACAGATCAGCAGACCACACCCCCCAGGGGCTGCGGACACATACACATGCATACAGAGGCTTGCCGACTTAACATGTCTAATACTGTTCCATTGATGAATTGATTTCTGTTTTGAGCATAATTTCTAATCCGTGAAAAAACAAGCGTTTATTCGGTGGTTACTTATAACCATTTGGAATAAAGCGGTAGAATTCTTCTGGACAACCATCGCGCCGTTCAGACCATGGCGGCTTTCAGAGGTCCTTTTGCGCTCGCCGGCGCGGACAGGAACTCCAGGCAGGCCACGTTCTCGGTTTCATCGATAAAGGGGTAACCGGTCTCTTCCAGGAACCGGTGAAAGGCGTCTTCATCCTCCTCCGGCACCAGGAAACCGGCGAGAATCCGGGCGTTGGCCGCCGCGTGATTGCGGTAGTGGAACAGACTGATGGACCAGCGGCCCGCCAGCACCGTTAAAAACTCGAGCAGGGCGCCGGGGCGTTCGGGGAACTCGAAACGATAGAGTCTTTCACGTTCGGTGGAGGGTAAGCGTCCACCGACGAGATGTCGCATGTGCAGCTTGGCGACTTCGTTATCCGACAGGTCCTTGACCCCGTAGCCGCCGTCGATCAGCCTCTCCTGCAAATGACTGGACGATTCCTGCAAGCGCACACCGACAAATATGTGCGCGTGCTGCCTGGTCGCAAAACGGTAGTTGAATTCGGTGATGGAAGACTCGCCGAGGATACGGCAGAACTCGAGGAAACTGCCCTGGCGTTCCGGAATTGTCACGACCAGCAGGGCCTCGGTTCCCTCACCCAGGGCACAGCGCTCGACGATATGACCGAGGCGGTCAAAATTGATGTTGGCGCCGCTGAGCAGGGCGACCCAATCGCCCTCAGGCAGCTTGTCCCCCGCTTCACGGGCCGCGTAGCGAATGGCGCCGGCAACCGCCAGCGCACCCGCTGGCTCGACCGTGGCGCGGACTTCTTCAAAAATCAGTTTGACCGCGGCACAGACCTGGTCGACGCTGACCATGATCACCTCATCGACAAGTTCGCGGCACAGTTCAAAGGTCAGGTTGCCCGCCTTGCGGACCGCGACACCGTCAGAAAAGATACCGGTTGTACCGATATCCACGGGGTGTCCGGCGACCAGTGCCGCGTGCATGCTGGCAGCGTCTTCGGGCTCGACGCCGATGATACGGACCTGTGGATAAACCGCCTTGACGGTGGCCGCCACACCGGCAGCCAACCCGCCGCCGCCGATCGGTATGAAGATGACACCCGGCGGCGTCTCGAGTTGCTGGGTTATCTCCACACCGAGTGTGCCCTGCCCCGCGATGACCTCGGGATTGTCGAACGGGTGGATAAAATAACCACCGCTTTCGGCACTGAACGCGATCGCCATTTCACAGGCTTTATCATAATCATCGCCACAAAGCCTGATATCCGCATCCAGCGCCCTGACCGCGCGGACCTTGATATCGGGCGTGGTCACCGGCATGAATATCGTTGCCTTGACACCGAGTTCACGGGCGGACATCGCCACACCCTGGGCGTGGTTGCCCGCGGAGGCGGCGACCACGCCCTTGCTACGCTCTTTTTCCGACAATTGCCGTATGCAGTTATGTGCGCCGCGCAACTTGAATGAATACGTGGTTTGCATATCCTCGCGTTTGAGCCACAGTCTGTGGCCTATACGTGCCGACAGAACCGGCGCGTGGTCGAGCGGGGTGCGGCGCACCAGGTCATAAAGGGGCGCGGTCAGCGAACGACGTAAATACTCCTGTGCAATCTTAAGCATTTACAACCGCCGAAGTTTTGTTTTGAACAAGTCTTTTCCTGACCGCGGCGCCCGCCTCAACAGTGCTCAGATTGCCGCCCAGATCCCACGTACATTCACCTTCAGAAATACAATCCGAGATGGCCTGGTCAACCTGGTCGGCCGCATCAGGCATATCCAGGCTGTAGGCAAACATCATGGCGACCGACGCCAGCATGCCGAAGGGATTGGCGATACCCTTGCCGGCGATATCGGGCGCGGAGCCGTGGATGGGCTCGTAAAGACCAAACTTGCCTTCGGCCAGCGAGGCCGATGGCAGCATACCCATGGAACCGGCCAACACCGACGCTTCATCGGTGAGAATGTCGCCAAACATATTCTCGGTCACGATGACATCGAATCTTGCGGGGTTGGTGATCAGGTACATGGCGGCGGCGTCCACCAGGATGAATTCGTAAGACACGTCCTGGAATTGCGTCTGCATGACCTCTTGTGTGACCCGCCGCCACAGGCGCGAGGTGGCCATGACGTTGGCCTTGTCGATCATGGTCAGCTTGCCGCTGCGTTGCCGCGCGATGTTGGCGGCCTTTTTGACCACGCGTTCGATTTCCTCGCGTGAGTAGGTGCAGGTGTCGGATGCGAAATCGTCACCTTCCAGCTTGTCGCCAAAATAGCTGCCGCCGGTCAGTTCCCTGACCACCATCAGGTCAACACCCTCCAGGTATTCGGGTTTGAGCGGGCTTGCACCGAGCAGTTTCGGGTGCAGTCGTACCGGACGCAGATTGGCAAAAAGTCCGAGTTCCTTGCGTATTTTCAGCAATCCCTGCTCGGGTCGTACCCTGGCGCCGGGGTCGGACCACTTGGGGCCGCCGACGGCGCCGAGTATGACCGCCGTTGCTTCACGGCAGGCCGCCAGCGTCTCTTCGGGCAACGGGTCGCCGGTGGCGTCTATTGCCGCTCCCCCGATCAACGCAGTCTGCAAATCGATGTTCACACCGAAGATCTCTGCCACCGTATTGATTAACAGTTCGGCCTCGGCAGTCACCTCGGGCCCGATTCCGTCACCGGGCAAAAGCACGATTCTTGCGTTCATCGACTATCCTCGAAGGCCGTGATGGCGTCTTGTGCTGCGCTGAGAAACTCAAACCGGTCCAGGCCACGCAACAGGCAGTGGCGGGCGAACGGATCAATTGAAAATGGCCAGTTTTGTTCGGCACCGTCAGCCATCTGGACAACCACTTTGCATTGTTCAAGATCGACCGTTATCTCGGCACCGTCCATCTGCATCAGGCGGGTATGCTGGTCCGCTTCGAGCACCACGGGTAACAGACCCACATTCTGTGAATTGCTCCTGAAAATATCGGCAATCTGCGAACTGATCACGACCCGGAAACCAAACCCCAGCAACGCATGCGGGGCGTGTTCGCGGGAAGAACCGCAGCCGAAATTGTGACCGGCGACGAGGATAGGGCTGCGACGGGCTCGCGCTTCGTTCAGCACATGACCCGGTTTTGGCGCACCGTTGCCATCGAGGCGCCAGTCTGCAAAACAATGTTCTCCGATACCGTCAAAATCCGTTGCCGTCAGAAAGCGTGCAGGAATGATCTGGTCGGTGTCGATGTTCTCCTGCGGCAATACCAGTATCGGTCCGGTCAATGTTGTAATCGCCTGCATTACACGCCCTCCCCGGCTTCGAGATCTGAAACACTCGCGACATAACCCATCACCGCCGAGGCCGCCGCGGTTTCGGGGCTGGCGAGCATGGTGCGTGCGCCGGCGCCCTGGCGGCCTTCAAAATTCCGGTTAGAGGTCGATACGGCGGATTCGCCCGGCGCCACCAGGTCGCCGTTCATGGCGAGACACATGGAGCAACCCGGTAGACGCCACTCGGCGCCGGCCGTCCTGAAAGTCTCGTCCAGACCCTCGCTCTCTGCCTGTTTGCGTACACTTTCCGAACCGGGCACCACCAGCATACGCACGTGACCGGCGACACGTCTTCCGCGCAACACGTTGGCGGCGGCGCGCAGGTCGCTGAGACGGCCATTGGTGCAACTGCCGACAAAAACCACGTCCACCTTGCGTTCACTCATCCGTTGTCCACCGCTGAAACCCATGTATTGCAGCGCTTTTTCATGGCTCAAGCTATCGGCGCGCGGCACCGGTTGACCGATATCGACAGACATGCCGGGGTCGGTGCCGTAAGTTATCGCCGGTCGCATCGCCGATGCGTCGAGCGTGATCTCTTTGTCGAAAACCGCAGCCGGGTCGGAAGCCAGTTGCAGCCACTTGTCGGCGGCCCGCTCAAAGGCTTCCCCCTGTGGCGCCTTGGGACGGCCGCGCAGGTAGTCGACGGTGGTTGCATCGGGCGCGATCATACCGGCGCGTGCACCGGCCTCGATGGTCAGGTTACACAGCGTCATGCGGCCTTCCATGTCCAGGCCGCGGACGGCTTCGCCGGCATACTCAATCACATGGCCGGTGCCACCGTTCATACCCAGGTGACGGATGATATTCAGTGCCAGGTCCTTGGCCGTGACACCCGCCCCGAGCTTGCCGTTCACCGTGATGCGCATGCTTTTCGGCTTGTTTTGCAACAGGCATTGCCTGGCCAGCACGTGGCCGACCTCGGTGGTGCCAATACCGAACGCCAGTGCGCCAAAGGCGCCGTGCGTGCTGGTGTGGCTATCACCGCAAACGATGGTCATACCCGGTTGCGTGGCGCCCATTTCCGGACCCATCACGTGCACGATGCCACGAAACGGGCTGTCCCAGTCGTGTAGTTCGATACCGAATTCGCGGCAATTGTCACGCAGGGTTTGCACCTGCCGATGTGCCTGTTCCGTGTAATACGGGCGCTTGCCATCACTTCCCGGAGGCAGCGTTGGGGTTGAATGGTCCAGCGTCGCCAGCGTGCGCTCCGGTCTGCGCACACCGATGCCCTGTTCACGTAACAGGTCAAAACCCTGCGGCGAGGTGACCTCGTGAACCAGGTGCAGATCGATATAGATGATCGCCGGCGTGCTGCTGCCCTGCGCCTGCACCAGGTGCGAATGCCACAGCTTGTCAAACAGGGACTCAGGCGCCGGCACGGCTCACCTCCGGCGTCTTGCGGCCCGGCGGAACGGGTACGGTAAAGTTTGTTGGCATCATCCGTTTTCCTTTCTCAAGCCACATTTGATTGCTTATCTTGTTCGGCATTTCGTATTGCACGGTTGACGATTTCCAGTAAGGCTTCGGCACAGGCAGCAACGATATCGGTCGACAGGCCATGGCCGCTGTACTCAACGCCATCCACCTTGGCCCGCATGGTGGCTTCACCCTGCGCGTCTTCGCCCAGCGATATGCTGCGCATGGCCAGGCTGAGCACTTCTATCTTGGTTCCGGTGACCAGTTCAAGCGCCTCGACGATGGCATCGACCGGTCCGTCGCCGTCACCCGTGTGCGTGCTGGTGGTGCCGTCTTCGTGCGCCAGGGTCAGCGAGGCCGAGGGCGTGGTTTCACCGTTGACACGGCTGACCACGCTCAGCCAGTTCAACGACCAGGGCCCCATGGTACTGGTCTCATAACCGGTGATGATGGCTTCGAGATCCGAATCAAATACCCGCTTTTTAACATCCGCCAAGTCCTTGAAGCGTTTCATGATGGCCTCGATCTCATTGTCCTTGAGTTCGTAGCCCATTGTTTTTGCACGGTCCACCACCGCGTGGCGGCCGCTGTGCTTGCCCAGGATCAGCTGTGAATCCTGCACACCGACGTCTTCCGGTTTCATGATTTCGTAGGTTTCCCGTGATGCCAGCATGCCGTGCTGGTGGATACCCGCCTCGTGGGCAAATGCGTTCTCGCCGACGATCGCCTTGTTACGTGGCACGAAATTACCGGTCACCGCGGCCAGCAAATGACTGGCGGACGCCAGGCGCCGGCTATCGATACCAATTTCGACGCCGTAGTGGTCGGCGCGGGTGCGCAAGGCCATGACGACCTCCTCCAGCGCGCAGTTCCCGGCGCGTTCGCCGATACCATTCAGCGCACATTCGATCTGCGTTGCGCCGCCTTCGACCGCAGCCAGTGAATTGGCCACCGCCAGGCCGAGGTCGTTATGGCAATGCGTGCTCATGTGGACGTTTTTGATACCGGGTACCGTGTTGCTCAGCCAGCTGAACAAATCGAACATTTCCGTCGGTGTTGAATAGCCCACGGTGTCGGGAATATTGACGGTGGTGGCGCCGGCCTCGATGACCGCCTGCAGGACTTCGGCCAGGTATTCCCTTTCGGTGCGTATACCATCCTCTGCCGAAAACTCAACATTCTTACAAGCCGACACCGCCAGTTTCACGGCGTTAACGGCATGCTGGATAATCTCGTCACGGCTCATATTGAGCTTGACCTTCCGATGTATCGGGCTGGTGGCGATAAAGGTGTGAATACGTGAATTGGCGGCCGGTTCCAGCGCCTGGATCGTACGTTCGATATCACGCGGGATGGTGCGGCACAGACCGGCGATCACCGGTCCGCGAATCTCGTTTGCGATGGCGCGGACCGCCTCGTAATCACCCGGGGATGCCGCCGGAAAGCCGGCTTCAATGATATCCACTTTCAGGTCCGCCAACGCGCGCGCCACCCGCAGCTTCTGACCCAGGCTCATGCTGAAACCCGGGCTTTGTTCACCGTCTCTCAAGGTGGTATCGAAAATTTTAATCCTGCGGCTCATCTATATTCTCCTGCTTTCGGGCATGGTCACGGGGCGTATGCCCGGTTTACGCGGTCGTATGACCACTGGCTTGAGTTCTACACTGTAAACATCGTGTAGCCGTTCGAGCTGGCGTTTTAACAGGTCGCCGGGGCGCGTGGATGATACGCTGATTTCCATCATCCGGCTGTTACTCTCTATTTCTCCAACTGAACATTTGTCGAGACTGAAACCCCGGCGTTCAATGAGTCCCAATGCCCTGATCACCGCTCCTTCGGAGCCGCTGAGCCTGATTGTTAACGTGTGGTTCATATTTGTTGTACCTTGATCTTTATCCTGGCCAAATTCGGATTTTCCGCAGTAGTTCATGTTAAGTCCGACAGACTGCTAGGGGCTCGACCGCATCATCTTGTGATTGGGTTTGCCCGGTGGAACCAGCGGCCATACGTTTTCCATCGAATCGATGGTGACATGCAGCAACGCCGCGGATTCGGTGTTGAGAAGCCAATCGAGGGCCTCACCGACCTCTTCCGGCTCGCTGATGCTACGCGCCTGGATGCCAAAGGCCCGCGCGACCGCGGCAAAATCCGGGTTATCGGAAAGATGGACTTCGCTGTAATTTCCATCGAAGAAAATCTCCTGCCACTGGCGTACCAGGCCCAGTGCCGAGTTATCCAGCAACAGGATCTTGACGTCGATCCCGTAGCGTTTGACGGTGGCGAGTTCCTGGATGTTCATCATGATCGAGCCGTCACCGGAAACACACACCACCGTGGCTTCAGGCTTGGCGATCTTGGCGCCGATGGCGGCGGGCAAGCCGTAACCCATCGTACCCAGTCCGCCCGAGGAAATATGTTCCAGCGGGTCGTTGAAGCGGCAATGCTGGGCGACCCACATCTGGTGCTGGCCGACATCGCAGGTAACGGTCATTCCTTCAGGCCGCGCCGCCGACAGGTCGCGCAGCAATTTCGGGGCATAGATGCCCTTGACGGGTGCGTCATAACGCCAGGCAAATTCCTTCGTCCAGCCCACGCATTGCGCCCGCCAGCCCGGATTGGCAGTTTTTTCCGGCCGGATACCCTCCAGTGCCGGCGCCAGCTCACCGACGATGGCGACGTCCGCCTTGCGCAGTTTTGAAATCTCGGCGGCATCGATATCGAGGTGGATGATGCGGGCCGAAGGCGCGAACTGCGCCAGGTGACCGGTCGCCCGGTCGTCGAAGCGTGCGCCGACCACCATCAGCAAATCACAGTTCTGTACGGCGTGATTGGCAGCGCCATTGCCATGCATGCCGAGCATGCCGACGAAGCCTGGATGGTCCGGCGCTACGACACCCAGGCCTTTCAGCGTACTGGTGACCGGCAGACCGGTTCTTGCAATGAACTGCCGGAAAACTTCAACCGAATCCGAGATGGCGATGCCGCCGCCGGCAATCACCAGTGGCCGCCTCGCCGCTGACAACATCTCGCCGGCCTTGCGCATGGCATCGGCATCCGGCGGTAACGCCGCGGGCAGCTTCACCGGCGGCGCATACACGACTTCTCCCAGGCCCGCGGAAATATCCTTGGGCAAATCGATCAATACGGGTCCGGGGCGGCCGCTCTGGGCAATTTGAAATGCCTCGTTGACGATGCCCGGAATATCGGCCACGTTACGGACGATGTAACTGTGTTTTACGATCGGCAACGTGATACCGAATATATCCACTTCCTGGAATGCATCGGTACCCTGCAGGGCCGATGGCACCTGACCGGTGATGACCACCATCGGTACCGAATCCATAAATGCATTGGCAATACCCGTGACCAGGTTGGTCGCGCCGGGTCCGGAGGTCGCCATACACACGCCCGCTTTCCTGGTGACCCTGCCATAGGCGTCCGCAGCCAGCGCTGCACCCTGCTCGTGCCGGCACAGATAGTGTTTCAGACTTGAGCCCACCAGGGCATCGTAGACGGGCATGATGGTGCCACCCGGATATCCAAATATTTGCTTGACGCCGTTACGCTCGAGGGACCCGATGAGTATCTGAGACCCGCTGCGTATTGCGGGCGCCAATTGTTTCGTTGCATTCATGGCTGAATTTTCTCTGGCTTCGCTTTCAAATGGCTCGCAAATTCTGCTGACTTAAAAAAAAACCCCGCTTCTTTTCAGTTGCGGGGTTTTGCTGGTTCGAATCCTGTTCTTCTAGGCGATCTAAGCTACCCCGCTTTGTGCCGGAATAATTGAAAGGCCTAGTAGAAGTGCGCTGTTTGTACGCAATGCAGAGGGAAATTCAGATATGCCAGCCTTACAGACTGCCTGCATAAGCCGTACCCCTGACTGTTGTGATTGCACTATCATGCTGGCTTTATCCCATTCTCAAAAAGTTCTGTCAACCACTTTTTAAATTTTTCTATGAAAAATTTGTTTGAAGAGTCGCCGCTCCGGTGTCCGTGGGGCGCGGGTTAGCGCTATGACCGGATGCCTGTAAAACAGCAATCAGGTACAATAACCTGCTCATCGTGAGACGCTGGACAGTTTGACAGAACCGGCCAAGTCTCGCGCAGATATCCGGATTTTGATAGCGGATTGCAGACAGGGCCGCGATATGATCCTCAGGTTATACCGTTGACCCCGAAGTCTGCCGAATTCAATGAGCGTCAACCTTAACAAAAGAGCTTATATATGCATGTACAAATGCCCTTGAGTGAAGAACTGGAACTGCTGCGTGACACCGTGCGGCGCTTCGCCATGCAGGAAATTGCACCGCGCGCTGAAGAAATCGACAGAAACAACGCCTTCCCGCAGGATCTGTGGCCAAAACTGGGTGAACTGGGCCTGCTCGGAATGACGATACCCGACGCGATGGGTGGCTCGGACCTCGGTTATCTGGCCCACGTGGTTGCGATGGAGGAAATCTCCAGGGCATCGGGCTCCGTCGGCCTGTCCTACGGGGCGAACAGCAACCTGTGCATGGACAACCTGAACAAAAACGGCACCGATGCGCAACGCCTGAAGTATTTGCCGGGCCTCTGCAGGGGCGAACTGGTCGGCGCGCTGGCCATGTCCGAATCCGGCGCGGGGTCCGACGTAGTGGGGTCCATGACGTGCCGCGCTGAAAAGCACGGCACGCACTGGCTGGCCAACGGTTCAAAGATGTGGATCACCAACGGACCGGAAGCCGACGTGCTGATCGTTTACATGCGAACCTCCGACAAGGACTCAGGTTCCGCGAGCATGACCGGCTTCCTGGTCGAAAAAGGCATGCCCGGCTTCAGTACCGCACCCAAGATGGACAAGCTTGGCATGCGTGGTTCGAATACCTGCGAACTGATTTTTGAGAATTGCGAAATACCCGAAGAGAACGTCCTCGGGGAGGTCAACCAGGGTGTAAAACTGTTAATGAGAGGTCTGAACACCGAGCGCCTGGTGTTATCCGGCGGTCCGCTTGGGTTGATGCAATCCTGTCTCGACCTGGTCATACCTTATATGCGTGAACGCAAACAGTTTGACCGCGCGATTGGCTCTTTCGGCATCATGCAGGCCAAGCTGGCCGACATGTACACGGACCTGCAGTCCTCGCGCGCCTATGTTTACAGGATCGCCGAAGATTATGATGACGGACGGCGGTCACGCATCGATCCGGCGGCCTGCCTGTTGCAGGCATCTTCGCGTGCGGTCAGCGTTGCGCTGGAAGCCATCCAGACGCTGGGTGGCAATGGCTATATCAACCAGTACCCGGCAGGGCGCATTTTGCGCGATGCCAAGCTTTACGAAATCGGAGCGGGCACCAACGAGATACGCAGAATGCTGATCGGCCGTGAATTGCTCAGCCTGTAGAAAACAGGCATCCCGAATTGCAAACCAATTACCAAGATGGAGTTTTGAGAAATGAATAGCAAAGTCGTCATTGTCGGTGCCAAGCGCACCCCCATCGGCTCTTTTCAGGGCCAGTTTTCCACCGTGTCCTGCGACGAACTCGGCGCCGCGGCCATACGTGGTGCACTCGATCAAGCCGGCGTGAAACCTGAAGCCGTCGATGATGTGCTGATGGGTTGCGTGTTGCCGGCAGGTGTGGGCCAGGCGCCCGCCCGAATCGCCTCGCGCAAGGCCGGCATCCCGACCTCTGCAGGTGCAGTCACGATCAACAAGGCCTGCGGTTCTGCCATGAAAACCATCCAGATCGGGCATGACCAGATTTTGGCGGGTTCGTCGGAGATCGTGGTGGCGGGCGGAATGGAGAACATGACGCTTGCACCCTACATCCTGCCAAAGGCCCGCAGTGGTTACCGCATGGGTCACGGGGAAGTCCTCGACCACATGTTTTATGACGGCCTGCAAAACCCCGATGACAAATTGATGATGGGTGTTTTTGGCGAGCGCTGTGCGGAAAAATATAACTTCACACGCGAGGCGCAGGACGCTTTTGCAATTGCATCAATAGAACGCGCCCTGGCGGCCATGCAAAGCCAGTTCAAGGACGAGATCACACCGGTTACGGTCAAGTCACGTCACGGTGAGACCGTCATCAGTGAAGACCAGGATCCACCTTCCTGTAACATCGACAAAATTCCCGCGCTGCGCGCGGCGTTCAAAAAGGACGGAACGGTCACAGCGGCATCGTCTTCAAAGATTTCCGACGGTGCTGCCGCCACGGTGCTGATGTCGGCTGAAAAGGCGGCTGAAATGGGCATCACGCCGCTGGCCACCATCATCGCCCATTCGACCTTCTCACAGGATCCCGAATGGTTCACAACGGCACCCATAGGCGCCATTGAGCGGGTTTTGAAAAAAGCTGGCTGGAATATCAATGATGTCGACCTGTTCGAGGTCAACGAGGCATTTGCAACCGTCACGATGGCCGCCATGCACGAGCTTAAAATCGACCATGCCAAGATGAATGTCAACGGTGGCGCCTGTGCCCTCGGTCACCCGATCGGCGCATCCGGCGCAAGGGTGTTGGTGACATTGATCAATGCCCTGCGCCAGCGCGGTCTGAAAAAAGGCGTTGCGGCCTTGTGTATCGGTGGTGGCGAAGCTACTGCTTTGGCTATCGAGCTGCCATAATCGGGCCATGGCAATTATCCAATCGCAGATTGACAGGGAAAACCAGGAGTTTTCCGCCAATGACGCACATATGCGCGAACTGGTGGCCGACCTGCAGAAAAACCTGGAACTGGTTGAACTCGGTGGCGGTGAAAAAGCACGCAATAAGCATACCCAACGCGGCAAAATGTTGCCGCGTGAACGCGTCAATCAACTGATCGACCCGGGTACACCGTTTCTCGAACTTTCACCCATGGCCGCTTTCGGCATGTACGACGGAAAAGCACCGGCGGCCGGAATCATCACCGGCGTCGGCCGTGTCAGTGGACAGGAAGTGGTCATCATCGCCAATGACGCGACCGTCAAGGGCGGCAGCTACCTGCCCATCACGGTGAAGAAACATTTGCGCGCCCAGGAAATCGCACTGGAAAACAACCTGCCGTGTATATACCTGGTAGATTCCGGCGGCGCCTTCCTGCCACTGCAGGATGAAATTTTTCCCGATCGCGAACACTTCGGGCGGATATTTTACAACCAGGCCCAGCTCTCAGCTGCCAATATCCCACAAATCGGCGTCGTGATGGGGTCCTGCACCGCCGGTGGCGCTTACGTGCCCGCCATGAGTGACGAGTCGATCATCGTCAAGAACCAGGGTACGATTTTTCTCGGCGGCCCGCCGCTGGTCAAGGCGGCCACCGGTGAGATTGTCGATGCGGAATCGCTGGGCGGGGCCGAAGTACACTGCTCCAAATCGGGTGTCACCGACCACTTCGCCCTCGATGACAGCCATGCACTGGAGCTTGCACGCGAAGCGGTCTCATACCTGAACCGGAAAAAGGTCAACCCGCTGGAGATGCGCGAGTCGGTCAGCCCGGCTTACCCGATCGAGGAAATCTACGGCATAGTCTCACGGGACACCCGCTATCCCTACAAGGTGAAGGAGATCATCGCACGACTTATCGACGGAAGTGATTTTCATGAATTTAAAGCCCGCTATGGCAAAACCCTGGTCTGTGGTTTTGCCCGGGTTCACGGTTACCCGGTCGGTATCGTTGCCAACAACGGGATCCTGTTTTCTGACAGCGCCTTGAAGGGAACGCACTTCATTCAGATTTGCAATAAGAGAAATATACCACTGATTTTTCTGCAAAACGTGTCAGGTTTCATGGTTGGAAAGGCGTCTGAAAATTCCGGAATTGCAAAGGATGGTGCGAAGATGGTGACCGCGGTCGCCACCTCCCAGGTTCCCAAGTTCACCGTCATCATCGGCGGTTCCTTCGGTGCCGGAAATTATGCCATGTGCGGGCGCGCATACCAGCCGCGAATGCTCTGGATGTGGCCCAATGCGCGAATCTCCGTGATGGGCGGCGAGCAGGCCTCGTCGGTACTGGCGACCATCCGCAGGGATGCCATCGAAGCCGCCGGCGACACGTGGTCGAATGAGGACGAGGAGGCCTTCAAACAGCCAATCCGCGACAGTTATGAAAAGGAGGGGCACCCCTATCACGCGACCGCGAGACTCTGGGATGACGGTGTCATCGACCCGATCGACACGCGACATGTGCTGGGACTGGCTTTGTCGGCGGCAATGAACGCGCCCATCGAACAAGGCAAACACGGCATTTTCAGGATGTAGGTTAGCGACTCGATGCAGACCTTGATCAGCAACACCGACCAACGGGGCGTCCTGACCCTGTGCATGAACCGGCCGACAGTGCATAACGCTTTTGACGCGCGCATGATCCTCGAGTTGACCAGCGCGCTGAAAGCAGCGGAACGGGACGTTGCGGTCAGGGTGGTCGTGATCACCGGCGCAGGCAGCTGTTTCTCCGCCGGTGCGGATATCAACTGGATGCGCAGCCTCGTGAAGGCCAGCCGGGAGGAAAACGAACACGACGCATTGCGGCTGGCGGAACTGATGAGGCGTCTTAATTACCTTTCGAAGCCGACCCTGGCCAGGGTCAATGGCGCGGCGTTTGGCGGCGGGCTGGGTCTTGTCGCGGCCTGTGATATCGCCGTTGCCGTCGATGGTTCACTATTTGGCCTGACCGAGGTCCGCCTGGGGCTCGTGCCCGCCGTGATCTCCCCCTACGTGATACGCCGCATCGGCGAGACTCATGCGCGGCGTTACTTTCTGACCGCCGAGCGTTTTGACGCACAAAGGGCCTGCGACATCGGCCTGGTTCAACAAACGGTGAGCGAGGAACAACTCGACGAGGCCATTGAAGACATTATCGGCCAGATCCTGAGCGGTGGACCTGATGCGGTGACCCATGGCAAGCAGCTGGTCTTTGATATCGCCGGTCACGACATCGAAACGCAAAAAAACACCGATGAAATGACCGCCAGGCTGATAGCGACCCTGCGGGTGTCCGATGAAGGGCAGGAAGGTCTGGCGGCCTTTCTTGAAAAGCGCAAGCCCGGCTGGATCAAAGAATAGCCGGCCTATGAATGATTTCGTAACCATGGTTGAAGTCGGTCCGCGCGACGGCCTGCAAAACGAAAAACAAACACTCCCTGCAACAACCCGGATTGCATTGATAGAACGTCTCGCGAATTGCGCGATACCCGTTGTCGAGGCCGGCAGTTTTGTCAGCCCGAAGTGGGTGCCGCAAATGGCTGACACCGAAACCGTGTTGACAGGCCTGTCACGCCTGCCCGGTACGCGCTACCCGGTACTGGTGCCCAACCTGACCGGTTACGAACGCGCAATCGCCGCCGGCGCCAAGGAAATCGCGGTGTTTGCCGCTGCCAGCGAGAGTTTCAGCCAGCGCAACACCAATTGCAGTATCGGTGAGTCGATGACGCGGCTGACGCCTGTTGTGAGTGCGGCAAAGAATGCCGGAATCCGCGTCCGCGCCTACGTTTCCTGCGTACTGGGTTGCCCGTATGAGGGTGAAATCGAGGCCGATGTCGTGGCTAAAGTATGCGCCGGACTGATGAATATCGGTTGTGACGAAGTCTCGCTGGGCGACACCATTGGTGTCGGCACGCCTGCCGATGCAAATGCACTGGTCAATCGCATCAGTTCGGTGGTTCCCATCGAACAACTGGCGGTGCACTTTCACGATACCTATGGCCAGGCGCTGGCCAACATACTCGCCTGTCTTGACGCGGGTATCCGCATCATCGATTCCTCCGTCTCCGGCCTCGGCGGTTGCCCCTACGCGAACGGCGCGAGCGGCAATGCCGCCAGCGAAGACGTGGTGTACATGTTGCACGGCCTCGGTCTTACAACCGGCATCGACCTGGCTGAACTGGCCAAAACCGGTGCCTGGATTTCAAATTTGCTGCAACGCCCCAATCACAGCAAAGCGGGTCTTGCACTGAACTTATCAAACTGACAGAAACAGGAGTTTCATAACATGCAACTGAATGAAGTTAAGGCACTGATTACCGGTGGAGTCTCGGGTCTGGGGCTGGCGGTAGCACGCAAGGTGGTCGCCGGCGGCGGTCAAGCCGTTTTGCTGGATATCAACGACGAAGCCGGCGCCACAGCCGAGGCAGAACTGGGCGGTGCGGTCAGTTACGTTCGTACCGATGTAACCGACGAACAGGCCGTCATGGACGCCGTCAAGCTCGCCATTGAGCACATGGGTCTGATCAATGCAGCCGTCAATTGCGCGGGTATCATCGGCGCCGGCCGAGTACTGGGCCGGGAAGCGCCGATGGCGCTCGACTTTTTCTCGAAGGTCATCCAGGTCAATCTGGTCGGCAGTTTTAATGTCATCAAGGCCGCCGGCGCCGCGATGGAAACCAACCCGCCCGGTGCGGACGGCGAACGCGGCGTCATTATCAGCACCGCGTCGGTCGCGGCCTATGATGGCCAGATCGGACAGGCGGCCTATTCCGCGTCCAAGGGCGGTATTGTTGGCATGACCCTGCCGATTGCACGTGAATACGCGCGCATCGGTGTTCGTGTCAATGCGGTTGCGCCGGGTATTTTCTGGACGCCGATGGTCGATGGTATGCCGGAGCATGTACAGGAATCGCTCAGCGCATCGATACCCTTTCCAAGCCGCTTGGGTAAACCGGAAGAATATGCTGAACTGGTCGCCCATATCATGGAAAATGGTTACCTTAATGGTGAGACCATTCGTCTGGACGGTGCCGTCAGGCTGGCGCCCAAATAAGGAATAATTTATGGAAACCTTTGCCGAAGTACGAAAACACGTCATGGACAATCACCAGTTGTTCATGGATGAACCATTCCAACTGGGATTCGAATGCCCGATAAAAGAAAGCGACCGGATGCAGGGTGTTTTCCTCGCTGAAATCAAGTCTGCCGATAACCGCCGCTATCTGCGCGTGGAATCCGTGATCTGTCCCCTGGAAGATTTTGATGCTGAAAAGTGTTTACGTATCAACCTGGTCTTGAGGGTCGGATACCTGGCTGTCGGTGACCTCGAAGGCGTCGCTTATGTAAAAATGTGTTCCAACCTGGCTTATTCTTCACTGGACGCTGATGAACTGGAATACGTTATCAGCCACATTGCACCGATGGCGGACCGTATGGAACAGGCGCTCGAGTCAGATGGTGATATCGCTTAATTTAGCCAGTAATTAGCACTAAAAAGGAGGCATAAATGGAAGCAATCAAGGACTATATGACCAGCCCGGAGATGCTGGAAACACTGAGCAGCGTTGCGCTCAACCTGCTGTTCGCGATCGCCATATTCGTGGTGGGCAAGTGGATTGCCAAGAGGGCGCAGCACGCACTTGCATTGGTATTGAAATCCCGTTCTGTGGATCCCGTACTGGTAGATTTTCTCGGTACGATTGTCTTTACCCTGATCATCATCGCCGCCCTTATCGCATCGGCCGACAGACTCGGCATTCCCGCGGCGTCTTTCCTGACCGTACTGGGTGCGGCGGGTCTGGCGGTTGGCCTGGCTTTGAAAGACTCGTTGTCCAATTTCGCCTCCGGCGTCATGCTGGTATTGTTCCGGCCCTTTACAAAGGGTGATTTTATCGACGCGGGCGGTATCCAGGGAACGGTCAATGAAATTCACCTGGTGAGCACCATCATGACAACGCCGGACAACAAGCAAATCATCGTGCCAAACTCCCTGATGTACAACGGCACCATCACCAACTTCTCGGCGAAGGACACCCGCCGCGTCGATATGGTGATTGGCGTTGGCTACGGTGACGATCTCAAGGTCGCCGCCAAGGTCCTGAAAAAGGTCTGCGAGGAAAACACCAGGGTGCTGGATACCCCGGAAACAAAGATATTCATCAACAACCTCGGCGATAGCAGCGTAGATTTTGTCGTCAGGCCGTGGGTCAAAAGTGAAGATTACTGGACGGTGCTCGCCGAAGTGCTGGAAACCGCCAAGGTGGAACTTGAAGCCGCCGGTTGCAACATCCCGTTTCCACAAAGAGATGTACACCTGCACCAGGTGTCTTCCTGATTTCTTGAATCCGTTCAAAGGAGAATGACATGTCAAACGAAGGCTATCATGAACCCATTTCCGAACTCAGCGATGAGACACGCGACATGCATCGCGCCATCACGTCGTTGATGGAGGAACTCGAAGCGATCGACTGGTACAACCAGCGCGTCGATGCGTGTAAAAATGAGGAATTACGCGCCATCCTTGCGCACAACCGCGATGAGGAGAAAGAACACGCCGCCATGGTTTTGGAATGGATTCGCAGACGGGATCCGGGCATGGATCACGAACTGAAGGATTACCTGTTTACCGACAAAACCATTGCACATTCCTGAGTGGTCAGTCCGCTTGGCCGTTGCGCCGCTGACGCTGATTGCGATAGCGGCGCGGGCGGCCACACTGACCGGTTTTGCCGAATTACCCGCCGATACTTTTATGCCCGGACCGACGTCCGGGCAGTTTATTGAAGCGTCAAACAACCGCCTGCCGCCGTTTACCGACAAGCAACCCGTGCAGGGGTTTTCGGCCCTCCTCGAGGGTGAAAACGGCGCCTACTATGTACTCAGCGACAACGGTTTTGGTACGCGCGAAAACTCCCCGGACTACCTGTTGAGCATTTACCAGGTGTATCCCGATTTTCGCACTGTTAATGGGGGCGATGGCAAAATCCGGGTCGGGCGTGTCATCCACCTGCGTGATCCCGGAGTGTACCTGCCCTACCCCGCGACCCGCGAGGACCGCCTGCTGACCGGTGCAGACCTCGATCCGGAATCGTTCTGCAGGGTCGCCGACGGAAGTTTCTGGATTGGCGAGGAGTTCAATCCGTCACTGCTGCATTTCAGCGCCGATGGCGTGATGCTGGCGGCGCCGTTTAAACTAAACGGGCTGAACGCTGAAAACAACCCCACCGGCGAGCCTGCCAGCCTGCCACGCTCACGCGGTTTCGAGGGTATGGCACTATCGGCCGATGGCAAGTGGCTTTACCCCATGCTGGAAGGCGCCCTCAAAGACTCGGGACCCGGACTCAACATCTACACTTTCGATATTGAAAAACAACGTTTCGTCAACAGCCAAGCGAGCCAACCCAGCTACCGCTACCGCCTCGACGAAGGCGCCACCGCGATCGGCGACTTCACGATGTTTTCCCAGACCGCCGGAATGGTGACCGAACGGGATTCGGCTGAAGGCGACAAGGCGGTTATCAAGAAAATTTACCGGGTCGATTTTGGACAGGTGGACGGGGAAGGTTTTTTGCACAAATACCTTGTCGCCGACCTGTTGAATATCGACGACCCCGACGACCTGAACGGTGACGGCTCGACCCGGTTCTCGTTTCCGTTCTGGACCATTGAGGGCCTGGCGGTCTTGAACGCAACCACACTGGGGGTCGTCAATGACAACAACTACCCCCTGGGCAAGGCGCGTGACGACAACGGTACGCAACCCGACAACAACGAATTCATCTTGATCGAAGTTGCCCCTTTATGGGAGTGATCCTCGGGCTATAATAATTCAACAGTTGCGGACAGTCTGTGGACACCCCCCTAACAAGGAGTTAAGAAATATGAAATCACGTGCAGCAGTTGCCTTCAAGGCCGGGCAGCCATTGGAGATTACCGAGGTTGACGTACAGGGACCAAAAGATGGCGAGGTCATGGTCCGCATGGTCGCCACCGGTGTGTGCCACACCGATGCCTATACGCTCTCCGGCAGTGATCCCGAAGGCATCTTTCCATCGATCCTGGGGCACGAAGGCGGCGGGATTGTCGAAGAAGTGGGAGCGGGAGTCACCAGTGTCAAAGCCGGTGACCACGTGATTCCGCTCTACACACCGGAATGCGGAGAATGCAGTTTTTGCCTGTCGGGAAAAACCAATCTTTGCCAGGCAATCCGCACCACCCAGGGCCAGGGCCTGATGCCGGACGGCACTTCGCGGTTTTCCCGCAATGGTGAAACACTGTTCCACTACATGGGCACATCGACGTTTTCGGAATACAGTGTCATGCCGGAGATTTCAGTTGCAAAAATCAACCCGGAGGCGCCATTGGACAAGGTCTGTCTGCTGGGCTGCGGCATCACCACCGGCATCGGCGCGGTGTTGAACACTGCCAAGGTGGAAGCGGGCGCCAGCGTTGCGGTTTTTGGCCTCGGTGGTATCGGGCTGAGCGTCGTGCAGGGTGCTGTCATGGCGGGTGCCGGCCGAATACTTGCCATCGATATGAACGAAGACAAGTTTGAAATGGCAAAAATGCTCGGTGCCACCGACTTCATCAATCCTTCCAATTATGACCAACCCATACAGGACGTCATCGTCGAACTGACCGATGGCGGTGTCGATTATTCCTTTGAATGTATCGGCAACACGAAGGTCATGCGCTCTGCGCTCGAGTGCTGCCATAAGGGCTGGGGAGAATCCGTCATCATCGGTGTGGCCGGCGCCGGCCAGGAAATCTGCACACGGCCATTTCAACTGGTCACGGGCAGGGTCTGGCGCGGCACTGCCTTTGGTGGCGTGCGTGGACGCAGCGAACTGCCGACCTACGTGGAAAGCTACATGATGGGCAAGATCAATATCGACGACATGGTTACGCACACGATGGGTCTTGAAGATATCAACAAGGCCTTCGACTTAATGCACGAGGGTGAAAGTATCCGTTCCGTGGTGATTTATTAGGGGCACGCACACCAGCATGACAACGATAAAGGAAATTTCGCGTAGCAGGGTACACGGCGGTTGGCAGATACGTTTCCAGCACCATTCTCCCTCGCTTAATTGCGATATGAAATTTGGCGTATTTTTACCACCACAGGCCGAAACCGGACCGGTACCGGTTCTGTACTGGCTTTCGGGTCTTACCTGTACGGATGAAAACTTCGTCCAGAAAGCCGGTGCGCAACGGCTTGCGTCCGAACTGGGCCTGGCCATCGTCTGCCCGGATACCAGTCCGCGCGGCACCAACCTGCCGGGCGAACACGATGACTGGGACTTTGGTTCCGGTGCCGGTTTTTATATCAACGCTACCGAGGCGCCGTGGTCGGACCACTACCATATGTATGACTATGTCAGCAGGGAGTTGCCCGCACTGGTGGACTCAGCGCTCCCGGTGACTGACAAGCGCAGTGTCAGCGGTCATTCGATGGGTGGTCACGGCGCCCTGATGTGCGCCTTGAAAGACCCGCAGCTCTTCCAGTCGGTTTCCGCTTTTGCGCCGATATGCCACCCGTCGGAATCACCCTGGGGAAACAAGGCCTTCAGCCGATACCTGGGAGAGGACCGGAACGCATGGCTTGACTGGGATGCCACACAGCTGGTTTGCAGAGTCGAGAAACAGCTGCACATCCTCATCGATCAGGGCACCGATGACGATTTCCTCGGTGAGGAACTCAAACCGGGTAGCCTGGAACAGGCCTGTATCTGCACCCATCACCCACTGCAGGTGCGAATGCAGGAGGGTTATGACCACAGCTATTTTTTTATCACCAGCTTTATCGACGACCACCTGCGTTACCATGCGAAAGCGCTGGGTTTGCTGGATAGGTAAAGCGTGAATCGCATATCATCGCACCGTCATCCCAGCGCACCTCCCAAACCCAGCACCTACTTAACAACAAGCACTGTCATGACGGTGCCTTCACTCAGTCCCGGTTCATCCAGACCCGCGTCTGCAAACCAATACGGGTGGAATAGCCAACTGACCGACTGACGATCCTGCCATCGCCGTCGATAACAAAATACGTTGGAAAACCGCGGATCTGCCAGTCTTCGGAGGTTTGCTCACCGCCCAGCAATACCGGCAGATGAACCCCGGTTTCGCTTATAAACGCACGCACGTCATCCAGGCTCTCATAGTCGAGCGCGACCACCCTGGCCCAGGCAAGGTTGCCACCGGACACCAGTTCATCGAGATTACCGATGCTGTGGCGGCAATAAAAACACCACGGCGCGAAGAAATACACCACGCCGACCTGTCCCGGAACCATCACGGTTTCGGCCCGCATGTCATCCAGCCAGACGGGTTGCAACGCTGGCGTGTTTTCACTGTCGGGCAGATTCCGGGTCTGCCACATGCTGACCAGTACGAATGCGGCAATGATCAGCACGACATCAAAAGCCAAAGAGCCCCAGAAATTTGCGCGCAAGCCCTTCCAGGCGGACTTAAACTTGCCTGTCACTGGTTTTCATCTCCCCACACCAGGCGGTCCACGGCACCACGGTAGCCAAACCGGTCGAGGTTTATTTTGCCTTTCAGAAAGACAACACCCTCGCTCTCAAGCAGGTCCTTTTGTCTCAGCCAGGCGCTGGATTCTTCAGGGAAAGAAATTTTCCCCTGCGAGTTGATTACCCTGTGCCAGGGCAGTTTCATACTACGCGGCGCGCGCCGGAGGGCTTGGCTGACACGCCGAGCCGCGCCGGCGTTACCGGACAAACGGGCCACCTCCCCATAGGTCAACACGTGACCCGAAGGGATCTCGGACACGACCTTCCATACGTTTTTATACCAATTTACATCGGCAGTTTTTGCGGTTTCCATGTCTGAATTCATTCAGGCTTTCCAAACGGTAAAAAAGAGTCAGGTGATGGCCGGGGCCAGGTTCAATTTCCCGCGAGCATAGCAAAGAAATCGAAAGCACCGTAACAGGGAAATTAAACCTGACCCCTTTTTACCGGCCGCTGGACAAGGTAGCATGCTGAGAATAGCACTGTCACAGAATGAGCCCCAATGACACAAAAAGCCGATATAAAATTCAAACGTGAGCCCAAACGTGGCAGTCATGACTTCAAACTGGCCTGTGAGGTAATCGACGCCGGCAAGGTCTGCCATGTCGGGTTTGTCCTCGACGGGCAACCTTACGTCGTACCCATGGCGTATGCACGTATGGGCAGGCAGTTGCTGATACACGGGTCGGTCGCGAGCCGGCTGATCAAAAACCTCGCCTCCGGTTTACGCTGTTGTGTAACCGTAACGCATTTCGATGGTCTCGTTTATGCACGGTCAACCTTTAACTCGTCGATGAATTACCGCTCGGTGATGGTATTTGGAGTCGCACATGAGATTATTGACATCGATGAGAAACGACGTTGCATCCAGACCCTGGTCGATCACCTGATGCCCGGGCGCAGGGCCGACCTCAGAAAATCCACCGACAAGGAACTCAACGCCACCAGCCTGCTCGCGCTGCCGATAGAGACGTTCAGCACGAAACGCAGGTCAGGCCCACCCGCAGATTCCAGGTCAGACATGGCTACACCGATATGGGCCGGCGTGGTGCCGTTGGAACTGGGCGAGGGCGAACCCGTGGACGCACCGGACATTTTACCGGGGGTCATACGGCCGGATTATTTATGAACCCGGGTATGATCAGCACCTGAACGATGCGTTAAAAGGCGTTGGTTTATCCCCGTGTATCCGGGGATAAACCGATAGCAGGTCAGAACTTCTACTGAGACTAATCTATTTCTTCTCGCTGAGGACTTCGTCGCCAGAGGTCAACACCACGGTTTCCCCACTGAGCAATTCGATTCTGCAACCACGCGGCTCGAAGTTCAAATCCAGCTTGCCATCACTGAACGGGCTGCGGAATTCCAGTTCACCCATACCCAGTGCCACCGGCATTTCAAACTGCACTGCGTCTTCGGTACCGCCACAAACCTCCAGTGTATAGGTGCCATCATCGAGGTTTTCGACCTCGACCTTGAAATCGGTTCGCTCGGTGCGTTCCCAGAACTTGGCTTTGCCCTTGGCGTTAGAGCCTTCATCAACGGGCAGAAGGTTCACATCCAGGTCCAATGGTTTACCACCCTTCGGTGTGTCGTCCGAAATACCACCACTGCAACGCTGGTGGTAAATGCTGCTGATGCGCTTAATGGGAAAATCACCGGCCTGGGCCTCGACAATGACCTCGCCTTCGCTTTCCACTGCTTCAAATGTGAAGCTTGCGGCACCCTGGTTACAATTATGGAATACGAGATCCAGTGTTCCGACCGGTATGACCGATTCGTCACCTTCCAGGTTTGAGGCCATGAAGCCAATGTCTGCAGCAGTATACAGCGTCATACTGATTTCATTACCCGTAACCGGCCCGACACCAAGATACCATGCCGTATTCAGGTCCGGCCCATAGGTAAACCAGTAAGCGATACCCACTTTTTGGTCGTCTTCCTGCTCTCCGATCTGCAGGATAATGCCCTGGCTTTCCTGTTCAGGCTGATCCCAGATGCCGGAGAAACTGCTGGTAATGAGCGGATTACCCGCGAAGGACGAGAGGCTGTATAAAAGTGAAACAACGAGGGAAAAAGACAGAACCCATTTCAGGGAATTTGCACGCTTCATTTAAATTACTCCATGTCGTTTTTAGACGAATCCATTCGTCGAAGGTTAACTGACTTCCCAAGTTGATTTAATCAGGAACCGCAAAGATTTTCAAGCCACTGGCACCATTATCCCAGCGCAGGCCACTGGCGCCGGGATGACGGTGCCTGATGTTAGTTTGGGTTAAAACGTTAAAAAGAGGCGGTTCACTCGACCCGCTTGCCTGCCGCCCACTGAGACGCTGCCAGAATACCCCGCAGGATATTGATTTCATTCTGGTCGGGCCGGGCGCGATTGAACAACCTGCGCATACGCGCCATCAGCCGCTTGGGCTGATCCGGGTTCATAAACCCGATATCCAACAAGGTCTGCTCCAGGTGTACAAAAAACATTTCCATCTGCCCGGCATCCACCGGCACCCAGTCCGACGGCGGCAATACAGCACCGGCGCCGCCAATCACCGCCATACGCAATTCATAGGCCATTAACTGCACGGCCTGTGAAAGGTTCAGCGAGCCGAACTCGGGGTTGGTTTCAACATGGACCAGTTGATGGCAACGATGTATTTCGTCATTCGTCAGACCTGCGCGCTCCTGGCCAAACAAAATTGCGACGTCCTGTTCCTGGTTTTCCGCCAAAATACCTTGTGCGGCAGCGCGCAAACCCATCTGTGGCATCGGCAGGCTGCGTAACCTTGCGCTGGTACCCAGAACCAGGCCACAGCCTTCCAGCGCGGCCTCCAGCGAGTCATGGATGACCGCCTGTTGCAGCAGGTCATCCGCACCCGATGCCATCGCTGTGGCTTCCGCACTGGGGAAAATTTTTGGCTGGACCATGTGCAGGTTATAAAGCCCCATGACCTTCATGGCCCTGGCCGTGGCGCCGATGTTACCGGGATGCGTGGTATTGATTAAAACAATCCGTATATGTGACAAACGTGCTGCCACCTGCGCCTCGCTTCTGGTATCCTGTGCCGCCTTCGAGTTCATAGATTCATACTCATTTTAAGGTTTGATAACCATGGCCCATCCAACAATCAACATCGCCATAAACGCAGCTCACATTGCCGGCGACCTGATGCGTCAGGAGTTCCCCAAAGTGGCCAGCATTCCCGTGACCCAAAAGTCGCGGCATGACTATGTCACCGAAATCGACAAGTCCAGCGAAGCACAAATTGTACGTGAAATCAGGCGCTATCACCCGGATCACGCGTTTCTCGGAGAAGAAGGCGGTGCACAGGGTGAGAGTGATTACGTCTGGATCATTGATCCGCTCGACGGCACCAGCAATTATCTGCACGGTATGCCGCATTTCGGAATTTCCATCGCACTGCAGGTCAAGGGCCGCACCGAACACGCGGTGGTCTATGATCCGATGCGCGACGAGATGTTCAGCGCCAGCCGCGGTGGCGGCGCTCACCTGAACAACACACGGATCAGGGTGTCGGCACGCACATCGATCGACAGCGCCATTGTGGCCACGGCTTTTCCGTTCCGCCAGCGCGGCATGATGAGTGTCTACACCGGTATATTCAGTGATGTATTCAAGAAAATAGAAGATATCCGCCGCAATGGCGCCGCATCGCTCGACCTGGCCTGGGTGGCCGCCGGTCGGATGGACGCCTATTTCGAAATCGGCCTGAAGCCCTGGGATGTCGCCGCCGGCGCTTTACTGGTCCGGGAAGCCGGTGGAGTCGTGACCGATTTCGAAGGGCATGACGCCGTGGAGCAATCGAATTCAGTCCTTGCCGCGCCCTACAAACTGATGACCCCGCTACGCAAGATCATCGAACCGCGCTGGGCAAAAGCCAAAAAGTGACGCTGCCGCAGGCAGCGTCAGATGACGTTTGTCAGATGACGTTTGTCAAATGACCTTGCTACTCACTTACCTGTGCAAAAAAATCCCGGCAATTGCCGGGATTTTTTACTTTAATTAACCGCTAACTTGTCGCAATCAGGGTCTCGCGTCGACCGTCACGCCCTCTTTTTCCGGGGCCATCAGGTCGTACTTGCTTACACGCAGCAACAGCAGCGCTGTACTTGCTACATAAATGGATGAGTAGGTACCCACTGCGATACCGACAAGCAGCGTAAAGGCAAAACCGTGAATGATTTCGCCGCCGACATAGAACAGCGCAAAAAGCACCAGCAATGTCGTGCCCGATGTCATCAGGGTGCGTGACAGGGTTTCATTGATCGATGTGTTGACCACTTCAACCGGCGATCGTTTACGGTAACGCGGGAAGTTCTCCCGGATACGGTCAAATACGACGATGGTGTCGTTCAGCGAATAACCCACGACCGCCAGGATAGCCGCAACCACGGTAAGGTCAAACTCGACCCTTACCAGCGACAAAATACCCATGCTGATGATAACGTCATGAATAAGTGCGGCAATTGCTCCGACCGAAAAGCGCCACTGGAAACGGAACATGATATACAGAAACGCACCCACCATGGCGTAGATAACGGCGAGTATGCCCTGCTCTGTCAGTTCGTCACCGACTTGCGGACCAACAAATTCAACCCGGCGCATATTGATCTCACCTTCAACTCCCTGGCTCAATGCCGCCAGGACGCGGGAGGATAACTCGGCACTGCTTTCTTCCGCACCGGTGGGCGGGATACGAACGACGATGTCGGTCGCGGCGCCGAAAGTCTGCACCAGGGAATCGAAACCCGCGGCGGCCAGGTTTGCGCGAACTTCCGCGGTATCCGGCGGGGAGGGATAGCCAACTTCAATCAGGGTTCCGCCGGTGAAATCCAGGCCGAAATTCAATCCCCTCGTGGACAGTGAAATGAGTGAAATGACGATCAAAACAGACGAGAAGACCAGCGCGATATTACGCCGACCCATGAAATCGATAGCAGTCTTGCGATTAAGAATTTTCATGCTAATACCTTAAATGGACAGCTTGCGGACACGTTTCTTACCACCATAAATCAGGTTTATGACGGCCCGCGTGCCCATAATTGCAGTAAACATGGAAGTAAGGATACCCAGTGACAGGGTAACCGCAAAGCCCTTGACCGGACCCGTTCCAAACAGGAACAACACGAACGCTGCAATTAATGTCGTGATGTTGGCATCGGCGATGGTTGAAAATGCTTTTTCATAACCCGCGCGGATACTCGACTGTGGCGTATTGCCGTTACGTAGCTCTTCGCGTATTCGTTCAAATATCAATACGTTGGCATCGACAGCCATACCGATAGTCAATACGATACCGGCGATACCGGGCATTGTCAGCGTCGCACCCAGCATCGACAACAGGGCAACCAGCAGGACCAGGTTTGCAAACAGCGCAAGATTGGAGACCAGTCCGAAAAGTTTGTAATACACGGCCATAAAAACCAGCACCAGCACGAAGCCGATAACAACGGCCTTAAAACCCTGCGCAACGTTGTCCGCACCGAGGCTCGGACCGACAGTGCGTTCCTCGACTATCTCCATCGGTGCCGCGAGCGCGCCCGCCCTGAGCAACAGGGACAGTTGTGAGGCTTCCTGGATCGAGTCCAGGCCGGTGGTCTGGAAGCGTTTCCCGAAAGGCTCACGCACGACGGCGACACTGATCACGTCTTCTACCTTGGTACCGTTGGGTTTTTGTTCGATATATACAACCGCCATGCGGTTACCCACATTATTACGCGTAAAATCGAGCATACGCTTGGAACCGACGCCATCGAGCGTCACGCTGACCGAGGGTTGCCCGGTTTGCTGGTCAAAGGATGCGGATGCACCGATCAACTGGTCGCCCGAAACGATCAGGCGTTTTTTGAGAAGGATCGGATTGCCGTTATTGTCGGTATAAAGACGTGACTCCGGTGGGATACGGCCGGTTTGCGCGGCCGTAAACGCGTCATTGCTCTCGTCAACGGCGCGATACTCCAGCGTCGCTGTCGCACCGATGATCTTCTTTGCCTCAACCGTGTCCTGCACACCCGGCAACTGCACCACCACGCGGTCGGCGCCCTGTTGCTGGATGACCGGCTCGGCCACACCCAGTTCGTTGACACGGTTACGCAGGGTTGTGATGTTCTGTTTCAAGGCTGTCTGCTGCAATTCCAGCAACTGCTTTTCCTGCACCGTGGCGGTGATACCAAAATTATCTCCAGCGGGAAGTTCGGTGATATTCAAACCCTGCAGGCTCTGGTCAGTACGCAACAGGTTCATGGTCTTGTCCCGGTCCTCTGCCGAACGGAGCATTGCCAGCAAGCCGTTGCCTTCATGGCGGACAGAAATATACCGGATGCCCTTGTCGCGCAACACCGCGCGGATATCGTCCACGTAACGGTCGAGTTGCTGGCTGCGGGCCGTATCCATGTCGACCTGCATGAGAAAGTGCACACCACCCTGCAAATCGAGACCCAGCGTCATCGGCTTGCCACCGATTTTGCGAAGAAATTCGGGTGTCGCGTGGGCCAGGTTGAGTGCAACCACGTACTGGTCTCCCACAGCCTTGCGGACGACATCCGCTGCCTTGATCTGATCTTCGGTGTTTTTAAACCGGTACAACAACCGGTTGCCCTGCTTTTCGGGCGCGCTGAAGCTGATCTTCTCAGAAACCAACGCATCCTCGATATTGGTGGTCAGGTCAGCGGGCAGTTCAAAACCGCGTGAAGATGTGATCTGCAAGGCAGGGTCTTCACCGTAAAAATTGGGTATCGCATAAACGATGCCCACTGCCACGATAATCAATATCAGCAGGTACTTCCAGAGGGGATACTGGTTCATGAATCAGTCTCAAATTTTAAGAAATCGGAATACGGAAGATCAGGCGGACTTGATCGTGCCTTTCGGCATGACATTGGCAACGGCCTGACGCTGCAACTTGATCTGCAGGTTATCCGCCAATTCCAGCGTCACGAAAGATTCCGAAACGTCCGTGATCTTGCCCAGCAAGCCACCGTTGGTGATCACTTCATCACCCTTACTCAGGGATGCAACCAACAGCTTGTGTTCCTTGGCGCGCTTCATCTGGGGCCGGATCAACATAAAATAGAACACGGCAAAGATGACGATTAACGGAAGAAAACTCATCAGTCCACCGGGTTGAGCGGCATCCTGGGCATAGGCATTTGAAATAAAGAAGTCCATGTTTGCTCTCTTAGTTTACCCCTGGGGATTTACCCAAAAGTGTTGTCAGTTTCAGATCGTTACCAATCTAAGTGGGGCCCGTGTTTCAATATTCAAACAGACGGGCCTGAACCCAACGGGCAATTATAAGCCAAGAGACAATATAAAACCGCCGATTTTGTCGATAATCTTTCAGTCATCACTACCGTTATACGTTTTGAGGAAGTCGCCGGCGTATTCAGACAGGGTTCCGTTGTCAATCGCGTCCCTGAGACCGGCCATCAAGCGCTGATAGAAGTACAGGTTATGGACGGTTGCCAGATGCGGACCCAGCATTTCCCTGCAACGGTCGAGGTGTTTCAAATATGCGCGCGAATAGTTTTGGCAGGTATAGCATCCGCAGTCCTCGTCGATGGGACGGGTGTCTGTGGTATAGCGCGCATTGCGGATTTTGAGCACGCCGCGGGAGGTGAAGAAGTACCCGTTACGGGCATTGCGGGTCGGCATGACGCAATCGAACATATCCACGCCGTGAAGCACGGCCGCGATGATGTCCTGTGGCCGGCCCACGCCCATCAGGTATCGGGGTTTATCAACGGGTAATTCTGGCAGCGTGAAGGCTAAAACCTGTTCCCGCTCTTGTTCCGGTTCACCCACTGAAAGACCGCCGATGGCATAGCCATCAAAGCCGATGCCCGTCAGGGTCCGCGCCGAGTGTTGACGAAGACTCTCGTACATGCCGCCCTGGACGATACCGAAGAGCGCAGACCTGCTTTGCCCGTGGGCTTCACGACACCTGAGCGCCCAGCGCATGGACAATTCCATGGATTCCGCCGCCTGCTGCTCGGTGGCCGGGTACGGTGTGCATTCGTCAAAGCACATCACGATATCCGAGCCGAGTGCGGCCTGGACGGCCATCGACTCTTCCGGCCCGAGGAAGACACCGCGCGCCGTCAACCGGTGACGCAAAGGTCACACCGGCCTCGGTAATCTTGCGCCGCTCGGACAAACTCCAGACCTGGAAGCCGCCGGAATCGGTCAGGATTGGTCTTTTCCATTGCATAAAGTCATGCAGGCCGCCATGCGCCTTGATGACTTCGGTGCCCGGGCGCAACATCAGGTGAAAGGTGTTGCCCAAAATAATCTCGGCGCCGGTGTCAAGCACGGCTTCCGGTGTCATCGCCTTGACCGTACCATAAGTGCCCACCGGCATGAATGCCGGTGTCTCGACCTGACCGCGTTCGAACAACAAGCATCCGCGGCGGGCCTTGCCATCGGTATTCAACAGTTTAAATTGCATCGGCTTACAGGGTCTCAATCGAGCGGATCAATCGCGTATTTTGACATTCATTTATATTTATTGCACCCGTGGCACCGGACGGGTTTTGGCTCACGTGAGCAGGGTCGCGTCGCCATAACTGAAAAACCGGTAACCCTGCGCCACCGCGTGCCGGTAGGCGGCGAGTGTCTGTTCATGCCCTGCAAACGCACTCACGAGCATCAACAGGGTGGACTCTGGCAGGTGGAAATTGGTAATCATCGCATCCACTACCCGGAACGAATACGGCGGGTAAATGAATATCCGGCTGTCACCGGAATATGGCGCCAGCGTACCGCCCTGCGCGGCCGTTTCCAGGCTGCGGACCGCGGTGGTTCCAACCGCAATTACCCTGCCGCCGCGGCGTTTTGCGGCAGCGATGTCATCACAGGCAGCCTGTGAAACCTCGAGCCACTCGGCGTGCATCGGGTGGTCTTCGATATCTTCCACCCGCACCGGTTGAAAAGTCCCGGCACCGACATGCAAGGTCACGGTTGTGGTTTGAATACCCTCGTTTCCCAATTGTTCCAGCAGGTCCTGGTCAAAATGTAAACCGGCGGTAGGCGCCGCCACCGCACCCGGGGTTTCAGCAAATACCGTCTGGTAACGCTGCCGGTCTGCCTCATTGTCTTCGCGTGTAATATATGGTGGCAAAGGCATGTGACCAAAGGATTGCAGCAGGTCCATAATTTCAGCCCCGCCCGATTGCAGGGTAAAAAAGCCTTCCTGCCGTTCCAGCACCAACAGCTCGCTGCCGTTCTCCAGCACCAGTTTTCCGCCCGGTTTCGGAGATTTGCTGGCGCGCACCTGTGCCAGGCATTCGCGTCGGTTCAACAGGCGTTCGACCAGTATTTCCACCCGCCCGCCACTGGCCTTGCGGGCAAATAGCCTGGCGGGAATCACCTCCGTGTTATTGAATACCAGCAAATCCGCTGAGTTCAGCAAGGATGGCAAGTCGCTGAAATTCCTGTCGCTCAGCTGACCCGATCGCCTGTCGATACACAACAGGCGGCTCGCACTGCGTTTCTCCAGCGGCTGCTGTGCAATCAATTCCGGTGGTAACTGGTAGTAAAAATCCGTGCGCTTCATTAAAAGTCTGCCTGTCTGCTGGGATATTGGTCTGCTGGGACATTGGCGCCTGGCATAAACCAAACCTGCAATTATTCTTTAATAACATATCCGACCCCACCATAATGGTGCCCCAACTTTCTATTTCAAAGGGATTTGATGAGTAATCGTCTTGAACAAGCGCGTGAACAGGCCCGGGAACTCGACCGGGGAGACCCCTTGAGCGGTTTCCGCGCCCAGTTCTGGATTCCCAATAAGGCGGACGGCGGTGAGCAATTGTATTTTTGCGGCAACTCGCTGGGTCTGCAGCCCAGGGGCGTCGCTTCAGCCGTAGAGGAGGAACTCAGCGCCTGGCGCGAACTTGGCGTTGAAGGCCACTTCAAGGGCAAACGGCCGTGGATTTCGTATAACGATTTACTCCGCGTTCCAATGGCCGAACTGGTCGGTGCACAGGCGCAGGAAGTGGTGGTCATGAACACGCTGACCGTCAACCTGCACCTGATGATGATCAGTTTTTACCAACCCCGGGGGCAACGCAGACAAATCCTGATCGAGGAGCAGTCCTTCCCATCGGACCGTCATGCGGTTGAATCTCAAATCCGTATGCATGGTCTCGACCCGGCCGAGTGCCTGGTCGAGATCCCACCCTCCAGGGATGACCGCAACATCAACGAAACTGCGATCGAGAATTACCTGGCCGAAAATGGCGAACGGGTCGCCCTGGTTCTTTGGCCTGGTGTGCAATACGCCACTGGCCAGTTTTTTGACCTTGAGCGGATTGTATCCGCCGCACATGGCGCCGGCGCCCTATGTGGTTTCGACCTGGCGCACGCGGTCGGAAATGTGCCGTTAAACCTGCACAACTGCGGCGTCGATTTTGCGGTCTGGTGTACCTACAAGTATCTGAATTCGGGTATGGGCGCGGTTGCCGGCTGTTTTGTCAGTCAACGTCATGGCGGGCGTCAAGATCTCCCGCGTCTGCACGGTTGGTGGGGCAATGACCCCGCATCACGCTTCAAGATGCAACCCGGGTTTACGCCCGCGAACGGTGCGGACGCCTGGCAATTGTCCAACCCGCCCATCCTGTCCATGGCGCCGATCAGGGTTTCGTTGCAGATATTTCAGCAGGCGGGCATGGCCGCGCTACGCAAAAAGTCGGTTGAGATGACGGCATGGCTGGAGCAACTGATCCAGGCGGAACTGGGTGACGCGATTGAGATCATCACACCGTCAGACCCGGGGCGCCGCGGTTGCCAGTTATCCCTGCGGGTGAGCGCCGGGCGCACCGCGGGCAGAAACCTGTTTGAACGACTGGAAGCCGCCGGCACGATACCGGACTGGCGCGAACCGGACGTGATCCGGCTGGCGCCGGTTCCGCTGTACAACCGCTTCGAGGACTGCTGGCAATTCGTCAACCAGGTCAGGGGCTACCTCGGCGAACCCTGACCGTATCGGCCTGCGGACACTTCAGCAGGCCGCAGAACCTATTGACAGCTCACGGGCACGGTCAGCTTCCTGACATCATCCGTGCGGTTGACCGATCCACTGAGAGGCGGATTCAGCACGTAGTTCAAATTCCATGTCGCACTATCCTCATCGGTGTAGTCCAGCGTAAACAGGCCGACCTCTTGTGATGTCGGTGAGCTTCCGCTGCACGCCGCGCAATAACCGCTGAACTGCGACAGTGCTATTTCCGCATGCGGCAAGCCGCCCGCCACACCGGCGCCGATTAACCAAACAGGTCTGCCCTGAGCATCATAGATGTAATGCAGGTAACCCTGGGATATTTCATTGGCCAGGGCACTGCTGCCGCCGACACCCACGGCGACACGTGACCAAATGCCGGTATAGCTCTGCTTGACATTGTTGACGAGCGGACAGAGCGGCGGTGATAAAGGAACCATCCGGTCACTGCCTTCCTCGCCGAACAGGACGAAAGAAAATATATTGTCCTCATCATTCAGCGTCGTGACGGACACGTAACCTACCGGTGAGGATTGCTGTAGTAATCCGTCATTGGTAAAGCGCTCCAGCACCGCCACCCAGACATTGCCGTCCGGATTGGGGCCCGATGCCAGGTACCACGCAGGCGCGCCATTTTCATCATAGGTATACCAGAGGAAAGCCCTGTAACCGCCGGTCGTCGCGTAATCGAAACCCTGGCTGAGACCGGGTCGTGAAACCGGTTGCCATAACCCGGATTGCAATGGAATGGCCGTTCCGGAAAAATTCATGTCGACCCTTATTTGAACTTCTGCAGGCGAGGCGCTGGTGTTCTTCAGGACAGCAAACCATCGTCCGGGCGTTGCAGCGTTACCCGCGACACTCAGCATGGGGCCGGTGTCTCCCGAACCCGTGGCAGAAGCCAGCGCCCCACCACCTGTGTCAGGCGCCGTAACAAAGGGTGCGCTGGCAAACGCGTTATCGAAGTCAACCCGGTAAAGTTCCATCTGCAACGCTGCGTTTTGTCCGCTGTCGGCGCCGCTTGCCGTCGTCGACAGGGTGAATGCCTCCGTTCCCGCGGGTACGTCGAAAAATACGCGGTCATGTGTACCGCCACCCTTGATGGTCAAACCACGGTTTATACCGTTCATCAGCACCAGTGTTTCGGCTTCAGCGATACCTGTCTTGGTAAAATTGACCGGCACAATACCAATATTGGCCGGGCTTTCCCGCCGTGTTCCAATACCGACGGCGCCAATCATTTGTTCGCCGGGAGCTGCGCTCACATTATCCCACGAGAGGCGTACACTCTGGCTTGCACCGTTTGCCACGATGCCGTCCCCACTGGCAACCAGTGGTGATGGTGTCGTGGTGCTCACAATGGCGGATTTAAGTGTCACCGCATCCTGTGCGTTCGTGGCTTCCCAATTTTGAACCAGGACCCAGTAATTACCGGCCTCGGGGTTGAATAAATCACATGCCTCGATGGCCGTGACCGTGAAACTCGTACAGAGTTCTTCACCCAACTGCGCTTGACCATCGCCATTGGTGTCCAGACCAACATACAAATCGACATCGGCAGACGTTGTATCCAAGGTTTCGGTGTGCAGCCATAAAGTACCTTCAGGGACGCTGTGCATCACGGTTATTACCCCGGCACCGCCATCATACGGGTCGTCGCCGGTCGGATCCTGTGCCAGCAATTCCACCGTTTCGGTCGGCACCACCAGCCCGCCACTGGTAAAGGTGGCATCCGGCATCGCTGAAAGACCACTCAATTCGAACTCCTGCCAGCCGGAAACCTTGTCGGTGTTGATATTCCATGCAGACGGCAATTCGCCGCCGTCAGCGTAAACCGCAACCCGAAAAACCGCGTCAGGCAGACCGGCCGAACTGAGATGTATTTCACCGTAAACCCATGTCCCCACTACGCTGGACTGACTCAGATCGATGTTGACTGTCAATTGCCGGCTGGCGCCATTGGCCAGGGTAAAGTTCACCGGGGTTACACTGACCATGACACCGTCTTCAAAACCCTGCAATGAAGCGCTCCAGGTGGCACCGCCTGCCAGGTCGGTAACCGTGCGCTGGAAGGCGCAGGTATCGTGGCAAACTGAATCGACGAGAGCGGGTAAATTCAGGTCCTTGGGATCACCGCCGATGCCGGGATCAGCGGACAGAAAACTATTTTCAGTCTCATCGAGAAACAGCCCGGCATTGACCGCCTGGTCCAGACGCGGTCTGCCTGCGCCCCGCTTGTGGGGTGTCGCCTCGGATCCGTCATAGTCGATTGCCAGTTCAGGGGTTGCAGTCATCAGCAATGCCGAAGCAATCATCGACGGTGTCCAGCCGGGATGAACCGCCTTGAGTAAAGCAGCGCCGCCGGTCACGTGCGGTGCTGCCATCGAGGTGCCATTAATGATCAGATAGTCGGTTCCTCCACCTTTCCATGCACCCAGTATCTCCGTCCCGGGCGCGATCAGGTCCGGTTTCAAAATGTCCTGGGTGGGTGGCACTCCGGGTCCCCGCGAACTGGAGCTGGCTATGTGGTCGCCCGCCTCTGGATCATAAAATATGGAGAAACCGCTCATAGAACCCTGTTGGTTCGAACCGCTCCCCAGCCAGGTGCGTAACTTGTCACTGTCTGCAAGCCCCAGGTGGACGGCCGGCAGGCAATGATTATCGGCCACAATGGTCTGGAGGTCCGGATCATCGGTGTCGGTATTGGCCAGGATGTAACCACCGGCGCCGGCCAGTTGAAGGTTCTTTCCCTTCTCCACCCGGCCATACGTGCCGCGGTCACAGACCACGATCTCACCGTTGAATGTTCCGCTATCGAATGGGTTGCTTAAACCCGTATTGGTAGCACAATCTTCGCCACTTTGCGGTTCTCCTACACCGCAAAGCGGGTATCCAAAGTCCTTTGCATGGACAATTTTGCGGATCCCGATTCCATCGGTTAATGTGGCACCAATGAGGGAGCCGGGCGGTGGCGTATCACCACCGCTGAGGTTTTCGAGGGCACTGCCAAACACCCGGTCATGGGACGCATTGCCGACAGCTACAATCCAGGGTGCATTGGCCGGTGAGCCGATGGAACCGGCATGGGGTCCCGAATTGCCGGCCGAGGTTGCGACAAAAATGCCGGCAGCCCTGAGATTGAGGAACGCCAGGGTTGAAGACCCCGGTTCCCAGGGGTCAGCGAGGTCTGTTCCGATGGAATAGTTCACGACATCAACCTGGTCGATAATTGCCTGTTCGATCGCACTCAGAATAGCCGATTCCTGGCAACCGTCGTCTTCCGGATCAGTCGCGTCGCCGATATAACAGACACGATAGCTGACAATATTGGCATTTGGCGCAACACCGGCCATCGTTACCGGTATGCCGCTGAGGGTTATGTCGAGAGGATTTCCGGCCGCTATGGAAGACACATGCGAGCCATGGCCATTATTGTCCCTGCCGTCCGTATTTTCTTCGGTTTCGGGGGTTCCCGGGTCATTTTTGACAAAATCGTAAACGCCGACGAGTTTGTCGTTACACAGCACCGTGCTCTTGGAACACAATCCCAGCTGTATGCCAAAGGGGTTGACGTGGTCCCAACCAGGTGCAGCCCCCTCACCCTGGTCGGCAAACGAGGGGTGATCCCAGTTGATGCCGGTATCGATAATGCCGATGACCATACCTTCGCCACCCGTTGCCGGGTACGGACCCGCACTGCCATCATGTATCTTGTCCGCCCCGATCCAGTTTGGACCGGCGTCGGTTGCCAGCCTGTAAATTTCGTCCGGTTCTATTGATACAACCCCGGGCATATTGCGCAGGGTGCGGACCTCCTGGGCGCTAAGCTCGGTTGCGAAGCCATTCACAGCATTCCGGTACCTGTGGGTCGGATTTAGTTGCCGGCCCAGGCGGAGCGCCGACTCACCGCGGAACGACTCGAATCTTTCATCCAGGAACTTGAGGTATTTTTTTGAACCCGGCGCATTGATGTCCAGTTTGTCCGCGCCTGTAAAGCGGTTGGCCGTTGCCGCAAAATGCATCGTATCCACATCCAGCTCGGGTGTAGAAATAACCCGGCCATCGTAAGCCGCGAGTGGCGGGTCCTTGAGAATGACGATATACCGGTGGGTATTGACGCCGGCGCCAGGTGCCAACCTGCTTTTAGCAACAACCGGTCCGGCCGCGGAAAGGGCCAGCAGGATCGCCAGAAAAAGTACCAATTTATTGACTTTCAAACCAATGGCCATGACTTCATCCTTCATCTTTCATCCCTGAACCGGCACCCGCATGGTCACCAGTTCCTCAGCCGCGGTGGGGTGTATACCGATAGTGAGGTCAAACTGTTGTTTCGTGAGACCGGATTTTATCGCAACTGCGAAACCCTGAACAATTTCAGGCGCATCCATTCCGACCACGTGCAAACCGACTACCTTTCCGGAAGAGGCTTGCACCAGGAGCTTCATCATGGTCTTTTCCTTTCGCCCGGACAAGGTATGTTTCAGTGGTGTAAATACAGATTTGTAAACGTCCAGTTCGCCGAAATGCACCTTCGCATCCTTTTCCGTAAAGCCCACGGTCGCTACCGGCGGGTGTGAAAATACCGCCGATGGTACAAACCTGTGACTGACCGGCCGCGGGTTACCGCCAAACTCACTGTCTGCAAAAGCATGTCCTTCCATCAAGGCCACCGGGGTCAGGTTGACCCTGTTTGTTACATCACCGACAGCAAACACATTTTCAAGGTTTGTCCGCGAGTATTCGTCAACCGGGATGATACCGCTCGGTAAAACGTGCACACCGGCATCCTGCAATCCGAGACCACGGACATTGGGAACGCGACCAGTGGCAAACATAACGGTATCCGCCAGCAATTCACTGCCGTCATCAAGCTTGACCTTAATAAGACCATCCGACTGCCTGATCAGTTCTGTCGCATTTGTGTTTAAACGTATTTCGATACCTTTTTTCTGCATTTCATCAGCCAGCGTATGACGCACGTCCAAATCGAAACCGCGCAAAATCTGTTCACCCCGGTAAACCTGGATAACGCTGGATCCCAGACCGTTGAATATCGCGGCAAATTCACAGGCAATGAACCCGCCACCAAGCAGGACGACGCGCTCCGGCAGTGATTGAAGATGGAAGGCTTCGTCCGAGGTGATGCCGAGCTCGGCACCAGGAATGTCAGGAATCCAGGGATGCGCCCCGGTCGCGATCAGTATCTTGTCCGCGCTGACGGTTTCATCACCAAGTTGAATCCGGTGCGAATCGAGCAGTTCCCCATGTATGGGAAATAAACTTACGCCCGAATTTTCGAGCAGGCCCAGGTAGACCTTGTTAAGCCTGTCGATCTCGCGGTCCTTGTTTGCAATCAAACGGGACCAGCTGAAGCGTGTCTCGCCGACCTCCCAGCCGTAACCTTCCGCGTCCTCGAATTCCTCTGCGAAATGTGCGGCGTATGACAATAATTTCTTGGGAACACACCCACGGATGACGCAGGTGCCACCAACCCGGCTCGATTCACAAATACCAACCCGTGCCCCGTGCCCCGCGGCGATCCGGGCGGCCCTGACACCACCGGAACCGGCGCCAATCACAAACAGGTCAAAATCAAATTCACTCATTATTGTCCTTCATCCATCGGTTTTGTCGGGCTGAATGTCTGATGTAGCGATTGTTGGACCGGATTGCAATGGCATCAGGCGCAAATGCAGGGATCCGCAAGGTGAAACTGACCAACATTTATGACAAGTGATGCTTACCACTCAGAATTCCCTTTTCAGCCTTATCCCACGGCGGGGCCAATTGATAATCAATCCCATTTGTGTTCTGCCGACCGAAACACTATATTTAACCCCTTCAATCGCTGGCCGGCGCAGTAATATTCATTTTACATGACTAAAATCATTCAAAGTGTACTTTCGCTGGTTCATAATCGCCTGCCATTGAATGAACGGCCAAAGCGCCCACACAACTAAACCAATCAACGGAAGGCGCGGATTTGCCAAATAATTCTCACATGCTCGCAGTTTCTGAACTCAGTTTTGAGCGTTACTTTGAACGGGTTTTCGAACCGGTCAGTTTTAAACTGGGCGCTGGTTCATTGTTATTGATCACCGGTTCCAACGGCTGTGGTAAGACCACCTTGCTCAGACTCCTTGCAGGATTGCTCGAACCCAGCGAAGGCAAGATGCTTAAAAAGCAGCAACCCCTGTACTCGGGTCATTTCCCGGCCATCAAGGATGACCTGAGCGTTGAAGAAAATATCCGCTTCTGGATGAAATTCATGGGTACGCGAAAAGCGGACCAGATGGACGGATTGTGTGAGCGGGTCATAGAAGAGATCGGGCTGACACCCGTCGCCCTGCAGGAAGGCCGTACGCTTTCCGCGGGTCAACGGAAACGCTGCTCCCTGGCGCGTCTGCTTTTCTGCGATGAAACCCTGTGGTTGCTTGACGAGCCCTACTCGAACCTGGACCCCCAGGGCATCGCGATGCTTGACCGTATTTTAAAGACGCACCTGAACAGTGGTGGCGCCTGCATCATGACAACCCATGGCAGCCTGCGCCCCGAGGGGTTTGACCTGAATGAGTGCCACATGATCAGCGGGCGTGAAAGATACGCCGGGGCGGCATCATGAGCAGGCAAGCGGCGGGCACGGCTTTTACCGCCCTGTTGCGGCGCGACTTCCTGCTCGCGTACCGGCGTCGTGCCGAATTGCTGCAACCGCTGGTGTTTCTGCTGGTGGTCATCACGCTGTTTCCGCTGGGTGTGGGCCCTTCGCCGGCGCTGCTCGCGAATATTGCCCCGGGCGTTATCTGGATCGCTGCCTTGCTGGCAACGGTGTTATCGCTGGACAGTTTGTTCAGATCGGACTTCGAGGATGGAACTCTTGAGCAGATGGTGTTGTCTGGTCAATCATTGGCCTTGATTGCGCTAGCCCGGACCGTGGCCCACTGGCTGGTAGCCGGCTTGCCCATCGTGTTGTTATCGCCGTTACTGGCAATGTGGATGAATCTTCCTGATGAAGGTCTGTTAATTTTGATAGAATCGCTGGCCATTGGAACGCCGGTGCTAAGTTTGATCGGCGCGATTGGAGGTGCGTTGACCGTCAGTCTGAAACGGGGAGGCCAGCTATTGTCGCTGCTGGTTTTTCCTTTGTATGTACCCTTGCTGATCCTTGCAACCAGTGCAGTTAGCTCAGCGGTCGCCGGTTTGCCTTACACTGGACAGTTGGGCCTGATGATCGCGGGTCTGATCGCGTCCATTACACTGGCGCCTTTTGCAACGGCGGCAGCGCTTAAATTGAGTCTAAGTTAATGAATCCAATATATTTATTTTTTCATAAAACCGGATCACCCCCTTGGTTCTACCGGTTCAGCGGTCGATTGATACCATGGTTGTGGTTCGGGTTTTTCGTTCTCGCGGCCATCGGGCTCTACCAGGGCTTATTGGTCGCGCCGGCAGACTATCAGCAAGGTGAGAGCGTGCGCATCATGTACGTGCATGTCCCGGCAGCGTGGATGTCGATGTTGATCTACGGACTGATGGCCGTCATGGGATTTATTGCCCTGGTATGGCGTATCCGGATCATGGAAGTCATGGTTATATCCAGCGCACCGGTGGGTGCCGCATTTACGATCATCGCGTTGATCACCGGTTCGCTTTGGGGACGTCCCACCTGGGGAACCTACTGGGTGTGGGACGCACGCCTGACTTCCGAGTTGGTACTGCTGTTTCTGTATTTTGGCGTCATCGCGCTTTACAACGCTTATGACGAACCACGCAAAGCGGCAAGGGCCGCGGCGCTGATGGCCATCGTCGGGGCCATTAACCTGCCGATCATTCATTTTTCCGTCGTCTGGTGGAACACGCTTCACCAGGGCAGCAGCATCGGGACATCGGGCAACCAGATTGACACAAGCATGTTATGGCCCCTGCTGTGGATGGCCATTGCATTTAAATTTTATTACGGCGCAAACCTGTTAAGCCGTGCGAGAGTGCGACTTTTGAAGCAGGATCACCGCAAACGCTGGGTGCAGGATATGCTCGCAGAGGAATCCCCGTAAATGTCACACACACCTTTCATTCTGGCCTCCTACCTGATCAGCACCGTGGTGTTGCTGTGGGCGGCGCTTTCACCCATCATCAACAAACGCGGCCTGCTCCGGCAGTTGAAAAGCCGTCAAACACGTATGGATAAAACACAATGACCCCAACCCGTAAACGCAGACTGATAGGCGTGCTCGTCATCATTTTTGGTGTCAGCGTAGCTGCCGCGGTCGCTATGAAATCCCTCAATGAAAACATGCTGTTTTTCGTCAGCCCCAGCGATGTCAAAGAACAGGCGTTGCCACCAGGCAAACGCTTCCGTTTGGGTGGACTGGTGGAAAATGGCAGTGTTAGCCGCGCCAGCGACAGCCTCGCAGTCACGTTTGTCGTAACCGATGGTCCGGCAGCTGTCGATGTCAGGTTCGACGGCATACTGCCCGACCTGTTTCGCGAGGGACAGGGCATTATTGCCATTGGCGAACTCACCCCGGACGGGCATTTCGAGGCAGCAGAGGTACTTGCCAAGCATGACGAAAAATACATGCCGCCAGAAGTCGCCGATGCACTTGAAAAAACAGGACACGTGGAGACAGAACAATGACCGTTGAACTTGGACAGATTTCACTATTGGCCGCGCTACTGACAGCCCTGATCCTTGGCCTGGTTCCAATGGTTGGCAGCTACACCGGTAACCGGCGTTTCATGGCGGTTTCAACCAGTGCGTCACTGATTCTATGCCTTTTGATGATCATTTCCTTTGGCATTTTGACGTCGGCTTTCATTACTCAGGATTTTTCGGTCGAGTACGTGGCCCGCAACAGCAATTCATTGCTGCCAATGGGATATCGATTTTCTGCCGTCTGGAGCGCACATGAGGGTTCATTGCTGCTGTGGCAACTAATACTGAGCCTATGGATTGCCGCGGTCGCGATATTCAGTAAAAGGCTGCCCAAGGTTTTCAGGGCACGTGTGCTTTCCACGCTGGGCTGGATCTCGGTGGGGTTCCTGTTATTCGTCCTGCTCACATCGAATCCTTTCGGGCGCCTGATCCCGTCAGCCGCCGAAGGTCTCGATCTGAACCCGCTGTTACAGGATTTCGGCCTGATCGTTCACCCGCCGTTGCTCTACATGGGTTACGTGGGTTTCTCGGTCGCCTTCGCCTTTGCCGTAGCCGCATTGCTCGGTGGTGAAGTCAGCCGTGAATGGGTGCGTTGGTCACGTCCGTGGACGCTGGTCGCCTGGGCATTTCTGACCATCGGCATCGCATTGGGCAGTTGGTGGGCCTACTACGAACTCGGTTGGGGTGGCTGGTGGTTCTGGGATCCGGTCGAAAACGCTTCTTTCATGCCCTGGCTGGTGGGAACTGCATTGATCCATTCACAGGCTGTGACTGAGAAGCGCGGTGCATTTGGTAATTGGACCCTGCTGCTCGCGCTGACTGCGTTTTCATTGAGCTTGCTGGGTACATTCCTGGTGCGTTCCGGGGTCCTGACCTCCGTACATGCATTTGCGTCCGACCCCACCCGCGGTATCTTTATCCTGGCCTACCTCGGGGTCGTTGTTGGCGGTTCACTTACGTTGTACGCATTGCGTGCGCCAAAAATGATCCAGGGCGGCGGGTTTGCCGGTACTTCACGCGAGTCATTCCTGTTGCTCAACAACCTGGTATTTGTAGTGATGGCCGCCATGGTGCTGACAGGCACCTTGTACCCCCTGCTGATTGATGCATTGGGAGCCGGCAAAATATCGGTAGGCCCCCCTTATTTCGGCCTATTGTTTTCATGGCTGCTGGTGCCGATCGTACTCGCCCTGCCTGTCGCTATTTACAGCAGGTGGCAAAAGGACAGCGGCAGCAGGCTGGCCGCCATGGTGCGATTACCACTTCTATTATCGCTGGCGGTTGGAGCCGGCGCCTGGTTCATGCGCCCCGAAATTGGCTTGATGGCAGTCGCGGGTGTGACCGGCGGGGCCTGGGTCATCCTGGGCAGTGTCTTTTATGTCGGGCATATGATGAAAAAACGCAACAGCCCTGCCATTCCGGCCAGTGTTTTTGCCATGACGCTCGCCCACGTCGGGTTGGGTTTTTTCCTGGTTGGCGTCAGCCTGACCTCCACACTGAGCAGCGAAAAGCATTTGCGCATGGAAGCCGGTGATAAATACGAGTCGGCCGGTTATACCTTTGAATTTCTGGGCACCAGTGTCGTCCAGGGTCCAAATTACACGGCTGACCAAGGCGAGTTCATCGTTACAAAGAACGACCGCGAAGTCACCCGCCTTTTCCCCCAGAAGCGTGAGTACGCGCAACGCGGCAACGCCATGACGGAAGCGGCCATCGACCCCGGTTTCACGCGCGACCTCTACGTCTCGCTGGGTGAACCGCTGGATCAGAATGGCCAGGCCTGGGCAGTGCGTATTTACCACAAACCATTCATACGCTGGATTTGGCTCGGTGCAATCCTGATGCTCATGGGTGGAATGATTGCGGCCGGAAACAAGCGCTATCGCCGCAAGATAGCGGCTAAGGAACCGGTGCCGGCAGGAGCAAAAGAGGTGACCGCGTGAGTAGTCGTATTATCCCGTTGCTGGGATTTCTGATGCTGGTCGTTTTACTGGTTGTAGGGTTGAATATCGCAGATCGTAAAACCAATCTGCCATCGCCGTTAATCAACAAGCCCGCTCCAGCGTTCGATCTGCCGGTTCTCGCCAACCCGGGCGAGAAAATGTCGAAGGATTCACTGCTCGGCAAACCGTACCTGGTTAATTTCTGGGGCAGTTGGTGTGTTACTTGCCGGGCGGAACACCCCGTGGTAACGCAGTTGGCCAAGCTCAACGCGGTTTACATTGTCGGCATGAATTTCCGCGATGAAACCGGGGATGCCCTGGCCTGGCTGAATCGATGGGGTAACCCCTATGACGTCACCCTGAGTGATTTCGACGGCCGTGTCAGCATCGATTTTGGTGTTTACGCGGCCCCTGAGACTTTCCTGGTTGATCCCTCAGGAACCATTGTCTTTAAACAACTTGGCCAACTGACATGGGATGTCGTTGAAAATGAAATACTTCCCCGCGTCGCAAAAATGGAGTCGGGCAACTGATGAAACTTGGTAATATTTTTATCCTGGTCGTGACCTTAAGCCTGTCGCTATCTGCGTTGGCGCAACGCTCACCGGTGCAGGAACCCATGAAGTTTCAAAACCCGCAACAGGAAGAGCGGTTTAACCACCTGACCCGCGAATTACGTTGCCTGGTTTGTCAAAACCAGAACCTGGCAGATTCAGATGCGCAACTGGCACATGATCTGCGTGCCGAAGTGCATGAAATGTTGCTCGCGGGTAAGAGTGACGAGGAGATCAAAGAATTCATGGTCGACCGTTATGGTGACTTCGTGCTCTACCGGCCACCGGTACAGGAAAACACCTACCTGTTGTGGCTGGCGCCGATGCTCCTGTTAATTGGGGGCGCCTTGATCCTGCGCGCCATCATCAAAAAGCGCGCGACCCTGCTTGAATCAACACCAAACGATGAGTCCGCGGGCTAAACCGCGTCATTGATCATTCCACCAAGAGAGTAAAGAATGAATTTCTGGATAGTTGCTATTGCCCTGCTTGCCATATCGGCCATGATTGTCAGTTGGCCGTTATTTACCGGCCCTGCCAGGGAAAAGATCACCGGTCTGTTCGTCGTTCTGATGCTGCCGCTGGCCGGCATCCTCATGTACCAAATGATCGGCACGCCGGAAGCGATTCACCTGCCATCGATATCAGGGACACCGCCATCAGCGCAGCAACCATCAGCGCACTCGGCCCAACAGGGCCAGATGGATGAGCTGATCGCAGCATTGCAGCAAAGGATGAAGGAGACCCCCGAGGATCCTGAAGGCTGGCTGATCCTCGGACGCAGTCTCAAAACCATGCAGCGCTACGACGAGGCAGAGACCGCCTTGACCAACGCCAACCGCATGGTGCCGAACGATCCAATGATCATGGTCGAACTGGCCGAGGCCAAGTTATTCACATCCGGCGAGGCGCGGGTTAACGACGAGGCCAGGCAATTGATCGAGGCCGCGCTGGTCATTGATCCAAACCAGCAAAAGGGCCTCTGGTTAATGGGTATGGCCTCCGCGCAGGATGGTGATGACACCCAGGCGGTAGCGTATTGGACAAAACTGCTCGAACAACTTGAACCTGATTCCGGTCCCTACCAGTCTGTTGCGCAACAGATCGCCGCAGCGCAAACCAGAATGGGGCAACCCGTCACTGTTGAAACCATGGCTGCAGGGTCCAGTACCAGGCAATCACCTGCCGCAAGCCCAAACACGCCAAAACCCGCAGCGACCGCTCCCGCTCCCGCTGCGGCCGGGTTCACAATCCCGGTCACCGTCAATATAGACCCCGGTCTGGGCGGCTCGATTCCAGCCAATGCCGTACTGTTTATTTTCGTTCACCCGGCGGGTGGCGCAGGCATGCCGCTGGCGGTCAAGCGACTGGCGCCATCGGGTTTCCCGATGACGCTGAATTTTACCGACGCCGACCTGCTGCGGCCCGGTGGGTCACTGCAGGACTTTGAAAAACTGGATATCAGCGCACGCATCTCGATGGCGGGAACTGCCAATGTTGCATCCGGGGATATCCAGGCCAACCTCGTGACCGTGGACACGAACAACGTATCAGCAATTGCGTTAAACCTTGATCAGCGTGTACCTTAGGGGTACCTAAATCCATGGATCGAGGTCAGGCGCATGAAATCATTGCTGCTATTCGTTCTGTTTGTGGTCTCAATCAACAGTTTGTCGGCCGAGGACAAACCTGTTGAATTCACAACCATTCAACTTTCCGACACGGTATACATGCTTACTGGGAGGGGTGGAAACGTAGGTATTTCAACCGGTGAGGACGGTCTCTTCATCATTGATGACCAGGTCCGGCCAGTCACCACCCAGCTATTGCAGGCGATTCGGAAAATCAGCGACAAACCTATCAGGGTTGTCGTAAATACGCATTATCATGCCGATCACGTCGGCGGTAACGAAGCCATTGGCGGGGCCGGCGCGATGATTATCGCGCAGGACAATGTCCGGAAGAGGATGACCACCGAGCAGGTCAGCATTTTCATGAAGGAGACAACGCCTCCCTATGCAAAAGACGCCCTGCCGCTGGTGACCTTCAATGACCGTATGTCGTTACACATGAACGGTGAAACTGCTACCGCGTACCATGTTGCCAACGGCCATACCGATGGCGACAGCATCATACACTTCCCCGTCAGCAACGTTATTCACATGGGCGACATGTTTTTCAACGGTCTCTACCCTTATGTCGATCTCGACGCGGGCGGGTCGCTGCAGGGCCTGGTCGCGGCGGCGGACCTCGCCCTGTCACTGGCCAATGATGCAACACGCATCATTCCCGGTCACGGTCCCCTGGGTGTAACCGAGGACCTCAGGAGTTACCGCGACTACCTTTTAAAAGCCAGCGCCAACGTGCAGGAACTGATCGACAGGGACCTGAACCTGCAGCAGATCATCGCCGCCGAACCCACCAGGGAATGGGATGAAGAGTTGGGCAAAACCTGGATTACGCCGCCACAATTTGTGACGTTTATCTACAACAGTCTCGAGGGTATCCACCATTACACGCCGCCAGAGACACTTGATACCGGTTCCAGCTAACAACGTTTGGGCTTAACTGCGCGACCCGGAATGTCTGTAGTCCTGCGTGCAGCGCGCGGGCACCAGCACCGAGTACAACAGTTGGCCCCGTTCGAGATACTTTCTTTCAAACGGTGAGACAGCGTTTTCCGGTTCGATTTTCTTTACGCCGATGATCGCCCGGGTCGCCACCCCGGCAGCGAAGGCAAATTCCTGTGCGTAGATATCCCAGTTACAACGCATTTCAATCTCACCACCGAGGGCCAGGAGCACCGGAAAGACGGGGTGTCCATGCCAGCGCCGCATCAGGTGTTTGGTCTTCGGCCAGGGGTTGGGGTAGAACAGAAAGTGCCGTTCGGGTGTATACCCGCTGTTAAGAAACATACGCCAGAACGTGGCCAACTCAGCCCTTAACAGGACGTAATTTTTACAACAGAACACACCCGTGGTAGCCCCGCCTCTGCCGAGCCGTTTTTGCGAACGGTCCACGCCAATCACAAGGTGGCCGGGGAACATGCCCGCCAGATGCCGGGTGCTTTCCCCCGTTCCGCAGCCCGAATCCAGGATAAGCGGCCTTCCTGCGGAAAAAACACCCCCGTTTTCCAACTCCCGATACGCGTCAACGCTCGGGCGGTGCAACGGCTGAGACCAGGGTGCCGCCAGGTGTTTACGTACACATGTCTCGAGATGTGGGTGGACGCTGTCCTGGCCGCTGCTCACACGCCCGCAATCTCTGATGTTCCTGTCGGTTTCCAGATGGTTCAATGTGCTTACCACGCGCATTAAGGCGAATCACAGGCTATCATTGTAAATACTTTGGGAATGAAGCGTAGCTTATGTCATCAGCAACCCAGTTTTTGCATATCACCGAGCCCCTGAAAATGAAGAAAGGCGGCACACTGCCGACCTTCACGCTCGCCTACGAGACCTGGGGAAAATTGAATGCGGATCGTAGCAATGCGGTATTGATACAAAGCGGACTTTCACCCAACGCGCACGCCGCGTCGAGCAAGGAAGACCCGACCCCGGGCTGGTGGGAGATGATGATCGGACCCAGTGCACCAATCGATACCAACCGCTTCTTCGTGATCGCCCTGAACTCATTGGGGAGTTGCAAGGGATCGACCGGTCCTGCCAGTGTGAACCCGGAAACCGGCAAACCCTATCGACTGGACTTCCCCGACCTGTGCGTCGAGGACATCGGCAGGGCTGCCCACATGCTCATCACGCATCTTGGCATCGATCAATTGTGCACCATGGTTGGACCATCCATGGGTGGCATGAGCTCATTGGCCTACCTGCAACAGAACCCTCAGGGGGCGCGACATTTTCTGACCATATCGAGTTCCTCGAATGCAGCGGCCTTCAGTATCGCCATACGTTCGCTGCAAAGAGAACTGATCGTTTCGGACCGGGCCTGGAATGACGGCAATTACGATGAGAGAAACTGGCCGGTCAAGGGTATGCGCATGGCGCGTAAACTCGGCATGTTGTCCTATCGTTCTTCCGAGGAATGGCGAACCCGCTTTGGACGGCGCAAGCAGGATTATTTCCCGACCGAACTGTTCGGTATGAACTTCGAAGTCGAGTCCTATCTCGAAGCCGCCGCCCGCCGCTTCGTGCGTTCGTTCGATCCTTGCAGCTATCTCTACCTTTCCCGGGCCATGGACTGGTTCGACGTTGCTGACGGTTATCCGGACCTGGAAACCGCACTCGCTGAAATCCGTCTCAAAACGGCCTGCGTGATCGGTGTGGAAACCGATATTCTGTTCCCTGCCTATCAGCAGAAAGAGATTGCTGATGCGTTGCGTTCCAACGGCATAGACACGAGCTTTACAAACCTCGAATCATTGATGGGACACGATGCATTCCTCGTCGATGACGCGTTGTTCAACCCACACGCCAGGGCTTACTTCGATCGGATCTGGTTTGATGACAAGCTATGAGAACCGTGCCCGATTCCAATTGTAAAAAGCATAGAATTCCGACTTAAATGCTGGTATCGCTTGGCGTGCAAATATATACTTTGCGCCTTGCAAATCCTGCCGGAGTGGCGAAATTGGTAGACGCGCTGGATTCAAAATCCAGTTTTGGCAACAAAGTGCCGGTTCGAGTCCGGCCTCCGGCACCATAAACACATGATGAATTCACCAAAAATCTTCCTTGGTCGCATAAGCTGCGTAACATTGACCTGCTTCTCCCTTGCCGGATATAGCGGCAATGCCAGCAGTTGGGGTCAGGAAGGACATACGGCTATCGGCATCATGGCGGTCGCACAACTCCAGCCGGAATCCCTGCACGCGCTTGAAAGCATCGTCAATCCGCTGACCAAAGAGGCCATGGCGGCGGCCTGCAACTGGCCAGACGTCTATCGTAAAACCGGGGAAGGCGAGTGGAGTGAACCGCTGCATTACATCAACATCCCGCGGGATGAGGTGACTTACTCCGAAACCAGGGATTGTCCTGAAGATCCGGAAAAAACGCTGCTTGCGGGTCACCCGCCACGACAATGCGCGACCGAAGCCATCAAATATTTCGCAGCCGGACTGGCCGACACGCAGGCGTCTGCGGAACAGCGCAGGCAATCTTTTGCATGGCTTTGCCACCTCGTTGGCGACCTGCATCAACCATTGCACGCAGGATTTGGCGATGACCGCGGCGGTAACGATGTTACGGTTGTATTTAATGACGAGGAGATGAACCTGCACCACTTTTGGGATTCGGCGTTAATTCTTGAAAAGGCGGGAAGCTGGCAATACGTCGTTGGTGCGCTGGGCGTATTTCCGCCCTCGCAGGCCGGTTCCGACTGGTCCCCGGAAATGGTCAATGGCTGGACCAATGAATCACACAGGTTGGCAGCAAGGCGCATATATCCGGCCCCAGCGGTTATCGACGCCGTCTACGCGGAAAAAAGCTGGAAACTCATACAAACACAGATACCCCTGGCCGCCTACCGCCTCGCATTGATCCTCAATACGCAATTACCGGGACCAGAGTAAACAGCCGGAAAGATCGCTGCAAAGCCGAGCTCGCCAGCTCTGTTTACCAGTTCCGTTTAAAGGTCCCGCGCAATGCGGAACCCGACGACCGGACCATAGCTCTCGGCCTTGACGGGAAACCTGAACGCAGCACGGCTTTGTTCCGGAGCACTGGCCCAATAACCACCCCTTACCACCCGGCGGTCACAGCCGCGGTTGAACCACGCTGAGCCATCCGCCGGCGCCTTCACATAATTGTCGTGCCAGCAATCCGCCATCCATTCGCTGACATTGCCGGCGATATCATAAACACCCATCGGATGGACCAGGACATCACTGGTGATCGATCCCGCCGGTGCGGGTCCCCAGTATCCATCGCCGTACTTTTTGAAGTAGGTCGTCCATTCGCGCTTGGATGGTGACCGGTCACGTTCCCCCGTCAAATTCTCAACCACCTCCGCAGGCGATCCTTCCCCCCACCAGTAGGTCCCCTTGCCACCGGCCCTTGCGACGTATTCGTATTCGGCCTCGGAAGGTAACCTGTAGGTCTTCCCCGTTTCCAGCGTCAGCCACTGCAAATAGGCCTCGGCATCATTCACGTTGACATGCAGGACCGGCAGATCCGGTTCTGCCGCTTTGCCCCTGTAATCGTATTTCCAGTCAGCGCCCTTGCGTTTGCTGAGCCGACCGGCCACTTCATCATAAATGCTCGAGCTGCCTTTGATCTCGGCGGCCGTCCTGTAACCGGTTCGCACAACGAACTGCCCGAATTGCGCCACGGTGACCTCCGTCACACCCAGCCCAAAACCCCGTTTGATGATGACCCGGTGCTGTGGTTCTTCATGATCATTAACGTCATCGGAGCGTCCCTTTGAACCCATCATGAAACTGCCGGCATCGATGATGACCACCGGCGGCGCTTTGCCGCCTGACTTTAACTCATCACTGATGATTTGCCCCGGTTCGAAGCCGCCGTAAAATCGCGCTTCTTCAAGCCGCGCCATCAAGGCTTGAACCAGGCTTTCCTGCCCTCCAAGCGCCATCAGGTCAATGATGCCGAAATGAGCCAGTTCAAAATTTCCAGCATTCATCGCGTCGATGACATTTTGTTGCAATTCGTCGGCCCGCTCCCGTTTGAATTCGGTGACTTCCAGGCGTGCGTCTTCAACCGGTTGCTCATTATTCAGTACCTTGGACGCCTTCATCAACCATGTATCTGCAGTTTCAAAATCAAGTTCGCGTGCGTATTCAAGGGCATGCTCGATCAACTGGCGCTGCACGCTTTCCAGACCCGTGAGGGCCGGAATGCTTTGCGGGTCTTTCTCCAACGCCTGGTTGTAAAAAAATACTGCACTGTCATCCGCCGGTTCCAGAACACGGCCGGCGGCCAGCGCGGTATCACCCGCCCTGAGCAATTCATTGATTTCTTGCCGGGAATTCAGGCGTTTTTTTACCGCATTGAATCCGGCGAGACCCGGGTCGATTGACTGGATCACTGCAACCAGCGGTTCAGCCTTATCGGTTGCGCCCTCGTCCAACAGGGTGTTGACCTGGCCCAGGATATCTGACAACTGCTTGTCCAATTGCGCGCGCACTCCCTTGTCAGCCGGATTGGCTGCGAGTGAAGACAATAATTGCTTCAGTTTCCTGTTTTGTTCGTCATCGGGCAATACGGGGTAAGCCGCATCCTCCGTGGCGGCGGGTGCCGCCTTGGGCAAACGCAGGTCCATCTCCCATTCTTCTATACTCTCCTCACCCAATCGCTCTACCTGGGGGGAGGCGGGGATTTCCGGTTTTTCCTGTGACTGTTGGGCCTGTGCATATGAAACACACGACAAAGCGCCGAGCAGGATCAGCCGTGTCGGAATTTTGAGGGTGTTTTTAATGGCAAACATGCAATTTCCCTTGCGTGAAGTCTCTACCATGTTATGGTTTGTGCAACGGAATCGGCTAGCCCGTACGCTGCTTGCAACCATAACCCAGATACCCGGTAACGACAAGCATCCGAAATCACGATAAAAACCCGAATTGGCGATCAATAAAAAGTGGTGAATAAGCCCTGTTTTCACACCCTTGAATGAATAATCAAAACGAAATCAGTATAGCGTTACGCGCCGCTGAGCAGCCCATCATGGTCGAGTCCGCGCCGCAACTGGCACAAGCGGTCGAGGACTTTATGACCTGTGCGGTCATCGGCATTGACACCGAGTTTGTCCGCGAAAGAACCTGGCGCGCTGACCTGGGACTGGTGCAATTATCGGACGGCGAGCGGGTTTGGCTGGTCGACCCCCTGGCCTGCGGCCCCCTCGACCCATTATCAGCCCTGTTTGAGAACCCGGAAATCATCAAGGTCCTGCATGCGCCATCCGAAGACCTGGACGTGCTCCTGTATACCACAGGCGCCGTGCCGGACCCGCTTTTTGACACTCAGATCGCCTGCGCCATGCTCGGACATTCCCTGCAGATGGGCTATCATAAAACCGTCGAATGGCTTCTCGACATTGCCATAGATAAAGGTGAAACGCGGTCAAACTGGTGCCACAGGCCTTTGCGCCAGGCCCAGATCCGTTATGCAGCACTTGACGTCTGCCTGTTGCCGATGATGCAAAGGTTATTGCTGGAGCGGCTTAAAGACGTGGACAGGGAAAGCTGGCTCAATGAAGACTGTGCGCGACTCCTCGACAAGGCCAGGACACCTGCCGACCCGGAACAGTCCTGGAAAAGACTGTACGGCAATGGCCGTTTTGATGGCACCTCGCTGGCGATCCTTAAATCACTTGCCAGTTGGCGGGACAGGGAGGCGGAAAAGCAGAACCTGGCGCGTGGTTTCGTCATCAAGGATAACGACCTGTTGACAATCGCCAACAAGAAGCCGAAAAACCTGGAAGCTTTGAGCGGGCTCAACATCGCCTATCCCAAAACGGTCGAGCGTCACGGCCCTGCCCTGATCGCCAACATTGAGCAGGTACTGCTTCAGGGACGGACCGCAACTGGCCCTGACACGCTAAAACCTGAACACCGCAAACTGATGTCCGATATGCGTCACCTGGTGCAGCAAAGGGCTGCTGAATTATCCGTGGACCCTGCCCTTCTCGCATCCCGGCGTGAACTGGAAAGCCTGATCCTGCTGCCGGAGGGTGAACCCTTGTCGGAACGGTATCTCGGCTGGCGCCGGGATATTGTCACAACCGATTTAATCGCGCTGAAGGAAGCGTTTGCATAATTCAGACACGTTCATAAATGTTTGCAGGGCGTGCATGCAACCGACCTGTGGCCGGCAAGTTGATTTGCAACTGGATTTCAACCCAAGGTTGAAACAGTGGGACAACAACCAAATGTTTGTAGATGCTTGAACAACAATTGTTATGCCATGAAACAAAGGAGGCCACAATGTACAACTTCACACTTCCAGACCTGAAGTACCCCACTGCGGCGCTAGAGCCGCATTACACCGCTGAAGCACTGGAAATACATCACCAGAAACACCACGCCGCATACGTTAAGAATCTCAACAAAGCGCTGGCCGACCTTGCGGAAGCCAGGAAAGCAAATCAATTTTCATACTTGCCGCAACTTGAGAAAGACTTTGCTTTCAACTATTCGGGTCACAAGTTGCACAGCCTGTTATGGCACAGCCTGAGCCCCGAAGGTGGTGGTACTCCGCCGGTAGGTGTCGCCACTCACCTGGAGGAGAATTTTGGGAGCGTTGATGCCTTTCGTAAGCAATTCTCGGCGGCAGCGCTTGGAATTCAGGGTTCCGGTTGGGTCAGTCTCAGCCGCGAACCCATCAGTAACATGTTGATCATCGAACAGATCTATGATCATCAGAATAATACGGGTGCTGGTACCAATCCGCTGTTGGTGCTGGATATGTGGGAACACGCATTCTACATGCAATACCGTAATGAAAAGGCGAAATGGGTCGATGCGTTTTGGGATGTGGTGAATTGGTCGTATCTTGCCGAAGCGATGGCCGTGTAACCAGTCCCGCGCGGATAATTGCGTGAAGTCATTCGCGCCGTTGTAAAAAATCAATGTTAGTTTTACAGGCCGGTTTTTAACCGGCCTGTTTTACTTGGTGACCCGGCCGGATCATTACTGTGCGGTCAGCCAGTAGAAGCGGTACGGTGGAATGACCAACTGGTCATTGAACATGCTGGGCACTTCGCCGGTGTAGAGATCGCGCAGTCGCCCGTACTCGAAATTGGCCCGGTTACCCAGGTCGCTCAATGTCAATGATTGTGGCGACTCGTCAAAATTCGCGACCACCAGTACATTGTCGTTCAATTCAAACGGATTGCTTCTTCTGAATACGAATAGATGGGGATTGCCGGTTTGAATGAGTTCACGGTTATTGAAATCGGCAAAAGCCTGGGTGCTTTTGCGCACCGCGATCATACGGGAAAGCCCATCGAACAGTTGCTGTTCCGGCGATCCGTGCTGGTGGCGTTTGTCGGCTTTCTTCCAGTCGATAACCGGCCGGTGGATCCATCGTGTATCGTGTAACTTGTTTTCATCTTCCATGTAGGAAAAATCATTGAGCATGCCGATTTCATCACCGTAGTACAGCAAGGGTATGCCGCCAAACGACATGATCATGCCATGCAGGAGCAAAATCAGTTCGATGCTGCTCTGGATACCAGCTTCATCGTGCTGCTCCAATGCGGCCTCCAGGCCGACCAGCGATGCCAGCGAACCCGCAATACGGGCATCGCCGTTCTTCTCGTTGTGCCCGAACGGCTTGCCCCGTGACAGCGATCCTTCATACTCGCCGGTAAAGTAATCACGCAGAAACTTGCGGTGCGAGCGCGGGTCATAGCCCGCGCGGATAACATCGGCATCGTCGAAGCCCAGGCCGATGTCGTCATGACAGCGAACATAGTTAAGCCAGGTGGCTCGATCGAGCTTGTCCGGCAGGCTGCGGATTCCCTGTTCCAGCAATTTCGTATTCCGGGTCGCTACGGCGTCCCACAGCAATGCCATGAATGTCGCGTTATAGGCGATTTCGCATTCCTTGGCGATGACGGCATCCTCGCCGAAGTACTTGGTAATTTCGACCGGTGCAACGATGGCCTCGGCAATAAACAGTACGCCCGGCGCGGTGACCTGGCAGCAATCCTTCAGCAATTGCAGGATCAGGTGTGCCTCACGCTCGTTCTGACAGGTGGTGCCAATCTTTTTCCACAGGAAGGCAACGGCGTCGAGGCGCAGAATATCGGCGCCCTGGTTGGCCCAGAACAACAGGATATCCAGCATCTCGATAAAAACCGCAGGGTTGCCGTAATTGAGGTCCCACTGGTAGTTGTTGAATACCGTCATCACCCAGCGCTCCATGGATTCGTCCCAGGTGAAATTACCGGGTGCATTTTCGGGAAAAACCTCCGGCATGGTCTCTTCGAACATGTCCGGTACTTCCCGGTCGGGAAAGGTGTAGAAATAATCCTGGTACTTACGCGTCGCCCTCGCGCGCCTTGCTGCGCCCATTCGTGCTGATCCGACACATGGTTCACCACCACGTCCAGGGTCAACAGCATGTCGCGTTTTCGCAATTTCTGCACCAGCGCGTTGAGGTCCTCCAGGTCTCCAACCCGCTCGTCCACACTGCGGTAGTCACTGACCGCATAACCACCGTCACTGGCACCCGGCGGACATTTCAGTATCGGCATCACGTGAAGCATGTTGACACCCAGCTCCTGCAGGTAGCCCAAGCGCTTTCCCAAGCCCCTGCAGATCGTCGGCAAAGCGTTGGCGTACAGAGCCATGCCCACCCACTCCTGGCTGAGGAACCAGTTGTGGTCGTGCTCCCGCTTTATATCGCGCAATTTCAGGGTCTTGTCGCGTTTAATGTAGTTCAAGGCAAGCACTTCGGCCAGTTGCACCAATTGCTGCTCGAAATCGTCACGCTTTCCATAAAGCACGCTGGAACAACGAATAGATGGCATAGAAATTCGCACCCAGGCGCGTGTAAAAATGACGCAGGCCGTCGCGCTTGCGAATTTCCGGCTTGAGCTGGTCAAGAATCCGGTTTAGAAGTGAATGTGATACCTGTTCGTACATATTACCCGCTATTTTTTAACTGTCGTTACCACTAGCATTAAAGGTGTCCTGGCTCCAAGCATCCAGGAATTTTTTATAGAAAGCCGGGTCGTCCACAGTAGCGCCGCGGCTTTGTACTATCGCGCTGGCAAAAGATTGCGCGCGGTCTAACGTCGTCTGTAACGGCCACTCCCGCATGAGCCCCAATATCATGACCGCTGTCAACGAGTCACCAGCACCGACCGTGTCCTTGACCACGATGCCACGGCTTGGCCGGGTTTCCAGATATTCACCGGAAGCGGTTGCAACCGCCGCGCCCTCAGCACCGCTGGTCAGGATCAAGCCATCGAGTCCATACTTGATGATAAAGGCGCGGGCGCGTTGCTGCTTGGTGCCGTGACCAGGGGCCAATTGCTCCATTTCATTACCATTGAGCTTGACCCAGTGGGCCCCGGTAAGCGCCTGCAAAACCCGGTCACGACCATACCATGGCGGTCGAAGGTTGACATCGACAAAGACTGTTTCGATAGCGCCGGAGCGGAGCTCTTTCCAGCTTTCACGCGAACGCTCTGAGCGCAGGGCGAGACTGCCGTGGTAAAGCAGCCGGCAATTCTGCGGTTGGATTGCGGGCTCAATCGCATCCCAGGCGGCCGGGTAGACAATATCGTAGTTAGGCTCTCCCTGCTCGATGGTTATCTGTACTTTTCCGGTCGGAAGATCGTTGTCGGTCTGCAAACCGTCGGGATCCAAGCCCCATCGCTGCATCGCGGCCTTGACTTCATCGCCTTCGCCATCGTTTCCGACCCGGCTTATCATTAGCGGATGCTCTCCAAACGCCTGCAAATGCCAGGCGACATTGAACGGTGCGCCACCGAGCACACGCCTGCCATCCGGCAGGTGATCGAACAGTACTTCGCCAAAGATACACAGATTGTTGCTCATGCTTGCTCTCCGCTTGCAGTTTGAACCGGCAACCAGTTTTCCATTTCAGGGTAAAAATGCACAATGCCCTCCAGCATACCGCCGCGATAGTTTCCATTCATACCGAGAAAGCCACCCCTGGCAATATACAGCGCGCGCTCGTTACCCTGCTCTCGCGATCCCTGTTCGGCCTGCTGCCGTACCTCTTCACGGGCATTGGCGACCAGCACCGCCGGTATGGGGCTGATCAGCACTTCAATATCATTACCGCTGTCACCGCAAAAAACGGTTTGGCCGGTGTCGAAACCATGTTGCCGCATCAGGAATTCAATTGCATGGCGCTTTGACGCCCGTTCAGGAAGCACGTCCAGCAGACCTCCCCCGGTCAGATCATCAAGGCTCCAGACCAGGCGTGCGGCTACACCTGCACGGCTGAGGATTACGCTGATCTGAGCGTCCAGGACTTTCCAGTCCTGGTCGGCGTCGTGGTAAAAACTCAATTTGAAATGATTCTGTTTTTCCGCCTCCTGCAAACGTAAAGCTTTGATAAACATCATCTTTTCGAGCAACCGGTCAGCGGCAAGTCCATGCCAGTCGACGGCAATTTCCGTCTGCCAGGAAATATCCGGCTGCCATGCCCGTTGTGCACCGACCCGGTAGACGGTCGTCCCGACATCACCGATAACAAAGTCAGGAACCGGAATCCGGTACTGTTCTATCGCCTGTTCCACCAGTTCGCGATGACGGCCACTGACATAGACGAGTGTGATTTCCTCGCGTGATACCAGCGACGAAAAATATCCTTCGGCGGCGGGTGACTCGGACTGCGGGCCATTGGGGATCAATGTCCTGTCGAGGTCTGTACAGACCATGTATCGATTCGCCATCAAGCGGCCGACGCCTCGTAATCGGCGAGGAACCTGTAATGCCCGATGGCGTCAAGCAAACCGGCCGCATGTGCATGATTGGAATAATAGACCCGCTCCAAATCGACCAGCGCGGACAGCTCCTCATCATGGCGATTGGCGACGATAACGGCCAGGGTGTTGCCGCGGATCATGTCTTCATCAGCGCCGGAACCACCGGCCACCAGGATGTGTTCCAGCGGAATATCGAGACGGTGCGCTGCATAACGCAACGCCTGCCCCTTGGATGCCCGCGACGGAATCACATCAAGGTACTGACCGTAAGAAAGTATCACGTTGGCCGTCAGTTCCTCCTGGTGCAACAGGGATTTGATGTCCTCGGTGGCCGGCGCTTTCCCGGCATCATAAAAATAGGAAATCTTGAAACCGCTTTGCTTGTCCTGCGGTTGCAGTTTAAGGCCGGATACTTCATCGAGAACACCGCGAATGCGGCCGTGGCTCCAGTCGTGGTCAATATGATTGGACCAGTGCCGATCCTCGGTCAAACCGGTGCCGTAATGTATTCGGGTACCCAGGCTACTGATCAAAACATCGGGCATGGGTACACCATGCTTTTTCAAAACCGCCAGCACGGAATCGATACGGCGCCCCGAGGCAAGTCCGAACGTAACACGTTTGCGGTTCGCACGAATAATTTCAGAAAATTCCCTGAGCGCAGTCGCATTGCCCAAAAGGGTTTGGTCAATACTGCTGAATATCGCACGGTCGCGATAGCGCATGGCCTTGTCCGCCGGCCAGGCCACCGGTTCCCTGCGTTTCGCACCGATGAGGCCGCGCACCCGTACCACGTAGTTGGCCGCATGTGCCTGCCAGGTGTAGTACTTGCGCACCCCTTGCAGCCCGTTGCGTGATGCTTCCAGCCACGCTTCGCGGTCGCCCAGCAAGTCCAGCAGAGCCGCGGCAATGGCATCGGCATCCAGCGGATTAACAAGGGAACCGTTTTTGCAATTCGAAATGATATCTACCGGACCGCCATTCTCGGTAGCAACCAAGGGCAAGCCACTGGCCGCCGCCTCCAACAGGGTCAGGCCGAACGGTTCGGTCAATGCGGGGTTGACGAACACACCGCCGCTGACCGCAACGAAACGGTAAACATCCGGAATTTCACCTACCTGGTGCTTTTTCGGCATGGCGACGCTGCCGTACAAATCGTAAGCGTCGATCTCGATCAGGAGTTGGGTCAGGACCGATTGCGCACCCGACTCCAGGTCGCGAATGTCTTCGCGGTTGCCGGCGATCAACAGCAGGTTAGCCGCCTCACGCAGCCCGGGGGTGTTGCCAAACGCTTCCAGCAACACCGGAATGTTTTTGCGCTCATCCGGCCGCGACAAAGCCAGTACCAGCGGCTTGTCCGGATCGCTCAGGAACGGTTCAAGCCTGGTTCTGTAATCGGATTGAAAATGGTCATCGGGCGGATAGAACAGCTGCATGTCCGTGCCCGGAGGAATCACCGTCATACAGGCCGGATCGTAGTAATCGTAAAGTCCGTACTGGGTTTCGATCTCGTTGCGTGTGCTGGTAATCACGAGGTCGGCGTTCGCCAGCAGTTCTTCCTCGGCATTGATACGCCGGCTCATCTTGTAAGTGGTCTCTATATCCTCACCGGACAGGCCCTTGGCCAGCAATCGCTTGCGCTTGTCGCGACCCAGGGAGTGCCCCGTATGCACCAGGGGTACGGCCAACTGGTTGGCCAGGCGTACACCAACATACCCGGCATCAGCGTAGTGGCTGTGAATAATATCGGGTATCCGCCCCTGCTCGCCCAGCCATTCGGTCAGGTTGTCCGTGAATCCATCGAGGTGATCCCACAGCTGTTCCTTGGGAATATAGCCTTCCGGCCCGGCATCAATGCGCACGATGCGCACTTTGTCGGACAACGCTTCTTCGGCTTGCGCATAATCGTCGCTGACCGCCGGATCAACGATACGGCGCGTCACGAGGTCGACGCGTTCGACATCGTCGCGTTCACCCAGTGCCCGGGCCAGGTCGGTTACATAAAGCGTCTGGCCACCGGTATCGGCATCGCGACCAAGTTCGAGATCATGTCCACGGATCAGACCATGTATGCTGATCAGCTGGAGGTAAAGCTTGGGTTTTACAGGCGACATAGCTTCCCGTTAGTTTACAAAAATGAGTTCTGTATGTCACCTTGTGACTGCCGGAGAAAATGCAACCCTGTACAGCTTATCCCGGCACTTGGCCTTGACCAGGTTCACTTCAAACCTACGCTGATAAATAATTTTTTGGCTTTTGTTGTTGGGGCAATTTATGCGTTGCAACTATTGCGGACGCAAAGAAGCCAGAACTTGTCGTTTTTCAACAAACTTAAACGCCGGAATGTATTCAAGATGGATCATGATCCTTATTTCTTTTCCTGTTTTCATATAAGTGGTTGGCCACGGCCGCCAACGCCAACACGATTGGGACAAGCACAATGAAGATAACCGCACACATGATGATTTTCTCCTTGCTATTGGAATTTCTACTCCATCTTCGCCAGGATCGTCTGGATTGATATCACTTACCATTCTAACTCCGGATGCATAAAGAGGTTCAGATATAGTTCGTATCTTGAAGGTTTTTACAAATTCTTAAAGGTGTGAAGGTATAGTCAATACCTAATATCAAACGTATGGCTAATCGGTTAGAATATTTCGCTTCAAAAGCGCCCGTAGCTCATCTGGATAGAGCGCAAGATTCCTAATCTTGAGGTAGCAGGTTCGAGTCCTGCCGGGCGCGCCAAACTTTGCAAGACTTTGCAAGCATTTTTCGCCATAGAAAATATTTTATTTTCTTTGCTATCAATTAGCCCGGATAATTCACCAAGGATCCGGAATTTGCAGCGTAGCTGGCAAACAGTTTGATCGATCGTTCGAAAAAGCATAGCGCCGCTATGGTTTGAGAAGGATCGGCCAAAATGTGAAGTCAGATGCGTTGCAAAACCGGATAGGACAAACTGTAATTTTGGAAAAAGGCCAACATCACCTATATCACCATGAAATAAAAAGACATTTTTTATGTATTCGTCCGCCTTGGTGAATTATTCGGGTTAGATAAAAAATATCAATCGAGGAAGCTACGCTTTCCTAATCTTGAGGTAGCAGGTTCGAGTCCTGCCGGGGCCACTCCCGCACATCCCTGCGCTTCGTGACACCAGTGCATCCTTGCACAATGCGCGCCATCACTCCTCCTCAATCTGCAACAAATCCCCCGGCTCACACTCCAGCGCTTCACACAAAGCCACGAGTGTTGAAAAACGGATCGCCCGACCCTTTCCTGTTTTCAGAATCGACAGGTTGGCCAATGTTATACCCACCTCTTCGGACAGTTCAGTTAACGTTTTTTTGCGCTGAATCAGCAGCAAATCCAAATTCACTTTTATGACGGCAGCCATATCAGATCGTCAACGACTGTTCTGCATAAATATTGGCGGCTTCCCTCATCACACCTGCAAGCACAATAATTGCGAGCCCGGCAAACACACCGCCGATGTTGAGCTCAAATCCGGGATACAACTCAATTCCCGGCACACTGAATGCGATATCGTCAAGCATGATCCGGCTGCCGAAATATTGTAAAAGCGGGGACACGATGTGCCAGGCGATAACCGCGTAGCCGATAGTCCTGATATGTCTGGCGTTCTCGCTGGTAAAAGCATTTCCGTCAACCAGCGATGAAAACAGCTTTCTCATTGCCAACAGTCCAAAAATAGCAATGAACAGCATGATCTCGGAAATTGCGCCTGACAGGTACCAGCTTAAGCGACTGCTCGTGTCATTGAGCCTCAGCTCGCCCTTCCCGCTCACGAGCGGTCCACCTTTGTGCATATCCGGAACGGCCTGCCGAGCCGGGAAATCAGAAGTTATTCGAAAACTTGAAAAAACTTCTACATCCGTATGGCGTTGATCCGCCACGGGGGAGATATTCAAACCAACCACCAGTACAACGAGCGGCCAGACGACTGCGAAAAACAGGAACAGGAACCACGTGATGTCGATAAAACGTTTCACCAGCAGTGTCAGCCTGTTTTGCTTCGATGTGGACATGTTTATACGCCTCATAACCCTATTTCAGTTTTATTGATAATAGACATATATTTATTGTATTTCAATATATATTTATTGTTTATCGATATTTTATTATACGCGGCGTAATAGGCTGCTATTTGTTGCTAACCTGTCAGACGGCTCGATGATCGGCCACATAGAGAAGAAATTCACCATACCAGTGGGCATTGAAGCTGAAATCAATGCTGACAAGGGACGAATCACGCTACTCGAGCCTGCAGTGGTATAAATGGGTTTGCGAAAGGAAAGTGTCCAGCGGCTGAGTTCCACCGCTTTGATCTCAGAAGACCCCCGGTAGCAGCCATTTACTATTTGCCTTGTATTCTTCCCATTCCGGGTAGCGTGACAGGCTCGCCTCTTTTATGATCATGTTCACCGCAAAAAGACCGGTCCAGACCCAGGCCAGCACCAGTACGGGCAACCAGTGCCAGACCATGAGCGCAAAACTGGCATATATCAACATTTCCCCCAGGTAGTTGGGGTGCCGCACATGACGATGCATCCCGTCGGTAATCAGACCTCGCCGGACACGCAGCGTGTAGTATTTCTGTGCGTCCGCGGCAATCATGATCACGCTGCCAATCATGCACATGCTGATGCACAACGCGTACCAGGCGCCATCGGCGAGAGGGTACTGCGGTGTCGACACGCCGGAAATCAATAACCAGCCGAACACCCAATACCAGCCGAGCACGGCGAAGAAGGCGTTCAAGCCACCCAACACGGTAATCTTTTTCTGCCATGCCGGGTCGGGGAAGGACAAATCCTTGATCAACCAGATGACGCCGTAACTGCCCTGCATCGCCAGGTAGATCCAGGCGCCATTGGTGAAGTTCTGGTAATACCACATCAACAGACCGAGAAAAAAGAAGGTTCCGCACTTCTGAAAGTTTATGACCCACGACAACTTCCACGGCCGTGGACCGCCGCCAAAATCACTGACTGCAAAGCTTGTAAGGCGGTTGAGTCTTATCGCCCATGGCGGAACAGTCTGTGCGTTCACCCCGTCTGTTTTTTGTTGTTTGGCCACAAGGTTCAGATTACTTTAATTTCAGCCCGGGGAATATCACTTCAAGATTGAAAGACCAGTGGAGCGAACGGTGAGAAAAGTGTGGCGGATGGGTTCGTCAGCGCCAGCGTAGGCGCTTTTCCAGATTTTGTGTATGCTTTAGATAGACACGTTTTGAGAGATACTGCCATGATGCGTCCTGTTTTGATAGTTGCAATTTGTTTGATAGCCAGCGTTTCAGCCCGCGCTGCTGAAGCAACGATGAGCGCCCATGACCGCGCCGAAACCAGGCTTTTGGCCGAATGGGTCGGCCTGCCTGGGGAGCAGTTCAAGCTTGGTAATGTTTATTACAATGGCAATGGTGTGCCAGTGGACTATACCGAGGCAGCCAAATGGTACCGCCTTGCGGCTGATCAGGGCCTGGCAGAATCCCAGCACATGCTGGGCGTGATATACGACCGCGGCGAGGGCGTGCAACCTGATGCCACCAGGGCCGTCAACTGGTACCTTGAAGCGGGGGAACAGGGCTATGTGCCCGCCCAGTTCGAGCTTGGAAATAAATACGCGCGTGGAGAAGGTGTGCCGCAAAATTACGCCGAGGCCTATGTTTGGTTCAGCCTTGCGGCGGCCTCGGGCCATGAGAAGGCGCGCAAGGAAAGAGACAAATTCGCCCGCAAACTCACGAGCGAAGAAATAATTGCAGCGCAACAACGTGCTACACGTATATTTGAGAAAATCCAGCAGGATAAAACGAACAGCTAGACATAATGATTTGACCTGTCCTCCTCAATTCTGGCTCTGAGCCTATGGTTAACCAAACCTCTAGCTTAATCCACGCGGCTTGAGGTTGGGCAGGTCAAATCATTATGTCTAGTTGCGGGTCTCTTCTTCGAAATAGAACATGCTGACACCCGCGGTAACCTGATCATGACCCGTCTTGTCCTGCTCGAAAGGTTTTATGATCTTCCTGGCTTTTTCATCGGTCTCCGAAAGAAAATTCCGGATCAATTTCCTCAGGTTGTTGGAATCCTTTTTGTCCAACCGGTTGGTCCAGCAACCACGTTGATAAAATGACTCGCCGTTGTCCGTGGGCGCCTTCAAATTATGCCCGATCGTATCCACGAGGTTGCCGACGGCCGCCATGCCGATCCTTGCATTTTCGGTCTTTATTTCAGAACCGAACGGCGTATATCTTTTATCGATCATCCTGACCGTGTTGCCGGCCTTGTCCACCACGATCGATTTACTTGCTTCGAGTCTCTGCAGGAACGAATTCACAGTGACACCCCGGGTTGAATTTGAATCACCGATCAGGCTCTCAAAACTTGGTCTGGGCCCGGTTATCTCCAGGACCCTGGGCTTGGCTGTTTTTGGATCCGTATAGGTTTCACTGCTTTCCCAAACGTCCAGTACGCTGCACTCAGGTGTAATCTCGCGTAAGAATCGTTTTTCCTCGTGGAAAGGTTTCAGGTAACTTTCACTACCTTTTATACGGGTGAGTGTGCGGGTATCGATACCGGTGACGATGGCCAGGGTCGAGAGCGCAACATTTTTGCCCGGTCTCTCCTTTTTCAGTTTTGCTTCGGCTTCTTCTATAAAAATAACCTGGATCATTTCCTGGAGTTTTTTCAGCGACATTTTCCCGATCAATAATCTCAACATTTTCCTGAATACATTTTCAACTGCGGTCGTGAGGATTGCGACGTCACCTGAATCGGCTGTAATGGACGTGCTCATGTGGTTCTCCGTGTTCCTTAAAACGCTACATTCCCTGTTTAAAACCCATCAGATCCGGGTGTTCCAATCATACGAATTTGAGCAAACGGGTCACGGACTGGCGAACCCGCACAAGACAAAGCCCGAACTATTTCAAGTCCGGTGCTTTGCCTTCCCCCCTGTACAAGCAAATGCGGATTCCCCCTTCAGCGTCGTAAAGCTACCCCCTTAAAGCTTTACATTGCTATCCTTATCGCTTGCCGTACAATTTTTCCTTCCAGATTCTACTGACAAATATGTCATTGTTTGACATTAATGTCTCTTATTGACTAGCATGTCATATAATGACATGTATGTCAATTTTAAATTTGTAGGAAATTTACCCGACCTTTAACCGCCGGCACCGGTGTCGGTTCAATGACCATTTGGGCATGGAACGCCCCTCCTGCAGAAGGCACTGAAAGACGTGATGAATATGACCGGGTGGCGACCCGTGACGACACGTACCGGGCGTACCGAATTCAGACCGACAGGTCTTCCTCAAAATAAAACATGCTGATACCCGCGGTTACCTGGCCTTTCTGACTTTCGGAATCAGCCAGCGATGTGATCAACTCCCTCGATTGCGCATCCACCTTTCTCAGGTAGCGGTGAATGGTGCTGCGGACCCGATCGATATTTTGCGGGTTGAACTGGTAGTTCCAGCTTCCCCGCTGGAAATATCTGGCATCTTCGTTCAGGTGGTTCTCAATATTGTGCTCAATGGTGCCCGCAAGGTTGCCTATAGCAGTCAGACCGACTTCCAGCAGGTCCATGTCATCCTTGCTGATGAAAACGTTGTCGTCCTGCTTCAACAAGACGGTCGCGCCTGCAGCATCCACTTCGACAACGTCGATTTCCTTCAATCGTTTAAGTACCGCCTGGGCTGTCAGGCCGCGGGATTGAATGGCAACTTTGACGAGCTCTGCAAAGCTTGCTTCATCACCTTCAATTTTGAGACGTCGTGGTTTTCCGGTTGCCGGATCAAAAAACCTGGCGTCATTCATCCACAGGTCGAAAACCTTGAAAAGCGGCATAAACCCGTCGAGAAAGGTTTGATCCCGGTGAATGGGGTTGCTCAAAGCGATGTAGGTGCGGATTTTTTTAATGGTTCTTGTATCGACACCGGTTTGCAAAGCAATGTCGCCGAGGGCCACGCTTTTGCCCGGCACTTCCTTTTTCAATTTCGCTTCGGCCTCCTCGATGAAAATTATCTGGATCATCTCCTGGAGTTTCTTCAGCGACATTTTGCCGATCAGCATTCGAATCAGTTTGCGGAGTACGTTTTCGATGGCGCGGGTGAGGATTGCGACATCGCGTATGACGGGCTTGCCGGAATCGGCCATGGGACCCTCCTTGTTCTAAAAATTCAATCCCTGTTTCATATCCATATTTGTCTGCAGGCAGGTATTCGGCCGGAAAATGTATGGATACATTTCTGATTTAACTATGCAAGACAAGACCCGGCCTGTTCCAGGACCAGTGTCCTGCCCCACTCTTTATCCGTATATATAAAATTGACTGAAGTGTCTATTATAGACAATATTGTCATTAATTGACATATATGTCATTTTTTTACCGATGTATACGGAGCATTCCGTATACGGGTCTGGATGTGCGAAAAACCGGTTTACCGGTCAATTCCGGTTTGTTCAGGACGGCCCCTGGAACCCAACGGCCGGAATAACCTTTTGATCACCTGTGCAAAAAACCATAAAAAGGCCACCGGCAATAACGCCGTTTGCAGGACAAAGACAACGCTCAGCTGAATCAGGTGAGCAATGACCTCCGCTGCGCGGGTCTGGATACGCGCCAGCCTGCCGGACAGATCCATCGTATCCACCGTGTTGCTCCAGGCACGTGTAATGGAATCCAGCATGCCGGCATCGTCGTCCTGCGTATTCTCCGCGTTTGACTCGGCCCGGATCTGCTCCAGTTCCTCACCCGCTTCGGTCACGATTTCAGTGCTCTGCTGATACCGCTGTTCGAGAAATTGCTGATAGAGCAGATCGTTGGCGATCAACATCACGGGAACGGCAAACCGAATGAACAACAGCAATGGAAAGACCCGCCTGAACAACACCCGGTTCATTTGAGAGCCCTGCCCCGGATACCACAAGCGTATCAGCAACCAGGCCGCCAACGCGGCCACCAGGGCCTGAATGACCCACCAGGCGCTGATGTCCAGCAACACATTCTGAACACCCAGTGAAATGGTTGCGCCCATCATGATCCATGAAAACCGTTCAACCAGGTCATTGACCGGATCCAGTATTTCACCGGGTGTCAGGGTGACGCCCACGCCTGCAGGCTGCAGGGCAATTTCGGTACCCTGTAACACGGAAATCACCCCGTTGATGGTTCTGGCCAGGGCAAAAGTGATAAAGGCCCGTTGGAAAAGCTTCTCATAATCCACGGCGGCGCGCCGGTCTACAACCGGTGTCACAGACAATATGCCAACCAACAGTAACAGGAGACTTATTGACCACTTATTGGTGTATTTTTTGACTTGCATCCAGTTTCCCTGTAGCGCGGAATATCTCCGTATTGAAACGAATCATGTAGCTATCATGATGATCACGCCACCCAGCGTCAGGCACAGACCTGCCATTTTACGCCGGTTGATCGGTTCGCCAAGCATCAACCAGGCCAGGAATACGATGAACGAAACATTGGTTTCGTTGAGCACCGAAGCCGTTGATGCATCGATCAATTTGTATCCCGCCAACCACAGGATCAGCGCCACATAGGAACCCAGGAGCGAGGCAAACGTTACCCTGACCCACGCCTGTGGCTGGCTGAAATTGTGTTTGACGCTTTGCCACTTGGCATGCATCAGAATATACAACAACATGCCGCCGGCGCCACCCACCATGCGTAATTCAACAGTCCACAGAAACGAACGGGTTTCGAGAATTTCCTTAACCATGACAATCCCCGCCGCCATCATGAATACGGCGCCGATACCATACATGACACCCTTCTTGACGTCGGCCGTATCCACGACCATTCGATTTGAGCGCCAGTTGACCAGCAGCACACCGGACATCACGGACAGAAATCCAAGCCACTGCCATGAACCCAGCCGTTCTCCCAAAAAAATGGCTGACAGCAGGATGACAAAGGGACTGAACAGGCTCGAAACAATACCGGTCCTGCTCGCGCCCATCATATTGAGCGCCCTGAAATACCAGGTGTCCGCCACTGCAATGCCGAGCAGGCCGGAAACAAATACCAGCAGCAGTTCTTGCAGGGAATAGTCGGGTAAGCCGGGACCCTCGAACAGGAGTATCGTTGGGACCAGCAGAACAAGGCCGACAAAGTTTTTGAACAGGTTCAGCTCAAAAGCCGGCAGTGTCTCGCCCGAACGCCGGAACAGGATAACGGCAAGCGCCCAGACCATTGCGCTGGACAGTGCAAAAAGCTCACCCCAGCCCATCAGGGATTATGTCCTTGAAATTGGCCGGGAGACCACCGGGCTCCCGGCCTGGAAGTCATTCCTGCACACTGGCACGGATCAAAAGCACCGGAACCAGTGGCACGTCCTGCGCATCCAGCGCCTCGCTGTAGCCGGTTTTCACCGCTGCAATCGCCTCAAGCACCTCCATTCCTGAAACCACCATTCCAAACACCGCGTATCCCCAATTTTTCGAATTCGGATCCAGGCTGGCATTGTTATTCATATTGAAATAGAACTGCCGGGTAGCAGTATGCGGGTCATCATAACGGGCCATCGCGATGCTACCGGTAATATTTTTTAAACCATTCCCGGATTCATTGAAGATATCTTCATGCATGGTTTTCTCTTCAATTTCCGGGGTATAACCACCGCCCTGCACGACGAATCCCGGCATGACGCGGTGAAAGATGGTTCCATCGTACTCACCTTCGAGCACGTAGCGTAAAAAATTATTTGTCGTGATGGGTGCACGCATACGGTTCAATTCAACGACAATATCGCCCATGCTGGTCTCGAGCTTGACCATCGGGAACATATTGTCCGGGATCATGTCGGGTGGAAAACAGTCCTTGTTGACAGACCAGGCGGTCAAAGGAACGGACAACAACATCAACATTACCGGCAGGATATACTTTTTAATCATGGCTAGGCTCCCTGGGTTCTATACAGACCGGTCAGGCTCGTCATAATCCTTACCGGCCGTCCCGGTACCACGGCATTATGCTCGTTTTGGCCCGGGCCCTGGTGTACGCATCGAAACATCTGGCAAGCCTTTAATTTCGATGCAGTTCACTGGTACTATCTGCGGTATTTTCACACGTCACCATGAGGTTCACCACAATGAACTTGCAGAAACCGGTATACACAGGTGCTTTCGTTGGCTGGTTCGCGCTGCTCGGCCTGTATGCCCTTGTCGAAATGGTCAGGGGTATGGAACCCATGCTGTCGTGGCTCGGACTAGCGCTGACCGCGCTCGGGCCGCTGCTCTTCTTCGCCAGGGCATTTCTGTTCAAGTCACCAATGACATCCGGTTCATCTGCAGGCTACAGCATGCTCTGCGGACTGGGCGTCGCCATGACCATGACGATGTCATTCCGCTACGGGCCGGTTGCCGGTATCGTCCACGTTTGGGCCGGTATTACCCTGATGGGATGGCTGGCTTACCTGCGTTGGTTTTCCAACCTGCAGGAAAATTGACACCAGTCTTTCCACCCGCCCGCAACACCGAAACAGAACCCATGAACTCGCTATTGCTTTGCGGAATCCGTCTTGTTCCGGTCCGGGCGCTGCTGCAATCGCCCTGATTTGCGCAGGGCGTCGCGGAGAATATATTCAATCTGGGCATTGACGCTGCGTAACTCATCGTCTGACCAGCGGCGTACCGCGCGCCAGATGTCTTCGTTGATTCTGAGCGGAAAAGCCCTTTTCTTTGCCATCTGGAAACAGACCTAGCTGTAAAGCGAACCTGTATTCAAGACTGGCTGGGCATTTTCCTGCGCGCACAGCACCACCAGGAGGTTACTCGCCATCGCAGCCTTGCGTTCGTCATCCAATTCAAGGACCTCCTGTTCCTTCAACTGGTCCAGCGCCATCTTGACCATGCCGACCGCTCCGTCAACGATGGTGCGCCGGGCAGCGACAATGGCCTGCGCCTGTTGCCTCTTGAGCATGGCGCTGGCGATTTCCTGCGCATAGGCCAGGTGACTGATACGCGCCTCGATGACTTCAACACCCGCCTTCTCCAGGCGGTCCTGGACTTCCAGCTTGAGCTTTTCTGCAACCTCCTGCTGATTGCTTCTCAAGGCAATCGCATCATCGCTGTGGGATTCATAGGGATAGCTGGTGGCGAGGTTCCTGAGCGCCGCCTCGGTCTGAATTTCGACAAAGCTTATGTAGTCGTCGACCTCGAAACTCGCTTCCGCCGAATCAACGACCTTCCACACGACCACCGCCGCAATTTCAATCGGGTTGCCGGAACTGTCATTGACCTTGAGCGGATCGCAATCAAAATTGCGCACCCTGAGGGACACGGCCTTCTTGGCGTAAAACGGGTTCGCCCAGCGCAGCCCGGTATCGCGGGCGCTGCCCACATACGTGCCAAAAAGGGTCAATACCCGCGCCTGGTTGGGATGCACCATGAAAAAACCGCCGAGACAGATAAGCAACACGATCGCAAGCAGGATCGAGACAATAATGAGCGGCATCATCAGCTTCTGAAGCGCTGAGAAAAACAGCCATCCATTGGCGATAAACAGGATCGGCAATATGAACAGCGCCAGGTAGCCGGATGCATATTTCTTCTGAATTTCCTTGATCATTGTCTTCTCCTTGATATTATAATGATATCATATAAGCATCATTTTAATATAAAACAACAAAAACACAATAGCTCTGAAGTCATTCCGAATCCGTGCTATCAAGTTGACCGTACGCGTGGACAAAAGGATATAATCGCGTTCGGCTGAAAATAACTGGAGAACAAAATGCGAGGCTTGATACTTTTACTTGCAGCTTTAATTCCATTATCGTCTTCGGCAGATTCAGGACTGCCGTTTATGAAAGACATGGTTGGTGACCGGAACCTGCCCCGCCCCTGGGGTGTCGGCATCGATTTCTTCACGATGAATCAGAAATACGAAATCAAGGACCTGTCGTTCGCCTTGCCGGGCGTCTCGCTCGGCGACCCGTCACAAATCAAGGTGACCAACGAGGTCCAGCACTTCGATTTCAAGGGTGATGCCTGGGTACTGCCCTTTCTGAACGTTTTTGGCGTGCTTGGCAGGGTGAAAATCGATACCATAGTGGATTTCAGCCAGGTGGAAATTACGGGTCTGCCAATATCCCTGGGCAAGCTACCGGTTAAATTTAACGGCACGGTCTATGGTGGCGGATTCACGCTGGCTTATGGCGCGGAAAACTGGTTCACCTCCGTAACCACGACCTTTACCAAAACCAACACCAGCGGAGACCTTGATTCAAAGGTTAAATCGACCTCGGTGCAACCGCGTGTTGGTTTGCTCAAAGACAGTTGGCAATTCTGGGTGGGTGGCATGTACCTGAAAACCGATGAAACGCACAGTGGCGATTTTGATTTGCCATTTATCGGCCCCGTCCCGTTCAGCGTGGAATTACAGACCGCGGACAAGTGGAATTACGTTGTCGGCACCGGTTATGCCTTCACCGACAGGGCCACACTCAGACTCGAATATGGATTCGGAAACCGCACTCACACACTGTTCACCTTTAACGTCCGATTCTAAAACGGCAGTATGAGCATCCGGCTCCTACTTTTTCTGCTTCTGACAATCTCCACCCCGGCATTCGTCGGGGCGTACGAAACCGATCAGTTCAACAACCGCCAGCAATCCATCGAGGACTCCATGGCGTTGATGAACCACGAAGTCACGCTGGCAATCGGAAGCGTCCTGATCGACAACTACGGCACCCATGACAAGAGGGAGATCGTCGATGGTATTTACTACAAAATCGGCGGCAAACACTGGGTGGACAAGCTTGAGCGGTTTGCCATGGACTCCAGCGAAATAGAACGCCTCGCCACTCCGCCCCACGATTCAATCTACACCGGACAACCGCTGTATGCCACGCGCGTAGCCGGACTTTTTGGTGTCGGCCCGACCATTAAGATCAATGGCGTGTTGGTGGGGACGGACAAGTTGGGGCACTTCCTTTCGCAGGGGCGAAAATTTTACCACCGCTGGCTTAAGATGGGTGATGAGCGCCAGGCTGCGGAGCATTCCGCGTATACCGAGCGCGCCATTTTCGGCCAAATGACCACCGGCTCATATTCAAATGCGGATCTGGTCGCAAACTACGAAGGTTATCGCTTTTACCGCAGCCTTTTTGAAGATGACGTCATCCCCGGCAAGCCGGCCATACTCGAATGGGACAATGACCACTGGATCATGCAACGGCCCTTTGACTTTGCAGACCACGTCAATGATTACTGGGATGAGGCGCTCAACATCAATCATTATGATGCATTGCTTTATTCCCACATGAGAGACCGTTTGCTCACTTATTGCGGTGCCTACCGCGCAAATCCCGAATTGTATGTTGTGCACAACGAGAAAGCCCTGAAATACCGCTACCGCAACCTGCAGCTACTTGATACCTCTGAATTACGGCTCGACAGGTTGTGCACCAAAAGCCAGGGTACTGCATTGAAGACGGCACATGGCAAAGATTCTCAATAACCCCGATGCTACGGGCCGCGTTCAATTCAGTTGGCTGCGTCTTATCGCGTAGCGTATAACACCGGTTTCCGATCCCGCCCCTGTATACTCGAAGCCATTTTTTTTGAGAACCTGAATAGACTGGATAAGGTGCGGAAAGGTCTCTGCACAGACTTCGGAGACATTGTGGTGGGAAAACGCCCAACTGACCAGGCGCGCGACCGCCTCAGTGGCATAGCCCTGACGCTGGTAATCGGCGAGGATGGAGTATCCGATTTCAACCGACCCGGACTCATCCGGCCGCCCCTTGAAACCGCAAATTCCGATCAGTTCACAGGGTTGTTCATTCGTCAGCAAGTACCAGAACGACCAACCGCGTTCGGAGATGTCATCCAGTTGCTCCAATGTAAACTGCATGGCCGTGGAGCCGTACAAGTCGGGCGGCCAGGATTCCGGGACCTGCACGTCCAGGGCTTCGCTCAGAAAATCACGGCCCTCTATATCTTTTCTTATCAGTTCAGACGTAGCTGCGATCAGGTTCAGCCGTTGCGTTTTTATCAGTCTGAGTGCGGTGTTATTCATCATACCCGGCCATGAGATTTTCCCACGCCACCTGCATTGCGGAACTGTCGCCTGCAGGCCAGAGCTTTACCAGTGAACGCTTCAAACGTTTCAAATTACCCATTCCATCGACCCCTTCCACGGGGTCGAACCTCGCGCGGTCAAAGTCTATCAGGAACACCTTTGAATCGCCGTCCAGCAGAATATTGCGGGCGTTCAGATCCGCGTGCCAGACGCCCGCTTCGTGGAAGCGGCGTATACACGCGCCGATCCCGGCCCAGGCATCCGCATCACATTGGCCACCGACCAGCAGGTCGGCAAGCGGTTCTGCATCTACAAGACGCAATGTCATGATCGCACCGGTTGACAGAAACCCCCGGTGCCGGCATAAGGCAGCGACGGGCCTCGGTACCGGCAATCCCATTGCATGCATTGCGGCAAGCAGGTGGTATTCCCTGAAAGGTCTGGACGTCGATGCACCCGTATAAAAATAGTGTTCCCGGCTGACGACAGCGGCCCAACCACCCCGCAGGTAGCGGCGAAGCACGACCGGCCCATAAGGCGCCTGGATAAACCAGGCACTGCCACGACCGACAGCTTGTCCGGTCAATGCCTGCAGGGAGCGCCAATAATCAACACTGAAGTATTCCACACACGGCGCTTGCATAAGGCTGGCGTCGTAGGCGACGGCCCATGATCGTTCCTGGTAAGTTTCATGCTTCATATGCAGCATATTCTAAAGCACCGGGCCACAAGCTGTTACCGTCGCGTGCGGCCGATACAGTACACTAGGTGGCGTTTCTTCTGTCTTTCAGGGGTCATGGATGTCTGATTTATCCATATGCATTATGCGCTTGTCGGCGATCGGGGATGCCACCCATGTCGTACCGGTCATAAACGCCATTCAAAAACACCTGCCTGGGGCCAAAATCACCTGGATTATCGGAACACTCGAAGCACGTCTGCTCAACGGCCTGGCCGGCGTCGAATTCATCGTGTTTGACAAAAAGGGCGGACTCGGCGCGATCCTCGAACTCAGGAAATCACTGAGAGGCCGGGCGTTCGACGTGCTGCTACATATGCAGGTCGCCGCACGCGCAAACCTGCTCAGCACGTTGGTCAAATCACCCCGCCGGATCGGCTGGGACAGACCGCGCTGGCGCGACCGTCATCAGTGGTTTATCAACGAATCCGTCGCCAGCAAGCCCCAACAACACCAGGTCGATGCATTCCTGGAATTCGCCCGTGTGCTGGGTCTGCCCGCCGAACCGCCGCAGTGGAACCTGCCGGTGTCTGCAGAGGATACGGCCTGGGCCAAGGCAATACTTGGTGATGGCGCACCGATCCTGATGATCAGCCCCTGCTCGAGCCATATCTTGCGGAACTGGCGGGCCGAATATTATGCCGAAGTGGCCGATTACGCGGTCTCCGAACTGTCGATGCGCGTCGTGCTGACCGGCGGGCCTTCGCCGCTGGAAAAGACGACCGGCGAGGCCATCGAAGCCGCCATGCAAAACGGGGCGCTCAACCTCATCGGCAAGGATACGATTACCCAATCCGTCGCCCTGTTGCAACAGGCCGCGGTGGTGATTTCACCGGATTCCGGTCCGGCCCACCTGGCCTCGTGCGTCGGCACACCGGTCATCGGGCTTTACGCGGCGACCCCGAGCAAGCGCTCCGGACCCTACAATAGTCTCGAACTGTGTGTAGACAAATATACGCAAGCAGCGCGCAAATTCAGGCACAAGGAACCGTCTGAGCTCCGCTGGGGACAGCGCATAGAGTTTGCCGGCGTCATGGACCTGATCAAACCGGCGGAGGTGATCAAAAAACTGGATCAATTCATGCGAACTTATGAATAGTCCTGGTACGACTTCTCTTCGACGATTTCCGAACCGAGGTACAGGTTCAACTCTTTCTTGGCATTGGCGCGCTTGTCGTTGGTGACGTAAACACTGCGGGCCAGGTCGATGAAGACCTGGTCGAACTCGCGCGCGCGTTCCTTGTCGCGAATATCGTCCTCGATCTCCCAAAGCTCTTCGTTGATGGTCTTGAGATCGTCGTGTATGCGGCGCACGGTATCGTCTTCATTGACGGCATTTCGCCAGGACGCCTGCAACAGTTCGAGTTCGCGTCTGACGTTGGCGAGTTTGGCGGCATCGCTCATGCGTTCGGACTTGATCTCCAGGATGGTAATTTTGTCGAGCACTTCACCCGGTGATACCGGTACTTCAATAATATCCATGGTCATACCTTGAATGCGTAATTTCGATCCGGATCCCTTTCGATATCCGGCGGGTAATTTTTGCGTTTATCCGCATAATATTCTGCCCTGTGGTCACCATCGCTCGCGGCGTTGAAGGTGATGTAGAGGACGCGACGCGACTTGTCGGTTTTGTTCGGCTGGGAACGGTGCGGCGCATATGAATCGAAAAACACCGCGTCACCCGGTTGACAATGAACCGGTTGATAGGATGCATGGGCCGTATCCTCATCGTTCAGCGGCGCCCACATTTTTCCCAGCAAACCGCACTTGTGCATACCGGGGATCATTTCGACACTGCCGTTCTCGGCGTTGGTTTCGTCGATCGCGATCATCGCGGTGATGTGCAGTTTGGCATAGTCGTCCCATCCGGCCTGTACATCCTGGTGCTCCTTGAACCCATCCCCGCCAGGCAATTTGAAATTGATCTTGTCCTTGAACAGCACCGCCGGTTCGCCCAACAACTCGCTGACGGCCTGTTGCATCCTGCGGCGTGTGATCAGCCGTGCAAACCCCTCGTGAAACGAAACAAAATCCTCGATCCTCGAGATGATCCTCGAACCGTCCTTCTTGCTGGGTTCAAAGTACATCATGTAATGACCCGGAACCTCGGGTGAGGTGGCGACCTCGTCCGTCCAGCGGCTGATCTCTTTCATTTCTTCAGGACTGTACATGCCCCTGACAAGCAAAAAGCCGTCACGCTGAAATTGTTCGATTTGTGCCTGGTTTAGCATGCCCGCAACCTCGTGTATGAACCGTTCAATTATCCCCCAGCCCGTGCTTTTTCCACAGCGCTTTAATCACCGAGATCAGGTTGTTCGTGGTCCAGTACAAAACCATACCTGCCGGAAAGGTATAAAACAACACCAGGAAACCCAGCGCCATCAACACCAGGTTGCGCGAGTGCTTTCGTCGTTGTAAGGCGTCCATGGCCGGGTGGTTGTGCATTTTTGAGGCGACAAACGAGAACCCGGTCATGATGAACGGCAGCAGGTTCAGGTAGCCACCAAAAAACGGCAACTCAAATGGTAGCCGCATGAATGCATCCTGATGCGAGAGGTCGGCTATCCACAGAAATGACTCGCCTGAAAGGTGTATGTTTTCCGCCAGCATGTCAAATGCGCCGATGAAAACGGGAATCACCACGAATACGCCAACCAGGCTTTTCAGGCTGTACAAGGGGTGTACATTTTCCTCTTTGTACATCGCAATAATTTTTTCCGACTGTTGCTCACCCTTGTATTCCTTCTTGATGGCCGCCAGCTTTGGCGCCAAGCGCCCATCGATCTCGTGTACCTGGTTCTGCAGGCGGTCGGCAATTTTGCTCAATGGCCGCATCAACACGGCAACCGCCAGCGATAGAATCATCACCGCCAGACCCCACTGGGGCACCAGCATGGCAATCCCGTTGAGCAGGTAGTAGAGTGCCTGGCAAATCCAGCGCAGCCAGAACCACAGACCGGAATACATCAGGCTTTCGAGTTCGGGTGCGGACTGAGACAGGGTTTTGGGTTCGATCGGGCCGAGATAAAGCTCCAGGTCAAACGCCTGTTCCACACCCGTTATTTCAATCTGAGCATCCACCACCGATTCGCCGGTTTGCGGTTCAATGGACACGGTATTACCCGGCCGCAGCAACGCGGTCCAGAACCGGTTCCGGAAGCCAAACCAGTCACCGCTCACACGTGTCGCCGGATCGGTTTCGTCCAGGCCTATGGTTTCCACCGAATGACCATCGAAAACCAGGTAGCGGGTCTGTTCCAGCAGGTCGCCGAACCCGCTCGACGGCAGTGGTCTGAAATCTACGCCACTCATCAAGAGAGCCTTGTGTGTACCTGACGAAATAACCGAAATCTTCCAGCCCTCCGCGGGGATAAGCCAGCGCAACTTAACGGCGCCCGACGGATCAGTGAAAGTCAGGCTCGTTGTGGTCGAATCGGACACCCGTGCAAGCGACAAATCCCCGGTCTCGCCCCCGTCGAACAGCAGCATGCCCCGGGCGGCTGACAACAGGCGTGTTTTCGAACCCTGGGCGGAACATCCCGGAAAGCACGCCTCGGCGCGCAGTAAGTCGCCCTTTTCGCTGAAGCTCAGGCGCAGGAAATCCGTATCGACCGTCAAATCCGACCTGGCTGCGGTGGCAAACAGCAGACACAGGACCGCAAGGATGGGCCTGGATATCACTTGTGAAACCGCGTATTTTCCCGCATCACCGCCTCCAGAATATCGCTGTTGAGTTTCGGGTCATCCAACAGGCGATAATTGTTGTCACGGACTTCATACGTTCCGTTGGGGAAAGTGACCGTCACCTGATCCGGTTCCAGAACGGCATAGTTGTAGTAACTGCCCACAATTAGCCAGTCCCATTGTGGCCCGTCATACAGGTCATGGCCGCTGGAATAATCAGACCCGTCGTTGCGTGCACCCCAACAAACGCCACATCAGCGTCGGTGCTACATCGTAGTGCGATGTACGATGAGTGACCGGACCGTGATCAATACCCGGCCAGGCCAGCAACATCGGCACACCAAGTTGCGCCCTTGAATAACCGGAACCATGACCCTTGACACCATCACCATTCTCATTGAACTCTTCACCGTGATCGGCAGAAATCAAAACCACGGTATTGTCCGCCAGTCCGCGTGTTTCGAGATCGGCGAGCACCTGGCCGATCAGGCCGTCATCAAACATGACCGAGGTTTTGTAATCTGCAAATGCCTGTGGCATCGGGTCACCCGGGTTAAGCGGAACGCGGCCCTGGTATTCCGGCGGATAAGTCTTGTCATTGACAGCATCGTAAAACAGGAAGCCAAAAAACGGCCGGCTCGGGAACGCTGATCCAGCCATGCCATCCACTCATCGGTCATAATCCGGTCGCGTTGCCAGGCAGGTGCATCGACCGGTTCCGTTTCGATCCGGAGCTTAGGCACGGTTGCGAACGCGGTCCGGTCGAGCGTCACGGGCCGGTACATGTTGGAACTGCTGAACAGGCCCAACTGGTAATCCGCCTTCATCAACTGGTCCATCAGGACCGGGGGTTCTTGTATGGCTTCGAAACTGGCGAAATAGCCAGGTGGCAGACCGTAAAACAGGCTGAACGCCCCCATGCGAGACGAGTTACCGCCGCTGAAGTGGTTGGAAAACCTGCTTGCTTTTTTTTCTGCGAATTCGTCAAGGTTGGGCGTCAAACCGGCGCCGAGCACATCACCACGCATGGCATCAACAAGAATGATGACCAGGTTTAACGACTCTGGTTGTGAGCATTGCAATGGTGCGAGCGGGTAATCCAGCCTCGAGGCTTCGGTTTGATCCAGGCCGCCCGCCATTCGGTTTGCCAGCTGGCGCTCCCTGCTTTTACTGATATCAACGAGTCCGAACCTCACCAGGAGCTTCTTTGGCGGTAAAGCCACGCTGCACCGGCAACTGTTGGGCCATGCTGGTCACCGGTACGTAATAGCTCGCGTCGGCCCACGCATAAATACCCTGCGCAATCACGAAGCAGACCGCGATGAACGAGGCCAACAGCCGTCCACCGTGTGCCGGTGCCGACACGACCCAGGACCAGATCCTGCCGGCCAGCAGGGATTCGAAGAAAAGCGCAATCACAAACATCACCCCGACGAAAATAAAACTCGGCGTGCCAAGTATCTTCAGGGTCAGGATGTTGATGTGGAAACGGCTTTGCGACCAGAGCAGGCTATCGAGCAGGATCACGGCAATCATCGACGGCCATCAGTATGACTGCAACCGTCCGGCACCAGCGCCATGAAGGCTTCAGCAAAATGAGCGGTGAGACCAGGATCAGCAGCGGCAACAGCGACAACCAGCTGTGATGGCTGATGTAGATGGTCACCAGGTATATCCAGGCCAGTGCCGATGACCCGTCCGGGCCGCCACTAAGATAACGCAGGCCGATCAGCCCGAAAATGACGGCATTGGCCATCGCAAACCAGCCCAGCCAACGGAATAACTGCCGGCGGTCCTTGGTATCGTGTGTGTGCAGGTCCGGTGTGTGGATACCAGGCACGCCTAATCTCCGGATCTGGCGTTCAGATGCTATTTCATCCGCCAGTCGCGCGATTTCCCTTGCCCCCACCTGGGTACTGTTGCCGATATTAAAGACCATTTGTGAGCGAAGTTTTTCCATGCGCTTCCTGAAGCTGTCCTGGTCCTGCAACAATTGATCGATCTTTTGCGGGATTTCATCCAAATGTTGCGGCGAGACGACATCACCCGCCAGTGTGCGGAAAGCGGCTTCCAGGGGTTCAATTTCCAGCGCCTGCCAATCCGGGTTCCGCACACGGCGGGGCAGGTCGATGAACACAACGGGTTTTTCCAGGCCCAATGCGTACTCGATGGCCATGGCTGACCAGTCGCAGATCAGGAGATCGGAGCGGAACAGGCTGTCACTTTCACCCATGCGGTCCTGGTATTCAAACCGATCGTTATCGCCGTATTTATTCCGCAGGTTTTCGATAACCTCCGGCGTCGTTTTCAAGGTCTGATAATGCGGCCTAATGATCACGCGATATCCCGCATCCAGCAGCAGGCCGGTCAACTCGTCTCCACAGGTGTTGAAGATCGAGTCGTCACCCCAGGTCGGGGCAATCAAGACCGTGGTGGCCCCGGACGTCTTTGCCGGGGTCGCGCTGAGTTGATAGGACATCGCCACCACCAGCAGGTTTTCCAGTCGCGGGTGTCCGTATTCAAACAGGTTGCGCGGCTTCAGGCCCTGCAACGCTTCGCGTTTTCTCAGTTCGGCCACGTGGTGAGGACCGACACAGAACAGGCTGTCGTAAGCATCGTAGGAATTGGCGTGGTCTACCATGTGGGTACTGCCAAGTGAGTGGAACAAATAGATGTAATGTACGGGATTGATCGATTTTTTCAGCTGGAAATTATCCAGATCCATCATCGTCATTACAACCGCGTCAGCTTTCTGAAAATTAAAATGCAGGGTCAGGAAGAACCCTTCCGGAATGTAAATTGACCGGTATGATTTGTGTTGGCGGCTGAGACCCGGATCGGCCGGATCAGAAGAGATATAGGTAACTTTCTTTTGCAGTTCGTCGTTGAGAACGGTAATCAGCGGCTCAAAATAATGCCAGTCCTGACCGCTCTCGGAATAGATGACGATACTGCGCCAATCCGCCGGCAATTTGCGGTACTGGCGCCAACCTGACCAGGCTTTACGCAGCTCCATCGTCGCCGTCTGATTGCGTGGGTTTGCGTTTAAAAAACGCCTTGATACGGTACCAGTAGGTCTTGATAGCGAGCGCCAGCGAGGCAAACAGCCCCACGATCGCTGAAATCAGCATGCTGCCGGTCGACGGATCCAGGTAAGCCAGTGCCGGTATCGGCAGCAACAGCGAGGCAAGCAATACCGTGACCAGCAAGCGGATTCGGCTTGATCGCGGCCTGTTGTATTTTGCCATGTTCAATTCTCCACACCCCCAATAACCAGTCTGAGCGCCTGTTCAAGTCGGGCCATGTCGTAATCGCTGATTTCACCCATGGTGGAAATCCTGAACAGTTGTTCAGCCAGCTTGCCCTGGCCGGCATAGATTATAAAGCCCTGCTGTTTCAAACCATCGTGCAACTGATTGTAAGTCAAGCCGGCAGGCAGGTGATAACTGTGAAGTACACAGGAACTGTCTTTGGCCGGTAACCATTCCCCGACACCCAGTTGCCGACAGGTTTCGGCGACACGTGCGGCGAGTTTGCGGTAATGCAAACGTCGTGATTTCCAGCCCCCTTGCTTTTCGAGTTCTTTCAATGCCTGGGCAAGTCCAAGCAAGCCGTTGACCGGTGGCGTGAAAGGCGTCGACCGCCTGGCCTGTTGCTCCGCCCATACAGGCAGATGCAAACTCAGGGTGCGCGGCTCGATATCGTGGTGCAGCGCAGTTTGCCGGCACAGCACCATCGCCAGGCCGGGAATGCCGTGCAGACACTTGTTCGCGGTTGCGGCGATCGCCACGAGCGCGTCATTTGCAAATGGGATGGCCTCTGCAGCAAAACTTGAGACCGCATCCAGCAAGAGTTGAGTGCCGCTGTCCAAACACAAGGCTGCAATTTCATCCACCGGGTTCAGACGGCCGGTCGTGGTTTCGTGATGGACGGCCAGGACATGCGAGAAATCACCCGTCGCCAGGCTGTCGGCGACGGCCTGCAAATCAATTGCGTCACCCCAGCCGGCCTTGAGCGCATGGCTGCGGATACCGTGAATATCGGCAATCCGGCTCAGGCGCTCACCATAGACACCATTTTCAAGTACCAGCACATACGCATCAGTTGGCAGTAATGACGCCATCATGGCTTCGAGGGCCGTGGTACCGGAACCACCGATCAGAACGGCGGCCCATTGTGCAGGGTCACAATCGTAGACATCCAAAAGGCCTTGAATGACCGCATCCTGCAGATCGAAATACTCGGTTTCGCGATGACACAAATCCACCTGCGCCACGGCATCTCGCACGCCTTGACTTAACGAAACCGGGCCTGGATTAAGAAGTATCGGTCTCACGTATGCATCCTGGGTAGAAACGGAATATGAAAAATCACGATGTTGCAGGCTGTGACTAGTGGTTGTGACTCACGACCCACAACCATATTCCACAGCTCAACAAGTAAAGCGAAATGGGCAATTCACCATTGCGGATCAACGACTGATAAGTATCCCAGCCGTTGGCTTTGAGGTCTGACAAACGAACGCGACCCGGGATCATGGCGCGGATGTTCTTACTCCATGCACGCCATTGTTCACCAAAAATATTCTCCAGCTTGCTGTCCTCATAGGCTATGGCTGCCGGATACCAGACGAGGAAGAAAACGATCACACCGGCAACCACGTAAAGGTTGGCGGAAGCTATAGTGAAACCCATAAGTATAATAAAGTTGCCAAGGTACAAGGGGTGCCGGACCAGCGCATACGGACCGGTCGATGCCAGTTGCTTATTCTTGAATATATAACCGGCGGCATAAATACGAAAAACCTGTCCAATCACGGCAAGCGCCAGTCCTATCGAGACGGTTCCCGCATCCGGCCTGGCAAAATATGCGCACACGGCAACCAGCAGCAAGCCGATCACCTGGCGCAGGATTTCATTGAAGCGAATGAGATCGAACCAACCCAGCAGGCCGGCGCGTTTGCCCATCATTGTGATCCGCTCTTTAACCATTTGATGCTCTCCGTTTACAGGCGCAAATTTTACTTGATTTCGGCACGGGATATGAATGTTTTATCCATCCGACTGCGCAGAAACGGTGTCGATAAATGTTATTGTGCGTTCATCCATGCGGCCCTTACATCCAGGTGCGTCATCAGCCGCCTGGCAACATCTGCCGGCTTGACGGATGGGCGCGGCAGCCCCTCAGGAACACCCGGACCGGTCTCCACATACAGGAATGCCGGCGCTTTCGATTGAAGTAATCCGCCGGTTCCCGGTTTGGAGGAGACTGACTGGTATGCACAGGCCGCTGCAATGGCCGGGAAATCGACCGCCGGGCTGACCGTTGCCTGGCCGCCGGTCGACTCGTGAACGTGATTATCAAGTAGAACGTGATAGAAATTATCGCCAGCGCAGGCACCCACCGTAGCCATGTTACCCATCCGCATCAATACGGCGCCGTCGCCATCGATGACAACGACCTTCTTGTCCGGTCTGACCAGTGAAAGACCGAGTCCCAACGAGGCCGCGCATCCCATGGAACCCACCATGTACAGCTGATTCGGACGATCGGCAATGGCGTATAACTCGCGCCCGTTGAAACCGGTGGATGCGATCAGCACCGTTTCTGACACGTCACAGTCCGCCACGAGCTGTTTTAATACGTTGTGCCGGCTGGGTGGTTCAATTCCCTTGTTACCAGGTTCCGGCGCCATACCGGTAGCGGATTTTTCGCGGTCATGAACCTGTTTCAACGGGTAAGGCGCGATCATGCCCTTCTTCATGATCAGTGCGTAGGGCCTGCCGGTGGCATCCATGTGCGCGATAGCCGTTTTCAGGACATTGTCCACATCTTCTCCACGTTCGGGAAACCAGTCCCATGCAATGCGCATGGTGTCGAGGATTTCCGGGGTTATTTGCCCCATCAACTCGTGCTGCGGTTCGTCCGGTTTGCCGGGTTCGCCGCGCAAGGTAACAATGAGCAAAATGGGGATGCGAAACACGTGGTTCAGGGAGGTTAGCGGGCTGACGGCGTTGCCCAAACCGGAATTCTGCATCATCGCCACCGAACGGTGTCCGCCCAGTGCCGCACCGGTGGCGGCCGCGACCGCATCGCCTTCATTGGCTGCGGAAATATAGGTCAGGCCGTCATCTCCGATGGTGTAGTTGATAAACGGTGTCAGGAAGGAACAGGGCACACCGGCCCAGAAATCAAACCCCAGCCGCGTAGCCGGTCCAACGAATTCTCTTGCCTCAATCACGATTTTCCCCGGCCCGGTGACTTTTCTTATTCGCCAACGATATGTTCAAACGTACCCGCGCGGTACAGGTCGCCCAGGTTGTTGATGTCCATCCAGTGTCCGTTGACGTACTGCACCTGCGGTGCGTGGCCGTCGGCGATCAACTGGTTGAGCAGGTCCGGCATCCCCAGGTTTTTGAACCTGGTGTCTTTTTTCAGGGTCTTCATCGCCGAGCGCAGATGATCCACACCCTGCCCCGCGACCCGCATCATACCGATCCAGCGCCCGTCCGGCTGTCTTTCCTTGTAATCGACCTCGGGGGTTACCCGGTCGAGGCTGACTTTCTGCTGGTACATGGCGCGGTTGTCGGGCGCCGAACAATAGGCGAGGTCGGTGGCATTCCCGACCACGTTGGAAATCGCCGAAGAATCGACCGCCACCAACAGTTCCGCCTTCCAGTCGAGCAGGTTGTGCAACATGTATGATCGGAACAACAGGTCGCCATAAATGATAACGGTGTCCGTCGTTATGCTGTCCAGCGCGCAGGCCAGCGATGCGAGTTCGCCGGTCGATTCCCAGTCCTCGTTGAGCACGATTTTGCCGCCCTGCACGTCGATGGCGTCGTGCCGGTACCCCGCGACCACGGTAATATCGTTAATGCCCTGCTTCTTGAACTTGTCAATCTGGCGGCGCAACAGGGGTACGCCCCCGACCGGCAACATCACTTTTGGCCGCTCACTGGTCAAGTCGTCCATACCGTGACCCCTCGATGCCGCCAGGATGATCGCCGAAACCGGCTCACCGCCGCCACGCGCATAGCGTTTCTCGGCCTCGAGCAGTTCGTCCGCCCCCTGCAGCCGGAATATCTCTGGCACCGTGGCGATAAGGCCTTCGCACTCGACCAGCGAACGTTTCTCATGGATATTCGATGCGGTCTTTTGCATGGCTGAGATACAGGTGCGTATCATGTGATTGGCCCAGATGACCAGGCTGATTTTCGCCTCTTCAAACACCTCGGTCGGCGTTGCGTAGTACTTGGTCGGAACGATTACCAGCGGACTGCGGTTGTCCCATTCGGTGGCAAATTCAAGCACCTGGTCGGGCTGGCTTTGCTTGCTGTGGATCAGGATCGCGTCCGCGCCTGCCGCGTGGTAAGCCTCGGCGCGTTTCAGGGCCTCGTCGAGACCCCAACCCGCGATGAACGCCTCGACCCGCGCGACGATGCAGAAGTCATCGTCTACCTGCGAATCCTTGCCCGCCTGGATTTTGCCGCAAAAGGTCTGGATATCTTCCAACGGTTGCGCTTCACCCTGGATAAAGCTGTTGGTCTTTGGGAATAACTTGTCTTCGATACACACGCCCGCCACGCCGATCTGACCGAGTTTACGCACCAGTCGGCGCATGTTGTTGAAATCTCCATAACCGGTGTCGCCATCGAGCAGGATGGGTATACGGGTGACATCGGTCATGAACTCCAATTGCTCTACCACCTGGGTCCAGGAAAGTTCGTTGTTGTCACGCACCGCGTGCTGGGCCGACAGCGCCAGTCCGGAACCCCAGATACCCTTGAAGCCGGCTTCTTCGACAATACGGGCGGACAGACCGTTATGCGCCTCGAGGATGAATTCCGTCTGACCGGATGTCAGCATGTTTTTCAGTTGGGTTGTTTTTCGCACTGTGTATTCTTCCCGTTCAAAAATCGGCGAAATCTCTTCTGATCGCCGGTAAAACCCGTTTGATTGCCCGTTCGATATCTTCGGGAAAATCTATTTCGAGCCACGGCAAGTCACTGACATCTTCACACGCAAATTCGGATGCCATCGAAAGCAATACGTCCCTCAGGGCTTCTTCATGCGGCGCATCCGACATGCCATCTGTATCGTAAGCGGCACATATCCGTGAGATTTCAGCCGCAACCTCCGGGTCGAATTTGAAAAACCCGACCGACTCACCGAGGGTGTCGAATGCCAGGTCGGCCGGCAAGGCCTTCCTGAACTCAACCATTTGGCCTCGATGGAGGGCGATTTTGACAGGTTCATCGCCGGCAGCAAAATCACGGTCGATCAGAAAACAGTTCTTGTTCGGTGATGCGACCAGTCTTTTCAGGATTCCGGGGTGGAACAGGACATCTGCATCCATGACCAGTACCGGCTCGCCACCGGTCATGATTTCCCGGGCGGCAAGCAGGCTGAGGACACTGCCTTTGAGGTAGGCCGGGTTGTAGACAAATGCTACTTCGGGGCGTGAAGCCAGCGTTCCCACGTGATCTATGACCAAATCAGCCTCGTAGCCGACAACCAGCGTGACTCGTCCGACGCCAAGCCGGAAGAGAATATCCAACTGACGATCCAATAGCGTCCGCCCGCCAAATTCAAGCAGACACTTTGGCCGGCCATCCGGATTGAATTCAGCCAGGCGGTTTCCGCGACCGGCCGCAAGTATAATAGCGTGCATCTTTGCTTCTCTGTTTGACGGGGTATTGTAACCCCATGTCAACAAACAGATGCCCATAAATTGACACCGGCATCCCGGCGAATGCCGGGACCTCCTCATTCTGCGCCGACCTGAAAACAAAGGCAGCAACCAAAAAAAACCGGACAACCCGGACTTTTTGTCACGTCTGGCAGTAATTACGAATTTGTCGGCTTTGCCAACATCTTTCAAGCACCTCTTAACTGAACTGCTATACTTTTATAAAATTGGCCGGGGAAAGAACATTGAAGATTAGCCATAGTGTGAGCATAAAATGTGCGGGCAATTATGCGGGCTTATTGACAGTTTTGGCCCTGGTTTTTCTCCTTGCAAGCAGTGCCCAGGCTGCAAAGCCGACCTGTGGAGACAACAAATGCAGCGGTGGCGAAACGCAGCAAAGCTGCCCGGAGGATTGCGGCGCTCCAGCGGTGTGCGGCGATGGCACCTGTGACGGCAGTGAAAGCTGCAGCAGTTGTGCAAGCGACTGTGGCGTCTGTCCACCCACAACCTGTAATGACGATGGCGTCTGCAACGCTGGCGAGGATTGCCTTGGCTGCGGCGATTGTCCCGGTAAGACGGACGGCAAACCAAAGAACCGTTACTGCTGCGGCGACGATACCTGTGACATGAATATTTGCGGTGCCAATGCCTGCAGCGCTACGCCCGTATGTGGCAACGGCATCATCGAATACGATGAAGAGTGCGATTACGCAGACCCGGCGGGAGGAAGCAATTGCGATCTGTTTTGTCAAATAATTCCCGGCACCGACGTCGTCCCGTCAAACCAATTCAATGTCGGTGATTCCATCGGTGAGGGTGAAGCGGCCAACGGTACAATCGGTGCGGCCAACCATCAATTGGTGTGGTCCAGCGGCTACGATGGCGCTGACGTCGTCAACAGTATGAATGAGCGCTTCGAATCACTCGATCCACAAGCGTACACGGAAAACAACGCCAGCAGGGATAGCGCTATCAACCAGGCTGTCAGTGGCGCCGTGATGGCGGATTTTGCGGCCCAGGCACAAGCTGTGGCAGCGCAGGCAGCGAGCGTGCCACCTGGCACCGCCGGTATGGTCACCATACTGCTCGGAAACAACGACGTTTGCGCCAGCGATATTGGCAGCATGACCGATCCGGCGGTGTTTGAAGCCCAATACCGCGCCGGTCTGGATGTGTTGGCGAATGCGCCGTTTCCCGAATCACTCAACGTGCACATTTCCGGAATCCCCGATATTTACTGGCTGTGGAATGCAAAGCGGGACAATTTCTGGTGCAGGGCTTTCGCCTGGCCATTTGTTCCATGCCAGGTCCTGCTGGAAAACGCTGGCGACGATTGCGCCAGCGATGTCTCGCGCGAGGATCCCGACACGGTTTACCCCGGTGATGGCACAAATTGCCAGCGCCGCAAGGCGTTCCATACCCGGATCAGGGATGACTACAATACGGTCCTGAGTGGCGTGCTCGGCGAGTACCAGGCAAATGGCCAGTTGCTGAATGCCGAGTATGTCGATGTCTTCGATGTGCGTTTCGGATCGAATCATGTCAATGGTGGTGACTGCTTCCATCCCAGCACAGCCGGACACTCGCTGCTGGCCGAAAAAGAATGGTGCAGCTCAGCGTGGGGTGCCGATGACCCGCTGTGCTCACCTTGATCGGGATGTTAGTAATATGAAACCAATGGTGAAGAAAATTTTGTTACTTGCAACGATGCTCCTTTCACTTGGACTCACTGCCGGCAGCTGGGCTGCTGATGGCGCTTTCCAGGCTGGACCCGGTGGCTTGCGCTTCAAGGATTTGCAAATGGGTCAGGGTTCTGCGGCCGTCGCCGGCCAGGTGGCTACGATCCACTTTGTCGGATGGCTCGATGAGAAGGGCACGAGGGGCAGGGAAATCTATAATTCCCGTAACCAGGGTCAGTCGGTGTCATTTGTCATTGGCACGGAGGGCGTGATGCAAGGTTGGAACGAGGGTGTGATCGGTATGCGACCGGGTGGTAAAAGAATGCTCCTTGTACCCCCTTCCATGGCGTGGGGCGACAGAGAAGTGGAAGGGGTAGTGCCCGCACATGCAGCGATGATGTTTCGCATCGAGTTGATCAGTTTAAAAAACGTTTCTGATTAATTGGGTACTTTTCCACGGCACCGTCTTTTTTACTGACACCTGCGCCGGGATGACGGCTTCAAAGCAAAAAAAGCCCGGTTTAACCGGGCTTTTTTTAAATCATAATGACAAATCAATCGTCCTTGCCAACCTCTTTCATGGACAGGCGCACACGACCCTGCTTGTCCACTTCCAGGACCTTGACCTTGACCATTTCACCTTCCTTCACCACGTCGGTTACATTCTCGACGCGCTCATCGGAGAGCTGTGAAATGTGTACCAGGCCGTCGCGGCCGGGCGCGAGTGAAACAAAGGCGCCGAAGTTCATGATCTTGATGACCTTGCCTTCAAAAATCTGGCCGGGTTCGATATCGGCGGTGATCTGTTCGATACGCTTGCGGGCCTCGTCACCGGCTTCCTTGTTGACGGAACCGATGGTGATCGAGCCATCATCGGCGATATCAATGGTCGCCCCAGTTTCCTCGGTAATGCTGCGGATGGTGACACCGCCTTTACCAATGACGTCGCGGATCTTGTCAGGATGGATCTTGATCGTCACCAGGCGCGGCGCGTACTCGGACATTTCACCACGTGGCTCGGATATGACCTTGTTCATTTCACCGAGGATGAAGTTACGTCCATCGTGCGCCTGGGAAAGCGCAATACGCATGATTTCCTCGTTGATGCCTTCGATCTTGATATCCATCTGCAAGGCGGTGATGCCATCTGCGGTACCGGCCACTTTGAAATCCATGTCGCCGAGGTGATCCTCGTCACCGAGGATATCGCTCAATACCGCGAAGCGGTCGCCTTCCTTGATCAGGCCCATGGCGATACCCGCCACAGGTGCCTTGACCGGCACACCGGCATCCATCAGTGCGAGCGAAGTGCCACACACCGACGCCATTGAACTCGAACCATTCGATTCGGTGATTTCGGATACAACGCGGAGGACATAAGGGAAATCTTCCATGTTCGGCAATATCGCAGTCACACCACGACGCGCCAGCCAGCCATGACCGATCTCGCGGCGTTTCGGGCCGCCCTCAAAACCGGTTTCACCGACACAGAATTTTGGAAAATTGTAATGCAGCATGAACGGGTCCTTGTATTCGCCGTTGACCGCATCGATGATCTGCGCATCCCGGGTCGTACCCAGGGTGGTAACCACGATCGCCTGTGTTTCACCACGGGTGAACAGGGCCGAACCGTGCGCACGGGGCAGAATGCCTGTCTTGACCGTGATCGGACGCACCGTGGCAACGTCACGTCCGTCGATACGTGGATTACCGGACAGGATGCGATCGCGTACCAGGAATTTCTCAAGCTTGTAAAATGCTCCGGCAACAGCGGCCGGATCAGGCGCGTTTTCGTCACCTTCAACGCACAATGATTCAATAACGGCCTTCCTGACTTCGCCAACGGCGTCTTGGCGTTCCAGCTTGTTTGCAATGCTGTAAGCGGCGATCAAGCCCTCTTTGGCGCTGGCTTCAACCTTCGCTTTCAGATCGGAATCCTCAGCCGCTATTTCCCATTCCCAATGGGTAACGTTGGCTTCTGCAACAAGCTCGCGGATGGCTGTAATGACCGCCTTCATGGCATTGTGTCCAAAGGTCACCGCACCCAGCATCACTTCTTCAGAAAGCAGGTCCGCTTCTGACTCGACCATCAATACGGCCTTTTCGGTGCCGGCGACAACCAGGTTCAGTTTCGATTCCTTTAACTGGGTGGACGTCGGGTTCAATACGTATTCGTCATTGATGTAACCAACCCGGGCGGCACCTACTGGACCATTGAAAGGCATACCCGAGAGCGCCAGTGCTGCGGACGTGCCGATCAAGGCAGGAATATCGCCGTCGACTTCCGGATTGCAAGACATCAGGTTGGCTGTAACCTGGACTTCGTTCAGGAAACCCTTGGGAAACAGCGGACGGATTGGGCGGTCAATGATACGGCAGGTCAATGTTTCTTTCTCGGTAGGCCGGCCTTCACGTTTGAAGAAACCGCCGGGAATACGTCCCGCCGCGTAGAATTTTTCCTGGTAGTTAACCGTCAATGGAAAAAAGGACTGGCCCGGTTTGGCCTCTTTTTGTCCTACTACCGCGACCATGACCACGGTGTCGGCCATGTTGACCATTACGGTCGTTGCCTGGCGGGCAACTTCCCCGGTTTCTATGGTGACGGTATGACCGCCGTATTCAAATGACTTCGTTAATTTTTGCACTTTAGTTCCTGCTTTAATGTGAAGGGCCACCTGGCCCTTTTACGCCTGTCTTCAGGCAATTCCTTCAAGTATGGTCAAGCCCTGCCAGAACAGGTGTTGTGACAGATTGCGACCATATGGTTGGCGAACAAAAGGTTTAACGACGCAAACCAAGACGTTCGATCAGATCACGGTAACGCTGGATTTCCTTTTTCTTCAGATAATCCAGCAGACTGCGACGCTGGTTGACCATTCGCAGCAAACCACGGCGGGAATGGTGATCATGCTTGTGTTCTTTGAAATGATCAGTGAGGTGTTGAATCCTGGCGGTCAACAATGCGACCTGGACTTCAGGAGAACCGGTATCGTTCTCCGAGCGTTGAAACTCGCTTACAACTTTGCTTTTTGATTCCGCATTAATAGACATGGTTCCATCTCCATGAATAGAGCCCCGTGATTTTTGATCGTTCGCATTGCATGATTGCGATGGCGTTCACAAAAACCGGTAGCCCCGGTTATTTTAGCCGCCCATTTTAACTGCCATGCTTATCGCAAACAAGTGATTACTCGATTTGCAGTGGTTGACAACGGCACCGTTGCCGCTACTTGCTCCGTCATCCCTACTGGCACCGTCATCCCTACTGGCACCGTCATCCCTACTGGCACCGTCATCCCTTCTTGCACCGTCATCCCTTCTTGCACCGTCATCCCTTCTTGCACCGTCATCCCTTCTTGCACCGTCATCCCGGCGAAGGCCGGGACCTCCATAAGATTGGCAGAGCGGTGAATTGGGGCTTCTTGCAAGATCACGGAAATCGTTGGGAGGTCCCGGCCTGCGCCGGGATGACGGTGCCAATTCCTAGATAGTGCATGTTTAGAATACTTGTTCTATGAAACGTCTACAGATTAAACACCTTCGCAGGTTTCAATACCCCATCAGGGGTTAAATCAGCCAACCCCAATAGATCACCTTCCGGACCACACACACGCACCATCCCCGCCATTAACCCAGTTTGCACAAATTCGAATGCATTGCCGTGTCTGAATTTGCCCTGCTGAATGGAATTTAATTCAATCCTTTGCCAATCCGGCAGGCCGGCATCAACAGGAAGCAGTAAATTCTGCAAATCACCACATTCCAGTGCGTCCTGTAATTGCGCCAGCGTGTGCATGGGGAAATCGTCAAAAGGCTCGACCAGCGTGCGCCGCAATGCGACCAGGTGGGCGCAACTGCCAAGCGCTGTCGCGATATCTTCTGCGAGTGTCCTGATATAGGTGCCCTTGGAGCAATGCACCTCGAATGTGAGGTCGGGCGGTTGCCACTCCAGTGCTTCCAGGCGGTGGATTGTGACGGGCCGGGACGGGCGCTCGATGACGATACCGGCGCGGGCGTATTCATACAGGGGCTTGCCTTCGTGTTTCAATGCGGAATACATGGGCGGGACCTGTTCAATCTGTCCTTCGAACGGTTTTAGCGCCAGGGCCAGTTTGCCCGGGTCGATGTCTGGCAATGGACAGGTCTTGATGACCTCCCCTTCGACATCACCGGTGGTGGTTGCGACACCCAGTCGGGCAGTGGCTCGATAGCGCTTGCCGGCTTCCAGCATGAACGCCGCCGTTTTACTCGCTTCGCCCAGGCAGATGGGCAGCATGCCTGTCGCGAACGGGTCCAGGCTCCCGGTATGACCTGCCTTGCGGGCTCCATATATACCACGGACTTTTTGTAAGGCGCGGTTGGAAGATATTCCGGCCGGCTTGTCCAGCAGAACGATACCGTGAATATCGAGCCCGTGCTTACGACGACCCATTAATCCTGGTCGGAATCTTCCGCGTCGGCCAGCGTCGGCCCCAACCGGTCCTTGTCAGCCTTTAATGCCTTGTTAATCAATTCGTCGATGTGGCTGCCCTGCTCCACCGAATCATCGTGTATAAAATGTAATTCCGGCACGTGACGCAAACGTAATTCCTGGCCGAGCCGGCGGCGGAGAAACGGCGAGGCACGGCGCAAAGCCTTCAGACTTTCATTTGCCTTTTCGGGTTCGAACACGGTGATGAACACTTTCGCGTGTGACAGGTCACGGGTGACTTCGACGTCGGACAGACTGACGAAACCCACTTCCGGATCCTTGATTTCCTGTTGAATCAACTTGGCGAGATCACGTCTCAGCTGGCCCGCGACTCGTTCGGATCTGTTGAATTCCCTGGGTGGCATAATGTTCAGCACTCCCTATTTAAGGGTTCTGGCAACCTCGGTCCGTTCAAAACACTCGATCTGGTCGCCGGGTTTGACATCGTTATACATCTTGACACCAATACCGCATTCGGTACCGGCAGTCACTTCAGCGACGTTGTCTTTGAAACGCCTCAGCGATTCGAGTTCACCCTCGAATACCACCACGTTATCACGCAATACCCTGATGGGGTTAGCCCGTTTTACGTGACCCTCCACCACCAGGCAACCGGCGATCGCCCCAAACTTCGAGGAACGGAATACGTCCCGCACCTCCGCCAGGCCGACGATCGTTTCCCGCGTCTCTGTGCCTAACAGTCCGGTGATGGCTGCTTTGACCTCGTCAATGGCTTCGTAGATGATGCTGTAATAATGCAGATCCAGTTCCTGTTCCTGGATGATCCTGCGTGCGGCGGCATCCGCGCGCACGTTGAAACCGATAATGATGGCGCCGGAGGCATGGGCCAGGGTCGCATCAGACTCGGTAATGGCACCCACACCTGAAGACACGATGTTGACCTTGATATCTTCATTGCTTAGATTGACCAGTGAATCCTTCAGCGCTTCAACGCTGCCCTGTACATCGGCACGGATCAGCAGGTTGACAACCTGCAGTTCACCTTTGCCCATGTTCTCGAACAGGTTCTGCAAATTGGCCGCCTGCTGTTGGGCAAGTCTGCTTTCACGCTTGCGGTCCTGGCGCTGGGACGCGGCTTCACGGGCCTTCCGCTCGTTGGCCACGACCAATACCTCGTCGCCGGCAAATGGTACACCGGACAGGCCGAGAATCTCCACGGGTGTGGAGGGACCTGCCGATTCAATCGCCTCACCCGTTTCATCAAACATTGCCCTGACGCGTCCAAACTCCTGGCCGGCCAGGACCATCTCACCACGCTTGAGTGTACCGTTTTGTATCAGTACGGTGGCAACCGATCCACGGCCCTTGTCCAGGCTGGACTCGATCACCAGTCCCTGTGCACGCCGTTCCGGGTCAGCTTTGAGTTCAAGCAATTCCGCCTGCAATAAAATGCCTTCGAGTAAGGCTTCGATACCTTCGCCTGTCTTGGCCGAAACCGGGACAAACAATTCCTCTCCACCCCACTCCTCCGATATCACCTCTTGTTGGGCGAGCTCGGATCTTATCCGTTCAATATCAGAATCGGGTTTATCGATCTTGTTTATGGCCACGATGATCGGCACCCCGGCGGCGCGGGCGTGGTGGATGGCTTCCTTGGTTTGTGGCATGACACCATCATCGGCCGCAACCACCAGTATCACTATATCCGTCGCCTTCGCGCCGCGTGAGCGCATGGCGGTGAAGGCGGCGTGACCGGGCGTATCCAGGAAAGTAATAGTGCCGCCCTTGGTTGCAACCTGGTAAGCGCCGATATGTTGCGTGATTCCGCCCGCTTCACCCTCGACCACCTTGGATGTCCGAATGAAATCGAGCAGGGATGTTTTACCGTGATCGACATGTCCCATCACGGTGACCACCGGTGGCCGTGTTACACCACCTTCGCCCATTTCCGCTTCTTCATCGATCAATTCCTGTTCGATGCCCCTGTCCTCTGCAGGTTTGGCGCTGTGCCCCAGTTCTTCCACAACGAGTATGGCGGAGTCCTGATCCAGTGTCTGGTTGATGGTAACCATCATACCCATCTTCATCAGGATCTTTATGATCTCCCCGGCCTTGATCGCCAACAGCTTGGCAAGATCGGCAACGATAATTGTCTCGGGTACTGAAACCTCGCGGACCATGGGTTCCGTCGGTTTTGAAAAACCGTGCTCGGTGGGCCTGGGCTGCGTGCTAACCCGCTTTGCAGGTTTACGCCGGCGTGCTCCGCTACCAAGCTCAACATGCAGTTCCTGACGCCCGTAACGCGTGGTGGGTTTTGCGCGTTCCTTCTTGCGTTTGTGCTGCTCTTCTGCCAGCTTCAAGAGACGCTCTTCTTCCTTTCTACGTGCCTCTTCCTCGGCCCGGACCCTCGCTGCGGCTTCCTCGGCCTTTTCCTCACGTTCGCGCAGTGTTTGTTCTTCCTTGGCTTTCAGTGCCGCTTCCTCCGCGGCCTTACGCGCCGATTCTTCAGCCTCAAGACGTGCGGTTTCCTCGGCTTCTACACGGGCCTGTTCCTCAGCTTCGCGTCGTTCCTGAGCCTCTTGTAAAGCCTGCTGAACCTTTTCTCTTTCAGGATCTTCCTGCTGCAAAGCGTCACGCTTGACATAAGTGCGGCTCTTGCGGAATTCGACGTTCACCGTCTTGGTAGAAGCCCTTGGACCACTGCCCTGAATACGCAATTCGCTGATCGATTTGCGCTTCAGTGTAACCTTGCGGGGTGCTGTTGCATCACTTTCGGACTTGCCGTGCGATGACCTCAGGTGAGCCAGTAACTTTTTCTTATCATCATTGGAAACGGCATCATCACCCGATTTGAGGTTGATGTCGGCCTTGCTCATTTGGGTAATCAGCTTATCAACACTGACACCCAGAACTTCGGCCAATTGTGCAACGGTAACTTGGGACATATATTCTGCTCCTTGAAGAACCTGTCGGTTCTTTTTTTAGGAATCCTGGCTCTCTTCTTCAAACCACGGGGCACGTGCCGCCATGATCAAAGCGGCCGCCTCTTCTTGTGAGATTTCATCAATTTCCAGCAATTCATCGACCGAAAGCTCTGCCAGGTCTTCCTGTGTGCGGGTACCACTTTCCGCCAAACGGTAGGCGAGACGCTCGGTCATTCCTTCCAGGCTGAGAAGATCTTCAGCCGGGCTGTTGTCATCGAGCGCTTCTTCCTTGGCGATCAGTTGGGTAAGCAGTGCATCACGCGCACGGCGTCGCAATTCCGTGACCATTTCCTCATCGAACTCTTCAATTTCGAGCAATTCTGAATCGGGGACATAAGCAACTTCTTCAATATTGCTGAAACCTTCCTGGACCAGGATATTGGCGACGCTTTCATCGACATCCAGGCGCTCCATGAAATTCTTGAGCACCTTTCCGGCTTCTTCCTCACCTTTTTTGTCAGCGTCCTCCACCGTCAGTACGTTCAGCTCCCAGCCTGTCAGGTCGCTTGCCAGCCTGACATTCTGACCGCCACGGCCAATGGCCTGTGACAGGTTGGCCGCCTCGACAGCGATATCCATCATGCGGCGTTCTTCATCCACGACAATGGAGGCAACCTCGGCCGGTGCCATCGCGTTGATAACAAACTGGGCAGGGTTATCATCCCAAAGAATAATATCGATACGTTCACCGGCCAGTTCATTTGAAACGGCCTGCACGCGCGAACCGCGCATGCCCACGCAGGCGCCGATCGGATCGGTGCGCGGGTCGTTGGATTTGACGGCAATCTTGGCCCTGCGACCGGGGTCACGGGCACCGCCCATGATGGAGATCAGTTCCTGGCCTATTTCGGGAACTTCCAGTTCGAACAATGCAATCAAGAATTCCTTGATCGTGCGACTGGCGAACAATTGGGGACCGCGAACTTCCGGCTTGACCTCATATAAAAAGGCACGCAGGCGATCACCGGGACGTACCGTCTCACCCTGGATCATGTGCCGCTGCGCGATGAATGCCTCCGCATTACCACCCAGATCCAGATAGACATTGCCGCGTTCGATACGTTTGACAATACCGTTGATCAGTTCGCCTTCCCGTTCCTTGTATGCCTCGACGACCTGCTCCCGCTCGGCTTCGCGGACACGTTGCACGATAACCTGCTTGGCGGTTTGCGCCGCGATCCGGCCAAATTCGACGTTTTCCATGGGTTCTTCAATGAATTCACCTACTTGAATCTCAGGATTGATTGTCACCGCATCCTTGTGCAGTATCTGGTAATCACCTGATTCAAGCTCTTCCTCGTCGTCCAGCACTTCCCAGCGACGGAAGGTTTCATACTCGCCGGTCTCGCGGTTTATGGCAACACGCGCGAGAACTTCATCATTATTACGCTTGACGGTCGCCATCGCGAGTGCCGATTCCAGTGCCTCAAAAATGACGCCCTTGGCAACGCCTTTTTCATTGGATACCGCATCTACGACCAAAAGGATCTCTTTACTCATTTGCCTTTAACTCCATGCAGGGTCATATCCCTTAATTCGTCACTATTTCGTTTTATGTCCGGCCAGGATTTTTTCATAATCCGGCACCAGCTTTGCTTTTACGATATTTCCAAAATCAAGCGTCGTTTCAGAACCGTCCTGTTCAATGCGGACGCTATTTTCGTCTGCTCCCAGGATCGGACCCGAGAATTTACGCCGACCGTCCTGTGGCGCGAACAAATTGACCTGCGCGATGCAACCGGCAAATTTTTGATAATGTGCCGGTGTAAATAATGGCCTGTCCAGACCCGGGGATGAAACCTCCAGGTTATATTGACTCCTGATCGGGTCCTTCACATCCAGCAAGGCTGCGACTTCGCGGCTAACGGTCTCACAATCTTCGATACCCACATCATTTTCATGGTCGATATAAATGCGCAGTACGGAGTGTTTCGGGTTACTGTTGTATTCCAAACCGACAAATTCATAGCCCAGGTCTTCGACCAGTGGTTGCAATAATTCATTCAGCTTCTGAACACTCAAAACAATTTCTCCGGGCATAAAAAAAGGGCACACTTGCCCCCGACGATCAGCCCCGGCAATACCGGGACCTTTCCAATCACGCCCGTAAGGGCGGATGCGACAGCATTATTTCATCACACCATCCAATCGTCGCCAGGGATCACCGGCCATTTCCGGTGAAACAAAAAAGGGCCCTGCCGGACCCTCGATAAATGTTGGTAGCGGGGGCAGGATTCGAACCTGCGACCTTCGGGTTATGAGCCCGACGAGCTGCCAGACTGCTCCACCCCGCAACGGCAAGGAGGGCATGATAATGATTCAATGCACTAATTACAAGGCCTGATATTACTTAAGCCGTTGAACTTATGAAAGCCTTTCGAAATTGTCCTGTCACAGGCCAAAACTTGTCATGCAAATCGCAATGAGTGAGCTGGAAAACATACCCAGACCAAGAATCATCGCGCCATTCAATGTCAGTGCTGTACCAAAATCCACCGGCGCTGTTATTGTGGTTTCATTCTCCGGATCGTCAAAATACATGTACTTTACGATACGCAAATAGTAAAACGCGCCGATGACAGCAAATACCACCGCCGTGATCGCCAGCCACATCATGCCGGCTTCAATCACCGCTTTCAAAACCATCAGTTTTGCAAAAAACCCGACCATCGGCGGCACGCCGGCCATCGAGAACATGACAAGGGCCATGATGGCGGCATAAAACGGGTTACGCTGGTTCAGCCCCTTGAAATCTTCCAGGTTCTCTGCCTCGACGCCCTGGGCACTCAACAGGATGATCATACCGAAAGATGCGACTGACATGACACCGTAAACGATCACGTAGTACATCGATGCGCCGAAACCGAAAGCGGTTCCCGGCAACAAGCCCAGGAAGACAAAACCCATGTGTGAAATGGTTGAATAAGCCAGCATGCGCTTGATGTTCGATTGCATGATCGCAGCGAGATTACCCAAAATGATTGACAGCAGCGCCAGGCTTGCAAGCATACCTTGCCAATGCACGTGAAGTTCACCAAGACCAGTACTCAGGAACCGGTAGGCCATTGCAAAGGCTGCCAGTTTCGGCACAGATGAAATGAACAATGTAACCGCGGGTGGCGCACCTTCATACACGTCGGGTATCCACATGTGGAACGGCACGGCGCCGAATTTGAAAGCGATGCCGACAACCACGAACACCAGACCAAAAGTCAATAAAATATCGCTTGAGCCACTGGTCTGGATGGCTTTTGCAATTTCAGGCAGATCGAGACTGCCGGTGGCGCCATAGATCATGGACATGCCGTAAAGCAGCATACCGGACGCCATCGAACCCAGTACAAAGTACTTCATCGCGGCTTCTGTACCCCGGCCTGATTCACGGTCAAAGGCAACCAGTGCGTAAACCGAAAGTGAAATCAGTTCCAGACCCAGATAGATCATCAACATGCTGTTTGCCGATATCAGCAGCATGACGCCCAGCAGGGCAAAAAGACTCAGTGTGAAGAAATCTGCACGAAACATCCTGAAACTGCGGAGGTAGAACTTGGAATAGGTAAATATCAGACCCATGATGACGAAGCTGAACACCTTCAGCACATCGCCCATCGGGTCCCTGATAAAACTGTTATTGAAAGCGGTCACCGATCGCACGCCGTCAATCAGGTAATCACCGCGCAATGTAATGATGGCGGCAAAAATGACGGTCAGCATGGCCAGCATGTGGATGATTCCGCGGCGTTCCTCGCGCAGAAACAGGTCAACCATCATAATCACGCAGGTCATTGCCAGGACCCAGAATTCAGGTGCAGCTAATATCATTTGGGCGCCGTTCATGTTAAATGACCTTCGATTGAATAATGTGTTGTAACAGGTGATCCACCGAAGCCGACATCATGTCTACCAGTGGCTGTGGCCACAATCCAAAAAACAGAATGGCTACCGCCAATACACCCAGCACCAGTGCCTCCCGCATATTGATATCCTGCAAATTCTTCACCTGGTGATTGGTCACCTCGCCAAATATGACACGCTTGGCAAGCCACAAACTGTAAGCTGCACCGAGAATCAGGGTTAAAGCTGCCAGGAATGCAAACCAGAAGTTGGCCTGGAAGGCGGACAGTATGACCATGAACTCGCCGACGAAGCCGCTGGTTCCCGGCAGACCTGAATTGGCCATCAGGAAGAACACCGCAAACAGGGCAAACCACGGCATGGTATTTGCAACACCACCGTAATCCTTGATCATCCTGCTGTGGACACGGTCATACAATACACCGACAGTAAGGAACAAAGCGCCCGATATGAAGCCGTGGGAAATCATTTGCACCATTGCGCCTTCGACACCCAGCGCGGCGCCGGATACACCGCCGGTTTTGCGGTAAATGGCAAACGCAACGAACAGTCCAAGCGTCACGAAACCCATATGTGAAATCGATGAATAGGCGATGAGCTTTTTCATGTCCTCCTGCACAAGGGCAACAAAACCGATATAGACAACCGCGATCAGTGACAGGCTGATCACGAGCCAGTCCAGTTCCGATGATGCATCGGGCGTAATCGGCAGGCTGAACCGGATAAAACCGTAACCGCCTATCTTCAACATGATGGCCGCCAGGATGACGGAACCACCGGTCGGTGCTTCAACGTGCGCATCCGGCAACCATGTATGTACCGGAAACATCGGAATCTTGACCGCAAATGCTGCAAGAAAACCGAGGAACAGCCATTTTTGTGCGGTTAAACCCAACGGCATTTCGTGCCACGCCAGGATTTCCCAGGTGCCGGAATGGATGTACAGATAAATCAGGCCGATCAGCATGAACACCGAACCCAGGAACGTGTATAAAAAGAACTTGATGGTGGCATATACCCGTCGCGGCCCGCCCCAGACACCGATGACCAAAAACATCGGGATCAGCATGGCTTCAAAAAATACGTAAAAAAGCAGGGCGTCCAGCGCGGCAAACACACCGATCATCAATCCTTCCATCACCAGGAAAGCCGCCATGTACTGGTTTACGTTTTTCTGGATCGAGCGCCAACCGGCGATCACAACCAGCACACCAAACAACATGGTTAACAGGATTAGCGGGGACGAAAACCCGTCAACACCCAGGTGGTAATTGATATTGAAGGTCTCGATCCAGGGTCGATTTTCAACAAATTGCATCGCGGCAGTCGAGGTATCAAACGAGAAGAAAAGTGGCAGACCGAGTAAAAATGTCACTGCCGCAATTACCAGTGCCAGTCCCTTCGCCATTGCGGGACGCTGTTCACCGGTCGCCATTACTGCAACAGCGCCCAGTATGGGCAGCCAGATTAATATACTGAGGAGAAATCCGTTCATTGACCCACTCATCGTCCAGGCACCATCGTTACCCAGACCGCCAGTATCCCGATCAGTCCGATAATCATGGCAAATGCATAGTCATACAAAAATCCGCTCTGCCAGCGGCGAACACGTGCAGCGAACCATTCGACCAACCGCCCTGCGCCATTGACAATGCCATTATCAATAATGCCGGCATCCGCCTTGTTCCATAGATTCAGACCCAGCTTTACACTGCCCTGCGCAAAGACCTTCTGGTAGAACTCGTCGAAGTAATACTTGTGGTCGAGCAAACGGTACAAAAACGGAAACCGGTTTTCGATTGCATCAGCGATCGATGGCCGGAACTGGTAGATAACCGTAGCGATCGCAAAACCGCTGACCATCAGCCAGAAAGGCAAGGTATTGACGGCATGCATGGCCATAGCGGTTGCACCATGAAAATGCTCACCCAGTTCTGCGAGGACATTATTCTCCTCGAGCACGAAGATGGAGTCTTCCAGCCAACCGCCAAACAGGACCGGTTCGATGGTCATCCAGCCAATGATGACCGAGGGTATCGCCAACAGGATGAGCGGCAGGGTAACCACCAACGGCGATTCCTTCGGTGCGTGTGCCAATTTACCGGGTGGGAGGTGTTCGTCATGACTGTCAACCACCTCGAAACGTTCCTTGCCATGGAATGTCAGGTACAGCAGCCTGAAGCTGTAGATGGCGGTAACCAGCACACCGGCAATCACGGAGAAGTAGGCAAACCCGCTACCCCAACGGTGCGAGTCTGCGACCGCCTCTATGATGGCATCCTTGGAATAAAAACCTGCAAAAAACGGGAAGCCGATCAACGCCAGCGTTCCGATCCATGCGGTGAGCCAGGTGATCGGCATGTACTTTCTCAGACCACCCATATGACGCATGTCCTGTTGGTGATGCAGGGCGATAATCACGGAGCCTGCACCCAGGAACAGCAGTGCTTTAAAAAATGCGTGTGTCATCAGGTGAAATATGGCCGCTGAATACGCCGATACACCCAGTGCGACGGTCATGTAACCCAATTGCGAAAGCGTCGAGTAGGCGATGACGCGTTTAATATCATTCTGCACGATACCGATCAGGCCCATCGACAGGGCAGTCACCGCGCCGATCAGCATGACAAAGCTCAATGCCGGTTCACTCAGTTCGAAAAGGGGTGACATCCTCGCGACCATGAAGATGCCCGCTGTCACCATCGTGGCGGCATGGATCAAGGCGGATATGGGTGTCGGGCCTTCCATCGAATCGGGCAACCACACGTGCAACGGCGCCTGTGCCGATTTACCCATCGCGCCAATGAACAGGCACACGCAGATAAAAGTCAGGATATTCCAGTCAAATCCGCCGGGGACCGAAAGTGTCAGGTCGGCGACACTGCCGGCGTTTGCAAAGACCTCGGCATAGTCGAGCGTGCCGAATGTGAGCAGCACTCCGGCGATACCGAGGAGAAATCCAAAGTCACCAACGCGGTTGACCAGGAAGGCCTTCAGATTCGCCCTGATGGCGGATTCGCGCTTAAACCAGAACCCGATCAACAAATAGGACACGAGGCCGACCGCCTCCCAGCCAAAGAACAACTGCATGAAGTTGTTCGACATCACCAGCATCAGCATCGAAAACGTGAACAGTGCTATGTAGCTGAAGAAACGCTGGTAACCGGGGTCGTCACGCATGTAACCGATCGTATAGATGTGCACCATCCATGATACAAATGAAACCACACACATCATTAACGTGGTCAGGTGATCGATCAGGAACCCGACCTGGAAGCGGACACCATCCGCCACCATCCATGTATACACGGTAACGTTGACAGTACCGAGCGTGCCTTCGATCTGTTGCATCAGAAGCCAGACAGAGAGGAAAAACGATATACCGACACCAAGTATCGTAACTGTATGCGATCCCACCCGGCCGATCTGGTTGCGGAAAAATCCTGCCAGTATCGCGCCACCCAAAGGTAACAGCGGTATCAGTAACAGCGTGGTTTGCAGCGACATGTTCATCCTTTCAGATCGTCCAGTTCGGCAACATTTATGGTCCGCCGGTTGCGGAACAGCACGACCAGGATGGCGAGACCAATACCTGCCTCGGCGGCCGCAACCGTCAGTATGAAGAATACGAATATTTGTCCGTCGAGATTGCCGAGGAAACGGGAAAATGCAACGAAGTTCATATTGACCGCCAGCAGCATCAACTCTATGCACATCAGCAGGATGATGATGTTCTTGCGGTTAATGAAAATTCCAGCCACGCTCAGGCTGAACAGTACCGCGCCAAGGGTCAGAAAATGTGCAAGTGTCAGCATGGTGATTCCTCAAACGCTCCGCGGCTTTTCCGATTTCATTTTTACCAGCCTGACACTCTGGTCACGACGGGTTCTGACCTGCTGCCCTACATCCTGGGTGCGGATACCCGGCCGGGTACGCAACGTCAGCGCCACGGCCGCGATGATGGCCACCAGCAAAACCACACCGGCGACCTCAAACGGCAACAGGTAATTGGTATACAACAGTTCACCCAGTTCCCGCGTATTGCTGTAGCCTGCCGGGTTGGGTTGCGGGATCGGGAAAGCGTCAGCGCCAAACCGGCCCCTGCTCCACATCACCATCAGCAATTCAACTGCCATGGCAACCGCAACCAGCACAGCCACGGGCAGGTAGCGGGAGAACCCCTCCTTGAGTGGCACGAGGTTGATATCCAGCATCATCACGACAAACAGGAACAACACCATGACGGCACCCACGTACACCACGATCAGTATGATGGCGAGGAATTCGGCCTCCAAAAGCAACCAGATTGCAGCGGCGCTGAAAAAGGCCAGAACCAGGAACAACACCGAGTAAACCGGGTTACGCGAGGTCACAACCGCGACACCCGCAAATACCAAAACCAGCGAGAAAGCGTAAAAAATCAGTTCCTGGACAATCATCTGTAGGCCGCATCCCTGTTACGATTTTCTGCAATCTCGGATTCAAAACGATCACCGATCGCCAGCAGTTTTTCCTTCGTCATGATGCCCTCTTCACGAGACTCCATGTGATATTCGAGAATCCCCGTTTCAACGATGGAATCGACCGGGCAGGACTCTTCGCAAAAGCCACAGAAAATACATTTGAATAAATCGATGTCATAACGCGTCGTGCGGCGGGTGCCGTCTTCGCGTTGTTCAGAATCGATGGTGATCGCCAACGCCGGACACACGGCCTCGCACAATTTACATGCAATGCAGCGCTCTTCCCCGTTCGGGTAACGACGCAGGGCGTGCAGGCCACGGAAACGGACAGACTTCGGTGTTTTCTCTTCCGGATAATTAATGGTTATGGTATGCCGAAACATATGGCGCATGGTGAGGCTCAGGCCTTTCAGCAATTCGAGCAACATCAGGCTTCTTAAATATTCGATGACTCGTTTCATCGTCAGCTACCCTTTACCACGATTCCCAGAACGGTCATCAGGGATGCAAGCATCACCCAGACGAGCGTGATAGGAATAAGTGCTTTCCAACCCAGACGCATGATCTGGTCGTATCGGTAACGGGGGAATGTTGCCCGGTACCACAAAAACATAAACATGAACACAACGGTTTTGGCGAGGAACCAGAAAATACTGCCCTGTCCCAACAGGGTGTCGCCCAATACCGGCACGTTCTCAAACGGGGACAGCCAGCCACCGGCGAACAAAATCGCGGTCAGACCGGAAATCAGGATCATGTTCGCGTATTCGGCGAGGAAGAAGATCGCGAATGTAGAACCGGAGTACTCGACGTGGAAACCGGCAACAATCTCCGACTCACCTTCGGCCTGGTCAAACGGTGCGCGGTTGGTCTCCGCCAGGCCTGAAATCATGTAAATAATGAATAACGGAAACAACGGCAGCCAGTACCAGTCCAATATACCGCCCTGCTGCGCGAGGACGATTTCGCGAAGATTCAATGTGCCTGCCAGGATCAGCACACCTACCAGGGAAAGGCCCATGGCGATTTCATAGGAAACCGTCTGCGCCGCCGCGCGCATTGCCCCGAGAAAAGAATACTTGGAGTTGGAGGCCCAGCCGGCGATGATGATGCCGTATACACCCAGGGAGGTCAGCGCCAGCACATAGATCAGACCCGCGTCCACATCCGCCAAAACCAGGAAATCGTTGAAAGGCACGACCGCCCAGGCCGCCAATGCAGGCGCCAGCGCTATGACCGGTGCCAGCAGAAACAGGAAGCGGTTGGAATTCGTCGGCAGGATGACCTCTTTCAACAGCAGTTTGAACACATCTGCAAACGGCTGTATCAACCCCCACGGACCAACCCGGTTAGGGCCGATACGTATCTGCATGGAGCCGATGACCTTGCGCTCGAAATACGTGTAAAACGCCACAACCGTAATGATCGGAAGCGTTATGACCACGATCTTGACCAGCGTCCAGATCAGGTACTGGGACTGAATCCAGGTGTAAACTGATTCAAGCATTTCAAGCATCAGGCTGCCTCCACGCTAACAGGGCCGAAGCTGTCACCGAGCCCGGTACTGACATCGATCGCACTTTTTACCCAAACAGCACCCGCCGGCAATTCGTTGCATATCCGAACCGGCAGCACAACCGACCCGCCGCCCTGGGTGACTTTCACCTCGTGACCGTCGACAAGGCCCTTGCGACCAGCGTCATCGGGGTTCAGGCCAACGAATGAATTGTCTGCGTGCACCGTCTTTTGCAGGTATGCCGAGCGCCTGCACAACGCGTCAACCGCATACATCGCAACCTCTCCCACCCGGTGGAAGCCATTGCCCGCTTCGGGTGCCGCCATCTCAGGCGCAGCCGCGGTGTGATTCTGCGGATCGCTCTGCGCAAGCAACTCTTCGCGTATCGAGGCCAGGTCTACCTGGTCAAAGCCATCCAATTCAAGCTGGGCGCCCAGCCGGCGCAGAATTTTCCAGCCCGGCCTGGCCCGACCGGAAAGATTTGCGGCCGCTTCAGTGACAAATGACTGACCGTCGAGCGTGTAAAACAGGCCTTCGGATTCAGCCGCTGGCGCCAGTGGCAGGATCACATCAGCAACCGCTTTCAGACCTTCGCTGGCGAAAGCAGATACCGCAACGACACTCTCTGCCGATGACAAAGTCTGATTCGCGAGCGCCGGGTTGGCCAGGTCGTAGTCGGGCTCGATGTCCCATAGCAGGTAACTCTTTAACACTGTGGTCAGCATTTCACGTGTATTGAGACCACGGTCTTCTTTACCCATGGCCGCAACCATTGCAGCACCGGTCGAGTTGCCGCCATGCGGGACCGTGTTGAGGGTTGCACCGGTCGCTTTGGCGATCCAGGCCGATAATTGACGCAGCCAGGCCGCCTGTTGATGCGCCAGGGCGGCTTGTCCGAGTATCAGCATCGCAGGACCTTTACCTTTTAGCATCCCGGCGATTGCGATTTGCGTGTCACCGGCCTCAAGACCAGAAACTGCGGCCTGAAGGGATTCAGGAATCTTTTCACCGGTCGTCTTGGCAACCGCCAATGCAAGTTTGGCCAGCTCGGTAACCATGTGCTGGGGTGCCGTGATCAATTTTTCCGCCAATGAAAAATGGAAATTCCAGTCCACCGGGTTTAGTGCGGCTACCTTTGCACCTTTGCGCCACGCCTTGCGGACCCGCTGGCCCAGGATCGGTGCTTCGTGACGGATGTTGCTGCCGACCAACAGGATCATGCCGGCCCCGTCGATCGCTGACATTGGCGTCTGGAAAGACGCCGCCTGTCCTGTAACGCCGCCGTCACTGAAATCCTGTTCCCTGAGACGGTAGTCGATGTTCGGGCTGTCCAGGCCGTGCGCCAGGCGCCGTGCGAGAAAATGTTCTTCCGTCGAGACACTTGCCGATATCAGCACGCCGAGACTGGCCCCGCCGTTGGCAGTGGCCGATCTCCGCAGGGTCTTGGCGGCCATGCGAATGCCTTCATCCCATGAAACGTTTTGCCATTGACCGTTGTTCTTGATCATGGGCTCCAGGACCCTGTCATCGCTATTGAGTCCAAAGTGCGAATAACGGTCGCGGTCCGACAGCCACGTTTCGTTGGTCGGCTCACAATCCCTCGGTACCGCGCGCAGTACCTTGCCGCGACGTGTGTGGTACCACAGATGAGAACCCACACCATCATGAACGGCCAGTGTCGGCCGCGCCATCAGTTCCCAGGCGCGTGCTGAAAAACGGAAAGGTTTGTTGGTCAATGCGCCAACCGGGCACAGGTCAATCACGTTGCCTGATAATTCGGAATCAATACCTTGAGCCAGGCTGGTGCCAATCTCGACGCGATCACCGCGTCCGTACATGCCCAACTCATGCGTGCCCGCGATTTCATCAAGGAAACGCACACAACGCGTACACTGGATACAGCGTGTCAGGTCGGTCTGCACCAGCGGCCCGATATCGTGGTCCTTGATCACGCGCTTACGTTCGGTGAAACGGGAAACAGAGCGACCGTAGCCCATGGCCAGGTCCTGTAATTCACATTCGCCACCCTGGTCGCATATGGGACAGTCAAGCGGGTGGTTGATCAACAGGAATTCCATCACGCCATGTTGTGCATCGATCGCCCGGCGCGACTGGGTATAGATTTTCATACCCTCCGTGACCGGGGTGGCGCACGCCGGCATTGGCTTGGGTGCTTTCTCGATATCGACGAGGCACATGCGGCAATTGGCCGCGATGCTCAGCTTGCTGTGATAGCAAAACCGCGGAATGCTGATTCCGACCTTATCCGTCGCCTCGATAATCATTGAGTTCTTTGGCGCCTGCATGGCCTTGCCATCGATCTCGATGTTGACCATTTCCACCACTGCTTCGGGCTGCGTGCTCATGCAGCTTTCCCCTTCTGACCGTCGACCATGGAGTGACCGTGTTCCACGTAAAATTCAAATTCATTCCAGAACTGCTTAAGGAACCCCTGCACCGGCCAGGCGGCGGCTTCGCCAAAAGCACAGATGGTGTGCCCTTCGATTTGCCCCGCAGCCGAACGTAACAATTCCAGGTCTTTCTTCTCGCCCTTGCCGTCCACGATTCTTTGCAGGACACGGTGCATCCAGCCGGTGCCTTCACGACACGGCGTACACTGGCCGCAGGATTCCATGTGATAGAAGCGGGAGATCCGGGTGCACGCCTTGACCATGCAGGTGGTTTCATCCATGACGATAACCGCGCCGGAGCCCAGACCCGACCCGGCCTTCGAGAGCGCATCAAAATCCATCGTGACGTCCATCATGACATCGGCCGGCAGCACCGGCATGGAAGAGCCACCTGGTATCACACCCTTGAGTTTATTGCCGTTGCGCACACCACCGGCCATCTTCAGCAATTCGCTGAAAGGCGTGCCGAGCGGAACTTCAAAATTGCCGGGATTGTTCACGTGACCGGACACGGAAAACACCTTGGGGCCGCCGTTATTGGGTTTACCGATATCGAGGAACCATTGCCCGCCATTGCGCATGATGTGCGGAATGGATGCCAGTGACTCGGTATTGTTGATGGTGCTGGGCTTGCCGTACAGGCCAAAGTTGGCCGGGAATGGCGGTTTGAATCGTGGCTGGCCTTTCTTGCCCTCCAACGATTCCATCAGGGCGGTTTCTTCGCCGCAGATATAGGCACCGGCACCGAGGGCGGTGTAAATGTCCATATCAACACCGCTACCCATTAAGTCCTTGCCGAGCAGACCGGCTGCATAGGCCTCTTTAAGGGCAGCTTCGAAACGTTCGAACGGTTCGTGGTGGAATTCACCACGCAAATAATTGTATCCGACGGTAGCGCCCATCGCGTATCCGGCGATGGCCATACCCTCGATGACCGCGTGCGGGTTATACCTGAGGATGTCGCGGTCGTGACAGGTGCCTGGCTCGGACTCATCGGAATTACACAGGATATATTTTTGGCCGGGTGCGGAGCGTGGCATGAAGCTCCATTTCAATCCGGTCGGAAAACCCGCGCCGCCGCGTCCGCGCAAAGCGGAGTGCTTGACATTATCGATGATGGCTGCAGGATCGGTTTTCTCTGCCAGGATCTTTTTCCATGCCTTGTAACCGTCGATGGCCAGGTAGGTCTCCATCGACCATGGCTTGTCGGCGTCCAGCGTAGTAAATACGACGTTGTGATCTGCCATCTCAATGCTCCCTCAAGGCGCAATTAGCATGTTCAGCGAGCATCATTCCAACCCATCCAGGATTTTATCGACCTTGTCAGTGTCGAGATTTTCGTGATAGTGGCCATCGACCACCATCATCGGGGCACCGCAGCACGCGGCGAGGCACTCTTCCTCGACCACCAGTGTGATTCGGTCATCGGCCGTGGTTTGGCCCAGCTTGACACCCAGTTTCTTTTCAACGTGGCTGACGAGATCCTCGGCACCGTTGAGCCAGCACGAAATATTGGTGCAGATGTTGACCTTGTGCCGGCCGACAGGCTTCTGGTCGATCATCGAATAAAAACTGGCAATCTCATAGGCCCATACAGGTGGCAGGTCGAGATAATCGGCAACCGCCTCGATCATATCCTTGCTAACCCAGCCGCCATTCTGCTTCTGGGCCGCGATCAGTGCCTGTATCAGGGCAGAGCGCTTATGCTCCGGCGGAAATTTACCCACCCATTGATCGATGCTTGCCCGGGTGCCCTCGTTGAGCAGGGACTTTTTGCCGGAAATGTGTTCAGCCTTATGACTCATCAGCGGTCTACCTCACCAAAAACGATATCCATGGTACCCATCAGAGCCACTACATCGCCGAGCATATGTCCTTTAACCATCTCGTCCATGGCGGAGAGATGTGCAAAACCCGGCGCCCTCAAATGTGCACGAAACGGCTTGTTGGCGCCGTCAGAGACCAGGTAACAGCCAAATTCGCCCTTCGGCGCCTCTACCGCCGCATAGGTTTCGCCCTTGGGTACGCTGTAACCTTCGGTAAACAGTTTGAAATGGTGGATCAGCGCTTCCATGTCATCCTTCATTTCTTCGCGTGTCGGCGGTATGACCTTGAAATTTTTCAGCATCACGTGACCTGGATTCGCGCGCAGCCATTCGACACATTGCACTATGATGCGGGCCGACTGGCGCATTTCCTCGACACGGACAAGATACCGGTCATAACAGTCGCCATTGATACCCACGGGAATATCAAAATCCATTTCGTGGTACATCGCATAGGGCTGCTTTTTGCGCAGATCCCACTCCACACCCGAACCGCGCAACATGGGGCCGGTGCAACCGAGCTGAAGCGCCCGCTCGGGCGACAGCACGCCGATACCCACGGTGCGTTGTTTCCAGATACGGTTATCGGTCAACAGGGTTTCATACTCGTCCACCTTTGACGGGAAGTCGCGCGCGAACGCCTCGATGAAATCCAGTAATGTACCCTGCCGCCACTCGTTTCTGTCTTTGAGCTTTTTGCCCTTGGTCCACGGCGTCTCTTTATACTTCGGCATCGTATCGGGCAGGTCGCGATAGACACCGCCGGGGCGGTAATAATTGGCATGCATGCGCGCGCCGCTCACCGCCTCGTACATATCGATGGTCATTTCGCGTTCGCGGAATGCGTACAGGAAGACCGTCATTGCGCCCAGGTCAATACCGCTCGAGCCAATCCACAGCATGTGGTTGCCGATACGGGTGATCTCGTCAAACATGGTGCGTATGTACTGGGCCCGCACCGGCGGCTCGATACCGAGCAACTGCTCGATCGCGCGCACGTAGGCGTGTTCATTGCACATCATCGATACGTAATCGAACCGGTCCATGTAACCGATCGACTGGTTAAAAGGTTTGCTCTCGATCAGTTTTTCGGTGCCCCGATGCAATAAGCCGATATGCGGGTCCGCGCGAACGACGGTTTCACCGTCAAGTTCCAGGACCAGCCTGAGAACACCATGGGCCGACGGATGTTGCGGCCCGAAATTCATCGTGTAGTTGCGAATTTCAGCCATTTCTATTCAGTCCCGGACGCCAGTGAGTCGGCGGCTTCATCGGCCGCCTTGTCAATATCATCTGCTTTGTAACGTGAATCGACACGTATGACACGCGGTACGAGTACACGGGGTTCGATCTCAACCGGTTCATAGACCACGCGGCCTTTCTCCTCGTCGTAGCGCACGGTGACGTTGCCGATCAATGGAAAATCCTTGCGGAAGGGATGGCCGGTAAAACCGTAATCCGTCAGTATCCTGCGCAGATCCGGATGTCCCTCGAAAATGATGCCAAACAGATCGAAGGTCTCACGCTCAAACCAGTTGGCGGAATTCCAGATCTCGACCAGGGACGGGACGATGGGAAATCCTTCATCGGCGGCAAAGGTCTTCATCCGCAAACGCGTGTTGTGGGTCGTGGAGAGCAGGTGTACCACCACGCCGAAGCGTTGGGGGGCGTCGCCTGATTCCGGCCGGTGCGCCCAGTCGAAACGGCCGGCGCCCATACCTTCCACTCCGCGGCTGAAACCTTCCGTTGTCGCGTCCGTGGTTTCCCACTCCACCTGGCCGTAGCCGAGGTAGTCGACACCGCATACGTCACTCAATTGATTGAATGCGAAACGGGGATCGTCGCGCAGGGTCTGGGCGGTTTCAAGCCATTGTTCAACCGGAACCTGCAGGGTAACCATACCGGAGACCGACGCGGATATATCGAACTTTTCACCAAAACAGGCAGCAAATTCATCGGACAGACTATTGGACAGGTCAATCATCACGTCACCTGGCAATCGTATCGGTGCGGCGGATTTTCTTTTGCAACTGCAAAATACCGTAAATCAACGCTTCCGCCGTGGGTGGACAACCGGGGACATAGACATCGACCGGCACGATGCGGTCGCAACCACGTGTCACCGCATAGGAATAATGATAATAACCGCCGCCATTGGCACAGGAACCCATTGAAATAACCCATTTCGGCTCTGCCATCTGGTCGTATATCTTGCGCATTGCCGGCGCCATTTTGTTGACCAGCGTTCCGGCGACGATCATCACGTCCGACTGTCGAGGGCTGGGGCGGAAAATGACTCCGAAGCGGTCGAGGTCATAACGGGCGGCACCGGCCTGCATCATTTCAACCGCGCAGCATGCAAGGCCGAAAGTCACCGGCCACATCGAACCAGTTCGCGCCCAGTTGATCAGGGCGTCGAGCGAGGTTGTAACCACACCGCGGGCCAGCAGGGGATTGTTATCCGCACCCGGTCTCAGAATATCGTCTACTTCACCGAGCTCCGTACTCCTGCCCGGGTACATAATGTCCATCATTCCCATTCCAAAGCGCCTCTTTTCCAGATTACAAAGTAGCCGATGACCAGTTCGATTACGAAGACACTCATGGCTGCAACGCCAAACATGCCCAGCTTGTCAAGGGCCAAAGCCCACGGCAGGAAGAACGTAATTTCAAGGTCAAAGATGATGAACAGGATTGCTACAAGATAGTAGCGGACATCGAATTTCGTGCGACTGTCTTCAAAGGCTTCAAAGCCGCATTCGTACGGGGACAACTTTTCACTGTCGGGCCTTCTGGGCCCAAGCAAGTTTCCAATAATTACGAGCGCGACACCAATAATTGTGGAAACGCAGAGAAAAATCAGAATTGGCAGGTATTGTGCGAGCATACTCCGGTCTCAATTCAGTTTTGGATGGTTTTAGCCATCCATTTCTATTTAAAAATGGTGCCCAAGGCCGGACTCGAACCGGCACGACTTACGTCACTACCCCCTCAAGATAGCGTGTCTACCAATTCCACCACTTGGGCTATTCTTTCAGGTCCCATCATCGCTGGAATTATCCTTTTTTGTATCTTCACCAGCCGGCACCGACCCGGTTTCCGCTTCAATCGCCGGCAAATCACCAGCATCGGGTTCCGCATCAGGTTGCGCGATCACAGTTTCCATCGAGGGTACGTCTGAAGGATCGGCAGACTTCAATTCTACTGGCAGATCGGGAGCGGCCTCATTTGCTGTCTCCCCGGTCGCCGGCGCTGTGGCCACCACGCCGAGATCAGTCTCGGGTTCGGTGCCCATACGCGAAGCCATCACCGCCATCGTCAGGCTGATCAGGCAAAACAGCGTTGCCAGGACCCAGGTCGAACGGGATAGAAAATTTCCCGCGCCACGGGCGCCGAAAACGGTCCCCGAAGCTCCACTGCCAAAAGCGGCCCCGGCAGTCGCGCCGGCGCCTTTCTGTATCAATATGAACGCGACCATCGCAATTGCGATGAGTACGTGAAATATATTTAAAACCTGCATAATTTATTCCGCTCTTTGAGCATTCTTCAGGCAACAGCGCCGTAAATTGCAAGGAAGTCTTCCGCTGTCAGCGAAGCACCTCCGACAAGCCCACCATCGATATCACCCTGACCAAATAATTCGGCGGCATTGGAACCTTTCACACTGCCGCCGTATAGGATACGAAGTTGATCGGCTATTATAACATCCAGCGCTGTCATTTTGTCACGTATAAATCTATGCACCGTCTGAGCCTGTTGCGGAGTTGCGGTCAGGCCGGTGCCTATTGCCCAAACCGGTTCATAAGCGATAACGGCACGGCTGAATGCCTGGATTCCGACATGATCGGTTACCGCTTTGAGCTGACGCCAGACCACGGCCTCGGTCTGACCGTTCTCGCGTTCCTCGATTGTTTCACCGACGCACAGCACGGGTTTGAGACCAGCGGCAAGCGCCGCTTCAAACCGCAGTGCAACGTCTTCATCACTCTCCGCATAAATCGCGCGCCGTTCCGAGTGTCCGACCAGCACGTAAGAGCAACCCATGTCAGTCAGCATTCCGCCACTGGTTTCACCGGTGTAGGCCCCGTGTGTATTGGGGTTCAGTGTCTGTCCGCCCCACCTGACATGACTGCCGGACAGTATGGACTCCGCCAGTGACAAGTATGGGAACGGTGGGAAAACGGCGAGGTCTGCATTGCCATCGGCTGAACTCCCGGCCAGAATTCCATCCAGCAAAGAGCGCACCATGGTCTTGGAACCATGCATTTTCCAGTTTCCTGCGACGAGTATTTTTCTCTTCATTATTGTCCTGTCAAATACGCGAGCTACGCTTCGGCGCGAAAGCATACCCACACGCTACTTCTGTCGCAAGCCAAAACCGTGAGCGATAATGCAGCACCTGAAATCAAAATCAAATGATGCAGGTCAATTTTCTGCCTCAATAAGTAATTAAGCGCAAAACTTCATTGAAAAGTTTGCACAAAACCGCCTGCCGGACCGGGGGCACAAGACAGCCGGTTTCAGACCAGCTCGGTGCCACCAAACAGCAAGTGGTGCGTAAACAGGAAAGCCATGTAAACGAGAACAGCAAACAACACCATGGCCACGTCATTTTTAAAAGGTGCCCTGGCCGGTTTGACCCATTCTCCATCCCGCTTGTTGATCAGGACCATCTCGATCAGGGCCCAGGCCGTCATACCACCAAAGAAAACCAGCGACCGCACTGTTCCTATGGCCAACAGATGACCCACGCCCCAGCACGCAACACCGACCAGTTGCGGATGCCGCAAAATACGCTTGAGGTTGTTGGGAGGGTAAGGTGCAAGGAACAGGATAAAACCGAGCATGACCAGCGCCGCCGCCGCATACCCGCCCCACTCAGGCGCCGTGTAGATCGCAGTCAATACTTCTGGTTCAGTCGGGGTCAGGGAACTCCAGCCCGTGATGATCAGGTAAATGCTGATGATCATCAGCAGGCCGAATACACCCTTGTACGGATTTTCTCCAAAACGCTTGATCAGCGACTTTTTCAACGCCGGGGCAAGCGCGGGAAAAAAATGAACCATACTCCAGATCAATACACCCAATGCGAGACGTGTCATATCACCAGCCTCCATGTTCCATTTCGACTCCAAAACAGGTTTTGAATGTCAGTTCGACTGTATGAAAAGTGTAGTAGCATGTCCCCTAATTCATAATGATACAGGTCAATAGAATGAATCAGGATAGCAGGGGTAGCGCGCAATCTAAACCATGGGCGCTGGTCACCGGCGCATCGGCTGGAATCGGCGCCGAGTTCTGCCGGCAACTGGCAGCGCAAGGGTATCAACTTGTCCTGGTGGCCAGGCGCGAAGATAAACTCCAGGCCTTGGCGGATGAATTGCTCAGTTCATACGCCGCCCGTAGCCTGGTCATCACCGCGGACCTGTCGCGGAAAGAGGCAGGCGAGGCCATCACCGCCCGGCTCGCACAGGAAAACATCGAAATTGAATACCTGGTGAACAATGCAGGTTATGGCCTGCCCGGAAGTTTTCACGTGCCTGGCTGGCAGGAACATGCGGATTTTATCCAGGTCATGATGACCGCCGTTTGTGAATTGACCTGGCGCCTGCTACCGGGCATGCGTGAGCGCGGGCGGGGGTTTATCATCAATGTCGCCTCGGTCGCGGGGCTGGTGTCACCCAGTGCGGGGCACACCATGTACGCTGCAAGCAAATCTTTCCTGATCAAGTTCAGCCAGTCATTGGCGTTGGAAAATGAACAATCCGGCGTCAAGGTCTGTGCCCTTTGCCCGGGATTTACCTATAGTGAATTCCACGATGTGAACGGTACGCGTGAAATGATCAGCCGCTTGCCAAAGTTCCTGTGGCTTCAAGCCAGTGACGTGGTCGCGGACGCCCTCAGGGCGATGTCTGCAGAAAAGGTCAAAGCGGTGGTCATTCCGGGCGGGCAATACAAGACAATTGTTTTCGCCGAGCGCCACCTGCCGTGGCTTGCAGCGTTGTTCACCCGGCGCGCGGCCAAAAATTTCAGGGTTACCGACTGAATGAAATGAGTGCATGGAGGCTTGCGGCTGTAACCGCGGTTTGCCCTGGCAATCTACCAGCCAATTTCCGCCGCGGTGCCGGGCCCGATAACACAGAACCTAAGGCTTGCCGGGTATACCCAACGATTGGCTGAATCCGCGATACGCCCGCCCATGATTTCGGCGCGATGCTGCGGGTACAACGGTACCTGCTGCGGATCTGCCAGACCGTCCGGCGCGAGCGGCTGTCCGCTATGAAGGTCGTATTTGTCCGTGGCGCCCAGCACGTGCAGCAGTTCGTGCGTAATGATGATCCGGTTGCGTGCCGCCCTCTGGCTGGACGCCACGGCATTGACCACCCCGTAACCGCCCTTTCTGACCCCGACCGAACGTTCCAGCGGGCCGTTGGGGTCGGCTTTCTGGTAGATCACGAACATCCTGATATCACCAGGGGCCAGCCCGTCCTGTGCGCCATTTCTCCAGGACCACCAGCGCATCTCAAGACTCCACAAGGCTACTTTCAAACCCGAATATTCCACTGGCAGAGCAGGCGGCAGCGCGGTTAATGGACGGGCGACCTGGAAAATTGCGGCCTTCGCGAGTGGCTGCCCGTATCTTGCGGCCTGTTGCGTGAGAAAGTCATCTATTTCCTGAAATGAACCCGCATCGATGCTTTCGGCATAACGGCGGATGTCAGGGCCAGGATCGGCGAGGACCGGATAGATCGTGATCCAAAGGGGCTTTGTCCAACTGTTCAAGCGTTTGCCGGTCAACCACTGGTTACCGGCAACAATTGCCAGTATCGTCAATAATATCGCGATGCGCAGGTAGCGGAACATTCGCTTTGCCAGCCAGGCAGTGGTCTAAGAACCGGCTACCGTCAAATTACCCATCAGTATTGAGCCGCATTGAACCGTGGAGCGGTCGTCTACGTCATTTCCAACCGCCTCGATACACATGAACATGTCCTTGAGGTTGCCCGCAATGGTCACTTCGTCGACCGGGAATTGTATCTCGCCATCCTTTATCCAGAAACCGGCCGCACCGCGGGAATAATCACCGGTTATGATGTTGACACCCTGCCCCATGACATCGGTGACCAACAGACCGGTTCCCATCTGGCGCATCAGCTCCCGGGCAGAATACCGGCCCGGTTCCACGACCAGGTTATGCACGCCACCGGCATTGCCGGTCGTCTCCAGCCCGAGCCTGCGCGCAGAATAGGTATCCAGCACATAACCGGTGAGGATGCCATGCTCGATAATTTCGCGGTCCAGTGTCGCCACACCTTCGGCATCGAAGGCCGTACTGGCCGGTCCCCGCCGGATACCGGGCCGTTCGGACAAGGTCACCCAGTCGGGAAACAACTGTTGCCCCTTTGCGTCCTGCAGGAAGGTGGCCTTGCGATAAAGCGCACTGCCCGATATGGCGGATAACAGGTGGCCGATCAGCCCGCGCGCAACCTCGGGGGCAAACAGCACCGGTACCGAGCAGGTCGGGATATTGCGTGCGCCGAGACGTTCCACGGTCCTGCGTGCCGCCTCGCGACCGGTTTCTTCAACGGCTTCGAGATCGGAAAATGCCCGCCGCGAATCGTACCAATAGTCACGTTGCATGGCCTCACCGACACCCGCGATCAACACGCAACTCTGCTGGTAACGGGTACCGTCGCGGCGGCCGACAAAACCATTCGAATTGGCGTAGACGCTCAAGCCGAAACTACACGAGGCGGATGCGCCGTCCGAATTCGAAACCTTGGGGTTTTCAAGACCCGCCGCTTCGCAGGCCAGCGCCCGTTGGGTGGTCTGTTCTGCATCCAGGGCCTGAGGATGCCATAGGTCCAGGTCCGGAAAATGGGTCGCCAGCCGTTCAACCGGCGCCAGTCCGTTACATTTATCCGCCTGTGTGAAACGGGCGATATCAATCGCCTTTGCCACACAGTCACGAATCGTTTCCGGTCGCAAATCACCGCTGCTGGCATGCCCCTTGCTCTTGCCGAGGTAGACACTGATGCCCAGCCCGCGGTCGCGCGAGTGTTCCAGCGTTTCCACTTCGCCCTTGCGCACGTTCACGTCCAGACCGAAATGAATACTCGCCGACACTTCGGCCCCATCCGCGCCCAAGCTGCGCGCGAAGTCCAGGGCCTGCTGCGCGCTTTCGGTCAGCAAGGACAATTCCTGATCGCGGTCAGGCACAGCCTGGGCTACCATATGCGTATCAGTCATGGGGTGTCTCCCCACAGAAGGAGCGGCCATAACCCACAGGCGGCGCCGTGATTAAAATCTTTTGTGAGGCGCTTGACCGCCACATTGCACAGGACATTACGCTATCAACTCCCTTGGATTAAAAACGGCATGATCGAATCCACGACCGAAAACGACACACTGGAAATCAGTAAAAGCCAGCGCAAACGCGAAGCCCAGGCCTTGCTGGATCTGGCCAAAGAACTGGTCTCGATGCCCGAAGCCAGGCTCAAAAGTATGCCGATGGATGAGGAACTGCGGGGTGAAATTGAATTTGCCCGGGGTATCAAGGCGCACGGCGCCAGGAAAAGACAGTTGATGACCGTCGGCAAAATGCTTCGTCAGCGTGACAACCAGACTTTGCTGGACGCGGTATCTAATTTTGATCAAAAAGCCCGGCAGGCCAGCGCACATTTTCATCACATCGAGGCCTGGAGGGACCGCTTGCTCGAGGGCAGCGACCAGGTATTGTCCGAACTGCTCGAACAGATCCCCGATACAAATGCGCAGGTACTGCGCCAGTTAATCCGCAATGCCCGGAAGGAAGCCAAGCTCAACAAGCCGCCGGCCTCCGCACGTAAATTGTTCAAGTTATTGCGTACAATGGATGCAGAAAATCCGTTGCCATAGCTGTCAGTTAATGGCACCGCATTACCATCAGCCTCACGTTTCACGCCAAGCATCAAGTCTGCGTACCCCCGACCGTTAAGGCGTCGATGCGCAAGGTTGGCTGGCCAACGCCCACGGGAATACTCTGCCCGTCCTTACCGCACACACCAACACCGGCATCCAGTTTTAAATCATTGCCCACCATGCTGACACGAGTCATGACCTCGGGTCCGTTGCCGATCAATGTGGCGCCGCGGACGGGACGCGTGACTTTGCCGTTTTCGATTAAATAGGCCTCGGAGGCGGAAAATACGAATTTACCCGAAGTAATGTCGACCTGCCCCCCCGCGAAATTAACGGCGTAAAGACCCTTGTCGACGGAGCGGATAATTTCCTGCGGATCGTGATTACCCGGCAGCATGAAAGTATTGGTCATCCTCGGCATCGGCAAATGGGTAAACGACTCGCGCCGGCCATTTCCCGTTGGCTTCATGTTCATCAGGCGGGCATTGAGCTTGTCCTGCATGTAACCTACCAGCACCCCGTTTTCAATCAGAACGGTTTGCTGTGTTGCCGTTCCCTCGTCATCCACGCTCAATGACCCACGCCGCTCGGGAAGCGTGCCGTCATCGACGATGGTGACACCTTCAGCGGCAACCTTTTGACCCATCCTGCCACTGAATGTTGAAGTGCCCTTACGGTTGAAATCGCCCTCCAGGCCATGTCCCACGGCTTCGTGTAATAACACGCCGGGCCAGCCGGGACCCAGCACGACGGTCATGGTGCCGGCGGGCGCGGCATCGGCTTGCAGGTTCACAAGCGCCTGCCTGACTGCTTCATCCGCAAAATGTTGCCAGGCGTTGTCCTTGATCAGTTGAAGATAATCAAAACGTCCGCCACCGCCATCGCTGCCCTGTTCGCGCCTTCCGTCGTGTTCGGCGATCACGGCAACATTCAAACGCACCAGCGGGCGAATATCGGCGGCCAGCGAACCATCTGTTGACGCGACCAGGATGGTATCGTGGGTCGCCGCGAGACTGACCACCACCTGCTTGACCTTCGGGTCAAGTGAGCGGGCATAGGTATCGATCTGCCGCAGCAGGTCAACTTTCTGATCTGCGCTTAAGACGGGCATCGGATCGTCCGGTAAATACAGGGCCTTTGACTGGTCCCGGCGCCAGGCCTGGACGACCCCTTGCGATCCCTGCCGGGCGATCGCGCGGGCTGCGGATGACGCCTGCATCAGGGATGGCATGACAATCTCGTCTGCATAGGCAAAACCTGTCTTCTCACCGCTGATTGCCCGTATGCCAACGCCCTGCTCGACCGCGTGCGTGCCGCTCCTGACCAATCCGTCCTCCAGTGACCACGCCTCGTGAGTGGTGTTCTGAAAATACAAATCCCCGGAATCAACCGACGGGCCCATCAGGTGGTGTAGTACTTTCTCCAGGTCCGTCTGGCTCAGCCCGCCGGGCGCCAGCAGTTGCTGTTCGGCCAGATTAAACATATCAGTCATAGGTATTCCCGTCTTTTGGTTTTGAACCGCTGTTACCGGTCCCGGTTTTCTGTTCAGTTTCAGGCTGCGTGTCCGCAGGGTTGCCGGTCTTCGGTTTGTCACCGGTATGTTCGTTTTTCGTTTGTTTTCCTACCGGTTCTATCACCGGGTTTTCCCAAGGCCCGCGAATAATGTACTTCGCTTCCGCCGCTTCACCCAGTGCATCGCGCAGTATGGCCTGTAACGCCAGGCCTGCCGCTGCGCCGATCGGACCGCCCGCGATCGCCCCAATCACCGGCAGCGTTTTGCTCACGCCCGGTTGCACGGTAAATTCGTAGTCAAATGTTTTCGCAACAAGGTCTGTACTGCCAACGATAGTGATCTGCGCAACAGTCGAACTCAATGTAAGGTCATCGGTGCTACTGGTGCCATTTTCAAGCTTCATCGTTCCCTTGGCTTCGTCAAAGCTGAAGCCTTCATCAAATACATCCCGGAAGTCCATCGACAAGCGTCTCGGAAGTTCCGACAAACTGAACAAGCCAAGCACACGTCCTGCACCGGAATCCGCCGTCAGTATATTGCCCTGGATCACACTGATATCCATGTCGCCATTCAGTCGTTCGAGGGCGAAGGCAGCGGGCGGACCTTCCCACCACGCGTCGAAATGGACCAGCGTCTGGCCGCCGCGTATGGCGGATGAAATATCCATCGCTTCCAGCAACGCACCCAGGCTTTCCGAAGTGATACGGATATTGAAATCCGATCGCTCGCCCTGATCATCCTTGGTCCAGTCGCCACGTGCGTTGAACATGAAGCTGGATGACTGCGCTTCCACGGACTCGATGTGAAAGCCATGATTGACGGGATAGCCCTCAATACGGGTTTCACCGAGATCCAGACCCAGGTAGCCAAATTGCTTGCAGTAGAAATGCATTTCCGGCAGATCGGCAGGGTCGGTGTCCACGGACATGCCTTGAGCAACCGGATCCGGCATGATGAGCCGTTCAAATTCACCCGACATGCTGTGGGAACCGGTTTCACTTTTGAAATAACGTACGGTTCCGTTGATGTCCTGACCGTCGAATTCTCCCGTGATGATACCGTCTTCATAGGTCATCCGGAGTCCGACATTGTCAAACTTGCGGTCAAAAAACAAGATGTTCCCGGCATCCACGCTGGCGGTCTGCAGGCTCAGTCCGCCTGCACTTTCCTGCTTTGAAAAGCGCTCTACGGCCAGGTCGATCCAGCCGTCAAGGTCAAAGGCAGGACTCGAACCGCCGATACTGAAGAGACCCTTGCCGGGCAGACCCTCGACCTTGCCACCCAGTTCAACTGCTGCCCTGAGCGGACTGGAGTCGTCCCTGGACAGTTCCATCTTGAACTGCGCCCGACCCGGAAGATCTGCTGTGACCACGTTCTGCCGTGCTCGGACAGGATAGCGCACGACCAGTGGCCAGCTGACGTCAGCGGCTTTCGCCAACGGTGCGGGCAGATCGATACCCACGCCTTCGAGTCCGCTGTACATTTCCAGCCAGGTTTCCCTGTCTTGCTGACCCTCGACCGAAGCAACGCTCAGGCTGATATCCCAGTGGCTGGTGCCGGTGGCCCGATGAAACAGCGGTTCGCGTTCGAACAACTGCGCCGGGATAACCTTCTCAACCGGCAAATCACCCGCAACGTGGGCGCGGAACACTTCCGCTTCGGCCCACCGGGAAGTGATATCGAGGCTGACGGGAAGCCCCTCGTACAGAGCCGGCAGGCTCATTGCTTTCAGCCCGTCACGCGTATAACCGAGCCGGCCCGTGATCCCGTCCAGCACGACACCGGAAACCGTGTCGGTGAAGCGATTGCCCTCGAGTAACAGGCTACCCTCGACCTGCAACGGGTTGGCGGAGCCCCCCAACACCGTGTGCAAATGCCCGTCGATCTCGGAACCGCCCGCAAATTCAAACTGATCCGGATCGAGTTGCAGACCGTCGAGCAGCGGTGTTTTCCTGATATACCTGATCAATTTGGGTAAATCGGTTGCAGCTTGCCAGCTAACGTCCAGTACAGGTTTTTTAAAATCCCCGATGCTGGCGGTTACCCTGTCCACCGCTGCACCGCCAGTATCCCCGATCACACCCTCGACCATCATACCGCGGTTAACAAAAACTGCCGTCGCATCGACCCGTCTCGCATTGGGCCATTTGTCGGCATACCTCAGGTCCACATTCCTGACCGGTGCGATTGCCTGCATACGGCCTGCATGGTTGTGGAACGGAAAATCATCGAGATCGCCCACCATTGAATACCGTCCGTTCAAAACCTCGCCACCCAGCAGTGACGTGCGTAACCAGTGAAGGGTCTTGTCGCTCATGACGTTTTCGGGCCAATAGTCGCCGAACCGTGAAATATCTCCGCGTTCCATTACCACGTTGATATCGACATTGGGTTTACCATCGCCCCAGGCCATGCGCACCCGGCCAAACGCGCTGATATCCGCGTTTTCCACCCGGCAGTAATTCAGATCCATCCGCCAGTCGCTTTTATTCACCCACTGGAGTTCCACCCGGCAGTCGGAAAGATCTGCTATCACCGGACGCCGGAACGTGGTCAACCAGTCGAGCTTGACGGACTGGCCGCTAAAACTGACGTCGCCCACGCCGTTGTCGAGATCGATCTGAGCATCGATACCCTCGACATCCGGCCCCTTGTCCCAACCCCAGAAGCGCCCGTCTTTTAACTCGCCCCTGGCCATTTTTACCCGCCACTTTGAATCCAGCATGAGGTCGAAATCCGTCACCCCACCCTGGGCACGTTTGGGAATGGCGACCGGCCACGGCGTGTTGTAACTCGCGATGATTTTCTGGGTGAGTTGAAGCGGGAACTCCAGTTCCATAAAATCGGCACTGACCCAGAGCCCGAGGTCCTGCGAAAGATTCCTGGCTACGGAAAAACGCGCGCTTTGCCACGCCTCATTGGCATATTCGACGGCCAGGTCTGACAGGTCGAATCGCCAGTTTTTTCGTTGTGTGAATTGAAAGTTGAAGCGGCCGTTCAGGTGATCAATGGTCATTGGCCCGGTTTGCGAGCTGAGCTTTGCATCACGCAGATCGATAACGCCCTGCATCTCCTGCGGACTGCCCGACTGCCATTCACCCCAGACCTCGGCGTTTAAACGTCCCGAAACGGGAACCAGCGGGTGATGAGGCAACTGTCTTACCAGTTCCGACAATAACAACTCACCCGTTTGGATATGCCATTGGGCTTTTGCGAGGTGCTGTTCGGAATCCAGCCTGATCTTGACGGTTGTTTCGAGGTCGCCCACGACCCGCAGCCTGTCCCTGTCGGTGAGACTGGCTTGTATCTCGGCGGAAATATTGCGGCCATCGGCCGCCAGACGACCGTTGACATTGGCCAGGACCATGTGAATTCCACGTTCCGGGTCGTCAAAACTGAGACTGATATCCTGCAGGCGGACTTCACCGTCCAGGGCCACGTCCCTCAGGGCGGGACTTTTTTCATTGCCCGATCCGGAATCGCTCACCCCCAGCCCCGACAATACGTAGCGCCCGTCGGACTGACGCACCAGCGAAAGGTCTGCCCCAATTATCCTGAAACTGTAGAGCGGTCTGCCGGGGATCAGGATATTGAGCGGCTTGATGTCCAGTGCAGCGCGGTTGATCGCGATCTCGGACTGCAGGCCTTCCGGCATCAGGGTTAATCCACGCAGGCTGATACGCGGCCCGAAAGCCTTCCACTCGCCGCTAAAGCTTTCTACCCTGACCGGTTGATTGAACGCCTTGCTCAGCCAGGCTTCCAACTCGGGCTGATACTGCTCACTGTAAGGCATTAGCAACTTGCCGACCCCCACGACAACCGCCGCCAACACCGTCAACAGGGTCAACGCCGTCCATAACAGGGTTCTCAGCCGCAGGAAAAATTTGCGTAAATTGCTCATATGGGATGATCCATACCGGTCTAGAGCAGCACCACGTCAAATTGTTCCCTGGTGTACTGATCTTCGCGCTGGAAGCGGATCGATTTGCCGATCACTTCCTCGAGCTCCGCCACGGTTGTCGACTGGTCGTCCAGTATCTTGTCAACCACGCAGGGTGATGCAACCACCAGTAACCGGCTGGCCTCAAACTGTCGGCTCGAACGCATGATTTCCCGGAAAACCTCGAGACAAACGGTTTCCGCACTCTTGAGTACCCCACGTCCGGAACACACCGGACAAGGCTCGCACAACACGTGGCCGAGGCTCTCCGTGGTGCGTTTACGGGTCATTTCAATCAGCCCAAGTGTCGAAAACTCACTGATACTGGTCTTTGCGTGATCACGCTCGAGCGCCTTCTCCAGCGCGAGTATGACCTGGCGCCGGTGCTCATCATTGTCCATGTCGATAAAATCTATGATGATGATCCCGCCGAGATTCCGCAGACGCAGTTGCCGCGCAATTGCCTGGGCCGCCTCCAGGTTGGTCTTGTAGATCGTTTCTTCGAGCGTGCGATGACCGACGTATGCACCGGTGTTCACATCGATGGTGGTCATGGCTTCGGTCTGGTCGATGACCAGGTGGCCGCCTGATTTAAGCTGGGTTGTACGATGCAGGGCCCGGTCAATTTCGTCTTCTATCCCGTAAAGGTCAAATATTGGCCGCTCGGCGGAATAAAATTCGATACGCTCTTTCCAGTCGGGCAAAAACTTGCCGGTAAATTCCTTCAATCGCTCGAATTCCTCCACTGAGTCAATACGTACCTTATCCACATCTTCATGCATGTGGTCACGCAAGGCGCGCAGACCCAGTGACAGATCCTCATATATACAATCGCCGGGTTTGCTGGCCTTGATTTGCGCGTTAATGCTCTCCCAGATTTTCTCAAGGTAGGTCATGTCTGCCGACAAGGCGAATTCATTGATGTTTTCAGCATTGGTACGGACGATGTAACCGTGCCTGCCCTTGTGCTCGCGCATGGTGGCCAGCAGTCCCTTCAGCCGGTTACGTTCCGTCTCATCCTCGATACGCACCGATATCGCAATGGTCTCACTATCGGGAAGCAATACCAGGAATCTCGACGGGATACTCAGGTTGGTGGTGAGGCGGGCACCCTTGGTGCCCAACGGGTCCTTGATGACCTGTACGACGACCGCCTCTCCTTCACGTACGAGTGAGGAGATGGACGGCTCCGGTGGCGGATCGTCCGGCATCTGTTCACGTTCAACCCGGTAGATATCCGATGCATGTAAAAACGCAGTACGGTCGAGGCCGATATCTATAAACGCCGCCTGCATACCGGGCAATACCCTTGAGACGGTTCCCTTGTAGATGTTGCCCAGGTAACCCAGGTGGCTGTTGCGCTCGAGGGCAACCTCCTGCAACATACCGTTTTCGACCACGGCAACACGGGTTTCAGTAGGCGTGAGATTGATCAGGATTTCTTCGCTCATACACCTATCATCCCACACCTGGAAAGACAACGGCGAGGACGAGCGTCAATTGACTGCCCGCGGGTTTTCATGAAAGCAAGCCGGCACGGCGGAGCAATTCTGCGGTTTCGAACAGCGGCAGGCCCATCACACCGGAATAGCTGCCTTCAATGCGGCTGATGTACTGGCCGGTTCCACCCTGGACCGCGTAGGCGCCCGCCTTGTCCATGGGTTCATCGGATTGGCAATATTGTCTGATCCATGCCGCCGGCATTGCTGCGAAGGTCACCGCGGTGATATTGAGTGCATCCAGAACCGTTTCGGCATCGACCACCAACGCGACCGCCGAATACACCTGGTGTGTCCTGTCAGACAAACGGTTCAGCATACTTTCGGCATCGGACCTGGACACGGGTTTACCCAGGATTTCCCCGTCCAGCAGGACGATGGTATCGGAACCGAGCACCGGCAAGCTGGACCCGTTTTGCCGGAAGCCCCCGACGGCCTTAGCGCGCGACAAACGCAGCACATAATCCCGCGGTGATTCACCTTCGATGAGCGACTCGTCTATATCGGCCGCCGCCACTTTGAAATCAACCGGCAGTTGCGTCAGCAATTCCCGCCGTCGCGGAGACCCCGATGCAAGCACGATGTTGTGACGTTTATTCATGCGCGGTGGTACGGGTGATTCCGCGTGATGGTCCAGGCCCGGTATAACTGCTCGGCGAGCACAATCCTGACCAGCGGGTGGGGCAATGTCAGTGGTCCCAGGGACCAGCGGTCATCGGCCGATTGCAGGACATCAGCATCGATACCGTCCGGGCCACCAATCATGAAACCGACGTCACGTCCTTCACCCATCCATTGTTCCAGGCGCGCGGCCAATATTTCCGTTGACCATGCCCGGCCCTTAACATCCAGCGCAATGACCCTGGCGCGCACCGGCATGGCATCGAGGAGCGCCTTGCTTTCGATTACTGTCAAGCGTTTCGTATCGGAGTTTTTCGTGCGTTTTGCCAGGCTGATCTCTCGCAGGTTCAATGCCAGATTCGGCGGCATCCTGCGGGCATATTCATCCCAGGCTTCGCTGACCCAGTTTGGCATGCGCTGGCCAACTGCAGCTACCAGCAACTGCATTAGTTTACTGCATCGTAATTAATGGTGGTTTCAAAGGTTACCTGTGGCTGTAATGCAAGCCGGGGCTCGCAGGGAATGGCGCTTCCTTTCCAAGTGCCCCTACGCCGCAGTGCAGTCACAAGCGTTCCTTCCTTTCAGGCAGAACTACTTGCGCCACTGCGTCGATCGGCGCTCGCTTCCCAGAGTTTTTCGAGGTTATAAAATGCCCTGGTCTGGGGCAGCATCAGGTGAACGATCACGTCATTGAGGTCTACCAGGACCCATTCGCCTTCGCGTGCACCTTCGACACCCAGCGGTGCACAGCCCACGGCCTTTGCCTTGACGACAAGGTTTTCCGACATGGATTTCACATGCCGTGTGGAGTTGCCTGATGCAATGACCAAACGCTCGGTCAAAGGACTCCTGCCCGATACGTCAATCACCAGGATATCGGCGGCTTTGAAGTCTTCTAAAGAGGAAACAACGAGTTCTTGCAACTGGTCGGTGGATAAATCGTCACGAGCGGGCTGAATATTCAAATTTTGATCATACCTTTGATAAGTGTCGTGATTTTAACTGCCACAGCCTGCCGCGTAAAGCGCAGGTACGATTTTCCATGTTGTTCAGATATTTAAGGATGGTCAGGGTCAGGTACATGAGCGGGTCAAAGGTCCTCTGAATATAGCCGGTTATTCACTATGAACGTCAGCACCGCTTCCGGCAGCATCGCCAACGGGCGCCTGCCTGAAGCGATGATATGCTTGATGTCCGTTGCGGAAATATCGATCGGCTCAACCTCCAGGTGCAGCACCGCTCCGCGGCTGGCGTCGGACAACTGCCGGACGTCCGCGACCAGGCGGGGCCGGATTTGCCCGGCCAGTTCCGGCTGATACGCGGTATGCGCAGCCGGCCTGGTCAATATCACGATATGGGCAAGCTCAAATAACTGCTCCCAGCGGGACCAGCTGTGAAGTTGATTGGCGGCATCCTGTCCGACCAGTAACATCAGGGGCCGATGCGGAAATTCACCACGCAGTTCCTGCAGTGTGTCAACCATGTAGGACGGACCGCTGCGCCGGGTCTCGCGGTCATCGATCAGGAGTTGTGGAAATTCCTTGCGGGCCAACGCCAGCATGTCCAGTCTCTGTCTCGGACTCGCCTGTGGCTCATCGCGGTGCGGCGGGCTGCCGGCGGGCAGCAGGAAAAGGTTTTGCAGACCCAGCCTGCGGCGAGCTTCGTCTGCACAGCGCAGATGGCCATAGTGCACCGGGTCGAAAGTACCGCCGAATATTGCCACCGGTTCGTCCGGCGTTGGGCCCCGGTTGGTCATTTGCGTAACCTGGTGTAGTGCAGCCTAATTGTTGGCACGTTCAGGCCGATAACCGGATCAGCAATTGATCTAAGCTTTGCCACGGATCACCCGCGGCCTGCCCCTTACTTTGCCTGTCGATCACTGACAGAATCTTGAACGCGGCGCAAATTTGATCCGTGCGCAGACGTCTGCCTGCTGCGCGAACGGTATTTTGACGGTTTTGCCAGACTTTCAAGCGTCTGAGCACCGTGGATTCATTTTCACCCGAGCGTATCGCGAGCCCGTAGGCTTCAACGACCCTGAGTTCTTTCAGCAAGGCCCCCAGCAACAGCGGAAGCGGTGTGTCCATGCGTTTCAGACCTGCCGCAACCCGCAATCCGTCGTGCAGGTTCCCTCCCAGCATGTGTTCCGCCAACGCGAATGCATCAAAGCGACTGCTGTCGGCTACAACCCGCAATACATCATCGACCGTGACCCTGCCGGCACCCCTGATCAATGCAAGACGGTCGATTTCCTGGCGGGCGGCCAGCAGGTTACCCTCCAGCCTGTCCGCGAGTATCCGCAGCACATCCGGCTCGGGCTGCATCCCGTGTTGGCGCATGCGCTGTTCCAGCCAGCGTGGCAGTTCCTGTGCATTGACCGGCCAGATATCGATACGCAGACCCGCTTTTGCGAGACTGGCGGCCCACTTCGAACTCCGCGAACTTTTATCCCATTGTTCGCAGCTGACCATCAGCAATATATCGGGATCAGGAGCACCCGCCCATTCGGCCAATACCCTGGCGCCTTCCTGCCCGGGCTTGCCGGTACGCAGACGCAGATCGATTATTTTCCGGCTTGAAAATAACGATGGGGTAGCCGCCTGCCGCAATTCCGACCAGTCGAACTTGCCATCGGCGTGCAACAGTTCACGCTCGACGAACCCCCCGGCCCTTGCCGCTTCCCTGATCTGGTCACAACATTCCAGCAACAGCAGGGGTTCATCCCCGCCTACCAGGTAAACCGGCGCCAAGCCGTGTTTCAGACTGCCGGCGAGTTGATCTGCCTTAATTTGCATCTTGCGTCGCGGCTATTTCCCGTAGGTACCCAACCGCCTTACAACCATGCGGGCGAGACTGTCGGCCAGGTCGTTTCGCAGGAATTCATCTTCCCGTTCCGCGGCCAGAATGTCCTGTTCGTTAAAGCTGTAAATCCTGCTTTGTTCAAATGTCTGCATCGGAATCAGCTCGGTGCCATCGCTGGCCAGCAAGCGGAACTGCACGGTAAGCCGGATCAGGAATTCGCGCACGCGGGCGTTGTCGCCGATTGACTGGATTTCCTTGCGCATGGTGTTGACCGGAACCTCCAGGACGGCGGCGCCGGCAGACGTGCTGACAACAGTGACTCCGCTCTGCTCCAGATGGGTTTCCAGGCGCCGCGCAAACCGGCTGTAAGGATCCTGGACCTCCAGCTTTGTCTGCTGCATTTGTGACGGGAGCTCCGGCCGGGCCTGCAAATGGAACCCGCAACCGTTGAGCAATACCAGTGCAGCCAACGTATAAAACAGACGGTTTGATATCAAATTTTTCATGCCCGTCAAGCCACCACTATGTTCAACAGCCGATCCGGGATGTAAATGACTTTGCGGATAACCTTACCATCGATAAACCTCGCGACATTATATTCATCCCTTGCACCCGCCATGGCCTGCTCCTGGTCACAGCCGGGCAGCACTTCTATGCGTGCCCGCAGTTTGCCGTTGACCTGGACCACCAGCGTGACCTGGTCCCGCACGCGGGCCGTTTCGTCAATGTCCGGCCACGGCGCATTGACCACGCTGCCCGTTTCACCCAACATTTCCCACAGGGTTTCACAGATGTGGGGTGTAATCGGGGCGATCAAGCGTACCACGGCTCTCCAGGCTTCATCCAGCACCGCCCGCCCCTGGGGACTGTGGTCCTCGAAGCGTCCGAGGTGATTGCACAACTCCATGACCGCGGCAACGGCGGTATTGAAAGTTTGCCGGCGGCCGACATCGTCACTCACCTTTGCAATGGTGTCATGTACGTAACGCCGTATGGTTTTTTGTTCCGTGTTCAACTCCCCGGCTTTCAAGGGTTCGACCGGGCCGGCGGCAATGTGCGCGGTGCTCATGAACCACAGCCTTCTCAAGAAGCGGAATGCACCTTCGACGCCCGAATCAGACCATTCAAGCGATTGGTCGGGCGGTGACGCGAACATCGAAAACAGGCGAACAGTATCCGCCCCGTAACGTTCGACCAGGTGTACCGGATCGACGCCGTTGTTCTTGGACTTGGACATTTTTTCGACTGCGCCGATGTGCACCGGCAAACCGTCAGAAACCAGTGATGCGCCAATAACTTTACCCTTGTCATCCCGCTGGACCTCGACGTCTGCCGGGTTAACCCAGGTGGTGGCGCCGCCGGTGCCATCCCGGTAAAACGTATCCGCAACAACCATGCCCTGGCACAGCAACCGTGTTGCGGGTTCATCGGTTTTGACCAGGCCTGCATCCCGCATCAGCCTGTTGTAAAAACGGAAGTACATCAGGTGCAAAATGGCGTGTTCGATACCACCGATGTACTGGTCCACCGGCAGCCAGTAATTGGCCCGCTCATCGACCATGCTGTTAGCCCCAGGGGAACAATAGCGTGCGAAATACCAGGATGACTCCATAAAGGTATCAAAGGTGTCGGTTTCCCGTTCGGCGGCCCCGCCACACTGCGGGCAGACTGTTTTACGCCAGTCCGGGTCTGCCTTGATCGGCGATTGCACGCCCATGAATGTCACGTCCTCTGGCAAAACAACCGGCAACCGGTCTTCCGGCACCGGCACGGCGCCGCAATCCGCGCAGTAGATCACCGGAATCGGACAACCCCAGTAACGCTGCCGGCTGACGCCCCAGTCACGCAGGCGAAAATTAACCTTGCGTTCGCCAATACCCTGCGATTCGAGCCAGGTGATGGCTTTTTCTTTCGCCTCGCTGACACCCAGGCCGTCGAGCCATTCACTGTTGATGGCAACCCCATCCTCGACGTAGGCTTCGCCCTCCCAGTCCTCAGGGATCTTTACCGTCCGCACGATGGGCAAATTGTGTGCCTTGGCAAAGTCCCAGTCACGCTGGTCCTGGCCGGGCACCGCCATGATCGCGCCGGTTCCGTAGCCCATGAGCACGTAATCGGCGATATACAACGGGACGGGTTTAGCCGTGAACGGGTTGAAAAGAAAAGCTCCGGTATTGACACCGCGTTTATCCAGTGCGCCCTCCGTCGAGGTTCGATCGGCTTCACTGGCCTGTTGTATGGACGTGATGAAATCTTCAACCTGTTGGCGCTGCGCGTCGCTGGTTACGAGCGCCACCAGCGGGTGTTCGGGCGCCAGCACCGCGTAGGTCATGCCAAAGGCCGTATCAGGCCGCGTGGTGAAAACACTGACGGATGCAGCACCGGTTTCAAAGTTCCCCTGCCGGTCGCATACGCGCATCGAAAATTCAGCGCCCTCGGAACGCCCTATCCAGTTGCGTTGCATGGTCTTGACCGCTTCCGGCCACTGTTCGAGTTGATCCAGCCCATCGAGTAACTCGTCGGCATAATCGGTAATGCGCAGGAACCATTGTGGAATCGTCCTGCGTTCGACCACTGCACCGGAACGCCAGCCCCGGCCATCGATAACCTGTTCATTGGCCAGCACGGTCTGATCGACCGGGTCCCAGTTGACTTCGGAATCCTTGCGGTAGGCCAGTCCCTGCTTCATCAGGCGCGTGAACATCAACTGTTCCCAGCGGTAATACTCCGCATTGCAGGTGGCAAATTCGCGCGACCAGTCATAGGCAAAACCAAGTCGCTTCAACTGCCCGCGCATGTGCTCGATATTGGCATAGGTCCACCTGGCAGGGGCTGTGTTGTTCTTGATCGCGGCATTTTCCGCCGGCAGGCCAAATGCATCCCAACCCATGGGCTGTAATACGTTTTTGCCCAGCATGCGCTGGTAGCGGCTGATGACATCGCCAATGGTGTAGTTACGGACATGGCCCATGTGCAGTGCGCCGGATGGATAAGGCAACATGGACAGGCAATAGAATTTTTCGAGAGCGGGGTCCTCCGACACCTCGTAGGTCTTATTTTCGTCCCAATGCGCCTGGACGCGCACTTCAATGTCCGATGGGTTGTATGGCGATTGATGCATGATTTACCCGGCCTGCAAGCCTGTCCGATTATAGTGAGTGCGAAGCATAACCGACCCCAACTGGACAAAAAAGCTTGTTGGCCGATTAATCCGAAATGATCGCCAGGATGAGCGGTATTTTAATGACGGACGGACTGGCGGCGGACCAGATTGAATAACGTCCACCGACCCGGCCGGTCAGGTACAGGGCGTTGGTCCGTGATACAAGGTTCGTTCAAATAAGCTGACAGTTACTTTTGTGCGGGTTTAATGTTGTACATGTTGTATTTTCGCAACATTTCGGGAAATCTCTGTGTCATGTTGTAGTTTTACACCTTCGAATGGTTTATTTTGACGACCCGGTTACCGTGCGGGTTCAACTGTATGGGGTTCAGTCTGCAAATAAACCGAACCGTCTATGTCACCTTCTTGAGAATCCAACGGAAATAACCATAAGTAATTGAATATTATCTATATATATGTGATTTGCAGAAAAACTCAGGGGCAAAAAAAATGCCCTCCTCCGGTTAGAGAGGAGGGCATATTTTGGAGTGATGTATCCGTATTTTTGCGCCCTGTGACCTTGGTTCGTGTTGCAGTCTTACCAAGATTGGTTGTAATAATACCACTAATCTTACCGATTGCAACCTTTTATGGACAAAAAAACAACAAATTTGTCATTCCTTGATCACGCCCTCCCGGGACGCCGGTCGGCCGGTCGTGGATTGCACAAAAACCGGTCACGCCTGCCCATCATCCAGGCGTAAAACACCCGTACGGTCGAGCGCTTTTAACAATTCACCCGCTACACCGTGACCGGGGATTTCTACCGATGGGTCGAGTTCACAAAGTGGAACCAGCACGAAGGCCCTTTCGTGCATCCGCGGGTGAGGCAATTCGAGCTCTTCAGAGTCCCATTGCAAATTGCCATACAACAACAGGTCAATATCAATCAGTCGGGGACCCCAGCGGCGCGTGTTCCGCTGCCTGCCCATGGCGTTTTCGATCGATTGCAACAGCCGCAATAATGGTATGGGATCCAGGCTGGTTTCCACCTGCGCCACCGCATTGATAAAATCGTCCTGCCGTTCATCACCCCAGGGCGGCGTGCGGTACAGGTGAGACACACTCAATACATCGATGTCATTTGGCGATGCCAGGCGGGCCAGGGCTTCCTTGAGCCTTTCCCGTGGTTGTTGCATATTGCTGCCGAGACCCAGCCACGCTTTCATTACGTCCCGCCTTTGTGAACCGACTATACCGATTTTTGTTTTTTCGCAGGTTTTCGCCTGCGGCGCTGGGGACGTCGTGGGCGCCGGGAATCGCTGTTCCGTTCCATATCCTGGCCGGTATTCATCGTCACGCCTTTCTGAGCTTCGGTCCAGTGGTCGCACAATTCCTTTAAAGATTCATCTTCCACCGCCCTTAACAACAGGAAATCGTATCCGGCCCGGAAGCGGCGGTCGCCCATCAGGCTTTTTGCGCGGCGGCCATGGGTGTAGTTAAAGCGCGGTTGCATGGTCCAGATTTGCCGGGTAATGACACTGAAACGGCGTGGGACCGCCGTCCTTCTGACCTGTTCGGACATGACCTCATCGGCAGCCTCGCCGAGCGCCAGGTGCTCCTGCATACCACCTGCACACAATACGTCTGCACGCGCCTTGACCGGTTGCCAGAACAACGCTGCAAACAGAAAAGCGGGCGTTACCGGCCGGTCGTCCCTGACCCGCTCATCGGTGTTCTTCAGGGCGGTTTGCAACATCTGGCTAACCTTGACGCGCCCCGTTTTCCCTTCACCCTTAAGTACGGGAAACAGCGCGTGGGTTAGCTGGAAGCGCTGCAGTGCTTCCATGGTTCTGTATGCATGTCCGGTCATGAACAGCTTACAGACTTCTTCAAATAGACGGGCCGGTGGGATGTCCTTCAAAAGCGGCGCCATTTCAGTGACGTACTTTGCCGTCTCCTCCCCCAGTTCGACACCCAGTTTTGCAACGAACCGCGCCGCACGCAGCAGGCGCACCGGGTCCTCCCGGTAGCGGGTGCGGGCGTCGCCGATCAGTCTCAGCTTACGCTCCGCGAGATCCTTGTAACCGCCGACAAAATCCTGGATATCACCACTGACCGGATCGAGAAACAGGGCGTTTATGGTGAAGTCACGCCGTATGGCGTCCTCTTCCAGACTGCCCCAGACGTTGTCCCTCAGGATGCGGCCGTTCTTATGCATGTGATCGTCATCCTCATTGACCTGCGGACCCCTGAAGGTTGCAACCTCGATCAATGTTCCACCCATGCGCACATGGGCCAGCCGGAACCTGCGTCCGATCAGGCGGGCACGCGGAAATACCGTCTTGACTTCCTCGGGAATCGCATCGGTCGCGACATCGTAGTCCTTGGGTACCTTGCCCAACAGCAGATCACGCACGCTTCCGCCGACGATGTAGGCCTCGTAACCCTCTTCCTGCAGACGGCGGACGACCTCCGTGGCGTGCGGACAAAGCTGCCGCACCTTGATCCCGTGTTCGGCGAGTGGAATGACAATGTGATTAGTGATGATGAATTCCTGAATGTTTGAAATTTATTTGCAGGCCCAACCACGTTTCGAGGTTGAACGAAATGATCGCGGTAGTTTAACATGACCGTCCTGCTGCAAAACAGCTAAACGCTCCCTTCGTCTAGCGGTCCAGGACGCGGCCCTCTCAAGGCTGAAACACGAGTTCGATTCTCGTAGGGAGCGCCAACCGGTTTGAACCGCAGATAGGTGACGTCAAGCGCCTATGAATGCCAATTCAGATCCTCTCTCTGGCGCTTCACTCCAAGCCCTGCACGGATTCATTGCCGCGCGCCGCATGCTCAATAGCAAGCCCCGGCAGGGTCATGAGGCGTCGCCTCATTAGCGCAATAGTGTAAACAAATATTTCCTCGGTGTTTATTTTTCCGTGGAGGTTCAATTGCTTGTGTAATATTTATTACTATCTACATCGGCGTAGTAATTCTTGTTCGCGTCACCTATACTCAAGGAAAGGACAGGTATAAGTGCAGGGAAAGCATTCAGGGATCAAGGGTAATTGTGTGGGGAATTACGCGATTGGCAACGCCCCTCATTTTGATCAAGCCAGATAGTGAAGCGACATTTTGAGGAGATAGACAGAATGCTTGGTTTAGCTGCACTTTTTTTGATTTCATTAATTATATCGGCCAGCGCAATTTGGTTGTACCGCGTTGTGGCAGGTTGGCAGGGCTACAAGCAGATTACCGTGGGGCGCAAGCATCGATCGGTTGGAAAGAGGTTGACCCGGCAGTTTGGTCACTTTCAGCCATTTTTAGATTCCCGCAAAAGCGCAAAATACAGACGCCTCCGCGGACCCCATAAAGAAATCAAAGCCCCCTGGGGTTGGTAAGCGCTGCCGGCTTTTTTGCAGTAACCACAACACCTCAACCCACTTGGGTTACCAGGTGCGGTGTCCTGGGAGTGGTCGGATGCACCTGTCCCCATCAAATTTTCGTAAGTAAACCAAACAGTCGCCCGTGCGCGCGCCAGTAACGCGCCATTAAATGGTGTAGAAGAATACCCGGGTACATAAACGCTTCTCCCGACCTGACCCACACGGTTCCACCTGGAAATTTACAAATTGGCAGCTGCAACAGCGTGTGCAAATGGTCAGAAACCCTGCCGCTTTACATACAGCGTGCCTGGGCATGCCGAATTCATGTAAGATTCCAGCGTTTACTGTTTACTGAGCAATTGAAACATTTTTAATACCATGACCCAGAACACCCTCTTGGACTTTGACTTTTTGCGCCGTGAACTCATCGGCGCCGATGCACCCATCCAGACGCCATTCGGTGAGCGCCTGATGATGTACGCGGATTACACGGCTTCGGGCCGCTGCCTGTGCTTCGTGGAAAACTACCTGCGGCAATTGCAGCGCATCTATGCCAATTCCCATACCGAGGATGACATCAGTGGCCGCTCGATGACCCAACTATTGAGGGAGGCGGAAACAAGCATCAAGCGCTCCGTCAATGCCGGTGAAAGCGGCCGTATCATCTGTGTCGGCAGCGGTGCGACCGGCGCAATCGATAAATTGCAACAGATCATCGGCGTCTCGCTGCCGCCCGCAACCCGCCAGCAACTCAACGCGTTGCTGGACGCTGCGCTCGGACACGATCAGCAGGACACCTTCAAACACTATCTGCGGGCACACCAGCCGGTGGTTTTCGTCGGCCCATACGAACATCATTCCAATGAAATTTCCTGGCGCGAAAACCTCGCCACGGTGGTCGCGGTGCAACTGGACCGCGAAGGCGGCATCGACATGGAACACCTGGAGAAACTGTTGCAGGACCCCGCCTACAAGGGGCGCAAACGGATCGGTTCCTTTTCCGCCGCTTCAAACGTGACCGGTATCAAATCCCCGGTCCACCAGATCGCTGCCCTGTTACACCGTCACGACGCCATCGCCTGTTTTGACTATGCCGCCAGCGCGCCCTACGTAAAAATCGACATGAACCCACCCGCCGGGCAATACGAAGGGGATGCCTCTCTGGATGCGATATTTATCTCACCGCACAAGTTCCTCGGTGGCCCGGGTTCCAGTGGTGTGCTGGTGTTTAATGAGCGTCTCTACCACCGGGAACTGCCACCCACGGTCAGCGCAGGCGGCACCGTTGATTATGTCGGGCCGACACACCAGGATTTCATCACCCATATTGAAGAGCGTGAAAAGCCCGGCACACCGGGTGTTCTGCAGGTATTGAAAGCCGCCATGGTTTTCGAGATCAAGGACAATATCGGTGCGGCACGGATCGAACAAAGAGAGCACGAACTGCTTAAAAAAGTATTCGACCGCTGGCTCGCCAACCCGCAGATCGAAATTCTCGGCAACCAGGACCCGTCGCGTCGGGTCGGCATCGTTTCCTTTAACATCAAGTCGGGTGTCGGCAAATCCGGCGGCAGCAATTATTTGCATCCGAAATTTGTCACCACTCTTTTGAACGATCTTTTCGGAATCCAGTCACGCGCGGGTTGCTCCTGCGCCGGCCCTTATGGCCACCGTTTACTGGGTATCGACGAAGAAACCTCCGAGGAATACCGCGTCTGCGTTACCGATGGTTTTTCAGGTGTCAAACCCGGTTGGTGCAGGGTCAGCATGCATTATGTGATGGATGATCTCGAAGTCGATTTTCTACTCGATGCGGTTGAGTTCGTCGCCGCTTACGGTGGACTGTTTTTACCCTTGTACGACTTTGACCTGTTTGATGGTTGCTGGAGCAAAAAAGACGACTCGACCTTTCTCAAGCGCTTTTCACTGGAGTCCGCTTTGAAGGCCGGTGGGGTTGATGAGACGCCGATGCCCTTTGAGGAGCGTCAGAACCGTTATTCGGCGTATCACGAGGCGGCACGTAATCTGGCAATTGAGCTTAAGAAGCAGCATCCTTCTGCACCGCATCTCCTTGAAGGCTCACTTGGAGAATTGCAGTTCTTTACCCTGCCCGAATGTTGCGTCAACCAGAAAACCAAAACAAAGCACGGGAAACCGATGGACAAAACCAGCTCCCTGTCCGGCAAATAAATACCACCACCCTCAATCGTTTTTCAGCTTGACCGAATCCATGGGCAACGCCGTCGTGTTCTTTTGCTGCTTGAGTGCAAAGCTTGTGTTTACCGTGCGCACCACGCCGATCTTCAGAAGGTATTCACTGAGAAAATCCTGGTAAGACGCCATGTCCGGCGCCACCACTTTCAGCATGTAATCGTGTCCGCCGCTGGTGGCGTGGCATTCCAGTACCTGTGGCGCGCTCATGATGGCGCGGTCAAACTTTTTGACATTGTCGGAACCGTGGTCGTTGAGGGTCACATGCGCGAAACCCATGATGGTCAACCCCACTTTGTGCCGATCGATAACCGCCGCGTAGTGGTCGATGACGCCCGCTTCTTCCAGCGCACGCAATCGACGCCAACACGGTGAAGGCGACAACGAAATCTCCCTGGCGAGATCCCGGTTGGACAGTCTTCCATCCTTTTGCAGGGCCTCGAGAATTGATATATCCCACTTGTCCATTTTCACAGCAACTTTCTCACTTTTTAATTGACATGATTGAAATTATATACCTTTATTTTTGATCTGATGACATTCAAAAGCAATTATATACTCAACAAGGAGGTATATAATTTTTATAGGTAAACACAAACGGAGTTCTTATATGCCAACAGTCAGGTCCATCAGTCACCTCGATCATACAAAATACACCCATGCCACCGGGCTTGACTGGAAACGCATTGCATACCTGACCTTGTTATCACGCGCCATCGACGACCTCGAGGAAAAGGAACTCCTCAAGAATCGGGAAGTCCTGTACCAGTTCTCGGCCCGTGGACACGACATGGCACAAATCATACTCGCCACCTTGCTCGATCACCCAGGGGATGCCGCGGGCGGTTACTACCGCTCGCGTCCGTTCCTGCTGGCGCTCGACCTGCACCTGGAAGATGCGATCTCAGGCCCGATGATGCGCTCCGGCGGCATGAGTGACGGTCGCGATATCGGTGTTGTCTTCAACCTGCCCAAAAAGGACAGCAAACCCTGCTTTCTGCCCATGAGCGGCGGCGTTGGCTCACAATACACCCCCGTTTCGGGCTGGGCCGAGTCCATCGCCTATAAATGCAAAGAACTCGCCGACACGCAGAACGAGGGTGCGATCGGGGTTGCACTTGGCGGTGACGCTTCGACCGCAACCAGTGGTTTCTGGGCAGCGCTCAACAACGCCACCACCCGCAAGCTGCCGATGCTGTTTTACATCGAGGACAACGGTTACGGTATCTCGGTACCCACCGAGGTACAGACACCGGGCGGCAACATCGCGAAAAACCTGGCGGCATTCAAAAACCTGTATATCCTCGATGGAGACGGTTGTGACCCCTTACAGTCGGCCACCTACCTCTCCCGCGCCGTGCAACATGTTCGCGAAGGAAATGGACCGGCACTGGTGCGCTTGACCGTGCCGCGTTTATCCGGACACTCGGGCCAGGACACGCAGAAATACAAGAGCGAACTGGAGATCGCCTCGGAAAAGGGCCGCGATCCGCTGCCACGTCTGCAGGAGTTCGTCATCTCGGAACACCTGATGACAAAACAGGACTGGGTAGCCACCGTGCAGCAGGTCCAGCAGGATGTCAGGGCAGCCTTGGCCAGGGTCCGTAAACGTTCGCAACCGAAGACCGAGGATATCCGGCGTTTTGTATTCAGTGAAACAGACGCGAATGGCCGGGTCGAACTGCAACAACAGGGCGGCCTGTTACCCGATGGTCATGTCTTTCCGGCAATCTCTCGGGAAGCGCAGGTTACAGGCGAGCGTATCAATATGCTGACGGCCATCCGGCGTACGCTGGATGTCGAACTGACAGGCAATCCAAAACTGGTTGTCTTTGGTGAGGATGTCGGGCCCAAGGGCGGCGTTCATGCGGCCACGCTGGGCTTGCAGGAAAAACACGGCAATGGCCGGGTTTTCGATACCAGCCTGTCCGAAGAAGGCATCATCGGCCGCGCGGTCGGCATGGCGGCAGCCGGGCTCATGCCCGTGCCCGAAATCCAGTTCCGCAAATATGCAGACCCCGCCGAAGAACAACTGAATGACTGCGGCACGATACGCTGGCGCACAGCCAACCGTTTTGCAGCACCCATGGTGGTGCGTATCCCCGGCGGTTTCTTCAAGGTCGGAGACCCCTGGCACAGCCAGAGCAATGAAGTGAAATGGCTGCATTCTATCGGCTGGCAACTGGCCATGCCGTCCAATGCCCGCGACGCCGTGGGCCTGTTACGCACCGCGATGCGCGACAACAACCCGACGATCTTTTTTGAACACCGTTCCATGCTCGACGACGCATGGGCCAGGCGTCCGTATCCCGGCGACGATTATGTCGTCCCGTTCGGCTCCGCCGCGACCATTCGCGAGGGGGATAAACTGACCGTCGTCACCTGGGGCGCAATGGTGCCACGCTGTGAAAAAGCGGCGGATGATCTCGGCGGAAACATCGATGTAATCGACCTCAGAACACTGTCACCCTGGGACAAGGAAACCGTTATCGCATCGGTCAAACGCACACACCGCTGCCTGATCGTCCACGAGGACAACGTCACGGCCGGGTTCGGCGCAGAAATCGCCGCCTACCTGACGGAAAGCATCTTTTTCGATCTCGATGCGCCACCCCGGCGTCTTGCAATGCCCGACGTACCGAGCCCGCACAACCCGCTGTTGATGAATTCCGTCGTGCCAAACGTGGAAGGCATCACCGCGGCCATGAAAGACCTGCTCGAGTTTTAGTGCGCCCAGACGACGACCGGGCAATGGCCAAAATGATTGAAATCCGTTTTCCTGAGGATCAACAGGAAGGAACAGAGGCGACGGTGACGCGCTGGCTGGTCGCCGAAGGTGACAGCGTGGGCGCACACGACCCGGTGGTTGAGATTGAAACTGACAAGGTTGTGGTCGAGGTTGCGGCGCCTGAAGCAGGCAGGATTGCGGAAATCAGGATCCGGCAGGACGAAGCCGCCAACCCCGGTGATGTCCTTTGCCTCCTTGACACGGGCAGCGGCAAAGAATCGGAAACGGCGCGTGAAACAGCGACGGAAACGACCAAAGACCCGAGCGCTGAACATACCGGGCGGGCGAGGCTCAGCCCTGCGGTCAGACAGCGGGCGGCGGAACTTCAGCTGGATTTAAACCGCGTCACCGGCACTGGCCGCGACGGCAGAATCACGCTGCAGGACGTCGAGTCACTGCATACCGGCAAACAAACAAAAGCCGATGAGCCGGGCTCACCGGTCAACAAGGCACCGTCCCTGGCGGGGGAGGGTTCTGACATCGTGCCGCACGACCGTATGCGTAAGCGCATCGCCGACAATATGGTTGCCAGCCTGATGCACACAGCGCCCCATGTCACCGCCGTGTTCGAAGCAGACCTGTCCGCCGTCCTCAGACACCGGGCAGCCAACCGCGAGGCCTTTGCCAGCGCCGGGTCACCCCTGACCCTGACGGTTTATTTTATCGCCGCCGCCATCGCCGCGATTCAGAAAGTACCACAGGTCAACAGCCGCTGGTTTGACGAACACCTCGAGGTTTTCCACCATATCAACATCGGTATCGGTACGGCCCTTGGAGACCAGGGCTTGATCGTACCGGTATTGAAGCAGGTACAAAGCATGGACCTGCGCTCGATCGCGTCAGGACTGGCCGACCTGACCGGCCGTGCGCGTGACAACAAGCTCAAACCCGAAGACGTCCGCGACGGCACGTTTACGATATCCAACCACGGTGTCTCCGGCAGCCTGATCGCCACGCCCATCATCATCAACCAGCCGCAATCCGCCATCCTCGGTGTCGGAAAGATTGAAAAACGCATCAAAATAATGGAAATTGAAGGTGAGGATGTGATCACCATCCGACCGATGTGTTACGTCAGCCTGACCATTGACCACCGCGTCCTGGATGGTTACCAGACCAACGCCTTCCTGACTGAACTGGTCAGCACGCTGGAACACTGGACATAGAACGACCGTCCTTCCCGGATGAAGGATCGGCGATCCCGCGATATTTCGGAGACCCTGGATGAAAATTGAAAGTTATGCGTGTGGCGCCTGGATTGCGGGAAGCGGCGATGGCGTGGAAGTCCTCAATGCCATCAACGGTGAACCGCTCGGACGCGTCAGCAGCGCAGGTCTCGATTTTGCGGACATACTGAACCACGGCAGAAACCGCGGCGGTGCCGCACTGCGGAAAATGACCATCCACGACCGCGCCAATATGCTCAAGGCCCTGGCCACCCACCTGATGGAGAGAAAGGAAATCTTCTACGCGGTATCGGCGCAAACGGGCGCCACGAGAGCGGATAGCTGGATCGATATCGAAGGTGGAATCGGCACGGTCTTCGCCTACACCGGTATCGCGCGGCGTGAACTGCCCAACGAGAGCTTCGCGGTCGAGGGCCGGACCGAAAGACTGTCAGCCGGGGGCAGTTTCGCGGGGCAGCATATCCTGACGCCGAAACACGGTGTCTCCCTGCACATCAACGCATTCAATTTTCCATGCTGGGGGATGCTCGAAAAGATCGCGCCCAGCCTGATCGCCGGTGTACCTGCCATCGTCAAACCGGCCACGGTTTCCTGTTACCTGGCCGAGGTTATGGTCAGGGAAATCATCGCCTCAGGGATTCTTCCCGAAGGCGCCCTACAACTGGTCTGTGGCCGCACCGGCGACATCCTCGATCACCTGATTGAGCAGGACAGCGTCACCTTTACCGGTTCCGCCACGACCGGGCGGATGCTCAAAACCCACCCCAATATCATTGCCAACAGCATCCCGTTCAACATGGAAGCAGATTCACTTAACTGCTCGATACTCGGCGCCGCTGCCGGACCCGGGACCGCCGAGTTCGACCTGTTTATAAAGGGTGTATCCCAGGAAATGACGGTTAAGGCCGGTCAGAAATGCACCGCCATCCGCCGCAGCATCGTGCCACGTAAACACGTCGAGGCCGTTATAGAAGCACTCAAGTCAAGGCTGGACAAGACGCCTGTGGGCAACCCTGCAACTGAAGGTGTCCGGATGGGTGCGCTGGTGGGCCGTGAGCAGGTGGAAGACGTATGGGGTGCCGTGCATGAACTGGCCCGGGACAATGAAATCATCCACGGTGGCCAGCGTGATTTTGACGTGCTGGGCGCCGATCCCGACAAGGGCGCCTTCTTCCCTTCGACCCTGCTCTACTGCGATCAACCGTTTACATCGCAATCGGTGCACGCGGTTGAAGCCTTTGGTCCGGTGAGTTCGATTTTACCCTATGAAAATGAAGAAGAAGCCATCGAACTGGCCAGGCTGGGTCGTGGCAGCCTGGTGGGTTCGCTGGTCACTGCAGATACCGAAGAGGCGGCCAGGATCGTACTGGGCACGGCGCCTTGGCACGGCCGCATACTGGTGCTGAACAGCGATTGCGCGAAGGAATCCACCGGTCACGGCTCACCGCTTGCACCGCTGGTTCACGGCGGTCCCGGCCGCGCCGGCGGTGGTGAAGAACTTGGTGGAAGCCGTGCGATCAAACACTATATGCAACGCACCGCGATCCAGGGCTCACCGGATATGCTGACCGCGATCACACGGCAATTCAGCACCGGCGCCACACCCAGGATCGGCCCGTTGCACCCATTCAAGAAAACCTTTGATGAACTTGAAATCGGTGACTCACTGATCAGCCACCGGCGCACGGTCACCGAAGCCGATATCGTTAACTTTGGTTGTATATCGGGTGATCATTTTTACGTACATTTTGACGAGATCGGTGCAAAGGATTCATTGTTCGGCAAAAGGGTGGCGCACGGCTATTTCCTGATCTCGGCCGCCGCCGGTCTTTTCGTCGATCCGGCCCAGGGTCCGCTGCTGGCGAATTACGGCCTTGAAAACCTCAGGTTCCTGGAACCCGTGGGTATCGGCGACACCATCCGGGTACGGTTGACCGCCAGGCAAAAAATCCGCAAGGCCAAACGGCCCGATGATGACCGCGCCACCGGTGTCGTGGTCTGGGATGCAGAAATCACCAACCAGGACGATGTTACCGTGGCCGTCTATGACATCCTGACGCTGGTGGAGCGTGCGGATAACTGAAGCGGGTCCCGGCAGTAAAGCATGCCGTTGGCCGCTTTTTGATCACCCGCCCTGCGGTTTGAAATCATATGCGCCCGTGTCCATCCTGCGCCGGTCTGCTTCAGGCTCGGCAAGTGCTTCAGTTTTGACCAATGACGCAAGACAACGACGGCTGAGTTGCTGGTACTCAATGGTACCCCGGGTTTTCCAATCAACTTCATCATCGGTCAACGGACGCCTGGTTTTCGCCGGCACGCCAACCACCAGGCTGCGTGCAGGGCATTCGAAATTGGCGGGGACAAATGCGACCGCCCCGACGATGGAGGATTCACCGATGACGGCATCGTCCATGACCACGGCGTTCATACCGACCATGGCATTGGCACCGATGCGGCAGCCGTGCAGTACGGCACCGTGGCCGATATGACCGTCGCGCTCAACAATGCAATCCTTGCCCGGAAAGCTGTGCATCACGCAGGTATCCTGCAGATTGGCGCCGTGCTCCACGATAATGCGGCCGAAATCACCCCTGAGCGAGGCGTGGGGACCGATGTAGCAATTGGCGCCAATCATGACATCGCCGATCAGCACGGCGGTTTCGTGCACAAAGGCGTCCGGATGGACGACCGGTGTAATTCCTTCGAGACTATAAACAGGCATTGGACGGGACACCTTATAAAATACATTGTAAAAAGGCATGATACACAACTGGTAATTGGTATCCATACTTATGCTTGATGCGGGAAAAAATCAAAATGGACTTCAACAATATTGAATTTGATATTAATGGGGGCGTAGCTACCCTGACATTAAACCGGCCGAAGTCGCTGAACAGCTTCACCGTCGGGATGCACGCTGAAATCCGTGTTGCCATGCAGCAGGTAGCTGACAACGCAGACATCCGCTGCCTGCTGATCACCGGTGCGGGACGCGGTTTCTGCGCGGGCCAGGACCTCGGTGACCGCGCCAGTGCAGGTGAAGGTGGTGTACCCGATGTGGGTGCATCCGTGGAGAAGAATTACAACCCGTTGATCCGCAGCATCATGCACCTGCCAAAGCCGGTCATCTGCGCCGTCAACGGCGTGGCTGCCGGCGCCGGCGCCAGCATCGCACTGGCCTGCGACATCGTGCTGGCCGCACGCTCCGCCAGCTTTATCCAGGTGTTTTGCAAGATCGGACTGATCCCCGATTCCGGCGGCACCTGGAACCTGCCACGCGCCGTGGGACTCGCACGGGCCAAGGGGCTCACCATGCTGGGTGACCGGCTTGCCGCTGAAACCGCCGAAGCCTGGGGTTTGATCTGGAAATGCGTGGATGACGATGTCCTGCAGGAAGAAGCGCATAAAATGGCGCAATATTTTGCCACCCAGCCCACCCGCGCCCTCGGCAGGATCAAGCAACTGCTGCACGAATCCGCTTCCAATACGCTGTCCGAACAACTGGTACTGGAACAAAAGGCCATGCAGGAACTCGGCCAGAGTGCGGATTATCACGAGGGCGTCGCCGCCTTCCTCGAAAAACGGTCGCCGCTCTTTAAAGGCCTTTGACCCATTGGACAAAACCAAGATGAAAGAAGCCTACCTGTGTGATGCCATCCGCACCCCCATCGGCCGTTACGGCGGAAGCCTGGCCGGTATCCGCGCGGACGACCTGGGCGCCATTCCGATCCGGGCGTTGATGAGCAGGAACAGCGGTGTCGACTTCTCGGCAACCGACGACCTTTATTACGGTTGCGCCAACCAGGCGGGCGAGGACAACCGCAACGTGGCGCGTATGAGCGCCCTGCTCGCCGGTCTGCCGGAATCGGTGCCGGCGGTAACACTCAACCGCTTGTGCGGTTCGGGCATGGACGCGGTCGGCAGCGCCGCCAGGGCCATCCGTTGTGGCGAGGCGCAACTGGTGATTGCCGGTGGCGTCGAATCCATGAGCCGGGCGCCGTTCGTGATGCCAAAAGCCGAGACTGCTTTCAGCCGCAACGCGCAGGCCTATGACACGACCATGGGCTGGCGTTTTGTCAATGCCTTGTTCAAGACCCAATACGGTATTGACTCCATGCCTGAAACGGCTGAAAACGTCGCCGGGGAATTCAATATCAAGCGGCACGATCAGGACAAATTTGCCCTGCGCAGCCAGTTGCGCACAGAGGCTGCGCTCACCGCCGGTCTGTTTGCCGACGAGATCGTGCCGGTCAGCATTCCGCGCAGAAAGCAGCAGGACCTGGTCTTTGACCGTGACGAACACCCCCGTGCAGGCAGCACACTGGAGGCCATGGCAAAACTGCCCACACCCTTCCGCAAGGACGGCACGGTGACAGCCGGAAACGCAAGCGGTATCAACGACGGCGCTTGCGCACTGTTGCTGGCCTCGGACGAATCCGCCTCCCGGCACGGGCTTGAACCTAAAGCCCGGGTGGTGGCGATGGCCACGGCCGGTGTCGCACCCCGTATCATGGGTATCGGGCCCGTGGACGCGAGCAAGAAAGCGCTCGCGCTCGCCGGTTTGAGCCTGGAGCAGATGGACGTGATCGAGCTGAACGAGGCGTTTGCCGCCCAGTCACTGGCCTGCTTGCGTCTGCTGGGTCTGCCGGATGATGCCGAAAACGTCAACCCCAACGGCGGCGCCATAGCGCTCGGTCACCCGCTCGGCATGAGCGGCGCCAGGCTGGTCACGACCGCCATGTACCAACTCCAGCGCATCCGGGGACGCTACGCCTTGTGCACCATGTGCATCGGTGTCGGCCAGGGTATTGCACTCATCATTGAAAGGGTTTGACCACGACCGGCAATGATCCGGGCGGAGGTAGATCAGCATGCATGAAATGTCCATATGCCAGGCATTAATGGACCAGGTCGAGCAGATTGCCGCTGAGCGGGGCGCCAGGCAGGTGGACAGCATCGTGCTCTCTATCGGCCCGTTGTCGGGTGTCGAGCCGGAATTGCTGACCCGGGCTTATGAAATCGCCCGTATACGAACGGTCGCTGAAAACGCCGTACTCGAAATCCGCAGCGGGCCGGTCGTCGTCGAGTGCCGAAGTTGCGGCGCCAGCGGTGAAGCCCGTGTCAACAGTCTGGTGTGCCCGTCCTGCGGCGACTGGCAGGTCGACCTGCTACAGGGAGACGAGCTGTTGCTTTTGCGGCTCGAAGTCAGTGATATCAGGGCCGGTACCGGCGCGGAGAGCTGAACTTTTCCGGGCTGGTCAGCTGATCGTATTGGCCCGCGACAGCACCAGTATCAACCTCATTTATCCCTGCCAGGGCATCTCCAACGGCATTTATATTCGCAGTCAAGTAAAGCGCTTTCTTTATTGACATGGATCAATAAAGAGACCGGTCTACAGGCACATAATCGTCGTGTAAGCCAGTGCGAAACCAGCGGATGTGAATTCCACGATGGGTGTTTCGAACAGTCTTGATAAAGTCTTGGCATTTGCAAAGAATGACCGGGTGCTTTACGTCTCAAAAGACCTGGCAATTGTCCTTCCCCGTTGCCCGAAAACAACAGCCACGCAACCCGGATTCCACAATACCGGCGCCGGCGACATCCACAGAATTGAACACCTGAAAGACCTGTTCGCCTCTCCCCGGGATTTCATCACCGTGAGGAGGAATTGGTCTGCGCGTTGAACACGTATTTAAACCGTTGCAGAACCGGTTCAGCCTCACATCTGGAAACCGGGTTCGAAACGGCAGAAGAACACAGGACAGGAGTGTAACCATGGAAAAGCAACTGAAAGATCAACTGGCCCATTTCATCAATGGACGTGTCTGCCTGTTGGGTATCGGCAACCGCTACCACCACGATGATGCCGTGGGGCCCTATCTCGCCGAAGCAATGGAGTCCCGGCCCGATTACGATGTCATCGACGCGGGTATCATCCCGGAAGACTACATCGAAACGGCGGCGCACAAGCATCCGGATACCATCATTATGGTCGATGCCGCGGATTTCGGCGGGGAACCGGGCGAGGTCCGGTTGCTATACCCGGAACACGTCGCCTATTCGGGCGTATCCACCGAAGCCGGGTCACTCAGGATGCTGGCCGAATACATGCAGGCCAGGACCCACGCCCGTATCGGGCTGCTGGCAGTGCAGCCGGCCGATACCAGTGATGGCAAAGGCCTCTCGATGCCGGTTTCAAAAACGCTGGATGACCTGCTCGATTCCTTACCGGATATCTGCGGCCATACGATCTCTGTACTTTCGCATTAGCAAGCGCGAAACGCAGTTTCAATAGAGCATGACGGGTAACAACCCGGGCTGGTTTCCATGTGGGAGCCAGCTCAAAGCCGTGCGATTTCGCTGCCCTCTCACGTGACTGACTGGCTTGTGCCATCCTGATCAACACATATGATCGGGGCTGTACAAAAAACATGTACACGCTGGTTTTGTTTTATCTGTATGAATAATATGAATAAATTTATGAGTGGCTGGCTTTTCGTATATCCAAAATATACTTCAGAGCCGAAATAGACGTCTTCAGGACACGCCCCAAAATCCAATCATTATCGGTAAGTATCTGTATTTAAACAACTTGATCATTTTCTGATCCCCTGAAAATGCTATTGGCATGATAAATGCATTAACTACAGTGAAAGGAAAAAAGTTTAATAACCAGATTAGGAGCAGATCATGAACACCAAATCAAAAGTACTGGTCACCGGCAATGACACAGTTGTGGGTCACAACCTCCACCGGGTTCTTCCCGGCAACGGTTTTGAAGTCACCACGCTCAATGCGGTCAACGACGCCGCGATTCATGAGGCTCCAAAAAACGAACCTACGCTGGCCAAAACCATCGGCATGCTCTTCGCGGCACCCTTCATTGGCCTGGCTTATGTCATCGCCCTGCCCTTCATCGGAATCTACCATTTCGTAAAGCTGGCTATCGAGGCCCACGCCAAAAAAGCCCCGGCAACAAATGGCAAGATGAAAAAAGTCATGCGCAGGGTTAAGAACATCGGCCTGTTTTTTGCCGCCCCTTTTGTAGCCCTCGGTTATGTCATTGCCTTGCCGCTTGTTGGTCTTGTCATGATTTCGAAACTGGCGAAGGAAGCGCACGCAAAGGGCGCGATCACCCACTCATAAGCCGCTTCAGATTTCCAATCAGCCGGGGCTTGACGCCCCGGTTTTCTTTTTGGGCTCATTTAGAATTGCCCGGGTCGACGGCAAATGTCTGCGTAAAATTAGTGCACCGGTTTGAAAAGCAGCAGCAACGGCAACACAGCCAGCACCATCCACATCATGAACCAGAAATCATTCACATAGCCGATGGCGGCCGCCTGGCGGGACACTTCAGCATTGAGCGCCACCAATCCTCCGGTGGAATGCAGGTTCCAGGCAGATGATGTGAAAGTAGCGTTGCCGAAAGGCGTGACCCGGGAAACCAGTTCAGCGTGATTAATCTGGGTTGAACGCACCAGTAAAGTCATCACGATGGATATTCCGACGCTGGCGCCGATGTTACGTGTCAGGCTGAACATGGCGGCGGCCTCTGTGCGCTCGCCGGGCGCCAGCGTTGAATAGGCAATCGTCGAAATCGGCACAAATACAAAGCCCAGTCCCAATCCCTGTATCACGCCGCTCCAGACCAGTGGACCACTCGGCATGTCCGCGGTGAAATGCGCCATCAGATATAGCGACCAGACAGTCAGAATCAGTCCACCCAATATCGGCAGACGGGGGTCGGTGCCACGCCCGAGCAGTACACCGACCATCATCATTGACAGAAGCGTTCCAACACCACGCGGCATCAGCAACAATCCGATATCGACGACCGGGTAATTCATCAGCGTACCCAGATACGGTGGCAGCAATGCCAGTGTCGCAAAAAGGACGATTCCAACTGCAAATATGAATATATTGGCAGCGGCGAAATTACGATCACGCAGTAAACCGAGATTGACAAAAGGATGCTTTTTGACACGCCAATGTACCCAGTACAGGTACAGGCCCAAGCCTGTGAGCACGGCTTCTATCCAGGTTTCCATGGAACCGAACCAATCATTGTGCTGACCCCGGTCCAGCATCATCTGCAGAGCACCAATGCCAATGGCCACCAGCACGAAGCCGAACATGTCGAAACGCCGTTGTTGATGTTCGCCCGCGGGTACCGCTGCTGCCACGCCAAGAAATGCAAGTATGCCGATAGGAATATTGATCAAGAAAACCCAGTGCCAACTCAGGTGTTCCGTCAACCAACCACCAAGAGGGGGTCCGAGAATTGGCCCGACCATCAAACCCACACCCCACATGGCCATGGCTGAGCCATGTTTCTCACGGGGATAGGCATCCAGCAAGGTTGATTGGGACATTGGGATGAGTGAAGCGCCAAACAGTCCCTGCAGGATACGATATATAACAATCTCGCTGACAGTTGTTGCAGTGGCACACAGCACTGACGCAACCGTAAAGCCACCAATTGCTATAAGCAAAAGCCGCTTACGGCCAAATACAGTTGCCAGCCAACCGGTTGTCGGAGTTGCCACCGCCGCGGCTACCAGGTAGGAGGTCAATACCCAGGCTATTTGTTCCTGAGAGGCTGACAACGAGCCTTGCATGTTCGGCAAGGCAACGTTTGCAATGGTCGTATCTATCACCTGCATCAGTGTTGCCAGCATGATGGCAACGACCAGCAATGTGCGGTTTTCCAGCGGCGCACTGCCCGCGATGGCGGGCGTGGTCGTCATTTATCAGTGCCTCCGGCACGCGCAGTCTGTGGCGTATTCTTTGAGCCAGCCCTGCCCAGCAGACCATCGACCAGCGTGTGTCCTTTTCCGGTGTCGATTGTGATTTCCGCACTCATTCCGGCGCGCAGCACTCCGCGGCCATCGCCAGGCGATAAAATCCGCAGTCTTACCGGAATTCTTTGCACAACCTTCACCCAGTTACCCGTCGCGTTCTGCGCCGGCAATACCGAAAACATGGAGGCCGATGCCGGGCTGATTGATGACACCTCCGCCCGCCACTGCTCGCCCGGGTAGGTATCAACTTTGACTACGGCTTTTTGGCCGGCGACAACCCAGGTCATATCGGTCTCTTTGAGATTGGCGTCTACCCATAGTGCTTCGGTCACCAACGGCATGGCGGCCTGTCCGACCATGAGATAATCTCCGACCTGGAGTGTTTCACTACCGATATAACCATCTACCGGCGCCCTCACAACGGCATGCTCCAGATCAATTTGCGCCTTCTTCAGTTGTGCTTCAACGATTTTATAGCCCGCCATTTCAGCAAGCGGGGTTTTGGCATTACCACCCAGCATGGATTTGGATTTAGCGACCATGGCAATGGCAGCGTCGCGGTCAGCGATTGCCGTCGCCATATCGTTCTGGGCATTATCCAGGTCTTCCTGTGAAACCACGCCTTTTATACGCAAATCCTGAACACGATTGAATTGCTGCTGGGTGTGTTTTACATCGGCTTGACGGGCAGCGAGATCGGCGATAGCCACTTTGTAACCTTCGCGCGTCGAATCCAGATATTCCCCGATGGCGACCGTTTGTGCGTTGAGTTCATCCACCGCTAACTTGAGCTTGTCGGGTTCAATCCTGAACAGGATGTCACCGGCTTTTACTTGCTGGTTGGGTTGCACTGCGACCGCGACAACACGACCGGCAATTTCAGGGGCAATCGTGATGATGTCCGCATGCAAATAAGCATTGTCGGTCGATTCATAGCGGCCACTGGTAAACACAAACCAGGCCGCGCCGGCCAATACCAACGCCGGTCCGAGTGTCCAGAGCAGCCACTGCGGCACCCTTCTTTTCCTGGCTTTGGCAACGGGCGCCAGAGCTGGGTTTTCATTGGGTTCGTTTAGATCTGTCATTTCTGTTTAGCCTTTGTTCACCGTGATTCGAGTTCCAGCAGGTTGGACTTGATCCTCTCGAGTACCTGCAGGGTGTGGTCAATGTCGTCTTTTGGAATGTCACCGACCGCCTCGCTGAGTAACTTTTTTGAAATGCGCTGCATATCGTCAAGAATGGCCCTGGCCCGATCGGTCAGAAACAGACGCCAGCTCCTGCGGTCAGACGGATCAGCTTTGCGCACGACAAAGCCGGAATTTTGCAGTCGGTCAATGACGCGACCGATCGCCATCGGCTCCATTTCCAGTTGCTCGGCCAACTCTGATTGATTCATACCTTCACTGGCATTGAGCCACTTTAATGCCCGCCATTGAGCACGCGTCAGGCCGAATTCGACCGCGCGCCGGTCAAAGTGCTTGCGAAACAACCGGGTAACGTCACTCAGCAAAAAGCCGAATGAGATGTCTTTTTTCACGGTTTTCATATCCCTGTTCATAGTAGCTATATATATATTAGCCTAGGATATTACTTTTCAAGTGTGATGGATAAAAAATCAGTTTCCAACCGGGCATTTCAGCAAAAGCGTGCGGGGCATAAAAACGCGCAGAACACCGGGGATTTAACATTGCAGGAACAAGCCGGAACAATAAAGCTTGTGCAAGGACAGCCATTGCCTTTCCGCAAGTCCGCAAGGGATAAGTATTAAGTGCGGCTGACCTGGTTTTTCAATAAGGTGAATGAGTGGCTGGTACCATCCTGATCAACACATATGATCGGGGCTGTACAAAAAACATGTACACGCTGGTTTTGTTTTATCTGTATGAATAATATGAATAAATTTATGAGTGGCTGGCTTTTCGTATATCCAAAATATACTTCAGAGCCGAAATAGACGTCTTCAGGACACGCCCCAAAATCCAATCATTATCGGTAAGTATCTGTATTTAAACAACTTGATCATTTTCTGATCCCCTGAAAATGCTATTGGCATGATAAATGCATTAACTACAGTGAAAGGAAAAAAGTTTAATAACCAGATTAGGAGCAGATCATGAACACCAAATCAAAAGTACTGGTCACCGGCAATGACACAGTTGTGGGTCACAACCTCCACCGGGTTCTTCCCGGCAACGGTTTTGAAGTCACCACGCTCAATGCGGTCAACGACGCCGCGATTCATGAGGCTCCAAAAAACGAACCTACGCTGGCCAAAACCATCGGCATGCTCTTCGCGGCACCCTTCATTGGCCTGGCTTATGTCATCGCCCTGCCCTTCATCGGAATCTACCATTTCGTAAAGCTGGCTATCGAGGCCCACGCCAAAAAAGCCCCGGCAACAAATGGCAAGATGAAAAAAGTCATGCGCAGGGTTAAGAACATCGGCCTGTTTTTTGCCGCCCCTTTTGTAGCCCTCGGTTATGTCATTGCCTTGCCGCTTGTTGGTCTTGTCATGATTTCGAAACTGGCGAAGGAAGCGCACGCAAAGGGCGCGATCACCCACTCATAACCCGCTTCAGATTTCCAATCAGCCGGGGCTTGACGCCCCGGTTTTTGTTATGGGGCGATTTAAATTAGCCCGGTTTACTGCCTGGCAGCACCTGAATGTTTCCCATACACCTTCCAATCCTCACACCAACATGGGATATCGTGCCTCGGGCTGTTCCTGCTGGTAAAATCACTGGGTATGTTACCGAAATCAAGCAAACATGCGCAGCGGATATTTCATCTCGCGATACCCTGTGACGATCTGGACATGGCCCGTGAGTTTTACGTGAACGGTTTGGGTTGCCGTTTGGCACGTGTCATGGAAGACCGCATTACACTGGATTTCTTCGGTGCGCAGGTCGTGTGTCACCTGTGTCCTGAAGACATCGATACCGATCCTGACATTTACCCTAGGCACTTTGGCATGACATTTCTAGACCGTACCGAGTTTGACCGCGTACTGGGGCGGGCGAGGACGGCGGGGCTTGGGTTTTTCAGGCAGCCCTTTGTGAGGTTTGAAGGCCGGGAGGATGAACACAACGCATTTTTTCTCAGGGATCCCGCCAACAACCTGGTCGAGTTCAAGTGCTACCAAAACCCGGACATGATGTATTGATCCGCGGCCAACGCCGATGAAGATCCTGCTTGTCACCGAACACAGCGCGGATGATCGCAAATCGCTGGCGGCGTTGCGCGCGTTGACCAAAAGCGGCGCCAAAGCAAGCGTGGCAAGTGATGTCTCCAACAGTTCTCCACTCAGGTCGCGCTATTGCCATTCGCGGGTCCGTTGTCCGGACCCCCTGGCTGACTGGACGGCATTTTCAGCTTGGATTAGAGAGCAGGTATTGGCGGGTCAATACGATGTCGTTTTACCGCTGTCCGATTACCCCACCATGGCGTTGGTGGAGCAGCGGGATCTGCTGCAGGCAAAAATGGCGGTTCCCGTCCCTTCAGGGAAGTCTTGCGGGATCGCCCATGACAAGTTGAAGCTGATCCGCTTGGCCGCTGGCCTGGGTATCGACGTGCCGGAAACCTGGTGCCCGGAGAGTCGCGATGAAGTGAAACAAATCGGCCGGCAGGTCAGTTTTCCGTGTGTTTTGAAACTCAGGAAAGGCGCCGGTGGTATCGGTCTGTCATTTCCGCAGAGCGCGGCCGGTTTGCTGGATACCTACGACCAACTCGATATCCGTTCAGATTCTGTATTCACATCAGACCGCCCACTGATCCAGGAGTATATTCCCGGTCTTGTTCATGATGCCTGCCTGTTGTTCAGGTACGGAGAAGCAAGGGCGGCGCTGAGTCAAAAACGCCTGGCCATGTATCCTCAAACAGGCGGCGTGGGTATCCATAACGAAACGACCAGCGAACCGGAACTTATTGAAAAAGCCAGGCTATTATTGAGTTCACTGGACTGGCATGGTCCGGCCATGGTTGAGTTCAAGCACGACCGGCGTGATGGTAAATTCAAACTGATGGAAATCAACTCGCGTTATTGGGGTACTCTGGATTTGGCGATCCAGGCGGGTGTCAATTTCCCCTGGCTGGCCTGTCGCATGGCCCTCGATGGTGATATCGATCCGGTTTTCACTTACCGGGTCGGTCTGAAATACCGCTGGAACTGGACCTATGGTTGGCAATATGTCATGCAAAGTGAGCAAAGAATGCAGGCGCTGTGGGAGTTTTACAAGCCCGCTGCGGACACCTGTTCTGAATTTTGGCCCGCTGACCCGATGCCACACCTGCTTAATTGGCGGCACTAAAGAACCGGATCCCGGTTGGGGTGGATACCATTGTGCACTTTGACTGACTGTAAACTTCATCACGGATGGACGAATTATGTTGGGTGTCCTGAATTTCTTCTCCTGAATTTCTTCTGGATTTCTGTCCTCCTGACCGTAAAAATCAGGCTTGGAATATATCCACGCGAATGGCCCTATTGCGTCAAATTTCGCACGGAATATCATCACGTACCAGGCGATCGAAAAACAACCCACTAATTTCGCGATCAACAACAATTTTACCTGACCCCTATTCCTATATTTGCGATAATCATCACCCTGCCTTACAAGACAAAAACCGGGAGAACCCAATGCCACGCCTTTCAACATTACTGCCAGTGCTGTTTTGCCTGCTGGCTCAAACGGCCACAGCCGCCTGGGATGAAAGCAAGCTCGAAAGCTTGAAGTGGCGCGAGATCGGACCCTACCGGGGCGGGCGTTCGGCCGCGGTTACCGGCATCCCGCAGGACCGGGAAACCTTTTATTTTGGGTCAACCGGTGGTGGTGTCTGGAAAACCACCAACGGCGGTGGTGACTGGAACAATATCTCGGATGGTTTTTTTGGCGGGTCCATCGGTGCGGTGGCCGTATCTACATGGGATCCGAATGTGATCTATGTCGGAACCGGTGAGGTGACCGTACGCGGCAACGTATCCGTGGGTGACGGCGTCTGGAAGTCTACCGATGCCGGACGGACCTGGTCCCAGGTTGGTCTGAAAACCAGCCAGCGAATCCCCCGCATCCAGGTTCATCCCAGGGACCCCGATACTGTTTATGCCGCCGTCATGGGAAATTTATTCGGTGCCAGCGAAGAGCGTGGCGTGTTCCGTTCCACCGATGGCGGTAAAAACTGGCAGAAGATTCTCTATATCAATGACGAGGTGGGTGTGGTTGACCTGGTGATGGACCCGACCAACCCGCGAATTCTCTACGCGAGCAGCTGGCGTGTTATCCGCACGCCTTACAGCCTCGAGTCCGGCGGCGAAGGTTCAAAAATCTGGAAAACCACCGACGCTGGCGAGCACTGGCAATCCATTTCTGAAAACGAGGGAATGCCGAAACCACCACTGGGTATTTCCGGTTTGAGCGTATCGGCCAGCAACCCGGATAACCTGTACGCGATCATCGAGGCCGCGGAGGGTGGCGTGTTCCGTTCTACCGATGCCGGTAAAACCTGGGTACGTGTAAACAAGGAGCGCAAATTACGCCAGAGGGCCTGGTATTACACCCGTATCCAGGCCGACCCCTTGGATGAAGACGTCGTTTACGTGATGAACGTACAGTTCCACAAGTCCAAGGACGGCGGAAAAATCTTTGAAAAAATTTCCACGCCGCATGGTGACAATCACGACTTGTGGATCGACCCGAGTGATCCCAAACGTATGATCGAAGCCAATGACGGCGGCGCCAACATCAGCTATGACGGTGGCGAAAACTGGTCGGTGCAATCCAACCAGCCCACCGCGCAGATGTACCGGGTTTCCACGGATAACGCTTTTCCCTATCGATTATTGGGTGGCCAGCAGGATAATTCCGCCGTCAGGATACGCTCCCGGTCGGCTTTCGACGATGCCATCGGCACACGCGACTGGGAACCCACCGCAGGTGGTGAAAGCGGTCACGTGGTCGCCCGGCCGGATAATCCGGATATCGTTTATGGCGGTTCTTACAGCGGCTACCTGATCAGGTATAACCACAGCAATGGCGATGTGCGCGCGGTCAATGTATGGCCGGACGACCCGATGGGCTGGGGTGCCGCGGACTTGAAGTACCGCTTTAACTGGAACTTCCCGATAATGATCTCGCCGCATGACCCCGGCACTTTGTATGCAGCAGGCAACGTGCTGTTCAAAACCACGGATGAAGGCCAGACCTGGCAGGCCATCAGCCCCGACCTGACCCGCAATATCAAGTCAAAACAGGGTTCATCCGGTGGGCCGATCACCAAGGACAATACCAGTGTCGAGTACTACGGCACGATTTTTGCGGTCGCAGAATCGCCGCTGCGCCCGGGTGTCATCTGGACCGGGTCCGACGATGGTATGTTGCACGTCAGCCGTGATGCCGGTCAAAGCTGGACCGATGTCACTCCCAAGGGTCACAACGACGGGTTGCCAGGTGAAATTCAGATTAATTCGATCGAGGCGAATCCATTTGAGGCCGGCGGGCTGTATCTCGCGGCAACCGCGTACAAAAATAGTGATTTCAGCCCCTATTTATTCAAAACTTCGGATTACGGCAAACACTGGGAAAAGATCATACAGGGCATTCCCGCGGACCATTTCACCCGTGTCATCCGCGCGGATACCGAACAACGTGGTCTTCTGTTTGCCGGCACCGAATTCGGACTCTATCTATCCAGGGATGATGGGGAAAGCTGGCAGAGTTCGCAACTCAACCTGCCCGTGGTACCCATCACCGACCTGGCGCTTAAGGAGGGCAACCTGATTGCCGCCACCCAGGGGCGTGGTTACTGGATACTGGACGATGTTGAAATTTTACGTCAGCTTGACGGGACGGTGCTCGGCCAGGCACAACACCTGTTCACACCCGCTCCCACCTGGCGCTTGAATACCGGCTCCAGCAAAGACCCCGAAAATATGGGAAGCAACCCGCCGGACGGCGTGCCCCTGTATTACTGGCTGGCCGGGGAACTGGCCCCAGACAGCGATATTTCACTCGAAATCATGGACATCGATGGCGGCGTAATACGTACTTTCACGCCCAAACCCGCCCAGGACAATGACAAGGACAAAGAAACACCGATACTTGGTGACGATGACCGTAAACTCGAAACCAAGGCGGGTCTGAACCTGTTTGTCTGGGACCTGCGTTACGCCAGCGTTGAGAAGTTCAAGGACCTGGTGTTGTGGAACGATGCGCTGAAAGGTATGCGGGCCATTCCGGGCAAATACCAGGCCACCCTGAAATTGGGTGATACGCGACAAACGGTCGATTTTGAAGTGCTTGCGGATCCACGCCTCGATGTTTCTGCGGAAGATTACCGGGCACAATACAGTTTCGTCTCCGGTATTAATCTGAAACTGACAGAAACCCATCGCGCCATCACGCGCATCCGTGAAGCCAAAGCCCAATTGGACGCGATTGAAAAGCGGGTTGAAGGGGATAAACAATTCGCCGGCCTCAGGGAGTCCGCAAAAGACCTGGAGGCCAAGCTGAGCAGTATCGAGGAAACCCTCTACCAGGTAAAAATGGAAAGCCCGCAGGATCCGCTCAATTTTCCCATCCGCCTGAACGATAAATTAGCCGGTGTAATGTCGCTTGCCAGTATTGGCGATCACGCACCGACCGCCTCTGCGATTGCGGTCCGTGACGAACTGGTGGCGGCGATTGATGCCGCTTTGATTCGATTGCAAGACCTGTTCAACAATGATCTGAGCAAATTCAATGAACAGGCGGCCGAGGCCGGACTGGAGGCTGTGCGGGTGGCGGCGTCTTGACAGAACACGGACAAGCCTGATTCGAACATTGCATCAGTCCGGCTGGCATACTCCGGCGTTTCCAGCCTCCGTCAGGGGGCCGTGGAAACGTTGTACTCGAGGACGAAAGCAATAAATTTTGTTGCGTCTGTCATGTCAGTTGCCTCGTACTCGATGGAATGTGAATCCACTCGTTTTACATCCCTCAAATAAGCTAAAAGTTCAACCGGCTGGTAGTTTTTCAGACTGAGTCGTACAACCGGCGGCCCTTTCAGAACATACGGCTTGAAATCCCCGATCCGCTCAATTGCCGCCTTGGTCTTGCTGCGGATTAACTTCTGACCAGCAGCGGGCGTGAGCGTAGTTGCGGAGTGAAAGCCGTTACTTGTCTTGACCACGGCGCCTTCGATATCGCCCACCAGGGCAGATACTTCTTTGACCGCGGCATCATCACCGGTCACCAGTATCACCGGTACTCCGAACTGTCCTGCAATGGCGGCGTTCCATGAGCCTTCGGACATGTGTTGTCCATTCAACTGCAGATCGGTCACATTTGCGCTGGATTCGGTATGCGCGCGAACACCCGTCATATTTGAGGTGCTGGCGTGGTAGCCGATAAATATAACACCATCAAATGAAGCATCAATGCCGTGCATCATTCCAAGTGCTCGCGGCCAGGAGCGGACGATTTGTACGTCGTCGGGTAATTGCTCGATCAGCAGGCTCTCGCCGTTACCGTGAGAATCGCTGACCAGAAATTCGCTGGCGCCGGCTTCGCGCGCAGCTTCGATCACCGCGTTGACTTCGTCAGTCATGATTTGGCGGAAGCGCTCGTACTCAAATCCGTCCGGACCGAGCTGGTCGCCGGTAACGACGCCTGTGAGACCTTCCATGTCGGCTGAAATATAGATTTTCAGGTCTTTTTGGGCGAACGCGTTGCTGAATGAGGCGATCAGAGCGATGAGTATCAGGAGTTTACGCATAATTTTGGCCGTGGCTTTTGATTTGCATGAAGTATAGGTTAAAAATTATCCAGGTGGCATCTGCTAGACACATGGAGTGCTTCTCAGGGACGCAATCCAATGAGTTTGGTTTACAATCCTCGTATGAAAACTCGTTCGCTTGGTCTCAATGTCTAAGGATGCGATCGACCACATCAGGGTCATGCACAACGATGACCTCGCAAGTCTGGACAGGCATGGTGTTTTGCAGCACCTGGATGATTCTGGTGTCATTTTGTTTCGTGGTTTCGATTTCAGTCTTGAGTCGTTCGAGGCGTTTTCCAGTAAGTTCTGCCATGACTTCCATAGTGTTGGCACCCGCGCCAAACTTCGTAAACACGCTGGAGATGGCTTCAGCACCGAGGTGTTCAGGAGTAATTTCACCTTGCTGGGGCATAGTGAGGGAACCTACCGACCCTGGCCACCACCACCGGAATTGTGTTTTTTTTATTGCCTTACGCCACCCTCTGAAGCGGGCGGTGAAACCACACTGATTGATGGTTTGGCGTTTTATGATCGCCTGCCGATTGACCTGCGGGCGAGGTTTGTGGCGTCCGGACTGATATACCAGTCACACTGGCAAGCGGAACGCTGGCAGGCGGAATTTGGCGTGCAAAGCAACGATGAACTAAGGCAATTGCTGGGTCGATTTCAAACGGTCGAATTCAGGCTCGAAAACGACCAACTGGACATCCGCTACAGGGCCGACGCATTCCAGTCAACACCGCTCGGCAAACCGGCATTCGCCAATGCAATGCTCGCACATTTGCCTGGTGTGAATCACCCGAACTATCAGGACAACAAGGTGTATTGCAAACCTGACAACCAGGTCTTTTTTGGAGATGGTGAGAAAATCACCGACCCCGTTATCAATCAACTGATCGATATACATGATGACATTCTTCTCAGTCACCGATGGCAGACGGGGGATTTACTGCTGATCGATAACACACGGTTTATGCATGGCAGGCGGATGACCGTCACGCCGTGTGAACGTATACTTGTCAGCCGATTCGGTTCACGCGGTTAAGGTCAGTCATTTGATCGATTTAAGCAGTAGCCACTTTATTGACAACCCATATCCTGCATACCGGCAGCTCAGAGAGACTGATTCTCCAACCTGGGTTCCACACCAGATGCGTTCCGGCACTTCCGGGATGTGGTTATTTTCGCGTTACAGTGACGTTGCAGCCATACTCAGGGAGAAAACCAACATATCCAAAGATCTGAGCCGCATTGTCGCCGTGGATGACCTCACGGCTTTCGACCGAATGTTGCTCAACACTGATCCGCCAAACCACACCCGCTTGAGAGCGCTTGTCGCGCCATTGTTCAGCGCCGGGGAAACACGGATATTTGAAAGTAAGATCAACGTAATAGTACAAAAGCTGCTGGCCGATATTTGCACGGGAGATAAAGTGGATTTCATGGCGGAATTTGCAATCCCCCTTCCAATCCTGGTGGTCTCTGACATTCTCGGTGTGCCGTCAAAGGACATGCTACAAATGAAATCCTGGGCAAGTGATTTACTGGCCGGTTTTGATTCTTCATTGGCGGATGAGGTGGCACTCAACAATCAACAGAAAAGCATGATGGCCATGACCAACTACCTGACCCGCATGGTCGAGCTTGACCCTGTGGGCAGAAACGGACTGATATCCCACCTCAATCAACTGCGACGGGAAAGCGGCGCACCCACAAAGGTCGAAATTCTGAGTCTGAGTATGTTAATTGTGCTCGCAGGCTTTGAAACCACCGTAAACCTGCTTGGAAATGGTCTCTACACCTTACTTAAAAACCCCGGGCAATTGGACCTGTTAAGAGAACAGCCTGAGCTGATTGACAAAGCCATCGACGAGATGCTGCGCTTTGAAAGTCCATTGCAACGGGCAACCTTTCGTGTTGCAGTTCGGGATTTCAGCATCGGTGATTTTGAAATAGAGAAGGGACAGCAGATTGGCGTAGCAATTGGTGCGGCAAACAGAGATACCGAGCAGTTTGCCGCTGCTGAGGAGTTTGATATCAGACGCAATCCGAACATGCACCTGGCATTTGGACTGGGTATTCACAAATGCCTGGGTGAAAGGCTGGCCCGTGCGGAAGCAAGGATCGCTTTTTGTCGCTTGCTGGAAACATTTCCCAAAATCAGACTTTGTTCCGCTAAAGCCGACTGGCAACAGAAAACATTGTTCCGGGGGCTAAAGACTTTAGCCGTACAGTTTGATGACTGAATGGTGAAAGCACCCGGAATTAACGAAGCAGACCCTTGAGTTTTGCGGTAAACAGACCTTCCTGATCGTCATACACACGACATCTGGCCATGCAGATCAGCGTATCTCCCAGTTTCTTCCTGCCAAAAAAATCCATTTCTACCATGATGTTTTCCGGGTCACGGATGGTCGCCCGACTGGTGATATTGCATTCCCGCATCCAGGTTTCCCTGCTTTTGACGGTGTAGCCTTCCAGCACGTGCAAATAGATATTTGCCAGCTGTGCAAGAAACTCCTGTGTCGAAAAGATCGTAAGGTGAAATCCCTCCGGATCTGTTGGTGAAACAAAAAATGAAGTCATCCTCAAGCGTGCCATGAGTAAATTGTCCGAGATATCAACCTCGAGAATCTCCCAGCAATCTTTCTTGACCCCCTCGTCGATGTATACGGAGGAGAGATCGGAAACCTGTTGATTGTCGAGCTGCAATTCGGGTATCGGGTTCATGGATGTTACCGTCAAAGTTGATCAGTGAAATGTTCGAGACCGGTGCTCAGCCTGCGAATTCTCTCCGAAGCCTCGTCCTCTTTGGCGACATTCCTGGCACTCCCTGGTGTGCGGTTGATATCGAAGAGTGCAGCCCCGCCATCAGCAATTGAAAAATCGAACTTGCCAAAATCAAAACCCAGTTTTGAACGCGTCTCGCGCAAGGAATCCGGCAGGTCGTTTGGATCGAGAAACTCCCTGCGCTTGGTGTTGTGACTTTTAATAACCGGTTCGTCTGAAACACATTGGTAGTAGAGTTCCTGGTGCCCGAAAAACACCCAGATTTTTAACAGGTACTCACCAGACTCATTAAGCTGTGTGAGAAATTTCTCGACCACCAGTTTGTCGTTGCGCCAAACACCCGGTGGCACTTCGCGCAAAGTGTTGAACGTCGGGTATTCTTCCAGCCATTCAACCTTGCGCCACGGGCGCTGAATATCAATATTGGCTTGATGGTCACCGCTTAAAATTTTCTCCTGGCGCTCCCGCATACCGCCAAAATTTGCGTTGGTCTTGACGATAACAGGCCCGTTATATTTGCTATCCCGGTCAACAATCAAGCTGCTAAAAACATGTTTCGAGATATCCCTGGCTCGACCATTGATGACCATGGGGTAGTGATCGATAATCCTGTCATAGTCCTCTCCGATCGCGGTGATATCAGTATGCAATATAGCCAGGTCTGCTTCCGGAAGGTCTGGTTCGGGTCCCTTGATAATTACGATATCATGGCCGCTGGATTGCCACACGTCGCACATTTTATGCAGCAGGTAAGAACTGCCATGAAAAGTATCGATCGAGTGTGTAATGATGGCGATCCGCAAACTCGAAGACATTAAAAAATTCCTGTTCTCATTCCTATAGGCAATGTGCCAGAAGACAATTGTATTGAGTATGAATTATCGATAATCGATTCAAAGAGAACAAGCTGCAATATTCGCTTTTCGACTACACCGGCCCTGTCCGGTCGCGATCGGGCAAACCGCTTTCTATCGGAAAGTGCGTGGTCAATCCTCCTGTTACGCGTCTAAATAACTATAATCACAACTTGTTATTGCCATTCATGCGTGCTTTATGTTTCAAACCTATGAACAGATTTTCAGCAAGCGCGCCGATGCCTACCAAAAGGCGATGGAGCTATACCCTGCCGCCCGCGAGCGTGAATTCCGGCTGACGGTGGAACGTGCTGGTGTGAAGAGCGGAGATGTCATCTGTGATGCGCCATCGGGTGGTGCCTACCTTCGCGGCTACTTGCCCGAAGACATTCAGCACTACCTCGCCGTCGAAACCGCTCCCGACTTCACCGGACACTGCCCAATGGGTGAGCACGACCGGGTAATACTGTCACCGCTGGATAATATTGCGATTGAAAACGACAGCGTGGATGTATGTATCAACGTGGCTGGATCCCATCACCTGCAAGACAAGTCAAAATTCTTTCGCGAGGTCGCGAGGATACTGAAACCGGGTGGCCGCTTCATCATCGCAGATGCCGAAACTGGCACCCGCGTCGACAGGTTTTTGAATGAGTTTGTGCACCAGCACAACAGCATGGGCCATGAAGGCATATTCCTTGACGGAACGACCGCCGACGAGATCAGCGCCTGTGGATTGCAGATTCACAGCGATGAGATTATCAAGATCCCCTGGTCATTTGAGACCAGGGCCGACATGGGCATTTACTGCAAACTGCTTTTTGGTATCGATCTTGCTGAACCGGAATCCGTCGCCCGGGGTATAGAGGACATACTCGGGTATATGGCCGGTCCCGGAAAAATCAACCTGGCCTGGAGTCTGCGCTTTATCGTTGCGAGCAAACGCTGACAATGAACACGGACAAGGAAGAATAACAGGGGAGAATATGGAGAGTATGGACGGCGGAGAATATGGACAGCCATCACTTTTCCCAGGGGCAACACCTCAAACGCCACCGTTTTAAAATCCAGCCAACACCTGTTCGTCAAGGAGATTGAAATTGGCAGCCTTGATTGTTCCCGGCGTTGCCTGTTCCGGAAAAGATTCTGCCAAAAAAAGAAGGGTCACTGCAGTGACCCTTCTTGCTTCAACGAACTGCTGAACTTTTAGAACAGTCGCCTTCTATATATGTATGCCATCAATCCAAGAAGCATTGATAACACTATCAGCGCCCATGTAGACATTGTGGGAATTGCGTCTTCATTTAGCGGCTGTCTTGGCACACCGTCTACACAGGTAACGGTGATATTACTCACATCGGCCGTGCCGATCGTTCCGCTACCATTGGTGACCCAACAAACCTGTTCCCGGGGCTGAACTGCGACCCTGACAAAATAAGTATCGCCTTCTTCCAGTTCCGTGGCGAAGGTAAACGTGCCATCAGCGGCAACCGGCAACGAATCGGTACCATTGTTTCGCAATACCAGTCCAGTGCCTGTCAAGCCGGAGACAGTTCCGCCGACAGAATAGCCGGCACCCGTCGTCACGCAGGCCACGGTGACATTTGTCACATCGGCCGTGCCGATCGTTCCGCTGCCATTGCTGACCGTACAGGTCTGACCCGCGGGCTGTGTCGCTACCGTCACCGCATAAGCACTGCCTTGTGTCAATTCCGTGGCGAAGGTAAACGCACCGGCAGCGTCAACCGCCAATGGATCAATACCGTTGTTGCGCAAGATAAGTCCAGTGCCTGCCAAGCCGGAGACAGTTCCGCCGACAGAATAGGTGACAACAGCCACGCAGCTCACGGCGACATCGCTTACATCAGCCGTGCCGATCGTACCGCTGCCGTTGCTGACCGAACAGGTCTGACCCGTGGGCTGAGACGATACCGTCACCGCATAAGCACTGCCTTGTGTCAACTCCGTGGCGAAGGTAAACGCACCATCAGCAGCAACCGCCAGTGTATCGGCACCGTTGTTCTGCAGTGCAAGACCAGTGCCTGTCAGGCCGGAGACAGTTCCGCCGACAGAATAGGTGGCAACAGCCACGCAGCTCACGGCGACATTGCTTACATCAGCCGTGCCGATCGTACCGCTGCCATTGCTGACCGAACAGGTTTGACCCGTGGGCTGGGTCGATACCGTCACCGCATAAGCACTGCCTTGTGTCAACTCCGTGGCGAAGGTAAACGCACCATCAGCGGCAACCGCCAGTGTATCGGCACCGTTGTTTTGCAGTGCAAGACCAGTGCCTGTCAGGCCGGAGACACTTCCGCCAACAGAATAAGTGGGACCAACAACGTCTACGCAGCTCACGGCGACATTGCTTACATCGGCCGTGCCGATCGTTCCGCTACCGTTGCTGACCGAACAGGTCTGACCCGTGGGTTGGGTCGATACCGTCACCGCATAAGCACTGCCTTGTGGCAATTCCGTGGCGAAGGTAAACGCACCATCAGCGGCAACCGCCAATGTATCGGCACCGTTGTTTTGCAGTGCAAGACCAGTGCCTGTCAGGCCGGAGACAGTTCCGCCAACAGAATAGGTGGGAACAACAACGTCTACGCAGCTCACGGCGACATCGCTTACATCGGCCGTGCCGATCGTTCCGCTACCGTTGCTGACCGAACAGGTCTGACCCGTGGGCTGAGTCGATACCGTCACCGCATAAGCACTGCCTTGGGTCAATTCCGTGGCGAAGGTAAACGCACCGGCAGCGGCAACCGCCAATGTATCGGCACCGTTGTTTTGCAGTGCAAGACCAGTGCCTGTCAGGCCGGAGACAGTTCCGCCAACAGAATAGGTGGGAACAACAACGTCTACGCAGCTCACGGCGACATCGCTTACATCGGCCGTGCCGATCGTTCCGCTACCATTGCTGACCGTACAGGTCTGACCCGTGGGCTGAGTCGATACCGTCACCGCATAAGCACTGCCTTGGGTCAATTCCGTGGCGAAGGTAAACGCACCGTTGGCGGCAACCGCCAATGTATCGGCACCGTTGTTTTGCAGTGCAAGACCTGTGCCTGTCAGGCCGGAGACACTTCCGCCGACAGAATAGGTGAGAGCAGCCACCATACAGTCGGAATCGGCGGTATCGTAAACGCCGTCACCATCGTTATCCAATCCTAAAGTTGTACCTGCAAAATTTTCTGAACCCGAAGGGTTACAGGAGTCCGTAGGCATTGCCGGGTGGCCGGTACCCGGATTCGCGTAGTAATCGGGGAGTATATCCTCACCCACGGGCGTGTAATTCGCGGGCGATGCGTCAGTGTGACAAGCCACGCAGCCCGTTACGCCGGCGTCTGTATGATGTTGGCGTAAGCCCGCACCAATACCGCCGGATATGCTGTCATTGCCGCTGTCTTCATTTCTGCCGTGGCAACCAACACAGGAAATCGCCGAGAGGCCTGATCCTCCGCCTGACGAGTCGAGGACAACCGGGCTAAAACCGCCGGAGGCCGCGTGACAGGTAGCGCAGTCTCCGTTCAACATGGTCGTTCGATGGGTATTGTGGAGACCGTCAGGCCAGCTTGGCCCACCTGAAGGTGAAGTGTAAGTGCTCGCAGTGAAATCGCCGTGACAGGTATCGCAGCCTGAAGCGTAGTCCGAATACGCCCATGATTCGGACGTCCAACTCGTCAGAACTGCGATCGTGATAAGCAAGCCGAACAAAGGCATCACATTTGCCTTCGTCCACCATGATAATTTTTTCATTCCTGATCTCCTTTTATACAGCCAACATTGCTATTCGCCGACCCAATTAATTTGGAGTGTTGACTTATCAAGCGGCACTGTAAATCGTGAAATAGCTCTTAAATTCAATTGATGTAGAACTGTACATTATTAATTGCATTTTTACATTAATCATTACATTAAAATCGGCAAGAACACGGACTGCCACAACTTTTCCCGACGGAATCTACCCGATCGACACCGGTTTAAAATTCAGTCCGCACCAAATTCATCGAGAAGTTGAGAAGTGGCTTTGAAAATTTCAGGGCTTGTGGCTTGCAAATCGTTTGAATCCGACGGTCTCAGGCAACCTGGAACCTGGACCTGGAATAAAACCTGATCCTGTCTAAGCGTTTTCAGGCCGGGGAATTAAATGTTGCTGTCCAGCTTTTATATGGCTGTATATGGCTATTAGGTTCTTCACATACAAAACGATCCAAAGTCCGGCTCTATTCGCTTTCACTCCTGACAAAAACGCTGGCTTCGCCGTTATCGAAAACCGTGACATCAAAAACAATCGGCTGGCAACAGACCTGGCAATCTTCGATGTAATTCTGCCTGGGAACCGAGGGATCCAGCAAAACATCAAGACGTTCACCGCAATAGGGGCACGACACGGTTTCTTCCAACAAATCATGCATAGGTAACAAGCCTCGTTTTGAACCCGCATCCCATGACGGGTCTGGATATTCGCACCAGGAAACACCAAGTATAGTGAACAGCCCCGGCCCGCGCACGATTGGCACGCCCCGGAGGTGGTACACTTAAACATTATTTACTGTAGTATTTATATCGATTGATATTTACATTTCAAGCTGAAACTTCAAGTTTAAACCCTGGCTGAACATATGACTGAAAACCTGACCCCGGCGGATGCCCGGTTGGCTGCCTTCGAAGAGAAAGTTGCCAATGACGAGCGTATCGAACCAAAGGACTGGATGCCCGGTGCATTCCGTAAAACCGTGCTCAGGCAAATGTCGCAGCACGCGCACTCGGAAGTGATCGGCATGCAGCCGGAGGGCAACTGGATCACCCGCGCCCCAACGCTGTATCGCAAAATTGTCCTGTTGGCCAAAATCCAGGATGAGTGCGGTCACGGTCTTTATTTATACAGCGCCGCCGAAACCCTCGGCACCAGCCGTGAAGAGATGGTCCAGGCCCTGCATGACGGCAAGGCCAAGTACGCATCGATTTTCAATTACCCGAGCCTGACATGGGCAGACATCGGCATGATCGGCTGGCTCGTCGACGGCGCGGCTATCGTCAACCAGGTGTCACTGCAGCGGACCTCCTACGGGCCGTATGCACGCGCCATGATCCGCATCTGCAAGGAAGAAAGTTTCCATCAACGCCAGGGTTTTGATGCAACCATGGCACTGGCGCGTGGCAGCGCCGAACAAAAAGCCATGGCACAGGATTCGTTGAACCGCTGGTGGTGGCCGTCACTGATGATGTTCGGCCCGCACGATTCCGATTCGGCGCACAGCGGCCAGTCGATGAAATGGAAACTGAAAAGGGAAAGCAACGATGTCCTGCGGCAGCGTTTTGTAGACCAGACCGTGCCGCAGGCGGAATTTATCGGTCTGAAAATCCCGGACCCCGATTTGAAATGGAACGAGGAACGCGGTTCCTATGACTTTGGCGAAATCGACTGGGATGAATTCATGCGGGTCATAGCCGGCGACGGTCCCTGCAACCGCCAGCGTCTGCAACACCACGTCCGCGCCCAGCGCGATGGACAATGGGTCCGTGAGGCGATGCACGCCCATGAATTAAAACGCCGGGCGCGATCGGCCGCCTGAAACCGGAGTTCTGAAATGAATCAGCAAAACCTGCCGTTGTTCGAAGTTTTTATACGTTCCAGGCGCGGACTGGATCACCGCCACGTCGGCAGTCTGCACGCGGAAGATTCTGCGCAGGCCCTGGAATATGCCCGTGATGTGTACCTGCGCCGCAACGAGGGTGTCAGTATATGGGTGGTCCGATCCAGCGACATTACCGCATCGCAGGAAAGTGACGTCGAGGCTTTTTGCGACCCGATGGATGACAAGCCGTACCGCCACGCCACGCATTTCAAGCTTCCCAAGGAAGTGGACAACATGTAATGGAAGCACGGCAGAAAGCTTTGTTTGATTATTGCATTGCGCTCGGCGACGACTCGCTGACCCTCGGCCACCGCCTGTCAGAATGGTGCAGCAACGGGCCCTTTCTCGAAGAGGACCTGGCCCTGACCAACGTCGCGTTGGATTTTATCGGCCGGGCGAGGATGTTCTATGCCTACGCTGCCGAGGTGGAAGGCCGGAGCCGTGGCGAGGATGATTTTGCTTTCTTAAGAGACTGCCGCGAGTACCGCAATTTGCTGATCAATGAACTCCCCAATGGGGATTTTGCCTTTACCATGGCGCGGCAACTGATGGTCGATGCTTTTGATATGGCGTTTTTCGAAAAACTCAGCGGCTCAAACGATCCGAACCTGGCAGCCATCGCGGCCAAGGCCATCAAGGAGTCCCGCTATCACCTGCGGCGCAGCGAAGACTGGATCAAACGGCTGGGCGACGGCACGGAAGAGAGCCACGAGCGCACACAGAAAGCCTTTGATGAACTTTGGGGCTATGCTGCGGAAATGTTTCAAATGGCGGATGATGAAAAGCGCTTGGCCGACGCCGGTATCGCGGTCGACCGGGCCGCGCTGAAACCGGCCTGGGTGACCACCGTTCACGGGGTTTTGAAACAGGCCACGCTGGAGATACCGTCAGACGACTGGGCCATCGGTGGCGGCCGCGAAGGCATTCACACCGAACACCTCGGATACCTGCTGGCAGAATTACAATACCTGCAACGCGCCTACCCCGGTCAACGATGGTAGCGACCGCTGTCAACCCGGAAACCGCCAGGCTTTTTGATTTGCTTGGCAGCGTGGTCGATCCCGAAATTCCCGTGCTGACCCTGCTGGACCTCGGTGTTTTACGTGATGTTTCGGTCGCTGACGGCACAGTGCACGTCACCATCACACCCACCTATGCGGGTTGTCCGGCAATGCAAGCCATGCGCGAGGATATCGAGTCCACGCTGGCGGCGGCAGGTTACACACAGGTCGTGGTACGGCAAAGGCTGAGCCCGGCCTGGAGCACCGACTGGATGACGCAGGACGGTCGCGAAAAACTCCGCGCCTATGGCATCGCGCCGCCGCTGAGCACGACCTGTAACACGCCAGAGGGTCAAATCGAATGTCCGCAGTGCCGCAGCACGGAGGTCAGGAAAATCAGTGAATTCGGCTCGACCGCCTGCAAAGCGCTTTACCAGTGCGAGGACTGTCGCGAGCCTTTCGATTACTTCAAGTGCCTGTAATGACGAGCGCATTGAACCCATCATTCTATCCATTGCGTGTCAGGGAACTGGCCAGGGACACCGATGATGCGGTCGTGCTGACGCTCGAAGTACCCGCTGAACTTGCCGCTACTTTCACCTTCATACAGGGACAATACCTGACACTGAAACAGGTGATCGACGGTGAGGAGGTCCGGCGCTCTTATTCCATCTGCTCCGGTCTGGACGATGGATATCTACGCGTGGCCATCAAACATGTAAACGGTGGCGTTTTCTCCGCCTGGGCCAACCGGCACCTGAAAACCGGTGACGTGCTTGAAGTGATGCCGCCGCGGGGTGATTTTCATACCGCCATCGATCCTGAAAGCGGCAGAAACTACCTTTGCATCTGCGCCGGCAGCGGTATAACACCGGTGTTGTCGATCATCAAAACCGTTCTGGCGCGCGAACCGCTGAGCACGGTCACACTGCTGTACGGCAACCAGCGCACGGTCACGATGATGTTCCGCAATGAACTGGCATTTCTCAAGAACGCTTTTCTTACACGTTTTCACTGGATCAACATTTTCAGCCGCGAACCACAGGAAGTGGATTTGTTCAGCGGTCGTCTCGACAACCGCAAGGGCGGCGCGCTGAATCGTCGCCTGATCGCAATCCGGGCCTTTGACGAGTTTTTCCTGTGCGGGCCGGAAGCAATGATTTCGGAAGTCTCGCGCGGTCTGCGCGGCGAGGGGATCGCGGAAAAAAACATTCACTATGAGCTGTTCGCCGCATCCGCCGAGCAAGCGCGCCGGGCCATCGAGCGGCACCACGCACGCGCTCAGGAATACAAGGGCCAGGTCAGCCTGGTCGGCATCCGCGCTGGCGGACGAGAGTTCAATTTCGAACTGAGTACGGATGGTGAAAACATCCTCGACGCCGGTCTGCGCAACGGCATCGACCTGCCCTTTTCCTGCAAGGGCGGTGTCTGCGCGACCTGCCGGGCGAAACTTGTCGAGGGTGAAGTTGAGATGGACCTGGACCAGGCATTGCGCCCGGAGGAGATAGAAAACGGCTATATCCTGACCTGCCAATCACACCCGATTTCGATAAAGGTCGTGGTCGATTTCGACCAGCTTTGATAGTGGGATTAAATACCTGGGACATCTGATCTGAATCACTGGCACGCAAAAAAAAAAGCGGATAATTGGACAGTTGCAAGAAGGGAGTCATCGGGCATGAAAAAATCATTCCTGTTTCTGATATTGGCATCGTGTCTCAACACCGCCTGGGCCGAATTCTCGAGCACACACGTCTACCCGCACCCGTTGTACTGGGTATCCAGCGAACCTTATTTGCTCGATATCAAAGGGGATTGGTCGAACGACTGTCATCCGGGCGAGCAAAAACCCGTCATCAGCGAGTACACGGGTGATTCCGTACTCATCGAGTTCGAAACGATAACCGACCACGTCACCTGCAACGATGTGATCACGCCCTACCGCGTGCTGGTCGACATGAGCGACGTGGTCGACGATGTCCCCGGGGAAATTCTCTCTATCGACGTGACCATCCGTTTTGACGGGGACGAATACACGGAGCGGGTATACAAGGGTTGTCCACTTTGCAGTCCGCCACCGCCGCCGCGCGACGTCAAACCCGAAACCGGCGTGTATTACAGCCAGGACCTGGATAAGCAGGGTCTGCTGATTGCGCGTCAGCACCAGAGAATGGGCGTCTATCCATTGATCTATGATCAGGCCGGCAGCAGCGAATGGGTCCTCGGCCCCGGCGGCATCGTAGAAGACACATTCTTCGCCGAGTTGTTAGCGTCGACCGGCGGCCAGTGCCTGGGTTGCCCGCCGCCGGAAAACCCGCCGCAGATGAACCCCGTCGGCAGGATATCCATGTTGATGGACAGCCAGGGCGTCGTCCAGGTAAAGATCGATGACGGTCTGTTCAAACCCTACGAACTGCTCGAGTTCGGTTACGGCAGTCGTGATATCGGTGGTAACCCGCCACACAGGGTACCTGACCTGTCGGGACGTTGGGCATTCGTTGAAGATGGCGTATCAATACCCCAGTTACCACCGTCAGACTCAAACTACGCTCCTTTCCCGATGGTTTTTGATATCGCATTGGAATCCGTAGAGCATGCGCTGGGGCCGATAGGCCTTGCACCTCCGACTCCGCCTGGTTATGTCATGTTTTCAGTTCGCGATAAGAGCGGTAACGAAAATACTCAGATGAAGTGTGATTATGGTTCAGACTGGGCCAATAGCGACGCAGAAGTGGTCTGCGAAATTAGCGATCCTGAGATCAATGACGGGGACACACTTTTCAGGATTAAAATGCTGTCACCCGAGCGACTCAGTATAAACTGGGTGGGTCCGAGTATTCCGGAAATTCACCTGCCTACGCACATCGCTGTTCGGGTTGACTGAATGGAGGTGCGGATCAGTCCTCCACGAAGCCTTTCCAGTTACCCATGTACTTGATGAAAGGTTCTCCGAGACCCTCTTTGCGCAGGTAATCACTTGTCACCGGGAGACTCACCGGTTCGAAATCCGGGTTTTCCGCCATCCTCAACGGAAAATCGTGATGCAGGATGGCTGCGCGGCCCAACACGACGAAATCGGCGCCCGCCTCGAGACAGCGCCTGGCGTCTCCCGGTGTGTCGATCATGCCCGCCGTGGCCAGCCGCACATCACCGCGGTCGAGTCCGGTGAAGTAGCTGAGCAAAGTCCTGCCCTGAAATTCTTCCTCGATTGGTTCCTTGAATGAATCCCACAACGACATGTCGAGAAAATCGACCTTTGCCTCGCTCATCAACCTTTGGGCGACTTCGATAACTTCACCGAGCCTCATATCGAATCTCTCCGGCGACAGCCTGACACCCAGCAGGAACCCGGGCCGGCACCTCGCGCGGACGCCGTCGACGAGCTCGAAAATAATCCGCGAACGGTTTTGCAGCGGGCCGCCGTAGTCGTCGCTGCGCTGGTTGATGGTCGGACTGAGAAACTGGCAAAGGATGTAGCCGTGGGCGCCATGCAGTTCAACGCCGTCAAAGCCGGCACGCTCGGCACGCTCGGCCGCCAACAGAAAATCTTCCTTGAGCTGTCCGATTTCCTCGATGGTCAGCGCCCGCGATCCGCTTTCCCCATGCTCGGAAGGACAGACGGGCTGCTGCCCAATCACGTCCTTCGGTGAACGCATGCCCGCGTGGTGCAACTGCAGCAGGGCCAGGCTGTTCCCGGCCTTGATACCAGCTGCCAGCCGCGTGAGCCCCTCGAGGTGATCGTCGGAATAACAACCGAGTTGCCCGGCAAACCCCTGGCCGGCTGCCTGCACGTGCGAGGCGCAGGTCATGGTGATACCGAAACCGCCCTTGGCCCGCATCGTCAGCCAGCGGTACTCGTCGTCCGACAAACGGCCATCGGCATGGCTTTGCTGGTTTGTCAGCGGCGCCAGCATGAATCGGTTCTTGGCAACGGCGCCGCATTTGAAAGTCAGGGGTTGAAACAGATCGGTCATTGATGGCCTCCAGTAGTTATGGGGTCAGAGTAAAGTGCCAGAGTAAAAAAGTGCCAGATGAGCATGGGTGTTTACTCTGGCACTTTTACTCTGACCCCGGTAACCTCAGTTTCCACCCAACTTGTTCGGTTTGGCCAGCCATTCCCTGCCCTTCAGCATCAGCTTGTAATAAACTGTCGGCAGCATCTTTTCCTTGACGAACCAGGCCACCTTGCTTGGTTCGTCGCTCTTGATCAACCACTCGGGGAAGGTCGGCAACAGTTTTCCGCCGTAGCCAAACTCCGCCAGCACGATCTTGCCCTTCTCCACCGTCAGCGGGCACGAGCCGTAACCGTTGTACCCGGCCACCGGGTCCTTGCCGTCAAATACGGCGATCAGGTTTTCAGCCACCACCGGTGCTTGTAACCTCGCCGCCGCGAGGGTCTTGGCGTTGGGAGCGGAACAGGCGTCGCCGAGGCTGAAGACGTTCTCGTAGCGCTTGTGTCTCAGGGTATCCTGGGCGACGTCCACCCAGCCCGCCTCGTTTGCCAGTGCGCTGTTGCGTACGAAGTCAGGCGCTGTCTGTGGCGGGCAGACGTGCAACATGTCAAACTCCATCTCTTCGCGGCGTGTCGGCGTACCCGCCTCAGTGACGTCAAACCAGGCCTTTTTAGCCGCACCGTCAACAGCCACCAGGTTGTGGAAGAAATGCAGACCGGCGTTGTATTTTTTGACGTATTCCATCAGTGGCGGCACGTAGTGCTCGACCCCGAACAACACGCCGCCGGCATTGCAGAACCTGACATCGATCTGGTCCAGAACCTGGTTTCGCAGCCAGTGGTCGCAGGATAAATACATGGCTTTTTGCGGAGCGCCGGCACACTTGATCGGCATCTGCGGCTGGGTGAAGATGGCGCGGCCGGAACGCAGTTTTTTGACCAGTTCCCAGGTATAGGGCGCGTAATCGAAACGGTAGTTTGAGGTCACACCGTTTTTGCCCAGGCTCTCGCGCAAACCGTCGACGGCGTCCCAGTCCAGCTTCAAGCCGGGTGCGACCACCAGTTGGCGGTATTCCAGACGGCTGCCATCCTCCAGGGTAACCTGGTTGTGCTCGGGTTCAAATGATGCCGCCGCCGCCTCGATCCAGCGCACGCCCTTGGGCATGACATTTTTTGTAAACGTCTGCGGTTGGGTGGGCGAGAATACACCACCGCCGACCATCGTGAAACCAGGCTGGTAAAAATGTTTATAGCGGGGTTCAATCACCACGATATCAAGCTGCGGCCTGCGTTTTAGCAGACTGGAAGCCACCGAGATTCCCGCACTGCCCCCGCCGACGACGATCACATCATAAATATTGGCCTCGCTGTGGTAATGAACCGGCGGCCTGGCTTCTATAGCCTGTTCCTGTGTCTCGATGGCGTCTTCATGTAACAACGCCTCGTCGAGAAATTCTTTTTGCCAGCTCAGGTCGTAACCGATGGTCGAGGCAAAATCGATGATCGAATCCGAACCCATGTGCCTGGCTTCATACAACGCCCACAAGCTGGTCGAGCGCGCCCCGGAACGGCAATAGGCCAGCACCGGTCCCGTGACGCGTTTCATCGCGTGGCCAAATTCCCTGATGTTTTCCTCGGTCAGTTCACCGGGAATGACCGGGATGTTGATGAACTCAATACCGTGCCGCAAAGATTCCGCCGACAGTTCTTCCACCAGCGGTTGATCGTCGGTTTCATTGTCGGGCCGGTTATTGATAATCGTCTTGAAGCCCTGCGCGGCAAGACGCTCCACGTGGGCCGGGTAGATTTGCGGTGAAACGGACAGAAAAGGTGAGATTCTCTTGATTTCCATTGATCGTATCTCTCAGGTAAGGACCGACGGCAGCGTTCGGACCAGGATATATATTCCCATCACGATCAGGAATAGTCCAAACACTTTGCGCAGTTTATGTTGATCGACATGGCCCGCGATACGCGCGCCAATGAAACTGCCTGCAATACCGAGTACGGTGACGATCGCAATGACGTGCCAGTCGAGCGCCAGGCCATGTGACTCCAGCACATCGAGGTATTTCCAGAAGCCGGTAAATGACTTCAGCGCAATGATTACCAGGCTGGTTGCCACCGCCCGGTGCATCGAAAGACCACCCAGCAACACCAGCGCCGGGACGATCAGGAAGCCACCGCCGACACCGACCAGTCCGGTCAGTATGCCTACAGCCAGGCCATCGATGCCGATCTTCCAAACCTCCCTTGGTTTGTGCGGCTTGTCATCCAGTAGCGGGGGTTTGAGCATCTGCCAGGAAGCCAGCAGCATGACCACTGCAAACAGCGCAAGCTGGACCAGGCCGGAAATCCATGTGGCCAGCCAGGCGCCGAGATAGGTGCCAGCCATACCCGGGATACCGAACAGGACCACGGTCCTCCAGTCAATCAGCCTTTTCTTCAGGTAGGGTAAACTTCCCACCAGGGCAATTGAACCGACAATTGCGAGTGAGCCGGCGATGGCCAGTTTTTCGTCCTGACCGACAAGGTAAACAAGTACCGGTACCGTCAGGATCGAACCGCCGGAACCCAACAAGCCAAGACTGACACCGATTGCCATCGCACCCAGCCACGCAAATACCGATAGTCCCATTACACTGCTTCCATTTTTTACAATACGTTCAAGGGAATCTTTAAGAAGACCACGCCGTTTTCATCCGCCGGCGGCATTTCACCCGCGCGTATATTCACCTGGATCGACGGCAGGATCAGTTTTGGCATGTTCAGTTCGCTATCACGCTGGCTTCGAAATTCGACAAAATCATGCTCAGTCACGCCATCATGGATGTGTACGTTACTCGCCCGCTGCTGCCCGACCGTTGTCTCCCACTGGTACTCGTCACGGCCGGGCGCCTTGTAGTCATGGCAAAGGAATATCCTGGTATCAAGCGGCAGGTCCAGTATCCGCCGAATCGACCGGTAAAGGACCGCCGCATCACCACCGGGAAAATCGGTGCGTGCAGTACCATAATCCGGCATAAACAGGGTATCGCCGACAAATGCAGCGTCACCTGCGACATAGGTGACACAGGAGGGTGTGTGGCCCGGTGTGGCCATAACCTTTATTTCCAGTGAACCCAGGTGCAAGCTGTCACCTTCGTCAAACAGGCTGTCGAATTGACTGCCGTCGGCCACGAACTCATCACCGAGCCTGAAAATATCCTTGAACGTGGCCTGGACCTGGCTGATCAGCCGACCGGTACCCGTCCTGGCACCTGTTTTCGACTTCAGATACGCCGCCGCGGAAAGGTGGTCGGCGTGCGCGTGGGTTTCGAGGATCCAGTCGACTTCCAGATCATTGCTACGGATAAATTCCATGACCCGGTCTGCAGAGCCGGTATGGGTCCGGCCTGAAGCCGGATCGAAGTCCAGCACCGGATCAATAATTGCACAGCAATTGCTGGCCGGATCCATCAGCACGTAGGTGACGGTATTGGTATCCGCATCAAAAAAAGCCTCAACGCCGGGTTTCATTAAGTGCACTCCGCTACAAATTTAATCTGTCGTTAATACACGGCTTGATATGATAAACCGCGCAAGTGGTGTTCAATCGGGATTGTCAGGAAAATCCGAATTGACTTTATATTATAAATAGCTAATATATTCAACCTTTCCTCAACTATATGACCGTAGAGACCTTAATATGCACGATTCCCCCGTCCTTTCCTGGAAAGTGGCCGGACTGTTGCTGGGATTACTGGTAATCCTTGCAACTGCACTGGTCAAACCATTTGGCGTGTCGACACAGTATGTGCTCACTGACGCGATTGTATTACACAGCACCGCGCCCGCGGTTGCGGAGTCCAACGAATACCTTAGCAAGTACGGCAACAAGGAAGACTGGAGCGTGGGTTACGGCTGGATGCTGGTATTTGGCATGTTCCTCGGCAGCGGAATTTCGGCAGTGGCCACACACCGGTTTCGTCAGCGTAAAAACGCCGCTCTGCCGGACATGTGGAAGGAACAATTCGGTGATCACAAGGCCAAGCGATTATTGCAGGCATTCATCGGTGGCGTTTTATTGCTGTTCGGTGCACGCCTGGCGGGAGGTTGCACCAGTGGTCACATGATCAGCGGTATCTCTCAACTGACGGTGGGCTCGTTCATATTTGGAGCCTCGATATTCGCTTCAGGCATCATCACCGCCCGCATGCTCTACTCGAAGAGGGCCTCATCATGAAATTGCTACTCGGATTGGCCATTGGAATGGCTATCGGTGCGGTCATGCAAATGGGCGGTGCTTCCAGTTACCGTAAAATTCTCGGCAGCCTGCTTTTGAAAGATTTGACGATCATCAAGTTGATCCTGATGACCATTGCGGTGACGACGGTGGGCATCTATGCGCTTGACCTGGCCGACATGGCGCACATGGATATCAAGCCGACCTACGTGGTGGGTATCGTGATCGCCGGGCTGATCTTCGGTGTCGGTTTCGCCATTTCCGGTTATTGCCCCGGCACCTGCGTGCTGGCTTCAGCAGAGGGAAAAACAGATGCCATGTTCACGATCCTGGGCGGTCTTGTTGGTGCGGCACTCTACGCTCTCGTATATCCACTCATGGCGCCGCTGATCAGCCTGACCAACTATGGCGAAATCACGCTGGCCAGTGTTTTTAATGTCGCCAACGGGATCTGGATCGCCGTGCCATTCAGCCTCATCCTGCTGTTGCTGGTATTCGGGGTGCTCAAAGACCGCTACGAGTAAGCTTAAGCTTTGAGAATGACCACCGGGCTCACCTGGCTGGCAGGCGTCAGGGTCTGATCAGGATGTAACCGTCGTCGACGCGATCGATGATGTGCGCCACACCGGCCTGAACCTTGATGGCTACGGGGTTGATCTCCGGACGCTCACCGTGGACCCTTTCCATGGTATCCAGCGTGTTCTGGCAGACATAGAAACGAACGCCGTTTTCGACCAGGCTGGCAATCCGGACCTCGTGTTCGCTGCCGGCAAACATGAGCCGCACACCTTTGCCAAAAGTCACGATCTCGATGTCAATCATGTCCGGGCCACCATAGTGCTTGATCAGGTTATTCGCCGTATCGAGCACCACGGCCTCGTTGGCCTGGTCACTCAGCTGCAAAATGATATGTTTTTCCGCGAAGGGTTTGTATTCTTCACCCTGCACGTCGTTGGCGCATGCCATCTGCGCTGTTGCAAACAGCAACGCGAGCAGGACACCGCCCGGCGTCATTTTCAATTTTATGTCGCTCAACTCATTTTCCCGGCGTAGTCGGCAATACCCTTGTTTCCGGCGACGTTGACCAGGCGCGGTGTTTCAACCTCGTCAACCCTGATCACTTTCCGGTCACGCAAATATTCCGCCACCATGTCCCAGATGGGCGGCCCCGGTGATTTCGATCCGACCGTCGCCCAACCGGCCACCTTGTAGGTCTTGTCCGCATCGAGGGCACTGCCATCGTGCAAGCTCAAATTTTCAATACGTTCGCCCATGGCCTTGTCCGGATTGCAGCTGTAACTGAGCCCGCCGACACGCACCATGTCACCGCCCTGCTGGTAATACGGGTCTTTATGGAACAGGTTGTCGGCGACGCTTTCAAGAATCAATTTGAGCTCTGAACCCTGCATATCCCTGACATAGGTTTCCGGATAGGTCATGGCCGTCTGATCCATCAGGCGTTCCATCGTAATGGTCTGGCCCGGAAGAATGGACGTGCCCCAACGGAAGCCGGGTGACAGCGCAATTTCCGCGCCGCCGACGACGCGCATGGCATCACAGATGACCTGGTCAAAGGTACCGTTGAAGTTCCCGCGGCGGTACAACAATGATTCGGCAACCGCCAGCGGCTCATTCAGTTTATCGGCGTAAGGCTGCCGCACCTCGTTGATATACGTCTGCATACCCGTATCGGCCGGTAGCAGGTTGGAAAATACCGGCAGCAGGCGATAACGGAAATCCAGGACCTTACCCTCACCGAGGTCGAGATCGAGCACGGCCAGGAACTTGCCGTTGGAACCGGCGTTGGTCACCAGTGTTTTACCGGCGGGATTATTCACCAGGACCGGTTTGGGAACCGCGTCATGGGTATGCCCGCCGAGAATGACATCCACGCCCGTGACGATGCTGGCCATCTTGATATCGACATCCATACCGTTGTGGGATAACACGACAACCGCGTCCGGGCGGTGCTCGGCGCGAATTTTATCGACGAGTTGCTGCATGTCGGAATCACGGATACCAAACGACCAGTCGGGAATAAACCGGGCGGGGTTTGCGATCGGTGTATAGGGGAATGCCTGGCCGATGACGGCGACCCTGCGTGCACCCATTGTCCTGATCGTATAGGGTTTGAATGCATGACCGGAATCTTCGTCGTAGGCAGGCGCGCCGTCGAACAGCGCTTCTTCCGTAACACGCACATTCTGCGCGATGAACTCACCCTCGAATTCACTGATGTTTTTAAGAATCTCATCCTGCTGGTAGGTAAATTCCCAGTGACCGGTCATGATGTCCACACCAAGACGGTTACAGGCTTCCACCATGTCCTTACCACGTGTCCACAAGGCGGTTGCCGAACCCTGCCAGGTGTCGCCGCCATCGAGCAGGAGCGAATGGCCATCGGCTACCTCGGCACGTTGCCGGTCAACCAGGGTTTTCAGGTGGGCAAAGCCCCCCACCTTGCCGTACTTCTCGGCCGCCGCTGCAAAATCCAGGTAGGTGAAGGCATGCGCCCTGGCGGTGCCCGCCTTGATGCCGGCGTAGTCGAGCAGGTATGCGCCGACCAGGTGCGGCGGCTTGCCCGCCGCCGGACCGATGCCGAGGTTGACATTCGGTTCACGAAAATACACCGGTTCGAGTTGCGCGTGGCAATCGGTAAAGTGCAACAGCCTGGCATTGCCAAACGGCGCAAGACTGTAAATGTCCTCTTGCGAATATGCCGTCCCGGGAAAGGGCAATAAACCCGCGGCGCCGGCGGCGCCCATAATCGTGAGAAATTCACGTCTGTCCATCATGGCTTGAATCTCCGCTTATTCACGTACGCTTATTCGGGTACGTTTTATTTGGGTACGCTGTTTTGCCAGACCTTTTTTTCTCTCTCGGCCGTTGCAACAGCCAACCGGGCGTGAAGAGCGCCTTCATTCGCCAGCGTTATAGCCAGGTCAAAGTCTCCCGATTCGGCTGCTTCCACGGCGCCTTCCAGCAAGATATCGGTGGTGGTCCATAACTGTACCCTGGTTTCCGCATCGCGGACCGTCTCGCGGGCTTTTGTTATCGCGGCCTCATACTCGACGGCATCTGCGGCCATGAGTGGCGATTGCAACAGCAAACCTGCCGCGAGGGTGGAAATCAGCAACGGTAATGTCAATTTCATAGCTAGTTTTCCTTCAGCGGCGTGAAGCCGGCCCATTCAGCTCCATACCATTGCTCATATACGACATGAAGTATTCGAGATCCCGGTAAACCGTGCTTTGGGCTTCATAGGGCTTGGCGCGGACCTGTGCGTTGCATTCCATGAAACGCTTGTGAAGCGTGCCAATTTCGCCCCACTTGGAACGGTAAACCGGCCAGTGTGTTGCCTGCCCGAGCAAAGCGCTCAAACGGTCGGCGCGAAGCAGCAGCCCGGCCGACTGCATGTGGCAGTTTTCACAGGCAAACTCCAACTGGCCACGACGGGTGTAGTAATACTCTTTACCCGCTTCATAGGCTGCTATTGCGCGCGGGTCATCGGGGATGACCACATTCATTTTATTGCCGCGGGACGTATAGGCCATGTAAGCGGAAATGTTCGCCAGTTCACCGGTCAGCCAGGGCAATGGTGCTTCGCCATTGCCCGCCCTGCACTTGTTGATGGCGTACTCCAGGGTGATGACTTCGCCCGAATCAGCATCGAAACGGGGATAGTTCTGCCTGATGCCAATGCCGCCGTTTTCGAAACAATCGGCATAACCCTTGCCGTTGGCGAAAGGTTGGTTGAATGCTTCCTCACCCGCTTCGATAGCGATCTCGTAGGGTGGAAACTCCTCCATTTCCAGCCACTGTTCGCGCGCACCTTCATCAAAGGCGTACAGGCCATTGATCATTTCATTCAGATCGATGTCCGGAAACCGCTGCGCGAAAAACGCCCTCAGCGCCAGCCTGTCCTGTTCAGGTGTTGCGAAGGCATTTGCCATCAACACGGACAGAAAACATGCAATTAATAAGCTTTTCACAGATTTCTCTCCATAAGACCTGGCATGAGCTTGTTCAACTTATGCCGGTCAACCGGCATGGTTACTTGAGTTCGATGTCCGAGACACTGGTGTCACCGGTGTTATCGCGCCAGCTGATTTCCACTTTGTCACCGGCTTTGGCGCCTTTGAACGCGAACGCCATGTAGGGATCTTTCGAAACACCCGTACCCCAAAAAGCGGTCGTAACAACCTTGCCGTTATGTTTGCAAACAACTTCCTGGATGTAATGCTTTGGTATCGGTTCACCCGTGTCGGGGTCGACCCTGATGCCTGACTCCATCGGGTGTGGCATCAGCGTTTTCACTTCGGCGACATCACCTTTGAGCTTTGCCTTGATCTTGATTGGTTTACCCATAATAAAATTCCTTCGTTTTTAATCTCTGGCTGCAATCAACCGCCACAACCGCCGATGGTGACCTTGACTTCCTTGCTTGCGGAATAGAACTTGCCACCCGCTTTAACGACTGTACGCACGACCGAGCTTTCACCCATTTTCATGCGCACGGAAATTTCCGGTACGGATTGGGGGGATAATTCAAATAATGCCACCAGCGGTGTCGGATTTTTCTCAACGATTACGCTGATAGACTCGACATCGGCCAGGTCGGTGCTGACGGTGACCGGCACAACGGCGCCGTTTTCAGCAATGTCCGGGACTTTCAGTGTCACCTTGTCGCTTTCAGTAATCGGTCCGTCAAACAGGTCGCTGACAACAGATTCGGCGTTCTTTTCATCAAATGCCTTATCCGGCCTTGCCGCGAACAACCAGCGTGGAATTGCCAAAACGGCTGCGGCGGTAAACAAGCTCCTGATAAGAGCCCTGCGTTGTAATTTCATCGAATAACTCCCATAAAATAAACTCTCACAATGATTGAATATAATCTGTGACCAGGTCGATCTCTTCTTCGGTCAAAATGCGGTTACGTCCAAAAGGGGGCATCCTGGTGTCGGGGTTCTTGACTGATGCATCCCAGATTTGTGCCCGGAGGGCGTCACGGTCGGGAAAGCGTACTTTCATGGCGATCAGCGGCGGTCCGTAGGTGCCGGTCAGTTCGCCGCCTTCAATGTAATGACAGGCCAGGCAATTACCTTTCATGCGGTCAAAAGCAATCGCTTTACCCAGTTCCAGGCGGCCAGGCGCATCGCCTTCACCATCGCCAAAACACGTTCCAGCGGTCATTCCACCGAGAACGGCGAATGACAAGAACAATAAAATTTTTTTATTCAGCATGGCTTGCTTCTAGTCCTGCGTGGCCTGTTGTATCAGGTAATCTACTGCCGCGGCGACATCCTTATCGCTCAACTGGCTCTGACCGCCCTTTGGCGGCATGACGCCGATTCCATCAATCGCACTGCTCACCAGCTTATCACGCCCCTTTGCGATACGGTCAGTCCAGCTGGCCGCGTCCCCGGTTATCGGTGCGCCGCCAACACCCGCCTCGTGACACATCTGGCAAGCCTGCTGGTAAATCTTTTCGCCATCCGACAGTGTTTCTTCCATGACCACTGCCGTGTCATCTTCCTGCAAGGTTGCAATGGCCGGCTCAGACGTGATCTCGATGCTTGACGGGTCTTTGCAGTTCTCCATGCACGGCGTGTTCCGCGTGTCCGGCCTGTCATCGAAAAAGAAACCGTCCCTGTTTGGCATTTCAATGCCGGCCAGGTTGTCCGCGGTCAACACAAAATCATCTTCGACCAGGTCATTCAGATAGAGTACATAAGCCGTGATCGCGTATACATCGTCATCCGACAGGGACTGGGGCTGTGTAAACGGCATCGCCCGGTGGACGTAATCCCAAAGCGTGCTGGCATAGGGCCAGTAGCTGCCGACGGTCTTGTCCGGTCTTGCATTGGTCAGCGTACCTTTGCCACCCGCCAGCTTGGGGTAACGCCCGACACCTTCACCAAACGAACCGTGACAGGAGGCGCATTTCTGCTCGTACAGCATCTCGCCGTCCTCGACCGAGCCACTGCCGGGCGGCAGCCCTTTGCCATCGGGCCTGATATCGATATCCCAACCGGCAATCTCCTCAGTTGTCGCAGGCGTTCCAATACCGTAGCCGCCAGTATCGGCGGAAGCTGACATGGCCGACAGGAACGCTGTCAGGAGGATTGCAGCAGAAACCAACTTAGCTGATCTGAACATTGGTCACCGTCCCATCTGCATGTAAACGCCAGGTGTGAATCGCGTTCTTGTGATAAATCGAACTCAATCCGCGCGCTTCGCGCAATTGCGCGAACGTGGGTTGAACATAACCGGTTTCATCCATGGATCTGCTTTGGATGAAGGCGGGTGAACCATCCCAGGTCCAGTCGAGGCCGAAACGGGTCAGGGCCTTCGGCAGCACCAACCCCTTGAGCCGCGCCTGGCGCCAATTCACACCGCCGTCAAAAGACACATCCACGCGTTTGATCTTGCCGTTTCCGGACCAGGCCAATCCCTCCAGTTCGTAGCGGCCCTTCTGTTTCAGCGGCCTTTCGGGACACGGAAAAGTAACCACCGAGTTGCCTTCCTGTACATAGCTGAACTTCCTGGCACGGCCGTCCGCCATCAGGTCCGTGTACTTGGAAGTCTCTTCTCGGTGGTACCAGGGCTCGTCCCCCACTTCGAGACGACGCAGCCACTTGACGCTGGTATTGCCCTCCCAGCCCGGATTGAAAATACGCACCGGGTAACCCTGTTCCGGTCTTAATGGTTCACCATTCTGTGCGTAAACGATCAGGGTATCATCGAGTGCTTTTTCCAGCGGAATGCTACGACTCATGTGCGCACCATCAGAGCCCTCGGCCAGGATCCACCTGGCCCCGGGTTTAACCCCGACTTCCTCCAGCAGCGTGCTCAAAAGGACACCGGTCCATTCACAACAGCTGATCATGCCGTGGGTAAACTGCAGTGCATCCATTTGCGCCGCGCGCCATTCCATTCCGCCATTGGCCGGACACTCGAGAAAATTGATCACCGTGGTGCTTGGAAAACGCCGCAGGTCGTCGATGGTAAAAATCAGGGGCCTTTCAACCATACCGTGGAGCATCAACCGGTACTCATCCGGATTGATGGCCGGCACGCCCGCATGATAGCGTTCGAACACGAGACCGCTCGGGGTGATGATGCCGTCGAGTTCCGCCAGGGGTGTAAAGCTGATGGCGGCAATACGGTCCGCCGTCAGCCAGGGTACGGTCCGGCGCACGATGTCACTCTCAAACGGCGAAGGCTGACCGTAGGGATTTGTGATGACACCGGCCCCCAGGGATTTACTCCATTCTGGCAGGTTCGGCGGCAAATTATTTTCCGCCGCGCTCAATGTAGAAGCAAACTGCACACCTGCAATGGCGCCACCTGCAACCACCAGGCCCTTCTTCAGAAAATCACGGCGCTTTGCCGGATCCACTTTACTTGCTTCCTGCGTAACCTTTCTCAATACGGCAGGACCGCTACCGGGTTTTGAAAACATCTAATTTCCTGATTTGAGATTTTATGGACAAATGGTGCCCAAGAATTGTGTATATTAGAAAGTTGTAACATAAAAAACAACTGTTGGTAAAATCTGGATAATAACCACAACAAACTTAACGCCCACTTAAATTTATGAAATTACGTTTATTGTTTTTAATTGTCGTGTTTATAGGCACAAGCGTTGACGGACGGTCCGACACCCGCGCTCACACATGCCCGGCAACTACCACCCCTACCCTGCAGGTGCTGGGTTCAGGTGGTCCCATAGCGGATGACGGCCGCGCCTCGTCGGGTTACCTGATCTGGATCGATGGCAGGTCAAAAATTCTCATCGATGCCGGTGGTGGTGTCTTCTTGCGTTTTGGCGAGGCAGGTGCGCGTTTTGATGACCTGGATTTTATCGCCATCAGCCATTTTCATGCCGACCATTCCACCGACCTGGTCGCACTGCTGAAATCAGGTTATTTTTCAGACCGTAGCCGCAAACTACCTATCAGTGGGCCCGCGGCCGGTGGCGTCTATCCCGGTATCCATGCATACCTTGAGCGGCTGCTGAGCCTCGACCATGGCGCTTATGCCTACCTGAACGGCTATCTCGATGGCAGCGCGGGGCTGGTAAAACTGCAGCCGGTAGAGGTTGATCCAAAACTTGAACACCCAAGCGATATTTATACCGACCCCGGCGCCGATATTGAAATACATGCCATTGGAGTCCCGCATGGACCTGTTCCGGCATTGGCCTACCGAATCCGGATCGGGCAACGCAGTATCGTGTTTGCGGGTGATCAAAACGGCGGTTCGGACAGTTTTATTGATTTTGCACGTGGAGCCGATGTGCTTGTCATGCATCTCGCGGTGCCCGAGAATATCAGCGGGATAGGCAGGAATTTGCACGCACCGCCCAGCGTTATTGGTAGAATAGCTGCCGAAACGGGTGCCGGCAAATTGGTCTTGAGCCATTTTATGGCCCGCAGCCTGTTCAACAGGGAAGAAAATCTCAAAATAATTCGTTCCCGGTACAGCTGGGCCCGTGGTCAGCGCGGACGATCTTATTTGTATAAATTTGTAATATCTGGTGTTATGAAAGTTGAAAGGAAATTGGATAGGAAACCGGTCTTATGAAACATAATAATGTGGAAATAAACCTGGACCAGATGGCCCAGTCCGCGTCACGTGCCAGCGCCCTGATGAAAACGCTCGGTCACAAGGACCGCCTGATGATACTTTGCCACCTCGCGGAAGGCGAAAAATCGGTCGGCCAGATAGCTGACCTCCTCCACATACCACAATCTCCCCTGTCCCAACACCTTTCCAGAATGCGTAAGGAAGAACTCGTGGACACACGCAGGGAAGCACAAACAATCTACTATTCACTCAAAAGTGGAGAGGCTTCAAGGATCGTAGAAGTTCTTTACGAGTTGTTCTGCGCAGCCGATGGTTGCGCCCGCTGAGCTAATTCCCCCCCCTTCTTGACACAGGTCACAAAACTGTGACTCCTACCCTCAAAATGTCTTGATTTATAAGGTTTAATACATAATAGTGGATTCACTATATATTAAGTAAATTTATATTAAAAATATTGTATATGAAACTCTTCGTGCACAATCAACTTTCACTTTCTTCAGATCACCAGAGGAGCGCTGAGATGCAGCTCATACAAAAATCACGGCTGGCCACGGCCATCGTTACTATACTCATGACAACCCCCTTGTGGGCAACCAATGGTTACTTCACCCACGGTATCGGTACCAAGAACAAGGGTATGGCGGGTGCAGGTCTGGCGATGCCGGAAGATGCCATATCGATCGCCAATAACCCTGCGTCAGCGCTTTCCAATACCGGCAAATATGATCTGGGCATTGCCGTATTCAGCCCGCTGCGTCATTACGAAACTTCCGCCAGCAACTACAACGGCCAGGGCGGCACATTCACGATCGGACCCAACGATATCGATAGTGACAATAATTATTTCTACATACCCAACATGGCCGGCAGCTGGAAGATCAACGATGAAAGTGCCTGGGCGGTAGCGTTCTATGGCAGGGGTGGAATGAACACCACGTGGAATGGCGGAACCGCAACCTTTGACCCGGACGGACAACAAGGGCCAGCGCCTGTTATGACTTTGCCCGGAACCTATGGTGGCGGTGTCGTCGGTGGTAATGGCGCCGCCGGTGTGGATCTGAACCAGGCCTTTCTTGAACTCACCTATGCACGCAGTGCCGGCGACAGTTTCACCTGGGGTGTCTCCCTGGTGGGTGTGGTCCAGGTTTTTGCTGCCAGGGGCCTGAGTGCGTTTGCAGGCTACACCGAGACTTTCGCGGCCAGTGGCGGCACGGTTTTCCCTGACAGCCTGACAAACAATGGCCATGACACGTCCTATGGTGTGGGTGCAAAACTTGGCATTAAATGGGACTTGAACGACTCGCTGGCCTTTGCGGCAGCCTACAAGTTCAAAATTGGCATGAGCAAGTTCAGTGATTATTCGGATCTCTTCGCCGACAACGGCAACATGGATATTCCTGCCGACCTGAAAGCCGGCTTGACATTCCGTCCGCGGGATAACTTCGCCTTGAGCTTTGACGTTGAGCACATCTGGTACAGCGACGTGGTTTCAGTCGGTAATTTGTTTGAAAACCTGTTTTACTGCCCAACCGCAAACCCCGCAGCGACCGACGTTTCATATTGCCTGGGTGGTAAAAAAGGTGCTGGTTTTGGCTGGGATGACATGACCGTCTACAAGATTGGTGGACAATGGACTGCGAGTAAAGACTGGACATGGCGTGCCGGTTTCAGCCACGGCAAACAGCCTATTCCTGATTCCGAAGTGTTGTTCAATATCCTCGCACCGGGCGTTATTGAAGACCATTTGACCTTTGGTTTCACACGTGGCCTGTCTTCGGGTGACGAGTTCAGCATGTCGTTTATGTATGCATTCAACAAGAAGGTCAGCGGGGCCAACCCGTTGGATCCTTCCCAGACAATTTCATTTGACATGGATCAGTGGGAACTTGAACTCAGCTACGGCTGGCGTTGATCACTTGAGCGTTGCCCCGGGCCACCCGGCCCGGGGTTGTATTCCTCTTCCTGACGGCGGTTTCAGCTCTCCGGAGCACCGGATCGAATGGTCAACAGTGCCTGATCGATGGATTCCTGCAGGTAAAAACCGTAGAGCTCCAGGTTGGAGATTCCAACAAGCCGCCGGCTGATCTCACGGCCTTCGGCGTCAAGAAACAGCAGGGTTGGCGTGATTCCAGCCTTGTACAACTCGTCAAAAGCCTGTGCCGTCATCTGCTCGTTGCCAAAGCTGGTCAACGGCTCATCCCTGTCCAGGCTGACTTCGACCAGGATCGCCCTTTGATCAAACCTGTTGGCGTTCAACATCGGATTGAGAATTTTGTCACGCAGGGTGCGGCAATACGGACAGGCGTCGCGCGAGACAAAAACGATGATGGGAACAGCCTGTTGCAGGGACCTCTGGCCGGTCACCACGAGATTGTCCGCCTGCGGGATTTCACGCCCGGCGGCCAACAGCAATTGCGGGACGTTGAACAAAAGTAACACGATCAGCGCGGTCCGGGACAAATTGACCCTCGCAATTCCTGGGAACATCAAATTTATCCGTGTTAAAGGGCGTTCAGAACAGCTTCCAATTTGCGTGTCACCTGGCCGGCCAGGGATTCGACCCGGACATCGTCGACCAGGCCCAGCACGGCGCCCGGGTCCATGAAGCTGACATGTACCTTGCCGGCCTCATCTTCCCTTACCAGCACGTTACACGGCAACAACAAGCCAATCTCGGGTACGGCCTCGATGGCCTTGCTGGCAAGTGACGGGTTACACGCGCCGAGAATCCGGTACCCTCGCATGTCTTTGTCCAGCTTCGCTTTTAGCGTGGCCTGAACATCGATCTCCGTCAGTACGCCAAAACCTTCGTTGGCCAATTGTTCCGTGACTTTTTGTATCGCTGCGTCAAAATTCAAATTGACCGTCTTTCCAAATCCAAAGTTACTCATTTTCTGTCAAAACTCCTTATCAGGCATTGTCAATTATTCCAAGATGCGCGGTTTCCGGCCGGAATGAGAAAAACAAAGCACGGAAGCATGCCGGCAGTTCAGAACATCATTCCGACTTCCAGGATTGCCGTGTCCAGGTCAATGGATCCGCTTTTCACGTCGAGAAACTCACGGGAATACGTGGCCTTGGTGAAAATCACATCGTTGATGTCCCAACGCAGGCCGGCACCGAGGTTGTAAGAGAATCCGGAAGTTTTGTATGTCTTCCAGTCAGAAACACATATATAGCCCCACCAGGGATCCCACCAGCAGCCGATCGCAGGCGGCGCATCGGGAACGTTTGAATTGAGCTTGGTCCAGCCGACACCGGCGACGACGAAGGGCGTAAACGCCCGCCTGCTGAAGTTGTACGTCAGATTCAACTGGTTAGAAAGCTTGGACATCTTGTGATTGATGACCACCGGTTCTGCGAGCGGGTCTTCGGGCACAATCGTCGCCGTGTAATTCGGACTGGTCGAAAGCAACCGGTAGGACAGGCTCAAACGGTCCGTCCAGTTCCAGGCGGCGCTGATCCCCCATCCAGCCGCAGAGTCCACGTCTATTTCCGAACCACCTTCATTGCTCTGTTGCAACCCGTTCTGGTAGGCCAGGATGACACTGCCTTCCCAGCGCCCTTCGCGGGAACCCGCCTGTGTCTGTTCTTTCCTCGGATGGTCATATTGCGCAAAAACAGAGGTACTGCTGATAAGCAGTAGCGCAATGAGTGAAATTCGTCTTAACATATTGTCTTTCCCAAGAATAAAATCATTTCTACGCCCGAAATGTGTTTTTCCCAACACGCCTGGGCTAACACCCAGGCGAGCAGTCCCGATCCGATTCGACCTTATCAACATTGCACGGGAGGTTCAATTTCGCCATTTTACAGGATGGAACCGGGTTCAACCGTTACACTGCTGATTGTGAATTCGAATTGTAACGGAAGCAACGAAACAAGTGTGACGAACTGCAGAAATTTAGTATCCTTTGCGTTTATCCCGCCACTAACCGGCGGGAGCTCAAACACACCCGGTCACTGACCACCAAACAAAGGAATACAGGCACAATGACCTTCGTTGTTACTGAAAACTGCATCAAGTGTAAATATATGGATTGTGTGGAAGTCTGTCCTGTCGACTGTTTCCACGAAGGGCCGAACTTCCTGAGCATTGACCCCGAAGAGTGTATTGACTGCACGCTGTGTGAGCCGGAATGCCCGGCCGAAGCCATCTATCCAGAAGACGACCTGCCGGAAGGCCAGGATCATTTTATTGCGCTCAATGCAGAATTGTCGCTGATCTGGCCGGTGATCACCGAGGCCAAGACACCGCCCGAAGATGCCGCCGAATGGGATGGCAAACCGGACAAACTGAAACTGCTCGAACGTTAGTCCGACACGCTCCTAGCCCAGGCGATCCATGAAGATCCCGAGAATATGCTCGGAACCCGCCGTGTCGCAGGCTTCGCCATTGCCAAACAGAAGATAAACGCGCGTATTTTCCCCGTCGGGCCTCAAGCTGGTCATGAAGGTACCCGAGAAATCAATATAATCAGATCTCGAACGCCAAAACGCCAGGCTTGAAAAGAAGCCTTCGTCATCCACCGGGGGTTTCTGGGTGTAATGAAATTTGTGCGCACCCGACTCATCTGCATTCAACAATGTCATTCCGGAATTCTCAATGGCATAACGGAGCCGTCTGGCAACGCTGTCCGGCGTGTCTTTCACAAACAGGTACGGACCTTCCGCCGACCAGGCAATGTAGGCGTTCGTATCCTGTTTACCGGCAGTACTGGCCACGCGCGGCGGTGCCGGTTCCAACTCATCACCCGCCGGCATTCTCATTTCAGGCACGCCGATGATCGTGGGTGACGGTCCGGTGGGATTGTCCAGGCCCGGTGGAATCTTGAGCGGTGCAACCTCCACGCTTGCAAGGTACTCAGGTTCCTTGTTGCCAAACGCGCTACATCCAGAAAGAACTGCAATCGCGATCAATGCCATTGCAGTCCGGCATAAGGAATTCATCATGTTTTTCTAGTTCCGGTCAATTAGGTCAGCCCGTTTGTTTGCAGACCCGTGTGTCTGTTTAATGGCGCAATTTCTCTTCAATTTCAACCGCAGTCCGCCAATTCAAGCCATATGTAATGACACACATGCCGAGCTTCGCGCAATAGTACTTGCGGACCTGTTGACTGACAAGTATCCTGCCTTTAAGTGTCAGCGATCAGGCTCTGTGTCCTGCCTGTATTGCAGGGATTTCATAACGCACTGGGAGTGTATATGGTCAGCGTAGGTAAGCGCGTAGAAAACTTCACCCTTCCCGCCACCGGCGATCAAACCCTGTCACTCAGCGACTTTAAAGGCCGCAGCCTCGTCATCTATTTTTATCCCAAGGACAACACTTCGGGATGCACCCGCGAAGGCGAGGACTTTCGTGACTTACATCCGCAGTTTACCAAAGCCGGCGCGGAAATACTTGGTGTTTCCAGGGATTCGGTCAAGAGCCACGAGAACTTCAGAAATAAATACCGGTTTCCATTCCACCTGCTATCGGACAGCGATGAGACGCTGTGCAAACAGTTTGACGTCATACGTGAAAAAAAACTGTATGGCAGAACCTACATGGGCATAGACCGCAGCACTTTTTTGATCGATTCTTCAGGTGTTCTTAGAAAAGAATGGCGGAAGGTTCGTGTGCCCGGTCATGTAGAGGCTGTGCTCGCTGCGCTGAAGAGTGAAACGTAAACCGTTTGATCCGATCGTCCCTGGTCATTCACCAGCAAAAGGAAAATCAACCCCAGTGGCAAAAACCAAACGACTGTATATCCTTGACACCAATGTCCTGATGCATGATCCAACGTGCCTGTACCGGTTCGAGGAGCATGATGTTTTTCTACCGATGATGGTGCTGGAAGAACTCGATGCGGCAAAAAAGGGCCTGACGGAAGTTTCAAGAAATGTACGCCAGGTCAGCCGCTTTATCGGCGACATGATGAATGCGCAAGGCGCTGCAAAACTGGAGGACGGCCTCGAGTTGCTGATCCCGCATGGCCTCGAGTTACCTGCCGCGCGCGGACGCCTGTACTTTCAAACTGAGCCTGCAAGAACCCACCCCAGCCTGCTGAGTGAAAGCTCATTTGCCGACAATGAAATTCTCAGTACCGCCCTGTCTTTGCAGGAAAGCGATAAAAACCACGAAATCGTATTGATTTCCAAGGATATCAACCTGCGGATCAAAGCCGCCATCCTGAATGTGCCCTCGGAGGACTATTACAACGACCGGGCGCTGGATGATGTCGACCTGCTCTACAAAGGTGTGAGGGTCGATGACGAGTCTTTCTGGGAGCGCTACCCCCAGGTTGACTCCTGGAACGAGAACGGCTCCACCTACTACCGAATCAAACGTATCGAAAATGACGCGTGGTTTCCGAACCAGTGTATCGTGATCGGCGAGGGTGATGGCATCGAGGCCATCGTGGTCGAAGTCAGCGGTGAGTTTGCAGTATTCAAACTGGTGACCGATTACCAGTCCGGCAGAAACACCGTGTGGGGTATCCAGGCCCGCAACCGGGAACAGAATTTCGCGTTGAACCTTCTATTGGACCCCGAAATAGATTTTGTAACACTGATGGGGATTGCCGGCACCGGCAAGACACTGCTGACTCTGGCTGCCGGCCTGGCTCAGACGATGGATGCAAAGCAGTACAACGAGATCATCGTCACCCGGGCAACGGTTTCGATCGGTGATGAAATCGGTTTTTTACCGGGCACGGAAGAGGAAAAGATGACCCCGTGGATGGGTGCTTTGACCGATAACATCGAAGTGCTGACCCACTCGGATGAAGGTGGTGATTGGGGCCGCGCAGCAACCAACGACCTGTTGGCCAACCGCATCAAGATCCGTTCGATGAGTTTCATGCGCGGCCGCACCTTTCTGAATCGTTTCGTTATCATTGATGAGGCCCAGAACATCACGCCAAAACAGATGAAGGCCCTTATAACCCGGGCCGGACCGGGGACAAAAATAATTTGCCTGGGTAACGTCGGGCAAATCGATACACCCTATCTGACGGAGACCACTTCGGGGCTGACGTTTGCCGTCGACCGCTTCAAGAACTGGTCACACTCGGCACACATTACCTTGCATCGCGGTGAACGTTCACGCTTGGCCGATTTCGCCTCGGAAGCGCTCTAGCCGGTATTTGACCGTTTAGCGGTGTGTGCAGAAGGCGCCGGGATGACGGTGCTTGTTATTGAGAAGGTGCTAGGTTTGGGAGGTCCCGGCCTATGCTGGACGGTGCTTGTTGGCGGGAAGGTTTTGGGTTTGGGGTTGCCAATATTTGAATCAGCTTTCGGTTTTCGCCTCACCATCCGGGGCTTTATTCTCACTTGATTCTACATTATGGGTTACGCTCGGCCAGGCTTTTAATACCGCCTGCACTACCGTGGCAAGCGGAATGGCAAAGAAGATACCCCAAAAGCCCCACAGACCGCCGAAAACCAGGATTGCAACGATGATGGCCACCGGGTGCAGGTTTAGTGCCTCGGAAAAAAGCAATGGCACGAGCACATTGCCATCCAGCGCCTGGATGATGGCGTAGGCGATCATGATCTGGCCAAAACCCCAACCCCATCCCAATTGAAAATAGGCCACGAAGGCTATCGGGAACGTGGTAATCGCAGCACCGATATAGGGAATCAGGACCGAAAACCCCACCATGGTTGCCAGCAGGGCGGAATACTGCAGGCCCAGTGAAATAAAGGTGATGTAACTGACGGCGCCGACGATAACAATTTCTCCTGCCTTGCCACGCACGTAGTTGGCGATCTGCGCCTCGACATCGGCCCATACCGAGCTAACCAGGTGCCGCTCGACCGGCAGGTAACCCTTGAACCAGTCGATCAACTCGGCCTTGTCCTTTAACAGGAAAAAGACCAATACCGGGATCAACACCAGCAAAACCGCCAGGCCAACAACGGTGCCGACGGATGTCAATGACCAGGTAACGAACTGCTGACCAGCCGATGCCAGTTCATTACTGGCATTGTCTATCAGTTGCTGTATCTGTCTTTCCGAAATCAATTTCGGGTAGCGCTGGGGCAATTGCGACAGGAGCTCCTGACCCTGCGTGATGTAATTGGGAATCTGCTGCACCAACTGGGTCAGCTGACGTATCAGCATCGGCACCAGACCAAAAAACAGGAAGAACAGGCTGGCCAGAAACAACAAGAATACCAGCACCACGGACAGGAACCTTGACAAGCCGAGCAACTGCAGCCGTGCGACCACCGCTTCGAGCAGGTAGGCGATCACAATGCTGGCAAACACCGGCGCCAATATCTGCCCCAGGCCGGCGACGATCGCAACACCTGCAATCAGCACGATACCAAGGATCACAACCTGGGGGTCGGCGAAAGTGCGTCTAAACCAGGAGGTCAGCAAATTCATTAAACGAAATCCAGATACAGGTAGTGAGCGAGATTAAACACGTCTGGGCAACACCGGGGTTCAGGCCGTGTGGCCAGGCTGGAAGCCCTAGAAATCCCAGGTCCAGTTTGCTTCGAGTTCAAATTCCTGGCTTAACTGGTCGGTGGTGACACCCAACACGTTCCCGCCAAAGGCGTACTCGACCGGTGCGTACGCAGCATTGACATTAAAACGGCTGGTCATACTCATACGGCGGCTGTATCCAATCGTAACCGCATTTTGCGCCAGGTCACTGTTGATCGCCTGGCTCAGTACACTGGAACTCGGTAAGGGCTGGGTACGGGAACTGAAATCGATATACCAGGAAGTGCCTTTCTTGGCGTCCGCCCAGGCCCAGCCGACCGAATATACGGTCAGGTCATCCCACGAAAACGTGGGGCTGGTCGAATCACCCAGCAGGGAAAGAAAACGGCCTGGCAGGTTACGGCTTGCAAATGCATCAATCTCGCTATAGAGCACCCTCTCGACCGAGACATTAAACCACGAACGTTCACTCGCCTGGAATGCGAGACCCAATTTGGCACGGGCCGGAATATCCAGATCGGCGCGTTGTGAATAGACGCCGTGCAGGTTATAAAACTCATTCATATCGATATGGGAACGGTAGCCCGCTTCCATCGTTACACCCCTGGTAAGCTCGCTGCGCAGGGCAAGGCTGACACCGGTACCATAACTGGTTTCCTGGAAAGGATCATAAAAACCGGCGCGGTAACCAGAGGGAACCGACTGTTCATATGACTGCATTCCGAGCCTCGAAACACCGTAACTCTGGGTGGCAAACACCGCGGAAACACCGACGAGCTGAGTATCACTCAAACGATGCATCAAACCCGGTGACACCAGCCTGCGTTCGAGACCCTCCGTACCGTAACTCATGAACGAATCGAGGCCATTCATGGCCAATTCATCCGAGTACTGCCAGTCAACTTCAAGCTTGAGGAATGTTTCCGGTTCACCGAGGAGTTGTTTAGCGAAAAACGGCAGCACGATGACGGAGTGTTCGCTCATCCACGAAACGTTTAATGGCTCCGCGTTGGGATCCAGCATAAAGTCAGGTGTCAACTCACGGGCGAGATAATCCTGCCAGGGGCCCAATTCGAAACCCAGCACGTAAAATGGTGTCAGTCCTGTTCCGCCGGCACTGAAACCAGCCATTGGCATACCTGAAACCCGGGCGACGCAAAGCGCCGGAATCAATGCCAAAACCAGTAACAATACTGTCAAAAAACGATGTCTCATCCCTGACGTTTCAACCCACTTTTGAGATATATGCAATTACGTGGCAATATGGCAGGAAAACAACAATAAGTCAATGTAATCAGGTCTCTGGGGACAAATAATGAAGCGCGTTGATTAATTATCCTTAAATCAAGGGTAAGATCCTGTTTTAACATGATAAACAGGCCCCGCGCCGGTTCTTCAGACCATTAAAAGCAAGCCTCGCCGCGGAGAACTGCAGGCAAAGGGCGTTGCAGTAATGCAACACCACCCCATTCACGTCTGCGAAGCAGCCTCGACAGACCCGAGCCTGCCCGCCATGTCCAGTTCAATCAAATCCGTGTAACCACCGACAGGAGTTCCATTGATCAGAATTTGCGGGACCGTGCTTCCGCCGGTCAGTTCACGCATTTCCAGTTCCAGCTGAGAATTGCCTGACAAGCCGATTTCTTCAAAGGTAAGACCCCGTTTCAGCAACAGGTTCTTGGCCGCGTAACAGTAGGAGCAGTAAGCCTTGGTATAGATTTTAATCTGCATGTATTTTACGTTGATTTCAGTCTGCTTCGAATCGGTTTGAACTATTATTCGACACCGGGGCTGCCTATCATCAATTTATTTATCAAACATGGCTTTGCCAACATAAAAACGCGATAAACTAAGAGCAATCCGACGAACAAATGCGCATTAGAGCTGTCATATACCAGATGTTTGAAGTCTCAGGGAAAGCATGATTCCGGTCAAGAAAAAACATGGGTTTTTGAAACAATTTCTGCTCGGGGCTTTGACCATCACGGTGAGCCTGTCGAGCGTGGCACAGACCGGGCGCGTCAGTTTGCCTGAGCTGGGCAATTCCGCCAGTGATGTGCTTTCGAACAGTGAAGAGCGCGAGTATGCAGAAAACCTGATCCGGCAGATGCGGGCCTATGAATTGCTCGATGAAGACCCGTTGATCAATGATTTCTTTTCGGACATGGGCTATAACCTGGCGGCGAACAGCGACCAGCCTGAGGCCGCATTTACCTTCGTGGTGCTCGACCAACCCATCGTCAATGCATTTGCCGCTCCCGGCGGTGTAATAGCGCTGTACAGCGGCTTGATTCTGCTTGCCGACTCGCAGGACGAGGTGGCCGGGGTGTTATCGCATGAAATCGCCCACATCACCCAACTTCATATGTACCGTGCCTTTGAAAAAGGCAAGGAGATGAATGTTCTCGCCATGCTTGCAATGCTGGGTCTAATCCTGGCGAGCGGCGGCAACGGTGAGGTGATCCAGGGTGCGGTGATAGGTGCACAGGCCGTGGCGGCCCAGGCCCAGATCAACTTTACCCGGCACAACGAGGTCGAAGCCGACCGGGTCGGAATAAGAACGCTGTCCGCTGCAGGTTACGATCCGCAGGGCATGGCGGATTTCTTTGAAAAAATGGGTCAGAACAGCCGCGCCAATGGCGAGGGTCCACCGGAATTCCTGCGCACGCACCCGGTGTCGGTCAACCGGATCGCCGAGGCCAAGAGCCGTATCCAGAACATGCCGCCGGTTGAGGCGGACGAAGGCCGCCAGTTCTACATCGTGCAGGCCAGGCTGCGGGCGCTGCTCGAGGACGATCCAAAAACGGCCATAGATTATTTTAATACCGAATTGAAAAAACCACTCACGGACGCAAAGAGAAACGGCAATCTCTATGGTTTGGCCATCGCGACACAGAGAATGGCGGAATATGACCAGGCCGAAGCCATACTCAGTGATCTTCTCGAAAAGGAACCCTCCACACTGGCTTTTCAGTTGCAGATGGCCAATCTGCAACGGGTCAGTGGCCACCCACAGCAGGCCATCAACAGCCTGGCTGACCTGTATCACATTTTTCAGGGTAACCAGGCGATCGCGCTCGAGTATGCCAGGGCACTATTGGCGCAGGCAGATCCGGACCTGGCCGAGACCGCCAGCGAGGTATTGCGGCAACAACTCGTGAGACGCAAGAATGACCCTGAACTCTATGCGCTCTTCGCGCAGGCCGCAAACCTCGCAGGCGATAAAATCCGCTCGACCGAAGCCATCGCTGAATCCTATTATCAACGCGGCGGAACCGAGGAGGCGATTACCCAGCTTGAGAGTCTGGAAAAGCGCTCCGATCTCGACTATTACCAACGCGCCAGGGTGAGCGCCCGGTTGATGGAGTTACGCATCGAAGCGAGCGAGGAGGACAAACCGAACCGCGGTTGATCACCTGCATTAAACCCCGGCACTTGCCGGATTCTGCCGGTGTGTCTTTTAGTGTCATTTCCAGGAATGTCATCAAACTGTCATATAGCGCCTTATAATATGCCGGAGAGGCATCCATGCCTTTCATTTTCAACCGGACTGGGAAGCCAGGGGGCGTTCACACCAATGACTGAAAAACAGATCAGCGTGCTGGTTGTTGATGACGAATCAGCCATTCGGGAAATGATCCGGTTTGCGCTTGGCAAGTCAGACATGACGGTTGAATGCGCCGCAAGCGCAAAGGAAGCACTGCAAAGCATTGCCGGGCAGGCACCCGATATCATATTGCTGGACTGGATGATGCCCAATATGAGCGGGCCGGAACTGACCCGCCGCCTGCGCAAGGATATGTTGACCAGGGATATCCCCATCATCATGCTGACGGCAAAAGTCTCGGAGGATGACAAGGTGACCGGACTGAATTCCGGCGCGGACGATTACATCATCAAACCGTTCTCACCACGCGAACTGGTCGCCAGGATCAGTGCAGTTCTGCGCCGATCCGACCCCGGTGGTGCGGATGGTAAGATCTCGGCCGGTGCCATAAGCATGGACACGGCTTCACGACAGGTTTTTCTTGACCAGAAACCAGCCCATATCGGCCCCACTGAGTACCGTCTGCTCGAGTTCTTCATGACGCATGAAAACCGCGCCTTCAGTCGCGCTCAATTGCTCGATCACGTATGGGGAACAAATGTATTTATCGAAGAGCGAACCGTGGATGTGCATATCAGGCGACTGAGAAAAATCCTCGAAAAGGCACAACTCGATCACTACATCCAAACGGTGCGCAGTCATGGTTACCGCTTTGTAGCAACAGACACCTGATGCTCAAGCGCAATTGGACAGAGCACCTGATACGCCTGGCCGTGCTTGCGTTCCTGGCGTTGCTGCTGGGCTGGTGGTCCGGGCACCTGGTGATTGCCGTCATAGTCTTTCTGCTGGTATCCGCCCTCTGGCAGTTCATCAACGCTTTTCGCCTGTACCGCTGGTTACAATCCTGGGACAACAAGCCGCCGGAAAGTCTTGGAATGTGGGCGGATATATTTGACCGCATTGCATCCTTACAAAAACAGAACATAAAGAGAAATCGTCAGTACCAGCAGGTTATCGATGATTTCGAAGGCCTGGCCGATGCCTTTCCCGATGCCACTATGGTCATCAATGACCATGATGTTATCAGCTGGTTTAATGACTCCGCTATCAAACTGCTCGGTCTTGAAATGCCTGATGACAAGGGTCAGGCGGTGACAAATCTGATACGCGAACCCGCGTTCGCCGATTGGTTGTCCGTCCAGGACAGGTTGCACAGCACGCTGGAAATCGTTTGCCCTGCCGATGACAACATCATCTTGCAGTTAAGCGTCGTGCGTTTCAGGAAAAACCAGCGTTTGCTGATCCTGCGGAATATTACCGATGTGCGTAATCTGGAGCGTATCCGCCACGACCTGGTGGCCAATGTTTCGCATGAACTGCGCACCCCGCTGACCGTGCTTCTCGGTTACCTCGAAGTACTCAAAGCGCAACCTTCAGAACCACATCCCGAAGCCATCGAGCGGATGTCCACGCAGGCCCATCAAATGCATGACTTGTTGGAAGACCTGCTCGAACTGTCCCGTCTCGAAGACACCAAGCGGGTCGAAGGTGCGGCCCTGGTTGACGTACCGGCCCTGCTGGCACAGCTTGCCGAACAGGCAGAGGACCTGAGTCACGGTCGGCACAAGATTATTTTCAAGGTCGAACCCGGTTTGAATCTGAGTGGGGCGGAAGCAGACCTGAAGAGCGCCTTCCAGAATCTCATTGTCAATGCCATCAACTACACACCGGCAAACGGAAAAATAAAAGTGGTCTGGCATGAATCAAAAGAAGGACTGGTCTTGAGCGTCATTGACAACGGTGTTGGAATCCCGTACCGCGAGATTCCCCGCATCACCGAGCGCTTCTACCGTGTAGGCGATGACCGCAACCGAAAAACGGGCGGTACCGGCCTCGGTCTCGCCATCGTAAAGCACGTACTCCACAGCCATAACGCACGATTTGAAATCCACAGTGAAATCGGCAAGGGCAGCGAATTCCGCTGCATTTTTCCGCTCGAAAGAAAAGCCTGACGCCCGGTTCACCCGCAAAGATCCGTAATGACCGTCCACGCGGGGGTCACAGCGGCCACGCGTTGTCATAAAACTGTCACGTGTCATACAACTGTCACATAAGCCCTTTAACATGCCACCTGCTGGGCTTGAACCCGGCATCAATCATGCAAAACTCCAGGAGTGGAATATATGAATACCCGAATGACTCCAATGCTTGCCTCGGTCGCATTGCTTCTTGGCGCTTCAAACGTTTTGGCGCAAGCCTCCGTAGATGCAAATCTGCCAGCCTACGAAAAAACCAGTGGTGTCTCAGGAAACCTGTCCAGTGTCGGTTCGGATACCCTGGCCAACCTGATGACCTTGTGGGCCGAAGCTTTCAAAAGGACCTATCCGAATGTGAACGTGCAAATCCAGGCCGCGGGTTCTTCAACCGCACCGCCTGCACTGACCGAGAACACCTCGAACCTCGGCCCGATGAGCCGTCTTATGAAAGATAAAGAGGTGGAGGCATTTGAGAAAAAATTTGGTTACAAACCGACACCCATTGCCGTCGCCATCGACGCACTCGCGGTATTTGTCCACAAAGACAACCCGATCGAAGGCCTGACGCTTCCACAGGTAGACGCCATTTTCTCTTCGACCCGAACCTGTGGTTACCCGGCGGATATCGATAAATGGGGCGAGTTGGGTCTTGGCGACTCATGGGCCAGCCGTGAAATTCAACTTTACGGCCGTAACTCGGTATCGGGTACTTATGGTTATTTCAAAGACAAGGCACTGTGCAAAGGAGACTATAAGAACACGGTCAACGAACAACCGGGTTCGGCATCCGTGGTGCAATCCGTCAGTGCATCCGTCAACGGCATCGGCTACTCGGGTATCGGCTACACAACATCCTCGGTGCGTGCCGTTCCCTTGTCCAGGGAAGACGGCAAGGACTTTGTTGCCGCCAATCCTGAAAACGCGATTTCGGGCAAATATCCGCTTGCCAGATTCCTTTATGTTTATGTCAACAAAGCACCCGGCAAACCCCTTCCACCCCTGACACACGAATTCATCAAACTGGTCCTGTCACGTGAAGGTCAACAAGTCGTGGTTAAGGATGGCTATATCCCGTTACCGGCAAAAGTTGCCGAAAGGGAAGTATTGAAGATTGAGTAATTGAAGCTGAAGTTTTTTTAAAAAAAGAATCACTTGCCTACCCTTTCACCTGCAGACAAGTGATTCATCGCCAGAGATTTGCGACTTGAACAAGCACCAACCTCTGTTCCAGACAAGACTATTGCCTGTTTGTTACAAGAGGATTACATCAGGTCGTAATTCTGACTAAACCTATAGAGGAGTCTGGTCATCGTGACTTATAAAAATATCCAAAGTCGATTCAGTGTCACAGTTTTTGTCCTATTGATACTTTCGCCCTTGCTGGCACAGGCGGCGAGCGACGAAGAAATTGCCGCCATGCGGGCCCAGATGATGGCCTTGAGCGAGCGCCTGGACCGGCTTGAAGCCGAGAACCGTGAATTGACTGCGGCCAATGCCGAACTGTTAAAAAGCAACCAGCAAACCGCTGTAACCGTAGCTGAGGTCAGTGAAAAAACCGATGCGGTGGCAGCCGAAGTCAAAGAAAAGTCAAAAGCATCCAGTTGGACAGACAGGATGCACTGGAAGGGTGACTTCCGTTACCGCTACGAAGCGTTCAACATCGAAGGGAAACCAAATCGCGACCGCAACCGTATTCGTGCCAGGGCTGCCCTCATTGCCGACGTGACGCCAACGATCGAGGTCGGTCTCGGACTGGCATCCGGTGGTAACGACCCGGTTTCTTCCAACCAGACCCTGGGCGGGGGCGGTTCCTCCAAGGACTTGAAATTGGACCTTGCCTACTTTGACTGGTCCGGTTTGAAAGACGCACATGTTTTTGGTGGTAAATTCAGCAACTATGTATACAGGGCTGGCAAAAACGCGTTGGTCTATGACAGTGACTGGCGCCCGGAAGGCACCGGTATCGAATGGGATAACGGCAAATTCTTCGCAAACGCGCTTGGTACATGGATTGAAAGCGACAGCAGCAACGGGCAGTCTTTTGCCTACATTACCCAGGCAGGTATCAAACTTCCCATCGGGGATTCGTTAAAACTGACAGCCGGTGTGGGCTACCATAACTTCGACACCAAGGGCAGCGGTTCCTTCTACGGTGATGACAATGACTTTTATGGCAATAGTTATGACCCGGTCACCGACACCTACCTTTACGATTATCAGGAACTGGAGTTATTTGCACAGCTGAACTTTGACCTGTTCGACCGTCCCGCGTTCTTGTTTGGCGACTGGGTGCAGAACCAGGCCGTCGATGTAAATGACACGGCCTATGCCCTGGGTTTCACCTACGGTTCGGCGAAAAACAAGGGTGAATGGCAATTGAGCTACGTCTACCAGAAACTCGAAGCAGATTCGCTTCTTGGCCTGTTGACCGATTCAGACTTCGGTGGCGGTGGCACCAATGCCAAGGGCAGCATCATCAAGGGCAGTTATGCCCTGGCTAAAAACTTCAATGCCGACTTCACCTATTTCATCAATCAGGTTGGTATCGATTCCGGTGACCCGATTGGCTTCAAACGCCTGCAATTGGATTTGAGCTTTAAATACTAGCCCGTATATTGCACCAGTCGGCATCGGGCCTCACCATATCTAATTGAATCGATTGACCTAAATGGAATTTTTGTTGATGAATCCCAGGGTACACTTTGTACCCGGCCCGGTACCTATCCCGGTCCTGGCTTGTTCAGGCACGCCTGGACTTGAGCTTCCCTCGGACCATAGCTATGGCTATGATCCTCACTCCAGCCCTGCACCCAACCGCACCTGACCTCGGCAATTGTTCCCGACATTGCCCTACCTCCTGCATCCCTGCAGTCGTGCGCCAGTCTCCGGGATACTGGTGCAACATGCGGGCTAGCCCGGACCAACACCAGCAGAAACAGTCAAATTGGCGCCTGCATAACGCTATAATCGCCCCATGCAAGCTGATCCTCAATTGCGAACCTACGCTGCGATCGATTTGGGCAGCAATAGTTTTCACCTGCTGGTCGCACGTCGTGAACACGGCGAGTGGCGCGTACTCGACCGAATCAGGGAAATGGTCAGGCTGGGTGGAGGACTGGACAAGGACGGGAACCTGGACCCGGAAGTACGGCAACGTGCGCTGGCCTGTCTGTCCCGCTTTGGCCAGCGTCTGCGCGGAATTCCCGCAGTAAACCGCCGGGCAGTCGGTACACAGACCTTCCGGCGTTTGAAAAATGCAGAGGAATTCCTGCTCGCATCAGAACTGGCCCTGGAATGTTCTGTTGACATCATTTCAGGACGTGAAGAGGCGCGCCTGATATATCTTGGTGTCACCCAGTGGGTGGCCGGAGACCGGAAAAAACAGCTGGTCATGGATATCGGCGGCGGCAGCACCGAACTGATCATCGGCGAGGATTTCGACCCCGTCGAGATGGAGAGTATGCAATCGGGTTGCGTTTCGGTCACGAACCGGTTTTTTGCCGACGGAATCATCACCGAAAAGGCCCTGAAAAAGGCCCAGCGTGCAGTGGCGGCGGAACTACAGGAACTGCAAACCGTTTTCCGCAACGCCGGTTGGCAAACCGCCGTCGGATCATCCGGGACCATCCGCTCCGCGGCGATCATGTGCGAGGTCAATGGCTGGTGCAAGAACGGCGTTACCTACACAGCGCTGCAGATGCTAAAGCAGAAAGCGCTGTCCTTCGACACCATCCAGGACATCAGTATCGCGGGCTTGAGTGACGCCCGGAAACCCGTGTTTATCGGCGGCCTTGCCATCATGCTGGCCTGTTTTGAGACCCTGGGAATCGATGAACTGGTGGTTTCACGTTATGCGCTGCGTGAAGGCCTGTTACAGGACCAATTGGGCCGGCTTGAACACCGTGACCCCAGGGACAAGGCGGTCAAGGCCCTGATGTCGCGTTTTGCGGTCGACACGGCCCAGGTGAAGCGGGTGCGAAAAACCGCCTTGAACCTGTTTAACCAGTTGTCCCCGGACGCCGGTCTGAACGACACACACCGGGACATGCTGGCCTGGGCCGCAGAATTGCACGAGATCGGCCTGGGTTTATCCCATGTCAGTTACCAGCAGCATTCCGACTACCTGGTTGCAGCATCGGACATGACCGGGTTCTCACGTCAGGAGCAGCTTTTCCTGGCGACCCTGGTCGGCTATCAGCGGCGCGAGATACCGCCGGATTATGCCGCCAGGCTGCCGGAACGCCTGCACAGGGCCTTGACGTTTACCCTGCTGTGCATGCGTCTTGCATGGATCTTTTGCAGGACCCGGGATGACGACGGCATCCCGGATTTCACGATCAGCCTGGAAGACAACCGTGTTGTGCTGGTCCTGCCAGCGGACTGGATGGAAAATCATCCCCTGACCGTCGCGGACCTCGAAACGGAGATCGAAACGCTGCAAACGACTGGCCTGAAACTTGAACTGCACTATATGGACCATGAATCCGCCTGAAAGCTGGCGCCCGGACGCCGGTCACACCGAACTGAAAGCGCGGGCACGCTTGTTGCAGGATATACGCGAGTTTTTTTCCGTCCGCGGTGTCATGGAAGTCGAGACCCCATTAATCTCCATGGCAGGTAATACGGACCCGGAAATCCAGTCCATCCGGACCCGGGACGGTGGTTACCTGCGCACGTCCCCCGAGTTCCCTCTCAAGCGCCTGCTGGCCGCGGGCAGTGGCGATATTTTTGAACTTGGCCGTGTATTCCGCGCCGGAGAATCAGGACGTTCGCATAACCCCGAATTCACCCTGCTCGAGTGGTACCGGACCGGTCTTGGCTACCGGCGCCTGATGGACGAGGTCGCGGAACTCGTCAGGCGTTGCGGCCGAGGGAAGTTTGACCGGTGGCCACAACAGGAACTCAGTTACAGGCAGTTGTTTTTGCAATACGCCGGTGTCGATCCATTCACGGCGGATGAACGGGTGCTTTCAGAGCGGGCGATGGAACACGGTTTCAATGGCCTGGAACTGGACCACAGACAATGGCTGGACCTGCTGATCAGCAGTGTTATTCAGCCTGCATTGCCCGAAGAAAGTCTCACCTTCGTCTACGACTTTCCCGCCGGACAGGCCGCACTGGCCAGAATCCGGCGTGACAGCCCCCCGGTCGCCGAACGCTTTGAGCTATATCTTGGCCGTATCGAACTGGCCAACGGCTACCAGGAACTGACGGATGCCGCCGAGCAGGGACAACGCTTCGACGCCGACAACAAGCAACGCGAAAAGCGCGGCCTGCCGGTCTATCAGAAGGATCAGAACCTGATAAACGCGCTCACGCACGGCTTGCCCGAATGTGCGGGCGTTGCGCTGGGGGTAGACCGTCTGCTGATGGCCGTTGTTGGTGCCGGTTCGATCAGTGCCGTGACGGCGTTTCCACACTCAAGAGCCTGATTTCTGTCTGATGGGCAACACCACCCGGACTTCCAGGCCGCCCTCCCTGCGGTTGACCGCCGATATCCTGCCGCCATGACGCCGCACCGCTGAGGCGGCGATCGCGAGACCGAGACCATGCCCGCCCGAATCCCTGTTGCGGGCCTCGTCAACACGGAAAAAGGGCTCGAATATCTGGCTGATCAGGGCCTCGTCGATGCCCGGACCCGAGTCCAGGACACTGATCCGGACCTGTTTGGCATCGAGGGGTTTTGCATTTACCCGTATGCCACCCGCGTCACCAGAATGCAGCAGGGCATTGCGCAGAACGTTTTCAACGACACGCCAGAGCAGTTCACGATCCGCTTCCACAACCAGTGGCCTTTGTACCTGCAGACCGATGGCTTCGCGACCCTCTCCAATTTCGTAATTGACCGTTCCCACGAGGTCCTGCAACAGGTCCGCCAGATCAAAATCCGACAGTTTCAAGTCTTGCGCACCGGAAGACTCGCGCAGCAGCCCCAGCACCTCGTTGACCAGGTGTTCCAACCGTTCGCTTTCCAGTTCGATGCGGTCAAGTTCGTCGGCCACCAAAACCGGTTCCTTGTTACGGGCGATTTCCAGGGCGACCCGCAGCCGCGCCAGCGGTGAGCGCAATTCGTGACTCACGTCGCGTAATAGACGTTGGCTGGACTGCTGCAGGAGTTGCAAACGGGCGGCCATTTCGTCCAGGTCCAATGCGAGTTGGCCAAACTCATCATGACGCTGGTCGAGAGGTGCGCCGACCCGCACGCTCAGGTCGCCGGTAGCCAGCAGTCTGCTGGCACGGCTCAGTTGCCCCAGGGGTGAAGCGAGGTAGCGTGCCAGCAAAAAACTCACCAGGGCGCTGATAACAGCTGCCACTGCGAGACGCATGCCGATACCTTCGGCGCCTGGCGCGAGTAATTTGCGGGGCGGGCGGCGCCCGGTGGTTACCAGTGTGTAAATCTCCCCGTTGGGCGCCACCAGTTGCGTGCTTGTTACCTTCACCCTGCCCTGCTTGTGCTTGTGCAGCATGCGCTCACGGCCCAGTAATTCCCTGCCGTGCGAATCCACTACGAACACGTGGCTATTCATTCCATGCGGCAGACCCATGAGCGTCAGTTTTACATTGCGCTCACCACCCGCTTTCAGATCCGCCGCCAGTTTTGCCTGGATACGCGTCAGATTGTCTTCGAAGGCCGCCGCCGGTTCTTCGATGGCATTGCGCAGGATGACCGCCTGGTTGATCCAGCTTACGACGATCGCAAACGCCATGATGCTCAGCCACAGGGCGAGGAACAACTTCCAGAACAGGCGGGGCACGGTTCAGTTGCCGTGGCCGCGATACTGGTAACCCAGGCCGCGAATCGTTTCAATACGTTCGCCTCCGTCCCTGGCGGGACCGAGTTTTCGGCGCAGGTTGCTTACGTGCATATCGATACTGCGGTCGTACGCGACCGGTTCACGCCCCAGCGCCGCCAGGTACAGGTCCTTTTTTTCAACTACTTCACCACTGCGTTGCAACAGCAATTGCAGGATGCTGAACTCGGTGCTGGTCAGTTCCGCCACGTCATCATCAATGCGCAATTCCCGTTTCGCCTGGTTCAGCTTCAAGTCGTCAACTTCGAGCACGGGCGCGATAGAGCGGCTTTTTGAACGACGCAGTACCGCGCGGATACGCGCCAGCAATTCGCGTGGATTGGCAGGTTTGGCCAGGTAGTCATCGGCGCCCAGTTCGAGACCGATGATGCGGTCGAGGTCATCCCCGCGTGCGGTCAACATGATCACCGGCAGTTCAGATTCCTTGCGCAGGTTGCGCAATACGTCGATGCCATTCATACGCGGCATCATGATGTCCAGCACCATGGCGTCCAGCCCCGGCCGCCTCGATTCAAGCAATGCCTGTTCGCCATCAAACGCGAGCCTTACATCGTACCCTTCCTGGCCGAGATACTCGCGCAACAGTTCACACAACTCGGTGTCGTCGTCTGCAATGAGTATGGTCTGTGTCATATGTTCACCGCTTGGCCATGACTTCCGATTTTACTCAACGTTGGTTCCAAAGGTGTGACTTTACCTTTATTTACAAAATCCTAACCCAAGCAGACATGGAAAAGTTGTCTGATTGTAGCAAGCCATACCAAACCCATTGCAAAAGGAATATACAGATGAACAAACTGACAAACAGGATCACAAACGCAATTATAGCGACTCTCTTTTTAAGCCTGGCGGGCACCGCGATGGCGCAGGACGGCATGGGCGAACACACCCGGAAAGGTCAGCACCATCGCCGTGCAGATCATCAAATGCCGGTCGTCGAGCACATGATGCGTGCCGTCTATCACCTGGACCTCAGCGACGAACAGAGCGCAAACATCAGGATCATCATGCAGGGCCTTAAGACGCAAGAGCGTTCGCGCATGAAAGAAATGAAATCCATCCAGACCCAGCTGAAGGCGTTGATCAAGGCCGATACCTTCGACGAACCGGCTGTCGCGGCCCTGGCCGGGAAAGAAGGCGACATGGCAGCCGTTCGTCTTCTCAACACCAGCCGGGCAATGTCACAGGTCTACGCCCAACTGACGGACACGCAGCGTGCGGAACTGGAAACCATGGCCGAGGAACGTCAGGCGAGAAGGGCCGAACGGCGCGAACAGAGAAACACTGAAAGTTAAGCTGGCGGCTTGACGGGAAATCAGGGGTCAGGAACCAATCTGTTCCTGGCCCTTTGGTCTGGATGTCAGGCTTCTGTTTGGGCTTCGATTTCCGCCAGAATATCATCCAGCTTGATATGCCGTACATCGGTCCCGATCACCATGTAGATGACGTGCTCGGCAATATTCTGGCAACGGTCGCCGAGACGCTCCAGCGAACGGACCGCCCACATGATGTTCATGACCGCCGGTACCGACTGCGGTTCCTTGGCCATTCGCTGGATCAGCTGCTTGAAGATCTTCTTGTATTTCTTATCGACTTTCTTGTCCGCTTTGACAACGGCGATGGCCGTATCGACATCGGTTCGCGCAAACGCATCCAGTACCTGGCGCAGCATCTCGCGCACCAGGTCGCCCATGTGTTCCAGATCGGTGCGCAAATTGTCATCCATCGCACCATCCATTTCATTGCGCGACATGATAGCGATGCGCTTGGCCTCATCACCCATGCGTTCCAGGTCGCTGATGGTCTTGATCACCGAGATAACAAGACGCAAGTCCGTTGCCGCCGGTTGGCGTCTCGCGACGATCCGGGTGCACTCCTCGTCGATCTCGACTTCCAGTGCGTTGACGATCGTATCGGCGCTCGTGACTTCCTTCGCGAGTGCAGTCTCCTTATTCACCAGAACCCTGAGCGCATTGGACAACTGGGCTTCGACGATCCCGCCCATGTGCAATACCCTGCTGCGAACACCCTCCAGTTCCTCGTTGAACCGGCGGGATATGTGCTGGCCAAGATGCAGATCACTCATCTAATAATCCTCAAATTTCTCAGCCATAACGGCCGGTAATGTAATCTTCCGTCTTCTTATGACGTGGTTTGGTAAATATCTGGTCGGTCTCACCGAACTCGATCAATTCGCCCATGTACATGAAAGCAGTATAATCAGAAACCCGCGCCGCCTGTTGCATATTATGCGTCACCATGATGATCGTATACTGTGATTTCAACTCGGCAATCAACTCCTCCACCTTCAGCGTCGATATCGGGTCAAGCGCCGAACAGGGTTCGTCCAGGAGAATACATTTCGGCTGTACCGCGATCGCCCGGGCGATGACCAGCCGCTGTTGCTGACCGCCGGACAAGCCAAACGCGGAGTCGTTCAGGCGGTCTTTGACCTCTTCCCACAACGCTGCGCCCTTGAGGGCCCATTCGACCGTTTCGTCAAGTTGGCGGCGCTTGTTGACACCCTGGATGCGTAAGCCGTATGCGACGTTTTCATAGATGGACTTGGGGAAGGGATTGGGTTTCTGAAAAACGATACCCACTTCTCGCCGCAATTCGGCCACGTTGACATTTTCGGCATAAATATCACGGCCATTGAGCAGGATTTCACCTTCGATACGACATACGTCGATCAGGTCATTGAGACGGTTGAAACAACGCAGCAGCGTCGATTTTCCGCAGCCGCTGGGACCGATAAAGGCAGTCACCTGTTTTTCCGGTATGACCAGGTTGACCTCTTTCAGCGCACGGGTTTGCCCGTAATACAAATCCAGGTCGGTGACCGTTACTGCAGTCGGTAGCGTAAGCCGCTTTTGTGCAGCCTGTTCTGCCTGTAATTCAGTTTTTTGTTTCATGATTCGAGTCCACGATATCTTTCACTCAAGCGGTTGCGCACCTGTATGGCGACCAGGTTCAACAGCACGATGACGACAACCAGCAACAGGGCGGTCGCGTAAACCAGCGGTCTTGCCGCCTCCACGTTGGGACTTTGAAAACCCACATCGTAAATATGAAAACCAAGGTGCATGAATTTTCTGTCCAGGTGCAGGAATGGCGGATTGCCATCCAGCGGCAAAGCCGGCGCCAGTTTAACTACACCGACCAGCATCAGCGGGGCAACTTCACCGGCCGCCCTGGCCACGGCCAGAATCAACCCCGTCATGATACCCGGTGAAGCCATCGGTAAAACCGTCCGCCAAAGCGTTTCCCACTGCGTGGCGCCCAGCGCGAGACTGCCTTCACGTATGCTGCGTGGAATTCTTGAAAGCCCTTCCTCGGTCGAGACGATGACCACCGGCAAGGTAAGCAACGCCAGCGTCAGGGACGCCCAGAACAATCCGCCCGTTCCAAACGTCGGCGCGGGTAACGCTTCCGGGAAAAACAGCTGATCGATGCTGCCACCGAGCGTATAGACAAAAAAGCCCAGCCCGAATACGCCATAGACGATGGAAGGAACACCGGCGAGGTTATTGACGGCAATGCGGATAAAACGGGTGAAGAACCCCTGGCGCGCATACTCTTTCAAATAAACCGCGGCGATCACACCCAGCGGGGTAACGAACAGGCTCATCAGCAACACCATCAGGACAGTGCCGAATATGGCCGGAAATATCCCGCCCTCGGTATTTGCTTCGCGGGGGTCGTCAGAAACAAATTTCCACAGCGTATGGAAAAAATAACCGATCTTGCCAAAGAAATTCATCTGGTTCGGGCGATACGCATCGACGATCGATGACATCATGAGCTCATGCTCCGCACCATCCGCTGTGCTGACAATCACCGCGTCACGCCGCAGAGCGGTGTACAGACGACCCAGTTCTTCTTCCAGGCGATTGTATTCCTCTTTCAACTGCGTCCGGTCCTGGTCTATCAGGGCCAGGTTCGCCGCGGTATCTTTGCCCTTGAGTTCGAGACCGCGCTGTTTCAGACGCAGGCGATCGATGCGGTAATTAATACTGCCGATCTTGCTTTTTTCCAGGTCGCGAATCTCATCCCGCAAACTGTTTGCATGTGTCAGGAGACGTTGAAATTCGCCCCAGGTGTCGGAACTCTCCAGCAATTCCCCCGCTTCCTTGACGCCGATCAACCTGCCGATAAAAACACCCCACTCCTCGCGTTCCAATACCACCATGCTGCGGGGTTTGCCGATGGATTTGATCGAAGGTTCGAGTATCCAGCGAAAATCCTGGCCCAAAATGTCTCGATTGCCGGTTTTCAGCAGGATACGGGTCACAAACTCGGTGTCTTCGGCAACTGTGAGACCGGACTCCCGCAGACGGAGAGCCGTCACTTCCTCGCGCTCACGTACCTGGCCGGTCAGTACAAGCTCGCTGCCATCCACTTGCTGATAAACGATTTCCTGCACCGCCACCGGCCAGAAATGCGCCATGCCACGCACACCGATCAACAGCAGCAATCCCCCGACCAGCAGGATGCAGGCACTCACCGCTGCGGCATTCAGCCAAACCCAGGGCGTGCCTTCGGCAATCCACTTGAAAAGTGCTTTCATAGAACCGGGCTCACAGTGAACTGTACTTTTCACGCAGGTGCTGGCGAATCAGTTCGGCACCGGTATTGACCACGAAAGTGAACAGGAACAGCACAAGTGCTGCCAGGAACAGGATGCGGTAGTGCGAACTGTTCATGGCGGATTCGGGCATCTCGACTGCGATGTTCGCCGCCAGCGTACGCATACCCTCAAACAGGTTCCAATCCATGATGGGCGTATTGCCCGTGGCCATCAGGACGATCATGGTTTCACCCACCGCGCGGCCGAGACCAATCATCACCGCCGAAAACATGCCGGGACTGGCGGTTGGCAGTATGACCCTGACCAGGGTTTGCCAGGGTGTGGCGCCCAGCGCCAGGGAACCGTCGGAAAGGGATTTTGGCACACCGTAAATAGCGTCTTCGGCAATCGAGAATATCGTCGGGATCACGGCAAAGCCCATTGCGCAACCGACCACCATCGCATTCCGCTGGTCATAGGAGATACCCGCCTCGCGGCTCAACCAGGTCCGCAAGTCCCCCTGGAAAAACAGGTCCTGCAATGGGCCGGCGAATTTTATCGAGAGGTAGCCGAGCACCACCAGCACCGGCAGTAGCAGCACGGGCTCCCAACCTTCTTTCACGTAGTCTTTGACAGCCCACCCGGCACGGGTCCAAATCCATGCGAAAACCAGCAGTCCCGCGGGCATGACCAACAACAGGGCCAGGACGCCGGCAAGGTTTTCCTCCAGGAACGGCGCAAACCACAGACCTGCCAGGAAGCCGAGAATGACGGTCGGCAACGCGGCCATTATCTCGATGGTGGGCTTGACCATCCTGCGTAGGGACGATGACATGAAGTAAGCGGTAAACGCCGCACCGGCCAGGGCCAGCGGCAGGGCAAACAGCATCGCGTAGAGTGCCGCCTTGAGCGTGCCAAACGCCAGCGGCGTCAGGCTGAACTTTGGCTCAAATCCATTATCGGAAGCGGATGACTGCCAGACATACTCGGGTTCCTTGTAGTTTTCGTACCAGACCTTTGACCAAAGTGAAGAAAAGGAAACTTCCGGATGTTCATTGTCGATATCCATGAAGTCGGCACTGCCGTCGTTATTGACAAGCAACAGACCGGCCGCACGCGGCGCCAGCGCCAGCGCCGCCGGCCTGCCACCGGCCAGCTGTTGTTGCAGCACCAGTTGCCCGGCCGTACTGTGATAAATCGCCAGGTTGCCGTTGACATCCAGCGAGATAAATCCCTTGCGGCGTTGTTCCGGAATGATCCGTGCGATCGCGCCCTGACCGCTTTCAAAACGCCTGATGATTTCCAGGCTGTATTCATTGTCCTCTGCCCGCACCGGGAACAATTGCGTGACGACCCCATTGGCATCACCGGCCAGTACCGAAATACCGCCCAGTAACATGTTCATGCTGGTGATGGCGGCGGCGGATACAGCAACCACCTGCTTCTCCGTCATGCTGTCAATCTCGATGAAGTGCACCCGTCCGTGCGCGTCACCGAGGTAAAGCCAGCGGTGTGTTTGACTGACACCGATGGTGGTAATTTCAAAATCCACATCGAGGTCTTTGGCCGAAGGTTCGAGACTGATCTCACCGCTGAGGAAATTTTCCTGCTTTGTATTCAATTCGACCCGCACCCGTCCGCCAGTGGCCGCCGCTGCCAGCAGGAGCTCCGAGTCACTGTCCGACAAGGCCACGGCGATGACGCCGCCACCGGGTACCAGCGCACGCTGATCCGTGCCGTAAGGAAACTCCAGCGTTGGAACGATCTTCCGCGAATCGACGCCGGAAGAAAAATCCGTAGTGTAATGATGTTGTAACAAACTGACCCCACCATCGCTGAATGCAACGGCTACCAGCCCGCTATTGCCCTGCGCCTCGGCCACGTCCGCGACCTGCTGGGTGCCATTTGCAAGCATTTTTGATGTCAAAACGGAAAGATCATCCAGGCTGAAAAATTCGGCCAGTCCTTCGCGACTGACCCGCATAGCGACCTGTTGCTGTTCTTCAAGTGAAAGAAATACCGTGTCACCGTTACCCCAGGCCGGATTTTTTCCGATACTTTTCTGCGACATCGAAGCCGGTACAAACAGTGGCGTTACAACGTATACGAGGTAGAAGAGAATCAGCAACACGGCGGCGATGACCATCAGGCCACCCATGCCGATTACTCTTTTTGCAAAGGTATCCTTACGGCTTCGCCAACGGTGAAATTTATCCGACCGCGCGCCGAGCGGAGCCGGACCGTTTTTGAAGGCTGAATTCATCGCTGCATAGTAATCGGAAAATATGACAGATTTGTTACAATCCCGTTGTAAGCCTGATGTAAAATGACAAAACCCAATTCAAACGGTCCACACACCCGTGCCAGGACCTGAAAGGAAATAAGAATGACAAAGAGTTATCTCAGCGGGATATTTGGAAAATCACCCGTCGGACCTTTGCAGGAACACATGGAAAAGATCGTCACCTGTGTCGATGAACTGATTCCATTCACCGAGGCGGTACTAAACGATGACCATGAAGCCCGCGCGAAACATCAGCGTAGAGTCGTCGCGATTGAAAATGAAGCCGACGCACTCAAAAAGGAACTTCGTTTACGATTGCCCAGCAGTCTTTTCATGCCGATAGACCGACGCGACGTACTGGAAGTTTTGACCATGCAGGATATGGTAGCGGGAAGTGCCAGGAATGTTGCCGGATTGATCGTCGGGCGTGATATGCGCATTCCCGATTCAATGAAAGACGGATACAAGAACCTGATGCGACGTTGTGTCGACGCGTGTCACCAGGCGCATGACGCCATCCGGGAACTGGACGAGTTGATCGAAACCAGTTTTGGCAAAATTGAACGGAAGCGCGTTGGCAAATTACTGATGAAGCTCGATACGATCGAACAGGAAACCGACGAACAACAAATCGTCCTGCGCAGACAACTTTTCGAACTGGAGAATGAACTGCACCCGGTTAATGTCATGTTTCTGTACAAAGTGATCGACAGTACCGGCGAAATTGCCGACCGGGCACAACGTGTGGGCAGCCGTCTGCAACTGATGCTGGCCAGATAGCACTCTTTGGGATAAAGCAATGGAATTTTCACTCTGGTATTTGGGCCTGGCGGCCGCCTTCGGTTTGTTCATGGCATGGGGAATCGGTGCCAATGATGTTGCCAACGCGATGGCCACTTCCGTTGGTTCACGCGCGCTCACCATCAAACAGGCCATACTGGTCGCCGCCGTATTCGAGTTTACCGGCGCATTCCTGGCCGGCGGCCAGGTAACGACGACCATTCGCAAGGGCATCATTGATGTCTCCTCGGTGGGGGAAAACCCTGAATTGCTGATTTTCGGTATGCTCGCCGCCTTGCTCGCCGCCGCGGTGTGGCTGCTGATCGCGTCCAGAAAAGGATGGCCAGTCTCCACCACGCATTCCATCGTCGGGGCCATCGTCGGCTTCGCCGTGGTCGGTATCGGTGTGGATGCCGTGCACTGGTCAAAGGTCGGCACCATCGCGGCATCCTGGGTCATATCACCGCTGATGTCCGGCTTCCTCGCCTTTTTTATTTTCATGAGCGTGCAGAAACTGATCCTCGGCACCAAGAACCCGCTAAAAAATGCGCGTAAATATGTACCTTTTTACATTTTTGCCGTCGGTTTCATATTGGCCCTGGTGACCTTGCTGAAGGGTCTCACGCATGTTGGCCTCGATTTGAGCTTTGGCCAATCCGTATTGGTTGCAATCATCAGCGGCTTCACAACGATGTCAATCGGGATAGTTGCGATCAAAAGAATAAAGGTCGATCCTGACCTGGACGCGGATTTTCGTTTTACCAACGTGGAAAGAATATTCGGTATCCTGATGGTTTTCACGGCCTGTGGCATGGCCTTTGCGCACGGGTCCAACGACGTGGCCAACGCGGTCGGCCCGGTCGCGGCGATCGTCAGCACGGTCAAGACGGGGATGGTCGCACAAACATCCGGTCTCGCCACCTGGATCCTGTTGCTCGGCGCCACGGGTATCGTACTGGGCCTGGCGACCTATGGCTGGCGGGTCATCAAGACCGTCGGCAGAAACATCACTGAACTCACACCCTCACGCGGTTTTGCGGCTGAACTCGCCGCCGCCTCGACAGTCGTTATCGCATCCGGTACCGGCATACCCGTTTCCACCACGCATACGCTGGTCGGCGCGGTACTCGGTGTCGGCATTGCCCGCGGAATCGGCGCGCTCAACCTGCGCGTCGTGCGGAATATCATGCTTTCGTGGATCATAACCCTGCCGGCCGGCGGTATATTGGCGATCTTGTTTTTCTTCCTTCTCAAAGGGATCTTTTACAACGGTCCGGTGACCTAGGAGCCTGTCGGATTTAACATGACCTACTCGGCAACTGCTCCATGCGTTACCCTACCTCCCACATCCATGTGGTCGTGCGGAAAAGCCGGGTTTGGCCAGATTTCCCGTTCTTTTGCGTCAAATAGCGGTGCTACTCTCCTTAAAAGATCAAAAAATCTGACTCAAATCGACTTCCCCTCGCTATGATCGGTCAAACCCGACAGGCTCCTAGAAAGGATTTAAATATGGCCAATAACAACAATTTTGGCTGGGACAGCTTCATCGTGCGATTCATTTTTGCAATCGTCGTTGTTTTCACCACCTACAATCCCGAAGGATATTCCTACTACCACTGGATCGCCGACAATTTTCCCACGTTCACCGTGTTGAAGGCCTTCGTCGGGGTCATCCTGTTGATCGGCTGGGTCATCCTGTTGCGTGCCACCCGTGCCTCGTTGGGTTTCCTGGGCATTATCCTGGCAGCGGCGTTTTTCGGTTTGGCGATATGGCTGATCATCGATGTCTTTGGCCTGTCCGCCGACAACCGGCGCGTGATCAGCTACATTATTGAGATCATGCTGGCCTGCGTACTGAGCATCGGTGTTTCCTGGTCACACGTACGCCGCCGCATCACCGGGCAGATCGATACCGACGAACTCGATAACGGTCACTAGAAATCAGAATTCGTACTCGACGGCAATTGAATATTCGCGGCCGATAGCCGTGCTGCGGGTGGTTTCCTTGCCCTGGGTTATTTCGATAACCGGATCAAGCAGGTTTTTCAGCTTGGCCTTGAACTTCCAGTTGCCAAATCCCTGCGAGTAGACAAAATCCAATGAAGGACGTGGTTGCTGATACTTGTCCGGCGCGCCACTGACACCGACGTCGACGATACGTTCGCCAAAGACGTTGTACAGCAGGGCTGCGTGGATGTCGCGTTCGTCATCGTCGTAGCCGAACTGCAAATTCCACACATAGGGCGACTGACCCTGCAACGGCCGCTGGCTGGATGTCTGGATGCTGGCGTCCTCTTCGCTCAGCGTGATCTGGGAATCGATCCAGGCATAGTTGGTATTGATATAGAAGCGCTCCCAGACCGGACCCCAGTTCCACCATTTATCGAGGAAATCCAGGTTTTTGTACAACTCGAACTCGACGCCGAAATTGTCCGCCGCCTCGGCGTTGTCGAACGAGGTCAGGTTAGCTTCGGCCGAGGCCAGGATCACGGACTCGATCGGGTCCTTGAACTGCTTGTAGAACACACCGAGGGAAATGAACTCACCCGGGTTGAAGTAGTAATCCCAACGCAGGTCGTAATGGGTCAGATAGGCCGGCACCAGATCCGGGTTACCGGTGACGAAACGGTCGAGGATCGGGTCCTTGTAAAGCGACGGGGACAATTCCTTGAAATCCGGCCGGTTGATGGTCTCGGCATAGTTGAACCGGACCTGGTTATCGTCGTGGAACCAGGTGACTGTCGCATACGGAAAATGGTCATCCGTGCTCAAATCCGACACAACCGGGTTTCTGTCGGGATCAAACAGGTTGAAGGTACTCACCGCCTGGTCTGACGTTTCATACCGGATACCGCCCGCGACACGCAGTACCTCGCCAAAATGGAAGTCCAACCCCGCGTACCACGCGTCGATGGTCTGGCCGGCCGTATAGGCATCCGTCGCGATGGTGACCTCTTCCAGTTGCCAGCCATTGGGCAGGATGGTTTGATCGTAAATAATGTCCTCCACCGACAGGTTCCGGCGCAGGTCGATGTTGCCCGAAACAGACCCCTTGGACTTGAAGGAAAACCGGCGGATAACGGAATCACGCGACTTGTCGACCTTGCTATAGCCTGCCAGCACTGCGATATCGAGCGTGTCGAAGATACCGATAGGCTGTTGCAGGTCGATGTTCCAGCTGGTGCTGTCATCCGTAAGTCCGGACCAGCGGCGCTGGTTGCTGTCATTGCGAATGGAAAATATGAAATCGTCTTCCGGGGGTGTCAGCGTATCCGGATCATACCGGTAGCGGCGTGTATCCGGTGCATCGGAGCTTGCACTGGCCTTTGTGTACTGCCAGTTGAGCTTGAGACCACCGATCGCGGGAAACTGGTGCTCACCCAGTAGCTGGTTGGCCTCCATTTGGCGTTCGACCCATTCCAGCTCGGTGAAACGCACGTCTCCGCCGCTCGTGTCCTTGTTATAACCCTGCTGGATTTCCGCCTTGTCGGTGGTATTGCGCAGTAACATCCAGTTGTAGGACAGCTTGTGGTTTTCACCCGCCTCCAGTCCGGCGGTGACAAAACCGCTCAGATCGATATTCCTGCCCGTGGTGTTGTAGGTATAGTCATTTTCGGACTCCAGTACACCATCGCCGGAATTGATGTAGTCGGTTCTTTGCTGGGTAAAAGTCAGCCATTCATCCTTGTAGTGCGTGGCGGCCAGGAAACCCAGGCGCCAGCCATTTTTCAGCTCGTGAACATAACCGCCTGCGGCCGAAAAGCCGATATTGGGGCCGATTTTTTTCGGCACGACATCGTAAATGACCGGCAATGAATCACCGACCACTTGCAGTTCTTCCGGTGTGTAGCCCTCACCGGTGAAACGGTTGTAGGGCTTCAACTGCATACCATCTGCAGTGGCGTCCTTGAGCGCTTTCGACTCCGCACGCGTGCCGTCGTCGTAACCCGTCCAGTCACGGCTGCCGCCCTCGTAACGGAGACCTTTCTTGAATGTCGTGCCCTCGCGATAGCCCAGGGAAAACTCGACATTGAAGAACGAAGACTCTGGTACGCCGCGGGTACGCAACAGCACCGCGCCGCCACCGAATTCACCCGGAAGGTTTGCCGTGTAACCCTTCTGCACAGATATGCTGTCGATAATCCCGCTTGGGAACAGGTCCAACGGCACCACCCTGCGGGTTGCATCCGGGCTGGGTACGTTCGCGCCGTTCAGCAGCGTGCTCGAATAACGCTCGCCGAGTCCGCGGATATAGATGTAGCGGCCGCCCACCAGCGTCAGGCCGGTCACACGGCTCAGTGCACCCGCCGCATCGCTGTCGCCCGCCTTGGAAATCTGCTCGGCGCCGAGGATATTGGCCACCGCCACGTCGCTGCGCCGTTCCTCGAGCACCGATGCCAGGCTGCCCGCGATATACGGCTCGACGACGACGTATTCGGTCAGTTCCGAGCCGCTGGGCGTCAGCTCCAGTTCGATCATCGCCTCGCCCCCGGGTGTCACTTCGATTTCATCGCGCGTGATGGTATTGAAACCGGAATGCAGTACAGAAACCGAGTATTTGCCGCTGTTCAAATCCACGCTGAATGTTCCATCCTCGCCGCTGCGAATGTCGTTCGACTGGCCGGAGATAAAGATGCGGGCGCCTTCGACCGGGCTGCCGTCACGGGTATCGGCCAGTTTTCCCGACAATTTACCGGGACTGGCGTTGGTATCGGCGGCGGCCTGTTCAGCCGGGGCTGCGACCATGCCCTTGAGACTCGAGGTCTCGACATCGGTGAGCGCGCTCAGACCACGCGTGATATTGACGATCCACTGGCTGACCTCGCCTTCGTGCGCGATGATCTGCTGGTCGAGTACCACCAGGTCCTGCTCACGCAGCTCGAGTGAGTGCAATCCTGCGGGAACATTGAGAACTACCACACCCTGGTCGTTGGTCCAGCCTTCGACGACTTCGTCGACCAGCACTTCGATATTGTCGACCGGCAGACCTTTTTTGAACACGTACAGGGTCAGGCCGGCTTCCTGTGCAAATGCCATCGAGATCAACAGGCAGCCCAGCAGCGCCGCGAGCCAGAGACCCGTGGCCCGTCCTTTCAATCTCACAGACACTGCCATCTGTCTCCTGAACAATCCTGCATGACCCGGCGCAATTCGGCGGCCTTGCGAAACAGGTCGGGTCGCGTGAGTTTCTGCAAATGCCGTTCGGTGGCTTCGAAATCACCGGTCTTGAACTCCGCGTAAGCCAGTGCGTAAAGGATATCTTCATCGTCGATCAGGCCGACCCGCGTGAGATCCCTGTCCATCGCCGCGACCTGTTCGTAACGCTGCAATTCGAGCAACAGGGCAAGCCGTTGTCGGAATTTGACCTGCTGGTCGGAAATCTGGCCGTTCAACATCAGCGCACGATGCGGCCGGCCCGCACGCCGGTATAACTCGGAAGCCTCACCGGTCAGTGACGGGTCAAGCAGCGAGGCTTCGTAGATGAGCTCGGCAGCCGTGTTGACCTGACCCTTGTCGAGATAGGCGCGCGCTAAAACCTTGTTGACATCCGCGTCGCCCGGATACATCAGCCTGGCCTGTTCCAGCAGCACGATGGCCTCGTCCAGTTCACCGCCGGCGCGCATCGCGTTGCCGAGAGCCACGTAATCCTCACGCTTTCCAGCGCTTTCCTGCAGATATATACGGCCCAGTTCCGCAGCTTCCCTGTACAAACGCAGTTCGATCAGGAAAAACACCTTGCGGCGTAAAAACCCGGACTCCTGTGGAAATAAATCGCTTGCGGTATCCAGCGTCGCCAGGGCCATCGCCGGTTCCTGCAACAACCAGTAACACTGCGCGCGCATGTGATAAACCGAAGCCACCTTTGCCAGCTCCGGGCCCGCCGCATCGAGTGTGTTCAACACATCACGATAACGCTCGAGCTGGAAATAGACCTGTGCGAGGTAGACATAGACAACCGATTCGGCGGTACCCGTCGCGACGGCCTTTTCCAGCGCCGGGGCGGCGAGTTCCGGTTCGTTGCGGCGCAGGTACGCCATGCCGCGCAAGGTGTAATAACGTAATAAATCCGTGTTTTCATTATCGACATCGACCTGGTCGAGTGCGATGACGGCGCGGTCGAGATTGCCGTCGCGCAGCATCAGCGCCGCGAGGTCCAGGTAATTGACCTCTTCCTTATTTGCCGCCATCAGGGGCAGCGACAACAGGCAGCCCAGCAGCACGAGGTATTTGAATTTATTCACGATTTAACCTCGTCACCTTCAGCTCAGGTCGAACCTGACACGTTGTCTCGCCCACGCCCGCACCGCCTTGCCCTGGTACATGGCCGGTGAGAATTTCCACTGGTTGATACCCTGCAAGGCGGCCTCGTCGAATATCCCCTCGGGGTATGATTCGATCACCGTCACCTGCTCGATATCACCGGTGACGCCGATCAGCAGTGAAAGCACGACATAACCCTTGACGCCCTTGGCCTTGGCGCGTGGCGGATAGACCATCGGCGCCTGGAAGGTCGCACGCGGCGGGTCATCGACCGTATCGTCGGTCATCACCACACCATTGGCCCCACCCAGCAAATCGTCATCCAGCGCGTTCAGGTCCGACATATCGAAAGCCGGCAGACCGAAATCGATACCCGAAAGATTCGTCCCCAGCCCTGCAAACGGTGGCGGCGGTGCGCTGGCGCTGCGTTTTGGCTTTGGCCTGGGCTTGGGTTTCTGAACGACCTGCTTTTTCGGCGGCGGTTTGCGGTTGAAGATGATCTGGTCCTCATCTCCCGCACCCTGGCGGTCGAGACCTTCGGAAAAACGGTTGATCAGAATCACCGTGCCGAGCACCAGCACGGTACCGAGCACCATCGATACAAAAGCCATCAGCAGACGGCGCAGTCTGACGCTGCGTTTCATGCTCAGCCTTCCCCGGCTTCCTGTACCGTTGCCACGCCGACGTCGGTGGCCCCGGCCAGCCTGGCCTGGTCGACGACCTCGACGAGACGTCCTGCCGGGACGCCTTCGTCGGTGACTACCAGCACCGACTTCGAAGTGCTGGCGTCGAGCAGGTCGCGAATACGGCTCTGCACCACCCATACCCTTACGGGTTCACCGTCGAGGTAAATCTCGCCCTGGTTGTCGATGTACAGACGTATGGCCTTGGTCGAAGCGGTCGAGGAAGAGGAAGCCGCCGGACGGTTCAGATCGAGCTTCATGTCCTTCACGAAGGTGGTGGATACCATGAAGAAGATCAGCAGGATGAAGACCATGTCGATCAACGGGCTGATATTGATATCCTGTATGGATTCCTTCTTTTCACGATAACGCATCTGCAGACTCCTCGATGCTTGGTAAATTGGGCATCCGGTCAGTGCACAGGATGTCCTTGATCTGGGCCAGTTCCAGTTCGATGTCTTTCTGGCGGCGGTACAGGATCCCGTTGACCACAAGGCCGGGAATCGAAACCGCCAGGCCCATCTGGGTGGTGAAAAGAGCCTGCGAAATACCGCCGGCGATACCACCCGACTGCGAATAAAGCGACATGTCGCCGAGCGAATCGAAGGTCTCGATCATGCCGATGACCGTACCCAGCAGACCCAGTAGCGGAGACACCATGACGATGGTGGTGATCAGCACGTGGAACTTGCGGATTTCCTTTTCCTCCTCGGCGAAGGCATCGTCCAGAAAACTGCGCAAATCGATTCGGCCCTTTTTTCGCAGCTTGATGCCTTTCCTGACGGCCCTGACAATGACGCCGTCATCCGAGTATTTCTTTTTTCGCTCGATACGATCGATCAGGGTCCTGACACCGCGCTTGGTGCCGCGTTGCAAGGCGGTGAAGCGGTAGCCGATGGCAAACCAGAGTGCCAGCAACAGGAAAACCAGCGGCGGCATCACCCAGCCGCCGGCTTCCATGTAGCCAAGGAACTCTTTCAGAAACGACTGCAACATGGTTCAGACCGTGCGCCGGTGTTCTTTGTACTGGTTGATCACGCCGAGGGCGCCTTTTTCCATGTCGTCCTTGATGCTTTCCGACCAGCCGGAAAGGATATTGCCGGCCAGCAGCGCGGGAATGGCGACGGCGAGGCCGACCTCGGTCGTCACCAGGGCGATTGAAATGCCGCCGGACAACAGCTTGGGATCACCCGTGCCAAACTCGGTGATGATGTCAAAGGTGGTAATCATACCCGTCACCGTGCCCAGCAGACCGAGTAACGGGGCGACCGCGGCAATGACCAGTATCATCGCGCCAAAACGGTTCAAATGGGATGATTCATGCAGGATGGCCTCGGAAATAATATCTTCGAGGTGGGCCCGGTCCCGCTCGAGGTTGCTGACCGCCATCCACACGACGCGAGCGGTTGCGCCTTTGAACTTTTTGCAGGTCTCCAATGCTTCCGCAATTTTGCCTTTTCTTACCAGTGCACCCACCTGTTCTACGATTTTGCCGGTGGCAGCACCGGCATTGCGGAGAAACATGAAACGAAAGAACACCAGCACGAGACCGACCGCACCCAGTGCGACGATAATCCAGGCGATCGATCCACCGCTGTTGATGACGCCCAACAGCGTCTTGCCGGCGTGTTCTTCGATGGCGCTGTTTTCGGATTCAAAAAGGAATACATCCAGCAGTGCCGGGGTCCGTCCGTTCGCCAATGACTCAGCAGCACTCGCAGTAGGTTTCGGCCAGATTTTCAAACGGCCTTCACCCGCGGGGGCGAGTGCGCCGCTGCCGTTGTCGCTGATGCCGTAAGCGGCGATGTTGCCGATGCGTAAAATACGTCCGCTCACCTCGGTGCCGTCCGTCAGGAAAAACGTACCCGCTGACTCGGAAACCCGGCTGATCCTGGTGAGCAAGCCGAGGGCCTGTCCAAACAGGATTTCGATTCGCTGCCCATCCGAACCGGTGGTGTACGGTCCCGAAGACAACGCTTCCAACTGAAAGGGCTCGAGCGTAGATTCGGCCTGCAAAAATGTCGCTTCCAACGTGGTGCGGGCGTCCTCGACCGATTCCAGTTCACGATCCGCATCGTTCAGAAGCGCCTGTGTGCGGTCGGCTTCCGACTGCAGGTTGATCCACTCGCCTTCGACGCGGTCAATTTTAGCCTGCTTGTCGGCCTCGTCGCGGTTTGCCTCCGCATCGAAGTCCGAACTGCGTTTGCGCAAATCCCGCAACTGCGCCTCGAGGAAGGCGTATTCCTTCTGGTAGGCGGCTTCGAGCTGGTCCATCGCACCGGTTGCATTGACCTTTTGAGGCGCAGGGGACGCGGCAACACTGGTTTGCGGATCAGCCGGTTCCTGTGCATGGACATTGCCGGTTATGAGCAAACCGGTCACAAAGATCACGCCGGGCAGTGTCGTCAATATTTTCATGACGGGTTCTCCATGCGTGGCGGAAGTGCGGCGGGCAGTTCGAAGTAGCCCTGCCTGATCTGTTTCCTGAGCGAATCGAAAAGCTTTGCGACCTGTTCCTGGTCACCGCTTGAAGTCAACAATTCAAACCGCCAGCCGGCAGTGGTGTGAACCGCGCGGCCATATTCCATGTCGCGGGTGCGGAAAAACATCATCACGCTGCCGAGCTTGGCGACATCCACCAGCACGTTGTTGCCATTGATCAATACGGACTGCGAGTAGATGGCGTTTTCCTTCGAGATACGTATTTCGTCTTCGATAAAGGCCCACAAACGGTTGATACCGCGCTGTGCGGTGATTACGCCGTTGCGCAACTGGTTGTCGAGTTCATCGAGTTCGGCCATGCGCTCGACTGTCTTGAATGGAAAGCCGTTGGCAATGTGTGTCTTGAGCCCGGCGATCTGCTCGCGCGCAAACGGCAGCAGTTCTTCGGAACTTACACCGCCACTGGCGATTTTCTCGCGCAAGGTATCCAGGTTTTCGCGCATCTGGGTGACCCTTAATGCTTCGCGGTCCTTATTGGCTTCGAGTTCCGCCAGTTGCGAGGTCAGGTAGACCATGCGGTTCTTGTGTTCCTCGCGCCTGATGTCCAGATCGCTTTGCAATTCGTCTACCTGGCCGCGCAAAGTAACCAGCCGTTGCGCAAGTGTCTCCTGCGATTCCTGCGCGGTGGCCGTCATGACCAGGACGGCGCCGCACAGAGGCAGCAGTTTTATTAGACTCTTCATGTCTGTTTTCCTGAAATAACTCATATAAAAGGGTGTGACTCGTCGACGGCTCTGGACCGTTTCAACGGCGGCAGTATAGGAAGCCCGTGTGACAATCATGTGACACAAAGCCGATTTACCCATTGCTGTCCCACATAAAATCAGCGGAAGGAGCCGGGGCGGGTATCCACTACCAGGACACGCCGTGAATCCGTCCTGGAGGCTCGGGCTCGACCTCCTGTCTCGCACGGTCCTGGTAGTGGATACCCACCCCGGCTCTGACACGGAGTTGCCATCGGCTGATAGAAAGCATTGCACCGACTGCACACACATAGCCGAGGGGGTGCGGTGTCTTGTTTCAGGACCGTGCGAGACAGGGAGCCGAGCTCGAGGCCCCAGGACGGGTTCATGCCGCGTCCTGAAACAAGACACCGCGCCACCTTGGCGGTCCCGGCAAAGAAGAATTGAATTCCGGACGAAGTAAATGTCACACAACCTCGCGATTGACTTTTGCTCCGGCACTTGGCATCTGGAATAAGTGCGACAGCAGTGCGATTTACCCCACAAATCCTCTCGCTACTCCATGTCACAAAGTTGTAATCAAACAGTCACGGTTTTGAAAAGAACGGGGACTAATATGCGCTCCTGACCGAATGCCGTTATGGGGCTGACGGAACATTTCTTTAAAAACAGAAGAGGATCTGAATGATGAGTGCTATGAATCGATTTAACGGTCTCCTGTTGGGGCTGGCAATGTTGCTCAGCGCAAGTATCGTAAAGGCAGACTTTATCGATGGCTGGGTCAATGGCTTTTATTATGAACAAGGTGCAGGTTCACGCCGCGGCCTCGGTCTGCAATACATACCGACCGGCCCTGAGGCCGGTGTGCTTTTCGCCGCGTTCTACACCTTTGACGAAACAACCGGTGCGCCGTTCTGGATCACGGGCGCCGCCACTGTATACGCTGGTGATTTTTCAGTTCGACATTCCACTGGAACTGGTAGAAGGCGGCAGCTTTGGTGCGGTTATCGGCAATCCGTCCACGACCGATGGCAGCTGGGGAACCGCGACGCTGACCATGAACAGCTGTAGCGACATGACCTGGAGCTGGACATCCACGCACGTAGCAGATGGCAGCCTGACCGAGAACTCGACGCAGGACGCCGTTTTTGGCGTGCCCTTGAGCCAGTGCGTATACCAGCAGCCTTTCACCGGTTGCCCGTCTTTCGCCACGGCTGGCGCCGACCCCCGCACCTGTATTATTCCAGGTGGAGAGTACACCCAGGACCTGCACCTGACCAACGACACGCTGTGGGTTCTTACGGCCCCGGTTTTCATCGGTTTAAAAGACAGCGCTGACAACACCAATTCCATCACCATCGATCCGGGTACCCGTATCATCGGCATCGGCGAGTCATTGCTCGGTATTTCCCGCGGCGCCAAGATTTTTGCCGAAGGCACACCAAACGCACCGATCGTCATGACCGGCCAGTACACGGCCTCGGATCCGGTCAATCCGGGTGCAGCCGGTGACTGGGGTGGTATGACCATCAATGGCAAGGCCACGATCAACACCTGCCCCAACCTCGGGCAGTGCACCGCGCTGGGTGAGGGTGGTTCCGGCACATTCGGTGGTGATGACGACCACGACAGCAGCGGCGTACTCCGCTACGTGCGCGTGCAGTTCGCCGGCATCCTGTATTCCGATGAAAACGAACTGAACGGTATTGCCTTCCAGGGCGTCGGAGACGGCACCGTGGTTGAAAACATACAGGTCCACGCCAATGCGGACGACGCGGTCGAGTTTTTCGGCGGCACCGTCAATGCCAGGAACCTGGTGCTGACCTCGGCCGAGGATGACAGCGTCGACTGGACCCATGGTTGGAGAGGCAAATTGCAGAACGTACTCGTGATACAGGATAGCAATATCGAAATCGGCGCCGACAACGGCATCGAGGCGGATAACTATGAAAACGACAACGATGCAACGCCGCGCGCTCAACCATGGATCGCCAATGCGACATTCATCGGACGCTCCGACACCAACGGCGCACTGTTCCGCCGCGGTACCGGCGTCAAGGTCACCAACGCCATCTTTACCGATTTCGGCAGCTGTCTCGATATCGACAGCGCGGCAACCTTCACCAATGCGGGTACGCCGCCAAGCTCGCTCAGTGGCAACCTGACCATGGAAAATACGATCCTGAACTGCGCCACCCCCTTCGTCGAAGAGGCGGGCGATCCCTGGACCGTACAATCCTGGTTCGAAGCACAGCCGGGCAACTCGCAGATGAACCCGATGCTGAACGGACCGTTCCCGCCGGCTGACGCCAGCTATCTGCATGGTTACCCGATCGACAAGGCAACGTTCGGACCGTTCTTTGATGCAGTCGATTACATCGGCGCGTTCTCAGACTCGGGCGCTGCAGCTTGGACACACGGCTGGACCCTGCAGAATTTCTAAAGCCCCAGCCTCGACAGGAGGACTTTCAGGGTGCGCTTCGGCGCACCTTTTTTTATGTTCAGGACGAACGGTTATGCACAGGATGTGCGGTATATCGCGATAGAGCACATGGATGTGCGGCGCGATTGTGTCAGTTTCGCACTTCGTCATTAGAAGCGCAGGAGCAGTTGCCGAGGAGCGGCGCCTATTGAAAAGAAAAACTACAACCAACGCCCTGCAAAGCACCAACGGGTGATCTATATCAAGCAGGTATCGTGGAGAGTTGTTATAGTCGGCTCGGGGTTGAGATTTATATACGTGTTGAAGGAGGGAGTGTGCGCAAAGGAATTGTCGCATATCTCATTTCTGCCGGGCTTTACGCTTGCGCGAGCGTTCCGCAAGCATACTTTGCATCCGATATCCTGGTCGTAAGTGAAGACCAGCTAAAGGTTTACTGGCAGCCAAAGAAAGAAACCATCAAGTTCCGGGAATCCCCTGGATTCAAGCCCGTTGCCGGTTGCGGTTACGTTATTGTTCAACACCTGATCGATTCAAACGGCAATGTATTCAACCCCGAAATCATCGAATCGGTACCCGCCGGGGTATATGACCGTTCTGCACTCAAAGTTCTCACTTTAATACGCTACATCCCGGCGGATACCAATCCCGAAAAAGTACCCGTCAAGGTAAGCCGAAAAACTACATTCTTAACGAAGGGACAGGAATGCGCATCTCATACCTGATAACAACTACAAAGCACCGACAATCAATTTCAGTCAGCGGCATTTCCTTGCTCTTGCTTGCCATGTTTTTATGCGCCGGCAATGCACTGGCCGCAGATTGTTCACAAGCAACTATCACGCTTTCATCCCAAGCTGAAGTCGATGGTTTTCAAGCCACTTACGGCAGTGGCGGCACTTGTGACAATGTCACCGGGTCCCTGCGTATTGGTGGCGCGGACATAACAAATCTTAATGGCTTGTCCGCGATTAAGAGCGTTCAAAGTGTGTTAGATTTTCGCAGCCCTCCCGTTTTATCCAGTTTGGATGGGCTTTCCTCACTCAACAGCGTAGGCCACCTGATTATTCGTGGCGCTTCGGCATTAACCAATTTGGATGGTCTGTCCTCGCTGGCAAATGTAGATGGCTCCATAACGATTGATGACAATCCCGTATTGACCAATATCGATGGCCTGTCTTCAATCACCTACATCAATGACATTCTCTCGATATCCGGGAATACCGCGCTTATGGATATTGATGGCCTGTCTGCGCTCGCCAGCTCTGGCCGCGCCATTGAGATCAGCGCCAACCCCTCACTGACCAATCTGGATGGTTTATCAGCCCTTTCCAATGTCAGGTATGAACTGGAAATCATCGACAATGATTCTCTCACCAGCGTTGCCGGTTTATCCAGACTCACCGGGGTGCGTACTCTGAATATTACAGGCAATGCTGCTTTGACCAATCTGGATGGTTTGTCCGCTCTTACCAGTGTGGGCCGTATTTTAGCTATCAGTTACAACCCCGGCTTGATCGATATTGACGGGTTGTCCAACCTGACCAGCGTGGGCCTTGACCTGAGCATTGGGCACAACGATGCTTTAACCAATATCGATGGGCTGGCGGCACTGAAGATCGCGAATGGGGCTGTGCAAATTGTCGGTAACCCCGCGTTGCTGGATATCGATGGCCTTGCCGCGCTCACCGATACCGGTGGCCATCTCAATATTGTTGAAAACACTTCTTTGGCCAACATTGACGCATTGTCATCACTGACCACCTGGGGTGGTGGCCTGGCAATTAACGGGAGTGACGTGCTGACCAATGTAGACGCTCTGTCATCGCTCACTACCGTGGGTGATTACCTGTTTCTGGAAGGTAACGGCAGCCTGGCCAACACCAATGGGTTGTCCGCATTGACCAGTGTAGGCACTCATTTGAGAATCGCTGGCAATGCCGGCTTGACCAACATCAGCGGGCTGTCGGCGTTGACCAGCGTGGGCATCGAATTGAATATTTCCAACAACGACAGTCTTGTCAATATTGATCCGCTTCCCTTGCTTACCGGCATCGGAGAGCGCTTATTGATTGAAAAAAACGCCGTTTTGACAAATGTCGATGGGCTGTCAGCTGTCACCAGCATAGGCGATACCCTGTCTGTTCAGAGTAACGCCGCTCTTAGTAATCTCGATGGGTTTTCATCACTGACGGGAGTTGGCAGCCTGGTCATTTATAACAACTCATCGTTGACCAATATCAATGGACTATCTTCACTCAACAGCATAGATGAGTTTTTGCAAATCGAGCGAAACAGTGCCCTCACAAATATCGATGGCCTGCTCGGATTAATCAAGCTCGGAGGTGACGGCGGAATCACCAACAATCCAGTTCTGGGGAATTGCGCCGGTGTGATTCCATTACTGGATGATCTGGATGATGGCGACCCAGGCCCGGGTCCCGGGGGTTCTGGTATCCCCGATATTGGTGGTCACTTCTCAATCTTTGTCAATTCGGAGGGATGTAATTCGATAGAATCAGTCATTTCCTCCGAAAACTCCACGACGTTTATCGTCAACAATACATACTCGGATTTCAATCCCGCAGCCGCAACCGTCGAGCTGGAATGTGCGCACCCAACCACGCTGGTGACAATTGTCGACGATCATGCATCATCCGCTGCCCCCGCGGAATTCGAGGTGCGCCGGTTTATTCCGGGATACCAGTCAAATTGCACGGCCACCGAAATTTCCATGCCCGTTGGCTACCGCACGGATGCATCCGATTGCCTGGATGTTGTCGTGGGTATCGACGGCGCATCCGGTTGCGAAATCGTCAACACCCAGAAAGCGGTGCGGATCGTGGTCAAAACTTTGTTCAGGGACGGCAGCAACGCATCTGTTCCCGTTGAGTTGACCTGCGAAGCCGGCAGCGTGACCATCGATGATTCGACTGCTTCCATGTCCGACCCGGCCGATTTTTTTGTCCAGGATTTTCCCTATTACGGCACCTCCTGTACCGCCACCCAGGCAATTCCGGCAGGGTACACTCTGGAAAGCACCACCTGCTCTGGCGTCATGATTTCCCCGGGCAACGGCGCTAGCTGCAAGTTCACCAACGATTTTGACAGCGATGCCGATGGTTATGGCGACGCCACCGACAACTGCCCTGCCGTCGCCAACCCCGATCAGCAAGACAGCGATGGGGATGGCACGGGCGATGCTTGCGAGCAGACCGTAGCGGATCAGCAGTCGCAGGTGATCAAAGCCTTCGAAAGCTCCGTCGAGCTTTTCGGAGATTGCCGCGGCATCGCCGAAATCAACGGCGTACTGCTCGCACAGATCTTTGTAGACGAATACGGCTGCGAGTTGTGGCGGCTGGACCCGGATGGCCAGCACGCACTGTTGGCCGACTTGAGACCAGGGGAACTGGATGCGAACATCAGCCCCAGCCTCGGATACTACGCGCCATTCAACGGCTGGCTCTACTTCGGTGTTGACGAGGGTTACCTCAACAAACGGCTGTGGCGCACAGACGGTTTAAACGTCGAGCAGGTGCAGGAGTCCGAACCCGAACCGGATGGTTTCAGCCTGATTCCCTGGAACAAAGCGGACTTCATGGGCCGTTATTATTTCACCGCACGCAAGAACAATCAGCCGACCGGTTTTTATTCAACCGATGGATCGGTCATGCGCCCGGAACCCCAGGCCCCATTACCGGACAACGGCCGTGTCGATGAATTCAACACGCTGTTCGATAAATTGATCGTGGTCATAGATGACGATGCCCACGGCCGCGAACCCTGGATTTTCGATGGCAATGGGTACCGTTTGCTGGCCGACCTGGTGCCCGGGCCGGAAAGCTCGCTGGTCAGCGACAACCGGTTGCATCGCAGTCGCTGGTTCTTTTTCGATGAATCCTATGTCTTCAATGCGAGCGTATTGAATGAATCCAACGAGTACGAATCGGCCTATTTCATTACCGACGGACAAACCGTTACCCGGATTCCGCACACCGGCCCATGGCACGAATACAATGCCTTTGGTGGATTCGTGCATACGCGCGAAGCCCAATACGCCATCGACTCGTACGCCTTGACCGGCATACCCGTCCTGCGTATCAGCAAGTCCGCCAGCGCCGTCTTCGAGATACACACGGACCAGGCGCCGACCTATCCGCCCACGACGTCGGCCGTCCTCAACAACCAGGCGCTGGTGCTATACAACAATCACCTCTTCCGTCTGGACGAGATTGCAGCAACGGAACTGCCGTTCGAGCCACCCACCGACTGGGTCGGCTCGACATTCGAGTTCGTCGGTTCCGGTGAATATTTCAGTCACGCATACATAAAGGAAACCAGCCAGGAAGGCGATTCGAGAGTCTGGGCCTGGAACTTCAACGAGGCCGGATTGCTGATGGCCGATAACACGCATGTCGTGACGGACGCAGATTACTTCCGCCACGTCGGCAAAGACATCTACTTCTACGGCGAAGACGAAGTCGTCGGCATGGCATTGAGAAGAATCCCCGAGACGGTCATCAAGCCCGTCCCGCGTCTCGCCCCGGTAACAGGGTTCTGGTACGACCCCGCCACCTCCGGCCAGGGTTTCGTGCTACACCCGATCGACGACCAGCGGACCACCTTGACCTTTTATGGCTTCCAAAACGACGGCAAGCCGCTGTGGCTGACTGGCGTCGCCGAAAACGAACTGCAGATGAGTCATACGCAAACTGTCACTATGTACGTCACCTCCGGCGGCAACTTTGGTAATTTCACCCGCGACGACATCACCGAAAAACCCTGGGGCACCCTCGACATCACCTTCGACACCTGCAGCAAGGCCACTGCCGAGTTCGAGGGCATCGATGGCCAGCAGACCCTGGACATGGTCCGCCTGACCCGACTCGAAGGGTTGGACTGCTTCATCTACCAGACGCCGCCCAAGGCCGAGGTCGCCGGCATCACCGGCAGCTGGTACGACCCGGCCACATCGGGCCAGGGTTTCGTGCTGCACCCGGTCAATGACGGGCAACTGGCCGTTTCATTTTACGGATACAAGAACAGCTTGGAGCGTCTCTGGCTGATCGGCAATTACATCGGCCCGGTCAGGAAGGGTGAACCGCTGGTCGTCGACATGGCATTCGCCAGCGGCGGCAGCTTCGGAAATTTCACCCGCGACGACATCACAGAATCCGACTGGGGCACGCTGACGATCAACTTCGCCGACTGCGATCATGCGACGGCCACGCTCGACGGCATCGACGGGCAGCAGACGATGAACATGGTGAAACTGGCCGGTTTGCAGGGTTCCGAACTGAATTGTCATTGACCCAAAGCGTTTAGCTTTGCACCGGCGCGTCCAGTGACGCGGTGGGGACTTGGTCCCGGGACCAAGTCCCTAAAAGCACCCCGAAAGCCAAGACCAAAAGCCAAGACCGACCCAACGAAAGGACCGAACGACCGAAAGCCAAGCAAAGGACCGAAAGCCAAGACAGCCACTTTTAATCCCCCTTCCTACAACACCCATCGGCTTTTGCCATCGTGCCCAAACCACCAGTCACCTAAACTGTATACATGCCAGAACCAAGATACCGTCAGGTCTCAGTTGAAGACACCCCGTATTACCACTGCATCTCCCGATGTGTGCGGCGGGCCTTTCTGTGTGGATCTGACCCGCTAACCGGCTTCAACTTCGAACACCGCCGCCAGTGGATTGTGGATCGGATCAAGCTGATGTGCTCGGTATTTGCCATTGATTTGTGTGCCTATGCCGTCATGAACAACCACTACCACATCGTGGTCCGGATCAATCCCGCACATGTCGACGAGTGGACCGATGAGGAGGTCGCCCATCGCTGGATGAATATCTTTTCAGGCCCGCTGTTAATGCACCGGTACCTGGCCAACACCGATCTGAGCAGGGCCGAACTCAAGTGCGTTGCCGAGCTGTTTGCAACCTGGCGTGAAAGACTCGCTGATCTCTCCTGGTTCATGCGCTGCATCAATGAACCCATTGCCCGCATGGCCAATAGCGAAGACCGCTGCACCGGTAGTTTCTGGGAGGGCCGATTCAAATCACAAGCATTGTTGGATGAACGGGCACTATTGGCCTGTATGGCCTACGTGGATTTAAACCCGATACGGGCAGCCATGGCCACAACACCGGAGAAATCGGATTACACATCTGTTCAGGAACGTATTGAGCATCCGGATAGCGATAGTCTGGCACCATTTTCAGAATACAGTGATAATACGTTACCGTTCAACCTGAAAGACTATCTTGAGTTGGTGGATTGGGGTGGTCGAGAGGTCAAACGTAACAAGCGGGGATATATTCCTGCTTCCGCGCCACCGATACTGATCAGGATGAAAATGAATGCTTCGCCTGTTCTGAAATATCTTGCCAGAGACGACCTGTCTTCACCCGCTGCACTGGGGCCTGTAAGCAGGCTGCGGGCCTTTGCTGCATCAGTGGGCCGAAAGTTTGTCAAAGGTCACATGCTTGGCGACAGGCTTTGTCCCGAAAGGGCCTAGCACCATCCAGCCTCATTTCTGATTCAGGTTTCAGAGATTCTGAAATATCTTGAATTCGGCCGATTTCTGACAAAACACCGTAAAGCACCTCTGTTTGCTCAAACAACTGCCATGTTCATCTCGCATTTGCTGCGACTGAGTATGAATCAATATGAATCCGGCTGTACTTCGTTTGGAATCTTTGGAGAAAGTCATGGCTGTCCGTGTTTTTGTTTTGTGGAAAGTCTTATGGCATGAATCTTTGAAAGTCATGGCTGTCCGTGTTTTTGTTTTTGGAGAAAGTCATGGCTGTCCGTGTTTTTGGCCAGCCCGTGTTTTTGGCCAAGAAGCTGGCATTTGATTGGGTGGGGCCCATTATTTCCGTGCGCGGTATCGTAACCAGGAAAATCGCGGTACGCGTTGATTGAAAATCAGAGCGGTTTAACGGGCATTGAGCCTGCTTGAATGTTCCTGGTAGTGCGACATGAATTCATCCGCGAGTCGCGGATAGTTGCGCCAGCGGGCGACCGAACTGGTAAATATCCCCTGGCGCGCCTGCCACAGGCTGGCGGTCCTGATACGCCGCTCATCGTCTGGTGCGTCGAGCATTCCGGTTTCCCATCGAAAGCCTAGATAATTCATTGTCGCGGTCATTGAAGGATGTGGATTGCGGACCAGTTCCTCGTAATCGACACGCAGTATCCGCTCGCCCAGCAAACCGTTCCAGTGATCCATGATGGCGTCGTGGCAGGCCGTATAATGCGCAAGGTCGCGCAGGCTGTAGGCGAAACTGTTGCCGCTTGCATAGAGATTGAAAAAATTGGAAATCGCCACGTCGCGGAATTCGCGCCGGCAGTGGATAATCTTCGCATTTGGGAGCATTGCCACAATATGCCCAAGACGCCAGAAATTACTCGGCATCTTGTCGAGTGCCAGTGTGTACTGCCGCGCGTGCAAGGGTAGTGCCGCGAGGTATTGCCGGCCCATTTCATCAAACTCGTCACGGTTGCAGGAACGGCGAAAATCGGAGACCAGGTGGGGCAGTGTATCGAGTTCGCCCAACGCCAGGATTCCGGGGTGTCTTGCCAGCAGGGATTCCAGCAACGTGGTTCCCGACCGGGGCAACCCCACGATAAACACCGGTACCGTGCCTGTCATTTCATCCTGAGATTGATCGATGGCGGAATTGAATTGTTCCCGCAACCGCCCCAGTCGCGCTTCGATCCCGGGGCCATCGTAGCGGGTGTTCACGAGACTGTTGGCTTCCAGGAGATGTTCGCTTGCATCGTCGTAGGCCCCTGCATCATCGAGGACCTTTGCGAGGGCAAAGTGCAAGTGACTTTCTGAGTCCGGGTCTCCGGCGGCGGTTATCAATTGCCGTCTCAAATCCGCGATGATCGCATCACCCGGCGCGAACCGCCGCGTTAACGCCAGGGCGTACCACGCCCGGGCATTTCCCGGATCGGCCTTGATGCAATCACGGAAATCGGATTCGGCGGCTGACATGTCACCGTAGTCCTGTCGGATCTTGCCGGCCAGGAACCGCGCCCGGGAGAACATGGGATCCTTGCCTGCAAACGCATCGGCCAGTTTGAGCGCCTCGTGCGAACGACCGAGGGCGTCGAGGACCAGCGCCCGGTTGTAAGTAGTGCCGGGGTTCCCGGGGCGCAGTTCCAGGGATTGGTCGAGAGCGTCCAGCGCCTCGGCATTCGCGCCCAGTTCACGGCACAGGTTACCGAGGTCACTCAACAGGCCGGCATCGGCGGGAGAATGTGCAAGTATTTCCCGGCATTGCTCCAGCGCCTCACCGGGCTGCGAACACCGCCACAGAATGAAAGCGAAGTAAAAACGGCTCAGGACATCGTCCGGCCGTTCCGCCAGACGCGCCTGGCACAACATTTTTGCCGTATGCAGGTTGCCCTGCTTGATCTGGGTGATGATTTCCTGCATACAAAAAGACTGGAATTTGAGTTACTGCACCTGGTTTGGTCCTGGCTGGTTTGGTCCTGGATCGTCACGCAAATTTCACGGGATTCCCTGAACTGGCCGCCCAGTGCCGATCTCATCGCGCCCAGTATAGGTAAAACAAACGCCGTGTTGCCAATGATTCTAAGCTAATACTGGCACAGGTAAAAATCAACGACGGATGGCAGCCGCGATGTCGGTGGATTACCCAACGGCAGGGGATCCGTCATTTCCGCGCCCGGCATCGTCACCACGAGAATCGCCGTACGCGTCGACTGACAATCCGTTTATACCAGGTAAGTCTTGATCATTTCCGCGCTTGGAACACTTCCTGCAACGACAATTTGATCATTTACTGCCAATGCTGGTGTGCGCATTACGCCCGCGTCAATGATCTTATTGATATCCGTTACTTTTTCAATCTCATAATTGATTTTCAGTGCCTGGGCCGCAGCTTCGGCATGCTCGGCCAACAGCTTGCACTTGGCACAACCGCTGCCATAGATTTTTAGATTCATATCAAATCTCCATTTTCGCTTTTTACCAGTAATTTCCATAAATAAAGCCTGTGATGGTTGCCATCACCACCACCAGGGAACAATAAACCAGCGTTTTCTGAGTTCCGAGAATTGACCTGATAACCAGCATGCTGGGCAGTGAAAGCGCGGGTCCGGCCAGTAAAAGTGCCAGCGCTGGTCCTTTACCCATACCCGCGCCAAGTAAACCCTCCACAATGGGAACTTCAGTCAGGGTGGAAAAATACATAAACGCACCGAGAACGGAAGCCAATAATGTGGATAACAGTGAATTATCACCGACTGCCATGCTGACCCACTGAGACGGGATCAATCCCTCGTAACCGGGACGGCCCAGCAGTAACCCGGCAATAAAAACACCGCCAAGAAGCAACGGCATGATCTGCTTGGTAAAACTCCATGTCTGGGAGGCCCATTCCTGGTCCTGCTCGTGTATTGCAGCCAGCAACATCAGACCCACTACGGCAATTGCAAAGGGAAGCTGAGGCGTACCGGGAACCAACAAACCACTGATCACGACCAGGCCGGTGAGCGCGAGCAATTGCCTGGCAGACCAGTGCCAGCGCAAGACCAGTAATACGGCAAACAGAATCGCCAGAACTGAAGTAATGTGCCATTTCCACTGGTAGATCTTCATCCATACGGAACTGTCGGCGGCTGCCCAATTGGCAAAAACAAGGATACCGATCATCAGGGCAAAGAAAGCCACCACGAGGCCCGTGGGTTTTTCCTGTCCTTCGGAACCAAATCCATTTGTTGCGACTTGCGTCCTGGCTGACTCCTCCTTCCTGTAAATCAAGTGCATGATGGCGCCGATCACCAGCGCAAAGACGATCGCACCAAGCGCCCGGGCAACACCCAGTTCAGGCCCTAAAATCTTGGCGGTTACGACAATCGCCATGATATTGATCGCGGGTCCTGAGTACAGGAAAGCGATCGCTGCTCCCAATCCCGCACCGCGTTTGTAGATGCCACCAAACAACGGTAGAACGGTACAGGAACAGACAGCCAGCAAAGTACCTGAAACTGAAGCCACACTCAGTGCAATGGGCTTTGATGCGAGCGGGCCCAAATAACGCAGTACCGACCCCTGGCTGATATAGACCGCCATTGCACCCGCAATTACAAAGGCCGGGAGCAGGCAGAGGATGACGTGCTCTCGCGCATACCAGTTGGTTAGGCGGACTGCTTCGAGTATGGCGTTATCAAAGCGAGCCGTGCCCGCAGGAATAAAGTAAATGACCAGAAACGCCATCAGGATCAAGATCAATAAATGCCCTTGTTCCCGATTCTCCTGATACAGAGTTTTTAATTTATTGACCACCTCAATCACAGCCTCTTTCATGACGATTGTTGGTGTGTTCAAGCCGCCTTTGATAGGAAAGAATGCTACAAAAGATGTCTTGTGCTACCGGGAGATTATATACGTTTTTTCATATATACGCAATATCGTATATAGTCTGTTCTGATTGTTGCGTGCCTTCCAATCTGTACCTGAAAATGAAGTTACACTTCAAAGCTGTGAACCGCCGCGTCTGGCCGTAAGCAATTACCAGCATTGGCACTTGGCGAGTTTCCGCAGTTTGGTCACGTATTCAACTGGGGATCTGTCGCCAGGATGTGCACAATGCCTATACCAGGTCCCGCAGTATCGCCCTGGTCCAGGATTTCGTAAACACCCGGGTATGCCCTTCGTATGCATCCAGGTGACTGGAAAGATGAAAATGGGTGGCGTCGGCCGTCAGCAGACTTTCGGTCTCCACGCGCACCCGCCAGTCTTCGCGGCGGAATCCGATGACGGATCGAATGTGCTGGCTCAGGGAAAGCGGATCACCCTCCCGCACTTTGAAAATTTCAGTGCTGCAGTGATCCGTTTCGAGACCATTACTCAGGAACCGTAAACAGCCCTCGTCATTGACCTGCGTCATCGTTGTCCAGCCATCCACCCGGTCATGCGATACCGTGTTTTGCCGCTCCGGTGTGCGCACCCGGGATAGCGCCAGCGGTGGCGAGATCTCGGCCGGCGGGAATACAGGCAGGCCGGCGTCCGCTTTCTGCGGGGTGCGTACCGGTAGACGCAAACGGCAATTCTTACCAGTAAACAGGCTCAGGCACACCATCTCGGGAGAAGGCCACGCATGCCGTGTATAGGTCGGCGAGACACCGACCCGCCAGCGGTGCCTGTCGGCCAACTGGTAGCCCGCCATGCGCAATTGCACCGTCACGTGGTAGCGCTTTCCAGGTTCCAGGGGCTCCGGGTTTTCATGGCTGTCGCGGTGGGTCAGGTTGAGCAGACCCCAGGAGACCAGCGTGGACGCGCCGTCGGGGGCAACGTCACACAGGCGTACGGCCACCAGCGCGTTGGGCTTGTCCACCGACAACAGCAGATCAACTTCGGGATTTCCCAGGATGGCCACGGGCTCGGTGACGGGTGCCGATGTAAAGGCGATGCACTCACCGTCCGCCGAACGCTGATCGGGCGGAAATTCACCCCGGGAACCAAAATTGCCCCATTCACCGGTCTGGAAACCGTGACACAACTGTCCGCTGAATGTCAGAGGTTGCTCCTGGCCTGGCGATTCCGACAGCACATTGGCCGCGCCATCACCATCCAGGTAAAGCACCTGCTCGCCGACATGTGGCGACGGCCACGACGGGTCGCCGACCCAGTGTCCCTTGCGCACACTGTAAAATGTGGCGGGCGGCTCACTCTCGAGCATCCAGCAACGCAGCACAGGCTCCGCCATCAGGCCCGTGTCTTTGCCTTTGAGCCAGTGGTCCCACCAGCGCAGGCTCTCCTGGGTGAAACCCATGCCCGGTCCCGGCACGCCCTCTTCGGGGTAGTTATGCGACCATGCACCGATGAGGCCCTTGCATGGCACGGATAAACCTTCCAAAAGACGCGGGATGGAATTGTTATAGGCGTCACCCCAGCCGCCGACAGCAAAAACCGGCACATCGATGGCGCTGTAGTCCTCACGCACCGAGCCGTGTTTCCAGAAGTCATCACGTCTCTGGTGTTGCAACCAGGCCTCGGCAAATGGTGGCGTTTCGGCCAGGCGCTCAAGCCACATTGCACGCCATTTTTCGCCGCACCAGCGTGGGTCCGGCGGTTGCGCATTGTAGCCGAACATGACGGCCGCCCACGGCAGCATTTGCGAAGCCAGCACACAGCCACCCATGTAGTGCACGTCGTCGTGGTAGCGGTCGTCGGTGAAGCCGATGGTGATCACAGCCTTCAACTGCGGTGGACGACGCGCCGCCACCTGCAGGGCGTTGAAGCCGCCCCAGGACTTGCCGAACATACCGATACCGCCGTCGCACCAGGGTTGCGCGGCGATCCAGGCCATGACCTCGAGACAGTCGTCCTGTTCCTGTTTCAGATACTCGTCGTAAAGAATGCCGTCGGACTCGCCGCTGCCGCGGATGTCCACCCGCACACAGGCGTAACCGTGCCCGGCAAGGTAGGGATGACGGATGGCGTCGCGCACGGCCGTGCCGTCGTTTTTTCGATAGGGAATGTATTCCAGCAAGGCTGGAAACGGTGTTTTTTCGGCCTCGACAGGCAGCCAGATCCGCGCGGCCAACCGGGTGCCGTCGGACAAAGGTATCCAGGTATTTTCAATTTCGCGTATCCGGTAAGGAAACTCAGTTTTGATGCGTTGCATGGACTCCTCCGCGGATTACTTTGACTTACTTCTGAGCGTAGACAATAGTAGAGGATAATGAATAAAAAAGTACATCGACAATTTTTCAGCCTGACGCGTCGCGATTTTCTGCAAAACACCACCCTGGCGCTCTGTGGACTTGCGGGTGCAGGCAGACCGGCCATGCTCCGTGCGGGCAGCGATGCCATATTACGCATCCGCGGCTACCAGGACGTGTTCTCTCTCGACCCGGTGAGTACCGTCTCTGGCGCCGAAGGCATTATCAACACTACGATTTTTCAGAACCTGCTGCAGTTCAAAGCCAATGGCAGCTGGGATACGCAATACGATGCCGCCGAAGCGTTCGAACAGATCGACCCCACCCGTTACCGGTTTCGCCTGAAACCCGGCCAGGTTTTCAATAATGGTTTCGGCGAACTGACCGCCGATGACGTCAAGTTCTCCTTTGAGCGCATGGTCGACCCGGCAATGCACGCCGTGAACCTGCCCGACATGGGGCCGCTGAGCCACGTCGAGGTGCATGACCGTTATGCCGGTACCCTGGTTTTGCGATCACCCTACGCGGCCTTTATACCGGTCGCGGTTGCGGGCCCCAGTGGCGTTTTGCTGTCGCGCAAGGCGGTCGAGGCCGGCGGCGGTCGTTTCAACACCAACCCACCCTGCAGCTCCGGCCCCTACGCGTTCAAATCCTGGCAGGCCCAGCGGAAGACCGTGCTACAGAGAAACCCGGCGTGGACCGGTGAGCAGGCCGCCTTTGCAGAAATTCACATCTATCCAATTTCCGATGACAAGGCAGCGGAGATGGCATATGAAGCCGGACAACTGGATTGCACCCAGATATCGGTCGAGTCGGTCGCCCCCTTCAGGCGCAACATGCCGCCCGCGAGTTCACTGCAGGTGTTGCCTTCCGGACGTAATATCTGGCTGGGGATGAACCGGGAGAACCCCGCACTCGCGGACATCCGCATCCGACGCGCGATCCAGTACGCAATTGACGTCGAAGCGGTGCTCGAGGCCGCCTGGTTCGGACTGGCAAAGGTATCTACCGGTCCGATTCCTGCCGGAATGACCGGTCACCGTGAACACGCCCTGATTCCACCCGCGGGTGACCCAGGGCGCGCCAGGGCCTTGCTCAGGGAAACGGGCATCAGCCTGCCCCTGCGCCTGAGACTTGATGTGCCCAGCAGGTCCCGGGACCTCACCGCGGTCCAGGTGATGCAATGGTCGCTGAAGAAAGTCGGCATAGAGGTCGATATCAAGGCGCAGGACAACAGCACCTATATCATGCTCGGAAGGCAAGACCTTGGCGATCAGTGGCGCGACATTCAGCTTTACCTCGGGGATTTTATCGGCATGGCCGATCCCTATTATTCCGTAACCTGGTTCGACTCCGATCAGATCGGGCTTTGGAACTGGGAACGTTTCAATAACGCGGAGTTCGACCAGCTGAACGAGCGCGCACTGGAAGTCACGGGCGCGGAAGAGCGCGGCGCCATGTACCGGCGTATGGAGGACCTGATGGAGGCGTCCGGCTGTTACCGGTTTGTGACCAACGGCGTGATGCCGAATATCTTTCGTGACAGCATCGAGCCGGCATTCCGGCCCGACGGCTACCCCATGCTGCGCGATTTCCGTCCGTCGGTCGGGACGGCCTGAGGGCAATGGCCAGGTTCATTTTCCGGCGCGGGATGATCTCCTTGCTAATCCTGTTGCTGGCGGTAAGCCTGCTGTTTGGCATGATCCACATGGTGCCCGGCGACCCGGCCAGCGTCATGCTGGGGCCCAAGGCGACGCCCGAACTGAAGGCCGAACTCACCCGGCGCATGGGTCTCGACCGGCCGCTGGTCATACAGCTGGGCAAGTTTTATGCCGGTCTTGCTCACGGCGACCTCGGTGTCGATCCGTTTTCCGGCCGCAAGGTTTCGGATATCGTCTCCGAGCAACTGCCTTTTACAATGGTGCTGGTGTTCGCGGCGATCGGTGGCGCCAGCGCGCTGGGAATCCCGCTGGGTTGTTTCTCGGCAATCCGTCGAAACACGCTGCTGGACCGCCTGACCGCGGTCATGTCGGTGGCGTTCATCGCCATCCCCTCGTTCGTGGTGGCGCTTTACCTGCTGCTCTGGCTGGCGGTCAGGTGGCGCTGGTTCCCGGCATTGGGCGCCGGCGAAAGCGATGATTTCGCCGACCAGGCGTGGCACCTCGTGCTACCTGTTATCGCGCTGGGTCTCGGCTGGGTGGGTTATATCGCCCGCCTCGTGCGGGCATCGTTGCTGGAGGTCATGGAAGAAAACCACGTGCGCACCGCACGGGCCTTCGGTCTGCCTGAGCGCACTATCATCGTTCACTACGCCCTGCGTATCGCCCTGCTACCCACCGTCACCATCCTCGGCCTCGGTATCGGCAGCATGCTGTCCGGTGCGCTGTTTGCCGAAATCGTGTTTTCCCGGCCCGGTATCGGCAAATTGCTGTATGAGGCGGTGTTAACGCGGAATTACCCGGTCGTCATGGGCGCCGTCCTGGTCACCACGGGGTTTTTCGTCCTGAGCACGCTGGTTTCGGATATCGTCAACGCCATGCTCGATCCGCGTCTGCGCGAAGGCCGGAAGAACTGAAGATGGCAAGGTTCACAGGCACGCTACTCAGCACCTTCGAAGCCCTGAAAAAGGACCCGTTGGGCATGGCTGGTTTCGTGCTGGTCAGCCTGATCCTGGTAATGACGATCTGCGCCTCGTGGCTGGCGCCTTACGATCCGCTATGAGATCGATGTCTACAACCGTCTGAGCAGTCCTGGCGCCGCGCACTGGCTGGGCACGGATCAGTTGGGACGCGACGTACTTTCACGCGTGCTTTACGGCGGCCGGGTCGCCCTCAAGGTTTCGCTGGTGGCAATTTCGGTATCCATGGCGATTGGGTTCCTGCTGGGTATGTTGGCAGGTTTCGGACCCCGCTGGCTGGATCGTACACTGGTGATTTCCTTTGACACGGTGCGCTCCTTTCCCACCATCATGTTCGCACTCGCCATCGTCGCCCTGACCGGGCCATCCCTGAACACGGTGATCGGGGTGATCATCATCACCTCGATACCGGTCTATGCGCGCGTCGTGCGCACCCAGACCCGGGCGCTGCGCGAGCGGGACTTTATCCTCGCCGAACGGGCCATGGGCGCGTCCACCGCCCGCATCCTGCGCGATCACGTGCTGCCCAATATCGCAGCACCCATGCTGATCCTGGCATCGATGGACGTGCCGGCCGTCGTCGGCATGGAAGCCGGGCTGAGCTTTCTCGGCCTCGGCGTGAGCCCGCCGACACCCAGTTGGGGCAGTATTCTGAACGACGGTTATTCCTACCTGAGAAATTCACCCTGGCCGATCATCGCTGCCGGTCTGCCGCTGATCGCCGTCACCCTCGGGTTCACCTTTTTCGGCGAGTCGCTGCGGGATATTTTCGACCCCAGGCTGCGTGGCAAAGGCCCATGAACACAGCGGTTCTGCAAATCGAAGATCTTTCGGTCGGTTACCAGACCGACCAGGGGTATTTACAGGCGCTCAGACATGTCAGTTTTTCCGTGCCTCAAGGGAAAATCATTGGCATCGTCGGTGAAAGCGGCTGCGGAAAGTCAACCCTGATTTCCTCCATCATGCGTCTGCTCGCGACGAATGCGACGCATCGGCAACGGCGCAATTGTCTTCAAAGGCAAGAACCTGATGAGCCTGCCGCCGGAGGAGATGCGGTCGTTACGCGGCAATGAAATTTCCATGGTCTTCCAGGACCCGATGACCAGCCTGAACCCGGTGCTGAGCATCGGCCGGCAGATGGCCGATGTGCAATTTCGCGACCACAGTGGCAAAAAGGAAAAAACGGCGCGCTCGGTGATGATGCTCGAACGTGTCGGAATTCCCGATCCCCTGAGCCAGCTCAAACGTTATCCTCATCACCTTTCAGGCGGTATGCGCCAGCGGGTGGCGATCGCGATGGCGCTGATGACCGAACCTTCACTGTTGATCGCCGATGAACCCACCACCGCGCTCGATGCAACGCTCGAGGTACAGATTATTCACCGCTTGAAGGAACTGCAGCGCGATTTCGGCTGTGCCATCCTGTTTGTCTCTCATCATCTCGGTGTCATCGCCGAACTGTGCGATGAAGTCATCGTCATGTACGCCGGTGAGGTATGTGAAACCGGCCCCACACGCGACGTCTTTCTCAAGCCCCGGCATCCGTACACGCAAAAATTGCTGGAATGCGACCCGGCCCGGATTCAGCGGCGCACCCGGCACTTGCCGGTCATCGAGGGAAGCTTGCCAAGCCTGGTCGATTTGCCCCCCGGTTGCATTTTCAGGGAGCGCTGTTCACAGCGCATGACACGCTGTGACGCGGAAACCCCGGCTTTGTCCGGGGACGTTCACCGCGCCGCCTGCCACCTGCTGGACGCGGCTTCATGAGCAGCCTGCTCAGCGTTCGCGACCTGAGGGTGCGTTACCCACTGGCGCGTGGTTTCATGTCGCGGGCCGGAGACGGGCCATCCTATGTGGACGTGGTGCATGGTGTCTCGCTGGATATCGAACGCGGGCAAACCATGGCCATTGTCGGTGAGAGCGGATCGGGGAAAACCACGCTGGCGATGGCGCTCAGTGGTCTCGCGCCGGTATTGAATGGTGAAGTGCGTTATAACGGCATAACACTACAGCGGGACAGGAAAGGCAGACTGGCGCCTGACCGCAAAAAGGTGTCACTGATGTTCCAGGATCCGGTTGGCTCGCTGAGCCCGAGGATGACGGTCGGCCGGTCGCTGGCCGAACCGTTCCTGATTCACCGGGCAGCGCGGAAAAATCCGCAAGGACAGGCGCTGCGCCTGCTGTCCCTGGTCGGACTCGATGAAGCATTTGCAGACCGCTACCCCCACCAGTTGAGTGGCGGCCAGGCGAGACGTGTCGGTGTTGCGCGTGCGGTGGCGCTGAGCCCTGACCTGTTAATTGCCGACGAACCGACGGCCGGTCTGGACGTGTCGATCCAGGGTGAAATTTTGAACCTGCTCGCGCGTTTGCAACAGGAAATGGGCCTGGGCATCATGCTGATCACCCACAACCTGAACGTGGTGCGTCACATGGCGGACCAGATGGCCGTCATGTACCTCGGCCGTTTTGTCGAGTCGGGTGATTGCCAACAGATTTTCCGCCGGCCCCGGCACCCCTACACCGCTGCTTTATTGTCTGCAAACCCCAGTACCGACCCTGATGCAAAACAGGAAAGAATTGAACTGTCCGGTGAGGTGCCAAGCTTGCTGCAGCGGCCTGCCGGTTGTGAATTCCACGGCCGCTGCCCGCGTGCCCGGGAGCGTTGCTTGAAAACACCCCCGGAGCGCACTACGGAAATGGACGGCCGCTCTTACAATTGCTTTTTCCCGATGGAATAGCCGGGTTCACAAAGCACATTCCGATGACAGGCCCGCGGCCCGATACTTCAATGAACGCGGCTGCGGACTTCCACCTGGGCAACGTTGATTTTCTTGGAACCGGGGTTCAAATCATAGGGCAGCTGGATGTTGGTCAAGCCCATACGCGTCAATATGCCGAGTAATTCCTGGGCCAGCAACGGGTAGATCTGCCGCGCAAGGCTCGGGTGGTGGCGGGTGAATTCGGATATATCAACCGGGTCGCCCGAAATTTGCCGGTAAACCATCTCGAGCCCTATTTTCGCGCTGAACGCAGGCCCCAGCTTGCTACTGTGGCCACCGATGCAGACCAGCTTTGCACTGACCTGGTAGGACGGCAACTTTTGACCGGTATCCACCTCCATCAACCGGGGCGCAAGGTTCATTTCAACCTTGGCATCCTGCATGGAACCCTCGCGCGACACGCGTAAAAGTTCACCCTGCAAAAGGGAGACCTGGCAATGCTGGAGGATAAAGCGATCCAATAAGTTCATATGGAAGACCCCTGTGCGAAAACTGGCTTACAAGATGCGGTATTTTTTCGCTTTATTCAAGTAAACAATCCGGCGCCGGTTTCAATCGTCGACACAACGCCAGAAATACCAGCTGGCGACCGAACGGTAAGGGGCGAGATGCCGGGTGACCTCGAGGACCTGATCCGGTTTGGGTAGCGAGGGGAGAGCGTATGTCTGCTGGACACCTTTCTGGATGCCAAGATCGGTCGCCGGCATGACATCTGGCCGGCCTAGCGAAAAAATCAGGTGCATCTGCACCGTCCAGGGACCGATACCACGCACCTTGCAGAGGTTTTTGATGACGGCGTCATCATCCAGCCCGGCCATTGCCCGCGTATCCGGCAAACTGCCCGAACAGGTATGTTCGGCCAGGTCGAGTATGGCCAGCGCCTTGTTATTGGACAGCCCGACCGAGCGCAGGGTCGCGACCGAGAGCTTAACCGCCTCGGACGCCAGCGGCCTGTTATTTTCGAATAACGACTCGAAGCGGGCGTAGATGGTCGCCGCCGCCTTGCCGGACAATTGCTGGTAGGCAATGGCGCTGGCAAGTGAGGTAAACAGGTCGGTCCCGCGTTTGACACGCAGGCTGAACGGGCCTTTTTCACGGATCAGCGCCGCCATTTGCGGACAATTCGATTTGAGTGCATCGACGGCCGTGTAACGGTTATAGCGCAGACGGCTCATGATTTTTTCACGAACGCCACGCTGGCCAGCAGCCACCCCGCCATCATAAGCAGACCGCCGGCTGGTGTCACCGCCGGCAGCGTATATCCCGTGATCACGTGTAAATAAATACTGCCGCAAAAAATGACCATACCCAAGACGATCAGCCACGCACCCCACTTCAGCGGACCCATCTCCAAGCTGGCCAGACACGCGGCGAGACCGATCACGGCGGCCGCGGTGAACAGGTGAATGATTGATGCCGTCTGCCACAAGTCCTGTAAACCATTCATGTCGAAAAGATGACTGCCCAATGCCGCAAGGATAACCGCCGAGAAGGCCAACAGCGTACCCGCCAGGGCAATGTGACGGGCGGAGGCGTTCACGAAGACGTCATCGGTTTTAAAAGGTCTTCCGGCTTTTTAACCATGCTTTCATATTTCTGCCTGGATATCCCATATGCCCAGCCAACGACTTTTTTGTTAATTGTCTCGACCTGTTTTGCCACTTCCGCTTCGGCCTGATTTTCGGCATCTGCTCCGTTGTCTTCTTGCGAAACGACAGAAGCCGCAGGATGACTGGCGCGCAATCGCAACAGGTATTCGTCACCCGATTGCACCAGGTCGGCGAGAATCTCCACACCGGAAAACATTAACAGTCGCAATTTCACCGCATTGGTCCAGTCAACTTCACCCTCGGGGCGTACGGATTGCATGTTCAGCAACGAAAAAACCGAACCCAGGGAATTCACCGCCCAGCTGCTCTTTATCTCTCTGTCCGGGGGTATGCCGGCCAGCTCAAAATCGGTCTGGTCGGCCGATACTCTCATGACCAGCACCCTTTCCGACGCAGGGTGAATGATTTCGACTTCGGCCACTTCCGATGAATTGATATCAATGATACTGGTATCCGCCCAGTCCAGGGTATTACGCGGCACTTCAAATTCGCGGTCCACCAGGGCACTGCCCGCAGAATCCTGTAAACGCACGTACTGGCCCTGCCTGCCATTTGCCTTGTGACCAATCAGAATACCGGTGCTTTCATCACCGATCCCGATTCTGACCAGCACGCTGCCGGCTTTCTCCGCGCTGACATCTTCAACCCCAAGGCGGTCGTAGTATTCGGGTTTATCGGTCTTTGCCTCGACCACCTTCGCCTGCGCGAGTGCTGCCAGCAGTGCTTGCAGTTTTGGCCAGTCTGCATGGTATCCGTTCATCTGTTCAAGCTGCCAGGCATCATCCGTTTTCACCAGGGTCGCCACCGTATTATCACCCGCCGTGACAATTTCAACACGGTCCACATCGTTGATCCGGTCAGCGATGGTGGGAAGAAGCAGCTTGTCAACGGTTGATTTTTCGGACGACCCGTCCCTTGGCGTGACCAGCACGACAACCGCCAGCGCAACGACTGTCAGGACGGCCAGGTAGAGGAAAATCCGTTTCATGACTGCTCCTGCTCCCTGCGCCGGCGACGCACCTGCCTGAAGATCAGCGCCACGATCACGATCAGCAATGGCACCAGCACGATGTTGATAAACTTGAGCCGCATGCCCAGCGCCTCGATGTCCCTGGAAAGGTCATGCTGCACCTGGCGTAACTCGCTGCGAATCTGTGTTTTCCGGTCGACGAAGCGCTGCACCTCTTCCTGTTGTTCGGGGGTCAGCACGGTCAGTTCGCCGTCTTCCCTCAGCGACTGCATGTCCGTCAGCTTGCGCTCGGTCTCCTCGAGTTCGGCCTGCAGACGCTGTTCAGTATCGCGGAAGCGGGCTTCCGCCGAAAGTTTCAGCGCTTCCACGCGGTCAAACGGCCGCGTTGTGCTGGCGCGTGTGCGGATGCCAATCAGGTCGGAACTGCCCAACAACTGATCGGCGATGTTCACCACCAAAGAGCCATTGTCCGCAAACGAACTGGCCACGGTCCGGCCAAGGAAATTCTGTTTTTGCACCCACAGGCGGTCTGTCAACACGTCGGTATCCGCAAACAGCACCACGTTGATGCCGTCATCGACCGAAGCGCTCAGTTGTTCGGCCGGAACTGCACCTTCGGGGGCTTGCCCGAATGCGGATTTGGCCGGACCGGTGATGCGGGCCACAAAAGTGTACTTGTCACCCGTGGGCTGGAAGTCCCTGGTGAGATCCTGCGGGTTGGAAAGAAACCTGAGACGGGCCGCATCAATCGGCGCCGCGTTCTGACTGCTTTCCAGCAGGGGTTCAAACTCTGTGGTGGCCGATTCGAGCGGTGTCAGCCAGCCCGTGGATGAAAAATTCACCGCCTGCAGGTCCGCGGTAGCCACGTCGGAATTGTTGATACCATCCGGGCCGACCGACAAAATACCCAGGTGGCGCACCGGCGGTTGACCCTGGCCGATACTCACCTGCAACGCGTAGGCATAGTCGCCAATGACCCGGTTGACATCAAAGCCAACGCCCCAGGCCTCGAGCAATGGCCCCAACGTGGAACTGCCACCCGCATTCATCCGCGCCATGGGATCATTGGGATCACCACCCATATCCGCCTCCGCGAGGGGGTCCATGAAGGCCAGCACGCGCCCACCACCGAGGACAAACTGGTCAATCTGGTAGAGCAGTTTGTCGCTTAGATCCTTGGGGTGCACCAGCACCAGCAAGTCGAGGTCATCCGGTAAAACATCCGTATCGACGGGCAGGTCCTGCAGGTCGAATAACTGGCTGAACTGCTGGTGGATCACCCACGCCTCGCGCATCTTTTGCGTGGCCGGATCAAACCCCGGCCCCATGTCCAGCCCGGAAATCAATCCAACCTTTTTATGTTTGGGATGGGACAGGGAGAAAATCATTTTTGCCAGGTCATACTCGAGAAACTTCTCCTTGTCCGGTTGCAGAAAAGGCATGACCTCGAGGCCATCCAGTGAATTGGTTCCCACCAGGCCAAAATAGAGCGTGTCCCCGGCGCTTCCCACCGGCACACTCTGCAATCCGTATTCTGCCGCCTGGTCTTCCTCTGGTGAAAACGGCACCGGATCGATCCGCTGCAACGTCAGTTTACCGCCGCTTTGTTGCGCAAATTCCTCCATCAGCTCGTCTGCCCAACGGGCATAGCTGCGGAACTGCGGCAATTCGCGGCTGCTGTCTTCGGAAAAGTAAAGGTACAGGTTGACGGGTTCGTCCATGCCCCGAAGAATATTCCGGGTACCCTCGCTGAGGGTGTAGAGACTGTGTTCTGTCATGTCAAAACGCATGCCCTTCAAAAAGACAGATGACAGGATGGTCAGGGTTACAAACAGAACGGCCAGCAGGGCCAAAATACCTGCCGAATACGCTGAACGGGTCTTTTGTTTCATCAGTCGGCCTTCTTTATATCGAGTATCAGAACATTGGCAAGCAGCCAGAAACCTATGACCAGGGCAAAATAGACCAGGTCTCGCAGATCGATCACGCCCTTGGTTATATCCGCAAAATGTTGCAGAAAGCTGAGGCTTGCGATGCCGTCCAGAACAATTTGAGGCGCCCAGCCGTTAAACAGGTTCATCACCATCGGCAATCCGCTCAGCAGGAACATGAAGCACACGACAATACTGAGAATAAATGCCACGACCTGGTTGCGGGTCAGTGCCGACATACAAGAACCGATCGCCAAAAAACCGCCGGCCATCAGCCAGCTGCCAAGGTATGCCGCCAGTATCACGCCGTTATCCGGCTCACCCAGGTAATTCACGGTGAACCACATCGGCAGGGTTAAAAGCAATGCCAGGCCGATGAACAACCACGCCGCCAGGAATTTTCCCAAAACCGCCTGGTAGATTGTCAGCGGCAGGGTCAACAACAGTTCAACGGTCCCGGAGCGTCTTTCTTCCGCCCACAAGCGCATTGAGATCGCCGGCACCAGGAACAGGTAAAGCCAGGGGTGGAACCTGAAAAACGGGTCGAGATCTGCAAACCCGCGTTCGTAAAAATTACCCAGGTAAAAAGCAAAAATCCCGGTCATGACAAGAAAGATGATCAGGAAGACATAGGCGACAGGGGTCGCGAAATAGCCGTTCAACTCCCGCCGCATAACGTTGATGGTCCCGTTCATGCCGATGCCTCCGCGCAGGTAATGCTGTGGAACACCTCATCGAGACGGCCGGCTTCCAGTCTCAGGGAGGAAACCTGCCACTGATTCTCTTTGACGGCGGCGGTCACCGCCTCGAGCAGACCTTCTTCAGCGTTGGGAAAAAGCGTCAGTTCACCTTCCCTGATCTCGACCTTGCGGACCTGGGGCAATTCAGCCAGTGCGCTGGCAACTTTTTCCGGCGCTTCGACCACCAGCGAGACGGCATTGTGATAACGCGAGCGGGTCGTCAGTCCCAGCGGACTGTCATCCGCCAGCAACCTGCCGTCGGCGATGATCATCACGCGGTTACAAACAGCCGCCACCTCCTCGAGGATATGGGTCGAAATAATGATGATTTTGTCTTTCGCCATGGCCCTGATCAGGCCACGCACCTCGCGCTTCTGGTTGGGGTCCAGGCCGTCTGTCGGCTCATCGAGTATCAATATCTGGGGGTCGTGAATAATGGCCTGCGCCAGGCCGACACGCCGTTTGAACCCTTTTGACAGGATATCTATCGGCTGATGTTTTACCTTCGACAGGTTGAGTTTGCCGATGGTTTTTTCGACACTGGCCGGCACATCTTTTTCATCTATCAGTCTTGCGCGGGCAATAAAAGTCAAAAACTGCAACACCGTCATCTCACCATAGCTCGGCGCGCCTTCCGGCAAGTAGCCTATACTCTTTCTGGCCGCGACCGGGTTTTCCACCACGTCAATGCCGTTGATCAGCGCCGTACCGGAGGTGGGTGTGAGAAAGCCGGTCAACATTTTCATGGTGGTGGACTTGCCGGCCCCGTTGGGACCGAGAAAGCCCAGTACCTGGCCGGCCTCAACCGTAAAACTCAAGTCATCGACAGCTTTGAAATAGCCATACGATTTACACAAAGATTTTGCTTCAATCATGGATTCATCCAATTGTATTTCTGGTTTACTCCAGTACCGTTTTACCCCTGACCCTTCCACGGAACTGTTATTTACGGGTCCCTTTATATATTTTCAAGCCTGCTCTATCCTGACAGATAAAATGTCTGTATTGTTAACCGTTTTGAGAACAGCACCTTAATAAAAGTGAAACTCACCGAACTCGACCACATGCCCGCAGGCCTCCTTGAACTGCCGGCAACCGAAATACACAAGGTACTGAATGGCCCGACGCTCATTCACCTGAAAGGTCAAAATCCGCAGCCGTTATTCGTGACCGTTTTGCAGCACGGTAATGAAACAACAGGTTGGGAAGCCGTCAGGCACTTACTGAAAAGCCATTACGAATTTGATCAATTACCCCGCTCGTTATGCATTCTGATCGGAAACACGGAAGCTGCAAAATATCGCCTCCGCCGCCTTGATGACCAGCTCGATTACAACCGTTGCTGGCCGGGCGGCTACCAAGGAGACAGTGATATCGGGAAATTGTTCCTTCAGATTACCGACCGGGCGCGTGAGCTATCACCGATCGCCGCCGTCGACATTCATAACAACTCCGGTCTGAACCCGCATTATGCAGCGATAAACCGTATCCGTCCCGAGTTTTTGCATCTGGCTTCCTACTTTTCCTCAAAGGTGGTTTTTTTCACCATGCCACCGGGCACGCAATCCCTTGCGTTCTCGAAGTTCTGCCCGGCCGCGACGCTCGAATGCGGCCCGATAGGAGAGATGCACGGTATCGATCACAGCATGGGATTCCTCGAAACCTGTCTGCATCTCAGCGAGATTCCGACATCGCCGATTGCCAAGGAAGATGTACACCTCTTCCATATGGTCGCGACAGTGCGTATACATGATGATGCATTTTTCGGCTTTGGCCACGTGCCGACCGACATTGCATTCAGGGAAAACCTGGATGTGCTGAACTTCCAGGAACTACCCAGCGGAATTTCTCTCGGGGATATCAATGGCGGCCCCACGCAGCCATTGATCGCAACGGATGTCGATGGCATGGACGTAACGGACAGGTACCTGCGCTTTGACCGCGGGCAGATTGAAACTATCCGCGAAATTATGCCCTCCATGCTGACCCTCGACCGCAGGGTAATCCAGCAGGATTGCCTCTGCTACCTGATGGACCGCGTTCATTTCGAGGACCATATCGAGGTCACAGACCATGATCCGCTGCCCGAAGGCATCCGCCGCAGCGACCGGCCCGGCGAACCTTCCCTATGACTTTCCTCACTATTCAGACAGTTGCAGTCCGTTTATATTGATAGCCGGTCAAAGGAGGAAATACGATGAGCATGTGGACAGCAATCGCCTTAATTTCGGTCGCGGGGATACTCGCGGGCATATTCAGAGACAGGGGTAAACGGCGTCACAGCGCCGAGGCCCTTGAAGAACTCAAGGTCATTCAAAGCAAGGTGGACGCCCTGGACAAGGATTTACGCGAACGCGTCGAAACATTGGAACGCATTGTGACCAACCCCAAGGAAGACCTGAAACGTCAGTTCGATCATTTCGATAAGGTGTCCTAGAGCAGCGACATCTCGAAAGCCTTGAGCACCGCGCGGGTACGATCGCGCACACCCATTTTTGAAAGAATGTTGGATACGTGGTTCTTGACCGTTCCTTCAGCAACACCCAGCGAGTTGGCGATTTCCTTGTTGCTGTAACCTCCGGCCATCAGGCGAAGAATCTCGGTTTCCCGTTCGGTTAGCGGATCCGGCCTGTCCAGGCTGGTAAAATCGGTGTGCATGTTTTGCAGGCCTTTGAGCAGGCGCTGTGTCACTGCCGGCTTGACCATTGACCCGCCTTGCGCAACCGTTCTGATCGCACCCACCAGTTCATCCAGGCTGACGTCCTTGAGCAGAAAACCCTTGGCACCCGCGCTGATGCCCGCCAGAACCATCTCATCATCGTCAAACGTCGTCAGGATAATGGTCGGCGGCAAAGTGCCGTCAGCGGATAAGGCTTGCAGCACGTCCAGACCGGATTTCCCCGGCATACGCATGTCCAGCAGGACCACGTCCGGAGCGATCTCCGGAATCGTTCGTATGGCTTCGATGCCATCGGGCGCCTCCGCGATGACTTCGATTTCCTCAGACAGCTCGAGCAGGCTGCGTACGCCCTTGCGTACCAGGTTCTGGTCGTCTACCAGCATCACTCTTATCATTTCAATTACTCCATTAATCGGTCAGCGATCAAAACTCCGTGGGCAGCCATGCATGCAAGGCGAACCCCGCGCCCGGCTCTGATTCGATTTCAAGCTTACCACCCAATTGTTTCAGACGCTCGGCCATCCCGGAAAGACCGTTGCCGACCGCCACTTTGTCGGCGCCAATGCCGTCATCGCGTGCACTCATGGCGAGTCCGTCGCGGGTCATCGACACCCGGATCCACAGGTTTCCAGCGTGGGCGTGGCGGACGCTGTTGGTAATCATTTCCTGTACACAGCGGAGCAGCACCAGGGCACGTTCCGGTTCGGTCTTGACCTCTTCCGACGGCAGGTCGAGATGTATGCGGGGCTTGGGCACGCCACCGATCAGGGTGTGCAGGGCATCGGCGAGATCGACCAAATCATCCCGGCGCATGTCGCTGACCACCTCACGGACATCGGCGAGTAACAACCTTGCCAGCGAATGGGCCTGTTGGACGTGCTCGAGCACTTTTCCATCGACCAGGTGGGTCACGACTTCGAGGTTCAGCGTAAGTGCGGTCAGGTGGTGCCCGACCAGGTCGTGCAGTTCCCTGGCGATACGCACCCGTTCCGCAATGCGGGTGTTTTCCGCCAGCAGCGATTGCGTCGCCTGCAACTCCGAGTTTACCCTGCGCAGTTCGTCGCGCGCCGCGTTCTGCCGCAGCACGACCACCGAACTGACAAATGCAAACATGGAGATGCCGAGAAACAATCCGGCTTCCAGTGAGGCATCGCTCAGGCTCATCTGCGGTAAACGGCTGATCGTGATCGCCAGCAACACATTCTGGAGAATAAGCCAGCTGACGGCCGGCACCACGGACAGCAACCATGGCAGCAGCACCGATACGATCAACAGCAGGATGGCGCCCATCGTGGACTGGGAAACCGCGGAGATACCCAGCGCACTGCCCGTCAACAGCGAAAGGTATATCAGGCGGCTGGTCAGGGAAGTTCGCTCCGGCAGGTACTGCATCAGGTTCCAGTACATCAGGCCAAACAGGGCGTGCAACATGATCCAGGAAATGTACAATTCCAGGCTCAATGGCTCCGGGTAGATAAAACGCATCAAAACCAGCGGTATCGCCGCACAAAACCACAGGAACAGACCTGCGTATCTGAGCAATTCAATTGGCCGGTATTTACCCTGAAATATATCCATCCTGAACCCTAAAAATCCTCAAATCACTTGCGGCAACCGGCCGCACAAGCATAATAGCGCAGACAACAGGTCTTCCCCTATTCCAATCATCACGGGCATTATAAAGATTTATGCATGAAGCCAGTTTAAATACCGCTCGACAGGCAGAAAAACACGGCAGCGTGTTGCGTCTGGCGGACGTAGGGAAGACTGCAGTCACCGGACTGCTCTCAAAATACGGCATGACGCTGAGGATGGTTTCACCGGACAATGAAATTCCCGGTAGCTTCTGGGGTGATGAAGAAGCTGGTCTGATCGGCAATGAGCTGCTTGTGCGGGCCGATACACCCCTGCATTCGATTCTGCATGAGGCCTGTCACTACGTTTGCATGGATCAGACCCGGCGCAGGGGCCTCGACACAAACGCCGGCGGCGATTACGACGAGGAAAATGCCGTGTGTTACCTGCAGGTATTGCTGGCCGGGTATATCGAGCAATGCGGCAGAGACAGAATGCTCAAGGACATGGACCGCTGGGGATACAGTTTCCGGCTTGGCTCGGCACGGGCGTGGTTCGAACGCGACGCCGAAGATGCGCTGGCCTGGCTTGTACAACGAAAGCTGATAAACCGGCAATCACAACCTAACTGGACATTGCGCGATGACTGATATGGACCTCGCACTTATCCCCCGCCTGTTAAACACCAGGGACCTGCATCTGCGCCCGTCAATCCCGTCTGATGCACAAGGCATGTTTGCCATGCTGTCAGACCCGGAAAGCATGAAATACTGGTCCGATAAACCGGTCGCGGACCTGGATGCCGCCACCGAGGTATTAAACCGGGATCTGGAATCCGACGCGCAGGGCAAGAGCATGTGCTGGGCGATAACTTTTCCCGGTCAGGATAAGATGATTGGGAAATGTATCCTTTTCCAGTTCAGCCAGACCAATCATCGTGCCGAGATCGGCTATCTCCTGAATCGCCGGTACTGGCGGCAGGGGCTGATGTACCAGGCGCTTGAGGCCGTCATCGGCTTTGCATTCGACACGTTGAAATTAAATCGCATCGAGGCCGATGTCGATACCCAAAACGCGGGCAGCCTTGGTATCCTCGAAAAACTGGGGTTCAAGCGCGAAGGCCTTGCCCGGGAACGCTGGTTTGTTTATAACGAGTGGCAGGACAGCGTGCTGCTGGGTTTGCTGAAACGGGACTGGCAGGCCAAAAAAACCTCAGCTCCCAAGCAGTAAGCGGATTGCAAAAATAACAATAACCGCCGTAACCACACCCCGCACCCATTTGTGGCCTTTCAGAATCTGCAGGTGCACACCGGCAAGGCCGCCGAGAAAATTCCCCGCAGCCAGGGCAAAACCCATGGCCCAGTCAACTTTGCCGTTCCATGCGAATAGCACCAGTGCGAGCGGTGTGAAGGTCAGCACCACGGTGACCTTCAATGCGTTGCCGCGAATCAGGTTGAAGCCCGCAGCCGAGGTCGCCGCCAGTAACAGGAACCCGATACCCGCCTGGATAAAACCGCCATAAGCACCGATGAGAAAAAATGCTGCGATGAACGCCCATCGCCTGGCGCCTTGGGGCAATGCGGCATTACCATCGGGCTGCAGCTTGACCGGGCTCCATATCTGCCATGCTGCAGCCGCCACCAGGATCACAGCGAGTACTCTCTGGAACTCCAGTTCACCGATATTGACCGCTGCGATGGTGCCCAATACCGCCCCGGCCAACGCCGGGGGCACCGTCAGTATCAACCACTCTCTGGAGACCAGGCCGCGGCGGTGGAAACTCCAGGAGGCGCCTATGTTCTGGATAAGGATGGCCACCCGGTTGGTGCCGTTGGCGACCGTCGGCGGCAGACCGAGAAAGATCATGACCGGCAGGCTCAGCAGGGAACCGCCGCCGGCGATGACATTCAGTGTGCCGGCGATCAGCCCGACCACGAAGAGCAAAAGGGAAGTGGTGATAATGTCTGGCATTATAATTTCTGCGTGGTTGGGCCGGGGTCATCCATATTAGCCGGTATCCATCACGACAGTCACTGTCAAAAGGCGGAATTCAATAATACCTGCAAAAAACACCGGTCATGCTGCGCGCTTTCCGGTGGGTGCAAAATCAATTGGCTTTGACTGTATGATGCGGATAAGCTCTTTCAACAATCTCCACAAGGTATCAACAACGATGTTCAGAAATCTGCCTGCATTGATATTGACCGGTCTCCTGTGTTTTGTCAGCAACCTGTCTGCCAGCGAGCCGGCGTACGATCCTGTCAGCATGGATCCACAGCACCTGGACGTTGCTTATCCGCCTGATTTTGCTGAACTGTTAATCCCGAGCCACGGTGTGATGCTATCCGGTTTTATGCTCGTCGCGAACGGCAAGGGCCCGCACCCTACCGTGTTGCTGTTACACGGTTTCCCCGGTAACGAGAAGAACCTCGACCTTGCGCAATCGCTCCGCCGGGCCGGCTACAACGTGTTGTTTTTCCATTACCGCGGCGCCTGGGGCAGCCAGGGCGACTACACGATCGGACAACAGGTGGATGACGTAACGGCGGTGCTCGACTATGTTCGCAAAGAAGCGCTACCGCTGCGTGCAGACACCGGACGCTTATCCATTATCGGACATTCACTGGGTGGATTCACGGCACTGCGGGCGGCGGCCCGGCACAAGGAAATTAATTGCGTTGTCGGTCTCGCCGCGGCTAATTTTGAGGCGGATATGGTTCTTGACGAAGCAGAAAAACAGGGTTTGTCGGATTATGCCGACCAGCTGTTCATGCTCAATAATTACAATGGCTCAAAAATGCTGGCTGAAATACAGGCAAACGCCACGGCCTTCGACGTCCGCAATCTCGCCGCCAGTTTTGCCGGCAGGCCTGTGTTGCTGATTACCGGAAGCGAGGACACGTCGGTGCCCCCGGAGGTGCAATCACGAATTGTCGCCGTCTTCGACAAGGTGCCGGATATCAATTTGACGGCTGAATTGATACCGGGTGATCATTCATTTTCGGTTAGCCGCATACGCTTGCAGCATATGGTGATTGAATGGATGGACCGTAACTGCCGGTGATCAGAGAAGCGAGCGCAGGTATTCCAGCCACTCCGGTTTCCACATCAGCACGGCCACGGCGGCGGCGGCGGTCAGTACGCCCGTCCAGATCAATACACCTGGCCAACGCCGGGCCGGCTTGCTCACCACATCCCCGGTCAGGATACGTTCGGGCCGCAAACCCGGCGCTTGCAACATCCAGCGACAGGTTCCAATTCGGATCTCATCGCCGGACCCCAGCAGCGCCTCGGTTACCGCTATGCCGTTGAGCAATGTGCCGTTTGTGGTGCCCAGGTCTTTAAGCAGCAGGGACTTGCCATCCACCAGGCGGATTTCAGCGTGACGGGAAGAAACTCCCGGCTCTTCCATACGAATGTCACATTCGGGTGATGACCCTAAAAGTATCGATTCCGCAAAAGGAAAGGACTGGTTGATCACGCTCCCGGAAGTGCCTTTCAGCTTGTAGTGACTCATATTCCTGCTATCCAACTATTCAATGATCCCGGTTTTGTCCGGCGTCTTCAAAAACGAGAATCTCACGTAAAACGGTCGTGGCGTAACTTCCGGGCGGCAAAACAAATGCGAGGGTCAGATCGTTGCCTTCAAATTCCCATTCCAGGGCTGCCGGATACAGACGTAATGACCGGCGGTCGGCCCGGACACGTTGCGCAATTAACAACTCCGTCAATTGCGGCCAGTTCGCGAGCACCGCCTGCTCCAACTCCGCGGTGAGCCCGGTCGGCTGCGTGCCTTTCTCACCCGGCATGGGTCCCGTCGGGTGTATATCATGGCGCCTGACGCGATCTTCAATATCCATACCGGGTTTTTCGCAGGGGAAAATGGATTGGGTGCCATCCAGCATCGCCAGGTCACCGGCAATGATCGTATGCCAATCCCCCCTGCGCACCCGTTCGGCCAATACGTGGTTAAACAGAAAACTGCGTATGGCCGAGAGGTAAATGCTTTTCTTATGGTGCGGCAAGCGGCGTTTCTCCTGTAACAGGCGGAAACCCTGCTCGACATTCTGTCCGCGGTTGCCAAAACGTTGAGGTCCGAAGTAGTTGGGCACACCACTTGCAAGAATTTTCTCAAGACGCGTATGTACCTGCGCTTCGTCACCTTTGAACTGGCGGATTCTGAGTTGAAAACGGTTGCCGTCGAGGGTGCCGCGTTTCAGCTTACGGGTGTGCCGCCGGCTTTCGAGGATCCTGGTATCTTCTATACCGGCGTTTTCCAGCATTTCGCAGCTTACATCAGTGGCGGGGACAGAAAACCACTGCCGGGTGATCGCATGACGGTCTTTTAAACCCGCATAGCCGACGTCCCGCGGCGCGCAACCCGCCACCCTGGCCAGTTCCCTTGCGACCCATTCGGTATTCGCTGCACGCTTCTCCACCCATAACCAAAGGTGGCTGCCGTGTCCTTCCGGGAGAACCCGCGGGATTTCTTCAACCACGAAGTCCCCGGGCCTGCTACGGATGATTCCCCCGGCCTGTGGCGCACCAAGGAACCAGGGCATCTCGGGGGTTTCAAACACCTACCAGCCCTTTATCAGGACGGCTGCCAGAGCGGTAATGCCCTCACCCCGGCCACAAAAGCCCAGGCCTTCGGTGGTGGTGGCCTTGATCGATACATCGCTCACATCAATACCGAGATCGGCGGCGATATTCGACCTCATCTGTTCGGCATGGGGCGCGATCCTGGGCCGCTCACACACCAGCGTGATATCGGCATTGACCATTGACCAGCCGTCACGTTTCAGCATCAAGTCCACCCGGCGAAGCAAATCGCGGCTGTCCGCGCCCTCCCAGCGTGATTCCGAGGGTGGAAAATGCCGGCCTATGTCACCCAACGCCGCCGCCCCCAGCATCGCGTCACACAGGGCATGCAGGACGACATCGCCATCGGAATGGGCCGCCAGCGCCTGTTCGTGTGCGATCCGCACACCCCCCAGCACAACATGATCGCCCGCGGTAAACGCGTGTACATCCAGACCTTGACCGACACGTATTTTCACATCAACTCAGGAGGATACTTCGTTACGCGCCAACAGCGCTTCGGCGATCGCCAGGTCGCTGGAATAGGTAATCTTGATATTTGCGGCGGAGCCCATGACAAGCAACGGCTTGACGCCGACAAATTCCATGGCAGACGCCTCGTCGGTTAATTCACAACCGGCCGCGTGCGCTGCATCGATGGCCGATGCCAATGCGCCGATACGGAAAAGCTGGGGGGTCTGGGCGGCCCATAATCCGTTTCTGTCGACCGTGGCGATGATCTCTTGCGAGTCACCTCCCCGCTTGAGCGTATCACCCACGGGCACCGCCAGAATGGCCCCGGACGCGGATGCCAACCCCTGTTCCAGAAATCGCTCAAGCCGGGAGGCTGACAAGCACGGCCGCGCCGCATCATGCACGAGCGCCCAATCGTTTTCGGAATAGTTCTCAGCAAGATAGCGCAGGCCATTGCGCACCGAATGCTCGCGCGTTTCTCCACCCGTAACGGTATTCACCGCAGAGGTCAACGCACCTAACGCAGATTCGAAAAACTGATCGTTTTCGGCCAATATCACCGTGATACTGCTTATCATCGGATGAAAGCGGAATGCGTTGATCGAATGTGCCATCACGGCCTTGCCGCACAGCGGAAGGTATTGCTTCAAGGTAGCGCCACCATAACGTGCGCCGGTACCGGCGGCCGGGATCAAAACATGAACGGATGCTGTACTCACGTGCCCTCTCCATTTTTTTCTTCTGTTTGAAGATTACCGGGCGGCGGCGGCACCACCTGGTAAAACTCTTCATTTGGCTTGATCAGCCCCAGTTCATTACGCGCCCTTTCCTCAACCGCATCCAGGCGATCACGAAGGTCTTCCACTTCAGCCTGTAACTCGGCATTGCGTTGCAACAGGTCTTCGTTCTTCTGGCGCTGGTTTTCAACCCGCGTTTCCAGACGCGCCACCTCCCTGAAACCGCCCTCTCCCAACCACAACCTGAATTGCAGCAACACGAAGAGGATTAACAGTATCAGGGTAACGATACGCATATTTAGAGGTATTTGAATGCACCGGTTCCGGCATAGTGCGCCTTGTCACCCAAGGCTTCTTCGATCCGCAGCAGCTGGTTGTACTTCGACACCCGGTCTGACCGGCACAGCGATCCGGTCTTGATCTGCGTCGCGGAGCTGGCAACCGCCAGGTCGGCAATGGTGGTGTCCTCGGTTTCCCCCGAACGGTGCGAAATGACCGCCGAGTAACCCGCCTTCGCCGCCATGTCGAGCGCATTCATCGTTTCGGTCAAGGTGCCGATCTGGTTCAGCTTGATCAGGATGGAATTGGCAATATTCATTTCAATGCCCCGGGCAAAAATCCCGGTATTGGTCACAAACAGGTCATCCCCCACCAACTGGACTTTGCCGGCGGATAGCTGCGAGTGTATCACCCAGCCATCCCAGTCATTTTCCGCCATTCCGTCCTCGATACTGATGATCGGGTACTGCCCCAACCAGCCATCGAGATATTCGGCAAACTCCTGCGAGGTAAACGAACGGTTCTCGGACGCAAAGTGATACATGTTGCCACGATAAAATTCCGAGGCGGCGACATCAACGCCCAGGTACACGTCTTTACCCACCGCGTAACCTGCCAGTTCAATCGCCTCGAGCACGGCTTCGATCGCCGCCTCGTTGGATGGGAATTCCGGCGCGAAACCGCCCTCGTCGCCTACCGCTGTCGAAAGACCACGCCCGCTGATCACGGATTTCAGCGAATGAAATACTTCAGTACCGCAGCGCAATGCCTCGGAGAAAGCGCTGAAGCCCGCAGGCACAATCATGAATTCCTGGACATCGACATTGTTATCGGCATGCGCACCGCCATTGATGATGTTCATCTGGGGAACGGGCAGTTCCGTGGCCTTGCCGTCGCTCAACCATGACCACAAAGGCTGCTTGCTATGGTTTGCCATCGCGTGTGCGTGGGCCAGTGATGCGCCCAACAGCGCATTGGCGCCCAGCCTGGATTTATTTTCGGTTCCGTCCAGGTCAATCAACGCCTGGTCTAGCGCGCCCTGGTCACCGGCATCCATGCCGCACAGCTTTGCGGCGATTTCACCGTTGACATTGACGACCGCCTTCATGACGCCTTTTCCACCGAAGCGGGACGGGTCCTGGTCACGCAGTTCAATGGCCTCACGCGAACCGGTGGAAGCGCCGGACGGAACCGCAGCGCGTCCGAACGCACCGGATTCCAATGTCATTTCTGCTTCGAGCGTCGGGTTGCCCCTGGAGTCGAGGATTTGTCGGGCATGTAATGTTTTAATACGTGTCATGAAATAGTTCTCTCAAATATTCAGTTTAGATTAATTGTTCAGGAAACTGACCGGCCTTGGCCGCCTCATCAAGTTTCTTAAGTGTTGTTAACAGGTCTTCCATGCGGTCTAGCGGCCACGCATTGGGGCCATCGCTTTTTGCGTTGGCGGGGTCCGGATGGGTTTCCATGAAAAGGCCCGAAACACCTGCGGCAATCGCCGCACGCGCCAGCACCGGGATAAATTCGCGCTGCCCGCCGGAAGAATCACCACGGCCGCCCGGCAACTGCACGGAGTGGGTGGCATCGAACACGACGGGGCAGCCGGTGTTGCGCATCACCGCCAGTGAGCGCATGTCCGAAACCAGGTTGTTATAACCGAATGAAACACCCCGTTCACAGACCATGATCTGCCCGTTACCGGTGCTCTTCGCCTTGTCAGATACATTTTTCATTTCCCATGGAGATAAAAACTGACCCTTCTTGATATTGACCGGCAACCCCGCAGATGCGACCCGGGTGATGAAATTGGTCTGCCGGCATAAAAAAGCCGGGGTCTGCAACACGTCCGCCACCTCTGCCACGGCTCGGATATCCGTATCTTCGTGTACGTCTGTCAAAACCGGCACGCCGGTCTGATCCTTGACTTTCTGCAGTATCCGCAAACCCTCATCCATGCCCGGACCCCGAAAACTGTCGATGGAGGAGCGGTTGGCCTTGTCGAATGAAGACTTGTAAATGAAGGAAATGCCGAGACGCGCGGTTATCTCCTTCAATTGAGTGGCGGTTTCCAGCGCCAGTTGTTCGGATTCGATAACGCAGGGGCCGGCGATCAGAAAAAATGGCTGGTCCAGTCCGGCTTCAAATCCACACAAATTCACAGGCTGGCAACTACCGCGGGCAGATCACCTTGCTGAGACTTCAGAGCCGCTTCGATAAAGCCGGTGAACAGGGGGTGGCCATCGCGAGGTGTGGATGTGAATTCGGGGTGGAACTGACAACCCAGGAACCACGGGTGTGAAGGGATTTCAACGATCTCGACCAGCGTTTCATCCATCGAATGACCGGATAGGAGCATCCCGTTCTTCTGCAGGATATCCCGGTAATGATTGTTGAATTCATAACGGTGACGGTGACGCTCGGTAATGATGTCCTGACCATATAACCTGTGCGCCAGTGAACCAGGCCGCAAGCGGCAGCGCTGACCACCCAGGCGCATGGTGCCACCCAGGTCAGAGTCTTCCGAGCGTTTTTCAACGTTCCCCGATGCATCCAGCCACTCGGTGATCAGGCCGATGACCGGCGCGCTGGTGTGCTTGTTGATTTCTGTGCTGTTGGCGTCTCCGAGACCGCAGACGTTACGTGCGAATTCAACCACCGCGGCCTGCATGCCATAGCATATGCCGAGGTAAGGGATATTGTTTTCACGCGCGTAGCGGATTGCCATTACCTTGCCTTCAAAACCGCGTTCGCCAAAACCGCCCGGAACAATCATCGCGTCGGCGCCGTCGAGGCATTTGATACCTTCTTCTTCGATCAGTTCAGAATCGATCCGCAGGATGTTGACCTTGATACGCTGGCGCAAGCCACCGTGAGCAATTGCCTCGGTCAGTGATTTGTAGGCATCGGCGTGATCGACATACTTGCCGACCAGCGCGACACTGACCTCGTGCCGGGTATGGCTCAGGCGGTCCACGACGGCTTCCCACCTGGAAAGATCTGCCTTGCCGGCCTTGAGACCCAGACGCTCGACGACGATATCGTCCAGACCCTGTTCATGCAGCAACAGCGGGATTTCATAAATACTTTCCCGTGCATCCAGTGCGGTAATGACAGCCTTTTTCGGCACATTGGTAAACAGGGCGATCTTGTCCCGTTCTTCCTCGGAAATATCACGCTCGCAGCGGGCCAGGATCACGTCGGCAGCGATACCGATGGAACGCAATTCCTTGACGGAGTGCTGGGTCGGTTTTGTCTTGATCTCGTTCGCGGCTTTCAGATACGGCACCAGGGTCAGATGCATGAACAGGGCCTGCCTGCCGTATTCAACACCCAGTTGCCTGATCGCCTCGAGAAACGGCAGCGACTCGATATCACCCACCGTACCACCGATCTCTATCATCGCGACGTCATAACCTTCGGCGGCCCGCACCACGTTCTTCTTGATCTCGTCGGTGATATGCGGAATCACCTGGACGGTACCGCCAAGGTAGTCGCCCCGGCGTTCACGGGCGATGACGTTGTTGTAAATACGGCCGGTGGTGTAGTTATTCAGCTGACTCATGCGCGTGCTGATGAATCTTTCATAGTGACCCAGGTCGAGGTCGGTCTCGGCGCCGTCTTCGGTCACGTAAACCTCGCCATGCTGGAACGGGCTCATAGTGCCCGGATCGACGTTGATGTACGGGTCAAGCTTGACCATGGTGACTTTCACACCGCGTGATTCGAGTATGGCGGCCAGGGATGCAGCGGACAGTCCTTTGCCCAATGAGGAAACGACGCCGCCGGTAACGAAGATAAATGATGTCATGCCAGAACCTGCTTAATGATTGTGCTTAATGATTGAATTAGTTCTGGAACACCATTATACGTACCGCCCGTGTCGAAGGCGAACAAAGAATTGTTCTTCTTTATGCCAAATGCAATCTATGTTAAAAAGTGCAGCTTATTCACACCTTGCGTAAAAATTATAATGAACCCTGAAAACAAGCTCGGAAGCAGCCTGCCGAAGCGCACCACAACCAGCGCAAAAATACTCAGATTATCAGGCCTGGCAATGCTGCTTTTATTTGCCGCGCAAAACGCCAGCGCGATGGACATTGACGAGTGGCGTTTCCAGACGTCGATCTACACCTACCACTGGAGTACCGACCCGGACCACGTCAGCAATTCCAAGCTGCTCAATCTCGAATTTCAAACCACCAACAAATGGATATTTGGCTTTGGCTATTTCGACAATTCGTTTGGCCAGCCCAGCCAATACCTGTACGCGGGCTACTCCTGGCCCCTGTTCAAGACCGACTGGGCCTATGTAAAGCTGACCGCCGGGGTTTTACATGGCTATAAAGACCCCTACGAAGACAAGATTCCATTAAACGGTCTCGGCGTGGCGCCGGCGATCGTGCCGGCAATCGGTCTGAAGTACAAACGGGTGTTCACCGAAATGCAGATCCTGGGAACTGCGGCACTGACGTGGACCGTCGGATTCAATTTCGGGCATAAATCGAATTGAATTCACGCGTATAATTCAGGATGATTGAAATTTGAGGCTAAAATCGGCCCGAATGTGTTTCCTGTTCTGTAATCAGTTCACGCACTAAAAAACATACCGGAAAACGGAGCTACATGAGCAAACAGTACCAGGCCCGGGACATCGAAGTCCTGACAGGTCTAGAACCCGTACAACGCCGCCCCGGCATGTACACCGACACCAGCCAGCCCAATCATCTCGTCCAGGAAGTCATCGACAACAGCGTCGACGAAGCGCTTGCGGGTTACTGCAAGGACATCGAAGTTCTGATGCACGAAGACGGCTCGGTCGAGGTGACGGACAACGGCCGCGGCATGCCGGTCGATATCCACCCGGAGCACGGCATTACCGGTGTCGAACTGATCCTGACGCGTTTGCATGCCGGTGGCAAATTTTCCAACGAGAATTACCAGTTCGCGGGCGGCCTGCATGGCGTGGGCGTTTCGGTGGTCAATGCCCTGTCCACCGATCTCCAGATCTGGATCAAGCGCGATGGCCAGGAATACCACATGGCGCTGCAGGACGGCCTGAAAATCAGCGAACTCAAGGTGGTTGGCAGCGTGGGCCAGCGCAATACCGGTACACGCATCCGTTTCTGGCCGGACCCGAAGTACTTCGACAGCCCGAAAATATCCTACAAGTCATTACGACACCTGCTGCGCGCCAAGGCGGTGCTTTGCCCCGGCTTGCACGTCACATTGTGCATTGCCAGGACCGGCGAAAAGGAAGAGTGGCAATTCAACCAGGGTCTCGAAGATTACCTGCACAGCGAGACACTGGGATTGACCAGGCTGCCCGCACACCCCTTCACGGGTGACATGAAAGGCACGGATTCGGAGGTCTGCTGGGCGCTTTGCTGGTTACCCGATGGCGGCCAGTTGCAGGAGAGTTATGTCAACCTGATTCCCACGGTGCAAGGCGGCACCCACGTCAACGGTCTGCGTACCGGCCTGGTTGACGCGCTGCGCGAGTTTTGTGAAATGCACAACCTGTTACCACGGGGTGTGCGCCTGGCGCCGGAGGATATCTGGGACAAGATCGCCTACATCCTGTCAGTCAAGATGACAGACCCCCAGTTCAGCGGTCAAACCAAGGAGCGCCTGTCATCGCGGGCCACGGCTACGTTTGTTTCAGGCGTGGTCAAGGACGCCTTCAGCCTGTGGCTGAACAAAAATGTCAACGACGGCGAGGCCATTGCCACGCTGGCGATATCCAATGCGCAAAGACGCATGAAGAAAAACCGCCAGGTCGTACGGAAAAAGATCACCTCAGGCCCCGCCCTGCCAGGCAAGCTCGCCGATTGCAGTTCACAGGATCTGACGCTGACGGAATTATTCCTGGTCGAAGGTGATTCGGCCGGCGGTTCGGCCAAGCAGGCAAGGAATCGCGAATACCAGGCCATACTGCCGTTACGCGGTAAAATCCTCAATACCTGGGAAGTGGAATCCGATGCCGTGCTGGCCAACCAGGAAGTCCATGATATTTCAGTCGCAATCGGTGTAGACCCCGGCTCCGAGGCAATTTCCGAACTTCGTTACGGCAAGGTCATTATCCTCGCCGACGCGGACTCGGACGGCCTGCACATCGCAACCTTGCTCTGCGCCCTGTTCCTGAAGCACTTCCACGCACTGGTCGAGACCGGTCATGTTTTTGTCGCCATGCCACCCTTGTACCGTATTGACGTCGGTAAGGAAGTCCACTATGCGCTGGATGCGGAAGAACGGCAGGCGATCATGGACGTGATCATAGCCGAGAAAAAGAAAGGTAAAATCCTGGAAACCCGTTTCAAGGGACTGGGTGAAATGAATCCGCTGCAATTGCGCGAAAGCACGATAAATCCGGATACGCGTCGCCTGGTGCAACTGACCATTGACAGTGAACACGAAACCAACAAGATGATGGATATGCTGCTGGGTAAAAAACGCGCTTCGGACCGCAAGACCTGGTTAGAGGACAAGGGTGACCTTGCAACTATTTGAGACCGTGCATTACACCAGTATCCTGGTTCTGGCTTGTCCAGGTACGACTGAACTTGAGCTTCCTTCAACCAATAGCTATGGCTATTGATTTCAGTCCAGCCCGGCGCCCAGTCGCACCTGTCCGGCGCCGGAACTCAGAATACTGGTGCAATGCACGGTCTGTGAGACCTATGTGTTTGATAAAATACAAGATAGTCCAGAACTTGAGCTTCCTTCAACCAATAGCTATGGCTATTGATTTCAGTCCAGCCCGGCGCCCAGTCGCACCTGTCCGGCGCCGGAACTCAGAATACTGGTGCAATGCACGGTCTGTGAGACCTATGTGTTTGATAAAATACAAGATATTCCAGAACTTGAGCTTCCTTCAACCAATAGCTATGGCTATTGATTTCAGTCCAGCCCGGCGCCCAGTCGCACCTGTCCGGCGCCGGAACTCAGAATACTGGTGCAATGCACGGTCTGTGAGACCTATGTGTTTGATAAAATACAAGATAGTCCAGAACTTGAGCTTCCTTCAACCAATAGCTATGGCTATTGATTTCAGTCCAGCCCGGCGCCCAGTCGCACCTGTCCGGCGCCGGAACTCAGAATACTGGTGCAATGCACGGTCTGTGAGACCTATGTATCCGATAATAAACACAATATGACCGAAGAATCTTTACGGTAACAACCAATGAATGAAATAACACAGAGCTTTTCTGAGCACGAACAGATACCGCTTCGGAATTACGCCGAAAAATCCTACCTCGATTACTCCATGTACGTGGTGCTGGACCGTGCCATTCCGCACATCGGCGACGGGCTCAAGCCGGTACAGCGACGTATCATTTACGCGATGAGCGAGCTGGGCTTAAGTGCAAGCTCAAAACACAAGAAATCCGCCCGCACGGTCGGTGATGTGCTGGGTAAATTTCACCCGCACGGCGATTCTGCCTGCTACGAGGCGATGGTGCTGATGGCGCAACCGTTTTCGTACCGCTACCCGCTGATCGACGGACAGGGCAATTTCGGCTCGCCGGATGACCCCAAGTCATTTGCGGCCATGCGCTATACCGAATCGCGCATGTCTGCCTATGCAAAAACGCTGTTGGCCGAGGTGGCTCTCGGCACGGTTGACTGGGCGCCCAATTTTGACGGAACACTGAAAGAACCAACACTTTTACCTGCGCGTTTACCCAATATTCTGCTCAACGGCGCCACCGGCATTGCCGTGGGTATGGCCACCGATATTCCGCCGCACAACCTGGGGGAGGTCGTGAGCGCCTGCGTCCGTCTGCTGGACGAACCCAAGTCGACGGTGGCGGAGCTGTGCGAACACATACTGGCCCCTGATTTTCCGACCGATGCCGAAATCATTACACCCCGGGAAGATATCCTGAATATGTATGAGAGTGGTCACGGCTCAATCAAGATGCGCGCGATCTGGGAGAAAGAAGGCGGCGATATCGTCGTCACGGCGCTACCGCACCAGGTCTCTCCCGCCAAGGTGCTCGAACAGATTGCCGCGCAAATGCAGGCCAAGAAACTGCCGATGGTCGAAGACCTCAGGGACGAGTCGGATCACGAAAATCCAACCCGCCTGGTGATCGTGCCACGCTCGAACCGGGTCGATATCGAACAACTGATAAACCACCTGTTTGCTACCACGGACCTCGAACGCAACTATCGTGTCAACATGAACATCATTGGCATTGGCGGCAAACCACAGGTACTGGATCTGCGCAGCCTGCTGAAACAATGGCTGTCATTTCGCCTCGCCACGGTCACACGCCGGCTCGAATTCCGCCTCGACCAGGTGGTGGACCGACTGCACATACTCGAAGGCCTGCTGATTGCCTTTCTCAATATCGATGAGGTCATACACATCATCCGTACCGAGGACGAACCAAAACCTGTGCTGATGAGCCATTTTGAAATCACCGGCACCCAGGCCGAGGCCATCCTCGAATTGAAGCTGCGCAACCTCGCGCGACTGGAGGAGATGAAAATTCGCGGCGAGCAGGCCGAACTCGAAGATGAGCGCCAGCAACTCGAAACGACACTGGGTTCGAAACAACGTATGAAGACCCTGATCAAGAACGAACTGTTGGAAGACGCGGAAAAATACGGCGATGAACGGCGCTCGCAGTTACACGAACGGGAGGCCGCGCAGGCGCTCAGGGAAGAGGACCTCGTGCCGTCAGAAGCCTGTACCGTGGTGCTGTCCAAATCAGGCTGGGTCAGGTTGGCCAAGGGTCATGATATCGATGCGACAACCTTGAATTACAAAGCCGGGGACGAATTCCAGCATGCCGCGAAGGGCCGTAGCAACCAGCTGGCCGTGTTCCTTGATTCATCCGGCAGAGCGTATTCCTTACCGGCCCATTCACTGCCTTCGGCACGTGGCCTGGGCGATCCGCTGACCAGCCGTTTCACACCCGCCGATGGTGGCCAATTCCTGTATGCCATCACCGGTGAGTCTCAACAAAAGCTGGTACTGGCCAGTTCCTACGGTTACGGGTTCGTGACTGAAACCGTAAACCTGCACAGTAAAATGAAGGCGGGCAAGGCCATGATTTCCCTGCCCGGTGATTCGGTCCCGGTCGAACCTGCGGCCATCGCATCCGATGATGCAACTACCGTCGCCTGCGTAACATCAGATGGCTACCTGTTAGCCTTCCCGTTGGCCGATTTGCCGGAACTTTCCAAGGGCAAGGGCAATAAGCTGATCAACATTCCACCCAAACGTCTTAAGTCGGGGGAGGAACACATGATTGGCATGGTGGTGGTGGCTGAAAATGAAGAGATACTCGTCTGGGCCGGCCAGCGCTACTTGAGGATCGGCAAAAAAGACCTTGAGCATTTCAGGGGTGAGCGCGCCAAACGCGGCCACAAATTACCACGCGGTTTTCAACGGGTCACCAGGATCGAGGTAGCGAAGGATTAAAAAAAGGGCTCAGCCTGGGCTGAGCCCTTGTAGTATGGAGATCCCGGCCTTCGCCGGGATAAAAAAAGGGCTCAGCTTGGGCTGAGCCTTGTAGTATGGAGATCCCGGCCTTCGCCGGGATAAAAAAAGGGCTCAGCTTGGGCTGAGCCTTGTAATATGGAGATCCCGGCCTTCGCCGGGATAAAAAAAGGGCTCAGCTTGGGCTGAGCCCTTTTTTTACCTGCAGTCGAGTTTTGAGCCGGTACAGCCTCCCATTTCCCTGTTCTTTTTCAGTCTGGCCTTGCTTTCCGCCTTCTTTTGCAAAGCTTCCCTGCCGTACTTGTGCATGAGTTTATCGGCCTTTTTTTCCGCCGCCTTTTTATTCTTGACTTGTAGCAGCAGACTGTCACGTCTGCTCTCTAATTCTTCTGCACCTCTCTGAGCAGCCAGTACCGACCAGGCGTAGGCTTCCTCGAGATTCTTCCTTTTCCCCTGTCCTTTTTCATACATTTGAGAAACCATGTCCTGGGAATGACTTACACCTATCTTGGCCAGATCGTAGTAGATATTGATCGCTTTGCCGTAATCGCCGGCTTCGTAATACTGATCAGCTTCAGCCTGGTCTTCCTGCCAGTCAGCAGCCAAGACCGCGGGGGTCTGCAAGGCAAAAAACATCAAAGACAAAACGACGGTAATGAAAATTTTCAAAATGACTCCAAGATTAATTGAAACGACAGCGGATGATAGCACCACAACGGACCGATTTCATGCCCGGGAATCTCAAAAAATATTTATCTGCGGTCAACTGTTTCAATTCCGCGTTTAATTCCGGTATCCCTTGGCCAATTTAATCTGGTGTTAATGTTGGATACTTATAATCTACGATTGCGACAGACTTTACCCGACCATGACAACCGTTTGAAAAAGAGGTAGCAAATTATGAGAATTCCCGTCACCAAGGTGATTAACCTGGCCCTGATGCTTTCATTTTCGGGTGCCCTTGCGGCACAGGAACCGATCACACCCATCGAGCCCGTCAAGGAGATCAACCTGGCGGAAGTAGAACTGGGCAAACAACTGTATTTTGATCCACGTTTATCAAAATCCGGATTCATTTCATGTAATTCCTGCCACAACCTGAGCATGGGCGGCACCGACAATTTAAAAACATCCATCGGCGATCACTGGCAACAGGGACCGATCAACTCGCCGACGGTACTCAACTCCAGCATGAATATCGCCCAGTTCTGGGACGGACGCGCTGCCGATCTTAAGGAGCAGGCTGGCGGACCCATCGCCAATCCGGGCGAAATGGCCTTCAGCCACACACTTGCCCTGGAGGTACTGCAGTCCATACCGGGCTATGTCACGGAGTTCGCCCAGGTCTACGGTCCGGGCAAAATCAACATCGACCAGGTCACCGAGGCCATCGCCGAGTTTGAAAAGACCCTCGTAACGCCAAATAGCCGGTTTGACCAATGGCTGCTGGGTAATCCCGACGCGATCACCGCGGAAGAACTCGCCGGATACCAGCTTTTCAAGAGCAGTGGTTGCGTCGCCTGTCACATGGGTGAAGCAGTAGGCGGTTCGTCATTTCAAAAAATGGGCCTGGTGGCACCCTATGAAACCAAGAATGCCGCGCAGGGCCTGGCCGGCGTCACGGGAAAGGATGCGGACCGTTTCAAATTCAAGGTCCCGACATTGCGCAACGTGGAATTGACCTATCCGTACTTCCACGATGGCGAAGCGGCAACCCTCGGCGAGGCCGTTGAGATCATGGGCCGCTTGCAATTGGGCAAGACATTCGACCAGGCCGACATCGACCAGATCGTGGCGTTCCTTAAAACCCTGACCGGCGATCAACCGATGTTCGTGTTGCCGCAGTTGCCGCCGTCAACCGACAAAACACCGCGGCCGGCGCCATTTGGTTAGGCTGTATATACCCGGAGAGCAGCTCACTGCTTTCCGGGTTCTCCTCCCGCCGACCACAGCACGTGCGCATGTACCGCACAGTGTCAAACACTTGTATAATCGGCGTTCGCCACTTTTTAATAAACCATTCCAAATGACGAGGGGTTATGGCACAGATTGAATGGAGACAGGAGTTTTCTGTCGGAAACGCCGCGGTTGACCAGGAGCACGAACTGCTGATCGCCCAGATCAACCACATCTATGATCAACTCCGCTTGCCGTTGGATATTTTCTCCATCGAATCCCTGCTGACTGATTTACAGGCCGATATCTCAAGCCATTTTGCGCTCGAGGAACTCCTCATGGAGGAGGCAGGTTTTGCCGAGTACGAAGCACACAGGCAGGACCACCAACGCCTGCTGGACCAGATCAATGACATGATATTCCACTTCGCGGAAGACCCGGAAGAAGGCAAGCACATGTTGAAAAACACGCTGTCGGACTGGTTCTATCATCATTTCAAAAGTTTCGATGCCCGCTTGCACCAACTACTAAACTAGCCCGCATGTTGCACCAGTATCCCGGAGCCTGGCGCAGGTCAGGTGCGGTTGGGTGCAGGGCTGGAGTGAGGATCATAGCCATAGCTATGGTCCGAGGGAAGCTCAAGTCCAGGCGTGCCTGAACTAGCCAGGGCCGGGATAGGTACCGGGCCGGGTACAAAGTGTACCCTGGGATTCATCAACAAAAATTCCATTTAGGTCAATCGATTCAATTAGATATGGTGAGGCCCGATGCCGACTGATGCAATATACGGGCCAGGGACGTTCTAGCGATCAACCAGTTTCATGCCTGCCGGGTTTTTCCGCTCGCCTTTAACCAGTGACGAAACCCGGTTGATCCGGTCAAGTTCAGCGTTTGTCAAAACGACCTGCAGCGAAGCGATATTTTCCCTCAGCCAGGTTCTTCTCTTGGTGCCGGGAATCGGGAAGATGTCTTCGCCCCGTGCGTTCAACCAGGCCAGTGCCACCTGGCTTGTGCTGCAGTTTTTGGTGTCCGCGATTTCCCCGAGTTCCCCGACAATTTTCAGATTGGCTTCAAAATTTCCAGCTTCGAACAAAGGAATGTCCTTGCGGTAATCGCGCTCGCCAAACTGACCGGGACCTGCCAGTTTACCGGTCAGAAACCCTCTCCCCAAGGGGCTGTACGGGACCATCGCGACACCCAGTTCCCGGCATGCGGGCATGATTCCGGCTTCGATGTCCCTTACCCACACCGAATACTCCGATTGCAGCGCAGTGACGGGGTGTATGGCGTGGGCTTCTACAAGACTGGCCACGGACACCTCGGAAAGCCCCAGGCACCTGACCTTGCCTTCACCGACCAGGTCACGCATGGCGCCGAAAGTCTCGCTCAACGGAACGCGGGGGTCGATGCGGTGCAGATAATACAGATCGATGTAATCCGTACCAAGCCTGGACAAGCTGGCGTCGCAGGCTTTTCTTACGTATTCCGGACGACCGTTCAAGCCAGCCTCATCCGGCAAAAAGCCAAACTTTGTCGCCAGGACAACCCCGTGCCTGAACCTTTTTACGGCACTGCCGAGCAGGGTTTCGTTGTGTCCATTGCCATAGACATCCGCCGTATCGAAGAAATTGAGTCCGCTATCGTATGCGGCGTGGATCGTAGCCACCGATTCCTTGTCGTCAGTCGGACCATACCATTCCGACATCCCCATGCAGCCCAGGCCGATGACAGATGCCAGCAATTCACTGTTGCCAATTTTTCTTTTCTTCATGACGCTATTATGCTCAATCGCAAAAACGAAGACACGCGATTGTTCACACTGATCCGGCTGTCAGGCAATAACGGATTTTTTCCGTAACATCCTTTAGAATTGATACTCATCGATTCATCAAATAACAGTGGGGTGGGGAAATTTATGCGCTTTCAAATTATTCTGGCCGGTCTTGCGACCGTATTGATCTCCGGCACCGGCAACGCCGCCGGCGTGTCCGTTCAACCCGGTTTATGGGAAATGACGTCGACCATGACCATGACCATGTTGGCTCAACCGCAGGTCAACACGGTCCAACAGTGTATAAAAGAGGATGAAATCAGCCCGGAAAGTTTTAACATGGAAAAGGACAGTCCCTGCAAGATTTCGGACATCGATATTGACGGACACACGGCACGCTGGTCTATCACTTGCCCGACCGAGGGGGGTCCGGTCATGGACGGCACGTGGGAATTCACCTCCAACGGGGATTCGATCAGCGGCAATGGTTCCATGAGCACGGAATACTCCGGCCAGAAATTTGGTTTCGATATGACCTGGGTGGGTAACCGGGTTGGTCCGTGTAAATAACGCGGTCAATTACTTGAGTTCTGCTTATTGAAAAGGCAGTCAATGAATACATTGCTAAACCCCGATGTCCTCGTTCCACAGTTCCGCACACGATGCGATAAATGACCGCATCATTTGCACACAGGCATCGTCCTGCAAAACTTCCACTTGCACGCCCCTTGAACGCAAGCAATCCTCCTCACCCATAAAGGTGAGGTTTTCACCGACCACCACCCGGGGAATGCCGTAGAGCAGGATGGCGCCCGTGCACATGGCGCAGGGCGATAAGGTGGTATAGAGCGTACACTCGCGGTAGACGGCGGCGGGTTGGCGGCCTGCGTCTTCAAACGCATCCATTTCGCCATGCAATACAACGCTGTCGCGTTGCACCCTGCGGTTGTGCCCCCTGCCTATAATTTGCCCCGCGTGAACGATCACCGAGCCGATCGGGATACCGCCTTCGCGCAAACCCTTGTTGGCCTCGTCAAATGCTGCCCGGAGAAATTGATCCATATGGACGTCCTTCGAAATAATCTTCTATCATGGTAACCTGAATCAGCCAGCCTATGGCAGGAGGTATGAACATGAACTCGTTGTTAATCAGGAACGGTACGATTGTTACCGCCACCGACCACTACCAGGCAGACGTGTACATCGAGGGAGAGCTGATCTCAATGATCGGCGCCCGGCTGGATGTAGCCGCCGACCGGGAGATAGACGCCGGTGGCTGTTACCTTTTCCCGGGCGGCATCGACGCGCATACCCACATGGAACTGCCGTTCATGGGCACGCACGCGAGTGACACCTTTGAAAGCGGCACGCTGGCCGGTTTACACGGCGGCACCACGACCATCATCGATTTTGCCATCCAGACCCAGGGCGAAAGCCTCGAAGCAGCGATTGACGAATGGCACCGGAAAGCCGACGGGCACGCCGTTGGTGATTATGCATTTCACTGCGCCGTGACCGATTTCAACGACCGCACACGCAAGGAACTGCCCGATGTCATCCACAAGCACGGCATCAATTCGTTCAAGGTCTTCATGGCTTACAAGGGCGCCCTGATGATCGATGACCGGCAGATGTACGAATTGATGCAGGAACTGGTCGAACTCGGCGGCATCGTTACCGCGCACACGGAAAACGGTGACATGATCGACAGCAATATCCAGAAGAACCTCGCCGCCGGCAACACGGCGCCGAAATACCACGTTCTTTCCCGTCCGGCAATCTGCGAAGCCGAAGCTGCCGGTCGCGCGATCGACCTGTCTTACCAGACCGGCTGCGCGTTTTACATCGTGCACACCACCTGCGAGGAAACCCTCGCGAAGGTCAAAGCGGCCACGCTCCGCAACCAGAAAGTACACGTTGAAACCTGCATCCAGTACCTGCTACTGGACGATTCCTATTATTTCAGGGAGGGTTTTGAAGGCGCAAAAGTCGTTATGAGTCCGCCGCTGCGCAAGAAGAAGGACCAGGATGCTTTGTGGGCCGGCATGAATCAGAACCTCGTTCATCACGTGGCCACGGACCATTGTCCATTCTGCATGGATCAGAAAGCCATGGGCAAGGATAACTTCTCGAAAATCCCGAATGGCGCACCGGGTGTTGAAAACCGTTTTGAATTGCTATACAGCGAGGGCGTTGCGCAAGGCCGTATCGGGCTGAACAAGTTTGTCGAAATGTCATCCACCGGCGCTGCAAAAATTTTCGGCCTGTTTCCGCGCAAGGGAACGATCGCGGTCGGCTCCGATGCCGACATCATCATATTCGACCCCGAAGTCGAACATACCATCAGCGCTGAGGGCCATCACATGAACGTGGACTACAACGCCTACGAGGGCTGGCAGGTCAAGGGCAAAACCCGCACGACCATCCTGCGCGGCACGGTGGCAATCGACGATGGAAAAGCGTTTGTCGGTGAAGGTTTCGGTAAATACCTGAAACGTCCGCCGTTTGGTTCCAGTAGTTCAAGCCTCTAACCCGGGAGAAAAAACGTGTCCAGAATTGTAAAGGCCGCCATCGTACAGATGAGCAATAAACTCCATGGCGATGAAAGTGTCGCGGCGCACCGCAAGGCCATGTTAGACGCACATATTCCATACATCACCGAAGCCGGTCAGAAGGGAGTCCAGATGCTCTGCTTTCAGGAGATATTTACCGGGCCGTATTTCTGTCCTTCCCAGGATGTCAAATGGTACGAGGCGGCAGAGGCGATCCCCGATGGTCCGACCACGCAACTGATGTGTAAATACGCGCGTAAATACAACATGGTTATCATCGTGCCGATCTATGAAGAACACATGACCGGGGTTTACTTCAATACAGCGGCCGTCATCGATGCCGACGGCACCTACCTTGGCAAATACCGCAAAAACCATATCCCGCAAGTCGCGGGTTTCTGGGAAAAGTTCTTTTTCAAACCCGGCAACCTCGGTTACCCGGTATTCGACACGGCCTATGGAAAAGTGGGTGTGTATATCTGTTACGACCGGCATTTCCCCGAAGGTGCGCGCTGTTTGGGTTTGAACGGCGCGGAAATCGTATTCAACCCGTCCGCAACCGTCGCCGGTCTGTCCCAATACCTGTGGGAGCTTGAGCAAACGGCCCATGCCGCCGCCAACGGTTACTTTATGGCCGCCATCAACCGGGTGGGTGAAGAAGCACCGTGGAATATCGGCCGTTTCTACGGTTCGTCCTACTTTGCCGACCCGCGTGGCCAGATCGTTTCCCAGGCCTCTGAGACCGGGGACGAGATGCTCATCGCCGATCTTGACTTCGACCTGATACGCGAGGTTCGCAACACCTGGCAGTTCTACCGTGACCGGCGGCCGGAATCCTACGGTGTGCTGACGGAACTCTAGAGGCGTGAGCCTGGAGCACCTCGCCGCCCACCTGGCGACCGACATGGATCTCAGTAACGCGGATATCGCGCCGGTCAAGACCAGCAAGCGCGACTGGAAGGCCATCAGTTTCTTCACGCTGTGGGTGGGCATGGCGGTCAACATACCGTCTTACATGATCGCGGCTTCATTGATCGAAGGTGGCATGAGCTGGCAACAGGCCATGTGGACCGTGCTGCTGGGTAACCTGATCGTCTTTGTGCCGATGTCCCTGTCAGGGCACGCGGGGACCAAGTACGGCATCCCGTTTCCGGTATTTGCACGCGCGTCATTCGGTGTGCGTGGCTCACACATCCCTTCCCTGTTGCGCGCCATCGTCGCCTGTGGCTGGTTCGGTATCCAGACCTGGATCGGCGGGGCCGCTATTTATACCATCGTGCTGATCCTGTGGCCGTGGGTCGCCGACGGTCCGGCGATGATGCCCGAATGGGTCGGTGTCAGCCTTATCCAATTTGTCTGCTTCATGTTGTTCTGGGTCATGAATATCTGGCTGATCTGGAAAGGCATCAACTCGATCCGCGTCCTCGAGCACGTGGCGGCGCCCTTCCTGCTGCTCTGTGGCCTTGCCCTGCTGGCCTGGGCCTACAAGAGCGCCGACGGATTCGGCCCGATGCTGACCGCCGGTTCGAAATTCCAGAGCTCCGCTGAATTCTGGAAGCTTTTCTGGCCCAGCCTGACCGCCATGGTTGGTTTCTGGGCCACCCTGACCCTCAATATTTCCGACTTCACCCGTTACGCCAAGACTCAACGTGCGCAGGTGCTCGGGCAATTATCCGGTTTGCCGACCACCATGACCCTGTTCGCTTTTATCGGGGTGGCGGTCACCAGCGCGACCATCATTATTTTTGGCGAGGCCATCTGGGACCCGGTGGTGCTGGTGCGGCGATTTGAATCGCACTGGGTGGTGTTCTTTTCGATGATAGCGGTGATCATCGCGACCATCTCGACCAACGCCGCCGCCAACGTGGTCGGCCCGGCCAATGCCTTTTCCAACCTGATGCCGTCGCGCATCGACTTCAAACGCGGCGGTTACATCACCGGTATTATCGGTATCGTCATCATGCCCTGGAAACTGATCGCCGATCCAGGCGGCTACATTTTTACCTGGCTGATCGGCTATTCCGCCCTGCTGGGACCCGTGATCGGCATTATCCTGGTCGACTATTTCCTGATCCGGAAAACCGTGCTCAACGTGGAAGACCTGTACCGCAGCGTGGGTATATACGCAGGCGTCAACCCGGTCGCCATCATCGCACTGGTGCTTGGTGTTCTGCCCAATATTCCGGGTTTCCTGGCCAACGTCGGTCTGTATTCCGGCAGTGGGTTTATCGTCGAGGTGTATAACTATGCCTGGTTTATCGGTCTCGGCATTTCGAGCCTGGTGTACTATGTACTGATGAGGATACGCAACCGATGAGCGCAGATATCCGCAGCGGGCGGCTGGGCCCTGAAGTAATCAGGAAAAATTTTTCCGAGTTGCACACGCCGCTGACCGAGCTGCAGGCCATACAGGAATCTGCACGCTGCCTGTTCTGCCACGATGCACCCTGTACCGAGGCATGCCCGACCGATATCGATGTCCCCGGGTTTATCCGCAAGATCGCCAGCGGCAACGTGACCGGCGCCGCCGTGACCATTCTCAGTGAGAACATCATGGGCAACACCTGCGGCAACGTCTGCCCGGTCGAAGAATTGTGCGAACAGGTTTGTGTCAAGAACACGTCGGAACAAAAGCCGGTGATGATCGGGCAGTTGCAGAGATATGCCACGGACCATTTATTTGAGAGCGGGTTTCAACCGTTCAGACGTGCGCCCGAAAGCGGTAAGCGCGTCGCGGTGGTGGGCGCGGGGCCTGCCGGTTTGTCCTGTGCGCACCGGCTTGCCATGCTGGGTCACGATGTGACCGTATTCGAATCCCGCATGTATCCCGGCGGTCTGAACGAGTACGGTCTCGCCGCTTATAAAATGCTCGGTGACCGGGCCGCAACGGAAGTTACATTTATTCTCAACATCGGCGGCATCACCGTGGAAACCGGCAAGACCCTCGGTGTCGATTTTGATCTTTACGGTCTGCGGCGGGATTACGACGCCGTGTTTATCGGTCTCGGTCAGAACGCCGTCAAATCACTGGCGATGGAGAACGATGAAATCGAAGGTGTTTATAATGCCGTCGATTTTATCGAAAACATACGCCGGAAAGACCTTTCCACGCTGCCGGTCGGCCGCAACGTGGTCGTGATCGGCGGCGGCAACACGGCCATCGATATCGCGGTACAGATCAGGAAGCTGGGTGCGGAATCCGTCACCATGGTTTACCGGCGCAGCATTGAAGAAATGGGCGCCACCGGGTATGAACAGCAGGTGGCCCAGACCAACGGCGTGCTGATCCGTACACACGCGCGGCCCCGGCGAATCCTTGCAGCGGACGGTCACATAACCGCCGTCGAGTTTGAAATTACCGGCAAAGACGAGAACGGCCGCCTGGCCGGCACCGGCGAGACCTTCATGCTGCCCGCCGACCAGCTATTCAAGGCGATCGGCCAGGCATTGGACGCCACGCCACTCGATGGCGGGGAAAAACCCGAACTGTCGGGCGGCAGAATCAGGGTGGATTCCCGTTTGCACACCACCCTTCCTGATGTCTGGGCCGGGGGCGACTGCACGGCAGGCAGGGACCTGACCGTGACCGCGGTACAGGATGGCAAAATCGCTGCTCTTAGTATTCACGAGTACCTGAACCATGGCTGACCTCAACTGCAAAATTGCCGGTATCTCCTCCCCCAACCCTTTCTGGCTGGCATCCGCCCCGCCCACCGACAAGCGCTACAACGTCGAACGGGCGTTTGAGGCGGGCTGGGGCGGTGTGGTCTGGAAAACGCTCGGCGAAGATGGACCACCGGTGGTCAACGTCTGTTCGCGCTACGGGTCGGTGGATTTCGGTGGACAGCGCATGATGGGATTCAACAACATCGAGCTCATAACCGACCGTCCCCTGCAGCTTAACCTGGATGAAATAACCGCGGTAAAAAGTGCCTGGCCGGACCGGGCGCTGGTGGTCTCGCTGATGGTGCCCTGCACCGAGCAGGCCTGGAAAGATATTCTGCACAGGGTCGAGCAGACCGGCTGTGACGGTGTTGAACTGAATTTCGGCTGCCCGCACGGCATGAGCGAACGTGGCATGGGCTCCGCCGTCGGCCAGGTCCCTGAATACATCCAGGAAGTGACCGAATGGTGTAAAAAACACACAAGCCTGCCGGTTTTCGTCAAGCTGACGCCCAATATATCGGATATTCGTCGTCCCGCCCGTGCGGCTTTCGACGGTGGCGCGGACGCGGTATCACTGATCAACACGATCAATTCGATCGTTTCCATCGACCTCGACATCATGGCGCCCACCCCTACCGTGGCGGGTAAAGGTGTCCACGGTGGTTATTGCGGGCCGGCGGTGAAACCCATCGCTCTGAGCATGGTGTCGGAAATCGCGCGCGATCCACATACAAGGAACCTGCCCATTTCGGGTATCGGCGGCATCAGCAACTGGAGTGACGCGGCAGAATACATTGCACTGGGCTGCGGCAGCGTGCAGGTCTGCACGGCGGTCATGCGCTACGGTTTCCGTATCATCGATGACCTCGTCGACGGCCTCAACAACTGGATGGACGAAAAAGGCTACGCCACGCTGGATGACTTCCGCGGCGCCGCGGTTCCAAATGTCACCGACTGGCAATATCTCGATCTGAACTACAAGACGATCGCGGCGATCGACCAGGACAAATGCATTGAATGCGGCCTGTGTCACATCACCTGTGAGGACACTTCACACCAGGCCATCAGGGCCGAGAAAAACGACAACGGCAAACGCACCTACACGGTCATCGACGAGGAATGTGTCGGCTGCAACCTCTGCTACCTGGTTTGCCCGGTGCCAAAATGCATCTCGATGAACGAGGTCGACAACGGCCTGCCCTATCTGAACTGGACCGAACACCCCAACAACCCGATGAAGTAACCACAAGCGGTCGAACCAGACCGCGTTTCGTGTCTATCGTTTTCAATTACTGGGAAACGAAAATTGCGCCCCCTCACGTACACCGGCAGACGGCCATCGCTGCGTGATGGTTTTGCGCCGGGTGTAAAAGCGCACGGCGTCCGGGCCGTAGGCCGCCAGGTCACCGAACAACGAGCGCTTCCAGCCACCGAATGAATGGTAGGAGACCGGTACCGGTAACGGTACGTTTATACCGACCATACCGATAAGTATATTGTCCGCGAAATAACGTGCGGCTTCACCATCGCGGGTATAAATGCAGGTACCGTTGCCGTATTCATGATCGTTGATCAGCTGCATGGCCTCCGCCATGCTCCCGGCACGCATCACCAACAACACCGGGCCGAAAATCTCGTCCTCGTAACAGGTCATACCCGGTTTCACATGATCGATCAGGGTGCCACCGACAAAGAATCCGTTTTCATAACCGTCAACCCGGGGCTTGCGACCATCGACGACGATCGAAGCGCCCTGCTCTTGCGCGCTGTCGATATAGCCAACGACCTTTTCCCTGTGCTGCGCGGTGATCACCGGACCGAAGTCGTTGCTGGCATCACTCCAGGCGCCAACCTTCAGGGTCTCCATGGCTTTTGACATCCTGGCAATCAGCGTGTCGGCCGCCGCATCGCCCACGCATACGGCAACCGACAAAGCCATGCAACGCTCACCGGATGATCCAAAAGCGGCTCCGGTCAGTGAAGCCACTACGTTATCCATATCAGCATCCGGCATGACAACCGCATGGTTCTTGGCGCCACCCAGCGCCTGGCAACGTTTGCCGTTGGCGCAGGAGGTATTGTAGATATACTCGGCGACCGGTGTGGAACCCACAAAACTGACCGCCATCACCCGCTGATCAAGCAACAGTGTGTCCACCGCTTCCTTATCACCGTTGACCACGTTCAATACACCGGCAGGCAAACCGGCCTGTTGCAGCAACCCGGCAATGAACAGGCAAGAGGATGGGTCGCGTTCGGACGGTTTCAGAACAAAGGTATTGCCGCAAACGATCGCCATGGGGTACATCCACAACGGCACCATGGCGGGAAAGTTAAATGGCGTGATACCCGCTACCACACCCAGCGGCTGGAATTCGCTCCACGAATCAATCGCCGGACCGACATTCTTGCTGTGTTCTCCCTTCAGTAACTCAGGGGCATAGCAGGCGTATTCGACATTCTCGATACCGCGCTGCAATTCACCTTGTGCATCGTGAACGATTTTGCCGTGTTCCTCACCAATCAGTTTGCAAATTTTGTCCGCGTTTTGCTCCAGGAGTTCTTTGAAACGGAACATGATACGGGCACGCCTGGCGGGTGGTGTGCCGCGCCAGTCCTGATAGGCTTCCTGCGCCGCGGTTATGGCTTCTTCAACCGTGGCTCTGGATGCCAGTGCGACCTGCTTTTCAACCTCACCGGTGGAGGGATTAAATACATCCTGGGTACGCGTCGTATCAGTATGTATTTTGCCGTTGATTAAATGACCAATGGTTTTCATAAAACAATGCCTTTCCTGTGTGAGCTGACCGGGTCCGCCCGTCAATCCCTCCGTCAATCATACCCGATGCAACGGACTCAAATCGAACAAACCATGCAGCCCCAAACAGCATAATTCTATTCGAATGCAATTTATGCATTTGCTATTATGGCCACATGAAAAATATCCGGTTTTTGTTCGCCCTGATTTGGGTTTTCAGTGCCCCGCTATTGGCCCAGTCCCCACCCGCCAACGTAACCCTGGACGCGGTTCTGATTGAATTTGCCATGAAGGGCGACCTGAAGACCGTGCAGCAACTCATTTCCGCGGGTGTCCCGGTGGACGCTTCCGGCGAAGACAAAAGCACGGCGCTGATGTGGTCGGCTTTCAATGGTCATACCGCAGTCGCCGCGTACCTGCTGGAAAACGGCGCCGCTGTCGATGCCAGGGATATCAATGGCCGTACTGCCTTGTTGTACGCGTCAAGCGGTCCCTTCGCAGAAACGGTCAGCTTGCTGCTTTCCAAAGGCGCCGAAGTGAACATCCAGGGCAAGACCGAGGGATTCACGGCATTGATGATGGCCGCCGCAGAGGGCCAGGTCGAGGTGGTTAAGCTATTGCTCGCCCACGGCGCATCGGCAGCGATCATCGACAGGGACGGCGATACCGCTGAAAAATTCGCCCGTGAAAAAGGGCATACCGCGGTGCTCGGGTTACTGGCAGACTCACCGGCTGAAAGCATCCGCCCCTGATTACACACCGGCCGCGGACCATGGTTTCTACCCATACAGCGACCGCTCCGGAACCGTCATCACCGGGCAGGGATGAGCGTGGATAATAACGAAATCAGCGTCAGTACTTTCAACAAGCTGGCTGAAGAATACCAGCAAAAGTACATGGATTTTGATTTCTATTTTGATACCTACGACAGGTTCTGCGAACTCGTCAAAAACGATAACGCCACCATTTTCGAAATCGCCTGCGGACCGGGAAACATCACAAAATACCTGTTAAACAAACGCCCCGGCTTCAAAATTGAAGGGATCGACCTGGCACCCAGCATGGTCGAACTGGCCAGGGCCAATAACCCGACAGCCACTTTCCGGGTCATGGATAGCCGGGCAATAGCCACGATCGATAAAACTTTTGACGCAGTGGTATGCGGCTTCTGTACCCCTTACCTGTGCAGGGACGACGTCGCGAGGCTCATTGGCGATGTCCGGGGCCTGTTGAAAAAAGACGGTATTTTTTACCTCAGCACGATGGAGGATGAGTACGAAAAATCCGGATTGCAAACATCTGACAGTGGCGACCGGGTTTTCATTTACTACCACGCGATGGCGTACCTGGAGCAGCAACTTGCAAACAGCGGATTCAGGATTGTCGATTTCAGACGCAAGGCGTTCCCGGCCGGGAAGGGTCAGCCCGCCACGGATCTATTTTTGATTGCCCGGGCAATTTGAAGCGGCGGACCGCGAAAAAACCATTTTCTCACTCGCTTTGCTCATCCAACCAGATCCCGACCGCCTCGGCGACACCCCCGTCATTATTTGAAGCGACCTGCCGGAAGCGCCCTCTCAGGTCATCCGGCGCATTGGCTACCACAAACGCGTGTGCCGCCCATTCGAGCAGATCCAGGTCGTTGAAGTCGTTACCGATCGCCATCGTGTTGCCGGCCTCGACACCGAGTTCGGAGGCCAGCCAGGCAGCGGTCTTTCCCTTTGAAACATCGGGATGGAAAAGTTCGATCCAGGTGGAAGTATGATCGAGCGGCGAAGTGGAGTGAACGATGCTGAGACCGGGCAAACCGCTTTGCAAATCCCGCAACGCGGCATCGGTCAGGGCCGCAGGAACAACGGCCAGAAACTGGGATGCCGCGCCAAAACCATTGCGGTGGATGTCGCACAATGGCTGTCCGAATTGGCTGTATCGTTTGAGCCGTGACTCAAAATCCGCGTTGTCCGGGTTTGCGCGCCGATAGACATGCCTGTGATTGTCAGGGACAGGGTGGTGCAACATGAAATCCAGCGCCGACCGGTTCATAAAGTCCAGGGTTTGTTCGACCAGGTCGGGTGGCAGGCTGACCTCGTACATCAACTCGTGCCCGTTTTGTCTGACCACGCCAGCGCCGGTCGTGAAGAGTACATAGTCAACGGGAAGGCCCGCACCCGCGGAATTGATATAGGAATAGAGCGAACGCCCGGTGGCGACCGCCGTCCGGATACCAAGCTGGTTCAGGGTTTCCAGAGCCTCGAGGTTCTTGCGTGAAACCCCGCCATCCGCATCCAGCAGCGTACCGTCCAGGTCGGTTACGAAAAGGCCGCGGCACACATGATCCTGTTTCCTGTTCAATGCCTGTGTTTCCAGTGCTGGTCTACGCCGATTTCCGGGTGGTAGCGGCTACTTGCCCGAAATAAATTTTTGGATGATGTCCAGCTGTGCCTCGGCGTGCATGCCCGCCTGTTCCAGGCAGACATCGCCCTGGCCGCTGCCGAGGAAATTGCCCGACTTCCACGGGTACATGGTGAATTCCCTGCCGCGCTCGGACATGATCCAGCGATAGGTGGTGGCCTTGGTGAAGCCCGTGAACATCATCGCCGAAGATGCCACTGAATACGGGTAAATCGCCCCTCTTTCCTGCGCATCGAGACGGTCAAAGAGTTCCGCGCTCGCCACGTAGTAAACATCGAGGTTGATGCCTTTTTCCTTCAGACGCGGCAATACGCCGCTGGCGAAAGCATAGGCCACTTCACTGCCCTGGTAGACGATGGTGGCATCGGGCTTGCCGTTGGCCGCCAGCAGCTTGTAAACACCCTTGACGGCATCTTCAGCCGGCGCCAGTCCGAGGGCCTGCCGGTCGAGGATGGTCTCAGAGGGCCGTGTGACATAGGCGGCCAGCACCGCGGGGCGTTGCAGCAGTGCTTCTGCGGTCAACGGCCAGAGTTCATTCGGATCCCAGGGTGTGATGCTGATCATCACGTCTCCGGGGAAGTTTTCCTGCAGCACCTGCAGCGCCTGGGGTTCCGCATGCGTGGGACCGTCTTCACCGGTCTTGACGCCCGCGTGTCCGCAGACGATCACGAATGTCTTGTTGGGTTCGCCGGGTACGCGGTGCCTCAGGGTCTGCTGACCGATACCATGGGTTTTTGCGCAGATGGTGTTGAGCGGAGCGATGAATGCGCCGTAGGACGAACCGACACCCATCTGGTAACCCATCGTCGAGATACCCGAGCAGATGCCACCCATGGCGTCTTCGGTGATGCCGCCCGCGGAAAACAGCCGGGACTCGGGGTTATTCACCGGATGCCAGAAACCCGAGCCAAAGCCCTTGCCAATGTTGGAGACATTGGTGGAACCATAGAGATCGGCGGCAGCCGCAAGAACAGCGCCGTTGGTCAGGCGGTTGACGTGATTCAGACCGTCCGCCAGGGAACCCCGCAGGGTTTGCGCCGAGCCAGCGGCATAGGTGCACGATTCAGGTCGCCGATTGGGAGAAATGGCGTCTTTCTCGTACAACTTGCCCAGTTCGGGCGCGTTGCTGCGTATGCTCCGCGGTGAGTCCGCGTGCCGTTGCCTGCATTCGGCGATCCAGTCGCCCAGGTGCGCTGTGAATTCCGGGTTGGCTTCGAAAACTTCGCGGATGGTCATCAGCGAGTCGTAGTAAGCCTGCTCGACTTTCCCGGCGGTCTTCTCACCCTCAAAACGCGGGAAGGTGATGTCAAAAACGTCTTCGAAAGGCTTCAGGGCCTGCAGGTATTCATCGCTGTAGAACTTGTGGCCGCCACCGTGGGATTTTTTACCCTCGATACCATATTTCCAGCCCTTGACCGTTCGGTAAACAATACCGGTGGGGCGTCCGTTATTCAGTGCCAGGGCTCGCTTCTGCGCCTCGCGAACCTGGGCGAAATCAAAACCGTCCGGAACGTAAATAACATTAAAGCCGTGAACCAGCAGAAAATCGCAGGGATCCCATTGAACGTAGTCTCCGGCTTTACCCCCTTCGCGTGTCACCTGGTCAGAATCGATGGCAGACTGGTTCCAGTCGACGTGGAAATAGAGATTGTCGAGTCCGGAGCTGGCAGCGGCGGCCAGTGCCTCGGCCACGCGTCCCGGTGTCATACCGCCTTCACCCTCGATGATATGCACCCTGGGCGCTTGTTCGCGGTACATATCCTTCAGGGTAAGCGCGAGACCCGTTGTGGTCGCCACGCCCACGCCGCTGGGTCCGGTCGATAACCAGACGAAAGGGGTTTCGGGTGTCGGGTGTCCGTCGAGCGGCTTGACGCCGTGTTTGAGGAACAAAGGGGTACTGGTGATCGGGTTTTTTCTGAACCCGAGCAGGTCTTCGAGCCGCAACTGCTGGCGGACTTCGGGCAGCAGTTCCGGGTGCGTCTGGCACACGATCTCGTTGCGCAGCGCCGACATCGCATAGAGGCCCAGGGCCTTGTGGCCGGCGGCATAGGAAAGGATATCGGCGGAGCGGTCCATCGGGTTCGAGAAGTCGTAATCCATCTGGTTGAAAATCAGTGATTCGACGATCCGCCCGCTGGAGATGCTGCCGCCCGGATGCCCGGACGAGGCATGGTTGAACATGACCGCGCACAGGGTCCTGTAAATCAGGTCGTAAAACTCGAAGCTGTCCCCGTCTTTTGCCGGCATCGAAAATTTGGCATCCGGATCGAGTGAGATGAATTCAGTTCCCCGGCCTTTCAAGTTGAGTGAAAATGACATTTGATTGTTTCCTTCAGGCAAAATGCTTTCCGTCTGCGATGAATTGTTCAAACCCTTGCTGGTCGGCGATCGCCGTTGCCATGCGCTGCATACCGATTTTCAGGTCTTCCAGGCCCGTGGCAATTGAAAGTCTCAGGTAGTGCATGTCCGCGGCACCGATCTGGCCAAATGATTTCCGGTCCATCGTCGCCACCTGGTAATTCCACAGCAGGAACATCTGGAACAGGGTCGACGGACTGGTAGTCTTCCTGACCGCTTCGGGCATGGCTGCGTAGGCCTTGTCGATTTTCATGTTTTCGACCACCCCGGCGATATTTGGGAACACGTAAAACGCGCCCTTGGGCAACTGGCATTTGACACCGGGCATGTTGTTGAGCGCATCGACGACAAAATTCCGGCGCTCCTCGAACGCGGCGTTCATCGCGGCGATCGAGTCCTTGCTGAGCGGAGATTCAATGGCCACCCTCGCCCCTTCCTGGTTATACGGCGGAATACACGAGAAGTAGTTGATATTCAGGTTCTTGAACAAAGCGGCTTCTTCAACCGTTGGAAAAACCACCCAGCCGATTCGACCGCCGGTCCACGAATACGACTTCGAGGCGCCGGTGGCGATGATGGTTTTAGCCTGCATACCCTTGACGGAGGCGATGCTGTAGTTCTTCGCGCCGTCAAACAGGATGTTCTCATAGATTTCGTCGGAGTAGATACGGATGGTCGGATCGCATTTCCGCGTGATGACCTCGGCGATCTCCTCCAGTTGCTCTCGTGATGCCACGCCACCGGTCGGGTTCGACGGGAAATTCAGGTAAATGAGCTTGGTCTTCGGTGTGATCAGCTTTTCAAGGTCCTGACCGGTGAAGCTGAAACCCAGTTCCTCGCGCAGATGCAGCGGCACGGGAACCGCGCCGACGTACTTGATGAAGGACTCGTAAATCGGAAATCCGGGACTCGGGTAGATAATCTCGTCACCCGGGTTGCAATAGGTTTGCTGGCACAGGCCGATCGGCGGCTTACCGCCCGGGAACACCACGACCTGCTCGGGAGTGACAGAGATACCGCGCGCCTCGCCAATATATTTTGCAACCGCTTTTCTCAGCGGCAGAATACCCTGCGGATCACAGTAGTGAACATTGTCCTTGTCCAGTTGCCGCTTCACCTCTTCGCGCACGTGCACGGGCAAGGGGAAGTCCGGTTCACCAAGGTTGCATTTGATCACCTTGTGGCCCGCGTTTTCAAGGGCGACGATATAGGGTCCCACCTTAAAGGCATTTTCGGTGGCGATAAGAGATGTCCTATCCGAGATGAGATTCATGAGTTTTTCCTGAGCCGTGCTGGCGAAAATTCCAGTCGTTGTCTTCCGTACGTGCTGCTATATCTGCCCGTTCAGACCATATGTAAACCTTATACTGAGTTGTTTGTAAACCATATGATTTAGATCATTCCAGCGCTTGAGAAGATGTCATCTAATGCCATTTACCAATGAAAAACCGCACCAACAACGGGAACATGTCCCGACTGCTTGACCAGGCCTATCTGGAAGTGATGCCCAGTGGCACGATCCTGGACAGGCTGGTGCACATTCCGCGGCACTGTTTTGTTGCCGTCACCTGCTCACCAAAAAATGGGCTTGAACCCACACTTGACCTCGTGGAGAAGCTCAAGGCGCTGCCGGAGGAGAGACAGCTCAGGGTGATCCCGCATATTGCCGCAAGGACGATCCGTGACAAATGTCATCTGAGAGAGATTCTGGCCAGGCTGGAAGCCGCCGGGGTTGAGAGTATTTTTGTTCCGGGCGGCGATGCTCCCGTGCCGGTTGGAGCATACGATAACGCCTTGCAGGTACTACACGACATGGCTGAGATTGGCCACCATTTCGAGGACGTCGGCATTGCCGCTTACCCGGAAGGACACCCCAAGGTCAGCGACGAAAGTTTGCTTTGGTTCCTGAAAGAGAAGCAACAATACGCCACCTACGCGGTAACCCAAATGTGCTTTGACCCGCAGATCCTGGTGAGTTGGCTGCGTGGCATCCGCAAAGCCGGAGTTAGCCTGCCGGTCTGGATCGGTCTGCCCGGTGTCGCGGATATGAGCAAATTGCTTGCCCTTTCAATCCGTATCGGTGTGGGACAGTCTTTGCGGTTACTGGATAAACACAAGGGTCTGCTCAGAAGGGTTTTCAATAACAACCCGTTTGCGGCGGATGCATTGCTTGAAGGACTTGGGCCACAGCTTGATGATCCTGATCTGATCGTCCCGGGTTTCCACCTTTTTAGTTTCAATAACGTTGAACGCACGGAACAATGGCGGGCGAGTACCTGTGAAAATCTTGGTAGGTGAAGAGTATGCGTAGAGGAAGAAAGACCCGACAGCAGAATCCCGCAGCGGCATCCGCTGTCAGACCCGGAATGCCGGGTGGCCGTTTCCGGCCCCTTGGCGAATCCGATGAGAAGCAGATACACCGGACCATACTCGATGTGCTCGAGAACATCGGCATGGCTGACCCGATACCCGTTGTCAGGGAACATGCGCTGCAGCGGGGCTGTTTTATCAACGCTCACGACCGGCTGTGCTTTCCACGGGCGCTGGTCGAGGACGTGATTGCCGCTGCGCCAAAAAATGTCCGGCTGCTCGGCCGTGATCCTGAGCATGACCTTGAAATCGGCGGTCTGCGTGTGCACACCTATGGCGGCGGGGAAGCAGTCAATATGCTGGACGTCGGCGCGTCCACCTACCGTCCCTCGACGCTGCTCGATATTTATGACGCAGCCCGGCTGACCGACCGGATGGCTAACATCCATGCATTCTCACGTCTTGTGGTGGCGACCGAAATCCAGGACCAGCGCATTTGCGATATCAACTCGGCCTATGCCAGCGCAGCCGGCACCAACAAGCATCTGCAACTCACCTTTGCGGACGCGGCGCATGTCCAGCCGACGCTCGAAATGCTCTATATGATCGCGGGCGGCAAGGAACAATATCATCAACGGCCGTTCGCCAATGGCGGTGGCTGCCCGGTGATTTCACCGCTGCGTTACGGCCGGGACAACAGCGAAGTCTGTGTGGAGTCGATCAAAATGGGTGCGCCCATCTGGATCATCGTGGCGCCGCAGGCAGGCGCGACGGCGCCGGCGGCGCTGGCGGGTGCGGTGGTTCAATCGGTTGCCGAGGCGCTCGCCGGTTTGCTGATGATCGACGTGGTGAAACCCGGTTTCCCGGTGGTCCTCGGTCCCTGGCCTTTTGTTTCCGATCTTCGTAGCGGTTCGTTCACGGGTGGTAGCGGCGAGGAAGCCCTGGTCTCCGCCGCGGCCGCCCAAATGGTCAATTTCTACGGCTTGCCAAGCTCGGTCGGCGCGGGCATGACAGATTCCAAGCTGCCCGATTACCAGGCGGGTTATGAAAAAGCACTGGCGATCGCCCTGGCCGCACAAGCCGGCTGCAATAACGTGTCCGAGTCCAGCGGTATGCTGGGCAGCCTGATGGCCCTGTCGCTGGAATCGCTGGTCATCGACAACGACCTGCTGGGTGCGGTCATGCGCACGGTTCGCGGCATCGAGGTCAATGAGGAAACCCTCTCATACGAGGTGATCGAGCAGGTCGTACAGGGCGAGGGGCATTATCTCCGCAACCCGCAAACCCTCGACCTGATGCGCAGCGGTTACGAATACCCTGCGCTGGCCGACCGCAGCACGGTCGAAGAGTGGCAGGCCGCGGGCTCACCGGACATACGACAACAGGCGGGTGAGCGCGTAAAATCCATTTTGTCCGGCCACTACCCGGAATATATCGACCCGGCCACCGACGCGAAAATCAGGGCCGCGTTTCCGATCCTGCTGACGCCCGCAAACATGCGCGCCGGCAGTGGCCGCTGGTAACAACACAGCGTGTTTGCTTTGACGAGGCACAGAAAACGATGACCGACCACGACGAACAAGATGAAGAAATAATCCTCTCGGAACTTCCCGATGATGAACTCATCGCACAGATGCACGACGACATTTATGACGGCCTGGCGGAGGAAATCGCCGAGGGCACGCAGATTCTCCTCGACCGTGGCTGGGACGCCTCCAAGGTGCTCGAAAAGGCGCTGGTCGGCGGCATGGCCGCGGTGGGTGTCGACTTCCGCGACGGCATCCTGTTTGTCCCCGAGGTGTTGATGTCGGCCAATGCGATGAAAGCGGGCATGACGTTGCTCAAGCCTATCCTGTCGGCCAGCGGGGCCAGGCCGATCGGCAAAGTGGTGGTCGGCACCGTCAAGGGTGATATACACGACATCGGCAAAAACCTCGTCGGCATGATGCTTGAAGGCGCCGGCTTCGAGGTCACCGACCTCGGCGTCAACATCGATGCGGATACCTATATCGACGCCATGCTGGAAAAAGGCGCCAACATACTCGGCATGTCGGCGCTTCTCACAACCACCATGCCCTACATGAAAGTCGTGATCGAGCGGATGAAAGAACGCGGTGTCAGGGACGGCACCATCGTGCTGGTCGGCGGCGCGCCGTTGAACGAGGACTTCAGCCGCAGCATCGGTGCGGATGCCTACTGCCGCGACGCCGCCGTCGCCGCGCAAGTGGCCAGGGAAATGGTCACGGCCACCTGAGCCAGGGCATCGATCGTCATGCAGGACAAAATTCTCGTGATCGGCTGTGGCGCAATAGCCCGTGAACTGGTGCGCATCAGGCGGCTCAATCATTGGGACCATATCGACATTCAGTGCCTGCCGCCCGGATTACACAACCGCCCGGAGCGGATTCCGGCAAGCGTCAGGGTCAAAATCGATTCGCAGATCAGGCAGTACAGAAAGATTTTCGTCGCCTATGCGGACTGCGGCACCGGCGGCGCGCTCGATGTGCTTCTGGATGAATACGGTATCGATCGCATTCCCGGCGCCCACTGTTACGAGTTTTTCACGGGAGAGGATGCTTTCCGGGCACTGGCGGAGACCGAACCCGGCAGCTTTTACCTGACCGATTTCCTGACCCGGCATTTTGAACGGCTGGTTATCAAGGGGCTGGGTATAGACCGTCTGCCACAGTTGAAGTCCGTGTATTTCAACAACTACCGCCGTCTCGTTTACCTCGCACAAAGCGATACGCAGGAACTGCAGACCATGGCCCGCCGGCACGCGCAAACCCTTGGGCTCAGTTACACATACCACTACTGCGGCGAAACACCATTGTCAGGTATGCTTAAACCCGCGCTTGAACATTGACACAGACCACAAAAGAGGCAGGTTCACAACACCATGACCGATACCATCATCAGTTCCGCCAGCAGGGAAGTCGTCATCGGCTTTGGCAGGCCCTTTACCATCATCGGTGAACGTATCAATCCCACCGGGCGGCGTTTGCTGGCCGAGGAAATGAAAAGCGGGGATTTCAGCCGCGTGGAGGCGGACGCCATCGCCCAGGTCGCGGCGGGTGCGCACGTGCTGGATGTCAACGCCGGTGTGCCGATGGCGGATGAACCGGCACTGATGGCCAGGGCCGTACGCCTGGTGCAATCATTGACGGATGTGCCGTTGTCGATCGATTCATCCATGGTCAATGCGCTGGAGGCCGGTCTTGCCGCCTACCAGGGCAAGGCGCTGCTGAATTCAGTCACCGGCGAAGAAGAGCGTCTCGAGCACGTCTTGCCGCTGGTCAAAAAACACGGTGCGGCAGTGGTGGCAATCTGCAACGATGACAGCGGCATATCAGCGGATATCGACGTGCGTTTCGAGGTCGCAAGAAAAATCGTCGAGCGGGCCTCGGACCACGGTATCCCCGCTTGTGACGTGGTGGTCGACCCGCTCGTCATGCCGATTGGCGCGGTAGCGGATTCCGGTGCCCAGGTGCTGCAACTGATCCATCGTCTGCGTACCGAACTGAAGGTAAACACGACCTGCGGTGCGTCCAATATAAGTTTTGGCCTACCCAACCGTGCCGGGCTCAACGCCGCCTTCATCAGCATGGCCATGGGCGCCGGTTTGACCTCCGCGATCACCAACCCGATGGCGGCAGAATTGATGCAGGCCATTCGCGGGGCCGATGTCATGCTCAACCACGACCCGCAATGCGCAAACTGGATCTCCGCTTACCGTGAACGGCCATCCGCGGGTGAAGGTGGCGGACGGCGGCGGCGCAGGTCCGGGCGCGCCTGAGGGCGAGGATCAAAACAAAATAAAATAAAAGCCAAGCCCATGCCCAACGTCAAAAAAGCACAGATCCTTTTCAGCCCGTCCGGCAAGCGGGGACGATTCCCGGTCGGTACACCGGTGCTGCAGGCTGCGCGGGAACTGGGTGTGGACATCGACTCCATCTGTGGTGGCAGGGCCCGCTGCGCGCGCTGCCAGGTAGAACCGGTAGAAGGCGTATTTCCCAAGGAAGCCATGGTATCCAGCCCGGCCCACCTGAGTGAGCTGACCGAGAATGAAATGCTCTGCCTGAACAACGGTCAACTCGGGCATGGCAACCGCCTCAGCTGCCAGGCCAGGATTCTCGCCGATGTCAGGATCGACGTGCCGGCCGCCAGCCAGTTACACCAGCAGGTCGTACGTAAAGAATACGAGGCCCATCCGATTGAACTCAATCCCGTCATCCGCCTGTATTTCACCGAGGTGTCCGAGCCTGACCTGCAACACCCCGATGGTGATGAACAGCGTTTGGAACAGGCGCTGAAACGGGACTGGGGCCTGTCAGGGCTGGTGCTTGACCTCGAGGTGCTGCAGTCGCTGCAGGCCGCATTGAGGGATGGTAACTGGCAGGTCACGGTGGCCGTTCGGGACGCTGGCCGAATCGTGGCGATCTGGGCCGGGTTCAGGGATAAAATCTATGGTGCGGCAGTGGACGTGGGTTCCACAACCATCGCCGTTCACCTGTGCGATCTTCTGAACGGTGAAGTGCTGGCCAGCGCCGGCGCGATGAATCCGCAGATACGCTATGGCGAGGACCTGATGAGCCGGGTGTCCTACGCGATGCAAAATCCCGGCGGCGCGGCACAGTTGACCACGGTTGTCAGGCAAGCCATCAACGATCTGCTGGTGTCCGTGACCGAGCAGGCCAAGGTAGATATTGACCACCTGCTGGAATTGACATTCGTCGGCAACCCGGTCATGCACCATTTGTTGTTGGGGCTCGATCCGGCCCCGCTCGGGGTGTCACCATTTGCCCTGGCAACCGGCCGTGCAATCGAGCTGGCGGCGGGTGCGCTGGACCTGCGCATGCCCGCCGGTAGCCGCGCCTATGTCCTGCCCTGTATCGCGGGACACGTCGGCGCCGATACATCCGCCGTGTTGCTGGCCGAAAAACCGTGGGAGTCGGACGAAACCAGCCTGGTAATTGACATTGGCACAAATGCCGAGATTATCCTCGGCAACCGCAAACGCGTACTGGCCGCATCCAGTCCGACGGGGCCGGCCTTTGAAGGCGCCCAAATCAGCGCCGGCCAGCGTGCAGCACCCGGCGCCATTGAACGCGTACGGATCGATGCGGAAACCCTGGAACCAAGGTTTAAGCTGGTTGGCGGCAACTGCTGGTCCGATGAACCGGGTTTCGATCGCGAGACCGGTGGTGCAGGTATTACCGGTATCTGCGGTTCCGGCATGATCGAGGCCGTGGCCACGATGTACCTGGCCGGCATCATACGCCCCGACGGTGTCATCGACGGCACGCTGGCCGGGCGCAACAGCAGGATCGAGGCCGTTGGCCGCACCTGTTCCTACCTGTTGCACAAGGGTGAACCCGATATCCGCATCAGCCAGTCCGACGTACGCGCCATCCAGCTCGCCAAGGCGGCGCTTTACGCCGGTGCGCAGTTATTGATGAAGCGCATGGATGTGGACAGGGTGGACCGGATCCGGCTGGCCGGCGCCTTCGGCAGCCACATCGACGTCAAGTACGCGATGGTGTTGGGCATGCTCCCCGATTGCCCCCTGGAACGGGTTTCTTCAGCCAATAATGCTGCCGGAACAGGCGCCCGGATTGCTTTATTGGACAAGGCATCACGCCGGGATATCGAAAATCGTGTGCGTGATGTGGAGAAAATGGAAACGGCAACAGAAAAAAGTTTCCAGCAATATTTCATTGAAGCGCTGGCTATTCCGCATGCCACACGAAGCTTTCCGATGCTGTCGAAGGCCGTCGATCTCCCGGACGCCGTTGCGGGGACCATTGGATCCAAACGCAAACGCCGTTCAACCGACTGAAAGCGACATGAACGGCGCGCCCAACAATGAAGGTGCCAAGACCTGTCTACGAAGGGTAATCATCTCAAAAGCAGCAAAGAATGTCATGATAACCAGTCTTTTTGTCAATCTAACTTGACATAATGTGATTCCATCAATTATTATATAGTCAAGTTTACTTGATATTATGACAAAGGAATCAGACATATGAACAATCCAGATACGCGCTCCGGCGATTGGGCTGCAAGCACTGCTAAAAACACCGTTCTTCTCGGCTATTGGACCGGCGCGTGGGTCGTAACCCAGGCGTTGGCAAAATTCGGCCCTCTATATATCTGGGAGTCCAATACACTGCTGACGGGCCTCGCCATCTTCATCAACCTGGCGGTCGGCTTCGTAATGATCATGGCGAACAAACGGCACCTGGAAGGGCTGGATGAAATGCAGCGGAAAATCCAGTTGGATGCCATGGCACTGTCCCTGGGTGTAGGCCTGGTTGCAGGTCTGGGCTATGCAAACCTGGCAAGTTTCATTCCATTTAAAGCGGAAATTTCCCACATGATTATCTTGATGGGGTTGATCTACCTCGTGGGGATATTCGCAGGTGTAAGGCGATACAAATGAAAAACCGCCTGAAGGTACTCCGCGCGGAAAGGGATTGGACCCAGGCCCAACTCGCCGCGGAACTCGAGGTTTCACGCCAGACGATCAATGCCATTGAGAATGGCAAGTTCGATCCAAGCCTGCCCCTGGCGTTCAAGGCCGCGCGCTTATTTGGAACATCCATTGAAGAAATTTTCCAGGATGAAACGGTGTCCTGAAACACCAACCTGCCGACAATCGATACATGGTCTTTTACGGCAGGTCTCCGACAGACCCCTGATGATTGCTATTTTTCAATCCGGATGCGGGTGTCCACCGCCGTGATTTTGCGCATGGACCCCATCAGCGGGTTGATATCCATTTCCGCGATTTCGGGCGCGATGCCGGCAAGCGCCGATATGCGCTGGATGATCTCGCCGAAAAGGTCTTCGTTGACACCCTCCCTGCCCCTGATTCCACGGATAACCTTGTAGGCTTTCAGCTTGCGGATCATCGCCATTGACTCGCTATTCGATACCGGGCACAGGCAGGAGGAGAAATCGTTCAGGACCTCGACAAAAATCCCACCCAGCCCGCACAGGACGAGATGGCCGAAATTCGATTCGCGCTTGACACCGATAAACAATTCGGTGCCATCGATCATGGGCTGGATCAGGACACCCCGTGCCCGGTCAATCGCCATCAACTGTCTGAAACAGTCCTGCATTTCGCCGATGGATTTGATGTTCAGAAGCACACCGCCGACATCGGTTTTATGCACCGGCCCCACCACTTTCATCACCGCGGGAAAACTGATCGACCCGCGCGCGGCGTCGATTTCCGCCAGCGTCGTCACGACCCGTTCGCGGACACGCGCGATACCCGCCCCGTCGAGCAGGGCCGCGACCTCAAGCGGCGACAAAAACCCGTCCGCCGAAGCATCGATGATCTCGCGGATGCGCTCGCGATCGAGTTCGAAATCAGCCGGCTCCCCCGACTGCGGCGCCGGCGTATTGTGGATGGCGGCCAGCGCCCGCCCAAGTTCGACTTCGTCCGGAAAGTTCACGTGCCCGGTTGACAGGAAATCACGGATCTCCTTCTGCGCGTTGATAACCGAGGGCAGGACCGGATAGATCGGCTTGCAGCAAACAGCCAGCTTGTCACTGAGAACGGCGTAAACATTCGCTACATCGAACAGGCCCGGGCTCCCGAACACCACCACCATGGCATCGACCTGGTCAAATTTGTGTTCACAATAATCGATGATGATGCCCAGCTGCTCCGCCGTACCGGTCGCCAGGAAATCGATTGGATTGGCGACCGAGGAACCGGGGTGAAGAAACGACAGCAGTTCGTCGGCGTCCGCGCCTTCGATGGCGGGAACCTGCAGGCCACCCAGGGTCAGGGCGTCCGTCAGCATTACCGCCGAGCCGCCCGCGTGGGTGATCACGGCAATATTTTTGCCCTTCAACTCCCTGTAATGAAACACCGAGGCAACACTCAGCAACTCTTCGCGACTGCTGCAATAGACGATCCCCGCTTTCTTGAACAGCGCACGCACCACCATGTCGGACGTCGCCAGCGCACCGGTGTGCGAGGCGGCGGCCCTGCTGCCAGCAACGGTGCAACCGGCCTTGATGGCGGCGATTCGAGCGCCTTTTCGAACCAGCGAGGACGCGTGTTTGAGCAGTTTCCGGGGGTTCGAAACCGATTCGAGGTAAAGCAGCTTGATTTGTGAATCCCGCTCCGCATCGTAGCTCAGATCGAGGTATTCCAGCACGTCCTCGACACCAATCTGTGCACTGTTTCCAACCGAGAAAACGTTGGCAAATTTCAGACCGGACGGGATGCCGGCCTCGATCAGAAACACCGCCGTTGCACCGGAACCCGACACCAGGTCGCAACCTTTCGGATCGTGGGGCGGGATGGGCGTGGTGAAAACGCCGTGGTAATTGGCATTGAGAATACCGATGCAATTGGGCCCGATCAGGCAACCGCCGACCGCGTTGACGGTCTCCACGATCTCGCGTTCCCAGCGTTTTCCCTGTTCTCCCGCCTCGCCGAAGCCAGCCGAAAGAATGATAAACGCGCGGGTGCCTTTTGCACTTGCCAGGGTCTTTACAACTTGCGGGCAGTGGGCTGCAGGAATGGAAATGATGGCCAGTTCAACGCTGTCGATCGCATCGACGGAAGCCAGGCATTCAAGACCTTGTACCGACGTTTCCTTCTGATTGACAACCAGCAGCCTGCCGGCAAAACCGCCGTCGATGATGTTCTTTAAAACCTTGCCGCCGGGCTTTTTGATATCGTTGGAACCACCCACCACGACAATACTTTGGGGATTCACCAGTGATTGATTTATCATAGGCTGAATTATGCTCGAAAACGGATGGAATTACCCTTGCCTACACTCTATATCGCCAACAAAAATTACTCTTCGTGGTCACTGCGCCCCTGGGCTTTGATGCGCGCGCTGAATATCCCTTTCGAGGAAACGATAGAACCGCTGATCGAAGGTTCCTGCTGGGACAAATACCGCACCTTCAGCCCCAACGGCCGGGTGCCCTGTCTGCACGACGGCAAAAATGTCATATGGGAATCCCTGGCGATTGTTGAATACCTGGCCGAAAGCCATGACGGTGTTTGGCCGGAGGATAAACAAGCACGCGCCTGGGCACGCTGTGCGAGCGCGGAAATGCACGCGGGGTTCTCCGCGCTGCGCAATCAGTGCACCATGAATTGCGGTGTGCGTGTCGTCTTACACGCGATCCCGCCGGAACTTCAGCACGACGTCAACCGGCTGGACGAATTGTGGAACGAGGGCCTGGAGCGTTTTGGGGGTCCTTACCTTGCCGGTGAATCGTTTACCGCGGTCGACGCTTTTTTTACCCCCGTCGCCTTCCGTGTGCAAACCTACGACCTGGCATTGAGTGATACGGCGATGGCTTATGTCCGGCGTTTGTTGAAGCTCGATTTCATGCGTGAGTGGTACGCGGCTGCGCTGAAAGAAACGTGGCGTGAAAAAAATCATGACCGGGAGCTTCTCGATGCCGGAAAGATTGTCACAGACCTGCGTGCGGTTGCAACGGGTTAAAACTGCCGACGGGTCCTGAAGCACAAATACTTTGGGGTCGGACCAGCTTAACGGTCTGATTTACAGGTGCTTTAGCCCCAATTCGTCCTGGATTAAACCGCGAGTTGATCTGGATCAGCATATAGCGGGCGGTTTTAACGTAGTATAAGAAAGCAGTATATCGTTTTGGAATCAGCCGGGTTTTGCCGGTAAAACCGATACAATGAACAGCCAGAGACAATTTCTCTACAAGTGGCGTATTTCAACCGCCAGGCTGGTTTCCTTAATCTCACTCCTGGCGCTTACCACGGCTTTCTATTCGCCCCTTTGGGCAACAGACTGCGAGCCGATGAGCATGGCACTGGATACACAGGCTGAGGTTGACAGTTTCCAGCAAACCTATGGACCCTGCGACCGGGTCCTGGCGCTGTACGTCGACGGGGCCGATATCACCAACGTGGATGGTTTGTCCGCCCTCACGAGTGTAGTCACCGGCCTGCACATTGAAAACAACCCGCTTCTGGCAAACCTGGATGGTCTTTCCGCACTGGACAGCGTCGGCGGAGACCTGTGGATTCGGAATAATGCCCTGCTGACCGGCGTGGATGGACTATCCGCACTTAAAAGCGTGGCTAAAACCCTGGCAGTTTTTGAAAATGGCTCATTGAAAGACATCAATGGTTTTTCTGCCCTGGGCAGCGTCGGTGGAACACTGGCGGTTCAGGATAATGCCGCTTTGACCAACGTGGCTGGTTTGCACTCGCTCACCACTGTGGGCGGGTCCGACATGGCTGACCAGAAATCCCTGCTAATAGAAAACAACGCGGTATTGGCCAACCTTGACGGCTTGTCAGCGCTCACCAGCGTAGGGGCCCCTGGCGGTGGTTATTCCTGGGTGGTTATCAACAATAACGCTGCAATAGCCAACATTGATGGCCTGTCCGCACTTACCGGGATATGGGGTGATTTGATCATCACCCAAAACGCCAAACTGGACAATCTTGATGGTCTGTCCGCATTGACCCGTGTGATCGTGGTGACGATCCAGAACAATGCCTCGCTTGCCGATGTGGACGGCCTGTCGGCGCTCACCAATGTGAACGACCTTGTGATCAGTGATAACGAAACGCTGGGTAATGTGGACGGTCTGTCGACAATGACCGCCGTGTGGAACGACCTCGGCATCCGGAACAACACCGTGCTGTCGCAATGTGCGGGCCTGGCGCGTCTACTGGATCAATGGGATGACGCGGAACCGGGCCCGGGTAACACAGGCCTGCCCGATATCGGTGGTGACGTTTTCATCGGCGGTAACCAGGTGGGTTGCAATTCAATCCAGGAAATTCGCGAAAACTTCAGTCTTTCGAGAATCAACGCCGGTCTCAATGACGCCTGGTATAACCCCGACACCAGCGGACAGGGGTACTTCATCAGCATTTTCCCGGACCTCGGCGCAGCATCACTGGCATGGTTTACCTATGACACCATGTTGCCGGGCGCAGAGGTAACGGCAAATCTTGGTGATCCGGGCCATCGCTGGTTGACCGCAACTGGCCCGATCATGGGCAACCAGGTGTTCATGGATATCGAGATTACATCAGGTGGTCTGTTCGATACAGCAACTGAGATTCAGCGTACCGACCCGCCCGGTTCCGACGGTACGCTCATACTGACATTTACCAGTTGCAATTCCGGCACGGTCGAATACGACATCCCGTCGATCAACCGGCAGGGCACCGTACCCATTGAACGTGTTGCCACTGACAATATCGGCCTGTGCGAAGCGCTCAGCACGAATAATGCCCCAGATCAATGACTTTGCAAACGGCTACCCCGCCAAACGCAGTCACCGTTGCGACACCAACTACTAAAATTACCGTTCATTGTTTTCGCGAGTCTCCTTTTGACCGGCTTGCGTTACCTTGAAGCGTAGCACGCCGACGATCTGTCCAATTTCAGTCTGAACCTGAATCTTCCATTTACCAGTCGCATCGGGCGGGAAGTTGACTTTGTGAGTCCATGCCCGGTACCCCTCAGCGCGACCACCCTCGATTTCCAACGGGATACGGTCGACCTCCTGTCCATCCCGGTACCAGACGTGATAGATGCGCTCGTTCAGACCGCGTGGTGCCCGAATTGCGGTGTAGGCATAGAGTCCTTCGTCCAGGCTTGCGGCATCCAGGGCCCGAATACTGTTTACGGGCGCAGTAGTCCGCGAATCCAGGTGCTCGACAATCGCCACCCGCACCAGCCACAGGTTTGCAGGCGGCACCCAGGGTCTCGCCAGCCAGGTCACGCCGCCGATTGCGACTGTGAGCAGCGCCGCAGTTACGATTCGACCTTTCCAGACAACCGGCAGGTTCCCGGCCGCACCTGGAATCGAGACCAGCGTTGCAATCAAAAGCGACCACTGGTAGCTCTGTGATGTTGGCAGATGGACTATGATCGGCAGAGCAACCAGCGAAAGCGCGAACAGGGTGAACCCGTGGAACAGAAAATACAGCCAGCGTTTCGACGCCAGCCAGCCGTAGTACCACGGGTCGATGACCGAGATGAGCGCCGCCGTGCCCACCAGCACCAAGAACACCACCTGGCCACTGTTCCACGTGGTGGTAATGAAGAAAAACGGCAGGACAAAAAACAGGCTTTCCTGGTGCACCACCTGGTTTAGGTACCTGAGTGCCGCCCGGGGCACCTTCACGCCAAAATATTGAAGGGCGCCTTTGCGCAAATGGCGCTCCAGTGTCAGCCAGATCCAGCTCAACAGCATCATGAGTGACAACACCACGGCCAGGTTGTTGCCCCGTTTGACCAGTATGAAACTGGCTACACCGGAAATGAAGCCAATCAATGCGAGGACTCCCGGGTGACGCTTCAGGAAATCCAATATAGGTATCACCGTGCGCTGGGTCACGGCAGCGTTCATTACCTTGTTGAGTCGCTCCGGTCGCTGAATTTGCCTGGGCGCTTCTGTCATTTTGCAATCCTTCTGTGTTGGCGTGTCCCGGGCTTATTTAAAGCACGAAAGATTTAATGCAGTTTTCATTGCAAGATTGAGACTGGCAGCAGCCATAAGCGCATGGGAAGGCTGTCGGACAGCAGCATGGCGATGGTTTTCTCAAGTATATTGTTCTCCGCCGGACTTGGTCGAGTCCTGCGATTTACCTGTGCTTTACGCTCCCATTGAAATCAGGAACCGGCCGAAGCCGGTTCCTTCCTGTACATCTACTTACTTAGATGGGTGGCCGCCCGCGCAACGCACCAATGATCGCGCTCACGACCAACAACACCAGAAAGATCACGAATAGAATTTTCGCGATTCCGGCAGCGGCGCCTGCGACACCGCCGAAGCCTAAAAGTCCAGCGATAACCGCCAGAATGAAAAATGCGATTGCCCATGAAAGCATATGTCACCTCCATTTTCCGATTAAAAGCTATTGCCGACAGCGCCAGTGCGCTCTTAGCAGTCCTTGTCTTCTGCGCCAGCTTCCTTTTTTAGGTGTTCGCAAGCATCTTCGATTTCGTTGCCAAGGTCCTTTCCGCTGTCTTGGATGTCTTCGTAAGCTTGGTCAATTTTCTCACCCGCCTGTTCTGCCGGTCCTTTACGCTCACACCCAATCATAAGGGTGGTGGCCAGGACCAGAAACATTAACAAGATCAATTTACGCATGGTAACTCCCTACTTTTTGAATGATTGCCCAATGATAAATGCGAAATTCATGCCATAGTTTTGCCACCCCGTTGAGGGCGTTATGGCGCGGTACTTTCAGAAGAATCGCGGGATTAATAAATTGGCCAGTGCATGGTCGCTTTTACAAAGCCATTGTAAATTCCACTTTATAAGCCAAAGGAAATTCCGGCAGGGTTGTCTTCAATACCGTGGAACGGTCGTGTCGTCGAATTGGCACGAAGCGTGTATATAGCATATAACTTTACGATTTCGAGATATGGTGACAGTCATGAAAAGAAACGGGGTAAGGTCAGGAGTTTGTGCTGATTCCCAAAGACGGCATTTTGGGGCCATGTTCTATACACTCGCGATTAGCGTGTCATTGTGCAGTGCCTGCGTCTCAATTCAGGCCCCGCAGTCCCCCGCACAACATCTGCCGCCGGTGGTGGTTGGCGAAAAGGGTTACGAGTCAGCGCTTGAAGCAAAGCAAACCATGGCCGAAGTCGCACACCAGGCGCCCGACCCGGAAAAATTCAGGAAATTATTGTCAACCCTGCAATCGCTCAGTGACGCACCTTTGTACAACGACAGCCGGGCTCATCTGCTGATCGACGGGCCGCAGACTTATGCAGCTATGCTTGAAGCGATTCGGACTGCGGTCCGGTTTATACACCTGGAGACCTACATTTTCGCCGACGACGAGGTCGGTCGCAAATTTGCTGAAGCACTTCTGAAAAAAGCGCAGGAGGGCGTCAAGGTACGCGTTATCTACGACAGTCTGGGGAGCATTGGGAGCAATTCTGCATTCTTCGATGGGATGAAGAAGTCCGGGGTCGAACTCATTGAATATCACCGCCTGCTTCCGCTCGAGGGCGGCAATCCACTGAACCTGGACAATCGCGATCACCGCAAGTTGATGGTCGTAGACGATCGGGTCGCGTTCACAGGTGGCGTGAATTTATCCAAAGAGTATTCCAATAGCTGGAGCGGAGGACCCTCTCGTCGCAGTATCTCCTCGCGCTGGCGTGATACGCACCTTGCAATCCGTGGTCCGGCGGTCGAAGGATTCGAGTTGGCTTTTGAGCAGCAGTGGGTCGAGCAAGGCGGCATTTTCGACTCGGAACCTCTCTTGGAAGTGAGCTTTGCAGCAGTTGGCGAGGATCTGGTCGCGGTGCTGCAGTCGGAGGGTGACGACGGAGAAGTTTCGTCTATCTATCAGGCCTACCTGGAAGCAATGCACAGTGCAGAGTTTCGCATCTGGATCACACAGGCGTACTTCGCGCCCGACAAGGAATTCATGCAGCAAATCAGCGATGCTGCGGGACGGGGTGTGGATGTTCGTTTGCTGGTACCCGGAACATCCGATTCCAATACACTGCTGAATGCATCGCGTTCGAGATACGGGGAGTTGCTCAAAAAGGGCGTGCGTATCTATGAGAGCCAATCATTCATGTTACACGCAAAAACGGCTGTGATCGACCGGGTCTGGTCGACGGTAGGTTCAAGCAATCTGGATTACCGCAGTTTTCTGCACAATGATGAGATAAATGCCATTGTCCTCGGCATCAACTTCGCCCGTCAGATGGAAGACCAGTTCCTGAAGGACCTAAAAAACAGCCGTGAGATCAGCCTCCGGCAATGGAAAACCCGGAAACTGCGGGACAAGATCAAGCAAAGATTTGCCTGGTTGATCACGTACATGCTGTAATGGCCGGTCCGACAGACTGCTAGCCCAAATATTTCACCAAGGCGGACGAACAAATGACAAATGTCCACTTATTTCATGATGATACAGGCATTTATGGTCTTGCTAAAATTACAGTTTATCCTATCCGGGCTAGGCTAAAACTGAAAACCGCACCTTTTCCAGGCTCTCCTTCGGCCCGAATTTCGCCACCATGGCGTTCCACCACGCGCGAGGCGATGGTTAGTCCAAGCCCGACTCCCTCGATGTCCGCTTTCCCGTTTTGCCGGTGAAAGGCCTTGAACAGGCGATCTGCCGCGTCACGGTTGAAGCCGATACCATTATCGCGAATACGGTAAAACGTCACTCCGTTTTGTATTGTGCTATCCACATGAATTTCCCTTTGAGCCTGGCCACGGGTGTATTTGATGGCATTTCCCAAGAGATTCATTACCAGCGTTTCGACCAGTAGCCGGTCCGCGTGGGCATTGGGCATTTCAGCGATGTGAAACACGATAGGCGGTAGTGCCTCGGCTATTGACAGAGACTCGAACGTATCTTTGATCAATCCCCGCATATCGATTTCTTCGCGTTCGAATGTTTCGTGCGCCAGCACCGAAATTCCCATCATCCGGTCCAGGATGTTGTTCATCTGCTGCAAGCTGAGCGGAATCCGTTTCAACACCGTCAGTTCCTTCTCCGTAAGCTTTTGTTCACAGAGTTTTTGCAGCAGCTGAGTATTCATAGTGGCGGCGCTGAGTGGGTTTCTCATGTCGTGTCCAACCGAGTCGGCGATGGTTTGCAGATCATGTGTACGAAGTTCAAGCGCACGGGTTCTTTCGGTTACCAATTCCTCCAGGCCCCGGTTGAGCGTGCCCAACTCGCGGCCAAGGCTCTCGGCTTTGACCGCTCTTGTTCGCGTCTTTCCGTACTCATAGACCAACACGGCAATGAGTACAGCGATAATCAATCCCAGCAACAGGATCAAATCGCTCGCAAGCGAGGTCATTGCCTGAACAGCTGATTCGGTCGGTGCAAGGGAGACCGTCCACAATCCGCCGAGACTCGAGGTAATTCTGCCGGCGACCGTCCAGTCCTCCGGGATATCTCGTGCCGGCTGATCACGTTGGTAAAGCACCACCTCACCCCATGAAACCAAAATAGAAAAGTCCGGTGATTGATCCGCGAGCAGCCCTCGAAACAGACGTTCAGCGTCTATCGTGGCCGCCAGTCGTCCGGACGATCTATGCGAACTTTCAACCAGGTGAATCTCGAAATAGGGGTTCCCGGCGGAGTCCAGGAATGGACCGAGGATGTCGCTCTCGGACTGTTCCTGCGATCGGCGGATCAGTGCCCGATTTTTGGACCATTCCTCATCCGTGGGGTTGTAATCAAGCGCCGAAACGCTGCCGGACCGCAGATACCGCTTGTTGCCTTCCGGCGGGTACCAAAGGATCACTCCGATGCTCTCGATATGTTCGATTTCAATTTTTATCGTGGAATCCCACTGCTCGCGGGGAAGTTGGCTGTAGGTGGTCCAGAACGCGTGGAGGTTCTCCAGGTCACTGATCAGGGTTTCGAGTCCTTTGGCCAGGTGACTTCGCGAGTAATACGATTGAGCCTCGATGACCCGCGCCACCTGCTTTGCATCGTTCGCCTTGAGCGTATGCCACATGGCAATGGAGCCGGCCGAGATCAGGAGAAAGACCAGGATCGATACAATAAGCTGCTTGATCATGCCGAAATTCCGCCGTTACGGAAAACCATCCATAAATCCATGTTAGGTTCGATCTTGCTATGCTTCCATCGCCCGTTGTGTGGCAGTGGAAAAGCTTATATTACAGGGCATAGCACGGCACGCCAAGAAATTTGCAGGATGTCAGCCGGATAAAAAAGTCGAATTTTTGGATGTGCAAACAGTTTATCCGTGTTTGGCACGTTTTTTGGTTTTCCTATTCAATAGATGAAGTGATGAAAATGTAAGACAATCGCTGCAGCACGGGTCTATCTGAACAGATAGACAAAACTTGAGCAACCGAAGCAACATTTAACAGTGAGCCATATTCTAGTACTGGAAGATGACCGCGCAGCGCGCGAGGCTATCGTTGACTATCTCAGTGAATTCGGCTGGGATGTGCAGCCGGTCGCAAGCGCCGGGGAGGCCATGCACCTGGCCGAACAGACCAGGCCGGACCTGGCAATCTGTGATTGGCAGCTTGGCGGGAAGGGCTCGGGGGTCGATGTGGCACGGCAACTGCAACGGCGGTTCGGTACGCATATCATACTGGTTAGCGCGCAACCGCAGGTCGCGCTGAAGAAGTCTTCATCAGATTTCGAGGTGGCCCGTTATTTCACCAAGCCCTTGTCGCTGACCAAGCTGCTCGAAACCGTCCAGTCCGCCGGTATTTGAACCGGGTGGCTTGCTGAAAACCCCTGAGCGAAGCAAATCTTACATTACATTGTAAGAATTTCACGGATCGGGCACGCATACTGCAGACCCGTCCTCATCATTGGAAGGAGATCCCGCCAGGAACCGTTGATGAGTGTCTTGCCTCGAAAGGTCAGGCGTGAGCATGTCCGAGGCGCGGCTGGCGAGTCGACGCCAGCGCTGCATGATCCACAGTGACGTCAGGATTTCGGCCACCTGGTTGCCACGCTCATCTTCGTCTTTGTTTTTACGTCGCGACATCCAGATCGCACCGGCGACAGATACCCACAGCGCTGTCTGGAAGCGAAACAGCGAATTTGTCGTCCAGGCTTTCAGAGCCTGGCGCCGCCCCGTTTCGTTCCTGGTGCTACTGACCACCCGCCCATACAGGCGATTGACCCGCCGCCGTTGTCGTCGCCACGAAGCAATCATGGTTTCGGCCCCAGTAAACGTCGGGTAGCGGTAAACTCCATGTGCCGGCCCAGGCTATTCGCGAACCGCAAGAGGCCGAACGCCAACGCCAGGTGAATAAGGAAAAGAACACCGATTCCCGCCAGTAACGGCAGACCCGCCAGGGACAAGGCCTCTATCATGGCGAGGATCAAAAGACCCCAGGCGAAAAGGAAGGCGCCACCCGCCATCATGACAACCAGCACCATCAACAGGAAGGTGCTGACAGCCAGGCGGGTTTCCGCCAGCACCAGGTTAGCGCCCGCCTTCAGCCGATCTCCCGCAGCATTGGCCCAATCCGCCAGAAGATAGCTGAGGCCTGGGTCCTGTTCCTTTATCTCGTAATCCAACTCGGCTTGCGCGCTCATCGCAACCTTCAGCGTTTCATCAGGAGGGTCACGACCACACCTGCGCCGAAAGCGATACCCGCGCTGGCGACCGGCCGCTTACGAATGAAACCATCGACTTTCTCCAAGGTCTCGTCAATCTGCTGCTTGGCCTCGGCTTTTCCCTTCTCGGTCTTTTCGGCAAGACGGGTAGTGCCTTCACGAACCTTTGTTTCCACTTCTTCAGCACGGTCAGCCGCTTGGTCGACAACCTCGTGCGCCGAGGAGCGGAGCTGTTGGGTGGTGGGTGCGGAACCGCCGTTATTGGTATTTCGGGTTTCCGTGGTTTGTGATTTGTTATCACTCATGGTTACCTCCTTTCAGTGTCTACAAGAAGCCGGTAGCTACGCCATTGCTGCGTCATCGTTTCGAACGCGCTGGGCGTTGCCCGGTGATTAAATTTATGCAATTACTGTGCCGGACTCCTTTCGGTAAACGCTTATGTATGTATATGAATGAGGGAATACCAATAAAGAAAATATGCTGGCTTGAGTGTAAAAGGCTTGCAGGCATCCTGTCGCCAAAAGGTTGAAAAAATTACCCTCGACGGTAAGTTTTACACGCAGATTTCAGCTGCCGAACTGCAAAAATCGTCACAACTTGAGGCCAGTGCTTGATTCCGGGCCTCTGGCACAATCGTTGCACCTGTCTTTCACGAGTCAGGTAATCTCGTTCGCGACATTCACCTGATTTTGTGAAATTGGACATGTATTAATGGAGGTCAAAATGAACATGACACACAAGTTCTCAAACTATATCAGCGCCATCACGTTGCTTTGTATGGTCAGCATGCCTATGGCTTACGCCAGCGAAAACAGCGAGAAAACGATGGGACAGCGCACCGAGCAGGCCGAGAGCGCGATCAAAGATGCCTGGATCGACGGCAAGCTTGAGACGACATTGTTATTCAATGAACACCTCAATTCTTTCGACATCGACACCGATGTGAAAAACGGGATAGCGCGCCTGAGCGGCGTGGTCGAATCCGACATTGATCGGGACCTGGCCGGAGAAATTGCCAAGTCGATCAAAGGCGTGACAAGCGTTGAAAATGAATTGCGGGTTGACAAGCAAATGGCTGACAGCGAGCAACGTTCCGAAGCATACAAGGAACGCCAGGGATTCAAACAGAGCGTGAAGGATGCCACATTGACCGCACAGATCAAGACAAAGCTGTTGCTCAACAGCAACACCAGCGGCCTGGCCATTAACGTAGATTCAAACAACGGTGAAGTAACACTTTCAGGTATCGTCAAGTCCGAGGAGGAGGAAGACCTCGCCGTAAAAATCGCCGGCAATGTTGAAGGCGTAAAAACCGTCAATGATCGCCTGACAGTGGAGAATTCCGGTAGAAACAGCTGATCGGTTCGTGAAGTGAAGCTGTGCGGGAAGTGCCATAGATTCAATGACCGGCACATCCTCGCAAACGGTAAAAAACCGGCGGTGTGTCACACCGCCGGTTTTTTTATTCGTAGTCTTTAAGACGGTTATACAATGTTTTCAGGCTGATGCCGAGGGTGGCCGCCGCCGCTCTCTTGTCACCGTCGAAATGCTCCAGCGTGGAAAGAATCAGATCCTGTTCCACGTCAGCGATGGATCGGCCCACGCTCAGGCCTTCAATTTTGCTCGGAAGATCCTCGTCAAAACGTTCAGGCACCTGCACCAGGTCTTGTTCAGCCATGATATAAGCGCGATGGATAATGTGTTTTAATTCCCGCACGTTACCGGGCCAGGTGTGCCGTTCCAACTGCTGCAGCGCTTCGGGCGCCAGGCATTTCCGGGTTTTGTGCCGTTCATTCAGGTCGGCCAGAAAGCGTTCCGCCAATAGCGTTACGTCACCTTTTCGCTCACGCAGCGGCGGCAGTATGACCGGGAACACACGCAAGCGAAAGTACAGGTCTTCACGCAGATCGCCCTCACGCACCGCCGCAGCCGGATCGCGGTTAGTAGCCGCCAGCAGACGGGCGTTTACCGGGGTTTCGCGTTCTGACCCGAGTCTCAGTACCTTGGCGGATTCCAGTACCCGCAAGAGGTGGGTCTGCATTTCCTTGGGCATTTCGGTAATCTCATCGAGGAAAAGCGTGCCGTGGTCGGCTCGCTCGAAAAATCCCGCATGCTTCTGGTCCGCCCCGGTAAAGGCACCTTTTTCATGGCCGAAAAGCTGGCTCGAGAGCAGATCCTTGGTCAACCCGCCGCAATTCACCGGCACAAAGCGGCCATCGCATCCGCTCAGTTTGTGGATGGCCTCGGCAACCAGTTCCTTACCGGTTCCGCTCTCTCCCTGAATCAATACGGTGCTGTCGGTTCCGGCCACCTGGCGAATGGTCTTGTACAGCGCCTGCATGGCCGCGCTATCACCCAACAACAGGCCAAAATGCTCAGAGCCGGACGTATATTTCGTGTCGGCGGCGTCCTCATTATCGAGTGTATTGAGTATGCCCTCCAGGTCGCGTGGTTCGATCGGTTTCTTCATGAAGATAACGTTGTCGCCTACGATTGAACCGATGATCGATTTAACGCCTGAGTGCCCGGTGATCATGATGATCTTCTGCGGCGGCTTGTGTTCAAATGTTTCGAACAGCTCCAGGCCACTGCCGTCGGGCAACATCAGATCCAACAGCACCACCGTAGGGTGTTGACGGTCCAGAATGGCATGGGCTTGTTCGAGTGAATTGGCGGTTTCCGCTGTATGCCCGCCCAGACGCAGATATTCCGCCATACCGGTGGCAAGGGCTTCTTCGTCGTCGACTATCAGGATATGAGCCATTGTATATCTCCCGGAAAAGCCTGCGTTTGGCCCGGTTTTAAGCTTAAACGCATATTCCCCCCACCTTACATGCATGTCAAGACGCCGGGCGGTGATGGTGGTTCAACTCTTCGTGGGCAAAGCGCTCAGGGAAGCCAAGTCCGATTACTGGTAACGCTGCCAGGGTGTGTACGGTGACTGACCGGCTTTTTGATTGAATAAGTAATTGTTTGTGGGCCCTCAAGGCCATTCGAATCAGTCGAAAGAGATTCCGACTTCTACGCCCAAAACTTTGGGCCTGACAATACGATCATTCATCCGGAAATCGGATTTCAGCCCCAGCTTCCGGTAACTGAGGTCTACCGACCAGGGAGAAGACCTGGAATTTAACCTGAGACCATTTCGGTAGATTGCCACCGATGAACCGGAAAAATTCATCTGGAATGCCGGCTCCCATCTTGCCTCCAATGGTTTTTGGTTTCCCCGGTACCGGGCTTCTCCAAATCCGGAAGCCACCAGGTTTCCAGGGGGCGTCAGCGACAGGTACAGCAGACCGTTGTGTGGTGTATCAAGAACCACATAGCCGGCAGTTGATTGTGTACCCGGTCTCAGGGTCTCAGCCCTGGCCGAGACAGCATGAATGGAAAGCAATACCAAGAGAATTATCCAATTTGCCATTTCACACTCTCCCAAAAGTCTATTCAAGTGGCCCCTCGTGGATACTCCATGGTTATATTTATGCAATTTAAGTGCCAGATGCCTGCATACCGCAACAGTGCGCTTGCCAGCAAGTCAGGCACGCTGCTTTTGGCGACTCGGTTGGATTTTTTTCAATTCCTTGTAATAAATTCTCATTGGAATCGCCGGGGTTGCCAAATAAACGCTTTGAGTAAATCCAATTAAATCTGGTCCGGCCCCAATTCCGGTATTTTTCGAGACGAAGTGCTACCCTTCTCACAGGGAAGACAAGTTCCCGATTCAGGATCAAGGTATTGACGTTATGTGCCCTGCAACTTTAAAAAATCCGACTTCCAGGCACTGTTTAATACACTTCGCCTTTGCGGCATTGATAAAGATACAAACACGGTCACGAGGCGCCTGGCAACGGCGATGTGAGACTTTTGGACCCACATAAATTATTCAGCGAAGCTACCCGGCTGGCCCGCTTGGGGCAACTCGATAAAGCCATGGATCTTGCTGTCCAACTGCCCCCTTCGGCAGTCAAATGTCAATTTCAGATCGATCTGCTGACCAATCGCCGGCGGCAGGGAGACCTTCAGCAGGCGGAAAACATCTGTGAGCTATGGATCGAGTCCGAGCCCGGCGCTGTCCAACCCCTGTTTCGGATGATGCAACTGCACTGGAGCAGCGGACGTGTTGAATTGTCACTGCCACTCGCCCACAGAATTGGAGAGCTTGCGCCCGAACACCGTTTCACCCCCTATTACCAGGCCATTGCCCGGCAACTCAATGGTGATCTGCAAAATGCAATTGCGAACCACCGGCTTGCCTTGTCGCGAAATGCAAAACAGCCATTCAACACTGCCGAACTGGACCTGGAAGTGGCCATTGCCGTGTACGAGGTCGCTGCCGGCCATTATCCCGCCTCTCCGGGCTTGAATGAGGATGCGCTCGCGGAGGCGCAATCCACCGGCGACCTTTTACGAAACGCCGTGCAGCAATGGCTGGATTCAGGCCCCGATCTTGCCGCCCTCAGCGACGGGCAGATTACCCGTTACAGCAATGCCTGTTATAACCTTGGTTGTGCAGATGCCAGCCGATATTCAGGACAGGATCGAGCATTCAGACATTTTAACAGGGCTCTTGAAATCAACCCCGCCCACAACCTGGCGCGTACCAATTACCTCTTTATCAAAAACTACGATCCGGACCTGAACAGCCGGCAGGCGCTGGATCTGGCCACGACGGCCTCTGCGCAGATTCGCCGGCAATTGGGTGCACCCAAATCGTCATGGAACAATAACCCGGAACCGGCAAGGATATTGCGAATAGGCTATCTTTCTTCCGATTTTCGCCGACATTCGGTTGTGCATTTTATTACACCGGTTCTGGAGGCCCATGACCCGGAGTGTGTGTGCGTTCACGCCTACTATACCGGTCGAAGCCGGGACGAATGGACGGAGCGGGTGGCGAGGGCTGTCGATCAGTTTTGCCTGGCCGGAAAAATGACCGATGAGGAGTTGCACCGGAAAATCATCCAGGATCAAATCGACATTTTGGTTGATTTGAACGGTTTTACCCGGGGCCACAGGGTCGAAGTGCTCATGCGGCGCGCTGCACCCATCCAGGTAAGCTGGATTGGATACCCCGGAAGCACCGGGCTGGATGTAATGGATTACCGGATCGTTGATGCGGTCACGGACCCGGAACCCGATGCAAGTGCCCATAGCAGCGAGAAATTGCTGCGCATGGAGCCGGTATTTTCGGTTTACCTGCCTGATTCCGGGCTACCCGACGTTGCAAGCGGGGCACCTGCCCTGAAGAACGGTTATGTCACATTCGGGTCATTCAATGCACTGCCGAAACTCAATCCGCAGTTATTGAAATTGTGGGGAAAGATATTATCCCGGGTCGATGGTTCAAAGTTGCTGGTAAAGAACAAGATGCTGGACCATCCCCCGGTTCGAAACGACGTCTCCGCAGCCCTTGCCGCCGTGGGAATCGAAACGCAACGGCAAATACTTTTGGGGCGTGTTGATCCGCCTCACGATCATATGAAAATTTACAATCGTGTGGATCTGTGCCTCGACAGCCACCCGTATAACGGCACCACCACCAACTGCGATAGTTTTGTCATGGGTGTCCCCGTGATCACGCTGACCGGCAAGCGGCATGCCAGCCGTGTCACGACGAGCCAGTTGCGTGCACTGGGGCTGGATATGTTGGCTGCAGCGGACAGTGATCAATATGTAGACACTGCTGTAAGGCTGGCTGAAAACCCTGTCATGCTAGGCAACATCCGTCGGGATCTTCACCAACGGTTACGGGATTCCGCCCTTATGGATTATTCAGGCTTCACCCGGCAACTCGAAACAAAATACCGGGATATCTGGCGAAGCTGGTGTGCGGAAGCCGGGAACGAGCGTAAATCTTCAGATTGAACGGCGCATGTTTTCGCTACCGGGGGCCTGTCCCATTCAATATGATCAAGGTGAGGTAAGCCGCTAACGGGTTGGCACCCTTTCTGACGGGCTCATCCCACTCGGAAAAAGCCAGCTCCAGCGGGTTGCTGCCAGCATGGAGATCGAGAAGAACAACGTAGACACCCGGGTAAAATGATCTGCCCCCCGCCTCCAGCAAGGTGGCATTGGTATCAACCCTCTGTACCTGGGAGGCCGCCCCTCGCACACTTAATTCCATATCCTGGTGCAGGCTCAGAAGATTGATTTGCATCTGTATTTCCTGGCGTTTCGCCGACTGGATATTCAAAACGGCTTTGGGTCCCCCGATCCAACGCCCCTTGGGCATGCCACGACGCTCGGGGCTGATATCCGAGTCCGGAAAAGCGCCCTGGACCGGTCCCCAGTGACGACTGCTGACACCTATTGAAGCGCATATCTCCGCAGTCATACACTGGACGATATTGTTGGCATGGAGTCGTTCATTCCAGATCACTGTCATCATGTACTTGAGTTCACCTTCTTCCAGCAGATAAACCCGCTTGTCTGCCGTCACGGCGAGCAAGGCAGACTTATTCTCCGTTTTTGACAAGGGTACTTTCTGCTGATCAATCAGCAGTTCGGCGGCTTCAATATCTTTTTGTACCCGGGCAAATACCTTCTGCGGCAGATGGACAAAATATATCTGGCGAACACCGGCAACATCGAATATCTCTGAATCCTTCAGACGCCGTTGATGCAAAATTTCACCCGCCAGTTCAAGCCGGATATCAACAGGCGTTTTACCGGCGCTGATCGCTGCCCAGTCGCTGGAAACGCTTTCCAGTTTCGGGTAGTTCAAAAACAGATACAGTGCGAAGAGCAGCAAGGCAGTGCCGGCAACAATGAGGTTCAAAATCCGGGCACGCATCACTTGACCCCCAGGAAATAATAGAGTCCCGGTACAATTTCAACCAGGGCATCATCCTTGATGACGAGGCACCGGTTAATTTTGCAGCTACTGAGCAGGGACACCTGCTTTTCCTTCAGGAAAGCCTTCAGTGCCGGTCTTGCCACACACTCGCCACTTTCCTGGCAATCAAAATATTCCGGCAAATGCAGTCCATAGGTTTTGCGCTGCCAGTGCCCGTCCATGTACAGGTATTGCCAGGTATCGGCGGCGGCTTCACCCGGAAAATAACTTCCACGATAAGCGACATAGGCGATTGGCTCGGTCACTGGAACCTCGTCCATGAACCGGTAAAACTCCGGTCTGGGGCGGACGAACCAACTGGTAAAATTCGCCGAGGTCCTGGACGCCTGGTTGAGCGATATGAACTCTTTGAGACGCAGCAAATTCGTATACTGAGGTGCCAGCAGTGTCAAAAAGGACCATGCGATTGAGACCACGATGATACCGTTGGTGATCGGGCCAAGCCACTTCTGCCCCTGCAGTTGGCTGCTAAAAAGCTGTACACCCGCATAGGCAATCAACACCATTGGGAAGAAACTCAGGATCCGGTAACTGTTGATATTGAAATTGACAAACATCAACACGACAAACAGCAATACCGCCACGCTGGATAACAGGTATACCGGTTGTTGACGCAAGCGCGAATTAAACAACGCGACGACGGCGACCACAAAGGCCAACAGCCCAAATGCCGCAAACTGCGGTCCAAAGCCCGAAATACCGACAAGGTCGGCACCATAGGCATACTGATAATCAAAAATTCGTGGCAGGAGTTCGTGCAGATTGACCTTGTACAGACCGGAGTTTGTGAAGATGTTCATTGCCTTGTCAATTGCACCGGCATCATTGGCAATACTTTCACCGGCCTCACTCAACGCGGTGCCGTAGGCGCCATGCAAGCGGCCATAGACCAGCAGGTTACGCAGATACCAGTACCCGCTGATGCTTACCAGGACGATCGCTGACAGGCCCGCTGTCTTCAACAGCGCCAGACGCTGTTGTTTGTCAACAAGCGCCGAACGCCGGCGAAACACCAGCAATACCGAAAATACCAGCAACGCCACCAGGACATGGATGGGGGCGGCAATCTTGTAACCCAGAACCAGGCCGAATGCGGCTGCCGCCAATAACAACAACGGTTGTTTCCCGCCCTTGAGAAATTCGGCCAGAAACAACAGGCCGGCGACAAAGCCAACGTTCAAACCCAAATGATCCTTCACCGTGTTGGCCTGCATAATCACGATTGGCAAAAAGAAGATAAGCACGGCAAATTTGAACGACCAGGACCTCGAAACCCCGGATTGGCGCAAAACGGCAAAACTGACAGGCACCAGCAAAAGCGCCCACAGCAACATCGGCATTTCGACCAGAAAATCATTCCTGAAGAAGATAAAAAACCAGTAGGCCAGCACTGTCATACCCAGCGGAGCACCGTTGATCCGGTTGACCGTGGTATCGATCACGGGTGGGATAAAACCCTGCTGGTACCACTCGACGGCTGGTGGCAGGTGATAAACAAATACATCCCATATATGCGGCGGCAGCCAAACGACCTTGAACAACAGGACGATCACCTGGATGATGAACAGACCGGCAATGGCATAGAGAAAATAATCCCGCGTGGAGAAAATTTCAGCCAGTGCCTCGCGCGCTGGTTGTATAAAGGGCCGGCGACAGGTCCTGCAGAAGAAAATGACCGCTGCCGACAGCAGCAAACTCGATAGCGGAACTGACCAGGCGTTCAGACTGCGAACAACCGTACCGAGAAACAGCACGACAATGGTGGCATGAGCAAATGACAGGATGCCGCTGGCAACGACCCGTAAAGATATCGATTGGCTGTCTCTAAGGAGACAATTGGCCAGGCACCACGAGGAGAACACCACCAACCCGTTGACGGTCAAAAATATTAAACCATTGAGAAAACTTGTCAACACGACGCCCTTTCAGGATGTCGGTCGAGTATAAAAAGCCCCCTCCGCGAAGTCCACAATCATTGGAGTATCCCTGGGGCCGGACCAGCGCACTATCCTGATTTAAAGATGCTACTTCAGCTTTGAACTCAGGGCATCAATCCGGTCTGACATGCCGTTCAAAACCTCTGCAGCCGTGACAACCTGCGGATTTACCGCAGCATAGTCGCGCTGCTCAATGGCCTCGCGCACACCCGGAATGGTTTTGACGCCATAGCCGGTGTAGTAGCCGGGTGCATAGACAAAATGTTTGAACCAGGTTCTGCCGTGCAGGCCGTCTTTACGCGTTAGCAAGCGTTCGCTGCTGTAGAGCATTTCATTGATTTCTTCAGAAGTCTTTTGCGACTTCCCGGCCGCGGCATCATATGCTTTGGCTGAAGCCTTAAGCCGGGTCGAGGCGTTCAGCAACGGCGCAAAATCAAAGTAGGGAACCGCTGCTTCGACTTTCGGTGGTCCGAGTGTTTTGTAGCGGTTCAATGCCGCAGCATAAGTACCATCATCAATCAATTCATTGTTCAACGTGGTTTCCTTGCGCATGTTGTCAGCCAACTCTTGAAGTTGCTCGACATACATCGACACATTGTCAGCAAAGCCGCCAAATTCGAATGGCAGTCTCGGCGCATTGGCGAGGCGCAGTGCTGCGCGGCCGGTCACCTTGGCCAGGGTTGCACCATAAACGAGGCCAGGGTCATTAAACCTGGTGAAATGTTCGTAGGTATCGTAAAGCGTGTGATAGCTGCCATCGTCATCCTCGCCACCAAAGCCGAGGTTGGCCGAGGCAATACCCAGGTGTTGCAGGAATGGTGTGTAATCCGACCCCGAACCCAGTGGGTAAAGTCGCAGATCTTTGCGGTTTTGTGCCTCAGTCCGCTCCTTTTCATTGTCTGCATCAAGTACCAAACGGGCCCGGGCACGCGCTTGCAGGCTGATATTTAAAAACGGATCGTCGACTTCAGAAATGATCTGGTTGAAAAACGGCTCCAGCACATGACTGCCACCGATGCCGATAAAACCACGGCCACTGCCATCCGTGTTGATATAGGCCACGGCGTTTTTGCGCAAGGCGTCAGCGTTATCTTCAACCCACTCGGTCGAGCCGATCAGACCGGGTTCTTCGCCATCCCAGGCAGCGTAGATAATGGTCCGCAGAGGCGGGTTGCCCTGTTTGACTGCTGCTGCAACTGCCTTGGCTTCTGCAAGCATGGACACCTGACCGGATAGCGGGTCCGAGGCACCGTGATTCCAGCCATCGTGGTGGTTGCCACGAATGACCCATTCATCCGGGTACTGGCTGCCCTTCATGGTCGCAATCACGTCATAGACGGTGGCCATATCCCAATTGAACTCCGCCTTCAAATGCACAACGGCAGGCCCGGGACCAAAATGATAGGTAATCGGCAAGCCGCCGCGCCATTCTTCCGGAACCACTTCGCCGCCTATCGCACTGAGCAGGGGCAATGCATCGCGGTAAGAAATGGGCAGAACCGGGATTTTTGTGATCGTGGTCACGTCTTCACGCTTCAGGCGCTTGGCATTTTTGGTGGCGCCCACACCCGGCGTCAGGACATCACCAGGGTAGGTAGGCATATCCATAACCGAACCACGCTGCACACCGCTTTCGTTTTTGAACGGGCCTTCAGGGTAGACATCGCCTGCACCATAGCCGTCATCGGCCGGGTCAGAATAGATGATGGTCCCAATCGCGCCGTGTTCTGCGGCCAGCTTCGGTTTGATACCACGCCACGAGTGACCGTATTTGGCGATTGCTATTTTGCCTTCGACACTGATGCCGTTGCGTTCGAGTACTTCGTAATCTTCCGGTATGCCGTAATTGACATACACCAGTTCGGCTTCAACATCGCCATCTATGGAAAAGGCATTGTAAGTCGGCAGAAGGTTTTCCCGTCGCCCGGTACTGGCGTCCTCTGGTAACGTATCCTCGGTCAGGGCTGCGACGTATTTAACAGGAGATACCAGCTCGACCACGCGCGTCCTGGGGGTTGGCATCAGCACTTGATACTCGGCAATTTTGACTTCGTAGCCCCAGGATTTCAGCAAGCCGGCAATATATTCCGCATTGTCTTTGCTTGCCTGAGAACCAAGGTGGTGTGGCAGGTAGGACAATTTTTTGAGCCACTCGTCCATCTGTTTAGCATCAATGTCCGCATCCAGCCGGGTTTCAGTCTGGCGCTGGGTGTTACTCGCAGCCTGATCAAATCCAATGATGTTATCGCTGGTATCAGCAAAGGCAATCGTGCCCGCCAATATGAGAGGTATGGCGATTAGTTTCATGAAAACGCTCCACTTATTAGCATGCCAATTCGATCAAGCTTAACATGTGAACTGCCGGCACGAAATTGCTTATTCTCAATGCACGAATGCCACTATAAAAAGCCGCTGCCAGGTTAGCCGCCGTGTCTGCTTTTAAGCACCTTGACCACCGAGCCCAATTCCAGTTCGCGGTTACGCAATAACACCAGCAAGTGGTAAATCAGGTCAGCGGATTCGTTGAGCAACTCCTCGTCATCGCCAGCAACCGCGGCCAGCGCCGTTTCCACGCCTTCCTCACCCACTTTCTGAGCGATACGCTTGACACCGGACTCGAGCAAGGCAGTCGTGTAACTGCCCTCGGGGCGGTTTTCATCACGTTCTGCGATCAGCCGCTCGAGGCCGGCCAGGAACGCAAGCTCCGGAAACACCTTGCCTTCTGCGTCAAAACAGGTATCCAGACCCAGGTGACAGGTAGGGCCTTGCTGGCGCGCACGTACCAACAGGCAATCCGCGTCACAGTCGGGATGGATATCCACGAGGTCGAGGAAATGACCGGAGGTTTCACCCTTGGTCCAGAGTTGTTGCCGGCTGCGGCTCCAGAAGGTCACCCGGCCCGATTCAAAGGTGGCCCGCAGTGCATCCTTGTTCATATATCCCTGCATCAGCACCCGGCCATCGAAGGCGTCCTGCACGACGGCGGGTATCAGGCCATCCATTTTCGCCCAGGCCAGATCATCAATGTTCATAATCTCACTCCAATACCGGCGGCAGCCAGCGTATGCTTCAGGGCCGGTATCGGCACCTTGTTGTTGTGAAACACCGTCGCCGCCAGCGCCCCGTCCACATCGGCGCTTTCAAACACCTCGACAAAGTGGCTGGCGCTGCCGGCGCCGCCCGATGCGATCAGCGGCAGGCTGGTGATCTTTCTGGCGGTTTTCAGCTGCTCGATGTCGAAGCCCTGGCGGGTGCCGTCGCTGCCCATGCAATTGAGGACGATTTCACCTGCCCCGCGTTCCGCAACCTCGGCTATCCAGTCCATGGTCCTGTGGCCCGTTTGCTGCATCCGGTCCGGTATACCGGTCATCTGCCGCGTGACCCACACACCGTCCTGCAACACCGAGTCGATACCGACCACCACGCACTGGCTGCCAAATGCCTCGACCAGTTCGTTGATCAGTTCGGGCCGCTGTACGGCAGGGGTGTTGATGGATATCTTGTCGGCGCCGCGCTTGAGGACCTTGCGCGCCTCGTCGACCGAGCGTATACCGCCTGCGACGCAAAATGGAATATCGATGACCTCCGCAACCAGCGAAACCCAGTCGCTGTCAACCGAACGGCCCTGCGGGCTGGCCGTGATATCGTAAAATACCAGTTCATCCGCACCTTCTGCACTGTAGCGTGTGGCGAGTTCGATAATGCCACCCATGACACGGTGGTCGCGAAACTGCACGCCCTTGACCACCTGGCCATCGCGCACATCGAGACACGGGATGATACGCCGTGCAAGATTTGAAACCGGCCCGTTCACGCCAGCACCCCGAGGGCCTCGGTCACGCTGAAACGTTTCTCCAGCAGGGCCTTGCCGGTGATAACACCTGACGCGCCGGTGGGCTTGAGCCGTCGCAAATCGTCGAGACTGCTGACACCGCCCGATGCCTGCAGTTGCAAATCCGGGTAGCGCCCGGTGATTTCGGAATACAGGTCGATATTGGGACCGCTGAGCGCGCCATCCCTGCTGATATCGGTGCATAGCAGGTGTCTCAGGCCGCCCGCGACCAGGTCGTCCAGCAGCTGCCACATGTCGCGCTCACCACGCCCGGTCCAGCCGTGAATACGCGGCCACGGGGTGCCGGTTTCATCGATCAGGATATCGAGGGCGGCGACCAGGCGTTCGGCACCGAATTGCGCCAGCCAGGTGATAAAACGTTTGTGATCCGTCACACTCAGACTGCCGGCGACCACCCTGGCCGCACCCGCGTCCAGCCTGCGGGCGATATCCTCTTCCGAGCGCACACCGCCGCCGGTCTGCACCGATTGCCGGGCCTGGCCGAGCAGTTCGAACAGCGCCCCCGTATCAGCATCAGCGCCGTCCCTGGAAGCCGCCAGGTCCACGACATGTAACCACTGGGCACCTTCATCCGCATATACAGCGGCCAGCTCCCGGGCAGACAGCGGGTAATGGGTAACCTGGCCGAAATCACCGTGTAACAGACGCACGCAGCGTCCGTCCAGCAGATCGATGGCGGGGATCAATTGCATTGCAGCGCCAGAAAGTTTGCCAGTAACCGCGCACCGTTGCGCGCGGACCGTTCGGGGTGAAACTGGGCGCCGTAAAAGTTGCCCCGGCGCACGATGGCGGTAAACGGCTCTCCGTGCTGGCAGGTGGCCAGGGTGTCGGGGCCAACGGGGGCACGGTAGCTGTGCACAAAATAGAACCAGGGCAGTTCCGGCAGCCCTGCGAGCAGGGCATCGGGCTTGCTCGTGACGGTCGTATTCCAACCCATGTGGGGCACGCGTATACCCTCTGATGCTTGCAGCTTTTTCAAGGTTCCGGGAACAATTCCCAGGCACGCCGTATCGTCCTCCTCTGACTTTTCGAACAACAACTGCATGCCGAGACAGATACCCAGCACCGGTTGCTGCAATTCCCTGATGCACTGCACCAGGCCCAGCTCCCTTAAGCGTGACATGGCCGTTCCGGCCGCGCCGACACCCGGCAACAAAACCCGTTCCGCGCCACGAATGATGGCCTCATCCGCGGTAAATACCGGTTCGGCACCAAGCCTCCTGAGCGCGTGTATGACCGAACCAATATTGGCCCCGCCGCTGTCGATGATCGCCAGGGTCACCTGAGCACGCCCTTGGTGCTGGGCAGGTCCGTACCCTGCCTCGCCAGTGCGGGCCGCAATGCCCGGCCGGCGCCCTTGAACAGGCCCTCGATCATGTGATGGGTATTTTCACCCCTGACTTTCATGTGCAGGGCGCAGCGCAGGGACTGGCTCAGCGAGGCAAAAAAGTGGCGCACCATCTCGGTTGACAAACCGCCGACCGTGTCACGCGGGAAACTGGCTTCAAATACAAATGCGGGCCGTCCGGAGAGATCGATAGCGACTTCTGCAAGCGATTCATCCATGGGCAGAACGAAACCGTAACGGCCGATACCGCGCCGCTCACCCAGCGCTTTGTCCAGGGCCTGCCCCAGTGTCAGCGCACAGTCTTCCACGGTATGGTGTTCGTCGATTTCGAGGTCACCCTCGCAATTGAGCAGCAACTGGAAGCCACCGTGGGACGCGACCTGGTCGAGCATATGATCAAAGAAACCGATACCGGTACTGATTTCATTACCGCCACTGGCATCCAGATCCACTTCCACGCGGATGCGGGTCTCGTTGGTATCGCGTTGTACCACGGCGCGTCTTGGCCGCTGACATAATTGATGAGCAATATCGTCCCAGTGTCGTCCGTCAGGCCCGCAGCGGATGCCGCCGATGCCCATGTTCGCCGCCAGTTGCAAATCGGTTTCACGGTCACCGATCACCCAGCTGTCCTCAAGATCGAGTTCACCGGATTTGAGGTAATCCAACAACATGCCGATACCCGGCTTACGGTCTGGAGAATTGTCACTTTCAAAATGCGGGTCGAAGTGCTCAGCCGCAAAGCGGATACCCTGGGAGGCGAACAGCGACAACATTTTGTCGTGCGGGGGCTGGAAGTTCTCCAGCGGATTGCAATCCGTGCCGAGACCGTCCTGGTTGCTTACGATGACGAATTCGTATCCGGCCGCTTTCAGTTTCAGCAATGCCGGTATCACCCCTTCGACCAGTTCGAGCTTCTCGAGGCTGTCGATCTGAAAGTCCTCCGGCTCGATGATCAGGGTTCCGTCGCGGTCCAAAAAGAGGATCCTGCGTTTTTGATGACTCATACCTGTTCTCCGTAAGCCTGCAGCGCCGATTTTAAATCAATCAACTCACTGGGACTGCCGATGGTCATGCGAACACAGTTTTCGAGTTGCGGCTGTGCACCAAAATCGCGGATGCGTATTCCACGACTGGCGCACCAGTTCACGAGTCCGGCGCCGTCGTCAACACGCACCAGGACAAAATTCGCCTCACCCTGCCACGCATCCCTGACCCAGTCAAAACCCGACAGGAACCGGTACAGGTCGGCCCTGCCCTGCCTGACCGATGTTACGAATTGCTGCTGCCGGTCCTTGCTGCCAGCGGTTATGGCCTTGAGCGCCGCATCGATGGCCATGGCCGACAACGGATAGGGTGCAATGACCCTTTGCAACAGACCGATGACCGCCGGGTCTGCGATCACGATGCCGCAGCGTATGCCCGCTGCGGCCCAGGCCTTGGACAAGGTGCGTAAAACAACAAGTTGCGGCCACTGCCCTACCATCTCGCTGGCCGATCCGGCTTCGCAAAACTCGATGTAGGCTTCATCCAGCACCACCAGCGCCCTGCCTTCGGCAACTTTGAGCACTGCTTCGAGGTCGGTCCGGCTGATCAGGTCGCCGGTGGGGTTATTCGGCGAAGTGAGAAACACCAGGCGTACGCCCGCTTGAGTGTCGATGGCTGTTTCCAGTTTCTCAAAATCAATCCGGAACCGGTTTGCGGCCTGCCTGGGCACATCGATCACCCGCGCGCCCTGGATGGTTGCAGCGATTCGATACATGCCAAAACAGGGACTGCATTCGACGATCGCATCCTGACCCGGGCGGCAAAATACCCGTGTCAGCAGGTCGATCCCCTCGTCGCTGCCACGCGTGATGAGCAGTTTATCCTCGGCCACCGCGTACAGTTCCGCCAGTTTTGACCGTAATGACGCGGGTTGCGGTTGCGGATAGCGGTTGAGTGAAAGGCGTCGCCATGCGGGGTCTGCTACATGGGTGTAGGGCGCCTCGTTGGCGTTTAGCAAAATTCCATCCGCGGCAGCGCTATTGCGGGCCGACACATACGGTTTCATGGCCACGATTTCCGGTCTGGCAAGGCTATTCACATCGAACTTCATTTCCTGTTTTTAACCTCGAGACGATATTCCACCGCCATACGGTGTGCATCCAGACCCTCCGCGCCCGCCAGCGTGGAAGCACACGGCCCGACGCCGCGCAGCCCGAAATGACTGGCGCGCTGCAGGGTCATACGACGCAGAAAATCAATCACCGACAGCCCGCTGTAGGCGCGTGCATAACCATAGGTTGGCAGCACGTGGTTGGTACCGGAACAGTAATCACCGAGCGATTCGGGCGTCCATGGCCCTATAAATACGGAACCGGCTGCGGTGACCTTGTTGGCGGCCCGGTCCGGTTTGACACAATTCAGTATCAGGTGCTCCGGTGCGTAGCGGTTGCTGATTTCGATGGCATCCAGGATCGTGTCCACGCGGATGCGCCTGAGGTGTTGAAGGGACTCCGCAAGAACCGCCGCGCGTGGCAGCCTGGCGGCCATGCCCGGCAGCAGGCGGCCAATTTCCTCCAGCAGCGCCCGGCTGTCACTGATGACGATGGCTTGTGAATCCGGTCCGTGCTCCGCCTGCGACAACAGGTCCCAGCACACGGCGGTGGCATCGGCGCCCTTGTCTGCGACGACCAGCACCTCCGAGGGTCCCGCCGGCATGTCACGTGCGGCACCGCCCGGCATGGCTGAAATTTGCTGTTTTGCCTCGGTTACCCACGCATTGCCCGGACCGAACAGCTTGGCGCAGGCGGGTATGCTCTCGGTGCCAAGCCCCATGGCTGCGATGGACTGTGCGCCGCCCACTTTGAACACGCGCTCGATACCGCAACGGGAAGCAGCGGCCAGGATGGCCGGCGGCACCTGGCCCTGTACGTTAGGCGGCGTGCATAGAATGATCTCCCTGCAGCCCGCGATCTGCGCCGGGACGCCCAGCATGATGACCGTCGAAATCAACGGTGCGGAACCACCGGGCACGTACAAACCCACCGGTGATATCGGCAGGTAACGGGCTTCACAACGCAATCCGGGGGCGGTCTCCTTGCTGAACGGAAGGGGAACGCCGGCCAGGTGGAATGACCTGATGCGCGGTATGGCCTCATCCATCGCCCGCAGTACAGGTGGAGCGACGAGTGTTTCAGCCACAGCCCACTCCGCTTCGGTAACCTCGAGCGGACCGTCCACGACCGCGTCGTATTTTTCTCCGATCTCCCGCAAGGCCCTGTCACCTTCGGCGCCAACGCGGGCGATGATGTTGCTGACAACCTCCTTGAAATCCCCGGCCGGTAATGCCGGCCGGCCTAAAGCCGTCTTTCTTTGTGTCTCGCCGGCACCCGGCCAGTCGATCAGTTCCGGAATAGTGATATTCATTGTTCAGGCCAGCATTTTCTCAACGGGCAGGACCAGGATGGCCGATGCGCCTGCCTCTTTCAGCGCTTCCAGGTGCTCCCAGAACACGGTTTCCCGGCACACGGCGTGCACGGCGACACGGTCGCGGTCGCCTTCGAGATTCATCAGGCTCGGTTTCTCGGCACCGGGCAATATACGGGTGATTCTTTCAAGCGCACCGCGCGGCGCGTGCAGCATCACGTATTTGCATTCGGCCGCCTGCAGGACGCCGTCCAGGCGCGCCAGCAGGCGATCGATCATCAGGCGTTTTTCATCATTCAAGGCACCGTCAAAACCGTACAGTGCCGCGGTACTTTCGAAAAGCACCTCCAGTTCAACCAGGTGGTTGGCACGCAGGGTCGTGCCCGTTGAAACCAGGTCCGATATCGCATCTGCCGTACCCAGTCCAGGTGCGATCTCGACGGAACCGGAAAACTTGATCGTTTTGGCCTCGATGCCGCGGGCGGACAACAAAGAACTGGTGAGCGCCGGATAACTGGTCGCTATCCTGCAGCCATCCAGATCCCCGGCCGACTTGAACCTGGAATTCTCGGGTACCGCGAGTGATAGCCGGCAACCGCCAAACGTGAGTTTTCGCAATTGCGTCAGGCCGGCTTTCATATTCCGCTCCAGCATCACTTCTTCGGCAATGTTTTCGCCCACGATGCCGAGTTCACATACGCCGTCGAGCAACAGGCGGGGGATGTCGTCATCGCGCACCAGCAGAAGGTCGACCGGAAAGTCCCTGCCGTACCAGTAAAGCTTGTCCTTGCTACGCGCAAACCTCAGTCCGCAACTCTGCAACAGCTCGAGCGAGTGGTCTGAAAGCCTGCCTGATTTTTGTATCGCTACCCTGATCCTGTTCATTATTTTGCCGCCTCCTCGCGCCGCAAGGCCAGCCGGTAGCCGCCCTCACCCATATTCATATACCTGGCCACACGGCCGATCGTGGTTACACTGACACCGGTGAATTCACTGATTTCCCGGTAACTGCGCCCCTGTCTCAACAACGACGCCGTCCACCAGCGATCGACCATCGCTTCCACTTCGGCGGGGGTGCAAAGATCGAGCAAGAACTGGCGGACTTCATCCGGCTTTTCGAGGGTCAGGAACGCCTTGTACAAGGATTCCGCCGCCGATCTCAAAGCCTTCTTTTGTGTTTCATTATGCTGTTTCATGGTTGTATCAATGTAATAGCGTGTTAATACAGTACTACAAAGAATAAATCGATTCGTAGGTCAATGCAAGTGTTCTCATGCACATAACAGGGGTCAAACCCGGGTTTCCTGGCAAAAACTGCAACCGGTCTTGCCCTGGATCAAGCGCAGAAGCAGTGATCCGGACAGGTTCCGGGACCATAAAGCCTGATTCATCCGATGGGGAAAATTTGATGCGGCGGCAATAATCAATTGCCCTATATACAGTAGCACTTTACATTACTTACATAAGTACTTGTACTTTAATTAATTATGGTTTATCTTATAGTCAGCCTAGGCGCAGTTGAATCAGCTTGGTACCGTCTTGCTGAGGACATGGAATGTCGATATATCAACAGGGGCGCCCTGGTGGTTTAATAGTGATCTGAGCGATTAATTCGAGCTTCCTTCCCCGTTTTAACTTCTTGATGGCCGACTCACGCCGCAGGGCGCTGCCGCGGTCGGGGTGGCTTTCCGTGTAAACGATTTCCACGGGTTTTCTGCCGCGGAAAAAACGCGCACCCCTGGATGTACCCGAATGTTCACCAAAACGGCGTTCTACGTCGGTCGTAATACCCGTGTACAAACGGCCGTCACTGGCCTCGATAATATAGACGCACCATGGTGGATCAGCGGTTTTACAACCGTCATTCATTATTCAGCAATTTCCTCAGCGATGTATCGATCACAATATGGACTCCTTGCGGGAGACGCATTCGAGTGCGGATCAGCTTGACCTTAACCCAACCTTCCGGACGTTTCATCATTTTAACGGTTTCAGCGACCGGCGGATCCTCAACCTGAATAACTTCGGCGCCGCCACGCGGCCGTGAACATCGAGGCTTACAAAGCCTGCCTGATTTCCTATACTGTGAGAATGCACCGCCGGGCTTTCGGTGCAGGCACAAAGTACCGGCAACACGCATTTGGGGAATACCTTCAGGAGTCGTTATGGCAGAGATTCTATTTGCACTCGGATTAGTGATACTGGGCGCGGCAACCTGGGTATACAACCGTCTGATCCGTAACCGCAACCGGGTCAGTGAGGCCTGGGCGGGTATCGATGTGCAGTTGCAGAAACGTTCCGAACTGGTTCCCAACCTGGTGCAGACCGTCAGGGGTTATGCCGCCCATGAGTCCACGGTACTCGAAGATGTCACACGCATACGCACGACCGCGGAAACGGGGGTCGATGCCCGCGCCAGGCAGGAAACGGCCCTGTCCAGGTCACTGGGGCGTTTGTTTGCGCTGGCCGAGGACTATCCGGATTTAAAAGCCAGTGAAGGGTTCCGGCAACTGCACGCCAGCCTGGTCGAAATCGAAAATGACCTGCAGTACGCCCGCCGTTATTACAACGGTGCTGTCAGGGACAACAACAACATGGTCGAGAGTTTTCCATCGAATATCATCGCTGCATTGTTCAGGTTCAGAGCGGCGGCGTTTTTTGAGATTGAATTGGCGAGCCAACGGAGCGTACCTGATGTCGATCTCTAGAAAGAACCTGATCAAACGCGTTTGTGCGCTGCTTTTCGTCCTGGGTCTGCCAGGCGCAGGTCCGCTGTCAGCCGATGAAAGAATCCTCGACTACCACTCCGATATCCAGGTACATGCTGACGGCGACCTGGTGGTGATGGAAACCATCGAGGTCCGGGCCGAAGGCCAGGACATCCGCCGGGGAATTTACCGCGACTTTCCAACCCGATACAAGGACCGGCTGGGCAATCATTACAAGGTCAGGCTGAATGTTCTGGATGTCAAGCGCGATGGCGCAGCGGAGCCTTTCCACACCGAGAAGCGCTCGAATGGTGTGCGCATCTATATCGGCAGCGCAAACCAGATGGTCGGAACCGGTGTCCACACCTATCAACTTCGTTACCAGACCAACCGCCAACTGGGATTTTTCCCGGACCATGACGAGTTGTACTGGAACGTGACCGGCAATGGCTGGATGTTCCCGATCGACCACGCCGGCGCACGGATCGAATTACCCGCACCGGTCAACAGTGCGGATTTACAGACGAGCTTCTATACCGGGCCACAGGGCGCCCAGGGCCGGAACGCCCGATCCGAAATCATCAATGACCGCAGTATCGTTTTCGAAACCACACGGGGTTTACAGCCCTATGAAGGCCTGACGGTTGCCGTCGGCTGGCCCAAGGGCATCGTCAGGGAGCCCGCCGGCGCGGAGCGTATCGGCTGGTTCCTGCAGGACAACGGCGCAGCACTGGTGCTGATGATCGGCTTGCTGGCGACGTTCGGTTGGTACCTGTGGGCCTGGAACCGCGCCGGCCGCGACCCGGAAAAGGGCGTCATCATCCCGCTTTTCAGACCACCGATGGGTATGACGCCGGCGGCTTGCAGCTACGTGTTGAAAATGACCTTCAACAAATCTGCCTTTGCCGCGGCCCTCGTCAGCCTCGGTGTAAAGGGTTACCTGGAAATCGAGGAAAAAGATGATGACTTCACCCTTCGGAAAAAGACCACGCCGGTCACCGGCAAGGCAAGCAAGGGCGAAATCGCGGTGCTCGAAAGCCTGTTTCAGTTGAGAAATGAAATCGAACTCGATCAGAAGAACCACCGCACTTTTATCAAGGCCCGCGTTGGATTGAAACGGGCATTGAAAACAGAATACCTGGGACGCCTGTTCATACTCAATTCCATCTATATTCTACCGGCCATTGTCCTGTCTGTCGGGGCGGGGGTCATTGCCGCGGGAATGCAGGGCGGTCCCTTTATCTGGGTTCCCTACATCATCCTGTCGCTCGTATTGCACGTGGTGTTTTTTTTCCTGTTGCGCGCACCGACACCCGCCGGGCGCAAAATCATGAATCAAATCGAAGGGTTCAAAATGTACCTGGATACGGCCGAGCAGGATCGTCTCGAACGCATGCGGTCACCACGGCTGACACCCGAGGTCTTCGAGAGCTTTCTGCCCTATGCCTTCGCGTTGGGTGTCGAAAACAGCTGGTGCGACCGGTTTGCACGCGAATTACCCGAAGAAATGGCCAAAAGGGGCGGCTATCACCCGAACTGGTACTCCGGCAGACGCGGCGGTCTGAATGCACTTAGCCACCTCGGCAATGATTTCAACAGCAGTTTTTCCTCGGCCATTTCCTCGGCGTCCTCACCGCCCGGTTCATCTTCGGGTTCGGGTGGCGGCGGTTCCTCCGGCGGCGGCGGCGGTGGTGGTGGCGGCGGCGGCTGGTAAGAAATCGCCTTGCCCTGCCGCCGACACCGTTTTCACAGCTGAAATATCCGGGTTAGCTGCCCTTATCACCATACGGCCGATACCGGTCCCGCCTTGATAAAACCTTGGCAGTACGGCACGGCGTCCTGTGTCGACTTGTAGTAGTCGCGCGTGTCGACGATGCCACCCGGCAAATTCCAGTTGATGACAAGGTGGTCGCAGGTCTTGCCTTCGATCCAGCCGTCCCCGTAGTTGGAATCTGTCGTGGCGACCGGTGTTGTCGAGTTGAAACGTCCGCCAGTGGAGTTCTCGTACTTGATCGTCATGTAATCGCCGTTGCCGGGAAAGCTGCCAAAGGCGGTTAGCCATCTCTGGTCAGTTGAACCGAGCTGGGCCTGCACCTTTGCGTCACCGTCCGGCTTCGCACCGTCGGCGGTGGTGGCTGCCAGTTCGTCCGGAAAGGTGAACTGGGCAAAGAACAATACACCGGCACTGGGGAGAACTTCCATGAGGATGCCCTGCGCTTTTATTCCTGGAGCCTGCCAGGCGCCGTTCAGGCCGGGGTTAAAGTTAAAGGGGCCCGGCGGAAACAACACGTACTGCAACCGTTGTGAGGCAAATGTATTTTCTACCATAACAAACACGTAATTTACACCGGCCTCTAAAGACAGGCCGCTGTTGTAAAACCCCCCGGTGTTGGCGACCAGGTTCGCATCGGTATCGAGCGGGTTAAACGAGCCTTGATATACACGCAGTGACATTGTACTGCCACCCGTCTCTTCTCCCACATCGACAAAGTAGTAAACCCCCGAATTTGAGAGGGTTATGGCATCGGCCCTGTAGCGGCGATCCCCGCCCAGGTCAAAGAAATTTGCCGTCGGACTTGAAGCGCTGAGGTTGCCGATGGTTTGCGGCGGAGACGTGAAACCGTCACCTGAAACCGTCGCCTGCCCGCCATCGATCACGATGGCGTAGGCGCCGATGGTCGGATCGCACCAATGTTGTACGACCAGCACGTACGACGTGCCCGCATTGAGCTGGACCGGATCATATTCATCCACCGAAGCCACCCTGTTGTTTGTCGGGTTTGCGGCGTTAAAGCTGCCTGCATAAATCATGATGACGACATCCGCGATGGACGCTCTCAAGACGCTGTCGTCATAGGGAAAATAGTTTCCTGCATCGACCAAAGTGTAATCACCCGATGTCGAGACCGATATCGTACCCGCCACCCGGTAGCGCTTGGCTACGTTGTCACAACTCGCCGGGTCGGCGGCCATCGTGGGTTCGGCGCCGTCAAAGGCGCCGGAAAGCGTCACGTTGTTTGCAAAAACAGGGAACGCTGCAAAAAGTAATGGTACGGAAAGGTGAAGTAGTAGTGTTTTAATATGCATTTAATGTTCTCGAGTCTTTAAAAGTTGAATCCCTTCGTAATTTTGAATCTTCCCTGGACCGTGAGTATACGGCAATTCCAAACGATTGCCTGTATGCGACAGCAATGACAACGTCAGATCAGGTTCAGGCGGAGCCCGCTATTTTTGGCCCGGTTCAATCGCAGACTGACGGCAACCCTTCCGCTGTGGGAAAATATCGGCTTGCACATTTTAGATGCCGTCAGGGATAAAGGAAGGCTGAACCCATGCACCTCGGACTAAGCGCGCTACTGGATTTTTACCACGAACACCAAACGGATGAGACGCTGGTGCTCGGCACCGTCGTGGCCACGTCGGGCTCGACCTACCGCAAGCCAGGCGCCATGATGCTGATTGCCGCGGACAACAGCTACAAGGGCCTCATTTCAGGCGGCTGTCTGGAAGCCGACCTGGCGGCACATGCCAGGGAGGTGTTTGCCGACGGAAAAACCCGCAACGTCTGCTACGACATGAGCCATGGCGATGATTTTGCCTGGGGTCTGGGTCTCGGCTGTGACGGCATCATCCACCTGATGTTGCAGCGTTTGGATCGCAACGCTGAATTCGGTTTTTTCAGCACCCTTGAACGGGCCTGGAAATCCAGGCGCAGCGGCTTGTTAAGCCTGGTCACCTCGAGCAGCGCCGCGGAGCTTCCGGCCGGCGCATTCGCGCTCAGCTGCGGTGCGGAACACAGCGTGGGCAATCCGCTGCTGATGGACAAAATCCGCACTCATGAGGGCGCTGCATTTCCTGGCGGTCATGACATGACACGGCGTTTCTGGCAGGAAAACATCGACACCGACAGCGGCCGGACAACGCTTCTGTTGATCCCCATCATGCCGCCCCCCGGTATCCTGGTGTGCGGCGCGGGTCACGACGCCGTTCCGCTCACCCGCCTGGCGGCTGAAATGGGCTGGAATTGCACCATCGTCGATCACAGACCCGCTTTCGCCCGTGCCGACCGGTTTCCACCTGACTGCGAGGTAAAACTGCTGCAAGCGGCCGATCTCGGCACACATGTCGCGCTGGACCGGGTGGACGCAGCCGTACTGATGACCCATCACCTCGGCCATGACCGAAAGTACCTCGAGCAGGTCGTGGGCGCAAAAATACCCTATATCGGTCTACTCGGCCCACGTGCACGCCGTGATCGTCTGCTCGAAGAAATCGGCGCAAGTGATGTCCACGTGTACGGCCCCGCGGGCCTCGACATCGGTGCGGAAATGCCCGAATCCATCGCACTGGCGATCGTTGCCGAAATCCATGCGTTTTTGAACCGTCGCGACGGCAGTATGCTGACCCGTGCCGGTAGATGAGTCGCCCGCAACTCAGTGTTCTTATTCCGGCGGCAGGCGCCAGCAGGCGATTGGGACAGATAAAACAACTGGTGCGGTACGGGTCAGGCACGCTGATTCAGAATGCCGTCAAAAGCGCAAATTCAATCAACCCGCTTGAAATCATGGTGATAACGGGGGCTTATGCTGAAGAAATAAGAGACACGGTGCATCATGCTTGCGTACGCTGGGTCCATAATCCGCAATGGTCAGAGGGTTTGGGTGGTTCCATCGCCACGGGCGTTGTCAATATCCATCCGGACTCGAGCGGCCTGCTGATCCTTCTTTGTGATCAATGGCGCATACAGGCGCAGGATTTGCAGGCCCTGGTGAAAATATGGGATGCCGCACCCGAGCGCATCGTCGTCGCCGAGACAGGTGGACAATACATGCCGCCGGTCATCTTTCCCTCCACCTTGTTTAAACAGTTGCGGGCGCTCAAAGGTGACACGGGTGCGCGCAGCCTGTTCAATTCCCACCCCGATCTGATGACGCCTGTGAGCCTTGAAAATGCTGCTTTTGATCTGGACACCCACACCCATTTGGCCCTGCTGAGAAGCTCTGGTCTGTAAAAACTGACAGTTCATTTTTTTACAGGAAGGCGTGACAATTTGATCACAAGGACGAAAGGATTTTGTCATGCAAGGGCTCAAAAAAATCAGGGATGATTTTCTATTCGCCGCGGTCGCCGCATTGTCACTCGCTTCCTGCGGGCAACCGGAACCCATCACCTATGAATCACTCGTCTGGGTCAACAACTACTATGTCCAGCACCCTGTTGCGAGAATCAATGCGGTCGCGGGCGGATGGCTGTTCAGGGGGGCGAAGGAAGTCGGCAATGAAATAAGGGTCGGCTTCCTCATCCCCGAAGCCATGTATACGGATCTTGAGAAAAGAAAAGCGGTCCTCAACAGTTTCTGCCCGGCCAAATCGGAGCCCATCTGGCAGGTTTTGCACTCGGATAACGACCTGATTATCGACGTCTGGACCGAAGACAGAAAATTCGAGGATTCAACCACTTGTTAAGCGGCCCCGGCAAGGGGCCGGCCCGGTCACGATCAAGTCCCGATACCCGTTAAATCCTCAACCACATCCCCCACTGGCAGGGGCGCGTTTCATTTCGAGGATGATCTTTGGTTCAAACTCCAGGTTCAGAAGGTCCGGTTCGGGTTCCGCTGCGGGGTTGCGGGCGCCGGTCGCGGCCTTGAACCTGTAGGCCAGTTGGTCCTCCTGACGGTTGCGGACCCGGTCCGCTTCATCGAGACTGTCGCCTGCATAGGTTTTCAGCCACGCATTGATACCACCCTCGAGGATATAGATATTCGGTACGCTTTCCGCGCGCAGGATTTTCCACGCCTCGGTCGCCTCACCCTCGTCATTGCTGATGGTAACGAAAACGGTGTTGGCGGGTTCAAAATGCAATTCTTTGGCCTTTGCCTGCACCTGGTCCAATGGCACATGAACCGCTCCACGCAGGTGGAACAGGTTATAGTCACGCTCGTCGCGGACATCCAGCGGGATGATCTTGATTTTCTTATCGTCCCTGTACTGCAAAAACTCTGCGGAGGATATTTGCAATTCGCGCTGATCCAGCCTGGCCTCGCTTTCGGCCTCCACCGCCTGCCAGCGGTCCTCGCTGGTCGGTTGACCCATCACGAGGGTAACCGCTGCGAGCGCCACGAGTGCGAGGGCAGCCGGTTTTGACCAACCGGGCAGCTTTTGCGACGGCCCGTCGTTGACCATCGTTTCAACTTTTTCTGCCAGCAGAAAGAGTAACAGCGCGGCCACGACGATACAGATCACGACGACACCGTAACTGGCGTTAAACAGTTCCGGCAGTGTAAAGCGGCCCATGTAAGAGCTTTCAAAGAAAGTCGCGAAACTGCCGACGGTTTCACCAAACAGGTAAATTCCAAAAAGAACCCCGAAAACGAACATTATCGCGTCAAGCTTGCCCGTCGCCATACCCACCAGGGAGGTTCCGGGGCAAAAGCCGCCAATGATAAAGCCGACACCCATGATCAGGCCGCCCACAATACCGGGCCACAGATACGTGGGTGGAACCCATATCAGGTTGTAATCGAGCAAGTCCATGGCGGAAGAAAGAAATATCAGTGTCATTGCCACGATGATGGCGGTAAACATGACCTTGAAGACACGCATGTCCTTAAAATAGAACTGCGCGGCCAGCAGTTTCGAATTACCAAAACCGGCACTCTCAAGGGTCATGCCAAACGCTACGCCGACCACTGCATAAACCACGTAAGAGCCCCAGTGGCCAAACAGCTCTGCGAGAGGAAGCGGGAAAGCAAACATGATTATTCTCCTCAGTTCCAGCACTTGCGGAAAAAGTAAGCCAGCGCGTACGCACCGGCAAACACCGCGAACATGAATGCCCAACTGCCGACCGACAGGACAGCGCCACCGGACAGCGCCTGCCCCGATGTGCAACCCCTGGCCAGACGTGCGCCGTAGCCCATTAATGCGCCGCCGACAAAGGCGAGAAACCAGCGGGTGCCGGTACCGATTTGTGGTCCCTTGTTGGTCTCAATCTTGATACGGCGGCCCAGCAACCCGGAAATAAACCCGCCCAAAATGGTTCCGACGGTCAGGAATACGATCCAGCTGTCCAGTGGGTTGACGTTGCCGCCGGCCATTTTCAGCAGGTAGGCCACCTGGTCAATATGATCCGGGTTAATCTCGTTTTGCACATAGACCAGCAACCGGTTCAAACCACCCGAAGCGCCGAGACCGGACCCCGTGATAAAAAAGGCGAGGAACAACACGATACCCAACAATGTACCTGCCAGGTACGGGTTCAAATAGGGTTTGGCCCTTGATACTTGATTCATTTTGACTCTCCTTTCGGACCTGCCGTAAGCGGTTCGGTCCCGTGTTTCTCAACCGTATCCCATCCCACGATCATGGACTTGATTCCCGCGGTCGGCGAACGTCCGGTGGTGGTCAGGTAAATATGCATGACGATGAAGGCGGCAAATGTCCAGGCGACCAGGGTATGCACCAGCGCCAGCACCGGTAGGCCGCCGAGTTCAGCGGCGATATGCGGCCAGCGCTGCAAACCCCAGATCAGAACGCCGGTGATCACCTGCGCGGGCAGCAGGATATTCAGAATCGCCAGGTAGGTGATCTGTTGCAGTGGATTCAGCTTGTGGTCCCTGGATTTTTCCAGCGGGTGCTCCGCACCGGCAAAAATTCCCTTGCTGTAGTACATGGCCTGGGCCAGGGCTCGGTGAATGAATCCCCGTGGCTTTGGCAGGTACTGGCGAATCTCGCCGCTGGCGAGGTTATAAAACAACGCGAGGGCGGCATTGATCAGCAGGATAAAGCCAAGCACGTTGTGTATGTTCACCACGTAGCGGAAGCTGAACATGCCGAAAAAATGCGGCTTGTGGATAATCAGGCCGGTAAACAGCAACATCAGGATTGCACTGGCTTGCAACCAGTGCCACAAACGCTCGTAAGCGTCATACATGTGGACACGCTCGTACTGGCGCGCAACCGGTGGTCTGCGGCGGTATGAAATATACCGTGCGATTGCGTGGATACTGACACCCAGCGTGATACCCAAAAACATCAGCAAACCCAGCATGTCCGCCCAGCTTTCAGACTGCAGGCCGATAATGTAAAAGCCCGCGCGGTGTGCGTCGGAAAGGAAACTGACACTGCCGTTGGCAGCGGTTTTCACCTCGCCGGTGAGCTTGACGGTGTCGAGCGAGGCAGCCTGCGGTTGCACGTTTCCGGGCAGGTAATCGGACAGTGTAAATGATGCTGCCAGCAACGAATCGCGGTCGTGGCAATTTGAGCAATCCCTGGTCGCCTGCTGGCCATTGACGATATCGTGACTGATTGAAAACGGCGTGATTTCTCCGCGGATTTGCAGGCTGGTCAATCCGACCGCTGTCAGCCTTTCCCTGACCGCCGCGACCCCGGCCTCATCGACCAGGTGCAATTCGGCACCGGTCAATTGGCCATCCCCGTCTGCATCCAATACGGCGATAAGATCGGGATGAAAGGCGCCGTCAACAAATAGCGCTTCGGTCAGCTGCGATTTTGCAACTGGCATGACCGGGTCACCCGCGGTCCAGTACCAACTGGTCACCAGGTTGAAAGGTGCGAGGCCAAATTCACCCCCGGCGTTGGCCCTGGGCAGAATCAAGGGTCTGAATCCTTCGATCAGGCTGTCTGCCGCCACCGGGTCACCACTTACATCCCGGTATTGTCTTAATGGCTGTTCCTCGCCATCCAGCATGGTCCAGTCCACCACCTGTAAAGCGGGGCCGTACATCCTGGGTATGTGGCAGGACTCACACGCCAACGACTGGAAATGCCGCTTTTTATACGGCAGAAAGTCATGCACCATTTCGGCATCATGACAGGACTCGCAACGGCGCAGGCTGTTCTTCGTGTCCGCGGCCGCCAGGCCCAGCTCCGACCTGCCTTTCGCAAACTGGTGCAGGGGGCGGACCAGGTAGTCGGAGATGGTCAGCCGGCGTGGATCGAAGTCGAGGTAGGCGGGCCTGCTTTCCTCGCGCTGCCTGAAATAAACGGGGTTATTCAACGAGTAGTGGCAATTGACACAGCCAACCACGCGGTCGGTATGGATATCGAACGGGAAGTCGAGGTTTTCCTTGTCGGCAATATTCAAACCGCTGTTCAACAGTTTCTGCGGCGAAATGATCTGACCGGTGCGGTCCGTGTTGTGCCGCTTGTTCAGGTCGGCCGGTATGGTGAGCGGTATATCCAGGCTGTTTTCGGCGATACCGTGGCACAGCGAACAGTTCTCATCGCGGGGCGTGCGAATATCGAGCAGGCCCACTTGCAGGGCTCCGTTGGCCTGGAATTTCGAAGCGTCCCATTGCCACTGCCCGTCAACCTTGTCGAGAATATCCAGCGATGACAGCGAGGCTGAATTGGCCCAGGCGAAGTCGCCGCTGACCAGGGCCGCCTCACGCGCGGAATGATCGGTGATGCCCGTGTGGCAAAGCAGGCAATCCATCTCAACGAGACCGGCAACCGGACCGCCACCGACATGCCGCGGGCCATAGCGCTTGAGCCAGGCTTCCAGGTCCATGCCGCCACCCGGCTCCAGTCCATCGGTATCGTAGGCGAGTGGATTCCAGCCACCGAAATAACCCGGTCCCTGTTGCCATGCGTGTGCCTTGTCGCCATGGCCGATCTGACCGGCGCCGGCATCGGCGTGGTCGCTGTTGGCCATGATATAGGACGTCTGGTGACAATCACCGCCGCAACTGATCATGGTTGACATCGGCAGGCCGCTTTCGACGACGGGTTTACCCGATGCGTCCAGCACCGGTACTTCCGGATGCAGGCTGTTGGCGGCGTATGACAGGCTGAATACCGCTGTGAACAGCCCGGCCAGGACGGATATTATCAAGTGCCTGCTGTGCTTATTCATGATCGGCGCCGACCTGCTCATCTATCAATCGCTTGCGTGTCAGGCTACCCTGCTTGATGGGGTCACCGTCGTATCCGAGCGCCTGCCAGTCCATCCTGCCGCCTTCCGAGTGACAGGCCTGGCACTGCAACGCCTTGTCCTTGGTCGCGACCATGTGTGTCGACGGCCAGAACATTTCGGTTTCGGTAAAACCGTAATGACCGCTGTACTTGAGGCCGGAGACACCTTCACCGAGACGGAAAGCCTTGTCCCAGTTAAACTCGTTCCAGAAACCGCCTTCACCCGAGGTCACCGGTTCCAGCAGGTATTCGTACTCGGTGTCATAGGGCTGCTCGGCGCGGTGTATCTTGAAAGGCCAGATTTTTGCATTGGGATCACGGATATCGCCGCGTGGGGCGTTCAGCGCAGTAACGCCGCCAACGTTGATCTTGTCGCCTTTCAGGTAACGGTAGGCAAGGCCGTTGGACCAGCGGTACTCGGGGCGCAGGTTCTTCTCGTAGATGAACTCGCCCTTGATCTTCAGGTAGTGGTGCGTGGATTCCTCCCTTTCAGGGTCGCCGGCCTGTGACCAGTCCCAGTGGGTCTTGGTGGCCTGTTCAACGGCGATTTCCGGGACATGGCAGGTCTGGCAGGCGACCGTATCGGTATGTGCGTTGATACGATCATCGTCATGTAGTTTAGGGTTGTGGCAGTCCGTGCAGGCGACCTGGTTTTCGTTGTCCAGGCTGACCGATGTCGAGCGCCCGCGGATTACGTGGTCCCTGGTCTTGTGACAGTCAACGCACTGGAAGTTGTAGCGGCCCATGTGTACGTCGATACCCTCGGTCGGGTAATAGAGACTCTCGTCCAGGTCACCGTGTTTGACCGCATTACCGCCACCACCGCGGAAATGGCAGCCACCGCAGTTTTCGCGCGTTGGTACGCCGACGCTTTTCGCCGCCGCTTCCAGGTCGACGCCATCGATAGGTATGCCCGCTTTGCCTTTCCGGTAGGTGCCGGAATTATCGTGACAGACCAGGCAGTCGATATGGGTCTCGTCATCAAAATCGAAATCTGCATCGTCCCAGCCATAACCTGCGTGGCATGACGTACATGACGCCCAGTTACCCTGGATACCGATACAGAAGTTATTGATGGATTTTTTCTTACCGGTGGTAAACAGGCCTTCGCGGCCTTCGATCGGCGTGGGTTCGGATTCCCATTTCCAATGGGCGGTATGCAGGATCTGCTCACCCGCGTCGGCATGGCAGCTCAGGCAGGCTACTGTCACTTCCGGACCGGTCGTGAGCGCACCAAATCCATCGAACAGATGCGCGTGGTCCACGTGGGCCGGTCGTCTTGGTACGTTTTCCCAGGGTGTATCAAGGCTGGAGTCAGCATCACTCGTGAAATACCAGACCGGGATCCCGATCAATAGCAGTATGGCTACAAAACCCGGCAGCCAGTTACGTTTTCGTGTTTTCATACCGTTCCGTCACTCACTCTGGAAAGCTATTTTTCAATATTATTATTTTATAATATATGGGTTTCCACAGTAAGCAGATGCGCATCGCAATGACGCTTTTACTTGAGGTAGATCAAGTAAAAATGAATGGTATTAAACAGTAGAAAACAGGGCCGGAAACACACGCAAGAACCGGGACCGGTTCTTGCTTCTGCATTTACCTGAATAACACGATGTTCTTACTCCATCTCCAGGTTCAGACCCTTCAATACGATATCCGAATAACTGACCAGGCCGATGATTTTCTGATTCTCGAGCACCGGCGCCCGCGACAGGCCAAAACGGTCAAACAGACGTGTACAGTAGCGGATATCCATATCGGGATGCACGGAAACCACCGGTTTGGACATGATTTCATAGACATTGACACGGTTGGGGGAATAGTCGCGGGCCAGTACCTTCTTGGCCATGTCGCGAAACATGACCACGCCGTATTCATCATCCGCATGCCGCTTGTCAACGATCAGGGTGTGTGTTTCCGGGTACTTCATGGATTTCAGCGCCTCGGTCACCGTCAGCATGCCGTCGACGATGTCAAGCTCGGTCTTCATGACGTCACGTACACGCACAATATCTTCCAGCCTCTTCATATTCTTTCCTCCACGACACCTGTGAGCGCGGCGATCTGGTGCCGTACACCAATGGCATCCTCGACATCAATCTGAAACGCTATGCCGGATCCGGGTGAATCATCAAATTCACCCGCCAGCGCCACCTTTTCCATGATTTCCCTGCTCATGTGCTCCTCTGCCAGCATCAGGATCACATCCACGTGAGAGTCGATGCTTAAACCCAAAAAAGTTTTTGCCGGCTTGATTCCTTCACCCCGCGCCTGGTTCAGTACCGTGCACCCGGTGACACCCGCGCCACGGGCGGCATCCAGGATGACCTGGGTCCTCTCATCTTCAGCCATGATAATAATAAGTTTAAAGTGCATGTCGTTACCTCATCTAAGAATAGATCATTTTTGTTCAATTCTGCGTTTCAATCGTCTCGCTTTCCAATCGCCCAATTGTGCATATGCCATAACCGCTATGATCGGAAACAGGGCGGCAAATGCGATCAGGCCAAAACCATCAAGGAGGGGGCTGCGTCCGGGTATCGTTTCGGCCAGTCCAAGTCCGAGGGCCGCCACCAGCGGTACGGTCACGGTCGAGGTGGTTACGCCGCCGGAATCGTAGGCCAGCGGAATAATGAGCCTGGGTGCTGATACGGTCTGGATAATGACCACGATATAACCGCCGATGATGAACCAGTGCAAAGGAGCGCCAGTGACGATGCGGAACACGCCCACCGCCACACCCACAGCCGCGCCGACGGCAACCGCGTAACGTAAACCCCTGATGGTTATCGTACCGCCTGAAACCTGGTTGGCCTTGATCGCAACCGCCATCAGGGCCGGTTCGGCGATCGTGGTCGCGAAACCGATGGCGGCGGCAAATGCATAAACCCACAGGAAGTCCAGCCAATTAACAGGGCCGCTTGCCGCACTTGCCGACTGATAGATAAACTCTGGTGCGGTCAGTTGTTGGGCCATCAGGCGGCCAATCGGAAACAGCGCTGTTTCCAGACCTTCCAGAAACAGCGTAAGACCCAGCAGTACCAGGACCATGCCCGAGCCTACCCGTGCCGGGTTCTTTATCTTGCGGCGTAAGACCAGTGCCTGGAAACCAAACAAAATCGCAGCGATGGGAAGAACATCACGCAGCATGGTCAGCAAGGTGGAGCCGAATCCGACCATCGATTCCATCAGTAGATCATCCCGAAGGCCATCACGAAAATCATGGGTGTCAACGAAGCGAAAGCGATGAGGCCAAAACCATCGATCAACGGGTCACGGCCGTGAATGGTCTGGGCCAGGCCAATACCCAACGCCGCGACCAGTGGTACGGTTACCGTGGAGGTCGTGACACCACCGGAATCGTAGGCGATGCCAATGATTTCGGGCGGCGCGAAAAATGTCATTAGTACGACGCCGAAGTAACCGCCAATGATCAGGTATTGCACCGGCCAGCCTTTAAGAATTCTGAAGACGCCCACTACCAGCGCAATTCCCACCGCAAGCGCGACCGTCAGGCGCAGGCCAATGGCGTAGGCGCTTTGGGCCGCGGCCGAATCTGCGATTACCTGCGCGCTTGATGCAATCCGCGCGGCCTCCTCCGAAATGGCGATCAGGGCCGGTTCTGCCACCGTGGTGCCAAAACCGAGGGCGAATGCAAATACCAGTAACCACCAGAGGTTGCCTTTGCGTACAAAGTTGTAAGCCATTTCCTCACCGATGGGAAACAGCGCCATCTGCAAGCCACGCACGAACAACGCCAGGCCAATGAATACCTGCAACAACCCCCACAACATTGCGCCCAGGCGCGGAACCGGTTGCCGGAGGACGACCAGCTGGAAAAATGCGATAACCAGTACGATGGGCAACAACGCGAGTGCGCTATCGGTGAGCGGGTCAACCGCCCTTCGAAACCTGTGCCAGATAACTCTTAAACGGCCCCTCTTATGCGGGTGTGAGACGAGAGGGTTATCCGCGGGGTGCATTTATTAAGTTGCTGGTTTCCCGTTCATTTCAGACTTTCAGAACGACCTTCTGATAAAGACCGCCAAAGTAAAAACAGGAAGATAGCTGGTCCGGTCTGATCTCCGCCGGCATAAATGCGTGCAGTTCATCGCGCCACAGGTCCATGGCAAATGGTTCCAGCAAGGTCAGGATCGGTTTCATTACATAGCGCATGGGATTGGCGCGCCTGGGCCCGTGGTAATCCACAAAAATGACCCTGCCGCCCGGGCGGGTAACGCGGATGGCTTGCGCGACGGTTTTGCGGCGCGCCTCCGCAGGCTGCTCGTGCAACAGGAAGAACACCACTGTTTCATCAAAACTGTCATCCGGGAACGACATGCAAGTGGAGTCCTGGTGGTGGACCGAGACATTGTTATGAGCCGACAGCTTTTTCTCGATATTGCTGATCTGTATGGGCGCGACGTCCACGACGCTGAGCCTTGATTGCGTTTGCCCGAGGTGAGCCGCAAGACGATTGGAAAAATCACCGTAAACACAGGCAACCTGCAACACGCTGCTCTGCGGCCTGGGGTTCAGCTCCTCCAGCACCGAGTCGGGTGAGCTTTTTCATGTTGCCCCACAGGATCAGGTTGACCACCCATTCGCGCTCAAAAAAACAGAAAGATTTCGGGTGGAGATACGCCCACCAGTAAGTGTCCTGCAGATATTCGGGGATGGCCGGCGGCGTCAGCGGAGCGACGCTGACAGCGGCATCCTGACCCGGCTATACGCCCACCTCGTAATTGGTAACCCTCTGCTATGCCTCTCGAATCATCATTCATACTTCGGGCCTGTTAACACCATATCCCACATCCCTGTTTTAACTTATATTGAATAAATAAAAAGCCGTCATCACGGTGCCGATAGCAGCCACCAGGTATAGACGGCATTGGCAACCAGCGTCGTCTTTTCTGACCCCGAAATCGTGAAACACGACCCGCAGACGATGTGCAGCATGCCATAAAGAGAGGAAGATTACGATGAACAGACATGTTTTTCCAAGCCAACTGGCCGCAAAAGCGTGAATTTGTTCAAATTGGAGGCCATCCGGCACCCTGCCCGTCGCGATGAACAGGAACAGGGCAATCAATACGCGGGAAATACAAACGCGGAAGGTTCCGCCTGCGGCGAACAATCCCCAAACAAATCGCTTTTTTTGCTATGGCCATCAGAGCACTCCCGCCAGCCAGAAGAATGAAGACGCTGACAACGACCCAGGCCGCGTAATGTGCGATGATGATGTACCTGGTCCGGCAGTTTTTTTCCCCCCATTTGGATCGGCATGGCCTTGGGCGCCAGCTTGAACCAGTCAAACGTCAGGAAAACAGGAAATAAATCAGCAGACCGGCCATGGAAGATCGGCCATGCCGGTGATTGCTGTGATGCGATAAAGGCGTTCCAGCGATTCGGCCTCGCGCCAGGGCCGCCAGCGCCAAAATGGTCAGGAAGCTGTACAAGCCCGACCAGCAGGCAGGTCACTTCCCGCAGCATGTACCGCTTGTAACGCCCGTTGCGCATGTACCAGGTGGTTTTGGATATGGGCCGGACATAAGGATGGCGGCTCATGACTTTCCTCCTCCCAGTTTCTGTTTCCACCACTCCTTGGCGCCTTCGATTTTCATCTGCTGAATCGCGGCCGCCGGGTCAACGCTCTTGGGGCAAACCTCGGAACAGGCGCCGACGAACGAGCATTCCCAGACGCCGTCGTGGTCCGCCAGCAGGTCCAGGCGTTCGGACTTGCCCTGGTCGCGCGTATCGATATTGTAACGGTGCGCCAGCGCCAGCACGGCCGGGCCGATGAAAGACGAATCCAGCGCATATTGGGGGCAGGCTGCGTAACAGCACATGCAATTGATGCACATGGTGTACTGCTTGAATTTGTACAATGCTGCCCGCGACTGGATATATTCCTGGTTCTCGGCGGCGGCGGGTCTTTGCGGATGATGAACGGCTTCGCCATCCGCAGTTTCTCCATCACGTCATCGAGCACCACCACCAGGTCGCTCTCGATGGGAAATTCGCCAGCGGTTCGATGCGCACCTTGTCGGGCAGGTCGCGGATGAATGTCTTGCAGGTCAGGCTCGGGCTCGCCGTTGATCATCATGCCGCAACTGCCGCACACCATCATGTGGCAGGACCAGCGGTAGGCCAGCGTGGTGTCGATATTATCCTTCACGTAATTGAGGCATCCAGGATGGCCCAGTCTTCCACGCAGGGCACCGAGTATTTCTGAAACCGGGTTCCTTGTCCTTTTCCGGATCGTAGCGCATGATTTCCAGTTCGAGTCTGCCGCATGCTCATTATTTTTTACCCCCTGAATAATCACGTACGCCCGGTTGGGAGCGCGTGATGGTCACGTCCGGCCACTCGACGCGCGGCCGTCATCCGGCTGGTGGTAAACAAGGTGAATGTTTCAGGAAATTTTCGTCATCGCGCTCGGTGTAGTCCAGCCGCTGGTGGGCGCCGCGGGATTCACGGCGCTGAGCGACGCTTCGGCGATTGTCTCCGCCACGTCCAGCAGGTTTCGCAATTCGAGCGCGCGCTGCAGGTCGGTGTTGAACACGTTGCTCTTGTCGTTGATCTCAATACCCTTGTAACGCTTGCGGATCTCCGCAATTTTGTCGCAGGCAAACTGGGTGCCTTCCTCATCGCGGTAAATTCCGGCGCCGTCTTCCAGCACGGTTCTCATTTCCCGGCGGAGACCGGAGATCGTCTCGGTCGCCACCACCTTGTTGTAACAATTCACGCACACCCTTCACGATGGCTTCCGCCTGGGCTTTGAGGGCCTCATCACCACCTGCTTCGGTGGCCTTTTGCGCATAGACAGATGGCCGTATCGGCGGAGCGTTTGCCAGAGACCAGCAGTTCGGTCAGCGAGTTGGAACCGAGGCGGTTGGCGCCGTGTAGACCGGAACAGGCGGTCTCACCGATGGCGAAAAGGCCGGGCATCGGGGTTTCGCCGTTGATGTTGGTGTCGATGCCGCCCATCATGAAATGCATGACGGGGCGCACCGGTACCGGGTCCTTGATCATGTCCACGCCCACGTAGGCATGGGCCAGTTCCTGCACCAGCGGCAAACGCTCCTTGATTTTCTTCGCACCCAGGTGGCGCATGTCCAGCAGCACGCAATCGCCCCACGGGGTCTCGACGGTATTGCCTTTCTTGTGCTCGTGCCAGAACGCCTGGCTCAGCCGGTCGCGCGGACCGAGCTCCATGGTTTTGAAGACCGGTTCGCCGATCGGCGTCTCCGGTCCCATGCCATAGTCCTGTAAGTACCGGTAGCCATCCTTGTTGACCAGGATACCGCCTTCACCGCGGCAGCCCTCGGTCAGCAGAATACCGGTACCGGGCAAACCGGTCGGGTGGTACTGAACAAACTCCATGTCTTTGAGCGGTACGCCGGCGCGGTAAGCCATACGCCATGCCATCGCCGGTTTTGATTGCGCCGTTGGTGGTGAACGGGAACGCCTGCCCGCCGCCGCCGGTCGCGATAATGACCACCGGGGCATCGAACTGGAAAAACCGGCCGCTGCGCATTTCCATCGCAACGACACCGCGGCACTTGCCATCGAGGTGCAGCAGGTCGAGTGCAAAGTATTCGTCGTAGCGGTTGATGGAGGGGAACTGCATCGAGGTCTGGAACAGCGTGTGCAATATGTGGAAGCCACTCTTGTCGGCGGCATACCAGGTGCGCATCTTCTTCATGCCGCCAAACGGTCGGACCGCCACCGAACCGTCGTCCTCACGGCTCCACGGGCAGCCCCAGTGTTCAAGCTGCATCAATTCGCGCGGCGCCCGCTGAACAAAATCCTCGACGACATCCTGGTCACACAACCAGTCGCCACCGCCGACCGTGTCGTTGAAATGCATTTCCAGGGTATCATCCGCGCCCTTGACGCCCGCGGCTCCGCCCTCGGCGGCGCAGGTGTGGCTGCGCATCGGGTAAACCTTGGAAATTAACGCGACTTTGAGCTTCGGATCGGTTTCTGCCACGGCGATCGCGGCACGAAGACCGGCGCCGCCGGCACCCACGATTACGACGTCTGCCTTAATCTGTTCCATATTTTTTTCTCAATCAGACTTATATTGCGTTAAATTAAAGTATGAACCGCAGTCGCTGATTGACCCATGTCAATCAGACTGAGATTGCCACTCCCGGGGTGACCATTCTCCGGTTCCGTTCAAAACTTGTAGCTGAACTGAAGGCGGTAGTACCAGACGTTGTAATCGGGACTGTCTTCACCCATGGTCAGGATCGAATTGATACCGTCGACACCCAAGCCGTCGATGGCCCAGTCCCTGCTGTCGTATTGCTCACGTTCGGCATACAGCTTGTAACCCCAGTGATCGCTGAAATCGTAATCAAAATGCAATTTGAAGTTCTTCAAATTGGTTTTTAACGGATCGAACGGCGGTTCATTGGCGGATGTCTTTACGGAAATGTATCCCGTAGAACCGGCGTAGACATAGTCAACGCCAAGACTTGATTTCTCACTGAGGGTGGCGGTCAGGCCTACACCCGTCGTTTCGATGCGGTCGCGGGTCACGGCATTCCAGACACCGGTGCCGCCACCGGACGTGTTTGCGATGTCGGAAACGATCGTGTCCATGTTATACCAGGCATAAACATTGACTTTATCGCCCAGCGCGTAATTCAGGTTGATCGAGTAATTCTGGTCGTTACTCTGCTGCAGGCCATAGATGGATTCCTTGTACTCCGACTTGGCCTGGCTGTAACCCAGGTTAACACCAAGCGCCTGACTCACCATGTAATCGAACTCGACAATGTAGCGGTTGCGGTCGCGGTCCGCCATGTTGAATTTACGCAACAGCGGATTGTCCATCACGATACCGATATTGGCTGGCTCGTAGGCGGAGATATCGCGGTTCGCCCATTCACCCTTGACCCGGAATTCCGTATTGTAAGTCGGGGTCACCTTGACCTCACCCCACCACGTGGTTTCCTCGGTGCGCTCCACTGCCTGCAAGGTGCGGTCCATGTTCTTCTGCTTGGCGCCTGCGATTACCCTTATAACGCGGGCTGCGCGGTAGCTGACGTCAGCGGAATACTGCTGCCGTTTGTAGCTGTATGGCCGGTTGTAGCGTGGCACGGTCGGCACGAGGTCGGTGATGACCGGTGTATACAGGTCAACGGGGGTCTTGTTGTCCCGCTCATCCCATTTGTAACGTGCGTTAAAGGTCAGGCCTTTTGCGATATGGGCAAAAAGTTTGCCGGCGACATTGTAGGTGCTGGTATCCAGCTTTCCGTCAAGTGACGTGCGCGGTAGCGGTATGTCACTGTACTCGGGGTTGATGGTGTAAGGCAGGAACGGATCGTTCTGGGTCAGACGGCCTGTCGCCGCCTGCCCTGAAACTTTCATCCAGGACGTTACCGCCAGTGCGCCGGACAGGTTGAACTGGTAATACTTGTTGTCAGGTGCAAGCGCCGCCCTGAAGGTGGAATGCTCAGGCAGGGAACTGAACGGGTTCTGCCAGGTGAGCGAGTTATTGCCATTATCAAACTGTGAACTGATAAAGCCCAGCTCGACCTGGGCGCGTTTACTGACCCACGACAGGGCCGTATCGATCAGGTCGGTGGTGTAATCAACCGGTGCCGGCATGATGCTCGAGTTACTGAAATACATCCCTCCACCCATCGGGAGGGTGCCTTTCTTTTTCTGGCGCTGATAATCGAGCCGGTATGACCAGTTGGACAGAAAGTTGACCGTTGCCCCGGCGTCGAGGATTTTGCGCGTGACTTTCAACGGCGCCACCGCCAGGCTGCTGTCCAGTGCGGTCATTCCGCCGGTCGTGTTTGCTTTCACCCAGTTAGCCGGCAAGGTCAGGTAATCACTGCCCACGCCGAGGAAAGGCGTTTCGGTTCCATAACCGCGGTACTTGGGTATTTCCTGATAACCAAAACGGATTTCGTAAAACCCCTGGTTACCACCGCGCATATCGAGCTCACGGCTGTCGTAGCCCAGGTTGCGGGCATACATGTCGAAATATTTACCCTGCAGATCCCTGTAGTGAACATCGCCGTCGAGGGCAACATAAAGCCCTTCCTTATCCAGACCGCGATAGTCGCCGAACCGGTAGGAATCGCTGCTGACGTATGCGCCACCAAAGTCAATGATGCCGCGCCAGCCGGTGTATTTGACACACGCTTTGCATGAGTAAATGCTGGGCTCGGTCTCATCCGCTACAGTCGCTGTGCTGTGGGCGCCCAACAGGATCACCGGTAAAAGTGCTGATATGCTGAAACCGAATTTTCTGGAGAAATTTTTCATTGTTCCTGACACCTCTTGTTCAACATTCATCAACGGAGATCAGTTACGCCGGATGGATGGTTGGAACCATGGACTTGTGAATGGCAGTTTGTGCAAGACTGTGCGAGCAGGAACCTCTGCTGGAAGGTATTTTCCGCCGTCTCGCTGGTATAGGCCAACGCAGGATGCCCGCCCGGTGAATGGCATTGCTGGCACAATAAAGGCGGACGCTGTTTCAGCAACGCCTCGAGGTTGCTGCCATGCGGGTTGTGGCAGAGGGTGCAGTCTTCACTAACCGGTGCGTGTTCCCAGAGGAAGGGACCGCGCTTCTCGGCATGACAGGTGTAGCAGGTATCATTGACCGTCGAACGTACCAGAAGAAAATCGTTTGCGCCATCGTGAGGATTGTGACAATCGCTGCATGTCATCTCTCCGAAGCGGAGCGGATGACTGCTGGCCTGGAATGTTTCCGCACGTGTGCGCGGATGGCAGGCAAAACACTTTTCCTGCTGGGTCAGTTTATCCATGACCGGGTCCCGGGGTGCGTGCACCTCATGGCAACTGACGCAGGCAACCTCTTCCACATCGTGCGTGCTACCCATCCACTGGATGCGGCTGCCATCATCGTGACAGCCCATGCAGACCGCATTTTGCGGCCCAACCGGGGTGCCCTTGGCGAAGGTGATTTGCGGGGAAAGACGCGTACCGTCCTTTTGCTTTCTGCGGTGGGATTCGCTCGGACCGTGGCAGGTCTCGCAGTCGTGACTGCCTTCGGCAAACGGCGAGTTCGCAGCATTGCTGATACCCATCGGGGTCAGAAATATTTCATGCGCTTCGCGCTCTCTGCCCTCGGCGTGGCAAATCATGCATTTACTGGCGCCATCAGAATATTCAGCCGTTGCGTCAGTTTCTTCGTCGCCGATCGCCTGGCTGACAAAACCAAGCAACAAAAGGGAAACGAATACGCTTTTCAAACTATCCCGGCACCCCGGTTTCTTTAACATGATCTTGCCCACTCCTTGATCAATTAAATTTCTGTATCAAAGTTTAACTAAATTTCAGGTTTGAATTGTAATCGTTTGCAGCCAATTTTGCCTGATTGTTCGAGATCCAACCACCGCCTCTCTACCTGCTTCGACCGGATTTAAGCCGGTTTCTAATTGTTCTTTGCACCCTGCCCGATCCAGGACCGGATGGTTTCAATATCCGCTTTGGCGAGCGGTTGATTGTTACCGTGCGGCATCTTGATTGAAGGATCAGCCCTGCCTTCTACAAGGACCAGCAAATTACTGCCCTCCGTATCACCGGCAATGACCATTGGACCGTTGCGTGTACCTTTCATCAAACCCTCATACGACGTCATGTCGAGTCCGCTGGCTAATTCGCCCTGGCCGCCGGGCTGGTGGCATTGCACGCAATGCTGCTCCAGGATCGGTTGCACGTCCTCAGAGAAGCTGACCTTTTGTTCGCCGCCACATGCCGTGACCAAAAGCGGGATCACACAAACCGCAAAAATATTTATGCAAGTTTTTTGAAAATCTGTCATAAAGTGGATCTCCTGATTATGGGTTCAGCGCGGCCCGGCGATAGCACGGCTTAAACACCGGTACAAAATTACGCTTTCAATGATCTTCGGTTCATGACATATGTCAACATAACTGAAACTATTAAAGCAACCGGGTCTAAAACAAGTTAAATTTCTCATCTTAATTTTGGATACTGCTTTCACAGGTTCCATCCGCCCGGAATAAAGAGGCTCGATGAATATAAGTATAGTAGGTGCAGGAATCTCAGGCTTGGCGACCGCGCAAGCGTTGCTGGCCCGGAATCCCGGTGCCGAAATCACCATTTTTGAAGCCGGCCAGCGCGTCGGTGGCAAGGTGTGGACGGAAACAGGTCCCGATGGGTATCTGTGTGAAGGCGGCGTCAACGGCTTTCTCGACAAAATCCCGCGGACGCTGGAGTTGTGCGCGGATGCGGGTGTAGCGCCCGTACGGGCCGACGTTTCTGCAAAAAAACGCTATGTCTACAGCCGCGGCGAACTGCACAAACTACCGGAAAAACCGCCCGAATTTATGAAGTCCCGTTTACTCAGTGTGCGCGGACGCTTGAGGGTCATTTACGAGATTATTGCCGGCGGCACCGACAACCCGGATGAAACCCTGGCCGCTTTTGCCACCCGGCGCCTTGGCAGGGAAGCCTGTGAGCGTCTGATCGACCCGATGGCATCCGGCGTATTCGCAGGCGATGCCAGCAGGCTGAGCCTGAAAAGCTGTTTTCCACGCATACACGAAATCGAAGCGCAATACGGCAGCCTGATACGCGGCTTGATCAGTTTGCAAAAAAAGGCAAAACGCGAGGGCAACAAGAACACGCCGGGTCCGGGTCCGGGCGGGACGCTGACATCCTTCACGGACGGTATGCGAGCCCTGACCGACAGCCTGGCCGGACAGCTGGGTGCGCGAATCCGCATGGCAACGGCGGTGACCGACATCAGCCGCCAGGGCGAGCGTTACCTCCTGCAACTCGACGGTGGCCAGGTGCATGAAAGCGACGTCCTGATCCTCTCCGCACCGGCCCATGCCCAGGCGCGGATGTTGCAGACGATGGATCCCGCCCTTGCCGGACTGCTGGCTGAAATACCCTACCCCGCGCTTTCCGTCTGCTGTTTTGGCTACCGCAAGGAGCGGGTAGGCCGGGTGCTCGATGGTTTCGGTTTCCTGGTCCCGTCGAAAGAGCAGCGCGCCGTACTCGGCACGATCGTGGATTCCAATGTGTTCCCGGGACGCGCGCCCGCGGGCTCGATCCTGTTACGTTCAATGGTGGGGGGGGCGAGGTCACCGGAGTTGGCATTGTTGCCGGACGAGGAACTGATCAGCCGTGTCAGATCCGATTTGCGGGATATCCTTGGCCTTTCAGCCGAACCCGATTTCATACGTATTTTCCGGCATGAGAAAGCCATACCCCAGTACCTCGTGGGGCATGCCGCCAGGCTCCAGGCCATCGATGAAAAGCTGCGGGGCCACCCCGGGCTGGTGCTGACGGGTAACGCCTTCAAGGGCGTCAGCCTGAACGATTGCGTGGTGAATGCATGGAAAACGGCCGAACAGCTGTTTCCCCAAACCCAAACGGTGTCGTGACATGTCAGTGGTGAGAAACAGTCTTAAATTCAAGGTCGGATCCTACCTGGTGATCGCCCTGACACTTGCCGTGTTTGTTTTCACCATGATGATCGTACGCAACAACCGCGAGGAACTTCTGCAACAGGTCACCAGTAACAGCGGCCAGTTGTCCAGGGTGGTGATCGGCAGTACCCGTTTTGCCATGCTGCAGAACCAGCCGTCCCATGTGAGCCAGATATTAAAGGACGTCGGCGAACAGAAAGGTATCGAAAAAGTCAGGATTCTGAGCAAGGACGGCGTCATCATCCACTCGTCAGATGAAAAGGAAATCGGCGTACAGGTGGACCAGGCGACCGAAGCCTGCCAGGCCTGCCACGAGAGCGAGAAATCCCTCAGGGAGAGTCCGCGCTTCGGAAGAACCCGGTTTTTCTCCGATCAAAACGGCAAGCGGATGCTCGGCAGCACCGCGGTGATTCACAATGAGCCAACTTGTGCCGGGGCAGCATGTCACAAGAGTTTCAAAGAGCAACCGGTGCTCGGCGTCCTGGATATCGTATACCCGCTGGACGCGATCGAGCATACGTTGCGCTCCAACACCTATACCATCTTCGGCCTGTCCTTCGGTTTTATCCTGCTGGCAGGCTTCCTGGTAGGCTACCTGGTACACAGGATCATTTACTTGCCACTCAGCGATCTCGAAAGCGGTGCGCAGAAACTTGCGGCCGGTGACCTGGACAACACCATTCCGGTTCGCAGCAAGGACGAGTTCGGTCAACTGGCCGGTTCTTTCAACAGCATGACAAAAGCGTTACGCAAATCGCACCTGGAACTCGAGGAATGGGGTAAAACCCTGCAACAGAAGGTCGAGGAAGCGACAAGCGAACTGCATAAGGCCCAGGCCGAATCAGCGCGCAGCGAGAAACTCGCCTCCGTGGGTCTGCTCGCCGCGGGTATCGCACATGAACTTAATAACCCCCTGACAGGTGTGCTGACCTTTTCCTACCTGGTCAGGAAAAACCTGCCGGACGGCAGCCCGGATGCGGAGGACCTCGACCTGGTGATTCGTGAAACCAAGCGGTGTGCGTCCATCATCCGCAGGCTGCTCGATTTCTCCCGCGAGAAAAAACCGGAAAAGACTTTTTTCAATCTCAATAACCTCATAGATGAAACCGTACGGTTGATCGCGCAGGCGGCGCAGGTTAACGATATTGAGATCAGCACGGACCTCGAACAACAGCTGCCGGAAATCTGGCTCGACGAGAACCTGATCAAACAGGTTATTATGAATATGCTGGTGAACGCACAACACGCCATCGAAGGTAACGGCCGCATCACGATCAGGACCCGGCTGCTGAAGGCCGACGAATGCCCTGATTCGATCAAGGAGCCCCAGGAGATGGCGGAAATTTCAATCAGCGATACCGGTTGCGGTATCCCCGAGGCAGATATGCAGCGGATTTTTGACCCCTTCTTTACCACCAAGGGGGTCGGCAAGGGCACCGGCTTGGGATTATCCGTCAGCCACGGTACGATTGAAGCACACGGTGGAATTATAGAGGTTGATAGCACAGTGGGTATAGGTACAGAGTTTCGCATTTATCTGCCGGTAGGCGGATCGGCCGACCCGGGGGACGTGGAGTGAAAAAGCGGATACTGATCGTTGATGACGAGGAGATCGTCGTAAGGAGTTGTCAACGTATTCTTTCCGGCGATGAGTACGACATTTCGGTTGCAAACAACGGACTGGAAGCAATCGCGAAGATCAATGACCAGGACTTCGACATGATTATCCTGGATATCATGATGCCAAAAATGAACGGTATCGAAGTGCTGCAAAGGGTCAAGGAATCACACCCCGATGTCGATGTCATCATGATTACCGGGCTGAATGAAATTGACACCGCCGTCAAGGCCATGAAGCTGGGCGCATTCGACTACCTGCCAAAACCGTTTGACCCCGAGGAACTTGAACTGGTGGTGCAACGGGCGTTTGAACGCCGCCAGTTGCTGCAGGAAAACGTCAACCTGAAACACGAAGTCAGCGCACGTTACAGCTTCGAGAACATCATCGGTTCCTGCCCCGCCATGCAGGCCGTCTACCGCCTGGTCGCGCGCTGCGCACCCACCAACAGCACCGTGATGCTGAGGGGCGAAAGCGGTACCGGCAAGGAACTGATCGCACGCGCGATTCACTTCAACAGCCTGCGCAAGGATCAGCCCTTCATTACGGTCGATTGTGCTTCGCTGAGCGAAAACCTGCTCGAGAGCGAATTATTCGGCCACGTCAAGGGTTCGTTTACCGGCGCCGTGTCAAACAAGAAAGGCCTGTTGGAAGCCGCCGACGGCGGTACCCTGTTCCTCGATGAAATCGGCAATATCTCACTCTCCACCCAGGCAAAGCTGCTGCGCTTTATCGAGGCGAGGGAGTTCAAGGCGGTCGGCGATACGCAATCCAAATCGGTCAATATCCGCCTGATTACCGCGACCAACAAGGACCTCGAAGGCATGGTCGCCGAGGGCAGTTTCCGCGATGACCTGTATTACCGCATCAATATCTTTCCGATCGAAATACCACCGTTGCGTGAACGCAGCGATGACATTCCCGCGCTGGCCTTTCATTTTCTGAATACCTTCAGCAAGGAAATGGGCCGGGAGGTTAAGGAGTTTTCCGCCAGCGCGATGAACCTGCTGATAAACCATGACTGGCCGGGTAACGTCAGGGAACTTGAAAATGTCGTGCAACGCGCCGTCATCCTCACCAGTGATGGAGTCATCCGCCAGGCGCACCTGGTCAATATATTTGAGATGCAGCCCATGGGTGACCTTGATGTGCCGCGGACCAGCGAGGAATTGAAAAACGTCAAGAAAATCGCACGCCAGAAATCTGTCGAAACCGTCGAAAAACTCTTTATCCTGGGCGCCTTGAAAAGAAACGAGTGGAATGTCACCGCCAGTGCCGAGGAAACCGGTATGCAACGCACGAATTTCCAGGCGCTGATGAAGAAATATGACATCCACGTCCGTGGTGGAAATACCGGTGAGGGTGACGGCGAGGGCGAGGATGAATACGACGTTTCCTGATTGTTTTTGAGCACACCGGACCGACCGGCCGGCCAGCCGGCCAGTTGTTAGTTCGGGCTAAATCTCAGTGTTCTTCCTCGTAACCGGTAAACATCTCCCTGAAATGCGTCACCGGCGTGTGCCCGAGCGCACCCATGTAGGCGTGGATCATCGTAAATGACACGAAAAAGATATAGATCAAAACGTGGACGGTGTTGATGACACCCAATCCGCCCAGGAGATCGATCACACCTTCGAAGCGCTTGACATCCCACATCATCAGACCCGTCGCAAACTGCATGGGCACCACCAGCAGCATGATGATCTGGTAGGTAATGCTCTGCATCGGGTTAAACTTGTCATAGGGAACAACCTTGTGCGGGCTCTTCTCACCTTTGAAAATACCGTAACTGTAGTACATGATCTGTTTGAAAGCCTTGTCGAAAAACTTCCTCATGTTGAGCTCGGGGTGATAGTTCGTGATCCGGTCGGAGAAAAGGTAAAAGCCCAGCCAGACAAAGTAGTTGGCTATGACCGCGAACGCCACCCAGTTGTGTGTCTTGACCGCCGTTTCAAAGGACATCAGGTTGATACGGTCTGCATACCTGATGTGAGTGCCGGTGAGGATCAGCACGACGAAACCCAGTGCGTTCAGCCAGTGCCATATACGTACCGGTAGCGGGTTGATGTACAGCTCGCTGTCCTTGGTTTTTATCCAGGCCTCGGGCTCTTTGTGTTCAGATGGAATGGTTGACATCACTTTTCTCCTCTTTCCATGTATTCCTTGATCATTTTACCAAGCGTGAAATGCCCGATAGGTACCGCGATACCGGCTGCCAGTGAGAGCAGCAACAGGTAATCCAGTATCTTGTTCGGGTTGCCACCCAGCGCATAGAAGTCACTGATGGAGTCCGCTGCTTTCACTGAGCTCAGAACCTCCCGATCAGTTTCAAAACTCATCCTTCCACCTTCGGGCGTGGGAACGGAAAGCGTGACATTCTGCTTCTGCCTCCAACCCGGCTCGTGACAGCTTTCACAGGTTCTGACCGCGAAACTCTTGCTGGCGATCTGGTGTGCAGCGACTCCGGACATAACCTCCATCCGGCTGCGCAGGGAGATATCGGCGGGCAGACCCTCGCGGCTCAATCCTCCCCTCGATTTCCATATTTCCAAAGGATCCCCGGTAACGCCTTCATCCTCAATGGCCTGCAATTGCGCCTCGATCGGCGCATCGCCTTCTTTCATTGCAAGCGGAACCCCGGCCTTGTTGTCGTAAAGGTGAAGGTCAAACTTACGTTTGGCGAACGGCGCGTGGCAGACCGCGCAAGAAACGATATCGAGATGGGTTCCGGCGTTGGGTAACCACTGGTTATGCAAGAGTATTACGTTTTCGTGACAGGCGATACACGTGGTCCTGAGGACGTCGCCAATGGCCAGTCCGGTCACTTCATGGGAATGATGACAGTCCATACAGATCGGCGCCTGGATATGGCTGTCGCGGATGGTGTTGCCATTGAGCCTTGCCTGTCCGTGGACACTGGCGGCATAGGCTTGATAGACACCCTCATGACACTTCTTGCAAGGCATACCCATATCAGCCTGGAATGCAGCCTTGGATTCCGGTGCGTGCGGGTTGTGACAACCGCTGCACAACGGCGCCTTGGTGTTACCCTGCGCCACCAGCGCGGCATGCACGCTGCCCTTGTACTGGGTGTATTTCTCCCGGTGACACTTGCGGCAGGTCTCATTCATCTCAACAGAAAATTCCCGCTCACTGGGAATCTCGATGTTGGTGCTCTTCGAAGGATGCTTGATTTTTCCGATCGCGCGGTGACAACTGACGCAGCTGACGACCCCGTGAGCGGATGCGAGGTAAGGGTCCCTCGGCACCTGCAGCGACAGCTCCTTGCCATCTTCAAGCAGCTTGGTCTTTTCTCTCTTGTGGCACCTCAGGCATTTCTCATTTTTCTCCTGGGTCGCCTCGATCCTCAGTGTGGCGGCGTCCTTGACCACGGCATCGGCCACCGGTTCTTCGCTTACAGCTGCTTGTGCTGTATCGGCGGTCTGCTTCGTTTGAGCGGCGCACGTGCCACCGAAGAAAACCATGCAAAGCGTCGCCAGCATCATAAAACCGGTTAACACTGCACGGGTCTCACCCCTGATATTCCGGACCAACATCTTGAATCTCCTCTTGTGGGCCGTTTTAAAGCAAGCCGGGACCTGTTACAGGTCCCGGCTTTTAAGAAACGCCATTCCCACTACTTAGGTTATTTGCTTTTTTTCGCCAGGGCCTCGCGACCCAGTTTTGCAAACATGTAAAAACCTACGAATGGTAAGGCAATAACATAGCCCAAGGCAATGAAAGGCGAGGCGAAGAACAAGCCAATGTCCTTAAGTGCCCGGCCGAGGGACTTTGGCGCGGCCTTTACCGCATCGCTTTTGATCTCGACAACCGCTTCCGCGTTTTCAACAGGCTTTAACGGTGTTACGGTTTCTTTCTTGGCGATATCAGAGTCATTCAGGGCTTTCAGGGTAACGCTTTCAATCATTTCGGGGGTAAGCGGCTTGCGCACAAAGCCATTGGCGCCGAGCACCGAGGCCCTGACTTCATTGGCTTGCGTTCCGTAACCGGTAATCACCACCACGGGTGTCCAGGGGCACCTGGCCTTAATGCGTTCAGTGACCTCGAGGCCATCCATCCCGGGCATCTTGATATCGGTAAATACGACGTCAAACTCCTTGTTCGTCATGGTCTCCAATGCCTGCTCTCCGTTGAGCGCCGTGCTGACCTGGTAGCCTTTTTCAGAAAGGACCCGGTCGAAACTGCGACCAACGACTACGTCATCGTCAATGACCAGTACCTGTAATTTCGTGTTCATCACTTGCTCCTTGTCTCGTTTAATGGATAGTTAATTCGTGTTCTTGTGCAGGCTCGGCTTCAACTCGTGACTGCCGGTCGTCCGGGTCACTGTGCAATGCCCAACGCTTCTGGTTCATGGCGCCGTTGGCTGCCTTGATAAGCTCAGCGGGTCCCAGCGGCTTGGTCAGGTAATCGAATGCACCCAGCCTCAGGGCTTCTTTTGCCGACTCAAGACACGGGTATCCGGTAATGACCACCACCTCACTGTTGGGCCAGCGTTGTTTGATGGTTTTTAATACGTCCATTCCGTCCAGACCGGGCATACGCAGGTCGAGAAGAACGACGTCAAATGGACTCTGCTCCATTACCTGTATCGCTTGCATGCCATCTTCGGCGGCACGGGCGTTGCAATCGGTGCCCTGCAGACTCCTTAAATGGCTGTGGCGGACCACCTCTTCATCATCTACGATGAGGATGTTGGCTTTATTGTTCATGTGAGCACCTCTTTCTGTTGTTCCGCCCTGTATAGATGCAAGCAGTGTGCCAAGTTGAGCAGTAACAGAAAAGGAATTTATTAGTGCTTTAATTACAACAACTTGAAAATAAGATTCGGTGGGAAACGGGTTTCCTCGCCTTCCGGATTTTGAGCCGGAAGTACATTTTATTTATACTCCAGCACCGGTTAAAAATCGTTTTTTCTATATATTTCCAGTAGTTACAAGGTGATAACGAACGTATATAATTTGTATACAGCCGGATATATTTTTGAAGCCATACCTATATACAGCAATGATGATCTAGGTCATTATTGGAGTTAACGAGCTGCCCTATATTGCGGTTTGTTGTTGATATTGCTCAGGTCTTGTGACGTGAGCCCGCTGCGTTTAATGCAGTTTGTAATGAAACCCATGTCAAAACAAAAAATAAGGATCTGTTCCCAATGGCGCGTTTTATTGAAGCCCTTTCCACCTCGAATCCAGAATCCCGTCTGCTCTTACGCCTGAAAGCCCTGCTGTCAATCGTCATTTTGTTGACGGTCATGCAGGTTCCACTGAGCGGCCCGGCATATGCCGAACCGGAGAACCCCAAGCTGGCGAATGACAGGTGTCTTAAATGTCACGGCAGGGCAAATTTCTCCCGGAAAACAGAAAGCGGCGAGGAACGCCAGCTACATATCGATGGGGAAAGGTTCAAAGAAAGCGTCCATGGCAACCGTGATTGCGTAAACTGCCACAAGGATATCATCAAGATTCCGCATAACAAGGGCGTGGAGCGCAAGGTCGGTTGCGTCAAGTGTCACCAGGATTTGTGGGCTGAAACCCAGGGCGATGCTGCCCAGAGCGCCGAGCACAAACGCCTGGGCATGGTGGTCCAAAAGATCGAGAGTTACATGGGCTCCATCCATGCGAGACCCAGTATCGATGACCAGTCACGCACCAATGCGACCTGTTACAACTGTCACGATGCCCATTACATTACGCCGGTCGACACGTCCAGCCGCGGTGAACACAAACTTGAAATTCCGGGTATCTGCGGCAAGTGCCACACCCGGGAATTAGAAATCTATCTGACCTCGGTGCATGGCCAGGAGACCAGCAGCGGCAATACCAAGGCTGCCGTGTGCAGCGACTGTCACACGGCCCACAATATCGGTATTCCAAACGATACGTCCGGAAGACTGGCGATTACCGCCCAGTGCGGCAATTGCCACAAGGAAAAGCTGGAAACGTACATGGAGACCTACCACGGCAAGATCACCCAGCTGGGCTACGGGGAAACTGCCAAGTGTTACGACTGTCACGGTTCGCATGGCATCAAGCGCGTTGATAACCCGGAGTCGAAGGTTTACCCCGACAACCGTTTGAAAACCTGCCAGGCCTGCCACGAAAACGCAACGCAGGGTTACACCACGTTCCAACCACACGGCAACACCCATGACTTCAAAAAATATCCCATGATGTGGATCGCCAAGAAAGGCATGATCGGCCTGCTGCTCGGTACATTTGCATTCTTCTGGTTGCATTCCGCCCTGTGGTTCTACCGCGAGTACCAGGACCGGAAAGTCGGCAAGGACCGGCCACATATCCGCACTGAAGACATGGATATGCCGGAGGGCAAGACGCACTTCAATCGCTTTACCAAGTGGTGGCGGCTGGCTCACCTGATCGGCGCGCTTTCCATCATGACGCTGGCCCTGACCGGGTTGACGGTACTGTTTTCGGGTAGCGCCTGGGCGCCGTATGTAATGAACCTGTTGGGCGGACCCGTTTCAGCGGGCATCCTCCACCGGATTGGCGCCGTCGGGTTCATGGGTGTATTTTTCATCCACCTCATATACTTCGCCATCCACATCGGCAGGAACTGGAGAACCTTTGAATGGTTCGGCCCCAATTCGCTGGTGCCCAACTGGAATGACCTCGGTGATGCTATCGCGATGTTCCGCTGGTTCTTCGGCCTCGGACCGCGTCCGGTTCTCGAACACTTCACTTACTGGGAGAAATTTGACTACTGGGCCCCGTTCTGGGGTATGACGATCATCGGTCTCAGCGGCCTGATGATGTGGTTCCCGTCGATAACGGCCTCATACCTGCCCGGCTGGGTATTCAACGTTGCCTCCATCGTACACGGTGAAGAGGCGATCCTGGCCGTGGTATTCCTGTTCACGGTGCATTTCTTCAACAACCATTTCCGGCCGGACAAATTCCCGCTGGATATCACCATGTTCACCGGCAAGGTTCCGCTGGAGCACTACCGGCACGAACACCGGCGTGAATACGACCGCCTGGTAGCCAGCGGTGAGATTGAGAAATACCTGGTGGATGCGCCATCCGAACCGATGACGCTGGGCTCCAGCATCCTGGGTACCGTGCTGATTATCATCGGACTGAGCCTGCTGATGCTGGTCCTGCTCGGGTTCCTCGGTATTTAGGGGATGTGAACTGAGCACAGCAATAGCGGTATAATCAGGAAGGCAATGCGGACGGTAACTCTACCGCCCGCAAGTCCGTAACCAGTTAACGGGGCTGCCCGTTATAGAGGTCATATGAAAAACTTTCTTCTTGGCGTTTTTTTCTTCACTCTGCTGGCCGCCTGTTCCAAAGAACCCGAAACCACCGGACCTGTTGTTGACCTGGCCGCCGGCAAAGCGATTGCCGAAAAGGACTGCTCGGCCTGTCACGGCCTTGATGGTCGTGGCTTGACCCCCGAAATTCCGAACCTGACCGCGCAACCTGCGCAGTACCTGATCGATGCCCTGCACGCCTACCGCGACGGCGGACGTATGCACGCGGCACTGCAAGACATGACCGACGCCATGACCGAAGCGGACATCGCCAACATTGCGGCTTACTACGCCAGCCAGACTCCACTCGAACCCACGGGCAGCCCGGTGACCGGTGATACCGCATACTCGGAAGGCGCCGAAGTTGCCGTCGTCTGCGAAGAGTGTCACGGAGAAAAGGGGATCAGCACCACCGAAGGCATTCCCAACCTGGCAGGTCAACAACCGGCTTACCTGATCGCATCGACGATGGAATACAAGAGCGGCGCCCGCAGCCACGAAGATATGGGTGAGATGCTGAATGAACTGGACGATGTCGATATCGAAAAAATGGCCATGTATTTCGCTGCTCAATCCGCACCGGTGCGCGAGGCGCCGCCATTTGGTGACCCGGTCGCCGGTGAAGCGGATTCCGCTTCCTGCGGCAAATGCCACGGGGCCGGCGGCATCAGCCACCGGCCGTTGGTGCCGAGCCTGGCTGCGCAGGACCCCGTCTACCTGGTGCGTGCCAGCAAGGCCTACCGCGATCACGAACGTATCGACGATACCAGGATGCCGGTCAAGACCGATGAGCAGTACGATAATATTGCAGCGTATTACGCGACCCAGCCGATGTCTGCCTCGGTCGAAGAAAAATTGTCAGGACAGGAAATGGCTGCGAAATGCGACCGCTGCCACAACCCGCCATCGGGTCAAAGAAAAATGAACATCCCGACGCTGCGCGGCCAGAGCCACGATTACCTGGTCAAGGCGATGAAAGAGTATCGCGATGCCGATCGTGACAATTCCATGATGCACAAGATGAGTGCAAATTACAGCGATGAGATGATCGAGGCGTTGGCGACCTATTACGCGTCACAATAAACCCGCCCAATACCACGCAGGATCGAGTCCAGGTGTCAGAGCAGTTTCTCTGGCACTTGACTCTTCCAACCCCCTGTCTTTGCTTAATAATTCTCATTATCAAGCAGCGAAAAATTGACCAAAAGAAAGTGTTTTTAAGACCTCAGTTCGTGTAATAATATTGGTGCTGAATGTATTGACATGGCACACGGTTTTTTATGATCAGGACCAGAATCGATTCAAACACACAGGCTCATTGCGAGCCGGATCACCACCGAAGTAATAAGAGGATAAGCTATGATTTCTTTAAAAACAGTTCTCGAGTCCGCAAAAGTAGTACTTTTCATTTCCGTTCTGACGTTGGGCTTTGGAGCACCGGTATACGCGCAAGATCTGAATGATCCTGCAACTTGCCTCGACTGCCATGACGATGCCGACCGGGCACCACCAAGCGACACAACACGCCCCCAGGTGCATAATCCTGAAGGTGGTTTCTTCCAGGAAGCCCACGAGGATTTTGTATGTATAGATTGCCATACCTATATTATCGATCTTGAGCATGAAGACTACGCTCCGGGCAAACAAGTAGATTGCCTGGAATGCCACGACGAAGTGCCGACAATAGAATAAAAATCCATCCGCTCTGAAAAAACCCCGGATTCCGGGGTTTTTTTCAGGAAACAACATAAATCTGACTGTACCAGTCAATTTTCTTATAATCACACCTTCAGATTTCGCGCTTGTGAAGCAAGCCAATAGCCGGATAAAGAACATGATGACGCTGCAAAGATTCTGCATATTGCTAATGTTACTGGGCCTGACCGCCTGCGACGACAAGCCGGTCGCCAGGCCGGCGGCAACCTCGCAGCCGGATTTCGCCGTCAACGATGTTCAACTCTCCCAGGGTATTGAGCAAATGAAGGCAAAACTGCTTATGAAGCCGAACGACTTCGAGACCCTGTCCATTCTCGCTGACATGTATTTTGAAGCCGGCCGGTACGTCGACGCGTTCCAGACCTATGACAAGGCGCTCGCGGTTAACCCGGACTGTGCAGATTGTTATAACGACCGGGGCCTGTCATTGTTTTACATCGGTGACCCGACGTCGGCGCTTGAGTCGTTTGACAAGGCCATCGCCATTGATCCCGGGTTTGTCCATGCGTGGCTCAGCAAAGGATATGTGCTGATTTCGGAGGGCAGGTACGAGGAGGCCGTCGCCCCGCTGAACAAGGTCAAGGAGCTCGATGTCTCCGGCGAGCTGTCACAACAAGCCGACAAGTTCCTGGCAATGGTTGCTGAAAACAGGCAGCCCCAATAAACAAAAACCCCGCAAACAAAAACCCCGGTAAAAACCGGGGTTTTTTAGATCGGTCTTAAAGGTGTTACTCAGCTATCGGTGTAAAACTGGCCTGTTCCAGCAGGACCTTGTATTGGTAACCGTATCCAAGATCGACATCGGTGTCCAGGCTGCCTTTGGCGGTAACCAAATCACCCGGTTCAACGACTTCCTGGGTGGTTGCCATTATCCTGTTGTCCGGTTCGGTGCCGGTTCCGTCCTGTAGCGTGACCCAGTTTTTACCCATGATATGCATGCTGATCTTGATAACCTTTGCATTCAGGCTGACCTCCTGGCCCTTCAACTGGGCCGATTCAGCATAGATTGCCGCCACGGTTTTGCCATCGGCGAGTGCCGCAACTTCACCGGCCTGTGGCGCCGTCACCGCCGCGGCTTTCGGTATCGGCATACCCATGCTGCCATGCCCTTCCATGGTGGTCGCAGGCCCGGCGGCGTCACTTGCTACAGCGGGTCCGGCCTCGGAGACAAACAGGATGGTCTCAAAGTCCCTGTCCAGGCTTTGACTGTGGAAGTTTTTCATCTCCATGGCGCCGCCGTATTGGATCGTGTCCCCTTCGGACACTGGAAAAATATTGGCCGCGATCCATGTGCCGTCTTCCAGCCTGATATAGACGTAACCGCCCGATTCAATGGCCTCGGCCACCGTACCGGAAACAGGACCTGGTTGGGCCGCCGGCAGGACCGGTGTGTAGGTCAGAAAGACACAAACTAACATTGTAAAAATCAAGGACTTCATGATGAGTCTCCATGTGGCTGTTTTCGAAAAAGGACCCACCAGGGTCGGATTTAATGTGCAGGCTAATAACTAACCGGGTGACATGGTGTGATGTAGATCAATCCTGACGGATATAAATCGAATTTTTCCATTTTACCTGATCCAGGTCGGGTATCCGTGAAATCCACCGGGTTAATCCACCGGGCTAACCCATGAGGTTTTCCTGTCTTCCGCTGACTTTTTCCGGAAGCTTGTAAAACCACATCTGGTACATCGAGGTAAACCACATGATGGCGAAACTCAGGGCCATGCCGCCACCGGCGAACAGTACCACCCAGGCAAACCCGTGGTACAACTTGGTGAAGTACCAGGAACTGACATCGGCCGCGATACACAGGAATGGCAAAAACATGACCGCGCTCTTGAACCAGACGGGACGCACCCAGGCGTGGCTGAAGATAAAGCCGACGATGAAAAATATAAAGGTTATGCCGAACAGGTGGATATGCGAAACACGTACCAGCGTGTTGATCGGGGTTCCCGTATCCTGAGCTGTGACGCTCTGGATATTGTCCCAACCGTCGAGATTGGTCAAATGAGGGTTACTGCCGTCGTGGCAGTCAAGGCAATTCTTCTCGATGATCGGCTGGACGGTCGAATCATATTCGGCCCTGGTGGCGCCCGATTTTACCCAGGTGATAACCTCGGCACGTTCGCCCTCGGGAAGCATGGCAGACATCGGACCCAGCAAAGCGGATTCAATTTTCGTGCCTTCGGATGAGCCACTATAGGAAATGACAATATCGTCGACCGACAAGCCCGGGTTGCCATCACGTCCGGAATCGGTAGTGTAGACATAGATCAGCGCGAACATGTAGCCCATGCCAATCGCCAACAGGGTCCCCGTAAAAAGAACACGCATACTCAGAGGCAATTCCTGAAAATGCCGGTAAAGGCGATGAATGGGTCGGTCGTTCATATTATTCATTCCCGGCGGCCGGGCACCGTGGCGCCCGGCCGCATATTCTCCGTCAGCCAATGACGACCGACTTAATCAAGCACATTTTTGACGCTGGAAACGCTGACCTCAGTTGGACGGAAGGGTTGCGTAGTAGGCCGCGAGATCCAGAATGTCCTGGTCGCTGAGATCTGCCACGTAATCATTCATTTCGCTTTCAACGACACCCGCCTTGAAATCGGCCAGCATCTTGGCTTGTGCTGCCGCATCCATACCGGCAATCGCTGGCACATCTTCATCACCGAGGCCCATGTCACCATGGCAGTCTGCACAGTCTGACGAAAGCACTTTACCGTTCTCGGCATCTCCGCCGGCCATTGCGGTACCGGCAACCAGAGTCAACCCAAACATCATTGCAATAATCAATTTTTTGTTCAACATCTTCAACTCTCCTCTTATAAGGTGAAACCAAAATCGGTTTCACAAAAATTAATCTTATTATTCGTATAACCCGTCAATATTACTGCTGCTCATCCCCGCATGGCAATTGCATATAAACAACCGCCTTTGGCTGCTGTGACGCAAAAAAAGCGGCAATGCGCCTTATATCCATATTACTGAGCGATGCAGCCATGGCGTACATCGTTGTATTTTCAAGCGCGCCGTTTGCATAGGCTTTCAACATGTTTCTGAGGTAGGTTTCGTCCTGTCCGGCCAACATCGGGAAACGGGGGTCGCTGCTGTTGCCGTCGATACCGTGACAACGCTCACAACGCGTTATCCATTCGGTGCTTTTCAACGGGCTGCGCACATCCCGCCGACGGGGTTCCTGGGCCGCATAGTACGTTGCAAGGTCGAGCATATCCTGCTCGCTGACCGGTTCCGCCGCATCGAACATCTTTTGATTTTTTCGGGTTCCGTCCTTGTAATGATTCATGGCCTTTACGAAATATTTTGCATCCTGACCTGCCAGTGTCGGCATGTTGGGATTTTTGGCATTCCCATCAACGCCGTGGCAGGATTCACAGCTTTCCGACAGGCGGCGCCCGACATTGATATCACCTTCACCCTGTGTGGCGCTCTGTTGCGGCTCCTGGACGGCATAATACACACCCATTTCCTTCAACGATGTCTCATCGAGCGTGCCCGCGAGTCTTCTCATCAGGCTGTGACTCCGGCTGCCATCGACATAGCCCATCATGGCCGATACGAAATACTCCGGATCCTGTGCGGTCAGACTGGGCATTCCCGAGCCCGGCGCCTCGCCTGACTCCCCGTGGCATTTGACACACTTCTTCATTTTTGGCCGGATATTGAGAAACGGGTCATCAGTGGCGATGGCCGCCTGCTCAGCCGATTCGGACAATTCATCCGATCCTTCCAATCCGTTGTTTTTCACGATTTGTGCAGGTGTCAGGCTGGCGTAGTAAACCGCGGTTGACAACATCGCCTGGTCGTTCAGAAAAGCATTGTGATTTTTCAACTGATCCTTGCGTGCACCCGACTGAAAATCTTTCAGAACACGGTAAATATAAATGACGCGCTGGCCCGCCAGTTGCGGTTTACCCTCGGCGTCGCTGTAACCGTCCATGCCATGGCAACCGGCGCAGTTGGCTTCCGCAGCAGTCCGTCCAAACTCGATCATATCCCGCGATGGAAAAAGTGCGGCGCGTTCGGTGTCACTGATTGGCTTGTAGGTAATCTCGCCCTGGGCAGCACCCGTCAGGGAGACCGACGATAGCAGCATGGCGATTACCAGCATCTGCATCATTTTTGTCATCGGCAAATTCCTGAATCAACTGTTGAAAACATTTTTTGTTCAATTTTCCGATTGGTCCTTCGGATTATCCACGTAACTACCTGCCCCGAACAGCGCATTTCAGGTATCGTGCTGACCTTATTTCTTTCTTGACGCCCAGTAAGCGGCCAGGTCCTGCAAATCCTGGTCAGAGAGATCTTCCGAGTACATGTGCATCAAGCCGTCGGTGGATTGTATCTTGCCGCTTTTGAAGCCCCTCAACTGTTTGAGGATATAGTCTTCCTTGAGACCGGCAATGGGCGGTGATTCAAAATTACCCTTGCCATCCATACCATGACATTCGATGCAGTCAGTGGTCAGGTCCGCGCCTCTTTCGATGTTACCCTTGGCCTGGACGTTGCCAACCATCAGCGTAATCATCAGCGACGCTACGCTGGCAGCCGTTATTGCTTTTGCAGTCAACATGCCTAATCCTCCTGTCATTTACCGATCAAAATATGCAATCCCTATTCTATCTTATATCGCCTGCGTTTCCTCCAGGATCCGTTGTAAAAAAATGCCGGCACCGCTTTACTCCACACCCGCATGCTTCCCGTCTGAAAATCTCGATCGTAATGCCGCAGTTCTGAAAACCAGGCCTGAAAGCGCTGTGAACAACGCCACCATTCCCAGGATAACGGCCATACGTCCCCACGGCGCACCCATTTCGATACGCAGCTGTGCGATTGTGAACAATGTGCGCAACCATTCAACAGCCGCGAGCACCAGCACCAACTGCATCACCCGGGGAACCCAGGCATTGCGAACCATGAGCAGCAACAGCAGGGACAACAGCAAGAATGCGCTGACCACCTGACCGGCACGATAGAAGTGCGCGGCAATTAGCAGAAAACTGAATATTACGGGCAATAGCCTGAGAAAGTTCATACGCCTCCTGGAAAACTCAATCTTTGAAACTTCCGGTCCCTTTTGGAAAATCGTAAGCCAGAAGCTCACCATCTGTCATGGACAGTTCGGACCAGGAAGCCATATCAAAACCGATTACGGCCACGGCGCAGGTCGGCATGTTTTCCACCGGCGAATCACAGAGGATGTTCAGGAGGCTGGTCATCGCGGGATTATGTCCAACGATCATGACCTTTGCGTATCTGTCTTCCAGCTCTTCCAGCAGGTCCACCATGCTGCGTGTACCTGAGAAATACATGTGGTCATCCGTGATGATCTTCGACTTGTCGTAGCCCGTTTCCCCGGCAATTTTCTTTGCCGTCGTGAACGCGCGTATGGCCGGGCTGGAAATGATCAGGTCGGGTTTGTGACCCTGTTCTGCCAGGCGCCGCCCCATATCCGGTGCGCTGCTGAGACCACGCTGGCTCAAAGGCCTGTCCCTGTCGGTCAGCGAAGGGTCGTCCCAGGAGGACTTGGCATGTCGGACAAGGTACAGTGTTTTCGGCATAGGCTTACTCCGGTGTTGCAATCATTATGTAGCCAGCCTCAACCCGGCACAAGGTCGGTCGCCGTGTTGCTGAGTATGTAAATGCCGACCAGGATCAGGATGACCGGCGTGACGTATTGACCGTAGCGGTTCAAAACCCGGCTTAGTTTTCCGTTTTTCAACAGGTAATAGGCCAGGCCGGAGAATACACCGATCATGGCCAGGAAGGTCGGCACCAAAAAGTAATCCGCCGTGTCCTTGGAATCGGCGAGCAACATGCTGAATGCGAGGATGGTATCCGTGCCGTTGCTCAATTGCGTACTTACCAGCGTTGAGAAAACGGCCAGGGGGGTTTCCGGGGTTGCGCTACTGACGGCTTGCCCGGTGTCGGATTTAAGGAACAGCTTAGACAGGGCAAGAACACCCATCGTCATTGGCACCACACCGAGCAACCCGAGGTAGGCGAGCGGTATGAAGTCACCAACCTTACCGATAAGCACGGCAATAAAACCAATCACTATCATGCCGGTAACGTAACCCGCCGTTACCGATCGCGTTTGCCGTTCGTACCGCGCGCGCAGCGTAACCAGCAGTAACAGGTTATCGAGATTGGTGCCGATGAACGCACCCGCCGCGACGCCTATAATGACAAGATTTTCACTCATTTTGACCGAGTACGGACTCCGCAAGCGTTTCGTAAACACTGCCGTTGCGTGTGAGTGTACTTCCATAAAGCGTGACCCTGTCAACCTGCAGCTTCAATTTCGTGGGCTGGTCGATGGTTGCCAGAGACGACCGGCCCCGCCTCATTCTGCCCAGGGTAATATGCGGCCTGAAGGTTTCATACTCGGGGACCAGGCCGTGTTGCGCCAGCAAGCTTTGCGTCATCCGGAAAAGCCGCGCCAGCCGTTCGTCGGCAGCGCATACCAGCGCCACGATATTGCCCGCCGGATCCGGAAAGCGCGTGAGTCTTGTAAAAACGCTTCGAAAGGCGTTTTCCCGAAGGTATACCGTGTCCATTGCACGCTCCAGGCTTTCGACCACGGCAAGTGGCTGATCACCCAGGAATGCGAGGGTCATGTGGCGGTTCTGTTGCGCCACCCAGCGCACGCCGCGACTGCTGCCGGGTAGCACATCCAGTAATCCGCTTATCTGCTGTTGCAGACCGGGATCGACAGGAACGCCGAAAAATACCCTCAGCTTCTCAGGCAAGCTCCAGTAACTCCCCGGGACGTGCAATATTGACCGGTGCGGAAAGCTCCTGTTGCAAGCAGGCCGATAAGCCCTCCAGGGCCCGTTCCTCACCATGTACGAGGGTCACCGGGGGTTTGCCTGCAAAACCGGCGTACCAGTTTTTCAGGTCCGACTGGTCTGCATGCGCGGACAGGCCGCCAATGGTGTGCACCGCGGCTGCAACCCGTATTTTCTCTCCCCAGAGATGTATGTACTCGGCGCCGTCCACCAGGGCGCGACCGGTCGTGCCGCGCGCCTGGAAACCGGTAATGACCACCTGGCATTCGCGCCGCCAGACATTGTGCTTCAGGTGGTGCCTGATCCGGCCGCCGGTACACATGCCGCTGGCGGCGATGATGATCGCCCCCCTGCGAATCTGGTTGATTGCCATCGACTGTTTTGGAGTACGCGACATCTGCAGGTTGGGTAGCAACGGCGTGTCTTTGTTTTTGCGCCACAATTCCGTGGCCTTGGTATCGAACAGATCCGTGTTTTGAGTAAAGATCCGCGTGGCCTCGATGGCCATCGGGCTGTCCAGGAAAATGTACCAGTTGCCCAGGTTCCACGCGTCGTAATTCCGTGCCATCAGGTAAAGAATTTCCTGGGTGCGTCCAACGGCAAAAGCGGGTATCAGGATATTGCCGCGGCCGTTGGTGGCATGATTCAGAACGTCGCCAAATTCTTGAATGGAATCACCCCAGGACCGGTGCAAGCGGTCACCGTAGGTGCTTTCCATCACCACCCGGTCAGCCTGCCGGATCATCACGGGATCCTCCAGCACCGGCATGTTGTTTCTGCCCAGGTCACCGCTGAAGACCAGCTTCCGGGTCGTATTTCGATCCTGCAGCCATAACTCGACGATCGAGGAACCGAGTATGTGACCCGCATCGCAAAGACGCAGTGTGATCCCCGGCAGGATCTCCTGTTTCTTTTCGTATACCAGGCCCTTGAAATGACGCAGGGCGATCTTCGCATCCTCGACGGTAAACAGGGCTGCGATTCTATCGAGCCCCTTGCGCTCGCGTTTACGGTTTTCCCACTCGGCCTCCTTCTCGCTCAGGAAGCCCGCGTCCTTGAGCATGACGCGGCACAGGTCCCGGGTCGCCCTGTGAGCATAAATGGGCCCGCGGAATCCGTCTCTGACGAGGATCGGCAGACGCCCGGAATGATCGATATGGGCATGGCTCAGCACCACGGCGTCGATGCTTTTAGGGCTAAATGGGAACGGCTCCCGGTTGCGGGCTTCATCGGTGTGTCCGCCCTGGATCATCCCGCAGTCGAGCAACAGACGCTTGCCGTCCACCGTGACCAGGTGACAGGAACCAGTCACTTCACCGGCGGCACCAAAAAACTGGATATTAATGGCCATGGAATATTCTCCAGTAGTCGGCCTGCACGTTACAGGACCCTTCCCGTTCAGGTCACAGGCCATTCCATAGTATGGGATTGAAGGGAAAGCCAAATTGACTTGGATCAATGGCCGTGTCTGGTCAATCCTATAGACTGATAACAAGTCAGAAAGGGACTGACCTGCAGAATTGGACATTGGGTTTCATCGAGAAACAATCCGGGAGTGCACGATGAATATTCAAGCCGGGCGCTTCATTACCGGAGACCCCGCATTTGCCGTTGACCGCAACGGTGTCGTTGTTCTGTGGAACGAGGCTTCGGAACAGACATTTGGCTACACGGGCGCGCAAGCGCTGGGCAGGAAGTGCTGGGACCTGTTATGCGGTCAGGATATCAACGGCAACCGTTACTGCTTCGAAAATTGCCCGTTAATTGAAATGGCTTTTCGTCATGAACCGGTACACGCTTTCCATTCTTCCTTTGAAACGTCCAGTCGCCAGCAAAAGCAGTTTTCCGTCAGTTGCCTGACCGTCTACGAACACCCCGGTAACGAGATGCTATTGCACATATGTCAGCCCGGTTTATCGTCCCCGGTTGAAGGCGCTCAGCCGGATACGCCCGGGAACGCTCCGGACAACCTGTCGCAGCGTGAAATCGAGGTCCTGCATTTACTGGCCGGGGACGTGGCTACGCAGGACATCGCCAGTACCCTCGCCATCAGCACCCGCACGGTGCGCACGCACATCCAGCACCTGATGTATAAATTACGCGTGCACAACCGGCAGGATGCGGTTCTCGAAGGCAGACGTCTGAACCTGCTTTGAAACGGGCATAATCAGCCCGGAAACCACTTGAGGTCACGGAAAATGCGTCCAAATATCGTTGCTGCCCCTCAAAGCGCCACCGTGGGTCAACAGAAAATAGACTGGGTTCGCCGCAATATGCCAATCCTGCGTCAACTGGAAACGGAATTCCGGCAGCGGCAACCCTTCGCCGATAAACGCGTGCTGGTGTGCGTTCACCTCGAAGCAAAAACCGCCTACCTGGCAATGGTATTGGCGGCGGGCGGCGCCGTCGTGGCCGTCACCGGCAGCAATTCCGGTTCAACCAAGGATGACGTGGTCGCAGCCCTGGATGCATCCGGTCTGCACGTCTATGCCAAAAATGGCGCGTCGGCGGATGAAATGGAAGACTACATGAGCATGGCGCTCGATATCCGTCCCCATGTCGTAATAGACGACGGCGGTGATATCGTTGAACTCCTGCATGGCAGCCGCAGTGAACTGGCCTTGGGTGTGCTTGGCGCCTGCGAGGAAACCACCACCGGTGTAACCCGCGCCAGGGCACGCGCACAGGCCTGTGACCTCGGCTTCCCGGTCATGCTGATCAATGAAGCACGTTGTAAATACCTGTTTGATAACGTACACGGGACCGGCCAGTCCGTGTGGGATGCAATCATGCGCACCACCAACCTGGTGCTGGCCGGTAAAACCATCGCGATCGTGGGATTTGGCTGGTGTGGCCGAGGCTGCGCTTTGCGTGCAGCCGGAATGGGCGCCAGGGTCATCATCTGCGAGGTGGATGCGGTCAAGGCGGCCGATGCCGCCATGAGCGGTTACCAGGTGATGCCGCTTCTGCAGGCCTGTCCGCGGGCCGATATTGTCCTGACCGTTACCGGTGTGCGCAACACCCTTGAACGCACACACTTCGAGGCCATGAAAGACGGCGTACTGATCGCAAATGCCGGACATTTCCGCAATGAGATCAATGTCGATGCCTTGCAGGATATCGCCGTTGAACACAAGCGCGTGCGTGAGAACGTCCGCGGTTACAAAACCGCATCGGGTGACTACTTGTATTTGCTGGGAGACGGCAACATCGTCAACATTGCCTGTGCCGACGGCCACCCTGCCGAAATAATGGATACCAGTTTTGCCTTACAGGCGCTTTGTGCGCGTTACCTGGTCGAACACCACGCTGAACTTTCACCCGGCGTGTTCGGGGTGCCGGAAGAAATTGATCAGCAGGTGGCGCGAATGAAGCTGGCCAGCATGAATATCAGCATCGATACGCCTGGTGATGTATAGCTGGCACAGCCACACTGAATACTGCAGGGCGCGTAAATATTGACGCGCCCTGCATATTCACTCAGACACCCAAAGCATGACGGCCGGGATGAATGGCCTTATCTTTTTTGCGGCTGGTCTTGCTCTTTTTGTCACTGTGACCACGGGTCATCGCCATATTGACCAGGGCCAATATGGCGCCACACACCATCAGTCCGGATGCAATATAAAAAGCCAGGTCTTCCTTGCCGGTGATGTCCTTGGCCATCCCTGCGATGCGTGGCAGTATGAGACCACCAACCCCCCATGCGGTAAACATGACGCCGTAGTTAAGTCCAAATGATTTCAGACCGAAATAATCCTTGGTCGCCGAAGGAAAGAGTGCAAGGTTGGCGCCGTAACAGGCTCCGATCATCAGTACTGCAAACAGGAGTGCTATGGAATTGTCGCCGTAATACAGCGGAATCATGACCAGCGCGCCCTGCATCAGGAATGCGAAGAACAGGGTCAGCTGACGACCGATGATGTCCGACACGACGCCGGCCAATATGCGTCCACCCGCGTTACCAAAACTCAGGACCACCACGGCGACAAACGCCGCCGGCCCCAGAGCCGCCTTGGACATGGCGGCGGCCGAACCGATCACCATCAAGCCCGCGGCTGCTCCAAAAGCATACATGGTCCAGAGCATCCAGAAATTTGAGGTGCGGATCATCTGGTGCCATTCCATATCCACGGGGGGTCTGCTTGCTGCGGTGTTTTTGGGTCTTTGGTCAGCCTTGGCATCAAACGGTACGTAGCCTTCGGGCGGGTTGCGCAGAAACTGAGCCAGGGTCACGACGATCACAAAGAACGCGATACCGAAAATAATCATGGTTCTGGAAACACCGTAAGCGCCCAGCAGCGCTTGTGCTGTAGGGGCAATGTATACGGATGCCAAGCCAAACCCGGCAACCACCAGGCCGGCAATCATACCGGTCTGTGAGGCCGGAAACCACTTGACCGCAGCAGGTGTTGCGGCTGCGTAACCAAAGCCGATACCGACACCGCCAAACAAGCCGAAACCCACGACAAAACCGATGTAGCTGGAGCCGGCCAATCCTGCGATTATGCAGCCAAAAGCGACCGCCACACCGCCGATGGTCGCAACCCAACGGGGACCAATTCTGTCCTGCAAACGCCCGGCCGGGATCATGGCGAGCGCAAACACGAAACAGGCAATTGCATAGGGGTCGGATTTCTGTGCGGCGGTCCAGCCCCAGTCCATGGGAATGGCTGCCTTGATGACCGACCAGGTGTAAAGAACACCGAGGGCGAGGTTGATACCAGTACCTGAGAAAGTGACTAGCCAACCTTTGTTAGTTGAAGTTGAACGTGCCATCCGTACTGTCTCCTTAATGTACAAAGCGGTGTAGGGACCGCAAACATAGAGAAGGCTCAGTAGATCTCGAAAATCTGCCTGGATTTGGGAAATCCATGAGCGCTATTTCGATCGATGAGAGATTAGATTTTCCAGGCGTACTCCTAATGGCCTTGCCCGATGAAAAGATACGTATGTTGCTGTTTTTATGGCGATTAAAAAGCAAGGCAAACACGCTTTTCAGGACATCGATTTTAACATTAATTCAAGTACTTAAGCGAAACGGCGGACGCTTGCGGAGCACTTGATTGATCCAGATCAATTAGGATGGCCTCCGACCCCCAAACGCTCCTGAACAATGGGCAATAGTGGTATCATTTGCATTACCAATGAGGATGAATCCCGCCTGTCCGCCAGGTACACGAATTCAGTTTATGAGCAGTCCCATGCTTGCAAAAATCACAGGAAACGACCATGAAAGATGAACACTCGTCCGCACTGCATCGCGGTGTAAAGATTCTGCATGACCCGATACGGAACAAGGGAACCGCCTTCACTGATGCGGACCGCAAAGCCCTGCACCTGAACGGCCTGTTGCCGCCGCGTGTTCACACGCCTGCCGAGCAGGAACTGCGCGTACTCGGCAACGTCCGCGACAAACCGAACGACCTTGCGCGTTACCTGTACCTGGTCTCGTTACAGGACCGCAACGAGACGCTTTTCTATCGCGTGGTGATGAACCACATCGAAGAAATGATGCCGATTATTTACACACCCACGGTGGGTGCGGCATGCCAGGCATTTCAACACATCTACCGCAGACCCAGGGGCTTTTACGTGTCCTCAAATGACCGCGGCAATGTGAAGGAAATCCTGCATAACTGGCCACACAAAAATGCCCGTATCATCGTCATCACCGATGGTGAGAGAATTCTCGGCCTGGGTGACCTGGGCGCCGACGGCATGGGTATCCCGATTGGCAAACTGTCACTGTATACCGCCTGCGCGGGTATCCACCCGACAGAGTGTCTGCCGGTGATGCTGGATGTCGGCACCAACAACGAAGCCCTGTTGAATGATCCGCTCTATAACGGCCTGGAACAACGCCGTGAACGCGGTGAGAAATTCGATGCGCTGCTGGATGAATTTGTCGAAGCGGCGCGCGAGGTTTTCCCGGACGTGCTGATCCAGTTCGAGGATTTTGGCAACACCAACGCCTTCCGCCTGCTGGAAAAATACCGTGACAAGACCTGCTGTTTCAACGACGACATCCAGGGGACCGGCTCGGTCGCGCTGGCCGGAATCATAAGCGCCATGCGTATCACCGGTGGAAAGCTGCCCGATCAACGCCTGTTGTTCTTAGGAGCCGGCGAAGCCGGTATCGGCACTGCGGACGCATTTGTCGCCGCGCTGGTCGAGGAAGGCATGCCCGTCGAGAAAGCCCGTGAACATTGCTGCTTTGTCGACACCCAGGGCCTGTTGACTTCAAACCGTGAAAAAATCGCCGATCACAAACAGCGTTATGCCAGGGACCTGCCGCCGGTAGAAAATTTCCTGGAGGCCGTGAAAACATTCAAACCCACCGTGATACTGGGTCTGTCCGGCCAGCCCGGCAGTTTTTCGCAGGAAATCATCGAGGCCATGGCCGAGATCAACAAACGGCCGGTCATCTTCGCCTTGTCAAACCCGACATCGAAGGCGGAATGTACCGCAGAGCAGGCCTACCGCTGGAGCGGGGGACGGGCCATCTTCGCCAGCGGCAGCCCCTTCGATACCGTCAAGATCGGCAACAAAACCCATATTCCCGGACAAGGCAACAATGTATATATCTTCCCGGGTGTCGGCCTGGGCGCGCTCATCAGCCGCAGCCGCAGGGTGACCGACGAAATGTTTCTCGCCGCCTCTCACTCACTGGCAAATCAGGTGAGCGATTACAATCTTGAAAATGGATGTATTTATCCGTCACTATCCAAAATCCGTGATGTATCGGCCAAAATTGCCTTTGAAGTTGCTAAAATTGCCTTCAAGACCGGCCTTGCCGATCGAGAGGAGCCCGAGGACCTGATGGCCGAAATCCACGCCTACATGTACCGGCCGGTTTACCCGCATTACGGTTGAGCCAGGCGGGCCCTGAACAAACAAACAGGAAAAGCTAAATGCATAGTCCAAAAATGAGATCGTTCTGGGTAGATTTCCCGCTGACCGACGAACAATACGCCAAGCTCGATCTGCGCTGGCGCAGGAGACAGAACTTTTACGAGGTCAAAAATGAGCCGCAGCCCAAAGTCAGGATAAGTTCATTCTGCACATTTGGCGGAGAAGACTACAAGATACTCAGCCTCGAAGCACGCGGCGATATCGACGCTTACCACCAGGCGCTCAAGGTCATGGAGGAATGGATCGTCGATAATCTCGGACCGTACTGAAAAGCCATCAACGTATATAACACGGGGATAGAGTAGATCTACTCTGTCCCTCTACCCTGAACTCTTCCGGGGAGTCTGCGCACGAACGCAGCAGCCTTCAGGTTTTTTCATCGACGGATTCAACCCCCTCCTGGCCCGCGCCACTCCCGGAAATACCATGACGGAGTTTTTCGATGATCTGCGACATGTGCTGCGGCGAATGGGTGCGCTTGGCGAACAACACGTAAAGGGCCGGCACAACGAACAGTGTCAGAACGGCGGAAATCGTGACACCGAATACGATGACGATACCGATGGGTTGACGTGATTCGGCGCCGGCACCGCTCGCCAGCAGCAACGGCAGCGCGCCAAAGGTGGTAGCAGCAGAGGTCATCAGGATGGGACGCAAACGCACGCCCGCGGCATCGATCACGGCCTTGTGGAATTCATATCCGCGGTCGCGCAACTGGTTGGCAAATTCAACGATCAGGACACCGTTCTTGGCCGACAGGCCGACCAGCAGGATCACGCCGATCTGGCTGAAAACGTTCACCGAGCTGGAATATGCCCAGAGACCGAGGACCGCGCCCATCAGCGCCAGCGGCACCGTCACCATGATGATCAGCGGATTGACAAAACTTTCAAACTGCGCGGCCAGCACCAGGAACACGATCAGCAAGGCCATGCCGAATGTCAGCATCAGGGAACTGCCGGAATCGAGGAATTCCTTGCTCTCGCCGTCCCAGCTCAGACGCACGCTCGACGGCAACGTCGCCTGGGCGGTCGCATACAGTTTATCGATCGCCTCACCCAGCTTGACGCCTTCGGCCAGGCCGGCGGACACGGTGATCGAGCGCATCCGGTCAAAGCGTCTGAGTTCCGGCGGACCGGCCTGTTCGGAGATTTGTACGAGGTTGGACAATGGCACCAGGTCATTGGTCAGGGAAGAACGGACATACAGGTTGGTCAGGTCATCGGTCGACTCGCGCGCCTCGTCCTCCCCCATTAAAATCACGTTGTATTCGCGGCCACGGTCCACGTAGGTGGTCACGATCCTCGAACCCAGCATGGTTTCAAGGGTGCGGCCCACATTGGACAGGGAGACCCCGAGCGCGGCGGCACGGTCGCGGTCGACGCTGATTTTCATCTGTGGCTTGGTTTCCTGGAAATCGCTGTCGACCTGCACCAGTTCGGGCATCGCCTCCATGGCCGTGACCAGCGTATCGCGCCATTGTGTCAGTTGTTCATAGTCGGGCCCGCCGAGGACCAGTTCCAACGGGCTGCCGTCACTGCGTATGCCGAGCGCCCGCGGCGTACGTGCAAATACCCTCGCCTCCGGAATAAGCTCTGCTTCACCGGATACCCAGCTGGCAATTTCGGAATCCCGCTCGCTGCGCCTGTCCCAGTGTTCCAGCAGCACGATAATGGTCGAACTGTTCATGGATGAGCTTCCCCAGCCACCGGGCAAACGTGTCAGGAAGCGCTTGATGGGTTGACCTTCACCCGTTCTCGTCATGATCAGGCGTTCCATCTCACTGGTGCTGCGGTCGGTGTATTCCAGCGTCGCGCCCTCGGGCGCCCTCAGCGAGATAAAGAATGCACCGCGGTCTTCGCTCGGCGCGTACTCCGCCGGCAGATTTTGTAACTGGAACACGGTGCCGGCCGAAATCAGCAGCACCGCCAGCATCACCGTCCACGGAAACTGGATGACTTTTTCAAGCATACGCTTATAGGTGGCAGACAGGTGGACGAAAAACCGGTCCACCAGCACCGCGGGCCCCTTTCTGAGTTCCGCGGCCTTCAACAGCTTGGAACTGAGCATCGGGGTCAGGGTCAGGGCCACCAGGCTGGAAAACAGCACCGCGGCGGCCAGCGTGATACCAAATTCACGGAACAGGCGTCCGATATCCCCTTCGATAAACGACAGGGGCACGAACACGGCAACCAGCACCAGCGTCGTTGCGATCACCGCGAAGCCGATTTCATTGGAACCATCGATTGCCGCCAGTAACGGCTTCTGTCCGTCCTCGATCCGCCGGAAGATATTCTCCAGCACGACGATCGCGTCATCCACCACCAGGCCGATGGCCAGAACCAGCCCGAGCAAAGTGAGCACGTTGATGGTATAGCCCATCGCGGACATGACGGTAAATGTCGCGATCACCGAAACCGGCACGACCACCGCCGGGATCAGCGTGGCGATGATGGATCCGAGGAAAACGTAAATAATGATCAGCACCAGGATGAGCGATACCGCGAGGGCTTTGTAAACCTCGTTCATCGAGGCCTCGATAAACTCGGCGCGGTCATAATTGACCTGCAGGACCATGCCTTCCGGCAACTCCGGCGCGAGCTTCTCCATCTCCGCACGGATGGCGCGCGAAACCATGACGCTGTTGGCCTTTGACAGTTGTTCCATACCCAGCGAGACTGCGGGCACGCCGTTGGCGCGCGCCACGTTGCGGTCGTTCTCCGCACCGATACGGACATCCGCCACTTCACCCAGGCGTACCGCCTGCCCGTCCTGTCCACGGCCGATCACCAGGCTTTTGAAATCATCCTCGGTTCTGAATCCGGTATCGGTGCGCAGTGTAAACTCGCGGGTTTTCGACTCGAGCCGGCCGGCCGGAAGCTCTATGTTCTCCGAACGCAGGGCGCTTTCCACATCCATCACCGCCAGCCCGCGCGCGGCCAGTGCCTCGCGGTTGAGCCAGATTCTCATTGCGTATCTGCGTGCGCCTGAAATCTGTACCCTGGCGACACCCGGCACGGTGGAAAAACGGTCCACCAGGTAACGGTCGGCGTAATCGGTAATCTCCAGACCGCTCATCCGGTCGGAGGTCAGGTTGAGATACATGACCGGGCGGTTTCTCGAATCCACCTTGGCGATTTCCGGAGGGTCGGCCTCGTTGGGCAGATTGTTGACCACCCTCGAGATGCGGTCGCGGATATCGTTTGCGGCTGCTTCAACATCACGGTCGAGGGTAAACTCAACACGTATGTCCGAGCGCTCATCGCGGCTGTCGGACGTCAGCTTTACGATACCCTCGATACCCGCAATACGGTCTTCGATGACCTGGGTGACCTTGGTTTCGACGACTTCCGCGGATGCACCGCGGTAACGTGTTTCGATGGATACGACGGGAGCATCGACATCCGGGTACTGGCGGACCGGCAAACGCTGCATGGACGCCAGTCCGAGAATGATCAGCAGCAGGGAAATGACGCTGGCAAATACCGGTCTGCGGACCGAGTAATCGGAGATGATCATGGGGTCGTTTCTTCTCTCTCCAGGATCTCCACCGGCTGCCCTTCACGGGCCTTCTGGGTGCCGTCGACAATAACAATTTCACCGGGCGACAAACCCGAGATTATTTCCACCTCGCCCGGCCGCCTCCTGCCAATATGCACCACGCGCTTTTCGACGATTTCGTTGTCATCCACCACGTAGACGTACTGGACGCTGCGCTCGGGTATCAGCGCGCGTTCCGGAATGACCAGTGCTTCGATGGTGTCGTTCAGCAGCTTGACGGTCAGGAACATGCCCGGCCGCAGGTGCCCGTCGGGGTTCGGCATCTCCGAACGCACCCGCACCGTGCGGCTGACCGGGTCCACCCGGGTATCGACGCTCGACACCATACCCGCAAACGTGTGGTCCGGAAAGGCCGCGCTGTGCGCCAGCACTTTCAGACCCGGTTGGAGGCGTGACAGGTATATTTCCGGCAGGTCGAAATCGACCTTGATGACATGTGTATCGTCGAGCGTCGTGATCACCGTGTCCGGGTCCACCAGGCTGCCGACCGAGACGCGTCTCAAACCGATACGGCCGGCGAACGGCGCGCGCACAACGGTGTCCGCCAGGCGCTTTTGGGCCACCGAAACCATGGCCTCATCGGCTACTTTCCTGGCTTCGTCCTGGAGCAGTTGCGATTTGGCGACGACATTGGTCTTGAACAGTTCATTCGAGCGTCTGAAACTCGCTTCCGAATCCACCAGCGCCGCCTGCGCGGCGGCAAGATCGGCCACCTGTTCCAGGTTATCGAGCTTGACCAGTACGGCGCCCGCCTCGACACCCTGTCCTTCTTCAAACAGGATCTCGGTCAGGGTGGCCGTAATCTTGGGACGGATGTCCACCGACTCGTTGGCCCTCGCATTACCGAGGGCTTCGGCCGACAGCGGAAACGACTTGACGACCGCCTGTGTGACGTTCACACCCGGTGGAGCCGAATCCTGCTGGGCAAAAAGCCAGGGCGAAAGAAGCAACAAAACGGGTGTCAGCCAGGTTGCCGGGAGGCCGGAGTTTTTCAAGTCATTTCCACCAGATTAACGAGCGCCTATTCTAATCTTTTCAGGGTAACTTTACCCGCAAGCCTTTCCACTCGTTTTCCACCTGTTCGAGGCGCTGCTTTTCATATTCCAGCAATTCGCGTTGTGGCGAAGTCGGCGGCGCATCGGCGTGTTCGAGATCGATGGCGAGCGCGGTGAGCGCCTCTGCGACCTTGCCCGTGGCCGTCTCCGCCGATGACGCCCTGGCGGTCTCGTTCGCCGCTTCTATTTCCTCGAAAAGTTTGACCGTGCGCGCCAGTTCCGTCCTGACCTGCTGCTGGAATTCGAGCAGGGCAACGAGATCGTTCTGCGTCGCATCCACCCGCGGGTCGAGCACGACCTCGAGCGTGGTTGTGACGGTTTCACCAGCGGCGGTCAATCTCACCGTATAGGTTCCGGGCAACACGAACGCGCCTTCCGGCAGGATGGGGGTAGGCTCCCCTGGCGTGGCTGCGATCGAGTATTCCGATGCAAGCGTCGGCGGCGGCAGGTAACGCAGGTTCCAGACTAAGCGATGATGGCCGGCACTGGCGGGCAGCGCCGTGGGCTTGCCCAGCCAGGTTTCGGCAAAATACACACGCGCCCTGGCTTGCGCGGGCACGGTTTCACTGTCGAAACTGCGGATCACGGTACCGTCGGCTGAAAGAATTTCCAGGCTTGCCTTGCCGTTGAAATCCGCCGGCAGCAGGTAATCCAGCACCGCACCCGCCGGCGGATTTTCACCCGTGGGTTCTTCCGGCGGCAGCGGCGTATCCCTGTTCTGGTTAAAACGCAGGCGCACGGCGGTGGCGGGCGTCAGCAGTTGCGGCGCCGGGATCGCGGGCGAGCGGGCGAGGTGACGTAACGGTCCCAGGTCATCCAGCACCCACAGGGCCCTGCCCTGGGTGGCGATCACCAGGTCGTCTTCGTGCACCAGCAGGTCGTTGATACCGGTTGTCGGCAAGTTCAGTTGCAGGCCCTGCCAGTGCTCACCATCATCGAAGGACACGAATGCCCCGCGGTTGGTGCCGGCGTACAACAGGCCCTCGACCGCCGGGTCTGCACGCACCACCTTGACATAATCGCCGGCGGGCAGGCCGTGGCCAATTTCCCGCCAGGTTTTACCCGCATCGTGGGTTACGTAGGCGCGCGGTGAAAAATCACCCAGGCGATGCCGGTCGACCGCCAGGTAGGCCGTGTCCGTGTCGCTGGATGACGCATCGATCAGGTTGATCTTGCTCCAGTCTTCGAGTCCTTCGGGCGTGACGTTTTGCCAGTCATCACCGGCGTTGCCGGTCAGGTACACCCGCCCGTTGCTGGTGCCGGCCCATACCAGTCCGTCCTGCAATGGCGATGGGGCAAGCGCGAACACCGTGGCATAACCGCAGACCGTGGCCCGGGTAACCGGCACGTCATCGCTGCAAGCGGGGGCCGATGGGTCATAACCCGTCAGGTCCGGGCTGATGGTCTGCCAGCTTTGGCCGCCGTCGGTCGAACGAAACACGACCTGTGCAGCGGTATAGATCGCGTGCGGTGGTGCCGCCGAAATCGCCAGCGGGGTTATCCAGTCGTAGCGGTACTCGACATCAAGGGGGTTCGCCGCGTAGCTCGAAACCGGCCACGGTGAAACATTCTGCACCTGGGCGGTGCGTTGCGTTCCACCTGGAAATACGACCGCCCAGACCGGCGCCGTAAACGATATTGGCATCGCGCGGGTCCGGTACATCGCCGTCACGCTCGTCGCCGCCGACCGGGTTCCAGTCACGGAAACTGATACGGCCGTAATCACTGCGGCTGGCGATCGAAACCGTGCCGCTGTCCTGCTGGCCACTGTAAATGCGGTAGGGGAAGCCGTTGTCCACCGCGACCCGGTAGAACTGGCCGGTCGGCTGGTTGTACCAGCTGCTCCAGCTTTCGCCGCCATTGAAGGTCACCACGGCGCCCTGGTCCGCGCCGGTGATCATGCGCCGGGTATCGCTCAGGGTCGATCCACAGCGCGTGGTAGTCGTCACCCCCGGGCGAGGACTCGACGATCTTGAACGTGACACCGCCGTCAGTGGAACGGCGCAGCGGCTGCCCGCCGGCCCACACCGTGTTGTCGTCCTGCGGGTCCGCGGTCAGCCAGCCCATGTAATCGGACGCCAGGCTTTTATCGCTGTTGACCTGCATCCAGCTGGTGCCGCCATCGTCAGAGCGGTAAACGCCGCTGCCATCAACGGCAGCGATTGACGCCCACACGCGCCGCGCGTCATGACCGGGTGCGACCGCAAGTTCAATGCGGCCCAGCGGTTCGTCCGGCAGTCCCACGCCCTCCACGGCCTTCCAGTGGCGGCCACCGTCATCGGAGCGCCAGATACTGCTGTTGCCGCCGACCGAGGGTTGGAAATAATCCAGCCAGGGATGACGTTGAACCTGCCACAGGGAGGCATACAGGATGCCGGGGGCATCTTCGCTGGAAGCCAGGTCGGCGGCGCCCGTCGTGTCGTCGAGGTACAACACCTGCTGCCAGCTTTCACCGCCGTCTTCGGTGCGGAACAGGCCGCGTTGTTTGTTTGGGCCAAAAACATGGCCAAGTGCCGCAACCACGGCAATTTTGTCATCTTCCGGGTCAATCCATAAATCGCCGATGTGCCGTGTATCGCTCAGCCCGGCGTGCTTCCAGGTCTGACCGCCATCGGTGGAACGGTAAACACCGTCGCCATCGGCGATATCCCAGCGCTGCTGGATCTGGCCGGTACCCACCCAGATCACGTCCGGATTACCCGGAGCGATCGCCAGTGCGCCGATCGAGGCGCTGCCCTGATGGTCGAATAAAGCTTTCCAGGTCACACCGGCGTCGTCGGTTTTCCAGACGCCGCCGTCGGCCGATCCAAAATAGAAGGTCGTGATTTTATCCGGATGGCCGGCAACCGCGGTGGCCCAGCCGCCCCTGAAGGGTCCGACCAGCCGCCAGTGCATATCCGAGTACGCGGCCTCCGGCACGGCGGCCTGGCTGTTGGCGAAAGACAAAACGCCGAATAACACCAGGCCCGCACACACACACTTCCTGTTGAAAAATGCCAAAACCTTCACCGCCTGTCTCCATTCGTATCTCTAAAGACAGGCAGTGTAACCGAAACGCGGACGATTCTACGGAATCGCGACCGGAACGTAATCCTCGACGATGTCTTTCCAGCCAAACTGTGATTGGCGTTGCCCGATGCGCACAAATTCAGTGGCCCAATCGGTCAGAAGCGTGCCGTTCGCCTCCCGCGTATAAAAGGCATAAGGCTGCTGATAAGGAAAGTTAAGTGTAGGCGCGGTTACCTGGACGGCGCCGTGCGTGTCATCGCCGCTGACGATAAAGCGCTTGTAACGTCTTGGGTATGCCTCGTGGAGCGCACCGTGCTCGGTGAGGATCAGGTTACGGTAATCCAGCGGGGCCATCAGAGTACCGTCGCCCTGTGCAAAGAACCGGTTGGTCGCGTCGGAGTCCGTTTCATAAAACCCCTCGCGGATGGTCGAATCGTTTTCAAGCCGCCAGTCGATAATCCCGGTTTGCTGGCCAAAGGCGTTGCAGCGGCCATCGTCGATACAGCTTTGCGGATAGAACTGCTGGAATTGCCAGTCATTCTGACGTGCCCATACTGACAACCAGGGGGTGTCGGGACCACCGGCGGCAGGTGACGTACCCAGGTTGACCACGATAGGACCTGCATCGTTGTAGACGGTGAGCTTGATGTCGTTACCAAAAACGAAACGCGCCAGGAACGGGGCGAATGCGGCAACACCGACGCCACCGGCACTGTGGCCCATGACCGTTATCTGCCTGGCCTTGGGGAACATGTCTCCCGCGACATCCATACCGGCGCTCGCGTTGCGAAGCCCACGGTGGTGACGTGTCGGACCGTATGGGAAGGCCGGGTCAAGCTTCACGTCGTTATCGCCGCCAAAGGTCGAACCATCACAATACGGCATATAAACAACCGAGTAGTCCGCAAACGGGTTATCCGGCGAACCGGAGTCAAAGACGCCCGGGAAAGGACCGTCCGCGGGAGGCGATTGGTCTTCGGCCAGGATGTTGCACCGGGTGAAATCCTGCCAGCAGGCGCCACCGCCCTGCAGGAAGATCAACAGTTTCCTGGGGTCGCCCTGCCGGGCAAACACCGAATAAGGTGTGCCCGCGATGCAAACCGGGCCGTCCGGACGCACGCCGGCGGGGTAAGACGCATCCGGGACATATTCGGGATCAAAATCATATTTGGTCCATACGCCATAGTCACTTGCCACCGACTGGGACGTTCCAAGGTATTTGTCGACTCCCGCGTCTCTGAGTTCATCCATCGCGGCGGCGTTAAGTCCGGATTCATCATCATCTGCATGGGCAGTAACCAGAAAAAAGACGGACAGTAATAGCGCCCATCTTGTTGCAAGACGGGAATTGAAATATTTGGATATCAAGTTCATCTCCTAAAATTATGTAGAGCCGAACAAACGGCAACGGGCGTTTTCCTGGAAACCCACCCATCTGACACGATCTGCGATTGTGTCCCATGTGGTACGGGGAACAGGACTTTGAATGACATGAAAGAAGCTACTTTCATAGTTTAATATATACACCAATTTTCAAATTTTGCACAAACCGGCAAGCCATTGGTTTTTTGTGCAATGTCACACGTCTATCACAATTTCAGTTTACCGTGCTGACGTCCTGCACAAATATGCGGTAAACTTTTATATCAATTTCAGCCATCACCCACTGGAAAATTTCGTTTTTCAGGACTGGCCATTTTAGTACTTCCAATTCAGAGGAAACAAAATGCAGCATCCACTCAAGCAATACCTGACCCGTCACCTACCGAATTTTATTACGCTAAAGCACCGCATGGGACTCCTGGGTGTTTTGATGATGTTTTTTACGGGACCTGCATTTGCCGGACTTGTCATCAACGAAATCATGCAGAACCCGGCGGTAGTGGCAGATGCGAATGGGGAGTGGTTTGAGCTTTATAACCCCGATGGCGCACCCGTGGACATCAATGGCTGGACAATAAAGGACGACGACACCGACAGTCATGTCATCAATAACGGCGGTCCACTGGTGGTGCCGGCGGGTGGTTACCTGGTCCTGGGTGTCGACGCCAATAGCGCTAACAATGGCGGCGTGACAGTTGATTACCAGTATGCCTCCATCGCCTTGGCAAATGGCGGAGATGAGCTGGTTTTGCTGGACGGATCGCTGGTAGAGATCGACCGCGTGAACTGGGACGGGGGGCCCGGCTTCCCTGACCCGACTGGTGCGTCGATGTCTTTACAGGATCCGGCCCTGGACAATAATGTTGGCAGTAACTGGTGTACGGCAACCACCCCATTCGGTGATGGCGACCTCGGCACACCCGGGGCGGCGAACATCTGTTCTGTTGTCGATTTTGCACCGACCGTCACCAGCACCACGCCAGCCGATGGCAGCACCGGCGTGGCGGTCAATGCCGATATTTCCATCTCGTTCAGCGAAGATGTCACCGTTACCGACCCCTGGTTTGCCATCAACTGCAGCAGCACCGGCGGACATACCGCAACACTCTCCGGTGGTCCGCAAACCTTTAACCTGGACCCGGATGTCGATTTCGTCCTGAACGAAAACTGTACGGTTGACATCACCGCTTTACAGGTCGCCGACCAGGATGGGACCGCCGATAACATGGCTTCCGATTACCAGTTCGGTTTTGATACCAACCTCGTAGCTGCGGCGGAAATGGTGATCAATGAGATCGATTATGACCAACCCGGTACCGATGCTGCCGAGTTTGTCGAAATTTTGAACAAGGGCGCCACACCCGTTGACCTCGCGGGTTATTCAGTGGTGCTGGTCAATGGCAACGGCGATGCGCCTTACAAGACCATCGATCTGCCTTCGGTTGTGCTCCCGGCGGGTGGTTATTACGTCGTCTGTGGCGATGCCGGCAACGTCTATAACTGCGATCTGGATGTCAGCCCCGACACCAACCTGATACAAAATGGTTCGCCGGATGGTGTTGCGCTGTATGCCGGTACGACATTGGTGGATACGGTCAGTTACGAGGGGGACCTGGCCGCACCCTATACAGAAACAAGCGGCGACGGTCTTGCGGATTCGTCATCCGCACCTTTCCTTGGCATCAGCCGCATACCGGACGGTGCCGACAGCAATGTCAATAACGTGGATTTCAGTCAACGCTGTATTACGCCGGGATTCGCCAATAGCCCGGAGAATACCGATTGTGTTGACCCGACACCGCCGCCACTGCGCATCAACGAAGTCGACTATGATCAACCCGGCTCAGATACTGCGGAATTCGTAGAAATCATCAATGCAGGTAACTCGCCCGCCGATCTCGACGGTGTCAGCCTGGTGCTGGTGAATGGCTCAAATGGCACGACATACCAGACGATTGCCCTGCCTGCGATTGCGCTCGGCGCCGGCGACTACTTCGTGGTCTGTGCCAACGCCGCCACCGTGGCCAACTGCGATCTCGACAGCATTGGTTCCATACAAAACGGCGCGCCAGATGCGGTTGCCCTGATGAGGGAGGACGTGGTGCTCGACAGCGTCAGTTACGAGGGTGATACCGCGGCGCCTTACACCGAAGGTTCGGGCGCCGGCCTCAGTGACTCGGGCAGCACCGGCCAGGACAACAAGGGCATCTCGCGTTACCCGAATGGAATGGATACCGACCAGAACAATGCGGATTTCGTCTTCTCCTGCATCACCCCCGGTGTTGGCAATACCTCGCTGACAGACGCATGCACAGCCACCGGTCCTTTGCTGGAAATCTACGAGATCCAGGGCAGTGGCAGCACCTCACCCTTCGCGGGCCAGGGCATCGCAACCACGGACAACACCGTCACCGCAGTCGGAACCGACGGTTTCTTCATGCAAACCCCTGACGCCCGCGCGGACGCCGATGCGGACACCTCCAACGGTATCTTCGTATTTACCGGCGGCGCCCCCGCGGTAGCCGTGGGTGACCAGGTGGACGTATCCGGCAGTGTCACGGAGTTCTTCGACTTTACCGAGTTTGCTGCAGGCTCATCGATCAGCATAACCAGCAGTGGAAATCCGTTGCCGGCAGCCACGGTATTTGACGACAGCGTGCCGTCGCCCAACCCGATGGCGCCAAGCTGTTCGATCGAGTTCGAGTGCTACGAGGGTATGCTGGTGCAGATTACCGGCGGCACCGTGACCGCTTCCAACCAGGGTTTTGGAACCGATCCGATCGCGGAAGTTTATATCACAGCGGCGGGCACGCGCACCTACCGTGAACCCGGTATCGAGTTCCCGGGTCTTGCCGGTTATCCCGAATGGGACGGCAACCCGGAAGTGTTTGAACTGGATCCGGACAAGCTTGGCCTGCCCAACCAGATCATTCCGGCGGGTTCTTCTTTCGATGCCACCGGTGCGATCGGCTACGAGTTTGGCGGTTACGAGTTCTGGCCGTCATCGTTGAGCGTGAACCCGGCGCCGCTGCCGGTGCCCGTGAGGACCCGCGACGTTGCGGAAATGACGGTCGGCGCCCTGAACCTGTACCGCCTGTTCGACGACATCGACGATGCCCCGATCATTGTGCGTGATCCGGACACCGACATCGTGCTCACGGTCACCGATGACGCGGTGCTCGACACGGACGAATACGCCCGCCGCCTGACCAAGTTCTCGTCCTATATCCGTGGTGTGCTGAACGCGCCGGATATCCTCGCCGTGAGTGAAGTGGAGAGTCTCAAGGTGCTGCAGGACCTCGCCGACACGATCATGGCCGACGATGGCACGGTGCATTACACGCCTTACCTCGAAGAAGGCAATGACATCGGCGGTATCGATGTCGGTTTCCTGGTACGCGACAGCGTGGTGGTCGACAAGGTCACGCAACTGGGCCGTTATGAACAGCTGAGCGTTGACGGTTCGTTGTTGAACGACCGTCCACCGCTGTTGCTGGAAGGCCGCCAGGTTGCGGACGGCAGTGACTTCCCGATCGCCGTCATGGCCATCCACGGCCGTTCACTGAGCAGCATCGAAACCTCGGACCGGGTCAGGCAGAAACGCCTGGAACAGTCGCAGTTCGTCGCCGTGAACGTGCAGGCGTTGCAGGACGCCAACCCGGACATCAACCTGGTGTTGGCGGGTGACTTCAACGCCTACGAGTTTACCGACGGCTATGTCGATGTGACCGGCTTCATGAAAGGCAGTGTCACACCCGGCGAGAACCTGGTCTGTGAGACCAACCCGTGTACCGACAACGTCAGCCCCGACCTGCTCGACCAGGTGCTGATGATCGATGCCGGTGAGCGTTACTCGTTTGTATTCCAGGGTAACGGCCAGGCACTGGATCACGCCCTGACCAGCAGCGGCCTTGACGAACTGGTGCGTGACTTCCAGTTTGGCCGTGGCAACAGCGATGCCGCCGTTGACCTGATCAACGACGACAGCACGCCGTTGCGCTCATCGGATCACGACGGCCTGGTGCTGTTCCTGGTGAAAGACAGTGATGGCGACGGTGTGACCGACGACGCCGATTATTGCCCGGGCACGGTGATTCCCGAAGGCGCTCCGACCGTGGAACTGCGGACGAATAGTTTTGCCCTGACCGATGATGACCGGATATTCGATACCAGCGATCCAAAGGGTAAAGGCCCCAAGGCTACCTTCGATATCTTTGACACGGCCGGGTGTTCCTGCGAACAGATCGTCGTTGAGCAGGAACTGGGCAAGGGTCACTTGAAGTTTGGCTGCAGCCTCGGCGAGATGGAGGACTGGGTTGAGCTGATGAAGCTGCCCTGAATTAAAAAAACCTGCCCGGTTGATCAGAAACCGGGCAGGTTTGCTTGTCCCCTGCATTGACTTAATTATCTATCGCCGCCAGATTTTTAATACTGTAAGAATTGACAGTTTTAATCCCAGTCTTGTATTCGGTCAGCCTGGGCCCCGGCCCGCATCTTTTGCCGGGAATACCGCCGCCATGCCATTGAGGTATTGCCACTGGGCGTCGATGAAAGCCTGCAGCGCATCGGCGTTGTTCCAAACCTGGCGGAAGCGGCGCTGCTGGTTGATGTAGGTGTCTATGCCGGTGCCGTCGGGGCGCTGGTTGATCCGGTAGCGGCAGCCGTCAAAAATCTCGTAGAGCGGGAACAGTCCGCTGCGCACCGCGAGTTCGATCAGTTCGGTGCTCTGGTCGGGTTCCGACTTCCAGCCGGTCGGGCAGGGTGACAGCATCAGCAGGAAACGGAATCCTTTCACCGAGCGGGCGTACCTGACCTTGCGCAGGAAGTCCTCGCGGTGACCGATCGACAGCGTCGCTGCATACGGAATCCGGTGCGCTGCCATGATGGCCATGAGGTCCTTTTTGCGTTCAGGCTTACCCGCGGGCGTGGTGCTGGTAACGGCGCCCACGGGCGTCGCACCGCTGCGCTGGCCACCGGTATTGCCGTAGATTTCATTGTCGTAGCAAATGTAAATGATGTCTTCATTGCGCTCGGCCGCGGCTGACAGGGTCGCCAGGCCGATGTCATAGGAGCCGCCGTCGCCGGCCCAGCAGATCACCGGGTTGTCGATACCGTTCATGGCGGACACGGCGGAAATACCCGTGGCCACCGCCGGCGAACTGGCAAAGGTGGTCGCCGCGGTCGGCACGCCATAGCCACTGGTCGGGAACGCGCCCGCGGTGACGATACCGCAGCAGGACGGGATGGCCAGCACCGGTTTTTCGTCGCCGAGCGCCTCGTCGAGCCATTGCAGGCCGATCGACATACCACAGCCGGCGCAGTTGGTATTGCCGGGCCGCAGCAGGTGTGATTCATAGGGTTTGGACGGGGTGACCGCGCTCATGTTGAAGTGTCCTTCCATTCCGGGTCCGACGCAGTGGTGCGCCGGTTCAGATCGTCGATGATCGCGTTGATGTTTTCCGGTGTCACATCACCGCCACCCAGGCCAACGAGGTAATCCTGCAGGAGGACATCGGGGCGCTGCCTGAGTGTCGTGGCGATTTCCTGCCAGAAGATGCCGCCCGAACCCGGCGAATGGTTACGGTCGAGTACGCCGACTTTCGTGGCCGGTCCGATGGCCGCGAGCAACTGCTCCCGCGGGAAGGGCCGGAAGAGTTTCAGACGAATCATGCCGACCTTTTCGCCCTTCGCACGCCGCGCCTTGACCACGTTGTGCAGGGTCCGCGCCATGGTATTGCAGGCCACCAGTATGGTTTCGGCGTCTTCGGTATCAAACGCTTCGAGCACGCCGGCCGGACGCCGGCCAAAGACATCTTCGAACTGGTCACGGGCCTCCTCCAGTACAGGGAAAACCTGTTCCATCGAGTGCTGTATGGCGTAACGGTGGTGTTCGGTTTCGCTTGAAAACGTCATGCCGCCAAAGGTCGACGGATGGTCGTGTTTCAGGCGGTGGGGTATTTCACACGGCGGCAGCAGCGTATCGACCTGTTCCTGTGTCGGCAGGTCGACAACCATCTGCGTGTGCGAGGTCACAAAACCGTCCATCGCCACGATCACCGGCAGCATGACGCGGTGATCCTCCGCCACCCGGAACGCCAGCAGGATGGTATCGGCGAGGTCCTGGTGGCTGTCGCAGTAAAATTGCAGCCAGGCGGCGTCACGCATCATCAGGCTGTCGCCCTGGTCCACCCAGATATTCCACGGCGGACCCAGCGTGCGGTTGACCGCTATCATGACCGTGGGCAGGCGATAAAAGCCGGCGGCAAAAATATTTTCGGTCATGTAGGCCAGGCCGTTTGACGAACTGGCGGTAAAGGTGCGTGCGCCGGCCAGCGCCGCGCCGATACACACACCCATGGCGCTGTGTTCCGATTCGACCAGCACGACCCGGCCCTTGTTGAACTTGAAAGCGGACAGGAACTCAATGATCTCGGTCTGCGGCGTGATCGGATAGGCCCCCGAGCAGCAGCCACGCCCGCCGCGGTTGGCTTCGCCGGCCAGCGCCAGTACGTGTCCCGCCACGTTGTTCCCGGTTGCAAGCGTTCTAGCCATTTCGAATTTCCTCTCTGCTCACAATTCCGTCATGTAAATGGCGCCGCGTGGACAGGCGGTCATACACACACCGCAGCCCTTGCAGTATTCAAGGTCAAAGACGTAACCGTCCTGGCCGTCGCTGCGCCGCAGGATGCCCTCCGGACAATATTCCAGGCAGCGGTCACAGCGGTTACAGACCCCGCAACTCAGGCAACGTTGTGCCTCGGCCACCGCACCCGCACCATCGGGGCCGGCCTGGAAACCGAGGTGCACTTCGTCGAAACAGCTGCGGCGCACATCCGGGGAAAGTGTTTTAAGCGCTTCAGGGGACTGGTGTTCAAAACGCTGGAACTTGATCTGCCCGGAATCTGCAACGGGGGCTTCCGGCGGCGGAAACAGGTCTTCACCGCTCAGCGTGCGGTGGATGTGCCGCGCCGCCCTCAGACCACAACCGATAGCGGCCGAAACCGTACCCGCATTGGTGGCGAAATCACCACCGACAAAGAACGGGGCGCCACTGAGTCCCAGCAGTGCCTCACCCTCCCTGATCACCGAACCTTCCGGCAGTATGGAAATATCCTGGGACTGCCCCAGCGCCAGTATCACCAGGTCACAGGGCAGATCGAAGCGGGCCTCCGCGCTGGTGTCCGCGACCGGCCGGGGTCTGCCGCTGTCATCGGGCGGCCCCAGTTTCATGCCCTGGCAGGTCAGCACGGGGCCGTTGCCCGGATCGTGCAGGTGCAACGGCGCTACCAGTTCGTCGAGGAGGATGCCCTCCTCCAAAGCCTGTTCGATTTCCTCGCGGATGGCCGGCATCTCATTGCGGGTACGGCGATACACCACGCGCACCTCGCCAGCGCCGATACGCAGGGCCGAACGGGCGGCGTCCATGGCGGTATTGCCGCCACCGATGACGATGACACGCTGGCCGTCGAGCCGCGTGCCGCCCCTGCGCACCTGTTCGAGGAAGTGCAGGCCCTGCACCGGCTCAACCGACGCCTCGTCACCCAGGTTCAGGTCGCTGACGTTCTGCAGACCGGTTGCAATAAATACGGCCTGGTATTCGCGGCTCAGGGTCAACAGCTGGTCGCGTGTCAGTGCCTGGCCGGTGTGGACGTCGATGCCATGACCGAGTATGTAGTCGATCTCCTCGTCGAGAACTTCCCGCGGCAAGCGGTAGGCCGGGATACCGGTGCGCAACACACCGCCCAGTTCATCACCCGCTTCATACAGTGTGACCGGGTAACCCAGGCGCGCCAGCTGGTAGGCGGTGCTGAGCCCGGCAGGTCCGGATCCGACCACGGCAACCTTTTCCTCCCGCCAAGCCTGGTTTGGCTCGGGTCGGGTACCCAGGTGCGCCGCGGCACGCTCGACTTCCCTGACATTGACCGACTGGTCGAATTCCGCACGGTTGCAGCTATCCATGCACGGCGCCGGACAGACCCGCCCGCAAACTGCCGGCAACGGCGAGGTTTCAAGCAGCACAGCCAGGGCGCGATCGAAATCTTCATCACCCACCGCTTCGATAAAACCACGTACGTCGTTGCCGGCGGGGCAAATGTGGTTGCACGGCGGGGTCAGATGGCGCCGTTCAGGTTTTTCGGTCGCCCAGCTGCCGGTCTTGATCTTTGGCATACCGCCGACATCTTCGTCGAACAGGTCGGCGACGCGGACCTTGACGGGGTTCCTCGGTGGCCGGTGGATTTCACCCGGCAATACGCGGGTAGCGACCAGTTTGTAAGCCTCACGCGCGCAGGTCTTGTTGACACCGGTGAAATTCAGGTGTTCGAGTGCCGCCAGGATTTCCGTCAGGGTCAAACCGAGCACCTTGCCGATGGCGCCCACCATAACGGTATTGACGATCGGCACGGTACGGGTGCCGAGACCATTGGCCAGCGCGACGCTGGTAGCGTCAACCGTGGCCACCTTCCGTCCGGAAAAATGTTCTTCGTACTGGGTGTTGTCCGGGGGCGTATTGATGATGATAAAGCCGCCCGGTTTCATGGCGGCGTCCATACCCGAGGCGATCAGGGTACGATCCAGCACGACGATGTGGTCGGGGTGTTCAACCTGGTTGTGATTGGTAATTTCTTCGTCGTCTACACGAACAAACGCCTGTAACGGTGCGCCAGAGCGTTCCGCGGCGTAAACACCAAATGCCTGTACGTACTTGCCCTTGAGAAAGTAAGCCGAGGCAATTATCTTGGCCAGCGTTACACCGCCCTGCCCTCCGCGCCCACATATTGTGATTTCCATCATCGCGGCGATTTCTATCCTCTCTTTGTGCTCGATTAAACACTGGAAAGCTTAGCGGCGGGTGCCCCGGTCGAGGTCTGAATAAGCAGTCAAATCATCACATGATGAGACCGGAACGGTGAACTCACCGCACCCGGTATTTTAACCCGAAGGGCATTTCTTTACACCCGGACCCTCACTCTAAGGTGATCTGGATCAAGTCCGGCGGGGTAAACTCAGATGACCAGTCCGCCATCCACGCTGAGCACCGTACCGCTGATGAAACCTGCGAGATCGGAGGACAGAAACACGTAGGCATTGGCGATGTCCACGGGCTCTCCCATACGCGCCAGCGGCGTTTTTTCGACAAACTGTTCGATGACGTTCGCAGGGATGGTCCCGACCATGTCGGTGGCGATGAAGCCGGGGGCAACGGCATTGACACGGATGCCCTTGCGTCCGAGTTCGCGCGCCCAGACCCTGGTCATGCCGATGACGCCGGACTTGGTCGCGACGTAGTTGGTCTGGCCGAAGTTGCCATACAGGCCGACCACCGATGAGGTATTGATGATGCAACCGGACTTTTGCTCCACCATCACCGGGGCGACGGCCTTGGTGCAGTGGAATACACCGCCGAGGTTGACGTCCAGGACCTGTTGCCATTGTTCCTCGGTCATTTTCAACAGGCTTGCATCACGCGTGATGCCGGCGTTGTTGACCAGCACGTCGATCCTGCCGGTTTCCTTTAACAACACTTCAACCGCCGTCCTGACGGAATCCATGTCGGTGACGTTGACCTGCTGGAAACGCACGTCATGACCCTTGCCCCTGAGTTGCGATTCGGCAGCAGCGCCCTTCCCGGCGTTGAAATCCCAGATCGCGACGACGGCGCCTTCCTCGGCAAAACGTTCGGCCGCACACACGCCGATGCCCTGTGCTCCGCCGGTTACAATAACGACTTTCTTTTCCAGCATACCCATACTCACCTCCAATTCTTCCCGGACCGTTCAGCCTTCCCAGTCGCGATCGAGCCAGCGCGACGCAAGCAGGAACAGCGTCGCGGCAATGATATAAAAAGCCGTGCCGGCGAGGATCGAGTAGCGCAGGGATTCATCGCCGAACTGCACCCTCAAGCCGTCGGAAAGGGCGCCGATGGCGTAGGTGCCCAGACCGATGCCGATCAGGTTGTTGATAAACAGAAAAATGGCCGATGCGGTGGCGCGCATATCCGGCCTGACCAGGTGCTGTATGGCCGAGATCACCGGACCCAGCCAGGCCAGTCCCAACGCTGTGGGCACCAGCAAAACAAAAAACGTCAGGGTCAGCGTCGGCGAGAGTATCGCCAAAACGTAAAACGGCACCGCGCACAGAAAAGCGAAGGCCGGAATGCGCGCGAATTGCGCACGTTTGTCCTGTCCGAAGCGGTCGCCCAGCCAGCCGCCCGTCCAGATCCCGGCCAGTCCGCCCAGCAACAAAATGGCGCCGTAGAACAGCGAGGCATTGAGCAGCGTCAGGTCGTGACTGCGGACCAAAAACGACGGCAACCAGAAAAACAAGCCGTAACCCATCATCGATGAGAACGAGGCACCCAGCGACAGCAACCAGAAACTCGGTTTTGTCATCAGCGTACGTATGATCAGCGCCAGGTTCGGCGCTTTAACGATTTCGCGCTTGCGGTCAAAGCCTCCCCGCGGCGGTTCCTTGAGGGTCAATCTGAATATCGGGGCGACGATGATACCCGCGATACCGACGATGAAAAACGCCCAGCGCCAGTTGATCAGGCTGGCGATGATACCGCCAAAAACAATGCCGATGGCGCTGCCGATCGGGATACCAAAGGAATAGACGCTCATGGCCCGTGCGCGCTGATCGGGTGGAAAGTAATCGGAAATCAGCGAATAGGCCGGCGCGACACCACCCGCCTCGCCCACGCCCACGCCCAGGCGGGCGCTGAACAACTGCCAGAAATTGGTCGCCAGACCGGATGCGGCGGTCATGCCACTCCATATGACCAGCGCGATTGTCATGATCCAGGTGCGGCTGAAACGGTCGGCGAGCATGGCCACAGGTATTCCGAGGCCGGTGTAGAAAAGTGCAAACGCCAGGCCGCCCATCAGGCCTAACTGGCTGTCGGTGAGCAACAGGTCGGCCTTGATCGGCACCGCCAGGATACCGACGATCTGGCGGTCGATGAAATTGAAGGTGTAGACCACGACCAGGATAAACAGCACGTAGGCACGGTTGGTGACCGGGTGCTGTCCTTCTGTCAGGGCGGTTTTTTGCATTTTTTCAGTGTAAAGGAAAACGGCGCAGCAATTGCTGCGCCGTCCTTTGATCAGCCGGTTTCAAACATCAAAACCAGTTGTACTGAACGGTGACCCACACCTGGCGCGGGTTGCCATAAAAAGCGGTGATGTTATCCTCCAGACCCAGGCCGCCCGTGACCGGGAAATAGTATCCGGCCACCTTGTACTCCTTGTCGGTCAGGTTTTTGCCATGGATACCGGCGCTCCAGTGTCCCTCGTCCTGCGTCCAGACGAAGTCCAGGTCCCAAAGGGTGTACGCCGACTGGTCGAGGTATTCATTCGGGACCTCGAACTGGCTGGTGTCATCGCGGTAGGCAATGGTGTTGATCATGGAAAACATCCCCGGCGTTCCGAAAAGGTTGGTCGGGGTGGAGTAGGTCAGTATGCCGGTGGCCGTCCATTCCGGTGTGTTCTGGAAAACGCGGTCATCCGCCACATCGACACCGAAAGCGTCAACGAACTCCTTGTACTGCGCATCGATATAACCAACAGCCCAGCCGAGACGTAATTCGTTACCGTTGCCGTTACCGAAATCGTTCGCCAGGATCGCATTACCCTCCCACTCGACACCGTTGATGTCCGCCTTACCGGCATTCGATGTGATACCGATGAAGGTATCATTGGTGCCATCGCCATTGGTATCGTAACCATAGGATCCGGGAATCTGCACGTCGGTGTACCTGGAAAAGAACACCGCCAGCTTCGAATCCACACGGCCCTGCATCGCGGTGGTTTTCCAGCCTAACTCGATGGTGTCGACGGTTTCCGGATCAAACTTCATAAAGTCGAAAATTTCTTCTTCGCTGACCGTGCCGTCGCCATCGAGGTCCGGTGCAACCGAGGTCTGGCCACGCGGGTCAAAACTGCCGCCCTTGAACCCCTGGCTATAGGATGCATACAGAAGTTGATCGTCGTTCGGTGTCCAGTCAATGGCAACCCTTGGGGTAAACTTGGTAAAGGTTTCCGAGCCGTGGAAGTCGGACGTGGTCGCAATCGCAACGCCACTGCCGCCGAATACAGCGGAGGCGCCGTTGAGCTTGGTCTGTCTCAAAACCGTTGAAGTGCGTTTGTCCGAGGTATAGCGGCCACCCACAGACACGCTCCACTGGTCGGTAATCTCGTAAGTGAAGTCGCCATAGACCGACCAGGTCTTGGTATTGACGTCGCCGGAGGTGGCGGCATTGTAGCCCGGTAAGCCGTAGAGCGCGCCGAGTTGGTAAAGAAGCACGTCAAAATCGACGGCCGCATCCGCATCGAGGTAATAGAAACCGGCAATGCCGTTCCAGCGGTCGGCCGAGAACAAGAACTGCAGTTCTTCGGAAAACTGGTTGTTTTTATAGACACCGGGTACATCGAGATCCTCCACCGGCAGGCTGTCGAAGTCGATCGGTGTCCAGGTCTCGTCATCGCGGTAGGCGAGGATGTTTTTAATCGTCAGCAGGTCGCTGGCATTCCATTGCGCCGACAACGAATAACCCGACGCTTTCACCGACTGCTTGGGGAAGTTCAGCCCGGCCTCGGTGTCGTAAACATTGCCCAGGACCTGGTTACCTGACTTTAACGCCGGCGTCAGGCGATGCCCCTGTTTCGGATCGGAATCATCATCGATGTAGTCATAGGAAAACTTGACGAAGACGTCCGCGGTGGGTTCCCACTCGGCGCTGAACCTGACGCCCACTGAGTCCTTATTGTAGTTTTCCAGGTTGGTCAGATAGAGATTGTCGCCATAACCATCACGGTTGAAACTGGCAAATGATGCGCCGACCCGAAAGGTGTCATTGACAGGCAATGAACCGGACGCGACGAAGTCGAGCATGTTGTAAGTGCCATAGGAAAGCCGCGTACTGACTTCAGCACGATCCGGGTTCAGACGCTTGGTCACGTACTTGATGGCGCCGCCGATGGTGTTGCGGCCATAGAGCGTGCCCTGCGGACCACGCAGCACTTCGATGCGCTCGACGTCATAGATATCCATGACCCCGGCCTGCGGGCGATTCAGGTAAACGTCGTCGAGGTAGATGCCGACACCGGACTCGAAACCCGGCACCGGGTCCTGCTGGCCGACGCCACGGATAAATGCGGTCAGCGTGGTATTGGTGCCACGTGATACCTTCAGCGTCGTGTTGGGGGTCATCTGCTCTACAAAGGTAATATCCAGCATGCCGAACTCGACAAGTTCCTCACCGGATATCGCGGTGACCGCGATCGGTACTTCCATCAGGCTCTCTTCCCGGCGGGTTGCCGTAACGATGACTTCCTCAAGCGCATAATCGCCGTCACCACTCGGTAATTCTTCCTGCGCGAGCGCCGTTGCCGGAATCAGCGTTACCGTTCCGAGCGCTACCGCAATACCCAGAACCAACTGACGCCATGCGGGCTTGCCATTCCGCTTATTCTGTTCCGTCTGCATTATTTCATCTCCATCCAGTGTGATTCAAAACCGGTCTCTGCCGGCCTGTTGATCTCGTGTGCCCTATATTGTGATCAGGCTATCGTCCTGTCCCCGAGCATAGCGAAAGGAGCAGGCCTTGCCATCAATTCAGAGTATGCAACATGATGAAACTTGAATCAAGTTTCAAGTTACAATGTGATTAAAGTACCTGAGAGCGCTGCTTGCGGTTGTCACATTCTTAACTTAGCATGAGACCTGAATCAGGTTTCATGTTATTTTATACCGTCTTACAAATACAGCCGCCTGCGATCACGAGAACACTGAGGAAAGGAATTCGCATGACAAGTATGGGTATTGTCTCCACCGGTACGTACTTTCCAGAGACTTACGTCACCGCGAAGGAGATCGCCAGGCAGAGCGGGCTACCCGAATGGGTGGTCAGGGAAAAGCTGGGGATCGAGCGCAAATTCGTGGCGGACCCGAAGGTCCACCCCAATGAGATGGCATTGCGCGCGGCGCGAAAGGCCATTGAAAAGGCGGGAATCGACCCGCTGGAGATCGATGTTGTACTCGGCACCACCGAGGAGTGGCGCGAATACCTGCTGTGGACAAGCGCCATTGATCTCGCTCACAAAGTCGGCGCAAAAAACGCCTGGGGCATGGATGTCCACACCCGTTGTGCAACCACCATTGCCGCCCTGCAACTCGCCAGGGGCCTGATGGCCGATGACCCTACGGTCAATACGATTCTGATCGGTGGCGGTTATGCGACCTCGCATTTCATCGACCTCACTGACATCAACACCTCTTTCCTGTTCAACATCGGCGCCGGCGCCGGGGCGATGATTGTGAAACGCGACTGGTTCGAAAACCGCGTGCTCGGCATGCACCTGATCGCGGACGGGTCCATGAGCCGTCACGTCATCGTACCGGCCAGCGGCACCGTTCAACACCCGACGGACGCCGCGGTCAACGAGGGCGGATTCAAATTCAGACTGGTCGAGCCCGAAGCCATGAAAGCGCGTCTCGGCGAAGTCTCGATCAAAAACTGGCTGACCTGTACCGATGCCGCACTCGAGAAATCGGGTTTGAAAAGTGACGGCACACCCTATCAGCGCAGTGATATCGATTTCTTCAATATGTCCCTGGTCAAGCCTTCGGGTCATCGCGAGATGCTCGAACACCTTGGTCTCAGGGAGGATCAAAGTGTATATATGTCCAATGTGGGCCATATCGGTGAGCAGGACGCCATCATCAACATCGAGGCCGGTATCGAACAGGGCCGTCTCAAAGCGGGTGACACGATGGCCATTATCGCCGCGGGTATCGGCTACGTCTGGGCGGGAGCAATAGTGCAATGGGGACCGGCAACATATTCGAGCCATCTCATTCCGTGACCGACTGGCTCGAGAAACGCTCGAAGCTGACGCCCGGACGTATCGGGCTCATCGACTACGTATCGAAGACGGAAACCACCTTCGCCGAATGGAACGTACGGGTCAACCGCACGGCCAACTACCTCTTGAGTCTCGGTGTAGGCAAAGGTGACCGGGTCGCCGTTTATGCTTCCAACCGGAGCGAGTACCTCGACCTGTTCTGGGCGGCGCCAAAAATCGGCGCCATGCTGCAAAACCTGAATTGGCGCCTCACCCCGTTTGAATTGCAGGGTATTATCGAAAGTGGCGCGCCCGGGGTTCTCATCTATAGCCAGGACTGGCAATCGCAGGTCAATCAACTCAAACCCTCGCTGACGACGGTTGAACACGTCGTGGCCATGGCCTCGCCGGGTCCGGGTGAGCGCGATTTCGCGGAACGCGAAACGATGTCCGCAGCAACACCCGAAGCGCCGCAACTGACAATGGACGACCCGTGGGGTATCTACTACACCGGCGGCACGACCGGTCTTCCCAAGGGCGCCGTCCTGACCCACGGCAATGTCACCTGGAACAGTGTGAATACCATCACCTCGTGGGGTATCAACGGACAGCACAAGGCCGCGGTGCAGCTTCCGTTCTTTCACATCGGCGGTCCGAATATCTTCATGGCGCCGCTGGTGCATACCGGTGGTACGACGATCCTGTGTTCCGGCTTCAGCGCGGATGAGACTTTCGACCTCGTCGAGCACGCCGGCATCACCCACTATGTCGCGGTGCCGACGATGTTCCAGATGCTCCAGGATCACCCCAGGTGGGCGGCCGCCGATTTCTCAAAACTGGAACTCGTCATCAGCGGCGGTGCGCCCTGCCCGCTTCCGGTCATGCAGAAATTCTGGGACAAGGGCGTCGACTTCAAGATGGGCTACGGGCTCACGGAGGCATCCGGCAACAATTTCTGGCTTCCGCCGGAACTGGTGCAGAAAAAGGTCGGCAGCGTCGGTTACCCGATCTTTCACATCGACATGAAGATCATCGATGACGACGGTGACACCTGCGCAGACGGTATCGAAGGCGAATTGCTGATCCGCGGTCCGCATGTCATCGCGGGTTACTGGAATAACCCCGAAGCCACGGCCCGGACCATCCGCGACGGCTGGCTGCACACCGGTGACATCGCCAGGCGCGACCGTGACGGCTGTTACTCGATCCTCGGCCGATCGAAGGAGATGTTTATTTCCGGCGGGGAAAACGTGTACCCCGCCGAGATCGAGTCGGTGTTGCTGGCTCACCCGCAGGTAGCAGAGGCGGCCGTGGTCGGCGTACCCCACGCTACCTGGGGTGAGGTCGGCAGGGCCTTCCTGGTGGTGGACGCCGGTTTTGATGAAGCCGAACTGAAATCTTTTCTCACCGAAAGGCTGGCAAAGTACAAGCTGCCGCGTATTTACACCGTTCTCGACGCGATGCCGTTGACCGCCATCGGTAAACTCGACAAGAAACTGCTTTCTGAAAAAGAGGCCCCGGTATGAACGTTCGGATACTTCCCGGTATTGACGCACAAACGATCACCACCAGCCGCCTGACCACGCGGGTGCTGTTTGCAGGTCCCGCCCACGGCGCACCGGTGTTGTTCATTCACGGCAATTTTTCCTCCGCCACCTGGTGGGAGGAAACCATGCTCGAACTGCCGCCCGGATACCGGGCGATCGCGCCCGACCAACGCGGGTTTGGCGCCGCCGACCCGGCAGCCAAGGTCGACGCGACACGCGGCATGCGCGACTTTGTCGATGACGCCGTCGCGCTGATGGACCATCTCGGCTACGACCGTTTTCACCTGGCCGGTAACTCGCTCGGCGGTCTGGTCGCGTGGTGGTTCATGGCCGATGCGCCCGAACGTCTGCTGTCGGTGACGCTGCCGGGTGCCGGTTCGCCCTACGGCTTTGGCGGCACAAGGGACGCGCAGGGCACACCCACGAATGACGATTTCGCCGGTTCGGGCGGCGGTCTGCTCAACCCGGTCCTGATCCAGGGCCTGCTGGACGGAGACCACGGCACCGGGGCGCCGTTCAGCCCCCGCAACGTGTTGCGATTGCTGGTCTGGGGCCCGCCGTGGATTCCGGAGCGCGAGGACGATCTGCTCGAAGCCATGTTCCAGGTACATATCGGCGACAAGGATCTGCCGGGTGACAAGGAAATGTCACCAAACTGGCCCTACGTCAAACCGGGCAAGTGGGGCGCGACGAATGCGATGTCGCCAAAGTACGTGGGTAACCTTGTTGAACGTATCCTGGCAGTGGAGAACAAGGTGAAAGTGCTGTGGATATATGGCGCGGATGATGTGGCTGTATCCAACAGTGCGGCGTCCGACCCGGGCACCTGGGGCCCCACCGGTCGCTTGCCCGGCTTCCCGGGCGCAGAACGCTACCCGCCGCAACCGATGATGGAACAGATCAGGACATTGCTGGACGCCTACGCGGGTGCGGGCGGGTATTGCGAGGAAGTCGCCATAAAAGATTCGGGCCACGTCCCTTTCATCACCCACCAGGAAGAATTCAACCGGGCGTTCCACGCATTCCTGGAGGGTAAAGATTAGTCGGGTGCTGTTTTCCGAGCAATCCGCAACGCCAGGCGAAAGGACTTGCCCGAATCAGCAAAGGGAGTTTTAATCTTTCCTGTTCGTCATCAACTACTTTAACCTGACCTGCCCTTGGGAAATTTATCATGCGTCTTAATTCTTGTCTCGCCGTCCTTGCTCTTGGTCTCAGCACCACCTTCACCGCCCATGCCACGGTCGACCCGTCGCTGTTTCAGGACCTGAATTGGCGGCTGATCGGGCCGTTCCGTGGTGGTCGCGTGTTGACCGTGACGGGGATCCCGGGTGACAACCGGAATTTTTATTTCGGTGCGGTCGGTGGCGGCGTGTGGGCGACCCATGATGCCGGGCGCACCTGGGAGCCGATCTTCGACAGCGAGAATGTCGGCTCGATCGGTGCGCTGGCGCTCGCACCGTCCGATCCACAGACGATCTACGTGGGCAGCGGCGAAGCGGACATGCGTTCCGACATCGCCCACGGTAACGGTATGTACAAATCCATCGACGCCGGCAAGCACTGGTCGCACATTGGCCTGGAGGACAGCCGGCAGATCGCCGGCGTGCTGGTCGATCCACGCAACCCGGACGTGGTGTTCGTCGCCGCGCTCGGCCATGCCTATGGACCGAACCCGGAGCGCGGCGTATTCCGCTCCACCGACGGTGGCGCCACCTGGAGCAAGGTGCTGTTCAGGAATGACGACACCGGTGCGATCGACCTGGCGTTCAAGCCGGACGACCCCGACACGATCTTCGCCGCGTTGTGGCAGACCCGACGCCCGCCCTGGAGCGTGTACCCGCCGTCCAACGGACCGGGCAGCGGCCTGTATGTGTCACATGACGGCGGCAACCATTGGAGCCCGGTGCAGGGCAACGGCTTTCCGGCGCATCCCGGCCGCATCGGCATCGCAGTGGCGCCGAGTCAGCCGGAGCGCGTGTATGCGCTGGTGGACGCTACCGCTGACGAGGGCGGTCTGTACCGTTCCGATGATGGCGGTATAAATTGGCAACATATCAGCGACGACCAGCGGATCTGGAAACGTGGCTGGTATTTCTGCCGCCTCACGGTGGACCCGCAAAACGCCGAGCGTGTCTACGTGATGAACACCATCGTGTTGCGCTCAGACGATGGCGGCAGGCAGTTCATCGCACTCAAGGGCGACAACACCGGCGATGACTTCCACCAGATGTGGATCGACCCGAGCGACCCCGACCGGCAGATTCTCGGTGTTGACCAGGGCGCGATCATCACCCTCAACGGTGGCCAGACCTGGAGCAGTTGGCACAATCAGCCGACCGCGCAGATGTACCACGTCTCAACCGACAACCAGTACCCGTACCGGGTCTACGGTGCGCAGCAGGATTCCGGCGCGGTGTCGCTACCCAGCCGCGGCAACAGCGGCGATGGCATCACCATGCAACAGTTCCGCGAAATTACCGCCGGCGGCGAGAGTGGCATGATCGCACCCGACCCGGACAACCCCGACATCATCTACGGCGACAAGGTCGACAAACTGGACGTGCCAAGCGGCCAGACCCGCAACATCGATCCCACCCTGGCCTATCCCGCCGCACACTACCGTGGCGCGTGGACCCTGCCGCTGGCATTCTCCAAGACCGGCAGCAAGACGCTGTATTTCGCCAACCAGCGTTTGTTCCGCACCACCGACGGTGGCGATCATTGGTCGCCGATCAGCCCGGACCTGACCCGCGAGGACGCGGGAACACCGGCCACGCTCGATGCGGTCACCGCCGCCGATGACAACCACGTCGATAAGCGCCGCGGCGTCATCTACAGCATCGCGCCTTCAGCGCTGAACGCACACGTGCTATGGGTCGGCACCGACGACGGGATGGTCTGGCGCAGCGACGACGATGGCGCGAACTGGCGCGACGTGACACCGGAGGCGCTCACGCCATGGTCAAAAATCGCCGGCATCGAGCTGTCACCATTCGACGCCGACGTGGCTTACCTGGCAGTGGATCGCCATCGCCTCGACGACGACACACCGTACATCTACCGCAGCGGCGATGGCGGCAGCAGTTGGGCCCGTATTGACAGCGGCATTCCGCGTGACGGCTTCGTCAACGTGGTACGCGCCGATCCGCAGCGCCAGGGCCTGCTTTACGCCGGCACCGAGAAGGGCATGTATATGTCTTTCGACGACGGCGCACAGTGGCAGTCGCTGCAGCAGAACCTGCCGATGACCTCGGTACGCGATATCGACATCCATGGCGACGACCTGGTGCTGGCCACCCACGGTCGCGGCTTCTGGATCATGGATGACACCAGCGCGCTGCGCCAGGTCGCTGGCGTGCCGATCGACGCCACGACGCTGTTCAAGCCGGCCGTTGCGATCCGCGCGCGCCCGTCCGGCTTCACCGGCACGCCGCTGCCAAAGGACGAGCCAACCGCGGCAAACCCGCCCGCTGGCGCCATCATCGATTACGCTTTACCACCGTCTGTCAAGGGTCCGGTGACGCTGGCCGTGCATGATGCGCAAGGCCACCTGGTACGGAGTTTCAGCAGTGCGGACGAGGTGACAGTGCCCGATCCGGACACACTCGGATACGCGCCGGAGTGGGCGCCGGTACCGATGCGCCTGTCAGAAATGGCGGGTATGCATCGCTTTGTATGGGACCTGCGTTATACATCGCCGGCCTTACCAGAGTCACGTGGCAGACCCAGGCCAGGTGTCTGGGCTCCACCCGGGAATTACCGCATCACCCTCACCGTGGGCGGCAAAAGCTATGAGCAACCGCTGCAACTGTTGCCCGATCCTCGTGTGAAGGTGTCAGATGCCGCCCTGCAACGCGAGTTCGAACTCGCGCGCAAGGTGGAAGACGCTGCCGTGCGCAACGCCACCGCCAGCGCCGAGGCTACCAGGCTGCTCGAGGCGCTGGATGCACGGGTCGCAAATGCCGATGGCAAGCTGACAGCGCAAATGGGCGAACTGATGGCGAAAACAGAAGATCTCTCGGGTGTCATCCTGCATCCGGACCCGCGCAATTCGATGGGCAGCCCGCCCCGGCGCACCGACAGCCTGCGTGCGTTGTCGATGAAGCTGGATAACCTGGCACAGGCGGTGGATGGCGCCGATGCTGACCCCAGCGTCGATGCGCTCACTGCATACGACAGCCTGTTGCAGACCCTGGAGGCTACACTCAAGGCGTGGCGGCAATTGCAACACGACGAGCTTGCAGCACTGGACGGCCAGCTCAAGGCGGCAGGCGAGCAGCCGGTCGCCTGGTAACGGCCTTGCTGGTCCCCTTGCGGTTACGGGCCAACCCGGGCAGGCAGACAACAACGGCTTGCCAAGCGATTCAAAGTATGCAACATTATGAAACATGAATCAGCTTTCAAGTAACGACAAAACGCCCAAGACGGCACGCGGGAAAAAAACCCGCGACAAGTTGTTACAGGCCGCCGAAATCGAATTTGGCGACAAGGGTTTCCACGCCGCCGCCATCAGCGGGATCACCCATCGGGCGGGGGTGGCACTTGGCACTTTTTACACCTATTACCAGAGCAAGGAAGAGATATTCCAGGACCTGGTCTCCTACATGAGCCACCGCACCCGGCGCTGGATCGCCGAGCGGGTGGCCGGCGCCCCGGATCGCATGGCGGCGGAACGCCTGGGTATCGAGGCCTATATTGAATTTGCCCGCCAGCACAAGGGCATCTACCGCATCATCACGGAAGCCGAGTTCGTCGCCAACGACGCCTACCGCGCACACTACGACGACTTTGCCAACGCCTACCGGGACAACCTGAAAAAAGCGGGTGAAAGCGGGGAATTCCGCCAGGGGGACTACGAAACCTGGACCTGGGCCATCATGGGTATCGCCGTTTTCCTGGGCATGAAATACACCGAGTGGGATAACGATGTTCCCGCCTCCCGGGTTGCCGAGATCGTGACGGACCTGATTGCCAACGGGATCAGGCCGCGGTAGAAGCGGTGGGCTTCCCGGTATTCGATATCCTTGCCAGGCGTGCCGACCTGGCACCACTGCGGGTGGCGTTCGAAGATGTCATCAGCGGAGAACAACTCACTTACCGGGAACTGCATCAACGCAGCGGACGCTGCGCGGCCCTGTTAGCCAGTCTTGGCGTTACGCCGGGTGACCGCGTTGCAATCTTGTGCCGCAACCGCGTGGAGTTTTTCGAACTGTTGTTCGCCTGCGCGAAGCTGGGCGCCATCCTGGTGCCGCTGAACTGGCGCATGCCCGCACGCGAACTGGCGCCGTTAATCACCGACTGCGGCGCACGTTGGCTGGTCCACGGTACCGAGGACGCAGCGGTCGCCGGGGAAATTGCGCACGGTGAGCGGGTGTTGCTCGACCTGGACGAGACCGGCGAGCACGGTTACCGCAGATGTCGCGATGCGCACGCAACCTATGAAGGGCGGCCCTTTTGGCCGGCCGATGAAACCTGGTACCTGCTGTACACCTCCGGCACCACCGGCAAACCCAAGGCGGTTATACAAACCTACGGCATGGCGCTGGCCAATTACATCAACATCGGCCAGGGTATGGGGTTGCGCGACGATGATACCAGCCTGAACTACCTGCCCCTGTTCCACACCGGCGGCATCAACCTGATAACCCTGCCGTCACTGATCATGGGAGCCCGCACGCTGATCACACCCGGGTTTGACATCGATCGGACCGTGGAACTGTTGGAAACGGGCCGGCTCGACACGTTTTTCGGCGTGCCCGCCATTTACCAGGCGATCAGCCTGCATCCCCGTTTTGATGAACTGGACCTGACACGCGTGCGCTGCTGGGGTTGCGGCGGCGCGCCGATGCCCGACAAGCTGTTGGAACAATACGCAGCGCGTGGCGCGGTGGTGCTCAACGGCATGGGCATGACCGAGACCGGGCCGACCGTTTTCCTGATGGACACGGCCAATGCCGGCAACAAGACCGGATCGGTGGGTAAACCGCAGATGTTGGCCTCGGTGAGACTGGCCGGCGCAGACGGCCGGGACGTTCCGCGCGGTGTGACCGGTGAATTATGGTTTTCCGGGCTTGGCATCACGCCCGGTTACTACAACCGCCCGGATGCGACGCAAGCGGCCTTCTCCGCAGACGGCTGGCTGCGCAGCGGAGACCTCGGACGCCAGGATGAAGACGGTTACTACTACATCGTTGGCCGTCTCAAGGACATGTACATTTCCGGCGGTGAAAACGTCTATGCCGCAGAAGTCGAAAACCAGCTGGCCGAACACCCGGCTGTGCTGGAGGCTGCGGTCATCGGTGTGGCCGATGATAAATGGGGCGAAGTGGGGTGCGCCTACCTGCTGCTTCAGCCCGGTCTTCCGCCGCCCTCCGACAGCGAACTGGCGGGCTTTTGCAAACAACGCATGGCCGCCTACAAGGTGCCCAGGTATTTTATATGGATGGATGAGTTTTCACGAACGGCCGCGGGTAAGGTACAAAAGCACCTGCTGCCACCGATGACGGCGGGTGGGCAGTGAACGGGTCAAGGCAGACCGCTATCGTGAAAATCTTCAGCCAGTCGGATTTTGACGATTTCGCACACCTCAGCGGCGATAACAACCCGATTCACACTGATCCGGGGTTTTGTGCCGGCACGCGATTCGGACGCACCGTGGCGCACGGATTACTGCTTTGCAGCGTCTTGCGCGGCCTGATTGACCGCGTCGTACCCGGCGGGAGGGTCAGCGAACAACAGGTGATGTTTCCGGCGCCGACGTATGCCGGCGAACCGATGTGTTTTTCCGTTTGCGTGAGTGACGAAATCGACGGAGCGTTCAAGCTGGAACTCGAGGTCAAGCGCGTTGGCGATGACGTGATCACATGCACGGGGCTAGCCAGGGTGGTGCTATGAAATTGGGCGACAGCGCGCAGGTCACACGCTTGTTCAGCCGCCGGGACATCCAGGAGTACACCCGCTTGAGTGGACATGAGGTCACCGGCGGACAGGTGCCGGAGCCGATGATCGGCGCCCTGTTCTCCTATCTGCTGGGTATGAAGCTGCCGGGACTGGGTACCAATTACCTGAAACAGGAGACGCGCTTCGAAACTGCCGCAAAGACAGGTGAAACGCTGACCGCACGGGTTGAAATTACACGGCTGAGACCGGACAAGCAACTTGTCGACCTCGCCACCAGCTGCCACCGTCCGGATGGCAGCCTCGCCGCCAGAGGACGGGCGCTTGTCTACGTGGGTGACCTCGAGCAGGCCGTTGCTGATGACGACTGAAAAACCCGTAACATTGATGCGCAGGGACCGGGTCGCGCTCGTGAGCCTGAACCGCCCCGCCCGTCACAACGCGCTGGTGCCCGAATTGCTTTCGGAGCTGTTGCAAGCACTTGAACACGAGGATTGCCGGGACGCCGCGGCGGTCGTCCTGCGCGCCGAGGGACGTTCGTTCTCCACCGGCGGCGACCTTGCCGGGTTCCGGGACCACCGGGAAACGATCGCCGCGTACGCAGATGGACTGGTGGGGCAACTCAATGAGGTCATCCTCGCCATTTATATGCATCCGGCACCCATGGTCTGCGCCGTACAGGGGCAGGTGACCGGTGGCTCACTCGGGTTGTTGCTGGCCGCCGACCACGTCATCATGCGTCGCGGCGCCACCATTACCCCTTATTATTCGCTCGTGGGATTCAGCCCCGACGGCGGCTGGACCGCCTTGTTACCCGGTATCATCGGCCGCCAGCAGAGCATGCATTGGCTGGCAAGCAACGCCAGCCACGACGCGGATACCTGCCTGGCGCTCGGCCTGGTTCACCGGGTCATCGAGGATGACTGCGATGCGGCCGCCCTGGAATGGGCGCGTCGTGTGGCTGAAAAAGACCCGGGCAGCTTGCGGCGAACCCGCAGATTGCTGAATACCGAAGGTGAAGCCCTGCGCCAGCGTCTGCAGGCCGAACGTGATAATTTTGTCAGCCAGATTCAAACCCAGACCGCCGTTGACGGCATCGATTTATTTCTTCGGAGAAAAGAACATGTATAAGCTGTTACTGACAACGCTTTTGTTTTCCGCCTCGGCGCTATCGGCCGAGCCCGCCCCCGCAGCGAAAATAGACCCGGACCGCATTACGGTATCGGGTATATCCGCCGGCGGAATGATGGCGCACCAGCTGCACATTGCCTATTCGGACCTGTTTTCCGGTGCCGGCATCATCGCATCGGGGCCCTTCGGCTGCGCCGACGGTACGCTTGCAACTGCCATGGCGCGCTGCATGGGCAGCTCCGATATTCCGATTCCGGTTTCAGACCTGGCTGAGAGCATCCGCACGGCGCAGGCGCAGGGTCTTGTCGCGGATACGGAAAACCTGGCCGATGACCCGGTTTGGTTATTCCACGGCACGCTGGACAGCACCGTTGCGGCGGGTGTGAGTGATGCAACCGCAGCGCTTTATGCCGAGCTGGCACCGGCAGCACAAATCAGCTATGTGAACACCGTCGCGGCCGGCCACAACTTCCCCACCAACGGGCATGGCGGTGACTGCACCGCGCTCAAGGCACCCTTCGTGGGAGATTGCGATTTCGACGCCGCCGGCGCCATCCTGCAGTACCTGTATCCGGGTGTTGAAACACCGGACTCGGAAGCAGTGACCCCGTTGCAGACCGTCACCCTGGCCGGTGCCGCCGAGGCCGGACTCAGCGACATCGCCTACCTGTTTGTACCCCCGGCCTGCGCCGGGGACGGCCATGCCTGCGCCCTCCACCTGGTGATGCACGGCTGCGCCCAGTCCGCCGTCCAGGTCGGCACCGACTTCATACAGGAGAGCGGCTACCTGGCATGGGCGGAGGCCAACGATATCGTGCTGGCTTTTCCGCAGGTGCTTACCGGCAACTTGAACCCCTACGCCTGCTGGGACTGGTGGGGCTACACCGGCGCCGACTACCGCTGGAGAACTGGCAAGCAGATGCAGGTGGTGACAGACTGGATCAGGCAGTTGTCGCTGCCGCAGGACTGACCGGCCTGGCCGGAATTTACTCGGGGTAATGCTGGTGTGCCACCAGTTGTCCGACCATGGGCTGGAAAATAATCAGGATTTTTGCCGCCTTCTTCGTGTGATTCTGGTAAACATGCGGTTGTGATGCCAGGAAAAGCAGGCTGTCCCCTTCTTCAAGCCGGTAGTCCCGATCATTGATTCTGCAGATAAGAGCCCCACTGAGGACATACACAAATTCCTCTCCCGGGTGTGCAATCTGGCTGTCTGTGCTGCTGCTACCGGGTGTGATGCTCATCAGGAAGGGTTCGATCTGCTGGTTTGGCAAGCCGCTGCCGAGGTTCTCCATTTTGACACCCGCGGATTCGGAAGCTGACCGCCGGTTTTTCTTCAAATGGATCACGTGGCCATCGGGATTCTGCTCAAAAAACGCCGTTATCGGTACAGCCAGCGCAGTTGCCAGGTTGTGCAGGGATGAGACTGTTGGAGAGTTGTCCCCGCGTTCGATCAGGCTGATCGCATTGGTCGAGAGATTGCTCAGCTCCGCCAATGCCCTTAACGAAAGCCCCCGGCCGTTCCTGATTTCCCTGATCCGCTCGCCTACCAGCAATTTATCGCCCATGCCTTCAACACCGTTTTGATTTTCAGGGCTATTATGCGATATTTATGCATTTTGTACAAATATAATTGACATTCAAAATGTATAGTTGTACATTTGTGATGAAAAACCACCTGGAACAAGAGGCATGACCCGTATGAAAATTGCTATCGTTTCCGATGACGGACAAACCATCAGCAAGCATTTTGGCCGCGCTGAAAACTATGTAGTCGTCTCGCTCGAAGAGGAGCATATCGTCGAAAGAAAATCCCTTCCCAAGCAGGGTCTATGCCATTCGTCGCACCGGCATGAAGGCAGGCAGGGTACCAGGGGCAGGGGCTTTGGCCGCCGTGCCGAACATTCACACGATTTGATGTTTGAAAATATCAGGGATTGTGACGTCGTGCTGAGCCGCGGCATGGGCCGTGGCGCCTACCAGGGCCTGCAGTCACTGGGCATCAGGCCAATCCTTACCGACATCGACGATATTGAAACGGCAGTCCAGGCGGTCGTGGACGACACGATCGTCGATCATGTCGATAAGCTGCATTAAATTTTGTATCCCATTTGAACATTGCGGCGGGTAAGCTAGCTGAACTTGTCACCGGGCTTTATGCTGAAGGAAAGATGATAAACCCCGGCCTCCAGCGTGCTCTCGATGGCGTTGGGCGCGCACTTGTGAAATATGTGCAGCATCCGCGCGTTGTCGTGTAAAACGTCCGCGGTAAACTTCACGATGCCGCGTTTATGGGCGACTTCGAGCAATTGATCGAACATGGCGATACCCGCACCCTGGCCTTGCCAGTCGTCCCTGACGATGAAAGCCACTTCTGCCGCGGTGCCGGCCTTGTCGACCGAATAGCGGCCGACGGCGACGATCATCTCGTGCTCGTCCTCGCGCGTCACGCTGACCAGCGCCATGTTTGTCAGGTAATCTACATTGACGAATTTTTTCAATTTATGGTGGGGCATCGACTGCATTTTTGTGAAGAACCGATGATACAAGGTCTGCGCTGAACAAGCGTAAAAAAGATCCCGCATCATGTCCTCATCGGTTGGAAGGATCGGCCGCATGTGTATGGGTTTGCCATTTGGCGCTGTAAATTTCCGCTCAAAGGAACGCAGGTTCAGGTCGTCATGACCAATAACCGCCTCCTGGTCGCTGTAGACGAGATTGCGCTCGCGCGCATCCTTCATCAATTGTTCACGGTGGTCCGGATGCGCGATGAGAATCAAGGCCATGGCACGCTCGCGTATGGTCTTGCCGTGCAGGTCGGCGATGCCATACTCGGTGACCACGTAGTGCACGTCGCCCCGACTCGTTACGACCCCCGCGCCCGGTGTCAGGATAGGCACGATGCGCGACACCGCTCCTTCAGCGGCGGTGGAGGGCAACGCGATGATGGGCCGGCCCTGGTGGGAACGCGAAGCACCGCGTATGAAATCGACCTGGCCACCGATGCCGCTGTAGAAATAGGTTCCCAGTGAATCGGCGCAGACCTGGCCGGTCAGGTCGACCTGCAGCGCCGAATTGATGGCGACGACACGGTCGTTTTGCGCGATGCGGAAAGGGTCGTTGGTAAAGTCCGAGGGGTGGAATTCACACATCGGGTTGTTATCGATAAAATCATAGAGCCGGCGGGTGCCGATGGCAAAGCTGGCAACGATTTTGCCTGCATGAATATTCTTGCATGAACCGTTGATAATGCCTTTCTCGACCAGCCCGATCACACCGTCGGAAATCATTTCAGAGTGGATGCCAAGATTTTTCTTGCCGTCCAGGCATGCCAGGACCGCGTCGGGGATCGTGCCGATGCCCAGCTGCAGGGTTGATCCATCCTCGATGAGTTCTGCAATATGCCGGCCGATCTGGTCTGCGATGTCATCGATCTTACCCACCGGCGCCTCGAGTATCGGCATGTCGCTGGGGACGAGTTCGTGGATGTCGTTGATATGGATAAAGCAATCACCGAGTGTACGCGGCATGTTCGGATTGATTTCGGCGACCACGTGGTCGGCGCTCTCAGCAGCGGCCTTGGTGACATCGACACTGACGCCGTAGCTGCAGTAACCGTGTTCGTCGGGCGGTGTCACCTGGATCAGCGCCACGTCTATCGGCAATTTGCCACGGCGGAAAAGCCGTGGAACCTCGGACAGGAATACCGGGGTGAAATCGGCACGCCCCTCGGCAACGGCATCACGCACGTTTGGTCCGATAAACAGGGCATTGTGGCGGAACCCGTCCTTGAGCTTCGGGTCGGTATACGGGGCGACCCCGAGTGTGAGTATGTGGGTAATCTGCGTATCCGCCAATTCCGGTCCCCGCTCGGCAAGTGCCTTGACCAGCAACTGTGGCTCGGCCGCGCCGGAACCGATAAAAACCCTTTGACCGCTCTTGACCTTGCTGACCGCACGCTCCGGCGTGGTCACCTTGGGACTGTATTTCTCTTGCCAATCGTACATTGCAGATATCCCTGAAACCTTTATTGTCCAAGCCGGAACGAAAACCCGTTTGACGCTGGCTTGCCACTATTTTTACCACAGCCCGCTATTTTAATTGTTTATAAATTCATCTGCCCCCTTTTCCATCCAAAGTTTGCCATGAAATACGGTAAATCGTTGCAAAGGGCTTCTGTGTGTAATGCCGGTATCAGCGTCGGCGTTCTGGCTGTTTTAAGCGCCCGCCCCGGATTCATTGAGTAATCGTTCATGAAAAACCGACAGGTCGGGATCTTCCGCCAGGAGTTTGTGAAACAGCGGACTGGCTTCGAGCGTCGCGTAATTGATTGAAGGCAGGCGCGAATCACGCAAAGCGTGGATCAGTTTGAGTGTTCGAAAGGCATCAAACCATGTGTGCATCTGGCGGGTAAATTGCTCCAGGCCAGCGCTTTGCCTGAAGGCATGTTCAAGCGCCTGGTCCGTTTTGATTTTTTTCAGAGCGGCCAGCAACGCGCGGCCCTGGTTGACCTGATCCTGATTATCAGCGAACCCGGAAAATAGCTCGATCTTGAGATCAGCAGACCCTGACCGCCACACTGCGGGCAGGCTCTGTAACCAGAGCTTCAGCAGGCCGAACACGGCCGGGTGATAAAATTCAAAATCGCTGACCGGGTCGGCCAGCGCGGTGATTTTGTTGACCGCGGCACCGGTACCGAATGGAACCCGGTCGGAACGGCGCGATGCAATTTCGATGGCGTCAAAGCCTGAATCCAGACCCCCTTCCAGCACGGGACCGACCTTGGCCAGCTTGTTGAGCAAATAAAAATCCTCACCGGCCTCGCGTTTGGGAAAGCCCCGTACCTTGGCATAGTGCAGCGCATTCACCGCCATGGTGCTGCCGATGGTGTGAAAGGCATAGGGCGAGCGGGCCGATTTCAGACCGGCCACGTAATAGCGCAGGGACAGTTCATACAACAGCGTGGCCAGCAGGACTTCAGTGCTTTCCACCTTGTCGGGGTCATCACAATGGTGGAAAGGATAGAGCAGCGCGGAATATTTCGAGCGCCTTTCACCGAGCTTGTTACTGCTGTTGAAGTAGGTCCCGGGCAGCTGTACGTCGGCATCGGTGCAGTGTATCCAGGTGGTGCGAATACGCTGGCGGTGGACCAGGCTGAGCGCGAGGTCTGCTCCGATCTTGCGGGCAAAACCGACACCGCCCCGGGCGGGCAATTGCCGGCCTGCGCTGAAACGGTCCGCCAACAGCACATCGCGCTCGGCCAGCGTGTCCCGCCAAAGACTCAGGCCCGCGCCGGGGGCGGATTGCCATAGCGGCACAAAGTGTTCTTCCACTGCCGCGGCCAGGACCCGGTTGCTGATTGAAACTTCCCGTGTCGCGCTGACCGGTTCATTGATCACCAGCACCATCAGGCTGCGTCCGCCGCACGGCGGTGGCGGCCGCAACAACCCGTCGGTCTCATTACAGGCGGGAATGACCATGACGTTTTCCCAGCACGGCTGTGCGGGTAAATCATCGAGCGCAGAGATTTCGGGTTCGGCGTAGTGCCGCAGGTATTTTTCCACTTTGCTTGCCCTGCCCGGCCCGGCTCAGTGAAGCGCGGTGCGGACGGGTAGTTCTCTGACGATCGCAGCCTCGGTGTCGAGCAGTTCATCGAGACGCTCGTTGACCATTGCCGGGTCAAAGTATTTTTCGGCAAATTGCAGGAACAGTTTTTCGTGACCCGTCTCGGAACGCGTGATCACCTCGTAAAACCGCTTCAGATCACCTTCCGGCAATGCTGCTGCGACCATGCCGAAGCGCTCGGCGCCGCGGGCCTCGACAATAGCTGCCACCAGCAAACGATCCATCAGGTAAAATTCGCTCCCTTGCCGGCACGATCGGCGCAGGGCATTGACATAGGGGTCCTTCTCATCGGGCTGCAGGATCAGGCCGCGTTCCTGCATAATTTTAACCACCGAACGAAAATGACCCAGTTCTTCCATGGCGAGATCGACCATGGCGGCAACCAGGTCGGGCTTGTCGGGGTAATGGGACACCATGGTCATAGCCATGCTGGAGGCCTTCTTCTCCGCCGCCGCGTGATCCGGCAAAAATACGTCCATTGCCGCGACGATACCTTCGGCCCAGGCGTCAGTGGTTTTGAATTTCAAGCTGATCATGACGTGCGGAATCCGTACCGGAAAGGTGTTAATTTTAACCCGATATCGGGTGCCGGAATGGTTTTATGATGACCAGGGTATTCTAGGTGTAAACTCACCTGCCGGATGACAATGGTCAAAAAAACACCCGGGCAAAAGGAAGGACAAATGACGCTCACTGATATAACCAACGAATATTTACGGGTGCTGGAGCTTGAACGAAGGCAACCGGACCTGGCCTTTTTAACCGACCTGACCAGCCGTCACGTCGCTAATTTTTCCTTTTCCAGTGTCGGGCCACTGCTGGGAAACGATCTCCCGCTGGACATCGAGTCCCTTTACCAACGCATTGTCGTCAGGCGGCGGGGCGGGTACTGTTTTGAGCAGAATGGCCTGCTACAGGCGGTACTCGAGGAACTCGGTTTCAACGTGACCCTGTATCTCGGCCGGGTCATCTACAACCAGGATAACCACCCCGGACTCACGCATCGCATTACACTGGTGGAAACCGGCGGAAAGCAATATGTGGCCGACGTCGGGTTCGGCCCCATGGGTCCCCGCTGCCCGGTCAGCCTGTCGGGTGAAATCTCGCAGGAAAGTTTTCGGGTCTTCCGCATTGCACAAGGCCGTCCCGGCGAATTCCATATGCAGACCCTGAAAGACGGTGCGTTCTATTCGCTATACCGTTTTGAGCTCGCCCGCTACGGCCAGTCGGACTGCGAAGTGGGTCATTTTTATTCACACAAACATCCCGGCGCCACCTTTGTGAACCACCTGGTGGTTTCAAGCATCCTGGCTGACGAGGTCCGTTCGCTGCGCAATCACGAGTTCTGGCTTATCACCGCTTCCGGGGAGCAAAGACACGCGCTCGAAGACGGTGCACACCTGAGGGAAGTGCTGGATACCCGCTTTGGCGTCAAAGTCGATGAGAAGGAAGGCCGGCGCCTGTTCGAACGGATAGCCACCCCTGCGAAAGCCCGGGCGGCGGTTACTCCGGCACAATGAAAAAATCACGTGTCCCCACGACCCGTTTCGGCCGCCTCGCGAGGCTGGGTCTGACGGCGGGTGAATTGGCGATGGGTGGCGCCGCGGAGTCCATGCGCCGGCTTGTGAGTTCAAAGCCCGGCGAAACCTTCAATGCTTTACTCACCACGACCAACGCAGAAAAGCTTGCCAAACGTCTCGCAGGCATGCGTGGCGCCGCCATGAAAATGGGGCAGATGCTGTCCATGGAAAGCGCGGATTTCCTGCCGAGGGAATTTGCCGACGTACTGGCCGTGCTGCGTGACTCGGCCGATACCATGCCGCTTTCCCAGATCAAACGGGTGATGGGGCGTGAGTATGGCAAGGGTTGGCAAGACCTGTTTATTGACTTCAATTACGAACCGGTAGCATCGGCCTCCATCGGCCAGGTGCACCGCGTCTTTACCGATGACGGACGTGACCTCGCATTAAAAGTCCAGTACCCGGGCGTGGCCAAAAGCATCAACAGTGACGTCGACAACATGGCCCTGCTGATGCGCTTGATCAAACTTTTGCCGGGTGAAATCGATACCACGGGAATCGTCAAAGAGGCCAAACGCCAGTTGCACCAGGAAGCGGACTACATCGTCGAGGCCCAGTATCTCAGGGACTACCGGCAACTGGTGGAGGATGAACCGCGCTTCGTGGTTCCGGGGGTCCATGACGACCTGACCACCAAGCGCATTCTCGCCATGGACTACATCGACGGCGAACCGTTGGAGTCGCTTGCCAAAGACGGGGTTCCGCAGGCGGTAAAAAACAGCGTCGGCGCCCTGCTCCAGCACTTGATGTTCCGCGAATTGTTTGAATTCCGCACCATGCAGTCGGACCCCAATTTTGCCAACTACCTGTACCAACCGGAAACGGACCGTGTCGTCCTGCTGGATTTTGGCTCCACCGTGAGCTTCGAAGAAAAATTTACCCATCGTTATGCGCAAATTGCCCGTGCGATGATCGACGGCGATGATGACGCCGTGCGAGGCCTGGCGGAAAAAATGGGTTATATCAACCCGGGCAACAGCGACGAATACGTCGGTCGCGTACTCAACCTGATCCGCCTGGTCTCGGAACCGGTCATCAGGGGCGGTGTATACGATTTTGCTGCCTCCGACGTTTTCGCGCGTGGCCGGGATGCCGGTTTGGAAATGATGTTCGAAGACATGAACGAATACCAGGTGCCACCACCCGAAACCATGTTCCTGCACCGCAAACTGGTCGGCTCATTCATGCTGTGCGCGCGTATCGGGGCACGTGTGGACGTGCAAAAACTGATCAGCCCTTTCCTGCCGCCGGGCCGGGTGAGCTGACCACACCTAAAGGAAAGCCGTATCAGACGCTGCGTGTCGCAACCGCCGGCGGCACCGATGCCGCCCGCCGTGCAGGTGCGAGCACTGCCAGCGAAGACAACACCCAAAGGATGACGATTCCCGCCGGCAAATAGCGCCAGTCCAGACGCTGCAATTCAAAGGAAACCTCCAGCCAGTAGGCGACCGCCACCGTCAGCACGGCGCCGAACACTGCACCCATGGTCGTGATCAGCCAGTTCTCCAGCATAAAATAACGCACGATATCGATACGTCTCGCCCCGAGCGCCCGGCGTGTACCGATCTGCCTGGTACGCTGGGTAACGTGGAACGAGGCCAGGCCGACGATCACCAGCGCGGTCAAACCGATCAGCAATGAGATAACGATCGAAAGGATAATCGCCATGCCGCGATCCGAGTCATATGACTTTGCGGCGATTTCTTCGAGAGAGCGCACGGACTTGACCACACGGTGCCGGTTGGATTCGCCGAGCTGTTTTTCGATGACCGGCATCAACTCGTCACGCATACCCGGTTCGACGCGGATGATGTACTTGTTGGTGGTATAGGCCGGCTTACCGGGCTGGATGACGACATTGTCGAGCTTGTCCCAGCCCACCCAGGAGCCGTGCATGCGGCCGATGATGCCGACGATGGTCGAGGGTTCCATGCTGCCCCAGTACACCGTTTGGCCGAGCGCATCCCCGTCGCCGAACAGGTCTTCGGCGAGTTTCTGTGTCACCAGGACAGAGGGCGGCGCAGGCGGCTCACTGTCTCCCAAAATGTAGTCCACCTCCTCCGGCAGAAAGTTCCGGCCACGGGACAGGGCGACGCCCAGCGCGTCCAGCCCTTCCTCGCTCCAGCGGTAACGTCCGGTGGGCACCGCGTCAATGGTCTCATCGGGTTTGGTGCGCAGGCCGGTCCCCGAACCCGAACCGCTCAGCGGCACGTGATTGGAGACCGTGGCTGCCCTGACACCCGGTATGGCCTTGATCAGGTCGATATCATTGCCAATGCTGTCGACAACGTCAAAGTCCTTGCCGAAACCGCGTACATACACAACGATGACATTGTCGACATCCATACCCGGATCACGGTTGATCTTCTCGACCCGCAACACGATGATGTATAGCGCATTGATGACGATCGCCAGGGTCACCGCAATCTGCACGGCCACCAGTATCGCGCCGGTCTTGTTGCGCATCAGTGATGACACCATGGGTCCAAAATCCATATCGCTGTCCTTATTGTGTTTTCAGTTGTGTGGCCGGGGGAATGTTGCAGACACGCCAGGCGGGATACAGGCCCGCGAGCACGCCGCTGGCCACCGCGACGCCGATGGCGGTCAACACCATCAGCCAGTCCAGCCTCACCACGCCAGCGGTCGAGTCGTACAGGAAGCTGATGCCCTGCAGGCCGAGGATGACCAGCAATAAGCCAAGCAGTCCACCGCTTAAGCCGATCAGGCCGACCTCGACAATCTGTTGCATGAATATCATTTGGCGGCTGGCGCCCAGCGCGCGCCGCAAGCTGGTTTCGGCATTCTTGCCGACGAATTTTGTCAGCGTCAGCGCAATCGTTGAGAGCAGGCAAACCAGCAGAAACAGAAATGACAGGCCAACGAGCACCCTGGCGTCCCTGGCGACGACCTTGTGATAGACCATCCATTCCTCGACATTGTAAATGTGGTTGTTCAACGGGCGTTCGAAACGGCCCAGGCGCTTTTGATCATTCACATAGGCGTTGAGGTGGTCCAGGTATTCGTCACGCTCAGCCGGGCTGTCAAGTTCAACGAAATACTGCACCCAGACGGATTCGGAATTCAGCCATTGCTCGAACGATTGGATATCCTCGCTTTTCCAGCCCCAGTCACTGCCGGCAGATTTCAACTCCATGACACGCGTCAGCGAGTAGGGTATGAACATTTCGTTGACTTCCTGGAAACCGCCATTGATCGGATCATAAAACCGCGGGGTTGGCTCCCAGCTATCGATGACGCCAACCACCCGGAAGCTTTTCCCGTCCATGGTCAGCGTTTTACCCACGCTGTTTTCACCGCCAAACAGACGTTCGTTGAGCTTTTTGGTCAATACGACCACGGGTTCGGCAGCGCTGTCGGCCGATTTATCCCAGCCGCTGCCGTAGATGAAGGGGACATTGAACATCTGGAAAAAGTCTCCGTAGGTGACACGCGCACCGGCTTCAAACGGCAGATCATCATCACTCAGCGGTTCGATGATCAGGCTGGATTCGAACATCGCAGTCTGGCGTTTTCCTGCAGCCAGCGCCATCAGGCGTTCGGCATCGTGAAACGTCAGTTGGTGCGGCGCCCGTTCCGGCTGATCGTCATCAAACGGACGTAACGGGTTCCAGCTGTCCAGCGTGACCGCGAACAGCACGTCGCTTTTCTCCGGAATCGGGTTGCTGCTCATCATGTGATAGACCGACAGGGTCGTCATGCTGACACCGATGCCGACCGCGATGGCCGCAACCATCAAGAGGGTCATGACCGGATTGCGCCGCATACTTTTGATTGCGAGTTTTATGTTGTATTTGAACATTCAGACGTCCCGCATCACATCCGCACCGCCAGCGGTTCGTCGGCAACCTGCCCATACGCCTGCGGTAATATAACTTCACCGTCCGCCAGTTGGATATTCCGGCCCGCGCGCGCGGCGAGCAACGGATCGTGGGTGACCATGACGATGGTGGTGCCGCGGGCGTGAATTTCTTCCAGCAACTCCATCACCTGCTGTGCCATGACCGAATCCAGGTTTCCGGTGGGTTCGTCCGCCAGCAGTAATTTCGGTTCACCGGCGATGGCCCGGGCGATCGCCACGCGTTGCTGCTGCCCGCCCGATAATTGCGCGGGGATGTGCTTCATACGTGACGCCAGTCCGACGGTTTCCAGTGCGTGCTCGATCCGCTGTCTGCGTTCCGCCCTGGGCAGCTTTGCGTAGCGCAGCGGTACATCTACATTTTCAAACAGGTTGAGATCCGGAATCAGGTTGAAAGACTGGAAGATAAAGCCGATCCCCTGATTGCGGCAGAGCGAGCGCTCGTCGTCATCCAGCTGACTGACGTCCCTGCCATCGAACAGGTAACTGCCGGCGTCGAAGGATTCGAGCAGACCGGCGATATTCAAAAACGTGGTTTTGCCGCAACCGGAAGACCCGGTCAGCGCGACGAACTCCCCCGCTTCCACCGATATCGATAATTCCCGCAGGGCATGTGTTTCTATGAGTTCCGTGCGATAAACCTTCCTGATTTGTTTCATCTGGAGCATGGGCTTCCCCGTCGATTGATGTTGGTATTCTCCCTATTGGATGTGATAAACAGCAAAAAGGTTACTATGTTCGGGCGGTTCAGAACTATTTCCTCTTGCCCCCGGACTTCGCTTATGATCAGCGTCACAAATGGCGGGCGTCGGGTCGTGACAGGGCCGAAACCACCCGCGTCATATTTCGACTTCAAATCTTCAACCAGGATAATGACCATGATTCTATTTCGTCCTTACACTTTTTTTGCATTGATGCTACTCATCCCTACACTGGTTATCGCAGACTCGCGTGACTCGATGATCAGTGAAATCGATGGCCGCTACGAAAAGAACAAGGAGATCGCACTCGATATCTGGGGATTCCACGAACTGGGATTCCTCGAGTTCAAGAGCACGGCCCTTTTGCAGGATACGCTGGCTGCCGGGGGTTTCAGGGTCAGGTCAGGTGTCGCCGGCATGCCCACCTCGTTCATCGCCGAGGCGGGTTCGGGCAAACCGGTGATAGCCGTGCTGGCAGAGTTTGATGCACTGCCGGGCATCACCCAGACCGCCTCGCCCGTGCGTGAGGAAATACCGGCAAATGAAGGCGGCCAGGCCTGTGGTCACCACCTGTTTGGTACCGCTTCGGTCAGTGCCGCAATCGCCATCAGCCAATGGCTTGCCGACAACGGGATCGAGGGTACCATCCGCGTTTACGGCACACCGGCTGAAGAAGGCGGTTCGGGCAAGGTCTACATGGTCCGTGAGGGTCTGTTCGATGATGTGGACGCGGTATTGTCCTGGCACCCGGGTGATGTCAACCGGGCCACGGCGTCGCCGTCGCTGGCCAACCGCTCAGCACGCTTCAATTTCCACGGCGTTTCCGCGCACGCTGCCGGTGCGCCCGAAAAGGCCCGTTCTGCACTCGATGGGGTCGAGGCTTTCGATTACATGGTCAACATGATGCGCGAACACGTGCCGCAGGAAACCCGGATTCACTATGTCATCACCTCCGGTGGGAAAGCCCCCAACGTGGTGCCCGACTACGCACAGGTTTATTACTACGTGCGTAACCCGGACGCCGACACCGTCAGAAGTATCTGGGAACGGGTGGGACTGGCGGCCGAGGGCGCTGCTGCCGGTACGGGCACCACCGTTGACTGGGAAATCATGCACGGCAATCTCAGCCTGTTGCCCAACAAACTGATCGCAGGGTTGATGCAGAAGAATCTCGAACGGCTGGGCGGCATCACCTATAACGAAGCGGAACAGGCCTTCGCGGAAACCATTTACCCGACCCTGACAGAACCGGAATTCGAACTCGGCTCGCAACAGAAAGTGTTTGCAACCGATACAAAGATCGGCATGGGTTCAACCGATGTAGGCGACATCAGCTGGAATGTTCCCACCGCGGAGTTCACCACCGCCACCTGGGTGCCCGGAACACCCGCGCACAGCTGGCAGGCGATCGCCGCGGGCGGCACGGATATCGGCATCAAGGGTCTGCAACTGGCGGCCAAGACGCTGGCGCTGACCGCAGCGGATTTCTTTGAAAACCCCGAACTTGTTGCCAAGGCGCGTGCCGAACTGCTCGAACAGCGCGGTGAAGATTTCAAATATGCGCCGTTGCTCGGTGACCGTGCACCGGCGCTGGATTATCGTCTGGAACAGTAGCAATGTCATCAATAGTAGCAACGTCATCCCGGCGCAGGCCGGGACCTCCCAACGTTTTCCGTGAACTTTAAAGAAGCCGTAAATAAGCGCTCTGCTAATCTTTTGGAGGTCCCGGCCTGCGCCGGGATGACGGTGCTCAAATTTGCGGGTAAATTGAACATATACCCATTGCCCCCATGAGGAGAAAACCATGAATGCATCTACACTGTCTGGCAGTTGCCTGTGCGGGAAAGTACGTTATACCGCCACCGGCGAGGAATCGCGCTTCTACCATTGCCACTGCCAACGGTGCCGCAAGGCCACGGGCACCGCTCACGCGAGCAACCTGTTCCTGATGGGCACACTGGAATGGGAAAGCGGCGAAGACTTGATAAGGTCCTACAAATTGCCCGAAGCCGAGCGCTTCACCAACACGTTCTGCGGTCAATGCGGTGGCCGTGTACCGCGCTTTATCGAAGCGGCCGGTATGGTATTTATCCCCGCCGGCTCACTCGATACAGAACCGGAAATGACGCCACAGGCTCGAATTTTTACCGGTTCGGGTGCTGCCTGGTGCTGCGACGGGACCGACATACCCACTTTTAGCGAGTATCCGTAAAGATGGGTCAGGTTCACAAGCATCTCGAACAATACACTCCGAACTACACTGTTGGACGGCCCCGCCTCGTGAAGCGGCGCTTTCCATTCGGGATCAGGATTGCAACTTTTCGGCAAGGCTGTATTTTACGTCGGTCAGCATCTATTATTTTGGTAATCCCTTTTGGAACATGACAGGAAACGCCATTGGACTTACAGGTACTGGCCAATATCGCTGAAATAATCGGCACATTGCTGGTGATCAGCGGTGTCTTTTTCGGCCTGGTGGAAATAAGGCATTACCGGCAACAAAGACAGGAAACGGCCGCGATGGAAATCATGCGGACCTTTCAGAGCCGGGATTTCACCGGCGCCCTGCGTCTGATCATGGACTATGAGCAGGAATGTTTGAGGTGCAGGGAGGAATCTATCCCGTTGGAACTACAGGACGCCGCATTGCTGGTCAGCACGACGATGGAAGCCATCGGCCTGATGGTCTACCAGCGGCTCGTTCCGTTCCAAACCGTGCAACTGCTCATGGGTGGCACCACCCAGGCAAGTTGGCGTGTACTCAGGCCACATACGGAGTGGTTGCGGGAAAAACTCGAGCGCCCTTCCATTCACGAGTGGTTCCAGTGGCTTTCAGAGCGGCTTGATGAACACCCGGAATACCGGGATGAGGAAGGTGCCTACCTGAAATACCAGGACTGGCAGCCGGAAAAAGATCCCGGAAGGTAAAAAGGGGTCGGGTTCACAATCTGCGAAAAAACCCGGCAAGACGAACGCGCACCGGGGTTATCGGGACTATGCAGCGTAGTACTTGCCCATCGCCCGCAACACATCACGGCGGCTGATGATCCCCACAAGGCGGTCTTTATCAAGCACCGGGTAGCGATGGAAGCGACCGTTGATAAACAGGTCCGCAAGCACGAGTATGCTTTGTTCCGGACCGACACACTGCGGGTTCTCACTCATGAAATTTTTGACCAGGCCACCGGGTACCCCATGGTAATCGGCTTGCATCGCTATGCGCATGCAATCGCGCTCGGTGAGCACCCCCACCAACCTGCCGTGCCTGTCCAGAACGGGTGCCCCGGAAATATCCTTGTGGATCAACACCTGGGTCGCTTTAAGAATTTCCATATCCGGCGTCAGGGTGACCGGGTTTCTCGTCATGTGATCTTTCACCAATACCGACCTGAACATCAGTTATCTCCTGCAATTTTTCGTTTTGGGCACGATTCACATCGTGGCAGGCCTTTTGGCTTGTTAGCACAACCACCGGACAGGGGTTTATCATCCAGAATCTGCCCCAGCGCCATTGCGAGACAGCACAGGCCAACAATGATCAGTGTTCCAATAAAAATGCCCATCGAGCTAGTTTCCACTAGTTTCCAAAATCATCGAGCAACACGTTACCTTCCTCTACACCCAGGTCGTAGAGCAGCTGCTTCAGGGCTGCCACCATCATCGGCGGCCCGCACATATAGTACTCGCAGTCTTCCGGCGCCGGATGGTCCTTCAGGTAACTCTCATATAATACTTCGTGGATAAACCCGACCAGGCCATCCCAGTTGTCTTCGGGTAGTGGGTCGGATAGAGCCAGGTTCCACTTGAAGTTTTTATGGTTTTCTTCCAGCGCGTTGAACTCATCCACGTAAAAAGCCTCCCGCAAGCTTCGGGCGCCATACCAGAAACTGATTTTCCTGTTGCTGTGCAGGCGTTTGAGCTGGTCAAAAATATGTGACCTCATCGGCGCCATACCGGCACCGCCACCGATGAAAACCATCTCCGCATCTGTGTCCTTTGCCAGGAATTCGCCATAGGGGCCCGAAACGGTCACGGTATCACCCGGCTTCAGGTTGAATATATAAGACGACATGATGCCGGTGGGCACTTTATCGCCTGCACCCGGAGGAGGAGTGGCAATGCGTACGTTTAGCATGATGATGGTATTTTCTTCGGGGTAGCTGGCCATGGAATAGGCACGAACTGCCGGTTCGGTAACAACAGAGCGGATATCCAGCAGACCAAACTTTTCCCAGTCATCGAGATACTGTTCGTCAATATCGAATGAAGAATAACTGAGTTCATGGGGTCCGCATTCGATCAGGACATACCCGCCAGCCTTGAAATCCAGGATCTCGCCCGCGGGCAGTTCCAGCACCAGTTCCTTGATATAGGTCGCGACATTATCGTTGGAACGAACCCTGCACTGCCATTTTTTCACACCAAATACATCTTCAGGTACCGTAATCACCAGGTCCTGCGATACGGCAACCTGGCAGGCTAACCGCTCGCCCGCGGCAGCATCGCGTTTGCTGATCAGTGACGCCTCCGTCGGTAGCAGAGCACCGCCGCCTTCGAGCACCTTCACCTTGCATTGCCCGCAGGTTCCGCCGCCGCCGCAAGCCGATGGAACAAAAATACCCGCGTTGGATAGTGCACCCATGAGCTTGCCCCCAACGGGAGTTTTAATATCCAGCTCACCATTTACCTTTATGTTGACGTTACCCTGGGGAACCAGTTTTGCCTGTACCCAAAGAACCAGCAAGGTCAACACAAGCAAAATGCCGCTGAACACAATGATGCCGAAGAAAATTTCCTGCATGCCGCCGCCTATAGACTTATCCCTGCGATGCCCATGAATGCCAACGAAATCAGGCCGGTGGTTATAAAGGTAATTCCCAGACCCTGCAGGCCTTCGGGTATATCGCTGTATCTCATTTTCTCACGCAAACCCGCCAGGGCAACAATTGCCAGTGCCCAGCCAATCCCGGCTCCGAGGCCGTAAGCCACACTCTCGGTGAAAGAATAATCCCGCTGCACCATGAACAAAGAGGCTCCCAAAATCGCACAATTGACCGTTAGTAATGGCAGGTAAATGCCCAGCGCGTAGTAGAGGGTTGGAAAAAACCGGTTCAACACGATTTCCAGGATCTGGATCATCGCTGCGATAACCGCAATCTGGCTGAGCAGCCCCAGGTAATTGAAATCCATCTGCCCGAGACCAATCCAGTCCAGTGCGCCCTGCCGCAATATCAAGTTGTAGATCAGGTTGTTGAGCGGAACACTGATGCCTTCCACCACGATGACGGCGACGCCAAGGCTGAAGGTTGTCTTGATCCGCTTGGAAACTGCCAGGAAGGTGCACATCCCCAGGAAATAGGCCAGGGCAAGATTCTCCAGGAATACGGAACGGAAGATGATTTCGATGAAACCACTCATCAGCGTTCCTCCTGGAAGGGCAATGGAATGGGCTTAAAGTCGGATTTTTCTTTTTGTTCCGGTTTCCAGCTACGGATGCCCCAAATCAGGAAGCCGATGATAAAGAATGCACTTGGCGCCAGCAAAAACAACGCATTTTCCTGGAACCAGCCGCCTTCGTGAGCAAGTTCCAGTATCCGGTAGCCCATTAGCGTGCCATTGCCGAGCAATTCCCGAATGGTTGCCACGATAATCAGGATCAGGCTGAAACCCAGGCCGTTACCCAGCGCATCGAGAATACTGGTGCGGACATCGTTTTTCATCGCACAGGACTCGGCCCGGCCGAGAACAATACAATTGGTTACGATCAGGCTGATATACACGCTGAGCAAACGGGCTGCATCCGGCAAGAATGCCTTCAAAAACTGGTCGATCACCGTCACTGCCGATGCAATAATCGTGATTTGTACCAGCAAACGCACACTGGACGGGAGGAAATGCCGGACGGCGCTGATCGCCGTATTGGAAATGATCAGAACGGTGATCAGGGCCACGCTCATGATCAATGAGGATGTCAAAGAATTGGTGATCGCCAGCGCCGAGCAAATTCCCAGAACGTGAAGCGTGATCGGATTTTCTTTCAGCAAGGGTGTCGTGATTGTCTGCATCGAACTCATGGCTCAAGCTCCGCGGGCCTTTCGGGGGGGTGCTGCCGCAAGGCCAGTATGAGTGGCTGGTAACCGTGTGGGCCGAACCAGTAATGCATCAGGTCGGTGACAGCATTTCCCGTAATGGTGGCACCTGTCAGGGCATCGACCTCGAATTCCGCTGTTGATGAACCGGGTTCCACCGGGCCCTCATTAACCTTGAAACGGAAATTGCCCTGATCATCGTAAATCCGGAGGCCCTTCCATTGTTCCAGCCAGTGTGGATGGGTTACCTGGTCACCGAGACCGGGGGTTTCATTCTGTTCATAGAATGTCATTCCGGCGATCGTATTCAGGTCCGGTTCCAGTGCAATATAGCCATAGAGCATCGACCACATGCCATTGCCGCGCACCGGCAGGATTACCCGGTCGAGACCTTCTTCCGTTCCAGACCATGTAAACCGGTGCAAAACGGCTACGGCGGCCCAGCGTGGCCCAGTCCTGGTCAGCCGGAATGGCGACGCTTGTTTCCGGGTCATTTTGCGCCTTGCGCTCGCTAAAAGTATGCGGATCAATTTCATCGTTGTAGCCAGCCGCATCAATATCGATGATTCGAATATCAAGGCTCTTGTACAGCGCCAGCATCTGCTTGTCTTCGATGGCCCGGTCGGCTGGCAGCAAGCCCGTCAGTTGCATGATGTTGCGACTGCGGTCCAGCATCTGGTTGTTGAGCTGGATAGGCCGGAATACGACCACCGCCGCCGATACAAGGGTGGAACAGACCAGGGCGGTAAGCGATACGACCAGGATGGCTCTGCCGGGTGATTCCCTGTTCACGGGCTTCGCTCCAGCAGACGCATCCGACGGCGGCGGATATTCAACTCGATGACGACGAAATCGATCAATGGTGAAAAAATGCTGGCCAGCAGAATGGCAAACATCACGCCTTCGTAATAAGAAGGGTTAAACAGGCGAATAACCATGGTCAGCGAACCCACCAGCATGCCAAAACCCCATCTCCCCGGGTTGGTCAAGGGTCCTGCAACAGGGTCGGTTGCGATAAATACAGCGCCGAAAACAAAGCCGCCCAGCACCAGGTGCCAGTACCACGGCACCGAAAACAGGTGGTGGTCGGGTGCAACCGCGTTGCTGGTCATCGCGACAGCGATGAGCCCGATGGCTATACCCAGGATTATCCGCCATGAAGCCACACCCGTGACTATCAGGAAGACGGCCCCGAGCATTGCGCCCAGTGGAGATACAACACCGAATGCGCCGGGCTTATCACCCAGGAACAGTTGCCAGTAGCTGTAATCCACCGCGTTGACGACACCGAGTCCACCTTCATCTGTGATCAACGCCAGAACGGTAGGCTGGTCGTAGCCCGCTACCGGCACCCAGGCACCCTCACCGTAAAGCAGGGCCGGGTACGAGAACACCAGGAAGGCCAGGCCCAACAGGGCCGGGCTTAGCAGGTAGCGGCCGGAGCCCCCGTAAATAAGCTTGCCAATGACAATACCGAAAGTCATACCAAGAGCAACCTGGTACATGGGCACGGTAGCCGGCAGCATCAACGCAAAAAGCCAGGCAATTGCCAGTAAGCCCTCATCAACTGTTTTCTTTCGAACCTTGGCAAACAGGGCTTCCCAAAATGCACCCACTGCCAGGGCGACGGCGATCACGGGTATGAAATACAAAAGGCCATGTATGAAACAGGCAAAGATACTGTCGGCTTCAAAGCCAATTCCCGACTGCGTCAAAAGCCAGCCACGCCAGCCGCTGACTTTCTCGATCTGAAAATCGGCTAGCGCCATATTGGTCTGGTGCCCGAGGCTCCAGAGCCCGATCAGCCAGGTGGGCAGGCTCGCAATAACGAAGTAGTTCCACAGCCGCTGCACACTGTTTGTGTCGCGGATGTGGGGTGCCGACCGGGTCACTGATTTCGATGACCAGAAAAAGCGGGCAGGGAACGTCGCCAGTGTGGAAAGCCAGTCTTTCACCAGTACGCCTTGCAATGTGATAATTGAAGGCGCACTAGCCGCCCCTCTCAATCTGATTAAGGTTGACGCGCAACGCATGGCCGTAGTCGGTTTTTGCGGGGCACAGGTAAGCACACAGCGCCAGGTCTTCTTCATCCAGTTCCAGGCAACCCAGCGCCTGCGCCTGGTCGCTGTTTTTGACCAGCAGTGCGCGAAATAAGGCTGCAGGCAGAATATCCAAAGGCATCAGTTTTTCAAAAACCGGCAAGGGTATCATCGCGGAGAAACGACCGTGCTGAGAGGTTGACGCAGGGTGCTTGCGGATGTGGCCCAGCCAGCCAAACAATCGCCGGTCCCCGCCCTCAGGAATCACCGAGACCTGGTTATGATAACGGCCGAGATAGGCCAGGCTGGCGCTGGCGGTACGCCCGTCGAGCGCCGAGCCGGACAGTACCCTGTAGTTCGCGTATGGGCGAATTTCATTCGCAAGCAGTTCATTCAAAGATGCACCCACCTGCGTTTTGACCAGTCGTGGTCTGGCCACGCAGGCACCACCCAGGGCAATTACCCGCGAGACCGGCACCCTGCCTTCTGAAAACAGCTTGCCGATGGCCATTACGTCCTGGTAACCGATCTGCCATACAACCCGCTTGAGACCTGCCGGGTACAGGTGATGGATGTGCGTACCCGGCAGGCCGGCAGGATGTGGCCCTGAAAATACGTGACGGCTGATGCGGTCAAATTCGGGTATCCTGATATCCCAGCCCGGACCGGTGCACAAGTAGACAGCGCCCGGGGTTAATGAGGGCAGGAGCCGGAGTCCCGTTATCAAAGAACCGGGATCTGTCTGAACAACGATTGCCGGATCAGCGCAGAGCGGTCGGCTGTCGGTTGCTGTCACGAAGATTGCATCCGGTCTGCTGTCAGAGTGCGGTACCCGGCTGAACGGACGGGTCCGGAATGCCGTCCACAGTCCCGATTGTTGCAGTCTTGCGGCCACCAGGTCTTGATCAGGGTCATCCAGTTTCCCGGCGGACAGTGGCTCGAATTCATGGCCTCCTGCATCTGATCTGTCCAGGCGGACTACGATGGAATCGAGTACCCGGCGCCGCCCCCGGTTGATGGCGGCAATGACACCCTGTGCGGGGGAACAGTAGTTGACGTCGGGGTCCGTTTTGTCAATAAACAACGGCTGACCGTGTGCGACTGCATCACCCTCTGAAACCAGCAACCGGGGTTTCAAGCCAATGTAATCCTGTCCACACAGCGCCACGTGGTGAATTTCCGGTCCGTCATGAATTGACTGCTCCGGTTCACCGCCCAAGCGCAAATTCAGCCCCTTTGTGATTTTTATGTGCATGTTCATGTTGCAACCTTCATTCCTGCGGGCCTGCAGGCGCATGGGCGTCATGGCATGTGGCGCAACTCATCGCCTCAAAATCGATGAGCTTTTCCTCAAATCGCGGATGATCCCTGATATCCCTGCGATGGCAGCGTGCACAGGTTTTGGTCTGGCTTTCTTTATCGCTGACCGGGTCGGATTCGGCATGCAACATGTGACAGGTTGAACAATTGATGTTGCGCCTGTCGTGGGCGCCACCGAGGAACACGATCTGCTCCCCTGCCATGCTTTTATCCGCATGACAGGACAGGCAGGCTTGCAGTTGTTCCTCCCGCGGTGATTGGTTTTTACCCCGGCCAAACCGGGTCAATGGCGGAAATCCTTTGCCACCATGTGCCCGCGAGATGTGAATGCTGCCGCGGCCATGGCAGGATTCACAGCCCTGCACCGTTGCAGGTGTGCCCTCGATCTTGGTGTCGAAATGCGGGCTTGCCGACATCGCCCGCATTTTTTCACCGGAATGGCAACGCAGGCAGGATGCTGTTCCCTCTTTGGTATAAATGGGTGTGCGGCCAGGGTTTCGAATGGTTTCCAGTGCAACAGAGATGCCGGGCCAGAGGCAAACCAATATTACGACTGAAATAAGGGATATGCCTGCTCTCACCAAAATCACGTCCTGCGAAATTCAAGCTGTTGCGGCAGAGGCTCAACACATTTCCTGAAATTGCTCCAGGTGCGCACGCCTCGACTTTAGCCATGTGTGCGCGATATTCCCTCGCTTTAGCTAAATTTTTAGGGCGCCCGCAAGCTGAATATCAAATCGGCGCTGCACGCATATTATAGCATTTTGCATCCTCTTGTTAAAGCCTATATGTTATTGATAATATTAATTTTTGGTCTAAAAACTCACAGTCCATGGAACGCCCGTCGAGGCAGGCACGCCAAGGTCCAAAAACCAAAGCGCACGGGTTGTCAACCTGACCTCATTTCACCGATCAAGCGACATCTGGTTTACAAATTACCGACGGCAATTTTTTCCTTCCAGATCGCCGGACCCGACTTGTGTACCGATTCGCCATTGACGTCCACGGCGACGGTCACCGGCATGTCCTCGACCTCGAACTCGTAGATCGCCTCCATGCCCAGTTCAGGGAACCCGAGTACTTTCGAGGACTTGATCGCCTGGGCTACCAGGTAGGCCGCACCGCCGACCGCCATCAGGTAGACGGCCTGGTTGTCGCGGATGGCTTCACACGCCGCAGGACCACGCTCCGCCTTGCCGACCATGCCCATCAGGCCGGTCTTTTCCAGCATCGTGCGGGTGAATTTGTCCATGCGGGTGGCCGTGGTGGGACCGGCCGGGCCAACCACTTCGTCGCCTACCGGGTCGACCGGTCCGACGTAGTAGATAAAACGGCCGGTCAGGTCCACCGGCAGTTTTTCGCCCGCGGCCATCATGTCGACCATCTTCTTGTGCGCCGCGTCACGCCCGGTCAGCATCTTGCCGTTCAGCAAAATGGTATCGCCGGGTTTCCATGCCTTGATCTCATCAAACGTCACCGTATCGAGGTTGACCCGCCTGACGTTGTCGCCCACTTCACGGGTGACCTCGGGCCAGTCGTCCAGGCTCGGGGCTTTTAAGCGGGCGGGGCCGGAGCCGTCGAGCACGAAATGCGTGTGCCGCGTCGCCGCACAGTTGGGAATCATGGCAATCGCCTTGTTGGCCGCGTGGGTGGGGAAGTCCTTGACCTTGACATCCAGCACCGTGGTCAGACCGCCCAGACCCTGCGCGCCGATACCCAGCGCATTGATGCGTTCGTACAACTCCAGGCGCAGTTCTTCGGCGCGGTTTGCCGCGCCCTTTTCTTTCAGTTCCTGTATGTCGATCGGGTCCAGCAGGGCTTCCTTTGCCATCATCATGGCTTTCTCGGCAGTACCGCCGATGCCGATACCCAGCATACCGGGCGGGCACCAGCCGGCGCCCATCACGGGTACCATGTTCAGCACCCAGTCAACCAGCGAGTCCGACGGGTTGAGCATCGCAAACTTGGATTTTGCCTCTGAACCGCCGCCCTTGGCCGCCAGGTGGACTTCGAGCTTGTCCCCCGGGACGATCTGGTAATGGACCACGCACGGCGTGTTGTCGCCGGTGTTCTTACGCGCACCGTCCGGATCTGAAAGAATCGATGCGCGCAACTTGTTGTCCGGGTTCATATAGGCGCGTCTCACGCCCTCGTTGACCATGTCGGTGACACCCATGTCACCCTGCCACTGGACATCCATGCCCACGTTCAGAAATACCGTAACAATACCCGTGTCCTGGCAGATCGGCCGGTGGCCCTCGGCGCACATGCGCGAGTTGATCAGTATTTGCGCCATGGCGTCTTTCGCGGCGGGGTTGGCTTCCTTCTCGTAGGCCTTGTTCAAGGCCTGGATGAAGTCAACCGGATGGTAGTAGGAGATGTATTGGAGCGCGTCGGCGACGCTTTCGATCAGGTCGTTTTGACGAATTATTGTGGCCATTTTCTGAATCCCGTGAGTGGATAAATCTGCAATGAAATTACGAGGCAGGGGCGCCCGGTAAACAGGTCGATTTTACACCATTGCGGAGTGCGAACGAAGCGCAGAAAGCACAGAGCAGTGACGGGCGCCGTGATCGATTCAATCAGGCGGATCGGCCGCTTCTTCAATCAGACCGATAAGCCTCGCGCGCTTTTCCCAATTTTTACGCGCCAGGGCCTGCATATCATCGATGCTGTCCGATTCATCGGTAATTTCCATGCCCAAAAGGGTTTCCATCACGTCTTCCATGGTGACAATCCCTGCCATCCCGCCGTATTCATCGACGACCAGCGCGATGTGTTCACGTTTTTGCAGGAAGTGGTCAAACAGGGTGGAAATAGGAAGCGACTCATGTACCACGTGAATCTTCCGCCTGATGTCGGCAAGTTGACGATCGCCGCGGCCCTTCAGCAGGTTTTCCAGGATATCAACCTTCAGGCAATAACCGGAAACATGTTCCCTGATGGCGCCCTCGTACAGCGGGATGCGGGAAAACGGCAGAACACCGGCGGACGCGTAGAACGCCTTGACGGTTTGCTCTTCGGATGCCAGCCTGACGACCGGGCGGGGTGTCATGATGTCCCTGACGGCCAGCGTATTGAGACGAAACAGGTTGGCGATGATCTTTGAATCCTGCTTTTCGACGACGCCCTCTGTGACGCCGATCTCGGTGAGGGCCAGCAACTCGGAGCGGGAAAACACGCTTTGCGATTTGTCTTTTTTAAGTGACCGCGTGATGATCTGGCTGGCCCATACCAGGGGATAGAGCAGGAAGATAATGACCGTCAGGGTGGAAACGGTGAACGGCACCAGTTTTTGCCAGTGATTGGCGCCGAGCGTCTTGGGAATGATCTCGGACAGGATCAAAACGGCCAGCACCATGACAGCAGGTATGACCACCCCCGTGAACATGGGATTGGCGTCCACCCAGATCCTGGTTGACTGTTCGCCCACACCGATCGCACCCACCGTATGCGCGATCGTATTCAGCGTCAGGATGGCGGCCAATGGCCGGTCGATGTTTGACTTGAATACCGCCAGTTGCCGCCCGATGCGGCCACCCTGCTGCAACTTGAGTTGCGCAAATGCAGGCGTGATGCTCAGCAAAACCGCCTCCAGCAGGGAACACAGGAAAGAGACCACGATGGCCAGCACGAAAAACGCAATCAGAAGGGTATACATATACGGCTCATTATAGGCGACTCATTGACAGGTGATCTAATTTCGGGCCGGCTTGTCGCGTTTCAATGTGTCTGCGTACTCACTGATGTAACCGGGCAGATGGTGTTTTTCCACGTGACCCAGCAGCATCGTCAGCAAATCACCCGGCTGACAGAAATCAAAAATCTCAAAAATGGCGTCACGGCCATGTGTTGTTATCGCGGTCTGGCACTCGGCAACGCCTTTATCCATCAACCCCTGCTGCAGGATACGGGCAACCAGCCGGGGTTGCGTCCCGTCGGCGCGCAAATGCTCCTTGCAGAAATAAAAGTCAAAATGACCCGCGATGGAATGCCCCATGTGCCGCAGGGTTTCATCCGCCCGGTCAACGCTTCCGGCAAAGGCAACCACCTTGCGGCCGGGTATCTCCTGCCGGTCAACAAATTCGCAGATATTGCGCATCCCGTCCGGGTTGTGTGCGAAATCCAAAACGACGCGGAACGGCAATTCATCGAAGATATTCAAACGGCCGGGTGTGGTTGCGTAATCTGCCTTGAAACCGCCGAGGGCCTGCCTGATGACCTCGATATTCACCCCCGACAGGTAGCTGGCCAGCGCCGCGTGCATGGCGTTGCTGACCATGAAACGCGCCGTGCCGCCGCAGCTCGCCGGAATAGCGTCAACCGCCATGACAGGCAGACGCGTTTGTTCGTCATGGATTACGATCAAATCCCCATCTTTATGTGCCTCCAGGACACAACTACAGCTCAGGATATCCCCGTGCCTGGCAAGCAGTTGATCGCGGCTCGACACCATCGACACCAGGCATTTCTGCCGCGCGGACATATAATCCAGCATGTCGAGGCAATGGGCATCGTCGGCATTGAGCACCACGGCCTGGCTGGCGCGCTCGGCAAGGGCGCGTTTGACTTCGGCCATTTGCTCCACGGTATCAATATGCCCATAACCCAGGTGGTCCTCGGTGACATTCAGGCAAATCGCGATATCACACCGGTCAAATCCAAAACCGCCATATAATATACCGCGGTGATGGGTTTCCAGCACGGCAACATTTACCGCCTTGCTGGTCAGCACCTTCAGATGCCCCACCCGTGCACAAAAGTCACCCTTTTCGAGCATTTCACCGTTCAGGAAAATACCATCGGTGCATAACATGCCGGGCTTGCGTCCGGCCACCGACATGATCCGGCTGACCATGCGCGTTGTCGTGGTTTTGCCATTGGTGCCGGTGATTGCGATGATCGGCATACGCAGCGTTTCCCCGTCGGGAAAAAGCATGTCCAACAGGGTGTCTGCCGCCGCTTCCATATCGGCCGGCGAGGGCTGACCGGGGATCGCCGCCTGCTGCTTCGCCAGTTCGAACAAAGCCGTAAAATCTTCCGAAGAATCAAGACAGCAGGTGCCGTCAAGAACGCGCTGGTGTTCACCATGGCCGAGCATCAGCAAGCCATTCTGCCGCATACATTTGCCGCCGGTCAGATCGTCAAAGTCCACGCGCTTGAATGGATCACGCTCCAGTTGAATGGCGGGGATACCGCGCCGGTCCGCAGCCCTGATGATGGCCTCGGTCTCAATCGGCAGCAAGCGATCCGCCGCGAACTTGCTGAACATCCGGAAGGGTTCAGCGAGCAGTTTGCGTTCTCCGTTCAGCAATTCGCTGGCGAGCTTGACGGCCGTCATGCCGACATCACAGTGTTCGTGTTCCAGCAACGCCAGGCAGCGCTTTTGTTCAGGCATGGTTGAAATGGAAAAAAAGCTCACCCGGTGACCGGTTTTACGCTGGAACAACAAGGCGGTCTGGACCAGCAAGGATGTAAACCAGGCGCTTCTCTCAGCGGGCAATGGCTGTTGGGGAAAGACCTCGTCAGGCGCGAGGATGCCGCCGTTGATCAACGGTTCCCTGATTTCTGACACCTGCCGGGGAAACCCGGTGTCATCGGCCGGGCCGAATGTCAGCAGAATTTCGACCACCTGTGTATCCAAACGCCGGTTTGGACCCCTGTAAGGGAAATACTCAATGACAGGCATCGGTTCTCCTGGTTGTTGATCCGTGAGGATAAAAAGTCAGCGGGGTGTTGTCCAGCACGGAAAACCGCGATTCAGAGTACGATATGGATATCGACAGCACGGATACCCAGGCGCGCGCGCAGGTAGTTCAATTCCCGGATACGGCGTTGCGCATCCGGCAGATGGCCTTTGATTACCTCCGTCTCGTCGCCATTCATCAATATGCTGGCGGTATCACCGGTGCAAAACGCATTGATGATGCTGCGCTGGTTGCCGTCAGCCTGGTAAATACAGTCCGGCGCCTGCCCGGTGAACAGGTTACCCTGGCCGGGCAGGTGACAGGCTTCATCACTGAGATAGTAGTCCAGGCTGTAAGGCAGGTCGCTCATCTGCGCGGCGGTCGATTGTCGCCCTTTCAACGCCAGCCGGTCACCGATCATGACCAGTGGCAGACGGGCGCCGGCCGATTGGCCAAACGCTTCCATTTCGGCAGGTCGGACGGGGGTCAGCGCACGCTGGTCACTGGTGATGATCAACAGGCCGTCGTGAAAGAAACCCATGCTTTCGAGTTCACTGATAAACCCGTCCAATGCCCGGTCGGCGTAGTGGAAAGCCGCTTCCTCGCTCGCTTTTTTGCTGTCGGGGTCTATGAACGGCGGGTGCGTGGTGACGGTCTCGACGAAAGCGACCACGGGCTTGTTGGGGGGGCGTTCATTTTTCAACCAGTTGATCACCCGCCGGTAAAGCAATTTATCACCGACGGCGCTGAATTCGAAGCGGTCGGCATCGGCATATTCGGCCTGGTCGTGACCCTCGATATGATCAAAACCCAGCTTGGCAAGCCAGTCACCCTTGCCGAGAAACGCCAGTTGCCCCGAGGTCAGAAAAGCACTGTAGTAACCGTCACGGGCCAGTCTTCGCGGTAAGGTGTCTTCATCAATCTTGTAACCGTTGAAGACGTTCATACTCCGGTACCGGTTAACCGCCGGCAATGGCAGTTGGCCCGCCAGCATCGCGATCAAGCCGTGGTCGGTGGTGAACCCGTTGGCGTAGAAATGATCCCACCAGGTGTTATCGACAGCCGCCGCGTCGAGCAGCGGCGTGGCCGCCAGCGACTCCGGCAACATCAGGGACGAGTGGTACCACGACAGTGATTCGATCGCCACGATGATGACATCCCCCCCCGTCGCCAGGCCCGGGCCGCACACCTGCGTGGTCAGTTCCGGCGGTGGATCTGCCAGTAATTCGTCAACGTAATCCGGCGAAAACGGTTCATCGGTACCGCTGGGCCAATTGGCTTCGAGCAGGTTGAGGTAGGTCCAGGGCAGCGCGTGTGCGGTCCTGTCGGGCAGTGAATAGAGTACCGCTGACAACGCGCACATGGCCAGCATACCCACCCTCGCCCTGCTGCCCGACAAGTTGCGTCGCAGGGTAAATGACAACAGCCAGGGTAGTCCGATGACAACAATGGCCCCGAGCGGAATCCACAACCACCCGAGCAGGTTTTGCAGGTATTCGACAATGAAAACGGGCTGCTGGCCAAACTTTAAAATATCTGCCAAATACAGCCGCAAACTGAACTGTTGCAAGGTCATCACGTCGGCGACCAAAACCAGAACGAAAAACCAGGTTGTCGCCACGCAAATCCAGCGCAGTGGACGGATCGGCCAACTGGCGAGCAACAGCAGCAACCACAGCAACACCCAGAGGCCGGCTTCATGCTGGGCCATGGTGATCGCCTGGCACGAGATGCATTGGTCCATGCCTTCCACCGACTCGCGCGTGACAAACAACCGCGCTGCCGTAATGCTCAACAGCAGCAGCTGGATGACCAGTATCGGTAACCACGCTGAGGGTGTTTTCCTGTTCGCTTTCATCCCGTTCTTTTATCACTCAGCAAGCGTGCGATTATAGGTCAAAAGCGTTTGTGGGATATTGACGACAAGCGAATCGAACCGCTGAAGATTCCCGCAGCAGGTAATGTATACTCGCAAGCCAAAATACCCATAAAACCCAGAACCCGGAACATTATGCTGTTCAATCTCCAGGCTTTAAGAGGTATCGCGGCTTTACTGGTGGTCATGCACCATTCGCTGGCGCATTTCAAGGCCATGGGCCTGTCGAACCCGGTTTTTGAGTTCGTTGCCCTGCACGGCAACATCGGTGTTGATATTTTTTTTGTTATCAGTGGCTATGTCATGGCCAGGACCACGTCGAACATCGGTAACGGCCCGGACGTCAGCCGGTATTTTCTCAGCAAGCGGTTCGCACGCATTTACCTGGGCTACTGGCCGATCTTTATCCTTGCATTGATCATTTATTATTTTCACAGCCCCGCTTACCTGGCGGATAAACAGTTGCTTCAATCTTTTTCATTGCTGAAGTTTGGCGATTACGCCGGCCTGGTGATAACGCCCGCCTGGTCCCTGACGTTTGAACTGTATTTCTATCTCATCATCGGCCTGGTCCTGACTTCAAGACGGTTCAGGCCGATACCCGTTTTTTTGCTCGTGTCATTGCTTATTGTTTTGAAAAGCATTTTCACCAGGCTCGGGGCTAACGGGCTACTGGACTTCTTCCTTTCACCGTATATATTCGAGTTTATGGCCGGTTATCTCATTTTCTATTACTGGCAAACCATCGCGGCAAAAAAATGGATCGTCGTGTCAGCGCTGTTGGGCGTCGTCGCACTGTCTGCCGGCGTGCAACTCGGCGATGACCACGGCTATATCCGGTTTGCCGCCATCGCCACTTTTTGCGCCTGCCTGGTTTGGCTCATGCTGTTACTGGAAACACACGATTTCATCACTTTTCGCGGCCTGATCAAGCGGGTGGGCGATTCCTCCTACACACTGTACCTGACGCACACCATCTTGCTGGGTTTGTTCTACTCCGTCGGCATCCGCGATTACCTGGTTGCAAACGGTTTTGCGCTGAGCGGCTTCATAACCTGCATCGCTTTCATCACCCTGGTCAGTTGGGTCTTTTATCATTTCATCGAGGCGCCCTTGTACAAGGGTGTGAAAAGGCACCTCAAAAAACCGCACGCGGATTAACGCTGAAGCTCCCGGGCGGGGTCCATTACAAATCCGGCTGGATCACCACGGGCGCTTCGACAAACGGGCGTATACCAAATTCCGGGTAAATCTCGTCCGGAAAATAGAAGGTGCCGTCCTTGACCACCATCGAAATGGTCTTGATGGCTTTCAGATCCGCCGTCGGGTCACCGGGGATCAGGAAGAAGTCGGCGAGTTTGCCGGTCTCGATCGAACCCAGTTCATCCTGCTGGCCGAGGTAGGCCGCCATGTCGTAGCTCGCCCATTTGAGGATCTCCGCTGGCGTCATGCCGGTCAACTGGTAGAGTTCGAGTTCTCGGTGATAACTGAACGAGCCGCCGAGGTCCGTTCCGGGTACCAGCTGGATACCCTGTTCACGCATCAGGGTGACCGTTTCGATGATCTTGTCAAAGGCCTGCCAGTAGGCCGTGTCGTCTTCGGGTGATGAAATATCGGCCCACGCGGTTTTCGCGCCGCGCTGAACCTCCACCGGCATGTGGTCGATGTAGTCGACGACGCCGGGCGCGGTCGTGCCATTGCGTGCGCGCAGCAGGTTTTCGTGAATCGCCAGGGTCGGATCTATCGCGACATGGTTTTCAACCATCGCGTTGACCGTTTTTGCGATCGCCGGGTCGTCCATATCGAGAGACGGCAGACGTTTCAACGCGGTCAGACGCAGCAGCGTGCGGGTGTCCTCGCCTTCTTCGAGCACCCAGCCGAGCATCACCTGGTTGATATGGGTCATCTCGTCATAACCGGCGGCGATCATGGCGTCGGCGTTTGAGAACGCCGGCACGTGACCGGCGACCTTCAGACCGTTGGCGTGCGCCTCTTCGATCATCGCCGGCACCCAGTCCGGGTTCATGCTGTTATAAATCTTGATCTGGTAAAAATCGCCGTTCTCGTAGTTTTTAACCGCAGCGATTGCTTCCTCTTGTGTTGACACGAGAAAAATTCTTCCAAGACAACCAATGACAGATACCTGTCTTGACTGACCAGCGCCACTTACCAGTTCTAGCCGCTCTCCGCTTGTTGATACCCGCAGAGTTAATATTTTGCTTTGCTGTGGCCGGTTTATCTAGTTATGAGACGGGTTTGTACTTCAGAATATAATCCTTAAATAAATTATAATCATTTACTCTCTTGAAGAATTATGCTGATGAAATACCTAATTTTCCTTACTCTTGCACTGTTTGCCCAATCGGCTTGGTCCTACCTCGATCCCGGCACGGGCAGTATGTTGCTGCAGGTGATATTGGGCGGGTTTGCCGCTATCGGGTTGGTACTGAAATTGTTCTGGCACAGGATTCGAATAGCCTTGAGTTTCAGCAAGAAGGTTGAAGACCAAGAACAAGTCAAAGATAAATAGGGCCAAGTCTCCTGGCGTGAACTCTGAGTATTCATACGGCATTGACGCCGGTTCATTCCGCGACCGTGATGGCCGTATTTACCAATGCGGCAACCGTATCCTGCGTGGCATCAGCCAGGGTGCGCTGGCCGATTACCGCAAGCTGGTGGCCACCGAGTTCTTCAGGTATTTCTCCGATGCTGGGAAACTGGTCGCTACCAGGGAAGTGCCTGCCGAAGATGTGCCCCTGCCCGAAGAGGAAAAAATACGTTGGGCCGGATTCCTGGAGCACGAACGTGTACCAGTGATCTCTTATGCTTATGAGTGGACATTTGGCATGTTGCAGGATGCGGCGCTCTTGACCCTCGACCTGCTGGAGGCCGCCCTGAAGGTCGAGATGACATTGAAAGACGCGACACCGTACAACATTCAATTTGTGAACGGCAGGCCCGTGTTCATTGACATCCCATCCTTTGAAACCCTGGCTCCCGGGGGCACCTGGTCGGGCTACCGCCAGTTCTGCGAGATGTTCTTGTTCCCGCTGATGCTGCAGGCCTACAAGGACATCGACATCCAGCCGATCATGCGTTCGCGTATCGACGGGATAGGTATTCAGACCATGGCGCGCATGTTCGGCTTCTGGGATCGATTCAAAGGCGGCGTTCTGACCCATGTCTGGCTGCAGGCGAAACTGGATAACCGTTACGGCTCAACCAGCCAGGACGTGAAGTCCGAGCTCAGGTCCGCCGGGTTCAAAAAGGAACTTATCCTGGTCAATGTGCGCAAGACGCGCAAGCTGGTGCGGAAGTTATCCTGGGGCGGACAAGGCTCCGAGTGGGGCAATTATCAGGAGCTCCACAATTACAGCGAAACGGATCACAAGGCAAAAGAGGATTTCATCGACAATTGCACACACAACAGTGGTGCAAAAACCGTCTGGGATATCGGCGCCAATACCGGCCAGTTTTCGCATATAGCGGCAAAACACGCGCAGCAGGTCCTGGCCATGGATTCCGATCACTTTGCGGTCGAGCGCATGTATCGGGAAAATATTGCGAAAGGGGTGGAGAATATCCTTCCGCTGGTGCAAAACGTGTGCGATCCATCACCGATATGGGGTTGGCGTAATCGCGAACGCAACGACTTGGTAAGCCGTGCCAGGCCCGACCTGGTGCTGTGCTTGGCATTGATCCACCACGTGGTGATCAGCGCTAACGTTCCATTGGACGAGTTCATCGCTTGGCTGGCTAGTCTGACGAACCAATTGGTAATAGAGTACATTTCCCGTTCAGATGAAAAGGTGAAAACTCTGCTGCGCAACAAAGAAGATAAATACCATGACTACAGCCATAAGAACCTGAAAATAGCACTAGGAATGCACTTTGAAATTCGTGAGAAGCTGTCATTGGAGTCGGGGAATCGTTTCTTGTACTGGTGTGTCAAAGATTAACGAAAAAAGCATCCACACACCTCTTCCATAAAGCTTGAAAATGAAAAGTTATAGGCGTCCACTAGTTTGGCTTTATGTCACCAGCCTCGATTTGGATGTCAGGAGAATTCAAATTTCTCATAATACAGCGCATATACTCCCTAAACCCAGACCGTAACCGGTGACTGCTTGATGATCGTCAAATCTCAGATTCCTTTCTATCAAAAAATTTTGCATGTCTTCTTGCTTTCAGGGCTTCTCTTTGCACAGCCCTTGTTGGACTTGATTGGTGCAAATGTAGAATTTCTGGTTGCAAGAAAGGCTGGTCAGAATGAGATTTTTGTACTTTTAATAGTTTTGTGTTTTCTTGTTCCCGGCTTAATTGCAATAATAGAACTCATTGCCCGGATGTTTGGGCTAAAGGTATCGAACATCGTTCACGGTTGTTTGATTTTCATATTGTCCAGCGCAATATGCGTATTAAGTTTAAATTTATTAAGTGATGTATCCGCGTTAATCTCAATAGTCATTGCCGTTTTTGCTGGAGCAATAACGGTTTTTTGCTACTTGAAATATTCAATAGTCAGGACTTACTTCAATTTTTTGTCGCCCGCGATTCTCATAATCCCCGTATATTTTCTATTCAATCCACAAATATCAAAGTTGACTTCAACCGCTGGTGAACACGGGGTCTTCACCGAGTCGGACATATCTGCTCACACACCCATAGTGATGCTCATTTTTGACGAATTTCCGTTGATATCTCTGCTCGATGAGAATGGCGAAATTGATCCAGTCCGATACCCCAACTTCGCATCGCTTGTGAATGATGCGATATGGTTTCGTAATGCCCAGACCGTTAGTGGTGAAACCACAGAATCCGTACCGGCAATACTCAGTGGGATGCGACCTAAACCTGGTCAATTACCCATTCAAAAAGATCATCCGCAAACACTTTTCACATTATTTGAAAACAGCCACGAGCTTGAAGTTTTTGAAACTGACACGTCACTTTGTCCGGACTTGTCGTGCGGAGGGGATATTGTCGGGTCCACGGCTGAGTCTGTACGAACCGGTCTCGCCGGGCTCTTCAGGGATATTTCAATTGTCTATTTACATTTGCTCATTCCCAAAGACTTTGCTGGCAAATTGCCAGCCATCTCTCAGACCTGGAAAGACTTTAGCGATCATCAACCTGGGGAAAAACAAGAGAGCCGGCGACGCTCTTACACAGAAGTGGCGCGGTCTTACGAATTTACAGTCTTTTTGGATAAGATGTCTGACTCACATAAACCCGGATTTTATTTCTACCACACCCTTTTACCCCACGTCCCCTGGAGGTTTTTGCCTTCTGGCAGAGCCTATAAAAAATACAATGTGATCGATATCCCCGGACTTGATCTTTCCAAGGAACAATGGGGTGACAATGATTCGCTGGTGACACTTGGACAGCAGAGACATTTGCTGCAAGTGGGCTACACAGACAAGCTGATTGGTGACCTGATCGCCCGGTTAAAAAAGCAGAATCTCTATGATAAATCTTTAATTGTTGTTACTGCGGATCACGGTGTGAGCTTCTGGCCAAATTCCTCGAGACGAGCACGAGGTACAATTAAACAAGGAACACTTAAGGATGTTTTCGGTATTCCGCTGATCATGAAACCGCCAAATCAGCAGATCGGTCAGATTAGTGATGATCCTGTTCTCACCATCGATATCGTTCCCACAATAGGTCAAATTCTGGGTGTCAAAATACCGTGGAAAACTGATGGTCAGGCCATAATAACCACAGTGTCAAAAAGTCGACATCAATCAAATGTGAATCACCCGTATTTTGACAACATGGGCTTGAAGCGGAAACTCAGGATATTCGGCTCGGGTACCACCAGGCCCGATGGGCTATATCGAATCGGTGTTCACCAAGCATTGATAGGGCGTCTAATTACGGACCTGAAAATTGAAGCCAGCGGCGGATTATCCTTTTCTATTGACCAACTTGAATCTTTGTCCTCAGTGGATTTCAACAATTCATATATCCCTGCTTACATTACGGGCGATATTTCGACTGATAAAGAATTTTATGAAAAAACACCATTAGCCATCGCCGTTAACGGCACCATTGCCGCTGTGACCACATCCTATGCCACAGAAGATGGAATCCAATATTCCGTGATTATCCCGGAGAACTTTCTTCGTGAGGGTAACAACGTGGTGAACCTATTTTCTATCAGTGAAATCGGCGGCAGTCCTCAGCTGTCAAAACTGACACTTCGGAATTCAGTTAGACAGCAATGAATGGATCACACCATCAAACTCAAATTGAGTAATATCCAGATTCGCTAATGCCTTCCTGAACACTCGCTTTCGGTTCGATCAATCCGTTCTTACCCAGCCGTTTCTGAAGCTCGGGAAAAATACGGAGCCCCGGGACATGTGGTGTACACTTCAAGGTCAAAACATCAAGAAAGAACAAAAATCATGCTTCTCAATCTTCAGGCTTTTAGAGGTATTGCGGCTTTACTGGTGTTGATGCATTATTCCCTCGCACGGCGCCAGCGTGCGAAGCTAGATGGCCTTGCGGATGTCCTCGGGGTAATCGAACACGGCGTTGAGATTGTCCCCGTGGGAGCACCACGAACGACTGATCTGCGGGTATTGTCCGTCCCAGCGTGCGGATAAATTGTCCAGGGCTAATAAGGCTTCTTTTTCGGTCACCGCCTGGTAAATCTGCTTCAGATCAGCGGTGACGGGCTTGTAAACCTCCCAGGGCACATACTTGATCGAGTTGCGCACCATGTGGACGATACAGAGCTGAATCCGGGTCCGAGGATATACCAATGGTTGTTGACCGCCGCGTCCATCACTTTTACCCTTTGGAACCGGGCAATTTGCGTCCGCGGTAAAATGCGTTTTTGGACCAGCGACTTTCTACCGGCATACATCGCCCAGGTAGCAATGCCTTGTGATGCTGCGTACTCAACGATACTTTCCTGAAACATCGCAGGCTTGGATGTGATCCAGCCTATAGCGCTGACGCTCCGTCAGCGCCGGAATCATCTTTTGCATTGCTTGCTGCTCCAGTATTATAGGGAGCGTTGAGCGTGACCGGAATCTACTCAGGCAAACCGGGTGTCGTTTGTTAACCACTTACGTTTTAACTGACTGGTTCCAAAGACCCGCAGTTTTTCAATAGATGGTTTGCAGAAAATTAATCTCTGAATTTGTCTGAAACATGACGGTGACAATTTTGGTTGCAGTTGCTGAATTTTAGATACCCACTGTAAACCAAGGTGCCACCGCCACTGGTGCTTTTAAATCACTCTCAAGCTTAATAGTTCAAAACTAAGCGATTTTTTTACTTCATGTATCCCAATGTGCAATGAAGACGTTGTACAGATTCCATGTCCTTTCTGCAGTATTGCCTGTTACTGTTATAAAAGCATTACCAAACACATGATCAAAATCAATTAAATCTTCCTCATCTTCATACTCGGGGCACTGCCACTCTTCCCGCCAAGGACCAAAATCCATATAACATTCATTGTATGCAAGAAGCTGGTAATCTGGTGGGGCAAAGAGATAATGATAGATTTTCTTCCATACGGCGACCATGACATGGTCCTTGGAAACATGGACATCAGCACGATATTTGATGTTTTTTGGCATAGTGATTTTCTTACAGGTTGTCAACCACTTATGATCGTCTTGGAAAATTTGGTAAGTGAAATGTTCTATAAAGAATCCTTGACTTCCATTCACACAGTCACCTCCGTGATACGAACCTAAATTACCAATTGCGAGCCCTCTTCCTCTAGTCACTGTTTCCGCGAGAGGTAAGCCACTTTGAGCGGGTTCTGGTCCGCGCAATCCGACGGCCAAGTGCATATCGGGTTCTTGAACAAGACCAGAGCCTAAACTAAATTCAAAGAAAATCGCCATTGTTTCATCATCGGCTGGGTCCGGATAACTTAGGAAAACATAAGTGTTTGGATCATTTTCCGTGGGGTTTGGCCCTGGTGTATGTCTTGTAAATCCTGACCAATATTGGTAAGAAATTCCGTTTGTTTGAAGATATGACGCCAAAATCTCAGTTTCCTTCAAAACAGGATCCGCATAAGCGGCGATACTAAAAAAAGCTAGACAAAATAGATAAAATGTTTTCATAAGAATTACTCCCAATTCACTGTAGGACTGTGTTGGGCGAATCAAGATGTCACAAGAAGTGCTCTAATTTAGCAAATCATTAATGATCACGTTCAGACTTGGTCCCCAACCTGCTTTTCTCATCATAAAGACGATGGGCGAATCGGAGAATATCATGTGCGCTCAGTACTACAATTGATCCAAATCACTTATTTTATTGACAATTTTGGCAGGCCGAGTGCTGTAATGTCTTGTTTACTGAAATGGTGAAGAACCAATAATCTGCATCGGTGTAGATATTTAGAAAACGTAATTCATCTTTCGCGCAATTTTTAGGCGGCGAAAACGGTCTGTTCAAACCGTTGTAATCTTGCGATAGCTCGAACGAAAAAAGGCTACCACCGAAAAGGATTCCTCGAATTCCTTGAATACCGTAGCCAGTATTTGCAGGTCTGCAATCCAAGGTCATTTGACAAGAAGGTTTGTGACACTATCCAAGATACATTCATACAACCGCTGGAATTCAAACCCGATAAACGACACTAAGCACAACGCCACAAACACTCGCCTGGTTGGGAGGGCTCCATGGCAGACAATTGCATGCTTAAATCACACAATATCGTAGGCGATATTGAGCCGGGGAAGCCTTGACAGAACGGCAGTTGTCAAAGTTTTAACGGCACATTCCGGAAGGAATGCCATAATGCTGAAACATTCAACTGCCTGACCGGGGCCAGCGTTATGATCGAAAAGTGGCGATGCCGCTATGAATGAACGAGGGTCGCATAGCTCACAAAACTACATCACGCCGGAAATGGCCTATTTTGAATTACGTGAAATGAGGAAAACCTAACAAACCGGTGGCCAAAGAATGGAGGCATTTCAATCCAGCGTTAATTACCGCTTGAAGTCCAAGCACCATGACAAAATGAGGCACCGTAGCAACGGCACACCCTTCAGGCTCGATAATGTGTAAGTAAGAAAGAAGAAACCTAGTAGTAGCTCCAACGACAAAACCAACTGATATCGCCACGACCGGAGAAAACGTTGAGAGAGAGAACTTGTCACATAACAACATAGTGGGCGGTCAGCACAAAGACGCCAATCAGAAGGTGCTGCGACAAATAAACATGCCGTTGCTTGCTACTCCCTGGAATAAGTACAAGATTCAAATAACTGACAATATTGCTCAATGGTCAATGTAGTTTTTTTGCAATTCAAATTATGGGCTGCGATACAAGCCGATCCGCATCAGAAATCCGGTGACGGAAGTCCATAAAACACCAAACCCATATTGAACTGAACGTTTGAAGTTTATTGAACTCGCATCGTCAAAATATTTAGTCGGCACAGATATTTCCCCCACCCGGCAACCGGCCAAAATCCCTTGGACGAGAAATTGATTGTCAAACAAGAAATCATCTGAATTGTCCCGCCAGTTCAACTTTTGCAGAACCTGGCGTGAATACGCACGATAACCAGAATGATATTCTGAAAGTTTTGCGCCTAGCAGAAGGTTTTGAAATGCCGTCAGTCCACGGTTAGCTATGTACTTCCATAACGGCATGCCACCGCGTAATGCACCACCACCAATGATGCGCGAACCGATGACAATATCGTAAATTTCTGATTCAATCATTGCCGCCATTGCAGTCAGCAACCTCGGCTCGTATTGATAGTCCGGATGCAACATCACTATGATATCCGCACCATCGGTAAGTGCGGCCTCATAACATGTTTTCTGGTTCGCGCCATAACCCCGGTTTGATTCATGCGTAAGGACATCAATGCCAAGCCCTCTGGCAACTTCTGCGGTTTCATCATTACTGGCATCATCCACGAGTAATAATCTGTCCACAATGTCGTGCGGTAAACCACGCCAAGTGATCTGCAAGGTCCTGGCTGCGCGAAACGCGGGCATTACAACCATTAATCGCTTACCGTGCAGCATCGAATTTCTGTCTTAGTTCTTCCGAGAGGGGGATGGCCACCAACCATTGGTCTTCATAAATCGGGGCTGGGAACCGCCTCTGGATTTCCAATTCGCAATCAGCGGTATCCATGCCGATTTCCTTCTCCCCTTGATACGTTATGACCTTGAATGGCTTTTGATATACAACCAAGTCAAATCCTCTTTTGATTAAATCGTTTCCGTCTGCCAGGTAGCCAACATTTTTGAATATGAATCCCTGACCATTGGGCACTTCACCCCACCGGTTCTTAGAACAAAACCCCTCCAGAAAGCCTGGCATGACTCTTTGTTTAGAAATCTGTTCCCAGCGAGCTGCATCCCAGTGATAAGTTTCAAAATAAAATGGACTAGCAGCAATTTTAAGTGAATCCCGAGGAAATGCAGTCAGACGCTGCCAAAACGGACTTACCGGAAAATCCTGTTGATAAATCATGATCAGGTTGTACTTATCACGATAATCAAATTGGTAGACCGAATGCAAGCTATTGGAATTGGGATTCGCCAGAATTTTGAGCAATGGAGAGTAATAGATCACACACAGTAAAAAAAGAGCCAAAACTGATGAGGAAGCAAGTTTTTCTGCAACGCCGTTCAACCTAAAACTTAGTACATCTATCAATTTAAAAAAGCCTATCGAAGTAGAGAGTAAAAGCACTGGAATTACACCCAACAGATATCGGCCAAACGTCAATGGATATTGCACCCAGGCGGGTTGAGTGAATATTATGAGTCCAAAGGTCAAAGCCAAGCCCAATGTAATACTTCGTGTTAGCGGAAAATCCCGCCATAGCGAACGGGCTCCCAGGAGGGCTAAAACCAAACAAACAAGAACAACTACCGACGAAGACGTTCCCAACCAGAAAAACAGAGCACCGAAAACAGTACCAATATCTGGTATTTGCTTGCCAAGTTTTACAGCAAGTACTTCGGGATTACTCAGCATCGGTGGTAGCAAAAGGGCAAGCATTCCTGCAAGTGTAAAAATACCCAGCCACATTAATCGGAGCACCTTGTTCCAGTCCCTTCTCAGTAACGCAGGGATTCCAAGTACAAAAAACGGCGCCACGACAATTGGCAGGCTAATCAAATGCAGCCAAACACAAAGCACGGCATTAACTACATATGCAAGTCCTAATTTCCATGAAGTATTTTTAGATTCGACAAATCCATGGAGCACCCCGACAGCCAATAGAGATAACAGCAGCGTGAGCGCATAGGGTCTTGCAGTTCGACTGTAAATTAGCAACTTCGGTGAAACAGCTAACAATACAGTAAAAAGCAATGTGACTTTGTCACTGAAGTACTTTCTGACATAGAGTGGAAATACAATCAATGTGCACATGCCCGCTAGCAGCATGGGCCATCGCATTCCTAATTCACTCAATCCAAATAACTTTAACTCACTCCAGTACAATAACGCCAACGGAATGCTGAAATCAGCGTGTCCGAAAGTAAGAAATAGCTGGGCCGGGCTTTTGAGCAACAACTGGTGAATGACGTGCCATTCATCGTCGAGTAATACCTGTAAGCCTACCTGGTCAAGTCTCAAACTGACGCCAATTGCTACTGTTATGAGAAACATTAAATAAAAGGTGACAGATTTAAGTTTAAACTTCATTTTCAAAATCCAATAAGAAACCACCGGCAAAGCCTAGCCATTTTTTTGTGAAACACTTTAAGCAAATTGCACGACAATGCAACTATTCCACTGGTGCCCCAATATTCACCATTTGCAATTAATCGAATTGACGACCGCTTTTTTTTGAGAGGAATACACGCTCGCATATTTTTGGACTGCCCCAAAATTGGTGGATACGGCCAAGCCTCAAAACAAGGCTTGATCAAAGGCACCGCAATATCACCGCCAAGAAGGCTATGTCGGCGCCCAAACCTTCCAGAGCACGGCTTTAACAATTTAGTCCTGACCGGGGACCGTATTTTCATTAATCCGACAACCTCACCGCCGGTGCGTCGATAAATGGCCGTATACCGAACTCGGGGTAAATTTCACTCGGAAAGTAAAAAGTGCCGTCCTTGACCACCATCGAAATGCTCTTGATGGCTTTCAGATCCGCCGTCGGGTCACCGGGGATCAGGAAGAAGTCGGCGAGCTTGCCGGTCTCGATCGAACCCAGTTCATCCTGCTGGCCGAGGTAGGCCGCCATGTCGTAGCTCGCCCATTTGAGGATCTCCGCTGGCGTCATGCCGGTCAACTGGTAGAGTTCGAGTTCTCGGTGATAACTGAACGAGCCGCCGAGGTCCGTTCCGGGTACCAGCTGGATACCCTGTTCACGCATCAGGGTGACCGTTTCGATGATCTTGTCAAAGGCCTGCCAGTAGGCCGTGTCGTCTTCGGGTGATGAAATATCGGCCCACGCGGTTTTCGCGCCGCGCTGAACCTCCACCGGCATGTGGTCGATGTAGTCGACGACGCCGGGCGCGGTCGTGCCATTGCGTGCGCGCAGCAGGTTTTCGTGAATCGCCAGGGTCGGATCTATCGCGACATGGTTTTCAACCATCGCGTTGACCGTTTTTGCGATCGCCGGGTCGTCCATATCGAGAGACGGCAGACGTTTCAACGCGGTCAGACGCAGCAGCGTGCGGGTGTCCTCGCCTTCTTCGAGCACCCAGCCGAGCATCACCTGGTTGATATGGGTCATCTCGTCATAACCGGCGGCGATCATGGCGTCGGCGTTTGAGAACGCCGGCACGTGACCGGCGACCTTCAGACCGTTGGCGTGCGCCTCTTCGATCATCGCCGGCACCCAGTCCGGGTTCATGCTGTTATAAATCTTGATCTGGTAAAAATCGCCGTTCTCGTAGTTTTTAACCGCAGCGATTGCTTCCTCTTGTGTTGACACGATGATACCGTTGTTGGAACTGTAAGGGCTCTTGCCTTCGATAAATCCACTGCGGGTGACACGCGGGCCGGCCAGGCGGCCGTCCCTGATTTTTGCGATCAGGTCCGAATGACCGCGAAGAATTCGCCGTCCTGATCGAGCAGGAAATAGGTCGGGTTGATGTCGATACCGGACAATGCGTATGCCGTCACCGGTATTTCCCCGCCCTCGCCGTTTACGTTCATCGTTTCGATTTCGTCGAGCCGCAGCGTACCGCCCGGCAGGACGGGCATTGAACGGTCTTCATCCGCAAGCAATGCCCTGGCGTAAATCCCGATCGCGTAAGGGCTCGCATCCTGGGCGACGTAGATACTGGGCTCCGATAGTGTCGTTTTGGCAGCCCCGGTTGCGTCCTTCCAGCTGGCCTCGCCACCGTTGAGTGCAAATTGTTCATCGATCTTGTTGCCAAAGGTCCTGGCGCCCGTGATCGTCCAGCCCGTTGGCAATCCATTTTCACCGATGGAGACCTTCTCGGAGATCGTGGGGCCGCGGCCGTTGTTGCGGTATTCATACTCGATTTGGCTGTTGCCGGCGGTGTGTTTCGCTTCCAGTTGTCCGACCGGTGTGCCGCCGATCAGGATCGAAAATATTTCCGGGCCGCTTAGGGGTGCGACGCTTGCTGCGGGCGTATGTGTTGCTGCGGGCGCCACGGCCGTTAGCGACGGCGGCGTGGACTCGGAACACGCGGCAAGGATGGTTGATAGCGCCAGGATGGTGAAAATTGAGCGAACGCGCTGCATACAGGACTCCGTTTTCGATTTGTAATTATTCACGAAGGCGCTATTTTGCCAGAGAATCGACCTGTTTGTTCAGCTTTGCCCGCCGCCGCGCCCCCGCGGATAGCGTTTGCAGTCATCGTCGATGGTCAGCCAACTGACCTGGCTGTCGGTGTAGATGTGGTAATTGGGCTTGAATAATTCGGGGTCATCCAGCGAGGTGATGCTCAACGTGAGGTAGTCCGGATACTGTGTGCTTCGATAGCTCAGTGACGACCCGCATTTCGGACAAAACCCGCGCCTGATGTGTTCCGAAGATGCATATTCGGTCGGCAAACCTGCGCTCCAGCGGACCTGCTCTTTTTTAAAATCCATCCACGCTGAAACGGGTGCTCCCGTGGTCGCCTGGCAATCACGACAGTGGCAATAATCGGCGTCAAACGGCTCGCCCGAAATCTCGTACCTCACCCACCCGCAATGACATCCGCCTTGCATATGTTTCTGAACCTTCCCGCCTGACCGGTCTGTTGCCTGGCCTGACAGTGTGCGTCAAACTTTTCAGCTGCGTCAATATCCCGGCCATTCCCCGCTGACAAATTGTTGCCGCCGACGCGACGTGACACAATGGCTTTCCTTAATATTGTTTTTCACAGCCATGCTCAGCTACCGCCACGCATTTCACGCAGGCAATCACGCCGACGTGCTAAAGCACTTTCTCGAGGTGCAGTTGCTGCGTCACCTGGCACTGAAGGACAAACCGTTCTGGTACATCGACACCCATGCCGGCGCCGGTTGCTACGCGCTGGATAGCGGTTATGCCACCCTGAACGCCGAGTACCTGAGCGGCATCGCGCGTTTATGGGCGCGTGACGATCTGCCCGCCCCGCTGGCCGACTACGTGGACCTGGTGAAAAGCTTCAACCCCGATGGCCGGTTGCAACTGTACCCGGGATCGCCGATGCTGGCATCGCGGATACTGCGTGAGAAGGACCGCATGCGCCTGTTCGAATTGCACCCGGCTGACACCGCGCTGTTGCAAAAAAATTTCAGCGCGCATGGCAAGCGGGTGCTGATTCATACCACGGACGGGTTTAGCGCCTTGAAAGCCCTTCTGCCGCCACCACCGAAACGTGCGCTGGTGCTGATCGATCCGCCCTATGAAGACAAATACGATTACCGGCGTGTCATCTCAGCTCTGGGTGAGGGTCTCAAACGCTTCCCGACCGGCGTCTATGCGCTCTGGTATCCGCAGTTGCTGCGGCCCGAAACCAGGCATTTGCCCGAACAACTGAAATTACTGCCGGCGAAGAGCTGGTTGCATGTTGCGTTGAGCGTGCTGGAGTCGGACGCCGCGGACGTTGGCATGCGCGGCAGCGGTATTTTCATACTCAATCCGCCGTGGGGATTACAGGAGACCCTGTCCAAGGTGATGCCTTACCTGGTGCGTGTTTTGGGTCAGGATGAGCGGGCCGATTTCGTGCTGGAGCACCAGGAAAAACCGCATACACAGCAGTGACTGTTAAATTAGAAGCTGTGGGCATACAATTGCATTTTCCCAGACTGCTATATCAATCTGCCAGGAGATGCAAAATGACAGGAAAACTGATCATCGCCACGTGTTGTGCGATGTTTGTTACGTCAACCGCAATGGCCGCAGGCCTCATGGTTTACCCGAGCAAGGGTCAAAGTGCGGAACAGCAAAAATCGGATGAAGGCGCCTGCGTGACCTGGGCCTCCGGACAGACCGGTTTCGACCCGACGGCACCATTTCAACCCACTTCAGCCCCGCCGCCTCAGCAGCAACCCACTACCAATGCCGCAAGAGGCGCTTTTCGTGGCGCCCTGGGCGGCCTGGTCATTGGTGCGATAGCCGGTGACGCCGGCAAGGGCGCTGCCATCGGCGCGGGCACCGGTCTGCTGATCGGTGGTGTGCGTCACAGCGAGCAGGCCCAGAGCTCGGCCGCCCAGCAGAATGCCTGGGCGCAGCAGCAGGCTGAGCAATACCAGCAGTCGCAAAACGATTTCAACCGCGCCTATGCCACGTGCCTGCAGGGCCGCGGCTATACCGTCAATTAACCGAGGTGGGATGATGACAAAACAAACATTTATGTACATGGCGGCGGTATTGGCGATTTCGGTCCTGCCGGCCACTGCTTCAGCCGATGATTTCGATGGTTCCAAGCCGTTGACCTGCGCCTCTATCTTTTCTGCCGAGTGCAACGCTGCCAGCCAGGAGTGTATAACCGGGGCGCCGTGGATGATCAATTTCCCGGTTTTTATTGAAATCGACTTTAAAGCAAAGAAAGCTTCGACCACCAAGTTGCACGAAAACACCCGTGTTTCACCCATCAGCCAGGTGTCTACATTGAAAAGCGGGCACACCGCCATCCAGGGTATCGACAATGACTTTATATGGAGCATGGTCATCGCCCAGGAAACGGGCAGCATGACCCTGAGTATATCGGGTGAAGATACAGGGTATATCGTTTTCGGGGCCTGTCACCCGAATTAGGCCAAACGTGTGTCCAGGTGATCCGCAAGTCGTAACGACAAGGCGACGATCGTCAGAGTCGGGTTGGCCCAGCCGCTGGTACTGAATACCGAACTGCCCGCGTCAAACCAGCGTACGAAGCTGGCGAGCAGGGTTTCCGTATCACTTTCGGTGCGGAAACCGTAGCCACGCGAGCGCAGTTCATCACGCAGTGGCAGGTGCTTGTAGATTTCGCCGTTGAAGACGACGGTGTATCGGCCGGTCGCCTTCAGCGTCCGATAATATTGCTGAGGTACCAACCTGTGTTTAAGTGCGGTTTGCGCTGATTAGGGTGGCGCTTGCCAATCCCTTGGATCGATCCGGTAATAGCATTTAAGCACTTCAAACAGCTCGGCGTGAAATTGTGCCATCTGCTCCGGTTTTTCAAAAAATGTTTCGGTTGAAACGGCAAAGAATTCTGCCGGATTGGTCGCGCCATAGTGATCGATCAGCGAACGCTTACCCTTCCAGGCATCTTTTTGTAACGCTTCGAACTCACTCGACAACGTCGTGGCCCAGGTGCGTAAGCAGTTTTTACCCGTCAGGATCGGTGCACCGTTGGTGCTCCCCGATTCGCTATCCAACTGGTGTGCAAATTCGTGTAATACGACATTCTGTCCATCGACAAAATTTTGCGACCCGTGCAGGACGTTGTCCCAGGCCAGGATGACCTTGCCGTTACTCCATGACTCACCCAGCAGCCCCTTACGTCCTTCACTGACAACGCCTTCCTCGCTACCCTGTTGCCGCTCGACCACGAATGCAGACGGGTAGACGATGATGTAACGCAACGACGGGTAAACCCGGGTCTTGCGGTTTAACAGCAACATACAGGCTTCGGCGGCGATGGTGACGCGAATCTCATCCGTAATCTCCAAACCACCGGCACCACTGAAATGCTTTTGATGCAGAAACTGCTTGATCAGGTTCCTGAGTTGCAACCGCAATGGCATGGGCAGGCTGCGATACACGGCAATATTGCGTTCAACGATGTCCACCCACTCATCGGGAAACGGTGCGGCAATCGCTTTTTTCAAACGGTAACCCGGCAACACCAGGGCAATGACCATTGCGGCCAGAACCAACGCGACAAAAAACCAGTAGCCCACTTGCAATCACCCTCTTTGTTCTGAAACCACGGCCGGACATTGTACCTGACACCTGTTGAGAAGCGGTTTGATCGCAGACGATAAAGGTCATCATTCAGCTTTCACTGGCAACTTGTATGGTTCTGCGAGAGAATTAGGGTTCCATGTGACCAGGAGATTCACAATGTCATCGAACACCCAACCCAAGAGTTCCAGGCGTAAGTTTCTGAACAAATTGGCAGCCGCCTCGGCAAGTTTACCCGTTATAGTATTACTTGGCGGAACCCGGATCGCAATTGCCGAAGACGCACCTCATATCAGCGAAGATGACCCGATGGCCAAGGCGCTGAAATACAAAGACGATGCGACCGCGATCGATGAGCGTGTAGACGTGACCGCCCTGTGCGAAAACTGCATGCAATATTCAGGTGAAGCCGGCAGTGAATGGGGGCCATGCGCCATCTTCCAGGGCAAACAGGTCAACGCCAAGGGCTGGTGCACCGCCTGGGTTAAGAAATCCTGAACAAACACCGCGTAGTTTAAGCCCTGGCTGATGTCAGCCAGGGCTTGTTTTTATTTACTTTTGCCATGAAATCCGGGCCGGCCACGGTCAATCCTGGTGGGAGAGGACATGTCATTGCTGGCGAACAAAATCAGGAGCATCCCGGAAGGCGCCGGCGCCCTTTTCTTTATCCAGATCGTAGCGACACTCGGTTTTGCGGTGTTCTACTCCACCCTGGTCCTGTACGCCACAAGGCACCTGGGTTTTTCCGCTGCCGACGCCGCCATCCTGATGGGCGTGTTCGGTGCATTCAACTACGGTTTACATCTTTTCGGGGGTTACCTGGGCGGCCGCTTTTTGAGCAACCGCAACCTGTTCGTCGGCGGAATGGTGTTGCAGTTGTTCGGTTCCGCGCTGACCGCCGGTGGGACGACCACACTGCTCTATTGGGGACTGGCGCTTTTTTTGACCGGAAGCGGTCTGAACGTCACCTGCCTGAACATGATGTTGACGCAACGCTTCGAACCGGCGGACACCCGCCGCGAAGCGGCATTCCTGTGGAACTACGCGGGCATGAACCTCGGGTTTTTTGTCGGGTTTGCCGTTGCCGGCCATTATCAATTAACCGAGAGCTACGCGAGCCTGTTTATCTTCGCGACCGTCGGCAACTTTCTCGCCATTGTCCTGGCGGTCGCCAACTGGAGGGTGCTAAAGGATCTTCATACACCGTTACTCAAGGTAACACCCGGGCAGTACAAGATCCGCTTCGTTGCCGGCATGGCGATCCTGATCGGGCTTGTACCCACCGTGTGGATTCTGCTGCAAAACCCCGGGCCTACCGGGACACTGCTCAAGGCAATTTCAGCAATCGTCGCGGCCACGCTGGTTTACCTGACGCTGAAGCATCGCGATAAAATCGAACGAAACAACATGTGGGCGTACCTGATTCTTACCCTCGGCTCGCTGGTATTCTGGTCGCTCTACCAGATGGCTCCCAATGGTCTGCAGTTGTTTGCCATCAACAACGTCGACCTGCAGGTCTGGGGTATCAGGGTCGCGCCGCAGTGGGTCCAGAACATCAACACCGTTGTGATCGTGGTGGGCGGTCCGCTGCTGGCAGCGTGGTTCAGCCGGCTGCGCAAGCGCGGCTGGAAGATTGACATTCCACAGCAATTCGCCGCCGCGCTCATCCTGATGGGCCTCGGCTTCCTGGCCCTGCCCGCAGGTATATCGCTGGCCGGCGACACGGGCATGGTCGCCTTCCAATGGTTGTTTGGCAGCTACGTCCTGCAGAGCATCGGCGAACTGCTGATCTCGCCCATTGGCTACGCAATGATTGGCAAATTGGCCCCGAGCCGTTACCAGGGCGTCATGATGGGCAGCTGGATGCTGGTAACCGGTCTCGCCTCGCTGTTTGCCGGCGACTTCTCCGGCATGGTTCCGGACGCCGCCCAGGGCTCCCCGTTGATCACCAACCCGGACTATGCAACGCTGTTTTCGAAACTTGGCTGGGGTAGCACCATTGTGGGCATCGTCCTGGTAGTGCTGATTCCATTCCTGCGCAGGCTCATCCAGGTCAAGGAGCCGTTGGCAGACCCGGTACCCAAAGCCCGGGCAGCAACAACGTAAAACGGGGTCTGAAGCAGCAGTCAGGTTGCATCCCGGTGCCACCGCCCGCATCATACCTGCATGACACAACAATCAGAAAATGAAATGAAGGTCTTCGTCCGTGGACTTGCCATCGAGGACTACAAGGACCTGCATGAAGCAATGCTGTTGTCCTATGAGAATGTCGACGACGACCCCTGGGCCCGCCGGCAGGTTGCCGAACTGCTGCGCAAGTTCCCCGAGGGCCAGATGGCCGTCGAGGTCAACGGCAAAGTCGTCGGCTGCGCCCTGTCGCTGCTGGTCGACTACAGCAAGTTCGGCGACAACCACACCTACATGGAGATCACCGGCGACGAGACCTTCTCAACCCACGACAAGAATGGCGACGTACTCTACGGCATCGACGTTTTCGTACACCCGGACTACCGTGGTCTGCGCCTGGCCCGGCGTCTCTACGACGTGCGCAAGGAACTGTGCGAACGCTACAACCTGCGCGGCATGGTCGCCGGCGGTCGTATCCCGGGTTACGCAAAGTATGCCGACAAACTGACGCCGAGGGAGTATATCCACAAGGTGCGGATGAAGGAGGCCTATGACCCGATACTGAGTTTCCAGCTTTCCAACGGTTTCCACGTCAAAAAGGTGCTGAAGCAATACCTGGCCGGCGATGCCGAATCACTCGAATACGCGACACTGCTGGAATGGAGCAACGTTTACCACGAGGACAAACCGCGCGCGCTATACCGCAACAAGCGCGAGGTACGCATCGGCGTCGTCCAGTGGCAGATGCGCGCCTCCAACAGCATCGACGCGATCATCGAGCAGGCCGAGTATTTCATCGACACCGTCAGCGATTACCAGTCGGATTTCATCATGTTTCCGGAGCTTTTCAATGCGCCGTTGCTGGTGGCCTACAACGAGGTCTCCCAGGCCAGGGCCATGCGCCGTCTTGCCGAAACGACCGAACCGATCCTGAACCGCATGCGCGATTTCGCGATCTCTTACAATATCAACATCATCGCCGGCAGCATGGCGGTGGTGGACAAGAAACGTCTCTACAACGTGGCCTACCTGTGCCGCCGCGACGGCAGCATCGACTCGGTGCGCAAAATCCACATTACACCCGCCGAACGCGAGTCCTTTGGCATGTCTGGCGGCAACGTGATCAAGGCTCTCGACACCGACTGCGGCAAGATCGGCATCCTGATCTGTTATGACGTGGAGTTCCCCGAACTGCCGCGCCTGCTGCGTGAGCAGGGCGCCGAGATACTCTTCGTGCCCTACATGACCGATCTCCAAACCGGTTACCAGCGGGTGCGCTTCTGCGCCCACGCGCGGGCCATCGAAAACGAATGTTACGTGGCGATTACCGGCAGCGTGGGCAACCTGCCACGGGTGGACAACATGGATATCCAGTACTCCAAGTCGGCCATTTTCTCGCCCAGCGATTTTGCCTTCCCCTCAACCGGCATCATGGCTGAGACGACACCCAACACCGAGATGGTGCTGATCGCGGACGTCGATCTCGACCTGTTGAAGCACCTCGCCGACAAGGGCAGTGTCAACAACCGGCGTGACCGCCGCCAGGACCTCTACACCCTGAAGCTGAAGCGTAAGGCCGAGGATCGCTAGACCGGCCGCGAGCGTGTCAAAATGACAAGGACATGACGATGACTGACAAAATAGCCGTGGCCCAGCCGCTGGTGGTGCTGCACGGTGACGAGATGGCGCAAATCGCTTTCGAACGCATCCTCGAACAGTTTGTAAATAAATACCTCGACATGCCACTGGTGGAGATCGACCTGTCTGCGGAGACTCGCCTGCTCAGTAATGGCCGGGTGGTGATCGATGCCATCGAGGCGCTGAAGCAACACGGGGTCGGTATCAAGAACGCGGGCATAACCGTCAACCGTGACCAGTTGGACGAACTGCTGGCCAAACACGGCCATATCAAGGAAGACGAACTCGACCGCCTGGCGACCAAGTCGCCCAACGGCGCCATCCGCAAGGGCATCGGCGGCAACATCACCCGTGAAGATATCCATTTCCGCAATATCGAGGTCAAACGCCCCGATTGGGTGGGCCGCGATATCGCTGTATTTACCATGGACGACGGCGGCATCACCAACAGCCACAACGAACTGTCGGAAGCGACCGGCGTGGTCAAACTACTGTTTGTGGGTAACAGCGGCGACCCGCTTGAACTGCACCGCCGCTTTATCAACAAGGGCGACCCGTGGTTGATTGGTACCAATGACATGGACCGGGTACGCGCCTGGGCACACGAGTTTTTCAGACGCGCCGTCGACGAAAAGCGCGACGCCTACCTGGGCTTGAAAGACACGGTCATCCCGGGTTACGACGGTGTCATGCGCGAGGCCATCGAGGAAATCTACGAGAGAGATTACCAGACCAGGTTTTACGAACTTGGCCTGAATTATCACTACGAATTAATTGACGCCCAGGCCGCGCGCATTGTCTCCAATCCGCCCGAGCGGGCGCTCTGGGGTATGCCGGACAACACCAGCGGTCACAAACTGCAGATCCTGGTCGACCAGCTCAAAAAGACCGGCATCCCGAATCGCCGCGCTGCGGTATCGATCTCCCGCATGAGCGCCGGCGGTGGCGACCAGTATGGCAGCTTCAATATGCCCGCCACCCAGGACGGCATTTTGAAGGTGGTGCTCGACGGTGAAGAAAAGCACGCGCGCACAGTGAAGAAAGGCGACCCGGTTTTGTTCATGTCCAACGACCGCGAAGCTATCAAGGATTGGATCAGCCAGGTGTTCCGTGATGCATCAAGCAACGACAAGGAAGTCTACTTTGGCCTCAAACGCGAGTTCATGGCCTACGACGATGTCTTCAGCACCGTCATCGAAGAAGTGCGTACAGAACTGGCCAAACTTGAGACGCCACCACCCTCGTTTATGATCATGCGGCCTTCCAACCAGTTGAAAAAGATGATTACCGACCCGCCCCGCGAAGCACTCTACCCGTCGCAGAACCTCGACGGGGATATCTTTTCGGATATATCAGCGTCCCTGGGCGGCAGCCTGGCCACCGCCAGTTCGATCATCGAGAGCAAGGACGGCACCATGCTGTTTGAAGCCCCGCATGGCACCGCCCACGACCTGTACCTGAAATACCTCGAAAGCAATGGCAAAGTGGCATTATTCAACTCCTCCGCCCTGCTTTACGCGCTCGCCAACGCGCTTGAGACCATCGGCAAACGCGGCAGCAATGAAAAATTGTGTGCCTACGCCGCTGCGCTCAAGCTGGCCCTGATCGACACGGTCGATGAGGGTATCATCACCGGTGATCTGAAAGGCAAAACCAATGATCCGGAGAACGAAAAACTGGTGGACATGTTCGGCTTCCTGGATGCGGTCGAGGGCAAACTGAAGCTGGATTAGCTGGCCGGGTGACGGCGACGCCGGTGAACGGGAGCAGATGGCAGTGATCAGGAATATTGTTTTTGATTTTGGCGGAGTACTCGTGGATTGGAATCCCGAGTATCTCTTCAAGAATGTATTCAGGGACAAGGCGGAACTGGAGCATTTTCTCGAGCATATTTGTACACCTGACTGGAATGAGCAACAGGACGCCGGCCGGCCGTTGTCTGAGGCAATCCACATATTGCAGCAACGGCACCCGCAGTACCGCAATGAAATCCGCTTGTTCTACGATGAATGGACCACCATGCTGGGCGGTCCGATCGAGCAGAACGTTGCATTGCTGAAACCCCTGAAAGCGAATTATCGGTTGTTTGGCCTGACCAACTGGTCTGCCGAAACCTTCCCCATCGCCCGTGACCTTTATCCGTTTTTCGGGGAATTCGAGGGCACGGTGATTTCCGGTAACGAAAGACTTGCAAAACCGGATGAACGCATCTACCGGCTTTTGCTGGAACGTTATGGCCTGGCCGCATGCGAATGCCTGTTCATCGACGACAACGCACGCAACACCCGGGCCGCAACGGCGCTGGGATTTCACACGCTGCATCTGACGAATGACATGTGTCTCGAGCAAGCACTCAGGCAGTTGGGCATACAGGGTCTGTAGAACGTGGCTTTTCGAGATGTGATAGTCTTTTGGCATTCACATGCTTTAGAGCAACCTGCTTTTGTAAACCACGAGGATCGGCGGATTTATACAATGAAAACCATTATCACAACCCTGTTTTTACTGAGTTTCACCGCTACTTCAGTGCTCGCGCAGCAAGACGAGATCACCACGGCGGAAGGCACCCTGAGCCTGACCCCGATATTCCACAGCACAATGGTATTGGGGTTTAAAGGTAAGACGATATTTGTCGATCCTGCAGTTGAGGCCACGAAGTTCGATGGATTTGGAAACCCGGATTTAATATTGATTACCGACATTCATGGCGACCACCTCAACCTGGACACCTTGAATGGACTCAACACCGAGAATACGACCTTTCTGGTTCCCCGGGCTGTCGAGGAGAAGATGGAAGGCGTAGATGCAAAAGAAATATTGGTCATCGCAAACGGAGAAAAAACGGATTGGTCTGGAATCGGCATCGAAGCGTTGCCGATGTACAACCTGCCTGAATCCGAAGACTCACGTCATCCCAAAGGACGGGGAAATGGTTATGTTTTGACATTTGCGGACAAACGACTTTACATATCCGGCGACACGGAGGACATTCCCGAAATGAGGGCATTGAAAGACATCGACTACGCTTTCATATGTATGAACCTTCCCTACACAATGGACATCAATCAAGCCGCAGATGCCGTTCTGGAGTTTGAACCAAAGGTTGTTTACCCTTTTCACTATCGGGGTGCTGAAGGTAAGTTCAGCGATGTGAACGCGTTTAAAGAACGGGTCAACGCGGGAGACCCATCCATCGAGGTCCGTATACGTGATTGGTATGCGAATTAACACCGTTACCGAAAATTGAAATCCATGGACCCGGGTATGGCGTTAATGGAGGAACTGACCAGTCATTGTCGATGAACAGGGCGAAGACAAGTGGAGGGAAACCATGAATGACAGTAGCGTTAAGACCACCCGCAGAATCGGCTGGCTGATGTTTATCGCAGGCGTACTGGCTATGGTCGGTGTTGGCGTGTTTGGATTTTTATTCAACAATGAGATGGCGCTTGCCATGAAGCTCATCATCATCGCTGTATACGGCGGCCTGGCAGTACTTTTGTACTCGGTATTGCGGCAAAGACTCATCGAACGTAAAACGGATAAATACAAAGACGTGGAGATCTGAAATGTTGGTTGTAACCAGTGAAACAGTGGCCAATCACCGAATCGTAAGAACACTTGGCATCGTACGTGGAAATACCGTGCGCGCACGTCACGTGGGCAGGGACATCCTGGCCGGCTTGCGCAACATCGTCGGTGGTGAAATTCATGAGTACACCAAGCTGATGGCCGAAAGCCGCGAACATACCATTGACCGGATGATCGCAGAGGCGGAGCGCCTGGGCGCCAATGCCATCGTTACCACCCGCTTCACCACCTCGACCATCGTCGGTGGTGCGGCAGAACTGCTGGCGGTGGGTACCGCGGTGATGATCGAGCCTGAATAAGCTGTTAACCGTGGGCCATCTCAGTGCGTGCAGATCCTGTCTGCTGCGGTATTGAAACCGTCATCGCCAGCGACAAACTTACCCCGACTTTGCAGAAAATTGATCACCGCTTGAATGTCCATGGCATCCATCGAACAGGCGTAGAACTTTGCGTCCACGCCGAAGCGGTCGATGATGGCTTGAGCCAGTGACTCGCGGCTGAAGCCTCCACCCTGCTCCAGCATCATGTGCATCACTTCGTGGGCATGTATTTCGTTCATTTCGGACTCCATCGTGTTTACGCTGATTAGAGCAAACGGTCCCGTCTTTGTCTTTGCGCCAGATCAAGCATTCGTAAATACGAGATCTGGCGCATAGCGGCTTTTCATTAAGAAAAATTGCGTTTACATAATTACGCGCGCGGAATCCGCTATTATTTACCATCCAAATCAAACGGATTCATTCTATGCGCGAGATCCATTTTCCCGAAAAAGACAAGGCCCTGCGTGACGATGTCCGTGTGCTCGGGGCGCTTGTGGGCGAAATGCTGGCGGAACAGCAGGGCGCGGAGTTTTTACAGTTGGTGGAAGCGGTGCGGCGCACTGCCATCCAACGGCGTGAAAGTGATTCAAAGGCGTCAGCTGAGCTGGATAAATTGCTAACCGGGATGAGTGTGGATGTCGCAGAAAGATTGGTGCGTGCTTTTACAACGTATTTCCAGGTGGTCAACCTGGCAGAAAAAGTGCACCGCATACGTCGTCGCAGGGATTACCTGAGAAGGGGCATAAAAGCGCAACCCGGGGGATTGTTGGACGTGATGCAGGAACTCAACGCCTTATCTCTCGATGAGGTGATGAAGGAACTCAACCGGCTGGCAATTGAGCCGGTAATGACGGCGCACCCTACTGAACCCACGCGCCGCACATTGCTTGAAAAGGAACAATCGATTCTACGCCGGTTGGTTGAAAGGCTGGACCCTTCAAGAACACCTGAAGAAGAATTTGCCGCGCTTGAGCGTGTTCGGGCCGCGGTGACCAGCAATTGGCAAACCGAGATGTACCCCGAACAGAAGCCCTCCGTCAAAAATGAGATGGAGCACGTGCTGTTCTATCTTACCGACGTACTTTACAGGATCGTCCCGCCATTTTATGAACGATTGCACCAGGCGCTGGAGTCGTGTTGGACAGGGGTACAGGACCAATCACTACCAGCCCTGTTGCACTTTGGTTCCTGGGTTGGCGGCGATATGGATGGTAACCCCAATGTCAATGCAGACACCATCCGGCGGTCACTGGAATATCACCGTCGCGAGATCATCAGGAAATATCTGCCCGAGATGAAGTCTCTTTCACGATTTCTCAGCCAGTCTCTTTCCGAGGTTGAGGTGAGCCAGGAAGTCTTAAGCCAGTTGGAAACGTATATCGGGTTATTGCCGGATGAAGCTGCAAAAATTGGTGAGCGTGTCCGCAATATGCCTTACCGTTGCCTGCTCAAGCTGATGATGGCTCGCATGCGGGGTGTGCTTGAAGATTCTCCGGGTGCATATCACCACTCGGGGGAATTCAGGGCTGATCTCGAATTGATCAGGCAGTCGATGGAGATGCACAAGGGCAAGCACGCCGGTATTTTCCAGTTGAACCGGTTGCAGATCAGGGAAAAAACCTTTGGTTTTCACCTGGCCACATTGGACATTCGCCAGGATTCATTGGTCCACCGGCAAGTGATTGGACGGATACTCGATGACAACGGCTGGATGGCGCTTGATGCGGCAGCCAGGGCCGATCGCCTGAGCGCGTTGCTCGAGGCAGATGAGTTACCGGACATGCCTGATGATGCGGCCGTCGCCAAAACGATCGGGGTTTTCCGCAGTATCGACTGGGGCCGGCAACACTTTGGCCGGCGTGCACTGGGGCCCTTTATCATTTCCATGACCCAGGGTGCGGATGATGTGCTCAGCGTACTGTTCCTGGCACGGATGGCCGGACTGGTCGAAGCCGATGGCTCCATACCGCTTGATGTCGCGCCCTTGCTTGAAACCGTCGATGATCTGAAAAACGGCGAAGGCATCCTGGAACGCCTGTTTACCGACCCGGCATACAAGGCGCATCTCGCCTGCCGAGAGCAACGTCAGATCATCATGGTGGGGTATTCGGATTCGAACAAGGACGGCGGATTGATCTCCGCGCGCTGGGCGCTGGCAACCGCCCAGACCCAGCTTGCACGGGTCGCCAGGAAACATGCTGTAAACCCGGGGTTTTTCCACGGCCGCGGCGGCACAGTCAGCCGCGGGGGCGGCAATGTCGTCGGCGCAATCCTCGGTGCGCCTGCCGGCACCGTCAACGGTTTCCTAAGGGTGACGGAACAGGGCGAAACGATCAACCAGAAGTATGGCAACCGCACACTGGCGGAGCGCAACCTCGAATTGGCGACCGCGGCCACATTGAAAGCCAGCCTGAAAAAAACACCCGAGCCGGAAACGGCCTGGCTGGAGGTGATGACCGACATGGCGGAAACCTCCAGGAAAACCTATCGCCAGCTGGTCTATGAACACCCGCAGTTTATCGACTATTTTCGACACGCAACCCCCATCGATGTCATCGAGCGCATGGGTATTGGTTCACGTCCGGCATCGCGCCGTTCGGGTCTTGGCGTTGAGAACCTGAGGGCGATTCCCTGGGTGTTTTCGTGGGCGCAATGTCGCGTCGTTTTGCCGGCGGCTTACGGCATGGGTACTGCACTGTTTGCAGCCAAAGAAATGTACGGCATCGATACGCTAAAGGCCATGGCGAAAGGCTGGCTGTTCTTTGGAAGTATGTTGTCGGACGTGGAAATGGCGCTGGCAAAATCCGATCTGGAAATCGGCAGGCACTACAGCCAACTGGCCCCGGAACCCAGCAGGGTGATATTTGACCTGGTCGATACCGAACTGCGCCTGGCACGCTCACTGATACTCCGCATCAAGGAACAGGACGACTTACTCGACGGCGAACCCACCTTGCAAAGATCCATCCGTTTACGCAACCCCTATGTAGATCCCATGAGCCTGTTGCAGGTAGACCTGTTGAAACGCTGGCGCGCTCAGGACTGCCAGGATGAGAACCTCCTCGAGGCTTTGTTTGTGACCGTCAACGGTATCGCGCGGGGGATACAAAACACAGGCTGATCAAAGCTGGGCCGTGCAGGAATATTCCGGGTATCACGCCCTGGCAGTCTGTCGGACTTTTTTGTTTTCACCATCCATGCCAGGTTTTGTTTTGGCGGGGACAAAAAAAACGGGCCCTGAGGCCCGTTTCACTCATGTTTGGCAGACTTTTAGATGATGTGGCGACGCATCACACCTACGCCAAGCAGACCCAGCAGCAGAGCTAAAACACCCAGGCCGAGATTCGAGAGGGACGGAACAGGCGTGGTGGGTAAAACCGCTGCAGAACCCGACATTGCCATCTCGGCGCTGTATTGGTTGCCTGGGCTCCAGCCGGTGATCGACACCGTATCGAGCAATACTCCGTTCTTTGAAAACTGGCGCAGAATGTTTGAACCGTTTTCGCCCATCCAAAGTGTATCGTCAGACTCGTCATAGGCGAGGCAACATGCATCGAATTGCGCGAGGCCGTGCGGGAATGAGCTGAGTACATCACCGGCCAACGAGTAATTCGTCACTAATTCGTCATCAAAAGAGGTCACCCACAATGAACCCGTCGAAGAGTCAAAAGCGATCCCTGATCCGCCGGTGCCCTGGGGCAAGTCAAACAGAACACTCTGGTTCTCCCAGGTCAGGTCGGCCACGGTGACCGAATTCGTAGCGCCACAGCATTCGATGCCATAGTTGGCCGATAATCCGTCCGTCGTGCCGTCGAGAAGTTCTGAGAAATTATCGCCGCCGACCCACGTGTTGCCAGTGGCGACGCCAGAGAGATCGTATTCGACGGAACCTATATCGTCCCGACCGGCAAGGATCACTGTGTCGCGCACGGACACCGGGTAGCCTATGCTGACTTCGGCGGTACTGAAAGAGGTGAACGTTGCCGTGTCGGTATCTACGATCCAACCGGTTCTGGCATCACCATCGAACGTATAAATGACAGCAGCACTGGCGTTTCCGACCATGAGAAGCAGTGTAGTTGCGACGAGCAGGAGGCAAGTTAATCGGGGTTTCATTCTTATCATTCCTTATTGACGTGGCTGTGCATTAAAAATTTTGCAAAGACTAACACAATGTTCCGGAGCTTCACAATTGCTGTAATGAAAGGACAATAAATAAACAAGCTGCAAACATTACCCGACCGTGGATCATACAATCCGAACACAAACACGGCCTGCGAAGCCGTTGGATTATCATTGCACGCGGAATTTTTCAGCAATTTAATGGAGTGGATACGTTTCTGATCCTCAACAGAATGGACCAGAAGCCGTCATCGCAAGGTACAACAGAGCTATCACATGACTCAAGATTCTGATGAGATGATACTTTGACTAAAATGAATTACTGCAAAGCCGCAAAGTCCAGTTTTTCCCATTGATTCGCGAGAAAATTCGGGGTGATTTAACCACTATGCCGAATCAGGTAAAACTACAGTCAATAGGGCATTGTTCCCTTGGGCTTGCAGGGTATTTACCGAAACGAAGGTGTCTGCTATTTCGCTGTGCCGGCCGGGAATTGCTATGTGACTCAGTCGAGTGCGAATATCGACTTTGTTTTTGCGATATCGGCACGCACAGTTTTTGCTGCAAAGACATAGTTCAGGCACGTCACCAGCACTGCGCCTAACCCGATAACCAACATCGCATTTCCCAATGATGCAACGACGCCCTTGGCGGCAAGATAGTCGCTTAACAACCCGATACTCAACGGCCCGAGTCCCATGCCAATCAAATTGATCGCAAAGAACAGGATCGCAGAAGTCAGCGCCCGCATCCGCTGGCCAACGAGGCTGTGTGAAACGGCCAGAACCGAACCGAGATAAGCGGCCGTCAGGAAATTAAAGGGCGCTGTCAGGACCAGGCCGAGGTATATCGCCTTTACCGAAATAATCACGTACAAAGTTGGCACAACGATCGCGACCAGGATTGCTGGCATCCATAAATACCAGCGTGCATCCCTGGCGCCCATGCGGTCAGCTATCCAGCCACCAAAATAGGAACCTGCGCCGCCGCCAAATCCTGCGGCGAGCGCCATCCACGTGCCAAGCTCACCAATGCTTATGTCATAGGTGCGAAGGAAAAATGAAGGCAACCAGTTTCCGATTCCATAGATGATAAACGCCTGCATGCTCGCTGCCATGGCCAGAAAGCGGAAAGACGGGCGCGACCAAAGCAAGCGCAGGACTTGGCCCAGTGGAAGTGCCGAGGCAACGTTTCCCGATGCGCCCTCCGCCCATCCGCGTATGGGTTCACGTACCGAAAATCGCACAACAATCGCCAAAATGATACCGGGCAGCCCCACGACCAGAAACGCGAGTCGCCAACCAAAAAACTCGGCAACCCATCCGCCAAGCATGAAACCGATCAAGATTCCGATATAAATACCAACTGAATAAATCGATAGCGCAGTCGCCCGAAAACCTGGGCTGAAGATATCGGAGATCATCGAATGCGCCGGCGGACTGCCTCCCGCTTCACCCACACCAACACCCATGCGCGCCAGCAACAGTTGCAAATAGTTTTGCGAAAGCCCACTGACGGCTGTCATGAAACTCCACACCGTCAGCGCCAGCGCGATGATGCTGCGTCTAACCCCCTTGTCAGCCAAGCGGGCAATTGGAATACCGCATACCACGTAGAACACTGCAAAAGCAAATCCCGTCAGAAGCCCAAGCTGGGTATCAGAAAGCCCAAGATCGGCCTTGATCGGTTCCTGCAAGATGACCAATAACTGGCGGTCAATGAAATTAAAAGTATAAACAAGTGTAAGCAAGGCCAGAACGTAATAACGGTAACCAATTTTTACATAAGGTGTAGTCGCAACACCGCTTACATTACTATCTAACTCAGGCCTCCCGGCAATGGCTTGATCTTTCATTTTCTTATTTACCTTATCAACTTGTTATTAAAATACCTGAATTACTTCGCAGAATTCGAAAAAAGACTTTGTCGGCCGTTGCAATGCGGCGTGCCGGATTTTTCGAAATTGAATCTGGTTTGTTACTATACATGATATTCACGCTTATGTTAGTGAATGTTGACGAAACTCTATTTTCATTGCATGATCAACAAATAATTCGATCACGAATAGAGCAAGCATTCGAGGAGAAGACCAGTGCGGAATGGCAAAACGGTGGGAACTACCTGTCTCCATCTGGGGCGACTATGCAGATCAAGCCCACTCGTGACAGTCAAATCCTGCAGGATGCGATACTGATTAAAAAATGTCCGTCCCTGACACCTTAAAGTGCGAAAATTTCGGTATGACCGTGGGCTTCGATGAGGCCGGGAGTGTCCCAGCCCCGTACGCGTTCATTACCGACTATTTTCCGCCAGGGCGGCGTGGAATGGCGCTTGGTATTATCAACCTTGGCCCACCAACGGGTGCAACATTGGGAATCGCTTTCGGTGCTTCCAGTGCCGTAGCTTACAGTTGGCGAAATGCGTTCATCTTGCCCGGCATGTGTGCCGGAATTTTGACTTCCAGCCGGGTGATTGAACGTAATATTCAACGTTCCAAGCAAGCCTGTACACTGATTCCCGCGGTTTCGCTCTTACTCGTAATACCCCTTTATGTCGCTTTTGTTTGGGCGCCCACCTGGCAACATTCGGTGTGTTTCCTGATCGGACCCATGTTCCTGAATTTTTTTTATCTCTCCTCGGCCGTCGCACTCGTCCACGAGGAGGTCAGGCCTGACCGGCGCGTAATGTCCGGTGCGTTACTCCTGCTGGTTATGAATTTCATCGGTCTCGGTTTGGGATCTGCTTACGTACATGCGGCAAGTGTTTTCTTCCGCCAGTCACAAACCGAACATTCCCTGCAAATAGCCCGGTACACACTTGAAACGTTCTATATTCTTCGCGATCGCACTTTTTCTGTGGCTTGCCAGGGTGCTGCGAAGGGAAAGCCTTAATACTGGAGGAACCATACAATGAACTCACGATACCGCTTGATGTCCTTGCGTACCCTGGTCGCCTGTCTCGTCATTTTTACCTACTCATGCAATCAAAAAGGGTTAGCTATGCCCGCTGCAGACAAAGCCGAATCCGGCCCCATCGTCAGCGCGCCTGCCGGCCAGGTGGAGGGCGTGGTTGAGGGGAATTTACACGTTTTCAAAGGCATCCGCTACGCGGAGCCCCCCGTTGGCGCAGCACGCTGGACACCGCCCCGGTCCATGCCGCCGTGGTCAGATGTGCGTAAAGCAGCGCAATTCGGATTTGCTTGCGTGCAGCCCTCAAGAACCGTCGCCAGTATATATGCCGATGACATCGGGACGGTCAGCGAGGATTGCCTGACATTAAACATCTGGGCGCCCGCTGACGTGTCTGACGCTCCCGTATTAGTCTGGTTCCACGGCGGCGCCCTGACCCGGGGTTCCAGCGGCTTACCATTTTATGACGGCACCCGGTTGGCTGAGCAGGGCATCGTCTTTGTGTCCGTCAATTTCCGCATCGGCATATTCGGCTACCTTGCGCATCCGGAACTCAGCGCTGAATCGCCGTTGGGAATTTCCGGAAATTACGGAATTCTTGACCAGGTCGAAGCGTTGAAGTGGATCAACAAAAATATTGGTGCGTTCGGCGGCGACGCAACGAACGTGACCATATTCGGCGAATCATCCGGCGGGCTCGGTATCATGTACCTGATGGCGACACCGGGCGCCCGCGGCCTGTTTTCAAAAGCGATTGCACAGAGCGCCTACATGGTTTCGTCACCGGAACTTAAGCACAGCGTTTTTGGAAAACCTTCCGCCGAGGATATTGGTTTGCAACTCGCCGCCAAGATTGACAAACCCGACCTGGCGGCGTTGCGGGCCACGGATGCGCAGACGCTGGCCGATGCCGTGGCCGCCAGCGGTTACATCACGGAGGCCACCATTGACGAACAGGTGTTGCCCCACCAACTGACGGAAATCTTCGATGCCGGTGAACAGGCGCCCGTACCCATCATCGCCGGATTCAACAGCGGTGAAATCCGCTCGCTCAGAATACTTTCGCCGCCGCCGCCCGTCAGCGCTGAAGTGTATGAAAACGTGATCCGTGAACGTTATGGTGACCTGGCGGATGAATTCCTCAAACTTTATCCGAGCGCCGATATGCAGGAGAGCATCTGGGCAACGACGCGCGACGCCTTGTACGGCTGGACGGCCGAAAGACTGGTCATGAAGCAGACCGAGCTCGGACATCCGTCTTTTCTATACCTTTGGGACCACGGCTATCCGGCCGCTGACGATATGGGCCTGCACGCTTTCCACGCCAGCGAATTGCCATATGTTTTCGGCACATTCGATGTCGTTCCGCCCCTGTGGCCAAAAATTCCGGATACGCCCCTGGAGCACAAGCTGTCAAAGGCCATGATCGGTTACTGGACAAGCTTTGCCCGCAACGGTAAGCCAACTTCCGGCAATGAACCCGACTGGCCGGCCTATGGATCGACACAATCCTACATGGACTTTAGTGATGCCCCACATCCTGCGCAACAGCTCATGCCGGGCATGTTCGAACTTCACGAAGCGGCGGTTTGCCGGCGCTGGGCGAGTGGCCAGTACCCGTGGAACTGGAATGTGGGCATCATCTCGCCGCCGCTGGCCAGGGACCCGCAGGGTCGTTGCCTATAAACCTCTCAGATGGGGGACCGGCCCTGCCGGCCCTCAAATGCCGGAAATGGTTAAGGGCAACAGGGTTGAAGACAGGGCGCGCTGAATAAAGACCAGGGCTTATGGCCTGGTCAGGTCTTCCCTGGAACGGCTCAGTCCTTTAGGGCGGAAAAGCCCGCAGCCATGAATTTGGCAATCCGCTTCTTGATGGCGGGAAAATCATCAGAGCGGCAGATACCGCCTGAGAGGCGATCGATGCGGCCGGTGCGGGCGAGCGTATTCATCAGTGCGCCGGTTACAAAATGGTAGCCCCAGAATATTTCCTCATCAGAGTAATCAGGCAGCGCCCGTTTCAGGATACTGACGAGTTTTAGCACCACCGCGTCAAAATGAACGTCCATCAGCTTCGCACCTTCCGGCGTGGTGCTTACACGGGCGCAAAATGCGGCGTAATTCATCCAATGCACACCACCTTCAAAATAAAGATCGAGGTCGGTATCGAGGAATGCGTGGAGTGCCCCTTCCACGGTGGGGTTGTCACCTGCCTCCGTCTCGTATTTTTCCAACGCAGCCATTCGATAACCACTGGTCGTACCTGCGCGGCGGGCAAATACTTCTTCGAACAGATGCTGCTTGTCGCGAAAGTAGTAATGTACAAGGGTGGTGTGTATTCCCACACGCTTCGCCACGTCCCGGATAGTTACGCCGGCAAGCCCTCTTTTGGAGAACAGGTACTCGGCCGCATCAAGTATTTGCTCAATACTTTCTGCGCGTTGCTCTGCCTTGCTGCGGCGAGTTCGTTTTTTGGGAACTTGGGACATGGCGATCTCATTATCCTCGTCGAGGTGACAGATTTGAGTTCTATAAGATTGATTCTCCGTTAATCTTGAAGGTATTCGCCAGCGATGTCTAGGTTACATAGTCAATTCTCAACTTATTCTTGTCTATTTTTCCGGTGGCGGCCAGTGGCATTGAACTGACTTGGTTGATCTGATCCGGAATCCACCAGTTGGCAACCTTACCCCGAAGCGACTCCAGAACAGCTTGAGGATCGAAACTTTGCCCTGCACGTGGTTCCACGAAAAGAATTGGGCGCTCCCCCACTTCTCATCCGGCCGCCCGATGACCGCCACGAGGCCAACCGAAGGATGACGGCCGACAATATCTTCAATTTCCGCCGAATTAATCCACTCCCCACCGGATTTGATCAGGTCTTTTGAACGCCCCCTGATGGTGATATTGCCTTCAACATCAATACTGGCCAGATCACCGGTGTCGAAATACCCTTCTTCGTCCAAAATATCTACATCGGATTTGTAATAACGATCTACAACACTTTGTCCCTTCACCCTGAGATGACCAATGGTGCCCCGTTGCTTCGCCAAAATGACACCGTCAGCGTCGACGAGTTTCAGATCCAGGCCCATCGGCGGCCGACCGGACGCCATGGATGCGGACGCTGGCGCATCCGGCGCGGCGATGGTGCCCAGCGGCGATAACTCGGTCATGCCCCAGCTGGTTTGCACCTGCGCGCCCAATCGGTCCTGCATCCGCAGGATGAGGGAGTCGGGGCACCGCGCACCACCGATGAGCACCCGTTTCAGTTCAGGCACCTCGCCACCGTCACGGTCAAGGTGATCAATGACACCCAGCCATACGGTTTGTACACCGGCAGCGACAGTCACGCCCTCATCCCGCATTAAGCTGGCCAGACTTGCACCATCGGTGTAACGGCCGGGCAGGACAATCTTGGCACCTACCGCCGGAGCGGCAAAAGGCAGCCCCCAGGCATTGGCATGGAACATGGGTACTGCGATAAGCAAGACGTCGCGGCCTGTAAGCGCCATTGAGTCAGCTTGTAAGGCGCGCAACGTATGCAGATAATTGGAACGATGTGTGTAGAGTACCCCCTTCGGCTTGCCGGTCGTGCCGGACGTGTAACAAAGACCGGCAGGAGCTTCCTCTTCGAATGCCCCCCAGACAGCTTGGGCGCCCCGTTCAAGAACCAGTGCTTCATGCGTCCAGACATTTGCTTTCAGGTCTTTGACAAGGTCCGTACCAGGCAGGTCTTCATCCATCAGGATGACATGTTCAATCATCGGACAAAGCGGTACCAGCTGTATAAGCACCGGAACCAGGTTTGACGCCGCGGCCAGGACCCGATCCGCCGCCTCATTGATGATTGCAGCAAGGTGGGCGACGGTGAATCGCGGGTTGAGCGTATGGCATACGATACCGGCGTTCATGGTGGCGAAATACATCTCGAGATGGTGCTGGGTATTCCACGCCAGGGTTCCAAGCCGGTCACCCTGATGTAACCCCAATGACAATAGCGCACCCGATAAGCGATTGCTGCGCTCCTTCAACGCCGCGTAGCTGATGCAGTGCTTCACCCGACCCGCCTCCGCCGTGACAATCTCCCGGTTACCCGACCACTTGGCAGCATGGTCAAGAAACTTATCTACTGTGAGTGTGTAAGATTGCATGGGCGTCTCTTCTAGTTGTATGTCCGAAGGTTTGGCTGACCTGTGCGATCCAGGGCTGGAGATACTCAAAACCCCGGTCCAGTAAACAGGGTATTCTGCCATTTCTGTTATACATGATCTTGAAGTTCTGACGTGCTTGATGACCCTGCTCAACAAGTCCAATTTGTGTGTAAATCCGGAATGAATTATTCACTATAATTCGGCCCTGAGTCAATATATACTCATACTTTAATCAACATTAACTGATATTTGAATTAATGTTTTTCAGTCGAGTATTCATTGTGTTATGATTTGCATGCAACAATCTGCAGGACAATTTCCAAGCTGGTGTTGATGGAGAAGTGGCTCACCGGTGACATCATGGCGGCAACTTTCGAGGAGACCAGAATTGAGCATACGATTTGACAATCGGGTTGCGATCGTAACCGGCGCGGGCGCAGGCCTGGGCCGATCGCATGCCCTTGGACTCGCTGCACGCGGCGCGAAGGTCGTTGTGAACGATCTTGGCAATGCAAACGGGGATAACCATGCAGCCAAAGCTGTTGTAAAGGCGATTAAGGCCGCTGGCGGCGAGGCGATAGCGAATGGCGCCGACGTGGCGGACTTCGAGCAGGTGCAGGTAATGGTCAACAAGACCATGGATACCTGGGGGCGGGTGGATATCCTGGTCAACAACGCAGGCATCCTGCGCGATAAATCCTTCCAGAAAATGCCACTCGACGATTTTCGGACTGTTATCAATGTCCATCTGAACGGCACCTTCTACTGCACCAAGGCAGTATGGGAGATCATGCGCATACAGAATTACGGTCGAATTGTCATGACCACAAGTTCCAGCGGTCTTTATGGAAACTTCGGTCAAAGCAACTATGGCGCTGCCAAGATGGCGGTCGTTGGCCTGATGAACACCCTGGTGCAGGAAGGGGCCAAGTACGGCATCAGGGTCAACACGCTGGCGCCCACCGCAGGCACCCAGATGCTGGAAGGTCTGGTCGACGAGGTGGCGTTTGAGCTGTTGAAACCGGAGTCCGTTACCGCCGGCTTGCTGGTCTTGTGTGCAGAAAATTCACCCAACCGGCTGATCATGTGTGCCGGCGCCGGTGGCTATGCCTCCGCACATATTTACGAAACCGAGGGCATCTATCTGCCGCCCGGGCAACAAACACCCGAAAACGTCAGGGAGCAACTCGCTGCCATTAACGCCCGCGATGGGGAACGGGAGTTAACGGCTGGTTTCGACCAGACCCACAAGTTTGTCGGTAAAGCAATGAAGGCACACAACCCGGGCCCTTAGTTACGTTTGCACAATCGATACGAGAGAGGCGGACAGCGAATTCAGTGACTGAAAATCACCCGCGTTCGAACCGCAACTGTACCTCCTTTCCGAACCAGGCGAACGACAGCTAAGCAACCCTCACGACAACGCGGAAACAACACCATGACAAATTTCGCTGAATACAACATCATCGCCAATATCGCCGTGATCACGCTCAAAAGTCCACCGGTTAATGGACTGGGTCATGGCATGCGTACAGCGCTGCTTTCCCACTACCGGCAGGCCAGCACCGACGACACTGTAGAGGCCATCCTGATCGCCTCGGGAATCCCGGTGTTTTGCGGTGGCGCCGACATTAACGAATTTGCAGCGGGAAATTTTGGTCAGAAACCGGAGTTGCCCGAACTTCTCAATAGCATTGAGGCCAGCGAGAAGCCGGTTGTCGCCGCCATCAATGGCGCGGCGCTGGGAGGCGGCCTGGAACTGGCCCTGGCCTGCGACTACCGCTTTGCCCATCCACAGGTCAAACTGGGTCTGCCTGAAGTTCACCTGGGTCTTTTGCCAGGCGCCGGCGGCACCCAACGCCTGCCACGCCTGATCGACCCGCTAAGCGCCGCGGATATGATCGTCAGGGGGACTGTCATCGGCGCCGAACGAGCCACGGAGTTGGGGCTGGTCGACGAGGTATTCTCCGGCTATGGTGATTTTTTTGGCGCCGCACTGAACTACACTTCAAAACTCGTTGCACACAACGCGCCGGTTAAAAGTTTTGCAAACGTCAGCATCGATGCCGCAAAGATTGACATGACCCAATTCGATGAGCTGCGTAAATCCATCGCCCGTTCCAGCCGTGGTTTCCATGCCCCAGAGTGCTGTATCCAGGCCGTTGAAGCGGCCTGTACTTCGTCTTTCAAAGACGGCATGAAAAAAGAATCGGAACTGTTTGCAGCCTGCAGCGAGACCCCGCAGGCACGCGCCCAGCAACATATCTTTTTTGCAGAACGCGCAGCTGGAAAAATCCCCGGGGTAGATAAAAACACCCAATCGCGCAAAATTGAAAAAGTCGCTTTTATCGGGGCCGGCACCATGGGTGGCGGTATCGCCATGAACTTTGCCAATGCCGGCATTCCTGCAACCCTGCTCGAAGTGGAACAAGCCGCCTTGGAACGGGGGCTGGGGTTGATCCGCAAAAATTACGAAATCTCGGCCGGGAAGGGCAAGTTGACCGAACAGCAGGTCGAACAACGCATGGACCTGTTGCATGGCAGCCTGAGCTACGAGGATATTGCCGACGCCGACCTGGTTATCGAAGCTGTGTTTGAAAATATGGAGATCAAACAGCAGGTCTTCAGAAAGCTGGATGAAGTCTGCAAACCGGGGGCGGTTCTGGCCACAAACACCTCCACTCTGAACGTTGACGAAATCGCCGCCGTCACTTCCCGTCCCGAGGATGTTATCGGCTTGCACTTTTTCAGCCCCGCCAACGTGATGCGTCTGCTGGAAATCGTTCGCGGAGCCAAAACCGCGGGCGATGTCATCGTTACCGCCATCAACATGGGTAAAAGCATTCGCAAGGTTCCGGTCGTCGCCGGTGTTTGCTGGGGTTTCATCGGTAACCGCCTGCTGGAGCCCTATGGCCGTGAATCCTGCCGATTGATTCTCGAAGGTGCCACACCGGCGCAAATCGATCGCGCGCTGACCGGGTTTGGAATGGCGATGGGATATACTTCGATGATCGACATGGCCGGTATCGATGTCGGCTATCTGACCCGTGCAGGCAACAAGGAAGCCTTTGCCCACGATCCGGCATACGCCGGTATTTGCGACAAGCTGTATTCACTGGGCCGGTTCGGGCAAAAAACCGGCCGCGGATTCTATATTTATCACGGTCGGGACAGATTGGACGACCCGGAAGTCGTCGAGTTTGCCCGGCAACTGGCCGCCGAACATGGTATCCAACGCAGGGAAATCTCAGATCAGGAAATAATCGAGCGAACCATATACATGCTTATTAACGAAGGTGCGCGAACCCTTGAAGACGGCATCGCCTACCGCGCCGGTGACATTGACCTGGTCTATGTCAACGGCTATGGATTCCCCTCGTGGCGTGGCGGACCCATGCAGTACGCCAATGAAATCGGCCTTGATACTATTTTGGCGGGTATCGACAAACACCGCAAACAACTGGGGGATTACGGTGAAATGTGGTTCAGGCCCGCGCCGCTTCTGGCCAGGCTGGCCAGCGAAGGCAGGAATTTCAGGGATTACGATGCCGGCAACCAGGCCCTGTAGACAGATCCTGGAAAACCTAAACTACATTTTTGGCAAAGGCACATGTTCTTTACTCTGATCAGTTGAGGAAATCATTATGAAAGAAGCCGTTGTAGTATCCACAGCCCGCACGGGTATGGGAAAAGCCTACCGTGGGTCATTGAACAACATAAAATCACCTACCCTGCTCGGTCACGCCATCAAACACGCGGTCGAACGGGCAGGTATTGAAGGATCAGAAATCGATGACGCCGTCATGGGTTCCGTGCTAACCGCAGGTACCGCCGGCAGTAATATTGCCCGCAATGCGGTGCTGGCGGCGGGTTTGCCAAACACGGTCCCCGCGCAAACCATCGATCGCCAGTGTTCTTCCGGCCTGATGGCCATAGCGACCGCGGCAAAACAGATCATGGTGGATGGCCAGAATATCGTCCTGGCCGGTGGCCAGGAGAACATTTCCGCCGTCCAGAACCAGTATTTTCAATGGGTCAGCGAAGCAACCGATGAAAATGCAATGAAAAACGAACCGCACATTTACATGCCAATGCTGTTAACCGCGGAACACGTCGCCAAAACCTACAATGTCAGCCGGGACGCGCAGGATGAATACGCATTGCAGTCCCAGCTACGCACCGCCGCGGCGCAAGAGGCCGGCAGGTTTGACGATGAAATCGTCGCGATCACCACGCAAATGGCGGTGGTGGACAAGGTGACCAAGCAGGTGAGTTACCGGCAGGTCACGCTGGACAAGGACGAGGGCAACCGGCCCGGCACAACGCTTGAAGGTCTGCAAAGTTTAAAACCTGTGATCGAAGGCGGTTGCATCACGGCGGGAAATGCCAGCCAACTGTCCGATGGCGCTTCGGCCTGCGTCCTGATGGAAAGCAAGCTTGCCGAACAAAGAGGCCTGCAACCACTGGGAATTTACCGTGGTATGGCAGTGGCTGGCAATGCGCCGGAAGAGATGGGCATTGCGCCGATCTATGCCATACCCAAACTGCTGAAACAGCATGATTTGAAAATCGGCGATATCGGCCTGTGGGAGTTGAATGAGGCCTTTGCAGTCCAGGCGCTGTACTGCCGCGAGCACCTCGGTATTGACCCCGATATTTACAACGTCGATGGCGGTGGAATTTCAGTTGGCCACCCCTATGGCATGACAGGTGCGCGCCTGGTGGGTCATGCCTTGATCGAGGGCAAACGCCGCGGGGTCAGATACGTCGTGGTCACCATGTGCGTCGGTGGCGGTATGGGTGCGGCAGGCTTGTTCGAAATAGCCTGACAAAAAAACCCGGAGAATACAACGTGGTACTCGATGAATTTTCTTTGAACGGAAAAATCGCCCTGGTTACCGGAGCCTCCAGCGGGATCGGACACGCCGTCGCCAGGGGACTGGCGCAGGCCGGCGCGGCGGTCGTAGCCGCCGCCAGGCGTATCGAACACCTCGAACGATTGGCGGCAGAAATAGAGGCTGAAGGCGGCCAGGCGATGGCCGTGCGTATCGACGTCACCGACAAAGACAGTATTCGGCTTGCGCTGGACCAGGCGGAAGCCCGGTTCGGTGTCGTCGATGTCGTGATCAACAATGCCGGTGTGGCCGATCCTAAACCGTTTTTGAAAACCGAGGACGAGAGCCGGGACTCGATCATGGACACCAATTTCAAAGGGGTCTGGAATATTGCCCGGCAAACCGCGCAGCGCATGGTGGATGCGGCAAAACCAGGCAGCATCGTCAACATCGCCTCGGTGCTGGGCCTCGGCGCCCGCTCGGGTTATACGGCTTACTGCGCTTCCAAGGGTGCGGTGGTGCAACTGACCCGTGCTATGGCTTTAGATCTTGGACGTTACAACATCCGTGTCAATGGCATCGCCCCTGGCTGGTTCGTTACCGAAATCAATGAAGACTATCTCCTTTCCGGGGAGGGGCAGGATTTCCTGATACGAACCCCAGCGCGGAGGGCGGGAAACGTCCAGGAACTGCTGGGCCCGGTTATCATGCTGTCGTCCGACGCCGGTTCGTTTGTCAACGGGGTAATTTTACCGGTCGACGGCGCGCACACAGCCGCACTTATCAGGTAGGTGCAACGGCCGATTACTTTGCAGAACCCCTTATCCCGGTAAACGGGGTATTGGCAACCCGGGAAAAGCTCCTCCCGTCAAAACTGGTCCTCAGCCAGCGTCATCATGCTTTCGTTACCTGCCCTGATCATTGCCAGGTGACTGGCTGCACGTGGCATAAAGTGGTCAAAATAAAATTGCGCCGTGACCTGCTTTGTACGTAGAAAGTTTTGATCAGCCATACTCTTCTGCAGCAATTGACTCGCTTTCAGAGCCGATTTCCCCATCACCCAACCACCACACAGGTAGCCCATCAGCATCATGTAGTTGACGCTGGCGCCTCCTGCGATATTCCTGTCCACTGTTGCATGTTCGAGCAGCCAGGCCATGGCTTCCCCGCCAAGCCTGACCGCTTCACTCAATGACGCGGCCATCGTGGAAAGACCATCGACACGTGACATTTCGCCGGCTGTTTCATCGATCTCGTTGAACAGGTTTTCAACGGCCTCTCCCCGGTCGCCCAGTGTTTTGCGAATGGCCAGGTCGAGTGCCTGGATCCCGTTGGTGCCCTCGTAAATACTCATGATACGTGCATCGCGGTAGTGCTGGGCGCTGCCCGTTTCCTCGATATAGCCCATACCGCCGTGGACCTGGACACCCAGGTAGGTGACTTCCTGGGACAACTCCGAGATCCAGCCCTTGACGATCGGTGTATAGACACCCGTCCGGGCCGTGTGCCGGCCGGCTTCCTCTGCATCCTTCGCCAGGTGAATACGGTCGACTTCGGCCGCCGCGATGTAGATCAGGCCGCGCATTGCTTCGGTGGCCGCTTTCATCAGCATCAGCATGCGCCGCACGTCGGGAAATTCGATGATCGGGTAGCGCGAACCGTCCTTGCGCGTACCCTGTAAACGCTCCCTGGCATAGGCAACGGCCTGTTGGTACGAGCGAGCGGACACACCGAGGCTCTGGATACCCACGCCCTGGCGGGCATCGTTCATCATCGTGAACATGGCCATCAAGCCGCTGTTCGGCTGACCCACCATGTAGCCTACCGCGCCGCCGTTGTCGCCGAAATTCATCGTGCAGGTCGGGCTTCCGTGTATCCCCAGCTTGTGCTCAATCCCCGTGCAATGCACATCGTTGCGCGTGCCGGGTAGGCCATTCTCATCGAGCAGAAACTTGGGCACCAGGAACACGGAAATGCCCTTCACGCCCACGGGTGCATCCGGCAAACGCGCCAGCACCAGGTGGACGATGTTTTCGCACATCCGGTGGTCGCCCCAGGTAATGAAAATTTTCTGGCCCGTCAGCAGGTAATGGTCGCACTGCGGAACTGCCTTGCAGGAAACCGCTGCGAGATCGGAACCTGCCGCTGGTTCGGTCAGGCACATGGTCCCCATCCAATTGCCACTCACGAGGTCGGGCATGTAAGTGTCCTTCAGTTTTTCCGAACCATGCGCCGCAAGCGTCTCTGTCAGGCTGCTCGTCAACAACGTGCTGAGCGAAAAGGCGACACAGGCGGTATACCAGATTTCGGTGACTGCGGCCCCAACCACTTTCGGCATGCCCTGGCCGCCATAGGCTTCGGCGCCGGTCAGGGCAGCCCAGCCGTTTTCGGCGTATTGCCGGTAAGCCTCGGCAAACCCCGGTGTTTCGTGCACGCCGTCGTCTTCCAGTGTGACGCCCAGCCGGTCGCCAACGGTATTAAGGGGCGCCAGCACCTCGCTGCCAAACCGGCCCGCTTCCTCCAGTATGGCGAGGACCAGTTCCGTATTGACCTCTTTCAGACCGGCGGCCACGCAAAACTGCTCAAAATCAAGGACATGCCCGAGCAGGAATTCAGCGTCTTTATACGCAAAACGAAAGTCACTCATGCGATTCAGCTCCCGGTTCGAACCACCTCAATACGGGATTTTCATGAATCCACACGAGGCCGATTCGAGGTTTTGGTCTGGCGACAGGTCATCCCCAAGGGTCATATAGAATCGGGAGTCCGATTCAAACACCGGCCAGCGCGGATAACCATCACCGTTAGGGTCGCCCTTTGCCATGAAATTGGCCCAGTAATCGCCCATTGCCTGGCTCAGTGCAACGTCAATATCATTGCTTGGAAAAATGTGGTTGCCGGTGTCAAAGACATACATGATTTCGGCTGCGTGATGCGCGCCGATCCACGTGTTCTGCCCTTCCCGCTCGCGGGTGAAGTAGTAGTAATAGACCTTGTGTCCGGACCCCGCGAGTTGTTTGGCGGCGGCAATTGACGGACACATAAACCAGCCAAGTGTATGCAAGCGCTCAATCCGCCTGTACAAATCACCTTCGGAATCGAGCATGCTCCTCAGCGAGCGCTGCCCGTCCTCATCGGCCGCATAGATAGCAAGAGCCCGGGCATATTCCTTTTCACCGAGTTCTCCACCTTGTCTGTACGCATAAAAGCTTGACATGAACAGGCTGGCTTCATTGGCGTCGACGCCGATCATTACCTCGCCCGGGTGGTCCGTTTCCTGCCCGTAAATATCCATGGTCGGCGCCGGCAAGACGTAACCGTCGATCACCGGGCCGTAACCCGTCAGGCCGCGGACTGCATTTGAGGCGAGCAGGACATCCTCCGCTCCCAGAGCCCGCATATCCGTTAGCATTTTCGTGGTGTCGGCGGCTGGATCCACACCCAGGTGGGCCACGATTTTGGTGCCCAGCGCTTCGTTTTCCTCGAGATCGACCTTACCCGGGAATCCACCTGACTGGATGATGGCGCGTTTGAACAGACCCTTGGCCAGTGGTGACGCCAGCAGGGTAGCCACGTTTACGCCGCCGGCGGATTCGCCAGCAATCGTGACCCGATCCGAATCGCCGCCAAACTGGCCGATATTTCGTTTCACCCACTTGAGCGCCGCCACCTGGTCCAGTATTGCGTAGTTGCCGGATACACCATTGGCCGACTCGCTGCTCAATGCAGGGTGCGACATCCATCCAAATACGCCAACGCGGTAGTTGATAAACACCGAGATCACGCCGCGTTTTGCCAGGCTTGCGCCATCGTACCAGGACTGGTGTGCCCAGCCGGCACGATTGCTGCCACCGTAAATCCATACCATTACCGGCAGTTTTTTGCCTTGCTCTCTAGAGGGAGTCCAAACATTGAGGTACAGACAGTCTTCGGAGATGTTCATCAAATCCGGCACCCGGCTTTCATCCAGCCCAAAAGCCTTGTAGATACTGCGATCCCATTTCACCAGGCGTTGGGTCTGGATACACGCAGCGCCGTTTGCCTTGGCCATGTGCACACCGGGCACTGGTGTACGCGGTGCCGGTGGCTGCCAGCGGCGATCACCCACGGGCGGGGCAGCGAAGGGTATTCCCCTGAACACCGCGTAGCCGGCGCCATCATCTTTCCAAACGCCTTCCCATGTCTCTCCGTCAAGCTGTACCCGTTGAAAGGTCACGGACATTTCGCTGTCGCTGGCAACCGTCAACATCGGTACCAAGTTGATCAGGATGGTGAGAACAAGACCCGGCACGATTTTGATTCCTGGCTTCATGGACCTTTCCATTTTGGGGGGTGAACAATACTGCAAACAACCGCCGGGGCGACCACCTGGCGGCGCTGCAATTGCAGCGCCGCCGGCATCATCCTACAAGCCCTAAAATAAGCTGGAAGGCATTCCAGGACTAGTAACGGTACTCCAGACGCACGCCATAGGTGCGGGGTACCGGTATCCCGTAGCGGCCATCAATGAAGGCTTCAGGATGAATGTAAATGAGCGAATCATCGTCGAACAGGTTTTCAATGTAGCCCGTCAGCGTCCATTTCTCACCGATCGACGAGCCCAGGGTCATATTCACAAGGGTGTAAGCCTCGGTTTCACCATACTGGGCGACAGGCACGCCCGGTTGGCCCGGCACATTCGGAAACATATTGGGATATCCATCAACGTACATCACATTGGTGGTGAAAAAGCCTTTATTGTCTGCGCCGACATCAAAGTCCCACTTCAGGTATATCGAGCCCTGCCATTCAGGAAATGCCATTTTCGAGCCCATTTCAGCACCGGATATTGCCGCCTCTTCCTCCGACAACTTGGTCACCTTGGCATTGTTCCACGAACCGTTGAAAGCGAGCAGAAGATCGGGGGTCGGGATAATAATGCAAGTTCGAGTTCAATACCCTTGCTCTTCGCCCCGCCGATGTTGGTCGCGAACTGGATGGTGTCGGACACGCGGTTGGCCTGGACCTGGATGTTGTTCCAGTCGATGTAATAGCCCGCGATGTGGGCTGTCAGCCTGTTGTCGAGACAAGTCGCCCTTGATGCCTATTTCGTAGTTGGTCAGATCATCCGAATCCGCCCCGTCGGGAATGACGATGTCAGTGGGGTCGTATTGGCTTACCGAGCCCGCACGGGCGTTCACCACGGGTGTGCGGAAGCCGGTGGAAACCGTCGCATAGGTGGTCAGGTTTTCCCTGGGCTTGTAGGAAACGCTGAACTTGTAGGAGAAACCGCTCTCCTTGCCCTTTTCACCCACCGCGGCCTCAACCGGGACTATCACGGCTTCCGGGTTGTAGTAAGCCGGAGCAAGGGCAACGCCAAAGTAGTTAGTAGGCGCCACACCTGGATATGGACTGTAAAAGACGCTGTTATAGCCACCTGCGTTGGGTGAAACCCTGCACGTCGCTGGAGGTGTAGCGCAGCCCGCCGGTCACCCAGAATTTGTCGTTGAAGTTACAGGTCAGCTCGCCGAACCCTGCTGTTTCGTGTGTGATGAAATAGGATTGAAACTGCTGATAATAAGGCGGGTTGGGCAACCCGGTAATACCTCTCGCATCGAGAAACGGGATGTTGGAGCGATAGTCATAATCGACGTCCCGCCGCTTGTAGTTATAGTAACCGCCGACCACCCAGTCGAACTTTGCCGCCCGAATCGGAGACCAGCCGGATCTCTTCGACGAAGCTTTCATCCCAGGCGACGGCGTCAAGGGCAAACGGAATTGCCTGGGCGAAAGTGCCGGCAAGATCGACGATGAAATCACCCTTGTAATCCGACCAGGTCGATGAACTCGTCAGGTCGGCACCGCCGAAATCATAACCCATCGTGATATTGTAATTATCAATATAACCCTTGAATTCGTCCGGTTGGTCCGAAAGTCGTATCTTGTCACCATAGTCGGGATTTATCAGCGAAGAGTCTTCGGGTTCACTGTCCTCCATCATGTACAAGGCACGCAGGTAAAACTTTTCGGTCGGTTCCCAAAGCAATATTGCCCGGCCGCCAACGTCGTTTAATTGATTTGAGTTTTTGACTCCCGTTCCTATATTGTCCACCCAGCCTTCTTCATTCCGGTAAGAAACCAACCAGACGCAGAGCAAGCTTATCTTTGACCAACGGAATATTCACCATGCCGTTGTAACGCTGCCGGAACGAATCCCCGTCCGTCAGGCCCCAATCCACGAGAACCGTTGAATCCCACTCGTTCAGGTTGGGATTCTTGTTGATAAAACGCACGGCACCGGCCAGGGAATTGGAACCGAACAAGGTGCCCTGCGGGCCGCGCAGAAACTCGACGCGCTCGACGTCAAACAGGTTCGGATCCAGGATAGTGGAGTTTCCGTTTGACGAGATCGGCAGTTCGTCGATATATATGGCCACCGTACTCTGTAGGCCCGCGTTGTAGCCGTTGGTCGCGATACCGCGCACGCTAGAAGTTGTTGAAGTTCTGGGTTTGCCTGTTGAGAATCACGCCTGGCGTGTTGTATGCCAGTCCCTGGTAATTGACGATACCCTTTTCGATCAGCTCATCCTGCGAAAAGGCGGTGATGCTCAATGGCACGTCCTGCAGGGCCACCTCGCGTCGCGTCGCAGTGACGATAACTTCCTCCAGTTCCAATCCAACTTCCTGGTCCGAAGCGGAATCTGGTGTCTGCGCGAAAGCAGGACCTGATAAAGCAAAAAATAGGAGCGCCGACGAGGACGCTAGAATATTTCTTTTCATAATTTCCAATGCTCCTGATTGTCTATCCTAGCCATAGAATTGCCGGCAATACCAACGAGGTTGGTCGGCGTAATGATCGGTGTATTTCGCTATGTACGGCGGGTTTGGATACCTGGACGTGATGCAAATAATAGTTCCGGCACGGTGAGGGCACATTTGATTTGTCCCAACCTGACACGGACCTGTCCACCGGAATCACCCGAATCGCGGTGTTCAAGACTCTGTGAAAAGTGAACTTCATGATCGACACGTCCCCAAATAAAACATTTGACTCAGACATTATATTAATTATATTGCGAGTGAGTATTATACTTTTGGCGAAGCCCGTCAACACTAGTTTAACGAACTTATTGTCTTTTTCGACCGAATGACCTAACCAACCCAGTTCAAAATCAATGCCCGACAAGTATCGAATTTCGGAAGAGAAATACGTTTTGAATCAGATACCTCAAGCGTGTATCAGGCACATCAGAAATACCCGATGGAACGTAATCTCAAGCAGGAATATAAAATATAATCAGTAAGTTGTGGTACTTTTACCCGCCGACGCAAGAGATTGCGAGAGAACCACGAGCGCCAACTTTGCAACACCATTGCGCTGAGCATTCAAGGTCGGTTTGAACGATTGAGACGTCGCCAGTGCAAACACAAGGGCCATCGCAAAATATATTCACATATGTTTTAATATTAATTATCATGTGAAAATATAATTAAGTCTGATTTACCAAGCGGCGGTTGATGAAAGCGCTGCAGACCGGCGTTTACCGGTCGTTCGAAAACGCGTGGATCACAAATGTGAACAGTCCGGAATTGCTGGAACGGCGGCATGAATTCCCAGTTGAAAAGTCGGGCCGTTTCTCAGCAACAGACGCAAAACCAGGGATCAAGTAGGTTAATCGAACAACGGGGAAACTGATTTTGCAGTACAGCGGTCAACATGCAAAATTGCGCCGCGTGATTAGGGGCGTAATCGTTTATGTTTATCCCTATCAAACTGGTAATCCTACAGCCGGATTTGCCCCAGGAAAATGGACTAGGTCATGAACTTAACTTCGCTATCACGCTTTTTGATCGCCCTGCTCCTTGCCGCCGCACTGTCTGCTTCTGGCCAAGATGAACCAGCAACCAAGACTTGGAACATCGAGGCTCTCGAACATGCCTTCGAGTACGCCAGTGAACAAAAATCCAGCGCCCTCGTTATTGTGCAGGACGGCAAAGTCGTCGCTGAACGCTACTGGACCCCGACTTCGGCTGCACGCCCCCCTTACACGCTGATGCTGGGGGAACCGACCGACAATGGCGAACCGGTGGAGGACGTGGCCTCGCTTCAGAAAAGCGTGGTCTCGATCCTGGTCGGTATCGCCATGGACCGCGGCCTGATCGAAATCGACGCACCGGTCTCCAAATACCTTGGCGCTGGTTGGAGCAAGGCAACGTCGGCGCAGGAATCGGGGATTCTGGTGCGTCACCTCCTGTCGATGACCAGTGGACTTACCACCAGGCAGGAATTCATGGCGAACGCCGGTACACTCTGGCAATACAACACCAATGTGTACAGCCGGTTGGTGGATGTACTGGAGAAGGCGACGGGTAAGGGCATCACCGGGCTGACGAAAGACTGGCTCACGGATCCACTTGGCCTGACGGACACGGCCTGGCGCAAAAGACCGTGGGTAACACCTCAAATGGATGCCAACGAACTGGGACTCTACACGACGGCGCGTGACCTGGCGAAGATCGGCCAATTGGTTTTGGCCGGTGGCAAATGGGATGGCACGACTGTCGTCTCCGGCGATTACGTCAAAGCAATGACCAGCCCGTCACAAACACTGAACCCGGCTTACGGGTATCTGTGGTGGCTGAACGGAAAACCGCTTCACAAAGACCCGAATGACACGGGTAACAAGGTATTGATTCCTGCCGCGCCTTCAGACCTCTACGCCGGCCTGGGTTTTCTGGGGCGAAAAGTCTATGTCGTCCCGATCCTTGCCACCATCGTTGTGCGTCTGGGTGATGCGCCTGCTGAAGATTTCGACCAGCAGTTGTGGCTGCGGCTTATGGAGGCATCCCCAGCCAAGCCCGCCTGTAACCGCTGCGAAACGCCGGTTGCCGATCAGCTCAGCAACGCGAAAAGCCACGACGGTAAATTCATCAGTTGGCGTGAACACATTATTGACGACCCGATGCGCGGCGTGGAGGACCTCGCCGGCGGCGACGGGCTCGTGATGGCGGATCTGGATGGTGATGGTTTCGAAGATATCGTTTCCGTGCATGAATCCGACACGGTCTACGACGGACGCCCTGCGGGCTATGTACGGATCGCCTGGGGTTCTGATGACCCGGACAGTTGGGCCCTGTCTACGCTCGCTTCTGGTACCGACGCAGCAGCAGCGGAAGACGCCACGGTGGCCGACTTCGATGGCGATGGGGATATCGACGTGGTGGTCGCCTGTGAACTTGCACACTTGATTTACCTTGATAATCCGGGCGCGGGTGCACGCACTGAGACTTGGAAACGCATCATCATACCTGTCACGCGTGATCGGGGTTCGTATATCCGTGTCTTCGCCGCAGACTTCGACGGCGACGGCCGGCCCGAAGTGGTCGCGGCCAACAAAGGCGAACAGAATCCGGACCCAAAAACGGAAAGGATTACTGACTTTTCGCTCTACCTGCCGCCTGCGAATCCACTGGACGGTGACGGTTGGCGTGAGCAGGTCCTTGGACAGGCCAGGATTCCCATCAACTCCGAACCGGTTGACCTTGATATGGACGGCGACCTCGATATCGTTGCGGGCTCGCGCGCAGAAAGCCGGGTGTTGTGGTTCGAAAATCTCGGTGAGCTCAAGTTCGCGGAACACCGGATCGACCTTGTCGACCCGCCCGGTGACATTTACATTACCGGCTTCAACATGGATTACGCCGACCTGAATCAGGACGGCCGCCTGGATATCGTGTCAACGGCCTGGTGGAATGCGATCGTGGTGATGTACCAGCCCGCGGACAAGAATGAAAAGTGGCAATGGTCCTTGCTCGGCCGCGCCGGCCCTGACCAGATGGTGAGCGTTCGGCTGGCAGACATCGATGGGGACGGCGACCTGGATGTATTCACCGGCGGATACAGCCGTGGTCCGCGCGAGGTGGACGGTGCGTTGGTCAACGTCAATAATCCACTCGGACGAATCGCCTGGTGGGCCAATCCCGGTGAAGCAGGCGGCGCCTGGACACAGCACGACATCTCGAGGCGTAAGCGCGGCATGTATGACAAGTGGTTGCTGCGAGATCTCGATGGTGACGGCGACCTGGATGCAGTGGGTACCCGGGGCAATAGCGCACCCTACGATGGCGTGATCTGGCTGGAACAGGTACGGACAGACCAACCCGCCAGTAACTTCATGGAAGCACGCGCCATCGACAGCCAGGAGATGTCATTACCGGAGTAAGAAGTACGAAAACAGTTACTTCTTTTCCAGTCAATTGTCTTTGACCGGGGCTATCCATGACTTTGTCAATTGACCACCGCCTGTTCCAATTGAACTGAAGATTTTTGGAAATAGTCAAAAGGCTGCGAGTAAAGCAGTCGGATGATCCGATCTCACAGTTTCACAGGTCGGGAAAGCATCGTTTGTCACCGGATCAGGGGCAGCAGAATATGGCTTTGATACCGGGGGTTGTGGTATACCGCTTGGGTTGCAGTAATTAACTTTTTAGCCTTGTGAGGAAGTTCGCCGGTATTCGGGTTGCGGTCCCATCGAGGGAAATTGCTGCTCGAGATTTCCAGCCGGATTCGGTGGCCTTTTTTAAACACGATACTGGTGGCGAGGAGATCAATGTCGTACTCAACGACCGAATCGGGGGTGATCAGGCTCGGTTCGACATCCCGGCCACGACGATAGCGTGCGCGGATGATGCCGTCAGCGATATTGAAGGCTTTCCCATCCGTGTGCACATCGACCAATTTCGCCGTGAAATCCGTATCCGTGGCGCTGCTGGCCGCAAAAAGCTTGACGAACAAGGGCCCGGTGGCTTCAAGGTCCTGCTCGAGGGCTGCGCTGGAATATACGAGCACGTCAGACCGTTGCTCGACAATCGTCTGGTCAACCGGACCGCGGGGATAATACATCGGCAGGATGTGATTCCCACCCCGGGTCGGCACGGGGTTGTGCGGATCAAAAATAAAATGATCCTCGGTTTCGTCGACGGGCGGTTCGAAAGATAATTGACCGTCGCCGTCAAGGGAATTGGCCTTGCCGGAGCTGTGTAAATACAACGGCGTATATTCCGTCCTGGCAAGTGGCCATTCATTTTCTCCCCGCCAGGCATTATCACCCATCACGAATATCTTGACCGGCGGTTCGTCGTTTATGCTGTTTTTGACATTCTTCAACCAATAATCAAACCATTCGAGATGAACGCTTGTCAGGTTGGTTTTCAATTCAAGCAAAAGGGTGGAAGCACTGAGTCCGAAATTCAGCTCCCCCACCGAATCCATGATGCCGACGTGGGTCCAGGGGCCGATCACGATCCGGGTATTCTCCCTGGCCTCCGGCGTTGCTGCTTCGTCGCGCATGCTGGAAAAATGCAGCAGGTCATTTTGCAACAACAGGTCATACCAACCCGTGTAGATCAGGGCCGGCGCACTGACACGATCATGCTTGTCAATCAGCGTCTGCTGCTTGTGGTAATCATCATAAAGGGGGTGGGCCAGCGTTTCGTAAAAATAGGGCGCAAACTTGTCGCCCAGTTTCATCACCTCGATATCCTCAAACGGCAACGCCCTGAACACCTGCTCGATTTGATCGATGTTGGAAAACAGGCTCAACATTTCGGGGATCAGCTCGGGCGAACCCTTTTTTGCTTTCACAATGCCATTCGGACCGAGGAGCAACAACGCCCAGGCGATCATGATGGAAAGATCCAGCGCACCACCCCGGTACTGGTAAAAATCCATGGCTGAAGCAAACGGGACAATCGCTTTCAGGTGCGGGGGTTGCATCGCGGCAGCAAACCACGCCGTGGTCGCATAATAGGAATAGCCGAACATACCCACATTACCATCGGAATTGGGCAACGAAGCCGCCCATTCCACCGTATCGAACCCGTCGTTGAATTCATCACGATAAGGATGAAACTTGTCACCGTCCGATTCCCAGCGGTTGCGGACATCCTGAATGACCACTATGTATCCTGCCTGGGCCGCTTTTATCGGATCCATCGTCGTCTGAAATACCAACGTCATGTTTGATTTGCCATATGGCGTTCTCAGCAACAGAACCGGAAATTTTCTTTCGGTTGCCGGTCGGAATAAGTCGGCTCTTAAAACAACACCATCCCGCATGGTAGCTGGAACGTTAAACTCCATGATGACATCGGAAACTTTCTGGGACATAGCTCCCACCTTAAAAGGTACTTTGGTCAAATTCAGTCATTCTGGGACTATCTCGAACGATGGTCTCGAACCGAGCCAAGAATAGCACAAGAGGCTATGTTATTAATTCTAGTCTTAACGAATATTCAGTACTGCGTGAAGCTATGGAAATGCTGCGATCCAGTCGAAAAAACTTAGCCTCGCCTTGGAATTACTAGGTATCAGCGGTGTTCAAACCAGGTGAAATTGCAAAATATTTCAGGGCCAATGCAGAAAATGCTTTATCCTGGCATAGCTCACAGAATATTCCGGGGACATGGTTTACTCATTGAACCATTTGGGGATGACCCGATTGCATTGGAATGAATGTAAGCCGATGGATGAACGACTGAAATTAATTGTCCACCTGTTCGAAAACGAAAAGATCGATAATTTATGGTTAATCGAAAATCTTTTTGCCGCTGGCAAAAATCAGGTAGAACAACAAGCCAAATAACGTTACACCGGCAGTGACCTGAAACACCAGTGCCCAGGACCCTGTCCATTCCAAAATCAAACCGCTGACGTAAACACCGATGATCCCGGGAATGGTGGCAACGGTATTGGTAATGCCCATCAGGGTGCCCGCCGAGTGTGGGGCGATGTCCATGTGATTCACGACAAATCCGCCCATCACGAATCCGCCAACGGCACTGCCAACGGCCATGACGGCGATGGCCATGGGTGCGCTGTGTACCTGGCCAACGACCGCCAGCGCAATCGTGATGCCACCGAAGCCGATCGTCTGCATCAGCTTGCGCACACGGGTAACGTCCATGCCGCGCCTGACCAACCTGTCGGCAATGTTGCCGGCAACGTTCATAAACAGAAACGACATGGCGTTAGGAATCATCGTGTACCAGCCAATCGAGGCGAAATCGACGCCGAGACCCTTGTTCACGTAGGTCGGAAGCCACGACAACAGCACGTACAAGGACCAGTTGTTGCAAAAGTGCGCGACCATGATGGCCCATACGGGGCCATGCTTAAGAAACTCGAGAATCGAAGGCGTGCGCGTTTCATTCGCCTGCGCCGGCGCGTGGGTTCGAATGTATTCAAGTTCCGTTCTGCTGATACCCTCATGCTGTTCGGGTTTCGACGCCGTAAACCGCAACCAAAAGAACGCCCAGATCACACCGGCTATGCCAAAAATATAGAAGGCCCAGGCCCAGCCGAATTTGGCGACGATCATCGGTGTGACAATGAGCGCGAAAATGGTTCCCATAGGTATACCGCTGTTGTTTACCGCCATGCCGCGCGCGCGTTCCTGCGCGGGCAACCAGTGCGAATACAATGTGTATACCGACGGAAACGTAACGGCTTCACCCAGGCCCATGGCGATGCGCGCCGCGATCAATGCGGTGAACCCGCCCATCGCCGCGACGGGCGTCAGCACGGTAAAAAGAGACCACCACAGCACGCCCGCGGCCAATACGACCTTGCCGCCAAAACGGTCTGCAAGACGGCCGCCGACGATTTGCGTGAGCAGGTAGCCGACAAAGAATGATGACAAAACGATCCCTTGCCGGCTGGCATCCCAGTGGAGTGCCTCGGCCATGGGAATGATCGCGACAGAGATATTTATGCGATCGATGTAACAAACGAACGTGGCTGCAAAACACAGGCCAACCAATAAATAGCGGCGTGGTATGGCGCGGAAAAAGACACCTAACGACAATTGAAAATCCTCCTCGGCCGCCTTAACTCCACACATCTCGATGGGTGCGCCACGTACTTTTTTAGCATCCGTACGAACGCCTGCATTTCAGCGTCAATTATTGGCACCCTGGAACCTTCGGCGGCAGAGGCGGTGCGATGATGCCGACATTCCAGTGCCAGGCGATACCACCCTTGGCACGACGCCTGCAAACCACGTTTTCGTACAATTGATAACCATTTGGAGGGCCGGCACGCATGTGCGGCACGTCTTCGAACGCCATGTACGCGCGGTCCTGACCGTATGGGCGCCAGTCTTCCTCCCCTTGTGCACGCGGGATGCCGTCGCGTGCGAATGCCGCCCAGTAGCGCAGCATGGCATCCGACATACGCTGCTCCTGCGTGGTTCGTGGCACAGCCGGCCAGAACGACGGCGTTTCGTATATCGTGCCGAAAACGAACGGGATTTCAGAGGCGTGGAATGCACGAAAGCCCGCCTCGTCGGCCGCCGGGTAGCCATGGTCGAAAAAGTAAAGAAAAGCGGGTGCGCCGATGGCCGTTTGCTTCGCTGCAAGCCGCTCAGACGTCCAGCCGTACAAGGCATCACGCGTCGTCGCCAACATGCTCTCGTCTATAGTCTCCGCCGGGTAGAGCTTGAGGAACGCGTCCGCCAGGTCCCTGTAACGCGACCTGATCTCGCTGGTGTAGACCGCGGCATCCGCCGGTGCTGGCGGCAGCAGGAAACGAAGCGAGCGTATCTCGCCTTCGTTGAAGCCTGCAAGGATCGGTACCGGTGCCTGCTCGCCCCGATCGAATACGTCGACGAGTTGGTGCGGCAGCGTGTGCCCGTCAATGGTGCCGAGCGGGAAATAGTGCGTCTTCGCCGTACCCTGGATAACGTCTTCTGCACTCATTGAACGCAAATCGGCAATATCGATGGCGCCAAGTTGACTTGCGAGCGATACGCCGAGCGACTCTGCGTCAGGCCAGTCTGCATAAGTGCCGTTGCGCAACTCAGGCATGGTGATCATGTACGCGCTCTGGGCGATCGCGCGATGAAACAGCCCACGCGCATCGGGTGCCGCCATGAGCAACATGACGCTGAGCGCACCCGCGGATTCACCGGCGATCGTAACGTTGCCGGGGTCGCCGCCGAACGCAGTAATGTTGCGTTGGACCCAGCGCAGTGCCGCGATCTGATCCAGGAGGCCGTAATTGCCGGATATATTACGAGGCGATTCAGCGCTGAGTGCGGGGTGCGCCAGCCAGCCCAGCGGGCCCAGTCGATAGTTGATGGAAACGAACATGATCCCACGTTCGGCAAAATGCGCACCGTCAGAGACCGCCTCATGGCCCGAGCCGATCACGAGTGAGCCGCCATGAATCCAGAAAATCACCGGTGCATCGTGCGCATTCTTCGGTGCCCAGACGTTGAGGAAGAGACAATCCTCGCTGGTCACCGGGTGGAGGATGATACCGCCAGGTGTCGGTGGTTGCGGGCAGGCGATGCCAAATTGTGTCGCATCGCGCACACCTTCCCAGCGCGTCATTTGCACCGGGGGACGCCAGCGTAAATTGCCTACGGGCGGCAGTACATACGGAATGCCGCGAAAGATGCTGACGTCTCCCGTAACGACACCGCGCACACTGCCTGCGGGCGCTACGATGAGCGGCGCGGCCTGGGCGAACAATGGCGTTGCAGAACTGATCGCCAGCGCGACCGCCAATGCCTGAATGAGACCTTTCATACTACTTCTCATCGTTGCCCTCTGCGCTTGAGTCGCGGGTAAGCCGTATAGAGCACAACACCACGAGTTTGATCCTGTCATGTTATTCAGCTGCCGCGTGACAACACAACTTCGGGTGCAGCGGCTATTTCGCGTTCAACCCGTTCAATGAAATCACTCACCCGCCGGGCGGCTTCGGCGCCATGTTCTTCCATCATGGAGACGTGATCGCCGGGCAGCGCGATAAGTGGCAGCTTATTGGCCTCGGTAAACTGCACGCACGGTGCATAATATATATCAGCTTCCCCCAACCACAACGTAACTGGCGCCCGGCAGCGTGCGACGGCTTCAGCCAGGCCCGCCAGATCGTTCATTTCCTCGATCGCGGCGGCCAGTCCGGGCCCGTTCTCCGGCCGGATCCATTCCAGCAACTCGGGACGATCCCGACGTACCATTGCGCTCAGAATTTCGTAGGTAATTTCCGGCAGACCCCAGACGGCAGCAGGCGTATACATGCCGTTCACCAGGTCCCAGCCGCCGATCGCGAGAGAGGCGACCCGTTCAGGATGGAACGCTGCCAGTGCGGACGCCATCCAACCGCCCATGGAATAACCTACGACATGCAAACGTTCGATTCCCAGTGCATCGAGCACGGCGGTAAGCTGAAACGCGCGCTGACGGGCACCGTAGCGCCCACGGTCTACCGGGGCGTCACTTTCACCGTGAGCCAGCGAGTCCGGCGCGATAACGCGGTGACGCCCGGCGAGGAACGCGCCGAAGTCCCTCTGGATAAAGTTGGTTCCGCTGCCGAACGCACCGTGGAGGAGCAGGACCGGGCTGCCGCTGCCCTGCTCGACATAATGGATCCGATCGCCGTCTGCGTCGGCGTAACCTTCGGTGAGCGCTCGCGGTTCTGCACTTGTGCTACGGATGTCCGGTTTACGGACGTGAGCAGTGTAGCCATCCCGCAACGCCGCATAGATGCCATGCTGGTATACGGGTAAGGCACGGCGCCCGGATGCGCCGACTCCCGTGGCGATAGTTGAACCTGCGCCTGCGGAAACCGGTACCTCGTGCTGGATCAGGTAGATCATGATCAGGTCATTGACTGGGTCAGCCTGCCACCAGGTACCGAAAATACCCGGCCAGGTTACCGAGCCTGGTGCGCCGCAGGTATAAGGGTTGTCGATCGGGTCCTCGGCAGTCGAGAGCCCCAGCCCAAATCCGGATTTCCGCCAGAGATCCATTCCCGCGAATGGAATCTGGCGTTGCGAGTCATTCAGCCGGTTGGTCTGCATTAGTCGAACCGTCTCCGGCTGCAACAAACGCACCCCGTCGAGGGCGCCTCCTCCGAGGAGCAGACGTGCAAACCGATGATAATCCGCTGCGGATGAAATCAGCCCGCCGCCGCCCGGTGTATAGGCCGGCGGCTCGTCATACATCTCAGGTTCGACCTTCGCAAGCCTGCCTGTCTCCTCTTCATATTTATACACGCTTGCCAAACGGCTGCGCTTTTCGTGTGGAAGCCAGAAATCCGTATCCACCATGCCAAGCGGCGAAAATATCCGCTCCTGCAAGACCTGGCGAAGCGGCATCCCTTCGACCCGGCCGATCAGGAAGCCAAGCACGTCCGTCGAATGTCCGTAGTGGAACCGTTCACCGGGCTGATACGCGAGTGGCAGGGTGCCGAGCGCGGACAGCCACTGGTCGGGACTCGAACGGTTCAACGCCGGGTTGCCCAGGGTTTTCTCATAGGCCTGCTTGAGCGGTCCTTCCGAAAAGAAGGCGTAGGCAATGCCCGAACGATGAGTGAGCAGATCCTCGACGGTAATTGCGCGTTGTGCGTGCACCGTATTGTTGAGGGCCCCCCGTGCGTCGCGCAACACGCGCGGACTGGCGAGTTCCGGAACCCAGCGCGAGATCGGGTCCTGCAGTGCTATTTTGCCTTGCTCCATGAGCATCAGGGCGGCCACCGAAGTGATCGGTTTGGTCATCGAAGCGATGCGGAACAGTGTGTCGGACCGCATTGGTGTGTTCGTTTCGATGTCGCTCCAGCCAATCGTCTCAGCCTGGACGATCTCACCGCCTCGCGATGTGAGTGTCACAATACCCGCGAGCAGGCCACATTCGACGAATGACTGGAGAGCAGGCCCGACCATGGCAAGCTTAGCGGGATCAAAGCCGCGAGCACTGCAAATGGCATCACTGGTCATAAATGGTCAATTGTCGGCTCTACGGCCGTATAGTAGTGGGATTCGGAAGGATCGTGGTCAGGGCAATGACATTCCAGCTGCCTGGCCGCCGGACTGCAATAGAGGTCGACGAATGGTTGCCCTCTATTGCAGCAATTTGGCTAGCAGCGATAAAAGTCACTACAAGGTCTTTCGCAGATTGAGAGCCACGAAACGCCCGATTGGATTATAGGGGCCGCCGATGCCGTCATTGCCGGGGAAGAACGGCGGATCCTGATCGAACAGATCGTTGACCTGCAGAATCAGGTCCGTGCCTTCCATAAAGCCGCCAAACGGCAAGGTCACCGAAGCGCGTAAATCGACGGTCGTGTACGAATTGGCCTTGTACACGCCCAGGCCAGTCGGCGTGTTGAATGTGTTTGTGACCCCACTGCGGTAATTGACATAGCCCGCAAAGCTCCATTTACCCGCCAGCAATCCGGCTGAGAACCGGAATTTCGACTGGGGTACACCGAGTTTCAAGCTGTCCGTTGCATCGCTTGCCGGCGAAAGCTGCGTGTCGTAACTGAGGATATAGGTGCCGGTCAGGCCCGTGAATACCGTACCGAAGCCCGTTGACCAGTTGTAGCTGACATTGTAGTCAAGGCCGTTGGTGTCGCGGATACCGAAATTGCCGAGACGTTGGTCCAGCAGGTTTCCAATCGTCGGCAGAGGGATCGGCAAATTGATCGGTACGGCGTTGGCGTCAGTCAGGAAATCCTGTACCTCGGTAGCTGTCGGATCGCGGATGATTTTCGCAGCATCCAATGATGGATCCGAAAACAGCAAAGCGGCCGATGGAGTCGAGATTGCACCTTCGAAATTGATGTCGTAGTAAGTCAGGCCCGCATGCAAATCAGGCAGGAACGAAGGATTCCAGTCAATGCCGAATGAATAGGTTTTGGCAGTTTCAGGCTCTAGTCCGGCATTGCCGCCGATCAGGTAAATGGTGTCGACCTGTGCCGTGCCCCGGGTGGGGTCAAAGGCAAGGATGGCCGCATAGGCCGCCGGGAGGTAGACGGAGCCGACGGTCGCACCAACCTGGCGCAGACCCGGGGCCCTGAATGAACGACCGGCCGTACCTCGGAAAGTCAGGTCCTCCACGGGTTGCCAGACGAGCCCCACTTTCGGATTGGTCGTCGATCCGAAATCGCTGTAATGGTCATATCGTCCGGACACCGACAAAGATAGTGAATGCAGCAGTTTGGCTTCATTGCCATCACCGAAAATCGGTACGTATACCTCACCGAAGACGGAGTAGATATTCCTGTCCAGATCTTCCGGAACGGGTGTCGTGCCCACGTAGCCGCGTTGGGAAAATGTCTCGCGCCGATACTCGAGGCCAGCTGCAAATTTCAGCTCTCCAGCCGGAAGTTCAGCCAGGGGTCCGTCGATTTTGGTTGCGCCAACGTAATTACGCTGATTGATCGTAACCGCAGTCGGGTTGTCGGTTATGACGGCGGCAACTGCGGGAGAGGTGCCATTCCCGAACGGGTCCAGCGCCGTATCAGGTGTCGTACCGGCCGCTGCCGCCGCCAGCGCGACGGCGTTGACCCCGGGCTGGAACGCGTCGTTAGACGACCAGTCGTAGGTGCCGTAGACGCTCAGGTTGAAATCGCCTTTCAACTGTATGTCGATACCCGCCGACGAGTTGCCGACCTTCGTGCGGTCGGTTTGTGTAAGCTGGTCGGATCCAAATAGATTGTCCATGCGGAACAGAACCGTTTCATAGAAATCCATACTGCCCGCCGGCGCCTTGAAGAACGGGTTGGTATAGAGGATGCCCAACGTCTGTGCGGGCGGCGCCACGTGAATTTTGTCGTCACGGTCCGAGTAGAGCAAATCACCCCACAAAGTGGCGTTGTCGCCCAGGTCCTGCTTGGCCGTCACCAACGCCATGTGCAGGCGCGAACTCGGATACAGGTCGATGGGAGCGCCGGCGTCGCAAAAGTTCGTCGTGTTGGGAACGAGGTCCGGCGTCGCGTAATTTATCGTGCCGGTCGACAGCATCCGCACATTGGCCTGAGGGCAATTGACCGAACGCGTGTCGATGCCGCCCCACGGGCGGAAGTCCAGTACACGGTAATCCCGGTCACGGGCGACTATATTGTCGTTATCCGTATACTGGTACGCCGCCAATATGGATCCGCCGTCCCATTCATACCCGCCCAGCACGCTGGCCGAAAATTCGGAATAGTCGTCGGCCGATCCGTAGCGGACGGAGTATTCGAAGTCGTCAGCCGTTTCCCGGGTGATGAAATTCACGACACCCGCGATGGCGTCCGCACCATATACCGCCGAAGCGCCGTCAGCGACGATTTCCACCCGCTCGATCGCCAGGTCCGGGATGTTCGGGTAGTCCGGATTTGTCTCCTGGGCGGACACACCGACCAGCCGGTGACCGTTCATCAGCAACAGCGTCGAGGTTGACGGCAACTCGCGAAGTCCAGGTGCAAATGAGGCGAACCCCCCCGCACTGGCCCGGGGCGCCGTGTTGAAGCTGTTGAGCAACGGTGCATTGGCGAGCAGTTCCGGGGTCGTCGAAGCGCCGATGGCATTGATGTCATCACGCGAGATCTCGACTAACTCCGAACCGACCGGTTTGATACCCCGGATATACGTTCCAGTGACAATGACTTCTTCAAGTACATCCGACTCGGGAGATTCAGCGTCGGCACTCGACGCATTCTCGTCCGAATCCTGGTCTGAAGAGGAAAGTTGTTGCGCTGAGGCAATAGATGCGCCCGCCATCAAGAATGTGATCGCCAGGGCACACGAAATCAATTTAATCAGCTTGGAAGTTGTACTCATTATTCTCCTCCTGCCTCCCAAATATGTCCGCTTTTTCAACATGTCTGAGCCACTCGGCCCTTAGACTCGTCCTGCAAGCTACCCCAAAGTAGACGTTTAGTCAATATATTAATTCATGACTAAATTAAATTTTAGCACTAAATTAAATTTCAGAAGTAATTGAAGTAAGATATCCTCACAAACATCCCGTTTTTTTGACTGGATAAAACCGCCGCATAATCATCTTTCCTGTTATGATCAGGTAAGTTGCTTCAGACTTTTCCATTAGAGAAGGAATAAGGGTTTATGGTAGGAGCACCGAAAATTAGGGGTCGCCGCACACGCGCCGAGCAACGTGCTGCAACCCTGAAGCTGATTCTCGACACGGCTGAAGACCTTTTCTCTCAACTCGGTTACTTCGGGGTTACGATCAAGGATGTCGCCGATGGGATTGGCATCCACCCTGCGCTGATCCACTACTACTTCGACGGTAAAAAGGAGCTTTTCGATCGCGTCTTTGAACGCCGTATGGAGTACGCGATTGCCACGCGGACTGCCGGACTGGACGCCTACGAAGAGGAGGTCGGAGATCATCCGACGGTTGAAGGGGCGCTTAGTGCCTACTATGACGGGGCGTTCGACGTATACATTGGTGACGAGGAAGGCTGGCGTAATTTCGGCCGCATTTTTGCGAAGGTGAACAATGCGCCCGGCTACGGCACCGAGAAGATGGCTATCTATTTCGACCCGCTGGTGTTACGCCTCATTGGCCTCCTGCAGAAGGCATTGCCTGATGCGGAGCCCGAGGATCTCTTCTGGTCTTTCCAGTTCACTTCCGGCGCCTACACGCTGATTCTGTCACAAACCGGCCGCATCGATCGCCTGTCGGGCGGTTTGTGCGCTTCCGATGACTTCGAGGCGGTTCGCGAACGGTTCGTGACCTTCATGGCAGGCGGATTCGACGCTATTTACAGGAGCGGAAAATCGAAGTCGGGGTGAACCTACAAGCCGTAATGTAATTTTAACTTTAAGTCGAGACGTCTTGTCCTGCCGTTTTCAGTCTTGCGGGCGAAATGCGGGGATCTGGTTGCCAGTTAGAGTGGTGAATATCCGAATTATTCCCTGGTGAAATCCTTGATTTCAATAACGGTGTTGAATTTTGCTTCTTCGGGCAAGCCGAAACCTAAATTTGAGGTGTAAAGCACTCCGTTACGCAGCACAATACTGGTTGGCCCTCGCAAAGGATTTCCCCTGGCGATTACCTTCCGCGGTGTATACCCAACAAAACCAACCTTCGGCGAGACAACGATAATTTGGTTCAGAGCAGGTTCTGATGCAAAAATATATCCATCGTCGTCGATCTCAATGCCATCAAAATAAGTATGCCCCCGAGAATGAATAACCGCCTTGCCTGCACTGCCATCCTTATTGATGGGAATCCTTACAATTAAGCCTTCCACCGTAGAGGTGGCTGCATAGATATTTTCCTGCGCCTTGTCCAGAACAATCACATTGACGCCCATTGGGAATGATGGATCTGAAAAATTCAGCAAAGGATCAGCCGACCATATCGTGACTTCCCTTTTTGTATTGATTTTCCAGATACCAGAATAGGTTAAATCAGAAACGTAGATATTTCCCTCGCGATCCACGTCTATATCGTCAGGAAAACAATTCGGCCAGCCGTCTGCTCTGTTCAGTACTTTTGTAACTTTTTTGGTCTTGGCATCGATTTTATAGACACCGCTTTTCGTGACAGTGACGTCACCACAAGCTGGATCCGCGGATTAAACAGATTGAAATACTTAAATGAAATCTCTGTGTAAGCGATCAGAATATTGTCATCATTATCCGCTTCACACCCGACGGCCAACCCCTTTCCCGAATCTTCCTTCGATGGCACCCAGGCTATATGGCGGGCTTTTATATTGCCTTCCAATTCAACAACTTCACCAGTGCCAATTATGGTGGCGAAAATAGTCCCTTTTGAGTCGATACACACGCCTTCCGGAGCAGATTCAAATTTCGCAAAAACGCTCATTTTCGACTCGTCTGCAGAAATCTGAGTTGCCGATAATGCCGAAAAGGTAAGTATCATAGCGCTAGTCAACGAAAATGTTTTTTTTAAGGCCATTATCCTTTTCCTTATTATTCGGGTTTAAAGCCGAAAATACAGTGAAACTAGACCCAGTAGCATCATTAGCGGCGGGTGGACCTGAGTACAGGAATAGCGAAGACGGCGAAGGCCGAAGTACATCAGCGAGAAAGTGTGTCCCACGCCCACCATCAGCATCGCCTATGGCGCTGCAACAGATTCATAGACCGCTGCAGCCAGCGCTTCGTCTCAGGGACTCTCGATAATGTCATCGTCCATATGGTAGCAGCAAATTAAGGCCAGTATTCGGAGACAGGGGAGCCCAAATCGAGTTGCCCTCGATTAGCTAGCATCAAGGCACGCAAAAACGTCATGGTGTTTGTTGAGGAATACGCATTGACAATGGTGTTCTCCTTCCCGGACACTGGCATACCGCGTCCTGGAAGCCGCCCCAGATATCGATCTCGGACGGGTGCATATACGGAATGCCACGGAAAATGTTAACGTCATCCGAAATGGCACCGCGCAAGAAGCGCTCGGGCGCGTCAACTGGCGGCGCCTCCTGGGTGAAAAGTGGCGCGGTAGAACAGATCGCCACAACGGCAGCAAGATACAGGTGGCTATCGCGGATGCCATAATCCATCAAGAAGTCGATATCGGGATGAGACCGACCTTAACCCGGCTTTGACTTCAAGTCGAGGCGTCTTGTCCCGCTGCTTTCAGCCTTGCGTTGCGAAGTGCGGTCCGGCGCACCTTTCCAGCTTCGTCGCGTAATGGCTCTTTGGTAAACTCGATACTCTTGGGCAACTTGAAGTGCGTCAATCGCTCGGCAACGAATTCAAGAAGTTCCGCACTATCCAGCGATGCGCCCTCGACCGGCTGAACGACCGCATGGACTCGAGCCCCCCAGTCCTCGTCTGGCAGCCCAATCACCGCGCTGCCCTTCACGGCCGGATGTGCATCGATCGCTGCCTCGACCTCGGCCGGATAAATGTTCGCACCACCGGAAATGATCAGATCATTGCGACGGTCGGAAAGATATAAATAACCGTCCTCATCCATATAGCCCAAGTCACCAGGCGACTCCCATTCGCCGATTCGCTTGGGCTCGCTTCCCAGGTAGTGATAAGTCGATCCCGCACCGCCCTGCGGGAGGCAATAGATTTCGCCGACCTCACCGGTCCGGCACTCCCGCCCATTTTTATCCAAAATCTTTATCGCATACCCGTCACGCGCGCGACCCACCGAGCCGCGATGGGTCAACCAGTCCGTGCCCGAGATCAGCGTCGATCCGGTTCCTTCGGTCGTACCGTAATACTCCCAGACCCGCTCGCTCCCGAGCCAGTCGATCCATGCCTCTTTGAGCCATGCGGCACAAGGCGCCGCCATATGCATCATCATGCGCAGGCTGGGCAGCGTGAAGCGAGGCAAAACATCAGGTCCCAGGCGCCAGATTCGGTGCATCATTGTCGGCACCATCGTCACCCAGGTCACATTGTGGGCTTCGATGAGTTCGAGCGCGCGCTCTGCATCGAACTTGCCCATTTCGACAATCGTGCTGCCCACGAACATCCCCATGGTGATGCAGTGGAACGGGGCATTGTGATAGAGCGGTCCGGGGTTGAGGATGACGTCGCCGGGTTGCTGGCAGAGAAAGCCCTCTTCCGGGTTCCAATATGCCGGCATGGCATCGACGATCACCTTCGGTCGCCCGGTGGAACCGCCGCTCGTCATCGCTTTCCAGTGGGGGGAAACGGCTTCCGGCAGAGGATTAGTGGAATATTGGTCAAGCGCACCTTCGTCACATTTGAGCGTCGGAATGCTGGGGCCTGGTGGAGTGCCCACATACAGACTGGGGCGGACAATCTCCAGGATCGCATCCATTTCCGGATGCGCGAGCTTGGCAGAAACAATATTCGGAATTGCACCCAGTTTCCAGATTGCAAAGGTGGTTTCGTAAAACTCGAGGCCATTGGGGAGTGCAACCGTGACCAAGTCGCCATGACCAACGCCATGCTCGGCCATCAACCGCGCACGCCGGTTCGTGCGTGCGTCCAGTTCGTCATAAGTGATGGGGACATTATCCAGAATAAGCGCTGGTCGGGATGGAGACCGGCGCGCATGGTGGGCTAAGATGGAACTCAGTGCGACAACATTTTTCGACATGGCAGCAACGCCTCCTTGGAACCCCTCTACTCGACGCATTTTGTAGAATGGGTACGTCCGAATGGGGGTAGTAGACATGGAATCGACTTTCATTAATTTATCAGTTAATTAATTAAAAAGGAAGTAAGCTTCACGATATGCTGATTCTGTTGAGCTAATCTACACATATCTTAAAGATAAACCGGGAGAGAGAGTTTCACATTTAAGCATTTTGGGCGATCCCGGATGCCTTGGAAAAAGTGTAATTCGAAGGAGGAATGGCGGAGGGTTTGCGCCCACCAGCTTGAAGGGAGAGTAGTCCGCGTGTATTGTCACTTCAATATTTCTCGTGACACCAGCTACAAAGCCATTCAGACATGCGGTCTGGATGCACTAAATGACCCTGGCCGGTTGTGGTGAATTGAGAAAGATGTTATCAGCGGGTTTTCAATAACAAGATCAACTGTTTGTCCGGCCCGTTTTCCCTTTGATCCTGCCGTTATTGGATTGCCAGACATATTTTTTAAAAAGGGACGCCATTCAATCATTACTTTCAAGCACCCACTGGTCGGTCTTCTTTCTGTAATTATCCGTTAGAGAAACCAAGTCCGGAAAACACACAGGCCTGCCGCGGCGTTAGCTTCTCAATCTTTGTCGATGAAGGCGCTGACCGCTTGGGCAAATTCATCTGGCGCGCACCAGGGGTCGCCATGGCCACAGTCTTCGTCCAACTCCACAACAGAGGCGTCTACCAATGCCGCAAACTCCTGTGCTGGCTGGGGGTAACAATACGATCATCCTCTCCAACCATAATCAGGAACTGCGTCTTGATTTGCGCCCCGGCTGTCGGTAAATCATTGTTGAAATCCCGGGCGATATTATGATTTATCATGGCTTCAGCCTGACGTTGCCTGTCCCAGCTTTTCCCCACGCTCATGGGATTGGATTCACTTCGTGAGATGATGGCCGAAACAGTATCTTCCCGGGCCACGTCCTGCGCGAGCTTGGTTGGCACTGACATGAGTATACTCAGACCAGCCATCGTTTCGAGGGCTTCTTTACACTGACACTCCCTGTACAAAGCCAGCAAATTATTCTGGGTGGTCCACAACGTTATATCAAAGGCAGGTAAACGTGGTCAGCGGAGGTTCCACCGAACCAGGTCGGAACAAGCAGCGCATTGGATTTATCGGTATTCAATGTGCCGTAAGTCCGATACCCAATCCGGCATGGTGCAATTGCCCGCCCACTTACCAGGCGGCATTCACTGAAAGTTGCAAACTGCTGGGGGGCTCGGGCAATGTGTCGGCAACACCCTGGCTACTCCACACGATGACACCGAATATCAGACGCAAAATATTTTTACGCATAGCTCTTTAGGTCCCATTTACCAATCAATTAATTCACTATCAAGCCAGTTTACAAATCGTGAATCAGATTTATCACACTCGTATTCAAATACTGCCCAGCACCCTTCGGGCCATCTTGCTTCGCAGCGATGTTCAAATTCACCCCGGCGAATTTGTCGAACCTGTGACCAAGGGCATAATCTCCTGGTCAATTCACAATTTCTTTACATCCAACCGGTTACCTTGCTAATCAACACAACCCAGCTGTTTCACATAAACCAATCGTTTGCAGGCTAACCTGGCCACTGCCGACCTCCGGGAAATCACTGCTGAAAGCCAGTGTGCCTTCATTGCATGAGGTCATGTCGACTTGCAGCGTACCCCAGTGCAACTCCTCGGCTGGCACAATTTCGCCCTCAGGAGACGTGCTGCCAGCCACATTGATATAGGCATCTGCAACGACCGACCGGCCCTGAACCAGTTCACCTGTTCCATGCACGAAGTATTGATTACCGTCCTGGTCAAAGCTGTTCCACATGATCAGCGTGTTGTAGGGATTGTGGATGATGGTGATGTAGTGACCGTTAGCATCCGGGTTGAAATAAACACCGTTGATGCCGCCGTTAATCAAATGGACAGGCTGTAGCTCAATGGCGCCCATGTCACATTTTGCGATGCCATCGGCATTACCGTCCGTACTGCGGCCGTCGTAATGGAGCAGATGATCCTGTGGGCACAACCCGGGATCGATACTATCGACCGCCGGACTCGTCGCAAAGGGTACCAGGGCATGGGTCAGTATGGGTTGCAGTGTTTCGTGATTCCAGGTGCCGAATGGACCGACCTCGACAGGACGCCAACTCAAGCCAACCGGCTGGCGGACGACATCGCCCTCTACGTGAAAACTGCATTGCGGGTACTCGATGAGGTTGTACCCAAGACTCGTAATTGAGCAGGGCATGGGACTGAATCCGGAAACTATTGAATTGCTCATGTAGGTTTCCGCGCCAGGCGCGGCATAAACCGGCACTATCCCGTCGTTTGAGTAACGGAACATGCTGATGTTTTTCATGGACATAAACCGGTTATTCAGGAACGGCGCGCCCGACCCTTTCTGGGCCTCCCCATTCCTTGAGAAATACACTTGTGTATTCTGCATTTCCACGCTGCCGTCGTTGTAAATGACTCCCCCACCCCGATTGGTGCCCGAGTCAAGAATCGAAACCTGGTTCAGATAGAGTTGGCCGGAATCTGAATTTTTGATGATGGGGGCATACAAATGATCCGGCAGCGGAAAGAATGATGTTCCTCTATATGAGTACGCCACCAATGAATCTATCTGCACCTCCTCCAACTCGAGTACGCCATGATTGATCATAAAACTCTGATCGACAAACGTATCGGTCTCGAGTTGGTCCAGGCCCAGTGGAAAATCCTTCACCTCCAGGTTCTGGACCTGTAACCACCCGTCTGCCTGAACCATGAACAGGTTTGCAAAATCCGCGCCCGCGCCGGCAAAGATTATCGGATCATCGTAGCCTTTGATAATGACATGCGAGCGGATTTCGGGAAGCCCTGTGGTTACCCCGGCAAACTCGAAGGTTCCGCTGGTATAGATCCTGGTCAGGAATCCCGGGGCACGCTCTTTGGCCTCCTGCATGGCCTGCCTGAGTGCAGCCAGATCACCAGGCGGGATATGTTCTATTGTTTCGGTTGCGACTTGTGCGGTTGCGGTCATCGAAGTTAAGAGCAGGAAAATGGAGATGAACGATTTCATTGGAATCCTTCCCTGTTGAAGACTATTTATGCATTTTGCGTCAGTACTGCTTAACTCGACCTGAACGATTTCTTTAAACGCTCTGCCCAGGAACCAGGCAGAAAGCATGTCAGCATTTCGCAAAAAAAAAATGATTTAAATCAACTGCAGACTGTCCAGGGAGGTAATGGGTGCTTAACGCAAGCTAGTGTCAGCGCTAACTCGCAGATGACGGAAAATCGTGCTAAAAAGTCGCTCCCACGCCAGCGGCCTCTTCGGGATCGACATTCCATTGCTGGCATAAAAGCGCGACCATTTCCTCGTACCGTTTGCCGGTATCCGCATTGGCCCCGGCCGGGATGCTGATTTTGTATTTCTTCTCCAGGTGATCCTGCACTTCCGGGGCCAGAATCTGGTCCGCCATGTCAAACAGGATGTTGTTTTCTTTCTGGATATGCTGGGTCAGCAGATCGGCGTAAGCCAGCGTGAACCGCAGCACCGTGGAACGCGCCGTGTCATCACCCTTGATGGCCGCTTGCAGGTTGTCAGCGACCTGACGCACATAGGTTCGCCCCAGGGTGTGCTCGTGCAACATCACGGCAACGGGCCCCCTGTCGCTCGGCATGCCCTCTTCCCCCAGCGCCGGGAACAGCAGACCCTCTTCCTTTGCATGGTGCCAGGCGTCGGCATAATTACGGATGAAGTCGACGCCTTTCTGGAAGGTTTCGGCATCGAACGAACCCCCATTTTGAGTTGCCGCGCAGGCCGCACGAAGACAGCCGATCATGGCGAGGATATGGTTGTGTTCAGAACGCAGCGCAGTTGTTGCTGTCATGTTTGCTCTCAGGATTGCCAGTCTTATCCGGGATGTCCGATCGTAGCTTACCACCGTGGCCAGGCTCTGACATCAATTCGGCCGAAAACAGGAGTTACGTTGGTTGTAAGTAATTGATTGTGTGGTGGGCCGTGAAGGATTCGAACCTACGACCAATGGATTAAAAGATTCGATTTTGGATTTTTAAATTGTTATTAATCTGTCACTTATGGTGTTTGTCTTTTTGCATTGTGCTCATTAGCGCCAGTAAATACCGATAAATAACAGCTACTAGAGCACAAATTAAGCACAATCAGTGAACCACGTGATATGCACAAGTCCCTCTTTGTCGTACAACAATACAAAGAACAATGTCTCGACACAATAACCTATAAATAGATAGACATGAAAACCTAAAAATGATAAAACGCAATAACCTTTTATTTACAAAGCATAAAAACCTAGTGGACATAAAACAGGAGGGCTCAATAAAGGAGAGCGACTAAAATGGCAAAACCTCAAGAAAAACTGGCCGAATCTCTCGAGGCTCTTAGAAAACTACAGGAACGAGAAATTGTCGCGGTGAGGTCTCGCGATTTAAGTAGAACCCACCGTGAGCGCCTACAAAGTAATGGTTTTCTGAAAGAAGTCATAAAAGGGTGGTATATCCCTTCGCGTCCAGATGAGGTCCCAGGTGATAGTACTGCATGGTACACCTCATTTTGGGATTTTTGTGCAGGCTACTTGAATATGAGATTTGAAAACGACTGGTGCCTATCACCTGAACAGTCTTTGTCGCTGCATACGGGAAATCGAACTGTACCAACCCAACTGTTAGTACGCTCGCCAAAGGGTGGGAACAAACCAACTAAACTCCCATACGAAACGTCTCTATTTGACGTGCGTTTAGAATTGCCGAACGAAGGTGAAATCGTTGAAAAGGATGGGTTGCGCCTGTATTCGGTACCTGCCGCCTTAGTAGCCAGCTCTGAGAGATTCTTTCGCCAGTCCTCGACGGATGTCCGTGCTGCCATGGCAATGGTAAAAGACGCTTCAGATGTCTTAGCAGTTTTACTTGAGGGTGGACACAGCACCATCGCAGGACGATTGGCTGGTGCGTTTCGGAACGCAGGACGTGATCGTATTGCTGATCAAATCATTAGAACCATGAAAAATGCCGGATACACGGTGTTAGAAGTCGACCCATTTGAGAGTGCGCCGTCGATAGTTCTAGATAATCGGGAAGCATCACCGTATGTCAACCGCATCCGACTAATGTGGGAAGAAATGAGGAAACCTGTTATTGAAATGTTCCCGGCAGCACCCGGATTACCAGCAAATGCCGAGGCATATCTCAAGCATGTCGATGAGATATATGCCACAGACGCCTATCACTCTCTTTCAATAGAAGGCTATCGTGTAAGCGCAGAACTAATTGAGCGAGTGCGGAGTGGTGCTTGGAACCCCGAACATGACGAAAATGACCGTGAACTTCGCAATGCGTTGGCAGCACGTGGTTATTGGCAAGCCTACCAAGTGGTGCAAGAAAGCCTAAAGAAGATATTAGCGGGCGAGAATCAAGGAAAAGTCGTCTCTGAAGATCACAGCAAATGGTATGGAGAACTATTTGGTCCAAGTGTAACAGCGGGCATAATTGGTGTCGTAGATCTTGCTGGTTACAGAAACGGCCCGGTCTATATTCGAGGTTCCATTCATGTACCACCACCAAGAGAAGCGGTCCGCGATTGCATGCCTGCATTATTTGACCTTCTGAGTGAAGAAGCTGAACCCGCAGTTCGTGTCGTGCTCGGACATTTTATTTTCGTCTATATTCACCCTTATGTGGATGGCAATGGGCGCATGGGACGGTTTTTAATGAATTCGATGCTTGCAAGCGGCGGATATCCCTGGACTGTAGTTCCAGTAGAAGAGCGGAACAAGTACATGGCAGCGCTAGAAGAAGCCAGCGTGGGCGTGAACATCAGACCGTTTACCGAATTTCTCGCACAATTGGTTAACGCAGGATTGGAAGGAAAGGCTGCGCCCGTAATCCCCTCATGAAGGGTTGCACGAAAAGGGACACGCATCCGGTTTTGCCACCGTCGCCAAGGAAATGAAGGGACGAATAAACTGTTACCTATGTGACTGGAATACACCTTGATTTAATTGGTGGGCCGTGAAGGATTCGAACCTTCGACCAATGGATTAAAAGTCCAGTGCTCTACCAACTGAGCTAACGGCCCGCTATATGTCACGCGAGGAGCGCGGCATTTTATTTGAAAACGCTGCCTGACTCAAGGTAAAACCCGAAATCAGCCGGATTTATAACGGGTTGGGTCGCCGACACCTGCTGTTTCGAAGCCGGCGGCGCGTATCCGGCAGGAATCGCAGACACCACACGCCCTGCCCCCGTCATCCGCCTGGTAGCAGGAAACGGTCATGGCGTAATCAACGCCAAGCCCGGTGCCCTGGCGGATGATCTCCGCCTTGCTGAGGTCAATCAACGGGGTGTGGATGACCAGGCGATGACCCACGACGCCGGCCCTGGTGGCGAGGTTGGCCATCTCCTCGAAGGCGTTGATAAATTCGGGCCGGCAGTCCGGGTAACCGGAGTAGTCCACCGCGTTGACGCCGATGAAAATATCTCCGGCCCCCAGCACTTCGGCCCAGGCCAGCGCCAGTGACAACATGATGGTGTTGCGCGCCGGCACATAGGTGACCGGTATGCCTTCGCTTTCCTGCTCGGGAACGTCAATGTCGTCGGTCAGGGCCGAACCGCCAAAGGTACGCAGATCCAGCTTGATGGTCTTTAAGGTCGCGGACATCGACGCCGCCACGTTTTCAGCCGCACGCAATTCGGAGCGATGCCGTTGGCCATAGTCGACGGACAAAGCGTGGCAGCGGTAGCCCTGGTTTGTTGCAATTGCCAGCACGGTGGCTGAATCCAGCCCACCGGATAGCAAAACAACGGCATTTTTATCGATTGACTGGTTCATCTTTCCAACCTCTATTTACCCGCTACATCGCCCCACAAAAGTTTGTGAAGCTGTAACTGTACCCTGACGTTCAAACGGTCCTCAAGAACCCATTCCGCAAGCCCCAAAGGATCGACCTGTCCCCAGGCAGGTGAAAACAGCACGTCCAGTGTTTTATCCATGTTTCGTGAATGTACTTCTGCGCGTGCCCACTCGTAGTCTTCCCGGGAACAGATGACAAACTTGACCTGGTCGTGCGTCGTGAGCACATCCAGGTTCTCCCACAGGTTGCGCCCGGCCTCGCCGGAACCGGGTGTCTTGATGTCCAGCACGCGGCTCACCCGCTCATCCACCTGGCTGACATCGATTGCACCGCTGGTTTCAAGTGAAACCCTGTAACCTGCATCAACCAGTCTGTTCAGTAATTCGTGACAGCGTTTTTGCGCCAGCGGTTCGCCGCCGGTCACGCAGACATACGGGGTCCGGTACGTAGCGACCTGCTCCATGATCCGGTCGATCGCTTTCCATTCGCCACCGTAAAATGCGTATTCGCTGTCGCAATAGACACACCGCAATGGGCAACCCGTCAGGCGAATAAATACCGTCGGCCGGCCGGCATCGCGGGCTTCGCCCTGCAGGGAATAAAAAATTTCCGTGATTTTGAGCTGGCCGTCGCGGGATTGTGCGGTTTGGTTTTGCATGGTGGGATTTTACTATGAGTAAGCTGTAGAGGTGACAATAAGCACGCTTAACAACCCTATTGGCGCCGGGATGACGGTGCTTGTTTGGGGGGGTGATTTAGCACTCTGCGAGTTCGAATGAGGTCCCGGCCTGCGCCGGGATGACCTTTGTCACCTGCGCCGGGATGACGGTGCTTCTAATGAAGCACGCCCCTAGTAATGCCCTTCCATTTTCATGCTTCTGAGACGACTGGCGGCCAGTCTCGCCAACGTGGTGTCGGGATATTGCTCCTGAACCTGTTCCAATGCCGCGCGCGCCTGGTCCCATTGCTTTAACTCGTAGTGGGTATAGCCGATCTTCAGCAGTCCGTCGGGTATCTTGGGGCTGTCCGGGTAATTGCGCAGCAATGCCTGAAATGCTTCCAGGGCGATTTCGTAATTTCGCGTCACATAATAGGATTCGCCCAACCAGTACTGCGCGTTATCGGCGTATTCGCTGTTCGGGTATTGCGCGACAAATGCCGTGAATTGCTCGGCGGCATCCGCGTATTTCAGATCCTTCAGTGACTGGAAACCCTGGTCGTATGCCGCCTTTTCCGCTTCGGGTGAGGCGGCAAATTCACGCGCCTCGGTTTCGGGTGTTGCAATGGGGGTCACCGCGGAAGGATTGTCCAGCGACGGGCGTACATCAGGTACGTCTTCGCGGATGGCCGGTTGCGGGGTCGCTGGACCTGTCGATGTGCCCGCGGTGGCAGGAAAGTCGTTCGATGTCACCGGAGCCGGTGACCCGCCGCGCAAGGCGGTCAGACGCTGATCCAGGTCCAGGTACTGGTCTCTCTGCCGATTATTGAGACTCTCAATCTGAACATTCTGGTCTTCTACCATGCCCCTGAGCATGCGGACTTCATCCTGCAACTGCTGGATTTGTATCACCAGGTTCATCATGGCCTGCTTGTCGTCCATCTGTGCAAGCACGGACGTTGAAAAGCTGATGGCCAGCGCGAGGCTGGCCATCAGACTAATTGTCAATCTCTTAACACGCATCATTATCTCGCCGTGTAAACGATCTCCACGCGACGATTCTGCCACCAGCAGTTTTCATCACTGACCCTGCACACGGGACGCTCTTCGCCGTAGCTGACTACATCCAGCTGGCCGCTCATGGCGCCGCCGGCGGAAAGCAGACCGGAAACCGAGTTGCCGCGGCGTTCGCCGAGACCGAGGTTGTACTCGCGTGTTCCACGCTCGTCCGCATGACCTTCGAGTGTTACGCGGGCACTGTTATGTGCAGAAATATAAGCTGCGTGAGCAGCGACGATGGGACGGTACTCTGATTTGACTTCTGATTTATCGAAATCAAAGTAAATGACCCGTTTGGACAGGAGACTCTCGCTATTGTCGAAATTCCTCGCATCCGTGTAATCACGCGGATCGGGGGCAGCGGCGGTGGTGACATCCGTCGTTGGCTTGGTAGTCGTGGTATCTGTAGCGGATGTATCGGTTGCCGGCTCTGTCGTTTTACAGGCAGATATGGAAACGGCAATAACAAGGGCAAGTATGACGCGCCAAGTGGTATTCATTTTTTCCTCCAGGAAATAATTTTTAAAAACTCATGTTTTATATTCTGTGCCAATTTTACCTGATAACGGGTGACCATGCCGGTTCTCTTACGTCACCTTCGGCCAATATCAACCGTTGCCGGACATTTCCATCAACAGAAACTGCCGAAAGTACGCCCCTGGTACCTTCGCGTGTGGCGTATAGTATCATGCTGCCATTCGGTGCGAAGCTGGGTGACTCATCCAGCACGCCCGGCGTCAGTATTCTCATACGCCCAGTATCTATATCCAGAACTGCTATACGATACTCGTTTCCCCGCCCGTGTGCCACAGCAATTCGTGTTCCATCAGGAGAAATACTTGCACGTGCGTTGTATTCGCCTTCCAGCGTTACGCGGCTTGGGTTTCCGCCGGTTACCGGGACTTTGTAAATCTGCGGTTTTCCACCACGATCGGAGGTGAAATACAGCGACTGGCTATCGGGCGCCCAGGCCGCTTCCGTGTCGATCGCCCAGTGCTGGGTCAACTGGCGTTTTTGGCCGGTGGCGAGGTCGCGAATGTATATTTCCGGGTTACCCGATACGGACAGGGTCATGGCCAGGTAACGACCATCCGGAGAGAATGCCGGCGCGCCGTTGATACCTTTGCCGGAAGACACCAGTTCCCGCTGACCGGTGGCTACATTTTGAACGTAAATGGCCGAATTCCCTTTTTCAAACGACACGTAAGCCAGCTTTTGGCCATCCGGGGACCAGTTGGGTGACAAAAGCGGTTCAGGTGATCCGACGACAGCCTGCGGATTGAAACCATCTGCATCCGCTACGAATAACTGGTAATTCTGAACTTTTCCCTCGCCCGTTGCGGAGATGTAGGCGATTCGCGTCGAAAATGCGCCTGGAACACCGGTCAATTTTTCATAGATGGCGTCCGCGACCCGGTGCGCGCCAAAACGAAGATCGCCAAAACCAACCGTGGTAATTTGCGACAGCAACGCTTCTTGTGTGTGCACATCGAATAACTGGTAGGCGATATCGTAACCATTTCCGCCCGCTGCGTCCTTCACCTGTCCAATGACGATGTAATCGACCTTCAACAGACGCCAGGTGCCGTAGCGGATCGACTCCGCATCGATCGGCCTGTCAACCATATCTTGTTCATCCAGCGGGTCGAACAACCCCGAACGGTATAAATCTGAGGATACGACTTCCGACACACTTGTTTCGGGAGGGGGATCCGAGGCCCGCCATTGCATTGGTATGATCGCGATGGGCAGCGCACTGGCGTTGCCCTGGATGATTTCGATTTCAAGCTTGGCCTGGGCCAGTTGTGAAACGAAAAGAAATAAAAGGGTGTAAATAATTTTTTGCATAGTTTTAATCATCGTCATAAGTGAATATGAAATCAATCTCGCGTTCAAATACTTCTTCAAAACCACGATAAGGCAGAGTGCCGGCACGTTCCACCGCCGCGATCAGGGAGCGCCGGGTGGCTTCATCGGCATTGCAGGTGCCGGCGATGGCCGCTGAAATGACCTCACCGCCCGGTATTTGCACGATCTTCAAGCGGCATCTCAAACCCGGCCGTGTGGTCGGTGGCCGGTACCAGTTGTTGGTCACCTGTGTCTGGATTGCCGCGTAGTATTCGTCACCCTTGGTGGCAAGCTGGCCGGCCCTGAACTGGGCCTGCTCATTGGCCAGTTGCTGACGGAGATCGGCCTCGGCCCTGGCCTGTTTCTGGGCTTCGGCCTCGGCTTTCCTGCGCGCATCCAGTTGCTTCAGACGCTCTTCTTCAATTTTACGCTGACGCTCGGCTTCTTCGCGCTTTTTACGTACCTGTTCGAGTTCCGCCTGTTGCTTTTTCTGTCGTTCCAGACGGTCCTGCTCCTGCTTTTTGCGCAATTCCTGGAGCCGCAGATCCTCCTGCCGTTTTTTCTCTGCCTGTTCTTTCTGGCGCTGTTTCTCGGCTGCTTCCTGCTCGAGTTTTTCGCGCTTCTCCCGCTCCTGGCGGGCCTTGAGTTCCTTTTCCCGGCGTTCCTTTGCAGCCTTTTGTTCGGCTGCTTTTTGCGCCTCCCGTTCCGCCTGCTCGCGACGCTTCTTGATCGCACCGGTGTCCACCATGACGGCCTCGATGGTCATGCCGGTCAACGCGGGCGGCTTGAATGGCTTCCATGTCATTGTGCCGAGCACAACCAGTGCTGCCATTAAAACATGAACGGCGACGGCCAGGGTAAATGCTTTGGTTTGTGCCCAAACTTCGCGCATGCAACGATCAGCCTCCGCCCTGACCCTCAAGGGATTCGAGCGGGTCGCTCATCAGACCTACTTTTGTCACCCCTGCCTTTTGTAACAACACCATCGCGGCGTAGATGTGGCCGTAACCAACCGCCTTGTCACCGGCCACCAACACCTGTATTTCAGGGTTGCGGCGGACGATGGCGGATACGGTTGTCACCAGGGTTTCCGGGTCAATCAGACCGCTCGATACGCCACTCGCTTCACCACCGGCATTCAGGTACAGGTCACCGTTGGTCAGAACGGTGACAACCATCGGTTCCTCGTTTTGCTGGCTGTCCAGCGGTTCGGCATCCGCCTTTGGAAGATCGACTTCAACGCCGAGATTCAACAACGGTGCGGTGATCATGAAGATGACGAGTAATACCAGCATCACGTCGATATAGGGAACCACGTTGATTTCGGACATCGGCCGGCGTTTGTTACGTTTCGTCTTCATAGCCTGTCAAAGCCTCAGGAATTCACGATCGCATGTGCCTGGCGCTGCAGGATGCTGGAAAATTCCTCGGTGAAATTTTCATAACGCGTCTCGAGACGTTCCACCTGGTTTGAATAGCGGTTGTAGGCAATCACGGCCGGGATTGCTGCAAACAGGCCCATTGCGGTTGCGATCAGGGCTTCAGAAATACCCGGCGCCACCATCGCGATGGTTGCCTGGTTGACATTTGCCAGTTGGTGGAACGATGTCATGATGCCCCAGACGGTGCCGAATAAACCGATATACGGGCTGGTTGAGCCCACGGTTGCAAGGTAGCTGAGTTTGTCTTCCAGGCGGTCTGATTCCCGGACTTGCGCGATGCGCATACCGCGCTGGGCGGCCTCCACGAGTACAGCTGGAGTCATTCGTCCCTGCTCGCGCATACGGGTGAATTCCTTGAACCCGGACTCAAAAATCTGCTCCAGACCCTCACCGTTGTTGTTGCGGCTGACCGTTTCATAGAGCTTTGTCAGATCGGTTCCTGACCAGAACCGTTCTTCAAACGCTTCAGCGCCTTTTTCTGCGGCGGCCAGGGCCATGCGTTTGCGGAAAATGATCATCCAGGATGACACCGACGCCGCCAGCAGGATCAACATCACCCCTTTAACCATCCAGCTGGCCTGGAATACCAGTTGCCAGATTTGTAAGTCACTTTGCATATTTGTCAGGTCCTGTTAAGCCCCTGATCCATCGGGGCATTCGGGTTGGTTTGAATGTGTCTGCCGTGAGGCAAACTGCGATTAATCTTGCTGTCGCCACCGGTTTCCGGTCTGAGCAACGGGTCATATCCTGGTCAAACGTCATCCTTACACCACCCGTTCTGACATTGGACACCGAGATCTCCAATTCATCATCCAGACGCGCGGCCTGGAGAAAATCGATATCCATGTGGCGGATGGCAAAGAGCGCGTTTTCTTCCTTTGCCAGTTGCGCCTGGTGTACACCTTTTTCCCGTAGCCACTCGGTGCGTGCGCGCTCAAAAAAATTCAGGTAGCGCGAGTGGTAAACCACGCCGCCAGCATCGGTGTCTTCCCAGTAAACCCGCACCTTCCATACAAAGGAATTCATGATGGGTCCTGCTTGGCCGAAAGCTTCATCATTTGCCAGGGTAAATACGTCATAAAACGCCAAATGGGGTTATTTGCCGGAAAATAAATCGGCTGCACCGCGATTATCCCTGCCGGGTTGTTCCAGTCCAAAATGCAAGTAAGCCTTGGCCGTCACCATTCGTCCTCTCGATGTTCGCGTAATGTAACCCTGCTGGATCAGGAACGGCTCAAGCACGTCTTCCACGGTTCCGCGTTCCTCGGACAAGGCTGCGGCTATGCTTTCGATACCCACCGGACCACCGTCAAAATTGTCTATGATCAACCTCAACAGACGCCGGTCCATGGTATCAAAACCACTCGCATCCACTTTTAACATTTCCATCGCGCCCCGGGCGATCTCACCGTTGATCAGGCCATCACCCCGGACTTCGGCGAAATCCCGTACGCGCCGCAACAGGCGGTTTGCGATACGCGGCGTACCGCGTGCGCGGCTGGCGATGCCCATCGAGCCTTCATCATCGCATGGGATATTCAAGATACCGGAAGACCGTCTCACGATCTGCTGCAATTCCTCTGAACTATAAAACTCCAGACGCTCGACGATACCAAAACGGTCGCGTAACGGTGAGGTCAACAGGCCCGCGCGGGTGGTGGCACCTACCAGCGTAAAATGCGGCAGGTCGATCTTGATCGAGCGCGCCGCCGGTCCTTCACCGATCATGAGATCCAGCTGGAAATCCTCCAGCGCCGGGTAAAGCACCTCTTCGACCACCGGTGACAGGCGGTGGATTTCATCCACGAACAGGACGTCACCGGGTTGCAGGTTTGTCAAAAGCGCGGCCAGGTCACCGGCGCGCTCCAGCACCGGTCCGGAGGTCTGACGCAGGTTGACACCCATTTCATTGGCGATCACATGGGCCAGCGTGGTTTTACCCAGCCCCGGCGGGCCGAAGATCAATACGTGGTCCAGCGCTTCATTTCGGCGCCGGGCAGCCTCGAGAAAAATAGTCAATTTTTCGCGCATGACCTGCTGGCCGATATACTCGTCCATGGTCCTCGGCCGCAGCGTGACGTCGAGGGCCTTGTCGGAAGGCGTATCCAGCGGGTTCACGATTCGATCGTCTGTTTCAACCATTCGGCTTTACCCTGGTTTGCAATGCTTTGCGGATGATGGCCTCGGCGTCCATACCGTCCTCGGCCACGGCGCCGATCATGCGGCTGACTTCAATGGGCTTGTAACCCAGTGACGCCAGTGCGTGACCGGCCTCGGTGGCCGGATCTGTAGCGTCCGGTGCACCGACCGGCCTGGCGCCACCGCCGGCGCCGACATTGATTCCTGTCAGCTTGTCGCGCAATTCCATGATGATACGTTCTGCCGTTTTTTTACCGATACCGGGCAAACGCGTCAAGGCGGCCACATCACCCATCGCGACAAATCGGGCCAATTCCTCTGCACTGGCACCCGATAATATCGCCAGCGCCAGCTTGGCGCCGATACCATTGATCTTGAGCAGCTTGCGGAACACCTCGCGCTCACCATTTGATGCAAACCCGTAGAGTGTCTGGCTGTCCTGTGAAAAGTGGTGGTGGATCAGTACCGCCACCGGTTTGCCGTTCTCCGGTAGTTGGGAAAACACACCGAGGGGCGCCTCGACTTCATAACCGACACCATTGACGTCGATGACCATCAAAGGCGGGGTCTTGTCCAGTAGGATGCCTGACAGACGTGCGATCATGCTGCTAAACTTGCTGTGCCATCGCCAGGCGGGCGAGGGTCTGGGATGTGTTCTGGTGACACAGGGCCACGGCCAGTGCATCCGCCGCGTCGTTCTGGATGGGCCCCTTGATGCCAAGCAGCAATCCGACCATGTGCTGCACCTGCGCCTTGTCGGCACCACCGCGACCGACGATGGCCTGTTTGACCGAACGCGGGCTGTATTCCGCCACCTTGAGACCACATGAAATCACCGCACATACGGCGGCGCCGCGGGCCTGCCCCAGCTTGATGGCCGCCGACGCGTTGTTGGCGACAAAGACCGTTTCGATGGCGGCTTGGTGTGGTTGGTATTTGCCGATCAATTGCTGAAGCCCGGAAAAGATAATGCCGAGACGCTGGTTAAATTCACCGTCACCCACCTTGATCACATCAAAGTAAACCGGTACCACGCGGTCACCCTGTACTTCGATGATACCCACCCCGGTCATGCGGGAACCGGGATCGACACCGAGTATGCGTGTGGCTGTAGATAAGTTGTTCAGTTGTAGGCCTCATCGGGAATATCGGCGTTGGAATATACATCCTGGGTATCATCCAGGTCTTCGAGCGCATCCAGTAAACGTAACACTTTTTCACCGCTTTCGACATCCAGCTCGACATCGATGCTGGCGCGCATCGTGATTTCCGCGTTCTCGGGGACCAACTCGGCGGCCTCGAGGGCGGTCTTGACATCATCGTACGCCTCGGGCGTGGTGATCACCTCGATAGAGTCATCCTCCGCGGCGATCACATCATCGGCACCCGCTTCCAGTGCGGCTTCCATGACCAACTCTTCGGAGGTGCCGGGTGCAAAATTCAAAACACCGGCCTTTGTGAAAAGGTAAGCGACCGAACCATCGGTTCCCAGGTTGCCGCCGTGCTTGCTGAACGCGTGACGCACTTCGGCCACGGTCCGGTTGCGGTTATCGGTCAGGCACTCGACCAGTATCGCGACGCCACCGGGAGCATAACCCTCGTAGGTGAGCGATTCGTAAGTTACGCCGTCGAGATCGCCGGTGGCTTTCTTGATCGCGCGCTCAATATTGTCCTTGGGCATGTTGACCGCATTGGCCTTCTCGATGGCGAGACGCAATGCCGGATTCATAGCCGGATCGCCGCCCCCTTCGCGTGCCGCAACGGACAACACCCGGTTAATCTGGGTAAATATCTTGCCGCGCTTGGCATCGACCGCTTTCTTTCGGTGCTGGATATTTGCCCACTTGGAATGACCTGCCATAAAGTTTTTACCTTGGTAATCAGAAATGTAATTCGCCGGATTTTATCATGAAACCCTGACAAGCCGGGGGCAAAAAAAGGGCGCTCAGGTGTCTTTCTCAAACCTGCCGGTCAACAAAAAACACTCGACCTGCTCAACGACTTTCTTTGACACCAGCATTTCAGAGTGTGCTACATCCAGCTCCACCGTGTCTTTCAGACCTTCGAGCTCCGTCTCGCTGACGCGGATACTGCCATCATTGGGCTCGTCGTGTTTTCCGGTAATCTGTCCGAAGCCGAAAGGCCGCGTGCCCCGGATCATGCCGGTTTCGCGCCCCTCGGGTGAATAGCGGCAGCCCTTTAACAGGTCTTCCCGGGATTTGCCGAAAATAAAATCCTGTCCAGGAAGTTTCGCCATTCGCCTGACCACGGCGCTGCCCTTGACGGGTGTTCCCATCAGGACAACCCGGCCCGGCGGCAGGTCGTCATACCTTGACAGCATATCCAGGATGACAAGCCCGCCCATGCTGTGGCCGACCAGGTGCAGTTCTTGCGCACGCTTGTCATGCAAAAAATCGTGTAGCGCATCCGCATGGCCATCGAGGTCCGCAGCGCGCGTGGGGTAGCTGAACACGCTTACCCGGTGGCCAGACTTGCGCAGACGTCGCGCCATCGAGGCCATCATCCAACCCCGGTTCCACAGACCGTGTACGAGAACGACATCAGCCACGCAGACGCCTCCTCGCGCGCCGGAACGGTTCGATCGAAACCAGGCCCAGCGCCAGCCAGATGCAACTGAACGCCACCGCGTGCCCGCTTGTGAACTTTTCACCGTAGAGGAAAACCGCAATCATGAAACTCATGCTCGGTGCCAGGTACTGGAAAAAACCCAGGATACTCAAAGGCAGCTTCTTGGCCGCCATGTTGAACCAGATCAACGGCAACACGGTGATAAACGCGGAACCCATCAACAAAAGGTCAATGACCGTGGCTTCGTGCATAAAATGCAGCGCGGATTGCGATTGCAACCATGTAAGATAGACCAGTGCAGGGATAAGCATCAATGAAGTTTCCCACAGCAAACCCAGCATGGGTCCCACCTCAAGACGTTTGCGCAACAGGCCGTAGAGACCGAATGACAGCGCCAGGGCGATGGCGATCCAGGGCGGCCTGCCGAGGAACCAGCCGAGGTAAATGGTACCGGCAGCCGCCACTGCCACCGCGATTATCTGCAGCGGATTCAGACGCTCCTGCAAAAAAACGTAACCCAGCAACACGCTGACCAACGGTGTCGCAAAGTAACCCAGGCTGGTGTCCAGTATGTGGTCGTTCGCTACCGACCAGACAAACACCAGCCAGTTGACTGAAATCAACATTCCAGACAGGATCAGCCAGGCGATGCTCGCCATCGGCAGACGCAACCTGCTCCAGAATTGCCTGCCGTCGCGGACGGCGAGAAAGATCACCAGCAACGGCACCGACCAGATCACCCGGTGCGCCAGCACTTCCCAGGCGCCAACGGTCTGCAGACCCTTGTAATAAATGGGTACCAGTCCCCAGAAGCCGAAGGCGGACAAGGCCGCGATAACCCCCCCGCGGTCCAGTTTTTGATCGGCTGATTTCATTGAGCGCAAGGTGCGTCATTCATTACGCACCATTCCCGCAAATGCTTGATGGCATGTAGCGTTTACACACCCCGCGGATTGGTAAAAGTCACGGGGCCTGCTCCAATAACAAAAGCTGCGCAGCACTTACGCATCCGAAGGGGTTGAACCATTCACGGGCTTGGTCAGAACAGCAATGTGCAGCTCTTTCAGTTGGCTGTCGACGATCGTCGATGGTGCATCGGTCAACGGGCACTGTGCGGTGGTGGTCTTTGGGAAGGCAATCACGTCACGGATGGACGCCTCGCCCGCCATCAACGCAGCCACGCGATCGAGCCCGAATGCGATACCGCCGTGCGGCGGACAACCGTATTTGAGCGCCTCGAGCAGAAAACCGAACTTGGCTTCGGCCTCCTGTTTGCCGATGCCAAGCAGTTCGAATACAGCCTGTTGCATTTCAGGCCTGTGGATACGAATTGATCCACCGCCGATTTCCGCGCCGTTGAGCACGATGTCGTAACCGCGTGACAAGGCCTTTGCGGCATTGGCCTTCAATGCCTCGGCGGAATCTGACTGTGGCGCCGTAAACGGGTGATGCATGGCCATGAACCGGCCGCTCTCCTCGTCCCACTCGAACATCGGAAAATCGGTTACCCACAGCGGCGCCCAGCCTTCTTTCGCCAGCTTTAGGTCTTCACCACAGCGGACCAGCAACTGGCCCATGAAGGTGCTGGTTTTAAGCCACTCGCCGGAGCCGAAAAACAGCAGGTCGCCATTTTCTACGCCGGTTTGTTCTGCGATACCGTTCCAGGCCCTGTCATCGAGAAACTTGGCGACCGGCGATTGCAGACCTTCGCGACCGGCGTCGAGATCATTCACCTTTAACCAGGCCAGACCCTTGGCGCCGTAGCGCGCCACGTAGGCCGTGTATTCATCGATCTGTTTGCGCGAGAACTGCGCGCCGCCGGGCACCCTGAGTGCCGCAACCCGCTGTTCATCGTCGTTGGCTGGTTCGGAAAATACGCGAAAATCAATGTGGCGCACGTGCGCGTCGACACTGTGCAGGGACATCGGGTAGCGCAGGTCCGGCTTGTCGGAACCGAACTTCTCCATCGCATCCCGCCAGGTCATGCGCGGAAAGGGATCGGGCAATTCAACCTGCAGGACATCCCGGAAAACCGCGCGGACGAGACTTTCGGCCGCCGCCTGCACACCGGATTCGTCGACAAAGGACATTTCCATGTCCAGCTGGGTGAATTCCGGCTGGCGGTCGGCGCGCAGATCCTCGTCACGAAAGCAGCGGGCGATCTGGTAATAGCGGTCCATGCCGGCCATCATCAGCAACTGCTTGAATAGCTGGGGTGATTGCGGCAGGGCGTAAAACTGGCCCGGATTGACACGGCTGGGCACCAGGTAGTCACGTGCGCCTTCGGGTGTCGCCTTGGTCAGTATAGGTGTTTCGAATTCGTTAAAACCATGGCTGTCCAGGTGTTTGTGGATGGCCTGGTTGAGTCTCGAGCGGATACGCATATTGTGCTGCATACGTGGTCTGCGCAAGTCCAGGTAACGGTAGCGAAGGCGGATTTCCTCGCCGTCGTCATCGGTCATCATCAGGGGCAGTGGCGCCGATGCATTCAGCAGTTCGACATTTTCCGCGACCAGTTCGACCTTGCCGGTTGCCATGGACTCATTCCACTGGCTCTCGGGCCGCAGACGGACCTTTCCGGTGATGCGCACACAGTACTCGTTGCGCAGTCGTTCGGCGCCGGCAAATGCCCCGCTGTCGGGCTCGACAACGACCTGGGCAATACCGGCGTTGTCCCTGAGACCTATAAAAATCAGCCCGCCGAGATCGCGTCTCCTGTCCACCCAACCACACAGCGTGACCGACTGACCCGCCATTGTTTCATTGACTTCACCACATAAGTGACTACGCATTATCCTATTCCTTGCCGTCTGACTTGGCCGCTGGTTTTGCTTCGGTTTTTACGGCACCGCTGGCCGCTGCCTTCGTGTCTGTTTTTTTGCTGTCGCCATCCGCCGAAGCCTTGCTGGAGGTGTTCTCCGTAGTTGCTTCCGCCAGGTTGCGCTTGTTGTCTTTTTTAAAGTCAGTCTCGTACCAGCCGGTACCCGACAGGCGGAAAGCGGGGGCCGAAACCAGCCGCTTCAACGTCGGTCGCTTGCATGCAGGGCAATCGACCAGGACGCCCTCGCTCATTTTCTGCAATTTTTCCAGTCGATGTTCACACGACTCGCAACGATACTCATAAATCGGCACTGCTAATACTCCTGACTACAGCCTTCCCGGGTTAAACCACGGGGTCGGCAATTATATACGATGCAATACACCAGAAAGCATTAAATGGGGTGGATATCTCCATTTTACAGTGCGCGGCCAAAACGCAACCGTCAAAAGGCATGTAACGGCTTGAGCAGCACAAAATCCGGTCTTCAAACACAGTTTGAAAGCGCCAAAAGGCAGCACGGTTTGGTATAGTGTCCATCCTATTTCGAAACAGCAAGAGACACTTATGCGAATTGGAAACTATATTACAGCGATTCTGCTGGCGGGCCTGCTTTCCGCGTGTGAAAAAGACGCCCCGGCAGTTAACACGGCAGCGGTCGAGACCGCAGCGGTGGAAACACCCGTTGACACACCTGTCAAGGAAGCGCCCAAAGCCGAAGCGCCCTCCCGGCTTGATATTTACGCCGAAGTCACCCTGACCGCCGACCTCGGTAACCTGAGTGACAGGCAGAAGCAAATGATCGGTTTGCTGATCGACGCCGCTAAAATCACCGACGATATTTTCTGGCAACAGGTATGGGGAGACAAGGACGCGCTGCTCGATAGCATCGATGACCCCAAGGTGAGGCGTTTTGCCCTTTACAACTATGGGCCCTGGGACCGCCTCAACAATGACCAGCCCTTCATCGAAAGTTACGGCCCCCGCCCGCCCGGCGCACGCTTCTATCCACAGGACATGACCAAGGCCGAGTTTGAAGCCTGGCAGCAGGATGGTAAAAACGGCGATTATTCCATCGTACAACGCGATGCCGATGGCCAATTGGTGCTGATTCCGTACAGCAGGGCGTATGCCTCAGGGATCGACGCAATCGCCGAACTGCTTACCCGGGCGTCAGCACTGGCCGATGACGAGGAGTTTGCGGCCTATCTCAAGCTGCGCGCCGAAGCCCTGAAAAGCGATGATTACCAGGCCTCCGACATGGCCTGGATGGATATGAAAAACAACCCGGTTGAACTTGTCATTGGCCCCATCGAGACCTATCAGGATGCCCTGTTCGGTTACCGCGCCGCGTTCGAGACATTCGTGCTGATCAAGGACCAGGTCTGGAGCGAACGCCTGGCTCGTTTTGTCAAGTACATGCCGGAACTGCAACGCGGACTGCCGGTAGATGAGGCCTACAAGGCGGAAGTCCCCGGCTCCGATGCGGATCTGAACGCCTACGACCTCGCCTATTGCGCCGGCGATTGTAATTCCGGTGCAAAAACCATCGCGATCAATCTGCCCAATGACGAGTCAGTGCAACTGGCCAAGGGTACACGCCGCCTGCAGCTGAAAAACGCCATGCTGGCCAAGTTCAACCAGATACTGATGCCAATTGCCAACGAGTTGATCGCCGGGGACCAGCGACAGCACATCACCTTCGATGCGTTTTTCAGCAACACCATGTTCCACGAAGTGGCCCACGGACTTGGCATCAAGAATACGCTTGACGGAAAAGGAACGGTACGCGAGGCGCTGAAAGAGCACTCGTCTGCACTCGAAGAAGGCAAGGCCGACATCCTCGGTTTGTACATGGTGCAAAAACTGCGGGAAAAAGGTGAAATCACCGATGGCGAATTGATGGACAACTACGTCACCTTCCTCGCCGGCATTTTCCGCTCCGTTCGTTTTGGCGCCAGTGACGCCCACGGCCGCGCCAACATGATCCGGTTTAATTATTTCAACGATGCCGGCGCCTTCAGCCGTGACCCGGAAACCGGTACCTACCGTGTAAACGTGGGCGCATTTGAGCAGGCCGTGAAGGACATGAGCCGTGATCTGCTGGTACTGCAGGGAAATGGTGATTACGCAGCTGTCGAGGCGTTCGTTGCCAAACGTGGCAACGTCAGTCCCCAGTTACAGGCCGACCTGAACCGGCTGGACGCGCTCAGCATACCGGTCGATATCGTGTACCTGCAGGGCAAGGAGCAGCTTGGCCTGTAACACGGGCCACCCATCGGGGCATGGTTAAAAGAATCGGGGCATGGTTAAAAGAATCGTCGTAAAAATCGGCAGCCAGGTCCTTTGCGGCCTGGATGGCGCGTTGAACCGGGAAGTTCTGTCCAACCTGGTCAGCCAGTTTGCCGGTCTCCATAAAGATGGCTGGCAGGTACTGCTGGTTTCATCCGGGGCCGTCGCCGCCGGCAGGGGACTGGTGCCTGATCAACTGCGCCGCATTTCGAGCCCGGTGGCGCGCAAGCAGGTACTGGCCGCGACCGGCCAGGTCCTCCTGATGGAGACCTACCGGGAGCTGTTTGCACGACACTCATTGACCGTTGCACAGGTGCTGGCTACCAAGAGTGATTTCCAGACACGCGCGCATTACCTGAACATGCGCGGCTGTATCGAAGGTTTACTGACGGCCGGTATCGTGCCGGTGGTGAACGAAAATGACGTGGTATCGGTCACCGAATTGATGTTCACGGACAATGACGAGCTCGCGGGTTTACTGGCGGGTATGGTCGATGCCGAGCTTTTATGCCTGCTGAGCACCGTTCCGGGTGTTTACGACGGTGATCCGGATGGCTCCGGTAAGCGCTACATCGAATGCTGGGACGATTCCCGGCACCAGATCGAAGATATTGTTTCACGCGGCACCTCCACGCTGGGACGCGGCGGGATGAACAGCAAACTGGCGATCGCGCGCAAGGTCGCCAGGCTCGGCACCGAGGTGGTGATCGCGGATGGAACCGACCCGCGGATCATGCAGAAGATACTGGGCGAAACACAGGCCGGTACGCGGTTTCCGGTCATTGGTGACGCCTCGCCTGCAAAACGATGGCTGGCGAGCGCGGACGACTACGCCACCGGCTCAGTGACGGTCAACCGGGGTGCGGCCGACGCCCTGCTGGACCGCAATCACCTGGCCAGCCTGCTGCTGGTTGGTGTCGAGGCCGTTGAAGGACGTTTTGATCGCGGCGATGTCATCCAGATACGTGACCCGTCCGGAAAGGTGCTGGGTTGCGGACAGGCGCGTTACGGTCACCAGGAAACTGCTGAATTGATTGGGCAGCGGGGCCACAAACCGCTGGTGCACTATGATTATCTCTACCTGGTGGGTTAAACAAGTTTAATGACGGATCAATTGAAATACCTCGAGGAGGGTCTGCGCGCGGCGCGTGAAGCGGCGCGGCAACTGGCGCATCTGGATGACGCAAAAATCCAGGCCGTGCTCGGGACACTGGCGGAGCGTACACTGGCGGCAGAACAGCAGATACTCGAAGCCAATCGCGCCGACCTGTCGCGGATGCCGGAATCCGACCCGAAACACGACCGGCTGCTGCTCAACCCGCAACGGCTTGCCGACATTGCGCACGACCTGCGCAGCGTCGCTGCGCTACCGTCACCCGTGGGTGAATTGCTCGAGGAAAAGCGACTGGAAAACGGGCTGGAACTGCGCAAGGTGCGCGTGCCTATGGGGGTCATTGCGGTCATATTCGAATCCAGGCCAAATGTCACATTCGATGTTTTCGCACTGTGCCTGAAAACCCTGAATGCCTGTGTTCTCAAGGGTAGCAGCGATGCCCACGACACCAACCGGGTGGTGGTTGAAATGATGCACGGGGTGCTGACGGAGCACGGTATCGACCCCGCCGTGGTATTTCTCGCGCCGCCGCAAAGGGAATATTTGCCGACGATCCTGCAAGCCACGCAATTCATTGACCTTGCCATTCCCCGCGGGTCCAGGGCCCTGATCGATTTTGTACGCGACAACGCCCGGGTGCCGGTGATCGAGACCGGCGCCGGCATTGTCCACACCTATGTTGACAGCAGTGCCGACCTCAAGAAGGCAAAAGCCATCATTACCAACGCCAAGGTCCGCCGCCCGAGTGTCTGCAATGCGCTCGACACGCTGATTCTTCACCAGTCCCTGTTGCCCGCGCTGCCCGCGCTGATGACCGCGATGGGAGAGGACCACAAGGTCGAAGTCTTTGCGGACGAAGCCGCCTACCTGGCCCTGGACGGGCACTACGCCGGCCGTTTACAGCGGGCGGCCGACGAGCATTTTGGAACGGAATTTCTGTCGATGAAAATGTCGGTCAAGACCGTTTCCGGCCTGGATGATGCGCTGGAACACATCCACCGCTACGGTTCAAAACACTCCGAGGCCATCGTCGCCGAAGACCCGCAAACCATCGAGCGATTCCTCAACAGCGTGGACGCGGCGGCCGTCTATGCCAATACCTCGACCGCATTCACCGACGGCGGCCAGTTTGGCATGGGCGCCGAGATCGGTATCAGCACCCAGAAACTGCACGCGCGCGGGCCGATGGCGTTGCCGGAATTGACCAGTTACAAGTGGATCGTGAAAGGGTCGGGGCAGGTTCGTAGCTAGTCCCGGCACTTTCCCACCAACAAGCACTGCCATCTGACGGTGCCATTAACGGATGACGGTGCCTTCAATGAATGACGGTGCCCTATTCAAAGTTCAAGCTGTAAAAATGAGCTTTTCATCCTCGACGTCGATATGTACCGTTCCGCCAGGGACGAAATCACCGGAAAGTATTTTCTGCGCCAGCGGGTTTTCAAGTTTCTGCTGGATGGCCCGTTTCAGCGGCCGCGCGCCATAGACCGGGTCGAAACCAGCCGATGCCAGGAGGTCGAGGGCTGCGTCGCTGATTTCCATATCAAGACCGGCGTTGGTCAGGCGTTTCCTGACGATATTCAACTGGATCGCGGCAATCGAGCGGATCTCTTCCTCGTCGAGCGGATGGAAGACCACCAGTTCGTCCACGCGGTTGATGAACTCGGGACGGAAATGCTGCCCGACCACCTCCATGACCGCGATCTTCATGGCGTCATAACCCTCGGACGCCAGGTCCTGGATACGGGCGGAGCCGAGGTTGGATGTCATCACGATGACCGTGTTACGGAAATCGACTGTGCGGCCATGGCCATCGGTCAGACGGCCGTCATCGAGCACCTGCAACAAAATGTTGAACACATCCGAATGTGCTTTTTCAACCTCGTCCAACAGGATGACCGAGTACGGCCTGCGGCGCACGGCTTCGGTCAGGTAACCGCCTTCTTCGTAGCCGACATAACCCGGGGGCGCACCGATCAGTCTTGCGACGGAGTGCTTTTCCATGAATTCGGACATGTCGATACGCACCATCGCTTCCTCGGTGTCAAACATGAATTCCGCCAGGGATTTGCATAACTCGGTCTTACCGACACCGGTCGGGCCGAGGAACAGGAATGAACCGATCGGCCGGTTCACATCCGATAAACCGGCGCGTGAACGGCGTATCGCATCGGACACCGCTTTGACCGCTTCGTCCTGGCCTATCACGCGCGCGTGCAGGGCCGTTTCCATACGCAGCAGCTTGTCCCGCTCACCTTCCAGCATGCGCGAGACCGGAATCCCGGTCCAGCGTGAAACCACCTCCGCGATCTCATCCGCGGTCACCTTGGTTCGCAACAGTGTGAATTCCGCCTCCTCGCCTTTCTCTGCCTGCTTCAAAGCGGCCTCCAGTTCAGGAATACGCCCGTACTGCAATTCGGACATACGCGCCAGGTCGGTGGCGCGACGTGCCGTATCCAGTTCCGCACGGGCGCGTTCCAGGTCTTCCTTGATGTGGGTCGTGCCCTGCACGGCTGCCTTTTCCGATTTCCAGATTTCTTCGAGATCGGAATATTTCCGTTCGAGTTTTTCGATGGTCTCATCGAGCTCGGCCAAGCGCTGAACGGACGCCTCATCCTTCTCTTTTTTCAACGCTTCGCGCTGGATTTTCTGCTGGATCAGGCGTCGTTCCAGACGGTCCAGTTTCTCCGGCTTGGAATCGATCTCCATGCGGATACGCGAAGCCGCCTCGTCCATCAGGTCGATCGCCTTGTCCGGCAACTGCCGGTCACTGATATAACGGTGCGACAGGGTCACCGCGGCCACCAGGGCCGGGTCGGTGATATCGACGCCGTGATGAACCTCGTAACGCTCCTGTAAACCGCGCAGGATGGCGATGGTATCCTCCACCGTCGGTTCGCCGACGAACACCTTCTGGAAACGCCGTTCCAGCGCGGCGTCCTTTTCCATGTATTGCCGGTATTCATCCAGCGTGGTCGCGCCAATGCAGTGCAATTCACCGCGGGCCAGTGCCGGTTTGAGCATATTGCCCGCATCCATGGAACCCTCGGCTTTGCCTGCACCGACGATGGTGTGAATCTCATCGATAAACAAAATGACATTGCCCTCCTGCTTGCTGAGGTCATTCAACAGCGCTTTTAAGCGTTCCTCAAATTCACCCCTGAATTTTGCGCCGGCGATCAGCGCCCCCATGTCGAGCGACAGGACACGTTTATTCTTCAGACCCTCCGGTACTTCGCCGTTGACGATCCGCTGCGCCATGCCCTCGACAATGGCGGTTTTGCCGACGCCAGGCTCGCCGATCAAAATCGGGTTGTTCTTGGTCCTGCGTTGTAAAACCTGTATGCAGCGGCGGATTTCCTCATCCCTGCCGATGACCGGGTCCAGCTTTGACTGCTCCGCACGCTCGGTCAGGTCGATGGTGTATTTCTCCAGTGCCTGGCGGGACTCTTCGGCATTGGGATCGTTGACCTGTTCACCGCCACGCATTTCGTCAATGGCTTTTTCGATCGCGTCACGGCTGGCGTCTGCCTGTTTCAATATATCGGCAAGCGGACCCTTGAGTTCCAGGGCTGCCAGCGCGAACAGTTCACTGGCGATGTACTGGTCATCGCGTTTCTGTGCCAGTTTGTCGGTCACCGTCAAGGTCTTGATGGTTTCATTGGAAAGGTTGACCTCGCCCGCCGCACCCGAGACCCTGGGCATCGCATCGAGCCGCTCGCCGAGTTGTGAACGCAGTGCGTTAACCCGCACGCCAGCCTTGGTCAGCAGGTGGCGCATCGAGCCGCCCTCCTGGTCCATTAACGCAACCATGACGTGTTCGGGCTCGATCATCTGGTGATCAAGTCCAACCGCCAGGCTCTGTGCATCCGCCAGTGCCAACTGGAATTTGCTGGTCAATTTGTCCATTCGCATCGTCTGTTCCTCTGCAATTTAAGCACCGTTCCGGGACGGTCTCTCATGAGGATTAGTTGTGGTCGAAAAGTTATAAAATCAAGGCATTATTATTGACCTGAAGACACAGTCGTAGGATATTGGGCCTGGCCGGACTGCCGGGCTTTTCACTTCGGCCGTTCATGAATTTCCCTTGTAACATTCCCGGAGCGTTTTTATGGGCCTGAACATCACCAAAGGCTACCAGCAACTGGTTAGCGACGCCGAAAAAGAGATCGAAACCCTCAGTGTGGAAGCCGCGCTGGGGCTGCATGGCAACGACGAGGTGATATTCGTCGATCTCCGCGATGTGCGTGAACTGTGGCGCGAAGGAACCATCCCGGGCGCCTTTCACTGCCCCCGGGGTATGCTGGAATTCTGGATCGACCCCGACAGTATTTACTACAAGGACCTGTTTGCCAGCGGTAAGAAATTCCTGTTCTTTTGCAACCTGGGTTGGCGCTCGGCGCTCGCCGCGCAAATCTCCCAGCAAATGGGTCTTACCCCGGTCGCCCATATAGCCGGCGGCTTCGATGCCTGGAAGCAGGCGGGCGGAGCGGTGGCGCAAAAAGAGAAAAGATAATAATCGGGATCGGCTAAGCGGATATCAGGCGGTCAACAGCCGTTTGAGGATGCACTGGTAAATCCGCGACAAGGTCTCGAGATCTTCCGTTGAAGTGTGTTCATCAATTTTATGGATACTTTGATTGCACAGGCCGAATTCGATGACTTCAGACCCCAACGGTGCAATGAAGCGGCCGTCGGAGGTTCCTCCACCGGTGTTCAATTCCGGTTGAATCCGCAACGCCTCTTCGATCGCCGCGGTCACCGCGGCTCGTAATCTTCCAGCCTCGGAGCGGAAGGGTTCACCTGAAACATGCCATTTGATTTCGTAGCGGGTGATACCCAAAACCGCCAGCAAGGCTTCAACCCTCGTCTTGATGAGCGCGGTTGGCGTGGCCGGCGAATTGCGGAAATTGATCCAGGCTTCGGCGACACCGGGCGTCACGTTTTCCGCACCGGTGCCGGCATGGATATTGGTCACCTGGCAATGGGTCGGCGGGAAATGATCGTCACCCTTATCCCACTCGACGTGGACCAGGGCGTCGAGAAAGTCGGCGAGGCGGTGGATCGGGTTATCCAGTGCCTGCGGAAAGGCGCTATGTCCCTGGACGCCGTGGACCTTCAGGCGTACATGCATCGAACCACGCCGGCCGATACGCAACGTATCACCCAGTACTTGCTGACTGCTTGGTTCACCCACGAGGCAGAAAACGGGTGCGCCGTTGCGTTCCCGGAGAACCTCCGCGACACGTTTGACGCCGTCGGCTGCTTCACCTTCTTCATCACTGGTCAGCAGAATGCCGATCTGGCCATTGTGTCCGGGATGTTCACGCACCATGGCTTCGGCGGCGGTGACCATGGCGGCCACGCCACCCTTCATGTCGGCGGCGCCGCGTCCGTAAAGTTTGCCGTCCCTGACTTCGGCCACAAACGGGTTCGAGGTCCAGTCCTCCAGCGGCCCGGGCGGGACCACATCGGTATGACCGAGAAACCAGAACGAAGGATCATCCGGCCCGTTGACGCGGCCGTGGGTAAAAATGACATTGCTGACCTTGCCGAACGGCAGCCATTCGGTTTCGAATCCCAGGGGTTCCAGGCGTTCGGCCAATAATTGCTGGCAGCCTGCGTCGTGTGGTGTCAGCGACGGCCGTTCAATCAGGGCGCGTGCCAAATCCAGTGTCGCCGACATGTCCTATAAACCCTCGAGTTCGCTTGGCTTGAAGCCGACCGCGACAATCCCGTCGCGCACAAAAACGGGCCGTTTTATCAGCGTCGGGTGTTGCAGGAGCAGATCGATCAGCGCCTGACCTTGCGACTGGCGTTGCGCCTCGCTCAAAGCTCGCCAGGTGGTGCTGCGGCGGTTGACCAGCCGGTTGGAAAATTCCGAGTCGAGCCAGCGCTTCAGCAACCCGGCGTCCAACCCATCGGTCCGAAAATCGTGAAAGCGGTGTTCGACGCCTTTCTGACACAGCCAACGGAGCGCCTTGCGGCAGGTATCACATTGCCTGATGCCATAAACGGTCAGCACGTCAGGACTCGACGCCCGCCCGGAGCAGTTCATTGACGCTGGTTTTCGAACGTGTTTTCTCATCCACGCGTTTGACGATGACGGCCGCGTACAGGGCATAATTGCCATCTTTTGCCGGCAGACTTCCGGGGACGACCACCGACCCCGCCGGAACTCGCCCGTACATGATCTCGCCGCTCTCGCGGTCAAAAATCCGCGTGCTATTGCCGATATAAACACCCATGGACAAGACACTGCCCCTGCCGATGATCACGCCTTCCACCACCTCTGAGCGCGCACCGATAAAACAGTCGTCTTCGATAATGGTCGGCGTCGCCTGAAGCGGTTCGAGCACCCCGCCGATGCCGACACCACCGGAGAGGTGTACCCGCTCCCCTATCTGTGCGCAGGAGCCCACCGTCGCCCAGGTATCGACCATGCTGCCGGCGCCGACATAAGCGCCGATATTGACGTAGGACGGCATCAACACCGCATCGTGCCCGACAAACGCACCCCGGCGGACCGTGGCCGGCGGTACGATACGCGCGCCGCAGCGGCTGATGTCATCACCGGTGTCAGGTGCCCAGCGCAATGGCACCTTGTCGAAGAAACGTGAAGCGGAGCCCTCGATCACGCGGTTGTGGCGAACGCGGAAATACAGCAACACCGCTTTTTTCAGCCATTCGTTGACGAGCCAGCCGTCACCGGCTGGCTCGGCAACCCTTAAAACACCCTGCTCCAGCCCGCCAATTGCAGCTTCGATGGACTCGATGAGTTCCGCACCCGCGGTTTCAGGGGTGATGGTTTTACGCTTCCCAAACGCCGTCTCGATGACGCCGCGTTGCCTGTGATATATATTCTCAGGATTCATTAGCCCAGTTTGTCGATCAGTGTTTTCAGCAACAACGCCCGTGTATCCCGGCTCAGCGGTTCATTCTGCTGATCGCTGAGTATAAACGCATCTTCAACACGGTCGCCCATGGTGGTAATTTTCGCGTCATGGATACGGATACCACACGCGACTATCGCGGCGGAAATATCCGATAACAGACCCGGCCGGTCGGAACAGCCGAGGTCCATCAGGGTTTTTTCACCGCCCTGGGCGGCCGAGAAATGAATCTCCGGTGCACTGATGAAGGGACGCAGCCGCCGGGGTAGTTTGCGAACTACCGGCCCGGGCACGGTTCTTCCCGCCAAAACCCGGCACAGACGTGTTTTCAGACGCTCACTGTCGATTTCATTCAATATTTGCGCGTTGCGGTCCATCAACTGGAACAGGTCATAACTCCTATCCATGGTGGTGGTACCGACGCGCGCGGAAAGTACATCGAGTCCGAGTTCGTCGATGACCGTGGTGACGGCTGCAAACAAGCCATCGTAATCCGGCGCGTGCACCAGCAACTCGCTGACACCCCATTCATTGACCTCGCGTATGGCCACCAGCACCGGACAGTCGGGCGGTGGGTCGAGCACCGTTGTCGCGGTCCATTCCAACTGCTGGGTGGAATAACTGAGGAACACGTACTGCGGCAGGCTTTCCCACAAGGCATCGATCGCCGCAGAATCCAGACCTTTCTTCAACAGTCGTTCACGCACTTCCAATTTGGATTGTTGAATCTGGTGCTCGCGGTCAAAAATGTCCGAACTGCCTTCCGACAGCGCCCGTGAAGTCATCGTGTACAACTCCCATAACAGGCTGCCCTTCCAGTTATTCCACAACTTCGGACTGGTGGCGGCAATATCTGCGACCGTGAGCAGGTAAAGGTAATCCAGCCGGGTCTGGTTACCCACAAGCTGACAAAATCCCTTCAGCGTCTCCGGATCACTGATATCCCTGCGCTGTGCGGTCATGGACATCACCAGGTGTTGTTCAACCAGCCAGGCCACCCGCATCGCGTGATCCTCGCTCATGGGCAAACCACGACAAAAAGTCAGCGCATCCCCGGCGCCCAACTTTGAATGATCGCCGTCCCTGCCCTTGGCGATATCGTGAAACAGGGCGGCGAGGTAAAGGACTTCGGGGTGGTCGATCTGGCGGAAAATATCCGCGGCGTGGGGGAACTCAGAAGCGTACTTCCCGTAGGCAAAACGGCGCAGGTTCCTGACCACGAACAGTATATGCTGATCCACGGTATAGACGTGGAACAGGTCAAATTGCATACGCCCGACAATATTTGCAAATGCCGGGACAAACGCCGCCAGCACGCCGTAGCGGTTCATGCGTTGCAATTGCGTATACACGCCACTGGGTTCGCGCAGCAGTTCGATAAAGTATTGCCGCGCGAGTGCATCGGCGCGGAATGTGTCATCGACCAGGTCAAGGCTGTCCCTTATCAGGCGGATCGTCGATGCACGCACGCCGCGGAGGTGTTCGTGTTTCGCCAGCAGCAAAAACAATTCCATCATCGCCACCGGCCGGCGCTCGAACAGCCGGTCGTCCGATGACTTCGAGAAACCCCTGGGTCATTTTGAAATCTTGACCGAGGTCTTGCGATGGCAGGTCTTTCTGCGGCAGCAACTCTTCATCGAACAATTGCAGCAGCATTTCATTGAGCCGCTCATTTTGCATGACCGTGCGGTAATAGCGCTGCATGAAACGCTCGACACCCGCATTGGGGTGCCGGGCGGTATCGGGTGCGTAAAAGTGCTCGGCGATCCGCCGCTGGAACTCGAACAGGAGACGGTCCTCCCCACGCCCGGCGAGCAGGTGCAGGGCATAGCGGATTTCCCACAGGAAGGTCCGGCCGTCCTTCAAATCCTGGAGTTCGCTCTCGGTCAGAAAACCTCGCTCCACCAGGGTGTGCAGGGACTGGGTATTGAAATGCCGCTTGGCAACCCAGCCGATCATCTGGATATCGCGCAATCCACCGGGACCCTCCTTGATATTGGGTTCGAGGTTATAGGCGGTTTCATGATACTGCTCGTGGCGCCTGACCTGTTCAGCAAACTTGGCGTCAAAAAACTCTGCCGCGGACCAGACCTGGTCTGCGGCCGTTGCATCCAGCATCGCCTGCATCAACGCCTTGCTGCCGCTGACCAATCGGCTTTCCATCAGGCTGGTGGCCGTGGCGATTTCTTTTTTGGCCTCGCTGACACAGGCTTCTACCGTGCGTACACTGTGGCCGAGGTAAAAGCCTGCATCCCAGAGCAGGGTCACAAAGGACTCGATGGCCGTGCGCAGTTCGGCGCAGGGTGGCGAGTGATCCAACAGGATCAGCAGGTCAACGTCGGAATGGGGGTGCAGATCACCGCGGCCAAATCCGCCAATTGCCACCAGCGAAATATTGTCCCCGGCCGGGATGAGGCAACGCCACGCGTACAGTATCAACTGGTCGGCCACCCAGGCACGCGCCTTGACCAGCTGGTTGACGTCATCTTTCGCATGAAACTTTTCGGCCAGGCACGTATCCGCTTCAGCAAGTGCGCGTTTGAGCGTCTGGATCAACTGGGCAGGGGTTGGTGTAACGGTGGTACAGCTCAGACGTTTTTCATCGAGGCAACCCGCGGCGGCTGACGGTTTGGACAAGAGGCCCCGCAAACGTATCTTCATCTAGGGCGCAAATTTCGACGGGCTGAAAGTGCCATTAATGATGATGCAGACCACTAAAACCGTCTCAAAGCTCATCACCCGGCAATTGCGTGAGGACATCATAACCGTCTTCGGTCACCGCCAGTGTATGCTCCCATTGAGCTGACAGGCTGCGGTCCCTGGTGTGAACGGTCCAGCCATCTGCGAGAAGCCGGGTATCTTTTTTGCCCAGGTTGATCATCGGTTCGATGGTAAAAACCATGCCCGGAACCAGCAACTCACCCACACCGGGACGACCGTAGTGCAATACCTGCGGGTCTTCGTGGAATACCTTGCCGATGCCGTGGCCGCAATAGTCACGCACGACCGAGCAACCCTGCCCTTCGGCATAAGCCTGGATGGCATGGCCGATGTCACCGAGGCGCAAACCCGGTCTGACCATTTCTATTCCGGTTACCATCGCCTGGTGGGCGATATCGCACAATTGCCGCGCCCGCAACGGGGGGTCTCCGACCAGGAACATTTTGCTTGTGTCTCCATGCCAGCCGTTTTTGATGACCGTGATATCGATATTGATGATATCGCCATTCTTGAGTTTCCGGTCACCGGGAATACCGTGACAGACCACCTGGTTGATGGATGTGCAAATGGACTTTGGGAATCCCCGGTAATTCAACGGGGCGGGGACCGCCTGCTGGACCTCGGTAATATAGGCATGACAGATGTCATCCAACTCCCCGGTCGTCACCCCGACACGCACGTGTTCGCGAATCATTTTCAGCACGTCGCCGGCCAGGTGACCCGCGACCCGCATGGCCTCGATTTCTTCAGGTGTCTTTAAGGTAATTCCCATTAATACTTTCCATGGCGGTTCACGTTTGATTACCCGGTTCGCGGGAGACCGGCCGGTTATTGTACCCGCTGAATTACGGTTTGTATTATATTTGTCCGAGAAAGTACTTGAATTTGCACCGATATGAAACCCCTCCGAAAATTCTCCATGACTATTACGTGGCTAAAGTGGATAATTCCCCACCCGATATTATGGGTAAAGTTCCGGAGCCAGAAGAGAGTTGTAGGACCATGAAAAAATTTTTCAAATTCATGCTTCCACTGATATTGATCATCGGCTCCATCCTGGTGGTTATCGCGCTGGCGAGCTGGCAAAAGTCGAAAAGCGCCGAACGCAAAACCGACATCGTCAAGGCGGTCCTGGTCGATACCATCGACGCCGAGGTTGTCTCGCTGAACTTCTCAGTCAAATCACAGGGTACGGTCAGACCGCGCACCGAAACCACGCTGGTATCCGAGGTATCCGGAAAGGTCGTCTCTGTCGCCCCGGAGTTTGTCGCCGGCGGCTTCTTTCACGCCGGGCGAGCTATTGCTGCAAATCGATCCCAGCGATTACGAAACCGCTTTGAAACGCGCTGAGGCCGCCCTGGCATCGAGGGTCGCAAAGCTTGCAGACGAAACCGCGCGTTCTGAACAGGCGTTGAAAGACTGGAATAACATGGGCAAGCAGGGACAGCCTTCCGACCTTGGTCCTGCACAAGCCACAGATGGCCGACGCCAGGGCCAATGTCAGTGCGGCAGAAGCCGATGTGCAGAAGGCGCGCCGTGATCTCGAACGGACCTCGATTTCCCTGCCTTACGACGGCCTGGTAACGACAAAAGGCCGTGGATGTCGGCCAGTATGTGACACCCGGGACGCGTTTGGGTGTGACATTTGCCGTCGACACTGCCGAAGTTCGATTGCCGCTGACACACAATGATATGAATTACCTGGACCTGCCATCCGAAACCGAGGTCAAGAACAATGACAAGTCCTTTCCACCGGTTACGCTGAGTGCCGAAAACGGCAACGGCACCAACCGCTGGCAGGCACGAATTATCCGTACGGAAGGTGTTGTCGATGAAACCAGCCGGGTGATATACGCCGTTGCCCAGGTCATTGACCCCTATGGGGTGCTGGGCCAGAGCCATCAAGCGGAACTCAAGATCGGTACATTCGTGACGGCTGAAATCCAGGGTCTGCCCGCCGAAAACGTGGTGGTGCTGCCACGTTATGTTTTGCGTGCAGACAATACGGTCTTGACCGCCAATGCCGACAACGAACTCGAAGTCGTCCCGGTAACCGTATTACGCGCCGAACCCAAGAAAGTCTATCTGAGTGGTGGCATCAAAGGTGGAACCAGGGTCGTAATCACGACGCTGGATGCACCGGTGCCGGGCACCAAGCTCGCCATCAGGGGTGACCAGGGCACTGCCGGGGCAGGGACCGAAGAAGGGAACGTGGAATGACCGACAACCAGGGTTGGTACGGCGGTATTATCGACTGGTTCGCCCGGAATGCCGTCGCGGCCAACCTGTTGATGATCATCCTGCTGGTGGGCGGGCTTTATTCTGTATTCACCATCAAGAAAGAAAGCCAGCCGCCGATAGAAACCAACTTCATCACCGTCACCATGCCGTTTTTGGGGTCCAGCCCCGAAGATGTGGAAGAAGGCATCCTGGTAAAAATAGAAGAGGCGATCCAGGACATCGAGGGTATCCAGGAAATTATGTCCACCGGGCGCCGCGGCAGTGGTGACAGTTCAGGTCGAAGTCAGGGCCGGTTATGACGTACCCGAGGTCATGAATGAGATCAAGAACCGGGTTGACGCCATTTCCACGTTTCCCGAAAACACCGAAAAACCCATCGTTTCGCGCACCCGGTTCCAGCAGCAGGTCAATCTGGTGTCGGTGTATGGCGACGTCGATGAACGCACGCTCAAAGAGTATGCGAAACAGATCAGAAATGAGATTGTCACCCTGCCCGGTATCACGCGGGCGGAATTGCTCGGCTCACGCCCGTACGAGATCAGTATCGAAGTCAGTGAGTTTACCCTCGAACAATATGACCTGACCCTGGCCGAGGTGGCCCAGGCACTGCGGCGCGGTTCACTCGATTTGCCGGCCGGCTCCATCCGTTCGGATGCCGGTGATATCCAGTTACGCACCAAGGGCCAGGCCTATACCGGGCTGGACTTCGAAGACATCCTGGTGCGAACCAATGCAGATGGATCACGGGTGCTGTTGAAAGACATCGCGAATATCAAGGACGAGTTTGAAGAAACCGGGCGTTTTTCAGAATTCAACGGCAAACCCGCCTTTACAATCCAGGTACTGTCGGTCGGCGACCAGAACGAACTGGATATTTCCAAAACGGTTCGTGACTATGTCGCCGCCAAGCAGACTTCGATACCTTCGGGCGTGGCGCTGGCTGCCTGGGCCGACGTGACCTACTACCTCAAGAGCCGTCTCGACATGATGATCAAGAACCTGGTCATCGGCGCCTTGCTGGTTTTCCTGTCGCTGGCCCTGTTTCTTCGGCTCAAGCTGGCCTTCTGGGTCATGGTGGGTTTGCCGGTCGCGTTCCTTGGCACCTTCTTCCTGATGCCCGTATTCGGCATCACCGTCAACCTCATCAGTTTGTTCGGTTTTATCCTGGTACTCGGTATCATCGTGGACGACGCCATCGTCATCGGTGAAAGTGCCTACACCAACATGCGAGCAAAGGGCCATTCGCTTGACAACGTCCTCGAAGGCGTTCACAAGGTGGCCATGCCGGCCACTTTTGGTGTATTGACCACCATGGCCGCATTTATCCCGATACTGATGATCAGCGGCATAATGGGGAAATTTTTCGCCTCGATTGGCTGGGTCGTTACGCTCTGCCTGGTTTTTTCACTGATCGAATCAAAGTTGATTCTGCCCGCGCATCTCGCGCACATGAAAGTCAAACAATACGGTGAAGACACGCACAACAGGTTCGTCCGCTTCCAACGGTTTTTCAGCGAAGGTCTGCATATTTTTGTCGATCGATACTACCTGCCATTGCTGGACAGGTGTCTGAAACGCCGCTACCTGACCCTTTCAATATTCATATCCATGCTGATTCTATCCGTCGGCCTGCTCGTCGGCGGCATTCTGCGCTCGGTATTTTTTCCGGACATCATGGCAGATTTCCTGCGTGTGGATATCCTGATGAACGAGGGCACACCGGCAGAACGTACGCACGATGTGATCCGACAGGTGCAGGAAGGATTATGGAGACTGGACGCCGAAGTCAGCAAGGAACAGGGCGAGGAATCGGGCGCCGTGGTTTCCAGCGTGCTGTCTTTTGCCCAGGGCGAAACCGGGGGGCAGGTCATCACCGAGCTGGTCAAGGATGAAAAAGCGGTCATATCGGGAACCGAAGTATTGCGCCGCTGGCGTGAAAATGTCGGCGAACTCCCCGGGGTAAAACAACTGGGCTTTTCAGCCGCCACCGGACCGGGCGGAGGCGCGGCCATTTCCATCCAGTTGATCGGGGCCAATATCGAGCAGGTCGGCCGGGCATCACAGGAACTGGTGCGCAGGATGAACACCTACGAGGGCCTCTACGATATCCGCAACTCTTATGAACGTGGCCGACCCGAAATCAAGCTGAATTTGAAACCTGAAGCAGAGGCGCTGGGAATCACCCTGCAGGACCTGGCCAGCCAGGTCAGGGCGGGTTTTTATGGTACCGAGGTGCAACGTATCCAACGCGGCCAGGACGAGGTCAAGGTGATGGTCCGCTTCCCGCAGGACGAGCGGGATTCCGTCGGCTACCTGGACAGAATGAAAATCCGCACACCCGCTGGCGGACGCGTACCCTTTCATTCGGTCGCCGAGGTCGAATTGACCGAGAGCCCCTCATTTATCCGCCGGTTTGACCGCGAACGGGCCATCCGGGTTTCGGCCGAGGTCGACAAGGAGAAGTACGAACCAAAGAAGATCCAGGACGACATCATGAACAAGGAACTGCCACAGGTGCTGGCGCATTTTCCCGGTGTCCGCTCCAAGCTCAGTGGCGCCAGCCAACAGCAGGTTGAAATCCAGCGTGACCTGGTACGCGGCGGCTTGTTCGCGGTGTTCCTGATCTACGCATTGATGGCTATACCGCTCAAATCCTACGCGCAACCGCTGATCATCATGGCGGTCATTCCCTTCGGTACGATCGGCGCTTTGATCGGACATCTGATCCTTGGCATCCCGGTGAGCATGACGAGTTACTTCGGCATCATCGCATTGTCCGGGGTGGTGGTGAATGACAGCCTTATCCTGGTTGATTTTGTCAACCGGGAACGCGAAACCGGCGTACCACTTGAACAAGCAGTAAAAGATGCCGCGAGAGTACGTTTCCGTGCCATTTTGCTGACCTCGCTGACCACGTTTCTCGGCCTGGTGCCAATCGCCGTTTTCGAAACCAGCCTGCAGGCGCAACTGGTGATTCCGATGGCAACTTCACTTGCGTTTGGTATCCTGTTTGCAACGGTCATCACCCTGTTCCTGATCCCGACCTTGTACCTGATGCTGGACGATTTCAAAACATGGTGGAAGGAGGCGTGGGCCCATGTAACTCCACAGCGATTCCAGCAGACAGAAACGATCGGCAAAAGCGCTTCTGGAATAACACAACCCTCAGAAGAAACCTGATCCGGGTTTTCACGGGTGGGCTGATCATTTGGCACAGACGATAAAAAACCTGTTGGCAATGGCGCGGGAAAAACTTGCCCATAGCCCGTCTGCCCGTTTTGACGCAGAAATCCTGATGGCCCATGTGCTGGAGTCCAAGCGCTCATTCCTGTATGCAAACCCGGAACTGGAACTGCCGTACAACCGTTCGGCGGCTTTTAAAAAACTCATCGGGCAACGCGCGATCGGTCAACCCGTTGCCTACCTGGTAGCCTCGGCTGAATTCTGGTCATTGCCGTTAACCATCACGTCTGATGTACTGATTCCGCGACCGGACACAGAGCGTTTGGTGGAGGCTGCGCTTTCAAAAATTCCACCGGACACCCACTGGCGGATCGCAGACCTTGGCACGGGCAGCGGCGCCATTGCGCTGGCACTTGCAACGGAGCGATCAACGTGCGAGATCCACGCCACGGATATCAGCCCGGCCTGCATCGAGGTCGCACGTGAAAATGCCAACCGTCTCGGCCTGGGCCACATTCACTTTCACTGCGGTTCGTGGCACGAACCCCTGAAGGGGAAATTTCACGTGATCGTCAGTAACCCGCCATATATCGACGCCGATGACCCCCACCTGGAACAGGGCGATCTTCGCTATGAACCCCGCGATGCGCTGACCCCCGGCCCCGATGGCTTAAGCGCCATACGTAAGATCAGCCAACTCGTCGGGCCAATTTTGGTTGAAACTGGCTGGCTGATGTTTGAACACGGCTGGCAGCAGGGCCCCGCGACGCGGCAAGTGATGCAGGAAGCCGGCTTTATCAACGTGGAAACCCTCCGTGACCTGCAAGACCATGACCGCGTTACGCTGGGTGAAAACCCCCGGTCCATGTAAGCCGTCACGCACGGTTGGGTCCCGGGCATACCTGTCTGACTGCTTGTCCTGACAACCCCAGGCGTATCCGTCTATACTTCAGGTGATGGTCAAACCGATGGCCACAACGTCGGTCTGTGACAAAACGATGCAATAAGTGACGACAATGATAAGAGTAAGCCTGATCATAATTTTCGCCTTCGCATTGACCTGTTGCCACGATGACCCGGCGGCTCAAATGCAGGCAAAGTCAAGCGCCCCCGCCAAGCCGTTCGGCAAGGGTTTCTTCAAGGGTGTTGTCGGTGAACGCGCGTATCTGGTTAACGTCGAGTGTTCCAACCTTGAACAGGACTATTTCAGCTTTAAGTCCGACCCCTCGGACGTCAACGACACCAATGGAGATGGCCTGATCATATCCGGAATGCAGAACGGGGAAAAATTCGTGTTGACCATCGTTGATAACGGCGAAACATTCAGTGTCGGCCGGCTGGCGAATTTTAACAAGACGCCGGACGGTGCCGAAGGCTCGGGAACGCTCTTTCAGGATAATTCCACGGCGAGTTTCGCAAGTCACTTCTCAGTGAAGTGCCGCTGAATCACGGATCATCGACCTCTGTGAGGTGAAAAAACCGGCCGGTACCGTTATGCCAGCCCGCTTTTTAATGCCGCATCGGGCTCAAATGCATTTTCAGGTCTCTTTCGACTGCGATGAAATGATTCTCGGGAACGGGGATCCACTCTTCCTTGTCGTCGTTCAGCTTTTCCGAAGCAATCAGTACGGCCGTGACGCCCGGCTCGCTTTTCATCATTTTGCAGACGCCATCCCTGCATTGAAACTGGTTCCCCGTTGAATAATAAAGTGTGCGTGTTTCCCTGTCCGGGTGTGAACTGTAACGCGTGCCGAAGATTCTCCGGCCATTGGTGACCATCAAATTGAAATTTGACACCTCTTCAGCGATCCCGGCATCCATCTTGATTTGCTGGATCACGTCAAAGGTTTTCTGAAAACACTGCTTGATCTGGTCTTCCGTCAGGCGGATTCCGGGTCCCTGCATTTCTTTGACATGCTGCATCAGCAAGGCAAATACGTGTTCCGAATCCGTTTGGCCCCTGATCCAGGCGAATGTTTCATCGTCCAGCAAGGACAGCAGCTTGCGCCTGATGCGCTGAAACTGTGGAATACCACCATTGTGCATCATCAGGAAGCGCTCGAATCTGAACGGATGCGTGTTTTCCTCGCTGATACCACCTTCCGAAGCCGCACGGATATGTGCAAAAAGACAGTTGGTACGGATCAGCGGTGCATTGTAAAGCAGGTTGGTATTACTCCAGGCCGGCGTGATCGCACGGAAAAGCCCGGGAAGTTCGCTAATGGAATGCGCGTACCAGCCGACTCCAAAACCATCACCATTGAGCATTTCAGGCATTTCACCCGCGTGGAAACTCTGGTGTATCAAAGAATTGGCGGGCTTCAATAACAATTCATCCGCCATGATGGGTTTGCCCAGGTAAGCGATAAAACGGCACATGACCAGTAAACTCTCCGAACTCAACCGCGTGGTTGTCAGATGGTTAAAAACATGCTTTCAATTTTAACAGCAGCCGCTCACTGGTGCCGGAGGAATCTCTGATCTGTTTATGAACCCGCAGCCAAAATTCAAGATGTCCAGTCACCGCGATGCAGCGTTCAAAGCACGGGGCCCAGCATACCCATCAGGTTGTTCCAGAAGCGCCGCTGTATGGACCAGCCATTGATGTCGTCCAAGTCAACCGGCTTCGATGAGGCCAGGTACTGTGCCTGTCTTTCGCGCACGGCCACGGTCAGCGCCGCATCACAGAACAGGATGTTGTTTTCGTAGTTCAGGTCAAAGCTGCGCCGGTCCATGTTGGCCGAGCCGATCAGGGTAATGTCATCGTCGATGGTCATGCTCTTGGTATGCAGCAGACCACCTGCAAACTCGTATATCGTAACGCCGGCCAGCACCAGTTCGAGGTAGTAACTCCTGCTCGCAGCAGCAACCTGCCAGGAGTCGTTGCGTGCCGGAAAAATAATTGTCGTTTCGACCCCCCGGCGCGCTGCGGCACACAGCGCCGCCTGCATTGACTCGTTTGGCACGTAATAAGGTGTTGTGATCATCAGTCTTTTACGGGCCGCGTGCATCAGGGTTTCGAATGTCTCGGGCATTGCAGAGTTTCGTATGGTTGGACCCGTAGCAATAACCTGGGCAGGAAAACCTTCGTCACCGGCTGGCATCGGTGCCTCCAGTACCGGTCTTATGTCCTCGTCGACACAGGTCATCCAGTCACCGACAAAAATGTGTTGGTTCTGCCGTGCAACGGGACCGACGAAACGAATAAGGGCGTCAACCCAGGGGGCGAACCTGGGCTTTAAGCGGAACTCGGGGTCTGCACAGTTCTGGCTGCCACAATAGGTTATGCGGTTGTCGATGATCACGATCTTGCGGTGGTTGCGTAAATCAATCCGCCTGCGAAAAGGACGCAGTAAAAAAAATCCAATGGGAAGGGCAACCGCAGGTTTAACACCCGCTTCCTTCATTTCCTTCCAATGCCTGGAACGTATCAGGGCGCGTGATCCCAGGCCATCAGCCAGTGCCCGGCAGGCGACGCCACGGGCCGCTGCGCGCTTCAGTGCCTCGATTACTTTTAGCCCGTTGTTGTCCTCCAGCCAGATATAAAAAATCAGGTGGATGTGTTCTTCAGCCCGGTCCATGTCAGCCACCATTGCGTCAATGGCCGAATTGGAATCCCCCAGCAACCGGGCCGTGTTGCCACCGACGGGCCGAAAACCGTTGACCGACTCTCCCAGCCGGAACAGGGGGGCGCAACGTTCCGGAAATGACGGCCGGTTCCTGGGATCACTTTCAAATGACAATGGCGCCACAGGGGGTAGACTGGCGAGTACCGCTTTGACCCTGGCCAACCGCTTCCGTCCAATATTGGTTTCCCCGAGCAGCAGGTAGATCAGGATTCCAAAACCTGGCAAAGCTGCTATCACCGCCACCCAGGCCACCCTCGAGGCGGGTTCACGATGCGGCCGCAAGACGGCCCGTATCAGCACCGCCAGCCAGATCAGTACTGGAACCAGCACCAGCAGCGCGTAAGTCAGCATATAACGCATTCAGAATCCCCCGTTAGCCATTATCCGGTGCAGATGTTCAGCGAAGGAACCCGGGGCCCTGTATCACCGGGTCGTTTCGGACCCGGTGGTACACAAAACTGCTGAATCGGTCAAAGGCCTATTTATGCGTGGCATCGCCGAGGTGCTTGGCCAGCAGTTCTGCCCAATGCACCAGAATCCGATCGGCTGCCGCCTTGTTGGTTACACGGTTTGCCACGTGCGCCAATCCCTCATTATCAGCCTGCGGGTCAATCACGCGTGCGATCAGCGTGTTGGTGGCCGAATCATACATCTCCATATACAGTGTCATATCACCCGCGGAGCGCACCAGCGTACCCCGTATACCCGCCGACATAACATCGGGCGCAACCACGTCGACGTTGATCAGCGCAGGACGAAGCAACAGCACATCTGGGCCGACATCGGTGACAACCGGGAAGCCTTTCTTGGTCAGTTCCTTGGTGAACACTTTTGTAAACTCTGCAGACAGGCGTTGCTTGATCGCCTCGGCGTCCTTGTTCATGACCCGGCCATTGAGACCAAACTGGTCCATGTTGTAGTCTTTTTGCCAGTTCTTGACAAAATCCACATAACAACCGACCAGCATCACCTTGTCATATTTGCTCAAATCCGCGCCGGGCTTTGCATAGGCTGCCCAGACTTTTGTGTCTTTCAACAGGTGGAGACCGTCGGAATCGACCTCGGGAAGCTTATCCCTGGAGTCATCCTTGGCAAACACCGGCCCGCTCATCAATGCGGCAATAAAAACTGTTGCGATTGACGCAACGCTCGCTATTTTTTTGAAGTTCATATCATCCTCCTCGCAGTGGAAAAAGGCGCCAGGGCGCCCGCCCGGAAAGCGGGCACCCTGTCTTCCTCAGACCACCATTCCGTGATCCTGAATAAATCGTTTGAATTCAGCAGTATACGCCGATCGCGCAACGTCGCACCGTGCGTCTCGCCACACCTGCCACGCTGACGGGTGTCAGCGGACGACCGATTCTCGCCTGGGCTTCGGGAACAAGGCTGTGAACACCAGGTACGGCAAGCTGTTCGCCGGTTTCGGCCGCCACGAAGATGATGAAACCCAACATCAAGAAAATGGCTAATTTTTTCAACGTCCTCATTTTGTTTCTCCTTTACTGAAATTATCCGGCAGGTCGCCCGCGCCTTTCAGGTCTTCCAGATCAACTTTTTCTGCATTGCCTGTATTGTTAAACTTGAAATCGTCCTTTGCCACTTCGGTTCCCGTTTTCCAGTCCCTGGTCTGAACGACATATCTCGGCGCGTTCGGGAGCAGTTTCGAAGTGATCTCAAAACGGCAGGGATACGGTTTGTCACCCTGTGCAATCCAGATCTGCCAATCGACCTCTTCGGTGCGAAAAGCCAGGAAGTCGCATTCCACGCCGCCGACCACACCAACACCGAGGTCTTTGATATCGATGACATCCTGCATCATGTCTTCATACGATGCGGACAACAACAAATCAGCCGCAGGCAGCGAACGGTGGTAGCTGGTCTTCAACTCTTCGATCAGGTGATCAATTGAGCCGGGTATTTTAATTTGCGTGTAAACGTTGTACGTCTTGCCCAGCAGGGTAAATGTCTCGCCATCAAAAACCGCTTCGATATCTGCGAAACCCAGAGAGCGCTTGGCACGTATCTTGTCGGGCCGGTTGATGACGACGCTGCCTGTACTCACGAGATCGAGTACCTGATCATCGGCTGTAACGATGCCGAGTGAGGCATCGTACTCGAATGAAAGGGCGGACTGCGCCCCAACGTAATCTGACATGGACTTGAGTATACGTTTGGCATCCGCCTCATCGGCTTGTGCCGTCATGGTGAATCCAAAACATATGACCAAGCCAAGCAATAAAAATTTGCCTGGTGCGTTCACTTTCATGATAAACCCTCCTTGAATGGGCTCCGAAGTTTGTTTCAGAGTCTGGGGATTATACTACCCGATCACCCCGAAAAATCGGGAGCATTAAAATAATTATCATACTTTGAACTGTGTCAAACAGATTGAACGGCACCGTCGGGCCTGGCGCGCTACGTTTGTTGATCATCACCATCTTCCAGGCGCGGATAACTGTCATCCTCGAGGCTCTCGCCGATGGCTTTTTCCACCAGGCTGGCTTCCAGGTGCTTGGCGTGGCGGGCACCGAGCTTGCTGAGTTTGTCCGTTTGGCCAACCAGGTTGCCGGCACCGGTGGCCAACTGGCTGTAGGCATCGTCAAACGATTTACGCGCCTGCTCCAGACGCATCCCGAGGAGTTTGAGGTTCTCTGTAAAACCGACAAACTTGTCATACAAAAGGCCGGCGCGGCGGGCGATATCCTGGGCATTGGTGTTCTGCTTGTGCACCTGCCAGACCGAAGCCACCGTGCGAACCGTGGCGAGGAAATTGGCCGGTGACAACAGCGCCACCCGATTGGTCAGAGCGTATTCTGGCAGCGTTGGGTCGCGTTGCAGGGCGACGATCAACGCGGACTCGATCGGCACGAACATGAGTACAAAATCGAGCGCGTTGAGTTCTTCTACGTCCGGGTAGTTCTTCTTGCCGAGCCCTGAAATATGCGCCTTGATGGAAGCCACGTGCTCCACGATCAACAACTCGCGGCGTTCCTCGTTTTCCTCCGATTGGTAGCGGGTCCAGGCTGTGAGTGAAACCTTGGAATCGAGAATAATGCTGCGGTTTTCGGGCAGTCTCAGAACGAAATCGGGTTGCAGACGTTCGCCGTTATTACCCGTCGTTGAATATTGTGTAAAGTAGTGTTCGCCCTTGATCAGTCCGGCCAGTTCCATCAGCCGTTCGAGTTGCTGCTCACCCCAGTTACCCTGGGCCTTGACGTCACTGGTCAGTGCCTTGGTCAGGTTTTGCGCCTCCTTGTGCAGACGCTCGTTCAGATTTTCCATTTGCCTGAGCTTTTCCTGCAGGGCCGCGTGCTGGCGGATATCCTCACGGCTGTTTTTATCGACCGTGCTTCGGAAGGTCTCAAGATCTTTGGCGAGGGGCTTCAACAGACCGGATAATTGTTTTTCACTCAACTCGGTAAACTGGCTGGAACGCTGATCGAATACTTTTCCAGCCAGGCGTTCAAATGATTCGCCCAAGCGTTTCTCCGCATCCTCAAGCGAAGCCTTTTCCACCTGGAAATGCTGACGTTGTTCCTCGAGCCGGGTTTCGGCGACCGCCAGCGCACGCTGGATTTCGGACAGTTCCGCCTCGCGCGCCTTCAGACTGGTTTCAAGCGTCTCGTTGAGTGGTTGCAGACGCGCGGCTTGCGCCTCTTCGCCCCTGCGCCTGGCAACTTTTGCCGCGCTCAGCGCGCTGATCAGCGCGACGATCAGACCTGCAAAAAGACCCACGACGATGCTGTTGATATCCAGTTGTGCCAACCATTCATTCATGATGTTTTGCGTCGTCCTTTAACCGTTTGCCATAAGTTTTCCTGGTCTTGCAGGTTCATCGCGTCCAGAGCCCTGTCACCGCCGGCGAGCGCTTCCATCGCCCTGAAGCGGTGCTCAAACTTGGCATTGCTGCGGCGAAGTGCGGTTCCGGGGTCGATCTCCAGCTGTCGTGCAAGGTTAACCGCAGCGAACAACAGGTCGCCGAGTTCATCTTCCATCGCATCGTGGTCGCCGCCGTCCATCGCCGCCCGCACTTCAGCCAGTTCCTCTTCAATCTTGTCCAGGACCGGTTGCGCCGATGGCCAGTCAAAACCCACTTTGCGGGCACGTTTCTGCAGTTTGACTGAACGTTGCAGCTCGGCCATGCCGGCGGGGATGCCATCCATCAGGCTGTGCTCGCCTTTTTGCTTTCTTTCTTCCGCCTTGTAGTCTTCCCAGACCTGCTTCTGATGCGCTGCGTCCCTGATCTCGAGGTCTGCGAAGACGTGCGGATGACGGCGTTGCATTTTGTCGCAAACGGCCTGATGGACATCGCCAAAATCAAAACTGCCCTGCTCGCTGGCCATCTGCGCGTGAAAAACCACCTGGAAAAGGAGGTCTCCAAGTTCGTCTTTGAGGTCGGCCATGTCATTCCTGGCAATGGCATCCGCGACTTCGTAGGCCTCCTCTATGGTATAGGGGGCAATCGTCGAAAAATCCTGTTTTACATCCCATGGACAACCGTTTTGCGGATCACGCAGGCGTTGCATGATTTCGAGCAGTTCTAACATGAAGTCTCCTTATTAACGCGTCCTGAGTGTCACGTTCAGACAGGCGCCGCCGAGGTCGCCTTGACTGATCGTAATATCACCATGATAGGCGTTTACAATTTCCTGCACGATGGCCAGGCCGAAACCATGACCCTCGAAGCGCTCATCGCCCCTGACACCGCGTTGCAGCAATTGATCACGCTGGTCTTCAGCGATCCCTGACCCGTTGTCATCCACTTGCAGCCGAATGCCGGCACGGGGATCCTCCTGGTCAAGCGCAAGGGCCGTCAGGCGCACCTGTCCGCCGCCGTATTTGCAGGCATTGTCGAGCAGATTACCGGTCAACTCCAGAAAATCGCGTTGTTCGCCATAAAACGCCAGTTCAGGATCAATCATTACATCGATGTTTATCAATTCCTGAGAATAGACGCGATTCAGCGACGACACCAGGCGTTCAACCTGGGCCTTGACATCCAGGGCCGGTGCGTTCGAGCTGCGCGCCGATGCGGCCGCCCGCTGCAGGCGGGTGGCGATCAGGTGTTGCATATCCGTGACGGCGTTCTGCATCGCGACGGTCCGGGGCGAGTCATCCGGCAGCAGGCTGGAACGGATCACGGACAGGGGCGTTTTTAGACTGTGCGCCAGCGAATCCAGCGCGTTGCGGTAACGTGTCTGGTTGGCTTTCTCGGTATCCAGCAGGTGATTGAGATTCCGCTGCAGCGGCTCCAGCTCGACCGGGTAATGTCCCTCCAGGTGTTCCAGTTCTCCACTCTCAATACCGGAAATGTCCTCGGTGATTCGCCGCAGTGGGCGCAGTCCGAGCGCCAGCAATATCACCTGCGCCAGCACCAGGATCAAGCCGGCCAGGCCGAGGCTTTGCCACAAGCCGGTGCGGAAGGCTGACAACTCCGGTTTCAATTCCTTCGGGTCAACCAGTATCGTAACGGTCACCGGCAGCATCCGGCCCTGCGGCAACTCCCAGCTGACACCGTATCGATAAGTGTAATAGAAACCGGTTTCTTCAGAGGCCGGTAAAAATACGCTTTCCCCCGTCTGAACCTGGACCGGTTCAGGCAGGTCAACACCCAGGGATGACAGTGAATGCCAGTTGTCGGTGTCTCCGCTGACACTGGCATAAAACCCGGAGCCCGGCTGGCGCAAGCGCGGATCACCGGGGTCTTCATCGATGTCCAGCCGATCGTCATCACCGACCTCGGCCGCCGCAAGCACCAGGTAGACAAGGGATTCCATACGCGCTTTCAGTCCGGCCTCGCTGCTCTTTTGAAAGGCGGCATCCAGGGCAAAACCGACCAGCCCCAATGATATGGTCAGTAAAATCACGGCCATGACGACCAGGCGGGATCGCAGTGAAAAGGTTCTTTTCTGACTGTCCTGGTTGATCACATGGGTGGTTTGCGGTTTATCCCGATGCAGTGCACTAGTGCAGTGTAAACCCTAAAACATCGGATCAGCGAACTCACAAGCTGTTAGCTGCAAGGCAGCGTTTCGAAGAAATAGTGGTTCTATTTAGGATATACACTGCACTAGGAGGAACTGGGCGGCTTGTTCAGGCGGTAACCCCTGCCCCTCAGGGTTTCAATCGGGCTCAAAAGGCCCTGGGGATCGATTTTTCTGCGTAAACGGCCGACGAACACTTCGATGACATTGCTGTCGCGGTCGGCGTCCTCTTCGTAAATATGCTCAGACAGGACCGTCTTGGTCACGACCTCTCCCGGGTGCATCAGCAGGTACTCGAACACCTTGTACTCATAGGTGGTCAGTTCGACTTCCCGCTCACCGTCGTAAACACGCTGGCTGACGAGGTCAATCTTCAGGGGCCCGAGTTCGATCTGGGGTTGTGCATGACCCGCCGACCGGCGTAACAGGGCGCCGACACGGGCCTTGAGTTCTTCCGGATGAAACGGTTTTGTCAGGTAGTCGTCGGCGCCGGCCTCGAGGCCTTCCACCTTGTCCTGCCAGTCTGCGCGTGCAGTCAGTATCAGGATCGGGAACTGGCGTTCCTGCGCACGTAATTTACGAATCAGCTCCAGGCCCGGCATGCCCGGCAGTCCCAGGTCAATGATCGCCAGGTCGAGAGGATACTCCTGGCCGTAATACAGGCCTTCAATTCCATCACCGCTGACATCGACCGCGTAACCTGCGCCGCGCAGTATTTCTGCGAGGGAGGTCTGCAAGCCACTGTCATCTTCAACCACCAGTATGCGCATGATTAATGCTTTTTCGACTTGCTGTTGTCCGGAACCCTCACGGTCTTGACAACGCCGTCCTTGGTCAGCAACTTGATCTCGTGGATGCGACGGTCACCCTCTTTGACCGTCCTCGCCGACAACACCTTGGCATCATTTTGTCTCGCCGCCTGCTGTGCCGCCTCCTCCAAAGTAATGGCGTAAGCGGACACCGACAGCAGTAATAGCATCAGCAGCAAGCTCAATTTTCGTAGCATTTTTCGTTTCATTACAATTCGGTTGATTTCCGGCAGGTCCTCGAACAGATGAGTCATTCTACCCCAAGCAGGTGAATTGCTCCTGAACAATTACCCCCGGATCAAAAAATTTCCGCCACCATGCAGCGTAAACTTCCACCGGCTTTCTCGATTTCATCCAGGGCCGTACTGTGGATCGTAAACCCCCAGCCCTCAAGCGTCTCGCGGCTCGACTCGCGAAGGGCGTCGAACGCAGTCCTGCTCATGAACAAGTCGTTTTCGGTCAGGGCAATGCAATTGGCGGCGAATGCAAGCTGTTCCTCCGCATTCAGTACCAGCGTGCGGCCCGGAAACGCTTTGGCAATCGCCGCAGCTACCGCCGGGTCGGTGAAGCCGCCCGGATAAATCACGCAGGCTCGGCTTGCGAGCACCATCATGATGACGTTGGTGTGGTACTCCTCGGGCCGCAATTCAAAACTGAACGTCATCTTCAGATCGAATGCCTCGTGCATGGCCTCGAGACCGGCCCGGTCGACCCGCCCGGTCATGCCGCAAAAACCAATGCGTCTTGCGGAATCGATGATCAGTGTGCCCGTCAGTTCGGCGACCATGTCTGAACCGCTGAGGTCAATCTCCCGGTAATGCCGCGTACTGAAATAGGCCCGGATATCCGGCCGCTCCGCCTCTTTCTGCCTGCTCGGCCGCAGCATGCGTCCAACGATAAAGCGCCCGGGCGTGGTGGCGAAAACATTGTTGGGAAAAACGCCATCGGGTGTCTCGCGCCTGCCGGTAAAAGTGACCACCTCGATTCCCTGCGCGGCGATCAGGCCGGCGAGACCCCGTGCCTGACCGAGCGCACGTTTTGCATCCGCCTTGTGGTCCAGGTCCATGTAATGGTTGTCGATGGCGGATTCGGCATTTACGGTGAAATCCGCTGGCTCAACCAGGAACACGGCCTTTGCATGGGCCGGACCCACGACCGGAAAGTCCTCTGCTGCCAACCTGGCGAGGAAATCCGCAGGATTGTCGACGATCACAGAGGTGTTGCTTCGAGGTAACGCGATTTTCCGGTAGCGCCCTTCATGGCGCCCAGGGCCTGGTTGAGCAACTCGGTATTGTGGTCATCCCTGAAGGCATTTTCACTCAGGTAACGCCGCCATGCCCTGGCACCCGGTAATCCCTGGAACAGACCCAGTAAATGCCGGCTGATATGTTTTACCGCAACGCCCCGGCTTTGCTGGTTTTCAAGATACTCATTCATGGATTCGATCACATCCTCGCGTGTTGTCAGGGTCTGCCCGTCAAACAATTGCTGCTGACATTCGGCCAGCAACCACGGCGTATGATACGCAGCCCGGCCCAACATGACACCGTCGACGTGCCTGAGATGGTCTTTAACCGCCGCAACCGAGTCGATCCCGCCGTTGACGACGATCGTAAGCTCCGGCGACACCTGCTTGAGCCGATAGACCCAGTCATAGTGCAGCGGCGGCACATCGCGGTTCTGCTTCGGACTCAAACCGGCCAGCAACGCCTTGCGTGCATGCATGATGAATACCCGGCAGCCGCTTTCCGCCACGCGGCCGACGAAATCCGCCATGTACGGGTAACTGTCGTGGTCATCCACGCCCAGCCGGGTCTTGATGGTCACCGGGATATCAACCGCCTCCAGCATGGCCGACATGCAATCCCTGACCAGCTCAGGTTCCAGCATCAGGCAGGCGCCAAAGCGACCACGCTGCACGCGGTCGGACGGGCAACCGACATTCAGGTTGATTTCACTGAACCCGCGCGCCTCGGCAATGCGCGCGCAGGCCGCCAGGTCTGCAGGATCACAACCGCCCAACTGCAAGGCCAGGGGCTGCTCCTCCGGGTTAAAAGCCAGGAAACGGTCGGCGTCGCCATGGATGATCGCGCCGGTGGTGACCATCTCCGTGTACAACAGCGCGGAGGGCGACAGCAATCTGTGGAAGAAACGGCAATGCCGGTCGGTCCAGTCCATCATGGGCGCAACCGATAACGTCCTGTCCATATCTTTTTTCCCGCGGGTATTCATAAGCGCCGATTCTACAGATTCTGAACGCAGGAAACACATTCACTTGTATTTAATTAAACGTTTAATTAATATAGGGACATGAAGCAGACTACAAGTCAACGGGAACGCGCCCGGGGCCGGCCGGCCGATACAGACCAGCAGGATCTGAAAAAGCAGATTCTCGATACGGCTGAAGAACTGTTTGCGGAAAACGGTTACGCCGCCGTTTCCATACGCCGGATCGCAGATGGATCAGGTGTGAACCCCGCCCTGGTGCATTATTACTTCGGGCAAAAGACAAAGCTGTTACAAAGCGTGCTGGAACGCGCGGTCGCACCCCTGGCTCGGGCGATTACCGAAATGAAAAACGCTCCCGAGGCATCACCCGAACTGCTCGCCGACCTGATGATCTCGATGGCCGCCAAGCACCCCAATGTGCCACGGCTTCTGGTACGCGAAGTATTTCTGCCTGGCGGTGAAATGCGGCAGTACTTCATCGACAACATGGCGCCGCGGCTCGGCGGCGCCCTGCCCGCTCTGCTCGGCAGGGAAAAAGCAGCCGGCCGCTTGCACGGCGACTCGGACCCGGCGGTTGCCTCGATGCTTTTAATGGCGGTGTGCATGTTTCCTTTTATTGCCCGCACGCTGGCCGAACCGGTACTCGGCGTCAAGTATGACGATGCGGGAATTGAATTTATCAAACAGCAGGTTAAACACCTGCTCATTCACGGTATGAAACAATGAATCCCAGAAATTGCCTGTTGCCGCTCCTGTTGCTGGGTCTCGTCGCCTGCAGCAACAACGAGCAAACCTTCATGGTGGGCACGCTTGAGCGCGACCGGGTCGACGTCACGGTCGAAAGCAACGAGCCCATCATCGCCCTGCACGTAAAAGACGGTCAACTACTCGAGGCCGGCGACCTGATCCTTGAACAGGACCCGGCCCGCCTGGAGAGGATACTGGCGCAACAAACGGCGCTCAGGGACCAGGCCGCGGCCCGTTTGGCCGAGCTCGAGCACGGTCCGCGCAGCGAAACCATCGGCGAGGCGCGCGCGCAGCTGGCGTCGGCGCGTTCTTCCGCCAGGAACGCCGCTGCCAACCTGAAGCGCGTACAAGCGCTATTTGCACGCAAGCTGTCGGATCAGTCCACGCTGGATCTCGCGATCACCCGGTCAGAGACCAGCATTGCAGCCGAGAAGGCGGCAACCGAAACACTGAACACACTGCTCAATGGTACAAGGGTCGAGGAACTGGACCAGGCCGCGGCGGCACTCGAGGCCGCCGCTGCGGGTGTCGAGCGGATACGGCTCGATATCAATCGCCTCAAGGTGTATGCCCCGATCGACGGCATGCTGGACAAACGTCTTTACCTGTTGGGTGAACGGCCTCCGATCGGCGCAACCGTTTGCGTGATACTGGATTCGGCGAGAACCTATGCGCGCATCTATGTCCCCGAACCCTTGCGGGCCTCGATTCAACCGGGCAAACAACTCAAGGTGCGTGTTGACGGCCACTCGCGAGTCTTTACCGGCACCGTTCGCTGGGTGTCGACGGATGCCAGCTTCACCCCCTATTTCGCACTCACCGAGCACGACCGTTCGCGTCTGAGCTACCTGGCGGAAGTCGACGTACCGGATGCAGCGTCCCTGCCCTCGGGTGTTCCGCTCGAAGTCGATTTTCCGGCCGTTGCCGCCAATGACTGAACTGGCCATCCGGGCGCGGGGCCTTTGCAAGGACTTTGGCAAGGTCAAGGCCGTGCGGTCGCTGGACCTGGAGGTTCCGCGCTCGCGCATCTATGGTTTTCTGGGTCCGAACGGGTCGGGAAAAACCACCGCCATACGTATGCTCTGCGGGCTGCTCACACCCACCGCCGGTGATATCGACGTGCTGGGCTACGCGATCCCCAGGGAGGCCGAAGCACTGCGTCTGAAAGTCGGTTACATGACACAAAAATTCTCGCTCTTCGAAGACCTGACCGTCATGGAGAACCTGCAATTCATGGCCGACATTTACACGCTGGACAAACAACTCAAAACCGAGCGCATCGGGCTCGCCACTGAACGTTATGAACTGGACAGCCTGGTCGGGCAGCGGGCCGGCACCCTCAGCGGTGGTCAGAAACAGCGACTGGCACTGGCCGCAACCACTTTGCACGAGCCGGAACTGCTTTTCCTGGATGAACCAACCAGCGCGGTTGACCCCGAAAACCGGCGGGCATTCTGGGAGTCCCTGTTCGACCTCGTTGCCGAGGGCACGACAATCCTGGTTTCCACCCATTACATGGACGAGGCGGAACGCTGCCATGCGCTGGCGATCCTCGACAAGGGCGTGCTGGTGGCCGAGGGCAGCCCGGCGCAATTGCAGGCTGCAATCGATGCGCAAATTGTCCTGGTGGAATCCGACCAGCCACGCCGCGTCGGAAAATTGCTCGAAGAACAGGCTTTCGTGCACAGTTCGGCCCAGATCGGCAATGTGCTGCGCGTGATGGTTGCAAGCGACCTGTCCTCACCCGAGGTCGCCATTGGTGAAGTGATCAAAAACAACGGCTTGAGTCTGAAATCTTGCATCAGCGCCGAAGCGGGCCTCGAAGACGTTTTTGTCGCATCGACGCGGGCGAAGAAATCCCCGTCATGAAATCGCTGCAAAGAATCCTCGCCATCGTCAGGAAAGAGGTGCGTCAATTGCGTCGTGACAGGCTGACGTTTGGCATGATCGTGGGCATTCCTGTCATACAGTTGCTGATGTTCGGCTATGCCATCAACATGGATGTGCGTCACCTGGATGCCGCCGTTGCCGATCTTGCGTCCAGCTCGGCATCCCGTCAGTTGGTGATGGATATGTCCCAAAGCCAGATCATCAACGTGGTCAAACAGGTCAGCAGCGCCGAAGAACTGGAGCACCTGATGCGCCAGGGGAAAATCAGTGTTGGAATTTTCATACCACCCGATTTTGACCGCCGTCGGCACGAGACCAACCGGTCTGCCGTGCAGTTGCTGGTGGACGGCTCCGACACGGTGGTGCAGGGCGCGGCCTCGCAACTCGCACAGGTCACCCTGCAGAGCAGGACCTCGCCCTACAACGACCGGCCGCCGCCGATGGAGCTTCGCACCTACTACAATCCGGAACGGCGTTCACCGGTCAACACGGTACCCGGCCTGGTCGGGGTCATCCTGACCATGACAATGATCCTTTTCACCGCGGTGGCCATCGTCCGCGAACGCGAGCGCGGCAACCTGGAACTGTTGATTACCACGCCGGTCAAGACCCCGGAACTGATGCTGGCCAAAATCATTCCCTACGTATTCATCGGCCTGATCCAGGTCAGCCTGGTGCTGTTGCTGGGACATTTCCTGTTCCATGTTCCGATGGCGGGAAGCCTTTTGAACATCTATGTCATTACGCTGGTCTTTATCGTCGCCAACCTGGCGCTTGGCCTGGTGATTTCAACGCTCGTCAGCACGCAGTTCCAGGCGATGCAATTGAGCTTCTTTGTACTGCTGCCATCCATCCTGCTGTCCGGTTTCATGTTTCCGTTTGCCGGTATGCCACGACCCGCCCAGATGATTGCGGAAGTGTTACCGCTGACCCACTTCATACGTCTGATCCGCGGCGTCATGCTGCGCGGCGCAAGCCTGCAGGAGCTTTCGGGTGAGCTGTTGGTGCTGGGCGGCTTTATCGTGATACTGATGTCACTGGCCATCATGCGTTTCAGCAAGCGCCTGGATTAAGCCGGCCGCTGCGACGGACGCGCGTGACCAGGGCTGGTTAGGCTGAAGACCCCGCCGTTTCCTTGACAAGCACCGGTTCCGCCGCTGGCAGACCCTCCAATTCGCGGTCGATACGGTCCACGTAAACACTCGCGGAAATGTCACCGCACACGTTCAGGGTCGTGCGGCTCATATCCAGTATGCGGTCCACGCCAAGGATGATCGCGATACCCTCCGGCGGCACACCCACGGTTGCCATCACCAGCATCATCAGCGGCAGCGAACCACCGGGAACGCCGGCGGCGCCGATCGCGGTGAGGACTGCCAGAATGACCACGATGATCTGGGAGCCGAACGAGAGGTCCACACCAAAAACCTGTGCCAGGAACAATACCGTCACGCCTTCAAAAAGCGCCGTGCCGTTCATGTTCATCGTCGCGCCCAGCGGCAGCACGAACCCGGCGATTTTTGGCTGTACGTCGAGCTGGTTTTCAGCGGTCGCAATCGAGGTAGGCAGTGTCGCCATGCTGGAACTGGTCGAAAAACCCGTGATGATCGGCGCCGCGATCGAACGCCAGAAAGTCACCGGGTTCATCTTGCCGAAGAACCTGACCAGGCCGGAAATGCCGATGGTGGCGTGCAGCAACAGGCCGACAAGCACCACCACGACGTACATGCCCAACTGGGCCAGGATCGACCACCCAAAGCGTGATGTAATGACAAAAATCAATCCGAATACACCATACGGTGCGAGTTTCATCGCCCAGTTGATGATGGCGATTATCGCATCGCCGATCCCCTCCAGCACGTTGATGACCGGTTGCGCGCGTTCACGTGGAATGATGGTCAGTGCAGCACCGAATATCAGTGCGAAGAAAATCAGTGCCAGCATGTCCATGTTGGCGGCTGCAGCGACCGGGTTCCGCGGAACGATGTTCACAAAGGTATTGATACCAAAATCCGGTGGGCCGGAGTTCATCATGCCCTGCGCCCCGCCGGAGAATTTCTCCATCAATTCATTGCGTGTCTGCTCGGGCAAACCGCTGCCGGGCTTGATCGTGTTGACCAGCGTCAGGCCAATGGTGGCGGCTATCAGTGTGGACATGGCGAAGTAACCAAAGGTCCGCCCACCCAGGCGTCCGAGGGTTTTCATGTCCCCGATACCCGCGACACCGAGGGTGATAGAAGTGAAAACGATCGGCACCACCGTCATGAACAGCATCCGCAGGAATACCTGGCCAACCGGGAACATGATATTGTCGGAGACAAATACCAGCCAGGGCTGACCGGCAAAAAATGCATTGCACAAGCCGCCAAAAAAGCCGCCGAGGACAAGACCCAAACCGATTTTCGTGTGTAGTTTCATCGCGTGAGTATAGAGGAACGGTTTCAGGAATTCAGTAAGGAAAGACCCGCTCACTTGACCCCGTTCCCACGCCCGCGCAGCATGATCGGCCCGGAGGATTTAAACCCGGCGACCATCCAGTGTCTGGAGACCGTTGGTCAATTCGCCTAAAAACCGTATTCGCATTTAAAGACGTGGTCTTTGCCGATATAATTGTTCTTTGTAACCCAGGCGTCAGGACATACGGATGAACGAGACAAAAACCGAACGTGAAGTCATGGAATACGACGTCATCATCGTCGGTGCAGGACCGGCGGGCCTGGCCTGCGCCATACGTCTCAAGCAACTCAAACAGGACCTGGCGGTCGCCGTGATCGAAAAAGGCGCGGAAGTCGGTGCGCATATCCTGTCCGGCGCGGTCATCGAACCCGGACCGCTGGATGAACTGCTGCCAGGCTGGCGGGACAAGCCACCACCGATCTGCATACCGGTCACACACGACGAAATTGCCTTCCTGACGCCGACATCCAGGCGCAGGCTCCCGACACCCCCACAACAACGGAATCACGGCAATATCATCGTCTCGCTGGGCGCCTTGTGCGGCTGGCTGGCGCCGCAGGCCGAAGCCCTCGGTGTCGATATATTCCCGGGTTATGCCGCGTCTGACATCCACTATCTCGAAGACGGCGCCGTGGGTGGCGTCATCATTGGGGACATGGGTGTCGACCGCGACGGAAAACCCAAGGACACCTATATGCAGGGTATTGCGATTCATGCCCCGCTGACCGTGCTGGCCGAAGGTTGCCGTGGACACCTGAGCAAACAGCTGATCAAACGATTCAGGCTGGATGCGGATTCGGACCCCCAGGTCTACGGTATCGGCATCAAGGAACTGTGGCAGGTCGCACCCGGCAAGTGCAAACCGGGCCTCGTACATCACAGTATCGGCTGGCCGCTGGACACGAAAACCTACGGTGGCAGCTTTATCTATCACATGGACAAGGACCGCGTAGCCGTCGGATTTGTGTGTGCGCTGGATTACACCGACCCGGAATTCTCCCCCTTTGAGGCCTTCCAGCAATTCAAACATCACCCCAGCGTAAAACCCCTGTTTGAAGGCGGTGAAATACTCTCCGGCGGCGCCCGTGCCATCGTCGAGGGCGGCGCCCAGTCACTGCCGAGAGTCGAAATGCCCGGCGCACTGATGATCGGCGATGCGGCAGGCCTGCTCAACCTGCCAAAGATCAAGGGCACACACCAGGCGATGCGCTCGGGCATGCTTGCCGCGAGCCACATTGCCGAACGGGGCAATGTCGAAGGGTTTGACGCGTTCCTGCGGGCATCGCCGGTCATGAAGGAACTGCAAAAGGTGCGTAACATCCGCCCGGGCTTCAACAAGGGCCTGTGGCGCGGCTTGCTCACAGCGGCGATCGAAACCGTGACCGCCGGCAGGCTGCCGCGGACGCTGCACAACCACGCTGACTGGTCCTCGCTCAACAAGCTTAAAGACAGGACCCCGGTTGACCGTCACTGGGTGAACCGCGACCTTGCGCCGCGCGACCGCCTCGCCTTTGTTTATTTTGCCGCGACAGATCACGATGAAGACCAGCCCGTACACCTGCAGATCCTGGAGCCGGATATCTGCACCACGAAGTGCGGCGAAGAGTACGACCACCCATGCACCCGATTCTGTCCTGCAAGCGTGTACGAAATGGTCGAGAATGGGGACGCCGCGGGTAAACATCTGCAGATCAATGCCGCCAATTGCGTACACTGCAAAACCTGCGATATCAAGGATCCATACAAGATCATAAACTGGGTCACACCCGAGGGCGGCAGTGGACCCAATTACCAGAATCTCTGAACATTCATTACAATCAAGGAACTACCATGAAAATACTGGTTGGCATAAAACGCGTCGTTGACTACAACGTCCGTATCCGGGTCAAGCCCGATGGCAGCGGCGTCGATACCGACGGCGTCAAGATGAGCATCAATCCATTCGATGAAATCGCACTGGAAGAGGCTTTGAGAATCCGCGAGGCCGGCGTAGCTGAAGAAGTCATCGTGGTCAGCCTGGGTGGCGATGAATGCCAGCAGCAGTTGCGCACCGGTCTGGCCATGGGCGCCGACAGGGCCATTCAGATCAAAAGCGCCGGGAAACAGCAGCCACTGACCATTGCCCGCGCCTTTCTGAAACTGGTTGAAAAAGAGGAACCGGGCCTGGTCCTGCTGGGAAAACAGGCGATTGACGGTGACAACTCGCAAACCGCGCAAATGCTGGCCGCCCTGTGGGGCAGGCCACAGGCCACGTTTGCTTCAAAAGTCAAACTCGAAGGCGATACCGCGAAAGTCGTCCGCGAGGTGGACGCCGGTCTTGAAAGCATCGAAATCGACCTGCCTGCCGTCATATCCGTGGATCTCCGCCTCAACGAGCCGCGCTTCGTCAAACTGCCGGACATCATGAAAGCCAAGCGTAAACCACTGGATGTCATCGGCATGGAGGAACTTGGTGTGAACGCGGAAAACGACCTGCAGATATCACATTACACCCCGCCGCCGGCGCGCAGCAAAGGCATCATGGTCGAGGACGCGGCACAGCTGGTCGCCGAACTCAAAAACCGCGGACTGGTATGAGAGAAAAATTATGAGCAGAACATTAATCATCGCAGAACACGACGGACAGACCCTCAATCCAAGCACTTCGAAATGCGCCAGTTGCGCAACGGCCCTGGGCCATGACTTCGACATCGTTGTCATTGGCTCTGACCTCGACGGGATTGCCGGCGAAGCCGCGGCCATCGACGGTGCGGATAACGTCATTGCCATCGATGCCGGGCACCTCGCCCATCCGGTGGCCGTCAATCACGCGGCGGAAGTGGTCGCCATGGCCGACGGCTACAGTCATATACTGGGTCCGTCAACAACCTACGGCAGGGACCTGATGCCGCGTATTGCTGCACTACTTGGAGTCAACCAGGTCACTGACATTTCAGCCGTTGAAGACGCTTACCATTTCAAACGCCCGATTTACGCCGGCAACGCCATCGTTGACGTACACGCGCCCGAGAGCGTCAAACTGGTCGCGACCGTCCGGGTCGCCTCCTGGCAGGCTGCCGGTAGCGACGGCGGAGCTACGGTAGAGAGCCGACCCGCAAGTGCATCGGCCACTGAACACACGCGTTATGTCAAACTGGAGTCCGGCGGCGGTGAGCGCCCTGACCTGCAGACAGCAAGCCGCGTTGTCTCGGGCGGCCGGGCGTTGGCGAGCAAGGAAAACTTCAAACTGATCTACGAACTGGCCGACCTGCTCGGTGCCGGTGCGGGCGCTTCCCGCGCCGCGGTCGATGCGGGATACTGCCCGAACGATATGCAGGTGGGCCAGACCGGTAAGATCATTTCACCGGATCTTTACATGGCCTTCGGCATTTCAGGCGCCATCCAGCACGTCACCGGCATCAAGGATGCCGGCACCATCGTCGCGGTCAATAAAGATGCCGACGCGCCGATATTCGAGATTGCAGATATCGGCCTCGCCGCCGACCTGTTCACGGTGATACCGGAGTTGAAAAAACTGCTGGGTTAAAGAACCAGCCAGACAGGTCAAGGAGAAAAATGTCCCAGCCCCTTTGGTCGCCCTCGCCCCGGCGAGCACACCAAGCCAATATCAATCGCTTCATGCAATTGATCAGGCGGGAACGAAACCCGCGGGTTGTGGACTACCCGAGCCTGTACCGCTTTTCGATTGATTCGCCCAAGGCGTTCTGGCGCGCGATCTGGGAGTTTGGTGGTGTTGTCGGGCATGCCGGCCACAGCACGGTCGAGCACCTGGAGCGCATGCCCGGTACACAATGGTTTCCTGATGCCAGCCTCAATTTCGCCGAGAACCTGTTACGCTTTCGTGACGACAGGGAGGCACTGGTTTTCACATCGGAAACCGGGCTGGAAAGTGTTCTGACCTATCGCCAGTTGTACCGCCAGGTGGCGGGTGTTGCATCCGCCCTGCGCGAACTCGGTGTCGGGCCTGGTGACCGGGTTGCAGCCTATATGCCAAACCTGCCGGAAACCATGATCGCCATGCTTGCAGCCACCAGCATCGGCGCCATCTGGTCGTCCTGTTCACCGGATTTTGGAAGCAGCGGCGTGGTTGACCGCTTGGGACAAATCGACCCCAAGGTCCTGTTTTGCGTGGCGGCCTACACCTACAACGGCAAACAGCACGACTGCCTGTCGAAGGTGAGGGAAATACAGAAACGCATCAGCAGCATCGACACGATCGTGGTGATTCCCTACGTGGCGGCAAAACCGGATCTTGCGGGCCTGGTTAACGCCGAGTTATGGGATTCCTTCCGCCATGCGGATGTCAATGAAATCGAATTCGAACGCCTGCCCTTCAACCACCCGGTCTACATCCTCTATTCATCGGGCACCACGGGTGTGCCCAAGTGCATCACCCACGGCGCCGGCGGCACACTGCTTCAACTCCTGAAAGAACACCTGCTACACGCTGACCTGAAGCGCGCAGAGCGGCTTTTTTATTTCACCACCTGTGGCTGGATGATGTGGAACTGGCTGGTCAACGGCCTGGCCGTCGGCGCCACGCTGGTACTCTACGAAGGTTCGCCTTTTTACCCCGCGCCCCGAGGCGATGTTCGACCTGATCGACAGACAGGAAATCTCGGTATTCGGCACCAGCGCCAAGACCATTTCCGCCTGGCAAAAGGCCGGTTTGAAGCCCCGCGAGACACACTCGCTGGCCTCGCTTAAAACGATTCTCTCCACCGGTTCCCCGTTAGCGCCGGAAAGTTTCGACTATGTTTATGCAGAGATTAAACCCAACCTGTGCCTGTCTTCCATCTCCGGCGGCACGGATATCGTATCCTGCTTCGCCCTCGGTTGCCCCGTACTGCCGGTCTACCGCGGTGAGATCCAGTGTCTTGGGCTCGGCATGGCTGTCAGGATATGCCGCGACGACGGTAGTTTTGCCGATATCGGGGAAACCGGCGAACTGTGCTGCGTGCAGAGTTTTCCATCGATGCCGGTGTACTTCTGGGGTGACGCCGACGGCAGCAAGTACCACGCGGCCTATTTTGAGCGGTACCCGGACATCTGGGCCCATGGCGATTATGCAAAGATCACGGAAAATGGCGGCCTGATCATTTTCGGTCGCTCGGACGCCACCCTCAACCCGGGCGGCGTGCGTATTGGTACGGGTGAGATTTACCGCCAGGTCGAAAAGCTGGACGAAGTTCTCGAAAGTATCTGTATCGGCCAGGACTGGAACGATGATGTCCGTGTCGTCCTGTTCGTCCGTCTGCGTGAAGGACTCACCCTGGACGAAAACCTGCAAGACCGCATTCGCAAGGTGATACGCGAAAATGCCACACCCAGGCACATACCGGCCCGCATCGTCCAGGTCGGTGATATACCGCGGACGATCAGCGGCAAGATCGTGGAGTTGGCCGTCCGGAATGTTGTCCATGAGCGCCCGGTCAAGAACATCGACGCACTGGCAAACCCGGAAGCGCTGGAATTGTTCAGAAACCTGTCCGAGCTACAGTCTTAAGAATTGAGATTGATGTGACCGTTGCCCTGGTTTATCTCGACCCAAGCAGTAAGTTGAATCTGCAAAGCCAGATCCGTCAAAAACTGGTCGAAGGTATTCTCAACGGCACCTTCCCCGCAGGTACCAAGCTCCCATCTTCAAGAAAACTGGCCAACCAACTGGGCGTTGCGCGCAATACGGTCGTGCTTGCCTATGAACAACTGCTTGAGGAAGGTTACCTGGAAAGTCGGCAACGCAGTGGGATGTTTGTTGGCCAGCGCATCCTGAAGGGTCGTGTCGGCTTTCAAGGGAAAGCCTCCGACAACACCAATCTGGACGCCCGCTGGATAAATCGCATTCGTCTGAACACCCGGCAGGAATATCAATTTTACTGGCCCACCAACTGGCAGCAATTCCCTTATCCTTTCATCGACGGACATTTTGACTCATCACTCTATCCTGCGGCCCAATGGCGTGAAGCCAGCCGCCTTGCCCTGGGCACCCGCATCATTGACGAAGGTCAGGGAGAAGAAGGCCACCAGGACCACCCTGCCCTGATTGAAGAAATCCGAACCAAGATGCTACCGAGACGTGGGATCACCGCCCAGGCGGATGAGATTCTGATCACGCTGGGCGGGCAGAACGCACTTTACCTGCTTTCCCGCTTGCTGGTTGACAGTTCGACGTCAGTTTCTCTGGAAGAACCCGGAAACCCGAATGTACGGCAATTACTCCACCAGGCGGGTGCAAAAATCATCAATTGTCCGGTGGATGAGCATGGATTGGTCATCAACCGTCGCCTGAGTCGTGCCCAGGTCATCTATGTAACCCCCAGTCACCAGATTCCGACGGCGGTTACCATGCCGAACCAGCGTCGCCGGGGACTGCTCCGGCAGGCAAGTCAGCATGACCAGATCATCATCGAAGATGATCTGCAACACGAAAACAACTACCTGGGCCAACCCCACCCCGCCTTGCGCGGCATGGACAAAGACAACCGGGTTATTTATGTTTCCGCTTTACCCAAGGTTCTCGCCCCGGGTCTGAGCATCGGCTTTATTGTTGGAGCACCAGAACTTATTCGCCAGGCACGCCGTTTACGTCAAATCGTAATTGGAAGACCCAGCATGCTAACCCAGCGCACAGCGGCATTTTTTCTTTCCCTGGGTCACTACGATGCCTTTATGACCCGTCTGCACAAGATCATGGGGGAGAGGTGGGAGGCTTTAAGACAGGCTCTGAATCACTACCTGAGAGATACTGAGATTGAGCTCCCCACCCAGGGCGGTACCGCGTTGTGGGTACAATGCCCTGCCAAAATAGCCGTCGAAAACCTGGTAACAGAAGCCGCTAAACGGGGTGTCTTGATCGAGCCGGACAGCCATTATTATGACACCCGGAAACGCCCGAGCAATTACTTTCGCCTTGGCGTTACCAGTATTCCGGAGGAGAACATACGCGAAGGTGTCAAGCAACTGACCCGCCTGATAAGGGATCTGCATGCCGATCAGATCGAGCACATGGATTCCAATGACCCCTGCCTTCTTGGAGCCGGTGAATTGCGTGAAATCATGAGTGGTGCAACTATCATGACACGTACATTTTACGGCGGACCCTGCATTATCGAACTGCACGAGGATGGCAGTATGTCCGGTCGTGCCGGACATTCTGACGAGGAACGTGATACCGGGAAGTGGTGGCTGGAGAACGATATCTGGTGCCGCCAGTGGAATCACTGGGGGTATGGTGATGTCAGTAAGCTGAAGGTAACCCTCAAAGGGGACAATATTCGCTGGTGGAGACCCGGCGGCCGCCTTGTCGACGCAGGTATCTTGCAAAGAAAAATCCCTTGACTGGACTCATAACCGCTTCAAATCTGGTTCTATACGCATTGCTCCCTAATCGATAGTCTGGCACCCAATGCCTGGCTACACAGGTGCAACTAAAAAATCGGAGCCGGGTATGAGTTACCTTTCAATCGCGGGATTGCAACTGGAATTGGGTATTGAAGACAACCTGTCCAGAATTGAAGAGGAGATTGAACTTGTCAAAAAGCGCTTTCCATGGGTTCAAATGGTGGTGCTTCCGGAACTCTGCACCTATGGTGCCAACACCAAAATGGCGGTGCAATTACCAGGAGAAGTAGAAAACTGTTACCGGCAAGCAGCAAAAAAAAATGATGTCTGGTTAATACCGGGTTCCATCTATGAGCGTCGCGGCGATGCCACTTTCAATACTTCCCCGGTGATCAACCCCGATGGTGAGGTCATTGCCCGTTATATCAAGCAGTACCCCTTTCTCCCCTATGAAAAGAATGTCGAAGGAAGTGATAACTTTGTGGTCTTTGAAATTCCCGGCGTTGGGAAAGTCGGCCTGATTATCTGCTACGACATTTGGTTTCCGGAAATTATTCGGCAACTGGCATGGATGGGTGCCGAAGCGATCATCGTTCCCACCCTGACCAACACCATAGACCGGGATGTTGAATTGGCCATCTCACGCGCCAACGCCGCCACCAACCAGTTGTATTTCTTCAGTGTGAACAGCGCCGGCCGTCTTGGTTGTGGTCAGTCAATTGTAGTCGGGCCGGATGGGACCATCATTCATCAGTCCTTGACCGGTCGCGACATCATCGCCGTTGAACTGGATTTCAACCATGTACGACGGGTCCGCGAAAGAGGGCTTCATGGGCTGGGACAAACGCTCAAGAGTTTTCGTGACGCAAACATCACCTACCCTGTTTACCAGCAGGATGCCGGCGCAGGTGCTTTTTCCGAATTGGGTGCGCTTGAAGTGCCCGGGAAGGACGCATGAATCAAGCAACAAGGATTTGTGACCCTTTACGGCCGTGCAAAACCGGACTGGACTCAAAACCGTCTTACAACTGGCTCTACGACATCAACAGAACTTCAGATATTTTAAATTTTGATGCAATCTGCTTGCGGGCTGTGTCGGGGGCTGATCTAAATCATAATAACGGAGCAAATCCATGAAACCCAATCAGAAATTCAACAAAAAGGCGCTTACATTAGCCATTACCACAGCTATTTTCACATCGACCCAGGTCAGCCTCGCGCAGGCACAGGATCAGGCAGCTGAAGGTGACTCCGCAGACAATATGGTCCTCGAAGAAGTCATTGTTACCGCAACATCACGCGCAGAATCCACCCAGGATATCCCCTACAACATTTCGGCAATCTCGGGAACCGCGATCGAGGCCCAGAACATCGTGGATTCATACGAGTTGATGCGCAATATTGCGGGTGTTTCCGTGGTCGACCGTGGTTTCAGAAACCAGGGCACGATGAATAGCATCGTCATCAGGGGCGTGAATCTTGACAACGGTGTAAACGGCGACGTTGGTTTGTCATCCGTTCCAACCGTAGCAACTTACGTTGATAACACACCCATTTTCGCCAACTTTCTATTGAAGGATGTAGAGCGGGTAGAAGTCTTACGTGGACCCCAGGGCACATTATATGGTTCGGGCGCCCTGGGTGGCACGGTTCGCTATATCATGAACAAACCTGACCCGAGCGGCTTTGATGCCGAAGCACGTGGCAGTATCAGCAATTCGGCTGGTTCAAGTGGCAACAACCTCAGCGGTGATGTGATGCTGAACTTCCCCATCGGCGCGGACGCGGCATTTCGCATTTCCGGTGGCATCATTGATAACGCCGGTATTATCGATTACGTCAACCTCTATCAGCTTGGCAGCAACGGCAAGCCGGTGGTACTGGCCGATAATGGCCAGTGTGTCGATAACAACAGTGCTTCTTTGAGCCCTTCTGAAGTCGCCTTCAATGATTCATGCTATACGTCCAAGAAAGACGCAGACACCGTAAAAATCACGTATTTGCGTGCTTCGCTCCTTTGGGATGCGACGGACGACCTGAGGTTTCAGTTAAGCTACCAGATGCAGCGGGACGAAGTCGGCGGTCGGCGCAGCACCACCAAGGGTGCTGACTATTATGGAAACGCTTATGGGAAGTATGACAATGGTTCAACCTTCCTTGAGCCCTCGGAACGCGATGTTGACCTGGTCAACCTGGATATTGGCTGGGATCTCGGTTTTGCCACATTAACGTCCAACACATCCGACTACCAACACGATGGAAATGGCTGGAGAGACAATACCAGCTTGTGGGTCACCGACCGCAGCCAGGATTCCACTTTCACGAACTGGTTCTACCTTCTCTATACGGGTAACCCCCGTGCTGCAGCCTATGTTTCGGCTGGTTATGATGAAAAAGCGTTCGTACAGGAATTCCGTCTGATTTCAAATACTTCGGAAGACGGCGCATTCGACTGGATCGTGGGTGCGTATTACATGGATCAGGATCGTTCCACCAACAATTACAGCCACCTGCTCGGTCTGAATGAATACGGCAAGGCCTGCCCGCAATTGGGCGAAGAATGCCTGGCTTATGGTCAATGGTGGGCAGGTGGCTATGACCTGTCAGAAATCGATTTCTACTATGACCGAAAGGAGACTTTCACGGACAAGGCGCTGTATGGCGAACTGACCTGGCATGCATCCGACACTTTCCGAGTAAATGTAGGTATGCGTTGGTTTGACAATAAACTGACCAACAAATCCGCCATGGATTTCCCGATATTTGAGGGTGTTGAAGTTCCATATGTGGATTTCCCATCGCAAAATGAAAGTGACGTTTTATTCAAGCTCAACCTCTCGTGGGACATTGCTGACGATAAGATGCTTTACGCTACATTTTCACAGGGGTTCCGTCGTGGCGGAGCCAATGCCGTTCCGACCAGTGGCTTTTTTGCTGAGCTCAACCCGGAGACCATCCAGTTTTATAAGGCAGATACCGTCGATAACTACGAGATGGGTATCAAGGGCAATACTGAACGCTGGAGATACTCCGCTGACTTGTTCTATGTTAACTGGCATGAACCGCAGCTCAATACCGCCACTGCGTGGTGGGGCTTTTTCATGGCGCAGAACGGCGACACCGCCGCCACCAAGGGTGCGGAGCTTGAAGCCGCCTGGGCAGCCACTGATAACCTGATCGTGAATTTCGGCTATTCGTATATCAATGCCGAGCTTACGTCCGACCTCTACCAGCCACAAACTGGTTCATTGATTTCTGAAGATGGTCATCGGCTGCCGGGCACGGCAGAACACGTTGCCACCGTAAGCCTGGATCACAATTATGGGCTTAGCAATGGCTGGATTCTGGCATCACGCCTGCATGCCTATTACCAGAGTGATTCCATTAACGCTGTTCAGGACACAACGATCCAGGAGACGTTTGGCTCATTCACACTGTTTAATGCTTCTGTTGCGGTTATCACTGATCACTGGAACATTTCCCTGTTTGTTAAAAATCTCGGTAACAAGGAAGGCATCACGGGTTCATACCCTGAAGCCTATATGAGTACTGACACCGGCATATTTGAAAACTTTTACGGGAATAATCAGCGTAATTACATCACACAGCCCCGTACCTTTGGCATCAGTGCAACCTACCGTTTCAGGTAGAAGCTGGATCGATAGCAAAAAAAGCCGGGCCGAGGCCCGGTTTTTTTACCCCGTCAAAAACGCGACAGAATGTTAGGATGTGCCTACCAAAATGCTGCCTGAGCCAGATATGAACACCAGCCATCCGACCAGCAAGGAGTTACTGGACAGGGTCTGGCAAAGTCTGCGGAAAAAGGATATCAGGCAGGCCATCAGCAGCAGCAACCTGCTGGTTCAAAAACACCCTTTGTACGCTCCCGGATGGCATGCCGCCAGCCACGTGGCACAATTGGTGAATCAGCCGAAATCAGCCCTGGTCGCAATTGACCGGGCATTAAAACTCGAACCCCAGAATATCGATTGGCAGTTGCATCGCGCCGCTTGCCTGCTGATGTGCGGCGACAATGAAAACTGCGGCAAATGGCTGAATGTATTGATTACGCATTCAGGTCGCTTTAACTCCGCGCAACTTTCACAGCTGGCCTTTCTGTGTAGCCGGATTGAATTGCATGATGAGGCCAGCCAAATTTATGTAAAACTCACAGGGTTGGAGCCAAACAAAGGCGGACACTGGTATAACCTGGCCAGCATCCAGAGGTTTCAGGGGCAGAATGAAAAGGCGGAAGCCAGCCTGAACAAAGCGATCGAACTCAATCATGAAGATTACGAGGCTTACCAGTTACGCGCGGATTTGCGCAAACAGACCAACGCTTCAAACCACATCGCCGAGCTTCAAAGTCTTCTTGAGAATGGAATTGGCGTACCAGCGGGCGAAGTCCAAATCTGCTACGCGCTGGCAAAAGAACTGGAGGATACGGATCGTTCAGAGGAATCATTCAATGTCCTTAAACGCGGCGCATCGCTGCGCAGAAAACATATTAACTACCATATTGAAGATGATCTGAAGACCATTGATACGATCAGGGACACCTTTGGGTCCACCATGTTTGCCACACCACCCGATGGTCTTTTGACACGGGAACCCATTTTTGTAATCGGCCTGCCACGAACCGGAACTACACTGCTAGAGAGAATTCTCGGCAGTCACCCTGAAGTATTTGCTGCTGGAGAACTGAACAATTTTGCGGTGCAAATGATGCAGCAGGCCGGGCAACAATCGGGCGCACAAAAATGGTCTCGCAAGGAATTGGTGCAGCACACGGCCCAACTTGATTTCGAGAGACTTGGTCAAGCCTACCTTGAAAGTAGTCGACCGCTTACCGGCCATACAGCGCATTTTGTTGACAAAATGCCATTGAATTTCCTCTATGCCGGTTTGATTCACCGGGCTATGCCCAACGCCAGAATTGTCCACTTGAGCCGTCACCCCATGGACACCTGCTATGCGATCTACAAATGTCTTTTCCAGGACGCATATCCCTGGTCTTATGACCTCGAGGAAATTGCTTTGTACTACTCGGCGTATCATCAACTGATGACACACTGGAAAACCGTTATGCCAGGTGTCATTTATGAATTGGCTTATGAAGACCTGGTAGCTGATATCGAAGGAAATGCACGCAAGTTGCTGGACTATTGTGAACTAAGCTGGGAACCCCGCTGTGCGCGTTTTCATGAAAGTCAGGCATCATCGACGACCGCAAGCGCATCGCAAGTAAGACAACCGGTTTACCAGTCATCGGTTAACCGCTGGAAATCCTACAGATCACAACTCTCACCATTACGTGAGCGTCTTGCAAGCCTCGGAATTGAAATTGACTGAACTGGGGATATTCCGGTCACGCTTCTTCATCACTTTCACTTTGGTGCTTCTTGTATCCTCGTGTAAATCAGAACAGCATGGTACAGACCTGCCTTTTGAGGCAACGCCCAGACACTTACTCAGTAAAGAATTTCTTTTGGGCAATGAACCGTTGCAAACACCACTCACCACGCTTGCATTTACTCCACCGGAAAGCTCGCCATTAGCGGCGCAACCATTCAGTGGTGTATTAACCCTTGTAGGCAGTGATACCTTCAACCGCATCGAGGTGGTGAAAGACACATTTGGGATAAGCGGTGAAACGCAGTGGAAGCTGTCATCCCTTCCTGATTTTTCTTTCGAGTACGTCAGTGATGGAGCAACGATCATACCCGTGCTACGTGAACCACAACGTAGCGATCATCCCTACTGGGAAATCATGCTGGAGCCTGGCCGGGTCTGGGCGGACCCGCTTGATATGGGATGGTCGCGGGCCGCCTTGCCATTTACGCTCAAGGAAAAAAACCAGAACTGTACCCACAACGGTTTGTTGACTTTTCTTTACAAAGACGATGGCTCAATCACCCGTGCGGCCTGGCAGATTGGCAGTGAGACCTGTCTGTATTTGAAAATCAACCTGTGGGGCATCGCTGCAGCCCGGTATCAACCAACATCAATACCGGAAGCTGAAAATATCATAGCTGATTACCGCGACGAGGTTGAACACCGGCTTCAGGTAAAACCTGTATCCACGCTGGCTGAAGATTATCCCGCTGTAAACCCTGCGGCTTTTATACCGCCGGGTGCAGAGGATTCCACTGTTTACGGCTTTGTGTTAAACGGAACACACTACCGCAGCCAATGCCCGACCCGATTCGGGCCTTACCCGTTTTGCGATGTACTCGACCTGCCCTCATATTCGTTGGCCAAGAGTGTGTTTGCCGGTCTGGGTTACCTGTTGTTAACTCATCAGTGGCCGGAGTTTGCCGATACACCGATCACCGGGCTCATACCCGAGTGTATTCTCGACGATGATCGTTGGCGGGATGTAACACCCCGCCATTTATTGAACATGACCACCGGCCTCTATCAATCATCCGAATTCCAGAGTGATGAAAACTCGAGTGAAATGCAGACGTTCTTCATGGCCGAAACCCATGCCGGCAAACTCCGCTTTAGTTGTGAAGCCTGGCCAAAGAAAGCTGCAGCCGGAACAGTCGTCGTCTATCACACGACCGATGACTACCTGTTAGGGGTCGCCATGAATGCCTTTTTGAAGGTGCATCCCGGTTCTGAATCCGATATTTATAACGACCTTGTCTACGAGCGCTTTTTGAAACCACTGCAACTCAGCCCTGTCAGTCACTGGACCCAACGCACATACGATAAACAGGAACAGCCATTTACCGCATATGGACTGATTTTCCACTCGGACGATATCGCAAAAATTTCCACAACCCTGAACTCCGATTCAGCTCTGAATCAAAACCTTGATAGCGCAGGTCTCAAGGCTGCAATGTTTCTGGGGACACAGAATGAAAATATCCGGACCGGCCAATACGGCGAGTTCGCATACCACAATGGATTTTGGGGTATGGATATGGCCAAAACGATCGGTTGCCAGGTTCAGACCTGGATACCATTCATGTCCGGTTTTGGTGGAATTGTTGTCGCCATGTTTCCCAACGGCGCAGTTTATTACTACTTTTCAGACAGTGATCAATACACTTTTAAAAATGCGGCTGTTGAAGCCAATAAAGTTCTTAATTATTGCGAAGAATTATAAATATGTACAATAACTTACCAAAAGTATCGCCCAACAGCATGACCGCCAGGGTTTTCCTTGCCTTCCTGGCTTCAGCGGGTCTTTTCTACGTCAACATCATGCCCACCATTGTGAGTGGTGTGATTGATGCCCTGGGTTTTACAAACCAGCAAGCGGGTAATGTCGCCTCAGCGAATATGTATGGTGCTGCGGCCGGTGCATTGTTCATCGTGTTCCTGATTAAACGCTTGAACTGGCAATTGGCTGCTACCCTGTTTCTGTGTGGCTTGATTTTAGTCGACCTGCTATCAATCAGTATTACGGATCCCACCACCCTGCTCATTGTTAGATTTTTGCATGGCTTTATTGGCGGTATGCTCGTCGGCACCGGGTTCTCTCTGATTGCCCGCACCACCCAGCCAGACCGGACTTTTGGTGTTCTGCTGTTTGTGCAATTCGGTTTCGGGGGACTTGGCATCATGTTTATTCCAGGGCTGGTTCCGGAATTTGGAACACAAGTGCTGTTTTACTCATTGGTAGCTTTTAGTGCAGCAACTTTCATGATGCTGCCCTTTCTTCCGGAATACGCTGTTAAGAAAGAGAAAGTGATAGAGATAAAAGTCTCCGGCACTGGCATTCAGATGCGCCCCATGATTCTTACATTGGCGACCATTTTCCTTTTTCAGGCCGCGAACATGGGACTGTTCGCATTTATCATCGGTCTGGGTGAGTATTACGCGCTTGACATGAGCTTTATTTCCACCACGCTCGGCATTGCCAACTGGCTGGGCCTGGCCGGGGCCGGACTGGTCATCGTTATCGGTAGTCGTTTCGGTTACCTGAAGTCTGTGTTAGCGGGCATTACTTTGACCGCATTGGCGATCTGGGCGCTTCTGTACAGCAATGTGCCATGGATATGGATCGCATCCAATTGCATGATCGGTATTACCTGGGGTTTCACAATTTCCTACCTTCTTGGACTCGCGTCGCGCTTTGATGCAACCGGGCAGATGGCCGCAATGGGCGGCTTTGCCTCAAAGATGGGACTGGCATCCGGGCCCGTTGTTACAGCCATGTTACTTGGCGAGGACAATTACAAACTGATCATAATTGTTGCCGCAGTCGTGATGGCCATTAGCGCCGTGGCTGTATGGCTACCCGCGACGTTACAAGATCGGGGTGCCCACGAGACTAGAGCAGGGACTTAAAGCAATGCTCGACGATATCCAAACCCTCATTGATCAGTTCATCCGAAATCGTCAGCGCGGGCAGAAAACGGATAACGTTGCCCCGCACGCCACAACTCAACAAGATGAGCCCGCTTTGGCAAGCTTGCGTCACGAGCGCCCTGGTGCGTTCCGTATCCGGCTGATCCGGGTTACCATTTTTCACCAACTCCATTGCAATCATGGCACCGCGCCGACTGCGGACATCACCGATAACATCGGGATACTTGCCTTGTAAATCAGTTAGTCTAGTTGCAAAAAGGGAGCCAATTTGATTGGCACGATTGACAAGATCATTCTCAGCAATGACATCGATCACGGCAAGAGCAGCGGCACAACCGATCGGGGAACCGGCATAAGTTCCACCCAATCCACCGGGCAGTGGTGCATCCATGATCTCTGCCTTACCAACAACAGCTGCAAGGGGAAAACCGCCGGCGACACCCTTGGCGACCGTCATTAAATCTGGTTCAATACCCGCGTATTCGCAACAGAAAAATTTACCTGTTCGGGCAAAACCAGACTGGATTTCATCGGCAATCAATACGATGCCATGCTCGTCACACAACTTCCGCAACGCCTGCATGAACGCATTCGGCGCGGGATAAAATCCACCCTCACCCTGAACGGGCTCGACGATGATCGCCGCCACATCGACGGGTGCAATATCCACTTTAAACAACATGTCCAGCGCTTCAAGGGATTGCTCAACGCTGACACCGTGATACTCAATTGGAAAGGGAACATGGTAGATTTCACCCGGAAATGGGCCAAACAAATTTTTATAGGGAGTAATTTTACCCGTCAGTCCCATTGCCAACATGGTCCGCCCATGAAATCCGCCATTAAAAGCAATAACACCGCGCCGCCCGGTATGTGCCCTGGCAATTTTCACGCAGTTTTCAACCGCTTCTGCACCGGTCGTCACATAAATTGTTTTCTTGCGCGTACTACCGGGTGCAAGTTCGTTCAATTTTTCTGCTAATTCCACGGCCGAAACATAAGGTGTCACCATCACGCAGGTATGGCTGAAACGTGCGAGTTGTTGTTGAACGGCGGCCACCACCCGAGGATTTGAATGACCTGTCGAACATACGGCGATACCAGTGCCAAAATCAATATAACGCCGACCTTCCACATCCCACAATTCCGCGTTGACCGCATGATCGATAAATACAGGTGCCAGGTTGCCCTGCCCGCGCGCAAATGCAGCATCCTTGCGTGTTTGCCAATCGGCGTTACTCGGGGATAATCCCGCCAAGGCTTTTTCTCTTGATTCGCTCATTGATCGATTCCACCCATGCACATGTATTTAATTTCAAGATAATCATCCAGGCCGTATTTGGAGCCCTCGCGACCCTGGCCTGATTCCTTCACACCTCCAAACGGCGCCATTTCATTGGAGATGATGCCCTCGTTGATACCAACGATGCCATATTCCAGACCTTCACCCACCCGCCAGATTCGACCAATGTCCCTTGAATAGAAATAACACGCCAGGCCGAACTCGGTATCGTTCGCCATCGCGATTGCCTCGGCCTCTGTCCTGAATTTGAACAAGGGCGCGACTGGTCCAAATATCTCCTGCCTGAACACCTTCATATCGTCACTGACCTGGGTGAGTATTGTCGGCTCAATAAAGCTGCCACCCAGGTCGGAACGTCGGCCACCAGCCACGACGCGGGCGCCCTTGCTGACAGCGTCATCGATAAAACTCATAACATCGTTGGCTGCGCCTTCATTGATGAGAGGTCCGATGGTGACGCCATCGTCCGCGCCATCTCCAACCTTGAGACGCTTGACCGCCAGCGCCAGTTTCTCGGCAAAAATGTCATAGACACCCTCCTGGATCAGGATACGGTTGGCACATACGCAGGTCTGGCCCGAATTACGGTATTTACTCGCCATTAAACCGCTGAGTGCGGCGTCCAGATCCGCGTCATCGAATACGATAAACGGCGCATTTCCACCCAACTCCATCGAAGTGCGTTTGACTGTCGCCGCGCATTCGGCCATCAGTTGCTTGCCGACTGGTGTTGAACCCGTGAACGTCAATTTACGTACGATCGGATTGGACGTGAGCTCCTTACCGATTTCAGCTGTCCTGCCCGTCACCAGGTTGATAACACCGGCAGGCACCCCGGCGCGTTCAGCCAGTTCCGCAAAAGCATAAGCTGACAATGGTGTTGCATTGGCAGGTTTACACACAACCGTGCAACCTGCGGCCAAGGCAGGCGCAATCTTGCGTGTCAACATTGCGTTGGGAAAGTTCCAGGGTGTGATACAGGCGACAACACCAACGGGCTGCTTGATGACCACCAGACGCTTGTCATTGGTGGAATGAGGAATGGTATCACCGTAGATCCGTTTGCCCTCTTCAGCGAACCACTCGATGTAGCTTGCCCCGTATGCAATTTCACCCCGCGCCTCAGCCAGCGGTTTTCCCTGTTCCGCAGTGAGAATTCTTGCCAGGTCCTCCTGGTTCTCCATCATCAGGTTGAACCACTTGCGCAGGATCGTGGATCTTTCCTTTATAGACCTTTGGCGCCAGTCGAGTTGTGCTGCCTGAGCGGCTTCGATGGCCCGGCGTGTTTCGTCGGTACCGCAGCTTGCAACATGGGCAATCACATCACCCGTAGCCGGGTTGGTCACAGCCAATGTGTCACCCCGGTCAGAGGCAACCCACTGACCATTTATGTAAGCGCCGGTTTTAAGCAAGTTTCTGTCTGCAAGAGAAAGGTTCATGGCATGGCCCTCTGATAATTTTACTATGCAAGGCAGTTTAGCTGTAAATATTTCTCGTATAAATCGATATATATTTGTATATTTAGTGAATATTTCTCACAGGCTTACCAACATGCTGGATCGACGCACCCTTCCCCTGTCGGCTTTACGGGCTTTTGAAAGTGCCGGTCGTCACCTGCACATGGGTCGTGCCGGTGAAGATCTGGGTGTGACCCACGGCGCAATAAGTCACCAGGTCCGGGCACTTGAGAAACAACTCAACGTCAGGCTATTCATCCGTGCACACAACCGTTTGAAGTTAACCAATGCCGGAGAACGTCTGCTAAGTGCGGTGCGCAATGGATTTGATCGAATCGTTGATGGAGCCTTGCGTCTGGACGCCGATAATCTTACCGGCATGCTGGTAATAGGCTGCACCGAATCGACCGGGGCAAGCTGGGCGATAAAGCATATCGGGGACTTCCAGCTTCTTTACCCGCAAATTGATATTCATGTCGTCGAGGTTCAACCACGACAGAAAAACATTCCCCGTGAAGTTGATATTGCAATCTGCTACGGGAGACCCGAGGCAGGTGATCGAAGGCTTGAGGAGTTGGTGTCACCACCCCTCTACCCGGTGTGCAGCCCAAGAATCCTGCATGGCTTACCTGCGATTACACGGCCTGAACAAATTGGTCATCTAACTTTGCTTCATGACAGCCAAAATAGCTGGTCACGATGGTTCGCCGCCATGAATGAACCAGAACCTTCCACTGCAAGCCAGATTTACTTTTACAGTACCAACCTGTCCCTGACCGCTGCACGCCTGGGTTATGGGGTTGCCCTGTGTAACCCGTTCGAGGTCCAGGAGGACCTCCGCCTCGGCCGACTGGTAAAGCTATTGAAAAAACCGGTACCCGAAGCGCATAACTATTACCTGTTGACGAAACGGGAAAAACATCGGTCTTTACGCGCTCAACTATTTGAAGACTGGTTAAAAAAGCAAGTCACCGAAAATATCCAGCACCTCGGCGCGGATATTCACTATCGCACGTAGAACCATATCGTGCGCTGTAAAATATGTTCACTCATACCCATTGACTGCAGCCTCTCAGGCAAACCCGGAAGCGCTGGATTTATTCAAAAACCTTCCTGAACTGCAGACTTGATTCAAGGGTTGCCCAACTGTGGGTTCGCCAAGGTCGCGCGGTACCTGCTGTCAGGACCTTACGAGACAGGAGTCGAGGAAGAGCCTACATGGACGTACTTGTGGCGTGTCCTGGTAATCAATACCCGCCACGGCGCCCCACTCTAACTAATTGTGACAAATAATCATGCTGCAAATTACAAAACGTCTTCCAACTCGTTGATCAGGTCATTGACGTCTTCGACACCCACCGACAATCGTATCAGCGAATCCGTGATACCAATTTCGGCCCGTTTCATCGGCGGCACCGATGCGTGGGTCATGATGGCGGGATGATTGATCAGGCTTTCCACACCACCGAGGCTTTCGGCCAGTGAAAACAGGCGGCAGCCTTCCAGCATCTTTTTCGCGGCAGGCAATCCGCCTTTCAGGTCGATGCTGATAATGCCCCCACCCATCCCGCCCATTTGCGACATGGCGAGTGCGTGTTGCGGATGTGATTCGAGGCCGGGATAGATGGTGCGTTCAACGGCCGGATGTTTTTCCAGCCAGCGTGCGATCTGCAAGGCATTCTGACAGTGCGCGTTCATTCTCAAGACCAGCGTTTTCAGTCCACGCATGGCCAGGAAGCTGTCGAACGGACCCTGGATACCACCGATGGAATTTTGCAGATACCACAACCGTTGGGCCAGTTCGTCGTTGTCGCCGACCACCGCGATACCACCGACCATGTCGGAGTGGCCATTCAAAAACTTGGTGGCGGAGTGCACGACGATGTCGGCGCCCAGTTCCAGGGGTCTTTGCAGCACCGGTGATGCAAAGGTGTTGTCGACAACCAGCAATGCACCATGCGCGCGTGCAACCGCCGCTACCGCCTCGATATCAACGATTTTAAGCATCGGGTTGGTCGGAGTTTCCACCCAGATCATACGGGTCCCGGGACGCATGGCCGCCTTCAACGCATCGTTGTCGTCAAGCGGCGTGAAGCTGAATTTCAACCCCGCGGACCGTCCCCGTACGTTGTTGAACAATCTGAAACTGCCACCGTACAGGTCATCGATCGCAACGATATGGTCACCGGAGTCCAGCAATTCCAGGACCGTAGCGGTCGCGGCCATGCCCGATGCAAAGGCATATCCCCGGCTGCCGCTTTCGAGATCTGCCATGCATTGTTCATAGGCACTGCGGGTCGGGTTGTGACTGCGTGAGTATTCCCAGCCCTGGTGTTCACCCGGACTTTTTTGCACATAGGTCGATGTCGCGTAAATGGGTGTCATGATCGCACCGGTGGATGGGTCCGGTTGTTGGCCGGCGTGTATCGCACGGGTGGCAAGCTGATGTTTATGATCTTGTTTCATCGGATATGTCCAGAAATGGGAAGGTTAATGATCAGCTTTACGCCGCAGGTAGTTAAGCAAATCAACACGTGTAATCAGACCCAGGAAGCGCGCACCATCCTTGACGATGGCCACGTAGTCTTTGTTGAAAATAGGCGTCAGCTTGTCGATCGGGTCGTTCACATCGACTACGGCCAGTTCGGTGACCATGGCTGTTCTGACCGCTTTGTTGAAACTCGCATTGGATTGCCCCATGGCGAGCAGGATATCCGACTCATCGATAAAGCCGACGATATTTTTGTTTTCAATGACCGGCAGTTGCGAAACGTCATACAGTTTCATGCGGCTGTAAGCATTGGCCAGGGGTTCGTCCGGTCCGACCGTGATCGTGTCATTCGATTCAAAGGGCCTCGCGATCAGATCGCGCAAGTCACCATGTTGTTCAACCTGGATGAAGCCCTGGTCGCGCATCCAGAAGTCGTTGTACATTTTTGAAAGGTATCGGTTACCGGTATCACAGGCGAAGGTCAGCACTTTTTTGTGCCCGGTCTGCTCCCGGCAATATTTCAATGCAGCCGCCACCAATGTGCCGGAAGAGGAACCACCGAGTATACCTTCCTTGTTCAAGAGTTCACGACCGGTGAGCATGCTCTCGGCATCGCTGATCGAATAGGCCTTTGAAACGCGCGTGAAATCACTGATGCTGGGCAGAAAATCCTCGCCGATACCTTCGACCAGCCAACTGCCGGACTTTTCTGACAAGATGCCGTCATTGACGTACTCCGCGAGGATCGAACCGACCGGGTCGGCGAGGATGATCTCTACGCCGGGTGCTTCTCTTGCAAAAAAGCGCGACAGGCCGGTAACGGTGCCGCTGGATCCGACACCGAGCACGATCGCATCCAGGTCATGGCCCATCTGTTCCCAGATTTCAGGCCCGGTGACCTCCTCGTGGGCTCGCGGATTTGAAGGGTTGCCGAACTGGTTGACAAAGAAGGCGCCTTCGATGTCTTTGGCCATCGACTGCGCCAGGTCCTGGTAATACTCGGGATGTCCCTTGGCCACATCAGAACGGGTCAGTACAACCCGCGCCCCCATGGCCTTGAGGTTGGAAATCTTTTCACGGCTCATCTTGTCGGGGATGACCAGGATGAGCCGATAGCCTTTTTGCGCCGCGACCAGTGCCAGACCCAGGCCGGTGTTGCCTGCGGTGCCTTCCACCAGTGTCGCACCCGGCCCGATCAGCCCGGCTTTTTCAGCATCTTCTATCATTCTCAAACCTATGCGGTCCTTGATCGACCCCCCGGGATTCTGGCTTTCAAGCTTGATATAGAGACTGCACGGACCCGTGTCCAGATGGTTGGCGCGCACGATGGGGGTGTTTCCGATCAGGTCGAGGACTGAGTCATAAACTTGCATGAAGATGATTACTCCGGGTAAAAAAAACGGCCGGGAAAATTCCCGACCGTACTTTATTTCATTTTAAAAAGTTTTTCAGGTTTGAGCTGCATTCATCAACATTGCCAATTTATCCTTGATCCACAATTTTTCTTTTTTCAGACGGTTCAACGCCAGGTCTTCCATCGGGGCGGTGCCCAGTTCAGCTGCGGTAACTCGCTTGTCAAGTTCCTGGTGCCGATTGTAATTCCGACGAAAGTCTTCGTTTTCCCTGATCAATTCTTCCATTAAATCCTGATTGTGTTCGAACATATGTTTTGCTCCTGTACTGGATGGACCACGCGTTCTCGCCGTTCACGATCAAACGGCCCGCTAACGGGTGGTAGTAAATTTAAGCAGTTGCGTGAATGGATGTAGCAAATATCAGAAAGGAGCAGCGAAAAACCTTGGGCCCTCGCTGCCATCAGTCGGAAACTCCGATGTTGAATACTAAAATTACCATGGCGTCAATCTAACATTAGCGCAAACTTCGGGTTCTGGCAAGTTACAAATTCGTACCACGATGATTGTCATGTATACGGGTTTTTACAAGCCCGGGGAACACCCGCAGTCATCCCGATTTGATCATCGCATCAATTATCCAGAAGTATCACGTCGACCCGCCGGTTACGCGCCCTTCCTTCTTCATCATCGTTACTGGCGATGGGAAAATCCTCACCCATACCCAGCGCGGAAATTCGGTCTTTGTCGACACCCAAACTGACCAGCGCCTCAAGCACGGCCTCGGCGCGCTGCTGCGACAACTCCAGGTTGGCCTCGGCATCGCCGCGGGAGTCAGTATGGCCTTCGACCCGGATTTTCTTGTCTGGTTCAGTCTGTAACAGGTCAACGACCTCTTCGAGACTGGACCTGGCGCCTTCAACCAGTTGGGCCTGGCCGGACGCAAACAGGACATCACCCAGTGTAACGACCACACCGCTTTCGGTTTGACGCAATTGCAGGTTCTCCAACTGCCTTGTCAGAGAATTGACCTGCTGGCTGGCCAAATCGGCCTCCTGTCGGGCGTATTCAGCTTCGGATGCGCGGGATTCAGCCAGGCGGCGGGCCTGGCTGGCTTCCTCGGCCGATAATTTCGCCGCACGTGCCGATTCGGCTTCTTTCTGCAATGCCTGCTGTTTTTCCCTTTCGGCCCGCTGCGCGTCCTCGGTGGTCGTGGCAACCAGCAATCGGGCCCGCGCGGCGTCCATCCGTGCCTGGTCGGCCTCCATCTGACTGGCCTTGATCAACATCTCGCTGTGTTGTTTTTCAAGTTCGTCAAGAATTTGTTCGTGCTGTTCGCGCTCCGCCATCGTGCGTGCGATCTGAATACGGCGATCGGCCATGTAAACCAGGTAGCTGCGGTAGAGGTCATCGCCGCTGGCCAGTTCGGCCTTGCGCAAGGCACGCTCCGCTTCCCCCAACGCGAGTGGCGCGTATCCCGCCAGCTCGGGATTCGATTTCAAGTCTTCCAGTTCACCACGTACCCTGTCCAGTGCGAGATCCTTTTTAGGCGCCGCGACGCAGGCCGACAGCAGAACCAGCACCGTTATCAGGCAGGCTTTTATCAGCGTGCGGTTCATTTGAATTCTTCCCCATATGTCGCATGCAGTCGCGCCTCGAGTTCTTCATTGCTTTTGCGCAACTCTGTCACCCGGCGCCGCGACTTGGCCGTGCGTGATTTCTCGATCGCGAGCTCTGCATTGATTTCCGACTCCTCCACCAGGTATACGGAAACCTGGTACTTCTCTTTCTCGAGGCCTTTTTTGGCACTGGCGAGTTTCTCACGCGCAAAACGCATCTCGACGGGTGCAAATTCATCTCCACCTGCGGCCTCGGCTACCTGGAGGGCATTTTCAGCGGACTCGAAAATTGCGGCATCGGGACGTACCGTCGTGCACGCGGCCAATATTAAACAGAGTAAAGCGATCAAAATGGGTTTCATGAATTGAATACCTGAAATATATTGTTTAATTATGACCCAACCACAACTCAGGTTGAACCCCCAAAATCACAAACTGTAATTTTGCCTTCAAAGCGGCTCTGCATCCGGTTGATTTTCTGGTGCGGCCCTGGTGAAGGCCGCCAGTTCACGGCAACGCGAAACGATTTCCCGGATTGCAGGAAAGGCCGACATGTCCATCCCGTAACGCTCCGCATTGTAGACCTGTGGCACCAGGAAGCACTCGAACAAACCGGGGTGGCCGGCATCATTTCCGGAATAACCAACGCGCGTTTCATCGAGGCGCTGCTCGATGGCGGTGAATCCCGCTTGCATCCAGTGCCGCATCCAGGCAACGGTATCAGCGGCATCACCGCATTGCCGCTTGAGGTATTTCTGTACCCGCAAGTTGTTCAGCGGATGAATCTCGCAGGCGATCTGCAATGCGAGCGAGCGGACCCGCGCCCGGCCGGGCGCATCAGCCGGTAACAGCGGGTGAGCATCGAATGCTTCGTCCAGGTATTCACAGATCGCCATCGACTGGGTCAACACCTGTTTCCCGTGCAACAGAACCGGCACCAGCCCCTGCGGATTGACAGCTCGATATGCCCCTGCGTTCTGCTCGCCGCCGTGACGGGTCAGGTGTACCGGCAGGGTCTTGAAATCAAGCCCCTTCAGGTGCAAGGCGATGCGCACACGGTACGCGGCCGAACTGCGCCAGTAGCTGTAAAGGGTCAGTCGATTACTTGCCTCAGGTCTCATAGGGCACAATTTTTTGCTCAATGGCGCCGAATATTGAATCACCGTTAAGGTCAAACATCTCTATGCGTATCGTGTCGCCGAATTTCATAAACGGCGTAGAGGGCTTACCGTCGGCGATGATTTCCAGCATGCGGATTTCCGCCAGGCAGGAAGCGCCCTTACCGGTATCCTCATTGGCGATTGTGCCGGAACCCACGATGGTCCCCGCAACGTCAGCGGGCGAGTCTTCGGCCGCATGTGCCACCAGTCGGGCGAAATTGAACTGCATATCTACACCGGCATCCGGTTCGCCAAAAAACTCGCCGTTGAGTGTGCTGTGCAACGCCAGCGACAGCTTGCTGTCCTGCCACCTGTCACCCAGCTCATCCGGTGTCACAAACACCGGGGAAAGTGTTGAACGGGGCTTTGATTGCAAAAAGCCGAAACCTTTCGCAAGCTCTGCCGGAATAAGGTTCCTGAGGCTCACGTCGTTGATCAACCCGATCAGCTGGATATGCGATTCGGCCTTTTCCGGGCTCACCGCCATGGGTACATCATCAGTGACAACAATGACTTCCGATTCGAAATCGATACCATATTCCTCGCTGGCGACCGGCACCGGGTCACGCGGTCCATGGAACCCTGCGGACGTCGCCTGGTACATCAGCGGGTCTTCGTAAAAAGACTCGGGAACCTCAGCACCACGTGCCTTGCGCACCCGTTCCACGTGGGGCAGGTAGGCGCTGCCGTCAACAAACTCGAACGCCCTCGGCAACGGTGCAGCCAGCGCCTGAAAATCTACCGCCCGGATATCGGTGCACGCTCCCCTGTTCAATTCTTCGTAGCGCGCATTCAGTCTTGGAGCCGCCTGTTGCCAGTCTTCAAGCGCGGCCTGAAGCGTGGTCGATATGTCTGTGGCGGAAACATATTGCGTAAGGTCACGGCTGACCACGATCAGGCTGCCGTCCCGTCCGCCGGTTTTCAAAGAGGCGAGTTTCATGTGATTAAACGTACTCCGTTTTTTGCAGGCATCTCTGTTCAGGAACAGATCAGAGGTTCTTCAAGAATATACCTGCAATTGTAAGGGATTTTGGACGGGTACGTGTTTTGCCGGTCGTGTCAGGGTGCGCTCATTACAATGCTGCGTACCGGGGTGTGGGGTGGCTGCTGGGCAAAACAGACGCCGGTGGCGTCCCCGGCGTTGACTGAACCGGTCTGTATGCCGCTTTCAGGATCCAGTATCAGTAATACCTTGCCACCGTCGACATAGAGATTGCCACTGGCCGGATCGATGGCGATCTGGTCAATGCCGAAATACTCTGCGGAAAAGGATACGGGTTGAACCCAGTCGGCTACCATCGTGCCCGTTAGCGGGTTGAAGTCAAATGCTTCGACGGTATAGGTGGTCCTGACATACAGGCGGTCTCCGGAACGGCTAAACACGGCCGCCACCGCAGTTCCGCCGTGCAAATCTGCAAAATCGGCTTCTAAAAGACCGGGCAGGGTGAACGAAGTCAGGCCGGCTTCACGGTCGAGAAGCACGCCGCTGCCCGAACCTGGCGCGCAACTGCTGTTGTTTGGTTGTGCCCCGCTGCTCAGGCGGTTTCCACGCAGTTGTAATTCACCGTCGGCGCTGAGGCGGGCATCATAGATGGCGTTGTCAAACGGTTTGGCAAAAGAGTTTCCATAAGTGGTCGTCAGCAGCAGGGTGCCGTCATCACAGAATTCCGCCGAGGTGTGATCCAGAAAGGGCGTGCTGGTGGCCACTTCCACCCGGCTGGCTGTATCGATGATTGACAGGGGCTCGTCAATACGACCCGCGCCGGTGCTGACCAGGAAGTGGCCATCCGGGCTGAGCGACAGGTCAACACCGGCATTGCTGATGGCAATGCTGGTAATATCCACGGTTTTACCGATCGGCGCATGGGAAAAATTGAAAACTGAAATATTCCGCCCGGCGTTGCTGGTAAAGCCGGTGGATTCATCTGCGCTCAAGGCGCAATCGCCATTGATCTGGCCGAGGTTTCCCTTAAGGCTGGCAATCACGGCACCTGTCGCGGTATCGAAAAGCTGTAGTTCATCCGATTCATTATCGGTAACCATCCCGATCGACGCGGCGAAGCTTGTTCCGACACCCAGAGATAAGCTAAAAATCACTGCAAACGCGCCGGCGGCGAGTCCATAACGCCTGCCAACAGATGTCCGCCTGTTTCCACAGATGCAATATGAACCGCCCACTGAAACCTCCTTGTTTCATTTGGTCAGGCAGGTTTCCCCCAAAATACAGAGGGGACGATTACGCCACTCGTGCAGCCTTGCACAAGCCTGGTTTCACTGCGGGGCCCATAACCTGGTGGGACAATCCCTGTTAAACACTTGAACCAGCATCCTGCCAATTACTATATTGTCACTCGAGCATATTCTACTCTACTGTAGAAATAAACAGATTTTTGACAGGTGGTCAGGAAAATACAGAGGCAACTATTGCATAATGCGACATGTCAGACATTCTGACGTGTTTTAAAATTTTCACGGGGTGAACCGCATGCAGTATATTTCCATTCTGGTCTGGATCGTGCAATTGACGCTGATCATCCACGTCCTCAAGACCGGGCGCAGCTTTTACTGGATCATGTTTCTGATCTTCGTGCCATTACTTGGCGGACTTGCCTATTTCATCATCGAACTGCTGCCACAGTTCTCGGGCAGTATCGCCGGCCAAAGGGCGGTGAGAAGCGTCAAACACAGCCTTAATCCGGGTGCAGAACTGCGACAACATGAGGCGGCGTGGAATCAATCCCCAAACGTCGATAACAGCAGGCGCTATGCCAAAGCGTTGCTTGAATCGGGAGATACTAAAAAGGCTGAAGAGATCATCAACCAGGCGCTCACTGGCTTGTTTGCAACCGAACCAACACTGCTGTTACTCAAAGCCCATCTTCAGTTTGAACAGAACCGCACGGCTGAAACTGTCAATACACTCGAGTTGCTGCAGGAACAGAATCCGGATTTCCGTTCCGCGGAAGGTCACCTGCTCTATGCGCGCGCACTCGAAGCGGAGGACAGAACCGATGACGCCGTGCGCGAATATTCCGCCGTTTCGGGGTATTTCCCGGGTGTCGAAGCCCGCTACAGGCTGGCGCTTTGCCTGGAAACCGCCGGAAAGAGCGCCGCTGCACGTAACGAGTTTGAATCCATCCTGAACGATGCAAAACTCGCCCCGCCACATTTCCGCAAGAGCCAGAAAACCTGGCTGGATGCCGTGAAGAGCGAACTGGCCAAGGTCTGAATCAGCACCGGTCCGTATCAGCGCCGGACAATTGGACGCCACAAAACAGACGCCTGAACCCACATTTATATTGCCCGGCCAAGCCGATTCTGGTATAAAGTTCTGCTCTCTGACCCGTGCCCGTCATGGGCGGAGACTGGGGTGTCGCAACCGCCGGGATTTTCCCGTTGGTCAAACGGCGCCAAATACACACACATGCCGCAATCGTTCGGTTGGGTGCCTTGTAAAATCAGGGTTTCCGGACAGGGTATGTGGACGATTAACCCGGGAAATCAGCGACGCCGCGATGTTTGTCATTGGGCAGACCATTGGCCGCTGTGCTTCTGCTATTTAAAGGATTTAACCAATGCCAAATGTTACCATGCGCCAAATGCTCGAAGCTGGCGTGCACTTCGGTCACCAGACCCGTTACTGGAATCCCAAAATGGCTCCGTTTATTTTCGGGGCACGCGGTAAGATTCACATCATCAATCTTGAAAAATCACTGCCCATGCTGGTGGATTCAATGAATTTCATTGGAAACATCGCCTCAAAACGAGGTTCCGTGATGTTTGTCGGCACCAAGCGCGCCGCTTCCAAATCAATTGCCGAGGAAGCCGCACGTTGTGGCATGCCATATGTGTCCCACCGTTGGCTGGGCGGCATGCTGACCAATTTCCGCACCATCCGCCAATCCATCAAACGCTTGCGCCAAATTGAAAAGATGGAAGAGGACGGTAGTTTCGCACGTCTTTTAAAGAAGGAAGTCCTGCAATTGACACGCGAACGTGACAAGCTGGAGAAAACCCTCGGCGGTATCAAGGACATGAAAAACCTGCCCAACGCCATGTTTGTGGTCGACGTGGGCCATGAGGACATCGCGGTGAAGGAAGCGCGCAAGCTGGGTATCCCGGTCATTGGTGTTGTCGACACCAATTGCTCACCCAATGACATCGATTACGTAATCCCCGGCAATGATGACGCGATTCGTTCCATCCGCCTTTACGCGCAATTGGCAGCCGATGCGGTGCTCGAAGGCCGTGCCTCCGTTCCTCACTTCGAAGACAGTGATGAATTCGTGGAATTGGACGAGTACGGAAACCCGGTCAAACGTGAAAGCAAGACGCCTAAATCAAAGGCAGAAGCCGCAGCGAAGAAAAAGGTTGCCAAGAAAGTAGTGGTCAAAAAAGCACCTGTGGCTGCTGATTCCGCGGAAGCCGGGACAGCCGAACCTGTCGAGGCCGAAACTGTTAAACCCGACGAAAAAGCTGCGTCCTCCAAGGCTGAGCCTGCTGAGACCGCCAAGGCTGAACCTGCTGAGACCGCCAAGGCTGAACCCGCTGAGACCGCCAAGGCTGAGCCTGCTGAGACCGCCAAGGCTGAACCCGCTGAGACCACCAAGGCTGAACCTGCTGAGACCGCCAAGGCTGAGCCTGCTGAAGCCAAGGCTGACCGCTGGCAAGGCTGAACCTGCTGAGACCGCCAAGGCTGATGAACCCGCCAAGGCCGGGACCGAAAAGGCGGCGGCCCCTAAACCAAAAGCTGCGGCCAAGAAGGTAGCGAAAAAGAAAGTTGCCAAGAAAACAGCGGCAAAAAAAGCGACGGATGACTGAGCAATAGACACTTGGTCTTCGGCGGGGTGCCGGACCGGCACCCGTACCGGAACATTTAAACAGTAATGAAGAAGGAATAGGAAGATGGCAGTAACTGCCTCAATGGTAAAAGAACTTCGCGAGCGCACCGGCGCTGGCATGATGGAGTGCAAAAAAGCACTCGTTGAAACCGATGGCGATATGGACGCGGCAATCGAACACCTGCGTAAATCCGGCCTGGCGCAAGCTGACAAAAAAGCTTCGAGAATCGCCGCAGACGGGCGCATCGGCCTGGCTACCACCGCCGACCAATCGGAAGCAGTGATGGTCGAAGTCAATTGTGAGACCGACTTTGTCGCCAAGGATGCAAATTTCCAGGCGTTTACCGACGCGGTGGCTTCCAATGCGCTGCTCGCCGGGTCCGACGATATGGAATTGTTGATGGCAACGGAATCAGATGGCTCAAGCCTTGAATCCGTGCGCCAGGCCCTGGTGACCAAGATCGGTGAAAACATCCAGGTCAGACGATTGGCCCGGATGAGCGGTACCGACACCATCGGCGCTTATGTTCACGGTGGACATATTGGCGTACTGGTCGGCCTGGAAGGCGGCGATGAAGAACTGGCCCGCGATATCGCCATGCACATCGCGGCGTTGAACCCGGCTTACGTCGATGTTGATGAAGTTCCGGCCGATGTTCTTGAAAAGGAAAAGCACTTCCTTATCTCGCAAGCTGCCGATAGCGGAAAGCCGGCTGATATTATCGAGAAAATGGTCGAGGGCCGTATGCGCAAGCACCTGTCTTCCATCACGCTGCTCGGCCAGGATTTTGTCAAGGATACCGACATAACCGTTGCCAAGTTGCTCAAACAGAACGGCGCCAGCGTAAAAGCCTTTGTCCGCCTCGTGGTTGGTGAAGGTATCGAGAAGAAAGCGGATAACTTCGCAGACGAAGTCATGCAACAGGTGAAGGGTGGATAAACCCGCCTATAAGCGCATCCTTCTGAAACTCAGCGGCGAAGCGCTTCTGGGCAATGAGGACTACGGCATAGATCCGGTCATCATCGGCCGGATCGCCAATGAAGTTCTCGAAGTTCGCAAAACCGGCGTAGAGGTCGCCATCGTCATCGGCGGCGGCAATATTTTCCGGGGTGCCGGACTGGCTGAATCGGGTATAGATCGCGTGACCGGCGATCACATGGGCATGCTGGCCACGCTGATGAATTCGCTGGCTTTGCAGGACGCGCTGGAAAATGCCGGCGCCGACGCCCGTGTGATGTCCGCCATCTCCGTACATGATGTCAGCGAAGACTATATTCGCCGCCGCGCGACCCGCCACCTGGAAAAGGGGCGCGTCGTCATTATCGCCGGGGGTACGGGCAACCCGTTTTTTACCACGGACACCGCTGCCGCATTACGTGCGATCGAAGTGGGCGCCGATATCGTCCTGAAGGCCACCAAGGTCGACGGCGTATATTCGGCCGATCCCAATATCGATAAGAACGCGGTATTGCACGATACCCTCAGTTACGACGAGGTGATCGAAGGCAAGCTCAAGGTCATGGACGCCAATGCGATTGTATTGTGCCGTGACCAGAAAATGCCCATCCGGGTTTTCAATGTTTTCGGTAGCGGTAACCTGATAGGAATTGTCAGGGGAGAGAAAGTCGGCACTATTATTTGCTGAGCTTGTTCCCGCTTTGGGTTTAGCCGGCAACCTCTTCACATTTTGCTGTTAAAATTGGTCCTTGATCTTTAATTGCCGCACGAGCGATGGTGTTGAGTTCTGCAAAACGACTTCAGTTTTCTGAATGCTTAAGCAACCAACGCCGGCATAACGGAGAAAATAATGATTGAAGAAATTAAGAAAGACGCCGGGATCCGCATGGCAAAAACGCTGGATGCATTACGAACCGAACTGGCAAAAATTCGCACAGGACGGGCGCACCCAAGCCTGCTGGAACACGTTCAGGTTGATTATTACGGCAGCAGTGTCCCGATCAGCCAGGCAGCCAGTGTCAGCATTGAAGACGCACGCACGCTGACGGTGTCACCCTGGGACAAGAACATGGTGCAAGCGCTCGAAAAAGCGATCATGAAATCGGACCTGGGTCTGAATCCCGTCACCGCCGGCACCATTATCCGTATTCCGCTCCCCCCTCTGACCGAAGAACGCAGGCTCGCCCTGGGCAAGGTGGTTCATCACGAAGGCGAAAACGCCAAAATTGCCATTCGGAATATACGCCGTGACGCCAATCACCAGCTCAAGGAGTTATTGAAGAACAAGGATATTTCCGAGGACGAGGACCACCGGGCCGAACAGGACATACAACAACTCACCGATGATCATGTAAAACAGGCCGATGAGATAGTCGCGCTTAAAGAGCAGGAACTGCTTGAGTTTTGATGCCTGTTCAAGAAAGCGAACGCACCTAGTGCAAACCATTCCCGGTCATATCGCCATCATCATGGATGGAAACGGCCGCTGGGCAAAAAAGCGTAAGCGGCCGCGTAGTTTTGGCCACCAGGCAGGACTGAAAGCGCTGCGGACAACGATCCGGCATTGCGTGCGCCTGGGGGTGAAAACCCTGACGGTTTTTGCATTCTCGAGCGAAAACTGGAAGCGTCCGGCAGGCGAGGTTTCCCGGCTCATGGAAATTTTCCTGAATGCCTTGAACAAGGAAATCGAAGAACTTCACCAAAATGGGGTATGTGTGCGCTTCGCGGGAGACCTCACGGCGTTCAAGCCCGCCATCCAGACCAAGATGCATGAAGCCCAGACCCTGACCGCCGGCAACCAGCGCCTGGTAGCCAATGTCACGGTCAACTATGGCGGACGCTGGGATATCACCCAAGCCGGCAAACGATTGGCCAAAGCCGTGGTCGAAGGCAGTCTGTCTGTCGAAGAAATCGATGAAGCCAAATTTGAACAATACCTGGCAATGGCGCGGTCTCCTGACCCGGACCTGTTGATACGCACCGGGGGTGAAATGCGTATCAGTAATTTTTTACTCTGGCAATCGGCTTACACGGAAATGTATTTCACACCCGTCCTGTGGCCTGATTTTGACGAAGAGTCGCTCGATCAGGCCATTGCAACTTTCCAATCACGCGAGCGTCGCTTTGGTCGCACGGGCGACCAGGTGAAAGGTACCATCGATGCTTAAGCTACGGGTGCTGACGGCCTTGCTGCTGTTGCCGCTGGTCATGGTTGCAATATTTGCGCTGCCGGCACAGTGGTTTTTGATCCTGTTGGCCATCGTACTGTTGGGTGGAAGCTGGGAATACGTGCGCCTGGCGGGTGTTTCCGGCCGTCCGGAAGCTTATGGGCTGGTAGCCCTGCAGGCAGTTATTTTCGGCGTTCTGTTCTGGTACAGAAATGCCTGGGCCCCGGGTATCGTGTGGTATCTGTCGATATGCTGTGCCGCCTGGCTTGTGTTGTTTATCCGCCTGCCTGTCTACCAGCAGGACGCACTTCCGGACAGCCAGTACCGGGCGATTTCCATGGCCTCGGCGATACTGTCAGTAACATCCTGCTGGTTCGCGCTTGGCTGGTTGCGCTTCCAGCCTGAGGGATCATGGCTTATTTTGCTATTGCTGCTGATCGTGTGGGCGGCGGATACCGGAGCCTATTTTGCCGGCAGAGCTTTTGGCAAAAGAAAACTTGCACCACGAATCAGTCCCGGAAAAACACAGGCCGGTCTGCTGGGCGGACTGGCACTGGCGGTTTTGATCGCGATGCTGGCCACACGATTGATGCCCTTCAAAATTATTGAGCCGGTCGGTCTTGTCTTGTTGACCCTGGTGACCGCGCTGGTGTCAGTTGGTGGAGATTTAATGATTTCAATGCACAAACGCACCAGCGGATTCAAGGATTCCGGCAGCATATTGCCGGGCCATGGTGGCATACTTGACCGCGTGGACAGCCTGCTGGCCGCCGCGCCATTTTTTGCGCTGGGTTTGCTGGTTGCAGGATTCTGAGGGTAAATGGTTTGATCAGCCAGGGCATTACAGTACTGGGTTCCACCGGTTCAATCGGCGAAAACACGCTGGATGTGCTGGCCCGGCACCCGCACCGCTACCACGTCGTCGCGCTCAGCGCGCACGTGAACGTAAACCGCCTGGCCGAACAGTGTCTCCAGCACGGGGCGCGTTATGCAGTGGTCAGTGACGCATCCAGGGCCGGGGCCCTGCAATCCGCACTGAACGAATTGCACTGCAAATCTGAAGTGTTGGCCGGCAAAGACGCGCTCAGTGGCGTGGTACGCATGGATGAAACTGAAATCGTAATGGCGGGCATCGTTGGCGCAGCCGGGCTTGAACCGACCTTGCACGCGGTGCAAGGCGGGAAACGTTTGCTGCTTGCCAACAAGGAATCCATGGTGATCGCCGGCGAATTGTTCCGCAAGGCCGCTGCCGAACATGGCGCCACGATCATTCCCGTCGACTCCGAACACAATGCCCTGTTCCAGGTATTGCCGGAAAGTTTTAATGACGGCCTCGAAAGCGCGGGCGTGGAAAAACTGATCCTGACAGCGTCCGGTGGACCTTTCCTCCACCGCGACCGCGATTCCCTGCAAAACGTGACCCCGGCACAAGCCTGCAATCATCCCAATTGGGATATGGGCCGCAAAATATCCGTCGATTCAGCCACGTTGATGAATAAGGGTTTGGAGGTCATAGAAGCACGCTGGCTCTTCAACGCCCGACCTGACCAGATCGAGGTTATCATCCATCCACAGAGCATCGTGCACTCGATGGTGGCCTACCACGACGGCTCCGTGCTGGCGCAGTTGGGCATGCCAGATATGCGCACGCCGATCGCATGTGCGCTTGCATGGCCGGCACGCATTGAAGCCGGCGTCAAGCGCCTCAATCTGACAGATATACACAGGCTTGAATTCTTTGCACCCGACATCGATAGTTTCCCGGGGCTCGGATTGGCATTCAAGGCCCTGGAAGCCGGCGGTAACGCAGCGGTGATTTTCAATGCGGCCAACGAGATCGCCGTGGAAGCATTTCTGCAGGAGCGTATTGGCTTTCTGCAGATTCCTTCCATCGTGTCCGCCGCACTCGATGCTTGCGAAGCAGGTAATATCGATGACCTGGACGGCGTGCTGGAATATGACAGGTTGGCGCGCGCCGCCACCAGCAAAATTGTCCAATCAACAAAAGGTTAGCAATGTCTGAATTTCTGGGTTCAATATGGTGGTTACTGGTCGCTTTGGGGCTGCTGATCACGTTTCACGAGTTCGGTCACTACTGGGTGGCCCGGCGGATGGGCGTTCGCGTCCTCAGGTTCTCGATCGGTTTTGGTAAAAAACTGTGGTCAAGGCAGGGCCGCGACGGGACTGAATACGTGATCGCAGCCGTCCCGCTGGGCGGCTACGTGAAAATGCTGGATGAACGCGAAGGCGAAGTCGAGGAAGACGAGCTCGAGCAGGCGTTCAACCGCAAATCCGTGTGGGCGCGTATCGCCATCGTGATGGCCGGTCCGGTCTTCAACCTGATCTTCACGCTGTTGGCATTCTGGCTGATGTTCCTGGTGGGTATTCCCGAGTCCAGGCCGATCATCGGGGAAGTCAGCGGTATTGCAGCCAGTGCCGGGATCGAACCCGGCGATCAGATCGTCTCACTGAACGGCGAGAGTACGGATACGTGGTCGCACGCCGTACTCGGTTTAATTACCCCTGCACTGGACCGCGACAAGGTCACGCTTGACCTCGAACGCGCCAATGGCGAACAACGGCAAGTGGTTTTGGACCTCGGTAAGCTGGACAGCAATTTCGAAGAAGACAAGACTCTTCAGGGCATCGGTATCACCCCGTGGCGGGCAAAGCTGCCGGCGATCGTGGGTGAGGTCAGTCCGGACAGCCCGGCTTACCGCGCGGGTTTCAAGGTGGGTGACCGTATCATCAGCATAGACGGAGAAGCGGTTACCGACTGGGCGTGGGTGGGAGCGCTGGTTCAAAAACACGGCGTCGCCGGCCGCGCACTGAAAGTGACCGTCGAGCGCGCCGGTGGCGAGCTTGAACTCAGCGTCACGCCTGCCGAGAAAAGCGAGGGTGCTTTCTCAAAACGCCTGATCCTGGGTATCACCAACAAACCGGCGGATGCAGACCTGCAGGCGCAACTCAACCGGGCGTATTTCATGCACCAATACGGGCTGTTCAAAGGGCTGAATGCTGCTGCCTCCGAAATGTGGCGTCTGACCGGCTCGACGCTGGGTCTGCTTGGCCGCATGCTGACCGGGAGCGCATCGGTTAAAAACCTGTCCGGCCCAATCAGCATCGCGCAATTTGCCAATAGTTCAGCCAATGCGGGCGTGTCCAGTTTCCTGTTTTTCCTGGGTGCGATCAGTCTCAGTCTTGGAATTCTGAATTTGCTGCCGATTCCCGTTCTCGACGGGGGGCATTTGCTCTATTACCTGATAGAATTGGTCAAGGGAAGCCCGGTGTCTGAACAAATACAGGCAAAAGGCCAGTATATCGGTCTGATGGCGCTGATTGGCTTGATGGGAATTGCGTTTTTTAACGATATTTTACGACTGGTCGGATAGACTACCCTCCTAAAAAAAGAACTCTGGCGGATCCAAACAAATGAGAAGAATTCTATTCATCCTGCTATGTGGCCTGCTGACGATGAAGTCAGCCCTGGCGCTTGAGCCATTTGTGGTTTCTGATATCAGGGTCGAGGGATTACAACGTATATCCGAAGGTACGGTGTTCAACTACTTACCCGTAGATGCCAACGAGTTGCTGACCGCGGCGAAGGCGCGCCAGGCCATTCGTTCCCTCTACAGAACCGGATTCTTCAGTGATATCGACCTCGAGCGCGAGGGGGACATCCTCGTCATCAGGATAAAGGAACGGCCTGCCATTGCAGCTGTTGTGCTTTCGGGTAACAAGGCCATTAAGGACGAGGATATGATGCCCGTGCTCGCGGATATCGGTCTCGCACAGGGCGAGGTATACCAACCGCAGTCACTGGATCGAATCAAGCAGGAACTGGTCAGGCAGTATTTCAGCCAGGGGCGCTATGCGGTAACCGTGGACAGCCGGGTCGTCGAACTGGACCGCAACCGGGTGCGTATCTCGATCACGATCAATGAAGGGAAAACGGCGGAAATCAAGCACATCAATATCGTCGGCAACACGCTGTTCAGTGACAAGGAAGTCGAAAGCGAATTCGAATCCAAGATCCCTCCGTTCTGGAAGTTCTGGTCAAAAGATGACCAGTATTCGCGCGAAAAACTCTCCGGCGACCTGGAGAAAATACGCTCCTATTACCAGGACCGGGGCTACATCGATGCCAACGTGGAATCAACCCAGGTTTCAATCAGTCCCGACAAGGCGGACATTTACATTACTGCAAACATCATCGAGGGTGAGCAGTACACGGTGGAAAAAATCCAGGTGACCGGCGACCTCGTGATCGAGGAAGCGACCCTGAGACGTCTGATCCTGACCCAGGAAAACGATATATTCTCACGCAAAAAGATGGAACAGAGCGTTGAAAACATTACTGCGCTGCTGGCGAACATCGGCTACGCATTCGCCAATGTGAACCCGATTCCACAGATTGACCGTGAGAACCGCCTGGTGACCATCAATTACTTTGTCGATCCCGGCAAGCGGGTCTATGTCCGGCAGATCACCTTTGTCGGCAATAGCGGCACCAAGGATGAAGTGCTGCGACGTGAAATGCGCCAATTTGAAGGCGGCTGGTTTTCACAGGCCGCCATCGACCGCTCCAAGATTCGTTTGCAACGTCTGACCTATTTTGAATCGGTCAACATCGAGACGCCCGCCGTACCCGGTACCGATGACCAGATTGACGTAGTTGTCACCGTTGAGGAACGCGCCGCAGGCAGTTTCTCCGTCGGCCTCGGTTACTCGCAGGTACAGGGCCTGATTGCATCGCTAAGCATTCAGCAGGATAACTTCCTGGGCAGCGGCAAACGGGTGGGCCTGTCGCTTTCACGCAGCAGCATTATCAAAAGTTTCAACGTCAGCTATGACAACCCCTACGCGACCGAGGATGGCGTCAGCCGCGGATTCTATCTCCGTTACCAGGAATATAACCAGGCCGGTGCAAACATCTCGACATTTACCAGTACCGAGGCCGCCGGTGGCGTAAGCTTCGGATTACCCCTGACCGAAGTGGACTATATCCGTGCCGGAACCGGGCTCAGAAAAACCAACCTGAATATCGGTGCCTATGTCTTCGAACGTCAGTATGTAGACCCGGACAACCCGGACGTTATCCTGTGTAACGACATCAACGGTAACGGTATCTGCCCTGAGCAATACCTGGTTCCGCGCCCGGGAGACCCCTTGTCGAAATCGCTCGACCACAATGGCAATGGCGAACTCAGCGTCTCGGAACGCGACTTTTTCACCTGGGATTTCACAACCTCCTGGACGCGAGATACGCGTAATCACTTCCTGAACCCGACACGGGGATCGTCACAACGATTGGGTCTCGAGACCTCACTGCCAGGCAGTTCCCGCGAGTTCTACAAAATCTACTACCGGGCCGCAAAATACTGGCCGATCTGGGCCGACCTGGTATTCTCGGTCCACGGCGACGTAGGTTATGGCGATGCCTATGACAACTATGACAGTACATCTAAGGCCACACCCGTCCCAACCTTCGATTACAACGCCCCGGAGAATATCGATGCAGACGGCAACATGATTATCGAACCGGGGTGCCTTACCGAGGAAGTCATGACGCTGGATACCGGCTTGCCATTCTATGAACACTTTTACGGTGGTGGTGTACGTGACATTCGGGGGTTTCAAGACAATACCCTGGGGCCCAAAGACGGTGGTCAGTCCTGCCGTGCAGTGGGCGGTGATGTGAAAGTCGCCGGCGGTTTCGAAATCGCAATACCCACCCCGTTTACCAAGGGTGGTGGTTCGCGTATTGCCTTGTTCTTTGACGTGGGTAACGTTTATGAGAACTGGAGCAAATTCGATGCCGGCCTTTTCAGAATGTCTGCGGGTATCTCGGTTACATGGCAGGCACCCATCGGGCCCATCATCATGAACTATGCTTTCCCGATCAAGGAATTCATGGGAGATAAAACTGAAAGCCTGCAGTTTTCTTTTGGAACCACTTTTTAGGTGACGCTAACGTTTAGAACTTAATACAAACGCACAAAAAGGGTACAATCGAAAGTTATGAAACGCTTTTATCCCTTATTGCTGATGCTTTTGGTGTTCGTTGCCGGTCCGGCAGCGGCACAGCAGTTGCGTATTGGTTACGTGGATATGAAGCAGGTTCTTGATAACGCACCACAGGTTTTGGCAGGCCGGGAAAAACTTGATCTCGAATTCCGCCCCCGTAACGAAACCATCGAGTTTCAGGAACGCCAGGTACAGACCATGGAAGATCGCCTGGCGTTGGGCGATCTCACGGAAGATGCCAGGGTACGCCTGGACCGCGAATTACGCGAAATGCGGCGTAACGTGAACCGGCAGAAAGAAGACCTTCGTGACGAACTGTCCTTCCGGCGTACCGAAGAAGTCCAAAAGCTGGAAGACCAGATCAACCAGGCCGTGCAGGCGATTGCACGCGACAGTGGGTACGACCTGATTTTATCCAGCCCCGTGATCTATGCTGACCCAACTTTGGATATTACCCAGCTTATTCTGGACCAGCTCAGGCTGGAATACGAAGCGGATAAACAGGAGCGATCACAACGCTAAAGCGTTTTATCCGCGTCCCAAAGAACTAAGCGGCGCCCATATATGCAAAAATCCATCCCCAGTCTCAGGCTCTGCGAGTTGGCTGAACATTACGATCTGCGATTTGAAGGCGATGGAGACACGTTGATTGACGGTGTTGGAACCCTGTCAGATGCCACCGGCTCACAGCTCAGTTTTCTCGCGAACCCGGCTTATCGTGAGCAATTGAAGGGCACGCATGCCGCAGCGGTTATCGTCTCGGAAAAAGATGCCGGGATTTGCCCGGTCAATGCACTGATCGCCGAAGACCCCTACCTGGCCTATGCGAAAATAGCTGAACGGTTTGACCCGCGGAGACCACCCGCCCCGGGTCTGCATGCTTCTGCCAGTATCGATCCCACGGCGAGTATCGGGCGTGACGTTTTCATCGGCGCCAACGCGGTCGTTGGTCCCCACTGTGAAATCGCAGATGCCTGTGTTGTAGGACCGGGCTGCGTATTGGCGGCAGATTGTCATATCGGCAAAGGCAGCCGCCTGGTTGCGAATGTGACCATTTGCGAGGGTGTCAGGATTGGCAGGCGGACCATCATTCACCCCGGTGCCGTGATTGGTTCTGATGGCTTCGGTCTTGCTTTCGACCAGGATCACTGGGTAAAAATCCCGCAACTCGGGTCGGTTCGTATCGGTGATGACTGTGAAATTGGCGCCAACACCACTATCGATAGGGGCGCCATCGGCGATACAATCATCGAAAACGATGTAAGGCTCGATAACCAAATTCAGATTGGCCACAATGTACAGGTCGGCGCACACACCGCAATGGCCGGCATGGTGGGTATATCCGGCAGCACGAAGATAGGCAAGTACTGCATGTTCGGGGGATCTTCCGGCACAGTCGGCCACCTCCGGATCGCGGACCGGACCACGGTGCAGGGCCTGAGCATGATCACAAAATCGATCACCCAACCAGGGACGGTCTGGAGTTCCGGTATGCCGGCACAACCATCGCGTGAATGGAACCGTTCAATTGCTCATTTACGAAAACTGGAAAAACTGGCTCTACGCGTACTGAACCTTGAAAAACAAAGCGGAAAAAAACCTCAACATGACTGAACAACTGATCCAGACCCCTATCGAAAGCGCCGGGATAATCGAAAATTCTTCCGCACAGGTACCCATTTTTGCTTATAGACCGGGTCATTTCCTATACTTTGGAACCGGAAAAAACCCTCACTGCGGTAAAAAATGTAACCATCAACGAGCCGTTTTTCCAGGGCCATTTTCCCACCGTTCCGGTTATGCCGGGTGTACTGATTCTCGAAAGCATGGCGCAGGCCTGTGGCATACTGGCGCATGTCGCAATGGCAACCACGGGTAATAATGGCGGAATTGTATTACCTTGTTAAAGTAGACAATGCCAAGTTCAACCGAAAGGTCGTTCCCGGTGACCGTTGCTGGTGGAAGTCAAACAAACGCGTATCATGCGTGGCATGGGCAAGTACGAGTGCCAGCGTCACAGTCGATGGTCGAGCGCACCGCGAGTTGTGAATCTGCTGGCTGTTCCGAGAGGATAGAGAATTGAGCATGATCCATCCGACTGCACTGATTGACCCCAAAGCCGAACTTGCCGATGACGTCGAAGTTGGTGCATTTACCATCGTAGACGGAAAGGTCCGTATCGACACCGGTACGCGGATCGGCCCGCATGCGGTAATCACCGGCCGTACGACGATCGGTAAAAACAATCATATTTTCCAGTTCACCTCGATCGGCGAACAACCGCAGGACAAAAAATACGCGGGTGAAGACACCGAACTGATCATCGGTGACAACAACACCATCCGGGAACTGTGCACTTTCAGCCGCGGTTCCGCCCAGGGTGGCGGTGTAACCCGGATTGGCAACAACAACTGGATCATGGCCTGTGTCCACATCGCACATGACTGCATCCTGGGCGACAACATCATCATGGCCAACAATGCGTCTTTGGCCGGGCATGTCACGTCGGCGACTATGCAATTCTGTCCGGCTATTCGCTGATTCACCAGTTTTGCAGCGTTGGCGAACACAGCTTTACCTCGTTCGCCAGCCATGTGAACCAGAGTATTCCACCCTATGTGACGGTCTCCGGTGAAAAGGCCAGCCCGAAGGGCATCAACTCCGAAGGCCTGAAACGCCGCGGCTTCAACAGTGAGCAAATCAATCAGGTACGGCGGGCCTACAAATCCATTTATCGGGAAAGCCTGCCGCTTGAAGAAGCAACCGCTCGGCTGACCGCCATGGCCGTCGACTCTCCGGAAATACAACCGATGGTAGATTTTCTCAGGCTGGCTGAGCGCGGCATCATTCGCTGATGTTTATCGTTTTGGTAGCCGGAGAAACCTCTGGCGATCAACTCGGTGCGGCGCTGATCAGGGCCATTCACCGCAAACAACCAAACGCCCGTTTCGTCGGTATCGGCGGTCCATTGATGAAAGCCGAAGGCTGCGATTGCTGGTGGGATACCGGCCAGCTTTCCCTGATGGGGCTGTTTGAAGTCGTTTCCCACCTGCCCCGTTTGTTCACATTGCGGCGCCAGCTTGTACAACGGGTGCTGGAATTGAAACCGGACATATTCGTTGGCATTGATGCGCCGGACTTCAATCTTGGCGTGGAAAAGCGTCTCAAGGCCAGGGCCATCCCGGTGATCCATTATGTCAGCCCCACCGTCTGGGCGTGGCGCTCGGGCAGGATTAAAACCATCGAAAAATCAACCGACCGGGTCATGTTCTTTTTCCTTTCGAGCCGGACGTTTATCAACGCTATTCCGTGGCCGCCGACTACACCGGCCACCCCAAGGCCGATGAGATTCCATTGCAATTCGATTCCGGCCCCGCCGGGAGGCGTTCGCCATAGACCCGGCCGGCATTTGTATCGCGCTGCTGCCCGGCAGCCGGATGGGCGAAGTCGAAAAGCTTTCTTCTTCAATGCTCGATGCCGCTGAAATCCTGCAAAAACGTTATCCGGCCATCAGTTTTTTGGTGCCTGCGGCAACGGAAGCGCTTGGCGTGTATTTCAGGTCGGTCCTGGCCGGTTACCCGGGTCTGGACTGCCGGGTACATGACGGTCACAGCAAGAGGTCATGGCAGCAGCGGACGTCATGGTCTGCGCATCGGGCACCGCAACCCTAGAAGTGATGCTGGTCAACCGTCCGATGGTCGTTTGTTACCGTATCTCCGGCATGACTTACCGCCTGATGAAATGGTTCAGGATGTTAAAGACCCGCTATTTCTCCCTGCCCAATATCCTCGCTTCAGAACTGCTCGTACCGGAATTACTGCAACACGAGGTAAGCGGTCAACGTATCGCGGACGAGGTGGTTCGATGGCTGGACCAGCCTGCGTTGGTCAGTGGCCTGAAACAACGCTTGATCAATTGCACCGCGAACTGAAGATCGATGCGGCAGCCACCGCGTGTGACGTGGTGCTCCGGCAGATTGCCAGGAACTAGGCTATGCGAGGGAAACCGTTTTTACAAGCCGGCGTGGACGAGGCAGGCCGCGGGCCATTCGCCGGACCGGTGGTCGTCGCGGCAGTGATCCTGCCGGCGCGCTACGTGCTGGATTCCCTGGATGATTCAAAACGCCTGAGCGCACCGAAGCGCGAATGGCTTGCGCCCCAGATTGAGGAGCAGGCCATCGCCTTTGCTGTGGAGTTTGTCGACGTTGAGGAGATCGACCGGGTCAATATTCTGCAGGCCACATTGAACGGCATGCAAAGGGCCGTCGCAAACCTCGACCCGGTGCCGCACAAGGTCCTGGTTGATGGCAATCGGGCGCCCCGCCTGGCCTGTGAAGTCCAGACCGTGATCGGTGGTGACCGCCTCGTAGCATCCATTTCCGCCGCCTCGGTGCTTGCAAAGGTCTACCGGGACCGGCTGATGCTATCCATGCACGATCTGTATCCGGACTATGGCTTTGACCGGCACAAGGGCTATCCCACTGCCCACCATTTGGACCGTCTGAATACCTTTGGACCCTGCGCCATTCACAGGAAATCATTCGCACCGTACGCAGGGTCATCGAGGCGGGCCGGACTGGACTACTTTGCGTCGATAAATGACTCGATGCTGACCCTGGTGACGGGTCCAGAGAAAGGTCTTTACCGGATAGCCTTCACCATCCAGAATGATCGTAGTGGGCAACACCTTTGGGGCACCGAAAGGCTCTGGCGGGTTGAATACGTCTACCAGCAGAATTTGGTAACTCGGCTCAAATTCTGCGAGAAATTCGTCAAAAACATCCATTTCAGTATCTTCGAATGCCAATCCGAGCACAACGACGTCTTCGCGGGCTTCATTCAGATCGGAGAGTTCGGGGATCTCTTTTCGACACGGCGCGCACCAGGTCGCCCAGTAATTCAGCACGACCCATTTGGGCCGGAAATCGCTGAGCGTGACGGTTTCACCATGCAATTGCTGCAGGCTGAAGTCAACCGGCTCGCGGCTTTCATCAGCGGCCCACAGACAGGGCGCAGTGACCAGCAGTAGTGTCAATGCCGGGATTACAATTCTTTTCATTGATTTTCCTGTTTTCTTTTTGAGCCTCG
>CAWDDX010000004.1:0-163891 GCA_963801195.1 uncultured Gammaproteobacteria bacterium | reverse complement strand
AACGCCCTAACCGGATGCAAATAAGAAATCGGCGCACCTTCCACTTCATCGAAGGTCACCTCTTCCCAGGAATCCGGTTGCCTCAGCAACTGCCTCAACAACTGGTTGTTCAGCTCATGCCCTGACTTGAAACCCGAATAGGCGCCGATCAGGCTGTGGCCGAGCAGGTACAGATCGCCGATGGCATCCAGTACCTTGTGTTTGACGAACTCGTCCTCGTAACGCAGACCGTCTTCGTTGAGCACGCGGTAATCGTCCAGGACGATGGCGTTGTCCATGCTGCCGCCCAATACCAGCTTCCTGTCACGCAGCATTTCGAGATCACGCATAAAGCCGAAGGTGCGTGCGCGTGATACTTCTTTCAGGTAGGAGGTGGTGGAAAAGTCAACGGAGGCGAAGCTGGTGTGGGATTTGAAAACCGGGTGGTTGAATTCGATCTTGAATGAAACGCGGAAGCCTTCGAAGGGCTCCAGTCTCGCCCACTTGTCTTCAAAGCGGTATTCGATCGGTTCCAGCACGCGGATAAAGCGCTTGGCGGCCGATTGTTCTTCGATGCCGGCGGACTGGATCAGGAAGACGAAAGGTGCCGGCGCTGCCGTCCATGATCGGGACTTCCGCGGCGCTCAGATCGATGTAGCAGTTGTCGATACCCATGCCCGCGAACGCCGACAGCAAATGCTCTACCGTGGCAACCCTGACGCCATCTTCGATCAGCGTGGAAGACATGCTGGTGTCACCGACATTGGTCGCAAACGCGTCGATTTCGGGCGCCGGGTCCAGGTCGACGCGACGGAAAATGATGCCCGTATTGACGGCTGCGGGCCGCAAGGTCATGAACACTTTCTCACCGGTGTGCAAACCAACACCGGTGGCGCGAATAACATTTTTGAGGGTTCTTTGTCTGATCATTTTTGGGGGTTCTTCAGTTGATCATTTTTTTGTGGCCAGGGCCGTTTATTCGGCGGAATGTTAGCATAATGCGACTATGTCCACAAAGAAGTTAATGGCTTTTTGGCAACAATTTGTTGTAAATTAACAACATTTTAACAAAACGGTCATATAAACTTTATTTCACCGGTTTTCATAAAGCACCCGGCGGCCCCAAGATTTCCGGATCGAGTCCGGGAATTCACGGCGAGCAAACCCTTCTCGGGGCTGCCGGGTCGGTAGAACAGCTAGATCCGCTAGTCCGCTAGTCCGCTAGTCCGCTAATCTGCCTGGTTCCTCAAAAACGCCGGAATATCGAGGTAGTCGATACTGGCATCCGGTGAAAACAGGTCTTCGGTCTCGGTTTTGTCGCTGAACCGGCCGGGCTTTGTAAAATAGTTCGGTTGCTCTTCCGAACTTGAGTGACCCGGCTCCGGCTGTCCCGTGGTTCCATTTCTGATCACCCGCATCGGCTTCTTGGCCTGCTGGGTCTGCGCCTGGCGCTTTTTCTGGCTGTTGTTCAGGCCGGTGGCGACCACGGTGACACGCAGTTCGTCGCCTGCTTCAGGGTCGATCACGGTACCGATGACCACGGTGGCGTCATCCGATGCCAGGTCGGCCACTGCCGAACCGATTTCTTCAAATTCCCGCATGGTCAGGTTCATACCGGCGGTGATATTGACCAGCACGCCACAGGCGCCCTGCAGGTTGACCTCTTCGAGCAGCGGGCTGCCGATGGCCGCCTGCACCGCCATGATGGCGCGGTCTTCGCCCCTGGCCTGATCCTGCGCCCATAACGGCCTGGCCCATTTCCGACATAACAGTCCGCACATCGGCGAAATCCACGTTGATCAGACCCTGGCGGGTGATCAGTTCGGCGATGCCCTGCACCGCGCCTTGCAGGACGTCATTGGCCGCCTTGAAGGCATTCAGCAGTAAGGCGTCGGCGCCCATCACCTCGGGCAGTTTCGAGTTTGGAATGATGATCAGCGAATCGACGTGCTTTGCGAGTTCCTCGATACCCTGTTCGGCAATCGCCATGCGTCGCTTCGCCTCGAAATGGAACGGCTTGGTGACCACCGCGACGGTCAATATACCCAGCTCCTTGGCCGCCTGTGCGATCACGGGTGCTGCACCAGTGCCGGTGCCGCCGCCCATGCCGGCCGTGATAAATACCATGTCGGCGCCGGATATCATCTCGATGATCCGGTCGCGGTCTTCCAGTGCGGCCTGGCGTCCGACTTCGGGGTTTGCCCCCGCACCGAGGCCTTTGGTCACGCCCGAGCCGATTTGCAGCAGGGTGCGGCCCTTGAACTTTCTCAGGGCCTGGGCATCGGTATTGGCCGCAATAAACTCTACGCCTTCAATACCCGCTTCTATCATCTGGGATACGGCGTTGCCGCCGCCCCCGCCGACCCCAATGACCTTGATTTCCGCACTGGGTGTGTAGTTTTCCACCAATTCGAACATTGTTATATCTCCTCTCGCTCGCCGTTAAATTATTCGTTATTCCCGATTGGCCGCCTTACGGGCGGCTCTGTTATTCAAATCACGATCAGTCTTCACGAATGCCTTTTAAAATTAAAATTCATGGGTCGGGTTGATGCCCCTCCCCGCTTAAAACTCACCTCTGAACCAACTCTTTATTCGCTCGATCAACGAGTCACCACCACCCGTGGTCGACGATTTGCGGTTGCTGTCCGCCTGGCTGCCGTACAGCAGCAGGCCGACACCGGTCGCATGCACCGGGTTTGAAACCACGTCCGACAGGCCGGTGACGTATTGTGGTGTGGCCAGCCTGACCGGCATGTGGAAGATCTCCTCCGCCAGGTCCACCGCACCTTCCATCTTCGCGGCGCCGCCGGTGAGTACCATGCCCGAGGCCACCACGCTTTCATAACCGCTGCGTCTCAGTTCGCTGAGGATCAACGTGTAGAGTTCGCGGTAACGCGCCTCGACAACCTGTGCCAGGGTCTGCCGCGCCAATTGCCTCGATGTGCGGTCGCCGACGCTCGGCACGCGGATGCTTTCATCGCTGCCCGCGAGTTGTTCCAGCGCGCAGGCGTACTTGATCTTGATGTCCTCCGCGTGCTGCGTGGGTGTGCGCAAGGCGACCGCGATGTCGTTGGTCACCTGGTCACCGGCGATCGGAATACAGGCCGTGTGGCGGATGGCGCCGTCCGAAAACACCGCGATATCGGTGGTGCCGGCGCCGATATCCACCAGGCACACGCCCAGCGCTTTCTCGTCTTCGCTCAAAGCGGCATAACTGGCCGCCAGCGGTTGCATGATCAGTTCGTCGACGGTGAGGCCGCAACGGGCCACGCACTTGTTGAGGTTTTGCGTGGCGCTCAGCGCCGCGGTCACCACGTGTACATGCGCTTCGAGGCGCACACCGGCCATGCCGATGGGCTGGCGGATGCCGTCCTGGTTGTCCAGTACGTACTCCTGCGGCAGCACGTGCAGGATTTTCTGATCGGCCGCCACCGGCACCGCGCGGGCAGCTTCCAGAACACGTTCAACATCCCCCTCGGAGACTTCCCTGTCCTTGATTGCTACCGTGCCATCAGAGTTCATGCTGCGGATGTGGTTACCGGAGATGCCCGCAAAGACGGAATGAATTTCACAGCCCGCCATCAATTCCGCTTCTTCCACCGCGCGCTGTATCGCCTGCTCGGTCGAGGTCATGTCCACCACCACACCGCGTCTCAGGCCGCGTGAAGGGTGGGACCCCAGCCCGATCACCTCCACCGAGCCGTCAGCCTGTAGTTCGCCGACAATGGCGACGATCTTGGATGTTCCGATGTCCAGTCCGACGACCAGTGACTTTTCAGCTTTTTTCGCCATAATCCCCCGCAATTACGTCTATGTTTTGTGACCACAACACGGCAAAGCCGTTGGTGTACCTGAGATCAATACTGACAGGCGGCAGTGATTGCCCCTGCATCAGGCCGGCCCAGGTCGAGACCAGCGTATCCAGGCTACTGAAGATATCGCCCTTGCCAAACTTGACCTCGGTACCACCGCTCAGACGCGCCGACCAGGAGCCACGCGCATCCAGCGTCAGACGGTCGACCTGCTGGCCGATCAGCACCAGTTTGTCGTCAAATTTTTTCCAGTTTTCAAACACCACCTCGAGCTGGCCCGGTGTGCTTTCGAGCCACGGCAAGCCCTGTATTTCCTTGGCCGATGGCACGCTGAACGGCTGCCCGCTGGCATCCAGCAGGTAATCATCCACCCAGTGAACCACCGGGGTATATTCGTGGATCGTCACCTGCACCGTATCCGGCCAGGTTTTCTGCACGCTCACACTCGCGACCCACGGCATCTCGCTCGCCGTCTCACGCATCACGCGCGTGTTGACGGTGAAAAAACTGCCGCTCACCAGCGGCGCCAGCCTGGCGCGTACCTGTTCGGCGCTGACGCGTTCAAACGGCCCGTCGATCTCGAGCCAGCGAATCGGCCAGCGTTCCTGTGCGATCATGCCGTTGTAAACCCACACCGTGCCCGCGACGGCCACCACGAACAGCAGCATGACAAACACCACGCCGGTGCCGAAACCCCGGCTCCCGTGGCGAAATGCCTGTGTGTCCGCGGCGCTCACAAGCTGCTCTCCAGGATGCGCCAGACCAGTTCGTCAAAGTCGATGCCAATTTGCGCCGCCGCCTGCGGCACCAGGCTGTGATCGGTCATGCCGGGGGTCGTGTTGGCCTCGAGGAACCAGGCTTTGCCGGATTCGTCGACGATGAAATCCACCCGGCCCCAGCCCGAACACTCCAGTGCGCGGAACGCCTCGAGCGCCAGTTTCTGCAGTTCCGCCTCGACCTCTGGGGGCAGGCCGCACGGGCAAAAATAGCGGGTATCGTCAGATTCGTACTTGGCGGTGTAATCGTAGAAGCTGCGCGGTGTCTCGATATGGATCAGCGGCAGCACCAGGTCGCCGATGACACCGGCAAAGTATTCATTGCCTCTGATCGCGGGTTCAACGATCACGTTTTTGTCGTAGGCGCGCGCCAGCTCAATCGCGGCGGGCAGGTCATCGAAATTTTGGACCTTGGAAATGCCGATACTGGAACCCAGCCCGGCAGGTTTTACAAACAGCGGCAGTCCCCACGTCGCTATAAATTCATCCGCCGGGCCGGCGCCTTGCCTCAACAGGGCAAACGGCGGTGTATTGATACCCTGTTGTTCCCATATCCACTTCGAATGGACTTTATCCATGCTCAGGGCCGAGCCCAGCAAGCCGGTTCCGGTGATCGGCACCTTCATCAAATCCAGCGCGCCCTGGATCGCGCCGTCTTCACCACCCGGGCCGTGCATCAGGTTAAACACACGGTCGATGCGGCCCACCTTGATGGCTTCAAACAGCGCGGCGCTGCCGTCAAACAGTTCCGCACTGATGCCATTTCTTTGCAGGGCCGCAAAGACCGCGCGTCCACCATTGAGCGATACCTCGCGCTCGGCGCTTTCCCCGCCCACCAAGAGCCCGACATGGCCGAAGCTGGCCGGGTGCGTGGTTTTCAGGGCCGGGATCGGGTTCATGCCGCCTGCTCCCGTTTGAAGCCGGCGTCGCGCAATTGTGCTGCCACCTGTTCGATATTGCCGGCGCCCAGCAGCAATACCAGGTCGCCGTCTTTGAGCAGCGCCGGCAGGGACGTTCTCAGTTCCCGCACGTCGTGCACCAGCACCGGGTCAACCTTGCCCCGCGTACGGATCGACTTGCACAACGCGGCGCTGTCGATGCCTTCGATAGCGGCTTCACCCGCCGCGTAGATGTCGGTCAGCACGACGATGTCCGCCTGCGACAGGACGCGGCTGAACTCATCGAACAGGTTGGCGGTACGTGTGTAACGGTGTGGCTGGAAAACGGCCACGAGACGCTTCTGGGGCCAGCCCTGGCGGGCCGCTGCGATGGTCGCCTCGAGTTCCGAGGGGTGGTGACCGTAGTCTTCGATGACGTGGGCCTGTCCCCTGCCAAACGGCAGATCGCCGACTTCGGCAAAACGCCGGCCAACGCCTTTGAATTCACGCAGGCAACCGACCACGGCAGCGATGTCGATACCGATTTCCCAGGCCACGGCAATCGCGCCCAGCGCATTGCGCACGTTGTGCAGACCCGGCAGGTTGATACACACCTCGACGGGTTCTGACGCCTGCGGCAGATGCACGTTAAAAGACATGTCGCGGCCTTGCTGGCGGATATCGGTGGCGCGTATATCGGCGTACTCCGACAGGCCGAAGGTGACCACGGCGCGGCTCATCTGCGGTATCAGCGCTTTTACCTGCGGATCATCGATACACAGGATCGCGGCGCCGTAAAACGGCAGGTGATGGAGAAACTCGACGAAAGCCTTGTTGAGGTTTTCGAAACTGTTTTTGTAACTGTCCAAATGGTCGCGGTCGATGTTGGTCACCAGCGCGATAATCGGTTGCAGCAACAGGAATGACCCGTCGCTCTCGTCCGCTTCCGCCAGCAGATACTCACCCTGGCCCAGCCTCGCATTGCTGCCCCAGGCATTGACCACGCCGCCGATGACGAAGGTCGGGTCGAGCCCGGCCTCGGCCAGCAGGCTGGCCGTCAGGCTGGTCGTGGTGGTTTTACCATGGGTGCCGGCGACCGCGATACCGCGTTTGAAACGCATCAGTTCCGCCAGCATCTGCGCCCTGGGGACGACGGGTATCCTGAGTTTCCGGGCCGCTTCCACTTCCGGGTTACCCTCAGGTACGGCCGTGGAGACAACCAGCACGTCAACACCTTCCATGTGTGCGGCGTCATGCCCGATGAAGACTTTCGCCCCCATGTCCCTGAGACGTGCTGTTGTCCTGGTCTCCTGCAGGTCAGACCCACTCACTTCGAAACCCTGGTTGACAAGCACTTCGGCGATGCCGTTCATACCGGCGCCGCCGATACCGACAAAATGTACCCGCTTGATGCGGCGCATCGGACGCAGGTGGCCGCTGCCACTGTTCATGATGCCGCCATTCATGACGCCACCCATTCACGGCAGGCGTCTACGACCTTTTCGGCCGCGTCCGGCAATGCCATACGCCGCGCCGCGATGGCCATTGAGAGCAACATCCCGCGGTCTGAAAGCAGCGGTTCCAGGGCCGTCGTCAGTGTCTGCGCGTCGAGCGTTGACTGCGCCAGGATGACCGCGGCCCCGGCATCGGCCAGGTATTCGGCATTGCGCGTCTGGTGATCATCGACCGCATAGGCAAACGGCACCAGCACGGAGGCGACACCGGCCGCGGCAAGTTCAGCGACCGTGAGTGCGCCCGACCTGCAGATCACCAGGTCAGCCCATGCGTAGGCTTCCGCCATGTCACCGATAAACGGTGTGATTTCAGCTTTGATACCCGCAGCCGCGTAGGCCTCAACCGCCTCGTCCACGCGTTTCGCGCCGGCCTGGTGTCGAATCTCCATGCCGACTTTCGAATACAACAGCTGCAGCGCCGCCGGCACCACCCGGTTCAGCACCTGGGCGCCCTGGCTGCCGCCGGTGATCAATATTTTGATCGGACCTTCACGGCCCGCCATGCGGGTTTGCGGATCGGCAAGCGCCGCCACCTCGCGGCGCACCGGGTTACCACTGTCAATCGCGGCCATTTTGGCCGGAAACGTACCCGGGAAACCCTGCAGAATTTTGCGTGAAAAACGGGTCAGCAGGCGGTTGGTCAACCCGGGGATCCGGTTCTGTTCATGTACCAGCACGGGGATGCCCTTGGTCCAGGCGGCGATACCGCCGGGCGCCGCTGCATAACCGCCAAAGCTGACGGCGCAACCGGGACGGTTCGCATCCAGCAGTCGCCGCGCCTGGCGCACAGCGCGCATTAACATCAACGGCATACGCACCCAGCGCATAACACCCTTGCCACGCAGACCGGTAATGGCGACGACGTCGAGGGCAATTCCTGCCGCCGGTACAGTACGTGTTTCCATACCGCCCTCGGCGCCCAGCCAGCGTACCGGCACATTCTGTGTTTTTAAAACTTCGGCGACCGCGAGCCCGGGGAATATGTGTCCGCCGGTGCCGCCCGCCATGATCAACACACCCCTTCCAGCCATATGCCCCCCCATGTTGGCCGCCCGGTTCATCGGCGCGCCCCGGCGAGGTTTGGCGTCTTGGCGATATTGAATGGCGCATCGCGGTCGAGTTCGTAACGGATTCTGAATACGATGCCCAGTGCGAGGAACGTCATCAGCACACTGCTGCCGCCCGAGCTGATCAATGGCAAGGTCAGCCCCTTGGTGGGCAGCACGCCGAGATTGACGCCCATGCTGACCAGCGCCTGCAGACCGATCCACAGACCGATGCCAAACGCGACATTGCCCGCGAACGGCCGTTCCATGCGGTGCGCCATCAGGCCGATGATCATGATGCGTGAGACCAGCAGCATGAACAGCGAAAGGATGAAGATTACGCCCAGCAGGCCAAATTCCTCGGCCAGCACGGCGAAAATGAAATCGGTATGCGCTTCGGGCAGGTAGAACAGTTTCTGGATACTGGCGCCGAGTCCCACGCCGAATACCTCGCCGCGGCCTACCGCGATAAGCGCCTGCGTCAACTGGAAACCGCTGTCATACGGGTCCGCCCACGGATTCATGAAACTGACGATCCGACGCAGGCGGTAAGGTTCCATCGCCGCGAAGCCGAAGACCGGCAACGCCGCCATCCCCAGTACGATGATGTGCCGCCAGGCCGCACCGGCCAGCCACACCATGCCGCCGACGATGGCGGTGATGACCGCGGCGCTGCCCATATCGGGCTGGATCAGCAATATGCCGGTCAGCATGGCCGCGAGCACCAGCGGCTTGAGCGTGTCGAAAAACCTGATTTTGACCATGTCCGCCTTGCGCGCCAGGTAGCCGGCCATGTAGATGATCACCATGACCTTGACCGCTTCAACCACCTGGAAATTTACAAACCCGAGTGTGATCCAGCGCGCGCTGCCATTGACGCTGCGGCCGATACCGGGGATAAACACCAGCAGCAGCAAGACCACCGACAAGCCCATTAACGGCCGGCTGATGCGTTCCAGGAAATCAATCGGCACCGAGCGGAAAACCGAGGCCAGCATAAGGCCCAGCACGACGTAGACCAGGTGCCGCAAGGTGTAATAGTACGTGGCCACACCGTGACTCTCAGCGATCGCAATCGACGAGGAGCCGACCATCACCAGGCCCGCGGCAACCAGCAGCAACACCGGCACCAGCAACCAGGCGTCCACCTTCACCGTCCGGTTCAGACGTGAACTGCGCGAGGCCTGGTATTGGGTGGTCTGCTTTTTCATCTGATCTTCAGGGTCGCGAGCCCGGTCAGCACCAGGATGACCGAGATAATCCAGAAACGTACGATAACGCGCGGTTCCGGCCAGCCCTTGAGTTCAAAGTGATGGTGGATCGGCGCCATGCGGAATATGCGGCGGCCGGTCAGCTTGAATGAGGCCACCTGCAAAATGACCGACAGCGTCTCCATGACAAACACGCCTGCCATCAGTGTAAACACCAGTTCCTGGCGCACGATAACCGCGATGAGCCCGAGTGCCGCACCCATGGCGAGCGCGCCGATATCACCCATGAAAACCTGCGCCGGGTAGGTGTTGAACCACAGGAAACCCAGCCCGGCTCCCGCCAGCGCACCGCAAAAGACGGTCAACTCGCCGGCGCCGGCAATATAGGGGATGGCCAGGTATTCTGAAAATACCGAGTGGCCGGTGACGTAGGCGAATATGCCCAGCGCCACGGCCAGGAAAACGGCCGGCATGATCGCCAGGCCGTCGAGTCCGTCGGTCAGGTTGACCGCATTGGAATAGCCGACGATAAAAAAGTAGGTTACAAAAACGTAGCCCAGCCCCAACGGAATAACCACATCCTTGAAGAACGGCACGATCAGGTCGGTTTCCGCCGGTGACACCGAGGTCGAATACAGGTAGACGGCGGCGGCAAGGCCGATGATCGATTGAAACAGGTACTTCCAGCGTCCCGCCAGGCCGGCGGAATCCTGCAGCACCAGTTTTTTGTAATCGTCAACCCAGCCGATCACGCCGAATGACAGGGTTACCAGCAATACCGTCCAGATGTAGCGGTTGCTCAGGTCCGACCACAACAGGGTGGAAACGACGATGGAAAACAGGATCAGCGCGCCACCCATGGTCGGTGTGCCGGCCTTCGAAAAATGTGACTCCGGACCCAGTTTCCTGATCGGCTGGCCCACCTGCTTCCTGACCAGCCGGCGGATAAAGGACGGGCCCAGCACCAGCGAGATCGCCAGCGCGGTCAGGGCGCCGAGAATACCGCGCAGGGTGATGTAGGCGAAGACGTTGAAGTCCGGGTTGACGGTGGCCAGCCATGTGAACAGTTCCAGCAGCATCAGCCGTTTGCCTCCTTGAGGTCCTGTCCGTTGGATATCGCCTGCACGACGTGTTCCATACCCATCGAGCGGGAACCCTTGACCAGGCAGGTTACGCCGGGTCTGAGCTCGGTAACCAGGGCGTCGATCAGGCCTTCCCTGCTGCTGAAATGCACGGCGTTGTCACCGAAGGCATCGACGGCCGCCACGGTCGCGTCACCCAGTGCAAACAGGCGCTTGACCCCGAAGAAACGCGCCGCGTCGCCCAGTTCCGCGTGCATCTTGCGGCTGTCGCTGCCCAGTTCCTTCATGTCACCCATGACCAGCCACGGTTCACCGCCCTGGCTGGCAAGTACCTGCAAGGCGGCGTATAGCGAGGCGGGGTTGGCGTTGTAGGTGTCGTCGATCACGGTCCAGCCCCTGCTCGCCTGCTTGAGACTGAGCCGGCCGGGCACCGGGCTGACGCTTTCCAGACCGCTCCTGATCAGGGCAAGCGGTATGTCCAGGGCCAGGCAGACGGCAGTCGCGGCCAACGCGTTGGTCAGGTTGTGCAGCCCGGGCAGGGGTAACTGCAGCGAAAAATTGCCGACCGGTGTGTTGACCACGACTTCGTCTCCAACATCGTGTGCCTGGATATGTTCCTTGCCATGACCATTAAAATAGAAAACCCTGCCGGCCTGGTTGGTCTCAAGCCACAGATCTACCCAGGGTTCGGCCGCATTGATCACCGCGGTGCCCTGGGCGGTTAACGCGGCGAACATCTCGCCCTTGGCGCGGGCCACGCCCTCGACGCTGATAAACCCCTGCAGGTGCGCCGGGCCGATATTGGTGATCAGTCCCACGTCCGGCCTAGCGATAGCGGCCAGGTAAGCGATGTCGCCGGGTTTGCTGGCGCCCATTTCGAGCACCGCATAGTCATGTGTTTTTTTCAGCTGGAACACGGTCAACGGCAAACCCAGTTCATTGTTGTAGTTGCCGCGGGTCGCCAGCACTTCGCCGGCCTGCCGGAGAATATTGGCAACCATTTCCTTGACCGTGGTTTTACCGTTGCTGCCGGTGATGCCAACGACTTTCGCCGGGCACTGTAAGCGCCAGTGGCCGGCGAGGGTGCCGAGCGCATGCAACACGTCGCCAACCTGAAGCTGCGGCAGGTCTGCCGGCACGCTGCGGCTTACCAGGGCGGCGACCGCACCGCGGTCCATGGCCTGGCGAACGTAGTCGTGACCATCAAAGCTTTCGCCGGGCAAGGCGGCAAACAACATACCCGGTACAACTTGCCGGCTGTCGGAGGTGACGCCGGTAAATGTCACATCGGTTTGCGGCGGGGCGCATTGGAGCAAGTCGGCAGCCTGCTTCAGACCCATCTGTATCATGCCGCGTCCCCCAGTGCATTCAGAATGACGCTTTCATCGCTGAAAGGTATTTTATGTCCGCCGATCTCCTGCCAGGTCTCGTGGCCTTTGCCGGCCACCAGCACCACGTCGCCGGGTTTGCAATTGGCGATGGCGCGCCGGATCGCCGCCGCCCTGTCCGGTTCGATCGTCGCCCTGCCCGGTTGTTCGAGACCGGCGATAACCTCTTCGATGATGCTGCTGGCAGATTCATATCTCGGGTTGTCGCTGGTCACAAATACATCATCGGCCAGCATCTCCGCGGCGCGGCCCATTTGCGGCCGTTTGCCGTGATCACGGTTACCGCCACAGCCGAATACGCACACCAGCCTGCCATTGAGATGGGCGCGGACCGCGTGCAGGGCGCTTTCCAGTGCATCGGGCGTATGCGCATAATCGACGACCACTACCGGCTGACCCGCTTGCCCGCCGAGACGCATCATCCTGCCCGGCACCGCTTGCATGACCTCGAGCTGGTGCAGGGCAACGTGCCAGGGCATACCCAGCAGGATCAGCGCACCGGCGGCCGCGAGCAGATTGGAGACGTTAAACGCACCCAGCAAGCCGGTTTTGATTTCTTCCGAACCCCATGGCCCGGTTATGCGTACCGTCATGCCATCGATATTGACGGAGCGGATCTCCGCCCTCAGTTCCGCGCCTTCTGTAAGACCGAAGCTGAGCATCTGCATACCGCCGTTCAATTCACCAAACCATTTGCGGCCGTAGGCATCATCGTGATTGATGATCGCAAAAGACGGTGCATGGTCGGTAAACAGACGCCGCTTGGCGGCTGCGTAGGCGGCCATATCGGCGTGGTAATCGAGATGGTCACGTGTCAGGTTGGTGAAAATTGCCGCGTCAAACTGTACGGTTTGACAACGGTGTTGTTGCAGCGCGTGCGAGGAAACCTCCATCGCCAGGTGCTCGACACCCGACTTCACGCAGTCGGCGAGAACCTGTTGCAAACGCAGTGCATCAGGTGTCGTACGTTCACCGCTTTGAATATGACCCACGGGACCGTAGCCCAGTGTGCCCACCATGCCGGCATGGCCGTAAACCCTTTGCCAGGACTGGGCAAGAAAGTGCGCAATGGAAGTCTTGCCGTTGGTGCCGGTGACACCGGCGATCTGCATCTGTTCCGACGGGGCCGAGTAAAACCGCGAGGCCAGTTCGCCGAGCCTGTCGCCGAGGCCGGCAACCTTGACCGTCGGCACATTCAGCTCGGGGACATCGTGTAATCCATCGTGGATAACGGCCACCGCACCGGCTGCCACTGCTGCGCGGGCATAGTCCAAGCCGTGACCCAGCTGGCCTTTCACCGCCACGAAGGCGTCGCCCGGCTTGATCGTGCGGTTATCGAGCGCGATACCGGTGAGCCTGGGCGCAGCTGCGCCGTCTACCCAGCCTTCCAGTAATTCTTGCAGGGTCATGACCAAGGTCAGTCCTCCGCCACGTTGTCGGGGTCGATGGCTTCGACCAGCATGGTCTGGTAGTCATCCGGTGGTATGTTCAATATACGCATCGCACCGGTCATGACCTCGGAAAACAGCGGCGCTGCAACCAGCCCGCCGTAGTATTCATCACCGGTCGGATCATTGATCACGACCACGCAAACCAGGCGCGGGTTGCTGGCCGGACCGAACCCGGCAAAACTCGAGACATACCTGGCAGCGGCGTATCCGGATGCGCTGGCCTTGTGCGAGGTGCCGGTTTTGCCGGCAATACGGTAGTTTGCGACGCGCGCCCTGCTGCCGGTGCCGATGGGGGTTGTCACCGTTTCCAGCATCATTGCAACCGCATGGGCTATTGCAGGATCGATCGCGGAGATGGCCGGGTTATGGGAACCCTCGATAAATGCGGGTTGGCGTAATTTACCGCCATTGGCGATGGCCGCGTAGGCCTGGGCCAGCTGCAGCGGCGTAGCGGATATACCATAGCCATAGGCGATAGTCGCCTGCTCCAGGCGTCTCCAGCGGGCGAAGTTGCGCAGCACGCCGGCGGATTCGCCGGGAAAGCCGGTGCCTGTCGCATCGCCAAAGCCAAAACGGCTGTAGGTATCCCACATCTGTTCCGGTTGCAGCTGCAGCGCCAGTTTTGTCACCCCGACATTGCTCGATTTTGTCAGTACACCGGTGACATCAATCAAGCCGTAATTTCTGTGGTCACGTATGGTGTGCCCGGAGATCACCGTGTAACCCGGCGCCGTTTCCACCGGGGTCGTGGGGCTTGCTATGCCGTGTTCCAGTACGGAGGCGATCGCAATGGGTTTCATCACCGAACCCGGCTCTACGACGTCCGTCACCGCGCGGTTGCGCATGCCGTCGGTGTCGTGCCCGGGATCGTTGGGGTTATAGGAGGGCTGATTGACCATCGCCAACACCTCGCCGGTGTCCACGTCCAGCACCACCACGCTGCCCGAACGCGCGCCGTGTTGAAGCACGGTGCTTTTCAGTTCGCGGTAAGCGAGGTACTGCAAACGCTTGTCGATCGTCAGGCGCAGATCACGGCCCGGAACCGATTCCTTGACCAGTTCGACTTCCTCCACCGTCTGGCCCTTGCGGTCCTTGATGACACGCTTGCTGCCCGGACTGCCGGCCAGCCAGCTGTCATAGGCCAGTTCGAGACCTTCCTGCCCGATGTCATCGATATTGGTGAAGCCAATCACGTGGGCCGTCACCTCGCCGGCCGGGTAAAAACGGCGGTATTCCTTTTGCAGGTTGACGCCGGGAATGTTCAGCGCGCGGATCTCGTCGGCCACGTCCGGGTTCAGACGTCTCCGCAGCCAGACAAATTCCTTGCCTGAACGCTGCGTCAGCTTGCGTTCCATTTCATCCGGATTGACTTTCAGCAAAGCGGCGAGGGGCTTGATGTTTTCGGGATATTCAAGCAACTGTCCGGGGTGCACCCAGATAGAGTCAACCGGTGTACTGACGGCAAGCGGTTCACCGTTGCGATCGGTGATGACACCGCGTGTCGATGCGATTGTGACTTCCCGCAAATATCGGGCTTTTCCCTGGCCCTGCAGGAAGTCAGTCTCCATGACCTGTAAATTCACTGCACGTGCAATTAATGCAACAGAGCACAACATGAAAATCAGCAACAAGGCGTAGAGCCTGCTGCTGGGGATCATATTTTTGGCCTGTTTCTTCAAGGTCTGACAACCAGTATTCGAGTTTTACCGGGTTGCTGCATTTTCAGCACCCCGCGTGCGGTTTTTTCAATCTGGCTGGCATCCGCCAACCAGCCCTGTTCAATCTGTAAACGGCTCCACTCGGCCAGACCCTCATCCTGCAGGGCTTCGAGGGTACCCAGCTCCACGGCCAGCAGACGGCTCTGGTGCCGGGTATAGACGACACCCAGCGCACTGCCGACATCAGCGATCAGTACCAATATCAAAATAAGGATTTTTGAGTTCAACCTAGGACTCCCCAACCCTGCCCAGACCGCTGCGTTGCCTGCCCAAATGGCACCGGGCAAGACGCGGGGAATGAAGCCTGCTCAATCCAAATGAGTGACGGGTAACGCTGCATGGCGCCATTTCGAGAGGCGGCGCGAAGGGCTGAGCCCCATTTTGCCCACTGCTGTGTCTCTCCTCACTCAAGTACGGGTAGTACATTACGTTCGTTGTTCCTTGCATTAAGCAAAATGGAATCACGTCGCAGTGGTTTGATCAGGGTTGGGGAGACCCACTTTCTCCGCAACCCTCATAATCGCACTGCGTGCCCTGGGATTTGCGGAGGTTTCCTGCCCGGAGGCACGAATGGCTTTGCCAATCAACTTCAGACTGGGCGACCAGTCCGGGTGTTCGGGAATATTGCGAAGGACCTTACCTGGTCGCACGGCTTCTTTAAATGTCCGTTTGACCAGGCGGTCCTCCAGGGAGTGGAAACTGATTACCACCAGTCTCCCCCCTTGGCGCAATTGCCTGATTGATGCCTCCAAGCCGGAGGTCAAATCACCCAGTTCGTTATTGACAGCTATTCGGATCGCCTGGAAACACCGTGTTGCCGGGTGCTTTTTTTCATGTTTTCCAATGGTCGCTTCGATCAGCTCCGCCAGCTGTGTGGTCGTTTCCAAACAATGCTGCTGCCTAGCTTTCACGATGCTCCGGGCTATCCTGCGCGCATGGCGCTCCTCTCCAAACTCCCAAAACACGCGGGACATTTCCCGCTCCGGTGTCTCTGCCAGCCAAACGGCAGCAGACACACCCTTAGTTGGGTCCATCCGCATATCCAGCGGGCCTTCCTTTCTAAACGAAAAGCCTCTTTCCGGATCGTCCAGTTGTGGTGAAGAAACTCCAAGATCCAGCAATATGCCATCCAGGTTTCTTTCTATTTGCCACTCCCGGGCCAAGCGGTCTATCTCCGCAAAGCTACCCTGAACAATGGAGAATCTCGGATCGTCTCCCCATTCCTGTTGTCCCGCGGCCACCGCCTGCGGGTCTTTATCCAGGGTAAATAAGCGTCCTTGCTCGGTCAGTCCGGACAAAATGGCCCGACTGTGTCCTCCTCTGCCAAAGGTTCCATCGAGATAAATACCTTCTTCCCGAATCCGGAGTGATGAAACTGCCTCTTCCAGCAATACCGCTTGATGCTGGTATTTGTTCATCCGTTCCGGTCATCACCTCTGGTCTAAAATTCGTTAACCCTCTCTCGGGCATCCCGGCGATCGCCTACAACACCAGGCGCGCCATCTCTGCTGAAGCCTGCTCATCGAGGTGTTCCACTTCCTCTGCGCGCTGGGCATTGAGCCTATCCTCATCCCATATCTCAAAACGGTTACCCATGCCCAGCAGGATCACGCGTTTTTCCAAACCAGCCACCTGGCGCAAACTCGGCGGCAAAAGTATCCTGCCGTTGCCGTCAGGTTCTACGGCTGTTGCGCTACCCACCAGGCGTCTCTGCAGGCTCCTGTGGCTGGCGTTAAAGCTGGGCAGTGCCATGACCTCATCACGAACACGCTCCCATGTCTGTTTGGACTGAAGCCACAAAGAACCTGAATCAAACGCGCTATAGGTAAGCACCATGCGGTTTCCGCACTCTTCCTCAAGGACTTCTCTGTACCTTACCGGTATCGTGAGTCGCCCTTTCGCGTCCAGGTTTATTGCTGTTTCACCAAAAAACACTTATTCCCCACATTGTTATACTAATTCACCACAATTCCCCACTAATATGCACGATAGTATTTGAAAGCAACAAAGTCAAGCGGGACAAAGGGATTAGAACAAGATAAAAAGGCAGGCAAGCAATTTAATTATGGCTTTCTCGGGGCGCCGCTGGCGGAAGGTCACCATATATTGTGTCGCGGACATTATAAACGACGCTACATATTGTAAATACAGTGTTTTTTCACACCTGCTAAAGCTGAGCGATTTTGCGATTGCCCGGTTTGTAGTGTTGAACCCGGAAAAACGGGGTACGGGATTGAAAGAAACGGGTCTGGAGCGGACCCGTATTGGCATCTGCGACGACGTGCAAGAGCGCACAATTTAATCTGTACTATCATCGGAATTGAACCTGTACATTAGCACGGTCATCTATTAGCTCCGTCATCCCGGCGAAGGCCGGGACCTCCCTCCGTTTCCGTGATCTAAAAGAATTCATGATTATGCGCTCTGCAAATCTTATGGAGGTCCCGGCCTCCGCCGGGATGACGGTGCTTGTTGTTGAGACGGTGCTTGTTGTTGGGATGGTGCTTGTTGTTGGGATGGTGCTTGTTGTTGGGATGGTGCTTGTTGTTGGGATGGTGCTTGTTGTTGGGATGGTGCTTGTTGTTGAGACGGTGCTTGTTGTTGGGATGGTGCTTGTTGTTGGGATAGTGCTGGGTTTGGGGGTGCCAAACTTATGGAGGCCGGGACCTCCCAACATTTAACTGGAGTCGTCATCCACTGGAATCGTCATTTAAATGGAATCGTCATCCCGGCGTAGGCCGGGATCTCCCAACGTTTCCGTGATCTAAAAGAATTCATGATTATGCGCTCTGCAAATCTTATGGAGGTCCCGGCCTCCGCCGGGATGACGGTGCTTGTTGTTGGGATGGTGCTTGTTGTGAGATGTTTGTTGTTGGGATGGTGCCAAACGTTAACGAGGTCCCGGCTTGCGCCGGTGCTTATTGTTGGACGGTGCTTGTTGTTGGGATGGTGCTAGGTTTGGGGGGTGCCAAACTTAACGAGGTCCCGGCTTGCGCCGGGATGACGGTGCTTGTTGTTGGGATGGTGCTAGGTTTGGCGGGGCTGCCAACTCTTAACGAGGTCCTGAGACGGCTTGTTTTGAGCGGTGCTTATTGTTGGGAGGTGCTTGTCTGTTGGGATGACGGTGCTTGTTGTTGGGATGGTGCTTGTTGTTGGGATGGTGCTGGGTTTGGGGGTGCCGAACTTAACGAGGTCCTCTAAGTTCACAAACGAAGTGCAACACTTTGCTAAGGTGTTGTCATGGAAAAATATGTACATATCTCCCTTGATGAGCGGTGTGATCGACGTTCAGACTTCCAGGGAATGGCCACACTAGGAGCCTGTCGGATTTAACATGACCTACTCGGCAACTGCTCCATGCCTTACCCTACCTCCCACATCCATGTGGTCGTGCGGAAAAGCCGGGTTTGGCCAGATTTCCCGTTCTTTTGCGTCAAATAGCGGTGCTATTCTCCTTAAAAGAGCGAAAAATCTGACTCAAATCGGCTTTTACCCCAGGGTACCCTCTCTTGATGCTGCGCATCAATTCACCTTGCCCTCGCTATGATCGGTCAAACCCGACAGGCTCCTAGGCGACGCAACTTCCGATAACAAAAAAAGAGCCGGATGCGATAGACGTATCCGACTCTCTTGGTAAAACGTAAAGTTTTTCCGGGGCTACGACCGCCTGGGGAACCCGCGCAGATATCGACTGGCCACGAAGAGTAGGCCCAGCATTGCCAGCACAATTCCATAGAAAGACATGGTAGGCACGCCTGTTGCTGCTCCTACACCTGTAACTGGTCCGGTAAACGCCAGTGTATGAAGGTTGTCGGGTGATGAAATCGTGTTAACGACGTTACCGGTGGTCACATCAAGAATGTCGATGTTCCGCGCGGCAGAACTATCATTGGTCTCGGTCATTGCGTAGAGTAAAGTAGTGCCCGGTGCGAAGTCACCATGATGTAAGGCATTGCCCGTCGCCCCGGTAATCGCCGGACCGGGCGTCGCTGCGCCGGTGGTCGTGTCAATTATCTGAATACCCTCACAACAAAGGCTCACGTAGTAAAGGGTATCACTGCCATCAAAAGACAGGGACTGCTCTGCACTGCTTAGTCCGGAATCACCGAGGACTGTCACGGTGCCTGCCACCTTGTTCCATAATACGGGATCATCGGATGCTTCTGACCACCCATACAGTTCGCCGGAAGAATTGACAGCAGGAACGTTTACTAACTGACCGGCGCCAACACCTATTGTTGTACCAGCGCCTGTAGCCAGGTTGATAGTTATAAGACCATTAGGAAAATTTGCATCTCCCTGTGACGTGGTGGCGTACAAAGTGCCTGTGGTGAAGTCAAAGGTCATACCGTTGACCCTGTAGCCCACATCGCCGACTGTGTTGATTACAGACCCGGTAACCGGGTCAAGCTCCACCAGTGTGCTGGTTGGCCCCAAGATGGTTCCATACAGCTCGGCGACCGCCTGTAGCGGTAAAAGAAATAAAACCATTATTGCTGGATATAAGTATTTTTTCATTTTCAAATCCCCGGATATTGACTGCCAACAAGCCTCAAGAACGCACAACAAAGCCGATCAAAATTTATCTATGTGTTTTGTCAAAAAATATTGTAAGCACTGCTTTATTCAATAGTTTTGACTGCGTTTGCAGGCCGCGCGTCCACCGTATAGTGTACCGTTGGTAATCTTTAATAGTCAAAGTAAAGTACAAAAATAAAGGCAATTGCTTACTGACCGTCCCCAAGTGGCTGAATCCAGCACATGCCGCAATGTCCAGGTTGATAGTGAGAGCCGGCCGGTAAGCCGGGTTCTGTCGTGGGCAATCATTCATCTGGGACTACTGTCACCAGCATCCTCAAGCGACCTACCCGAAGACATCGCGGGCCGCGACATCGTCTTCCTATTTGGTCTTGCTCCAGGTGGGGTTTTCCATGCCGCAAACTGTTACCAGTTGCGCGGTGCGCTCTTACCGCACCATTTCACCCTTACCTTTCCCCACGAATGGGGTCAGGCGGTATATTTTCTGTTGCACTTTCCGTAGGCTCACGCCTCCCAGGCGTTACCTGGCACCCTGCCCTGTGGAGCCCGGACTTTCCTCGGTTCCGCCCTGGGGCGGAAACGCGATTGCCTGGCCGACTCTCGCGTACATTGTCCACTACCGGCTAACGCATTGATAGTGTTTATGCTGGAAGCACCGATGTGGAACCGCAAAGGGAACCGGGTTCGGGTTGCGCCTTCCCAAGCTGAACTTTGAAAATGTCACCTCCAACTGCCCACTACAAACCACAATTTATGCACGGGATCTCCCTCCGTTTTCGTGATCTTAAAAAAGCCCCGATTTAGCTCTCTGCTAATCTTTTGGAGGTCCCGGCTTACGCCGGGATGACGGTGCCAGTTGGTGGGGAGGTGCTGGGTTTGGGAGGTCCCGGCGAAAGCCGGGACCTCCCAATCCGGCAGAGCGATCAGACGCAAGCAGAGCGCTCAGTCCATACGCAAGCGGAGCGCAAAATAGAATGCTCGCCCAACCCACAACTTCAAAAACAAGCCCCTACAAAACTCCAGGACAAAAACCCAAAGCGATCGTATGACCTATAAATCAAACTGGCTAGATGCAAAAACAACCTTGCATTTATATTATGACAAATCGCCCAAATGGCACGCTGTATGTGGGTGTTACTTCAAATCTCATGTACAGGGTATTTCAACATCGTAATCTTTCCATACCAGGGTTTACGTCAAAATATCAACTAACGCGGTTGGTTTACTACGAGCTGCATGAGTGCATATATGAAGCGATACAACGGGAGAAGCGTCTCAAAGAGTGGAACCGGTTGTGGAAAATACGATTAATTGAGAAGCTCAATCCGCATTGGGATGATTTATTTTTTGAGATTTTTTGATGAAGTACTGCGAGCTTTGGTGTATTTGGCGCTCTGCCGGAGATGAAGTGTTGTGAGCTTTGGCGATTTGGCGCTCTGCCGGATTGGGGGAGGTCCCGGCATGCGCCGGGATGACATTCGTCACCTTCGCCGGGATGACGGTGCTTGTTGTTGAGATGGTGCTGGGTTTGGGGGTGCCAAACTTATGGAGGTCCCGGCCTTCGCCGGGATGACGGTGCTTATAGATCACGGTGCTTATAGATGACGGTGCTTATAGATAACTGCGCTTATAGATCACAGCGCTTATAGATCACGGTGCTAATAGATCACAGCGCTTATAGATCACGGTGCTTAGGGATCACGGTGCTTAGGGATGACGGTGCTTGTATTTAGGGAGGAATTAAACCTGACGCCTTTCTTATGGGTGCTTGTCGAGCAACTGGTAGACCGCCCTGCGTGGTACGTCGTTGAGTTGTGCGGCGACCCGGGCCGCCTGGGAGGCGGGCAGGAATTCCATTAAGGCCAGCGCCATTGTGTGCGCGTTGGACAATGCCCCTTCCTGGCTGTCTTGGTGACCATCGACGATCACCACGAACTCACCGCGGCTCTGGTTTGTATCCTGGACCAGTTCTTTATTCAGTTCAGCCAGGGGATACCTCAAGACGGTCTCGAATTTTTTGGTCAGCTCCCTGCACACGGCAGCCAGGCGCTGACCGCCAAATACTTCGGCCATGTCTGCAAGCGTTGCTTCGATACGGTGACTGGATTCAAAAAACACCAGTGTGCGGTTTTCGTGGCAAAGTGCCTGCAACTTTTTTTTGCGGGCGGCAGCCTTGGCCGGCAGAAACCCTTCAAAGGCAAAGCGGTCGGGCGGTAAGCCGGCAATGGAAAGCGCTGCCGTGATCGCGCTGGGGCCGGGTACCGTGTAGACCGGCAGACCGGCTTCGCGCGCCGCCCTGACAAGCCGGTAGCCCGGATCGGAAATCAGTGGCGTGCCGGCATCGGAAATAAGCGCTACGGACTGGCCTTCAGCAATACGTTCGATAATGCGGCCTTCGAGCTGCGTTTCGTTGTGTTCGTGGAAGGCCTGCATCGCAGTCGTAATGTCGTAATGCGCCAGCAACACGCGGGAATGACGCGTATCTTCCGCGGCGATCAGGTCCACTTCGGACAAAATCCTGACAGCCCGGTAGGAAATATCCTCCAGGTTCCCGATCGGGGTTGCTACAACATAGAGTCCGGCTTGCGGCATTGCGGTGTGTCCAATGGTGTTAATGTGGTGTGCAAGGCAGTTTGGTGTATTTTCCCGTTTGGCATTGCTTGCGGTACATTGATATAGGTTATCATTCTGACGCGAATAACTTTGTAAAAATCCGATGACTTTACGTTTTTACCCGATACTCTTGTCCGCCGCGTTGCTGTTGCTCCTCAATGCGTGCACCACGACCGCCCCCGTGCCTGGCGAAACAACCACGACTAGCCGTGACCGGCCGTATGAAACTGATACGCGCAAGCGCCAGGATGAGACAGGCAGGGGCCCGTCAGAGCGCAGTCTCGAGGATGTCATGGAAATGACCCGGAACATGTCCGGTTTCCAGCCCGAGGCAGCACTTGCGATCCTGCGTTCGCTCGAATCACTGTCGTCGGGCCGGCTGAGGGCAATGATTGACAGCCAGTTGTACGATCCTGAATTCACCGAGTGGCTCGAGTTGTCCCTGCTCACCCGCAACCTGCTGATCAGCCGGGAACCGGTGTCGGCAGCGGCCAGGAAATGGGTCGATTATCACTATGGACACGTCATCACGGAAGCCGGCTTCACAGAATTGATGTCCCGTTACCGCCAGCTGTTTCCCACGCCTGGGCAGGTGGCCGTCCTGCTACCGGCAACAGGCGACCTGTCTACGGCCGCCAGGGCCATAAGGGACGGCATTGTGAGTGCCTATCTTGACCGTCCCGGCAACTCGGTGCTGCGGTTTTATTCCAGCGGTGAAAACAGTCAATCCGCCTTGGCCGCCTACCTGCAGGCCAGGGACGATGGCGCCACGCAAATCGTCGGGCCGCTGCGTGTCGAATCGGCGGGCGCGCTGGCCAGCCTCGATGATCCCTCCGTACCTGTGCTGCTGCTCAATGAACCTGCCGAATACAAGCCCGCGTACCCCGGCCGGGAAATGATTGTCAACAGTCTTTCCCTGTCGCAGAGCGAGGAGGTCCAGGCCATTGCCGAACGCGCGCTTTCACAGGGGCAAAAAAGGGCGATCGTTCTCGTCCAGGACAGCGCCTGGGGAGCACGTATCGAATCCGTATTCACCGAAAAGTTTGCCCGGAACGAGGGTCAGGTAGCGGTGTCCGCACGCTTCAACCTGGACCTGGAAGATTACAACGACATGCTGACCCGCTTGCTCAAAATAGATGAAAGCGAGCAGCGCAAGACCGCGCTACAGTCCCGTCTTGGCATTTCACTCAATTTTGAACCCAGCCGTCGTGATGATTTCGATTTTATTTTCATGGCGGCAAACCCGCAACAGGGCCGCGAGCTCAAACCTTTGCTGCGTTTTCACAACGCCGGAGACATCCCCGTATATGCCATGGGCCGTATTTACAGCGGCAAAGTGGAGCCGGCTTCGGACCAGGACCTCAATGGCATCGTTTTCCCGATTACGGCCTGGCAATTGCGCGCGGCCACTTTAAATACACCGGCGCTTGAAAGCATTCGCGACGGCACCTTCGGCAACCTGTACGCCCTTGGTCAGGACGCCTGGCGAGTACTGCCCTGGTTACCCTTGCTGCAAAAAGATCCTGACCTGTGGTATCCGGGTGATGTCGGTGAATTGAGGCTGCAGGCAAACGGTCACCTGCAAAGACAGCCGGCGTGGGCGCAATTTTCCGACGGTCAAGCCCTTCCCTACCGGTGGCCAGGCGCTTACTGAGCCGCCAGGACCTGGGTGGCCGACAAGCCGGGCGTCACTGGGAGAGGACGGCGGAGCGCTTTTTGCGGGCCCGCGGTCTGCGTCTGCTGCAACGGAATTTCTCCAGCCGCTTTGGTGAGATTGACCTGATCATGGAGGACGAAAAGACCGTCGTTTTTGTAGAGGTCAAGTATCGCGGCAACAACAGCCACGGCAGCGGCGCGGATGCAGTCACCTTTCACAAGCAGAACAGGATCTCGTTAACGGCCGCCTGTTACCTGGCGATGAATCCCGCCAGGTCGGAGCAATATTGCCGGTTTGACGTCATATCCATCGACCCGGCCAAGGACGAACAGGGCATCAACTGGATAAAGAGCGCGTTTTATTCAACCACGGCTTAGCTGTGAATTCTGTGAACTTCACAGAATGCGCAGTTGGCCCGGCCTTCTCAAACCACAACGACCGCCGCGCCACGCTTTTTCGAACGATCGATCAAACTGTTTCGCCAGTGACAAAGCACACGCCGTATCCCCGGTAAATTATCCGGGTTACAAGAAGTATCTCTGTGCAACAGCCAGTATGATCACGGTGAACAGGGCGGCCACAACGTCATCGAGCATGATTCCAAAACCGCCGCTCACCTTTCTGTCGAGCTGGCGGATCGGCCAGGGCTTGAGGATATCGAAAAAACGGAACAATACGAATGCGGCCAGCAGCCAGGGCCATTGCAACGGCACAAAGGCCGCCGATAACCAGTACCCCACCATCTCATCCCAGACGATGCCGCCGTGATCGTGAACACCCAGTTTGCGGCTGACGTGCCCACACAGGCCGACACCGGCGAGAAACAACAGCAGCAACGCCAGCCAGAACACCGTGTTGCCCTGGCTCTTCAACAGGAAGATGAAAGGAACCGCGATCAACGTCCCCATGGTGCCGGGTGCAAACGGGGACAGGCCGGCGCCAAAACCAAACGCAAGAAAACCCGTTGGTGTACCCAGCACGATGCTCTTGATCTCGGCGCGTCCGGGCTGGACCTCGCCGATTCCAGCCGGTTTCATGATTTTTGCCGGAAATGTTCAAAACCGGTGCCCGATGGCCGAAAGTCGCCGCCGTCGCCGTCAACGCAACGGACGCCTTCCAGCGCTTCGATTTCACCGATGATGGTCAACGGTATATCGAGCTGCTGACCCAGGTCCGCCAGCCACGTCCGGTAGCGCGGCGGCAGGGTGAACAGCAGCTCATAGTCATCACCACCCGACAACTGGTAACGCCGCGTTTGCGCTTTGTCGAGACCCGCGAGCACGGCATCGGTGGGCAGATTATCGATTTCGAGCTTGGCACCACATCCTGATGCCGCCAGCACATGGCCCAGATCGGCCAGCAGGCCGTCCGAGATATCGATACAGGCGGTGGCATGACCCAGTAACGACAAACCCAGGCGGACCCGTGGCCTGGGCCGATCGAGCAAGCGCCGGTCGGACACGGGTTTGCCCGCCTGCAGTCTCTCCAGCACGCAGGCGGCCCCGCCGGTGGTGCCTGACACGACGACCAGGTCACCCGGGTTGGCGCCATTACGTGTCAACTGCCTGCCGGGTTCGATGCAACCGAGGACGGTCACGCTGATGGACAACGGTCCGCAGGTCGTGTCACCACCCACCAGGGCAACTTCGTGCGCCTGGGCCAGCGACTTGAACCCTTCGCTGAACTGGTGAACCCATTGCGGGTCCGCCTGCGGCAACGAAAGGGAAAGCAGGGCCCAGCGCGGGGTCGCACCCATTGCGGCCAGGTCACTCAGGTTGACCGCAAGGCATTTGTGGCCGATATCAAAGGGTGCGGTATCTTCGGGAAAGTGGACGCCGGCATTCAGCGTATCGGCAGCCGCCACCAGGTGTTGGCCGGCAGGCAGTTCGAGTACGGCGGCATCATCACCGATTCCCAGCCTGACGCCGAGCTCAAAACCCGCGGGGTAGACAACGGAAGTTTCCCGCTGAATCTGTCGGATCAGCTCAAACTCTTTCATGTGATCAAGCCTGGCTGAATGGCAATGAGGTTGCAGGGTCGCGCCATTGCCTGGCCGCCTTGTCGAGTACACCGTTGATATAGCTGTGGCCCTGCTCTGCACCGAACACTTTTGCCAGGTTTATCGCTTCATCGATCACGACCTGGTGGGGAACCTCGATGCTGTACAGAAGCTCAAAAGCGCCAATGCTCAGGATCACGTGTTCGATGACATCCAGTTGGCCCAGCGGACGATCGAGAAATGGCGCTATTTTTTCATCGAGGGCGGCCTGGTGATGACTGACCTGTCTGACCAGCGTGGTAAACAGCTCGATATCGACATTGCTGAAGTCCTGCTCCTCTTCAAACTGGGCGATAATTTCACTGGTGTCCAAGCCGGTCAGGCGCCACTGGTACAAGGCCTGCAGCGCACGGCGGCGGGCACGGCTGCGCGATTCGAACCTGTTCTCTGTTTTACCCGGCATTGAGCCGGTCCATCAGGGCGATCATCTGCAAAGCGGCTACCGCGGTATCAAAACCCTTGTTGCCCGCGCCGCTTCCTGCGCGTTCAAGCGCCTGGTCAACGGTATCGGTCGTCAGCACGCCAAAAATCACCGGCAGCGCATGTTTGAGCCCGACATTGGCGATGCCCCGGCTGCATTCGCCGGCAACGTAATCAAAGTGGGGTGTGCCGCCGCGGATGACGGCTCCAAGCGCGATAATGGCGTCGTGCGCCCCGCTTGATGCCAGTACGTCTGCCGCCAGTGGCAACTCGAAGGCACCCGGCACCCAGACCAGGCTGATATTCTCCTCAAGCACACCGTTCCTTTTCAACGCGTCAATTGCGCCGTCAACCAGTTGCTGAACGATAAAGTGGTTGAACTCGCTGGCGACCAGGGCAATGCCGGTTTTTCGCCGGGGCATTTCCAGGGGATATTCATTCATGGCGGTCATTCCTTGAGGGTGTCATCTGCGTCGTGCTCGCTATCAACATATTCGATCACTTCAAGGCCAAAACCCGCGAGACCTGTCATGCGTTTGGGTGCGCTGAGCACGCGCATTTTCCTGATGCCAATATCGACGATGATCTGCGCACCGATACCATAGGTGCGAAGCTCATTGGACTGCCGGCTGTCACCGCCGGAAAATATTTTTGGTTCCGGGTGTTTCTGAATACGCCGCAACAGGCTGTCGTTGTCCTCGTGGCCGCCGAGGACCAGCAGCAGGCCCTTGCCCTGCCGTGCGATCTCCGCCATGGCCAGCCTCAGCGGCAGACCGAAATCTTCACGCCTGATGCTGAGGACATCGCTGAGCGGATTTTGCACGTGGACGCGCACCAGCATCGGTTCTGCCGGGTCGACCTCACCCATGAGCAATGCAAGATGGAGTTCGTCGTTGATGCTGTCGCGATACGTCAGCATACGGAACGCGCCAAAATCCGTATCAACGTCGCTGCTGCAAAGACATTCAACCGAACGTTCCGTCTCCAGCCGGTAGCGGATCAGTTCGGCAATGGTGCCGATCTTGAGATCGTGTTTTTGCGCGAAGGCTTCCAGTTGTGGACGTCTCGCCATGGTGCCGTCTTCGTCAAGTATTTCAACCAGCACCGCGGCCGGTTCAAGCCCGGACAACATTGCCAGATCGACACCCGCCTCGGTATGTCCGGCGCGTGTCAGCACACCACCGGGCTGGGCCATCAACGGAAATACGTGACCCGGCTGCGAGATATCGGCGGGCCCTGCATCCGGCAGGGCGGCGGTGCGGATGGTATGCGCCCTGTCATAAGCCGAAATCCCCGTCGTAATGCCTTCTGCAGCCTCGATGGAAACGGTAAAATTGGTCGCGAACCGGCTTTCGTTTTTATTCACCATGAGCAACAGGTTCAGCTGTTCACAGCGCTCGCGGGTAATCGGCATACAAATCAGCCCACGGCCATAATGGGCCATGAAATTGATATCCTCTGGCCTTACCTTTGAAGCGGCCATCACCAGGTCGCCTTCATTTTCCCTGTCCTCGTCATCGATCAGGACAATCATGCGCCCGGCCCGCATGTCCTCGATGAGTTCCGGAATCGTATTCAGTTTCATTTTATTATTATCCTTGTTCCCCGGCTTGTACGTCATCGGCCGGAGCACGGCCATATTGATTCAGCCGGTCCAGGTAGCGGGCGATCAGATCGACCTCCAGGTTCACAACTTCACCGCTGGCCAGGTCACCCAGCGTGGTCACTTCCAGCGTGTGCGGAATGATACAGATTGAAAAGCGGTTATCCTCAACTTCGTTGACGGTCAGGCTCACGCCGTCCAGGCAGACGGATCCCTTCGGCGCAATGTAACGGGCCAGGTTGCGATCGGATTCAAACAGGAAACGTTCCGAGCGCGCATCGACGGTTCGTGATACCAGTTTGGCGAGGCCGTCCACATGACCGGATACCATGTGGCCACCGAGGCGGTCCGATGCCCGCATGGCCAGTTCCAGGTTGACCCGGTCACCCGGCCGTCTATTTCCAAGGCTGGTTTTATCCAGCGTCTCCACCGACAGGTCCGCACTGAACCCACTGGCGTCCGGCCCGAGCATGGTCAGGCAACAGCCCGAAATACTGATGCTGTCACCAATTTTGCAACCCACCATCAAATCGGCTGGAACCTCGAAACGGATGCGCAAGTCGCCATCAAAAGATTCGCGGGTCAGGATTTTTCCTGTCGCTGCTACGATTCCTGTAAACATGTCTGATTAACTCCTAGTGTCAAGCGCAAACGCAGGTCTTGACCGACGCGTCTTGAATCCACCCACTCCAGATGGACGCGATCGTTCATATTATCAAGCCCCGGAAACGCAAATGGACTCATTGCCGAGCCGCCAAGGATAGACGGCGCCTGGTAGACAAGCAGTTCATCTGCGAGGCCGCGTAGCACCAGTGTACCGCACAGCGTCGCGCCCGCCTCGACCTGTATTTCGTTAAAACCGCGCCTGGCCAATTCTGTCAACACGGCGCTCATATCCACACGCCCCTCGAATGCGGGCATGCCGAGGATATCCGCGCCGGTCCGTCTCAACGCTTCCGGCACCGGCCGTTCGTCCAGGCCGGCGATCAACACCTTGCCGGGCAGGCCCAGGAGCCGTGCATCGGGCGGTGTCCGCCAGTGGCTGTCAATAACGATACGCGCCGGCTGGTTGTCCGCTCCGTTGTTGCGGGCATTCAATGACGGATCGTCCGCCAATACCGTACCGATGCCGGTCAATATACCGTCCGACCGGGCGCGCCACCGCTGCACGTCGGCCCTCGATTCGGGGCTGCTGATCCACTGGCTGCTGCCATTGGCAAGCGCGACGTGGCCATCGATACTTTGCGCCAGCTTGATCCGCACCCACGGGCGTTGCTGGCGCATGCGTTTCAGGAACCCGGCATTGAGTTCCTCGGCTTGCGCCGCCAGCAGGCCGCCGTGTACCTCGATGCCGGCCTGCTGCAAGCGCTGAACCCCGTTGCCGTTGACGTCGGGATTGGGGTCGCCGATGGCAAAGACCACCCGGGCCACTTTTGCGTCGATCAGGGCATCCACGCACGGCGGTGTGCGGCCCATGTGGCTGCACGGTTCCAGGGTTACGTAGGCGGTGCCACCCGCCGCCTTGTCACCCGCCTCGCGCAAGGCATAAATTTCCGCATGGGGTTCACCGGCCTTTTTGTGCCAACCTGTGCCGACGACCTGCCCGTCGCGGCTGATGACGCAACCGACACGCGGGTTCGGATGGGTCGTCTCCTGTCCTTTTCGGGCCAGTCTGAGGGCGCTGGCCATACACTCGTAATCAAACGCGCTAAAGCTCATGGCAGTCCGATTTGAAACATTGGGGCACTTAAGGCTTTTTACTTTTGCCGGAACGGATATTCAGCAGGGAAATCTGGCGCTGGTCGAGACTGCCCGGATGCTCTCTTTCCAGCATCTCGATCTCATCCCGGAACGCCTGGATGTCCTCGAACCTGCGATATACCGAGGCAAAGCGGACATAAGCCACCTGGTCCAGCTGGCTCAGCTCCCGCATCACCCATTCACCGATCAGGCTGCTGGGTATTTCGGCGTCCTCGACACCGCGGATTTCCCGCAGCAGGCTGCGGATGGCGCGCTCGACTTCGCGCGTTTCGACCGGTCTTTTTTCAAGCGCCTTGAGCATACCTCTGCGCAGTTTGTCCTCTGAAAAGGCCTCGCGAACCCCGCCTGCCTTGATCACCCTTGGCGCAACCAGCTCCGGGGTTTCATAGGTGTTGAAACGCGAGGCGCATTTTGCGCATTCGCGCCGTCGCCGGATTTGCATGCCATCACCCGTCACCCGGGAGTCCACCACCCGGGTATCGTCGTGATTGCAAAAGGGGCACCACATGTCCTGCTGTCAGCGGTGGTAGACGGGATGTTGTTTACACATCGCAAGCGCCGCTTCACGCGCCTTGTCTTCGACCGCCGCATCGCCGACATGGTCAAGCACGTCACAGATAATTCCGGTCAGTGCGATGCAGTCTTTCTCGTCAAACCCGCGCGTGGTGACCGCCGGGGTGCCCAGGCGCAGACCACTGGTAACAAACGGAGAGCGTGGCTCACCCGGTACGGTGTTCTTGTTGACCGTGATAAATGCGCGGCCCAGTGCATCTTCCGCATCCTTACCGGTATATTCACGACCGATCAAATCCACCAGGAACAGGTGGTTGTCGGTGCCGCCACAGACGATGCGGTAACCGCGCTCCATCATGACCCGCGCCATCGCCCTGGCATTGACGACGACCTGTTTCTGGTACTCGATGAAGCCCGGCTCCAGCGCCTCTTTGAATGCGACTGCCTTGGCGGCGATAACGTGCATCAGCGGGCCGCCCTGTGTGCCAGGGAAAACCAGCGAATTCAATTTTTTCTGAATGGCCTCGTCTTCGCCCGCGAGAATGATACCGCCCCGCGGTCCGCGCAGGGTCTTGTGCGTCGTGGAGGTCACCACGTGCGCGTGCGGCATCGGGCTTGGATAGACACCCGCCGCGACCAGGCCAGCGACGTGCGCCATGTCGACGAGGAAGTAGGCGCCAACCGAGTCGGCAATTTCCCGCATCCTCTTCCAGTCCACGACACGCGAATAGGCTGAAAACCCGCCGATCAGCAAACGCGGCTGACACTCATCGGCAATACGCTGCATTTCATCGTAATCAATGGCGCCGGTGACCTGGTCGATGCCGTAGGGCACGGCGTTGAACAGGCGGCCGGAGAAGTTGACTTTTGATCCGTGGGTCAGGTGGCCGCCGTGCTCAAGATTCATACCCAACAGGGTATCGCCAGGCTCCAGCAATGCCATGTAAGCCGCCGCGTTCGCCTGTGAACCCGAATGCGGCTGGACGTTGGCATAATGGGCGCCGAACAACTGCTTGACCCTGTCCCGCGCCAGTGTCTCGGCGATGTCCACGTATTCGCAACCGCCGTAGTAACGCCGGCCCGGATAGCCTTCTGCATACTTGTTGGTCAATACAGAACCCTGGGCTTCGAGAACGCGCGGGCTCACGTAGTTCTCGGACGCGATTAACTCGATATGGTCTTCCTGCCGTTGCTCTTCACTGGCAATGGCTGCCGCGAGTTCACTGTCAAATTCCTTAATGCCAAAGCTATTGTCAAACATGCCTGATCCCGTGTTGAAAGAAGTGTTGAGGTAACTTGTGATTCTATCATTTATTTATATAACAGTGACCCACTGACATCCCACTTAGTCCAGACCCCATGGAGCTAAGCAAGGGTCAGTCAATATAAGCACCGTCATTCAGAGCACCGTCATTCATGAGCACCGGGATGACGGTGCTTATAGTGCTTCTTTAAAGATCACGGAAATCGTTGGGAGGTCCCGGCCTGCGCCGGGATGACATTGCTGATAGTGCTTCGTCAAAGATCATTTGTACATCGTCGGGATGATCCCGGCCTGCGCCGGGATGACGGTGCTTATAGTGGGATGACGGTGCTTATAGTGTAGTTCGGAGATCACGGATCTGTTGGGATGTCCCGTGCCTGCGCCGGGATGACGGTGCTTATAGTGTAGTTCGGAGCGCGCTGTTGGATGTCCTCTAGGGCGCTTATAGTGAAGTTCGGAGCGCGCTTTTGGATATCCTCTGACGGCGTGTCCTGGTAGTGGCTACCCGTTCCGGCTCCTTCCAGTGATATTAAGTGCGAGAGATGTGGATGTGGATTCTGCACGCCCAGGGCAAAAGCCGGGGCGGGTATTTATTGACAGGACCGTGAGCGACATGGAGGTCGCGACCGAGCCGACATGGATGTCCTCGTGGCGAGTCCTGTCAATAAATACCCACCCCGGCTCCCCAACGTTATGGAACGTGAGACAGCAGCACACTGCTGGGCGCCACAATGCTGGTTCATTTGACCGTCTTGAAGGATAATCGCACATCATTTAATTTGGAAACCACAATGGCCCAGTTCATCTACACAATGATCGGCGTGAGCAAAATCGTGCCGCCAAACCGCACCATCATCAAGGACATCTCATTGTCTTTCTTCCCGGGCGCCAAGATTGGCGTGCTGGGTCTCAACGGCGCCGGTAAATCGACCGTGCTGCGTATCATGGCGGGGGTGGACAAGGACTACGAGGGCGAGGCCCGGCCCCAGCCTGATATCCGCATCGGATTCCTGCCGCAGGAACCGGAGCTCGACGATGCCCTGACCGTTCGCGAAACCGTTGAAGAGGGTGTGGCCGAAGTCAGGGATCTTTTGCTGAAATTTGATGAAATCAGTCTCAAGTTTGCAGAACCTATGGACGATGAGCAGATGAACGCCCTGTTAATGGAACAGGCGGAGTTGCAGGAAGCCATCGAGGCGGCCAACGGCTGGGAACTGGAACGCACCCTCGAGGTGGCCGCAGATGCCTTGCGGCTGCCGCCCTGGGACGACAAGGTCGCTATCCTGTCGGGCGGGGAAAGACGGCGCGTGGCACTGTGCCGGCTATTGCTGGCCAATCCGGACATGCTGTTGCTCGACGAACCTACCAATCACCTCGATGCGGAATCCGTCGGTTGGCTGGAACGCTTTCTGACCGAGTTTCCCGGCACCGTCGTTGCGGTCACCCATGACCGCTACTTTCTCGACAACGCCGCCGAGTGGATACTCGAACTCGACCGTGGCTACGGGATACCGTGGAAGGGTAACTACTCTTCGTGGCTGGACCAGAAGGACCAGCGTCTGCAGCACGAAGAACGCAGTGAAAAGGCGCATCAGCGTGCGATCCGTGACGAGTTGGAGTGGGTGCGCTCAAATCCGAAAGGCAGACGCGCCAAGAGCAAGGCCAGGCTGCAGCGGTTTGAAGAGCTCAGCAGCCGTGAGTACCAGAAACAGAACGAGACCCGTGAAATTTACATACCGCCCGGACCGCGTCTCGGCGACCAGGTCATCGAGGTCGAGAATATTCAAAAGGGTTTTGCTGACAAACTGCTGATCTCAGACCTGAGCTTTAAACTGCCAAGGGGCGGCATCGTTGGCGTTATCGGCGGCAACGGTGCCGGCAAGTCCACCCTGTTCAGGATGTTGACGGGGGTGGAGGCACCCGACAGTGGCACGATTACCATCGGTTCGACCGTGGACCTTGCCTATGTCGACCAGAGTCGCGACAGCCTGAACGGTGACAAGACCGTCTGGGAGGAGATTTCCGATGGTGCCGAGAACATCACCATCGGTCAGTTCACAATGCCGTCGCGCGCCTATGTCAGCCGTTTCAATTTCCGCGGCTCGGACCAGCAAAAACGGGTCGGGGACCTGTCCGGTGGTGAGCGTAACCGCGTACACCTGGCAAAACTGTTGCGTTCCGGCGGTAACGTGCTGTTGCTCGATGAGCCGACCAACGACCTCGATGTGGAAACCCTGCGCGCGCTCGAAGAAGCGTTGCTCGAATTTCCGGGTTGCGCGGTCGTGATCTCGCATGACCGCTGGTTTCTGGACCGCATCGCCACGCATATGCTGGCGTTTGAAGGGGACAGCAAGGTGACCTGGTTTGAAGGCAATTATTCGGAATACGAACAGGACCTGAAACGCCGCATCGGTGACGACGCCCTGAACCCGCAGCGGATGAAATACAAGAAAATTCAAACGGTGTAAGTGCCCGGATGCAGCACGATTAGAGATTTGTGAGGCTCCCGCGCGGGCAACGCGGGGTGCGCAGGCCGATGCGCACCATACGCGGCACCTCTTTCACTCAGCGCCGGGTAACCGAAAATCGCCGGCCTGCGGATTGAATGGCCGTGGCCGGTATCCAAGCAATTCTCGTGCCTGCCGGTCGTCAAAGACGAGGTCAAGCCGCTGCCTTCTGACCATTTCGCCATTGATTCCGCCGGCGGGCCTGATCACGTTGACCAGGTTGGCCGCCAACACGAACAGCCATTGCGGTAATTGCAGCAACCTGGCTTGTTTTCCGACCGCCGGGAAAATTTTTCTGACCATGTCCGCAAAGCTCAGGGTTTCGCCGCCGGCCAGGTTTAAGACGTCCGGTAAATCGTACTGGCTGCTTATCGCCATGACTGCAGCGGCGGCAAGGTCATCCGCGTGCACCGGTTGGCGCAAACCCGCAGCAATGCCATTGACCGGCAGGAAGCCAAAGCGTCTGATCCAGCCGGCCAGCAGGCTGATATTGGTATCCATGCCACAGCCATAAATCAGTGTCGGCCTGAATATCACCAACTGCAGACCCCTGCCCGCGGAGATCGACCGGATTTCAGACTCGATGGACAACATGTCCTGGATCTGATTTCGCTCTGCACGATCACCCGACGTCCGCTTGCTTACGACACTGCTGCTGCTGAACACGACCGCCCGCTGGATATTTTCGCAGGCTGACAGGAATTTTTTCGCGATTTCCAGTGGACCGGCGGATACCAGGTAGTGGTAACGCCCCGCGGTCTCAAGCACATCGCGCTCCGTTATCCATTCCACGCGCTCAAACCCCGGGTAGCCTTGCGGCTTGCCCTTGCGGCTGACGGCGGCGACCCGGAAACCCGCGGCCAGCAACCGGGGGATGACAAACACCCCGATTTGACCGCTCGCGCCGCTCAGCAGCACGGGCGGATTATTTAACGCCTGATCAGGACCAGCGGCCATGAAATGAGAAACCTGAGCCAGATACCGGTGTAAACCAGCATGCGCAGTGGGAGGAATGTCGATTTCGCCTGGAACTTGGCAAAAAACCGGGCCATGCCGCGATGTTTCTGGAAATGCACCCAGGTCGGCCGGCTGCGGCTGGATAAACCCTGCTCGTGTACGCACCGGGCAGATGGCACATAAAGGCAGTGCCATCCGTGTTGCCTGATACGGTACATCAGGTCCAGGTCTTCACAATGCATGGCGTAATCTTCGTCCAGAAACCCCACGGCATCCAGCGCGCTGCGCCGGATCAACATACAGGCGCCGCTGACGGCATCGCATTTCACCGTCCCTTCCGTCATTTTTGAGACATCGACTTCGATGCCGTGAAACACGGGCAACCACTTGCCGAGGCGCCAAAGACCACTCGCCGCCATCAGGGATTTCAACGGATCCGGAAAACGCCGCACGGTCGCACGCTGGATCAATCCGTTTTCATCGAGCACGGCGGGACCGGCCAATGCGGCCCCGGGATCGGCTTCAAGTGCGTTTTTCAATCGTTCCAGGGTCACCGGTTCGAGGATGCAGTCGGGGTTCAGGATCAATACCCATTCGGCATCTGAGCGGCGTGCGGCTGCGTTGACAGCGGGTGCAAAACCGAGATTTTTAGTATTAAAAAGAATCTCAACCTCGCGGCGATTACCGTAGAAGCTTTGCAGGGATTGCGCACTTCCATCGACCGAAGCATTGTCGACGACGGTCACCCGGGTTGGGACATTGCTCTTCAACACGGCGGTCACGCAACGCAGCAGTGTCTCACCGGCATTGTAGTTAACGATGATGGTCGCGACCTTCATTTGCGTTTCAGGTTTTGCCGAGCAAGCGCCGCCACCAGGCGCCTTTTTTCACCACGGGCCGGGCAGACTTGTTGCGTAACTCACCGATTTCCTTTTCCATGGCGGCGATGATGCCACCGGCGGCTATATGACGCTTGATTTCACCATGATAGTGTTGATAAACGGATTCCTCCCGGTCATCAAACAACCACAGGCGTTTATTCACATCCGGCAGGCTTGCCTCGTCGGCCGCGCACACTGCAATGAAGTACATCGGGGCTTGCGTGATGCCCTGCCGGGAACCTGTCTGACCCGCTGAAAACTGGTCGAGCGATACTTTTTCAACTTCATCCAGCGACCAGACGGCTGAATGGAACATCAGTTTCTGGCCGAGCAAACGGTAAGCCGGAAAATACCGGCTGATCAATGATTCGAGTTCTTCGCGGTAGAGTTCCCTGACGTGGTATTCATTGACGGTTTCTTGCGCATCGGTGTAGACCGCCTTGTCGGGCGATGAAAGGATCAGGCACCCGCCGGGTTTGAGAACGCGCCGGAACTCGCTGAGCAAACGCTCGTGTTCGGCGAGATGTTCGAGTGTTTCAAAGGACACCACGCGGTCGAATTCATTACCGGCAAATGGAAGACTGGTGCAATCGGCGACCTGGAAGTTGACCCCCGGCAAGTGGCCATAACGTTGCCGGGCGTGAGCGATGGCCCCGGTTGATACATCCACGCCTTCAACCGAGGCGGCTGAGAGCGCCAGCATCGCCGAGCCGTAACCTTCCCCGCAAGCAGCATCGAGTGTGCGCGCGTCAGTACACCAGCGGGCTGCCAATGCGTAGCGGTGATAATGTTCATACCAGATTTCACGTTCACACTCGGGTGTGAATCGTTCGCCGGTGAACTCCAGTGAGTCGGACAATTTTATTTACCAATAGGGGTGTTGCCCGAATTTTACCGCATTCCGGCGCCTGTGCGTTCCAGGCATCCAAGTATTTGCGCTCTGCGCGCAGCGAGCGGGTCTGCCTTGATAAATTCAGTCACGTTACGCAGGTAATCGGGGTGTTTGGCCAGAAGCCGTTGCATACTTTTATCATCCGGTTTCAGACCCAGGGGCCCGAATGACGCGCCGCCGTGATGAACCACGTAGGCGTCGTCGCACAGCACATTGCGTAAGCCGGCCTGTTCCGCCCGCTGGCAGAAGTCATTCTCCTCACCATATCCGCGGCCAAAGGTCACTTCATCGAATACACCGATGCGCTCGATTGCCCGCCTTGAAACCGCCATGCAGAAACCGACCGCGGTCGGCATATCCGGGTAAGCCGGATGACCGCACGATTTGATCCCGCGGGCAACGGCGTCCGCGTCGGCGGGTGCCGGGTTTGACATGCAAAAGCCCGGGATCGAGACGATTTCGCCGTTATTGGACCAGGGTGTCGCGGTGGCGATCGAATCATCCGAATCGAGGCAATCCGCCAGGCTTTGCAGCCATCCCGGGGTGACCTCCGTATCGGAATTGAGCAAAACCAGGTCTTTGCCGGCCAAACGCATCCCGTGGTTGGCCGTGGCCACAAATCCGCGGTTCTCCCGGTGCAGAAGTAATTGCCTGAACGGTTTCGCCTCGTTGACCCAGGCGTTTAACAGGGGTTGCAATCGCCGATCGGTCGAGGCGTCATCTATCAACAACACCCCGGTATCGGACGGCAGCGTTCGCGCAATTGAATCGAGACAGGCTTCGACATGTTCGAAGGCATTGAAAATGGGAACGATAATGAGGGGCAAAGTCATGCCGGGATCAGGGCCTAACTTAGCCACTCGTGCGGCAGCCTGACGTAGCCGACTTCCTTGGTGCTTCCGGTAATCGTAAATGCCATCTGCTGGCTGTCAAACACCCTGATACCTTCGGGGTCCATTGAATGGGCGCTCAGGTTGTAACTGCCGGGCAAAAGGGCGATACCCTTTAAACGCAAACGGAATCGGTACAGGTTTTCCGCCAGCCTGAGCGGCACGGCATTTTCATTATCCGATACGACACCGTAAACCGGTGTGCCATCCGCCCTGACAACCCCCACCACACCCACCGGCGGACGATCATCGGGTGAACAAATCTGCAGTTCGATATCGAGGTCTTCGCCCATGACAAACGCCGGCGGATCATTGTCCCCGCCACCGGCCAGGGTGAACTGTTCAATGCGGTAATAGGCACCCTCACCGCTTGCCTTGATGCGCTTTTCCTCGTCCTTGGCACTGCGTTTTTCATGCCAGGCGAGGTAGGCCTGCGTGACGGGGAACACGTCACCGTATTGCTCGATGCCGCCGGCGTGAACCCACAACGCCTTCTGGCAGAGCTTTTGCACGACGTACATGCTGTGCGACACCAGCAACAGTGTCCCGCCCTGCTCCAGGAACTGTTGTAGCCAGCTGATACATTTTTTCTGAAACGACTCGTCACCCACGGCCAGCACTTCATCGGTGATCAGGAGTTCAGGGCGGCAGGCGGTAATCACGGCAAACCCCAACCTGACCACCATGCCGGAAGAATAGTGCTTGACCGGTTCGTGTATGTATTCACCGATATCCGCAAACGAGAGGATGTCATCGAGACGTTCGTCGAGTTCCCTGTTACTCAAGCCCATCAGGGATGCTTTCATGCGAACGTTTTCCATCCCGCTGAAATCAGGCTGGAACCCGGCGCCTAGCTCGAGCATCGCAGCAATATTGGCGTGCACCATGACACGGCCGCGGGTCGGTTGAATAACCCCGGTCAGGACCTTGAGCAGCGTCGATTTGCCCGCGCCATTTTCACCGATAATTCCCAGCGACTGGCCACGCACGATCTCGAGGTTGATATTGTCGAGTACTTGCGCACCATGCGCCGGTTCACGTCCCAACAAAAGGGCGCCAAATGCCTGTAAGCGTTCGCGCGATTTATGTACCCGCGGATAGATTTTTGACACCCCTTCGATTTTGACCAGGGTATCCATCAGAGGAAATCCTCGAAGTGTCCGGAAAAGCGGCGGAAGAATCGTACGGAAACCCAGGCGAAAATTACGACAAACAACAGCATGCCCAGGGATTTATAGCCAAGATTCATATCTCCGAACAACAGTAGCTCACGCAGACTGGCGACGAACCAGGCCATGGGGTTGTATTGGGCGATGGTCTGTATCGATTCGGGCAGGTAGGACGGGCTGTAAAGGATCGGCGTTGTAAAAAACCAGAATGTCATCAACGGCGGCAGTATCTGTGCCAGATCACGCACAAAAACCTGGATGGCGCTGGTAAACAGGGAAATTGCACAGGCGAAGACCCACATCAGCACGATGACGGGTAAAACAACAGGCAGGTATAACCAGTGAACATCCGTGCCCATCAACTGCAGCACGATGAGCACGGCCAGGTAACCGATCAGGTGCATGATAAAGGTCGCCGTCACACTCGCCAGCGGAATCTGTTCCGTGGCGAACGCCACCTTGCCAATCAGGGCGCCATTGGCGGTGATTGAATTATTGGCGCGCAGTATCGCTTCGGAAAACGCGGTCCATGGCCAAAATGCAACGGCGAGGTATGGCACGAAACCGATCTCCTCGGCCTCCGGTATACGCGCTTTGAATATGGTCGAGAACACGAAAGCGTATACCGCCAGCAGGATCAGCGGTTGTAATATCAACCAGGCAAAACCGGTTACATTGTCGAGATAATCCTGCCTGACCTGGCGGACAACCAGGTTCTGGAAAAACACCCATTCAAATTTCTTTTTCTTCCCAGGGGTCATTTCGGCCCAGCCGTTTTAGCAGGGGAGCTATCTTACTCTGAATCGTCGGTCTTGACCTCCGGATCAACCGATTCCTCGCCGAATTGTCTTCTTACCATTTCACCCAGTTGTTCTTCCGTCATGTGCACTTCAAGCGCAGTCAGGCTTTCGAGGTAATCGCGCTTGATGCGTTCTTCGTGCTTTTTACGCTCGACTTCAATCAGTCTTGGCTTGATGTCTTCGAAGTTCTCTTCTTTCGGTGGTGTGTACGCATCGAGCCGAATGATGTGATACCCAAACTGCGTTTTGACCGGCGCGGATATTTCGCCCGGCTCAAGCGCGAACGCCGCATCTTCAAATGGCTTGACCATTTGGCCCTTTACAACTCCCTTGAAACTGCCATGGTTGGTAGCGGCACTCGGATCATCGGAGTACTTCACCACCAATTCGCCAAAAAGGTCCGGGTTCGCCATCAACTGCTCGTGAATCTCGTCCGCAAGCGCCAGTGCTTCTTCGTCTGAACGCTCCTTGGTCGAAACCAGGATATGGCTGACATCTATTTTTGGAGAAGAGTAGGTGGTCTCTTTTCTGAGCAGGAATTCTTCACGGGCGAGTTGCTCATAATCAGCTTCAGGTTGCATATCGACATAATGCTGCAACCAGGCGTCCGCCAACTCATTTTCCGCCGCCAGTTGCATACGGTCGATGACTATGGGTTGCTTGTCAAAACCGGCTTCGCGGGCCTCGGCGGCCAACTGGGCACGCAGTAACATCGTGGCGAGAACATCCTCCAATCGATTGCGATCACGCAAGGTGGCCTGGCGTATGTCGGCGGGTATTCTTTCCGCCCGGGCAGTAAACATATCCTGTGTGACCACGCCTTTGCCGCGTTGCGCCAGTATGTCGATATCATTTTTAGTGGCATCATCTGCCTGTGATTGAATACTGATGAGGATTGCGACCATTAGTAGAATTTTAGGAAAGAATTTCATTCCTGACTCCGATTAATAGACTGATATTTCAGACGGTAAAAAAAAAGTCGGGCACCCGCTGGGGTACCCGACTTTGGCGGCTCAACTACCAGTTCAGCGATTGATATGCTGTATTGTAGTGATACACGGTGAAGAACGACATGACGATGAAGTTCCATCAAAGCCATCGGTAAAGGTTACGTTGAAATAATAGGTCGTATTCGGTTCCAGTTGGCAACCTCTGGTTCCGTTCGTGGCCCAGCCTAAGCCACCGCCGATACCCCAGACATACTCACATTCCGGTGTAACATCGAAGTCGCCAGGGCACTTACTGAGCGCACCCAGCCTGACGCCGTCGGTTACCGTGGTTTCTATGGAAACGATGCTACCGTTCGAAATAATATTGCCGGTGTTGAACTCGAGTGCGAGATAACCATACCTGGGTATGGTCGCAAAACGATTGTCATAACCCGGTTTCGGAAAATCTACCAGCCAGAAGGATTTCCATAGCGTCGTGGTACCCGACAGCGGCGATGCAGGGCATTCTCCGGCAGCCGGGCTTACAATTACGACAGTCGATTTGACGGCCGTTCCCGCGGATACATCCTGACACGTCAGCGTAAATGAATACGTGCCCGCGGTCGGAAGCGTGAGTGACGCACTGCCATTTGGCAAATTGATGCCAAATGCGCTCCATCCGGCGGTCCCGCCCGTAGGCGTGCAGGATGATGCATTTTGTGTTGTCCAGCTTAGCGTTGTGCTTTCACCCTCGATGATTGTCGCAGGTGACGCCGTAAAGTTGGTAATTGACACCGTGTTGGCTGAAGTGACATTCAGGACAACATTTTTGCTCACTGTGTCATTCGCCGCGCTGCCGTTACAGGTCAGTGTAAACGTTGGCGAACCCGTCGTTGATGTAGTGATTGATTTCGAACCACTCGGCAAGGCAATCGTGGAACCTGCCCAGCCTCCAACACCGTTGCTCGCAACGCAAGACACGGCATTTGCCGTATTCCAGCTTACCGTGGCTGACTGACCCGCTATGACGGTAGCCGGGGACACGGTAAAATTCGTGATCGCAACAGTATCACCTGCGACGTTGGGTGTGACGGTGTATCCGGGTATCGTGGTTATAAACATATGACCACTGGCCGGACTGATACTGATTGTATTGACATCAGCACTGGGGATCGACTGATTGTCTATGATGATATCCGCATTTGCCGTACTGACAATAAACGCAAGCGCGCAAAGCCATTTAAATCCATTTAGTTTAGCCATGTTTCCTCTCTCTCTTTCTCTATGATTCCGCCCGGAATTTACATGCTGTTAATAATTCTGTAATGATCAGCACGGTACTATTTTATATTAAAAAAAATTAACGGACACTTAATATTTTGCAGTTCCTGACACAGAAGAGGGCCGGAATCCCGGCCCCCTCCTTATACAACATATAGCAATTACTAATTTACGATAAAGGCTCTGTTATTGACCTTCTGCAGGTGCGCAGGGGTCGCCTGTGACATCACAAGGTCCAAAACCTAGATCGCTACCCAGCTTGCGGGTGTACTTATGCTGGTAGATACCACCGTAGTTACCAATGGTATTGCCACCTTCACCGATGAAACCGTTCTTGAAGGTTTGAACTGCAAAACCGGTAACGGGCAGACCATTCAGATCACCCAGTGAGGCACGGCTGAACTGTGCTTCTTCACTATCGATTTGACCGTCAAGATTGGCATCGTACGGGTAGTCGTCCATCTGCAGACGCGCCCAACCGTTTTCAAAACCAAGTACGGCATTGTCGATATTGTGGAAGTTGGATGAACCCAGCATAGCGGAGGCTGCACCAACGAGATCCGCATCACCAAATGAAATTACGCTGGTTTCATAGCACAACTCAAACGGAACAATTGGATTGGGCTCGATAATCTCACCAGGCGGTCTCGGTGAAACGATCGGCGGAATAGGCGCACCCGGATCAACCGGGTCGATTACAGTGCGTTCTTCACGATCCCAGATGGTGTCGAGAAGTACGACTTCACAAGCTGTCGGATCGTCGGCTTCGCCATCCCATACCGATGTAAACGGTGCAACGGGAACATCATATGCGCCAGCACTTGGCTGGTAGACATAAAAGTGCTTGGTCGGGAAAGTGACCACCCACTCGGTCCTGGCCAAAGTAGACAGTTCCGTGGTGTACTCATTCATGACCTGGTCACGCATGAACACGTAAGAAACCGCGTCAACGCCACGTGGCAGATTACCCGAATTCTGGGTAGCGCCGTTATCAAGGAAGACGGTGCCATCAAAAACGTTACCGCTGTTCAGGCTCGGCAGGACACTACCTGGATACTGATGCAGAGAAGCATTATTTGAAAGGACATCGGTTGCAAAACCATTGATAGCCGTCGCGTCATAGCTGGCCATGTTGGCTGCTTCAACGTTGACAATGGCTGCGCCACCAAACAGACCACCGGTCGGGGCGGACATATCTGTGAAAGGATCCATCAGCCAGTAACCTTCGTCACCTGCTTTGGTGTCATCCGGATCAGTCCATGCTTCAACCAGCTGGGCACAATCGTTAGGCACGCCATTTTTGTGCGTTGCCGCCGTGGCAGAACCTTCGGTTTCGTCAGTCAGCACACCCATCTCGATCATTTCGAAATGACCTTCGGTTGCACGCGAGATATCGGTAGAACCACCATCGGTCAGGGCATAAGGCAGGAATTCCTGCGTGCCACCATTACCATAAAGGTAAGGAACGGTACACGAGGTGTCTGCTGTCTCCAACTGGGGTACGCCATCACCATTCATATAGATTGATGCTGTCCATACGTCATAAGCTGACATGTACAGGTTGAAGTCGAGCACTTCGCGGGTGTTCTGGCCTTCCGTGAAACGCACCTTGACGGCTTTTGCATCTTCAGAGGTGTTAACCACCGACAAAAGGGTAACGTTGTTGTTGTTGGTGGTGTAGTACGGGTAGATCAAAACCTGGCCGAGGCCATCGGGATTAATATTGACTGCTTGAGCCGAACCTACAATTCCGGCGGCTCCCGCCAGTCCTGCAAGTACTGCTGCTGTTAGATTTTTTCTGTTCATTACAACACTCCTATTGTGTACACAGGGCTTATATATAAGTTAATAGCGTGTGAAAAGACCGCCGGGCTGGCGACCAAAACACACAGTTTACGCAAAATCGCACGGCAATCTTACGATAAATCAGTTATCAAGGCAATATGTGTAACGTCTTATTGTTACGATGCCTGACACTATCGCTGGGGCACAAAGTACCAATTGCCGTCGACAAGAACCCACGACTCATCAGTTGTCTGCGTACCGTTGAAGGATTTTACACCAGGTACGGCGCCATAGACAGTAAAACCTATCGATACCTTCACATCACAGGTCGCTTCTTCACATTTGCTTGATACGTATTTTCCGCTGTTCCATGTCACCGCCTGGGTCAGTAATGCCCGTTGATACTGCTTAAGGGAAACACTGGAACGGTAACCCGGAGACAGGTAGCCGTAGGCGCCTTCGAGGTCGTCGCGCATCAGGGCGGCCCAACGTGCGTTGACTCGTTCTTCGATACTGATTCCTTTCTTTGCCGTTGCCGCACAGGCCGACAACAGGAACAAGACACACACTATTGCCAGAGGTCTCGCGTAGCGAGTGACTGAAAAATACTTCATTTCGGTTATTCCTGTTTGTGCAAGGTGGCGTGCTTGATGGGTGGTATCTTCATGAATTCAACACGGATATCGTCGCTGACCGCTTTCAGATCGTTGGTGTTTTCGATCACCGTCGGTGTGATCATGACGATGGTCTCGCTGCGGTTTGTCGATGTTGTCCTGCTGCCAAACAAGCGGCCGATACCCGGAATCCGGTTGAGGTAGGGCACACCCGTGCGGCCCTTACTCGACTGTTCAGATATAAGCCCACCCAAAAATATGGTTTGACCCGACTGCACCGCAACCTGGCTGGTGACTGATTTATTATTGATCGGCGGGTTGCCGCTTTCCGATATATCGGGGTCCCTGGGACCCGGACGGCTGACTTCCTGGGTCACATCCATGTAAACCAGTCCACCCGGGTTGATTCTTGGCGTCACGGTCAGGGTGACACCCGTAGAGACATATTGCGCGCTGCTCACGACATTGCCAGTACCGCCAGTGGATATGCTGGAAGACTGTACCGGTACCTGGGTACCCACCGTAATGGTTGCGGTGGCATTATTACGCACCAGCAATGACGGCGCTCCGAGCGAACGGACATCCGTAACGCTATCCAATGCGTTGATGGTGGCTTTTATGAAGCCATTCCCGAGGGGGCCGACGATATTCGCAAAAAAGTTGGTGGTGCCACCCATGGTCAAGGTATCAAAACCGTCGCCAATGATCGCGTCGCCGCCAAGTGCGCCGGGATTGTTGGTCAGGTACCAGTTCACGCCAAAAGCCAGTTCCTCGGTCAGTTCGACATCGAGGATCTGTGACTCAATCAATACCTGTAAAGGCTCCTGGTCGATACGCTCGATGGCCGCCTGTATCGATGAGTACTGGTTCTGGGTCGCCTGGATCAGCAGGGAGTTGGTCTCGATGACCGAAGTGATACGGATATCGCCTTCCTCGGTCGAAACCACGCTACCCGAGCTGCGGGTATTCTGCAGGCCGCGGTCATTGGCAGATTCGCGGTTTGAGTTAAAGTCACTGATCGAACTCCGTTGCGCCTCCTGCAAGCCCGGCGCCAGGTTTCCGCGCCTGTTGTCCTGGCGTGGGGCAGAGGTCTGACCACCGAACAACTGGGACAGGTAATCCGCCAGTATCTGCGCCTCGAGGTTTTTGACGCGATAAACGTACAACTGCACACCGGAACCGGCGGCGCCGCGATCGAGTGTCTTGATCCATTCCTTGGCCTTTTCGAGGTATTCTTCCTGTGGCGTGATGACCATCACCGATGCCAACCGCTCCAAAGGCACGAAACGAAACATGCCGGCCAGTGGTGATTCCGCCTCCATGCCGAAGATTTCAGTCAACTCGGCCGTGATGGATTCCACATCCACGGTCTGCAGCGGATAGATGCCGACCGACATACCCGCCAGCCAGTCGACGTCAAAGATATCCACGGTCTTCTGATAGTTGCGCAATTCTTCCTGGGTGCCTGCCAGAAATATCATGCTCCTGAGCGGATCCACCCTCACCATGGCGCCGTCGCGCACGTAGGGTTCGAGTATCTTGGCCATTTCGAGGGCGCCGATATACTTGAGCGGCATCACGCGGACCTCGTAACCCATGGCAATATCTTCCTTGCTGAGTACCGGTACAAGGTTTCCGCGGATTGCATCGGAAACGGGCAGAATGTGATAACGGCCTTCGGTATAGACCATCGCCGCGCCGTTCCAGCGCAACAATAATTCGAGAATTGGCATCAGCTGGTCGCGGGACACGGGCTTGGATGTTGAAAACGTAACCTGGCCGCTGACACCCGGACCGATCACGAAAGTTTCCTGCAGAACTTCACCAAGAATGGTGTGAACAACCGACTGCAGGGACTCGCCTTCAAAATTCAACACGATTTCGCCATCTTCAGAAACCACGCTGTTCTTTCGTTTTGCGGCGTCCTCGTTGATAAACGGATTCTCGCCCACCCGCAGCTCAACCTCCTTGACACCACCCGCCTCGGAGGCATTTCCCGGAGTCGTATATACCGGCTCTTCAAGCGTTATCTGATCCGGCTTTTTCAGACGCTGGTGATCAGGCCCGTGTTTCTGGGGCGTATCCGTCGTTGCGCAACTATTAAGCAGAAGCAGAATGGTTACAGTAAAAATCAGTGATTTCATCTGCTGGCACTCCCGGTAATTTGCGCTCTATCCATCTTTTTTATCATTACTGCCCTGGTCCTTACTCTTTTTATTCATCAATGCGCGAATCGCACTCTCATATTCAGTAGGCTTAGCTTGGCCGGTTGCCTGGCCGTCCTCGCCTGCGTCTCGTTGTGTGACTGCTGTGCTTCCTGTTCGAGACGCAATTCCTCCCGTCTCTCCGCAATGCGCTGGCGAATTTGCTCCGCCCGGCTCATCGGTTCGTCATCTCCATCGGCCGCTTCGGCGCCGCCCGCCGACAGCGTCTGGGAAACTGCAGCAGGGGTCACAACCGGCGGCGGCTCTTCTATCTTGACATCGTGAACCTGCAGTTCAAGCTCCAGTGACTGGCCGTCACGCGACTCCAGCACCACGGTACGCGGCGCAACGGAAGCAACGCGCCAGCCTACGAATTCACCCGTCAGGGACTCCCCTTCGCGGGCCATGACACCTTCGATGTTCTGATTGGCGGGCGTCAGCGATGCAAACCGTGAACTGGGCGTGATGACGACACCCGTCAGCTTGACGTCCGGCGCATCCTTGACTTCTATCGTCGTGTCATCAACCTGAAGTTCGTCATCGAGTTCTGCGAGTACCGGCTGGCGTGATTCATTGAATACCGGCTTGGCGTTGATCACCTGGTAATCGTCCAGTTCGCCTATCTCGATGAGAGGCCAAACCCGCCTGGCCGGCCGTAGTGACTTCGGCATCCGCCCCGTCTGTTTCAACCGAAACAGGCAGGTTCCAGACAATGGTCATGACCAATATGAGCAACGCGAAAAAGCCGGAGATGGCCGCCAGTATCATTCCGACCGGATTATCCTGCAGCCACTTCATTTCAAGTATCCTGACACGTTAAAACGTATGTCCAAAGCACCCTGCTCCTGTACCTGCTGACCGCGCACCCGCCTGTTGGTCCTCGGCCGGATAACATTCAAATCATCGACCAGCATGAGCGGCATACCGGTTTCCATGCCGAACAGGATAGGTAGAAAATCCTCGGCATCACAACGCATGCGCACATTCACGGTAACCTTCTGAAAACGCTCCTGGACCCTGGGCCGCACCGGTTGCCTGCTGACGATCTGGCAGGAGTCGTCGGCCTGGTTACGGACCATGTCGCCGATATTACCGGACAGGGCGGCTGCGGCCTCATCAAACGTCGGATATTCGAGAAACAGGCCCTCATCATTTTGTGAACTTTTTATCTGCGCCAGTTGCGCCTGTAACTTTTCACGTTTTGAAGCCACGGATTGAAAACGGACCAATTGCTGACGCAAATCACCGATTTCTTCCGCGTAGTCGATGTGGCGCAGCACAAACCAGTGAAACAGCAGCAAGTACACCAGCAATAGTGCAATCACCAACAGCATCACTGCCGTTGTTTTCGAATTACGTTGATCCGGTATGACCTGCATCACCCGGCACCCTGCACGGTTGTATCGGCATTCAGGTCAAAAATCTCCTTGCCACTGCGGTTGTCCAAACGCGTCGGACCACGGAAAGACGCATTTTCGAAATACGGGGAGGCGTTGATCAACTCGATCAGGCTCTGGGCATTCCCTGATTTACCCTGCATCTGCACGGTACCCTCGTGCATGGACAAACGGTCCAGATAGGTATCATCCGGCAATATGCGGGTTAATTCTGCAAGCAACTCAACCTTGTACCCATTCTCGGTTTTGCGCACCTGTAAAAAGCCGGCGGCTTCACTCGCGTCATCGATCTGTTTCCGGATTTGCTGAACGGCCTGGGCTTCCGCGCGCACATCGTCGATCGCCTCGTTGATGACCTTCACCTGGTGTTCACGCAGCCACAGTGACTGCGCCATGACAACTATCAACAGGAATACCGCCACTGCTCCAATCACAAAGTTCAACCTGGCCTGCTGGTTGACCACATGAAAACGCATGGCTTCCGGCAACAGGTTCAAGCCCAGGGGCCCATCTGCGACGGCGACATCGACGCCGGTGGGCGCGAGGCCGAGACGTTTCAAACTGTCAATTTTTGCCTCGACCGCTTCGCGTGGCGTGACGTACAGCTCAAAATGTATCTGACCGGCTTCCCTGTCCCGCTTCAATTCCCGCCAGCCATAGAAAACCTCGTCGGCCCGGAATGGCGTATGCCGGTCCATTTCGTAAGCCAGCGCCTGTCTGAGGTTGGCTTCGGCAGCCACCGGCATCGTTACTTTCGTATGCAAAACGACATCTTCCGGGAGCAGCAGATCACGCCCCACCTCGACAAGTTCGTGCCGTTGCAGAATGTCCCGAATCCGCTGTTGTTGTAATTGCAGGTCCTGGTCCGTGGACACGGTATCCAGTGACTGAATCGATTGCGCGTTTTCGACGCTGAAAAGAATTTCCTCGCCACTCATCTGTATCAGCAGTTTGCGGCGGGCATATTGCATGCGCTCGCGCAACTGGGATGGCAACGCATTGCGAAGCTCAGTTCCCCACCATTTGAAAAATTGACCAGTGCGCCCGTTTGCAAATCTGAAGCGCAAATTTTGAATAGTATTGTTAATTGTGATCGCCATCGGTGTCAAAAGGCCCTGTTATTGAAATCCTTCGCGCCAACGCAAAACACGGTAGGGGCTGCCGCTACGGGTGCCCCCAAGCCGGATTGTGGCTTGCAACTGTTCCCAAACGCCATTGGGCATCGTTGCCCTGGCCTGAATACTATACGTGACCCCTCGGCCTTGTTCCATAACAACAATTCCATTTGGCAACTCCGTGCCCAGCGAATCACCGGGTTGACGGGAGTTTCTTTCCTGCACAAAATTTACCGCTTCGTCATAGGTAATATCCGGCATGGCCATCAGCGCTTCGACGGGTGCGAACGCCGGGTCGGGTTCGCCCGCTCGCGAAAACACCGTGATGCCGGGCTCAAGCTTACGGTAAAACTCATAGTTCATGCCGAGGACCTGCAACAGTTCCTCGGTCATCATGAATGGCCTGTTGGCCGGACCCATTTCCAGACCCGCGGCAAGATAGGCATCTTCCTCGGCTCCATTGACACGTTCAAGCTCGTCCTCGTCCCGCCAGTCCATGACGGCCGCAGCCAGTACGTCTGCCTGGTCGGATTCCATACCGAGCCCGGTGAACAGGTTGGCCATGGTCAATTCGTCAGTCGCATTGATATCCAGCTTTCCACGTTCGTCGATGGCGCTGACTTCCACCTTGACCCCATCGAATTCCGTTTGATAAACCCTGCCATCGGCGCGCATCCGGGTTTCGTCATCCGGATCACGCAGCGCCAGTACCGCGAGGTTGATCGCGGCCTCGGCGCTCATCCGCGCCTGTGTTCCCGACAACAGGGCATTGGCCTCCAAGCCGTCCATCCGTGCCATCAGGGCAAATGAACCGGTGACGATGGTGAGCAACAACAGCACCCACAATACCAGCACCAGGGCGATCCCGCGTTGGGAATTCATGCGGCAGTCAGCCATCATGACTCACCCTTCTTCCTGCCCTTGATCAGGTCCTGGATGCTTTGTTCGTAGGTTGGCCGCGTGAGATTGCCGCCCAGGCCCTGGAGCGCTTGTTCGTCCACCCGTACGCCGGCGGCCAGATCCGGCCAGCGCAAGTTCAAACCTTCGGAAAACTCAACATCCAGGCGCACGGCAACCGGCAGCTTGTCGAGCTGGTCCCAAGTCGTGGACCAGCCGGTCAGTTCACCTTCTTCATCCCGGCCGAGAAACTCGAAACCCGCCGAGCTCACCCCTTCGAGCAATATCACCGGATCCCGTTCACTTAAGCGGTCGTCGGTAAAACCCTGCAACAACGCGTGGCTGAGTTGGAGGACAAGTTCGCCATTATCGCCGTTCACCACTTCCAGCAATTGCACTTGCGGCCCGCCGGCGCCGAGATAGCCCGGCATGGGGGCGACGTACTCGATGCGCCTGGCGTCACCTTCAAAAACAATACGTATCGCCTCTGCATCGTCCGTAACGGCAAACGACAGTGGCAACATTTGATTTAACTGGCGGCGTATGAACTGGTGGGCGGCACGTAACTCGCCACTGGCAGCCAGTATTTCTTCGCCGTGCTGCGATGACCGCGTGGCCGCATGCAGGCCGGAATAGGTCAAGGCAAGCAATATGCTCATCAGGGTGATCGCCAACAGCAATTCGACCAGCGTAAAGCCGGCAGTTGAGCGTTTCGCTGCCCTGTTGATGGTCTTTTTCAAGGCCGGTTCGCCAACACGCTGTGGATGGTACTGAAGTGTAAATTTCTCTCTCTTTTGCCCGTGTCCCAGTCGACATAAAGGTCGACACGGTACAATTCGATACCCGACATGTCGGCCAATTCCTGGGAGACGCCCCCTGCCCCTCCCGTATTTTCGGAATCGGCACTGGCGTCGTACAGGGATATATCCATATTCCAGTGATAACGGTCCATGTTCGTTCCGTCGTATTCACCCTGCTCAACCGGAATTTCATTGCCGACCTGGTCCATGATCGACTGGGCGAGCAGGGCGACCTCTGTATCGTCCTTGGCCCTGACGACGCTGCGCATTGAACCGGCCATGATTTCCAGCACGACGGCAAAACTCAATGCGAAGATGACAAACGCCAGCATCACCTCCAGCAGCGTGAAACCCTTCGAGCATCCGCGCCTGCGCAATGCCGATCCTGTTATCAGGGACTTCATCCCTCTGCCTGCTCCAGCCTGGTCTCGCCGGTCAGCCAGGCGACGTTGACGCGGTATTCGCGATCATTGACCGTCAATTCGATGTGGCCGCCGGTCGAGCCGCCATCGGGGAAAAAGCGGATGCCGGATACGGAATCGGATGCAAGTTCGGAGCGGGCCGTCGTGATTGTCAGGTCGACGCCTTCGGGCAGGTCAACGCGGTCGCGGCCCGGCGCCTGGTAACTCCGTTTTTCGGTATCGACCAGGAACACTTCTTCCTGCTTGCCGATAATTGCCCGGGCGCGGGTGTAGCGCAGCGACGCCACCAGTTTTCGCGATGCAGCACGTGCCTCCGCACCGGAAATACTGCGTGACATGGAGGTCGCAACCAGGCCCATGACCAGTGCGATGATGACCATGACCACCATTAACTCAACCAGCGTAAAGCCCCCGGACTTGCGGTGTTTCAGATGCCTGTATGATCTCAAGTCAAAGCGTGAGCCCACCGTCAATCCCAGTTGTTAATATCCGTGTTATTACCTTCCCCGCCTTGCTGACGGTCCGCGCCATAGGACCAGATATCAACATCGGCGTGATCCCCCGGCGCTTTATATTTATAAGGCTCTCCCCAGGGGTCTTTCAGCAGGGTGTTCTTGATATACGGACCATTCCAGCCTGTCACGCCCGAGGGCTCATTGACCAACTCCTCAAGCGATGACGGCGAGGTGCCCGTATCCAGGTAGAAAGTTTGTACCGACATCTCAATACGGCTGATTTGCGACGAGGCGGCTTTTGCCTTGGCGCTCTCGGCCTTGCCGATTATGCCTGGCAAAACCAGGCCGGCAATCATTGCCAGGATGACCAGCACCAGTAATAATTCGACCAGCGTAAATCCACGCTGCTGCCTGTCGTACATGTTGTAACGCTTTTTAAAATTCATTCCCGAAGTCTCCTGCCAGGATCTCTTAACTCGCAAAACCGATCAATGTTGATAGCACCAACCAATTACATTTTTTTAACCTTCGCGGTCTGTGACCGTGTCTTCAACCTACCAGTTCATTAATGCCCATGATAGCCATCAATACCGACATCACGATGGTGCCGATCATGATCGCCATCAGCAGCGTTATGAAGGGTGTAAATATAGCCAGCAGACGATCGATGGTAGTGCGCACCTCCTTGTCGTAGGTGTCGGCAACCTTCATCAGCATGACATCCAGTTGTCCCGTTTCCTCGCCCACGCTCACCATCTGCAATGCCAGCCTTGGAAACTGACCGGTCTCGGCCAGGTTGTGCGCCAGCCCGCCACCCGTTTTTACTTTCTGCGTGGTCGCCTCAACACTCTGCCTGAGCAGGCTGTTGGTCATCACATTGCGGGCGATGGACAAGCCGGACAGTAACGGCACACCATTGGTCAGCAGGGTGCCGAGCGTACGCGCCAGACGTGCGATTTCCATTTTCGCCACCAGGTCCCCCACCCAGCGCATATGCAAAACCCGCGTATCCCAGACCAGGCGCTTTTCCGGGTCGGCCAGCATACGGCGAAACAAAACCACGCCCAGCACAGTGAGGCCGATCAGGCCCCACCAGAAATTCTGCAAAATTCCGCCAAACGCCAGTACGATCTTGGTAATCAGCGGAAGATCGCCGCCCAGTTCTTCAAAAATCGGCGTGAACTGGGGGATCACGTAAACCAGCAAAATCACCAGGGACCCACCCGCCAGCACCATCAGCATGATCGGGTAAACCATGGCCGAGACCACGCTGTCCTTCAGGTCCTTGGAGCGCTCCATGTAATCCGCCAGGCGGTCAAGCGTCGTGGCGAGGGACCCGCCGATTTCACCGGCGTGCACCATATTGATAAACAACCTGGTGAACGATCCGTGTTGTGCATCCAGCGCTTCGGACAGGCTTCCGCCCTCCCTGACGTGATCCCGCACGGCGGAAACGGTCTGCTTGACACGGTCATTTTCGGACAATTCAAGCAAGACCTGCAGCGAGCGGTCGAGCGGCAGACCGGCACCGAGCAGCGTGGCCAGTTGTTGCGTGAACTGGCCGACTTCACGCGTGTTCATCCCGCGTCTCTTGAGCCTCAGGGAATCCAGGTTGAAACCACCCTTGCCCGCCTCGTTGGCCGACAGTGGAATGTTTCCACCCTCCTGGAGCTTGGCGATGACCATCTCCTCAGAAACGGCTTCCATCGTTCCGCGAACGGTTTCGCCGGCCGGCGAAACCGCCTTGTATTCGAATAGCGGCATCAGGCTTCCTGTGTCACTCTGAGTACTTCTTCAAGCGTGGTGACGCCCTGCAAACACTTGATCAGCCCATCCTGGTACATGGTTCGCATCCCCTGCTGGACGGCCATGTCGTGGATTTCGCCCGAGGTGGCCTGCTGCATGATCAGCCGGCGGATGGAATCCGTCATCTGCAGCAGTTCGAGGATACTGGTGCGGCCGAAATAACCGCTGGGGTTGTCCTCGGTGGCGATCGGGCGGTAAACGGTATACACGTCCTGTTCGAGGAAATTTCCAAAGCCGATTTCCGCGGCAACCTCGGGCAATAACTGAACAGCCTCCCTGGCGCCCTTGCCAAGGGTTCTGACCAGGCGCTGCGCGAGGATGGCATTGATGGTCGAGGTCAACAGGTAGTCCTCGACACCCATGTCCAGCATACGTGTGATACCGGCCGCCGCGTCATTGGTATGGATGGTGGACAGCACGAGGTGACCGGTCAGCGCGGACTGGATGGCAATCTTGGCCGTTTCGAGATCGCGCATTTCACCGATCATGATGACATCGGGATCCTGGCGGACAATGGCCCTCAGGGCGTGCGCAAAATCAAGACCGATGGATGATTGTGCCTGGATCTGGTTGATCCCTTCGAGCTGGTATTCCACCGGGTCTTCGACGGTGATAATTTTTCTTGCCGGTGTATTGATATGGCTCAGTGCCGTGTACAGGGTTGTCGTTTTACCCGACCCGGTGGGGCCGGTAACAAGGATAATGCCATGTGGCATTTCCAGGTTCTTGACAAAGGTTTTTTTCAATTCCTCATCAAAGCCCAGTGAATCAAAATCCAGCACGATGCTTTCCCGGTCCAGGATACGCATCACCACGCTCTCTCCATGCGAGGTGGGTACGGTCGAGACACGTAAATCAAGTTCCTTGCCCTGCACCCTGTGCATGATGCGGCCATCCTGCGGAAGACGTCTTTCGGCAATATTCAAGCGCGCCATGATCTTGATACGGGAGATGACGGCGGCCGTGGAACTGGCCGGCGGGGCCTCCACTTCCTGCAACACGCCATCGATCCTGTAACGGACTTTAAGCCGGCTTTCAAACGGTTCGATGTGGATGTCCGATGCGCGTGCCTCCACGGCCCGCTGCATGATCAGGTTAACCAGGCGAATGACAGGTGCTTCGGAGGCAAGGTCACGCAGATGTTCAACATCTTCCAGGTCTTCGTCACCCTCGCCCAGCGTGTCGACAATCTGCCCCATGGCGCTGCGCCCGACGCCGTAAAGTTTTTCAATGCCGTTCTCGATCTCGGATGCCACGCCCACCTGTCGGCGGATGGTCTTACCGCTGGCCATGGACAGGGCCTTGAGCGCGTATTCGTCCCTCGGGTTGGCCATCACGACAACCATCTCACCATCGTTGACACTCACGGGCAGCAGCAGGTTCTGTTTCAGATACCGCAGTGAAAGCTTGCCGATTTCCGGTGCCTCGTCCGGCAGGTCAGCCGTGGTGATCAATGGCAGATCCAACAGGCTCGACTCGGCCTCGGCCACGTCACGTTCCGACACCAGCCCGAGACGGACCAGCAATGTGATCAGGTTGCCGCCATTTTGCTCACGAAAAGTTTCAGCCCGCTTGAGATCGGATTTTTTCAAGCGGCCGCTGTCGATCAGGTAAACACATACCTCATCCTCGACCTTGCTGATTGGTTTTACATCCTTGGTTTGCAGTTCGTCAGTTGCTTGCACGTATTATCCCTGGCAATTTGAGTTTCTTTTGAATTATAGCCCCTTCCACCATTTTATATGGCAGCAGCCCGCGAGTGACAGGCGCAGATAAGCAAAGACCATTATTCCACGTTGACAGTTCCCGGTGTTCACGCATTATCGTTCCGTTGCCAGCCGGTAAATTGCTCAACCAGGGACCAGTTCGCCAGCACCCACAAGATAATTGGTACCAGGGGCGGCAATATCAAAACCCCCAACTGGTAGCACAGGGCGATCAGTTCATCCGAAATGCCCGCGTTTACAACGACCTGGTGTGCGTCGTCTCCGAAATTGAAAGCCAGCATCTTCAAAGACTGCCAAACAACACCCCAAACCTGGATTAACATAACGGCCACGTAACCGCCCAGCAGGACGTATAACTTCTTCAATTTGGGGGCACTGGAAGCCATCACCAGGCCAAACAGCAACGGCAGTCCATAACCGAAAATCAGCGGGTTGACGATAAAGCCCAGGGCTTCGCGGCTTCCATCCGGAAACTGAAACGGGATATTGGTCTGTACCTGGAGCAGGTAATGCCGGTCCGGGTTGGGAATGATGTTGAGAAAGTCACTGCCCAGCGCCGCTGAGAGAATTTTACTGGCCAGCATACGTACCGGAATACCGTGAAAGGCACTCAGGTAGTACCAGAGCATAAAGCCGAACACCATCCACAAAACCGCCAGGATCAGCAATTCGCTCAGGCGCAGTTCATTATTGTCCGCAGATCCGTTCATCATTGTACCCATTGTCTCGCATTGCGGAAGATTCGCTGCCACGGGGAGACCTCCGGCCAGTGTTCCGGGGCCCATGAGAAATTGACTGTGCGCAGGCTTCTTTCCGGGTGAGGCATCATGATCGTTACGCGGCCATCGGCGTTGCACAAGCCGGTGATACCGGCGGGGGAACCGTTCGGGTTTTGCGGGTACCCGGTATTCGTGATGCCGTCCGCATTGACATATTGCAGCGCAATCTGGGTCTGCGGCAGTAACTGACCACCAAAAAACGCGCGACCCTCACCATGCGCAGTTGCCACCGGCAACATGCTGCCCGCCATGCCGTTGAAAAACAATGAAGCCGATTCAGGCACCTTGACCAGGCTGAGGCGTGCCTCGAACTGACCTGAGCGGTTGGCGACAAAATCGGGCCAGCTTTCAGCACCCGGTATAATACTCCGTAGCGAAGACAGCATCTGGCAGCCATTGCAAACACCGAGCGCGAAACGGTCTGAACGTTCAAAAAAGCGTGCGAACTGGTCCCGCAGTTCCTCGTGAAACAGGACGGAAGCCGCCCAGCCCCGCCCGGCACCCAATACGTCACCATACGAAAAACCGCCACACGCCACCAGGCCCTGAAAAGCCGACAGGTTTGTGCGTTGCTCGAGCAAATCGGACATGTGAACGTCAACTGCCCTGAAACCTGCCAGGTCAAACGCTGCAGCCATTTCAACCTGCCCGTTGACACCCTGCTCGCGCAGTATCGCAACAGCAGGTTTTGCACGACTGGCGATGGCCGTTGATACCGGGTTGTGGGTGGGGTCAAAGCTCAATCTTGGCTTCAGGAAAGGCTGATCCCAGTGCAGCGTCCGGGCGAACTCCTCCTCGGCACAAAGCGGATGATCGCGTAGCTTCTGGATTTCAAAACTGGTTTCACTCCAGGCCTGGTGAAGACTGCGTAGATCGCTGCGCAAACAAACACGCCCGCCGCTTTGAATGCTGAGCGTGTGGCCGCTGACCGCCGTGCCGATGTCCACAACCAGGTTTGCCAGGCCATGTTTTTCAAAGCACGTCATCACGGCCTGCTTTTGCGCAGCGGCCACCTGTACGACCGCACCGGGTTCTTCGGCAAACAAACGTGCGCGAAGCCCATCCGCGTCATCGATCGTGCCATCGATCGCGTCATCGGCCACGGCCGCTTCAAATGACAGGTCAAGACCACAACGCGCCGAGAACGCCATTTCGCAAAGGGTCGTAATTAAGCCACCGTCGGAGCGATCGTGGTAAGCGAGTATTTTCCCGTCAGCAATAAGCTCCTGGATGGCGGCAAAAAAGCCGGCCAGGTCGGCGGCCAGGTCGAGGTCCGGAACCCGGTCACTGAACACGCCGTGGACCTGTTCCAGGCACGAACCGCCCAAACGGTCCTGGCCACGGCCCAGGTCGATCAACAGCAGGCTGCTGGCTTCGACGCCTTTTTTGAGCTGTGGCGTAAGCGCCAGGCGGGCATCCGTGACCGGCGCAAATGCAGAAACGATCAGGGAGACCGGTGCAAGCATGTGCATGGGCCGGGCGTCGTCCGTCCAGTCGGTTTTCAGAGACAGCGAGTCCTTGCCGACGGGGATGGCGATACCCAGCGCCGGACACAATTCCATTCCGACCGACTTAACCGCCGCGTACAGGGCAGCGTCCTGGCCCTCTTCTCCCGCCGCGGCCATCCAGTTGGCAGACAACCGCACATCGGAGAGGGACGCAACCGGTGCGCTGGCAATGTTTGTAATCGCCTCGCAGACCGCCATCCTCGCCGCGGCCGGGCTGTTAACCACCGCCAGTGGTGTACGCTCACCCACGGCCATGGCCTCACCGGCGTAGCCGTGAAAACTGTGCAGGGTCACCGCTGAATCCGCCACCGGAACCTGCCACGGCCCGACCATCTGGTCGCGCGCCACGAGCCCCCCGACCGAGCGGTCGCCGATGGTAATCAAAAAAGACTTGCTGCCCACCGCCGGGAAACGCAGCACACTCAACAGGTCATCTTCCAACGCGGTCCCCGCGGGCAGGCCCGTAAGCGGACCGACGACCCCGGATTCGGCATCCCGGTGCAATTTGGGTGTCTTGCCGAGCAGCACGTCCAACGGCAAATCGACGGGCGGCTGATGCAACAGGGCGTCGTCCAGGTGTAACAAACGCTCTTCGGTGACGGTGCCCAGTACGGCATAGGGACAGCGTTCGCGCTGACACAGAAGCTCAAACTCCTGCAGGCGGTCCTGCTCGATACCCAGCACGTAACGTTCCTGTGACTCGTTGCACCAGATCTCCATCGGCGACATGGCGCCGTCCGCGCTGGGTATCTCGCGTAACTCCAGCCGGCCGCCACGGGCGCTGTCATTCAGCAACTCCGGCAGTGCATTGGACAGGCCGCCGGCGCCGACATCGTGTATCGATACAATCGGGTTGGCCTCCCCGAGGGCGCAACAGCGGTCGATGACTTCCTGACAACGTCGTTGCATTTCAGGGTTACCGCGTTGCACCGAGGCAAAATCCAGTTCTTCGTTGCCCTGGCCGCTGCCGACCGAGGACGCCGCCCCGCCACCGAGCCCGATCAACATCGCCGGGCCGCCGAGGACGATGACCGCAGATCCCACCGGCAAACGCAGTTTTTCGATATGCCCGGGACGGATGTTGCCCAGTCCGCCGGCGAGCATTATGGGCTTGTGATAACCCCACAGCCGTCCGCCTATGGTTTGTTCAAATGTGCGGAAATAACCCGTCAGTGCCGGGCGGCCAAACTCGTTGTTGAATGATGCCGCACCGATCGGCCCCTCGATCATGATATCCAGTGCACTGGCGATACGCCCGGGTTTACCGGAGTTCTCCTCCCACCTGCGCGGTCTGTCCGGCAGGTGCAGGTTGGAAACGGAAAACCCGCTCAGGCCGGCCTTTGGCCGGGCGCCGCGCCCGGTCGCGGCCTCGTCGCGAATCTCGCCACCGGAACCGGTTGCCGCTCCCGGAAATGGCGAGATTGCGGTGGGGTGATTATGGGTCTCCACCTTGATCTGTATACCGACATCCTCATCCTGCCAGGTATATTCACCGCTGCCGGGTGCGGTCAGGAAACGCCGGCTCCGGCGACCTTCTATGACCGCGGAATTGTCATGGTAGGCCGATAATACGCCCGCCGGATTTTGCGCATGGGTGTTCCTGATCATGGCAAACAGGGAATGCGCCTGTGTCTCACCGTCCAGTGTCCAGCTGGCATTGAATATCTTGTGACGGCAATGCTCGGAATTGGCCTGGGCGAACATCATGAGTTCCGCATCGGTGGGGTTCCGGCCCAGCCTGGAGTAGGCCGTGATCAGGTACTCCATCTCGTTTGCTGACAAGGCCAGCCCAAGTTCGCGGTTGGCCTTCTGCAGCGCCGCGAGTGCACCACCCGTGAGATCGGTAATACCAAGGGCCCGGGCCGGATGGTGTTCGAACAATGCCGCGACCGCCTGCAGGTCGGTCAGCACCGCCTGTGTCATACGGTCGTGGACCAGGGGTTTGAGGAGCCCGGCAAGGTCCGTCTTCATCGTATCCGGAGGCAGGTGGAATATGATTCCCCTCTCGATGCGACCGACGCCATCCAGTCCGCACAGGTGTGCAATATCAGTGGCCTTGGTGGACCAGGGTGACTGCGTGCCAAGACGCGGCACCACCAGCAATAGCCCGGCAGCTGAGTCAGCTGAAGATTCCGCGGAATGGCCGGCAGGCATTTTCGGTCCGCCGGGGTCCATTGGCGCTGCGGGCGCGGACAGTTCATTGAGATCACTGACCCACTTTGCCTGTAACAGGGCTTCGAGTCTTGCCCGGTCTGCTTGCGAAGGTTCTTGCGGGCATTCAACAAAATAGATGAATTGCGCAGTAAACAAGAACTCGCGACCTGCGCGCTGGCGCAAATCATCAACAAGTTTTTGCCTGCGGAATTCAGAATAGGCCGAACCGCCCAGCAGGCAGAAAAACTTCGCCAAAGTATCGCTCCCGAATTAGCAGCCGACATTATAGCGGTTAAGCCAAAAGGGGTCAGGTTCAATTTCCTGGCGCCCGCAACACAGGGTTCATCCACGTACGCAATGTTAAGGAACCTCTGATTTATTCTGAGAGAAGCCGCAACATAAGAATCCGCATACCCAGGCCGGGATATGGGTACCTTGTCCTGGACATAAAAAAACCCCGCGACCGGTCGCGGGGTTTTTTGAGCGCGGATTTAATTTCTGCGCGGTGCTGTCTTATTCAGCGGGTACCGGAGCCTGCAGGGATTCAAGACGCTCGCGCAGTTGCTCAGGCGGCATATAACCGGGGATCAACGTTCCATCGGTCGTGACCAGTGCCGGGGTGCCGGTTACACCGACTTCCCGGCCCAGTTCATACTGGTCGGCGATCGGGTTTGGGCATTTCATCGGTAGCGGATCTGTGCCGTTCTTTGCCAGTGTCAGGGCTTCCTGCTGATCAGCGGCACACCAGACGGATACGAACTTGTCGTATGAATCCGAACCGATACCAGCGCGGGGAAAGGCCATGTAATGTATGGCAATACCCTCGTCGTTATACTCTTTTATCTGGCTGTGTAGTTTTCGGCAGTAACCGCAGTCGAGGTCGGTAAACACAAGCAAATCATATTTTGGATTTTCCGGTGCAAACGTGATCTGCTCATCTGCGTTCAGACCCTGGAGCAAGCTCAAACGAATACCGGATTTGGCCTGATCGGTGAGGTTGGCGCGGGTATCGATATCCATGATCTGGCCTTGCAACAGGTACTGGCCGTTGGCGGTCACATAAACGATGTCACTATTGATCTGAACCTGCAAAATTCCTTCGATGGGTGTTTCCGAGATAGCTATCGTTTGGGCATTCGGAACCAGTGATCGAATTTTGGCCTCAACGGCATCGAAGCCCTGGCCCGCTTTATCGTCGGCGTAGGCCGAGGTCATCAAAAAACAAGTTAGCAACGCTGCGATCAAAGGCACTGTGCGATTCATTTAGATTTCTCCGGTCTTATATATTTTAAAGTGTGTCTGTGCTGTTTGCATTTGACATGTATGCGTGGAAAAGTTCAACCCCTATGTTCAGGACAAGGTGAGACCGGGTACTGGTCGAGAGGGTGCCATGGGGTATGAACGGTATATCGCGATAGAGCACATGGATGTGCGGCGCGATTGCTCAGTTGTAGCACGACTTAGTCTTTAAACATCCAACTCCCACCAGACCTCAAGTTCGGATTCTTTAGGCCCGCTGCCATTCGTGCGCCGCGACACGGGTGCCTCCCCCTGAGACACGCCACGGGTATGTCCCTATAGGCTCTCCAAAAACATCCTTGTTTTTGAAGGTCTCAGGGGGAGGTACCCGTATCCCGGCTTGGGTATGTGGATTCTTATGCTGCGGCTTCTCTCAGTCTCGCACAGCGCCTGGGAAGTGCTATGCCGTAGCATGGCTCATTTTTGAGCTCGCAGTTCCCACCAAACCCCAAGATTGAATTCTTCAGGTTCGGAGCCATCCGGGCGCCGCGACACGGGTGCCTCCCCCTGAGACACGCCACGGGTATGTCCCTATAGGCTCTCCAAAAACATCCTTGTTTTTGAAGGTCTCAGGGGGAGGTACCCGCATCCCGGCTGTGGTATGCGGATTCTTATGCTGCAGCTGCTTTCAGCCCCGCACAGCGCCTGGGAAGTGCTATGCCGTAGCATGGCTCATTTTTGAGCTCGCAGTTCCCACCAAACCCCAAGATTGAATTCTTCAGGTTCGGTGCCATCCGGGTGCCGCGACACGGGTGCCTCCCGCTGAGACACGCCACGGGTATGTCCCTATAGGCTGTCCAAAAACATCCCTGTTTTTGAAGGTCTCAGGGGGAGGTACCCGCATCCCGGCTTGGGTATGCGGATTCTTATGCTGCGGCTTCTCTCTGACTGGCACTAGGGCCGGTGGATGCACCCCGGTTCAACCACGCGGATGATGCGCCTCGTGCATCCGTTTCAGGCCTTCGCGGGCGATGTGCGTGTAGATTTGCGTGGTCGAAAGGTCGCTGTGTCCGAGCAGCAGTTGAACGACACGTAAATCGGCACCGTGATTGAGCAGGTGGGTTGCAAACGAATGACGCAATGTGTGCGGCGACAGTTTATTCGAAATGCCGCACTGGACGGCATAGCGGCGCACCATGTACCAGAAGGCCTGGCGCGTCATACCGGATTTACGCGAGGTCACAAATACGCTATTGGTCTGCGCGCCCTGTAAAAACTCCGGTCTTGCCGATGAAAGGTAGTTTTTCAGGCTTTCGTGCGCTTCGTCCCCAATCGGCACCAGGCGCTCTTTTTGCCCCTTGCCCATCACCCGGACAACCCCCTGGTTGAGATTGATATTGTGCAATTGAAGATCGACCAACTCGCTCACACGCAAGCCGGTCGCGTACATTAGTTCCAGCATGGCCCTGTCCCGCAATCCCAGCGTGCTGCCGGTGTCCGGCGCATTGAGCAGGGCTTCGACCTGCTCCTCCGTCAGGGCCTTGGGTAGCCCTCGTCCGGTTTTGGGGCTTTCGATCAATGCCACCGGATCGCTGGAGATTTTGCCCTCACGTACCAGCCAGCGATAGAACTGGCGGTAGGCCGACAGGTATCGCGATAAGGACCGTGGACTTTTGCCCTTTTGCATTTCGGCGGCAAGTATCGCCAGGAGATCTTCACGCGTGGCCTCGCTGACGGGCTTGCCCCGAACAGCCAGGCGCTTTTGTAAATAGGCCAGATCGTGACGGTAGCTCTGCAGACTGTTGTCACTGAGTCCACGCTCGGCCCACAGGTTATCCAGAAACCGCTCGACGACCGGATCGATCCTGACGACGGTTTTGGCTTCCTGGTCTCCGGTCTTCATTTCGACATCCCCTGAGCATGGTTTTCATACATGCCGGCAATGATAACGTAAGCGGAAATATGTGGCAGACAGAATATGGTTGTAAACTTGTCCCAACGATCCAACGGGCTTCCAGTGACACTCGCTTGGCATAGAACCACTATTCCGGCGCGAATGTGCCTTGTGCTGAACGTTCTGGTGAACACTGAACCTACGTTACAGGGTTGACACTACACTAGTGTGGAAAAAGGCAGAGACGCAGAAATGACCGATCTTAGCTATTGCCCGTTGCCGCGGCGCTTGCTGGCCATGATTTACGATGGGCTCGTTTTGCTCGCTTTATTGATACTGGCATCTGCGGCCGCGTTGCCGTTCGGCGATGTACACAAGGCAGCCTTGCGTGACTTATGGTTTACGCTGTGGTTGGTGGCGGTCTGTTTCGCCTACCTGGGCGGTTGCTGGCGCTACGGTGGCATGACCATTGGGATGCGCGCCTGGCGGATTCGGCTGGTCGCTTACAATGGCCTGATCATTTCCTGGCCAAGGTGTTTGTTGCGGTTTCTTGTCGGTCTCGTTTCACTCGGCACTTTTGGCCTCGGCATTCTCTGGGCGCTGCTGGATTCCCGAAACCGTACCTGGCACGACCTGGCCGCGCACACGCTGTTGATCAAATCTTAACCAGCCCCTGGCAGTCTGTCGGACTTAACATGATCTACTGCGTAACCCGTTCCTTCCACCCGCAGCCCTGCTACGGCTCTCAGTCCAACCCGGCGCTCAGCCGTGCGCCATCTTCCGGGATACTGATGCAATGTCCGGGCTAAGAGGAACGGCGCAAAACGGTAACCGCGACAATCATCAGGATGGCAGAAGGCGTGGCCATGCTTAAGGCGACCGGCAGCGAATACGCCGTTGCAAGGTTCTGCGCACCCGCGTTTACCAGCATGAAGACACCACCGAGCGTCATACCGATAAACAGCCTGAAACCGTGGTTTTGTTGCCTGGAAGAGCCAAATACGAATGGCATGCCCGCGAGCACCAGCGCAATGATTGCAAACGGGTAGGTAATCTTCTCCCAAATTGCGGATTGATAGATCCTGTCATCCAGGCCATTCTTTTTCAGGTATTTTATCTGGTCCCACAAGGCGCTGATGGATAGATAAAACGGACGCGTGACGACCGATTCCAACAATTCCGGTTTGATCGCGGAAACCCATCGCGCATGGTCAAAAGTCGTCGGAATGACACCCGAATCCGTGATCTCGATGATTGAAACGCCCTCGAGTCTCCATTCATCGCCATCGAAGAAAGCGCTATCGGCGCGGGTGATTTTCTGCAATCCGGTAAAGCCTTCGAAGTGGTGTATTTCCACTTCCTGGAAACTGATGGATTGCTTTCCGCGGTCCGCGGTCAGCAAAGGCCGGCGTATATTGACAATATCACTTCCGTCCCTGATCCACATTCCGGATGAGCCGCCAATGATGACCTGGCCGACCAGCCGGCTCAAGCGATAGGCGCGCGCCTGTTGCTCGGCATCGGGCGCGACCCACTCGCCGATGGCCATTACCGGTATCGTTATCATCAGGGTTCCGGCGATACCGGCAGCAGCCAGCCTGAGTCTCGAGACACCGGAAACCCGGAAAGCAACCAGCTCGTTCGCACTCGCCAGGCCGCCGACACCGAGCAAAGTCCCGATCAGGGCCGATACCGGGAAAATCTGGTAAGCGAGTCTCGGCCCCGTCTGGAACACGAACCAGATAACATCAGCTGCGCCGTAGCTGGCCGTGGTGCCGCGTAATTCACCGAGTATGCTGAACATCAGCATCAGCACGGTAAGACTGACCCAAACGAGCAGAATCCCGAGGATGGCGGTCTTGCCGATATACGTGTCAACGGTCTTGAACACGTCACCCCGCCCTTACCGGAAACCGGCCCTGCCGGCGAACCCACACAAAACTGATGACGAGGAAAACCACGTGAACCCACCACATCCCGATATAGGTGGGAATTATTCCGTCTATCACCCAGGTCCGGCACAGGTACAGCAAATTTCCATAAAGTATGTAGACCAGGATACCGAGCACAACCCTGACACCCCGACCTTCACGGGGCTCCGAGTGTGCCAGCGGGATGGCCAGCAGACCCAGCACGACGACGCTGATGGCGGGCGACAAACGCCACTGCAATTCTGCAATCGACTCCGCATTCCCGGTATCCATCAGTACCGCCGAGGTAACCGAGTTGATATTGGCATTTTTTCGTTTTCGAAATTCGGGTTCCGGTAAACGCAGATCGTTACGCGCAAAACTCAGCACCCGCACATCGAGTTGCCCCGCGGCAACGTCGGTCACCTTGCCCTCTTCCAGCACCAGGTAACGGTCGCCCGTTTCGGTATCCATCCAGTAACGGCCCTTGTGGGCCACCCATACCTGTTCCCGCCCCTTGTGGCGTTGCTTGATAAAAATGTTTTTAAGGGTGCTGCCATCTTCTTCTATGGCTTCAGCGTACAACACCAGGTCGCCTTGCTTGAGTACGTGGAACTTGCCGGCCTGCAAGCCCCAGATTGCGGCAGAACGAAACGCTGCTTCCAGTTGCTCCTCCGCCATCCGCGAGGCGTTCGGCGCGATCAGCAAACCCAGCAACAGCAATGCAATTGCCATCGGCATCACCAGGCTGAACAGGGGTCTTAAAAGATTTTTCCAATTAAAGCCGCTTGAACGCATGACGGCCATTTCCTGGTCGCGGTAAAAACGACCCAGGCCCCACATGACCGCAACGAAGCCCGCCAGCGGCAAAATATTGCTCATCGTTTCCGGCAGGTGCAATGCCAGCTGGATACCCAACAGTCCCGCCGGAATCCGGCCGCCGGCAATATCTTTGAGCATATCGCTCAGGTATGCACCGAGCAAAACGATCACCAGGACAATGCTTACAGCCAAAGCAGTCCAAAACCACTCACGAAATATATATTTTTGCAATATGCTCAATGTTAGTATCTTCGCGTACAATTCTTGTAGAATGCTCGATTCGTCCGCATTCTATCAGTGTTAAGGGATCCTCCGGTCAATTTCCGGGCGGGGATTCGAGCAAAGGACCCAAACTAATGAAATTTACACTAGACACAACTCTGGCAACAGATATCGAAACCGCGTGCCTGGTCATTGGCGTATTCGAAGATGCGCCGTTGCAGGGATCAGCTGAATTGATCGACAAAGCCAGCAGCGGCGAATTGCAGAAATTAATTCAGAGCGGAGATGTCGGCACGGACTGGAAAGAATCCACCCTGCTGCATGGACTCGATGGAGTTAAAGCGAAGCGCATCCTCGTTGTCGGTTGTGGAAAAATCGAAAAGTTCACCCCTGTCCGCTACGACAATAATTGCTCCATTGCCGGCGCATTCCTCAGGGATCACACCGCCACGTCCGCACATATCTGCCTGCATGAAATCGAGATAAAAAGCACGACCGCACACTGGCGTCTTCGCCAGGCGGCTGTCAACCTGGAAAAAGCCAACTACCGTTACACGGCCACCAAGAAGCCCAAGGATGATGATAACCAGCCACTCGCCGATGCCTCGTTCAATGCCCCGAACGATCTGCAAACCGCGCTGACCGAGGCCAGGGGTATCGCCAAGGGTTATTTACGCTCGATGGAACTCGGCAACCTGCCACCCAATATCTGCAGCCCCGCCTTCCTGGCGGAAACCGCCAGCCAGATATCAAATGACTACAGGAATGTCAGCCTGGAAGTGCTGGACGAGGATCAAATGGCTGAACTCAAGATGTGGGCCTTGCTGGCGGTCGGCCGCGGCAGCCAATACGGTTCCAAACTGATCGTGCTCAAATACCAGGGCGCGGATGAACAGGTCAGGCCCACCGTGCTCGTTGGCAAGGGCATTACTTTCGACAGCGGCGGGCTCTCGCTGAAGCCCGGGCCAAACATGGAACAGATGAAGTTCGACATGGGCGGTGCTGCCAGTGTTATCGGGGCATTCGAGGCCTGTGTCGACATGCAATTGCCCATCAACGTGATCTGTATCGTGGCCACGGCTGAAAACATGCCGGGCGGCAATGCCTATCGTCCCGGCGATGTGCTGACTTCGATGTCGGGGAAAACCATTGAAGTGCTGAACACCGATGCGGAAGGCCGCCTGGTATTGTGTGATGCGCTGACCTACAGCCAGCGCTTCAACCCCGTGGCCCTTGTAGACGTGGCCACCTTGACCGGGGCCGCCGTGGTCGCACTCGGACACCACGCCTCCGTCATCATGAGCAAACATGACGACCTTGCCGAAGAATTGATCCAGGCGGGTGAAACAGCGGTCGACCGGGGCTGGCGTCTGCCTATCTGGGATGATTACCAACCGCAACTCAAATCGGCCTTCGCAGATATGAAAAATGTCGGTGGCATGGCGGCGGGCAGTATCACCGCGGGTTGCTTTCTCTCGCGCTTTACCGAAGACCAGCGATGGGCCCATATTGATTGCGCAGGATCGACCTGGATATGGGGCAGCGACAAGGGTTCAACCGGCAGGCCGGCCGGCCTGCTAACCCAGTTCCTGATCAACCAGGTCTGAGAATACCGGCACCGAGTTTTCCTACCCTTGTCCGGCAACCTCACCCATCCCGAGTCCTGCCAGGTCGATTTTTACCTGTTGGGAGCGTCGTCGCCGGGCGCGGCCAAACTGGCCTGCCGCCTGGCGTTGATGGCGCTCGAACGCAATCAGAGGATTTTCATCATCACGGCCACGGAAACTGCCGGTGATCAGCTGGATGAGCTGATGTGGGAGTATCCGCCGGGGCGGTTTGTTCCGCACGCCAGGACCGGCGGACCGGGTTCCGGCAAGGCACCGGTCAACATCGGCACACTTTCCGGCTTGAATACGGCCGACGTCGTCATTAACCTTTGCCCCGACGCTGTGCCGCAACCTGAAAGATTCAGCCGCGTATTGGAGATTGTTCCCTCCAACGAAAACGAAAAGGAAGCCTCAAGGCTGAAATACAAAGTCTATCGCAACCTGGGCCTCAACCCCCAGACCCACGAAATGAGCAAATAATGGAAAAAAGTTATCAACCAGACGCCATCGAGGGACGCTGGTACCAATTTTGGGAGGAGAAAGGCTATTTCTCACCCAGCCAGGCGCAAACGCCCTACTGCATCATGTTGCCGCCGCCGAACGTGACGGGCAACCTGCACATGGGCCACGCCTTCCAGGACACCATCATGGATGTGCTGTCGCGCTTTCACCGCATGCAGGGCGAGTCCGTATTGTGGCAGCCCGGTATGGACCACGCAGGTATTGCCACCCAGATGGTGGTCGAACGACAACTGGCCGATGACGGGGTTTCCCGCCACGACATCGGGCGCGAGAAATTTGTCGACGCGGTCTGGAACTGGAAAAGTACTTCGGGTGGCCAGATCGCCCGGCAGATGCGTCGTCTGGGTTCATCCGTGGATTGGGAAAATGACCGTTTCACGATGGACGAGGACCTGTCCCGTGCGGTGACAAAGGTCTTTGTCGATCTCTTCCACGAGGACCTGATCTACCGTGGCAAACGGCTGGTGAACTGGGACCCGGTTTTGCACACGGCCCTGTCCGACCTGGAAGTCATCGCCGAGGAAGCGCAAGGCCAACTCTGGCATATCCGTTACCCGAAGCTGGACGGCAGCGGCTACGTGGTGGTCGCGACCACGCGTCCTGAAACCATGCTGGGCGATACGGCTGTCGCGGTCAATCCGGATGATCCCCGCTATCTCGACCTGCATGGCGTCGAACTGGAACTGCCTCTGACCGGACGTCGCATCCCGGTCATTACCGACAGCTATGTCGATATCGAATTTGGCACCGGTTGCGTGAAAATTACCCCGGCGCACGATTTTAACGACTATGAAATGGGTAAACGTCACCAGTTGCAGGTGATCAACGTGCTCAACGACGACGCCAGTATCAATGACAACGCACCCGAAGCCTACCGGGGTCTTGACCGTTTCGCCGCCCGCAAACAGATCGTGGCAGACCTTGACGCGGCAGGCCTGCTGGAAAAAATCGAGCCGCACACCCTGATGGTCCCGCACGGCGACAGGTCCGGGGCGGTCGTTGAGCCCTACCTCACCGACCAGTGGTACGTCAAAATCGCACCGTTGGCCGGACCGGCGATCGAAGCGGTTGAGAAAGGCGACATACGTTTTGTGCCGGAGAACTGGAACAAGACCTATTTTGACTGGATGCACCGCATAGAAGACTGGTGCATATCACGCCAGTTATGGTGGGGTCACCGCATACCGGCATGGTACGGCCCCGATGGCGGCATCCATGTCGGCCTCGATGAGGCCGATGCCCGCCAGCGCAGCGGACTCGGTGACGATGTGCCGCTTAAACAGGACGAAGATGTGCTCGACACGTGGTTTTCTTCCGCCCTGTGGCCTTTCAGCACGCTCGGCTGGCCCGAAAAGACCCCGCGACTGGACAAGTATTATCCCACCAACGTGCTGGTGACCGGTTTCGATATCATTTTCTTCTGGGTGGCGAGGATGATCATGATGGGTCTGAAGTTCATGGGCGACGTACCGTTCCGGGAGGTTTACGTACACGGCCTGATCCGCGATGCCCACGGACAGAAAATGTCCAAATCCAAGGGTAATGTACTCGACCCCCTCGACCTGATCGACGGCGTCAGCCTCGAGGACATGATCAGGAAACGCACCACCGGCCTGATGCAACCGCACATGGCGCCGCAGATCGAGAAAAATATCCGCCACGATTTCCCGGAAGGCACCCCTGCCTACGGCAGCGATGCACTGCGCTTCACGTTTGCAGCCCTGGCCACCAATGGCCGCGACATACGTTTCGACCTCAACCGGGTCGACGGCTACCGGAATTTCTGCAACAAGCTCTGGAATGCCGCGAGATACGTACTCATGAGCACCTCCGGACACGCGGTCCGCGCCGTTGAGCAGACCAGTGCGGCAGACCGCTGGATCATGTCCCGCTTGAACAGGATGGTGGCCGACGTGCGCTCGCACATCGATGCATACCGGCTGGATCTTGCCTCGCAGCGTCTGTATGAATTTTTCTGGAATGAATATTGCGACTGGTACCTGGAGCTGTCCAAACCGGTCATCCAGAACGGAACCGAAGACCAGAAGAATGCCACCCGCTATACCCTGCTGCATGTCCTGGAAAGCAGCCTGCGCGCGCTGCACCCGTTTATGCCGTTTATCACCGAGGAAATCTGGCAACGTCTCAAGGCGCCGTTGGAAATCGATGGCGACAGCATCATGCTGCAGGCGTATCCACCGGCGGGTCAAACCGACAGCCAGGCGGAAGAGGACATCGGCTGGCTGCAAAACGTATTACAGGGCGTGCGCAACATACGCGCCGAATTGAACGTGTCACCCGGAAAACCCCTCGACGTTGTATTCCAGGCAGGAACCGCGATCGACAGGGACAGGCAGCAACGGTTTGCACCGCTGCTCTCGGCGGTCGGCAGGATCCGTTTGGGTCAATGGCTCGAAGCGGACGCCGATACCTCGGAATATTCGGTGGCGCTGGTTGCGGACCTTAAAATCCTCGTATCCCTGAAGGGACTGGTCGACCGGGAGGACGAGTTGGCCAGGCTCGGCAAGTTGCTTGAACGCGAACTTGCGGAATTAAAAAAATCCGAGGCCAAGCTGGGCAACAGCCGGTTTGTCAGCAATGCACCCGCGGCCGTGGTGGAGCAGGAAAAGCAACGTCAGGCCGCATTCAAAACAAAGGTTGCGGGTTTCAGGGAGCAAATCAAAAAACTCAAGAAGCTGCTGGATTAACCCGATTCTCAAACCATAGCGGGGCTATGCTTTTTCGTACGATCGATCAAACTGATAATTAAGGGGTCGGATCCACTGCTGTCCCACTTAACCCGCATATTTCACCAGTATCCCGGATGATGGCGCAGGACATATGCGACCGGACACCGGGCTGGACTGACACCAATAGCTATAGCTATTGGTGGAGGGAAGACCAAGTCCAGTCGTATAGGGACAAGCCAGGGCCGGGACAGGTATTGCGCCGGGTACAAAGTATACCCCGGACTTTATCGATGAATTCGTCATTTAGTTCAACCAATTCAGATACATGTTAGCAGGCCCTATACCGACTGGTGACATATGCGGGTTAATATCACTGGAAGGAGCCGGAACGGGTAGCCACTACCAGGACACGCAGTCAGAGGACATCCAACAGCGCGCTCCGAACTACGCTATTAGCACCGGGATGACGGTGCTTATATTGACTGACCTTTGCTCAGGCACATGGGGTCTGGGCTAAGTTTCCGCTGATTGAAATGCCAGGCGCATGACGATCGCGTCCTCGCGCCCGTCACCTGCCTGGTAATACGAGCGCCGGTTTCCAATGACCTTGAAGCCCCGGTTCCTGTACAGCCGGGCAGCATGCGTATTGCTGGTGCGCACCTCGAGATACATCGCCTCGTTGCCGTGCCTGACCGCGTGATTGATCGCGTATTCCAGCATCAGGCTGCCGTAACCACGGTGTTGCCATTCGGGATGGATACACAGGTTCAGCAAGTGCGCTTCGCCAGCCGCCCAGTTAAAAATAGTGTAGCCCGCCAGGTCCTTTCCAACCTGCAGGCCAAAAAAGGCATAACCCGCACGCAGACACTCCACGAACAGGCCACGCGACCATGGAAACGGATAGGCGAGTAGCTCGATCTCATAAATCCGGTCCACGTCTTCCTGGCCCAGGCGCCGGATCAGCGGGTGTTTTTTATCAGGCATTACGATCAAGATGCATTAACCCTATACAATAACCCTGCTCGCTATACATTAACCCTGCTCGAGGATACCCGAGCGGCAAAAGCTTGCCCAGAGCGACTTGCGCGCCCCGGCTGTGTCCTGTATTTCCCGCATCGACGGCAACATCACCACGTTGGCGGTTTTGAAATGGACGGGAGGCCCGCTATCAAAAAACCGCCTTGCCAGGGCCTCGCCAAAAAAAGCGACAGTGGTGAACAGGTTTTCTTCAATAGCACTGCCAAGATCGAGCGCGTCTTCGTCACCGAAGGGCCAGCCCCAGACAGGATTCCCCCCCAGCACCCGGTTGATGTCGCTGGCCAGACGCCCGGCCGACTCATCGTCAGCCGCGCATATCAGCAATATGCCGCCACTGCCGGGCCCCAGCTTCAGTGTTACGGGTTCACTTGTCGCAAGCGGTTCGGCCGAGGTGCTTTCACGCAAATTCCAAACGGTGATATCCATCGCCTCGAGATAGGCCTGTTGCCTAGCGCTAAGCATTCGGCCCTCCGTCGTCAGGCTGCTTGTCAGCACTGGCTTTTTTATCCTTCTTCGAAGCACCGGCATCCGTTTCAACGGCTGTGTCCCTGGATGGCCGCTGATGCCGTTTGAGCTTCCAGTTACGACGTGTTGCAATGGTGATAAACAACCCGGACAACACGTATACAAAGCCCAGGCTCATACCCATCACCGGTGGATTGAGCGCCAGCAGGACGATGATCAGCAGTAACAGCAACAGCCAGAACGCGGGTACTTTCTCCCCTCCACCAGGTGCGGCTTTAAAACTGTAGTAGCGGACGTTTGAAAACATCAATATACCCAGCGCGACCGTCTCTAAGAAAATCAGCCAGCGTACGGTTTCACCATCGACGTTATTATCCACAAAAAACCAGATTGTAAATACGAGTGTGCCGGCCGCCGCGGGGCTGGCCAGACCCTGGAAATAACGCTTGTCTGCAATACCCACCTGGGTATTGAAACGGGCGAGTCGCAGGGCGGTGCACGCCATGTAAAGAAACGCGGCCAGCCAGCCAAGTTTGCCTGCAAAGGTACTGATTTCGCCGAGACTGGAAAGCGACCAGTTGAAGGCCAACAGGGCCGGTGCCAAGCCAAAAGAGATGAGGTCGGAGAGGCTGTCGTATTGTTCGCCAAAATCACTCTGGGTATTGGTCATGCGTGCCACGCGGCCGTCCAGCCCGTCCAGCAAACCCGCGATAATAATGGCGATTGCAGCCGACTCGAATTTTCCGTTGATACCCGAAATCACCGAGTAGAAACCGGCAAAAAGCGCTGCCGATGTCAACAGGTTGGGTAACAGGTACACCCCCCGTCTACGTTTAGATTTGTCTAAAATCATTCATGAATCCAATAAGTCATATGGTTGCCGATGATAGCACGCCAACCTGCCGTTTTATTGGGTGAAACGAAAGAACTGTGATATAAAACAGCTGGATAATCTCCGAAAAAGGAAACAAAGGTGCGTATTGCAACCATTATGATGACGGCCCTGATCGCCACGCTGGCAAATTTGGCAACGGATGCCATGGCGGCTGAAGAAATTTATCGCTGGGTAGATGAGAATGGTGTCGTTCACTTCGTGGACCAGCCACCCGAAAACGTAAAGTCGGAGCAAATAACCGTCAAGCAGAGCCGTAGCGACGCCGGTTCGGCCGCCGCCGCCACCGACCCGTATGCAAACGCACCGGCGGCCGACCCGCAACCGTCGCTGGGCCAGCAAATAGCGGATGAACGCGCGAAGAAGCGTGCAGAATATGAAGAACAAAAGAAAATAATGGAGCAGGCCTGCGCGCAGCGGCGGACCATCGTCGCCCAACTGGAACCCTCTCCCCGGGTCATGGTTCAAGCGGAAGACGGAACGGTTACCCGTATGGATGACAATGTGCGTCTCAAAACATTGGACGAAGCCAAAACCTTTATCGCTAAAAACTGCAGTAATTAAGCCACACGGTCAAGCTTCCAAATTGAAGCGTGTACTGGCAGGCATTGCACGCTAGAATATCGCTTTTTGGCGCAGCAGACCTGCCGATAATTCAGCGGATTCAAAATGAAAACCAGTCATTTTCACCTGTTTACGACCCGGGAGACCCCGGCCGAGGCTGAGATCGTCAGCCACCAGCTCATGCTGCGCAGCGGTATGATCCGTAAACTCACTTCCGGTATTTATACCTGGACGCCGCTGGGCTTGCGTGTTTTGCGCAAGGTCGAGGACATCGTACGCGACGAATTGAACAAGGCGGGTTACCTGGAGATACTGATGCCGGCGGTGCAGCCGAGTGAGTTATGGCAGGAAACCGGCCGCTGGGAGAAATTTGGCGCGCAACTGCTGAAGATCAAGGACCGCGCCGGCCGCGAATATTGCTTTGGCCCGACGCACGAAGAGGTCATAACCGATTACGTCCGCAGTGAAATACGCAGTTACAAGCAACTGCCGATCACCTTTTACCAGATTCAAACCAAGTTCCGTGACGAAATCCGTCCGCGCTTCGGTGTGATGCGCTCACGCGAGTTTTTGATGAAGGATGCCTATTCCTTCCACATCGACTTCGCCAGCCTGGATAAAACCTACTGGGAAATGTACGAGGTTTATTCGCGCATTTTCACCCGCCTGGGGCTGCGTTTCCGCTCGGTGGAGGCCGATTCCGGCGCAATCGGCGGCAGCAAGTCCCATGAATTTCACGTGCTGGCGGATTCCGGCGAAGACCAGATCGCATTTTCTGACCAGTCGGATTATGCCTCCAACGTGGAGCTGACCCCGACCCTCAAACCCGAAAGCGACCTGGCCGCGCCGGGCCAGGAATTGCGCACGGTGGATACACCGGACACGCATACCATTGAAGAACTTGTAAACGGTTACGGGGTTGATGTTGAGAAAACCATCAAGACCCTGATCGTGCACGCAGCGGAAGGTCTGCCGGCCGCTTTTGTCGCATTGCTGGTTCGCGGAGACCGCACGCTCAATGCCCTCAAGGCGGAAAAGCTGTTGCAGGTCGCCAGCCCGTTGGAATTCGCCACGGACAAGGAAATTCGCGATGCTGTCGGCGCGGGACCGGGTTCACTTGGACCGGTTGGCTTGCCAATCCCCGTGATCGCGGATTTCGAAGTGGCCCTGATGTCGGATTTTGCCGCCGGGGCAAACACCGACGGCAAGCATTACTTTGGCATCAACTGGGACCGCGATCTCGACACGCCGGTGACCGCCGACCTGAGAACGGCCGTCGAAGGTGACAGGAGTCCGGATGGCGTGGGCCATCTGCAGATGGCGCGTGGCATAGAAGTCGGACACATTTTCCAGCTTGGAACGGCCTATTCTGAAGCGATGAACGCCGTCGTGCTCGGTGAGGATGGCAAGTCACACATCATGCCCATGGGGTGTTACGGCATTGGCATTTCGCGTATCGTTGCCGCCGCCATCGAACAGAACTTTGACGATAGCGGCATATGCTGGCCAGGACCCATCGCGCCGTTCCAGGTGGTGGTGTTACCGATGAATGCGAAGAAATCGCACCGCGTGCGCGAGGCTGCGGAAAAACTTTATGCCGAATTGCTCGATGCGGGTGTGGACGTGCTGTATGACGACCGCGACCTCAGGCCCGGCGTGATGTTCACCGACATGGAACTGATCGGAATACCGCACCGGGTGGTCATCGGGGAACGTGGCCTGGACAGCGGGGCGCTCGAATATCGCCACCGCACGGATTCTGAAAACTCCGAAATCCCGCTCGATGGTGCACGTGAGGCCATCCTGGAAAAACTGGCTGAGCGTTAATCGAAATATTTGGGCGAAATATTTGGGCGAAATATTTGGGCGAAATATTCGGGCAAAATATTCGGGATAATCCGCAAAGCGCTGCGCGAATCAGTTCTCCAATTCGGCCTTGTCCGGCATGCTGCGTACGTGTATGTCCGTTTGCGGGAACGGTATTTCGATACCTTTCTGATTGAGACCCTTGTAAATATTCATCAATAAATTATGACGGACGCGGCCGCGTAATTCCGGATGATCGATCCAGGCCAGTAATTCAAAATCGAGCGAACTGTTGCCCAAAGCGCGCATGCGAACACGCGGCGCAGGTTCCTTGACGACCTCGGGAAGATCGGTGGCAATTTCATACAGCAAGCTACAAACCTCATCGACATCACTGCCATAGGCCACACCGACCGGCACACGGATGCGGTGTTTCAGCCAAGGACCACCGCTCTCGTTGATGATCTTGGCATTGGCAATCACGGCGTTCGGAACGGTTACCTCTATGTCATCACGTGTCAGCAGGCGTGTCGAGCGCATCCCGAGGTGGGTCACCTGACCGCGTTCACCGGTACCCAGGACGATGTAATCGCCTACCTTGTAAGGGGCATCGGCAACGATAAAAATGCCGGAGAACAGGTTCGCAAGGGAATCCTTGGCAGCAAAACCCACGGCAATACCGATCACACCAGCGGAAGCCAGCCAGGCCGTCGGGTTGATACCCCAGATCAGCAATATGAAATACGCGGCCATGCCCACCAGCAATAACTTGATGGTCATGTCAAACAGGGGGATGGTTCTTTCCTGGACAATTTCGAAACGGTGTGAATTGCTGGCGACCAATTGCAGCAGCACACTTGCCGTACGCAGACCGGCGCGTAACCACGAGAACAGCAGGATACTGGCCAATATTGCAAGCGTCGCAGTCCGCAATGTGGTCGGTAAATCATAAAGCGAAACCGCCAACATCAAGGACAGGTTGACCATGGTCAACACCAGTGGGCTGGTCAGGTATTCGACCAGGCGGTCATCGGCGTCGCTGCTGGTTTTCGCGACGAACCGCGACAGGCTGCGGGAGATGATCATTTTCAACAGCTTGCCAAAAAAATAAGCAGCGGCGACAAGCAACACCGTGAGCAACCAGGGATAGGGGGTAAAAAAATTCCAGATGGGTAGCAGACTATCCGGAATATACCGGGACAGATCCAGCTCCTGTTGTAAAACCGTTGTCGTGACGTCCGTTCCTGATGATTCAGTTGCTTGCATAAGTCCCGCCTGGATTTGGATTGCCACATCTTAACCGTGATCCTCCGATGCTTCCAGTCGGTACAGCGCTCAACGGCGGCCGATGTGTTTTTCCCCCCTGGCCGCAGCCAGCTCGATCTGACGCCCGCGTTCCTCCAGGCTGGCGCGGCGCTCGGGGGTCAGGCGGTCAAAGCACTTCGGACAGGAAACGTTTTTCTCAAATTCGGGAGCAGCACGGTCTTCTTCGGACAGCGGCATACGGCACGCCGGGCACAGTTCATAACGGCCTTCGCTCAAGTCGTGGTCGACCGTTACGCGGTTGTCAAAAACGAAACAGTCGCCTTGCCACAGGCTTTTATCTGCCGGTACTTTTTCCAGGTAATTGAGTATGCCGCCCTCGAGGTGATAGACGTTCTGGTAACCCAGTTCTTTCAGGTAGGCCGTCGATTTCTCGCAGCGGATACCGCCGGTGCAAAACATGGCGAGCGGTTGGTCCTTATCGGAATCGAGGTGTTCTTCGACCCAGGCCGGGAAGTCCCGGAAGGATTGTGTCCGCGGGTTTTCCGCCCCGGCAAACGTTCCCAGATTGACCTCGTAGTCATTGCGCGTATCGATAAGACGCACACCGGCCTGGCTGATCAGGTCATTCCAATGCTCAGGCGCAACGTACTCCCCGGCCTGGCGGGTGGGATCGATACCTTTGACACCGAGTGTGACGATTTCTTTTTTAAGACGCACTTTCATGCGGTGGAACGGATTCTGCTGACAGTAGGAAACCTTGTAGCGCGAGGTCTTCGAGACCCGTGACGCGGCGACAACAGGTAAACAATTCCTGCATACCTTCCCGGGGGCCCGCCACGGTACCGTTGATACCCTCGTGGGCGAGCAGGATCGTCCCCAGCAAACCTCCCGCCTCGCAGGTATCAAGGAGGCCCCTTTGCAGGTCTTGCAGGCCGTTTAACCGGACAAACTTATAAAAGGCGGCAACCTGTATGCCGGGATTACCCGGCGGATTTTCAGACATTTCTTTCACGCTCAAGCCATCCGTCACGCCATCCGTCAGGCCAGCGGGCGTATACCCACCGCGTCGCGTAACTCGCGCATGAAGGGACCGGTGATTTCACGTGCCCGTTCGGCACCCTCCAGCAAACGGCGTTCGATTTTGGCTGGATCGGAGATCAGCGCCTCATACACCGACCTGGCGCTGGCCAGTTCGCCGTTGATCAGCTCAAAACACTGTTGCTTGGCATCGCCCCAGCCGATGCCATCCGCAAATGCCTGCTCCATTTCTGCGCGCTGGCCGGCATTGGCAAAGGCGGAATAAATCGCAAACAAGGGACGAATCTTCGGTCTGCTTGGGCTTGTCCGGGTTCGAGGGAATTTGTCACAATCTGCATGATCGACTTGCGCAGTTTTTTCTCCGGCAACCACAATGGGATCGTGTTGTTGTAGCTCTTTGACATTTTGCGGCCATCCTGACCGGGCAATACGGCCACGTTGTCATCGACAACCGCCTCGGGCAGAACAAAATGATCGCCGAAAAAATGGTTAAACCGCTGCGCAATATCGCGTGCCATTTCGAGGTGCTGGACCTGGTCACGGCCGACCGGCACATGCTGCGCATTGAACATCAGGATGTCCGCGGCCATCAGTATCGGGTAACTGAACAAACCCATGGCGATGGCGAAATCCGCATCTTCACTCTTCTCCAGATTTTCCTGCACGGCGGCCTTGTAGGCGTGGGCGCGGTTCATCAGGCCCTTGGCCGTGATACAGGTCAGAAGCCAGGTCAACTCGGAGATCTCCGGGATGTCCGACTGGCGATAAAAAAGCGCCTTGTCCGTGTCCAGGCCAAGAGCCAGCCAGGTGGCGGCGATTTCGAGCGTCGAGCGGTGCACGACGCCGGGGTCCCGGCACTTGATCAGCGCATGGTAATCCGCCAGAAAATAGCAGGAACGGACGCCTTCGCCATGGCTGGCTTCGATGGCTGGCTTTATCGCGCCAACGTAGTTACCCAAATGGGGTGTACCGGTGGTCGTGATACCTGTGAGAACCGTTCTTTTGCTCATGGTGGGCTATTGTGCCTGTGTTATTTTAAAGGGCGCCATTTTAAGCGAATCGTCGCCCAAATGGTTGCATTAATTGGAAATACCGGAAATTTTACGCCAACCACGCAACCGGGACAGAATCAGCACGGACTGCCGGCTGACCACGATCAGCCGCTATAACAGGGTGTGTTGATCAGCCTTCCGATCGGATATAAATTGATATTAACCGCATATCAACCAATACAAATGCATAGCTACAATCTATAATTAGCGAGCTTCTGATGTATTCTGAGCGAAGCAGATTGTGATTAAAAATATCCAGATTCACCAAGAGTGGGCGCCTGCAGGCGAGATACGGGTTCATGAATAGATAAGAGGCTCCTTAAGCTATGAATTTTCGCGCACTTCAATATTTTGTCAAACTCGCCGAACTTAAACATTTCAGCAGGGCGGCCAGCGCCTGTTTTGTAAGCCAGCCGACACTGAGTACGCAGATAGCAAAACTCGAAGAAGAACTGGGCGTGACCCTCGTCGAGCGGGCTCCCCGGCAGGTCATGCTCACCCCGATCGGCGTCGATATCGCGCACCGGGCAAAACATATCCTGCGCGATATTGAATATATGAAGGACGCCGCGAGACGCAGCAGGGACCCGGAGACGGGTACCATAAAACTCGGTATTTTCCCGACACTCGCTCCCTACCTGCTGCCGCACGTGATCCCGGTCATTCGCAAGCGCTATCCCGAGCTCAGGCTGCAACTGGCCGAGGAGAAAACGGAAGATATATTGAATATGCTCGAACAGGGGCGGCTGGACGCGGGTTTGCTGGCGCTCCCGGTCGAAGAAAACGGCATGGAAATGGCCGTGCTGTTCGAAGAGCCTTTCGTCACGGCAATGCCTGCAGCCCATCCATTGGCCGATAAACAGGTCATCTGCCTCCAGGACCTCGAAGGCGAAGAATTGCTATTGCTCGAAGAAGGCCATTGCCTGCGGGATCATGCCCTGGCCGTGTGTGCGTTGGCCGGTGCACATGAGCGCATGGATTTTCACGCCACGAGCATGGAAACCCTGCGGCAGATGGTGGCCGCCAACGCCGGTGTCACGCTGATGCCGGTACTGTCCGTAAAACCGCCAATTCCGTTCACCGACAATATCGTGCTGCGGCCATTTGAAACCCCGGCGCCCAGCCGGACCATCGCGCTGGTGTGGAGAAGCAGTTCACCGATGGGCGGGTTTCTGCAAAAACTGGCGGAAAGCCTGAAAGTCAGCCCGGCGTTATTACTCGAACCCTGATAAGAGCCCGCAACTTGCGGGCTTATTTACAGGCCTTCCAGCAACTCGTCGTCTCCACCTTCCTTGACGCCTTCGAACAATGGCGTCGACAGGTAGCGTTCGCCGGTATCCGGCAGCATCGCTAAAATACCTGATCCCGGTTTGGCTTTTGCTGCCACTTTGAGTGCAGCGGCAAAGGTTCCGCCGGCTGAAATGCCGCAAAAAATACCTTCCTGGGTGGCCAGTGACTTTGCCGTCTCGATCGCCTCCGCATCCGTTACTGTGACAATCTCATCAACCACGCCTGGATCGAGCACGGACGGCACGAGGTCGGGTGTCCAACCCTGGATTTTATGCGGCGCCCACGGATCGCCGCTCAACATCGCGGCGGCTTCCGGCTCGGTCGCTATCACCTTGAGCTTCGGTCTTGCGAGTTTGAGTATCGAACCGGCGCCGGTCATGGTGCCACCGGTGCCCCAGCCGGAAACAAAGTAATCCAAATTGCGGCCGACAAAATCACGAATAATTTCAGGGCCTGTCGTATTGCGGTGGTAATCCGGGTTGGCCGGGTTGTCGAACTGCTCGGTCATAAACCAGCCGTGCTTGCTGGCCAGGGCCTTGGTTACACGTATCATGCCGGTCGCGCGCTCTGCCGCCGGCGTCAACACCACGCGCGCACCCAGGGCGCGCATCAGCTTGCGCCGCTCGATCGAAAACGACTCGGCCATCACCGCCACGAAGGGGTAACCCCTGACGGCGCACACCATCGCCAGGGCGATACCGGTGTTGCCGGATGTCGCCTCTACGACCGTCTGGCCCGGTTTCAACAGGCCCTTGCGTTCAGCGTCCTCGATGATGCCGATGGCCAACCTGTCCTTGACCGAAGCCATCGGATTGAAGGCCTCGACCTTGACATACATATCGACGCCTTTGGGTGCGAGCCGGTTGATGCGGACCACAGGCGTATTACCGATGGTTTCGAGTATATTGTTGTAGATCATGACGCCTTCCTTAAAATGAATGGTTCTCAATCATAATAGTTCAAATCCGGCGCTTGCGCTTAGCCTGCGCATTCAGCGAAAACGACGGGTACTGTTTTGCGTTTCAGGAGGCGCGCATCAGCTGCCGCAGGGTCACGCCCCTGGCGAGGCCCGGTGCTGTGGCGCCAACACCCGCAGCGCGTTGCAAAAATAAATCCCTGGCCAGCCAGCTGCGTTTGACCAGCGCCAGGCCGGCACGTCTCAGCGGCGACAGGTTTTCGACCGCAAATAAACCGCGAATGGCGTGCATGCCAAATGCCATGGTTGCAGACTCCGAACGCCGTGTGCGGTCGTAGTCCCGCAACGCGGCGGCGGACCCGATATCCCTGCCGGCGAGACGTTCGGCGATCAATAATTCCGTCAGGCTGGCCGCATCTGCAAACCCCAGGTTGACACCCTGGCCGGCAAGCGGATGCACGACGTGGGCCGCGTCACCCATCAGCACCGTCCGCCGCGATGCATAACTTTCGCTCAGACGCATACTGAGCGGGAAAGCCGCCCTCGGACCGACGGACTCGACATTGCCGAGCCAACCACCGCTGGCGTTATCCAGTTCACTTTTAAAGACCGTGTCATCCAGGGCCAGCAGGCGTTGAGACTCTGCAGACGGTATCGTCCAGACAATGGAGGAGCGACCGTCAGCGAGGGGCAAAAATGCCAATGGCCCGGTCTTCAGAAACCGCTGCCAGGCGACCCCCGGGTTGGGTTTTTGTTTACCCACCACCGCGACCAGGGCGTGCTGATTGTAGCTGTAGTGATCCTGGCGGATAGCCAGCGTTTTACGCACCCGCGACGCAGCACCGTCGGCGCCGACCACCAGGCCGGCGTTCAGGACTGCGCCGCTTCCCAGCGTAACCCGGTTCCGCTCACCGGATAATTCGATGCTCTCAAGCTGGTCCGGACAATACATATCCACCAGGCCAGCCGCACTGACCACTTGCCAGACCGACCATTGCAGCAATGCGTTCTCCACGATCGTACCGAGACGTTCGAGGTTGAACACGGGTGCATCGAATACCAACGGCTCCATCTCCACACCGTCTTCGACCTGCATGCGCCGGTAAGGCCGGACCCGTTGCGCGCTTATTTTTTTCCAGGCGCCGGCCTCCTCGAGGACAGCCTGCGAGCCCGGTGAAATCGCGGACACCCGCAGACCGACTTCGGCCGTGGCGTCAAAAGCCTGTGGTTCAAAGGCTTCCACCAGCGCCACGGAGAAACCGGAACGGGAAAGCAGGCTGGCCAAAGTGGCGCCAACCATACCCGCACCGACGATAACCACGTCGTAAGCCGAAGTCTTCATACCGGCCTCAATGTCTCACCCAGCGCCAGCCGCGGCACCCTGCCACGGTAACCCATGGCCTTGATGGCCGAGTAGCGGCGCAACGAGGGCCAGATCGAATGTGCGATCAATCCGGTGGTACGCAGTCCGGCGGCCAACGGCGAGGGATTTGAAAAAAGCCGGGTCATTCCGTCCGAGGCCGCAATCGTGCCACGCTGATCCTGCTGCCGCCACGCGCTGTAGGTGTGCAACAGACCCGTTTCACCCGGGTCGCCCTGGTCGTCATCGGCCAGTATTTCCGCCAGCGCCGCGACATCCCGCAGCGCCAGGTTAAAACCCTGCGCGCCGATGGGGTGAATGGCGTGGGCGGCGTTACCGAGGATCACCAGGCGGTCGCGGACATCTTCGGAGGCGCGCACCAGCTTCAGTGGATAGGCCGAGCGCTTGCCCGCTTTGAGCAAGTGTCCCAGTTGCTGGCCAAATCGCTGTTCTGCGCGGGCAAGGAATGCTTCATCATCCAGGGCCAGTATTTCAGCGGCATCTGCGCTGGCGACCGACCAGACCAGTCCACAGCGGTCTCCCGTATGCGGCAGCACGGCAAAAGGACCCGTTCCGGTCAGGCATTCATAAGCCCGCCCATCGTGGGCAATTTCCGGCGTGATATTGCAGATCACGGCGGTCTGGCCATAATCGCGTTTTTGCGTCGGAATGTTCAGACGGTTTCTGATGAACGAATTCGCGCCGTCCGCCGCAACCACCAGGCGCGCTTCCAGGTGCAGGTCATCCCCGTCAGACTCAAGCTGCAAGCGCGTCAGCGCGCCCCCAATTTCGATTTCCCTGACCAATACCGGGCTGATGAGACCGATATTGGCGCTCTTTTCCATGGCCGCGATCACCGCCACGCCAAATCTGCGCGCCTCGACCACGTGTCCAAACTCGGTCAATCCCATTTCCGCAGGGTCCAGCACCACCTTGCCCGGGCGTCCGAGTTCGGTGATATGGATTTTACGTATGGCGGTCGCGTCATCCACGAGTGATTCCCAAACGCCAATCCCGGACAGGATCCGGCACGAACTGTGGCTCAGCGCGAGTGTGCGGTCGTCATAGCTCGGCTGATCGGACGCCTTGTAGGCCACGGCCTCGATGACCTTTATGTCATAGCCCAGCGGCGCCAGCGCCACGGCCAGGCTGGCCCCGGCCAGGCCGCCACCAACAATGGCGATATCGCACTTCATGAGGCCATCAATTCCTCGATGTCCCCGATGGTCTTGCAAATATCCGCTGTCAACACATCAGCCTGATCTTTTGTCACCACGACATTGTCTTCAATGCGTATGCCCATGCCACGCCAAGTCTTGTCAACCGCCTTGGCGCCCGGCGGTATGTAAATGCCGGGCTCCACGGTAAATACCATGCCAGGCTCCAGCACCCGCGAGTGACCGTCGATTTCGTACTCACCCACGTCGTGGACATCCAGACCCAGCCAGTGGCCGGTATTATGCACGTAGTAATCCTTGAAATACTCTTCTTCAAGGGCCTCATCGAGGCTGCCACTGAGGATACCGAGATCGATCATGCCCGCGGTCGCGACACGTACCGCCGTCTCGTGGACGTGCTCCCAGGGGATGCCGGAACGCACCGCGTCTATGGCTTCCAGCTGGGCGCTCAGCACCACCTGGTACAGGTCCTTGTGTGGTCCGGTGAATTTTCCGTTGACCGGGAAGGTACGGGTGATATCCGAAGCGTAGCCATCGTATTCGGCGCCGGCGTCAATCAGCAACAGGTCACCGTCGTTGAGGGGATCACGGTTGCTGATGTAGTGCAGGACACAGGCGTTGGCCCCGCCAGCAACGATGGGAATGTAAGATGTTTCGCATTGATTGGCAGTGAAGGTATGCATCAGCTCGGCATGGATTTCAGCTTCATTCATTCCCGGTTTGCAAACCTGCATTGCGCGCCGGTGGGCCGCCGCCGCGATACGCGCCGACTTTCTCATCACGCTGATCTCCTTACGGCTCTTGAACAGGCGCATTTCGTGGAGGCTGTGACCGAGCGCAATGATTTCGTCGGGCGCATGAAACTTTTTCCTTGTCTTGGCGCGGAATTCGTTCATCCAGCCGATCAGGAGGTGATCGAAGTCAGGGTCCTTGCCAAGGTCGTAACAGACCCTTTCGCGCCCGTGCAACATTTGCGGCAGACGCTTGCCGATTTCACTGATCGGGTAGGCCTCGTCAAAACCGTATTGCTCGACCGCACCTTCCGTGCCGGCCATCAAGCCGTCCCACATCTCGCGGTGAGGATCCCTTTCACGGCAAAACAGGACCGAGCGCCCCTGTTTACCCTTTGGCAACAACACGATCATGGCCTCGGGCTCGGAAAAACCGCTCAGATAAAGAAAGTCACTGTCCTGCCGGTAGGGATACCTGACATCGTTGTTTCGAATCCTGTGGGGTGCTGCACGGACGATGACGACAGATTCATCGCCAACGATTTCCATTAAGTGCTGACGGCGTGTCGCATACTCTTTATTTTTAATCATATGATGTATTTCGGGTTGACTTGGGAAAACTCAATGAATTAAATCCTGCCCATCAGGGCCGCGGAGATCTTCCCTGATCATCAGGATGACGATTCGTATGTATTCAACAATTTCCGCGTAGGCAATTTCGTCTTCATCGCTTTCATTGGTATCGGTTACATCTGCAGCAGATATCTTCTCGAGGTCCTTCATGGCGTCGTCGGCCTCTTCGGACATTGCGCTCAATACCCCATCCCCGCCACTGCCCAGGCCTGCCAAATAACCGCTACACCATTGTGAGAGCGCCATGGTGCGCTCTTCCAGCATCTCTTCATCATCGGGCAACCAAAGGGTAAACCCCAACTCCACGTCGGCCAGTTGCTCCCTGCTTGCATTGAGCAGGTCCTCGAGCACCATGCTCAAAGCCGATCCCGGCGACTGTAGCAATTCGAGTTCACCCAGCAGGTGGATCAATGCATCGAGGCTGGCATCCGGCAAACGGCACAGCAAGCCACAGGTAATACCATGACACTCCGCAAGATCCGGTGCCTCGAGGTTTCCCTGGGCAAGTGCCAGCGTGTGTTTAAAATCCGGTAATTCGGCGCTGCTCATGATCGGCATTCTCGAAATTTCATGGTGAAGGAACGGCTTTGTGTCCGATAAGATGGGATATTATCAGTTGGGCAGTTGGCTTCAAAGCAGGAACATTTAAGACAGCCATTTTCACTTTGCCGATTGACCGATATTACCGCTCAAATTATAGTGTTGTCATGGACTCCTTAGAACAAGCTGATAAAGACCTGCAACAACTTGAGAAGCAACTGCACAAGTTGCTTGCTCAAATCCATAAACTCCGTGAAGAAAACCAGTCTTTACATGTTCGCCAGGAGGCACTGGTAACAGAACGCGCTTCACTGGTGGCCAAAAATGACGAGGCGCGCACCAAGGTTGAGGCCATGATCAATCGCCTCAAGGGACTGGAGCAAGCCTGAGCCCGCATGGAAAACGTAACGTCTGAACCCATCTCGGTAGAAATTCTTGACCGCGAATACCAGTTTGCCTGCGAAGCCGGGGAACGTGAAGCCCTGAAAGCCGCCGCGATTTTCCTCGATAAACGTATGCGCTCCATCAAGAATGCGGGCAGGCTGATGGCACTGGAGCGTATTGCAGTCATGACAGCCCTTAATCTTTCGGATGAATTGCTCAAGCTGCAAAAGATTGAAAAACACCGCCAGGATAACGTCGATAGCCGCATCCGTTTACTCGTCAATGAACTTGATGATGCGCTCGACGAACAATTGGGCTAGAATAAATAAGCCCTCTGTGGTGTTTGCCAGTGGGCCTGATATACGCCTTGTCCCTAATTTATAACTTCGGGATGGTCTATCTGAAAGCTGTTGTGCATGTTCGCCCATGTGCGAAAAGCCTGAAGCTAAAGATGCCGTCCCACTTGAACCTCTTGGTTCAAGGTTATCAGGTCTGCAGCGGCATCCACGGAGGGTTTATTTTATCCGGCTAACGGTTTCTGGTCTTGTTGACAACAACATCCAGACCAGTAGATTGACCCCCGCGGGGTTCACACGCGTTAACGTCACCGGCCCACATGTGAATCAATCCAAGTCAAAATTGCGCCAAGAGTTACGATCACGGAGAAGCGGTTTACCGCTTTCCCTGCGCAGCGGGCTTGATGAAGCCATCGGCCGCCATCTGCTGGCACTGGTCAAATCACGGCGTGCCGGTTCAATTGCCTGTTACTGGCCATTTAACGGTGAGCCGGATATCACCCCGGTTTGCAGACAGCTGATGAGCGACGGTCGCAGGCTCGCGCTGCCGGTTATCACGAGCGAAAATGGCCGGCTGATGAATTTTCATTCCTGGCAAACGGACACGGAGCTGGTCAAAAACAGCTATGGTATATTGGAACCGCGGCAGACCGGGCTCGTGCCGGTCTCCAGCCTCGATTTGCTCATCATGCCACTGGTGGGTTATGACCTTTTTGGCAACCGTCTCGGCATGGGTCAGGGTTACTACGACCGCTGTCTTGAGACGATCCGTGACCTGCAGGCACCCTTGCGGGTCGGCGTGGCATACAGCCTGCAGGAAATGGCCCCGGCCGCGAAAGAAAAATGGGATATCCCATTACACGGTATCGTAAATGAGCACGGTTGGTTTAGTTTTGACGCCCAGCATGCTTAAATCCATATGCGGTGCAATTTGGAGGAATTAAATGAAGTATTGGCTGGTTAAAAGTGAACCGGGCGTTTTCAGTGTCGATGACCTGGCGCAGTGCCCCGACCAGACACGCTGGTGGAAACACGTACGCAATTACCAGGCGCGCAATTTCATGCGTGACGAAATGCAGGTCGGCGACCGCGTATTCTTTTATCACTCAAATACCGAACTGCCCGCAATCGTCGGCATCGCCGAGGTTGTATCGGCGCCCTACCCTGATCCGGACGCTTTCGACCCCGCAGCGCGGTACTTCGATCCCAGGAGCGACCCTGAAAATCCCACGTGGTTCCTGGTGGATATACGTCTGATTACAAAGCTGGATCCGCCGATATCCTTGAAGGCCATCAAGGAACACGGTGAGGCGCTGGGTGACCTGGCCCTGATCCGCAAGGGCAACCGCTTGTCCGTGATACCGGTCAAGTCCGAACAATGGGATTACATATTATCTTTGAGGGCAGCATGAACCAGGACGAATTGAAACGTCTGGTGGGGGCGGCTGCGCTCAGCCATGTACGCCCCGACAGCGTCATTGGCGTTGGCACGGGCAGCACTGTGAATTGTTTTATAGATTCCCTGGCCAACAGCGGTATTCGCATCGAGGCCGCGGTTTCAAGTTCTGAAGCCACGAGCAGGCTCTTAACCGACCGCGGCATACGGGTTTTGGACCTGAATGAAACCGGCGGCCTTGATGTTTACATCGATGGCGCGGATGAGTTCGATGCGCACAGACGCCTGATCAAAGGCGGTGGCGGCGCCCTGACGCGAGAGAAAATTGTCGCTGCGGCAAGCAGCAAATTTGTTTGTATTGCCGATCAGAGCAAACAGGTGAGGGTGCTGGGAAAATTCCCGCTGCCGCTGGAGGTCATACCGCTGGCCCGTAGCCTGGTCGCACGCAAAATGGTCGCCCTTGGAGGCCAGCCGGTGTGGCGCGAAGGTTTCGTCACGGACAACGGAAACCTGATTCTTGATATTCACAACCTGGACCTGGTCGATCCGGTGAGCATGGAAAAAACCATCAACAACCTGGCCGGCGTGGTGAGTTGCGGGCTGTTTGCCCTGAGGCCGGCGGACCTGGTGCTGATCGCCACCCAGGACGGTATCAAACAGCTCTGAAAAGTGAGCGCGATTGTACATTATCAATTACTAACATACTGCGTTTTCGGTTAAACTCGATACCCATCAAGTTGGAGAACCCAAATGAAATCATTTCTGTTTGCGCTGATTTCGGTGCTGATTTTTGTAACAGCACCCGCCATGGCCGGAGACATAGCAGCAGGCAAAGTGAAATCAGCCATGTGCGCGAGTTGTCATGGCGTTAACGGTATCAGCATGAGTCCTCTGTGGCCAAACCTGGCGGGACAAAAAGAGCAGTACCTCATCAAGCAGATCAAAGCGTTTCGCGACGGCACCCGCAAGGACCCGATGATGGCGCCTATGGTTGCCGCTCTCAGCGATGCGGACATCGAAAACCTGGCCGCATATTTCGCTGCCCAGTAGTATTTTTCAGGGCAAATTGAAGCCGGATTCCAATTCCGGCCTTTTTTCTGCATAAATTCTGCAAATCTTCCGTGTCGGGGTAGGAGAAACCCTGACACAGGGCTATAATTCGTCCAACAAGTTTGGGGGGGTCTCAACCTTGGAGTGTTAATACCGTCATGCGTCTTACCCGATTCACAGATTATTCTCTTCGCGTCCTTATTTATCTTGGACAGAACGACCAGGACAGGGTCACCATCAGCCAGATATCCGAATCCTATGATATTTCCAAGAATCACTTGATGAAGGTCGTCAGCAATCTGACCCGAATGCAATTTGTGAGCGCACAACGCGGCCCCGGGGGCGGAATTAAATTGAACCGCAGCCCCAAGGATATCTGTCTCGAAGAAGTGATCCGAAATACGGAAAAGCACCTGCATAAAGTTAACCGGAACAACCCTCTTCAAAATAACGGGGCCGATGCGGACGATCGTCTCAAGGGCTACCTGCACAACGCCATGCAAGCCTACCTCGATACGCTGGGACATTTTACACTGGCGGATGTTCTCGAACCCGGCAGCAAGACAGCCAACAGGCTCAACTTGGAAGTAAAGGCCGCCTGAGGGCACTAACCCGGACATTGCAGTCGCCGCTTTCAGGCACTTTTCCAATCAAAAAAGAAAGGCAGAGAACACCTGTGCGCTCTCTGCCTTTCGGTCTGACATACTCTTGAAGAATCAGATTTCCCGGTTAGTCAAACTGCGAATCCGGAAAATAAAACCCTGTTAACAGGTGAAGCTTTTACTGCTTACGTGAAAAGCGCAATGCGCCGCCAATCAACAGGAACAGTGAACCGAACAGCACCAGCCACGGTAACGGACCCGCAGTTGTCGGCAACGTCGGCGCCATCTCTTCTTCAACGTCCTCTTCAACGGCCTCGTCAATGGCCTCTGCTACAACTCATCTTCGACTGCTTGTCAACCGCTTCGTCAACTGCTTCCTCAACTGCCAGATTCGACACCCAGTATTCGGAACCCACATAAATATTGACGTCCTGTCCCTCGTCAATATCAGCGAGCCTGACCGGTTCGTCAGAAAGCATTAAGATATAGCTTCTTGGCAGGACTGATTTGTGTCTCGGACCTGTCGATCCGTCATTGTGCTTGAAACGAAGATAAGTGGTAACACCGGGGCTACACCTCGATCCGGTTCGACCTTGGTTGCCGTGGACTTGGCATAGACGTCACCATCACGTTCAACCATCCCGAGACAGGCCTTGTCCGCAAACTCGTAGGTGGCAAAGGCTTCGGGGGTAAAAGTAATATCATCACAGGTTAAATCAGTAGCACTAACATTGGCGGAAAGACCCAGGCCCGCAAGGGCGACAAGTCCGTATTTCAGGTTCAGCTTAGTCACAATATTTTCTCCTCTATGAATTGTTGACCTGTTTGGAACGTAACTCACCTTTTACAATAAATCGTTTGGGTGCATGACCGACGAAATAGAACGGGTAACAAGTAACAAGCGTAATGCTTGGATCGTCGGTAGGTGCGAGCACACTAACATCCGTGGGATCTACAATGGTGATCGAAGAAACCACAAATTCTGTTTTACCCTGATGGGTCAGCATGTCGATGCTGTCGCCTATCCGGATGTCCTTCAAAACCCTGAAGAACCCGTCCCGGTGGGCGGCGATACCCAGGTTTCCGGATGAATCAATCTTTGCCGTACCCTTGATACGTCCCGCGCCACGATTGAGATTGATCTCGTCGGTGCCGTTGTACACCGGCACCTTCAGATCAAGCTTGTCAATGCTCAAAATTGCCAGCGGTGCATCATCCCGTTGCGCAAGACTCTCGTGGTAGTCTTTAATACGTTTTTCCGACCAGAGCGAATAGTCCGGTTCAACCACCTGTGGGTTTGAATCAACGCCAGCGGTGTCCCGGACACGGACTCGCTGGCCACGGCCTGCTCGAAAGCAAGAATATCCGACCGGCTCTGATAATCACCCCAGCCGCGCCCCAGGAAATAGGTGGCGAGCAGAATCAGGCCTGCAGCCAGAAAACTCGTTTCGAGGATCCGTAATGATCTTTTACGGCCGTTATTGCTCAATGATGGGTTGCCTGTGGGTGAGATAATTCAGGGGTATTTAACCTGCGAAACATTAATGTACCTTGCATTCTCTACAGTTTTGCCGGGTTTGGCAACCTATAAGTTTTCAACACCCGGGGCGAAAAGACTCGCGCCAGTGCTTATACATTAAAAAAACGACACTCCCGAACAGCGTTCAATGAAGGTTCAATCAACTGCGGTTCACCCACTGCGCTCCTCGTGTTTTTATATCCTTGAGACCACTGCCGGAAACGATACACACCACCAGTTCGTCACGCTCAAGCCGATCGTTTTTGATCATTTGCTTCAGACCCGCCCAGGGTGCGGCGGCGGCAGGTTCTGCAAAAACCCCGCTGGCGCGGGCCATTTCCGGGATGGCTGCCAGTATCTCGTGATCGGCCACGCTCACGGCTTCACCGCCGGATTGAATAACCGCCTTTACCGCAGCCAGCCCGTCACGCGGCCGGTCAACGGATATGGAATCTGCCAGGGTGGACGCGTGCACCTGCCTTACTGCCAGCCGGGGCCAGTCGACCTGACCGGCATTCCTGCTGCGGATCCCACGGATGGTCCCGTTGATCGCGGCGCTGCTCCGGGATTGCACGCAATCGATTTTCGGCAGCCGGTCAATGAGCCCAACCGCTTTCAGGTCACACCAGCCTTTCCAGATGGAACTAAGGGTATTGCCGTCGCCGGTGGACACCATCACGCGGTCCGGCACCTGGCCGTCCAGACCCTGCCATATCTCGTACGCACAGGTTTTTTTACCTTCACGGGTAAACGCATTGTAGCCGGTGCTCCGGTTGAACCAGCCGAACTCCGCGGATGCGGCCAGGCACAGGTCGTAGGCATCGTCATAGGTGCCGCGAACCGCGAGCACACGCGCGCCAAACGCGAGCATTTGCGTGAGTTTTGCAAGCGGCGCACTGGCGGGTACAAATATCACTGACGCGAGTCCCGTCGCGGCCGCCAGGCAGGCGAGCGATGAGCCGGCATTGCCGGTGCTGGCAACCGCAACGACGCCGGCACCCACATCCAGCGCACGGCCGATGGCAACGGCACTGGCACGGTCCTTCAGGGACGCGCTGGGGTTCGGGGTCTCGTCCTTGAGATACAGGCGGCTCATCCCGCCCGTTTCAGCATGACGGCGTACCCGGTAAAGCGGTGTCGCGCCCACCCGCAGCGGAAACGGCGCCCGGGGCTGTTTTAAAGGCAGCAGTGCGGCAAATTGGAAAAGGTCGGGCGCAACTTTTCCAAAACTCTCTTCAATTCCTTTCGCGGCCGCCCCGTAGTCATAGCAGATGTCCAGGTTGCCGCCACACAACGGACAAATAAAACCCTCAAAATCCGCTTTTTGGGTCGAGGAGCAGGCGAAACACCGGTAACCGTTCATATTGTTCATATACCAGGGGCCCTACTTTACGATGTGGGTGCCGTATATGCCGTGCAAAGCCTCTTCCAGGTGATGCGGTTGGGTAATGATGACCCTTTCACCGCCCTGTTCGAGAAACGCCAGCGCGGCCTTGATCTTCGGTGCCATACTGCCGGGGGCAAAGTGTCCTTCAAGCAGGTAACGATGGCATTCCGCAGCGGTCATGAGGTCGATATCCACCTGCTGTGGTGTGCCAAAATTCAACGCGACCTTGTCCACGCTGGTGGACTCGATCAGCACCGTCGCACCGAGTTCGCTGGCCAGCATACAGGTGGCGGCGTCCTTGTCGATGACGGCGTCGCAACCGCGCAGGCTACCATCCGCCTGGCGTACCACCGGGATGCCACCACCACCCGCTGCGATCACCAGCGTTCCACCCTCGAGCAACGCACGTATCGGGTTCAGTTCAATAATTTCCAGCGGTGCCGGCGCGGGTACCAGGCGCCGCCAGCCACGGCCCGCGTCCTCGCCGACGATCCAGCCATCCTCGCTGGCGCGTTTTTTTGCATCATTTTCCGTCATGAACGGTCCGATCGGTTTGTCAGGGTGCTCAAAACCCGGGTCGTGCGCATCGACAACCACCTGGGTGACCAGCGCGACCACGTCCCTGTCGATACCCTTGAGATGTAATTCATTTTGCAGGCTCTGGGCGATCTGGTAACCGATGGCGCCCTGTGTGTCAGCCACGCAACTGGCCAACGGGACCTGGTGCAGCACGTCACGGGCGAGGTCGGAACGCAAAAGAATAAAACCCACCTGGGGTCCGTTACCGTGTGTGACCACCACGCGATAGCCTTCCGAGACGATCGGTACGATGTGACGCGCCGTCTCACCAACGGCATTGTACTGGTCCAGCACGGTGCGGTGCTGTTCGTCCTTGATCAGGGAATTGCCGCCGATGGCGATGACCACCAGGGGTGCATCCCCGGGTTCACCGGTATCGCGATTTTTTTGCATCGCCGCCATCCCCCTCTACATGGTCAAGGCCATCAGGGCCTTGGCGGTGTGCATGCGGTTTTCCGCTTCCGGATAAACACGCGACTGCGGACCGTCGATCACCGCATCGCTGACTTCACTGCCGCGGTCTGCGGGCAGGCAATGCATGTAAATTGCCCGCTTCTTTGCGTGCGCCATCATCGCCTCGTCACAAATCCAGTGGCGGTATTTTGCGGCCACCTTCATGGCCTCTGCCGGGATTGCCGAACAGGGATTCCGGGCCCCAGCTTTTCGGATACACGATATCCGCATCGGCGAAAGGCTTCTTCCATGTTGTCGACCACCGTGAATTTACCGCCGGAACGTGCCGCTGTTCTCACGCGCCAGGCGCATGGGCTCAGCCATCAGCGTGTATTCCGGCGGATGGGCCAGCGCTGACATTCATACCGTAACGGGTCATCAGCATGATCAGGCCCTGCGGTACGGACATCGGTTTGACATAACTCGGCGCATAGGCCCAGGAAACGGCGATCTTGAGGCCGCGCAGATCTTTGCCGAACTCCTCGCGAATGGTCATCAGGTCGGCCAGCGTCTGGCACGGGTGATCCACGTCGCATTGCATGTTGATCACCGGGACTTTGGCCCACTTGGCCACCTCGCGCATGTAGGTCTGTCCCTCGCCGGGCACGGTGTCATGGCGGATAGCGATACCGTGACCATAGCCGGAAAGGATGATACCCATATCCTTGGGGCTTTCACCGTGTGCGATCTGCGATGTCTCGGAGTCGATAAAATGGCCGTGACCACCCAGCTGGGTGATACCGGCTTCAAATGAATTTCGGGTACGGGTGGACTTGTCAAAAAATATCAGAAATATGGTTTTGTGCGGCAGGTACAGCGTCTGCACGCCGGTTTTAAAATCATCTTTCAACTGCTCCGCCGTCTCGAGTACGAGCTCGATCTCGTCATCCGACCAGTCCTGTGACATCAACCAGTCACGCCCCTTCATGCGCTCCGCCAGCGGCAGTGTTTCGCGATTCATTTTATTCTCCGTGTTGCCGGGCCAGGGTCTTGACCATGGCCGTGTAGAAGGCGGTGCAACGCACCAGGTGTTCGATTTCCACCTGCTCGTTCGGTGCGTGGGCAAAGTGTTCGTGGCCGGGTCCAAAACCGATGGCCGGAATACCGTGCATACCCGCTATCGCAACGCCGTTGGTGCTGAATGTCCAGAAGCCCGTTTCGGGCTCAGACCCGAACACCTCACGGTAGGCGGCTTTTGCGCTCAACATGGCAGGCTCATCCGCGCCGATATCCCAGGTCGGGTAGTATTTTCTCGTCGGGTAGCTCAGCCCGGTATAGCTCGGCACCGCGTAATCCAGAACCGTCACCCGCGCACCTGCCGATCGCACCGATGGCAGGGCGAGAATCTCCGCGACCGCGGATTCCTCGGTTTCGTCCACGGTAAGACGGCGGTCGAGGTGGATGGTACAACCGTCTGCGACCGCGCACAGGCTGGGCGAGGTCGAGCGTATTTCACTGATCGTAACCGTGCCTTTGCCGAGCGGTTCACGTGGCTCCAGCCGTTCATTGAGCTTTTCAATGTCCGCGATAATAGCGGCCATCTTGTAGACCGCGTTGCTGCCGCGCTCCGGCGCTGATCCATGGCAGGAAACACCCGAGGTGTGGACTTCCATTTCCATGCGCCCGCGTTGCCCGCGGTAAATACGCAGGCTGGTCGGTTCGGTGATCACCACCAGGTCAGGGCGCAAGCCGGTCTCGTTGACAATGTATTGCCAGCACAGCCCGTCGCAGTCCTCTTCCTGCACGGTCGCGGTGACATAAAAGGTGATGCCGTCCGGCACCCCGGTTTTCTTCAGCAAGGCACCCGCATAAACGGCGGCGGCAATACCGCCTTTTTGATCGCTGGCGCCACGACCGTAGAGGATGCCGTCTTCGATATCGCCCGAGTGGGGGTCGCGATCCCAGAGCGACAGGTCGCCGACATCAACGGTGTCCGCGTGACCGTCAAAGGCGACCACGAAAGGGCCGGAACCCATGCGGCCGACCAGGTTTCCCATCGCGTCGACGCTGACCTCGTCAAAGCCGACCCTCAGCATTTCTTCACGAATCCGTTCGATGACCGCGTCCTCCCTGGAACTCAGTGACGGGATGCGGATGATAGCCTGCATGAAAGCCGCAAGATCGGGCTCAAGTTCCTGTGCATCGGTGTAAAAGTGGCTGTTGATGGGCATCTTGCCGTCTCCTGGTTATGCCTGGTCCAGGCCGCTTGCCCGGTTGAAGCTGTTGATGAGTTGGTCCCATTCGTCCACGACCTGCTGTGAAAAGACCCCTGCCCAGAAGTCCTCGTCCCACAGTTCGTGCAACTCCGCGGACGTGCGGCCCTGTTGTTCCACCCAGGTGAAATATTTGAAGTTATGCAATGCCTTGCGATCGGCATAACTCAGCTCACGCAGGTTATCGGTACAGGTGCCCATCAGGTAGCGGCCAAAGTGCTGGTCGGCCAAACGGGTGGTGTAGGGACCATGCTGTTGCGACATCTCGTCAAAGCGCGATCCATACAGTTCCATCGAGTCGGTCAACGGCGTGAAAATCACATCGCGTCCGTCCATGTCGTAATAGCGGGCCGTCTTGATGCTCGCCACGAGGTTGCACAGACCCGAGATACCGATCTGGCCCAGGGCCCCGATGGTCGTTTCATCCACGCCTTCGCGGCGCAGACAGGTGTGGCCTTCCTGCTCGTTGAACAGACGCATCAATTGCATCGTCTGCTCGTCGTCCACAGCCACCACCATGTCGGTATTGCGCACATTGTGGATCCACGGGATGTGCTTGTCGCCGATACCCTCGATACGGTGCTCGCCAAAACCAAAGCGCAACAGGGTCGGACACTGCAGGGCCTCGGTCGCCACCACGCGAATGGCGGGAAAACGGCTGCGCAGAAAATCGCCCGCGGCCAGTGTACCCGCCGAACCCGTCGCGCTGACATAGGCGGACAGGCGACCTTCTGTCCCGTGCCGGTCCAGGGCATAGTGGTTATCGAAAATCTCCCCGATCAGCGAACCGGTCGCCTGGTAGTGCCAGATGGCGTTACCAAATTCCTCGAACTGGTTAAAGATGACGACGCCGTCACCGCGTTCGTGTCGCAATTCCCAGCACTTGTCGTAAATTTCCTTGACGTTGGATTCGGTCCCGGGGGTCGCGATGACCTCGTCGGTGCCGATGTCCCGCAACCACTCGAAACGTTCACGGCTCATCCCCTCCGGCAGGATGGCAACCGCCGGACAGGCGAGCAGCGCGCAATCATAGGCGCCGCCGCGGCAGTAATTGCCGGTGGAGGGCCAGACCGCTTTCTGGGTATCGGGATCGAAGGCCCCGGTCACCAGGCGCGGCACCAGGCAACCGTAAGCTGCGCCGACCTTGTGGGCGCCGGTGGGAAACCACTTGCCGACGATGCCGACGATCCTCGCGTCCACACCGGTCAGCGACGACGGAAATTCGATCCAGTTGCCCTCGCCAAAGCCGCCGCCCTGCTCCACCGGTTCATTTTTCCAGGTGATACGGAACAGGTTGACGGGGTCGAGGTCCCACAACCCGACCTGCCGCAGCCGTGCTTTGATGCTTTCCGGCACCCGTCCCGGGTCTTTCATCTGGGCGAAGGTCGGCAGAATGATATTGCGTTCACGCGCCCGGGCGATGCTTTTTTTGAGCACGTCCCCGTTTCTGTCCGGTATCAGCTTCACTTCTCACCTCCGAGGGTGACCGCGGGAATGGGTTCGCTGTGTCCCCAACCCAGTTCTGTTTCCTTGCTCCCGGAGCGCATTGCCCGCAGCAGTTCGTCCTGATCAACGGGCAAACTGCGGACACGCACGCCGGTGGCGCGATAAATGGCATTGGTGATGGCGGCGCTGGTTGGAATACTCGGCAATTCACCCACACCCTTGGCCCCGTAAGGCCCGCTGGAGGTCGGGTGCTCAACGATGTGCGAAATGATCTGTGGCGTGTGCCTGATGCCGGGCATCTTGTAACGCGCCATCACCCCGGTCCAGGGTATGGCCTGCTGCTGGATAAAATGCTCGGTGAGCGCATAGCCGATACACATGACGATACCGCCTTCGATCTGCCCTTCCAGCGTCAGCGGGTTGATCGCACGGCCGACATCGTGGGCGGCGATGACCTTGCGCACAAAGACTTCGCCGGTGCGCGTGTCGATCTCGCACAATACGGCCTGGGCGCAGAAACCAAAGGCGAAATGCATGTCGCCGCCGCTACCCAGCGGCTGTGTCTCAGGTGCCCAGTACTCGTACTCGGCCATGCAGGAAACGCCGGACTCAAGCGCCGCGGTGATCACATCCGCGAGACCCGCGGACTTGCCGGCAGCGTTAAAGCGGCCGGCGCTGAACCCGGCTTCGGCGGGATCGCAGTCCAACAAACCGGCAGCGGCCGGCGAGAGTTGCGCGAGTAGTGCTTTTGCCGCCAGGCGGGCCGCATTGCCGCTGACAAAGGTTTGCCTGCTGGCCGTGGTGGGACCGCCATCGGGGCAAAAATCGGTATCGCCGAGCAACACCCTGACACGGCCGATCGGGATACCCAGTTCCTCGGCTACACAGGCCGCGAGCACTCCCGGCAGTCCCTGTCCCAGTTCGGCCGAGGTGGTCCGCACTTCGGCGTTCACCCCGTCACCCGGCCCGGTCCATACCTCGACCTGGGCGCTGGATTTGTCCGGCGCACCGCCGCCGAGACCGGTGTTCTTGTAGCCGACGGCGAAACCCCAGGCAAACTGCCGGTGACCCTGCTGCCAGTTCCAGCGAAAGCCGTCGCTGCGCATATCCTCATCAACCCGCTCGATACACTCGTTCAGACCCACGCTTTCACGCATCGTCTGACCGGTGGCGGTGACCGAACCCACATCCAGCGTGTTCATACGGCGGAATTCAACGGCATCGAGCCCGAGTTTCTCCGCGAGGGTATCCATGTTGCTTTCCACCGCAAAACAACTCTGCGATACGCCGAATCCGCGAAAGGCGCCACAGGGGGCGTTGTTGGTATAGGCGGCAAAACAGTCGACCTTGACGTGCGGCACGTTGTAAGGCCCGGATGCGTGGGTGGTGGCGCGGGTTAAAACCTTCTCACTGAGGCTGGCGTACGCACCGCCGTCGCCATACAGCGTGGCCTCGACCGCGGTCAGCCGGCCCTCGCGGGTGGCGCCGGTGCGGATGCGGATGACCGTGGCATGCCGCTTGGGGTGAAACAGCAGACTTTCCTGCCGCGAGTAGAGCATTTTGACCGGGCGCCCGGTCGCCTGGCTGAGCAGGGCGACGTGAATCTGGCCGGCGATATCCTCCTTGCCGCCAAAGCCGCCACCCATCAGCGTGGCGACAATACGCACCTGACCGGGTTCCAGCCCGAGTGCAGCGGCGGCCTGCTCGCGGTCCAGGTAAGGAATCTGGCTGCCCACGTAAATCGATAACTTGTCATGGACGGCCGTTTCCCCGCGCGCCGACCCGGGCTCGTTTGACCCGCCAAATTCGGCCGGGTCGTAACCGGCAGGAACACCGATGGCGCATTCCGGTTCGAGAAACATGTGCTCGGTTGTCGGCGTGCGGTAGGTGCGGTCGACGACCACGTCGGCCTCGGCAAAACCGCTTTCTACCTCACCTTTCCTTACCTTGATGTGTTTTAAAAGGTTACCGTACTGCCGCCGTTCATGCACCACGGGCGCACCCGCCCTGAGTGCGGTCATCGCATCGCTGACCGCGGGCAGCACCTCGTACTCCACCCGGATCAACTCCAGCGCCCGGGCTGCAATGGCCTCGCTGTCAGCGGCGACGATGGCCACCGCATCGCCACCGTAACGCACCTTGTCACTGCACAATACCGGCCAGTCAAGGTCGACGATGCCGTGCAGGTTGCGTCCGGGGACGTCCTCGTGGGTGAGCACGGCATGCACGCCGGGATGCGCGCGCGCTTCTCGTGTGTCGATTGAAAGTATCCGCGCATGCGGTAAGCCCGCCCGCAGGGTACGCGCGTACAACATACCCGCAAACCGGTAGTCATCGGTAAATTTGGCCTGGCCGCGTATCTTGGCCATGGCATCGGGGTTGGGTTGCGCTTTACCGATCTCCACACCCGCGCCGCCCGTTTTTGGGATATAGGGCGGAACGTCCTGGCCGGAGGCCTGCTTAACGGCGTTGATGACACTCTGGTAACCCGTGCAGCGGCAATAAGTGTCCTTCAGGGCGACCTTGATATCGTTTTCGTCCGGCACCGTGCCCTGCGCCTGCTTCTCATCCAGCAAGGCCTTGGCCGTCATGATCAGGCCTGAGGTGCAGATACCGCACTGCACCGCACCGTGATCGAGGAACGCCTGTTGCAAGGGGTGCAGCCGATCGTCTTTGCACAGGCCTTCGATGGTCTCGACACGGGCGCCCGACGCTTTGAAAGCCGGGTAATTACAACTGACAACCGGTGTGCCGTCGACGAGCACGGTGCAGATGCCACATTCGGCCTCGTTACAACCGATCTTGGTACCGGTCAGGCCCAGGTCTTCGCGTAAAACTTCGGACAGGAACCTTGATTCCGGCACGTCCAGTTCGACGGCATGGCCGTTTACACTCATCTGCAGGCGGCTCATAGTCCGGCTCCTTCGGGGACGACCCGACCGCTGCGGGCACGTTCGGCCGCCCGGGCCAGGATCAGCGGCAAGTGGGTCTGGATCATGGCTGCGCGGTATTCCTGCGTGGCCCGGTACTTGCTGGTGCGTAAAGTTGCTGAAGCAAGCACGGCTTTTGCTGCCGCGTCGAATCGCGGTACCGTGGCCGGACCTCCCCTGAGCAGGTCCATGGCCGCTTCCGCCAAATAGGGCACGGGTCCGGCGGGACCAATGCTGATACGGATTGCCGTGATGACATCGTCCTTGTCCAGTTGCATCCGCGCCGCCATCGCAATCATCGGCAGGGCGACACCCTGCGGGCGCATGACGCGTGTGAAGGCCGATGCTTCGCGGGCCGCCGTCGGCCGGAAGCGCAAGCGTGTCAGCAAGGCCCGGTGGTGATCGATCGCACTTTTTCCGGGTCCGAGGTATGCCTTCGACAGCGGCATCCATCGACACCCGCCGGCGTCGGCCACTTCGACCTCGCCGCCGAGCGCCAGCAAACCGATACTGCCGTCACCCGCCGGCATGGCATGCGCCACATTACCGGCCAGCGTGGCCACGTTGCGCACCTGCGGACCGCCGATGACGGCGCAACTTTCCACCAGGCAGGTGCCGAAGCGGTTGATGGCTTCACTGCGGACAATCTGCGTGTGTGTGACCGCGCAACCGATGACAACCTGGCCGTCTTCGATGCTGATACGGTTGAGCTCTTCAATCCGCGAGGTATCCACCATCGCTTCCTCCACAGGAGACCGGCCCTGCTGGATATCCAGCAGAAGATCGGTCCCACCGCCGATCACGCGGGCGCGGCCGTCGTAGTGGTTCAGCCAGCGAATCGCCTCGTCTACCGAGTGCGGCGTGTGATAGTTGTTAAAGCAAGTCCTGATGACGGCATTCCTCCTGTGTTTTATCCCAAAGCCACTTACGGGGGCTCACGCTCAGTGAATCCTGCCCCAGACACGGGCTGCCCGTTGCGCACAGCGGGCGCGGATGGCTGCCTCATCCAAGTGCACGAACTGGCCTTCATCCAGGATCACCCGGCCGCGCGCGATGGTCGTTCGCACCGGCGCGAAACCCAGCCCGAACAGCAGGTGCCCGTAGAACGTGTCCGCGTTCAGTGGCGTGAACGGCACATACGCGGGAATCATGATGTCGGCAAGGTGTCCCGCGACCAGCGCACCACGGGGCTCGATGAACAATCGCTTGGCAATGGCGCGGTTGTTGTCCAAAAGAATTCGGGCAGCCTCGGCAAAACCGCTGGCGGGATCACGCCGCTGCGTACGCTGGTGCAGATACAGCGCGCGTGCCTGGGAAATCAGGTGCCCCGACATGCCGTCGGTGCCAAGGCCGACGGTGACACCGTGTTCAAGAAAATCCAGGAACGGCGAGACCCTGAGCCCGTTGTTCATATTGGATTCGGGATTAACCACCAGCATTGAACCGCTGGACCCGAGCAGGTCCATTTCCCGCGGTTGCAGGTAACTGCCGTGTACAAAAATCGTCTTCTCGCCCGGAATTTCAAAATCCTGGAACCGCTCCATGATCTGCCGGCCATGGCGTTCCATGGTCAGTGTTGCATCGACCCGGTCCTCGGCGGCGTGGACGTGGAAGCCGGCATCCAGTTCATGGCCGATGTCCGCGCACCGTTGCAGCGTTTTGGTACCCAGTGTCATCAGGGCGTGCATACCGAACAACGCGGACATCTGTCCATCATTGGTTTCCCTGCACTTGCGCAGGTAGCGTTCGTTTTCCCCGATACCTTCGCCTACGTGGTTGCGGTCGGAGACCTCGTAGCAGAGACAACCGCTCAGACCCACCTCGCGGAAGGCCTTCTCGAGCTGGTCAAGACTGCCGTCAACACAGGCAGGTGATGCGTGGTGGTCGATCACCGTGGTGCAACCGGCACGGGCTGTATCCATCAGGGCCAGCAGTGCCGAGTAATAAACGTCTTCCGAGTCCAGCGCCGCATCGAGCTTCCACCACAGTTTCGAAAGGACCTCTTCGAAACTGCGGGGTGCCGTTCCCGGCGGCGTGAAGCCCCGTGCAAACGTGGAATACAGGTGGTGATGGGGGTTTATCAGGCCCGGCATGACAACGCTGCCGCGGGCGTCGATGTACTGATCGGCGGTGCGCCGGACGGCTGATGACTCGCCGACTTCGATGATGGTCCGGTCTTCGATATACACACTGCCGTTGGCGATGAAGCGGTTGGCCTCATCCAGCGTCACCAGGCATCCATTGGTGATCAGCAGCGAGCTCATCGTGTTGCTCTCCAGGTATCGAGAAACCCTCTGGTTTTAAGGTTTTCAGAACGAATTATTCTGAATGGATTCCGTGTCGGGGGTGTTGATCTACGTCAGTTCGCGGGTCATTCCGCGTATCCCGGGTGGGTGATCCTGCCCGCATTGGCGAGTTCGGCGGGCAACACGGCCGGCATATACGGCAGCGAAGTCCTCAAACCATTGAGCAGCACGCACATGGTGGCGGCAGGCTCAAGCGACAGCACATCGCCGGCGCGGGCATCCGCGCTGACTTCGACGTGCGTGGCCTCGAACGTTTCCGGGTCAAGGCGGGCACGAAACAAGGGCCCGGCGTAATCCAGTTGACCGTTCAGTTCGATGCGGTGGGTCTGGTTGTGCCAACGCGTCTCCATCGCCCATACATCCGCATCGCGGAACACCATGAACGCGTTGTCCCGCTGCGCTGCAAATTCGGACCGGTCGAGGTACAGCCGTGGTTTGTCGCGGTAGGGTTCGCCTGCCGTCGGGCAAAACGTGGTGCAGTTGCCGCACTCGTTACAAAAATCCGTCAATACGGCGATCTGGAATGCCTGCTCAACCGACCAGGTCCTGCCCGGATGTCGTTCAATGCCGTCGGGTCCGAGTCTCAAATCGGGCAGGTGTACCTCGAACGGTCCGGTTTGCCAGGTTTGCAAAGCCAAGTTGGGACAGACGCCGACACACAGGCTACAGAAGCGGTGGCAGTCGAGGCAGCGGGCCGCCTCCGTTTGCGCCTGCTGTTCGTTGTAACCGAGTACGACCTCGTTGGAATTGTGGCGCTCGTCTAGCAATGTGTGCGGCACCGGAACCCGCCATTGCCGCTGGCTGCGTTTGCGCAGCAGCGCACTGACGTCAAAAGCGTTGAGCGCGGGCGGTTTTTCAACTGACCTGCCAAGTATGGAGGCGGCAATGGCCTTGCCGTCGGCCGTGGCCTCGACAATCGAGGACGGGCCGTCGTTGGCCACGTCACCACCGGCGTAAACGCCCGCTACCGAGGTTTCAAAGCTTACCGGATCGGCCTCGATATAACCCCGCCGGTTGACCGCGATCGGTTCTTCGTCAAAGAAATCCAGGATCGCGTGCTGGCTGATTGCGAGGATCAGGGTATCCAGCGGTATGTCAAATTCCGAATCCGGCAGCTCAACGGGTATTTTTCTGCCGGAGGCGTCCCGTTCATCGCTGAGCGCCATGGCGCGGCACACCATGCCGCGCAGGCGACCGTCCTCGATCAGCAATTTTTGCGGTTTCGCCAACTCCACCACGTCGATGCCTTCCTCTTTTAACAAAGCCACCTCTTCGCGGTCCGCCGGCATCTGCGCAACGGTGCGGCGGTAGATCACGCTGACACGGCTGTCGGCCAGGCGCCAGGCAGTGCGCGCGCAATCCATGGCGGTATCACCGGCGCCGATGATGCCGACGCGTCTGCCGACAGGGGCCGGCCGCCCTTCCCTCGCCTGCCTGAGGAAATACAGGGCGTCCATGACACCATCGCTGTCTTCCCCTGCGAGGCCCAGTTTTTTGCCCAGCTGGGCGCCGGCCATGATCACGACGCGATCAAAACCGTCGCGGCGCAATTGTGAGAGATGGATATCCCGCCCGGCCCTGACCCCGTAGTGAATTTTCACACCAAGCCGCAGCAGACGCTCAAGATCGCGGTGGAAGACGGCCTGCGGCAGCCTGAATTCGGGTATGGCGCCAGCGACCATGCCACCGGCGTAGGGGTGCATTTCGAAAATTTCCACGTGGCAACCGGCCTGCGCGAGTTCCGTGGCGGCCGCCATGCCACCGGGCCCGGCGCCGATGATTGCCACTTTTAAAGCGGCGGATTGAACCCGGGTACCCAATACCGGTTTTGTCTCGTGATCCATGATGAAGCGCTTGATCTCACGAATGGCCAGCGGTTCATCAAGGTGGGTGCGGATACAGGTGGACTCACACAGGTGGTCACAGACCCGTCCAAGCGTGGCAGCAATGGGGTTATCGGCCCGGGTCAGACTTAAAGCCGCATCATAATCACCGCCCCTTACCGCGTTCATGTATTGCGGTACTTTCTGATCGATCGCACAACGGTCAACACAGGGCGCCGCGATACAATCGAACAGGCCGAGTTTGCGGGCGGTTTTACTGCGCGAGGTTAAAAATGCGGCTTTATGCAGCCTGTGCTGCCGGCGCGTCTGCTGCGCGTACTGTTTTAAATTGATGCGTGTATTGGCGTGCACATCATGCGGCGAGGCCCCCATGGGGGATGCCCCTGCCAATGCCTTCGCGAACGCAAATTCGTTGATGTCCGCGGCATCGACCCGGCTGAACGCCTCTCTTGACAGGTCAATATACTGCAGCAAACGCAGGTAACCTCCGGTTTTCAGCAGGTCGGAACAGACCGTGATGGTCTGCATGCCGGCAGCCAGCAGGTCGGCTGCATTGAAACAGTCGGCGCCGGCGGAAAACGACATCGGCAGGTCGCCGTCGAACTCGTCGTGCAATTGCCAGGCGAGGTTCACGGTAATCGCATGCAACGGCCGGCCCGACAGGTAACTCATCTTTTCCGCCGGGTCAAACACGCTCCGCGAGTTTTCCACTTCGAGCGTGTTGCTGAGTTTGATTCCGAAGTGCAGACCGCACTCGCACGCGACACCCTGCAGCGTGCGCAGCATCGGCACCGCGTCCGGGTATTTCAGATCATGTTCAAAGGAGGCGTCCGGCACCACCACGTCGTCGTAGCCGAGGTCGTCGTGTAAAAGTGTGCGTACCCGTTCGGGACCCAGCAGTGTCGGGTTACATTTGACATAGGTGTGCAAGCCCTGCTCTTTCATCAGGTAAACACAAATTTTCTCGATTTCGCCGGGCGGGCAGCCGTGCATCGTTGACAGGGTCACGTTATCGGAGATGCGATCCGGGATGAGCACCCGCGAGACGCCGGGGTGATAAAGGGCCACCTGGTCGACCAGCGCCTGCTTGTAGCCCGAGCAATCGCGCATCTGCTGCAAAAACCACTGCACGTTGGGTTTGCGGATGCCCTCGAGGTTGTAGCCGACACTGAGGTTGAAGACGATACCCGGTGATTCACCGGCAAAGCCCAGCTTGTGGTGCAGGGCGTGGATCAGCACCCAGGCGCGCAGGTACTCGTCAAATGACTGGTAGATTTTCAGTTCCTGTGACCACTCGACGTTGTAACCCTCGTCCTGCATGTCGATACAGGGCTTGGACACATTCAGTTCATCGAGCGTCTGAACGGTCTTCAACTCGATATAACGCGCACCGCACAGCCACGCGGCAACGATATTCTGCGCCATTTGCGAGTGCGGTCCTGCCGCCGGGCCAAACGGGGTTTCCAGGGGGTGGCCAAAGGCGCTGGTTCTGAATGGATCATCCTTGCGCGGGACAAAGAAATGTTGCCGCGGGATACCCAGGATGGAGTCGCTGGTTTCCAGCTCGCCAAAGACCCATTCGATCAACTGTGAAGATGAAATAGGAAAAAATAAGTCAGACATAATTATTGTGAAACAACAAACTCACTGCCCAAAGCCCACGGCTCCGAGTATAGGCAAATCAAACGCTATATTGCCAGCTTTCCTCATACATTAAACTTCGTTTAAGGTCCGGTTGGGGGCTAAAGCGCCAATATTGATTTTGGGGCAACGGGTCCGTGCCCTTTTAAAAAAGGTTCAGTTTCCCTATGCCAGTGCTTTCGTTTTTCTGGTGTTTTCGCGTGAAATTGAACCTGACCCACTGCTGTCCCACTTAAAATCATGGACAGGAGACGGGTTGGGTATCCACTACCGGGACACGCCGTCAGAGGACATCCAACAGCGCGCTCCGAATACACTATGAGCACCTCCATAACCCGGCACCCCACTAACAACTTACACCGTCATCCCGGCGCAGGCCGGGACCTCCGTAAGATTGGCAGAGCGCTTATTTAGGGTTTCTTTAGAGATTACGAAAACGTAGGGAGATCCCGGCCTGCGCCGGGATGACGTTGGAGTTCAGGTATCTGCCGGCAGATCAATGACTCACCAGTTCGAAACCCTTGATTCTCGCTTTGTACGCCAGGGCCTTGATGTACTCCGCAACCGCGATACGCATGGCCTTGGTATGCAGGTAATCACGGATATTGGCGTGGGCCCGCGTGAAAGTCACGGCTTGACCGGTCCGGCTGTCCACAAAACTGTCCGGGTGGTTATCGTAATAGCGTCTGCAGGTGGCCTCATCCGCCTCCGGCACGTGGACGTCGCGTTGCAGGAGTTTGTCGATGAGTTCTTCTTCCTTCTCACCGGAGTTTATTGAACCGGGGTCTTCACATAAACCGGCTTCGGCGGCCTGCTGCAATAGCACTTGCCTGATCACCAGCGATTGTGCCGCCTGGTACCAGGCTTCTTCCTGGCTGCCGGCGGGGTGGTACTGCATCTCCCGGCCAATTTCCGTGTCTTTTATCTCGGTCTGGTTGACGAATATCGGCATGGCTAACCCCGCTTCCTGACAACCTGGTAGCCGCTGCGTGCCAGGTACTGGATCGGCGCGCTCCAGATATGTACCAGGCGGGTAAATGGGAAAACCAGGAAAATGGTCATACCCAGCACGAGGTGAAGCTTGAATACGAAGGCCTCACCGATCACGAACGCAGCGGCGTCACCCCGGAAAGTCACCAGGTGCTGCGCCCAGCTGGCCAGCGCCAGCATGGAGCTGCCGTCCAGGTGCTGAGCCGAGAATGGAATGGTCACCAGGCCCAGCACAAGCTGCACGAACAGAAGCAGCAAAATTGGCAGGTCGGAGGGCTGGGAAGTCGCCCGTATACGCGCATCGCTTATACGCCGGCGGATCAGCAATATCATCCCGGCCAGGCAGGTCAAGCCGAATATGCCGCCGGCCGTCATCGCCAGCACCTGCTTTGTACCGGCTGAAATCACGGATTCGATAAGCCCAGTGAGGGGTGAGCAGACCCATCAGGTGACCAAAAAACAGCGCGATGATACCGATATGGAAGAGGTTGCTGCCGAGGCGCATATCCTTCTTGCTTAACAACTGGCTGGAACTGGCTTTCCAGGTGTATTGGTCACGGTCATACCGCAACAAGCTACCGATAAAAAACACGGTGATCGCGATATACGGGTAGATCCCAAAGAAAAACTGATTGATGTAGTTTGCCATGATGATGCCTCCTACCCTGTGATTTCTATCTGTAAACCGGCAGATGCAGGCTTACAACCATCGCACCCGGTCTGACCTGGCTGACCGCCAAACGCGGCCGCCTCTTCCCACTCTTTGTCGAGGGCCTCCAGTGAATCGTCCTCCGATTCCTGCGCCACGACTTCCTCGATTTTTTCCCGGTCGGGTTTAACCCCGGACAAGGCCACCAGCGCATCGAACAGCACGGCCCAGGACGAATTCCGCTTGTGCAGCCGGGTTGCTATCGTTGCCATGATATCGATCGGCTCTCCCAGCAGCGCCACCGCTTCATCAGCCGGGCACAAGGACAGGAACTCGAGAAACAGCGGAATGAAATCGGGCAATTCCGACCGGTCGATGAAGAAGCCTTTTTCCTCGTAGGCACCGGCAAGGTTGACCATCGCCTGTCCGCGGTCGCGGGATTCGCCGTGGATATGTTCAAACAGGTGCAGGCACTGCAAACGTCCGCGGTCGAAGGTCGAAACATACGCTTCCTGCACATCGAACAGATCGGCCGATTTCAGGTTCTCAATGAACAGCAGCACCGCGCGCATTTGTTTCCGCGGCAAAAAATCCTCTTCGAGCAGGGTTGATTTGAACTCGTCCAGGTACGCGAGCCACTCCGGCTTTGGATAGGACAACAGCAATCCCAAGATTTTAAACGTCTTCATTTGCCATGCCCTCCGCCACTCGCCTTGCCGCTCCCCTTGCCGCTCATGGTGTTCTTGTGTGTCGGATTCCCAAACAGGCTGACTTTACTGACCCCATCGGAGCAGCCGTTGCCAAAGCTGAAGCCACACGCAGAGCGATGGTTGAACGCCAGTTCGTTGTCAAACGGCGTTTTGCCCGCATATTCACGGTGATTGGTCGGAATGACATAGCGGTCTTCATAGGCCGCCAGGGCCATGATACGGTACATGTCATTCAGGGTTTGTTCGTCCAACCCGACGCGGTCGAGAATATCGGTGGCGTTGACACCATCAACCGTGCGGGCGCGCATATAGGCACGCATCGCGATCATGCGCTCAAGCCCTTCGATCACCGGTTGTTCCTTGCCGGCCGTCAGCAGGTTGGCCAGGTACTTGACCGGGATGCGCAATTTTGTGACATCCGGGATGACACCATCGCTGGCAATCTTGCCCTGGGCCGCCGCGTTCTGTATGGGTGACAGTGGCGGGATATACCAGACCATCGGCAAGGTGCGGTACTCCGGATGCAGGGGAAATGCGACCTTCCAGTCCATCGCCATCTTGTAGACCGGGGACTGCTGCGCTGCGGTGATCCAGCTGTCCGGCACACCATCCTGTTTGGCCTGCCGGATGACCTCGGGGTCATCCGGGTCGAGGAAGATATCCAGTTGTGCCTGGTATAAATCTTCCTTGTCGCTGACACTCGCGGCTTCAGAAATCCGATCGGCGTCGTACAGCAGCACACCGAGGTACCTGATCCGGCCGACGCAGGTTTCCGAACACACGGTCGGGTCACCGGCCTCAATTCGCGGATAGCAGAAGGTGCATTTTTCCGATTTGCCCGACTGCCAGTTGAAATAGATTTTCTTGTACGGGCAACCACTGACACACATGCGCCAGCCACGGCACTTGTCCTGGTCGATCAGCACGATGCCGTCTTCCTCGCGTTTGTAAATCGCACCGCTGGGACAGGCCGCAACGCAAGTCGGATTGAGACAGTGCTCACACAAACGCGGCAGGTACATCATGAAGGTGTTTTCAAACTGGCCGTACATCTCCTTCTCGATGTCTTCAAAATTGTAATCTTTGCTACGTTTGCTGAACTCACCTCCGAGAATTTCCTCCCAGTTCGGCCCCCAAAGGGGTTTTTCCATACGTATGCCAGTGATGGCGGATTCCATGCGCGCGGTGGGTGTCGTCTGCGATTCTGATGCACTTTGCAGGTGTTGGTAATCATAGGTGAAGGGTTCGTAATAATCGTCAATCTCCGGCAGATCGGGATTGGCGAAAATCTTGGCCAACAGGCGAAACTTTCCACCCATTTTGGGTTTGATTTTGTCTTTGCCGGTCAATGTCCAGCCACCGTTCCAGCGTACCTGGTTCTCCCATTCGCGCGGGTAACCGACACCGGGCTTGGATTCAACATTATTGAACCACGCGTATTCGACACCCTCGCGCGATGTCCAGACATTTTTGCAGGTCACCGAGCAGGTGTGACAGCCAATACATTTGTCCAGGTTGAGGACCATGCCGATTTGTGCCCTGATTTTCATGCTGTAGCCTCCCTGACAGACCTTGCGTCCGTGTTCCGCCATTCGACTTTCCCGAGTTTCCGCACCACCACGAATTCGTCGCGGTTGGAACCGACCGTGCCGTAATAATTGAACCCGTAAGCGAGTTGGGCATAGCCGCCAACCATGTGGGTCGGCTTGATGACAGCGCGTGTTACCGAGTTGTGGATACCGCCACGGTGACCGGTGATCTGGCTGATGGGCGTGTTGATGATTTTTTCCTGGGCGTGGTACATCATGACCATGCCTTCGGGTACACGCTGGGAGACCACGGCGCGTGCTGCGAGGGCGCCATTGGTGTTGTAAAGCTCTATCCAGTCGTTGTCTTCGCAATCGAACTTGGCGGCATCGATCTCGGATATCCATACACAGGGCCCGCCGCGGCTCAAAGTCAGCAGCAGCAGGTTTTCCGAGTAGGTGCTGTGTATACCCCACTTCTGATGGGGTGTAATCCAGTTCAGCACGACCTGTTTGCTACCCTTGCCAACCGAGTCGATCACCGGCAGCACGGTCTTGGTATTGATCGGTGGTTTATAAACGCACAGGCTTTCACCAAAATCGCGCATCCAGGCGTGGTCCTGGTAAAACTGCTGGCGTCCGGTCAGGGTCCGCCAGGGGATCAACTCGTGCACGTTGGTGTAGCAGGCGTTGTAACTGACGTGTTCATCCTCGAGACCACTCCAGGTGGGTGAGGAGATGATTTTTCGCGGTTGCGCCTGGATATCGCGGAAGCGGATTTTTTCGTCCTGCTTAGGTCTCGCCAGGTGGGTGTGGTCACGACCGGTGATTTTGCCCAGCGCCTGCCAGGCCTTGACGGCAACCTGGCCATTGGTTTCCGGTGCCAGAGACAGCACCACTTCGCAGGCGTCGATATCGGTATCGATCTTCGGCAGTCCTTTTGAAACACCCTCCTCCGTCACCACGCGGTTCAGACCGCCAAGCAGCTTGACCTCGTCCTCGGTGTTCCAGGCGATGCCCTTGCCGCCGTTGCCGGCTTTTGACATCAGCGGGCCGAGTGAAGTGAATTTCTTATAGGTATCCGGATAGTTTCGGACCACCTCGATATAATTTGGCATGGTCTTGCCCGGAACCGGGTCGCATTCGCCCTTCTTCCAGTCCTTCACATCCAGCGCCTGGCCCAGTTCGGCCGGCGTGTCGTGCAGGATCGGCAAGGCAACGATATCGGTTTCCGTGCCCAGGTGGCCCACGCACAGCTTTGAATAGACCCGCGCCAGTTCCTTGTAAATGTCCCAGTCGCTGCGGCTTTCCCAGGCGGAATCGACCGCGCGGGACAGGGGGTGGATAAACGGGTGCATGTCGGAGGTATTGAGGTCGTTCTTTTCGTACCAGGTCGAAGACGGCAGAACGATATCCGAGTACACGCAGGTGGTGGACATCCTGAAATCCAGCGTGACCAACAGGTCAAGCTTGCCCTCGGTGTCTCCATCGACCCATTCGACTTCACTGGGTTTTTGCCCGCCGGTCTCACCCAGGTCCTTGCCCAGTACAGCGTTCTTGGTGCCCAGCAGGTGTTTCAGCATGTATTCATGACCCTTGCCGCTGGAACCCATCAGGTTGGAGCGCCAGATAAACATGTTGCGCGGGAAATTGCTCGGGTTGTCCGGCGCCTGGCAGGACATCCGCAGGCTGCCGTCTTTCAGCCGACCCGCCAAGTAGTCAACGCAGCTGACACCGGCTGCCCTGGCTTTCTTTGAAAGCTCCAACGGATTTTCTTCCAACTGCGGCGCAGATGGCAGCCAGCCCATGCGCTCGGCACGGACGTTGCAGTCGATCAGGCTCTGGTTTTCCCAGTCCGACTTATCCGCAAGCGGGGAAAGGATTTCATCCAGTTCCAGTTTTTCATAGCGCCACTGGTTGGAGTGGGCGTAGAAAAACGATGTGCTGTTCATATGGCGGGGCGGACGGTGCCAGTCGAGGCCGAAGGCCAATGGCAACCAGCCGGTTTGTGGTCTGAGTTTTTCCTGGCCGACGTAATGCGCCCAGCCGCCACCGCTTTTGCCAACGCAACCACACATGATCAGCATGTTGATGATGCCGCGGTAGGTCATGTCCATGTTGTACCAGTGGTTTATGCCTGCACCCAGGATCACCATCGAACGGCCCCGGGTCTTGTCCGCCGTCTGTGCAAATTCGCGTGCGACCTGGATGATCACATCCCGCTTGACGCCGGTGATTCTTTCCTGCCAGGCCGGCGTGTACGGAATATCGTCGTCGTAACTTTGCGCAACCTGGTCGTCGTCCAGGCCCCGGTCCAGGCCATAGTTGGCCAGCATCAGGTCATAGACCGTCACCGCTTTGACCGAACCCTCGGCCAGTTGCAGCGTTTTCACGGGCACCTTGCGGTTCAGGATACTGTCGTGGTCGCTGTGGGTAAAAATTGCCTGCTCATGTTCCTTGTTGGCAAAATACGGGAAAGCAACCGGCAACACCTCGTCGGCGGCGTCGAGGAAGCTCAGCAACGGGGTGATGGCATTGCCGTCGTGCTGGTTCTTTTCTTCCAGGTTCCACTTGCCCTGGTCGCCCCAGCGCGCACCGATGGTGCCATTGGGCACGACCACTTTTTTGCTGTCCGTATCAAATACAACCGGTTTCCATTCCGCGTTGTTTTTATGCTCCAACTGGTCTGCAAAGTCGGATGCGCGCAGTGTGCGCCCCGGCACCCAACGGCCGTCTTTTTTATCCAGCATGACAAGAAACGGCATATCGGAATACTTGCGCACATACTCGCTGAAATAGTCACTGTGGCCGTCGACGTAAAACTCTTTCAGAATCACGTGTCCCAGGGCCATGGCGACGGCGGCGTCGGTGCCCTGCCGCGCCGGTATCCAGGTATCGGAAAGCTTGGCGACCTCGCTGTAATCGGGCGTGACGGCGACGGTCTTGGTACCCTTGTAACGCACCTCGGTAAAAAAGTGCGCGTCCGGAGTGCGTGTCTGCGGTACGTTCGAACCCCAGGCAATGATGTAGTTGGAGTTGTACCAGTCGGCGCTTTCCGGCACATCGGTCTGTTCACCCCAGGTTTGCGGGGAGCTTGGGGGCAGATCGCAGTACCAGTCGTAGAAACTCAAACAGGTTCCGCCGATCAGCGACAGGTAACGGGAGCCGCTGGCGTAGGAGATCATCGACATGGCCGGGATCGGTGAAAACCCGACCACCCGGTCCGGCCCGTAGGTCCTGGCCGTGTAAATATTCGAGGCTGCGATGATCTCATTGAGCTCGTCCCAGTCACCGCGGACCATGCCGCCGAGGCCGCGTGCGGACTTGTAGGCTTTGGACGCCGCTTTATCTTCGACAAGGTGCTGCCATGCCACAACCGGATCGCCATGCTGCTCTTTGAGCGCACGCCAGGACTTCAACAGCTGGCTGCGGATCATCGGGTACTTCAAGCGCGCCGAGCTGTACAGGTACCAGGAATAGCTGGCGCCGCGCGAGCAACCGCGTGGTTCATGGTTGGGCAGGTCCGGCCGGGTGCGCGGGTAATCGGTTTGCTGGGTTTCCCAGGTGACCAGGCCGCCCTTGACAAATATTTTCCAGCTGCACGAACCGGTGCAATTCACGCCGTGGGTGGAGCGTACCACCTTGTCATGTGACCAGCGGCCGCGGTAGGCGCGTTCCCAGTCACGCGACTCATTGGTGGTAATGCCATGCCCGTCGGAAAATGTTTCCGGCTTTTTCCTGGTGAAATAGGTCAGGTTGTCGAGAAAGTGACTCATAGCTAGCTCCAAAAATCAGGGATTGTGGAATTCCGCGCCTTTGCGCAAATAGAACCACCAGTTGATAACGATGCAGACACCATAAAATACGGCAAATCCGATCAGCGCATTTTCCGGTGTCGTGGCCTTGATCTGCTCACCAAAAACCTGTGGAATGTAAAACGCGCCGTAAGCGGCGATGGCCGATGTCCAACCCAGCACGGGGCCTGCCTGTTCTTTGTTGAAAACCTGCGAAATGGTCCGGAAGGTCGAACCATTGCCAATGCCGGTGGCCGCAAACAACAGCAGGAACAGCAGCAGGAAAGGTACGAAGTACTGTTCCGGTGTAGCCGACGAATACGCCTGTTTCAGGTAATAGGCCACACCCAGCGCGCTGCCGAACATGATCACCGAAATGATCTGGGTGACCTTGGCACCGCCCATCTTGTCGGCGATCACACCGCCCACCGGCCGGATCAGGGCACCGATAAAGGCGCCCATCCAGGCGTACATCAGGGCGGATGGGCCGTTGGGGTTGATCAGGTCGTGTGTCATGACACCGTCAACTTCCACGTGCTGATAGCCGAATACGACCTTGATCGCCAGCGCAAACGCCGCCGCGAAGCCTATGAAAGAGCCGAAAGTCATGGTGTAGATGAGGCTCATCACCCAGGTGTGCTTGTTCTTGAAAATCTGGAACTGCCGCTTCAGGTTCGCGCCCACTTCACCGGGAATCAGCCGCAGCAGCGCCAGTGTCAATACCACGACCATGAACAGAACGAGTTCCTTGGGAACGTTGAAACCGGAACCGTTGGTCGATTCAGGCAGCATCAACCACAAACCGCTGCCGGCGGTAAAAAGGCCGATCAGCAGCATGAAAGAGATGATCGCAAACGAGGAAATTGGGTGACCGACATTCGGTGAAACGTGCTCATCGCGAATATTATTCAGCCCGAACCAGCCCGCAAATGCCAGCGGCACCAGGAACAGCAACCAGACGAATCCTGCGTTTTGCAAGTAGGTTTCGGTGCCCGCAGGGATTTTTCCGATCAACGTGCCGCTGGCGTTCTGCAAGGTCATCGATTCGCCGCCAAACATTGCAATTGTCATGCTGAGCGGCACCAGGATCTGCATCGTGGTGACACCAAAATTACCCAGCCCGGCGTTCAGGCCCAGCGCCAGGCCCTGCTGTTTCTTGGGATAGAAGAAGCTGATGTTGGACATGGACGAAGCGAAGTTACCGCCGCCAAAACCGGAAAGCAGGGCAAGCAACTGGAACTGCCACAATGGCGTGTTCGGGTCTTGCAGGGCGATACCGGTGCCAAGGGCCGGAATCATCAGCAAAGCGGTGGTGAAAAAGATGGTGTTGCGACCACCCGCGATGCGTATGAAAAAAGTGCTGGGAATGCGCAATGTCGCACCCGAAAGGCCGGCGATGGCCGCCAGGGAGAACAGTTCCGATTTTGCATAGGGAAACCCCAGGTTGAGCATCTGCACCGTGATGATGCCCCAGTACAGCCAGACTGCAAAACCGCACAACAGGCTCGGAATTGAAATCCACAGGTTGCGGGTGGCAATGGATTTGCCCGTTGCGGCCCATTCCTGTTCGTTTTCCGGGTTCCAGCTTTGAATATCTTTGGCCATAAGGTTCTCCTGACCCTGTCTATCGATTTGTTCAGATCGTTTTCTTACTTACACGACTGCCGTTTACCATCCCGTTTAACAGCACCCGTCAATCACATTTGACTTCTGCGTCCCTGCGCTGGTACCACCACCAGGTCGCCAGCACACAGCTCAGGTAAAACGCGCTGAACACGCTGATCGCGAGATGGGCCGAACCGGTCGCCTGGATGGATGTGGCGACAAAGGCCGGTATGAAAAACAAGCCCAGGGCGGCGATCGCGCTGGTAAAGCCCAGGGCGACCGATGCTTCCACCGCACCGGCGGCACTGGCCGCTTGCCGGGTCGCCGGGTCCCTGTCGCGCACCGGCCACTCATGCAGCTTGCGGAAGACCGACGGCACCACGTGGAACACCGAGCCGTTGCCTATTCCCGCGGTGATGAAGAGCAGCATGAAGGCCGCAAAGAAACCGCCGACATCGTTATCTCCGACGCCTGACGGCAGGGTCAGCAAGACCCACACCCCGGCCAGGAACATGACGGCGAAATTCCAGAATGTGACCTTGGCGCCGCCGATGCGGTCCGATAACCAGCCGCCGAGCGGTCTGATCAGGGCGCCCGCCAGCGGTCCGACAAAAGCCCACTTGAGGGCGTCGGATTGCGGGAACAAAACCGCCAGCATGATCGGGAAGGCCGCGGCAAAACCGATGAAGGAACCAAAGGTGCCGGTGTACAGCCAGCCCAGAATCCAGGCGTGTTTACGCCCGAAGATGGCGGTTTTCTCAGCGTAGGTTTCCTGCACGCCGCGCAGGTTGTTCAAACCAAAAGCCGCGGCGATTGTCGCGAGCAAAATGAACGGGATCCAGATCAGCGCGGCGTTCTGCAGCCACACCGGGCTCGTCACACCACCGAGCTCATAGGTCTGCGGCAAACCGCCCTTGTAGGCCAGTGCACCACTGAAGATGACCAGCGGTACGACGGCCTGCATCAGGCCGACACCGAGATTGCCGATACCGGCGTTCCAGCCCAGCGCCGTGCCGAGCTGTTTCTTCGGAAAGAAAAAGCTGATGTGAGCCATGCTGGCGGAAAAGTTACCGCCACCGAGACCGCATAACAGTGCAATGAAGACGAACACGATGTAACTGGTATGCGGATTCTGCACCGCCACGGCCATCCACAAGGTCGGCACCAGCAGGGTCAGCGTGCTGAATATCGTAAAATTCCGTCCGCCGAAAATGGGTACGACAAACGAGTAAAGCAGTCTGAACGCGGCACCGGAAAGGCCCGGAATCGCAGCCAGCCAGAAGAGCTCTCCGGTGGTGAACTGGAAGCCGATTCGCGGCAGTTCCACCACCACCACGCTCCAGACCACCCAAACGGCAAACGACAATAGCAACGGCGGCATGGAAAATACCAGGTTGCGCATGGCGATGACCCGGCCACCCTTCTTCCAGAATTCCGCATCATCCGGGCGCCAGTTGCTGATCCAGCGACCGGCGGTGGCCAATGGCCGCGCCAGTTCTTCCAGGACCATCTGCTCGCGCAGACCCGGTTTCCTGGACAGGACTTCCTCGCGCTCACCACGCGCCGCCATCCAGGTCCAGATCATCACGCCGGCGAGTACGCCGAACATCAGCATGAATGTGGTGCTGCGCACCCCGGTTGCATCGACGGCGATACCAAACATGATCGGCAGGGTAAAACCACCCAATCCGCCGATGACGCCGACCAGTCCGCCGACGGGACCCATATTGCCGGCATAGTGATCCGCCAGGCTGCGATAGACGCTGGCCTTGCCGATACCCTGGGCGAGGCCAACGATAAACGCAAACGCCGTAAACGCAACGACTCCCGTCGCGATGTTGAAGGTGAAGTCCTCGTTGATCCGGTGGATCGTGACGGATGTCGGCGGATAGGACATGAAGAACAGGCAAATGATACATACCCAGAAAACCCACCAGGTCACGGTGTCGCCGCCAAACTTGTCGGAGATCCAGCCACCCAGGGCGCGGATGACGCCGGAGGGCAATACAAAGATCAATGAAATCAATGCGGCCTGTTTCAGACTCAGGCCATATTCCGCCATGTAATACTTGGGCAGCCACAGCGACAGCGCGACAAAGCCGCCAAAAACAAAATAGTAGGCAAGACCGTAGCGCCAGACGCGGGTTTCGGTGAGCGCCCTGAACTGCTCGCCGAGGGAGGGGAAACTGCTGTTTTTTTGCCGGTCTTCATACTGTGGATCGGGGTAGGTGAACAACAGAAAAACAAAGGCCATCACCAGCATGACAACGGAATAGATCACCGGCACCGAACGCCAGCCCAGCGCCACGATGATCAGCGGGGCGACAAATATATTCAGTGCAGCGCCCGCATTGCCGGCGCCAAATATGCCCATCGCAACACCCTGTTGCTTCTTGCTGAACCAGGCCGAGGTGTAGGCGATGCCAATGGCGAATGAACCGCCGGCCAGACCCATGCACAGGCCGATGACGAGGTATTGCCAAAGCTGGGTCGCGAAGTGCAGCCCATAGGTCGCAATCGCCACCAGCACCATCTGGATAAAGTAGACACGGCGTCCGCCAAAACGGTCGGTGAGAAAACCCAGCGGCAGACGCACCAGCGAACCGGTCAAAATCGGTGTGGCAATCAGCAGGCCGAATTCGGTTTCACTAAGCCCCAACTCGCTTTTGATCTTGATGCCGATGACGGAGAACATGGTCCATACTGCAAAATTTACAGTAAACGCCAGGGTGTTCATGCTGAGGACGGAAATCTGTTTCTTTTTATCGAATTGATAATCGGATGCGGTGCTGGTCATTGCCTCTTTCCTGCTTCTGCAGATCGCCTGTCTGTGAATGCATAAACCCCGTTCAACTTCACTTGTCAGATTTTTTTTACTGGTGCTATCAGCATCGTGACAGAGGTCGTTGCTTGCATCCCAATGGCAAAAAAAGATGCCTTAAACGCCCTTGCGGGGAGCCGTTATCAGGCAACTCAAAACACGCCGCTAAAATAGTCCAAACTCAATAGATTGTCAAGTCTATAGAGATGGTATTCCATGGATTGTTTTATCCATTGAATTATGCGAAAGTGTGCCAGGAAAAATTAAGGAATACTTTCAAGATGTACCTGAGCCGACCGGCTGAATATGCGTTGCGAGCGATGACCTACCTGGCACGTCAGGACCCGGAAAAGCGGATTCTGACGCGTGATCTTGCCGAGGCCATCAATGTGCCGGCGCCTTTTCTTTCGAAAATCATGCGCAGACTGACCGCCGACGGTATCCTCGATGCGAAAAAAGGACACCACGGCGGCTTTGTGCTCGCCAAGCCGCCAGAAAAAGTACGCTTTATCGATATCCTGCGCGCGGTAGACTTCGAGCCGACCGCAGATCACTGCCTGTTTGGACTGGGCAACTGCGACACGGAAAACCCCTGCCCGCTACATCCGGAATGGAACATTCTGAAGGGACAGATTGAACAGTGGGCCCGCAAGCACACTTTGGGTGATTCACTTAAAGCGATGCGTTAGCTGTGACTTCTGTGAAGGTTGTTCAAACGGGCTACGCTGCAAATTCCGGATTCTTGGTGAATTATCCGGGTTAGCCAGGGCGAAAAGCGGCACTGCATATCATCGCGAGGGTCCGTTCAGCCACGACGGCCGGCGCTATCTCATTACCAAAGAAATAGCGCTGGCCGTGAGGATCCGGACGTTTGGCGATTCAGGCTAGGAGTCTGTCGGGTTTAGCCGATCGTAGCGAGGGCAAGCCGATTTGAGTCAGATTTTTCGGTCTTTTGAGGCGAATAGCACCGCTATTTAACGAGAAAGAGTGGGGAATCTGCCCAAACCCGGCTTTTCCGCACGACCACATGGATGTGGGAGGTAGGTTAACGCATGGAGCAGTTGCCGAGTAGATCATGCTAAATCCGACAGGCTCCTAGGTGCGCAAACGCCGGAAGATCAGTGATGCCATCAGTAACAGTAATACGGACAAACCCAACATGGCTTGCCAGGACAACACGGGAACCGGTGACGCCGGCTGTGGCGCGAATCCGTTTGCAAAAGTCAGGTCATGGACGATCTCTGTATTCATTTCCCCAATCAGGGTTTTGGCCCCCGTTTGCGGGTCCAGGGTGACGAGAACTGACGATGGGGAATTAATGTAATCAAAACTGCCGAACAATGTGCCGTCAGAGGGCCGGACTCCGAGACCCATGAAACAGGACCCGTCTGCAATCGGGGTCGATGTCAGGATGTCTGCCGTCGCCGGATCAATGGTTAGCAGTTCGCCTCCTGAATCCCAACAGGGGGTAAAAAAGAGCGTGCCATCCGCGGCAAACGCAATCCCGCCATTGGCGTTGCCCAGGGTTTCATCCCTGCCAACGACGGTGACTTCCGCGGTCGATGTGTTAACGGTTACCAGGAGTCCACCTGGGGAGAAATCCTGATCACACCTGGGGCTGATACCCTGGTTGCCGGCGACAGCAAAAAGAGTGTCCGTGCCGGGTTGGAAACTCAGGTCACCTATGTAGCAGTCATTACCCAATGCCGTGGCCAAACGACCGACATCGTTCAGCAGTGCTCCCGTTGCCGGGTCGATTTCAACCAGGCGAGGCCCACTTTGTGCATAGTCAGCCGAAGCGCTGGATGCAAATACTCTACCGTTGGAATCAGTCGCCACACCGGTAAGGCCTACCCCATCGACGGGATTGGCTAAGATTTGATATGTGGCATTTGACTGGTCAATGACCGATACAGCGCCCGGTGTGCTACTGATTTCCGGGCCACCATGAACTCCCAGCATGGTTTCCTGTGCGAATACAGATGCTGTTGCAAGTATCAAAAGAGCACCCAGTGTGGCTTTGCCAAAAAACGACCGTCTGTAAATCATGGCTTTCACTCCCTCCATTTAAGTTAAACCAGATATTCGACCATACTAACGGTTTTTACCATCTGGTTTTCCAGGCACCCCTTATTTTAGCACCTTATAATGTTTACTTATCAAGAGCTTGGTGGAGTATAGCCGTATTGAAGGTCAAACCTGTATAAATATTTTAAAATTAAGGGAGCTCTGATTAATGCCATCCTGACATTTTCAGAGCGCGGCAGCCGAAAAGTGTCATTTTCGACTGCTCTACAAATCAACAGCTTGGCGCCGCTGATTTGGCGACACATCCATGTGCCGCGGGAACCTCAGAATTAATCAGAGGTTCCTTAATTTGGTTCCGGCCCAACCGTTCATCATCAATCCGGCCGATAGCCCGTAAAATGGTAATCAGAATGCGCCAGCAACATCACAGCCGCGACGCCGGCAAACACCGCCGCGGTCAGAAACGCGTCCCTCGCGCCGTATATATCCCAAACCAGGCCCGCGATGACACTGGCGGTCAGCAGCGCCATGCCGGTGGTCAGGTGATAGATGCCAAATGCAGATCCACGTATCGCTGCAGGGGCCCGTTCAGCCACCAGCTTTGCGAACAGACCCTGCGTCAGCGCCATGTGGGCGCCCCAGAAAACGATGGCTATAAACACGTAGATCACATTGGAGGCGAACGCCAACACAAGATCGGCAGCGATCAGCAGTGCGATGCCGGTGAGCAGTAACCCGCGCGCGCCCAGCGTATCGGCCAGCATACCGGCGGGATATGCACCGAGTGCATAGACCACGTTCATCACGACCAGCACCAATGGCGCAAAGGTCAATGGCAAGCCCAGCGCGTTCGCCTGCAGAATCAGAAACGCTTCACTGAAACGTGCCAGGGAAAATACCACGGCGATGGCCACCACGCGCCAGAAGGCGCCATCGAGCACGCGAAGGTCCCGCACACGGATCGGCGCCTTAGCCTTCACATCATCGGCAGGCCGCGCATCTTCCGATACGCCGAAGATCACCACCAACACCGCGATGGCCGCGGGAACGGCAGCCACCCAGAAGACCGCGCGCATGTCGTTGGCAAACGCAAACATCAGCGCAATCGCCAGCAGCGGTCCAACGAAGGCGCCGGTGGTATCCAGCGCCTGGCGCAGGCCGTAGGCGCGGCCGCGTATCTCCTGCGGCGTAACATCTGCCACCAGTGCATCACGTGGTGCACCCCGGATGCCCTTGCCGATACGATCGGCAAAGCGCGCGGTAAACACCAGCATGGCGCCGTCAGCGAGCGGGAACATAGGCTTGGTGATCGCGGCAAGACCGTAGCCCAGCAGGATCAGCGGTTTGCGGCGGCGCAAGCGATCGGAAAAATAACCGGAAAACACCTTGACGATGGACGCGGTGGCCTCGGCGATGCCGTCGATGACGCCGACAATCAACACGCTGGCGCCGAGGGTGGTGGTTAAAAACAGCGGCAACAGGCCGTGGATGGTCTCGGAAGAGACGTCCATGAAGAGACTGACGAAACCCAGCGCCCAGACGGTCCTCGGTATCGCCGCTGTTTTGCGCGGATTACCATCCATGGGCATTGTCACTTCCCATCGAGGCGTTATACCGGGCGCGTTAAATGTTCAGCAGGTTTGGTCATTGGATTCAGCCTCGTCTTGTCTGGAGATTCTGGTGCTGTAAGTATAGGCGTGATGAAATCCATCGGACAGACATGACTTCTACCACTTTGCGCGGTCGGGTCTCTGGGATAGTTTATGCGCACTATCCCGAGGACTTAAACAAACATGCGCAAAATATATCAATCCATATCGATTATCCTGCTGAGCCTGGTATTTGCAACGGCATACGCCCAGGACTGGGTGGCTGAGAGCGATGCATACACCACACAGATATTGAAAGCCCAATCTCAATTTCAGCCTGAAGGCGCCTCCAGCCTGGGCCTGGCCGAATTCGACGAATCCATCATGGACCTCGGGCCGGACCTGTTCGCCCGCACCATCGCGGTAGACGAGGCCCTGGTTGAACAGACGCAGGAGTGGCTGCGCACCAGCGAAGACCCGAGGGTGATCCAGGACCTGGACATCCTGCAACAGGCACTGGAAGACGGCATTCAATCGGCCACCCTGACCCACCAGTACCTGCTGCCGTATTACAACCTGTCACAAACCCTGTATTACGGTTTCAGGGCCTTGTTGGACCCACGCACCGATGCCAGCCGTTACCCGGCGGCACTGACGCGCCTGGCCAGGTACACCGGCAGAACCGAAGGTTTTACACCGATCACCGAACTGGCAAAACAACGCACTTCGGAGCGCTTTGCCGAAACCGGATTGCTGGGGCCATATCAGGCTGAATTGCAGCGTGACCTGGACAACCTGGAGCGTTACGCAGATGGCTTGAAAGGCTTGTTCGAAGCATCCGGTTTGGAAGGCTACCAGGAAGACCTCGATGTTTTACTGGCACAACTGAATGACTACGGGGACTGGCTGAAAGCAGAAATGGCACCGCGTGCCCGGAAAGATCACCGTTTGCCACCGGAGTTGTATGCCGACAACCTCAAGAACTACGGCGTGCGCGATGATCCTGAAGACCTGATCCTGGCTGCCCAGTTCGGTTTCCAGGAAATCAAGGCGCAGATGCGCGCGGTTGCGCGGCAGATCGCAGCTCAACGCGGTTGGGAAAACGGCGACCTGATGTATGTTATGGCAGAACTGAAGAAAGAACAGATTCCGCCGGACCAGGTCCTCGATGTGTACAAGGCGCGCCTTGCGACCATCGAAGACATCATCCGCGAACATGACATCATCACCCTGCCCGAACGCGATGCCTCGATACGACTGGCAACCGAAGCTGAATCGGCCGCTATCCCGGCGCCCTTCATGAGCCCGCCACAGCTGGTCGGCAATACCGGTCAATATGGTGAATTTGTGCTGGTGCAGAACAACCCGTCGCTGGAGGGTGAAGAAGGGAAGATGGACGACTGGAGTCACGATTCCATAACCTGGGCACTGACGGTGCACGAAGCACGGCCCGGGCACGAGTTGCAATTTGCGGCACTGGTCGAAAACGGTACTTCGCTGGCCCGCTCCACGTATGCTTTTAACAGCGCAAACGTGGAAGGCTGGGGTCTGTATTCGGAAGCGATCATGCTCGAATACCTGCCGCTTGAAGGTCAGTTGTTCACCCTGTTTGCGAGGTTACAAAGGGCCGCGCGAATGTTCCTCGACCCGATGGTCAACCTTGGCCGGCTGACGCCGGATGAAGCGGTTGATTTCATGATGAACCAGGTCGGTCTTTCCAGGGCAATGGCCAGCTCCGAAGCAGATCGCTATGCCTTCCTGGCACCGGGCCAGGCCACGTCTTATTACTACGGATACCGCAACCTTGAGCGCTTGCGCACCGAGGTGGAGATGGCGCTTGGCGAGCGCTTCGGTCAGCGGAAATATCACGATTTCATACTGCAGCAAGGCTTGTTGCCACCCGAGTTGCTAAGGCAGGCGGTGTTGCAGGAATTTGTGCCCGCACAATGAAAATGCGGGTCAGGGTCACGTGTGAGGGTGACACGTGACTCCGGCCCCGTTCATTTATTATCCGCTTTCTTGCTGAATTACCTTGTGTTGGTGGCGCTAACAGCGTACTGTGCCCGCGCCTGTCGGATACCACCCCGCAATCGTGCGTCGCCGGATCCGGACGGGATACGAATTGATTACACTCTCACTAAGTCTTACCAGTTGTCCAACTTCGGTTCCTCCTGTTATTGATTCTTTTGACGTTCGTGGTTAGTCCGTACTTTTTTACATACTTCAAAGGAAGATAGAAATGAATACAGGTACAGTTAAGTGGTTCAACGATGCGAAAGGTTTCGGATTCATCACGCCTGAAAGTGGCGAAAAAGATGTATTCGTGCATTTTTCCGCTATCCAGGCCGGTGGCTTTAAGTCACTCACCGAAGGACAGCGCGTCAGTTTCGACATCGCCGCCGGTGACAAGGGCCCACACGCAACTAACGTTGCTGAAGCCTGAACGCCAGCGTTCTGATTTAGAAGAAGACCCCGCTTCGGCGGGGTTTTTTTTGCCTTGAAAAACGGGCCGCCGTTAGCCCGAATATTTCACCAGTCGGACCCGGCCCTGGCTGGTCCAGCCACGCTCGAAACCCGAAGAATGTTTTATACTTTCAATTTACCGCTATTTTCAGGGAGTGAGCCTGGTTGAATTGGAAAAAAACACTTGTCATTTGTACCCTGATTCTGCTTTTGGCCGTGGCTGCAACTTTCATGATTTTCATGACGGAGCCGACGGCGCAGCGGACCAGTGCGAGCAAACGTACCGCGATGCTGGTGGATGTGACTGGTCTGGAACGCGGCACTTTCCGGCCGAACATCACGGCCATGGGCGTGGTTGTTCCGGAACAGGAAATTGTGCTCAGACCCCGCATTAGTGGAGAAATCGTTTCGATCTCAGCGTCCTTCACCCCGGGTGGTTTTGTCGAGGAAGGCGCGGTTTTACTGCGCATTGATCCGGCGGATTACGAAGTCAACCTGCTGCAACGCAAGAGCGAGCTTCTGCAGGCCACTTCCGACCTCGAACTGGAACTGGGCCGCCAGGATCTCGCAAAAAGGGACTACCAGGCGCTCGAGGGAACAATTTCATCCGAGTACAAAACCCTGGTGCTGAGGGAACCACAATTGAATACGGCGAAGGCTCGCGTTGATGCCGCCCAGGCGGCGGTGCGGCGGGCGGAGCTCGACCTCGCCCGAACCTGGATCCGTGCACCTTTCGCAGCCCATATCATCACCCGGGAAGCCAATGTCGGGTCACAGGTTTCACCCGGTGAGACACTGGGGCAACTGGTTGGGATCGAATCCTACTGGGTCGAGGCCAGTGTACCTGTTTCAGACCTCCGCTGGATCGGGTTTCCGGATGCTTCCGAACAGACCGGTTCCAGTGCTCAAATCCGAAACCGTGCGGCCTGGCCGGACGATACCCGTCGCGAAGGCAAAGTGCACCGTCTGATCGGGGCGCTGGAGGACCAGACAAGACTGGCGCGCGTGTTGCTGACCGTGGCCGATCCATTGGCACATCAACCCGGGTCTGCCGGCCTGCCGCCCTTGATGGTGGGGTCATTCGTGGAGGCGAGTATCGAAGGCAAGCCCATCGAGGATGTCATCCGCATGGACCGGGATTTTGTGCGACAGAACGACACCGTCTGGTTGATTGAAGATGGCGTGCTGCGAATACGCGCTGTGAATATCGTTTTCCGTGATCAGGAGCATGTCTATATCAGCGCGGGACTGGCCATGGATGACCGGGTCGTAACCACCAATCTGGCCACCGTGATCGACGGTTCCCCGCTGCGTTTGGAAGGCGCTGCTGAATGAGCAGTAAGTCCCTGGAAACCGCGAGAGGTGGAAGCGCGTTCGCTGGTCCTATCGACTGGATGGCGCGGCATTCTATCGCCGCGAACCTGCTGATGATCCTGCTGATCACAGGTGGAATCTGGAGCGCATTTAATGTCCAGAAGGAGGTCTATCCGGAGTTCGACCTGGATATCGTAAACGTCAGCGTCAGCTATCCCGGCGCTGCCCCGGCAGAGGTGGAACAGGGTATCCTGCGACCGGTCGAGTCAGCCATTCGAGGGATAGAAGGCATCAAGGAAATCACCTCGACGGCGCGCGAGGGTTACGGATCGATCCAGGTCGAACTGGTCGGCGGCGCCGATCGAATGAAAGTCTTCCAGGACATCGACCAGGCGGTAAACCGCATCCGTACTTTTCCGGATGACACCGAGGAACCGGAAGTGACCCTGGTATCGCCACGCCGAGAGGTCATGAACATCGTGCTGTACGGCCCGGTCGATATCTGGACCCTGCGAAAACTGGCAGTGCAATTGCGTGACCAATTACTCGCCGACCCCGCCATAACACAGGTGGAATTAGGTAACGCACCGGATTATGTGACCCACGTGGAAATTCCCCAACAGCGCTTGCGTGAATACGGACTGACGCTGGGACAGGTGGCGAACACGATTCGCCGCTCCAGCGAAGACATTCCGGCCGGGACCATCGAAACGAATGCCGGAGAGGTGCTGCTGCGACTTAAAGAGCGGCGCCAGTGGGCAGAAGATTTTGAGCAGATAGCAATCGTCACTGCCGACAGCGGTGCCGCCGTGACACTCGGGCAGATCGGCACCATCACGGACGGCTTTGAAGAAGCGGGATTCCATTCACAGTTTAATCAACAGCCTTCCGTCCAAATTGAAATTTTCCGGATTGGCGAGCAGTCACCTCTGGAGATTGCCAAACGTGTGGACGCGATCATGGCGGATGTCGAGACCACGCTGCCCGCTGGCGTGATGTGGCGTATCGACAGCAACAGCGCCAAGGACTACGGGCAGCGGCTTTCCCTGTTACTGGAAAACGGACTGATGGCGATCGGCATCGTCCTGCTCATCCTCGCGGCATTCCTCGAGATTCGCCTGGCGTTCTGGGTCATGATGGGTATGACGATCTCCTTTGTCGGCAGCCTGCTCTTTCTGCCGGTTGTTGGCATCAGCATCAACATGATTTCGATGTTCGCCTTCCTGGTGGTGATGGGCATTGTCGTGGACGATGCCATCGTCGTTGGCGAGAATGTTTACGAGTACCGGCAAAAAGGTATGGATCATCTATCGGCCGCGATCCAAGGCGCCAGGGATATCGCCACGCCGGTTACTTTCAGTATCCTGACAACCATCGTCGCCTTTGTGCCGTTGCTGTTCATGCCCGGTACGACGGGCAAATTCTGGTGGCCGCTGCCGGCGGTGGTGATTATCGTGCTGGCCATTTCACTGCTGGAGGCGCTGTACATACTGCCGGCCCACCTGGCCCACAGTTCGAGTCAACCACACACCGGCCCCGGACGCCGGTTGCACGCCTGGCAGCAGTCCTTCGCACATGGTTTCAGCCGCTTCGTCGATACCCGCTACCGGCATTTTCTCGACCTGTGCCTGCGCAATCGCTACATCACGGTCAGCTCGGCAATTGCCGTCCTGATCGTTGTCGGCGGATACGGAATGAGCGGTCACATGGGCATGATCATGATGCCGGAGGTCGCCGCCGATGAAATCGAGGCCGGTATCCGCCTGCCCGTCGGAACAACACCTGAGCAGGCTGCCCGCGTAGCCAACGAAGTCACCGCTTCAACACGCCTCATGTTCGACGAGCATAAGCTGTACGAGGTGGCCGAGGGCATCAAGACCAATGTCCGTGGCGGCAGTTTTATCGATGTTGAAATCGTCATGAAACCACCCGATGAGCACGACACGCCGGCGGAGGAAGTCATTGCACTCTGGCGGGAACAGATCGGCGACATCGAGGGCGTCGACCAGATCACCTTCGAGGCGGAACGCGGCCCGGGCGGATGGCGGCAGGATATCAGTGTTGATTTGAGCCATTCGGACATCGATGTCCTGGCAGCCGCCAGCCAGTCGTTTCTCGAGCGCGTCCAGCTATTCGAGGGGGCCGTAAACGTCAATGACAATTACGACAAGGGCAAGTCCCAGTTCGATTTCACCCTGTTGCCCGAGGGCAGAAACCTGGGTCTGACACCGGCCGACGTCGGTCAGCAGGTCCGCGATGCCTTTTTCGGCGCCCTGGCCATGCGCCAGATCCGGGGTACCGATGAAATCGAGGTCCGGGTCAAGCTGCCGAAGGAAGATCGCAAGGACATACTGTCTTTTGCCGATCTGATCATTCTCACACCCGACGGCGTAGAGGTTCCCCTGCTGGACGTGGTGGAGGTGGCAAGTAGCGAGGCCTTCAGTTCGATCAGCCGCCGCGACGGACGGCGTGTAGTGAACGTCAGTCTGGACGTGGAACCCAAGCGCGAAGTGTCACGCGTGCTGGAGGCTATCCGGGCTGAAACGCTGCCACAGTTGCGCACGGACTATCCCGGTCTGACATGGACCTTCGAGGGCAGTGATGCGGAGATGCGGGATTCAACGTCAGCCTTGTGGGGTGGGTTTGTCCTGGCAATGGCCGTGGTATATGCATTGCTCGCCATTGCCTTTGGCAGTTACCTGCAACCATTCATCGTCATGTTTTCCATCCCCTTCGGTATCGTCGGGGCCGTTATCGGTCACATCATCCTGGGGTTCGACCTGTCCCTGATCAGTTTCATGGGGGTTATTGCGCTTTCCGGCGTGGTTGTGAACGACGCCTTGATCATGATTGACTTCGCAAACCGCAAACGGGCCGGGAGTACGCCGTTCGAAGCCATTCACATGGCGGGTTTGCGGCGCTTCCGCCCGATTATTCTGACCACGCTGACCACCTTTGGCGGGCTGACGCCCATCATCCTGGAAACATCACGCCAGGCGGCCTACCTGGTTCCAATGGCCATTTCTCTCGGATTCGGTATTGTCTTTGCGACTTCGATCATCCTGCTGATTGTGCCCTGTCTGTACCTGATCCTCGAAGACCTGCACATCGCAGTGAGCAACTCCAACCCCGGTTTGGGCTCCCGTGAAACAGAGCTTTCGTAAGCTGCAGATCAATGGGGCCGGGATGAGGCGCCAGAATAAACAAGCGGGCACACCTTCCCGCCTTCCTCTTTCAAGCAATCCATAAAGGGTATAGCCTTAACGTATGGAATTCGTAATCGATAGTTTGCACAATGACTGGCAGTCCTTCCTTGGTTTTTCACCCAGGTTGATCTATGCCAGCTTACTGCTTGCGGGCTTCTGGATCGGCGGACGTATCGTTGCAACGGTTTTGGGCCGGGTACTGCGGCGCGGCAGGAGTAGCGCCGTCAATATGGTCTTCGCCCAAAAACTCGTCATGTGGGCCCTGCGCTTCGCAGGTGTGCTGTTGGCGCTTGGCGTCATGGGCTTTCAAGGCGTTGCAGCCAGCCTGCTGGCCACCGGCGGCGTATTGGCCATCGTGCTCGGCTTTGCATTCAAGGAGATTGGTGAAAATCTTCTCGCCGGGATTTTCCTGGCCTTCAGCCGGCCATTTGAACTTGGGGATCTTATCAAGACAGGTGATCTCACGGGTACCGTGAAATCTATCGATATCCGTTCTGTGCACATCCGTACTGCAGATGCCTGTGATGTCTATGCGCCCAATGCGCAGATATTCAGCCAGGAACTCTATAACTATACCCGCGACGGCCTGCGCAGGCCGGCTTTCACCATCGGAGTCGCCTACCATGACGAACCGGAACAGGTCATCGCCTTACTGGAGCGTGCCACCCAGGCCGTCAATGACGTGCTGAAAGTACCAACGGCTTTTGTAAGCATCCAGGCATTTGCCACGAACCATATTGAATACCAGGTGTTCTTTTACATGGATACCAATCACAGCAAGCGCAATATTGTCGAGCTGACCAATGATGTCATGGTCAGCTGCTGGCGCGCGTTGCGCGAAGCCGGCATGACCTTCAGCACCGATGTTACGACCAGCCTCGATTTACGCAGTACGCCGGTTTTCCGCATGGAAGGCTTGCCGCAGCAAAAGGACCAGTAGCTGAGCAAAAAAACCCGGGGCGGCACATCCCCCCTTCGCCCCGGGGAAAGCAGAAAAAACGCTGAGCGTAATGGGTATTGCCTTACTCGCCCTCGGCAAAACCAAGCAGATGCAGCATGCTGGTAAACAGGTTAAACACCGAAACAAACAGGGTTACTGTCGCCATGATGTAATTGGTTTCACCGCCGTTTACGATCCGGCTGGTTTCAAACAAAATCAAACCCGACATCAACAAAACGAACATCCCGGAAACCGCGAGGGACAGTGCGGGCATTTCGAAAAATATCGCACCTAAACCCGCTAAAAAGGCCACGAGTATGCCGACGAATAGCATGTTGCCCATAAACGAGAAGTCTTTCCTGGTGATGACCGCATAGGCGGACAAACCACCAAAGGTAATGGCCGTTCCGGCCAGGGCCTGCATCACCACCGCAGGTGCCGCCGCCCAATACGCGCCCACCAGGGGCCCAAGGGTAAAACCCATAAAGCCTGTAAGCGCAAACACACTCACAACGCCCCAGGCGCTGTTTTGCGTTTTATGGGTTAAAAACAGTAAGCCAAAATAGCCGCCCAGGGTCATTAGCAAACCCAGTGGCTGGGCCTGGATGGCAATTGCAAACGCCGCTGTACCGGCACTGAGGAGCAAGGTCATTGCCAGCAAAGTGTAAGTATTCCTCAACACTTTATTCCGGGTGGCACCGATAGCGGTGCTATAAGGAGTCGTGTGTGCTGCGGACTTATTTGATGAGACAACAGGGTTCATGGGTGTTTTTCTCTATTGGTTGAAGGTTAATGTCATGTAAAAAAATGCAATCGCCTAGGAAAACTCTGCCGGAACCATTGGGCCATGATCGCGATAACGGTCCGAATGACGGCCCGATTGACGACGTTTACTGACTTGAACCACCCGGCGTTTTGCCTTGGCCAGACTCTGATCGATGGCGCCGTACATATCGTTGTGGATCGCCTGTGCTGCAAGCTGGCCGCGCCCGGCGATATCCAGCAGAACCTGGCACCTTTTGTCTTCGCCACCGCGGGAACCATTGGTATCACTGAGGATAACCTGTACCCGCTTGGCTTTAACGCCGGTACGACCAAGACGCTGTTTGACGCGCTCTTGTGTGTAATTCAACAAGGCTGCAGTAAGCCGAAAACCTTTGGCTGCAATGGAAATAACCATAACGCTGATCTCCTTTGATGAATTGCTTCGAAGAGCATATTAACTCGAGCTGTATTTCTGGTATATTCGATTTTAAGCTAACTAAAGTTCGGTAAAAACGAAGTATGAAGATTAACTACAACCACCTGTACTATTTTTGGCAAGTCGTTCGACTCGGCGGTATAACGCCGGCCAGCAAAACGTTGCATCTCACGCCACAGACCATCAGCGGCCAGCTGAAGCAGTTCCAGGCCCGGTTTGGCGAGTTGTTGCTCGTTCGCTCTGGCAAGAAGCTCTTGTTGTCGCCGCTCGGCGAGCAGGTTTACGAACATGCGGAAACGATGTTTTCAGAACAGGAAACACTGCTGGGCCTGATGGATCGTGGCGTCTCGACCCAACACCGCCGTCTGCGTATTGGCGCGGCGGACGTCATGCCAAAGTTAACCGTGCGCGGTCTGCTTGAGCCGGTCCTGCGGTTAAACCCGCGGCCGATGTTGAGCGTTCGTGAGGTCGAGCTCGCTGAGCTGATGGATGACCTGGCGCACCGCCGGCTTGATGCGATACTGACCGACAGGCCGCTGGCGAGCGCGGGGCATGCCCGTACTCACAGCCAATTGGTTTTCAGCAGTGAACTGGCCATTTACGCCGCCACCAGCATCGCCGGGCCATTGCTGGACAATTTTCCGCAATCGCTGCATGGCGCACCGGCCTTGTTACCCAGCCCGGTGAGTTACGCAAGACGTTTAATCGAGGAGTGGTTCCATCAGCACGACCTGCACCCGGAAGTCGTGGCTGAAATTGAAGACAGCGCACTGACAAAATCTTTTGGCCAAATGGGCCACGGCTTTTTTGCCGCGCCCCTGGCCCAGGCAGACAAGATTTGTGCGCAGTACCAGGTTCAGCTGTTGGGCAATTGCGATGGCATCGAGGAACAGTTTTTTGTGGTGACCCTGGCAGACGGGCCGGTCAATCCCGCCGTAAAATCCTGGCTGGCGGCGCTCGCTAAATAAGGTTTTGATGGCAGGGGCGTGGCGAGGTGGATTGACCCCGAACCCGGCATTTCTTCATTTTTTCGCTGGGCCGAGGCTGGAGACCATCAACTTCAGTTCGCCCAGTTCGCGCTGCAGGTCGGAGAGCGTCGGTTCTGTCGAGTGCTCCTTTTCCATGAGCTTGTGCTCCGCATCCATGGCGCCAACCACGATGCCGATAACCATGTTCAGGAATGCAAAAGCGCTCAGGAAGATGAAGCTGATATAGAAAACCCAACTCATCGGGTAGACGGCCATGGTCTCGTACATGACATCGGACCAGTCTTCAAAGGTCATCACCCGGAACAGGGTCAACATGGCGCGGCTGATGTCGCCCCACAGCGCCGGATTGATCGTTTCAAAAAGCGTGGCTCCTATAGCGGCGTAAATATAAAAAATGATGAACATCAGCAGCAACACATAGCCCAACTGCGGCAGTGCTTTGAGCAGCGAGTTCAGCAGCAGACGCAGTTCCGGGATAATCGAAACCATCCGCAAGACGCGGAATATGCGCACCAGCCGTCCCAGCAGTGCCATGTCGCCTTCCTGGATCGGTATCAGGCTAACGAGCACAATGATCGTATCGAAGATATTCCAGCCGTTCTTGAAGAAATCCCGCTTGCGTTCCTCACCCAGGAAGCGGATACCGATCTCCGCCAGGAAGATCAAAGTAATGGCGATATCCAGCCAGATGATCGTCTGCATTGACCAGGACGGCAAGCTGTAGGTCTTGGCCCCAACCATCATGGCTGAGAAAATAATGATAAATATCACGAATAGTTCGAAGCTCTTCTTGCTTCTCAGTTCGAGAAATTTCGCTTGCAGGCTAAGTGTATCCATGGATTAGCTGTTGTCCTGACTCTTGTGTGTTGATTAAGCGGCAAGCGCCGCCACCGCGTACCAGCCTGGAATTCGCCACTCATTAATGGTGGCGAAAAAACAAAAACCAATACCGGGTTATTCTCAACCCATGTATTCGCCCCCCTTCTTTTCGGGACATCAACACCTTCAGCGTATCGGGGGTTTCAGGGTCAAGCGACCCGGGATGTCGCCCGAACGGGTCCGCCGGGTGACGGTGGCATCAAGCACCCTCATGCTGTCGGGAAAGGCCACCGGCGCATCGTGATGCGTGCCAAACATCATGCCCCCTTGGTGTATCCAACCGGTCGGTGAGATGTTATCGGCCAATACAGGCCCCACCGTGTGGTCGCGATGCCAGTCACCCCGGCAAAACGTATGCATTGGAAAAATCGAGGGGAGAATTTTGAGACGCTGGCGGCTGTCAACCTGGACTTCGCGCAGAAACCGTTCATGAATCAAAACCGCCCGGCGGTCATCCCCGCCATAGCTTGGCGGTTGCGTTTTTTATGGCCGCAATTTACAGGTCCGATGCGGCTTCTCCATTGGAGCGTGTCAGAATCTGCAAACAGGCAATTTCTGAAATACACAAAACAATATTTCAGCAGTGCACCCCCGAAAGGGTGCACGACCGTTATTTGAGCTATGCCCAGATTTTGGGTTTGCTGACCCTGTTGAGCTCGTCTTGTGACCTGCGCCTAATTTTGTAACTGCTTTGGTTTCCGGTCTGCCGGTCTTCACGATTGAGCCACTCGGAACTTTTCAAGCGGACCTTCGCCTCCAGCGGCGGCGCGTATCTCTCACGCGTACCGAAATAGGATCTGCTCCTGCCGGTGTTTTGCCCGGTTTCCATCGGCATTGCAGCCAGCGTGTCAACCCGGCGCGTCCAGGCGCCACTATTAATTGTAGCCGCAGCCTGGCTGTTTAGATGAGCGGCGGGCAGGTTTTTTGAGCGTTCACCAGCAGTCACACGAAACGACCCGGCGACACCGGAAACTAAACGATACAAGCGTGAAATTACAACTGCCGTAAACAGGCAGGCAACAACAATAATTGCATAAAACAACATCAGAATTTCCCCTTTACTAACCGCATTTGCTGCCGTTGCAGCGCACAAGTACGGTGTTACTTTCCCCTATGGCGGGTACAGTATGGGTTGCAACCGGAGCACCAGCACGTGGCTGGTTGCAGTTTGACGTGTCCTATCCCTGTCTATCCTGTACTTCCTGTCGTTAATGCCGCAGCGCGGCCAGGAAGTGCCTCCATGGCTCTAACTGCTTTGCACCGGACAATCATCATGCCCGCGCCAAGCCTATTGCGATCTGCATATGTAGACTAAATGTGATCCCCTTAAGACCAATCTATATAAATACAGATCACTTAAAGTATAGCATTTCGCACGCCACTTACAACATAATTTTGTATGCAGGCCCGCTTTGCTTAACCCGGGTTTCGTATTCCGCCGGCGATGCCATTGACGGTGACCGACAAAGCCACAAGCGGGTCACTATCCTGCTTTTGCTCAACCTGTTGTTGTGGGCTGTCGTTGTGGGCTGTCGTTTTAGCCTTCGTTGTGGGTGTCCATTTTTATTCTTTTTTAAATTCCCGGACCTAGCCGGTAAACAGTTGCGCGATAATCAATGCCATCCCTGCCATACCACCAAAATAGGCCAGGGAGCGCAGAACTTTTACACCGGCAATATACAAGGCCGCGTAGGCCAGACGACTGAGCAAAAAGATCTCTGCGCCCAGGACGCTGAACTCGCCCGTTCGGCCCAGGCTGTAGGCAATCAACACCAGGCAGGCAAATGGCAGCAGGCTCTCCGACATATTCACATGCGCACGTTTTGCCCGACCGCCCCAGCCTTTTACTGCGGGAACGACTTCACGATTGCCGAGACCCCAGGCCAGTCCATTTTGAATCTCGGCCGCCAGTGCCGCTGCCATTATTTGTACGACGTACAACACCGATGCCCACATCAGCATCGTCAACTCCATCGATGATTCATACATAATTAAATTTTCCTGTCCTGAAAAAAGGTCGGGTACATCATATTCCTACAGCAGTTACTACAACAATCCCCGTCGTTTTCAAATAAAAGGGGGCAACCCAAACATCCAGATATCAATAGGCCATGCAGGCCTGGTAAAGCGCTTCCACCCTTTCGCTGTCTTCACCAAACCGGCAGCGCCGCATTTGCATGTGTTCAAAATACTGGCCCGATTCACGTTGCCCGATTTCATCGACAGCCAGCCATGCGGGGGTCCGGGCCCCATCACGGGGGCTTTCGTGGCCGCCAAAGCCGAGGTTGTTACTCAGGCTGGAACTGACATCACCGGGGTGGCAGGCATTGACCGCTACAGCGTGCTCACGCAGACGCCGGGCAAACGCCACCGTGAGCATGCGGTCGGCCTGCTTCGACTGGCGGTAGGCGGTATTGTTGTTGTAGGGACGGCTTTTGAACTCCAGGTCATCGAGCTCCAGGTCCCCGGCCCAGTAGCTGGCAACGTTGACCACCCTGGCGGGTGAGCCGGCCCTGAGCTGTTCGGCAAAAGCCCGGATCATCCAGAAGTAGCCCAGCACGTTGGTTGCGAACTGCAGCTCGATACCCGCGGTTGTTTGCTGGCGGTGACGCGACGTTGCCGCGGCGTTGTTCACCAGCACGTGGACCGGGCCTTGCAGGCGGCGGGCGACAGCTTCAACCGATTCCTTGCTGGAAACATCCACGATCTCGAAGCTCACGCGCCGGTTACCCGAGTGCCCGATAATTTCGCCCACCGCTTTTTCGGCCTTGTGCGGGTCGCGGCACAAAAGCACGAGCCGGTGCCCAGGCTGTTGAGCGATTTCCAGCGCGATGGCCTTGCCTATCGCACCCGTCGCACCGGTCACCAGGGCCATGCGGTGGTCGCGATCCTGATCGGTAACTTGCATGTGATTCCCCATGATGATGGCAATTTGATTTACCACATCATTCTAACGGGTGTCCTGGTGAGTGTCCGCTGTCTGAACCGGTATATCTGCAGCAGGGATCAGCAAAGCTGGTCGCGATGCTGTTGCCCTTAATTGACAACTTCACAGCAAAACGGTAACTCAAAACTTGAATTTGGTGACGTTTGTAACGTGGGAAAGCGATGCCTGCCAATGATCAGCAAATCTTGTACATACCCAATTTGGGTATTAATATGCCCAATATGGGTATACAAGCTACCACTCCCGCGCGTCAGCAATCGATCAGTATGATCGATGCGTTGTTTTCAACCTCGCAGCAGCGGGTGTTGGCCTACATCTATGGCCAGCCGGATCGCAGTTTTTATGCCACGGAACTGATTGAAAAATCAGGCGGCGGGTCAGGCGCCGTCCAGCGCGAGTTGGCGCGGCTGGAGCGTAGTGGTTTGGTGACAGTTAAACGGCTGGGTACACAAAAGCACTACCAGGCCAACCCCGATGCACCGATTTATGCGGAGCTTTGTGGGCTGGTGCAAAAGACGGTTGGCTTGCTCGACCCGATCAACCTGGCACTCCAGCCGCTTATCGAGCAGATACAAATGGCCTTTATTTATGGCTCGGTGGCCAAGGCCTCGAACACCGCAAGCAGTGATATAGACCTGTTGCTGGTCAGCGACACGTTGACCTGCGCCGATGTATTCGCTGAGCTGGAGCAAGTCACCTCCAAACTGGGGCGTCCCATAAACCCTACCGTCTATGCACCGGCTGAATTGCGAAAACGCATCGCAGCCGGCAATGCATTCATCCAGCGCGTATTGGCGCAGCCAAAGCTTTGGCTCACAGGCTCTGCAAGTGATCTCCCTGCTGAATAAACTGACGGGCCCGAGCGGCCCGCTTGCGATTGAGCCGCCTGATGCAGAGGCCTGAACCGGGTAAAACTGGCAGCAAAAAAGTGAACCAAAACCCATCAAAGCCACTACTGGCAGGTTATCTTTGCGCACTGGCCGCAACGCTGTTCTGGTCCGGCAATTTCATCATCGCGCGTGAACTCAATGACACTGTCGCGCCTGTCAGCCTCGCCTTTGGGCGCTGGCTGGTCGCGGTGCTGGCGCTTTTTCCGTTCGCGATCAAATCGCTGATCAGGCAATGGGCCACGGTAAGAGAAAACCTGGCATATCTTTCCATCACCGCCTTTACCGGCGTCACCTTGTTCAATACCTTGCTATACATGGGGGGACACACCACCGGCGCATTAAACCTGGCGTTGATCTCGATCACCTCACCCATCTTCATGATTATTTTTGCACGTATTTTTTACGCCGAACCACTGACGTTATACAAGGCCGCGGGGATCCTCCTGGTCGCGACCGGCGTCATCGCACTCATTACCCGCGGCCAGCCATCAAGACTCTTAAACCTGACTTTTTCGATCGGTGATGTGTGGATGCTGACCGGCGCGATGATTTTTGCGATCTACAGCATCCTGGTCATCAAAAAACCATCCCAACTGGGTATCCGGGCATTTCAGCTGAGCACATTCATATTGGGACTCATCTTCCTGATGCCGTTCCTGGCCTGGGAAGTTGCCGTAATCGGCCCGTCTCATTTTGACGCCGGCGCCATTTATTCGATACTCTATCTGGGCGTATTCGCATCGCTGTTTTCATTCGTATTATGGAACCAGTCCATCCTGCTGATCGGCGTATCAAAAACCGGCATGGTCTATTACACCCTGCCGATTTTCAGCGGCGTGATGGCCTGGTATTTTCTGGGGGAACATATCGGCCTGTTGCACCTGGCGAGCGGGGTGTTGATTGTTTCGGGGATATTTTTGGCGAATTATCAGAGAAGGTGATTTACCCTTGTCTTTTCGTGGCGTCTGCAAAGCTCATATTTCGATAGCAGGGATTGCAGCGATCGAACGCTGAAAGCGCCAACCAAGCAACATGGTACTGACGAGCTCAAAAAACGATGAAAGATATTTTTGAACCACTGAATGAAGATGAACTGCACTGGCTGGATCAATTCCTGCTTGACCGAATCGATGATGACGCCGATTGCGAAGGCAAAGATGAGGGTGTCCTGGGCATATCCGAACTCGATGGCCTCATGACCGCCATCGTGAGCGGCCCGGTAATGGTACCCCCATCCCAATGGGTACCACATGTATGGGCTGATTTCCCACCGGACTGGAAGGATGGACACGAAATTCAACAGGTAATGTCTTTATTAATGCGCCATATGAACAGTATTTCCGGTTTGTTGATGCAACAACCCGAAGATTTCGAACCCATGTTTGAGCAACACAGTGATGATGGCAAAACCTACACCATCGTTGATGAATGGTGCGAGGGGTATATGCGAGGTGTAGCACTGACAGCCGGGGCGTGGGACCTGGATTCCATGAAAATGAAAATTCTGCTTGCACCCATTGGCGCGTTTACAGAGGAAAAAGGCTTCTATGCGCATGAACATTGCAATGAGCAGGAGTTCGAGAATCTGCAAAAGGCGATTGCACCCAATGTCAGGGAAATCCACGCCCACTGGCTGGCGCTTCGATCAGACCATGCACCAGCGGCGTCAGTCATACACAGCGAACCAAAAGTCGGGCGCAATGATCCGTGCCCTTGTGGCAGCGGCAAAAAATTCAAAAAGTGCTGCTTGCACTGATGGGCACGCCCAGGCTCAGTACGAAACCGGCTGCACGATAATCAATACGATACTTCCAATACCGGGGCTGTAAAACACCATGGGTTAACCTTGATCCGACAGACTCCTGGCCATACTGGTAAACAGCGAACAAAACTTTCAGGGGATTGAAATGAAGCAATTGGAGAAAAAATCAGAAAAAATCAGGACATCCACATGTTTTTGTATTTTGAGATATGGGTCTCCGCATTGTCTGCGTTGGGTTGAAATCACCTACAAAACATAGAGTAATTGACCATATTCGTTGGTGAGTAATTCGTACATCTTGGTAGTATCATGATCAGCATGAATAAATATACGGCAGTAATACAGAGGGATGGCGATTTTTGGATCGGGTGGATCGAAGAAATCTGCGGCGTGAATTCTCAAGGGACCACAAGGGCGGAGTTATTGGAAAACCTCCAATCTGCTCTGCAAGAAGCGCTTCAAATGAACCGACTTGACGCCAGGAAAGCAGCGGGCAGCACATTTAAAGAGGTTCAAATCTCTGCGTGAAGAGGCGTAAATTATTACAACATTTACGGTCTCAGGGCTGTGAAATCGTTCGTGAAGGTAGTAAACATTCCTGGTGGTGGAACCCGGCAACAGACTCCAGATCTGCAGTTCCAAAGCATTCGGAAATTAGTGACATTTTATGTCGCAAGATTATGTAAAGATCTTGGCGTAAACAAATCGTAGGGCGTTACCCTTTTCCTTCAAGTGTTTCAATAAAACCAGTGTTAAGAGCCCCACCCCTTTGGTTGAACTATGCTCTTCGGATTCTCACGACATTCATCACTTCAAAAACGATGCCGGCTATTGATTCCGATTGCGGGTAAAACGTCAGGTTAACCCGCGCCCCTTTGAGGCTTTTGTAAACCGTCTTACGCCGGTATTTGAAAGGCACGTCATAGCCTTCCAGCATAATCGTATTGATGACCCAGTCGTCTTTGTCCCGTTGCACGTGGCTCTCCACTTTCACGTTGTCCAGTTGATTAAGCTGTCCGTGTTTTTTGAGAAGTTTCTTAACCTCAGACATCTTTCAGACCTCTAACGGCACCCAAGACACCTCGCACTCGCCCAGCTCGGTTGCGACATAGGCAGAATGACCCGTGATGGTGACGGAAAGCTGCATGGTGCGCTGGTACAGCGCGGCAAGGGCCTGAATGCTTTGCCACTCGAAGCGGTAAAAGGAGCACTTCAGCTGCGCGAACCTGTCCCGCCCCTGTTCCCACCAGGGGGTTGATTTTCGATTGAAGCTGTAGACCTTGACCTCCTTTGCAATGCGGCTTGCCTTCTTGATGCGCTCGGGTGAGGGTTCCCCCACGTCGATCCACAACAGTAATTGATCATCCAGTGACCGGGCCCAGATATCCGGTTCATCCACGGCGCTGAGGCCCTTGGTGAATTCGAGATTTTCCCGGGCGTTGATACAAAACACCAATATTCGTACCATCATCCTTTCGGTGGTTTCCGAAGGGTGCTGGGCAACGGTTAAATTGAGTGAGTCGTAGTGGTTTCGATCAATATCGGACAAGGAGATTTTCAACTTGCAGATTTTGGAATTTGAAGCCATATGTGTGTGCCCTTGGGTTGGGTGTGAGCATAACCCGATTAGGAATGGTGAGAGGAATGGTGAGGACACCCACAACTCAGCCTGCGACAAAGTCGTGGGTATGCCCGATCCAGCCCGGTCTACCGATCTATCCTCGAGAAGTGGATGCCCCCGCAAAATTTTCCGAAAAATTCCAGGTTTATTGATATACGTGCAGAGGCGGAAAGCTGTCTACCTGACCTGAATCGCGGTGTCGAATGTCCCCGAGACTGTCTTGCAATCATCCAGGTTGGGAGCCTCATAAAGCTTGGGAACGAGGCAAATCTTGCCAGAGAAACTGCCCGTCGCCCGCCCGGTGTCATCGCTCCATTCCATCATGTCGACCGTCAGGGTCGGCGATTCCGCAACCTGGTCACTGGTATAAAACGGCTTGCTCATGCCTTCGGGCATAAAGATGATTTCGACCGACACCGGCGACTTTGCGGGGTCATAGGCGCCAAACCAGCTTGCCGTGACGGACAGGACATCGGCGCTCGAGTAGCGGGGTTCCGGATGGCCCTGCAACGAAAGCGTAGGCAGCCGATTGTCGTTTCTGAACGATGCCGAAAGAGCCTTTCGCTCGCCTTGCTTGACGGAAATGGTGAACCATTGGCGTGCCTCGCCATCCAAATCCGCATTTATCTGGCCGACCTCTTCCGCCCAAAGCGCAGCCGGGCAGGCAAGCGAAAAAGCAATGGTAAAAATTGCACGTTTCACCCGAGATCTTTGAGTACGGCTTCGATGGTTCTCCCAAATTACAGTCATTGCACACTCCAGTTCATATTGGTCCCCGTCGGAGTTTAGGACAGATATAGTCTTTCTTCCCAAGTTATGGATGCAGCGCGTTGAGTCATATATTTAATGCAACCGTAACGCGAAATAATGCAGCATTGTTCAGTAAAAGGCAGTCAAAGCGGTCAGAGCCTGTTGACCCCTTTCATTGAAAAATCAGCACGGCAAAATCGGGCGGCCACTCTTTTCCAAGCTAAACCTTCAGAAAGTGTCGATGACCTGTTGCGCCAATTCAACGGCTTTTTCACGGTCTTGCGCATCGTCACCCGTGACGGATACATCGACTGCAATACGCCGGGTACCGGATACAACCATCAGTTCGCCTTTGTCTGAAAATATGGCCTTGTCACCGATGCCGTCGATCCAGTCTCCGAAGCTGGTCCTGGTTTCATGGGTTTTACCGCCCACTTCTACAGATATCCCTTTTGAAAGTGTTGCCACTGCGTCTTCCAGGCTCGCTTCGGCTTCGGCGTTTGAATCAAATGTATCTGCCACCAGGGTCAATGAAACCCGGTTGTCACCCCTGGGTGGTTTCGGCTTGGGCGGTTTTTCACCCCTGGCCTTGTTTTTGGTCCACTCCATCATCGCTTCAATGTAGGCCTTATCCAGTTCCGCCTTGTTGGGTTTATCCCATGATGCACTGCAAAGCACGTGTCCGGCGCGACGCACGGGTATTGAGCGGCGAAAGTTCACCAACGAGGCGTCGACCCCGAATATCTCCGGAACCAGGTCTTCAAAAACCAGGCAGCCATCGAGCGCTTCGGAACCTGTCGCTTGCGTTTCTCCCCGTAGCGTCCGATCGACCGTCTCTTTTGCTTCGGCCACGGCTTGTTTGGTCGCTTCTTCGGTATTGGTGTTTGCAGCGTTCTGTGACTCGGCGGACGGCCCGCAAGCCGCCAGGCCAATGAGTGCAAGATAAAAAAAGTATTTTTTCATTTTTGTTTCCTGTGAAGGTCTTGCCTGGATAAGGCTTGTTTGTTGTGTCTTTCAGTGTAGGTGGCTTTAGGGGTAATGACAATTGTGGATGAAGACAAGGTTCGCCCAGGGGGCAGCCGGATATGATTAAATTCCCTCAACAATACTGGACCGGCTACAGGGGAAATGCCACTTTTCATCATGATTAAAGAATCAAGCATTCGGGGGCCATTTAAGATCAACTGGGTGGAGGGGTTTTTACTCTGACCCCAATTATATTTCCGTGCCATCAGCCGTGGCAGAATCCAGTTTTATACCCTGGCTGGTCAGTTCGAATACCCAGGCCAGCAGCACAACCGGAATCAAACCGACTGCCAGGGCTATGACGAGAATCCGAAACGCGGCATCGTCCAAACCGAAAGCGGGAAAGACTGTCTCAACGATCTGCAAAATTATCCATGCGGCAACGATGTAAGCCGCCGTTACCCGGAATACTTTTCGACGCTTCAGGTTTTCGAATAATGACATTGTTTTAGCTTTTTCGAATTATTCGACCTCAGTTTACCTGAACATTTGAAATGGCGTTTTTTGGGCTTGGCTTGACTCTGATTCCACCCTTTCGGTGTGTTCATTAAACTAGGGAACCTCTGATTAATTCTGAGGTTCCCGCGACACATGGATGTGTCGCCAAATCAGCGGCGCCAAGCCGTTGATTTGTAAGGCAATCGAAAATGACACTTTTCGGCTGCCGCGCTCTGATAATGCCAGGATGGCATTAATCAGAGCTTCCCTAGTGTAAGTTCAGCTGGTCTGCCTCTAAATCGCTGGGTTTTTGGCAATGGAATCTGAGGGTGGGTTCTTTGGAGACGTCGCGACTGGGTATATTTGGGTTCCGCAGAAAGTCTGTACTGTGTGATTCTGTACTCACTTTAATAATCAGGACAAAGGGCCAGATATATTTTTTGCTATTCCGTTGCGTAAATGTATCCGACCCACTGCTGTCCCACTAAAAATCATTGGTAGGATCCGGGGCGGGTATCCACTACCGTGACGCGCCGTCAGAGGACATCCAACAGCGCGCTCCGAGTACACTATAAGCTCCGGGATGACGGTCTTTTATTTACCGTGAAGTTTGAAGTCCGGACGCAGCACAAGTCGCACAATCCCGCGACTTAGCGTTGCTTCCTCACTTGGGGTGTGGAATAAGTGGGACAGCAGTGTATCCGACCCTTTTTCCGCTAATTGATTTTCAGTGATAATTATTGAAATCACTAGCGTCCCGCCTAAGCAGGTTAATTTGTTTTGGATGGATGAATAGCTTGTCTCTACCGACTTTTATTTCTTGTGCTTATTCAATCGACATATTGACATAATGTGTCGAAAAATTACATAAAAATCGACACATCAAATACATCTACCGCTCTAAAAATGACCGAATACATTTATTTAAATATATCTGGCCTCTTTTCTCGAAAAAAGCGGGTTACCTCAGGGTGTCCTGGCTTTTTTTATGAACAACTCGATTTATTATTGAGTATTAGCAGCATATGAAGAGCAAGAAATATTCTTAAGACCCGCACCCCTGGTGAAATTCATCTCGAATTTACCATCTATCCCATCCAGTACAGCTACGCCGTTATCACAATCAGTCAGAGTGAGCGTAAGAGAACCCCAACTGGTTTCTGGTTTAATTGGGTTACCGAACGTACCATTGATCACTTCAAACATGGTCAATGTTACTGGGGAGTTGAATACAACGGGTTCTGCGAATGCGGAAGAAATCAACCACAATCTTTCGCCGTTAACTGTATGACCGTAATAATAAATTATCAGACCGTACTCAGTCATATTGAAGTCGAATCCATGGCCTGAATTGTTGGGATCATAAAATACCCCATTTACAGCGAGCTGATTTCCTAAAACTGGCTCACCCCCGTAAAGAGAAGGGTCATATGTTTCAATATCTACCTGGATAGGAGAAGGGTTTAAATCCCAATAAAGCAAAAACCCTTTATTCAAATCTATCTTGTCTGAAGTCAAGCTACGGTATTTGGTCAATGCATAGCTGGATTTGGTAAAGACATCACCGCACTTGCTGTCGCAATTCTCGTCGATTGGATCAGAACAGATTTTTAGTGAGCTTTCTTCGATCCCGTCCTGGACTATCGTGATATCAACAGAACAAATGAACGGTTTATCCAAATCAGTTTTTGGCTCAACAGTGAATACCACCCATGAAAAATCGTCATTGCAGGGATATCTCCAGACAGTCCAGGAAAACTCATCGTCCCATCTTGATGTATCAATCGTTTGGCTTGGCCCGATCGGCCCAAGCGGTAACGGAGCAGGGTCACACGCCGTATCGGGGTAAGCGGCTTCAGGTGTTGGTTCGCCTATTTGTGAAAGGTTTTTTAAATCGAGTTGAGTTTTTGCATTATTCCGAAGTAGTGAAAGGTTTTTATTGTCGTTCTCGTTCAGGCTTTTGTTTGAAGAACTATCAACTTGATCATCCGCTGCTAGAGAGCTGGTAAACAGAATCAATCCCGCTGTTATGGATGGCAGTAGTTTAGTCATGTTTGCATTCCTCACGAAGGGCGAGCGTGGTTTGATCATTGAATCAAAAGTGATTCTGCATTTGGGAAAACGCGCCTCAAGGAAAAACCTTACTCCTATCAAAGATTATTGCAATAAACTCACATCAATTCCTGTCGCCTGTTGCAGCGTCTGCTTATTGGATGGCGTAAAAGAGTCAAGAAAAAGAGTCAAGACACCCATCGTTTCTGTCTTGCAGAGTCTTGGATGTCCAGGTCTTTCCCTTGAATGGTCTCGTGGACGATTTTTCCATCGCGCATCACGAGCGCCACCACGCCGGCGATACGCCCACTATTTATGTACTCGGCCGCCAGCGCGTCGAACCGCGCCAGCCGCTCGGAACTCATCCCGACGGACTCGGTTGACGCAACAGGCAGAAGCGGATCCCGGGCCTGCAAACCGGCAGAAAACATGACGAGTGTCGTCAGTAACACAAGCGCCACAAGCAATAGAGATTTGCTTGATTTGACTTGTTGGACATGAGAATTCATGAGTGCTCTCCTCGAAATAATGGGGTCAGATGAGATACATTTTTCTTAACTATCGCACATGCTCACCACCCATGAGATGGACATGGAAATGCGGCACTGTTTGTCCACCATCGTGTCCTGTGTTACTCACAAGTCGAAAACCTGACTTATCCACCCCCATAATTCTGGCGGTTTGACTGATCGCATCAAGCAACCCAAGCTTTTCATCGCTGCTGGCATTCTGGTTGAATTGCAATATATTTGTGTACTGCCCCTTGGGAATGACCAGCACATGCACCCTGGCCCTCGGACTGATGTCATGAAATGCCAGAGCGTATTCACTCTCAAAGACGATATCTGCCGGTAAATCACCACGCAATATTCGGGCAAAGGCATTGTTCGTATCATACTCAGCGGTTGCATCGACCAGTTCTTCACCGTGTGCTGTAAAACTGAGCAGCAGCATGAGTAATAAGCCAGATAGAATTGCAATGTGGGAACCTGCTGGAATCCGTTTCATGGTCAACACCTGATTGTCGGGGCTGGATAAGTGTAGACCAAAATTCAGGCGTGGCGGTGTTGGGCGTTTGTTGAATGGAGCCATATTTTGGGGTTGCGGATGACGGGGGGGAGAAAAGTCAGAAAAGTCAGATTAACCCGCGCCCCTTTCAGGCTTTTGTAAACCGTCTTACGTTTGTATTTGAAAAGCACATCATAGCCTTCCAGCATAATCGTATTGATTACCCAGTTGTCTTTGTCCCGTTGTACATGGCTCTGCACTTTCACGTTGTAGAGTTGGTTGAGCTGCCCGTGTTTTTTAAAAGTTTCTTGACGTCAGCCATCGGTCAGCCCTTTATCGGCATCCTTATCTCCAACTTCTTTTTATTGTTCATACGCGTCGCTGTACCGAATAATACGCCAGGTGCCGAGCTTGTCGCCGTTGGCAAACTCGTCGCCGCGGGCAGCGACCTCCATCATTGCCTGCCCGATTTGCGTCGCCTTCACCGCAGCGCCGACAGGTGAGAAGAACCAATACAGCAGTGTCTGGCCCATGTGTGCCTGTTCATCGGTCGGGCCAATGTAATCGGGGCGGTAGGCAATGACGCGCAGTTTTGTATTGTTGGCGAAATCGAACAACACCTTCTCGGACTGCACTTTCACACGCACCCACATGGTCCTGGAGTCTTCCGAGATGTCACTCGAACTGATGAAATGAAAAGAAATGCCGGGTTTGCTGCTGACACGTGTCCACTCCTGGACAAACCGGAGGGGGAAATCGACGTGAACCCTGCGGTAAGTTTCCTCATCGGCGCCAACGGAACTGATGCCAATCGCCCAGAAAACCGCATCGACGCCGGCGATTTGTTCGCGAATGGCGGTATAGTCGAGATAGTCCATGTGTGTCGTCACCTGGACTTTGCCGGAAGCGACACCGGCCTCGATGCGGGGCGTGTTTCGCCGCGTAATGACATGTATCTTTTTGACATCGGGGTTTGCCAGCGCAGCCTTGAGAATGCCGTCTCCAGCGGTTCCGCTTGCGCCAAAGATGGCTATCGTATCCAGGCTGGATGGCTGCCCCGCCGGGGCGGGGGCCGTGTTGTCATAGTTTGCAACCCAAATCGCCATGGAAATGTAGAGGATGACAAACAGGATCACGGGGGTGAGCAGGATGGTTTTGAGCCTGGGCATTTTCATGGGGGGCCATGTTAGCACCTGGCAGTACAGGGGAAAGAAAAAAGGGGCCGGATACACTGCTGTCCCACTAAAAATCATTGGCAGGAGCCGGGGTGGGTATCCACTACCGGGACACGCCGTCAGAGGACATCCAACAGCGCGCTCCGAATACACTATGAGCACCGTCATCCCGGCGCAGGCCGGGACCCCCCAACGATTTCCGTGATCTTTAAAGCAGCCCTGAATAAGCGCTCTGCTAATCTTATGAATACACTATGAGCACCGTCAGATGACGGTCTTATATTTACTGTGAAGTTGAAGTCCGGACGAAGCACAAGTCGCACAATCCCGCGATTTAGCGTTGTTTCGGCACTTGGGGTGTGGAATAAGTGGGACAGCAGTGGCGGATACATTTTTAACTTAAATTATCCGGCCCCTTTTATTCCATCCGCTCTTATTTCTGTTTTTTTCTACTCTCATCAAGTAAATCACCCAGGGTGCCAGGGCTCCATGTGGGCTTGACGTAATCTGCCACATCGCCTTCCGGCCTGGCACTTTCTTCACCCTCATGATTGTTATCCAGCGACAAACCAATCCGGTGCTTTTCCATGTCCACGCTGAGTACCCTTGCCTGAACCTGATCACCTACACTCACCACCTCCTGTGGATGGTTGATCCGGCGACCGGCTTTTAGCTCACTGATATGCACCAACCCGTCTATCCCGGGTGCGAGTTCGATGAAAGCGCCAAAAGGCTGTACCCGGCTTACGGTTCCCTGTACCCGGGCGCCTACCGGGTAGTCAGTCAGCACATCTTGCCAGGGGTCTCTTTCCAGGGCACGGATCGACAAGGCGATGCGCTCCGGCTGCCTGGGATTGTCTGTTTTCTCGATCCTGATGACCGAGACCTCGACCTGCTGCCCGACTGAAAGCACTTCCTCGGGGTGCTCAACCCGACCAAAGGCGAGTTCGCTGATATGGACCATACCTTCCACGCCACCCAAATCGATAAAGGCACCGAATTCCTTTAGCGATGTGACCTTGCCCTGCATCACAGCGCCCACTTCCAGATGAGCGCGGGTTTGCGTAGCCAGAGCTTGCTGTTCCTCTTCGAGTAAGGCCCGGCGTGAAACAACCAGGTTGGGATGCCGGCCACCTTCAAACTTGGTGATCAGGAAAGCAAGGCGTTCACCAACGAAGGCTTCCGGGTCTTCGACATAATTGATATCGATCTGGGAAACCGGACAGAACGCGCGCAAATTGGACATCTCTACTTCGAGTCCACCTTTAATGGTCCCCGTAACGCGTCCCTCAACCGGATGTTTATCATTAAATGCCTGCCGCAGCTCATCAATTCCGTGCATGCGCCTGGCGTGCCGGGAGCCGAGCATCAGCGTACCCGAGCTTTCGTCCCTGCCACTAACGACGATCTCGATGGTATCCCCGACCTCTACGGTGAGGTTGCCCTCATCATCGGTCAGTTCTTCCCGCTCCGCAATTCCTTCAGTTTTGGAGCCAAGGTCGATAAAAATATCGTCACCCTGGATCGACACCACGGTACCGGTGACCCTGTCACCCTTGCTGGGTTCCTGCTCACTCGTCATGCCCTGTTTCTTCTCGAACTCACCGAAAAGAGATGCAAAATCTTCGTTGCCCGTCATGCCGTGAATATCCTTTGATGTAGTTGAGCGGAATATGCTTGCAAGAAGTTTAAATGCTAATTCCCGCACAATCCATTGGTGCTGATCAGCCTTGCCTTATACATTTTGCAAAATGTATAAGGCCCCTTTTCACTTTTATTAATCAGACTGTTGCAGCAACGATATTTTTCAACGCCTTTATGGTTTTCAGCTTTTTATTAACCAGCACATCATCATTTATCTTTAGAACAACTCCTTTTATGAGGTCAGTTGTGCTATTGATTTTCGTGATTTCTTTGAGGTGACTAAATTCTTTTGTAACAAAACGCCCCTTGATAGAGATTCTTTTTTGAGATTTCCCTCGCGCCAGCTCACTACCCAGGTATTTTGAAATGCCCTGTGAAGAGATATCGTTGGTGGATAAAGAATGAATATAGAATTTCAGCAAGCCTGTCACAAACTCAGTACCGCCGCTAATCTCGACGCTGGCAAGATTAAGAATGTCCACCATATGGGCAGGAACGCGACTCTCTAGTGATCGTCGCTGAGTTTCCAGTTGTTTTTTAACCGCAGGCGTTGATTGATGAGGCAAAACAGCCACGGAATTACAACAATCACAAACTCCGACGAGAACGTTCCTTACAAGCCCTTTACCATCGCTAAATGGGACGTCTCTCAATTTGTAAGTAACATTTTCAAACCGTTTGCATTGGTAACAGGCGGCTTTTTGAGTGTCACCCACTTTTACAATCTTCATGACGCACCTCAATGATGAAAGCTAATAAACACACTGTCAGGACACAAAAAATACCATTTGATGTACCAGTACTGACCTGAATACCTGGTTTTGATTACATGTACATCGATATCTTTATCCAAATGATGAGGCGTACAGACGTAATTATTACCTGACGATCGTCCTATGATTTGCGCAGCCGCTTGCACAGAAACATCGCCAGTGGCAAACAGGTTCTTGATGTCGATGTTGCCCCGCTCTTCATGTAGTACATGACCACTAACCAGGCAACTCAGAACTCGGGCTTTTGCCCTTTTGAAGCCCATTGGTATCAGTTCTCATTGTACGACATATATCGTACATTTCAAGAGACAACTGTAAACGCGAAATCCTTCCCTTATAAAAAGGATAAAGAAAACGAAGGAAACCCATAAAGAAGAATAATATGGCACGAAGCCAAGCCTGAATTAGCGCCGTCAAAGTTGGAATGGGAGAATCCTGCGATTGTTTGTGGGAAACCCACCCTCTAAATTAGAGATTTATGTGGACTTCCCCCGATAACCAGACACCCCAGATCCTCAAAATGCGGCACGCTCAAAGGCCTCTGGACTGACACCGCCAAGATGGCTATGTCGCCGGCGTCGATTCAAACTGGCGTCGAGTATCACGGAAATAAAATATTCATATAAAATATTCATCACCCATGTCTCTAAGCACCGAAAAGTGATGGGTGTCCTGACATATGCTTCCCCAATTATCCAGAATCCCGTGGTATGTTGCGGCCAAATAGTGAAAAAGGGTTCGGAATCATGAAAGTGTACTTCTCACACGGCAAAGAAAGCGGCCCTTGGGGCAACAAGATAAAGAGACTGGCAGCGATTGCCAGTAAGCACGGCTGTGAAGTTGACAGCATTGATTACACCGATACCCATGACCCCGACCTGCGGGTAGATCGACTGGTGAGCATCCTCAAGAATGAAAACGAAAAGTGCATTCTGGTTGGCTCGAGCATGGGCGGCTACGTGTCATTGATGGCCTCGGGCGAGGTCGAAACCCACGCGGTATTCCTGATGGCGCCGGCCTTGTATATGCAGGGCTATAAGGAAGAGTACTGCACCGGTTACAGGAACTTGGAGATCGTGCACGGCTGGTCTGATGACATTATTCCTCCAGAGCACTCGATCAGGTATGCGCAGGAAGCGGATTGCACGCTTCACCTGATTAGTGGAGATCACCCGTTGAATAGTTCTATTGAGGTTGTTGAGGGGTTGTTTGAGGTTTTTTTGGAAAAGGCTTTGTCTGAAATCGGCTAGTTTCCGCTTGGGTGAATTTGGGTCTTCACTTAATCGATGCCATGCGCCAGTTGGTGCTGGTACTCATCATTATCAAAGCTGCCATCAGACTGTGCGATCAGGCCGTCCTCACCAATGGTCCATTCCTCAAAACCGCTGAAGTTCACCTTGTTACCGGTCCCGTCCGGGCCGCTATTGGTGCCGATGAATGTCCAATGGAAAATGGTCTTATTGGCCTGAACATCCAGCTTGTCCATGAGCAACACCATATCCGGAAACCCGGTCATGAAACTGTGTGCAACTTCCGTGATGGCATCCCGGCCGGTTGCAGCAGAACCGTTGACATACAAAGTGGCGCCTTCAGCAAAGAATGATGCAACATTTGCCGGTGTCTGGCTGTTCCAGGCTTGCGTGTATTTGTTGGCGAGTTCAATCACTGATTCTTTATCCATAGAGGTTGGCTCCTTTGTGCATTTACCGGGCATCAGGCTGTCTAATTCCGTCATGAATTCCGGCGAGTAATACAGCCTTGTCTGGCACCAATATTTCTGACCAAGACGTGAATTACTCACAGAAGCTTTCCATGCCTCGCGCTGCCTGGCGAATTCGACATCATCATACAAACCCATCCGGTATTGGTAGTGGACATTCTCCCAATATCTAAAAAGCGCGTTGGTGCGCATCTTAAACTGGTATAACTCCGTCGGCGTTAACTCCTCACCTGCTTGAGCTCGATACAGCACATCCGCAAGTTGTGCATTGGATGCGGGCGTCTGCAACAGATCTACAATGCCCATGGCCAATTCATTACGGGTTTGTGCCCGCATCATGTCCCGGTTTTGATCGAGTTCAACAAGCACCAAAACGATGCCGATTAGTACACCGATATTTGCGCCAAGAGTGAGCCAGCGGGTTATTATTGCTGATGCCACATGGGTTTCCTGATTGTGAGTGAGGGGGCTTGTTTTAGGTCATCATAGCAAATGTTGAAAAAATGTATCCGGCCCTTTTTTCTAGAGTAAAGCCCGGCGTGAAACAACCAGGTTGGGATGCCGGCCGCCTTCAAATTTGGTGATCAGGAAAGCAAGGCGTTCACCAACGAAGGCTTCCGGGTCTTCGACATAATTGATATCGACTTGGGAAACCGGACAGAACGCGCGCAAATTGGACATCTCTACTTCGAGTCCACCTTTAATGGTCCCCGTAACGCGTCCCTCAACCGGATGTTTATCAGCAAATGCCTGCCGCAGCTCATCAATCCCGTGCATGCGCCTGGCGTGTCGGGAGCCGAGCATCAGCGTACCCGAGCTTTCGTCCCTGCCGCTAACGACGATCTCGATGGTATCCCCGACCTCTACGGTGAGGTTGCCCTCATCATCGGTCAGTTCTTCCCGCTCCGCAATTCCTTCAGTTTTGGAGCCAAGGTCGATAAAAATATCGTCACCCTGGATCGACACCACGGTACCGGTGACCCTGTCACCCTTGCTGTGTTCCGTTGCTTACAAAAAGTCTCTTTGTTTTCCTCTTATACAGGTTTCAAGGCCTGGCCATACTGGTAGACGTTGAGCTTGAAGATGTAAGGGGTTGAAATGAAGCATTTCAATGTTATCATATATGATAACCATCTAATATGAACTGGAGAATCACCTTCTACAACAAGAAGGTTAGATCACAGGCACTGGCTTTTCCAAAAGGAATTCTTGCGAATTTTCTCCGTTCATTGGAACTATTGAAGGAGTTTGGACCGCACATCGGCATGCCACATGTACGGCCAATAGGAAAGGGCATATACGAAGTACGCGCACAGGGCAAAGAGGGGATTGGACGCGCGTTGTATTGTGTTTTACCGCGCCGGGAATTGGTGATTGTGAATATTTTTGTCAAAAAATCACGTAAAACACCGATCAATGAAATCAGAATTGCGCAGAAGCGTATGCAGGAATTAATTAAATGACCAGACCCACATTTGAAGATTTCAAGAAAGAGGCATTGACCCAGGCAGGGGTCAAGGCCGAATACGAGAAATTGGCGCCGACATATGAATTACGCAAAAAATTGATCGCCATAAGACTTGCTGCCGGATTTACGCAGGAGCAAATGGCAGATGCTTTGAAAACCCAAAAAAGTAATATCTCCAGGCTGGAAAACCTTAATTCAAAAATTTCTCCCACTCTGTCTACCATCGAGAAATATGCAAGCGCTGCCGGTTACAAACTGGAAATTCATTTTGAGCCGAAATAGAACTGAAATGGAAATAAAGGGGCCGGATACATAAATTTTCGAAAAATGTATCCGGCCCCTTTTATTGGAGGAAAACGCGAATCACACCAGTTGCTCAAAAACATCCACAACATCTTGTAAAAACCTTTTCCCTGTTGCTTTCAGTTCGCTGACTTTCACTTGGTCATCCACAAGTAATCCATGATTACAGGTATGCACCGCTTGCTCCAAATCATTCTCACTTGCAAGCAGGGCTCGCAAACCATCGCCGACGATTGGTGCCAAACTATCGAATTGTTCCGGAAATCTGCTTTTCAGGGAGTCAAACCAAATTTTTGGCCAACTATCTAATTCCTTATCACCTAGTCGTGCCATTGCCAAAACTCTGCCTAAAAATTCAGGACACCCATCATTTTTAGTCGAAATACCGGTTGATTGATTCAGATCAGAATCGACAGGACGCCCGGGCGTTAGTGTAGCTGCCAGGAAGAAAGACCACGTCAGTGTTCGGGAAGGGGGCAATGAGGAAGGATTCTCTGATTATTTTCTTTTTAACAATCGTGCTCACACTGGGCATTGTTGGCGGCGCCCACTACCTTTACCTGCAAAATCTGAATCGAATACCAGACCCGGTTTCCATTCAGCCGTCACCGGTAGCGGGTGCTACACAACCAAAGCACAACATCGTTCCGCCAGTGAGCCGCAGTAATTCAACCATCCTGAAATGCACGCAACCAAATGGATCGGTTTTCTACACCAACGCCAGCCGCTGTGCGAACGCCGATCTTGATAACACGCTATCGGTTTACCCGTCCGCGAAACCCGTAGCACCTGTAAATAAAAGAAACACGTCTAAGTCTTATTCGTCTCGGCAAGACGAAAAAACGCTTAAATCCATCCCCAGAGAAATGCCGTTTGCTTGTAGCTTTCCAATCGGGATGGCGCAAAGAATTGAAATGAAATCGATGCGGCCCAAAGCCGATCCTGCAGAGAGCGTATGGAAAGATACTTATTGCAGGTGGGTTTGCGAGGCTCGGGTCGAGAACTGTGGCAACCTGAGTGAGTATTTAAACCTTGTGCAGCTTTGCCCCCAGCGGACATATATGAGTAAACGGGCCTGTAAGACCTGAAAACATGACCAGGCAGACCCAAGGAAAAATCACGCATTGGAATGAAGAAAAAGGCTACGGTTTTATCACGCCTTCCACTGGAGCCAAGCAGGTATTTGTGCATGTCCGCGCATTTAAAAAACGCTATCCACCTCCAGAGCTTAACCAGCCGGTATCATTTTCTTTCTCCACCGATGACCAGGGCCGTCCATGCGCAGCCAAAGTGAGTCGGCCAGGCGATAAGCAGCCACGCAATTTCAAATTCATTCCCCGCATGATATTGGCCCTGGTTGCGGTCAGCTTCTTACTGTTCATCGGCTGGTCGGTTCAGGTTTACAAACTACCGGTACAAGTCCTGTACGTTTACCTTGTAGCAAGCGCATTTACTTTTCTCATTTATGCCAAAGACAAAAAAGCGGCCAAGAGTGACGCGCGGCGAACCCGGGAAAATACTCTGCATGCTCTGGCATTATTTTGCGGATGGCCCGGTGCGCTTTTCGCCCAGCAAGTGCTGCGGCACAAGTCACGGAAAATAAGTTTTCGTTTGGCTTTCTGGATAACAGCGATTATTAACTGCATCGTTTTGGGGTGGCTGTTCTGGGGGGATGGCGCGGCGTTCATTCGGCTGCTGATTAATGATGTTTCCCGAAATTTGCCAATGTAATAATGGCGTCTCCTTCATCAAATGGAATAAACGAGTTACGAAACTTAAATGCCAATTCAGGTAATCCTCGGTGCGCAAAACTGTGGTGATGCAGTCGTGGCACATTCATGAGGATATCTCCGCACTGATCACAGACTTACCGCCTGGCGCACGATATTTCTCACACTTCGGATTTACACAAGGAGGACTGGCGCCCAGATTTGCCCCCTTTAAATAGTAGCCACGGCCACTGTCGTCAAACGCATAATCCCCATAGGCAAGCCAGGTGAGTGGTGTTCCACAAAGATGACAGGTTCTTAAGCCGCATGTTTGGCAAAACCAGGGTTGTTCGCCGCGCAAATATGTAATCCTGGCACGCTCAATTATTTCCGCGGTCATGAATTGCTTTTCACCCCAAGCGATAAGCGTCAATTCATGGCCTTCAAACAACCTTATTCTCCCACGGAGGTTCTCTCGAAAATGATAATCAGGCTTGCCGACCAGCTCTGTTCCGCGCAATTTCGTATGAATCAATTTTTGCCCACCGATCGTTTCAATCGACTGCCCGCATATCAGGCACGCTCGAGCTGTAGGCAGTTTTTGAACACCCGTTAACGTTTTATTTAAAAGATGAGATGCGGCAGAATTTGGGCCACTGAATGTACCCACACTTTCAAATCCTCCACTTACCAGACGTGGCAGAACCCAGCCCGAGCAAACAGCGGTGGTTAATAAAATAAACTTTCTTCGTGTAAAAGACATGATGCCTCCTCTTTAAGTACTTCGGGCGATATGCCCCGGCGTACAATCTGGATATCAACTGCCGGGCCGGACTTTTCATTTGAATGGGTCGGCCACCCTACTGGCATTTCTCAATCAGTCTTGATTTTCCCAAACCTGTTTAACGTCTGGCTTGTCCAACTGGTTTCCCCGGCCGGTCACAAGTGTTTCAAGCGGTCTTGTGTAACCTGTAAAAATTGAATTTACCGGCTGGGTACTCCACAAGGTTGTAGTTACGCATCTGGACAGCCAAGCGTTTTGCCAGCCAGCGATAAATGCTTACTTTTCGATCGGTTGACGCTGTGAACCCTATCCGTCCCGGCTTGTTGTTAAACACATATCCCAACAGAATTCGCTTGGCTTTCTTCAGTACTTTCAGCGCATTTATGCCCAGATCGATATCCCCGAAGTAGGGCTCATCCCAGAACAAGTCCTCACAGGGGTTTCGATAAGCACTCCCTTGCCTGGTCGTTCCACCCACCAGGTCGAGGCAAATATCGCCCGACTTGCTGATGTGCAAACAGTAGTCCAATCGATCAATATTAAAATGCGTTTCCATCTGGCACCTCCTGTTCAGTCGCTATTTTCCGCCCCAGCCCACATACGTCCGGGAGATGGAAACGAAACAAAATCGATAGGGTGTTACAGCGCGGTTTTGGCCGGTGTTTTTTTGGTTTCTTACTATTATTAATCTCAGTGAAAGAGATATTTCGATGTTTTGACATGCTTCTTTTCCTCTTTAGTGCTTCAGGCTGGTTGCCCCGGCGCACAATCTGGATATCAAATGCCGGACTGATTTTGTCGTTTGACGGGGTCAGTAAACCCTTTATGGTGTGCCGTGCAAGACTGAAACAATCGCACCGCACATCCATGTGCTCCTTGCGATATACCGTTCTTCCTGAACATAACCGTTCATCCTGAACATAAAAAACCCGCTCAGCTGGCGCCAAAGCGGGTTTTGTTGTTCCCACGCTTTAGCTGCATTTTTAGAGCGCCCGCAAGCTGAAAATCAAATCGGCGCTACGCGATTATTGTAACATCTTACTGTCTGAATGTGGTGTTTGTTCCGGTAATTTCAACCGGGTTTGCGCCACGCTTCCCGAGCGAGTCGCTGTGGTCACCGAAGCAATCAAAAGTACTCTATTCGTCCAGGAAAGACGGGCACGCTAAACGATAGTGACTCAATTCGTAGTCTGTGAGACTGCTAGCCTTGTGCGTTTGACCAGGATCAATGGAGGTCGAATAAATACACGTACCATGTGGTAATCGTTCAAAACGTAAAAGGATTCAAAATTATGAAGGTATATTTCTCGCACGGTAAGGAAAGTGGCCCCTGGGGTAGCAAAATACAAAGACTTGCATCCATTGCCAGCGAGCACGGCTGCGAAGTTGACAGTGTTGATTACACGGATTCACGCGACCCTGACCAGAGGGTCCAGCGGCTGGTGAACCTCCTGAAAAAAGAAGATGACAGCTTCATTCTGGTTGGCTCCAGCATGGGCGGCTATGTGTCGCTGGTGGCATCTGGCGAAGTTGAAACACATGCCGTATTCCTGCTGGCGCCGGCATTGTATATCCCAGGCTATGAGAAGCAAGCATACTGTACCGATCACAGGTACTTGGAAATTGTGCATGGTTGGTCCGATGACATTATTCAGCCTGGGCATTCAATTAAATTTGCAGAAGAGGCTGATTGCACGCTGCACTTGATCAGTGGGGATCACCGTTTAAAGAAAGAAACAGGACACCCATCAAATTCTCACTTCATACCTGGTTATGAAAAAGTGGGTGTCTTCGCTTTTAGTTATGAAAAAGTGGGTGTCTTAGCTCTTATTCGCTTTTAAATAGTTAAGATTTCTCGCACTTCTAGTAAGGGTTTCTTGAAGGAAATTATATTTGTCCTAAGGCGAGTAAATCGCCCAGTCGGTGGAATCCGGGCAGGGTAGTAGCACAAGGCTGTTGGTCAATCACCCTGGCTGATGACTCGCAGGTTGTTTCAGTGTCCTCCACCGTATCGTGCAACACCCCGCGAATCAGATTACGCTGATCAGGGCGAGAAGATATCGGGAATAAATGTCGGCCCCCCATTCTCAAGAAAAAGCCACAATTGACACGAAATTAAGCACAAGGAGAACCCGGAGATGACATCTGAAAATAGTATTGATGAACAAAAGCTGGCTGAGGCCGCCCTGGCTATCTTGTCACTCACTTTGCATGGCAAGCCAGGGGCAAGTCGTGCCTGGAAAGGCATGAGTTGGGATCTGTTGGATGTGCTTTACAAAAACGGCTGGATTTACGACCCTGTTGGAAAGAAAAAATCCGTCGCCTTCACAGAGGATGGTGAAAAACTGGCGACAAAGTTCATGGAAAAGCACTTTGGAAAGCAGGCCCAGAATCCGAAATGAAAACAGGAAGAAATAGTCCGTGCCCTTGCGGAAGTGGTAAAAAGTACAAACAGTGCTGCCTGGTAAAGCCGGGTATTGCACAGGCTATTGCTGATGAAATTGCCGAGGCTGCACAGGAGCAGCCTTTTTCGTCGCTGGAAGAACTCAATGCGTTTGCGCAACAGCAAATGAGCCAGCGCAACCAAAGGGCATTGGATGAGTTTTGCGGCTTGTCACCCGAGCAAATGAGTCACCTGCTCTACAAACCGTTTGATTCCCCGGAAACCGTATGCTTTAACGCGGATGCCGGGTCAACAAGGGATACAGAAATCATGCGGATGTTCATTCCGATGGTTGAGGCCATCGGTGAAAGCGGCCTGAAAGCAACTGCCAAGGGCAATCTGCCACTTAAATTCTGCAAATCAATGGCTGAACAACTACAGTCGACTGAATACGAGGAAGCGATGGGGCTTCGCCTGCTTATCGGTGGTATCAGTAGCGAGGTGGATCTTGATGTATTGCATTGTACCCGCCTGGTGGCACAACTCGCCGGGCTCATCCGCAAATATCGCGGTAAATTTGTTCTGACCCGAAAGTGCAAAAAAATGCTTGATTTGGGGGGATATGGCGATATCTATCTCGAGCTGTTCAAAGCGTACACAACAAAATTCAACTGGGGCTACAGGGATGGGTATCCAGAGGCCGTCATCGTACAGCAATCTTTCCTTTACACGCTTTTTCTCCTGCACTCATTTGGTGACATCCAGCGACCCCAGAAATTCTACGAAGACAGGTTCCTGGCGGCCTTTCCGATGGCGCAGGACATGTTCCCCGAGCGTTCATACAGCACCGCCGAAGACACAACCCGTTGGTGTTATTTCGTACGTTCTGTAGACCGGTTTGCTGTCTATTTTGGCTTGGCAGAACTCGGATTGAAATCAGGCAAGCGACATCGGGAAAATTACCTGGTGCGCAAATCGGCGTTGCTTGATGGTTTCGTCCGTTTCAAATTGGTCAAGAACCGTATTGCCTCTCTCTACCCTATTCTACTCAGACGTTGTGAAGGTTAGGGTGCGAGGTTTCGATTGGCCGCTGATAAACCTTTCAATTAGCCGATAGCAAACCTTTCAATTGGCCGACACAAAAGGTTACAACCAGCCGCAGCGCTGGCGCGCAGCACGACCCGGCGCAGGCGTAAATGGTACCGGGCATACTCCGAAACATTGGTACAGAGGGATGTGCGGGAGCTGGCACGTATAAGCCGTTTGGATGTAATGCCGCGCTTGCGCGAGTTGGCGGCCGGGCAGACCGCGTGCCTATTCAACGTCAGCGGGCTTGCCGGTCCTTTTAAGCTGAGCCGACCGACGATCCTAGACTACGTTACACTGTTGCAACGCATAAAGCGTTTGTTCAAAATAAAATATCTGAGTGGGCATGTCCGGCTTATAAGCCTGACGTGCCCGATTTCCTACCCAATCCAAGCTGATAACCTGTAACCAAAAACCATGCAAATCGAGCACATAAGTTACAAACACGGCATGATTAAAAAGCCGTCGCATAGAAAGAAACTACGTGCAAGGTATTTGCGTAAAGAGAATATTTCAGACGAAATTGCTGCCTTGATAAAAGAAAAAGGAGTTATGTCAATTAAGGGTACGCTCGGTGAGAAGGAAGGTGGGTACCCCATCGAATACGAAGAAGTAATCATAAAAGCTGAAGGGAATAAAACGAGATTTGAAGTTTACAATAATAGGAATGTCCATGTTCGTAAATGAGACAGCCGAATTAAAGCGGGTGTTTGAACTCTGCATAAAATTAAAAGCTGCATTACGACTATAGCAAGGTGCAACAAACAAGTTAATTGGACAAGTTTACTGACATTTATAGATATATGCTGGTATATTTGTCCTATTATGGTCTCTGTAGCAGATAAACAGATTAACTAAGCGAAACATCTATTCCGAAGCGCCGGCGGGATTCTTAGAACTTGTGATGCCCTGGAAAAAGGTATCCATCGCCGGACTCTGTACGCGATGCGTGATGCCGGTCATCTCGATCGACTCGAGCGTGGGCTCTATCGCCTGGCAGAACTTCCGTTCCTCTCAGAACCTGACCTGGTGACGGTCGCACATAAAATACCCCGGGGAGTTATGTGTCTTATTTCGCACTAAGCACTCGCTAGCTCATGACCCAATACCTCACGCTGTTCAAGTTGCACTAAAGCGCGGTGCCGAACCTCCCAGAATAAACTATCCACCCACCCGGGTGTTTTGGTTTTCCGGGGCGGCTTTTACCTCCGGGGTAGAAAATCACCAGATAGATGGCTCTGACGTGCAGGTATACAGTATCGAGAAAACACTGGCAGATTGTTTCAAATACCGGAACAAAATCGGTATGGATACTACGCTGGAGGCGCTGAAGCGCTATTTTGAGAAAAAACATCCTCAGCTAAAAGTTCTCAACGAATACGCTCGAATCTGCCGTGTAGAGAAATTATGCGTCCATATATCGAATCTCAACTGTGAACAGGCCCTAGTTTCTCAAAAACACCCACAACATCTTGTAAAAACCTTTTCCCTGTTGCTTTCAGTTCGCTGACTTTCACCTGGTCATCCACAAGTAGTCCGTGATTACAGGTATGCACCGCTTGCTTCAAGTCATTCTCACTTGGCAGCAGGGCTCGCAAACCATCGCCGACGATTGGCGCCAAACTATCGAATTGTTCCGGAAATCTACTTTTCAGGGAGTCAAACCAAATTTTTGGCCAACTATCTAATTCCTTATCACCTAGTCGTGCCATTGCCAAAACTCTGCCTAGATCTTTGTTGCTTCTCTTTATTTCTCTACCACCTATTTTGGTGTTCATCATTTCCGAAGTAGTGGAAACCGGCGGCCAGACTTCCTACGACTACTATTAATTCGTGAAACTCGGATAGAAACGAGCTCGCCACATCCTTTAAAATCCTGGCAGGTGAAATATCACTCATAACCTGATTCCTTTTCCCTTATCCATTGATGCAGCCACTCGTCAGCTTGTGCGCCCAAACGCATTTCATGCAAATCCAACATACATTCAACCCAACTTCCTCTATTAATACCCGGCAAATGCTTTTCAAAATAACTGTGATCACTTCTAACGAAATGAAGCAGCACCTGAGCTAGCTCCATTTCATCTTTGGTAAGCTCTAATGCCAGATCTAACTTTTTAACAAAACCTATATCAACAATCTTACCCAATACATATATACATATATCAATTTTGGAAACATCGCAATAGCATATTTAAATACTGAGGTTGGAATACCCTGAATGGAAATGACCTTATGAGACTACAGGAAAAACAAATCGTTTATTCTCCATCAGACCTCATCACATTCGTCAAATCCCCGTTCGCCAGCTGGATGGACCGGCAATACCTCGAAGACCGTGAATCACTCACTCCCGATGAAGATGATCCGATGCTCACTGTCCTTGCCAGGCGGGGAAACGAGCACGAACATCATTACCTGGGAGAGCTAAAAGACCAAAGCCAGGATGTCTGCGAGATTGATCATACCGATGAAGATGCAAGCACAAAACACTATCGATGCCATCGAGCAAGGCAGGGAAGTTATCTTCCAGGCTCGTCTGGAAGGCAATGGTTTTGCGGGCTGGGCGGACTTCCTGTTCAAGCAGGAAAACCCGGACGGCTCCCATACCTATGAAATCTGGGATACCAAGCTGGCAAAAAGCCCCAAACCCTATTTCATCATCCAGCTTTGCTGTTACGCGGAGATGTACCAGGCGATGTCCGGCCGGCAAGTCGAGTTCGTAGGCGTGGTGCTTGGTACCGGTGAAAAAATCCAATACCGCCTGGATGACTTCAAGTATTACTACCAGGGTGTTTCACGGCGCTTTTTGGAAATGATGGAAGCGTGGCCGGCAAATGGCGCCCCTGCCCCGGATCCCTCGGGCGATCATGGCCGCTGGCAGAGTTATGCCGGGCAATGGTTACTCGACCGGGACCACCTCTCGCAGGTTGCCAATATCGGCAAAGGGCAAATCGCCAAATTGGCCAGTGAGAACATCACCACCATGACACAACTGGCAGAGGCGGCGCCAACGCATGTCAGGGGCATTGGTGACGATGTGCTGGCCAAAAGGGTTCGCCAGGCGCAACTGCAGGTGCAATCAAAAGGCCTGGAAAAACCGCTGTATGACATCCTGCCCCCACCTGCCGACAACCCGTCACTGGGCATGGCCGCGCTGCCACCCGCGGCTGAGCTGGATGTCTATTTCGATATGGAAGGCTACCCGGCCGCAGATGACTGGCTGGAATACCTGTTCGGTGTTGTGTACGAGGATAACGGCAAACCCGTATTCAAGGATTGGTGGGCGCATAATCCCGCCCAGGAAAAAGCGGCTTTCGAACAGTTTATCGACTGGGCATACGCGCGCTGGCTGCGCGACCCCGACATGCATATTTATCACTATGCGGCGTATGAAACCACGGCGATGAAAACCCTGATGGGTAAATACGGCACCCGTGAGGATGAAGTCGACAATCTTTTGAGAAACAGCGTTTTTGTGGATCTCTACGCGGTGGTCCGCAACGGCCTGCTGGTTGGCGAGCCTTCCTATTCCATCAAGAATCTTGAACATATCTATATGCAAAGCCGCAAAGGTGACGTGGTCAGCGCGGCTGCATCCATCGTGTTTTATGACCAGTGGTGTGAAAGCGGCCAACCTGAAAATTACCAGGAATCACCACTGCTGAAATCCATCAGGGATTACAACGAGGACGACTGTGTCTCAACCCGGCTGCTGGCGAAATGGCTGCGGGATGAGCAGGCCAAAGCCGGAATTGCCTATGCGGGCCCCGGTCATGATGTTGAACAACCGGCCAGCATCCATGAACCACCCGAACACGTATTAGCGGCGCAACAACTCGCCTCATCCATTTTGTCTTCACTACCGCTTTCACCACCCGAAGACCCGGAACTGGCCGAGCAAGCCCGTATCAACGAGCTGCTCATGTGGCTGCTGGAGTTTCATCGCAGGGCCGATAAACCGATGTGGTGGGCGTACTTTGAGCGCATGGAGATGACCGTTGACCAGCTTTGGGAGGACATGGATTGTATTGGCGGTATCACATTGTATGGTGAGCCCGAGCCTGTAAAACAATCGATGGATTTCAACTATCAATTCGACCCAAACCAGGACACAAAGCTTCATGACGGCAAGCAAGTCAGATTTGCGCCCGACATGGACGTTGGTGCAAAAATATCAGCATTTAATCCGGAAGGATCATTGAAGCTAAGAATCAGTAACGCCCAGCTTGCCCGTGCGGGCCTCGATTCACTACCGGCTTTTTCATCCTTGTTGCCGTATGAATATGTAAGTGCGAAGGTCATCTCAGACTCCATCTATCGCCTGGTGAAGCGCTACGTTGAAACGGGTGAAATGCCCTCTGCACTGAATGACTTTCTGCACCGCAATCCACCGCGACTGTCAGATCCAGGCAGGTACAAAACTGGTCAGGGATGATGAAGACATCGTTGACGCTGCGACGCGGATTGCGGCCGATATGCAGGAAACATGCCTGTGCATCCAGGGACCACCGGGTACCGGCAAAACCTACACCGCCGCGCGTGTCATCATTGCCTTAATCAAAGATGGCAAGCGGGTCGGTATCACCTCAAACAGCCACAAGGCCATCAACAACCTGATCCGCGGTGTTTGTGAAGCCTCCGATAGCCGGTGATTTTCCAATCATCAAAGTAGGCGGCGACGAAGACGATGAGATCTTCGATGAATTCCCGCATGTTGATTATCAACAATCCGGAGAAGCAGCCGATAACTATGGGGCTGGTCTCATAGGCGGAACCGCATGGTTCTTTTCACGCGAGGACGTGCAAGACAAATTCGATTACCTGTTTATCGATGAAGCCGGCCAGGTTTCCCTGGCCAACCTCGTCGGCATGTCGGCCTCAACAAAAAATATCGTTCTGATGGGTGACCAGATGCAACTGGGCCAACCCATCCAGGGCAGTCATCCCGGCGAAAGCGGGCAATCGATTCTCGAGTATTACCTGCACGGTCACGCAACCATACCGGAACATTTCGGAATCTTTCTTGGAACAAGCTGGCGCATGCATCCCGGCGTGTGTTCATTCATCTCTGAAGCCGTATATGAAGGGCGGCTCAAACCTGAGAAGCAGACAAAAAACCGGGTGATCAAATTACCTGCGAACGGCGGCACGGATTGTACCAGTGGAATCCGGAATCCTGTTCGTGCCGGTCGAGCACGAAGGCAATGTCCAGGGCAGCGATGAAGAAGTTGCTGCGATCGTGGAAATCATCGATGAACTGGTCGGGCGTGACTATCTTGATGAGAAGGGTAACCTCGCCGGCCAAATCGATATCGAGACCGGCATCATCATTGTCACACCCTACAATATGCAGGTCAGAAAACTGAAAAAGGCCTTGCCCAATGGCGCACGGGTCGCTTCTGTTGACAAGTTCCAGGGGCAGGAGGCGCCCATCGTCATCGTTTCCATGTGCGCCAGCCCGGGTGAGTTCGGCAGCCGGGGCATGCAGTTTATTCTGGACAAGAACCGGCTGAACGTGGCGATCTCAAGGGCGCAGTCTTTGGCCATTGTCGTGGGCGATCCGAGATTGACTGAAACCCAGGCTGGCAATATTGAAGACATGCGAAGGATGAATTTGTATTGCAGCCTTACCCATCACGCTATCGTAAATTAGAGTAAGAGCAATGAACCTTTCATCAACACTGGAAAAATCCTGGGCCAAGATCACCAGCAGCCAATCGAAAGGCGGCCTCGCCAACGTATCGTTACTGGCGTTTCAACTATGCGAATCCATTCGCGCTGAACACCCGGAATTGGACATCTGTTTTGATGGTCGTGACCTGCAAGATGAGTCAGCACGACCGGATATCATCATCCAGTCAAAAGGCAAAAAGCCGGAAATCCTGTTTTTCGGCAAACTGATCTTCAAACCCAGTGATCCCCTGCCCCCGGGCCAGGAAATAAAAGCGTTGCTGAACGTGATGAATGAAAAGCACATGGATGTTCTCACCAGCGACAGGAACACCGGCCTTTACGGCAAAATTCGCGTGCCACTGGCCAGCGATTTCAAATTTGGCCTTTTCGTCTGCCAGGGGTATGGCAAAGCCAATTACAAATTTCGATCGCTGACCGAATACTTCACCGCCGACCAACTTGCCAGGCTGCATTACGCCTCCATCGCCGCGCCAGAGCCCGGTGCAACGGCCCGAAAAAGCCAATTCATCCGGCCACCGGAAATTCGCAGTGTCCGGCGTGGTCACCAGTACCCGGACCTGAGCTTCAAACTGGATGACGGCCGCCGGGTATTCGTCGATGCGCTGGTCTGGGAGCCAACCTATTCATTGACAAAGGACGTAACCAGAGATGGCGAAAGCAGGCGGGTGGTACTGGAACGAAAACGCCTCAAGACCGAGGAGTTATTCGGCACGCGGAATAAAATCACCCTGTTGCCAAAGATGCTGGATACCGATCCCCCGACAATTGAAAATACCTGCATGACCGTCTGGTTGTCTTCAGAGCCTATGTCCGAGGAAGCGATTTGCTCGGAATTGATCGTGCTTTTCTTTTTTCAGTATGAAAAAAACGTGACTCTGGAAGAGATGTTGTTCAAGGGGTTGCACGAGTTGGATTGGGAAGCGAATGCGGTTGATACTGATGAGGAAACGTTGGCGCTTTGGAAAGAGGGGTGG
>CAWDDX010000003.1:77500-1500157 GCA_963801195.1 uncultured Gammaproteobacteria bacterium | reverse complement strand
CAAAAGGTGATGGAAGTGATGTTCGACCGCCTGTACACACTGCGCAATCAACTGCTGCACGGCGGCGCCACCTGGAACAGCACCGTCAACCGCAGCCAGATCACCCAGGGTGCTGAAATCATGGGGCAATTGTGCCCATCGTTATTTACCTGATGATGAACGATCACCAGCGGGTTTGGGGTGAGGCTTGTTATCCGGTGGTTGATTGAACCTATACTGATGATATGAAAAATAGCAAAACGAAAATCGAACAATGTTCTTTTGAATACGTATGCCCAAAAACCTGGGACAAGCTTTTGGAAACCAATATTGCTTCAGTTCGTTTTTGCGATCGTTGCGACCACAATGTATACCTGTCTTCGTCCACTGGTGAGGCTCACAAAAACGCTGGGTTAGGCCGTTGTGTTGCCATACCCATTGAGCTCACCTGGGCTTCTAAGGAACGAATGCAACAGACTCATGTGGTAGGGATGATGGGGCCACCACCGAAAAGGGCTAAGAACTTTCATGACCGCAACTTTGGTGGAAACGCCGCAAAGCCAGTTTTCTTTGGACTTGATGGCTGTAAGGCGGGTTGGTTTTGTATAGGCATAGATGACCAGGGTGAGTTTCAGTTTAGCGTGCTTAAAAAGTTCGAAGAGGTTGATCAATATCTGCAGCAGGCAAAATTAATACTGGTCGATATACCGATTGGTTTACCCTGGCAGGGCCAAAAATCACGCTTATGTGATACAGCTGCACGCCGTGTACTTGCTCCCCGGGGTTCGTCTGTCTTTCCTGCGCCGGCAAGATCAGCACTGTACATGCCTTCTTACCTGGAAGGCAGTGCAGAAAACCGTCGGCAACTGGATAAGGGTCTTTCTACACAAAGCTGGGCTATCACCCCAAAAATTAAAGAAGTAGATGAATACATGTGCAAGGTGATGCCCGGTAAAAAAATACGCGAAATGCACCCGGAAGTTGCCTTTTGGGCATTAAATGGGAATAAAGGATTAAGTCACAAGAAAAAAGACCCGGAAGGAATTGATGAAAGGCTTAGCATCTTATCAGGCCACTATTACCGTTCTGCGGAATGCTTTCGATGGGCAAGAGAGCAATACCTGGTGAAGGAAGTAGCAACAGATGACATTCTCGATGCAATGGCAGGCGCGGTGACGGCCATGCAATATCCACGGTTAACTACGCTGCCGGCAAACCCGGTGAGTGATGAGGAAGGGATACCGATGGAGATTGTTTATTGCTCTGGGGTTTGACTTACATTTTGGCAGATCGAACTGAAATCACCTACAAGCTAAAAGCCGTTTGACGATATTCATTACTGAGTATTTCGCGCATATTCAGCTAATGAAAACACCACCGGTTTGCTTTGTACACCATATGTACATACAATTAGATCATGAGGTTTAGCTGGACCTCCGGAAAAGCTGCCCGGAACCGCCTCAAACATGGCGTCGACTTTGCTGATGCAGTGATTGCACTTGAAGATGAAAATGCTCTGACAATTGAAGACCATGGTCATAACGAACAACGGTTTAAGTCATTAGGGCTTGGACCAGGACTCAAAGTCCTGTTTGTTGTTCATGCACAGCGAGGTGAAGATTGCATACGTATTATTTCGGCGAGAAAGGCAGATCGAAGTGAGATCAGGCAGTACTATCAAGGAATAGGCCAATGAGCGAAGATTTCAGTAAAGGAAAGCGCGGTGCGATAGTTAAAGCCGACCCTAATAAGATTCGTATTACGATTAGGCTTGATGGCGACATTATTGAGCACTTCAAAAAGCAGGTGCATGATGCAGGCGGCGGGAATTATCAGACCTTGCTGAATGATGCATTGCGCAATTTCATTCAGTCAGAAAACGAGCCTTTGGAAGATACGTTGCGGAAAGTTATTCGCGAAGAGTTGAAGCTGGCGAAATAAAAAACCTATTTCAAAACCCTCCGCCGAATTCTTCGCGAAGAGCTCGATAAAGCCAGTTGAACCTAAGCAAATAGGGCCATCAATTGCATGCAAAACATCTTAATAGGTTTATCCAAAAGAAACTTGGCATCAATACAGTTGTAACTCCTGTTGTTTCAGTACCTGGTTGGTATGTTAACCGGACCGGTAAATCGGATGTGTGGGTCATGAACCCAAAAGAACGTGATCACCTAAGGAAAGAAATGGTCGTAGCAAAACTGAGTGCTGGTGATGCCGAGAGAATTGCAGCACATATTGAGTCTATAGCAAGGTCTGTGCGGCCAGGATCAAAGAAGCTCGACCCCGATGCTAAAGATCATTACGATGCTTGGAGCAATCCTAAGTATAAGCCGCAATCAGTAGATTAAATTGGGTATTAAATGGGGAAATAAATACATTATTTTTCATGTCTAGAAATGTATCCGGCCCCCTGTTACCAGTGGTTGATTGAAAGTTATTTGTGAGGACATACTAAAATGGATACAACCCATCTAGAAGCAGACTTACTATTACGAATTGACCAATCCAGAGAGTGGCTCGCAAACTGTCCTCCGCCACTGCCGAGCTTCAAATTTAAGAAGAATACGGTTTGGGAAGCTTTACCAATCAAATTCTTGGATGATTCGAAGCGAGTAGAACGGAAGCGATAAGTCAGGACACCCATAACTTTAGATATTAGATAAGAAAGGATACCCATCAAACCTTCAATTTAGAAACATGGGTGTCCTGACTTTTGCTGATCAAACCTTCAATTTAGAAACATGGGTGCCCTGACTTTTGCTGACCGGTTGGCGACCTTTAAACCTTTCTGAAATTTCCTTCACAGAGGGTTGCTCTACGGCCATAAGGAGAATTCCAAGTAGCTCCCGACTTTGAGTCCAAAACACATTAATATTAATGAATATGTTTCGTTAGAATTTACTTTTTTATTAACTAAAGTTTATTAAATACAAAAAAATATATATTTCTATTTAAAATATCAAATATCCAAGACAATAATATAAATATATTTATTGTTTATGTTTATTTCTTAAAGTATATTGCCTATATTCTTTCTTGATGACCCAATAAATAAAGTTAAATTTATGCACGACATGGAAACCTTTGAAGCTTTACTTGAGGAGATTCGCAGCCAATATCTGGAGGCAAGCAGGATGGCTGCGCTCGCTGAAACCGCTCAAGGGCTCAGGCCGGCAGACAACATTGGAGAGATCATTCGCGAGGCAAGAGGTAAGCAGGGTTTAACCCAACGCGAGTTGGGAGAACTCGCTGGTGTGACTACTGTAACTTTGAGCAGGCTAGAAAACGGATATTCCTCCGTACAGATGAACACACTGAAAGACATACTCTCTGCGTTGGGATTGAAGCTGTGGATCGGGTAGCAAATGTATTTTTCAATGGGCGGCTTGCAGGCGTCCTAGCTCAACATGAGGATCGATATTCTTTTACTTACGATCCGGAGTACTTAGCAGGGGGCGCCCCCTCAGTTTTCACCTGCCGCTCCGGGAGGCTGCTTTCGAGAGCGAGGACTTATTCCCGTTCTTTGAAAACCTCGCTTCTGAGGGTTGGTTGAGAAGCATCCAGGCCAGGAGCCAGAAGATTGATGAAAATGACCGCTTGGGCCTGCTGATGGACAACGGCAATGACCTGGTCGGCGCTGTCACCATTGAGCGGGCAAGCTAAGGAGCTAAAGCTGTGCCTTATTGCAAGATCAGCCTTAAACCAGTGCCCGTTTCGGCTTACAGGGCGGAGTACTTGGACTACGAATTCAGGAGATTGTTTGGATCACTCAAAGTATCTCCTAAGCTCCCGTTCAATCGCAAGGAATTCAAACAGGCCAGCGTCAAATACACGAAAGGCATGTCCATCTCTGGCGTTCAGCAAAAGCTGTCAGTCAATGTGGATCCCCATTTTGAACTAAAGCCGGTTATCGAAAACGGCGAATACATTCTTAAGCCCACCCCGGAAGAGTTCCCTTATGCATCAGAGAATGAACATGCCGCAATGGTGATTTCGCGGCAACTGGGGATAGACACCGCATTGTGCGGATTGGTCAGTTTTTCAGATGGAGAACTTGCTTACATCACCCGCCGATTCGACCGCCTGCCTGGCGGACAAAAGTTACACCAGGAAGATATGGCCCAGGGGTTTGCAACCGGCAGCTCAGGCAAGTATGACAAGAGCTACGAGGAAGCCGGCAGAATGATCGACACGATGACTCGCGGTAAAAAGGCCGTGGTGCTCGAGTTCGTGCGAAGAGTGATTTTTTCTTACCTGATCGGAAACGACGATTTCCACCTTAAAAACATCAGCTTGCAAAGGCTTGCAGACAACCGAGGCCGCTACTACGACCGCATGACACCGAACTACGATGCCGTTTTAACGCACGCGTTCGAGAACACAGACAAAAGCAGCGTGCTGGCGCTGGACTTGCTGATTGAGGAGGCAGATGGAGAATTTACCAAAAACTATGAGCATTTTGGATACCACACTGCAGGAGACTTTTTAGAGCTGGCCAGCAGGCTGGATATCCCAGCAACACCGGTGAAAAGATTCCTCGACCAAATTAAGTCGAGTGAAAACAGAATCATTAAAAACATTGAACGCAGCTACATGCCAAAGGAAATGAAAAACCAGGCTTCCAAACTTATCGCTGGTCGAGTCCAGGCTTTATCGACCAACGTGACGTAAAGTATGCAAATACTTGTCTGATGAATTACTGCTGTGCGTCAAACAGCGGTTGCACGATCAAGTCTGGACCAGTGCGAGTTTCTGCAGCCAGAGAAATCCGGCATCTACACATCATCTGAAAGTATCTTCCGAATCAACTCAGCAGCCAGCTCCACCTGCTCAAGTTTTTCCCTGCGGACTTCGCCCCTGTACAAAATCTGAAGCCGGTCATCGGCATAGATCTTCTTCCACGAGGGATTTTCACTAGCACGCATCTTGGCCCGCAAATCCCCCGGCTCTTTTGCTTCCAGAGACTTGGCAAGATCCCGTTTATGAAAGAGTGAGATAAGTCAGGAGATGAGATAAGTCAGGACACCCATAACTTTAGATATTAGATAAGAAAGGATACCCATCAAACCTTCAATTTAGAAACATGGGTGTCCTGACTTTTCGAAACGGGCCGGGTACAATGTCCGCCTTCGCGCCCTACTCCTTGTTCGCCGGCAACGAGGCCGTGATTTTCCCCACCTGGTACACGCCCTGGTGACCGTCCTCGCCAATCTCCCCACGCAAATCGATCTGCCAGGCTTCCTCCGGGCCATGGCCTACGAGTTCGTGAACGGAACAACCACCCTGGTCGCTGGCCAGGCACATCCAGGCGGTGCCGCCGGCGTGGTCGACATTCAATGACACGATCCTTCCCGCGGCGATCTGTTGCGCCAGCAGGTAGCCCATCGGTTCGTGCTTCGCGTCCCATGGGACGCCGACCGCCACCCGGCTGTGTATGTTACCGGTCAGCACGATCGTGAATGCTTCGGGTGCGGCATTCACGACCCGCGCCAGATTGTCAGCCATGATTTTCTCGCGCGCCTGGGCGCCGTTTTCACCCGCATCATCAAACAGGACCACGCTGATGTTGGCCCCGGATCTAACCAATTTGCGCAGGCCACCGTAGAGGCCGAGCATCGCCGCGCTGTTACGGCCATCCTGGTAATCATCCTGCCACTGGGGGCCGGCCATCAGTGCTTTCTTGTCTTGCTCCGTCCCATCCGAATGTAAGAAGGTATCGACCCGTCCCTGTTCCGCGGGACGGTTTTCCAGCCCGACGATCGTCTGTAAATTGGCGGCAGCGGCCAGGCAGGCAACGTTCAGGGCGAACGCGGGACTCTGTTCGGTTCCGTGCATTTCTCCGAGCAACGCGATCTTTCCCGGCGACAACAATTGGTCGATGCCTTTTATGGGTTTACAAAGCGGCTGGGCGGCGTGCCGTCTGTGCCGCTCGCAAGCAGGCTGGACACATAGAGCAGCAGACAAATTGGCAGTGAAAACCATTTCAGCATCAACTGAACTCCTTTTAAGCTTGTATTTGCCCCTGCAATTTGGGGCCCGGTGCAAAAATACCGCGGGAGAACAGGAATGATTAAACACCTTTTTCCGGAATCCCGCTATATATCTGTGGCGGGAAACTGCTTCCGAATTGTCCATGTTTCCTGCTGCAGTCCATATGCCCCGGCTCCGGGTATTTTTCCAAATCCAACCGCTGACCCTTTATCACTCACGATTCAACAACATATCCACCGCCATCTCGGGATCCATCCGGTCGCCATACCACTCCGGAATGGATTTACCTACAAAATTGCCAGTTCATCTCGACTGTTAATTCAATTGAAGCTGATGCATTTTGACCAGGTGATTTTCACAAGATGCAAAACGAATAGATGCTTGACATATGTAGCCGTAAAAGCTACAAACGTAGTTGTAACGGCTACATATCAGGGTGTCTCAAATGTCATTGCCTTTGGCCACTGTGCTTTTCAAGGATTATCGTCGGCGCGTTTTGGGGCTGTTGTTGTTGCACCCCGGGGAGAGCTATCACGTTCGTGAAATTGCACGACTGACGGGAACTGTGGCGGGAACTTTGCACAAAGAGTTGGCGACGTTGGCCAAGGCCGGAATCCTGACCATGCAGCCCAGGGGAAACCAAAAGGTTTACTCGGCCAATCGTGAATGTCCGGTCTTTGAAGAACTGGCGGGTATTTTACGAAAAACCTCGGGGATGGTTGACGTACTGGCAAGCGCCCTGTTGCCAATGTCCGGGCAAATTGATTTTGCTTGCATTTATGGTTCCGTGGCTCAAGGACTGGAAACCACATTCAGCGACGTGGATGTACTGGTGATAGGGGGTGTCGGTTTCGCTGATATCGCGAAGGCATTGTATCCATGTCATGAAATACTTGGTCGTGAAGTTAACCCAAAGGTTTATGACAAGTCAGGATGGGTAAAACTACTTCGCAAAAATGATGGGTTTGCCAGGGAGCTTGTCGCGAAACCGAAGCTGTTCATTATCGGGGGAAACGAAGTTTTTGAAAAAGTTAGTCGGAATCAGTCTGCAGGGGGTCACGCCTGATCCGGAAATGATTTGTCGCCTGCTGACGGCCGCATCACGTAACCTGGCTGATTCAAGTGTAGGGGAAATCAGCATGAAGACCCGCTTTGATGCGGCCTATAAATCGATACTGCAATCGGCTAATGCCGCACTACAAGCCAACGGTTACAGGACGCTGACAAGTAAACCGGGGCACCATCAAACATTGCTTCAATTGCTTGTTAAGACAGCAGGAGTGCGTCGGGAAACAGTAATCGTTCTGGATGCCCTTCGCAGGCAGAGAAACGTCGTAGATTATTCAGGGGATCTGATATCGGAGAGCGTTGTTAGTGAATGCATGTTACAAGCAAACCACCTGATCAAACGCGTTCGCTATTGGATTTCAATTCATCATCCGGAATTAAAAATCGGATGAAATCTCCTTGGACACACAAGGATTTGTTCCTCCTCACTCACGATTCAACAACATATCCACCGCCATTTCAGGATCCATCCGGTCGCCATACCACTCCGGTACGCATGTTCGAGGGGTGATGTTCAAACCATTTCTACGGTTGGCGGTCTCGATGGCGACGACGTTCCCGCGGAAACGTGTATCCGGCCCGGGTGGAATGCGCTCGCCGTCGGGCAGGGTGAAATGAATGGCGCCGTCGGGGTCAGTATGTACGCCATAACCGCTTTCATGCACCAGGCGGTGGTGGTTGCGGCATAACAGCACCAGGTTTTCCATGGAGGTTTCGCCGCCATCGGCCCAGTGTTGGATATGGTGCGCATCCACAAATCGATAGCATGTACAGCCGGGGAAACGGCAACCCCTGTCACGTCGTTGCAAAGCCCTGCGGATGGCGGGCGGAATGGAGCGGGTTTTGCGGCCGATATTGAGTGGTTCGCCCTTTTTACCTTCGTGCCAGTGCACCTTTGAACAATCGCAGGCCATGCGCCGGGACGTTTCCGCGGGAACGTGGTCGCGGTCTTCCAGCTCGGCTTCCGCGCCGGCGCCATCTTCTTTGAGCGTCTCGATATCGGTGTGTATATTGACTACGTAACGTGCTCCGCCGGGGTGGTTTTTCTCAGCGCCGGCGAGAAAGCCTTCGACGACACGTTCGAGCGCATCGGCGCGCCGCTGGTCAACGGGTTGCGGTGTCAGCCGGTCGACCGGCTGGCTGGCTGAGGTTTCCGCGGAAACGTCTTCGGGCACATCCTTTTGTTCTTCGAATAACTGGTCGGCGGCGGCTTCCAGTGCCTTTTTTATCAATACGCCCTGTTCGGCCGTGAAGCGGCCCTTGAATATCCAGCTGTCGTCGTCATCGATGTACCAGCTCAATGAACGGTGGGCGTGGCGCAGGTTTTCCTGGTTCAGGGCCTCGATGCGTTTTGTTTTTCGGTAAAGACGCACCTGGGTTTCCACGTGGTTGGCGGTACCGCCCATAGCGACCTGCAACAACGCCGATTCGTTTTTGGCGGTGGCCACCCGGGTCATGGCTCGCACCTTGGAATAACTCACTTTACCCTTGCGGAACGCCGTGCTGATTTTTGGCAGATCGGTGAGCGCGCGTGCGACGCGGACCTTTTCACGCGCAGGCCCCATGCTGATACCGCATTTCCAGTTCAGCCAGTGGGCGCACGACTGGATACCAATGCCGTGCCAGCCGCCCATTTCGTCAAACCTGCCAATCAGCTCCAACAGTTGGTAAGTGCCGGCATCCAGATGCGCGGCCATTTGTGTGATGTCGTCGCCCAGGCGGGTGATTGTTTCGGGTGTACCCGACTGGAGCAAAGGGGTGTTGCGGAGGGGTTTACGTGAGGTTTCCGGCATGTCGATTTCCTTGCGTTTATTACTATACAAGTATACAGTATAAATGTAAATATATCCATATATTCATATAGTTATATAATGTTGTTTGTATCTGTAACGGGTTATCCGGCGGCGATGAATGAGGTCTGGCAGACAGGTTGGGATTACATTCACCTACAAGCTGAAAAGCTTCTTACCGATATTTATAGGCGAGTGACACACGCATATTTGGTAAATGCATTCAAATGTAGACATATGCATACACTAATAAATGAAAATTACCTGGGATTCAGTTAAAGCTAAATCCAACAGGCTGAAACACCGAATATTTTTCTCGGAAGTGGAGCCCGTGTTCTACGATCCCAATGCGATCAGTATTGAGGACGTGGATTCAAAAGGTGAGGCGAGATTTATCGTGATTGGGCTTGATTCGCTGGGAAGGTTGCTTGTCGTTGTCTATACCTGGTGAGAGTCTTGCATCCGGGTAATTTCCGCACGGAAAGCAGGCAAAGCAGAGCAAAAGGTATATGAGAAAGGAATACGATTTTAGCCAGGGCAAACGTGGCGCGGTGATAAAATCCCGGGGTAAAACCCGTATCACCATACACCTTGACGATGTTGTTATTGATGCATTTCGGGCCGAGGCTGAAAACACGGGTCGTGGCTATCAAACACTTATCAATGATGCATTACGGCAACACCTCTCAACCGCAGGTATGCCGGTTGATACTAAAACCCTCCGGCGAATCCTTCGCGAAGAGCTCGATAAAACCAAGTGAGCTTAAGCAAAAATTGACCCCGAAAGTTCAATCCCAGGTAACCATGACGGAATCGGCATACAAACTCGCACATACCTGAAATCAGCACTCGTCTTGACAGAAGTATCAATAGTGATACTATCAATAATGAGTGACCTGACAAAAATCCTTAAGAAAATGAATGCGAATCCAAAGGAGGTTCGCTTCGTTGAATTGAAGATGATATGTGTATATTACTTTGGTGAACCTCGCCAAAATGGCAGTAGTCATTGCGTTTTCAAGACACCGTGGCCTGGTGACCCTCGCGTAAATATTCAGAACGACAAGGGCAAGGCAAAGGCGTATCAAGTCAGGCAAGTGCTGAACGCTATTGGGAAACTGGTGGAAAATGATGATCTCCGAAACTGATAAATATACGTATCGCATCACCTGGTCTGAGGAAGATGGTGAGTTTGTAGGTTTATGCGCCGAGTTTCCAAAACTCAGCTGGCTTGCCGCAAGCTCCCAGGCCGCCCTGAAGGGTATTCGTTCCGTGGTCAGCGACTGTACCAAAGATATGATCGGCAGCGGCGAAGTGATTCCGACGCCAATTGCCACGCGCCAATACAGCGGCAAGTTTATGGTGCGGGTTCCACCCGATGTGCACCGTCAATTGGCCATGGAGGCTGCGGAATCAGGCGTCAGTCTGAACCGCATAGCCAGCGCGAAACTCGCACACTGAACCACCCACGGCGGGCACTTTTCGGGGCCAGGGTAAAAACTATTGAACCATGTTTTTACCCTGGCCCCAAATATCAAATGTGGCCCTCAATCCAGGACAAAAACCACCGTACCCTCTTTGATGGTCTTCAACACTTTCAGCGTGTCGAGGGTTTCCGGGTCAACTGCGGTCGGGTCCTGTGACAAAATAACAAAATCCGCCAGCTTCCCAACCTCGATGCTGCCCTTGCTGTCTTCCTCGAAGTGCTGCCAGGCCGGCCAGATGGTCATCGCCTTCAATGCCGTCATCACGTCCACGCGCTGGGCCGGGCCGAGGATATCGCCCGAACGCGTGCGGCGAGTGACGGTGGCGTCGAGTACCCGCATGCTGTCGGGAAAGGCTACCGGCGCATCGTGGTGGGTGCCGAACATCATGCCCCTTTGGTGTACCCAGCCGGTCGGCGAAATATTGTCGGCCAGCACCGGCCCCACCGTGTGGTCGCGGTGCCAGTCGCCCCAGTAAAAGGTGTGCATCGGAAAAAGCGAGGGAAAGATATGCAGGGCCTTCAGGCTGTCGACCTGGTCTTCGCGCAGGAACTGCCCGTGGATCAGGACCGGCCGGCGGTCGGCCATGCCGTACTTTTTGGTTGCGTCTTTTATGGCGGCGAGGAACAGGTCTGTCGCGGCTTCACCATTGGCGTGCGTCATGATCTGGATGTTGTTTGCGAAAGCCCAGTCGACGGCGGCCAGGACCTGTTCGTTGGTGACCGCGGCGTAGCCCTTGTAAAAGCTTGGGTAATCACCCACGGGGTCGTAGTAGGGCTGGTCGCGAAAGGCCGTGAAACCCTGCGGCGAGCCGTCGATGGTCAGCTTGGCGCCGCCCACGCGCATACGGTTGGAGTACGTGGCGGAGACATTGTTCTTGATGTAGTCGCGGTCGACCATGACATCGGGGTAGACGACGATATCGATTTTAAAACCGCCCTCAGCCGCCACTTTTTTCAGCACCTCGACGATCGCCGGCGCTGCACGGCCTTCCTGGGCCGTGGTGTAGCCGAAGCGCGCCCACAGTTCCGGGCCGGCGGCGGCGAATGCCCGTAAACCGCGTTCGCCGAGCCCGGACAGCAACTTGGTCAATACCCCGAAAAATGCGTTTTCCTCGAGTACGCCATCGGGTTGGCCATCACTGCTTTTGCGGATGACGCCGCCGGGCGGGTTGGGGGAATCCGCTGTCACCCCGGTCAGTTCGAGCGCTTTTGAATTCGCCACGCCAAAATGCCCTGACTGGTGAACAATGATGATGGGCAAGGTGGTTGAGACGGCGTCCAGGTCATCCCTGGTCGGGTGACGCAGTTCCTTGAGCTGTGACTGGTCATAGCCGAAACCGATAATGATCTGCTCCTCATCGACGATCGCCTGGTTTTCCGACATCCAGGCACGCAGCGTATCCAGCAGGCTGACAATATCCGTGACTTCCCCATCGGGAGGCGCCAGCAGATTGGCCGACAGCGCCTGCAGGCCACCCATCACGGCGTGGCCATGGCTATCGACGAAGCCCGGCAGCATGGCGCGGCCTTCGAGATCGAATATCCCGGTGCCGTCACCCTGGAAAGCCATCACGCTTTCACGGTCACCCACCGCCAGTATCCGCCCATCTGCGACGGCCACTGCCTCTGCACGCGGCGCATTATCGTCGATGGTCAGGATCGGTCCGCCCAGGTAAATCGTATCGGCAAGTTGGTTTGCATGAACGTTAAGGGCGACAAAGGTGAGTGCGATGAAGACCAGGCCGTGTAAGCGGGTGATGAATTTCATGGGATTCCAAAGTGAGCATCAGGAACCGATAACCTCGCAAGGGAAGGGCTTGGTGTCAAGTGTCGGGGCTTATTTACTCTTACCTTATGCTGCGTCTTCACGGGCGTTCGCTGGCACTGAAAATGGCCCCTTTTTGGGCAGGATAGCGCTAATGCCAGCCAATCCACTTATTGATTCAGCTCCCTCATGATTTCCTCTTTGTTGGATTCCAGCACCTTTTGGGCGGTTTCTTTGAGCACCGGAATACTCACGCTGGTGCGAAAATCATGCTGATCAATTTTGGCGATGGCTTTCTGGATGTTGCTGACGCTGCTATTGCGCACAAACGGAGCGCGGAAAACCTCCAGGTCGTAACCGGAGATCCTGATGTGCTTCATGCAGATGTCGAAAATCTGGTCCGTTGAAGTAAGCGTGGTGTTTTTGAGTTCCTCGATAGCCCTGAAAAACTGATCCGGATTGGCGCGGTCAATCATGATCATAAGGTCATCGACAGTGAGGCTGGTTTCTTTCAGCAGCGCCGGCAGTTCGTCGACCTCGCGGTGAATCTTGACCTTGAGTTCCTCGACCCTTTCCTGCATGGCTTCGGGGATTAACCGGGAGGGCTCATCCGAGGTTAAAGTCGTCGCGATCATGGAAGGCAGGTAGTAGCGGTAACCGGCGTAGAAAACGAGGCCGAGTAACAGCAGAAACAGGAGGAATTTAATTAATTTTTTCATAAGTGCGCATATTATAGAGAAGCCGCATGTATTTGAGTTCCAAAATGCAAATGACGCCAAATTTTCCTTACGGCAACCCGAGTGCTTTGGCGATTATGCCCCCGCTTCTGAACCAATCCAGGCTAATCCAAATCCCTGTCCGCATGCACGATATGCCTGACCAGTGACCTGGGGATGGCCAGTCCATCGGCGATGGCGTACAGCACCAGCAGTTCATTGTCGGTGATCTTTCCGTCGGCGCGGGCGACCACGCTCAGGTCGCGGACCACCTGCATACGCCGGGTGAGGCTGGCGTGCGCTTTGACCGCCTCGATGCGTTTGGGCAGGGTGTCGATCAGCTTGTCGATGTTCAGCACCTTGATGGAAAAGCTCTCGCCCAAAAACTTGTGGATCACCGCCCTTTCCTGCTCGCTGATACCCGCGCGCGCATTGGCCACGGCCACGGCGCCGGCGATGAATAAGGAACGCATTATTTTTGCAGCGTCGGTGTGGCCCTCCAGGTAATCCGGCTCCATGATGCCCATCATGGCCTGCACCCCCAATTCCAGCTCTTCCTTTCCTATACCGCCATCGTGCATCAGCAGGCTTTGGTGGAAAAGCTGCAGTGCCTTTACCCGCATCGGGTTGAACGGGTGGGTGGAAAACCAGTCCTCCATCGGTGCGCCCTGCCCCGGTTCTGCAGCGACGGCCTGCATATCATCCAGCTGATACAAAAATTCTTCCAGGCTGAAACTGACGATACTGCTGCTGACGAGGCCGGAGGCGAGCTTGAAAAGCGACCGCGCCACCGCTTCCAGGTTGTTGGCGCAGAAGGCGCCGGCACGATCGGCGGAGATTTCCGCGTAACGGGTCCAGGCGAACAACTCCAGCGCCAGGCTGGCCGGTGGCCGTTGCTGGCCGCTGAAGATATAGCCCACCGGGATGTCGTGGTGCTGGTAAACGTGGTGGCCGAGTTCGTGCCCGACCACGAACATCAGTTCCCTCTCGTCGAAGGCTTCCAGCAAACCGGATGAAAACATGACGAACAGGCGGCCTTCTTCGGGCTTGAAGCAGGCTGCGTTAAAGTCCGAGCTGGCATAGGCGTAGAGCTCGAGGGGAATTGTCACACCCAGCTTTTCGATACAGTGGTCGGCCAGCTTGTGTACCGCCGGCGACATGCCGCGGCTGAGACGCACCGAAGACGACAAAAGCCGGCGGCGCAGACCCATGGGGCCGGTTTCGCTCTCCCGGTCTACCTGCTCCTTGACCTGCTTGACCGTTACATCGTCTAGCAGATTCTGGGCAATTTTCAGGTCGTTATCACATCGAATACCGATTGCGTCCATCGCGGCCCCCAAGCCATGTCTCTAGCCTGGCCGAAAACCCAGGTGAGGTTTGTTATTACTGTTCAAGGTCAGAGTCAGGTGCCATGCTACCACTCCTGAGATTGGCGCGCGCCCGGCGATGTCAGGGAACGAATTTGTTCGCCTTGTTGTGTTCCGGCTTCAATTTAATAAAGATTCCAAAAAGACTTTATTATCATCAAATTCAGAGTCTTTCAGTGCTGAATCAACTTGATCCACAAATTGCCGGGGATAATCCTTCTTTGCTGCGTTCCACCACCGCCTTCCAATTTCGTTTCCCAAATGCCATTTTAAATAGGCCATGCGTTCTTTTACTTCCTCTTGATCAGCAAGCCCCATTTCCTGCATACGTATCAACCGGTTAATTTGCACAATCCCGAAATTGAAGTACCTGTCTAATATTGCAGCATCAGTTTGCGAAATATCACCCGGCGAATATACCGATTTAATCCATGAATCAATGGGTTTTTCCCCCATCATGTTCAATTCGAGTTGCATGTCCATTAAATAATAATCATTGGTGAGCTGGGCTTTGGTTATTTCGGTATTTTGATTAATTTGGACTGCAACCAGAATCAACCCGCCAAGAACGGCGATATTCGAAGCTATGCTCAACCAGTCGTACAATTTATTATTCATTCGCGGATTCCATTTTTTTTTGGGTTCGAGCCAGGCGGGGTTACCAACCCGGCAACTGACTACGACCTCATCTGTATTCACCTTCCGCCGCCCCAAATCCAACAGCGGGAGGCGCATTCTGCGGCGGGTCCCTGCCCTATTTCGCTATATCTTCATTGATTAGCACGATGAGCTCTTCCGTCATGCGCTTCATATCCCGCATTTGGCCATTCATGGTGCCGAATTCCAGGACGGTCATGACGAATCCGTTTTTCAGTTTCGTGCTTTTCAGGTACTCGCTGAAGTACTCGCTCGATAAAGCCATGTCTTTACCGGACTCCCCGTTACTTACCCGATATTCAAAATTGTTAACCAGGGGATAAAGGTCCATCAGCCCGTATAAAGGTTCGTAAATAAGCTTTTCAGTATCGAAGCGGAAGTGGTCTTCTTCACTTTTCATCTTTTTGTAAAGTGACTCGATGTCCAACAGCTTCTTCTTGATGGCGTCGCTGGATATCAGGGCGAGGTTGCCCGAATTGACGAGTTCCTGGAAGGTGTTATTGTTTTGCCAGAATTTCTGCCAACTGTAAATCTGCACGCCATCAGCATTAAAAGCAGACACATCCGTAATGGGTTTACCTTCAAAATGTTCAATGATTCTATTTGCGGCGGCGATACTTTCAGTCCTGATATCGAGATACCTGTCCATCTCGAGCAGGTTGATATCAAGGTCTGTCTTGATATTCTCAAGATAGTGGATTTCCCTTATCCGTTCCTTGCGTTCGTCATTTTGATTGTTTATTTGCAGCGCAATCAGGATGCCGATGACCACGAGCAGGATTTCACCCGTTGCATAAAGCAGGTATTTATTTAATTTGTTTTCACGCACGAGTCGCTGCCTGGTTTTTCTGAAGATTTTTATCATTTGTGTGTCTGGTTTGATACACCCGGGACAAGGGGGCAGGATACATTTGTTTGCAGTGACTTTGAATATAAATTCATATAAAGGCAGCCGGCCCTTTCATCTTCTTTGATACGGTGCCGCGCACGCTTCGCGACCAGTTCTTACAAATACCCGGGTAGTCTGTCACCACTCAATCACAAACAAAATCAACGCCCTCCAATTTACCATTAAGGTAAAGGCTTAAATTTTGTAACGGGCCCGACGCACGCCCGGGTGCGGTTTTGGGAAAAATATCCATATCTCTCCTATACTTGGAACGGAGGACGCGAATAGAAGGGGCGCGTCTTTTGCGGTTCTTTTATTCTGCCGGCCCTCCATTACTTAGCTTCAATTTGCTTCAAGGAGGAGGCCATCATGGCAGATAGAAAGAAACCTGCCGCCCCGAAAAAGGCGGCGCGTATTGACACGAGCAGGGCCCAGTTCAGGGCGTTGATCACATCGAACCCAAACTATTTCGGAAATTTATCCGACAGCAAGTTCAAAGTGGTCAAGAAAATCATCGCGAGCACCAGCTTCGAACAACTCACCGAGCTCGGATACAATCCCCACCTCAAGCTACTCTCCGCGACCTTTGACTTGAAGAAAGCGTCCGGATACGGCGGCGACCTGTGCGCCGACGGCAGCCAGGAGTTCGTGCGTTTTTACGTCGATCTGGGCGCCGGCTGGGAAGATGCGGGGCTGGCGGCGACCAACGTTCACGACATCCCGACCGGCACGGACTGCGCCAACAAGAGCAATCATCCGTTATCGTATTCCGTTGACGTCCCGTATTCGCCGAAACGCAAGTGGTGTACTTCGCCACAACTGCCCAGGGCGCGGGCCATCCTGTCCTGGAATGCCGAGCCGCCGGCCGGTCAGCCGGACTGGAAACCGGTCTACGGCAACGTCGAGGAGTGCCACATCCAGATCGACAAAGGGCTCAGTTTCGGAATCCTGATCGACGAGTTGAAGGCCCTCGACCTGCCGCTGAATCTGGCCGAGTCGCTCAAACACCCGATCGAGTTGACACCGGTACCACCGGTGCCATTTCCAGGACCGGAACCGGAGCCACTTCCGGAGCCGTTTCCAGGACCCTGGCCGGGACCGGATCCGGCCCCTATCGTTGCACCGGTCCAGCTATCGCTTGAAGAACTGGCAAAGCACTACCTGCAGGGCAAGAATGCAAAATTGAAAGTTGAGCCCAAGCGGTTTTTATTCCCGGCCTACCAGCAGATCAAGGCGAATACCGGTGCGGGTCCGGGCACCTTCGCAGCGCTCACCGACTCGCTGGCAAAGCTCGATATCGATGTCAACAAGCTGGTGCTTAATATCGAAGACACCACCGGCAACATTTCCTACGAGGAACTGGAAGACGTTGGTCTCGACTACAACCAGGAGAAACTGGTGGCCACCTACCGGGTCAAGAAACAGAGCGGTTTCTCCGGGGCGCTATGCTCGAAAGGCAGCACCGAGTACGTTGCGTTTTGGGCAGACTGGGGGAACAGCGACTGTAAATGGCAATATCTCGATACGGTGGAAGTAAAATCCTACGACTTCAATGTTTTGCCGGATGGAGGCCTTTGCTATTCGGCGGTCCTGCCGGTCGACCTCTCCAGGGTTCGCCGTGACTGTAACAGACCGCTGATCGGTCGCGTCCGGGCAGTGTTGTCGTGGAACACAGCGCCGTCGAAGGTCGACCCTTCACAGGTTCCGCACTGGGGTAACCGCCTCGATGCACACGTGCTCATTCCGCCGGGTGAAGCCTATACCGGCGTCAAGCCGACACTGACTGCGGTTGGCGGTATTGGCGTGCCTTATATCGGCAACTTCAGCGGTCTGACCACGACGATGGCGAAATTCGTTGATAACGGGCTCAAGGCTGACTCGCTGGGACGCAGCTGCCCGTTTGGTGGCCGCGTCGTGGTTCGCGGGCCCGCATTCCCGGGTCATCGCTACCGCGTCCAGGTGCGCGAACTCGGCAGCTCGGTGTGGAGCACGTTGATTAAAAAGCTCTGGGTGACAAACACGCTGGGTTATGGGTCCTATCACCATATTGACAGTGATGGCTGGTTCCAATACCTGCATCACGACCACAACTTCGCCGGCATACTGGCCTACTTCGATACCTCGGGTGATGCAAAGTGGGATATCCGCCTGCAAATCGAGGGTGTATCCGGGTATGCCAGCCAGATCGTCCAGTTGGACAACACCGCGCCGACGGTGGGTGTATCGATTACCGAGCCGACAGGTGATTGCGGACTGCTGATGCCGGGCGCACTCATGAAAGGCAAGGCCTTTGCCAGCGACAGTTACATGGGCAGCTGGAGCGTCGCCATCGATGGAGGTCCTGTCGGGTTTGGTCCGGTAGCCACCACCACCGGGTCCGGCGGCACTATAAACACGCCCGCCGGTGGATCGGAATGGACGTTTAAAACCAACGGGCTGGTGCAATGTGGCTACGTGGTGCGCGTCAGTGCGAGAGACCGGGCGATCGTTAACAGCTCAGGGGGAAATCACCACAGGAGCACCGATGTGGGCTTCTGTGTCATCGAAGACTGATCTTGCTACAGGTCAGGCAATTGCGGGCGTCGCTCATGCGGCGTCCGCTTTGACGCATACGGTGTACCGGGGCAAGCCTGGATAAAGCCGGTATTACCTGGTCGGTATCGTAGAGTCCGTCCAGTCGTTACTCAAAGCCATCAACTTGGCCTGGTACATGGCCTGGCTGGAGTCCTCGTACGAATGTTCCCGGGCATTCCTGAACTCGCGCTTGGCGCCGGACCTGTTGCCGAGCTTGTAGTAGGCCTTGGCCAGGCCAGCGTAGCTCTCGTGCATATAAGGGGCTATCCTGACGGCCTTCTTAAAATAGAAAACCGCATCTTTGAAATCTCCTTCAGCGTATGCGCCCTGGCCGGCCTGGAGCCAGTCAAATGGGTTCGAGTCATCAAACTGTGCCAAATTCCGGTCGATTGCCTCGATTTCATCGTAGCGCGCCTGCTGTCTCAGCAAGACCCGGTAGTTTCTCAACAGGCTCACCTTTTGGGGCAGGTAGCGGATGCCGTAGGTATAGATATCTTCCGCCTTGGTAAGCTGGCCGACACGCCCGTAAGTAATGGCCATCGCATTGACGGCGGCGGTGTTATAGGGCGCCATCTCCAGGGACTTTCGCAATAGCCAGAATGCGTTGTTGTAGTCCCCCTTTGCAATCGCGTCACTGGCGATATTGTTGTAGTACATGGCATTGAATTCCGCTTCGTCGATATTGCCGACAAAGCGGTCTCCATTACTGGGGAAGTAATCGACCAAAAGCCCGGGCCGACTGAGCACAAGGCTCCCTTCGCGGGGTTCCCAACGGGGGTCGTACAACTTGGTTCGCACATGCTGGCCGCGGTAAATGAGACTGCCGGATAATTCATAAACCGGCGCGGAATCGATTAATTGATAACCGGTTTCGACCCCCGCCACCTTCGCCAGTGCGGTTGTCAGTATGGCAAGCGACAGGCAATTCCCGGAGGATTTCCGCAAGGCATCTTCAGCCGTGTAGGTGTCGCCGTGGTAGGAGAAATTGATCGTTACTTCTTCCAGGTAAGCAGATACACGTTCATGAGCGGGGGTATCCTGTCTTATCGGGGCATCGAAATACGCCATGAAATCCTGCAGTTGCTGTTCTGACAAACGATAGATATCAGCAATTGCAACAATGTCCGCTGGCTCGCCAAACAGTTCGCCTTCGAATGCAATAGACGGCTGGCTGTTTTGGGGTAATGGCCCGGTCGCTGCGCACGCGGCAAGCAAGCAAACCAATGGTATGTGGAAAGGCCAGGGTTTCTTCATCTCTAACTGCCCGATAACGATGCAACTAACATACACCATCACGTGGCCATGATGCGAATGCTTGTGCTTCGAGGACTTCCTGAGCGTCCAATGGACGCGAGCGGGGCAACGGCCTCAAAACCTGGATGGATCAGGGAGTTTTCAATCTCCCATAAGACAATGGCCGCTGCACTGAAAGCGGCCATTGGTAGTTGTCAAACGCCAAACCGGTTTACTTTCGGCTGACCCTGTAGCCGAAGAAAGAAATACCGGACAGAAGCAAGACCAGTGAAAGTATGATCATGCCGATATTGTTCATTACCGGCACTTTAGGGATCGGTGCGCTGGAGTAACAATAATTAACCGCATCACAGCCGTGATCTGAAACATAGGCAGAATAGGAGCAACCGGTGGTGCCGCAATCGTAAAGAGTATTTAATTTAAAATCCTCTGAAACCGGGTTGCTGCAATACTGGGTATCACCCCAACCGTCGGCAAAAGCCATGTAATCGATTGATTGGGCGCTTGTCGAGCACGAATAGTCACCGGCGGCGCCGCCGAAAACTTCGGCACAGGCCTCAAGGCAGGAATAGGTCGGTGGATTGGTTGTCCAGTCCGGTCCGTCAGAAACCTGGAAACTCCCCACCAGGCTTCCCGGCGCCACCTGCGCCAGCGCAACACCCACCGAAGCTAAACACAAAATCAAGATTGTTATTGAACTGAAGCGCTTCATCGATGACCTCCCCGGTCAATTCTCTGGTTATATGCATCGCTGATTATATCGTAGTCAGGGGGACTCTGAAAGCGAATTGTCGCCTGTTTTCAATGGTATAGCAGGCTGGACGCGAAAGCACTGGACAACAGAGGAACGTGCTTTGACACATCATTGGCGCAGCCCGGTATTTGTTCAAATACCAGCGATTGTATGGCCCCTTTGCAGGCCATATCGGGGCCCAGAGTTTCCGCTGCACGCCAATAAATAAAAGGGTAAGATAAAAACGTTTATTTCGACCTGTTCCGAATACAGAAACAACACTATTTAATAACAGGTATAGAGTGAAAGGCCGATCAAAAACTCATTGCGTGCGAGTACTCTTACTCACGGTGCTTTTTTGCCTGCAAGCCTACGCAGAAGAAACTCCCTCAAAGCCTGCGACCAACCCGCAAACCGCTGAACAAAAGCAAGCTCTTGAGCGGGTGCGTGGGGAACTCACTAACACCGAAATGCGCTGGTACGGAATCATGCGTATCAGGTGGCAAGATACACAGTTGTTTTCCGCAGGTCTGGGCGCCATGCTGGTGAATCAACCAAAAACTGTCGATTGTTCGATCGGCTGCGAACTGAAGGGCTGGCATTTCGAGGTGGAACCCGGTTTGTACGGTATCCAGGGCGGCATCGGCTGGGGAAAACTGGTCGGGGAGACCGGCCGTACCAGGCGCCTGGTGCACACGGTACATTTCGGCTGGAACGTACGCGGGGTGGTGCTGCGCACCTGGGGAGACAGTTCACTGTATCCGCAGTCGCAAACGCTGGCAGGCATCGAGGCGAGTATTTCCATCATCCGCATGAATATTTCAGCCGGCCTGTTGCGCTCATTGTATTCAGGCCCCGGTGCGGAATTTGGCGAGGACTGGGTGATAACGACCGGTTTTGGCTGGGGGTTTTAAGCCGATGACAACGCGGCCCGGAATTCTTTTGGTGCTACTGGCGGGAATATTCCTGACTGCGCCCGCCCGGGCCCTGGAAACCGACCAGTTTTATGCCTGGGGCAAGCCCATCGAGGATTCGACCGTCTACCTGAATGCATGGGTACAGCTGAAGATTGAAGCCGCGCTGGATGCCCGGTCTGCGCATGCCCCACAGGACTGCGAGTCGGCGGTTGAGGATGTGCAGAAAAGCCTGCAGCATTCGATATACCAGCCGATCGAATTGTGGATTCTCTCCAGCGACCTGGTTGACAGGATACCGCGCGGCGAGGAGGCCGATCGCGACTACCGCAAGCACTACCTGCTCTCAAAGACATTTCCATTCGACTACGCGCGCTGGCTGCAACCCAGCCCGACCCTCGAGGTCAATGACATCCGCTTCGGCGCGGACAAGCTGGCCCATTTTTTCTCGGAAGGCTGGTGGTACTACAGACACTGGAAAAAAAACCGGGATGAGCAAACCCCGGCAGAGCTGCAGCGCAGCCTGTTTGAGTACGGCGTCAGACTTGAAAACTGGATCCAGGGTACAACCACGACCGGCACTTTTTCACCGGGTGACCTGGAAGCCAACTACCAGGGTTTTCTTTTTTACCGTCAGTTGTGCCACGCTGATGAACCGCTGTTATACCGGCAGGATAACCGCTGGCGCTTCTCCGACAAGTTTAATTTCCGCAACTACATATCCCCCGAATGGGACGAGTCCTGGAACCCCAATGTCTATAGTCCAAGACGCTGGAAAGGCGTCCGCACGACCATGTCCGGGTATTGCCCGATGCTCAGCAGCGACTGGGTCAAGCACCAGCGCGCACATTATGCCGAGTTGCGTAAGCTGACACTCACGGAGGAGTTTCTTCGCGAACTGGTGGCTGGCGGTGAGCTGGTCGACCCGCGGAGTTTCGATATCACCACGGTTTGTGAACAGGTGGAGCCAGAGTAAATCGCGTGGTCTGGTGCGACCGTAACCTAAGTAACTCACAGCGGGTTAATCTCTTCCGGTTAATTGCGGGGCCGGACAAATCCGGCCCCTTTCTACGCTAACCCGCGTTTGTCATCCGGCTACCGGCACCTCCTGGCTCGAACTGCTTGCTGCCATCTTGCGGTGCGCACGAATCATCAGGCTGAACAGCACCAGGTACCAGGAAACCACGAACGGACCGACATCGGGCAGACCGACATTGATCGGCGGAGTGGGAAAGGTGAAGATATTGAGGAACAGGCCCACAGCACCCAGCACCAGGCCGATGGTTCCAAACACGCGGCCAAACGCCGGGTGTCGCATCACACCGATGGCAAACAGGATCACCGTGGGCAGGATGAACATGTCCCAGGCCACATCCAGGCCAAGTTGCACCGAGTCCACCGCACGCCAGATATTGATCTGCGCCTCTCTGACCGATTGCTCCAGCGGGTGGTAGTACTTGCCCATGTATGACACCAGCGACATCTGTACGGTCAGCATGGCGCTGACCAGCACCGGCGCGCAGATTCCGGTGATAACGGCCAGCTGCAGAAACATGGCTGGCCGCTGTTTGGACAGGAACTTGTAAAGCCCGATGTGTCCGACCAGCAGGAACAACGGCATGAACAGCGCAAGCGTTGTCTGCAACCTGTCGGGCATGGGTACCACTGCGACGGCAAGAAAGACAACGGTGAATATCAGCCCACAGTAACCACCGTACTTGATCCAGTCGTTGGTGATGCGGGCTTGTTGAGTGGCGGTATCTTGCATTTCAATTTCTCCTTTTTGGTTGGGTTCATACCAATGCTAGGAGGTGAAATACGCGACCGTTAGTTGAAAACCCGGGTTTGGGACGAAATCAGCCCTTGAGGGATAAATGTCCAATGCAGGGTCAAACGTCCCCGACCGAGGTGCCCAGTTTTTTCAGGATAGTCCCGGTGTAAGCGCGTGAGACCGGTACGCTGCGTTCGGCCCCCACGACCGACAGCTTGAGTCCGTGCCGGTTACCCTGGTAGGCACGGACGCGCGCCAGGTTGACCATGAATGAGCGGTGGCAGCGCACCAGCAACGGCACATCGAGGCTCTCTTCCAGGCGTTTCAGACTGGAGCGGATCAGGCTCGCGCGGCGGGTTTCGCCGTCCATGTATACCACTGCCACGTAGTTGTCCTGCGATTCCAGCAGCACCAGGTCGTCCAGCGCGACCGAAACCTGGTCCTTCTGGTTGTCGGAAGACAAGTGCACCAGCCGTGACGCTGGCGTCTGCAAATGGATGGATTGAAGCTGCACGAACTCCGACTTCAGAGACTCGTGGCGTATGTAAAAAATAAAGCCGGCCACCGGAATCGACAACAGCAAACCGATATCCCTGATGAAACCAAGGTAACTCGGCCACTTGAAATCGTGCCAGTCACCCAGGTAGTTATAGAACAGAAATACCACCGTCGAGAGCAGCAACCAGGTCCAGATCAGCCAACCGGTGAGACGGCGGCGGGTGAGATTTTTTAGCAGCAGGGGCCGCAGCAGGAATTCGTTCACCGCCACGCTGGCTGTTACCAGAAGTCCAAAAGCGGAGGTGATCAACAAAAAATCCAGGCTGATGTGGAAGTTCGGATCGAAATTATTGACCCCGAAGGGTTGGAAAGCCACCAGGAACAGCGTAGTGAAAATGCCGATGGAGAAAGCGAATATCCACTGGTAACGCGCTATATCGAAATAGTGCGTCAGGTAGTCCTCGGTTGGACGAAACATGGGTAACATGAGAGCCATATTGCCAGAGATTTGCGGGTCGTGTGAAGCGTGTGTCCGGTAAGGCCGCCCGGAATACAGTGATTCCACGGCCCGGGGTTCTGGAACCAGTACCTGAATTCTGCATATACTCTGATACGGGTAAACTTTCGGACAAACATTGAACCGATTTCAAACAACCCTCGTGCCGGGAACGAAGCGTCCTTATTCCAACTGGACCTTTGTGATCATCCCGCCTGAACTGGCGGCTGAATGGGGAGCGGGTCACAAAGCAGTGCGTGGGACGATTGCGGGCAAGCCATTCCGTGGCAGCGTCAGCAGGGGCGAGGGCGTGCTGCGCATGGCCGTGCCTGCAGAGCTGCGCGAACTGGCAGGAGTGCGCCGTGGCGATACCGTTGAGGTAGAGATTGAACGCGATACCGACCCGCGGCCATGGATACTCCCGATTGAACTCCGCGAGGTTTTTGCTGAAAACCCCGGACTTGAGGAACGTTACAAGCAACTGCCTCCGTCACAGCGGCGGGCCTGGGCAGCCTACATAGACGCGGCCAAACAACCGGAAACACGTATACGGCGTGCCCGGCAGGCGCCCGGCGGTATCCGCGCGCGTAAATTTCCCGGTTAGTCGAAGGGCGCGTTAAGTGCCGTGTACTTCAGTCTGACAGGTAGTATTCAACGGTCGAAACCACGCGCACTTTCTTGATGTGCGGGTTGTTGGTATCACGCGGCTCGATCGAGAACTGGCCCTGCGAGGCCCTGCGTATTTTGCCCAGCCGGCTACTCGAGTCCTCGGCGAACTTGGACGCCACCTCTCGGGCGTTGCGCGTGGCTTCCTCGATCATTTCCGGCTTGATATCGTTGAGCCGCGTAAACAGGTATTCCACCTGGTTCTGGTAGGCGTCCCCGGTAAACGCAACGCCTTCCTTACCCAGTTCCACCAGTCCGCCCATGGCATCGCGCACTGCCGCAACCTGTTGTGAATACACGGTGACGGTTCGCGTCGCGACATAGCGGACCTCGGTGCGCGGGGCGTCGCCCCAGGCCTGGGCCAGCTTGTCCGTCAGCGTCGGCGTTGAAAGGCTTATCTCGCTGGCCGCAATGCCGGCTTTTTCCAGAAAGCCGCGAACGCGCTGGCTTGTAGTGTCCAGCGCTTCATAGACAGCGCCCAGGTCATTACCGGTGACCGTGAAGGCAACCGGCCAAATGACCACGTCAGCCGGGTATTCACGCTCCGACAAGCCCTTGGCGGTGACACTCCGCTCGTACTGTTTAACCTCGACAGCAGCATGGCCCAACAGGTAGCCAAGGGCTGCGAGACCCAAAAAAATCGATAATCCCAAGCCGAAAAGACTGAAGCCGGAAGACTGGCGCATGGTTAAGATTCCTTTTGTTGTTGCTCAGGCCAGCCAACGGCCGGAGAGACAGCATATTCTCACCCATAAGTGGTTCAAAGGGCAGTCTGAAATGTGGCTATTTGGTGGCGCGACATTTCCATTCCAGATTCCATTCCAGTCCATTCCAGATCCATTCCAGAAGTCCATTCCAGACACCCATAGCTCAAGGAGTCCATTCCACAAGTCCATTCCAGACACCCATTTAAAAAGTCCATTCCAGACACCCATTTACAAAAGAAAGTCCATTCCAGACACCCATTTCAGATCCATTCCAGACATTTCTCCATTCCAGACACCCATAACTCATGAAAGCTCCATTCCAGACACCCATAACTCATGAAAGAAAGTCCATTCCAGACACCCATTTACGACATCCATTCCATCCATTCCAAAGTCCATTCCAGAAAAGTCCATTCCAGACACCCATTTACAAAAGTCCATTCCAGCCATTCCAGACACCCATTTACAAAAGTCCATTCCAGCCACTTATTTACGACATCCATTCCATCCATTCCAGACACCCAAAACTCATGAAATGTCTTACAGGACATATGATTGTTTTACCCTACCGGAAGTTTGCTGCATCGGTCAGACTGCACATATGCCGGAACCGAGATACCGCCAGGTCTCCATAGAAGACACGCCCTACTACCACTGCATCTCCCGATGTGTACGGCGCGCATTCCTTTGCGGCAATGACGCCTCTACCGGTTTTAACTTTGAACACCGTCGCCAGTGGATCGTCGATCGCATCAAGTTGCTGTGCGGCGTGTTCGCCGTTGATCTGTGCGCCTATGCCATTATGAGTAACCACTATCACATCGTCATCCGGATTAACGCCGAGCAGATAGAGACGTGGCCGGATGAAGAAGTGGCGCGGCGTTGGATGCAGATATTTAGGGGTCCGTTGCTATTGCAACAGTACCTGGGCAACGCAGATTTGGCCAAAAGTGAACTCGATTGGGTCGGTGAACTGTTGCAGACCTACCGCCGGCGGCTGTGTGACCTTTCCTGGTTCATGCGTTGTGTAAACGAACCTATCGCCAGGATGGCCAATGCCGAGGACCATTGTACCGGTCGCTTCTGGGAAGGCCGGTTTAAATCCCAGGCGTTGCTGGACGTACGCGCTGTACTGGCCTGTATGACCTATGTCGATTTGAATCCCATCCGGGCGGCTATGGCCCAGACACCTGAACAATCGGATTACACGTCTATTCAGGAGCGCATCCTTCATCCGCAGGAAAACGCCCTGAGATCTTTTGCCGAACTTGAAGAGGACGGTATTCCATTCGCCCTGAAAGACTACCTGGAACTGGTGGATTGGGGTGGCAGGGCGGTCAGGTCCCACAAGCATGGCCAGATCCCGGCTGACGCACCCCCGATACTGGCCCGGTTGCGGATGGATACTGCACCGGTACTGGATTACCTCGCCAGGGACGAGAGCCCATCACTGGGCGCCCTGGGACCGGTAAGCATGCTAAGGAGCTTCGCCAAATCGGTAGGACGAACTTTTGTCAGAGGTCACGCCTTCGGCAACAGGCTCTGGCCCGAACAATCTTTGTAAAATGCCAAGATCACGGACCAGCTTGAGTTATCGGCAGTTTGCAAATGGCCACAGATGATCCATTTCCAAACTTAATCCCATTCACAGTTCTTTAATCCCATTGCTCTGTCTTTGAACGATCTGAAATTTTTAGCAGCCATTCCAGACACCCATTTACAAAAGTCCATTCCAGCCACTTATTTACGACATCCATTCCATCCATTCCAGACACCCAAAACTCATGAAATGTCTTACAGGACATATGATTGTTTTACCCTACCGGAAGTTTGCTGCATCGGTCAGACTGCACATATGCCGGAACCGAGATACCGCCAGGTCTCCATAGAAGACACGCCCTACTACCACTGCATCTCCCGATGTGTACGGCGCGCATTCCTTTGCGGCAATGACGCCTCTACCGGTTTTAACTTTGAACACCGTCGCCAGTGGATCGTCGATCGCATCAAGTTGCTGTGCGGCGTGTTCGCCGTTGATCTGTGCGCCTATGCCATTATGAGTAACCACTATCACATCGTCATCCGGATTAACGCCGAGCAGATAGAGACGTGGCCGGATGAAGAAGTGGCGCGGCGTTGGATGCAGATATTTAGGGGTCCGTTGCTATTGCAACAGTACCTGGGCAACGCAGATTTGACCAAAAGTGAACTCGATTGGGTCGGTGAACTGTTGCAGACCTACCGCCGGCGGCTGTGTGACCTTTCCTGGTTCATGCGTTGTGTAAACGAACCTATCGCCAGGATGGCCAATGCCGAGGACCATTGTACCGGTCGCTTCTGGGAAGGCCGGTTTAAATCCCAGGCGTTGCTGGACGTACGCGCTGTACTGGCCTGTATGACCTATGTCGATTTGAATCCCATCCGGGCGGCTATGGCCCAGACACCTGAACAATCGGATTACACGTCTATTCAGGAGCGCATCCTTCATCCGCAGGAAAACGCCCTGAGATCTTTTGCCGAACTTGAAGAGGACGGTATTCCATTCGCCCTGAAAGACTACCTGGAACTGGTGGATTGGGGTGGCAGGGCGGTCAGGTCCCACAAGCATGGCCAGATCCCGGCTGACGCACCCCCGATACTGGCCCGGTTGCGGATGGATACTGCACCGGTACTGGATTACCTCGCCAGGGACGAGAGCCCATCACTGGGCGCCCTGGGACCGGTAAGCATGCTAAGGAGCTTCGCCAAATCGGTAGGACGAACTTTTGTCAGAGGTCACGCCTTCGGCAACAGGCTCTGGCCCGAACAATCTTTGTAAAATGCCAAGATCACGGACCAGCTTGAGTTATCGGCAGTTTGCAAATGGCCACAGATGATCCATTTCCAAACTTAATCCCATTCACAGTTCTTTAATCCCATTGCTCTGTCTTTGAACGATCTGAAATTTTCGCGATTGCAAGAAAGTTCAGTTTAATTTGTAGTAAATTGCCTAAGGAAAGACATGGTGTCCATGCTCCCGCTCCTATGCCTAACATCCATGCTCCCGCTATCGATTTGAACAGGTCCGGGGTGATCATCAGGACCTCGTGTCCACGCGCCTCCAGGTGATCCCGTGTCTGGCGCATCGTGGTAACAACGCCGTTGACCTGTGGCGACCACGCATCGGTAACAATCACAATTCTCATTTGAGTGCCTCCCTACTTGATGGTGGTGGCAGAGCCACCCGTCATTTGGGCGATATTTTGGCAGTGCGAAGTGACAGGGTAATGACTGCCTGGTTACAGAATTAAGACATGGCGGGGGTGAGGGATTGACTCGGACCATCCATGGTCCTCGCCCTCGCTGCGCTCGGGTCGCTTCGCGGTCCAAAACGGCTGTCCTGCCGTTTTGTCGAACCCCGCCGCGCTTCGCGCTACGGGTGATCTCTGTGCCCTCACCCCCAGCCATAAAAAAACCGCCCGTAGGCGGCTTTTTTATGGCTGGGGGTGAGGGATTCGAACCCCCGCTGGCGGAGTCAGAGTCCGCAGTCCTACCACTAGACGAACCCCCAGGAAACCCGGGTACTGTTTAGCGCTTGGAGTACTGGGTAGCCTTGCGTGCCTTGTGCAAGCCGACTTTTTTACGTTCGACTTCACGGGCATCGCGGGTTACGAAGCCTGCTTTACGCAGCGGGCTGCGCAGTTCACCGTCATATTCGATCAACGCACGGCTCAGCCCTAAGCGGATGGCGCCGGCCTGGCCGGAGATACCGCCGCCTTCGACGGTGCAATTGATGTCAAAGCGATCGGTCATTTCCAGTTTTTCAAGCGGCTGGCGGACGATCATGACCGCGGTTTCGCGTCCAAAGAATTCATCGATGGGGCGTTTGTTGATCGTGATGTCGCCTTTACCCTTGCTCAGGAAAACACGTGCTTTCGAAGACTTGCGCCGTCCGGTGCCATAATATTGTTCAGTAGCCATTTATCTCTTATCCGTAATGTATCGAACTACAGCTCAAGCTGTGTCGGTTGCTGCGCTTCATGCGGATGTTCCGGGCCTGCATAGACATGCAGCTTGCGAAACATAGCACGACCCAGGGGGTTTTTGGGCAACATGCCCTTGACCGCATTCTGGATCACACGCTCAGGGTGCTGATCCAGTAATTTACCCAGGTTGATTGATTTCAAGTTTCCGATGTAACCGGTATGGTGGTGATACATCTTGTCGTTGAGCTTGTTGCCGGTTACCTTGATTTTCTCGGCATTGATCACGACCATGTGATCTCCCGTGTCCATGTTCGGTGTGAACTCGGGTTTATGCTTGCCACGCAGGCGGGAAGCCAGTTCGGTGGCCAGTCTGCCGAGAGTTTTGTCAGTCGCATCGACTACACACCACTCACGTTTAATCGTTGAAGGTGTCGCTGTAAAAGTCTTCATTGTTACCATTCTCAATAAATTACCCGAGTCATCGGGTGAAGGGCGGGAATTTTACTGGCTTAATGCTTTATATTCAACCGTCAGGACGCTTATTTTTAAGGTTTTCTGTCGACAGCGTCATCGTGCAGCCTGAGGCGCTCCACGGGTTTGCCCTTTACGAGGTGGCTGTCGATGATCTCATCGACGTCCATTTCATCGATATAGGTGTACCAGACACCCTCCGGGTAAACCACGCAAACCGGTCCAAGCTCGCATCGGTCAAGACATCCGGAAGTGTTGACACGCACTTGCCCTTTGCCTGACAAGCCCAGTTTTTTGACCCGGTCTTTTGCATAATCGCGCAACGCCGCCGAACCGCATTGATTGCAGGACGGACGCTCGGCGTCCGCCCCGCGATCATTGGTGCAAAAAAACAGGTGACGTTGATAATACTGGCTCATAAATTCACAAAACTGCCTGATTAAAAATTATAAACCAGGTTCGCCGTGGTAGTGGTATCCGTTTTGTCTACAACGCCCGGGGGAATTTCCGAATTGTGCCGATACTCCCAGCCGAGTTTTATAGCAAACTTTTCATTCATCGAGACAACCAGGCCCGTGTTGAACTGGGTAAACGTATTGTCTGAACCCGCCTCGACCAAAACGCGATTGTTCCAGGCGGTATTGGGCGTGATCTTCCAGACGTCGTCCAGAAAAAACCTGCCGATCATTTCACTGCTTGTAACACCGGTATCGGTGGCTTTCAGTTTCTTGTAACCCACACCGATTTCGCCATTGAGTTCATGCTTTTCGCTTTTCATCAACTGGCGCCCATAACCGGTCGTGATCGACTGTTGCGGGTCATATGCGCCAAACTTGTCGGCGTCATAACGGTAAGCAAGGAAAATATAGCTCTTTTCATTGAGCTTGCGGTCACCTTGCAGATTCGCGGTGAAACGCTCGGCATCCTTGTCGCCGTTCTTTGAAGAACTCAAGTATGTTGCAGCCAGCTTATAGGCCCAGTCTTCGGTTTCCTTGGTAAATCCAAGCGCTACGTTCAGCGACTGGGTATCGGTATTACCACTGGTGCTTACAAAACCCAGTTCACCGACGCCTTGCCAGCTCGTGTCGAGCACTTCCGGTTCGTCCTGTGCATGTACGCTGGTGGCCATTAAAATTGAGCCACCTGCCAACATGACCTTTAAAAAATCACGCATTTCTCTTCCTCCGAAAATTTGAAAGTGCGGAATTATATAGATCGTGGAGGAGAATACCTACTATTTCGATATATAATTTACCTCAATTGCCATTACGGAAAGAAGAACGCCATGACACGCAGTTACTCCAGGCTTGATCACCTGATTATCAGCATCGATACCGCCTTACGTATGAGTTCGGGTGAATCGGTAACCGCGAAACGCGCGAACCCGGCCGCTGCCGTCCCTGACATCGTCATGGATGAAACACACCGCAAACATGCCGCCGGACTGATGCGTGTCAACCACGCAGGCGAAATCTGTGCGCAGGCGCTGTATGCCGGCCAGGCAGCAACGGCCCGCAACCCGGGGGTCCAGGCCGGTATGCAACAGGCGGCCGATGAAGAGATCGATCACCTGAGCTGGTGTAAAGATCGTCTGGATGAACTGGAAAGCAATCCCAGCATGCTGGCCCCCTTGTGGTATGCGGGGTCATTTGCAATCGGCGCCGCCGCAGGACTGGCTGGTGATGGCTGGAGCCTGGGGTTCCTCAAGGAAACTGAAAACCAGGTCGAGGCTCACCTGGAGGGCCACCTTGCCAAACTACCCGCCGAAGATGCACGTAGCCGCGCGATTCTGGACCAGATGAAAATTGATGAGGCCAAACATGCGACAATGGCGGAAAATGCCGGTGCTTTTGAACTGCCGCGGCCGGTACGCAGGTTGATGAAACTGACCGCCGGCGCGATGAAGGCGGTCGCCTACCGGGTCTAGGGAAGGTAACGGCTCACACGCGTTACGGTTTTTTTGCTTTTTCCCGCAGCGTTTTCAGGGTCAGGCCTTTTTCACCCGTTACTGATTTGGGTTCATTGAGTGAAAGCCACTGCACCTTCCAGCCTTCGAGGTCGGTTTCATCGGAGTACGGAAATTCCTGTTGGCTGAAATCCAGATCGCCGGAAAAAGTCATGGAACCTGTCTCTTTGGCCTGCTCCTCGCCCGGAATGGTAAATTCGAATGTCATTTCGAAACGAATATGATCCGGGTCGGCTTCCCAGCCGGAACCCTTGATACGCCAGGGCGCCGCAAAGGTACCCATCGCCAGCCCGGTGTCGATGCGTAAATCCTTCTTCTTCTCTTTGTCATTCCAGGTTTGCTTGCCCTTGATCGCATCGGGGCCTTTTGGCTGGCTGTGGTTGAGCATCGAGAAAGCCAGTTGCAACATTAGCGAGGGCGCCTGGATCAGCGGCTCGATATCCTCGCCCTGCTGTTTGAAACCCCGCGCCAGCAGGGCCTGTCCGTCAACCATCAACAATTCGCCGGTTAAAGTATCATCAGGTGCTACCTGCTCGACCATCACCTGCAGGTCACCGCAATCACAACGGTGGAAATGCCAGCGTGCATGAAAACCGGCGCCGAAATCCACGTCCAGTTCAGTCACCACCGCATCACGCCACTGCGTGTCCTTTTCGATTTGCGCAAAAGCGGTCTGCGGCCCTGCCAACAGCGTGACCAGGCCTGCGACCAGGACCAGGTGCGATATTGCATAACGTCTGTTCATTTCAGAAAAACATCCCTTTCAAAGCGGAACCGGGGTCATCCTCACGCATGAACGCTTCGCCGACCAGGAAGGCGTTGATGCCGGATACCTGCATACGTTTAACATCCGCCGGCGTCTTTATGCCGCTTTCGGTTACCAGCAACTGCTCACCGGTCAACATCATTTTAAGCCGTTCAGTGGTCGCCAGCGATGTCTCAAACGTATTCAGGTTACGATTATTCACACCAATCAGTTTGTGATCAAGCCGCAGCGCTCTTTCCATTTCGGCCTCGTCGTGCACTTCTATCAGTACATCCATGCTTGATTCCCTGGCGAGAGCCAACAGTTCCTGCAACACCGGTTGCTCAAGCGCAGCAGCAATCAACAGGATGCAGTCGGCGCCCATGACCCGTGATTCCGCAATTTGCCAGGGGTCGATGATAAAGTCCTTGCGCAGCACCGGCAACGTGCAGGCCTCACGGGCTTCTTGCAGATAGCGGTCATCACCCTGGAAAAAATCCCTGTCGGTCAGAACGGACAAACAGGCGGCGCCGGCGGACTGGTAAGACCTGGCGATCGGGGCCGGCTGAAAATCCTCACGGATGACACCGGCGCTCGGAGAGGCTTTCTTGATCTCCGCGATAACGGCCGGACCCTTTGCCAAAGCCTGTCGCAGGCCCTTTTCAAAACCGCGTACGGATGCACAATCCCGCATCTGTGCGGCCAGGTCCACCATCGGGCGGACGGCCTTACCGGCCGCAACCTCCTCGGATTTGCGCTGTAGGATGCGTTGTAATATGGACGGAACCGCCATCAGAAACCCTGGGTCATGCCGGCCAGCTGTTGCAGTTTCTTCAGTGCTGCCCCACTGGCCAGTACATCCCCGGCAAGATCTATACCAGCGGTAATCGAATCGGCGACCCCGGACACGTACAACGCGGCGCCGGCGTTCAAGGCAATCATGTGGGCTGCGCGCTGTGAGCGGCCGTCTTTCTCACCCGCCAGTGCGCGCTTAATCAGCGCCAGCGACGAGGTAACATCCTCCACCACCAGGTCCTGCAAGGATGCACGTTCGAACCCCAGTTTTTCCGGTTGCAACGTGTACTCGGTGATGTTGCCGTTTTTGAGTTCTGCGACATAGGTGTCCGCGGCGAGACTGATCTCATCAAGACCATCCGCGGAGTGCACCACCATGACGTGTTCCGAACCCAGCCGCTGCAATACTTCCGCCACCGGCCGGCACAGGACACGGTCATAGACGCCGATCAGCTGACGTGTCAGACCCGCGGGGTTCGCCATCGGACCCAGGACATTAAACAGTGTGCGCAAGCCCAGCTCCTTGCGCGCCAGGCTGACGTGGCGCATGGCGCTGTGGTGCATAAGCGCGAACATGAAACCGATGCCGAGCTCATCGACACATAGCGCGACCTGCCCGGGCGTGATATCCAGCCGTACCCCGGCCGCCTCGAGTACATCTGCACTGCCGGAACTCGAAGATACCGAGCGGTTGCCGTGTTTGGCCACCCGCCCGCCTGCCGCTGCAACGACAAAACAGGCTGCCGTTGAAACATTGAACAGGTTGGCGCCGTCACCGCCGGTGCCGACGATATCCACCAGGTGGGGTCCAGCGACCTTTACCCCGCTGGCAAATTCGCGCAGTACCTGCACGCCACCGGTGATCTCGTCGATGGTTTCACCCTTGATACGCATGCCTAGCAAAAAAGCGCCGATCTGTACGTCCGTCGAACCGGCCGACATGATCTGACGCATGACATCCACCATCTCTGCGGTGGAAAGGTTCTGTTTTTCAGCGATACGCCCGAGTGCCGTCTGGATATCCATAACCATAATTACTAAACCGTTCTCTGCTGCCTGGTGGTGTTGATAAAGTTCTGTAAAAGATCGTGGCCCACGCGGGTCATGATTGATTCCGGGTGAAACTGCACGCCCTCAATCGGCAGAGCGTCGTGCCTGACCCCCATGATCTCTTCAATGCCACCCGCCGGCGTTTCCGTCCAGGCGGTAACCTCCAGACATTCGGGGACGGTGTCTTTCTTCAGTACGAGGGAATGGTAACGAGTGGCTTCAAAAGGCTGTGGCAAGCCTGCAAATACACCCTGGCCGCGATGGAACATCATGGAGGTCTTGCCGTGCATCACCTTGTCCGCGCGCACCACCTGTCCGCCAAACACCTGGCCGATGCACTGGTGACCAAGACAGACACCTAAAATAGGAAACGACTCTCCAAGCCGGGCAACCACTTCAAGAGATATACCGGCATCATCCGGCGTACACGGCCCCGGGGAAATCACGATTCCCTGCGGGTCCAGTGCGCGGATTTCTTCAATCGTAATCTCATCATTACGCACGGTTTTCACCCCGGCACCCAACTCGCCCAGGTACTGCACCAGGTTGTAGGTGAAAGAGTCGTAATTGTCGATCATCAGGATCATATCTGATCTATCCTTTTTTCATATCAACATGCAAGTTTATTTTTTATCAGGCAGAACCAAAGCCAGCATCATGTAAAGCGGCTGGAAGGCATTCAATCTACGACTGCAACCGGATAACCGCAGATAGTACAGCAAGAACACTGCTACAAAAACCTGCCTCGCGCGCCAACCGGCCAATCAAATGGAAGCTGGGCTGAAAGGCAACAAAGCCGCAGCGGTGTCAAATATTGTTGAAACCCGTTATATACCCACCTGAAGACCCACATTCATCGTCTGGGCAGTGGGTATCTGGTAGAGCGCCGTGGCCTCCTGGGTATTGGTTGCCATGCGGGTAAAAAGCTGGTCGCGCCACGACACCATGCCATGTCTTTTGCGCCCGGCCAGCATATCCACGCGGCCAATGAAGTAACGAATCTTGTCCAGTTCCAACTCCAGGCCCAACTTGGCGCAATCGGCAAGATCCGACGGAATATTGGGTCCTTGCATGAAACCATAGTGCAACACCAGCCGCATAAACCCGGCATCGAGCCCGGTCAATTCGATTCGTTCATCAGTATTGGTCTTGGGTACAGGTTCGGTCACTACACTCACCAGGATGACGCTCTCGTGCAGGATACCGGTACTGCGCACCAGTTGCTGCAAAGCCGGTGGTACGCGGTCCAATCTGCCGGTGAAAAAAACAGCAACACCCGGCACCCGGGTGATCTTTTCGCCTTTCAACCAACCGGTAAACGTTTCTACCGTCGATGTCATTTCTGCAATTTGCCCGGCCAGCAATTCGGCGCCACGCCGCCAGGTGGTCATCACGGTAAACAGTGCCGCCCCGATGAGCAGTGGCAACCAGCCACCTTCAGGAATTGTGCGCATGTTTGCACCCAGGAACCCAAGGTCGATAACGAGAAACCCGAGCAGAAAAGCCAGCGCCGACTTCAAGCTCCATCCACCGCGTTCACGCGCCACGTTATAGGCCAGCACCGTGGTAATGGCCATGGTGGAATTGACCGCGACACCGTAAGCTGCCGCCAGGTTACCCGAAGACCGGAAAGCCAGCACAAGGCCGATCGCGGCGGCCATCAGCAGCCAGTTCACAGCCGGCAGGTAAATCTGCCCATGCGCATCGGCGGATGTTTGCTCCACCGTCAATCTCGGCAGCAAGCCAAGCTGCACGGCCTGGCGGGTCAGTGAGTAGGCACCGGAGATGACCGCTTGCGAGGCGATACAGGTCGCAGCGGTTGCGAGGAAAATCAGTGGATAAAGCGCCCAGGTTGGCGCCAGGTGATAGAACGGATTCAAGCTCCCGGCAGGATCTGTAAGCAGCAAAGCACCCTGGCCAAGATAATTGAGCATCAGTGCCGGCAGCACAAAGGCAAACCAGACCGCGCGGATCGGGAAGCGGCCAAAATGACCGAGGTCCGCATACAGGGCTTCCCCGCCAGTGGCGACCAAAAATACCGCGTAAATGGCAAAATACCCCTTAAGGCCGTTTGCGAGAAAATAATCGACCGCGTATAGCGGATTCACAGCCATCAGAACCTCCGGCGCCTGCATAATCCCGCGGATACCCAGAATCGCCAGCACCGCAAACCAAATCAGCGTCAGCGGACCGAATACGGCACCGACTTTTGCAGTGCCGAGATGTTGCACGGCAAACAAACCAAACAGGATCGCGACCGTGATGGGAATAACGAAGTGGCCCAGGTGAGGTGCGGCGACCTGAAGGCCTTCCACCGCGCTCAAGACCGAAATCGCAGGTGTAATCATTACGCCACCGTAGAGCATCGATGCACCGAGTATGCCGAGCAGTATCAGCGCACGGCGCCGGCGCCGCTCCTGGTTAAGGTTTGGCCGCAACAACGCCAGCAGGGCGAATATGCCACCCTCTCCCCGGTTATCCGCACGCAGCACGAACACCATGTACTTGAGCGAAATGACAAGGATGAGTGTCCAGAATATCAGTGAAAGAATACCGAGTATGTTTCCCACCGAAACCGGAATGGGGTTGTGTCCGGCGAAGCTTTCGCGCAACGCGTAAATAGGGCTGGTACCAATATCGCCGTAAACAACACCAAGCACTGCAATGGCGAGCGGTGCAAATGGCTGGTTTTTGGGTGCCGCCTGAGGGTGAATCTCCAGCGTGGCTTCCTGGGCATTACGTCCCGGCCTGTCTTTTTTCTTAGTTGGCATCAGTTCTCCTGTCGAGTGAACCTAGCTTCGCAGTTAGCCGGCATGACCAGGGGAGCCACAAAAAAATTGACAAATAACTCCCCTTCTCACAGCTATCTTCGGTTTACTTCCACATGACGTTGGCGTCTGCCCCGGCCGCTGCTTCGAGGAGTTCGATCAGCGGCAGCGCCCGGTGCGCAATGCTCACCACGGGCTCGTCCTCATCTTCATTATCAGGCGCTGGCGGTGAGCCCTCTCCAGTGGCAATTGCAGATTTCAGTCGGGCGAGAGCTGCGGGAACATCCTCCGCCAATATCGCCCCAGGAACTTTCGTGCTGTGTCCCATCATTCTTAACAGGGTGAGCGCGATATTTCCAAACATCGTGATGTCGGGATAGGTCTTTGTGGTGAATGTGACAAGCATCTTATTGGAATCATTCCTTGTGTGTGGATGCGCTGGCGCGGGCTTGCATCATACAATACAACCATTTGCAATCAATGTCCTGTATGCCATGAAGATTAACTTTCCACTAGGGTCTTTTGCCCGAATCGAACTACAATGTCCAGCTTGCGTTTCATTCATCATCGCATCCCGGAGAATTGTAATGTATAAATCCCTGGCCTTGCTTTCAGCCCTGCTGCTGACTGCCACCCCCTGCTGGTCCGACGCGTCTGCACCCGCAATGGAAAAACCATCCTTTCATACCAGTCAGACCACAACGATGACGGCCGTGGTCGAAGCCATCAACCACGAGACCCGTGAAGTCACCTTGCGGGGTCCGGAGGGTAATACTTTGAGCTTTGTTGTCGGCGAGGAAGCACGCAACCTGGACCAGGTCAGCGTAGGCGATACCGTCATGGCCGAGGTAGAACAATCCCTTTCAATTGAAGTTTTTGCCAACGATGGTACCGAACCGAGTACCGGCGAGCTTACTGCCGAAGCGCGTTCAGAAAAGGGTGATATGCCCGGCGTAGCGACCGTCAATGCACAGGTGGTTACCGCGACTGTTGAAGAGATCAACCTCGAAAACAACACGTTCAAACTTAAATATCCTTCAGGTGAGATCAAGGGATACGTCGCCCGCGACCCTGAAAACCTCAAGAAGGCCAAAGTGGGTGACCTGGTCGTGATCACCTACACCGAATCGGCAGCGCTTTCAGTCGAAAAGACAAGCGTGGAATAGACTTATTGTTTTAATGGAGAAACCGGTATCGACCGGTCTCTCCAGTCACCCCGCATCTCCAGGCTTCCTGGCCAGCCCCATACATGGTCTCCGGAACCCCGCTACCTGCTCGATTGTCGTAGTTATTAAACAAGCTTCACGATATTGGTCCACGTCGTATTCACGTTGTATTCAGACAAGCGGAGGTATATTGACCCTGAGGCAATCTTTTTAGCATTTTTTGATTGCGACAAAGCTTCGTGAGTAACCGAAGAGGAGATGAACATGAAAAGACTGACATTAAGCGTATTTTGGATTTTGTTGACCCTCAACAGTCTGCCATCCCTTTTCGCGCAGGAAAACGCCTGGCCGCGAACGGTGCCGCTGAACCAGGGCACGGTAACCATTTACTCACCCGAGGTGGATGCGTACCACGACAACACCATTCAATTCCGTTCGGCGCTGGCCTACCGCGCAACACCCGGTTCAGAACCGGTGTTTGGAGCAGGCTGGTTCGAATCACCCGTGGTGACCGACGCCGCCCGGCGCACCGTCCACCCCTCCAGGCTGACGGTGACGGACACCCGCTTTCCGGAAGAAGTTGGTGATATACAAACGGAGCTGTCCACGGCATTGACACAGCAGTCACCCCGCTGGAATCTCAATTTCTCCCTGGATGAGATCGAAGCCTCACTGGCGGAAGAAACGTCAGAAACAAAGGCTGTCAATACGACACCGCCAAAAATCATCTATCGGGATCACCCCGCTTTACTGATTTCCATTGATGGCGAACCGGTCTTGCGTGAGATCGAGAACAGCACCATGAAAGCAGTCATCAATACGCCCTATCCTCTAATTTTCGACGGCAGGAATTACTACCTGAATGCGGCGAAGGATGTCTGGTATCGCGCCAGGGAGGCCACCGGACCCTACCAGTTTGACGCCGCACCACCGGCCCAAATCGCGGCCATGGTCAGCCCCGATGAAACCGATGTGGCCACGGATCAACCGGCCGAACCCATCACCGCCGTCAACGCCCCGGAAATCGTCGTCTCAACCGAGCCGGCCGAATTGATTGTTACCGAGGGCCCCGCCGATTTTGTACCGCTGGTGGATGACTTGCTGGTATTGCAAAACTCGGATGATGACGTGTTCCTGAACGTCAGCTCGCAGAATTACTACATCGTGCTTGCAGGCCGCTGGTACCGGTCCCACTCCCTGAACGGTCCCTGGGTCTACCAGCCGTCGGATAAACTGCCAACGGCATTTGCTGACATTCCACGGGATTCTGACCAGGCCGACTCTCGCGTCTACGTCGCGGGCACAGATGAAGCGCAGGAAGCGGTGCTGGACGCCCAGGTGCCCCAGACCGCCGCCGTCAAGAGAGGCGTTGTGGATATCGACGTCAAGTACGATGGTGAACCCGTCTACCAACCGGTCGATGGCACCGATCTCGTCTATATCCGCAACACCGGCAACACGGTACTCGTATCCGATGGTCTGTATTACCTGGTTGAGGAAGGCGTCTGGTACGTTTCTGCATCGGCAAATGGGCCCTGGCAGGTGTCGGATCACCGGCCTGCGCAAGTGGACCGCATCTTGCCCACATCACCGGTGTATAACACCAAGTATGTGCAGATTTATGACAGCACACCGGACGTGGTCTATGTCGGCTATACCCCGGGTTACCTTGGCAGCTATGTCTACCGCGATACGATTTTCTACGGCACCGGCTGGTATTACCGGCCCTGGGTGTCACCCTACTATTACTACCCGCGTTTCAGCACCTGGGGTTTTAATGTCAGCTATAACCCGTGGGGCGGCTGGAATTTCGGTTTGAGCTGGGGCTGGGGTCCCTTTAGCGCGGCATACTACACAGGTGGTTACTGGCATCGCCAACATTACTGGTACCAGCCCCATTACGGTTATTGGGGACCGGGAAGGTACCGGCCACACCACGGGTATCATGGGCACCATGACAACCACTATGCATATAGTAATTATCGGCGTGGCGATCACAAACGCTATGACGGACGTTACGACGATCGCCGTTACGATAACAGCCGGGATGGTGGGCGTAACAACAGGCCGCGGGACGGACGGGATAACTACAACCTGTATCGTGACGGATCGCAACATGCCAGGATCGCCAGCACCCGCGACAAGCAACTGAGGAATAGAGAGCGGTACGTCAGCGACAACACGCGTGTGCAGAATTACGCCGGCAAAACCCGGAACGAGCGCAACCGCTCAGAACCGGTGAGCACTGCCGAATTGCGCACCAAGGCCAGGGCGCGGGATGTCAAACGCGCTGCAAAAAACACGACGCAGCCATCAGACCGCTATGCCAGTGACGGCAGGCGTGCGCAGAGTTACACCGGCAAAACCAGGAACGAGCGCAACCGCTCAGAACCCGTGAGCACTGCCGAATTGCGCACCAAGGCCAGGGCGCGGGATGCCAAACGCACTGCAAAAAACACGACGCAGCCATCAGACCGCTATGCCAGTGACGGCAGGCGTGCGCAGAGTTACACCGGCAAAACCCGGAACGAGCGCAACCGCTCAGAAAAGGTGAGCGCTGCCGAATTGCGCACCAAGGCCAGGACGCGGGATGCCAATCTCAAAGAAGGGAACACTTCCCTGCTGGCAGATAACAGGGGCGACATTTACGGCAAGTCCAGCCCCAAGACACAGAAGTCTGCTCAGCGCGGTGGCAATGGAAGCGCCGACAGGACCAGCTTGCGTACCGCACCAGTGAAAAGCGCCGCTGTCCGGCAACCGCAACAAAAAACAATCAGCAGAAAACAGCGGTCACCGGCCGTAAACACGTCTGCCCGGCAACCGCAGCAGGCGGTGAACAGAACGACTTCCCGGCAGTCACAGCAGGCGGCTAACAGGAATGTTTCCAGGCAGAAAAACGCCCGTAACGTCCCTGCGCCGGCGCAAAGACAGGTCAGTTCGCAGCGAAGCCCCCAACCCAAAAGCGCAAGGGTTAGTGCTCCCAATAGGCCGGCGCCGGTACAAAATGCACCGCGTCAAAGCGCCAAGCAATCCAACGGGCATCGGAGCGCAACAAAACCCAGCAGCGCCAATGGCAGGAAAAGTAAAAACGGACACTCCAGGAAGGATTGATTATTCCACTCAATCATGAAGTCCCAAGCGTGCTGACAAAGCACTGAAAAAGAAAGCCCGGTCGAAACCGGGCTTTCTTTTGTCTGGATTAAAATTGGGGGTCAGTCGGGCTAACCCGGATAATTCACCAAGGATCCGGAGTTTGCAGCGTAGCTGGCGAAACAGTTTGATCGATCGTTCGAAAAACCATAGCCCCGCTAAGGTTTGAGAAGGATCGGCCAAAATGTGAAGTCAGATGCGTTGCAAAACCGGATAGGACAAACTGTAACTTTGGAAAAAGACCAAAAACACCCATAACACCATGAAATAAAAGGTAATACTCCGCTTAATCGTCCGCCTTGGTGAAATATTCGGGCTAAAGCCCGCGTGATGCACGATCAACCGCCGTGATCAGGGCGCGGCCCTTGTCGCGGGTTTCCTGCCATTCCTTTTCGGCGTCGGAATCAACAACGATCCCGGCGCCTGCCTGTACGTGCAGCTTGCCGTCATGAATGACCGCGGTACGGATGGCAATGGCGAGATCGGTATCATCGTGCCAGCTGATATAGCCCACGGCACCCGCATAAATATTGCGTTTGACCGGTTCGAACTCATTGATGATTTCCATCGCGCGGAATTTCGGTGCCCCCGACAGGGTTCCGGCCGGAAACGCGGCGCGGATGGCGTCCATCGCGCATAGACCGTCCGCCAGGTCGCCCTGTACCTCGGAAACGATATGCATGACGTGGGAATAGCGTTCTATGATCATCTGGTCGGTCATTTCCACACTGCCGGTTTTTGCCACCCGGCCCACATCGTTACGGCCAAGGTCGATCAGCATCAGGTGTTCAGCACATTCCTTGGGGTCCTTCAATAACTCTTCCGCCAACGCGTGATCCTCTGCCGCGGTCTTGCCACGCTTACGTGTACCGGCAATCGGTCGTAACGTAACCCGGCGGTTTTGCACCCGCACGAGCACTTCCGGCGACGAACCGACGATCTGGGTTTCGCCAAGATCGATAAAGTACATATAGGGTGAAGGGTTCAGTGCCCGTAATGAACGGTATACATCCAGCGGCCTGGCATTGAAAGGCACGCTCATACGCTGCGACAGAACGACCTGGAAGATGTCACCGGCCAGGATATACTCCCTGCTCTTCTCGACCGCGGCGACGAAGTCCCCGTGATTGAATCCGTAGCTAAAATCCGCTTCCTTCACAGCCTCGCCCGACACCCTTAGACCATAGGCTTTGCCGGCCGTGCGCAATTGGTGTTCAAGTTCATCCAGCCGCCGTTGCGCCTTTGCAAATGCGTCGGGACTGCTTGGATCGGCGTGCACGATCAGCCACAAACGGCCTTCCAGGTTATCCAGAACCGCCACTTCCTCCGACAAGAGCAATTCTATGTCGGCAGTCCCTAAGTCATCCCTTTTTTCGCGACAACTGAGCTTGGGCTCGATCAATTGCACCGTTTCATATCCAAAGTAGCCGACCAGGCCACCACTGAACAAGGGCAGTTCATCCAGGCGCGGCACGTTGAATTCGGCCTGCAACATCGAAATACGGGCAAGTGGATCAGCGACGTTCTCCTCGCTGACCTTGCGGCCGTGGTCGGTGACGATGAACCGGTGCCCGCGGACCGTATAGCGCCGCCGGCAAGGCAGGCCGATAATCGAATAACGGCCCCAGGTTTCTCCACCCTCGACCGATTCCAACAGGTAGGAATCCGTGCCTTCCGCCAGCTTCAGGTAGACCGACAAGGGTGTGTCAAGATCGGCCAGCACGGAACGGAAAACCGGGATCCGGTTGTAACCTTCAGCACGCAATTGCTCAAATTGTTCTTTGTTCACCCTGGCGTATCCCAGTTCAGATGAGTGAGAGAAGGGCGATTCTAACAAGAATCAGTCACAGGAATCAGCCAGTTAACGACAATGCAACACATAGCCCGGCAAATCACCCCATGCGCTTTGCGCAGGGCCGCGGAAAAGCGGCGAAAATATTCGCATGTACACGTGGCAAACGTGATCAACACTGATAAACTGATTCTGCAACCAGACATTTCATAGGAGGATAAGGAAATGAAGTGTTATTTTCGCTTTACAGGATTGCTCTTCACGACACTTTTCCTGTGCTTGCCCTTACAGGTAAATGCGGTGACGGCCAATGACGGTGATTTTATGAATGCCATCATCGAAGGTGGTCAATGCGGTTTTGAGGGCCAGGGACAATTGCAGTTCCTGCAAAATTCTGACATGGACAATGGTTACAAAGTGACGTTGAAGCTGACGGAAATGCGCAAGGGCTCAACCGACGAAAAGCTCAAGCAGCACGATATCGAGGCCGGCGGTAAAAAACACCTGGGCTGCTCGGTATCGGACTTCATGCCGCTCATCAGAAACTACTGGACTGTTGTCAGCGAAGAGAAAAACCCCTGAGTCAATCGGGCAGTCGAATGGTGAACTCGACACCCTGATCATCGGGCAGATTACGGGCGCTGACCTTTCCGCCATGCGCCTCGGCGACCAGCCGGACGATGTGGAGGCCAAGACCCAGGTGTTGGCCTCGCCGCGTGTCCCGCAGGGATACCAGCGAGTCGAACAGGCGCTCATGCAAAACATCGGGCAACCGGCTACCGCCGTTGGCCACACACATCAGCCAGGCCTTTTCTTCGCGTCTGAGTGAAATATCGATAGCGCAATCCTCTGCGCTGAGGCTTATTGCGTTGTCGACAAGCTTGTCCAGCGCCTGGGAGATCAGGTCCGGGGCGCAATGCAGCTCGCATTTTTGGGCTGGCAGGTTGAGGTTTATCGTGCGCAGCGGGTTGACCGAACAATATGCGTCAACACTGTTTCTGAGCATATCAGCGAGATCGATGACCGCCCAGTCTGCAGTTTTCACCGCACCTTCCAGACGCTGGGCCTCGCTCATCGCGGCGACGATGGCCGTTTGCCGGTCCAGGCCTTCCCGTGCCCTGGAAAGGTATTGTCGTGCTTCAGGTTCGAGCTCACAACTCGCAAGGTTTTCCAGCGAGGAGCGGGTGATCGCGATCGGCGTTTTGAGTTCGTGGGACAAACGGCCGGCAAGCTTTTGCAGGTAACCATTGTACTCAGCGACCGCTTTCAGCAGTTTCTCGGTATTGCGTGCCAGGTCACCCAGCTCATCCGCCGAGCTTGTCAGCGGCAGAGCCGAAACCCGGCCGCCGTCGTCCATGGCGCGACTGACAGCCCCGCTGAGTTTTTGCACCCGCCTCGATAGCGTGGATGCGAACAGCCACAGCCCCGCGGCCAGTACCACGACCAACAACAGGGCGATCATTGAAAAGCGGCCGAGGGCCCGGTTGGTCATCAATAACAGGCCATCGGACCTGGCTTCCAGAACCACGGCTCCAATTGTCCCACCAGTAATCTCCGTAGTTGTTTTGTCTGTACCGAACACCGGTACTGCAGCAAGGTTGTAGACGGCGGCGCTGTCGGCATCGCGGTTCCAGAAACTGCCGGCCCTGCCGTTTATTGCCGCTTCGACCAATGGGGTCTCAATGCGCACCGGCCAGGCTGGCGGCTCTTCACGAAGTGGCATATCCGAATCGGCAACCGCCTGGTAAAGCATACGTTCCGCCCAGGTCAGCTCACTGCTGCCGGCGGTATCACGGGGCCCGGAATCCGCCACCACCCAGCCTTCACCCTGTACCAGCCAGGCACGGGTATTTTCGGGTGCGGTCTTTGCCAGCCATCTCGAGACACCATCGCTGCGGCTCACCAGTTCCAGCCACTGCCCTTGTTGCCTGCCATCCAGCGTGCCGGCGTATCGTTCGTAGGAGGTACCCTGCATGGTAAATGCCGGCGCCACGGCTCCTATACTGATGCGTTCAACATCACCCGGCAGGCTCAGCTCGACCGAGTAGCCATCAGCATCGTCCATCCAGGCCGCGTTCAGACGCGTGCCGTTGCCACCCTGGCTGTTAACCGCAAATGGCCCGGGCGCCTCGCTCGCGACCATGTAACTGAACTGGCCCCGTTTACTTTGCACATAGAGCATCACACCGGCCCGCTGACCGGGGTCACTGGTGCCGGTATTGAACGTGGTCGCGCTGATATCTCCGGGATCGGTGACCTTGACGGCCAGGTAAAAATGACTGCCGTAACGGCCGGCCATCAAATCCATTTTCAACAGACCGCCAGGTGATTCAAACGACAGGTTCTGGTCGGCCTCCGGCCAATCCGTGAGGTAACCGTCCGCGATGGGCTCCATCTGCAATTGACGCAATGGCAGCGCCTGTCCCCTGGCAAGTTTGAGCTCCGCCTGGTATTCCTCTGGTAAGACACGCGTTAAAGTGTGCGCGGATTCCAACAGGGAATTTTCCTCGGCCTGGCGCAGAAAGTTTTCCAGTTCCTGGACCAGTTTCCAACCCGACCACGGTAACAACAGGGTCAGCAGGGACAGCGCCAGCAGCTGGTTTCTTAATCGCATACCAGGGGGGCGTTCTCAATCAGCCAGGCTGTGCTGCCGGAACCTGTTTCTTGGTCAGCAAGGCAGTGTGAGTGCCGTGCAGCCAAATTACATAAGCGAATGATAGCGCCACTGGACGGGAAAACCGGTCCGGCGGGAACACCTGCAAAAGCGCCATGCCGCGTTGTTCGTCGTTCATTTGGAATAACCAAACCTCTCTCCTCACGCCTTGCCTGGCGCTTTTGCAGGTGCGACTGCGCTGCCTGGCCAATTGAAAACGCCCCTGACTGGCCGGCTTCTAATGGACTGAACTGTTCCAGCGGTAGCCTGCGCCATACACGGTATCCAGCTTGTCAAAAGACTTGTCACATTCCTTGAATTTTCGCCGTATGCGTTTTACATGACTGGTGATGGTCTGGTCATCGACCAGTATATTGGCATCGTCCATCAATTGTTGACGCGATCGGACGCTTCCCGGGTGGCGGGCGAGCGAGTGGACGATCCATAATTCGGTGACGGTCAAGGGTACGGCCTTTCCGGCCCACCTGACCTCCATACGCTCGATCGATAAACGCAAGTCATCCCGTTCCAGCCAATTATTTGCATTTTGCTCACCGGACAACATTTCAACTCGCCGGAACAGGACGATGATCCTGGCCATCAGGTGAGGCAGGCTGATGTCCTTGGTCAGGTAGTCATCGGCACCCAGCCTGAGGCCGGATATCACGTCCGGATCCGAATCCCTGGCGGTCAAAAACATGATGGGCAACACCCGCGACATGGAGCGCAGTTCCCTGCACAGTTCGAAGCCGCCCTCGACGTCATCACCGAGGCCGACATCGATGATGACGAGGTCGGGCAAACGCCGTTGGAACGCGTCGAGGGCGCTCTTGCGGTCACCGTATCCGTTCACCTGGTATCCCTGGCGGCGCAGGGCGTCTTCAAAATTTCGACGAATGGCAATCTCGTCTTCGACAATCGCAATACGTCTTGGCATATCAATCCCCGTTATATGAGGACCCTAGTTTAAGGCCTCTCAGGGCGGTCGTGCATCCACCGTGGCTTCAGCGCCATATTTTTGCCTCATTCAGGCCCGCTTGCTTCCGCTTTTGGCCACTGCTATTGCATGTTGGGGGTGTTTAATAACACGCAAACCAAGCCATGGGATCCAGAACATGACCAAGCCAGGCAATACAGGAAGCAACAACAACCGGCCGACTCGCGGTTCGATCCGTGATGAACTTGAGGAACAGGCCCTGGTTCAATACCCAGGCCTGGTGAGGCGATTGAGTAAAAGACGGGTGCCAACCCGGCGTCACGCTGACAGCTGTTATGACAGCGCCCGCCGCATCAGAAGCTGGCAGGACCGTACCCTGTTGACGCTCATCGGCGTGTTGCTGTTGCTGTTTGTCATCCGCACGGAAACCGCCATTGCAGACGAACCTGCCTGGGGGCTGCAAATGTTCAGTGAACACGCCGTTTCCACGGAACTCGCGGTCGAAACCGACATTCAGCTGGATATTACCGGCCTGGTGGCGCGTGTTGAAATCACCCAGCGGTTCACCAACCACACGCTGGACTGGGCCGAGGGGATTTACCGTTTCCCACTGCCGGACGACGCCGCTGTCGACCGCCTGCGGATCAGGGTCGGTGACCGGCTCCTGGAGGGTGAAATACAGGAGAAGGAAACTGCCCAAAAAACCTACCAGGCAGCAAAAGCCGCAGGCCAGACCGCGACGGTCGTCGAACAGCAACGGCGCAACCAGTTTGAAACCCGGCTGGCCAATATCGGACCCGGGGAAACCATCGAAATCAGTATTGGTTTCCTGCAGAACGTCGGCTACAGTGATTTCAGCTATCACCTGCGTTTACCCATGACCTTTACACCGCGCTGGGAACCCGGCCACCCATTGCTGCCGGTCCCGGGCAATGTTGCGGCGCCGGCGCCACACCTGGTTCCGGCAGAATCCGGCGTCGGGCACCGGCTTGAACTCCACGCCACGCTTGTCAGCGCCACCGAGTTTGCCGCCATTGAAAGCCGCTACCACGATGTCGACATCCGCCAGGTGGACAACGGCTATACCATAGAGTTGCTCAACCCGGATGAACTGAGTGACCGCGATTTCGAATTGAGCTGGACACCCGCGCTGCAATCCCGGCCGAGCGCGTCATTGACCACGTTCAACGACGGCGATTCGGTCTACGCCCTGCTGATGCTGGCACCGCCTCTGGCAGATTCGATCGCACCCCAGGCGCGGGAGGTGATCCTTGTTATCGACACATCCGGCTCGATGCAGGGCGCCTCGCTGACACAGGCGAAGGCCGCGCTGATACACGCGCTTGGATCGCTCGACGCCGGCGATTATTTCAACCTGCTGCAATTCAACTCCGGCACCGAGAAGCTTTTCGAGCGCTCCGTGCCGGTGGCGGGTGACAGCCTTCGCAGGGCGCAAAAATATATCAACCGTCTGAGTGCCAATGGCGGTACGGAAATGTCGTCCGCGCTCAGGATGGCCCTGGGCCAGCCCGAAGTGGCGCACCTGATGCGCCAGGTGGTGTTTATCACTGACGGTGCCGTGGGGAACGAGACCGAACTCTTGCAGCAGGTCGCCCGTGACCTCGGAAACAGCCGTATGTTCACGGTTGCAATCGGCCATGCACCAAACGGATGGTTCATGCGCAAAGCGGCTGAAATAGGCCGGGGCAGCTATGTCCATATCGGCAAACCCGAAGAAGTCGCGCAACAGATGTCCGCGCTTTGGGGCCGTATCAAACTGCCCGCCCTGACCAATATCAGCGTCGAATGGGGGCAATCGGCTGAGTATTACCCCGAAATAATCCCGGACCTCTACGCAGGCGAGCCCCTGTGGATGCTCGCCCGACTACCCTCGGAACCAACCTTGATCGGTCTTTTCGGAAACCTCAACGGTCAGGACTGGAACCTCGATGTCAATGGCTGGGATGCAGCCAGCAGTGATCCGGGCGATGACAACCTGGCGAAGCTGTGGGCCCGCAAAAAAATCGAAGCCCTTGAGGACGGCCTGATGTTCGGCGCTGACCCTGAACTGAGCAGGCTGGAAATCACCGGCGCAGCACTTGATTACGGTCTGCTGACACGTTACACGAGCCTGGTCGCCGTTGACCGCACACCGCGTCGCGGCGACGCTGAAGCACTGGTCCAGACCGATATTCCAAGCCTGCTGCCGGCCGGCAGCTCCCTGCAACTTGCCGGCTACCCGCAAACCGCGACGGGCTGGCCGGCGCAACTCGCGTTATCCCTGTTCGTATTGCTGCTGGCTACCTCCATGCTGGTATTCAGCAGCAGCCGTTTACCAATGACGAAGCCCTCCACATCACATTAGCCCGGGTAAGCCGTGAACCTCCTCCACGCGCTAAATCGTCACTGGTTATTGGCGGCGGTGGCCCTCTCCGCCGCCATTTTTTCACTTGATGCGTTGTGGATTCCGGTCAAAGCCGAAATCGCACAACACCTGCTGGAACGGGCCTGGTTGCAGACATTGGCAGGAGAACCCGATGCAAAGCCCTGGCCGTGGGCGGACACACACGCCATTGCCGTCCTCGAGGTTCCACGTCTCGGCCTGCGCGAGATCGTGCTGGAGGGCAGTTCGGGCCGTAACCTGGCCTTCGGGCCGACGCTGGTGAATACGGGCCGGATTGAACGGACCTCCGACCGGGTACTCAGCGGCCACCGCGATACGCACTTCAGTTTCCTCAAAGAATTAAAAACGGGCGACCTTCTGCGTTTGCGCACCAGGACCGGTATCAGCGACTACCGCGTTCGCTGGCAGCAGGCGGTCGACAGCCGCCAACAGCCGTTGCGCATTGATGAGGGTGTTGACCGGCTGACGCTTTTGACCTGCTATCCATTTGACAGCCCGGTCGGTGGTGGCCCCATGAGGTGGGTCGTAACAGCACTACCGGAATCATGATATTGGCAACGTCAGTTGACGGTACAGTTATCCATATTTTTTTGAACGCTATCCTTCGAGGTTCTGACGCATTCTGGAAATGGTCCCGGCGTAGTCATCCGTGCCAAAAATCGACGACCCTGAAACAAACGTATCGACACCGGCACGTGCGAGGCTGCCGATGTTATCGACCGTGACACCGCCGTCGATCTCGAGCCGCGTATCCTGGCCCGAGGCGTCGATCATGGCCCGTACACGCTTGATTTTTTCCATCACGTAGGGAATGAAACTCTGACCGCCAAAGCCGGGGTTCACCGACATCAACAGGACCATATCGAGTTGATCCAGTGTCCAGTCCAGTACACCGAGCGGCGTGGTCGGACTTAATACCAATCCGGCCAGGCAACCATTCTCCCTGATCAGGTTAATACTGCGATCGACGTGGATGCTTGCCTCCGGATGAAAGCTGATCATGCTGGCCCCGGCTTCTGCAAACTGTACGATCAGGTCATCGACCGGCTGCACCATCAGGTGAACGTCAATGGGGGCGGTAATTCCATATTTACGCAACGCCTTGCAGACCTTCGGACCAACCGTCAGGTTGGGTACAAAATGATTGTCCATCACGTCAAAGTGGACCCAATCAGCGCCTGCTTCGAGAACAGCCTGTACTTCCTCGCCGAGACGGGCGAAGTCGGCCGAAAGAATCGAGGGGGCGATAACATTGTTCTGCTTCATGATAATCTCCATTTCCGTCGGGACGCCGCCGGGGATCCCATGTGCAAAGTATATCGTGAATAAAAAAACCTGCGGGAACTTCCGAGGCCTACTTGATGCCCTTCGATAACTTTATCCTGTCATAGGCGGCATTGATTTCACGTACTCTTTTTTTGGACATTTCCATCATTTCATCCGGCAGACCCTGTGAAACCAGTTTGTCCGGATGATACTGGGAAACCAGTTTGCGGTAGGCGCGTTTGATCTCCTGCTCACTGGCATCCGCCGTCAATCCCAATTCCGCATACGCCTGTTTCAACAACTGGTCTGGACTGGATGCCTGTTGGTAATGTCTCGAACCTGATTGTCCGCCATCTGCGCGGGCACGTTTAATGGCGGCATAAACGTTAGAGGGAATGTGCAGTACCGTGCACGAACGTTGCAGGATGATCTCTTCGGCCGCCGTCAGCGTACCATCGGCCATGGCGGCCTCGAGCAACAATTCGATAAACATGATGCGCAGTTCCTGACGCATCATCGAATGCCTGGCGAATTCACGCAGGGTGGCCTCGAGGTCAAAATCTGCTTGCTTGCCCTGCTGAAAGAAACGAATTGCCCTCTGCCGTTCTTCCTCCGTGAGTTGCAAGCGCCGCATCAACTCCTCGGCCGCGGCGATTTCAGCCCTGGTGACACGTCCATCCGCCTTGTTGATGTGGCCGAGCGTGGCAAACATCGCACCGAAGAACGCATCGCGAACCCGGCTGACACCACCGAGTCCAGCCAGGAACCTGTCCACCATGTGCCCGATGAAAATACCAAATATCGCACCGGCGATACCGCCGCGCATCAAGCCGATAATGCCGCCAATCAACTTCCCCCACCAGTGGCCGGGTATTCTGAAACCGGTGTTATTCGCCAACGCTGAATTTCCTTGTTCGATGCAGGGAGCGCCAAGTATATAATTGCGGTTCAGCCCGTCACAGTAAAAAAGGAACAAAGGTGACCAATACTTCTTTCAAGACCTACACCACCGGGATGATCGACTGCCTGACGCTGATTCACCAGGGCAAGGTCAGAGACAGCTTTGCCCTCGATGACAAGCATATGCTGATCGTCGCTTCTGACCGCCTTTCGGCTTTTGACGTGGTCCTGCCCGACCCGGTTCCCGGCAAAGGCGCCCTGTTAACAAAAGTATCAAACTTCTGGTTTGAAAAAACCAGGGACATTATCGACAACCACCTGACCGGTATCCCGGTCGGAGATGTCATCGCCGACCCCCAACTGGCCGCCCTGCTCGAGGACCGTTCCGTGATTGTCCGGCGCTTGACGCCGTTAATGGTTGAAGCGGTCGTACGCGGTTATCTGATCGGATCGGGCTGGAAGGACTATCAACAAACCGGTGCCGTCTGCGGTATCCCGCTGCCACCGGGGTTGAGACAAGCCGACAAGTTGCCCGAGGTTCTGTTCACGCCATCGACCAAGGCCGCGGCCGGCGATCACGACGAGAATGTCGATTTCGAGGCGATAGTTAAACTGATCGGTGCAGAACTTGCCCACCAGGTCAGGGATACAAGCATTAAAATTTATAAGTTTGCGGCCGGCTACGCGCTGGAGCGCGGCATCATCATCGCCGACACCAAGTTTGAATTCGGCCTCGATGAGGATGGCAAGCTGTACCTGATGGACGAGGTGCTGACACCGGATTCTTCAAGATTCTGGCCCAGGGAAAGCTGGCAACCCGGTACCAGCCCGCCCAGTTTTGACAAGCAATTCGTGCGTGACTACCTCGAAACACTGGACTGGAACAAGAAGGCCCCGGGTCCGAAACTGCCTGCACATATCATTGAGTCCACCGTGCAAAATTATGCCGAGGCCTGCCGCATCCTGACCGGGAGCGTTTGAAAGAAAAAGCAACGTTTGAAGGTCTTGCCTATAATCAACTTATAAACATGTTTTTAGTGATGAGGACGAATTCAAAGGTCATGCGCTATCACCAAGCTTCCACTCTGCTTCTCAAACTGTTTTTTTCCATGTCGGTTCTGCTAACGCCCTTGCTCGCGCTGTCGGCTACCCATGAAGTTTCGGTGCGTAATACATTTTTTACACCCAACGACCTCACCATTGAAGTCGGCGACACGGTGCGCTGGACCAACAACAGCGGTCTGCATAATGTGACGGCGGATGACGGCAGCTTCTCGTCGGCAACCTCCAGTAGTTTCACCTTTTCACGCACATTTACGAGCGTTGGCGAGATTCGCTACTACTGTTCCGTACACAGTTCACCGGGGCAGAATATCGCCACCAGCATGAACGGTCGAATCAACGTCGTTGCAGCCTCGCCGACGACCGATGTCGGCGTCGAGTCGGTCAACGCGGTAGATGGCAGCTACGGGGCGGGTGAGGACGTCCAGGTAGCCACGCAAATCAAGAATAACAGCAGCGAAGGTTCCGGCGTTTTCGATGTCAATTTCTACGTCTCGAGCGATGCCACTATCACCACGTCCGATACACTGATCGGCACAAAACAGGTCAGCAACATCGCCGCGGGCGCCAGCCTGGACCTGAACGAAAACCTCAACCTGCCCGCCAGCCTGGCAGTGGGTGACTATTTCATCGGGGCAATACTCAACGCCGGCGATAGCAACCCGGCAAACGATTCCAACGTGGATGCCACGGCCATTTTTGTTTTCACCCAGTTCGTCATGAACCCCGGATTGAACGACGCATGGTATAACCCCGCCACCACCGGCCAGGGATTCTTTATTACCATATTCCCGGATTTGGGCTTCGCCACGTTGGCCTGGTTCACCTATGACACGGAATTGCCGCCAATTGACGCCACTGCCAACCTCGGCGACCCCGGTCACCGCTGGATGACAGCGGGCGGAGTGATTGAAAATGACCACGCAACCATGGATATCGAGTTTACGTCGGGTGGTATCTTTGACGCCGCCAGCGATATCGTGCGCACCGAACCGCCGGGTTCGGATGGTACTTTAAAACTGAAGTTTGACAACTGCAGCAGCGGCAGTATCGAGTACGATATAAAGACGATCGATGCCCAGGGGACGGTTCCCATTCAACGTGTGGCTACGGACAACGTGCCATTGTGCGACGCGCTTTTGAGAGCATCGTTGCTGGGTCAATAATCGCTTGGAAACCGATCATCCAGGGCCTGGAGACAAGCCCTGGAAACTGTTGTTATTCGTCGAGTGATTCCTCGTAGGCTTCTGCGTCCTTAAGACCGTCCAGCTCCTCGGTATCGACGAGTTCGAGCTCGAACAACCAGCCATCACCATAGGGGTCGGCGTTGATCAGCGCCGGGTCGGTTTCGAGGTCTTCGTTGACCGCCACCACCAGGCCTGACAAGGGTGCATAAATATCAGAGGCGGCTTTGACCGACTCGACCACTGCACACGGGTCCCCCTGGCTGATCTCGTCGCCTACCGCCGGCAGTTCGACGAACACCAGGTCGCCAAGAGCTTCCTGGGCATGATCAGTGATACCGATGCGTGCATTGCTGTTGTCCTCGATACTGACCCATTCATGGGATTCCGTATACTGCAGGTGCGATGGGATATTGCTCATAGTGTTGTTGCCCTTTGTTTATGGTTGCGGACGCTGTTTCACCTGTAACAAATTCTAGCTGTTAAATCATACCCTCGCAAACCGTTCCGTTACGCGCGAATGGCGGTTTTACAATGGTGCATTCCAGCAGTTTGCCGCGTATGTCAACCTGGCAACTCCGGGCAGCATCTTTGGGCAATCTCGCGAACGCGATGGCTTTCCCCAATGTAGGCGAAAAACTCCCACTGGTGGTCACGCCTTCACCTGCATCCGTGATGACCCTCTGGCCCGGCCGCAACACCCCGCGATCCTGCAGAATCAAGCCGGTTAACTGCTTTTCGACACCACGTTTTTTTTGTTCGAGCAGCGCTTCTTTACCCATGAAGACACGCTCGTCCTTCAATGCCAGGGTCCAGCCAAGGCCCGATTCGAGCGGTGTGACGCTCTCGTCCATATCCTGGCCATAGAGGTTCATGCCGGCTTCGAGACGCAGCGTATCCCGGGCGCCGAGGCCGCAGGGCGACACTCCTGCTTTCAGTAACCGGTCCCACAGCGCGGTCGCCGGCAATTCGGGCAAGGAGATTTCAAAACCGTCCTCACCGGTATACCCGGTGCGCGCAATGAACAGGTCACCGAACTGTCCCGCGTTAAAAGGGTTCAATTCGGCCGCTTTGCCTGCCACGTCTTCAGGCAACAGGCCCAGCACGGCCTCGCGCGCCAGGGGTCCCTGGACCGCTATCATGGCCAGTTCGGGCCTCTCCGCGACCTCAACATCGAATGAGCGCGCCTGTAACAGGATCCACGCCAGGTCCTTGTCGTGGGTGGCGGCGTTCACGACCATTCGGAAAAATGTTTCATCTATATAGTAGGTGATCAGGTCATCCAGGATGCCGCCCTGCTCATTCAGCATGCAGCTGTACAGTGCCTTGCCAGGGGTTTGCAGCTTGGCCACGTCATTGGCCAGCAGGTAGCTTAAAAACTGCCGCGCCTGTGCGCCGTGGATATCAACGACCGTCATATGCGAGACATCGAACATACCCGCGGCCTGCCTGACCTTGTGGTGTTCCTCGATCTGCGAGCCGTAGTTGATCGGCATCTGCCAACCGCCAAAATCAACCATCCGTGCGCCGGCGGCAATGTGCGCGTTATATAGAGGGGTACTTTTTGACATCGGCTGAATCTCTTTGAAGGGATGACCAATATAACCAGCCGCCAAAAAAATGCAACGGTGTTTATCCCGTGCGGGCCTGATGCAAACGATTGTCATCGTCCGCACTTCCGGTCGTGATATATTGACCGTTGAATATCATATGGGTTGAATCTGAAAAATGGGTAATCGGCTTTCAAAAATATATACGCGCACCGGGGATAAAGGCACGACCGGTCTGGGTGACGGCTCACGTGTCGACAAGGATCATCTGCGGGTGGAAACCTTTGGCACCGTTGATGAATTGAACAGCTTTGTCGGCCTGCTGTTGACCTGCGAGATGGATGAGGCGATACGCACCTGCCTGACCCGAACGCAACACGAGCTATTCGACCTCGGCGGGGAACTGTGTATGCCGGGATACACGCTGGTGCCTGAAATCTGTGTCGATCAACTGGAAACCGATCTCGATCATTTCAACCAGGACCTGCCGCCACTAAAGGATTTCATCCTGCCCGGCGGATCGGAAGCCGCGGCCCGTTGCCATATTGCACGCGCGGTTTGCCGTCGCGCGGAACGGTTGATGGTGTCGCTGGCAAAAGTTGAGGACATCAACGAAATCAGCCTGCGCTATCTGAACCGCCTGTCCGACCTGCTGTTCGTCTTCGCACGGGTGCTGGCAAGGGCCAACGGCGGTAAAGAGGTTATCTGGATACACGGTGACAAACGCGGCAAAGCGGAATAACGCTATCCGGTCAACAGGAACAATAAAAATGGATCACGCAACACTGATAGTTTTACTGGCATTGCTCCAATACGTTTTATTTACCGCCCGCGTGGGCCTGGCGCGCGGAAAATATCATGTCGATGCGCCGTCATGTGAGGGTGATGAAAACTGGAACCGCTTGTTCAGGGTCCAGCAAAACACACTGGAGCAATTGATCGTATTCGTTCCGGCGACCTATGCCTTCGCCATCTACATGAGCGGGCTGTGGGTTTTACTGCCGGGCCTGGTTTTTATCATTGGCCGGTTTCTGTATTCAGCCGAGTACACGAATGACCCGAAGACCCGCGCTCCGGGTATGGGCCTGACCCTTTTGGCCAATGTCGTATTGGTATTGGGGGCACTTTTCGGTGTGCTGAGATTGATGTTTTTCAGTTAGCCCGGATAACCGATCTCATCGTTTCAACCGCGTGCCGGATGTGGCTTTCCTCGATGATCAGCGGCGGGCTGAATGCGATGGTGTCGCCGGTGACCCGCACCATGACACCGGCTTCAAAACACCGCTGTATGATATCCGCCCCACGCGCGCCTGGCTGACCCTTAATCGGCGCAAATTCAACCGCGCCCATCAAGCCGTAATTGCGTACGTCGATCACGTTCGGCTCACCCTTCAGAGAATGCAGGGCATCTTCAAACACGGGGGCCATGCCGGCAGCGCGCTGGAACAGGCCTTCGTCGGCATACACTTTCTGGGTCGCTTTGCAGGCCGCAACCGCCAGTGGGTGGGCGGAATAGGTATAACCGTGGAACAGTTCAATGGCCGCGCCCGGCTTGGACATGAATTCGTTGTAGATTTCATCGCGCACAAATACCGCACCCATTGGCACCGTGCCGCTGGTCAGGCCCTTGGCGGTGGTCATGATATCAGGTGTCACGTCAAAGGCCTGCGCTGCGAAGTTGCTGCCGAGCCGTCCAAAACCTGTAATCACTTCGTCGAAAATCAGCAAGATGTCGTGTCTGTCACAGATCTCGCGCAGACGCTTCAGGTATCCCTTCGGTGGTATCAGCACACCGGCCGAACCGGCAATCGGTTCGACGATGACCGCGGCCACGTTGCTGGGGTCGTGGAGGGTCAGTATGCCTTCCAGCGCGTCGGCCAGTTCAACACCGTGCCCGGGTAAGCCACGGGAATAGGCGTTGCGGTCCAACAGGTGGGTATGCGGCAGGTGATCGACCCCGGGGATCATCGAATTTGAAAACTGTTTGCGGTTGTAGGGGATACCACCCACGGAAATACCGCCAAAGCCGACACCGTGATAACCGCGCTCACGTCCGATCAGACGGGTGCGGGACGGCTGTCCACGTTCTCTCTGGTAAGCAAGGGCGATTTTCAACGCGGTATCGACCGACTCGGAACCGGAATTGGTAAAAAACACGTGGTCCATACCCGGCGGTGTTAATTGGGCCAGGGTTTCGGCCACTTCGAATGCCGCCGGGTGGCCAAAGCCGAAATGCGGCGCGTAATCCATTTCCGCCGCCTGTTTCTGAATGGCCGCGACGACCGCGGGGTGGCCGTGACCCGCATTGCAGCACCACAGGCCGGCCACCATGTCGAGGATCTCGCGGTCGTCGGGCGTGTAGTAATACATGCCCTTGGCACGTGCAACCAGGCGCGGATTTTTCTTGAACGCCCGGTTGCCCGTAAACGGCATCCAAAATGATTCCAAAGACGGATTCTTGTCAGTCATTTTGTCTGCTCCTCACATGAATGTGCCAAACGCTGGTTTTCAGGCAGTTTTGAGCGCCTCAACCGCCGGTACGTAATCATAACGGAGGTCACGTGCAACGTCTTCATAGGTCACCATGCCACGATGCACGTTCAGACCAGCCAGCAGGTGCGGGTTGTCCAGCATCGCTTTCTTGGCGCCCTTGTCGGCCAGTGCCAATGCGAATGGCAGCGTGGCGTTGTTCAACGCAAAGGTCGATGTACGCGGCACCGCGCCAGGCATATTGGCCACGCAGTAATGCACGATACCATCGACAATGTAGGTCGGATCCTGATGCGTGGTGGCATGCGAGGTTTCAAAGCAACCACCCTGGTCGATGGCGACATCGACGAGCACGGATCCATTACGCATCATTTTAAGGTGTTCGCGGGTCACCAGCTTGGGTGCCGCAGCGCCCGGGATCAAAACCCCGCCGACCACCAGGTCCGCATCTTTAAGATGACGTTCAATGGAATCTACGTTGGAATAGACGGTCTGCACGCGGCTGTCAAAAGTCGCATCCAGGAAGCGCAGAACATCCAGGTTGCGGTCGAGGATCACCACGTTCGCGCCCATACCGACCACCATCTGGGCGGCGTTCAGGCCGACGGTACCACCGCCGATAATGACCACTTTCGCCGGCTCGACTCCGGGAACACCACCGAGCAACACACCGGATCCGCCGTGGGCCTTTTCGAGACACCAGGCACCCGCCTGGATGGCCAACCTGCCGGCAACCTCGGACATCGGTGCGAGCAGCGGCAGACCGCCCTTTTTGTCGGTCACGGTTTCATAGGCGATACAGGTCGCGCCGCTTTTGACCAGTTCTTCCGTCTGCGGTGCATCGGGAGCGAGATGCAGGTAAGTAAACAAGGTATGGTCCGGCGTTAACATTGCACGTTCAACCGCCTGGGGTTCCTTGACCTTGACGATCATCTCGGCCGTGTCAAAAATGCTCTTGGCATCGTTGAGTATTTGCGCACCGGCAGCCACGTAATCATCATCCATCATGCCGATACCAGCACCGGCATTGGTTTCGACGAACACTTCGTGCCCGTGGGCGACCAACTCACGAACAGAAGCAGGTACCATACCTACGCGGAACTCATTGTTTTTAATTTCCTTGGGAACACCGACTCTCATGACAACACCTCTAAGTATGTAAAATCACCATTTTAGCTATATTAAAGTAGTTTTATTCTCTATTGATAATGCCTCAATAGTGTTTTAACCTTTTTTAGACTCAATTGGCAGTTTTATAAATGAATAAAAAGCCACAGGCCCCCAAGCCGCTTGACCGTACAGACCGGCGCATACTCGAGTGTCTGCAAAACGACGGCAGGATTTCGAATGTGCAACTCGCACGCAAGGTCAACCTCACGCCAACACCCTGTATCGAACGCGTCAAGCGCCTGGAGCGGCAGGGTTTTATCCGTGGCTATACGGCTGTCCTGAACCCGGAACTCGTCAATGCGAGCCTGCTGGTGTTTGTCGAAATTGACCTGTCGCACAAATCGCCGGATGCTTTTAAAAAGTTTCGCGAAGAGGCGCGGAAGTTACCGGAGATCATGGAGTGCCACCTGGTATCAGGCAATTTCGACTACCTGATCAAGGCGCGCGTCCGTGACATGAAGTCCTACCGCGAACTGCTGGGTGAAAAGATACTCTCGTTGCCCGGCGTCAACGGGTCACGCAGTTACGTGGTCATGGAAGAGGTGAAGGAAACCCTGAACCTGCCGCTGTTCTAGGGAACCTCTGATTAATTCTGAGGTTCACGCGACACATGGATGTGTCGCCAAATCAGCGGCGCCAAGCCGTTGATTTGTAAGGCAGTCGAAAATGACACTTTTCGGCTGCCGCGCTCTGATAATGCCAGGATGGCATTAATCAGAGCTTCCCTAGTTATTCAGCCAATAAAGACCAGTCAATGCGAATGCGTAGTGTAAACAGGCCCCATGACATAGAATGCGCTGAATGAGCACGATCATTATCCAGCACGACGATTGTTTACGCCACAACCCCGGCCCCAAGCACCCCGAGTCCGCACTACGGATAAAAGCCGTAATGGCCGGGTTGGAGGGCATCAAGGGCCTCGAGGTGTTACCCGCGCCACGGGTACATGCCGAACAGATTTTTCGCGTTCACCCGGAGGAATTCTGGGCCGGCATCACCGCCAGGGAACCGTTGGAAGGCATCGTTGGAATTGACCCGGACACCTGGCTCAGCAACGGTTCGATCGATGCAGCGCTGCGTGCCAGCGGTGCAATGTGTTTTGCCATCGACCAGATTCTCGGTGACAAGGCGTTGCGGGCCTTTTGTGCCGTCAGGCCACCCGGCCATCACAGCGAACCCGGGTCCGCGATGGGGTTCTGCCTGCTGAACCACGTTGCGATCGGCGCCATGCATGCGCTTGAACACGCCAGCGTAAGGCGTGTCGCCATCGTCGATTTTGACGTCCACCACGGCAACGGCACACAAGCCGTATTCGCGGAAAACCCCAACGTGATGTACGTCTCCAGCCACCAGTCACCCCTGTACCCCGGGACCGGGCAGCGTGAGGAAACCGGCTGTGGCAATATCCTGAATTTGCCGCTGGCGCCGGGTGATGGCAGCAAGTCTTTCAGACACGCCTGGAGCCAGTTGGGTTTAACGGCCATCCACAGTTTCGAGCCGGACCTGATCCTGATCTCGGCCGGTTTTGATGCCCATCATCGTGATCCACTGGCGCAAATCGAACTCCAGGACGCCGACTACTACTGGATCACGGACCAGCTATGTGACCTGGCCACCGACAGTTGTAACGGCCGCCTGGCTTCCATCCTCGAGGGCGGTTATGACCTGCAGGCGCTGGCGAGTGCAAGCCGTGCTCACCTACAGGCACTTGCCAGCTGATTTACACGGCAAGCCATAGTAGAATGACCCTCCGTGCTGACTGAGCGGGTGTAGTTCAATGGTAGAACTTCAGCTTCCCAAGCTGAATACGTGGGTTCGATTCCCATCACCCGCTCCATTTCTGAAAGGCAGAACGCATGTTCACAAAAGCGATAGTCAGAACACCTTGCCGGTCGATCGTGAACGGCTTGAGAAGCGTCAACCTCGGTCCACCGGACTACAATAAGGCACTGCTTCAACACCTCGATTATATCGACGCCCTGAAGGAATGTGGCTTGCAAGTGACCGTATTGCCGGCGGATGAGCTTTTCCCTGACTCAACCTTCGTGGAAGACGTCGCCTTAATGACGCCCCGCTGTGCCGTCCTCACCAATCCGGGCGCTTCGAGCCGCAAAGGGGAGACACGGTTGATTCTGAAAACAATCCGTGAATTCTATGCAAAGGTAGAAATGATCGAAGCGCCCGGAACCGTCGAAGCCGGTGACGTCATGATGGTCGGGGATCACTATTATGTCGGTTTGTCAGAGCGCACCAACCGCGAGGGCGCCGGGCAAATGATCGCCATCCTGGAAAATTACGGTTTGCAGGGCTCGATGATAGAGTTGGACAAGGTGCTCCACTTAAAAACCGGTCTTGGCTACCTGGAGAATAATAATCTGCTGGCTTGCGGCGAGTTTCTTACAAAACCCGAGTTCCGAAAGTACCACCTCCTTAAAGTCGGCCCGGGTGAAGCTTATGCGGCCAACAGCGTGTGGATAAACGGCACCGTGCTGACGCCCAAAGGTTTTCCAAAAACACGGACCCTGATCGAATCCGCCGGCTATACAATTCGCGAGGTGGATGTATCTGAATTCCAGAAAATCGACGGCGGGCTCAGCTGTCTTTCACTGCGGTTTTAAACCATCCGGGTGACGCTCAATCAGCTGGTCCTGCCGTGAGCTATTCAAAACCCGCTCGACAATAATGTCATCTGCAAGGCTTTCCATTTTCCAGTTTTTCAGGAAAGCGCAGTGGCCGCCATGGCGGGTAATGATCAGCTCTATGTTGTCGTTATCCGGCAAGTCCGCGAAATCGCTGACCGGTACGACCATGTCGTCTTCCGATGTCAGGATGGTGGTGGGCATGGTAATTTTTTTGAGCCGGTCGCCGGCAATCGAGTAACCGTCAAAATATTGCTCCAGCGATTCAAACTCGTAGTGGCGCGTCGCCAGGTAACCGGTCCGTTCGCGCAGGTTGCCAAGCTTGTACCAGGTTTCATATTCACATGAATCCGGGAACAGGGATTGCTTGACCTTGATCGATTTCGCCCACTTGCGGATGAAATAACTTTCATATCCGCGCGGGCCATCTTCCATCGCCTTGAGTGTATTCGAGGGTGAGATCACCGGGCAAACCGCTACCACCTGGCGCAATGACAGGCCGGCTTCGGGTGCCGCCATGGCGACCCTCAGGGCGAAATTTCCACCCAGCGAATATCCGGAGAGCGCCCAGTCTTGCGCGCCAGTGCGTCGCTGGATGTCCTGCAAGGCATGTACGACTTCCGCCAGGCGACAGGAATGGAACAAACCCGCATTCATGTGATGGCTTTCGCCGTGATCACGGAAATTCAAACGGAAAACATCAAAACCCTGGTCGTACAACATACCGCCGGCGGCCACGACATAGTTGGAACGGCTACTGCCTTCCCAGCCGTGAAACAGGACGACCAGGCCTTTGCTTACTCCGGCTTGCGGTGAGTAATGGCCCAGCAACCGCACGTCGTCCCCACCGTCCAGGATCCAGTCCTGCTCGGCATCGAGCATGGCCCTGGAGCGCTTTCTGACAATCCGCCGCCGGTAGGTGCTGCTGTTGATGAGCGACTGGGTATGGGTGCTGCGCAGGCCGAATGCCGGTGAAAATAATTCCGACCTGGTCCGGGACGGCTTCAAGAACCTATCGCCCGGTTTTCGTAACTGCCAACGACCGCCGCCCTGGCGCCGTCTGCCAACACGCGGCGGGGTTGATCGACCGCGCTGATGACCGGGAGAAAATGAACCTCTGCAACCGATTTCGGCCTGGCCAGTTGCCGGCACAGGTTCATCGCCATGCTTTCACCCACCCGAAATGCGACATCGGTATCAATGTGACCATTACGCACGTAACGGACCATGACGGGTTGAACCGGGCAGCCAACGTCCACGGCGGCCTTGAACATGCGGGCATGAAAAATCCTGATCGGTACGCCGGCCTCAATTCCACCCTCCGGAAAGATCGTGACCGCACGGCCCTCACCCAGGCGCTGCACCATCAGCGAATTCACACCGGCCGCCGAATCATGATTGCCGCGCTGGTGGAAAATGGTGCCGCCGGTCCGCGCGATGTTGCGAAACACCGGCCAGCTCTCGATTTCCGCCTTGCCGACGAAGCCCATCGCGCAGGCGCTGTGCAATACCGGTATGTCCAGCCATGAAATGTGATTGGCAGCCATCAATACCGGCCCACTCTGCGGCTGGCCGGTAACCACCACCCGGATACCGAATAACCACGCCAGGCGGTTTGCAAGCCGGACCGCATGGGCATCCGCCTTGCGGGACCCGTCCACTGTTCCGAGACCTCTGTAATGGTTGACCCGCATCAATGTCGGTGTAAGCAGAAACAGTAAGTAGCCGATGAATAACAGGCTGCGGAAGAAAAACCGCAGGATTGAAGCGAGGACTGAAATCATGATCGGGTCGGGTCAGCTCCGGGCTTGTTGATAATGTATTCGGGCTAGGAGCCTGTCGGGTTTGACCGATCATAGCGAGGGGAAGCCGATTTGAGTCAGATTTTTCGATCTTCTAAGGAGAATAGCACCGCTATTTGACGCAAAAGAACGGGAAATCTGGCCAAACTCGGCTTTTCCGCAGTAGGTCATGTTAAATCCGACAGGCTCCTAGGAGAAAAGTGGCGCAAAGGTTATCACATCAGCGACAATAGGCATCGGACAATTTTATCCCGACTATTATTTTACCAGGGCTGACGTTAGTCCCGTGAAGCACACGGTCAACAGGTGTTATGAAGCAATTCCAGGTCAAGAATATTAACAGCGGCGCTGTTTTCACAGTCAACGAGGGCGAATCCGTTTTGAACGCGGCGCTGCGCCAGGGCGTGATGTTGCCTTACAGTTGCAAGAATGGGACCTGCGGCAGTTGCAAGGGTAAGCTGGAATCCGGTGAGGTGCACTACCCCTTCCATCCGCCCATGGCGTTGAGCCGCGAGGAAATCGGCGAGGGTTGCGCCCTGTTGTGCCAGGCGGAACCGACCACTGACCTGGTGATCCGCGCCCGCGAAATCGAAGCCGTGCGCGATATCCATATCCGCAAGATGCCGGCCAGGGTTATCGAGAAAACACCGCTTACGCCCGATGTCATGCTCATCAGGATCAAGCTCCCCGCGGCCCAGCGCTTGCAGTTCCTGGCCGGGCAGTACCTGGAGATCCTGCTGGCCGACGGCAAGCGGCGCGCGTTTTCCATAGCCAGCCCACCACAATCCGAAGACGAGATCGAGCTGCACATCCGGCACGTCGATGGCGGCGGTTTTACCGGCTGGGTTTTTGACGAAATGAAGGTGCGCGACATCCTCAGGCTCGAAGCCCCCCTGGGCACCTTCTTTATCCGCAACGACAGGCTTGAACGCCCGATGATTTTCATGGGCGGCGGAACCGGTTTCGCACCGTTGAAATCGATGCTCGAAGACCTGCTGGCACAGGAGGACACACGCCATGTGCACCTGTTCTGGGGCGCCCGCAGCAGCGCCGATCTGTATTTTCACGAACAGGCGCAACGATGGGCGGCGGAAAATTCGCATATCCAGTACTCCAGCGCCTTGTTGCAAGCCGGGGATGCGGAGACCACGGACAGTTTTCACGGCAATGTCCACGAAGCCGTGCTGCAAAAATACCCGGACCTTTCCGGCTTTGATATCTACATGAGCGGACCGCCGGCAATGATCGATGCAAGCCGCGGCGCCTTCATAGACCACGGCGCGGATGAAAACCGGATATTTTTTGATTCGTTCGAATTCGGCCTCGACGTGCCAATCAGGGTGTTGGCCAAATCACATTAATGACTCAGTAGGGGGCAGATTTAATTTCCCCGCCAAATTAAGCACCTTTCAACGCCAACTCGGTGCTGTAAAGTAGCACCGTCATCCCTGAATTTGTGCTGTAAAGTAGCACCGTCATCTTGGAATTTGCTTAGCAAATGTCCGGGATCTCCCTGCGTTTGACGTGCTTTGAAAAAGGGCACTTTTACCAACCTTCACGGTTAACCCGGATAATTCACCAGGGATCCGGAATTTGCAGCGTAGCTGGCGAAACAGTTTGATCGATCGTTCGAAAAACCATAGCCCGGCTATGGTTTGAGAAGGATAGGCCAAAATGTGAAGTCAGATGCGTTGCAAAACCGGATAGGACAAACTGTAATTTTAGAAAAAGGCCAAAAATGCGTGTATCACCATGAAATTAAATGACATTTGTCATTTGTTCGTCCGCCTTGGTGAAATATTCGGGTTAACGTTACGAGGTCCCGGCCTGCGCCGGGATGACGGTGCTTGTTGTTAAGGAAGTGCTGGGTTTGGGAGGCCTGCGCGGGGATGACGTGCGCCGGGATGACGGTGCTTGTTGTTAAGGAAGCGCTGGGTTTGGGAGGCCTGCGCGGGGATGACGTGCGCCGGGATGACGGTGCTTGTTGTTAGGGAAGTGCTGGGTTTGGGAGGCCTGCGCCGGGATGACGATGCTTAAAGCGACAACATGTCAAACTCGCCCAGGTTCATCAAGAATTTCTGCGCGGCGAAGTTTACCCCGGGTTTGTCGGTTGCCTCGGAGAGTCTGCGCACACTTTCCACAATCGCCAGCCACCAGCGCATATGATCGGCGCTGAGTTGGGCGGCCACGGGGATGAGGTCGTGCAGCGTGTTGATGTTACGCGCCGCCGACTCCTTGATGTTGAGCAAACTGCCGAGGTCCAGTTCGCTCTTGTGCAGTTTTGCAAACAGGGCCTTGACCAGTTTTGGATCCTGGTCCAGAGACTGTGAGCTGGCGGGTTCCGCATTTTCCTCGAGCAAGGCAATATCCATGTGGCTCAATATGTCCCTCAACGCGCCCCGCAAGCTCAGACGTAATTCGTTCTTCCGCTCGCGCTCAAGCCGCAATTGCAGTAATGAAAATAAGCCCACCAGGAAAAAACCCTCCAGGCAGAAACCGAAGAGTTCCGGCAACAGGTTGTTCTGAAACGCACCTTCGCTGCTGGTCTTGAAGAAATAGAACAACAAAAAAGAACCGCCAGCGCCAAACAGGATAAGCGGCGTCACTAACAACAGCCGTTTCAACTCAATGATCCTCTTCGGGCAATGCCAGTGCTTTAACAACGGCCGCAATTTTGCTTGCTTCCGCCTGCGTCATGTCCAGGGGAATATTCTGCAGGTAAACCACCAGGTCTTCACGTATCGGTATCGGAAAAATATCATGTGGACTGCGCGGCGGGTTAAGCGCCAACTCCTCCCGGGCTTGCGCCTCGTCGGGGGTGTCACGCGCTGCCACCAGTAACGCTTCCGGTTTTTCACCTTCGATGGATTGAAATGCGGCGGGGTCCGATGTCCAGGAAATAAAATCCTTGAGGGCGCTACTGAGCCGATCGCTGTAGAGCTGTATGCTTTCCGGACGGATCGTCGAACCCTGAAGCTTGTGGAAACGCGAACACAATTCATCCACGTCCAGCAGACGCAGATCCTGACGTTCGTGCGATTTCAACTGAACCAGCAGTTGCTCAGCCGCAAGCTTGCGCGACCGAGCCGTTGCGGGGCTGGTAATACCGGTAACGGCACCCTGCCTCAGGAATTTCAGAAATGCTGCTTGTGAATAGTCCTTGTCGGTCATTACCGGCACTATTCGGCAGTCTCGCGGGGGGCAGTCAACCGTGCGGTGATCGCCGGCAATGGTTTTGGCGCCTGTCCCTGGTTCATGCGCAAGGCGTTGCGAAAACAGGCCATGGCCGGCTCAAGTTCACCCTGGCGTTCAAGCAGTTGACCGAATGCATCGTAACCAAGACTGCTGGGTTCCAGTTCGAGACTCTTGACCATGTGCTCGCGGGCCTTGCCCCAAAGCGACTCACCGGCGCACAAGCGGCCCAGCGCAAGGTGCAGACCGGCATCGCCTGGGTGCTGCTGAAGCCATTTTTCACATTGTTTGATGCGTATTATCCGGTCTCCGGCCATAGGGTCGCCGTAGCGCAGGACCAGCGCCGGGATCCACTCGATTTTAAGGCACGCGCTGATGGCCGGTTCCGCAAGTTCTGCGTGCCCGAACTTGGTGGCGCCAACTGCAAATGCCTCGACAACCGCGGGGTGCAGACGCATGGCGCGTGGCAATTGCTTCCGGGCCAGTTGCAATTCCTCTGAATTTGTCGCCGCGCGCAGCTTGTTGACCGCGACCTCCTCCTGCAAGTTCTGTGCCTGTTCATCGTTGAGTACATTGGCTTTGCGTAATGCGGGTAGCAGGGCCTGTAACTGGTCCCAGTCACCCAATTCCCGGTAACAGCGTGACAGCAACTCCAACACCTGGGGATGTTTGCGACGGCGTTTGTGGAGATCCTGCAAAATTGGCAGGGCCGCAGCCCGGCTGCCATTGGTCAGCAGCATGCGTGCCCTGGTCAGTTCAACCAGGAAGCGTTTCCTGGAGCCGCCGCTATCGGCCTGCTCGAGGTAATATTCACGCCTGTCGCTTGCGTCCTGTCCGTCCGCCGCCTCGGCCGCAGCCAGGTATTGCGCGGTGGTCCTGCCCTGTGTACTGGCGGATTTCTCCAATGCCTTCTCGGCGGCTTTCCAATCACCCTCGGTTAGCGCCAACAGGCCCTTTTCAAGCTGTTTGTAAGCCCGTTGTTCACGCATTTTGCGGGCGGCCTCAACCGGCATGCGCCAGAACCAGAGGACCAGTTGTATGATGAACCACAATATCAGCAATGCCACGACCAGCACCAGCACACTGGTTTCGATGGTCCAGTTGCCAAAATTGATCAGTACATGACCCGGATCGGATTTGAGTAAAGGCGCCAGTGCACTGGCAAGCAGCAAAAGCGCCAGTATGAGCAACAGCAGGAAACTGCGTTTCATTGTTCGGGTTCCGTGTCGTCCAGTGGCGCCGCGGACTGTAGTAGGCGACGGCTGTCGCGCAACTGGCGCAACTGTGTCCACGGCGCGCTGATGTCGGGCAACGCTGGTGCAATGTTTACCTGCTTGAGACCCGCCGTTTCGAGCAACATGGACTGAACTTCTGATGAACCGTTCTTGAAGAATTGCCTGACAGTGGCTTCAACCCGGTCCAGTGACCCGGTATAGACAGCGCTGTCATTGCGCATCATCGCCAGGCGTGCCGATTCGAGTTGCAACCACAAACCCTGGCGCAGGTAATCCTTGTCATCCAGGCTCAGCATTGCCTCGTCTTCGGGAACACGCCGTTTGACCGTCACCAGTGAAGACAGCGTATTCTTGAAGCTCTGCCACCAGCCTGCATCCTCTGCTAATTCGGGTTTTATCCGCTTCTCAACTTCCCCGCGGAATGGAAGGCTATTGATCCTTGACTGTAAATCGGTGATTCGGGCGGACAGTTTAACGCGGTCGACGGCAGGCACCAGGGCCAGCGCCTGCCGCGCCTCGGCGATCCGCTGGCGCACGCTCAGAAACATCGGATCGTTCAATGCTTCGATCTGTACATCGGCCGCCTGCAGGGCCATGTCGGCCGCGACGGGATCGGAAAATAACTGTAAGCGTTCACTTGCTGTGCGCAACAGGAAATCTATTTCCGCGATGTCCAGCGCCGCGCCGCTGGTCTGACTGGCTGCGGCGACACTGACGAGACCCGACTCGGTGGTGGACAGACGTTGTTCCAGCGAGCGGACACTGCCCTGTATCGCACTGAGCGACACCTTGTCCTGTTCCTCAAGGCCACGCAAGCCGGCCAATTGGTTCTCAACGTTGCTGAGGCGTTCTTCGCGGCCTGACAATTCATCCGCATCGATGGGTGATATTGTCGTCTCAAGCCGGTTTTTGACCGCTGAGAGGTCCGTGGAAAGTTTCTGCTGGGTATCCTGCAAACGCGTGATGGTTTCTTTTTGTGTGACCTCGTCGGGACCCTCCGAGCGCGTCTGCCACCATTGCCAACCGGTCGCGCTGACGGCAGCCATCGCCACCAGTAGCGCCAATATTGCAATGGCTACGCCGGATGACGAAGGTCGCTTCTCCTGCAACAGCCTGTCCATCGCCGGATCGCTGGTCAAGTTGTCATTCTCTGCGTTCAATTGTTTTTGTTCCATGCTGAGGCCTGTAAGTACCCGCCAGGTCAATACCTGTTGATGCTAACCAAATCCGTGCGACTTGGCACCTTTTATACCACTGACACCCGCCTTAGCGAGCCGACCGCCGCTCATTCAAACGCGAGAGCGAGCGCAGCAGCTCCGGGTTGCCGGGGCCATCGGCCAGTTCAACACAACCTGCACCCAGTTTTTCCAAATATTGCTGGATGCGAGATGAGATCACCAGCGCCGGTGACCCCAGTATTTTACCCCACACATCCCGGGGCAGGGATTTTTCGGCGAGCTTCAGTGCGGAAATACTGGTCCAGACGCTGACCAAATCGCCCACACCGCGTAAAAGTTCAAGCTGTGCGGATTCCGGTTGAAGTGGAACGCGCCCGTAAACCATCGCTTTTTCGACGGCCCAGCCCAGCCCTTGCAGGCCGTCCGCGATGGTTTCCCGGCCGTCCGGCGCACAGAAGATGACGGCGACACCCGGCTTGTCTGCCAACTCCGGAGCCTTTAACAGGTCCTCACTGGTGAAACCCGACTGCGCCTGAATCTGAACGGCTATACCATGGGCTTCCAGGGCCACACGCGTGGCCGATCCGACCACGGCGACCTGCAGATCACCCCATTGGTTTTGCGGGGGCATGAAAGGAAGTCCGAACTCTACTGCACGCGGACTGGTGAAAACTGCCAGCTTGCGCATTTCCCCCGTCTGCCAGACTGCAACCATGTCAATTTCCGGCGTGCGGGCTGTAAAGGTATAAAAAGGCATCACGACGGGTATGAGACCGAGTACGTCCAACTGTTCCGCCAATTGTTGTGAAGCCTCTTGCGGGCGTGTCACGAGAACGTGTGTCATGTCTCCCCATTGGGCGCCAGGAACTTTCCGGCGCCGTTTTTCAATAGATCAGCCGCCACCCGCTCACCCAGCGCAACCGCTTCCCGTGCCGGTGCTTCACCTGCGGCCCGTATCGTTTCCCTGCCGTCGATGGAGCCCACGATCGACCTCAACTGGACCGTCCCGCCCCGCAGGACCGCGTGAACCGCCAGCGGTACCTGGCAGGTGGCTTGCAGCACCCGTGCCACCGCGCGCTCCGCGCTGGCGACGATCATCGTATCCGCATCCGCAAGCGCTGCGATCAATGTGAGTGTGTCACTATCATCGTCCCGGCATTGCAGACCGATGATGCCCTGGGTTGAAGCAGGCAGCCAGTCGGGTGGCTGCAGAGTTTCGGTGATCCTTTCACCTAGCCCTAAGCGTTGCAGACCCGCGCAGGCCAGGATGATCGCATCATACTGTCCGTCATCCAGTTTTCTCAGGCGGGTATCCACATTTCCACGCAGATCGGTGACTTCAAGGTCGGGCCGCAGGGCCAATAGCTGTGACTTGCGACGCAGGCTGGAGGTGCCAATACGGCTGCCCGCGGGAAGATCCGCCAGCAACTGGCCGTTGCGGCTCACCAGTGCATCATATGGATTGGCCCGCGGTAATACCGCGTCCAGTACCAGGCCTTCCGCCATACTTGCCGGCACGTCTTTCATGGAGTGCACCGCAAGATCGGCTTCTCCATCCAGCATGGCACGTTCAAGCTCTTTCAAAAACAAGCCCTTTCCGCCGATCTCGGCCAGTGGCCGGTCGAGGATGCGGTCACCTTCCGTGACAATTTTTACCAGTTCGATTTCGATACCGGGATGCGCCTTATTTAACAATGTGCGCACGTGATTGGCCTGCCACAGGGCCAGTGCGCTCTTGCGTGTTGCAATTCTTAGGTTTTTTTTCATGTTAATTCCCGAATGAGTTTTCTTATGGCAGGGAGATTGCGACGACTCACCTGCGGACGGTCCTCACAACCTTCCAGTTTTAGGATGTGGCGGCCATCCGGGGTTTTTTCCAGCCCGCGGATGCTTTTTTTACTCACCAGTGTCCCGCGGTGCACACGGACGAGGATACCCGCGTGTTCATTTTCCAGGTCCAGCAAAGACTGGTTGATGAACATTCTGCCTTTTTGGTGCACCGCCGTCGTGTATTTGTCCTCGGCAACCAGGTAAATCACTTCGGACATGGCCAACAGCCTGACCTTGCCGCCGAGGATAGAACGAAGAAAAACTTCGCTTGCGCCGCCGTCCGGCCGGGCGAGAAATTGCCTGGCCTTGTCCAGCGCACGTTCCAGGCGTTCTGCGCGAACGGGTTTGACCAGGTAATCAACTGCCTCACATTCAAACGCGTCCACGGCCTGGTCGGACCAGGCCGTGCAAAATATGACAGCCGGCGCCGAAGCATCGCTCTGCAGCAACTTTGCCAGGGTCATACCGTCCAGTTCGGGCATCGAGATATCAAGCAACAGGACATCCGGCTTTTTCACCGGTATCAGCCGCATGGCCTCCTGTCCCGTACCGGCTTCAGCAACCACCTGCACAGCCGGTATACCCGCCAGCAGCCGACGCAGGCGGTTGCGGGCCGGCGCTTCGTCATCAACTATTAATATTCTTAACATACGGCAGACTCAAGACGGCGAAGAACTGTTGGTCGTTCTGGTGGGTGATCAGACTGGCGTCGGGTCCGAAAGACAGCTCCAGGCGTTCACGGATATTGGCCAACGCCATACCATGACCCCCGGTGCCACGATCACCCGGTCCCAACGGGTTCGAGATGGTGATGACGATATTATCTTTTTCCGCACGACCGTAAACCTTCAGATCGCCGCCATCCGCACGTGGCTGTATGCCATGTGTGACGGCGTTCTCCAGCAAGGGTTGCAGGGTCAGCGGTAATATCGACGCGCCTTCAGGCAGTTCATTTACGCGCCAGTCGACACGCAGCCTTTCACCGAGCCGGCGCTGCTCCATCTGCAGGTATCGCCTGGCGAGATCCAGTTCTTCGGACAGGTTGATCAGGCTGTCCGCCCGGCGCATACTGCCACGGAACAAATCGGCCAGGTCCTCGATGGCGCACTCCGCGCTGAGCGGCTCCTCGGGAATCAGACTGGCAATCGTATTGAGGCTGTTGAACAAAAAATGCGGTCGTATCGTGGCCTGTAACGCCTGCACCCGGGCTTCCGACTGCGCCAGCACCTGCGCGCGCCACTGGGCGCGTACGAACAGGTAACGCAACAGCGCCGCGCCAACCAGGGCAACCGCCAGCACACTCTGCCAGACAAATACTGCAAAATTCTGCTGGCCCGGCCCGGCCCCCAGCACCGTACCGACGATGCCGGCCGAATAGCTGAAACCCAGCGCCACCATGACCGCCGAGAGCCAGCTGCCAATCCATGCACCACGCGTCGACAAGCGGCTCAACCAAGCGCGAACGATACATACACCAAACGCCGTAACCAGCGCCAGCGCCTGCGCATAAAGTGATATGGCACCAAGCCAGAGCAGGCTGAATTCGCGCAAGGCGCCGACACCCATAAGCAGGACCGAGACCTGCGTCACCGCCATGACCGTGAGCAACAGGCGCCAGCGGCAAAATGAAGGCGGATAGACGGTGCTCTTCGCGCGTTCTTTCTGCTTACGACTCACGGTATTCATTGATTCTCTCATTGAACCATGAACGGCCCCGTCAGCTTAGCCGGCCCTGCATCCAGCGACCAATATCCGCAATTTCCGGCTGTGACACCGAATGTGGAATCGGATAGCTGTGCCAATCGACCGGCCACGACCCCGATTCCAGCGCGGCGCGGACCGCCTGGCCGAGGAAAAAGGGCACGACGGGGTCCTGGGTTCCATGTCCTAAGAACACCGGCGTTTCAGCATTGGCTTCTGATTGCTCGCTTTGCAGACGCTCGGGAAACAGCAGGTAGGCCGAAAGCGCCATGATACCCGCGAGTTTTTGGGGGTAGCGCAGCCCGACATGCAACGCCATTGCACCACCTTGTGAAAAGCCCGCCAAAATGATGTTCGATGCCGGTATACCACGTGAAATCTCGAAATCCATCAACGCGCGCACCTTGTCTGCGCTGTGGCGTATGCCGGCTTCGTCCTGGGTCCTGGTGCTGCTGATCTCGGTGATGTCATACCAGGCCCGCATAACCGCACCACCATTGATGGTCACCGGCCGCATCAGCGCGTGCGGGAATATGAAGCGGACTGCCGTTGTGGCCGACAAACCAAGATACGGAACGACGGGTTCGAAATCATGACCGTCTGCACCCAGGCCGTGTAACCAGATAACTGAATATGAGGGATTGTCAGACGTGGCAACTTCCACGTAATCCAACAGGTCCCCGCTTTCTTTGCTGTCTGCTGATTTGCTGCTTTCCATGGCGTATAGTGTAGCAGTCAATCAACCGGGATTTGCGTACCGATGCGAACTGTTAAAACCAGCCTGCTTGTTTTCCTGTGTACTGCCTTGCTGGGAGCCTGCGGCCTCAAAGGACCGCTTTATCTTCCGGAAGATAATCCGGCAGCAGAAAAGGCGACAGCGGCCGACAAGGATGGGAACGAGAAAAAGGTGAAAGATAAAAAGGATGACAACGGCACCAGACCGGCGGCCCGCCATTGATGCCATTCACATTTCACAAAATGCATGGGCTGGGTAATGACTTCGTCGTCCTGGACTTGCGTCGACAGGACCTGGCTCTCGATGAAAGCCTTGCGAGACAGCTTTCGAACCGGCACACCGGAGTTGGCTGTGACCAGGTCATGGTCCTGCGACCGCCGGCAGATGAAAGGTATCTCGCCGCATTTGAGATCTGGAACGCGGATGGAAGCCAGGCGGAGCAATGCGGAAACGGTGTTCGTTGCCTCGGCCGTTATTTACAGTTGAACGGGGAGACGCCCGCCGGCCCGTTTGAACTGGCCGGCCCTGCCGGCGTGATAAAAATCGAGTGCCTGGATAATGGGCTGGTCCGGGTTGATATGGGCGCGCCGAAATTTGCACCCCAACGGGTTCCCGTCCTGCTGGAACCGGCCGATGGCTGGTACACGCTGGAAATCAACCGGCAGCCCTATAAGATTGGAGCGGTATCGATGACCAATCCTCACTCGCTGATGGTGGTCGATGATATCGCTAGCGTGGATGTAGAGGCACTGGGTGCCGCCATCGGACGTCACCCGGCGTTCCCGCAAGGCTGCAACGCCGGATTTGCCCAGATCGTGGATCGAGGCAACATTCGTCTCAGGGTTTATGAACGCGGCGGCGCCGGGGAAACCAACGCCTGTGGATCCGGATCATGCGCCGCGGTCAGCATTTTGCGCCGCGCCGACCTGGTTGATCAAACAGTAAACGTGACCCAGAGAGGCGGAAGGCTTATAATAAAGTGGACGGGGGGGGATGATTCCGTCATCATGACGGGGCCTGCAACTCACGTTTACAAAGGGAAATTTGAATGAGTGATAACAACAGGTCAGTCGAAGACATCGTTTGCAGGTACCTGCGACAGAATCCTGATTTCCTGGAACGGCAGCCGGCACTCCTGAAACACCTCGAACTGAATCACGCGGCCGGCCCGGCAGTTTCGTTGATCGAGAGACAGGTGCAATACCTGCGCAACCAGAACGAGGCGCTCGAACAACAACATAACCAGCTGATCCAGATCGCGTCTGATAACGAGAAGCTCATGTCCCGCCTGCACCAATTGACGCTGGAGCTGATGTCAATGGGCGACCTGCCTTCGTTCTTCGATGCGCTGAGCGAGGCCCTGCTGAACGAATTCAAGGCCGATATCCTTAATATCACCCTTTTTGACCTGAAAATTGAAGCGGGACCAAAAACCCCGCTGTTCCGTGCCCGCAAGGAAGATCCGGAAATACAACAATTCCAGGATCACCTGGACAAGGGCAACACGGTCTGCGGCCGTCTGAACCGCAACAAACGTGACTACCTGTTCGGCTCCCGCGCACAATGGGTGCAATCCATGGTGCTGGTACCGATGGGCGAGAATGGCATGATGGCCATCGGCAGCAGCGATCCGGCGCGTTTTTACCCCGGCATGGGAACCCTGTTCCTCGATCTGCTGGGCAATGTCGTCACCAGCCGCCTGGCGCTGGAAACACCCGCAAAGCACCGCAAGTCAGCTTAAAAATATCTGGCCGGGCCGAATTGGATAACCATCCGGCCCCGTTCCGCTCAAGTAATACCTGACAATTTTCCACCGCCTGAAGATCTGGTGTAAGCTGACCGGGTATGCAGACGCATGTCAAAAACTTTTTTCTGTATCTGAAAAACGAACGCGGACTGTCCGCGCGCACGCTCTCTGCCTACCGGCGCGACCTCGACCAGCTGTTGCGATTCCTCGAAGCCGGGGGAATAGACAAGCCGGAACAAATCACACAGCACCACATCCGCGCCCTGATCACACAAAGACACCGGCAGGGGCTGGGTGGAAAGTCACTGCAGCGCATGCTATCCGCCATGCGCAGCCTGTTTCGCTGGATGCTGCGCGAAGGACTGGCGGAGCACAACCCGGCAACACCGGTCAGGGCGCCCAAGAGCCCACGGCACCTGCCGGCCACGCTGGACGCGGACAGTATCGGCCAATTACTGGAAATACCATGCGACACGACCCTCGCGATCAGGGACAAGGCCATCATGGAGCTGTTTTACTCTTCCGGCCTGCGCCTGTCGGAACTTGCCGGCCTGCGCTGGGAACAACTCGACCTTGCCTCAGGCATGGTGACGGTTACCGGTAAAGGAAATCGCACCCGCATGGTACCTGTCGGTCGCATGGCGTCTGAAGCGCTGCTCGAGTGGCGTAAGAATCGGGGTGAGTTTGCTTCTTTTGAGCAACCCAACGTCTTTGTCAGTCAACGCGGAAACCCGATATCCACCCGCACAATCCAGGCCCGCATCCGCTATTGGGCAAAACGCCAGGGGATTCCACAAAACATTTACCCGCACCTGTTGAGACACAGTTTTGCCAGCCATATGCTGGAATCGTCCGGCGACCTGCGCGCGGTCCAGGAACTGCTGGGCCACGCCGATATTTCGACGACCCAGATATACACCCACCTGGACTTTCAGACCCTCGCAAAGGTCTATGACAAGGCACATCCGAGGGCAAAGAAAAAGTGACATTCGAGCAAGCTCGAATGTCATCCCGATTTAGCACCGTCATCCCGATTTAGCACCGTCATCCCGATTTAGCACCGTCATCCCGATTTAGCACCGTCATCCCGGCGCAGGCCGGGACCTCCAAATGATAAGCAGAGCGCTTAATTAGATCTTCTTTTAAGATTATGGAAACGTTGGGAGGTCCCGGCCTGCGCCGGGATGACGTTCATCAGATGACGGTGCTTGTTGTTGGTACGGCGGTCGTGGGGGAGCGGGTTGGTTTAGCACTCTGCCAGTTCAAAGGAGGTCCCGGCCTGCGCCGGGATGACGTTCATCAGATGGGGGTGCTTGTTGTTGGTACAGCGGTCGTGGGGGAGCGGGTTGGTTTAGCACTCTGCCAGTTCGATGGAGGTCCTTCCGAATTCACAAACGAAGTGCAACACCTTAGTTTGCCGCCTTTGAACGGCGCTGCATCAATAGCTGGGCCAGCTTCAAACCGGCCCAGTAGCCCGCGTAAGCCATCAGGAACCAGACCCAAACCCGCCCTGTTTCTATGCGTTGCATCCAGTATACCGGCCATACCATGGCGCTGACAAAGTTGAGCATCGCCTGTACGAACATCTGGACGATGACATTGAAATTGAGCTGCATTATAAAATCGATAAAACCACCGAGATGCATGATCGTCGTAATGACCTCTCTCACCTCGATGACGATGTAGGTGAAAAACGCCACGATACCGTAGAAACCACCGCCGAATTTCGCCCATTTTTTCTGCAGCGGATGCTGTAGTTCATTTTCAACCGCGGCGGCCTGCTTTTTCTTCTTTTTATTGGACTTGGACATCGTCTTCAGTTCCAGCCTGAGTGCGCTGGTGTCGGTGGACTCCTTCAGATAGCCGCGCTTGAGCGCCCACCAGACCAGCGCCAGTGTGAAAATACCTACCGGTATACCCACCAATAGCAATGCCCAGATGACTTCAACCACGAATCCCACGGACCGTCCTCCTGAATCGATAACACGGAGCGTAGTTTACGTCATGCTTGTTAGATGATGCTTGCAATTATCGGCAGCTATCCCCACCTTTGATTCACGCAGCCAGAAGGAGTATCGCGTGGAACAATACCGGGGAACAACCATCTGCTCCGTCCGCAGGGGCAACAAGGTGGTCATGGGCGGAGACGGCCAGGTAACGCTTGGCAACACCGTGATGAAATCCAATGCACGCAAAGTACGGCGTATGTACAAGGACCAGGTCATCGCCGGTTTCGCGGGTGCCACCGCCGATGCGTTCACATTGTTTGAACGTTTCGAAGGCAAACTGGAAAAATACTCCGGCAACCTCGTGCGCGCCGCAGTGGAAATGGCCAAAGACTGGCGTACCGACCGGATGCTCAGACGCCTCGAAGCACTACTTGCAATCGCAGACAGGGAAAACTCTTTGCTGATCTCCGGTAATGGCGATGTCATTGAACCGGAAAACGGTCTGATCGCAATTGGCTCGGGCGGGCCGTTCGCGCAATCTGCGGCAATGGCCTATTTGGACGCCACGGAACTGGATGCAGAGGCGATTGTCAGGAAGTCGCTGAAGATCGCTTCCGAGATCTGCATCTACACCAATGAAAATATAATTGTTGAAACCCTGGATATATAGAGACCTGGTATGACACAGATGACACCACGCGAGATCGTCCAGGAACTGGACGAGCACATTATCAGCCAGTCGGACGCCAAGCGCGCCGTGGCCATAGCCCTGCGCAACCGCTGGCGCCGGATGCAGGTCGATGAAGAATTACGCAATGAAATAACGCCCAAGAACATCCTGATGATCGGTCCGACCGGCGTCGGTAAAACCGAGATCGCAAGGCGCCTGGCCAAGCTGGCCAACGCGCCCTTCATCAAGGTCGAAGCCACCAAGTTCACCGAGGTCGGTTACGTCGGTAAGGACGTCGAATCCATCATCCGTGACCTGGTCGACTTCTCCGTGAATATGCTGCGCGAGCAGGCGGTGGACAAGGTCGGCGCACGTGCCGAAGACGCGGCGCGTGACCGTGTACTGGATATCCTGTTGCCAAAGCCCGCGCGCATCGGTTTTGCCAATGAACCCGAACCCGTTGCTGAGCAAACCGGTGACAGCCATGCATCCACACGTCAGAAAATGCTGCGCAAATTGCTGGCGGGTGAATTGGATGACCGTGAAATAGAATTCGAGGCGACCACGCAATTCGGCGTGGAAATCATGACACCCCCCGGCATGGAAGAGATGGCCAGCCAGCTGCAAGGCATGTTCCAGAACATGGGCGGCAGCAAACCCAAGAAGCGCAAGATGCGTATCAAGGACGCCATGCCGATTTTGATCGAAGAGGAGTCCGCAAAGCTGATCAACGATGACGAGATCAAGCAGCAAGGTTTGGAATCCGCCCAGCAGAACGGCATCGTATTTATCGATGAACTGGACAAGGTCGCCAAGCGCAGTGAATACGCCGGTGCCGATGTGTCACGCGAAGGCGTGCAACGCGACCTGTTGCCACTGGTGGAAGGCTGCACGGTTTCCACCCGTTACGGCATGGTCAAAACCGATCACATGCTGTTTATCGCATCCGGTGCATTTCACCTTTCCAAGCCATCCGACCTGATTCCCGAATTGCAGGGACGTTTGCCGATCCGGGTGGAGTTACGCGCACTGAATGCCGATGATTTCACCCGTATCCTGACCGAGCCCAAGGCCTCCCTGACGCAGCAGTACACCGCCCTGATGGCGACCGAAGGATTCGACCTGAAGTTCGGCGAAGACGCGGTCAGACGTATCGCCGAAATCGCCGCCCAGGTCAACGAGTCGACCGAGAACATTGGCGCGCGGCGTTTGCATACGATCCTGGAACGATTGCTCGACATCATATCCTTCGAGGCGCCGGACCGCAGCGGCGAGGCAATCGTGCTCGATGCCGCCTATGTCGACAAGCATCTGGTTTCGCTGGCGGAAAATGAAGACCTGAGCCGCTACATCCTCTAGGGAACATGTCTGTCAGCAAATTCCTGCCACGAGCTTGCAGCATGCGCGGCCAGGAATGGGCGATACGCTAAAATCGCCACGTTCATCCGCGGTGAAGGTACAATACCCTTTTCTTCAGACGGGTCTAAACGATGCAAGAGACGGATAAAAAACCCGGACAGGGTGGCACCACCCATTTTGGCTACCAGGATGTGCCGGTAGGAGACAAAACCCGCATGGTTCGCGGCGTTTTTGAATCAGTGGCGGGTAAATACGACCTGATGAACGACCTGATGTCTTTCGGTGTTCACCGCTTCTGGAAACGCCATTTTATCGCCATCAGCAACATTCATCCCGGACAGCGGGTGCTGGACCTGGCCGGTGGCACCGGTGATATCGCTGCGTTGATGAGCAAGCGGGTCGGTTCGGGCGGCAGTGTCGTGTTGAGCGATATCAACGAGGCGATGCTCGCGGTAGGCCGCCGGCGCATGGAGGACCGCGGCATCGTCGGCAACATCGAATACTCGCTGGCGAATGCTGAAAAACTGCCTTTTGCCGACGGCGAATTTGACGCGGTGACCATCGCTTTTGGATTACGCAACGTCACCGATCAGAACGCCGCGCTGAGGGAAATGCACCGCGTGCTCAAACCGGGTGGCCGCGCCATGATCCTCGAGTTTTCCAAAGTGGAATTCGAGCCGCTCAAAAAAGTTTACGACGGCTATTCGTTCGGCATATTGCCAAGGCTGGGTAAGCTGGTTGCCAATGATGAGGCCAGTTACCGTTACCTGGCCGAGAGCATTCGCAAACACCCCGGCCAGGATGAACTCGCGGATATGATGGTGAGTGCCGGTTTCACCAAAGTCACCTACCGCAACCTGACTGGCGGGGTGGTCGCCATACACAGCGGCCACCACGGCTAAGCACGGATATCGTTGAGATGACCTCCAATTACATCACACCTTTGCCCGGCATGCTCGCGTTTGCCCTCGAAACCGCCATCAACAACGTTCTGCAACTGGATATGGAGTCGCCGGAACGGGTGAAAAAGTTGGAAGGACGTTTGTTGCAGGTCGATCTGCAAGGCCTTGCCATCACGCTCTTTTTTACCTTCAAACACGGTGTCGTACGTGTGCGCCTCGAGGCAGAAGGTCAACCGGATACCGTTATCAGCGGCACACCGGTCGCCCTGTTCAAGATGGCCGAGCCCGAGGAAGCCGACTGGGGCCTGCCGGATTCAAAGGTCCACATCAACGGTGACGCAAGCCTCGCACGCGACCTCGAACGCATCTTCCGCAAGCTCGAACCCGACTGGGAAGGCCCGCTCGCCGGTATGGTCGGCGATGTGGCCGGACACCAGCTTGCACAGGGTCTCCGCCAGGGTGCGGAAACTGCCCGGGAAACCGCCCGTAGCGCCAGCAAGGTCATATCCGACATCCTCAAGGATCGCCGTTCGTGAGACACAGCCTGCGGCAGTTTCTGCGCATCTGGCACATCGGTGTCATCCTGAAACAGTACCGCCTGGATGAACTTTTCAACACGGACCGTTTACCGGGTCCCGTGCGCTGGATGCGCGTGCTTATCCCGAACTCCAAGGATGTATCCGGGTTGGCGCGGGGCGAACGTCTGCGCCTGGCCTTGCAGGACCTGGGTCCTGTTTATGTGAAGTTCGGGCAGATACTCTCCACCCGCAGGGATCTGCTGCCGCCAGATATCGCCAATGAGCTGGCGCTTTTACAGGACCAGGTACCGCCTTTTCCCGGCGAACAGGCCCGTGACATTATAGAGAAAGCACTCGGTGAACCGGTCGACACCATATTCGCCTCCTTTGATACCCAGCCGCTGGCCTCGGCCTCGATTGCCCAGGTCCATCCGGCCACCCTGCACGATGGCCGTGAAGCAGTGGTAAAGGTGGTGCGGCCCGGTATAGAAAAACAGTTACGCAAGGACATCGACCTGCTCAGGACCGTCGCGGGCATTGCAGAGAAGTTTCTGCAGGGCGGCGCGAGAATCCAGCCGCTTGAAGTGGTGAGGGAGTTCGAAGGTGTCGTCTTCGACGAACTGGACATGCAGCGTGAAGCCGCCAATGCATCCATGCTAAGACGTAATTTTCAGAGCTCCAAGGACCTCTATATACCGGAAGTGCACTGGAAATGGTGCAAAAGACGGGTCATGGTCATGGAGCGCGTGTCCGGTCTGCCCGTCGGCGATATCGAGGGATTGCGCGAGCATGGCGTGAACCTGAAGAAACTGGCACGGCGGGGCATCCGGGTTTTTTACCAACAGGTTTTCCGCGACAACCTGTTTCACGCGGACATGCACCCCGGTAACATACTGGTGGACGCCAGCAACCCGGACGACCCGACCTTTATCGCCATGGATTTTGGCATTGTCGCCAGCCTGTCGCCGAAGGACCTGTATTACATCGCCGAGAATTTCAAGGCGCTGTTCAACCAGAATTACCGGCGCGTCGCAGCCTTGCACATCGATGCCGGCTGGGTGCCCGCATATACCCGCCTGGACGAACTGGAGGCAGCTGTCAGGACGGTCGGCGAACCCAATTTCACGCGTCCGCTGAACGAGGTGTCATTTGGAAAACTGCTGTTCGATCTGTTCCAGGTTGCGCATCGCTTCCAGCTGACCCTGCAACCGCAGCTGCTGATGTTACAGAAGACACTGCTGAATATCGAAGGTCTCGGCAGACAACTCGACCCGGAACTGGATATCTGGTCGGTGGCCAAGCCCGAACTGGAAACCATCCTCAGGGAAAGACATAACTTCGAAAGCATTTCCCGGGAATTAAGCGAACGGCTTCCCGGCTGGCTGGCCGCGGCACCGGAAATACCGGGGCTTGTCCACGACTTCCTGGTCAAGGCCAATAGCGGTCAATTGCTGACCCGCACGGCCTCGGAAGACGCCGCGATCGCCAGGCGCGAACAAGCCACCGCACGCCGAAAATCATTGCAGGCGCTGGCCGGTGGCTCACTGAGTATCCCGGGCGCCATCCTGGTTGCCGTGGGAACCGGACCATGGTTTGTGTGGGGCTACTCGGCACCCGGGCTCATATTGCTGGCCCTCGGCGGCTGGCAGATTTTCAAAGCCCTGAAATAGGAAAGATAACGTGCTTGCACGGTTTTCCCAGTGGATTCTCGAAAAACTCGGCTGGTCACTCGACGTGGAATTACCGGATATCGACAAGTACGTGGCGATTGCCGCGCCGCATACCAGCAACTGGGATTTCCCGCTGGGTATCCTGACCGTCTGGGCGATCAGCGTAAAAGTCAGCTGGCTGGGCAAACACAGTTTGTTCCGCTGGCCATACGGCTGGTATTTTCGTGCGATCGGCGGTGTGCCGGTTCGCCGTGACAGCGGTCAGAACTACATCCAGCAAATGACCGAATTATTCAATAATTCGGAACACCTGGTGCTGGCACTTGCTCCCGAGGGCACGCGTAGCAAAACCGATCACTGGAAGACCGGTTTTCACACCATCGCGCGCGCGGCAAATGTGCCCATCCTGATGGGCTACTTCGACTATCCGAACAAGCAAGTGGGAATAGGCGGCATGTTCTACCCGACCGATGACATCGAGGCGGATTTCAAAACGATACGCGATTTTTACAAGGACAGGCGTGGTAAAAATCCCGAAAAGGAAAGTCTGATCAGTGTGCGTAAAAAGAAAAACTGAATTTTCCCTCAGCCTACAACCAGTCGTTCAGTGAGATTCCAATACCAATCCTGTTCACACGATTATCGTAATCGATCAGGCTCTCACCGTAGCCGTAGAAATACTGGATATATCCCTTCAGATACGGGTAGTTCCAGAGCGGAAAACTCCAGCCCAGTTCAACCGCTCCCCGGTCAAAGCCCGATTCGAGGTTGTTACGTGACATGAGGCTGAAAACCTGGCTATTCCACCGGTAACCGGCACGTATCTCGTAATGGCCGAGGTAATCGGTTATATCCGGGTTGTCATCCTTGTCAGCGCTCTCCGATATCCTGACCCAGGGTTTAAAATCGATGGCGAAGTTACCTCTCGCAAAGACAAAATTCGCGAAGATCCGGTTCCAACTCCTCGACAATACGCCGCCCTGCCCGTTGGATTGATGCGACACACCGATGGAATTGGCCAGGTTTGTGAAGCCAAGGATCTCCCAGGATGGCGTAAATTGCGCCCACACTTCCGGTTCGTGGTTGGTCTCCCTGAACGGGGATGAAATATCGCGGTTATAGACCTGCCAGAAGGAACGGTTGGTATACGCTGCATAGATGTCGAACCTGTTAAACAGGTTGACCCCCAGGGGAACCTTGAGGCTGATCTGGAACTGTGCTTCGGTTTTGTCAAAATCTATGGATGGGTCACTGTACTGGACCCGGAATAACTCGGGGTCCCAACCCTTGGCGTTGTATGCGCCCGCCAAAAAATAGTTGGGCCGGTGCGCCATCAGGGTAAATGGCTGGAGAACATTCCCCTTGTCCTCTTTCAGGCGGTCCACGACCACCACCGGCGTGTCGCTGTCCTGCGCCGTTTCAGCGTCTCCCTGAGTCCTTGCAGCACAGCGTGCGCGTATTTCACCGACGGTGGTTGAATCACTGGCCTGCAGCAGCATCTGCTGCATGCACGCCTGCAGATCATCTGCCGATGCCGGTCCTGCAATGATGGAACCGGTCAGGACGACGGCCATAAAAACCAGGCACATCGACAAGCTCTTTGCCGCCCGGCCGTTTTGTTTTTGCGAATATTCCATTCAGTTATTCCTCTACCCCTTCAAAGCACCGGGGTGATAAACCCCAGCATTGAACTGATCAGTATGACCTGTATGCGGCGCTTCCTGCTGATTACTTCCGGGAAACTTCCCAGCGGCCGGTAATTCTGATAAAAACCCTCCGCCCCGGGTGGCAGCGGCGTGGCGCCGGGTTTCAACTCGTAAACCGTGGTCGAGCGATATGGCCAGAAATCAAAAATGGGCAGGCTGCGGGAAAACGATTCCAACGCGCCATTGATTCCAGCCAACACCGGCAGACCCCGGGGTTTCATCGCCGCCACCCAGCTATTACCCGGCTCGGTGTCCCTGAGAATACTGCGCTGGAGTTCATCGGCGAATTCAGAGTCGTAAATAATCACACCGTTCTCGGTATTGAATCCCTCTCCGCGTGGATCCAGGTTGTGCGACCCCACCATCGAAATATAGCCGTCGATGACGAACGACTTGGCGTGCAGTCCGGTCCGTGGCCCGGGCATCTCCAGCGTCGGGTTTGGACCTACCGCCGGTATCTTGCCGCTATTGACACCGTTTTTCTTTTCCCTGATCAGCTCTGGCATACGCGGAAAAAATTCGGCGGCATCCAGCGCGTAGGGGCGAAACTCGTAAACCTCGAAACCCAGCGTTTTGATGTATTGCTTTTTATGTTTGTAGGTGAATGCGTAGGCCGAAAAGGCATCGGTCGCAGCCAGACTGTTGGTGGAAAACAGAAGCCTGATCTGTGGGTGTTCTTTACGCAGGGATTTGAACAGATTGCGCGACCGTTTTGACAATACCAGGTAGGGTGACTGGATCACCACCGACTGGCTGGCCGCTGCCAGTTCCGCGTGCAATCCGTCGGTTATGTTTTCGTGGATATGGTCCGCGTCAGAGGTGCCATGTGGAGAGTCATAGACATATTTGATCGCATCGACCGGGTGGGCGGTAGCCACGAATAACTCATACATCAGCTGCCGGTTCCCGACATCCCTGATCAGGGGTTCAAGCCGTTCGTTGGCCTTGAATTCCTCGAGCGAGGGCGTCAGCTCAGCCGCGATCAGCGGTGCCACGTCACTCAGGTGACCAATTTCAGAGGTCATTTTGCTATCCCAGAACTCGTCGAAGGAATCGTGCATTTCCCTGGCCACCCGGCCGTAGACCAATACCTCGCGGTCCTTGAAATCATAATCGGTGTCAAAATCAAAATACCGGTCTGCGATATTGCGCCCGCCGGTCATGCCAACGACATCATCGACCACCACCAGCTTGCTGTGCATACGCTGATTGGTCTTTTTAAAACAACAGGTCACACTGCCGAACATCGTGTATTTATTGGTTTTCGCCCTGTTGAACAACGGGTTATACAGACGCACTTCAAAATTTCGGTGTTCCAGCGCCAGGCCGGCAAGATAGTCCAGTTCCGAGACGGTAAATAACTGGTCGAACAAAATTCGCACCTTTACGCCACGTTTTGCCGCCTGCACCAGCTCGTGCATGATCAGGCCGCCGGTCTGATCTTTTCTGAACAGGAAATTCTGAAACTGTATGCTCCGGGTAGCCGCCCTGATCAGGTGCAGTCGCGCCTTCAGGGCATTTTCTCCGATATCGACCAGCGTCGCGTGTTGTTGCCTGTAGAGCGTGTCGATTTTTCCGAGGTAAACCAATGGTGACTGAACCGCACAAAAAGGACCCGTTGGTGTTTCACAGTCCAGCTCTACTGAACGTTGTACCGCCAGTTTCTGGTCCACCGCCTGCCTGAGTTCAGGCTGGACCTGGGTGGTGCAGCCGGCCGTCAGTAACAGTATCAGGTAAAAGATTTTTCTCATTTTGGTGGGGTCGGGACCGATTCGACGTGCCGGGCAGAAATGCGCAATTCTATCTCAGCGGACGACGGATTGTTGTGTTTATTGTTTTTGCATTCAGTTTCAGGCAGTGCTGCTACCGGTGTGAAAATCCCCCGCTATCGCACACTTGCCATGTGCTACATTTTGAGGCTGAACCCGCTGATCTTTATCGCCTGCTGGCGCGCCGCAACCACGACGATGGCGCCGGGCACCGGCTCGGCGAAGGCCAGTTTCCAGGCGCGGTGATCGTCATCCGGCATGTCCAGCACCGAGGGTGGATTATCCGGGTTCACATCGACGCTGAAACGGCACAACTGGTTGGCAATACCCATACCACTGGCTTTTACGATCGCTTCCTTGCAGGCCCATGTGTGCATGAATGCACGACGCAATTCATCCTGATCGTACCTGGCCAGTGCGACCATCTCCTGGTGGCTGAAATAACGCTTGGCGAGGGCCATCGGTTGGCCGGGCTGGCGCGCCGCCATTTCCATATCGACCCCGATGGCCGCACCGCTGTTGACGCCGATCAGGTAACAACCATCGCTGCGCGCGACATTGAAATTCAATTTACCGCCGGTCAGGCTGGGGTCAAGTTCGGGCCGGCCTTTTATCCTGCGGGTTATATGGACATCCTTTCCCGGCGAGCGAAGGTAGGCACCCAGGATCAGACGCAGGTAAAATCGCCGCGTGGTCTGTTGTTCAAAAACAGAAAGTTCGGCGGAATCCGCCGACTCGCTTGCATTCAGCGGGTTCGACAGTTCCGCCAGGTCAAGGTGCCACAGATGCACCTCGTCACCCGACGGTTTTTCAAGCGTGCTCAGCGGCAGATGTACCACGTGGAACGAATCCGGTCCCGCGGCTTTTGCTGTAATTTTAACCACTCAATCCTGACCACCGCAGTTGCGAAAACGGCGTTACTGGCCACTCCCTGAATAAACAATGGAATCAGTCTAATACATAGTTGATCGCACAGGTACTGTGTAGCCTCGACTCTGCGCTTAAGCTACAATGTCATTTGCTTGAAATTCATGCCCATATCCACGGCCCCCTCGTTTTCTAACCCGGATACCCATGCAATTTAAAAATGTAGTAATTCAATCACTTGCTGCCGTAGATGCGCCAGTGGAAATGACATCAGCCGAAATCGGGGAGCAATTGCGCCCTGCAACAGAACGTCTTGGACTGCGTAGTGGCCTGATAGAGGAATTGTCCGGAATCAGGGCACGACGCTTCTGGAATGACGGCATGCAACCGTCCGAAGCCGCCACGCTGGCAGCGGAGCAGGCCATTAGCGATGCCGGTATTGACCGGGATCGAATCGGCGTGTTGATCAACACGTCGGTATGCAGGGACTTCCTCGAGCCTTCCACGGCCTGCCTGGTACACGGCAACCTCCGCCTGCACGAACGCTGCCTCAATTTTGATATCGGCAATGCCTGCCTGGCGTTTCTGAACGGCATGGATGTTGCCGCCCGCATGATCGAACGCCACGAGATTGATTACGCCCTGATCGTCGATGCCGAATCCAGCCGCCCCGTCACCGAGGCGACGATCCAACGCCTTTTACAGCCGGGTGTGGAGGAAGCACAGTTTCGTGCGGAATTTGCCTCCCTGACGCTGGGCTCCGGTGCCGCCGCCATGGTGATGTGCCGGCGTGAGCTGGCGCCACAAGGCCACTCCTATCTCGGCGGTGTGACCCGCGCAGCCACGCAGTTCAACAGGCTTTGCTACGGCCAGATGGACCGCATGGTGACCGACACACGGACCCTGCTGACGGAGGGTTTGAAACTGGCCACCAAGACCTTTGCCGCCGCCCGCGAAAAACTCGGCTGGGTCGTGGGCGAACTGGACCAGTTTATCATTCACCAGGTCAGCAAGGCACATACCGACTCGCTGATGAAGGTTTTGGGTCTGGACCCTGAAAAAATTCACCGCATCTACCCCGATCTCGGCAATATCGGCCCGGCGGCAGTCCCTATTGCGCTGGCAAAGGCGGTGGCAATGGGCAGGATCAAACGTGGTGACCGGGTCGCGCTGCTTGGCATCGGTTCCGGCCTGAATTGCTCGATGGCAGAAATTGTCTGGTGACAATGGTTCAAACCGGACATTCGGGCACGGCTCCCTGAGCGAGCGATAAAGCGAGCGATAAAACGTGTACCGGCCCCCTGAAAACCTTTACCCCTTCGAATCACGCTGGCTCGATATTTTCGGTCTGCGCATGCACTACCTCGATGAAGGTCCGCGTGATGGGCCGGTCGTGCTGATGGTGCATGGTAATCCGACCTGGTCTTTCTATTACCGCCACCTGGTGCTCGCGCTGCGCGACCGTTACCGGTGTATCGTGCCCGACCATATCGGTTGTGGCCTGTCGGATAAGCCCGGTGACGACAGGTACACGTACACACTGTCACGAAGAATTTCCGATCTCGGCGTCCTGATGGACCATATCCGGCCGGAGACGAAGGTTCACCTGGTCGTACACGACTGGGGCGGCATGATCGGTTTTGGCTGGGCAGTCGAACGGCCTGGCCAAATCGGCAAGCTGGTCATCGGCAACACGGCGGCGTTCCCGTTGCCGGCAGACAAGAAATTACCCGCCGCGCTAAAATTGGTTCGCAATACGAAAGTCGGGGCCCTGCTGGTACAGGGTTTGAACGCGTTTTCCGGCATCGCCGCGCGTGTCGCGTTCAAGAAACCCGTCAGCCCTGAAATCCGCAGGGCCTATACCGGACCCTATGATTCCCGGGCCAACCGCATTGCAACCCTGCGTTTCGTGCAGGATATCCCGCTCGGACCCGAAGACCCCGCTTACAGCATCGTCAAGGCGACCGAATCACTTTTGCCGGAATTCGGCGGCCATCCCTGCCTGATTGCCTGGGGCGGCAAGGACTTTGTCTTTGACCGGCACTTTCTGAACCGCTGGAAAAGTATATTTCCGCACGCAAAGGTACTCGAATATCCCGATTGTGGTCATTATATTTTCGAAGATGGCGGCCTCGTGCTGACACAAGCCATCCGTGATTTCATGGACACAAATGAACACGCAAGCGACCCCGGTTGAAACCTGTAACATCGCCTCGGCGCTGGTCCGCCAGGCAAGTCTGCACGGCCGGAATGTTGCGATTCACTACCCGGTGGGCAAGCGCGGCGACCGCGTAGATTACAAATCGGTAAGCTATTCGGCCCTGGACCAACTGTCGGACGAATACGCACGCGGCCTGCTCGAATACGGTATCGGCCGGGGTGTGCGCTGCGCCCTGATGCTCACACCCGGGCTCGACTTTTTCGCGATTTTCTTCGCCCTGTTCAAGGCGGGTGCGGTACCGGTGCTTATCGATCCGGGTATCGGAATCAAACCGCTCAAGACCTGCCTGGCGGACGCCCGGCCGGAGGCCTTTATCGGTGTGACCAGGGCACAGATTGCCCGTGCTGTACTGGGCTGGGCGCCGGGTGCGAAACTGGTTACCTCGGGTGCGAAACTGGGTTGGGGCGGCCTCGGCACCGGGCAGTTGCGCAAGCTTGGCCAGAAATCATCGGGGAGCGTGCTGGCAAACACCGGTGCCGACGAGATGGCGGCGTTGTTGTTCACGTCGGGCAGTACCGGTATACCGAAGGGCGTGGTCTACCGGCACCGGCATTTCATCGCCCAGGTCGATATGCTGCAATCCGCCTTTGACATCCGCCCCGGCGAAGTCGATCTGCCCACCTTTCCGCCGTTTGCGCTGTTCGACCCGGCGATGGGAATGACCACCGTCGTGCCCTATATGGATCCGACCAGGCCGGCCAGGGCCGACCCGCGACTTTTGATAAGGGCGATCGAGCGATATGAGGTCAGCAATCTTTTTGGTTCACCGGCCCTGTTGAATGTCCTTGGCCGTTATACCGAATCCGGCAGTATCCGGCTGCCCACGATGCGCCGGGTCATTTCAGCCGGCGCCGCGATGCCACTCGCCACCATCCGCCGCTTGCAAAAGGCCCTGCCGGCAGACGCCGAGATACACACGCCTTATGGCGCGACCGAGTGCCTGCCTGTGGCCAGCGTTTCCGGCACCGAGCTCAATGCCGAAGTCGAGCGACGCACCGCAGCCGGGGAAGGCATCTGTGTCGGCCGGCCGGTCGCACCGAACCGTGTCAGGATCATCGCGGTTTACGACCGTGCCGTGGATCGTTTTGAAAACAGCGTGGATCTGCCCGTGGGCATTAGCGGTGAAATTGTCGTTTGCGGTCCGACAACAACAGACACCTACTGGCAAAAACCCGAGCAAACCCGGCTGGCCAAGATCACCGGCTCCGACGGCGAAACCTGGCACCGCATGGGCGACGTGGGCTATTTCGATACCGGCGGCCGCTTATGGTACTGCGGACGTAAATCCCAGCGGGTGGTAAACGAACAAGAATGTCTCTACGCTGACCAGGTGGAGGCCATATTCAATGTACACCCCGAAGTTTCACGGACCGCGCTGGTGGGTATCGGCGATGCCGGCCGGCAAACCCCGGTCCTGTGCGTTGAACCGCTGCTCAAACCGGACGCCGCGCGCCGGCACCGCATTGAGACCGACCTGCTGCAACTCGGAAGTGGTCACGCGGTGTCAAGATCGGTCAGGCAGATCCTGTTTCATAAATCCTTCCCGGTCGATATTCGCCACAATGCCAAGATCGGGCGGGAAAAGCTCGCCGAATGGGCGGCCAGGAAACTCGCATGAAAGTGCTGGTAACGGGCGGCGGCGGGTTTCTCGGCAGCGCCGTCTGCCGGCAACTGCTGGCCCGCGGCGACCAGGTGATCGCCTACCAGCGCAGCGCCGCCGACGAACTTGAAAAAGCCGGCATAATGGTCGTGCGCGGTGACATCAACGACGTGCCGTTGCTGAACGTATCCATGCGGGGTGTCGATGCGGTCATTCATACCGCCGCCAAGGCCGGCCTGTCGGTGAATTACGACGATTTTTACAGCGCCAATGTCAGCGGTACGGACTGCGTTTTGAAAGCCTGTCTCAACAATGGTATCAGCAAGCTGGTGTTCACCAGTTCCCCGAGCGTGGTGCATGACGACGGCGACATCGAGGGCGGCGATGAGTCACTGCCCTACCCTGCGACCTACAGTTCACCGTATCCGCAGACCAAGGCCGAGTCCGAGCGGATGGTGATGGCGGCCAATGGCCCGGAACTCAATACTGTCGCGCTGCGCCCGCACCTGATCTGGGGCCCCGGCGACAATCACCTGTTGCCCAATCTGCTGGAACGCGCGAAACGCGGCAAACTGATGCTGCCCGGGCCAGACAAGCTGATCGACTCGGTGTACATCGACAACGCAGCCCACGCCCATTTGCTGGCCCTGGACAAGCTCGACAGCGACCCGCAACGGGTCGGTGGCAAGACCTACTTCATCTCCAATGGTGAACCGGTGTCGCAAGGCTACATCATTGGCGGTTTGCTGAAGGCCGCGGGGGTGGCCGTCGATATACGGGCCATCCCGCCCCGGCTTGCCATCGCCGCGGGCACGTTGATCGAAACCGGCTGGAAGTTGTTCAGGATCAAGTCGGACCCGCCCCTGACACGGTGGTCGGCGATCCACCTTTCCACCGCACACTGGTTTGACATCTCCGCCGCGAAGCAAGACCTGGGGTATGAACCGCAAATAGGTACCACCGAAGGCCTGGCGATCCTCGCTGAGCGCTTCCGCAACAGCTTGGATTGAGGGAGGAAAACATATATAACTACCACCCACATCCCGGCTAACTACCACCGTCATCCCGGCTAAATACCACCGTCATCCCGGCTAAATACCACCGTCATCCCGGCTAAATACCACCGTCATCCCGGCTAAATACCACCGCCATCCCGGCTAAATACCACCGTCATCCCGGCGAAGGCCGGGACCTCCATAAGCCTCGCAGAGCATCTATTCACACCCCCTCAAAACATCAGTGCATCGGCCGGCCACGCAGTTTCCTGACCACCCATTCGAGTTTCGAATAGTTAAGTAGTTGACGGTCCTCCTCGGAGGCATTTTTATACCGCCCGTGATACTTGTGCTTGACCCAGGCGTTGATATCCAGCCGTTTGCCGTACTCGAACAGGTGGTTGTTGACGGGGTGAAACCCGTCCTTGCGCATGAACGTGGTGCCAAAATCGATGATGTAGGGCTTCTCATCCACACCGACGATCATGTTGGTCTTTGATTTCAGATCACCGTGGCTGACGCCGCGCGAATGAAAGGCGCGGATCACCACAAGAAGCTGTGCGAACCATTCGTCGCGATCCTGCCAGGTCGCGTGCCGGTAAGGGGTGCCATCGATGAATTCCATTACCAGGTAGCGGCCTGCGAGCAGTCCGTAACAGGCCGGTACACCCTCGACACCGCTTAAGCGCCGGTAGGCCGCGTATTCGCGTTCGAGCGTCGCCTGCCGGGCCCTGCGGACCGGGCCGCGGCCCATGGCGGACTTGATCACGAGTTTGCGGGTTTCACCCTCGTATAACAACACGATACCCTGGTTCGAGGTGGCGAGGATATTCGACCCGGACGCCAGGCTGGATTCAATCCATCTTTCCAGCTCAACCGGTAACCCGCCAGGCGGCGCTTGTGTACTCGTGTTCATTGCGTGTGGATGATACCGGCAAGCGCGGTCCATTTATACCGTCACACGGCTGATTATACCGAGAAGCGCGGTCTTGCCGGTTTTGCACGTAGGCAATTTTCCCGCCGTTTGTTACCATGGCTGGTTTACCCCTTTTGAAGGACAACTCATGCGCTATAGAACCCTGCTGGCCCTCCTGCCGGTGCTGCTGACATTGCCAATCGGCCTGACGTGGGCCGAAGACTACCCTTCGACCTATGCACCGCTGCCGTCGGAACCCACGCTGATCACCCATGCCACCATCCTGACCGGTACCGGCGAACGTCTGGAAGATGCCAGCCTGTTGTTATCGGGCGGAAAAATCGTTTTTGTCGGTGAGGGTGAAGTTCCCGCCGGCGTGACCACCATCGACGCCAAAGGGCGTTGGGTAACACCCGGCCTGATCGATGTCCATTCACACCTGGGTGTCTATGCCAGTCCCAATGTCCAGGCCAACTCGGACGGCAACGAAATGACCAACCCGACCACAGCCAATGTCTGGGCCGAACACAGTATCTGGCCGCAGGACCCCGGTTTTTCACGCGCGCTCGCAGGCGGTATCACCTCGCTGCAGATCCTGCCCGGCTCGGGAAACCTGATCGGCGGACGCGGCGTGACCCTGAAGAACGTGTATAGCAACAGCTACCAGGGTATGAAGTTTCCCGGCGCGCCTTACGGGCTGAAAATGGCCTGTGGTGAAAACCCCAAACGCGTCTACGGCGAGCGCAAGCAAATGCCATCGACCCGCATGGGTAACATGGCCCTCTACCGGGCACAATGGATCGATGCACAGCAATATATCGATGACTGGGCGGACTACGAGAAGAAGCTCGCTGACAACAAGGATGATGCCAAGGCGCCCAAACGCGACCTGAGACTGGAAACGCTGGCCGGCGTGCTGAAGGGTGACATCATCGTCCACATGCACTGCTACCGCGCCGACGAAATGATCACCATCCTCGACATGGCGGATGAATTCCACTACAAGGTCGGCACCTTTCACCACGGTGTGGAGGCCTACAAAATCGCCGACACACTTGCTGAGAAGGGTGTCTGCGGGGCTTTGTGGGCAGACTGGTGGGGTTTCAAAATGGAGGCTTACGACGGCATCCAGGAAAACATTGCCATTGTGGACCGGCCAGAGGGCAGCTGCGCCATCGTGCATTCGGATGATGCCGAGGGCATCCAGCGTCTGAACCAGGAGGCCGCCAAGGCCATGGGCAGCGGTAACCGCGTGGGTATGGACATTACGCCGGAACACGCCATTGCCTGGATTACATCCAATGCCGCAAAGTCACTGGGTATTGACAGCTACACCGGTTCGCTGGAAGCCGGGAAAATGGCCGATGTCGTACTATGGAACGGCAACCCGTTCAGCGTTTATGCCAAGGCCGACCACGTGTATATCGATGGTGCATTGGTCTATGACCGCGAAAACCCGGATCTTCAACCGGTTTCCGATTTCGAACTGGGCCAGTTGCAGGGGGTGTTGAAATGAAAATTTTTAAAACGATTTTGATTGGCTGCATGGCCGCGGTATCCGTGGCGGCGCAGGCGGACGCCATCATGATCCGCGGCGCCAGCGTCCACACGATGACCGGGGGCGTTGTCCTGGAAAATACCGATGTTTTCATTTCCGCTGGCGTGGTCCAAAGTATTGGCAAGGATTTGCCGCTACCCGAGGGCGATGCCATTATTTTTGAAGCCAGGGGCAAACCGCTGACGCCCGGGTTCTTCGCCGGCATAACCGCTATCGGCATCAGCGAAATTCCGGCGGTGGAGGAGTCTACCGACACCGGTCTGGCGCTGCAGGAAATGCGACCCGAGTTTGATGTCACACCGGCCTACAATCCAAACTCCAGCCTGATTCCGGTCACGCGTATCGAAGGTTTCAGTTTCACGCTGCTGGGCGCGGATACGGAAGGTTCGATCTTTGGCGGCCAGGGTCGGATGGTCCGGCTCGACGGCGGTTACGATAGCTTTTTTGGCAAGCCGGTGCTGTTCATCAACGTCGGCAGGGACGCCAGCAGTCTGAGCGGCGGTTCGCGTGCCGCCCAGTGGATGCTGCTTAACCAGGCGATGCAGGAAGCGGACATCCCGCCCACATCGACAGAAACCGCACTGCTGACACGTGCAGGCCGCGGCACCCTGTCCTCGTTCGTGACCGCTGGCAAGGTGGTCATCAATGTGGACCGGGCCAGCGATATCCTCGAAACCATCAGCTTTGCACAGCGCTACGGCCTGGACCTGGTCATTTCAGGCGGCAGGGAGGCGTGGATGGTTGCCCGCGAACTGGCCGCCGCAAAAGTACCGGTATTACTCAACCCGCTGGACAACCTGCCGTCCAACTTCGACAGCCTGGGTTCACGTCTCAACAATGCAGCGATGCTGGAGGCCGCGGGCGTCGTCATCGCCATCAGCGGCGGCGAGACGCATAACTCCCGCAAGCAACGCCAGATGGCGGGCAACGCCGTTTCCTACGGTCTGCCGCACGAGGAAGGCATTGCCGCATTGACGATCAATCCGGCCAGCATTTTCGGTGTCGCTGGCCAGCAAGGCAGCATACAGAAAGACAAGCCGGCCAATGTAGTGCTGTGGAGCGGTGACCCGCTGGAAGTCACCAGCGCCGCCGAGGTTGTCGTCATCAATGGCGAACTGATACCGATGGAATCACGCCAGACGAAACTGAGGGACCGTTACCTGCCTCAGCATCCGGACATGCCGAGAGCGTATATCAAGCCCTGAGTAAAAAAGGGCCAGGTACATGAACGCCACCTATACTGATTCACACTTCAAGTAACGGGATCAACCATGTCGAAACGAATGCTGTTGCTGTGCCTGGCCCTGCTGTCATTACCCCTCGCAGGCTTTGCGAATTCTGAAAGCGATGAACGCGAAGCCGTACTCGCATTGATGGAGCAGGCCTTTGCCGCGGTCGCTTCCCGTAACCCGGATGACATGCGTGCTATCCAGCTGGCCGAGGGCACGAGTCTCAGTTTCCGGGCCCACCCGAACGGCAGTCCGGGCGAGTTGGAATTTCGCATCGCAAGCAATGAGGCGCTGGTCGCGGGCGATACCGATGACGGTCATGAATATGCGGAAGGCTGGACCGGCGAGCCGGTGGTGATGATCCGCGGCCCCATCGCCGTCGTTTGGGGCGAATACGAATTCATCATCGATGGAAAGTTTTCGCATTGCGGTATCGATTCGGCCGACCTCGTCAGGATCGATGGCAGCTGGAAAATTGCGAACTGGATGTGGACGGTGGAAAAAGACAACTGCCCTGCCACCCCTTAGGCAAATGGGCACGACCCTGAACAATTTACCAGGATGATCGATATATGACCGTTCCCGGAGCATTGGCTTGATGGTAACGATCAGTAATATCCCGAATGAAAAGCAAACCACATCATCAGGTGGAATTCCGCTTCTTTGCGCTAAGCAGTCATTCAGAAAACAGCTTTTCAATGTTCATGAGTTTCCGCTAACGGCTGCTGACCCACGCCAGGTCACGAGTATTGGCAAGCCAAAAACAATGGGAACCGAATATCCGGACCCGCATAGAGAATCGGATCTTGCCCAGATAGCTCCCAGTCTTAAAATAAACTATCAACGGCTTATGCCGGGCAGTATTGCGATGCTACTTATTATGTAACAAATACACGCTGCCTCTCGTGTAGCTTATATACAGTTTCTACACATAGGGAGTTTCCGTGATGAATCGTGTTTTACACAAGATTTTGACCGTGTTGGTCCTTTTTTGTCTTTTGATTACTCCAGTGATGACAAATGGAGCCGGGAATACACCTTCCAATGCGCCGGTCCTATATTCTGCAGAGGCCGTGCGCGAGGATCTTGTTTTTCTATACGAGACACTTCAAATCAGTACTTACGACCTTTTCCTTCGCACTTCCAAAACCGACTACGATCATGCTTTTGAGCAGATAATGAGCTCAATTTCCGGCCCGATGACCTATCTTGAGGCCAATCGCCTGTTGCGGCCGTTCGTGGTCCTTGCGGGGTTTTCGCATTGTGTATTGGGTTTTCCCACCGAGGCGTATGAGCAGTTTTACCTTAATGGTGGACGGCGGATCCCCCTCGAAATCAGCTTCCTGGGGGGGAAGGTGCTGTTATCGGAAAATTGGTCTGACAACGAGCAGCTTGAAGCCGGCGATGAAATCCTGGCAGTCAACGGGACTGACATTCGTCAACTGCTCGACAAGATTTATACCTATAAGCAGGGTGAAAGTGAATACTCCAAGAAGGCTTTACTGGAAACCGGATCGATCATGGGTATGTGGTGGTATGTTTTTGGTGATTTCCCTTCAGGCACTGTTCACGTCAAAAAGCCAGACGGGGAGCAAATAATCGCTGAAGTTCAAGGGTTGACTCTTGAGCAATACCAGCAAAAAGAACAGACGGTAAAGTCGCCGCCGCTCATGATAAGTGGCAGAACCTTCAAATTCATCGGCGATGTTGCCTACTTACGCCCAGGTGTTTTTCTCAATGCCGAGACAGATGACATATCTACACAGGAAGCATTCAATAACGGGGAGTTTCTGGAATTCATCGATTCTGCATTTACTGAGATTGCCAGGAAAAAATCACAGCATCTTATTCTTGATCTTCGCAGAAATCGTGGTGGCGATAACTCCTTCAGTGATCCAATGATCGCCTATTTTGCAGATAAGCCTTTCCGTATTGCATCAAAATTCAGTGTCCGGACCAGTCCGGTGACCAAGTCCTTTTGGAAGGACGTGGATATGCCCGAACTGGCGGAAATGAAACAACAGATCATGACCCTTGAGGATGGATCCCGATTTGATGTTGAACTCGGCACGACACAGCCAAGAACCGATGAACTTGCGTTCAAAGGAGAGGTTATAACCCTGGTCGATCGTTTCAGCTTTTCCAACGCCACCGCAGTTGCAGCCATTGTGCAGGACTACAAATTTGGAATCGTTGTGGGAGAGGAGACTTCCGACACGCCTTCTTCGTGTGGCGCCATTCATACATTCAATTTGCCAAACACCAATATGCTTGTTGTCTTCCCAAAGGCCTGCATGATACGCCCCAGTGGTGATGCACGCCCGCGGGGTGTCATTCCTGACCACGAGGTCAGTGATAATCCTTTTACCCAGGAAGATGAAATTCTTGATGCAGCGCTGCAATTGATCCAACAGGATTGAATGCTCACAACAGAGGACCGCTCCTGGCAGTTAACCGTCATAGGCATTCGCCTGGAGTGAAAGACCGCTACCAGATGGAGAGCAGTCGTAGAATTTGCACGGTTTACAACATTCCAAAAACTGCATGACAAAAACCAATTGCCGGGAAATCTACGCGGTGTGTTTATTTGTGTGTTTTAACCATTACGGTTAAACCAGGCAAAAGAAAATTGTGTCAAACCTAAAAGTAAATATAAGACCTGTTGTGAACATTGGTTTCATAAATCAGCTTCAGACCCTATTCAAAAGGAGATTCCGATGCGTCTGTTTTTCTGGGCAATAGTGATGAAGCGCTATTCTGGATTGAAAAGGCCGTCAGGGAGAGGGGGTTTACAAAGTTCGAGGTATTCGATGCCGAGCGTTACAACCTGGTGCGCCAAAATGAACGTTTTATTCGGGTCATGGATGAGATCATGGAAGAGGTCGCCATCGGCAATCCTGCAAAAGATTTTCATTTGCCCTCATTGAGCGGCGGCGAAATTTCACTGGCTTCGCTCAAGGGCCAGGTTGTCCTTGTAGATTTCTGGGCAACCTGGTGCCCTCCGTGTCTCAAGGAATTGCCCAAACTAAGGGCAATCTATGAATACCTGCACGATCAGGGGTTTGAGATAATCAGTATTTGCCTGGATGAGGAAGCGGATGTCGAACGCGCACACCGATTCATGTCGAAAAACAGCTTCCCCTGGAAGCAGGTATTCACCGAAAACGGTTACGGGAATGAGGCAGCGAAGCTTTATAAAGTAAACGGGCTTCCATCGACCTGGTTGATCGATCGAGACGGCGCTTTGCGCCAGGTCGGCATTAAAGGCGAGATTCTCCGCCAAGAGGTGGAGAGCCTGGTCAAGGGTGTTTGATGGAAAAACCTGATACTTGCACTCATCTGCCGATCCGGGAGAATAACCATATCGGATCACGGGGGTGATAAAAGGTGCAATTCGAAACTACTGAAAAGGGGTATAGGTAAACCAATCGCTGTGAAATATGGAATGCAGGCTAACTTCGATTAAGCTGTATTAATTACCATCCGATCTGGCACACAGTGTCACGAATAACTGCTTTGCGACCGACTCCGGACGGTCACTCCTTGTTGGTGAGAACAGGAGCTCACGGCCAGTTGCGGATCTTTACGTGTCCTATATAGGAGGTCAGACCCAGACCTACTCTGACACTTTACCCTGATCCTAGAATTTCTGACCCGGGAATTTCTCCATGGAAAAAGTTTATTGAAGGCTTTACTTTCCAAGGGAAGCGCATTTATTCTTCCCATCTTCGCTTTGACACAGACGCTCCCGGCAGTTACTTCAAGCGAGCTCTTTCCAACACCACCCGGAGACACCGCATGAGCGAAGCCACGAACTTGCCAGACCGCTACCCGATCCCTGAGTTCAAGCAACTCATGGGCCACCCCGGTCCGCTCTGGATGCTGTTCATGTCGGAATTCTGGGAACGCTTCGCGTTCTACGGCATCCGCTGGGCCCTGGTGCTCTACATCGTGGCGCAGTTCTACGCTGGTAATCAGTCCGGCCAGGCCGACGCCAATCTCACCTACGGTTCCTATCTCGCGCTGGTATATGCCGGCGCGATCTTCGGCGGCTACGTCGCCGACCGGATCATCGGCTACCAGCGTTCGATTCTGATCGGGGCAGTGTTCATGGCTGCAGGCCTGTTCATGATCATGCTGCCGGACCCGGTGCTGTTCAAATTCGGTCTCGCTACGATCATCGTCGGCAACGGCTTGTTCAAACCGAACATCTCGACCATGGTTGGCAAGCTGTACTCGACGGACGATGAGCGCCGCGACTCGGGCTTCACGATCTTTTACATGGGCATCAACATGGGTGCGTTCATCGCACCGATCATTACCGGCTGGCTGGCGACCTCGCTGTTTGGCACTGACGCCGCACCCGCCTACCAGTACGTGTTCGGCGCATCCGGGGTCGGCATGTTGATCAGCATGGTGTGGTTCTACTTCGGCCGGCGCCAACTGCAGCATATCGGCAGACCGCCGGAGGAGGCTCCAGGCCGCGAGCGGTCAGCTTACGTGGTGATCGGCGCATTGTGTGTGATCCCGCTGATTTACGCGCTGCTTACGCTCGGCGCCGGAGTGCTCCAGTACGTGTTGACAGCGCTATTCGTCGGTCTTGCCGCGATGCTGATGATCGAAGGTATCCGCAACGGCGCGGTAGCCCGCGACAAGACCATTGCGATGCTGATCATCTTCGCCTTCAATATCCTGTTTTGGATGTTTTACGAACAAGCCGGCAACTCGTTCACGTTTCTCGCAGACCAGATTGTCAACCGGGACTTAGGCGGCTTCGTCTTCCCAACCGCATGGTTTCAGTCAGTACCGGCGCTAGCAGTCATCATGCTCGCGCCCGTCGTCGCCTGGCTTTGGGTGTGGATGGCGAAGCGCAATATAAACCCCTCGATTCCACGCAAGTTCGGCCTCGGCTTGCTGTTCAATGGCCTGGCTTTCCTGTTGTTGATGTTTGCGCTGTCGAACCTGGTGAACGACGTGGGCAAGATTCCGTTTTGGACCATGTTGGCCGCCTACATCATTCAAGTGGTCGGCGAGCTCTGTTTGTCACCGATCGGCCTGTCGATGGTGACCAAGCTGGCCCCGGTGCGCCTGGTCGGTCTTGGCATGGGCGGGTGGTTCCTTTCTACCGGCATCGGCAACAATCTTTCTGGTATCTTCGCCAGTGCGGTCAGCGGCGAGACCGGCATGACCACGACGTCGGCGCTTTCGGGCTACACCTTCGGCTTCTGGGCCCTGCTCGGCTCCGGCGCCGTGCTGTTCCTGATCGCGCCGTTGATCCAGCGTTTGATGCATGGAGTGAAGTGACCATCTCGACCCGCAACTGCGGATACTGAAACCGCTTGACCAATTTTTTTGCTCTCAGAACTCCCATTGGCCGGTGACCGAGGTGTGTGAAATTAAAGTAAGCATCATCTGAAATTCTGCTTTGTTGTTGAAAGCCGTCATCCACTTTAAGAAGACGCGCATAACCGCTTTCGGCCGAGGCTGTGTGAAAACTCCACTCACGATATAATCATGCTCACCCGCTGAAGGACTCACAGGATGAGTGGATTTATACAAGGCGAGGACCGCTTTCAAGCCACCTTATTTCCCGAACGCCTCGATGACTACGTCGCTGAAGACAGCGCGGTCCGCGTGATCGATGTGTTCCTCGATGACCTGGATTTGTCCGGTCTGGGTTTCAAGACCGAGCCCAACGATACGGGCCGACCGGCCTACCACCCATCGACCATGCTCAAGCTGTTTGTCTACGGTTATCTCAACCGGGTGTAGTCGAGTCGCCGGCTGGAGATCGAAGCACAACGTAATGTCGAGCTGATGTAGCTGACCGGGCGGCTGGCGCCAGACTTCAAGACGATTGCGGACTTTCGCAAGGATAATGGCGTAGCCATCCGTCTGGTGTGCCGCGAGTTCGTGATGCTGTGCCGTAAGTTCAACCTGTTCGCTAACGCCTTCGTGGCCATTGATGGCAGCAAGTTCAAGGCTGTCAACAGCCGCGATCGCAACTTCACCCGCGCCAAGATGAAGCGGCGCTTGGCGGAAGTGGATGCCAGTATCGAACGTTACCTGGAGCAGTTGGCTGCGGCGGATCAAGCAGAGCCGGCGGAGGATAAGAGCCGGACCCTGGAAGACAAGATCGCCGCCATGCGCAAGGAGATGGCGCGCCTAAAAAAACTCGAGGCCCGGATGCTTGATGCTCCGGGCAAACAGATCTCACTGACCGATCCGGATGCCCGTTCAATGAAGTCACGCGGGACGGGCATGGTTGGCTACAACGTACAGACTGCGGTGGACACAAAGCATCACCTGATCGTTGCACACGAAGTCACCAACAACGGTAGTGACCGACGGCAACTGGCTAACATGGCCAGGCAGGCCAAGTCAGTCATAGCTACTGAAGCACTTACGGCGGTTGCCGATCGGGGTTACTACCGGAGTGAGGACATCCTGGACTGCGAGAAAGCTGACATCACCACCTATCTGCCCAAACCGAATACCTCACCCAACCGGACCAAAGGTCAATATGACCGTGATGCCTTCCGTTACATCACCCGGGACGACGAGTATGAATGCCCGGCTGGCCAGCGCCTGGTGCGTCACATGACGACGCAGGAAAAAGGCAAGACACTACATCGTTACTGGACCTCAGTCTGCCAGCAGTGCCCACTGAAAGCACAATGTACTTCAGGCAGAGAGCGGCGCATAACACGCTGGGAGCATGAAGAGGTGCTGGAAACTGCGCAGGCACGTCTGGATCGTAATCCGGACATGATGCGCATCCGTCGATCGACTGTGGAGCACCCGTTCGGCACGCTGAAAGCGTGGATGGGATCGACCCACTTCCTCACAAAAACACTTGATCGAGTCAGTACCGAGATGAGCCTGCACGTATTGGCGTACAACATGAAGCGGATGATGAACATCATGGGAACGCAACCTCTCATTGAGGCCATCGGGGCATAGAAGGCCCCTTTTACCGGTTAAATCAGGTAAATAAAGACCCACTCAGTGCCTTCTTAGCACCGAAATAATCCTCCGGCCAGATCACCCCAACTGGAAACAACCGTCATCAAATCCCTTTACGGGGCATCTGGTGCTATCTCATCAGGTTACCAAAGGCGAATATCGAGTTATCACACAGCCTCGGCCAGTAGCGGACCTTAAGCAACCACTAATATACCGGATCACCCTCGACCACCAATCTCTGATCCGGGAACAGTTTGAAGCCACCAATACCGTCGTGAATTCTGAAAAACGTGGTTCATACTTCCTATCCGCAATATTAATTATTTTACTTCTTCAATTTTATTGCGGTGTTATCGTATTTACCGTCCTGAGTAATAATGAATGTATCCTTTATAAATTCAAATTGCACATCGAATTCTTTGAGAAAGAACTTATTCTCCTTTTCAGGGTATAACTTAACTGTTGGCGAACTGGGACCTGATATTATCAAAACACCATCCCCCTTGGTTATCGTATATTCCACGCCTTCGGAACCTATATATTTTCCCGTATATCCGCTTAGAGTCTCATCCGATAGTTCTATGATTTCGTGAACATTAGAACCCATCATATTGGTCAATACGTTTGCGCCGATATCAATTGATTCCTTAATTACATTACGAAAAACAAACATACCACTGTTCCCGTTTGTAAAAACAATAACCCCTCGTTTTGATTTTGGAAGAAGAATTCCCATGGTTTTAACACCACTTTTATTGCCTCCATGCTGTAGCGTATATTCTCCATTTGGCAGATGAGAAACTATTTTCCATCCTAATCCCACCCCTAAATATTCACTGAGATTTACTTGGGGTTTTATCATGTCGTTATAAAGTTTCTGAGAAAGACCGGCCCCATTCATTACGTAGATACCGAACTTACAATAATCTTCGACTGTAGTAATCAAATCGCCGGCAGCGCCTTCAGCACTTGCTCTTTCATCTACGGTCTGTGACCGTGGAACTATATTTCCTTGAGAATCATGTCCGAAAGCAAATCTTGATTCATCAACATTTTTATTCCAACCATACCTGGTGTCTTTCATTCCAATTGGCTTAAACAATATTGAATCGGCTAAATGTTGTAATGTCTTATTGAACTTTCGTTCCAAAGCTCTTGCTAAATAGACAAAACCTTCACCTGAATAACGATATCCTGTTCCGGGTTCAAAATCGAAAGTGAGTTTTTTGGTGGGATGTGCATATCTCCAATTTGGAAATCCGGCTTGGTGACTCAACACATGACGTGTGGTCAGTTTTTTGTGGAGAGGATTGTTTGCAATTTCCGGATCAATCCAATAATGGAATAAGGGTTCGTCCAGATCCCATTTTCCAGATTCTACTAATTTCAACGTTAGTATTGCAGTTACAGGTTTTGTCATGGATGCAATAGAAAATATTGCATCATCAATTGCGGGAACACCCTTTTTAAGTTCCCCGATTACCTTTACATACTTGATTTCACCGTCTTCTATTATTCCAATGCCGACTGCTGGAACATTATTTTCAGTTAACCAGCTTTGTACTTTATCCTCAAAGCCGGGATTGGCTTTGGTATTAGCTTGTGCTTGTAAACTTAACCCGACAAAAAGTATTGAAATTAACTTAATCAATAATATTTGTCGCATCATGGTTACTTCTCCAGACATGACTTATTAGTGACTTATATGCAATAAGTACACCAAGCAAATATGTATTCGCAAGTTACTGTATTTATAGCATATTAACACTATGTCACTACCATCATACCTGACGGGGAGTCATGTAGAGTCAACCGTGTTGGTGAAATTGACCACTAATTACCCACTGATGAAGGATAGCGTACCTGTTTGTGTCAGCCTCCCAGAAATTGGCAGAGATTTTCTGTGAATCGAAGAACAACTTTCTTGACGTTGTTGTGGATAAATTAGTGCATATCAGCCGTGATCATAATATCCCCGATCCTGGCCGCAAACGGCCTTAAGCAAGGTTGAATTCTTCGTCATTTGGATGGCGGCCTTTGCGCAAAGAGCTGAGCCTATGCGGGTTAGCGCTTTTGTTTTCTGCCTGTGATCATCGCCTTGACGAGGTTTTCGCGGTGCAGGTATGAAGAAATGACGGCCCCGGAGATATGCATGATGATCAGCATCAATGTCAGGTTGGCAAGCAGGTCGTGCAAGTCCTCCCAGAATTCCTCATCGCCTTCGGTTCCTTCCGGTTCCTTTCCACGCCTGTTATCGTCACCGCGGTCATCGTCGCTGTCTGCGTAGGCCGCTGAAATTATCAGGCCACTGGCTTGCTGTGCGGGAGTCCCGTCGAGGGCGGCCAATGGTCCGGCGTTTTCTTCAACCGCGTACAGTTCCAGGCCGGTGTAAACAGTACCCGACAGCATGAGCAGCAACAGTATGATCATCCATCCACCCGCCGGATTATGGCCCACGTAATGTGCGACCGGGCCCTTGCGCAGGCTTTTGAGATAGGCTTTCACCCTGGCAGGCGAATAGATAAAGTCACCGAAACGGGCATGGCGTGAGCCGATAAACCCCCATAGCAGGCGGAACAGCACAACGGCGGCCAGCACGTAACCTGCCCAAACATGCAAACTGAGCAGATCGTCTTCGGTGAAGTAGGCGATAAAAAAGCAGGTGACCAGCGTCCAGTGCCCGATTCGAACGAGCGGGTCCCAAACGCGGATAAATTCTGGTTTATGTTGATTCATGTGTGTGTTTCCGTGACGGGTTCCGTTCGCAATATCCGGCGATCTGTGTGTTGATACAATAGGTCATACGGCGGGTACTGCCGTGGTGCCCGCCAATGCTGAATGGGTGGAACAGAAATATGTCGGATGACTCACCGGGACCTGGAATCGCAACAACGGGTATCGTCCTGTTTTGCCTGATCATCGTGCTGATCGCGCTGGACCTGACGCAGGACTATGTGGAAGGTACCAGTGCCATGCATGTGGTGATGGAATTGGGCGTATTGCTTTTGGCTGTTGTCGGTATCGGATTACTGGTGCAACAAATTTATGCTGCAAGGGTTTCGGTTAGAAGCCTGCGACGTGACCTGCAAATGGTAAGGCGCGACTCGGAACGCTGGCGTGAGGACAGCCGTATATTGATGGAAGGTCTGGGCAGCGCCATCCAGCGCCAGTTTATACGCTGGGAACTAACCCCGGCTGAATCCGAGGTGGCGCTGTTACTGCTGAAGGGCCTGAGTCTCAAGGAGGCAGCGATTATGCGCGATACCAGTGAAAGAACCGTGCGTGAGCAAGCCCGCAGTGTTTACCGCAAGGCCGGCATCAGCGGCCGGCCTGCACTGGCGGCTTTTTTCCTGGAAGACTTGTTGTTGCCATCCCAGCAGGACGGGGAAGTCATCTGACACAGTGAAGTTCTCGTGTAATTGATACACATCTGAAATCGAGGAAACAAGCCTTTCAGCACAGTCGTTCTGGAGGCCAACACAATGAAACCCGGTTAGATGCGCGCAATATTGCGGTTCACTCCCGTTGCCATTACCCACGTTTTAATACGGGTTAATGGTTTAAACCCTGCCGGGCACGGACAAATTAACCTCTCCTGACATTCAAGCTATTCAGAAAAAACCTGCTATGCTAAATATAAATTGGTCAGCTGCTTTTGAGAACCTTTACGATTCAGGGGTGGTTTTTTTTGAAGCATCATAAAAAAGAGGGCGTTTTAATGTACAAATTTCAACGATTGCTTGTGGTCTTAATGTTCGCGCTGGTACCACTTGCGTGTACGACCACTCAAACCGGACAACCTGGCGGAGCACGCCCGGAAATTATTTTTGACGACATCGGTGGTATCTGGCAACCAGCAAGGGGTGTTGAACGCAATGCCAGGCCTGCCATACCTGACGGCCAACGCTACCGGGCGTCGGGTCCTTACCAGGTAAACTTTAGCGCAATTCCGGCAAACGAGCGCAGGCCGGCTAATCTTGACGGCATGGAGTACCTTCGCGGCGGTGGCCGAATAGAGTCTCCCCTACCCGATGAAGTGATGGACAAGCTGCGGAACGATTCGCGTTTTATGCGTCCCAGCCCTCGTGTTCAGGACCCCGCTGCCGTCACGGCCCTGGCACAGGCACAGACAGTTTCCTCTGCCGGTACCGGCTTTGCGAGCATCGACCTGAGTGAATGTTGTGGTGGCGGCGGTAGCGTGCCACCCGATCCGGAACTGGCCGCAGGTCCCAATCACGTGATTGCAGTCGTTAATGTCGCGTTTGAAATTTACGACACCGATGGAAACTCCCTGGGAGGCCCGACCACCTTTGAGAGCTTCTTTGCCAGCGATCCAAATTGCTCAGGTGAGTTTGACCCGAATGCCAATTACGACGAATCCGCAGACCGCTTCATTCTCGGTATTGACGGCAACGGCACCGACTATTGCATTGCCGTTTCACAGACGGGCGACCCCACCGGCAATTGGAATCTTTACAGCTTCCAGACGGCGAGCAGACGGGATTTCTTCGATTACCCCCATGCCGGCGTGGGTGAAGACGCCATTTATTTGGGTGCTAATATTTTTGGAGCCCGGAACTTCAAAGAGGGCCGGATATGGGCCATAGAAAAGAGCGCACTGTATGCTGGCAACACGCCGACAGTGGTTTCCTTCGGCATTGGCAGCGATGGCACACCGCAACCCATGAACCTGCATGGCTGGAACCAGGGTACCTGGCCCACCGACGGCGTGCACTACATCCTGACCGATGGCCAGGTTTATGACGGCCGGAATATCGGCGTCTGGTCATGGAGCAACCCATTCTCAGGCGGTGTGCCAGTTAAAGAAGGTGAAGTCGACCTGGTTAGCGCCAGCGGAACCGCAGCCGGTATGCCGGTGGATGCACCACAGCAAGGCGGTGGCAATCTGCAGGCCAATGACTGGCGTGTGCAGGATGCCGAATATCGCAATGGCGATATATGGACGAGCAGTGCCATCGCATGCAACCCGGGTAGCGGAACCGTGAATTGTGCACGCTGGGCACAGATAGACCCGAGTACCCCCAGCGTCGTCAATGCAGGCGTTGTGGGTAGTAACGGTCAATACCGCTCTTTCCCTGACCTCGCGGTCGACCACTGCGGCAACATGATGATGGGTTACAGCAAGACCTCTGCTTCCAGCAACCCCGGGGTTTACGCCACGGGTCGTGATAATACGGGTGCCATCCAGTCCGAACTGACCGTTAAGGCAGCTGAGGCCGTATACGATGCCTTCGATGGCTCACCACACCGTTGGGGTGACTACACGGAAATGACCATTTCTCCGGATGGTTCCACCTTCTGGTATCTGGGCGAGTATTCCAAGGGTATCAATTTTATACACGGCAACTGGGGTACCTGGGTAAATTCCTTTACCTTCGGTTGCGACGGCGGTGGCGGTGGCGGAAACACGCCACCGACAGCCGTCATCGACACACCGTCATGCACCTTGCTGAATTGCAGCTTCAATGGCGGTAACTCCAGCGATAGCGATGGTTCAATCAACAACTATGCCTGGGACTTTGGTGATGGAAATAGCAGCAACGCAGTTAGTCCGTCACACACTTATGCGGCTGCGGGCACCTATCAAGTAAGCCTGACAGTCACCGATGATGGCAGCGCCACGGATACGGCAAACACGTCGGTCACGGTTGACGACGGTATCAACAACGCACCAACCGCCGTCATCACGGCAATTAACTGTTCAAACGCGACCAAAATCTGCAGCTATGACGGCGGTGGCTCTTCTGACAGCGACGGCAGCATCAGTTCCTACGCATGGGACTTTGGCGACGGCACGTCAGGAAGTGGGCTCAACACGAGCCATACCTATAGCAACTACGGTTCCTATGTGGTGAGCCTTACGGTAACGGACAATGGCGGCGCTGCGAGCACAAATAATGCTTCAGAGACCATTACCCTGACCGAACCGGCTACTGCGACGACCATGTCGGTGGCATCCGTTTTCGTGGATACCGTTAACGCCGGCGGCGGAAATAAATCACCACGCGCGACGGTGGTCATCCAGGACGACCAGGGTAACCCGGTTGGTTCGGTGCAAGTCAGCGGTGATTTCCAAGGTGACGTTACAGGCAGTGATTCGGGTACGACGAACGGTAGTGGTTCCGTTGTTCTGACCAGTCCCGACAGCAAGAAAGGCAAGGTGAAGTTCACATTCTGTGTGAGTGATGTGAGTGGATCGGCTGCGCTGACCTGGGACGGTAACATAATCTGCGCTTCCAACTAGATTTGATATTCTGACAAACCAAGGCCGTCTCCTTCCAGGGGGCGGCCTTTTCTTTACCCGGATTTATTATGTTGTGTTGTGAGAGCAAATGGTCTCAATGCAACTGAGGCTGTTATTTGGAGCTGGCGGCAACGCCCTCGATGAGCAAGCTCTTGATGTCGTCGTCACCGAGTCCGATTTCACGCAATACCGCCACGGTGGAATCACCCAAGGCGGGTGGAGCCCTGACCTCGTCTGCTACGCAATGATGCAGCCTGACGGGTGAGCGCACGCCGGGTACCGGGCCTAGTCCTGCACGCGTCATATGCATGACGGTTTGCCTTTCCACAACGTGCGGGTCGGCAAACGCTTCGCCGATGGTGTTGACCGGCGCCGCCGGGATACCTGCATCGTCAAAAATACCCAGCCAATGCGCAGCCGGTTGCTGTTTAAGGACATCGGCAATCAGCGGAACCAGCACCTGTCTGTTCCGGACACGGGCGTCGTTGCTGCTGAAGCGGCTGTCCAAAGCAAGCTCCCGCTGCCCGATGGAATCGCACAGGGAAACGAACTGACCGTCATTGCCCACCGCCACGACGAAGGGCTCATCGGCGCTCTCAAACACCTGGTAGGGAACGATATTCGGATGTGCGTTGCCCGCCAGACCCGGGCTTTCAGCGGTTACCAGGAAGTTCATGGCCTGGTTGGCCAGCGCGGCGAGCTGTGCATCCAGCAGCGAAATATCGACCCACTCGCCCTGCCGCGTTTCTCGCGCCCGCGTCAAGGCTGCCAGGATGCCGGTTGCCGCGTACAATCCGGTGATCAGGTCGGAAACGGCCACACCCACCTTGGTGGGCTTTTCGGTGCCGGTCACACTCATCAAACCGCTGGCAGCCTGGATCATGAAGTCGTAGCCGGGTTTTTTGCTGTAGGGCCCCGACTGCCCGAAACCACTGATCGAACAATAGACAATGGCGGGGTTGATCCTGCTGATTGACGCGTAGTCCAGAGCGTAAGCCTCGAGACCGCCGGGCTTGTAATTCTCGATCAAAATGTCCGCTTTCCTGGCAAGCTCGGTCACCACGGCCTGGCCGCGCTTGTCCTTGAAATCAATGGCGATGGATTCCTTGCCGCGGTTGGCGGAGAGGAAATAGGCGCTTTCCCTGTCATCGCCCGAACTTAAGAATGGCGGGCCCCAGCTGCGGGTATCGTCACCCCGGCCCGGGCGCTCGACCTTGATGACACGCGCTCCGAGGTCGGCGAGCGTCTGGCTGGCCCATGGTCCCGCCAGCACTCTCGACAGATCCAACACCAGGGTGCCGTCAAGCGGACCGCTCATATTGATTAATCTTCGGCCGGCGCCTTTGCGTTCAGAAAATCCACAACCATGTCGGCAAAAGCTTTCACCCCCCGCTCCATGTAGGGCTCGTACATCTGGAAAAACGGCGAGTGGTTGGTCGGCTGGGTGGCCGGGTCGAGCTCTTCCGGCCAGTTGCCGAGGAATACGAACACGGCCGGCGCCACCTTGGCGTACTCGGCAAAATCCTCGGCCACGGTCTGGGGCTGGACGGACAACACCGGGTGACCGGATGCGCGTTCAAGTGCCGGCATCACGAACTTTGTGAGTTCGGGATCATTCTTCAGTGCAGGCGGACCCTGGATGATTTCAAAATCGATTTCCGCACCCGCGCTTTCGGCGATCAACCGCGCGGTGCGTTCGATTGCAGTGTGAATGTGTTCCCGCATATCAGGGTCAAAACTGCGGATGGTGCCTTCCAGCGTCACCTCGTCGGGAATGACGTTGTAACGAATGCCGCCGCTGATGCGCCCGACGCTGATGATCGAAGGCGCCAGCGTCACATCCACCTGCCGGCTGGCGATCGTCTGCAGGCCCAGTACGATCTGCGATGAAACAACCACGGGGTCGATACCATCCCAGGGCCGCGCACCGTGGGTGCCCTTACCCTTGACGACGATCTTGAAAAAATCGGAAGCGGCCATCATCGGGCCGGGTTTGACCGAAAACTGGCCGCCGGGCGTGCTGATACCCACGTGCATGCCAAACACGGCTGAGGGCATGCGATCCTTGAAAATACCTTCTTCCAGCATCATCGAAGCGCCACCGTCCTCACCCGCGGGCGGGCCTTCCTCGGCGGGTTGGAAAATCAGCATGACCGAGCCGTGCAGGTCGGCCTTCATGTCATTGAGTATCTTCGCCGCACCGAGCACCATTGCCATGTGCGCGTCGTGACCGCAGGCGTGCATGACACCGACCTCCTGGCCGTTGTATTCAGCGCGCACGGTTGATGCGAATGGCAAACCGGTCTGCTCAACGACCGGCAGGCCGTCCATGTCGGTGCGGATCGCGACCAGCGGACCCGGGTGCCCACCCTCGATCACGGCCGTCAGACCTGTATGGGCAATCCCGGTTTTTGGTTCGAGACCCATGCCACGCAGAATCTCGGCAATACGCGCCGATGTTTTGAACTCGCGGTTGCTTAATTCCGGATTCTGATGAAACCAGCGCCGCCACTCGACCACCTGGGGTTGTACCGCCGCCGCAGCCTGGTCGATTTCATCAGGTGTGATATCTGCATATGCCAACGGCAAGCCGGTAAGTCCCAGGATCAGGACCAATAGAAATTTCTTCATGATAGTCTCCTTACAATTCCTAGCGAACGATCGCCTTGCCCGCATCACTACGCGGATCAGAAGCAGCCGTAACTTCGCCGCTTCTTTTGTCCCACATGACCCCGTGCATATTACCCCAGCGCCCGTCCTTCACGTCCACGGTGTAACCCATGGCTTCGAGTGCGGCAACTTCCTCCGCGCTAAAGGCATCGGGTTCGGCGATGATCTTGTCCGGCAGATACTGGTGATGGTAACGGGGTAGAGTCACCCACGATTCAGGCCCATGGCCGTCCATGAAATCCAGGATGCCGAGCAATACCATCGTGATGATCTGACTGCCGCCGGGTGTGCCGATCGCGGCCTCCCTGTCTTCTCCGATTATCAGCGTGGGTGACATGCTGGAAAGGGGTCGCTTGTGCGGCTGAATTTCATTGGCGGTAAAGCCTATCAGGCCGTAGGCGTTCGGTGTTCCGGGCTTGGCGGAAAAATCATCCATTTCGTTGTTCAGTACAAAACCGGTCCCCTGCACCATGAATTTTGATCCAAACGGGGTGTTGACCGTCAGTGTCGCCGAAACCATGTTGCCTTCGCTGTCGATGATGGAAAAATGCGAGGTATCGTTGCCTTCGGGCAGCTTTTCGCGGCCCGGTATCATGTTGCTGGGTGTCGCCTTGTCGAACATGATGCCGGCGCGCAAGCCGGCGGCATACATGGGGTCGGTGAGCATTTTCACCGGCACGGGATAGAAATCCGGATCACCCAGGTAAAGCGCGCGGTCGCGGTAGGCGCGGCGCATGGCTTCGACAACGAAGTGGGTGCGCTGCACCTTGTCCAGTTTCGAAATCTGGTAGGGTCCGAGTATGTTCAGCATTTCCACGATGGCGATACCGCCGGAAGACGGCGGCGGCGCCGTCACCAGTTCGTAGCCCTGGTAAACCGTGCGTATCGGTTCACGCTCCTTGATGGTATAGCCCTCGAGGTCGGCCATGCTCCAGATGCCACCGGCGGCGTTCACGCCATCGACCAGGCGTTGCGCAATTTCGCCCTTGTAGAACCCGTCGCGACCCTCGGCGGCCACTTTTTCAAGTACGAGGGCGAGGTCCGGTAACTTGATGATTTGTCCCATCCCGGGCAATTTCCCGCCGGGCAGAAAGGCTTCAGTTGCCGCCGGCCAGCGGCGCATGTTTTTCTCCGAGTATTTCAACATCCCGTAAAACTTGCTATAGACCGGAAAACCCTCGCGGGCGATGCGGATAGCGGGTTGTAAGCTGACCGCCAGCGGCAGTCTGCCGTAATGAGTTGCCAGGTGTTCATAACCGGCAACTTCACCCGGGATCGCCGCGGCCAGCGGGCCGTTGAGCGCCAGGTCGCGGTTGACGGAACCATCCGCGGACAGGTACATATCCGTGTACGCCAGTCCCGGCGCCATTTCACGGCCGTCAATCATGGTCTCAAACCCGTCCGAGGCGCGGTGCAGTAACCAGAACGCCCCACCGCCGATGCCGGAGCTTGTCTGCTCGACCACCGCCAGCACTGAACTGACCGCAATCGCCGCGTCAAAAGCATTGCCGCCTTTTGCGAGTATCTCTTGCCCGGCCTCTGTAGCCATGTAATGGGCGCTGGCAATCGCAGCCTTGCCGGGTTGGTCCGCACACAGCGGTTGTACGAAAAACGTAAAAAGAATGATCAGTAAAAAACGAATTTTCAAAGTTTTGCCTCGCCTATCAGCTTGCGATATTTCACCCACAGTTGTTCCTCGGTTTCCACGTGCTGCGGGTCTTTTGGAATACATTCGACCGGACAGACTTCCACGCATTGCGGTGTATCAAAATGGCCCACGCACTCGGTACACAGCATGGGGTTGATCTCGTATATCTCGACGCCCTGGTAGATGGCCTCGTTGGGGCATTCCGGCTCGCATACATCGCAGTTGATGCATTCTGCGGTAATGGTTAACGCCACGATCAGCTACCTGCGTACCCAAACTGTTCCTTCAGTGCTTGCTCGATCTCGGCGCCGACAAACTGGGAAACGTTGCCGTTGAGACGGGCCACTTCACGGACCAGCGTGGAGGAGATGAAGCCGTATCTTTCATCGGGTGTCAGGAACATGGTTTCAACCGACGAACACAGGTTGCGGTTCATGCTGGCTAACTGGAATTCGTATTCAAAATCCGAAACTGCGCGCAGACCCCGCACGATAACACCCGCGCCGTTTTCCCTGACAAAGTCGACCAGCAGGTTCCTGAATCCGACAATCGAGATGTTTTCCAGGTGACCGATCTGGCTCTCGGCCAGTTCGATGCGCTTGCTGAGCCTGAAGAACGGTTCCTTGTGCGGACTCTCGGCAATCGCCACGATCACGTGCTCGAATACCCGTGCAGCACGGGTCACCAGATCCGTATGGCCATGGGTGATCGGATCAAAGGTGCCGGGGTAAATCGCCAGGCGGGGATTATATTTCAACTGCGTTACCTGCTGAACGTGGAAAGTCAGCTATTCTACCCTTGTTGAGGTGCGGGGTTAAACCAAAGCCGCAGATAAAAAGAGGCCGGCGCGATTGCCGGCCTTAATGCAGGGACTAAAAACAGGCCTGGGGAACCGCTGATTTATTCTGGACGCAAGACACGAGTTCACGAACAGATCAGAGTTTCCCCAAGACGCCTGCTCTCAAAGATCAGACCCGTTTTCCGGCAGGTTTCTTTCGTCATCGAGGCGCTGCCTGCGAAAAAGCTGCATACGGACCTCTCCCAGCTCCTGGTCACGCCACACCCGCCATCCCGGGGGTGGCGCAATGCCCTTGAGCGCGGGTGATTCGACATACACGAAACCGCTGCGCCGTACACAGCCGGTTTTGTCCAGTCGCTCGAGTACCAGGCCGGCGAGGTTGCTGTCGAACGGCGGATCAACAAAAACAATATCGAAGCTGTCGGCTTTGAATTCCTCGATCATCGACATCGCCCCGCCTTCATGCAGATTGACCTGCACTGCCTGTAGCTGTTCGATACTTTGACGCAACACCTCCTGCGCCCGCGGGTGCTTTTCAATCATCAGTACGGATGCAGCGCCGCGGGAGGCGGCCTCGAAACCCAATGCGCCGGTACCGGCAAACAGGTCGGCGCAATCCGCAGCGAGAATCCATGGCTGTAACCAGTTGAACAGGGTTTCGCGGCAGCGATCGCCGCTCGGGCGCAACCCGGGCACGTCGGCGACCGGCAAACGCCGCCCGCGCCAATCACCACCGATTACTCTTACACTATTGTTTTTTCCAGATTTGCTCATATTTAAAGAGCCTCTGTTGAACCTGTTTTTAAACGGCCAAACTGCTAGCATATCGCTTTTGGCGTCAGGGGTTAATCCCAAACACATGTTTCGTATATTCAAAAAGAAGGACAAAAAGCCCGGCGAGTTACAGGATGTGCAACTCCGCCCGGTCGAACAATCCGGTGTCGATCCGCTGGAAAAGCTGCTCGGCGACTCCCGCAACACCATCGGCAAACGACTGAAAGCACTTGTCAGCGGGCACAGCGTGATCGATGAAGAGCTGCTGGAAGAGTTGGAGACAACCCTGCTCACCGCCGATGTCGGCGTACAGGCCAGCCTGGCCATCATGGAAAACCTGCGCACCGCCATCGGCAATGGCGCGATCAAAAACCCGGAGTCATTGTTACCGGCCGTGCAAGCGGAGCTTTACGAACTGATCGAGCCCTGTGAGCAATTTTTGGCGGTCGATACGAGCCGCAAGCCCTTTGTCATCCTGATGGTCGGCATCAACGGCGCCGGCAAGACCACCACCATTGGCAAACTCGCACAACGCTTCAAGGAAGAGGGCTTAAAGGTGATGCTGGCCGCGGGCGACACCTTCCGCGCCGCTGCCGTTGAACAACTCAAGTCCTGGGGTGCGCGTAACGATATCCCCGTCGTTTCACAGGGTACCGGGGCCGATGCCGCAGCCGTCATATTCGACGCCATGAAGTCGGCCAGGGCCCGTGAAATCGACGTATTGATCGCGGATACCGCCGGGCGTTTGCATACCCAGTCCAACCTGATGGAAGAACTGAAAAAAATTCGCCGCGTGATTGGAAGAGTCGATGAAACCGCACCGCATGAAGTGATGCTGGTAGTGGACGCCGGCACCGGCGCCAACGCCCTGAACCAGGCCCGGCATTTCAACGAGGCGGTCAATCTCACCGGTATCACCATCACCAAGCTCGACGGCACCGCCCGCGGCGGCATGCTGTTCGCCATCGCCGGTGAGCTCGGCATACCGATCCGCTACATCGGTGTCGGTGAAGCGGCAAAAGACCTCCGGCCTTTTGATGCGGGCACCTTCATCAACGCCATCCTGCCGTTGGACTAAGGGGCGTTTTGAGTTTTCCGGCACAACTGCTCCGCTGGTGGGATAAGCACGGCCGCAAGGATTTGCCCTGGCAGCACCCGCGAACCCCCTACCGTGTCTGGGTTGCCGAAATCATGCTGCAACAGACCCAGGTCAAAACCGTCATTCCCTATTTCGAACGGTTTATCGGCCGGTTTCCGCATATTCAGAGCCTGGCCGCCGCCTCGACGGATGACGTCCTGGCCTGCTGGTCGGGTCTCGGTTACTACGCACGCGCCCGCAACCTGCTGAAGGCCGCCAAGACGTGCATGGAAAAGCACAACGGACAACTGCCACAAACACCCGAAGCGCTGGCTGCCCTGCCGGGTATCGGCGAAAGCACCGCCAATGCCATCTACTCGCAGGCCTTCGACAAGCCGGCCGTGATCCTCGACGGCAATGTCAAACGGGTGCTCGCCCGCTACTTTGCGGTCGGTGGCTGGCCGGGCAAGCCCGCCATCCACCGGCAGTTGTGGAACAAGGCCGCAGAATTGCTGCCGGCCAGGCGCGGCGCCGATTACACCCAGGCCGTCATGGACCTCGGCGCCACCTTGTGCACCCGCACAAAACCGGCCTGCGCGCGCTGCCCCGTCAGCAAGTCCTGCCAGGCCTTCGGAATGGACAGGGTCGAGCAGTTGCCTGCCCCGCGACCGGGTTTGAAGATCAAAAAGAAATCCTTCCAGATGCTGATACTCACAGATGCAAACGGCAACGTGCTGCTCGAGCGGCGCCCGCCCGCCGGTATCTGGGGCGGTCTGTGGTCACTGCCCTCAGATAACGATGACCGACCCGTTCAACAACGCCTGGGCCTGGAGTTGAAATCACTCAGACCGCTGGCCACGCTGCGACACCAACTGACGCATATGCAAATGAACATCCAGCCATTAATTGGCCATGCAGATATACTTCCTGTCGGGGTAGAATGTACACCGGATCAACGCTGGTTCAGCCAACAGGACTGGCCGGCGCTGGGTCTGCCCCGGCCGGTCAGATACCTGTTGGAAACCTACCTGGAGAAGGACGGAAAATGACGGATCGTATGGTTAAGTGCATGCTGCTGAATGAAGAACTGCCCGGACTGGCGTTTCAGACCTACCCCGGTGAACTGGGCAAAAAAATATATGAAAACATCTCCATGCAAGCGTGGCAGATGTGGCTCAAGCACCAGACCATACTGATCAACGAACACCGCCTGAGCCCGATCGAACCGGCGCACCGGAAATATCTTGAGGGCGAGATGGAAAAGTTTTTCTTCGGCGGAGGTTCGGCCATACCTGATGGATATGTACCCGAAGATGACAAATAGGTCGCATAATTCTTGACTTGAACACGTCTAAACGTTTTAATACCGCGCTCTCTGATTCCAGAGACGCGAGCAAAAAGTGGCCAGATAGCTCAGTCGGTAGAGCAGAGGACTGAAAATCCTCGTGTCGGTGGTTCGATTCCACCTCTGGCCACCATTATTTAACTAAATTTTTTCTCAAAACTCCAAAAAAATGTATCCGGCCCCTTTCTTCTGAATCGACCATCAAATTATGGCCGATCGGGCACAAACAGATTATTTCAATTTTGCAGATCAAGCACCGGCAGATGCAATCCCGATCTCAACAAAATACCAGTCTGACCTATCCCTTCATTGTTGGAATTAACCAAGGGGGCTTTGGTGTAATTGCCATTGAATGGGTGTTCGCAATAATCTGAAGGGGGCGGGTATGATGACGGATTCCACCAATCATAGCTCTTGGGACAATTTAGTTCATAGTCCATGGCTAATCCCAACCCTTCGCTTCTCAATTGACAACTACCCTCGCCATCCAGGTTGACTTGACAATCCACTACCCATTCATCATCCACAGATGTGAATCGATACAAACCGCCTTCAACATGAATACCAGCCTTGAATTCCATTTGATGTGACTGTTCCAGTGTTTGCCCGTTAAATCCATACAGTGTCCATGGACCGGTCATATCTGGAACAACCGGAGGAAGCTGATTATCGTCCAGAGCAAAGACCCATGGCTTGTATGCGAATTCAACTGGCTTTACACCATCAATAAGTCCAATAAAGGCTTGGATTCGGTTTACGCCTAGCACCCACAGACCGGCCGAACTGGCATCAAATAACAAATCCTCTGGTTTTGGCTGAACCAGTTTATTGATTGGTGGCAAAATCATTGGGTGTATGCGGGGTTGATCCCGTCTACAGGCGACAACCAGTTTACAAGATAGGCGACACCATTAAGTGAATTGCCATCAAACCTTCCATCCGCGTAATGCCAGTTTGGTTCACCGCTTATTCTGTTGTATTTAAGTTCATAAAAAACCGCCGTATTGCCCTGTTGTTGGATCAGCAAGCCTTGATTCGGCGTTCCTGTGCTAACCCAATAGCCAGACCTGAGTCGTGGAGGTATGGTATGTAAACCATAGTTCAGATCAAAATCCTTGCTCCAATAGGTCGTCCCTTGAAAATCCTTTCCAATCAACGGATCATAAACGGCAAGCTGAACTGTCACCGGCGCTTGGTCATTAAACTTCTGGTCATCATAAAACAACTCCCAGTCAGTACCCTGAACGTGGATTGATAGATGATAGTCTGTTGGCTCGAATCCTTCTCCGCAATCGTTGGTGTGGTCGGGCGTGGCTAAAATTGCGATTGTTCCTGGGTGGAAATAATCATCTAGTGGAACGATGTTAACTGTCTCCTGAAATGGAATGCATTTATCTTTCCATTGTCCGGTCACATTAATAGTAAATGGTTCACCACGTTTTGGTAGAACCGGTTCCAGGAAAATGGTTGCCGTAGAACCGGGAAAGACGATTCTTTGTGCGCCCGCGATATTGTAATAAGTGGCACTTGCAGTTTGAATAAATAAAGCTGCCGCTAACGGAACCAATACCGGAAGATATTTTGCTGAAGGGATAAACATCACACACCTCCTCTTTGTAATTATAAACCGGACATTACGCCACCCTTGCTGAATGAAGGATGAACTCCGGTGTCTTCGGGCAAAATATATATTTTAACGTCTATTGGAATTTCTGACCTCGGCGCATCAGCCATTAAAAACTGTGCGACGACTGAAATTTGCCCCGCCTTCTGACCACTGAATCTTATTGCGAATGACTGATCTTGTAATTGACCTATGACAGGCTATTGCTTCTTGTGGAAATTGCATCCGATAAACTGCAAAGCGAAACAAACCGGGGGAATTTGAACATCCGCAGCCGGAAGTGGCCAATCAATTCATCCGTATTGAGACTTGTCGAGTAACCGCTATTCGACTGACAGCCGACACTAAGAGAGATTTCGGATGTATGTCATACAGTGTACAAATTGTGCACTATCACCTGCAATTTACCGACTTTTACTACCATTTACTGGCACAATCACAATGGACAAACACCGCAAGCGACTGATTTAATTGAATTATAAAATTAAAAGTTGCTTCTGAAAATCCTCGTGTCGGTGGTTCGATTCCACCTCTGGCCACCATTTATTTCAAGATTGCCCACAGCATTTCATACACAGGTGTTCCTGTATTTTTAGAGAATCGAACCACTGAGTGGTTAGATTGTTTGTGTACCTCCATGTACACAACCCTTCGGGCGCACTACGTGCGACCAAATCTGATCCCGTCAGATTTGTCCACCTCTGGCCACCATTCTTTTCAGTGGCCACAACCAACCTCAACTTAACCTCACTCGCTGATTTTTTGCTTTTCGTATACACGAAATGGCTGTTCCGCTACTCGATCCGCTTGACGGAACTTTTCAAATACTCTCTGCCCGGGTGGCAAATAATTATTTTTCACCTATAGTTCATTGGAGGGGTGCGTCATTCCAACCAAGGTCACGTGCTTAAGGTGTGCGTTCGTGCCGCTTGCTTCTTCAACCCCATCAACCAGGAGACTTCAATGAATAAAAGGTTTACATTCAATTGCACGGACTGCCCTGCTCGCCGGTTTCGTCATCACTTCACCCATGGCGATGGCGGACAAGCCTTCGTGCCCCGAGGTTTGTTCCGCGAGCGCATTCATGGACTGGGTCGAGGTATTCGAGCTATTCGATAGTCTTCAGTCCTGTTCGGTGGTCAATGAACAGGGACGTAGGGCTGCGAGAGCTGACTACTTACGGCCTAATGGAGATCTACGTCACCTAGAGTTCGCCATTGCCGGTCACCAGAACTTCAACATTTGCATCACAATCAACGAAGCAACTGGATTCTTTGAATATGTAGATATTTCCAAAGCAGATTACGTTGTGTGCGCGGACGAATTCATCGCGGAGTGTACCGCTCGCCTCAATAACTGACGCCGAGCTTCACTTCGGAGGCTAACGCAAATGACTTTGCCAGGCCCGCCTGGGACGGGCCTTTTCGACAACCGGAGTGAATACGACGCCGCGATTGAGTTTTGTCAACGCGGCAGACTGGCGATCGGTATTTTGTGACGAGCGAAAGCGGACTGCCTGGGCATGTCCGCTGCTGGCCGGACGCTGCCGGCCAATCCATCAATTTGACGCCTGGCAGGTTTTTGCTCAGGTGCCAGGAATAACGGTCGCCTGCCAGGCGACCGCCCGCCACTCGCCTCGCCGCTTGAGAAACGTCCCCGTGTTGAAGTAATTCTTCAGTTCCGAACCATCATCCGGCGTGGCTACCAGCCTGAATGTGATGATGGCCGTCGTTCCAAACAGCTGCACCTTCACATCTTCACCGGTGTAAACAACTTTCGGCCCTTCGCTTTCTTCTTCAGCCGGTTCATCGAAGCCGGCCAGGATGTCGGCTTTGCCGAACCGGGTGCCGTTGGACGAGGTATAAACCAGGTCGTCCGCCCAGAAGGTGAAAAAGCCAAGACAGGCACATTCAATCCCCCTTCCTACAACACCCAACAGCTTTTGCCATCGCGCCCAATCCACCTGATGCCTAAACTGAGCAAATGCCTGAACCAAGATACCGCCAGGTCTCAGTCGAAGACACCCCGTATTACCACTGCATCTCCCGCTGTGTGCGGCGGGCATTCCTGTGCGGTTCTGATCCGCTCACCGGATTCAACTTCGAACACCGCCGCCAGTGGATAGTGGATCGCATCAAGCGGATGTGCTCGGTTTTCGCCATCGATCTGTGCGCCTATGCCATCATGCACAACCACTACCACATCGTGGTTCGGATCAATCCTGCACATGTGGACGAGTGGACCGATGAGGAGGTCGCCCATCGCTGGATGCAGATTTTTTCAGGCCCGCTGTTGATGCACCAGTACCTGGCCAACACTGATCTGAGCCGGGCCGAGCTCAAGTGTATTGCTGATCTGTTTAAAACCTGGCGTGCAAGACTCGCCGATCTCTCCTGGTTCATGCGCTGTATCAACGAACCCATTGCCCGCATGGCCAATAGCGAGGACCACTGCACCGGCAGTTTCTGGGAGGGCCGTTTCAAGTCACAGGCACTGCTGGATGAACGGGCTCTTTTGGCCTGCATGGCTTACGTGGACTTGAATCCCATACGCGCAGCCATGGCCACCACACCAGAGCAATCGGATTACACCTCTGTTCAGGAACGTATCGAGCATCCGGACAGCGCTGGCCTGGCGCCATTTTCAGAATACGCTGACGATCCGTTACCGTTCAACCTGAAAGACTACCTGGAGTTGGTCGACTGGGGTGGTCGCCAAGTCAAACGTTGCAAGCGGGGATATATTCCTGATTCCGCACCACCGATATTGGTCAGACTGCAGATGCATGCCTCACCGGTTTTGAAGTATCTGGCCAAAGACGACCTGCCTTCACTGGGTGCACTCGGGTCTGTAAGCAGGCTGCGGGCCTTTGCTGCATCTGTGGGCCGAAAGTTTGTCAAAGGCCACTTGCTTGGCGACAGGCTTTGTCCTGAAAAGGCGTAGCACTTTCCATCCTCATTTCTGATTCAGGCTTCAGACATTCCGAAACATCTTGAATTCGGCCGATTGCTGACAAACCACCGTAAAGCACTTCTTTTTACTCAAACAACTGCCTTCTTCACCTACCTTTTTCTACGGCTGAGTATGAATCAGTTTGAATCTGGCTGTATTTGGGGTGCTATCATTGGAGAGAATCATGGCTGTCCGTGTTTTCTTGCTGGTAAAGCACTTCTTTTTACTCAAAAAACTGCCTTCTTCACCTACCTTTTTCTACGGCTGGGTATGAATCAGTTTGAATCCGGCTGTATTTGGGGTGCTATCATTGGAGAGAATCATGGCTGTCCGTGTTTTCCATGATTGGAGAGAATCATGGCTGTCCGTGTTTTCCTCTGTTTCCTTACTCTACCCCCTATTTCTTTACTTTTTGTCAACACCGGTTTAGATTTGACCCCCTTTGGCGCTTTTTCACCGGTTTAGAATTGACCCCCCTGGTTTAAATTCTGATCCATTTCTTAAGCGCCTAGGAATCAGTCGATGTTTGTTGTGCCAGTCCCAGAACACCGGCCTTTCTTTTGTCTTTAAGCCGGTAGCTTTCACCTTTGATCTGAATCAGATGTGCATGGTGCATCAAACGATCCAGCATGGCAGCGGTGAGTGCGCTGTTGCCGGCAAAGGTCATATCCCATTCACCAAAAGACAGGTTGGAGGTCAGGATGATCGGATCCCGTTTCATAGCGTTTGGCAATTACCTGGAAAAAGAGGTTAGCCTGGTTGCGTTGCAATGGCAGATAACCGACTTCATCAATAATCAATACGCTTGGTGCCATGAACGAGCGTTTCATAAGTTGCTCCAGTCGTTCCTGCCGTTGGGCCTTTTCCAGTTGTAACACCAGATCCGCTGCGGTGATGAACTTAACCTTCATGCCACCCAGCGTAGCCAGGTATCCCAATGCAATGGCCAGGTGTGTCTTGCCAACACCGCTGGGTCCAAGCAAGATGATGTTCTCTTTACGCTGGATAAATGCCAGGGAAGCCAGGTTCTGAATGGCCTTTTTCGGCGCGCCCTTGGCGAACCGGAAATCAAAGTCATCCAGCAGCTTGATGGTCGGAAAACCGGCAATACGCACAAGCATGGCTTGTGAGCGTAGCCGCCGGGTATCCAGTTCAGCCTTGAGACACTGTTCCAGGTAATCGCTGTAGCTTTGATCGGCCTGTCACTGCTTCTTGAGCCAGCATGGCGTACTGGTCGGCAACCGCCTTTAAAGTAAGCCGCTCGCAGGCACTCTGAATACGTTCGTCCTGGATGTTCATACCGCTTCCAGCAAAGCATCGTAGGTGGATAGTGGGTGCTGCAATATCTCTACCGGCCAGTGATCACGCAATGGCTTGTGCGCTGTCGCGCGCTGGCGGGGGCGCCCATCGACATAGCGCGGTGGTAAGGCTTGCAATGACTGACGCTCGATCAACAACTGGTCAGCGGGAACTGCCCCGGTGGTGCCGTGTTCACGGCGGTTAGCAGTGTGTTCCAGCCAGCTGGCCAGCTCCTGGTTCAGCAGTAGCAGATCCAAGCGGTTCACCCAGTTGTTGGTAACGGCTGACCACCGGTACGAAAAAACTACGTCGTAAATAGCCAATGAAGCGTTCCACTTTACCCTTGGTCTTGGCTCGGTAGGGCTGACACAGGCGTGGCATGAATCCATAGTGATGTGCAAAATCCCGTAAGCCCGGGTGAAACCGGTGTTGGCCTCTACCGTAGGCGTTGCGGGCCTGGACCACGGTGCGCATGTTGTCGTACAGGACTTCTTTAGGCACACCACCAAACTCATCAAAGGCTTGCTCATGACAGGTCCTGAGTGTCATAAACTGCTCGTCTTCTACGAACGTCCCGAAGGTGTTGCGGCTAAAACCCAGGGTTGCTACAAATGCCGACACCTTTACCGACCCGAGACGGAAGGCACCCCAGTCTACTTGCATCTGTTGGCCTGGAGCGGTCTCAAAGCGAACCAATGGATCTGCTCGGCGCCTGGGCTTGAGAGTTACCATATGGTCTCTCAGTATCGTGATACCCCCGGTAAATCCTCTGGCCTTGAGTCTCGTCAAACAGCACGGTTGCCGGAATCCAGTCCGGGTGTGCAGCAGCGACTCGTAGTTGCAAATAATCCTTGAATGGATCGAGCTTGCTGGACCGTGACGGGTTCGGCTTGAACACTGGTGCAGTGTCAGTGCGCAGATAGCTACGCACGGTGTTGCGAGAAATACCCAGTTCCCGGGCGATCCCCTTGATGCTCATTCCTTGACGACGTAATACCTGAATATCCACAAAACCCTCCGTTCCCAACATGCCGCACTCCCGTTCTTGCTGAGTGCACAGCGTACATGAGGGGGGTCAAATCTAAACCGGTGCTAGGGGGTCAGTTTTACACCGTTGGTGACACTTTTTAAATTCCCCCTGTGAGGCCCTGAGTCCGTTTCTACGGCTTTTGTGCCCATGTTGACTATACTTCAACTATTAAAGCATGCATTTGTGGGGAGGCAAATCATCATGAACATGGAGGTGTTGAAATCGGTTGGCATGGTGGCTGGTATCGGTGGTGTAGCCTTGGGAGTTATGTTACTGGTATTGCGTGACATAATTAAGAAAAACATCTTTCCAAAGTTCAAGGTCGAGAAAAACGCCTATCGCTTGCTGCGGTTAATTGTAGTTTCGGTATGGACTGTAGCCCTGCTGGGCATTGTCGTCTGGGGTGTAACGGCAGTGATGAATGGCCGGGAAGGCGACACCATCAATGTTAACAACAACAACTATTCGACAGATATGGTCTTCGCCGACTACAAGGTCATCGTCAACCAGTATCAAGAAATCCATGGTCAGAAACTACCTGCTGAGTTGATGGGTGAATTGCGTAAAGCGATCAACTTGCTGAAGGGCGGTCAGTATAAGGCGGCTTTGCCAGCATTTCAGCAGCTATCAGAAGCGGTCGAAGTACCAGCAGTGTACAACAACGTCGGAGGATTACTGGCCCTCGAATCCAATCCAGACGCAGCCAGGGCCGAATACGTCAAGTCTATTGCATTGGACCCGGAATACGAAACCACGCAATTGAACCTTGGCTTGCTGGAACAAAGCCAGGGTAACTATGATCAGGCCGAACTACACCTTTCAAAAGCGGATTCCTTCCCGGAAGCGCGGACACTGCTGCGTAACATCGTGGAACACCGCGAGGCTGGAGCCTTTGAAAAAGAACCTAACAATGACCAGTTCCAGCCTAATGTGGCACCGCTTGATGAGGCCATCCAAGCGTCAATCAAGGACGAAGGCGACAAAGATTTTTATGAGATTTCAATGCCAGGTGACCACCGCGATTACGTGTCCATCGATTTGCAGAATCAAAACCTACAACTGAAACCCAGAATAGGCCTGTTCAGCGCCGATCGGGAATGGCTGGGAGGAACATCTGATTCCAGCTATCAGGTTACTTCCGGGCAGAATTTAAAGTATCTCTTCGTAGCTCAGGGCGGTATGAAATACCTGATCAGAGTAACTTCACTGAATGGTAGTGGTCCGTACAATCTCAAGATCGCTCCTCAACATGCCTTTGATCAGTACGAACCTAACGAAAACTTGTTTAGCTCAAAGCCTATCGCGATTGAAATCGACGTGGAAGCCAATATCATGGATGAGAATGATCGAGATTACTATTCGATAACGTTGGGTCCAGTCGAGTCCGAGGTTAAAGTTACTTTACAAAACCAGTCCCAGAGTTTGAAACCCAGAGTTGGTGTTTATAGAGCAAACGATCAGCGTTGGCTGGGTGGAACGTCCGATTCTTCCTACCAGGTAAACTATGGGCAGAACGTCAGCTACTCATTTCAGGGTGACGCCGGTATTGATTACTATGTGATGGTCAGAAGTCTTCAAGGATCAGGGAATTATGTTCTGAGGGTCGAGCAAAGCTGAACATTTAAATGATTGCGCTGGCGGCCAAGTACTCGGGGTTCTGCTGGTCTCGGCCCTTGATAGTCACGCAGGCCCGAGTCCTGTCACCCAGAACAAATCGTTTGCTTTCAGATAAAGAAGGAAGAAAAAGGTTACAGCCGCCTACTCACCAGTAAGCGTTACGATCTCTTTTTTGATCTCCTGCAGCAAATTAGCTTCACTATATTTTGCCAAGTCCGGATGCATGTTTTCAGCCTCGGAATTCAGCACTTGTTGCACTTGGTTAGCCCAATTCTCTAGAATTTCCAATCGCTCCACAATTTCAAGGCTTTCGTCTTGCGCTACTGCTTTTGGCGAGCGATACAGATCACCAGGATCCAGCATGGCTTTGTCTCGATGTTCTTTATGGTTAGTCATTAGATTTTCCTATTCAGGGCCCCCAGCTCATCTTCATATCGGGGTGGCGCTCGTCTCAACTCTTGATAAAGGATAGCAGGTCGGGATGAGAATTAAGAATTAAGAGATCAGATCCAATTTCCTCCGTCAGAGGACATCCAACAGCGCGCTCCGAATACACTATAAGTTCCGTCATCCCGGCCTGCGCCGGGATGACGGTGCTTATATTTACCGTGAAGTTGAAGTCCGTATGAAGCACAAGTCGCGCAATCCCGTGATTTAGCGTTGCTTCGGCACTTGGGGTGTAGAATGAGTGGGACGGTAGTGGATCCGACCCCTTTTCCTCTTTTCCTATAAACCCGGCTTGGCCTCGATTCTCCAAACATAGGCGTCACTGCTATCAGGCCTGGTGAGCCCGCCAATTCGCTCGACATGGTACACCTTCACTTTGGTCGCGGAGAAAAGGCAGTCAAGCGCGAATGCGTATAGATCTGCATCGATGATCTGCAGATAGCGAAAATCGTTGCCGCTGTTACCCACTTGAATAACAACAGACCAATTTTTACCGTGCCTGTCGCTTTTTTGTGCATTGACGATTCGGCCCACACTTACTCCGTATGGTTTGCCTGCCATAACTATTTTTGTACTTTCACGCACGGGACTCGAAGGGTTGCCACGCGAGACAGGATATATTCCAATGATCTCGTTGGTTGACTGGCATTGCAGTAGCGATGATTTTTTTGGTGTTTTATATTCGATTACAGCGAATTCTCCCATATAAGCGGCAAGTTTCCCGTAGATCTTCTGATCTCCACAAAAACTCCACGGATTGTTCAGAACATAGTCGCCACGGAAATCATCACGGAAATCATTCTCTCCGCTAAAACTGTTGTTCCCGATTGAAACTTCTCCGGCGATAATCTTCCGGGTTGGACCGATGATCTCAACCCTGTTCAACTCCCCCAGGACGTAGCCATGGTTGTATACAAATACCGGGGTCGCTGACAAGTCAGAGCCATAAGAAGCACAAAAAAGCACGAGTAGACAAAAAAAATATTTCATTGGAAATCGCTTTTTAAACAAAACTGGTCCGTCGGTCAGCAAATGGTTGGAGTTCAAAACTGGCCGCGCTGCCCTGGTTTCAAAATACGTAAATTTTGCGCTTAACCCCAATTGGATCAGGGTACTATATCAACGAGAAAAGCATAAAAGAAAAGCACAGGCACCCACATCTCCGCATGCACTACTTCAACAGCTCTTTGGCGTTTGCCTGAAAATGAACTTTCCAGGCCATGGGGTCCTTGAAATCCTCGATATTCCGGCTGGCTACCCACTCCAGATCGGCACGCGACTTACCGGTCTCGCCGTTTATCACATAATAGTATTTACCCCGTCCCCAGCGCGGTAACAACCAGCCATCAGACCGCGCAATCGAACGCTTCATGTATGCGTCCCCTTCGCTCTCCGATCCACCCATGCTTTTTGGCAGTACGTAGTAGCAGATGACCTTGGCAAATTCGACACCACCGCCGCCGAACCCGGGCGCGACCTGCTCGATTCGGTCAAGAAATTTCAAACTGTGCTGCATCCAGCGTACATTGACAATCTTGGCTACAAGGCTCATCCCTTCCTTAAAATCATATTGCAGGGCTGTTACCCAAAAAAACATCGCCTCGGCCTGCGCTTTGTCGAGCACCCCTGTCGCGTCCCAAAGTGGCGTACCGGCCGCGACCCGCTGTTTAAAGGCGGCATTTGAATACATCGCGAGTTCTGCAAAACGCATCGCCTGATTGAAGTGATGCGACTTCTCCGCGCGGCGTGCCGTATAGGCTGTACCGAGAAGGATGTACTGGTTGCTCAAGGCGGTCAGGGTCGCATAGTCGCCCGGATTTTTAGCCAATACCCTTTCAAAGGCAGCAATCGAAGTGAGCAGACGCTCCCGGTCGGTTGCAACCTCGTAGAGCAGACGAGCTTCCTGCGCCAGCGCTTCGGACTCCGGCGTCTGGAGATCAGGTCTGGCGTCTTGCCAGTGGGATGGCGACTGCATGGCGCAACCTGAGAAACAGACAAGAAAGATGGGCAGGGCCAACAATCCAGTCAATGTTTTCATCAGTGGCGAGCCTCTCCGGAGATGCGTATTAAAACGTAGATCTTGACTATAACAGATAGGCAGCAACCGTTGATGCACCATCGCGCAACCCCACCACCGACCTGGACATTCACCCATGGCGCCACACTCTTTCCAACGAATAAGGGATCAACTTCAGATACACTTGAATGAATCCTGGTAGCGGAGATCAAACCATGCTTTCCCGTTTCGCATTGACACTGGTCCTGATCGTTTTTTATCTGAATATACCCGCGGAAGCGGCCGGGCAGGACGTATTCACCGTCGGTTCAATAAAGACCGGCCCCGGCGAGTCCGTTTCGGGTTATCTCGATATCGTTCCTTTGAATGATGCGGGCACGCGAATCCCGGTATCCGTTATCCGCGGCCAAAATCCGGGTCCGGTCCTGGCCCTGCTTGCCGGTGTCCACGGTTATGAGTACCCGGGCATCACCGCACTTCAACGACTGCGCAAATCGATTCGTGCGCAGGATCTTTCCGGGACACTCATCCTGGTACATATCGCCAACCCGCCTTCGTTTTACGGACGCACGATCTATACCAGCCCTGCCGATGGCAAGAACCTCAATCGCGTTTTCCCCGGCAAAAAGGACGGAACCTTGAGCGAGCGCATTGCAGACAACATCACGCGAAACGTCATTGAACAGGCGGATTTTCTCGTCGACCTGCATGCCGGCGACGGCAACGAGGCGCTGCGTCCCTATGTATATATGCCGGTAACCGGTAATCCGGAGCTGGATGCCGCCAGCCGCGGTATGGCGCTGGCCTTCGGCCTCGACCATATCGTTATTGACGAAAGCCGATTGTTGCCAAAAGACGCGTCTATCTACACCGACCAGACGGCGCTGACGCGCGGAATTCCTGCAATCACCACCGAAACCGGCCAACTCGGCTCCGACGATCAGTATTGGGTCGGCTTGGCGGAGCATGGAATCTTAAACCTGATGCGTCATCTCGGTATGCTCAAAGGCGAAGCCGAAGCGAATGCTGGCGTGGTCTGGCTGAGCGGTTACGAGGTGATCCAGAGTCCCGGAACCGGCATTTTCCAGGCTTCGGTTCGTGATGGCTACATGATTGCCGAGAATGGTTTACTGGGTCATCTTGTCGATGCCTTCGGCGACAGTATATCAGAGGTGCGCGCACCCTTCGCCGGCATAGTTAACTACGTCATCGGCACGCCGCCTGTGAGTAAAGGTGAGCCGCTGGCAATGGTAAGCCACATAAAAGAGCTGGATTAAGGAGTCGGAGTAAACTCCTTTATTTGGTTACATGTGCCCTGAATTGACGAATATGGTCAGGTTGTTTGACTTTTTTTGTTAGAAGCGCAACAAAATTTACTAAAGCCAATCTCGCGCTATTTAATTATCTTATTGTATATAAAGAAATTTTAGAACCACACATTGCTTTGGCTTGTTTTTTGCATATACATATATTACCGATGAAAGTCCGTTGTCGCAAATAGGGGATACAGGACAATAATTGGATTTGATACCCGAAGGGACGCAAGGGGAGGTATCAATTACACAAGGACCAGGCTTTCAATCTAGCCTGACCCCCAGGGAAAGGGGCTCCCCAGGGATGGGGCGCTTCCAGGGAGGGAAATAAAAATGTTAATACTTACGCGAAGGATGGGGGAAAAACTCATCATTGGGGATAATGTAACCATCACCATGCTGGGCCAGAAAGGACAACAGGTCCGAGTTGGCATCGAAGCTCCACCCGATGTGCAGGTGCATCGTGAGGAAATCTACAAGCGCATAGTGAAAGAACGAGAAACCCTGAATGGTGCGGCCACAACCGGTAGATTCAAGACCGGGTAAAATCATAATCGTATAAAGCCAGTAAAGGGGCCGGATAAATTTTCGGCCCCTGATTTATTCCTCAACGGTTACCCATCCTGAACGCCCACCCTTTTTTGCGATTCCCTAAAGTTGCTTCGAATAACTGGATTTAACGCCTGGCGTAAATCAGCCGGGAAACCTCATTTTCACCTGCCAATTCGTGGATTCTCCGGCTGCTTGTGGAATTCCAATGACTTTGAAACTATGCCCCGGAACGACTTGAATAGTAGGCCACTACCTGAGGTTCAGCTTCGATACGCGCCTGGTGTTCGACCAAATTCGGTGCGAGTTGCTCGACAAGGCCTGGCGGTACATGATCAAGGGCGCCCGAGCGCAGCCAGCGCGTGTTCATCAGCACTTTCAGGTCGGCAATCGTCAGTCTCTTGCCGGCGAAGTACTCGCCCCCACCTCGTTCCAGCAGCCCTCCAATGCCCTTCAGAAAAACCGTCAGCCAGCCATTGACCAGCTTTTCACGCGCGGTCCTGAGTGCCTCTCCCTCCAGGCCCAGCGTTTTCCCGATGTGACAACTAATATCCTCGACCGCGTCCAGCGCTTCGTCACAGTAAAGCGCCTGTATGGGGTCCGTCGGATAAAAACCCGCCATCTTGCCGACGTAACGGCTGATGGCGTTGGACTGGCTTACGACCGCGCCATCGATCTCGAGCACGGGCAGTGCATTGAAAGGCGTTTTCTGGCGCATCTTGCTAAACTCTGGAAACGTCAACCTGTTGTCCTCGAACTTGACCCCTGCCGCGTGAAAGGCGATGCGAATGGGTTCGCCACGCCCGCCGGCGAAATCGAAATAGGTCAGCTTGTAACTTTTCATTGTCATGGCTCCATGGTCAGCGGCTCGTCTTGGCCATGAACGGACAAGAATGGCCATGCGTGTTAATCAGTATAGCCGGTCGTTGCCAATCCACACGAAATGCGTTGCCGGCACCGGGGTGCTGGGAATCTGGCCCTGTTATGGCGATAACCAATCAAAAAAAGAGCCAGATTGCTCTGGCTCTCTTTTTACAATCAGGAAATGACCTACTTCAGATTGGGCAGAATCACCTCAACACGACGGTTGAGCTGCCGGCCTTCGCTGGTAGCATTATCAGCTACCGGAAAATCGGGTCCCATTCCAGTGATGGTCATACGGCTGATATCAACGCCCTGGTCCACCAGGTAGTTTGCGACTGATTGTGCGCGTGCTTCCGACAGGATCATGTTATAGGCGTGAGTTCCTACGCTGTCGGTGTGACCTTCAATAATGAGTTTCTGGTCGGTGCGTTCATTCAACACGTCTGCCAACGGCTTCAAATTACGTGCGCTACCGGCTTTCAGTTCCGACTTGTTGAATTCGAACAGTACGTCTCCGAGGGTGATCAGCAATCCGCGTTCGGTCTGCTTGGCTTCCAGTTCTGACAATCTGTTACGCATACTATCCATTTCAGCCCTGGCAGCATCGGCTTCCGCCCGGGCCATCTCGGCCTTTTCGGCTTCCGCTTGCGCGATCAAACGTGCCTGTTCCGCTTCCGAGCGGGCCGCGTCGGCGGCACTTTCAGCCGAAAGCTGGCCCTCAACGGCAAGCGTATGGGCCAATTGCGCCTCATCTCTCAGGCGTTGTGCTTCAGCAGCTTCGGCCAGCGCCAGTTCGCGCAAGGCTATGGCTTCGGCTGCGCTCTGCCTGGCTTGCTGCGTCTGCTGGCGTGCCAGATCAGCTTCCAGTGTGCGGGCATCCAAAACCAGCCTGTCCTGTTCCTTGACCAGCTCTTTACGACGGTCTTCGGCAAGTTTCGCCCGTGCGGTCATTTCGGCGGTAGTTATCAACCTGTCTGCCGAATAGAAACGGTAGGCCTCTTCCTGGTCACTCAAATTCCTGCTTTGAACGGAAACCAGGTTAACGGCGGCCTTGGCCATTTTCAGAGCCTCCCCGCCACGCGAGGCCAGCTCCGTATTGCTTTCCAAAGCCGCCAGTTTGTCCTGCAACGCCGTCACCCTTGGATCAACTGTCGGGGTGGACGCGCACGAGGCAACCAGGAACGCGCAGGTCAGCGCCAGGCCAACCATTTTCAATTTGTTCCGCGCGTTCATAGGTTTTCTCCCATGCGTTTTAATTCACTTCTCAATGTATCAACCACAATTTGGAGCTCTGCCTGTGCGGCCTCGGCTTTCAAGGCCTGGGCTTTCGCATCGGCCACTTCCGCGTCACGCTGCGATTTCTTCGCTGCATATTCAGCATCATCCCATTTCCGGGCATCGAGGCTGATCTGTGCAGAATTGAGTAAATCCCTTGCCCTTTTCAACTCTATGGTAGCCAGTGAATCAGCACCGCTGCGTTCCGCGGACCTGACCATGGCGCGTGCTTCACTTACCTGGCTGGTTGCCGAAGCCTTGTTCGCCCAAACAGCGGGCGCAACAGCGATCAGCGCGAACGTTATCGCACCTATCATCAAATTTTTCATAAATTACCTTTTACATGAGACCTGGCCGAGATTGGCTTTTGGGTCGCCGCATATTTTACAGGGAATATGAAACATGCAATGATTTATTCTGTTATACGGGGACTATCCAGGAAAAATAGCGTTCATTTCGCGATGTATTGATAAGACCCGCAGCCATCGGATGGTTCCGTCATAATTTTCCGTTCGAATCCGTTCGAATCCGTGCGCATCCGACCGGGACCGGTTTTATCGAATATTGGGGCAGCCCGGATGGCAGCCTTATGATTTTCACCATGGTTGAATTGAGAAACATTTATTTTCTTTACGCAATCATTCTTCAGTGCCCAGACACCACGCCAACTGGTTAAACTAGACAGCGGTACGGCTGGTACTTGAGCAGGCAGGTGGATACGGTGGGCGACCAATTATTTGAAGAGTGGCAAATATATGAAAAACTGGTCGTCAACGACTACATGGATCACCGTGCCTTTTTTAACCGCTTGCAGGCCGAGATCCTGGCACGCTTTAAGCGCCCCGTCGCCATACTCGACCTGGGTTGCGGCGACCTCACGCCGATCCTGCCGATGTTGGCGAAAGTCCCGGTTGAGCGATACGTGGGTATTGACGAGTCCGATGTCGCACTCGCCCTGGCGGCAAAGCGCCTCGAAAAGTTGCATGTACCGGGCCACCTGATTCACGGCGACATGCTGTTAACCATGGCGGAGATCGGGGAAACCTTTGATCTCGTGCTGGCAAGTTTTTCACTGCATCACCTGAGCGACCCGCTGGACAAACAACGCACCCTGGCGGCCGGCCGACAGCTGCTGACCCCGAATGGCCTATTCGCCCTGATCGATGTATTCAGCGCCGAATCCGAGTCTCGCGACCGCTATCTCGAACGCTGGATCAGGCATGCGGAAGCCCGCTACCTGGAACTCCAGGTGGCAGAGAAACGGATACTGTTCGATCATGTGCGCGACCGTGATTTCCCCGTGTCCCTTGCGACATTCGAGACGATCGGGAAGCGGGCCGGGCTGGGGCAATTCGAACTCTTGCTGCAAGACCGCGAACATCTCAATTGCCTGGTAACCTTTGCCGCTAACAGCGATTGAGCTCCGTTTACCTCCCTGTTCGCAGTGTCCGCACCCCGATTGCGTTGCCAACTGACAATTTCCGTCAGTTTCCGTGACTTATCTGGTCAACCGCGAGTAGCTTCTGACGGTGAATATTTTCATGGAAAATTTAAAAACACTATTTTAATTAATTATTTAGAATAGCTGAAGATCAGTTGGCTCGTTTCTTGTATTAACTAAAGTAATCCGGCTAAAGGGGGCCGGTCGCAACAGGTTCGATTGACGAACCATTGCGCCCTGAGGATCAGGGAAAAGGGGAAGAGTTCAAGGATTCGGACTCACTTACCCGCTTAAGAGAGGAAGAAACTGATCATGATTAACAATAAACCAGAAGCTAATGAAACACCGCTCATCCTCGGTGATTATGTCACGGTTAATGTACCACCTATCATAGCCACCCAGGTAAACAGTGCAGAACCGAGTGACATGCAAGTGCATCGCGAAGGGCTATTCCAACGCATTCAGAAGCAAAGGGGAGAAAATTTCCAGCGCCGTAAAAAGCTGATGGGAACATTGGTAGACCCACGACGCCGAGTCGTAGCATGATCAAAAAGGGCTGCCGGTCGCGCCCGGCAGCCCAATGACGGGTGGCAACTTTTTTGCCCCCTCACGATAATCTCCGTTCGGCCTCCATAAGCCACTCTGTACAATTCAAAAACTCACGCACAAACACATTGACCGCAGCATCAAGCTGAATCGGCAGCAGCGACATTCAGGTTACTCGACGGTGGGTTGAGCCTTGGCCTGTTTTGAATCAATCATTTCTATCTGCAGCGGGCCGAGACCATCGATATGCACATCACGTTGCGGAAATGCAATGACGATACCATCTGCGGCGAACAGCTCTGAAATCTTGAAACGGATATCGCTGCGTAGTTGCCGCAATTCACGTTCGCCACCAACCGTACTCCAGAAAATTGCATCGAATATAAGCGCATTATCGCCAAAATCTTCGAAGTAAATTCGTGGCGGCGGGTCTTCCAGTACGGCATGCTGGGCACGAACCGATTGTTCGAAGAGCTCTGCCACACGCTGTGGATCAGAGCCATAAGCGACTCCGATGCGGACGGCGGTGCGAATCTGCTTGTCAACCAGCGTCCAGTTGATGACCACCCGTTCCAGCATCTGGCTGTTGGGCACCAACATATGAACCCCGTCGACGCGCCGTATGCGCGTCGAACGGTTGCCGATACGCTCGACCGTTCCGGTCTGTTGATCGATTTCAACAAAATCTCCCACGCGCACGGGTTGTTCGGCCATCAGTATCCAGCCGCTGATGAAGTTATTGATAATATTCTGGGCACCGAAACCCACGCCAATCGCCACCGCACCGGTCAGGAAAGCAAATGACGCCAGCGGGACATTCAACAGGCTCAAGGCCGTGAGTATGACGCCAATGATCAGCAGGTAGAAAACCACCCGCTGCAGCGTCTGGATTACGTGTGGTCGAAGCTCGGTCTTGGCCAGGCGCCTGCTGAACAGGTTTACGACAAGCTTGCTGAGGGCATAGCCAAATATGAGCAGCAAGGCCAATAGAATGAATTGACCGACCGTGTATTCAGCGCCACCGATCCGGAAAAGTTCAAAATTCCAGACAGACGAAAATTTTTCCATACGTCAGTGTCGCACAAAGCGTCATTGAGCAGAAGACCGGCGGATTGCTAAACGATTAATCCGGCCCGGGTGTTGCCGGTCTCGAGGAGATGATCGTGAACATGTTTAACGGGGTCTTGTCCGCCAACTGCTGGTGAAAGGTGACCCGGTGTTCGGTGAAACCGAGCACTTCGAGAAACTGGGTGAAAAATCGCGGCGTGAAACGCCACCAGGTGTCCCAGGCCTTGTTGCCTTGTGTTGGTACCAGCGAACATACCGGCCCTTCGCCAAGCGCCGGGTCGTGGACCTCGGTGATGATGATGCTGCCGGTCACAAGCCGTGCACAGCTCTCGAGTATTGCCACCGGCGAGCGTGAATGCAACAGGATCGAAGCGAGCAGGACCACGTCAAATTCGCCCAGCTCGGGCGGGAGATTTTCGGCCGAACCGTGATATACACGGGCCTCTGAAGCAAACCGTTCATGACAAAACCAGAAGCCGTTGCGTATGCGGCCAATGTGATCATGGAACTGTTTTTCCACCTCGGTCCAGCCCTTGTCCCGACCGCGGGCGAGACCGAGATTTTCATAGGGGACCGCGTTCCAGAAATTGCGGTCCATTGGCAACTCGACGGCCACCACCTCGAGCGCGGTTTTCTCGATCTGGAAGGTCAGGAAACCGGTAGCGGGACCAATTTCCAGCACCCGCTTGCCGGTGAAATCGTAACTGCCGAGGTAGTCGTCGAACCCCGCCCGCAGGTCCCATTGTCCCTCGACGAGCCCCACGCCCGGGATGTCGGTGCTGTGGTAGAAATTGCACTGATCCAGAGAACTGACCATCAGGGGTTGTTCATACAGAAGCTTGCTTTGAGTCTTTCCGGTAATTTTTTTAAAAAGTTTTTTCAAAATCGACCCCGTTTTGCAGCGGCCCGGTTTCAAGCAATTCCGACCGCCTTGTGCATGTGTGTGGAGTATAAGCCACCTTGCTTGACCTGTCCTCAGCTTCCATTTTTCTGCAGCTTCGATGTCTGCGCTGCCCCGCCGGCAGACTTTTATAGGGAAAGGATTTCGTTTTTGACCGCCGCATCGCATATCATTGGTTTCCGATAGCCGAAACGCTCACTGATAACGACGCCCAAAGGTCAACAATATGCTCGTCCGGTACCTGTTGTTCTGGTTGTTGCTGGCAGTGGTTGCCATTGCCAACGGCATACTCCGCCAGGTCGTCTACGGAAAATTTGTATCCACGCTGACCGCCCACCAGATATCCACGCTGACCGGTATTGTTTTTACGGGTGTGCTGGTATTTTGGCTGCATCGATTCTGGCCCATCGAATCGGTCCGTCAGGCCTGGCTCATCGGTGTCATCTGGCTCGTAATGACAATTTCCTTTGAGTTCGGCTTCGGTCACTTCGTAGCGGGCCATCCGTGGTCGGCTCTTTTTGCGGACTACAACCTGCTCCGTGGCCGGGTATGGCTGGTGTTCCTGGTCTGGATGCTGGTGCTGCCCTGGTTGGTCTTCAGATTTGGCCGGAATTGAACCCGGCATTGAACATTGAGCGATAACTGTCAAAGGTGGTCATTGGACTACTTTTTCCGTAGAACTTGTACGTACCCGCCTGTTTTTCCGCGCAAAATTTGTTGTCCCCCCTGACAGATACCCGTGTCTTTCTGCACATGTGCCCGCTTGCGATATCATTTAAGGTCACTGGCAGGTCAGATTGATGTCAAATGAACTGGACTCATGGGGCAATCATGAAAAAATATAATTTATTTGTAGTAATTCTGCTTTGGGGAATATTTGCAATCAGTGCGACTGCAAATAGTCTGGATTCCAACGTGCCGGATCCGTTCCAGCGATTCGATAACGATTCCAAGCTGACCATCGATTACAGGGATCTGGACTCTCTGCTCGATGCCGTGGTGCTGAACACGGGGAGGTCGGACCGGAAGAAAGCCGACAGTTTCCGTGCCCAGACCGGCACCCGCATGAAGATCAAGGTGAATCGGGCGACGGTTAACGAAGGCAACCGGTTTTATTACGAAGTATTTGCAAACAACCCGGAAAACCAGCAAACGCTGCACAGAATTCGTACCAGGCTGGAAAGCATTCCATCGGTGATGCCACTCGAGAAATTCTCCCGTGATGAGCAACTGGCTTACTGGCTCAACCTGTACAACACCACGATGCTCGATGAAATTGTCAAGGTCTACCCTACGCCCGAACTCGAAGAGTTGCTGCTGGGAAACGATTCCATTGTTTCGAAGAAAACGCTCGTGATCTCGGGTGTGCCACTCAGCCTGAACGACATCCAGTTCAATATTTTGAGGCAAAATTACGACAACAACCCGCTGATCATTTACGGACTGTACCAGGGCATCATCGGCGGGCCGAATATTCGAAAAAACGCCTACACCGGAAAATATGTATATAACGACCTGATCGAGAATGCACTGGAATTCGTCAATTCAAATCGCGGCACTGAAAGTAAAAACAGCCGGATATTCCGCGTATCGAGTTTTTATGAACGCAACGCAATGTATTTCCCGGACTTTGATGCGGACCTGACCAAACACCTTTTGACTTACCTCGAGGGCGATGAACGCGTTGAGTTGCAAAAGGCGACCCGGATCGACGCCGATATTGATGACTGGACCGTTACAGACCTGTATGGCACCACGCGTAACCTGGGCGGTAGCCTCGCGAATAACGCAGCTGCATTGGAAGGCGCAGTAGCTGGCAACAGTTCTTCGAAACTGACCGCCAAGTCAGTAGCTGCGGGTCGCTATACGCCGGAGATGATTGCACATCTGAACGAACTCAATCAGAAAAACGCGAAGGAGCGGTCCGGTACTGTGACCATTGAAGAACTGGGCCAGGCTCCCGAAGAAATGGAATCAACCGATCAGGATGACAAGGGCCAGGAATAGGCTGAAGCCCGGCCCGGATAATTCACCAGGGATCCGGAATTTGCTTTTTCACTTGCGAATCAGTTTGATCGATCTTTCAATAAAGCATAGTCCCGCTATGCTTTGAGAAGATGCGGTCGAAATGTTAGGGAGCCTCTGATCTATTCAAGAGCGAACCGCCGGCAGTTGGTTCAGACAAATTTCTGCAACGACCGGGCAACGAGTTCGGATTGGCCCGCCAGTTCTTCAACCCATGTGAGCGACGCTTTGATTTCAGGCGCGAATCTTGAGCGGGAATCGGCCAGGATGGCAGCGCGGGTTTGTGCGTTGTACTGGTGCTCGGGCGCTTTCGAATAGGTCTGCAATACCGGGCTGCTCACTGCACTCGCAACCGTTTCTGCAGATGTGGCTATATCAAGATGCTGCACAACCATTGAGAGCGTATTGGCGGGTTCAGCCAGTAATGCCTCGAAATTGAACAAGGCAATTTGCCGGGCCTGATTTTCGAGAGCACCCGTGATACTGGTCGTTTCACTTAACCAACTCAATGCGGCCAGCTGTCCCGGCGACAACCGGTTCAAATGGATATCCAAACCGGTCTTGTGCTGCAGGCGTTGCAACCGCAACTGGGCAAACCCTTTCAAATCGGTCATTGCATTCTGACCGGCAAGCAGGGTTGCTATATGAGTTTCCAGGCGGTTGTAAATGAAAACAGAGCGCGTGCCGGCAAGCGACGCGTGGATGGGCAAAAGCAGGTCCGTGCAGATACTGGTCGCCTTTATCACCGTATGGTCGGCGCCACGGCTCCACATTTTTGACAGCAGCCCCAATCGGTCCACCTGGTCGTGGCGCTTAAGCAACGAACGTCCATCACCGGCATCCGCAATGTCCTGGGCGAGGGTTCGCAATGGCAACGGTTCGCGCAGGCAACGTGTACCATCGGTAAATTCCAGGAGCCGCGATAACAGTGTCGAACCGCAATGGCCAACATGAAAGATGAACCCTGCCGGTGCCGCGGGCGGCGCCCTGCTGATGATTTCGGCCACCGACTGCCACGGCACCCAGGTCGCCCGGCTTGTCTTTTTCAATATACGCTGGTCGAGAAAACTGGCCGCGCTGACCTCGGCGTCCGACAACTCCACCAGCAGTAACCTGTCATTGATCAGATCGAGCGTGTGCGGGAAGATCTCCGGGCGCTCCGCCAGGCGGTCGGTCCATGCTGCAATGGTGCTGGCGGTATTCATTTATTTTCTTCTCATGTGTTCCTGGTAATGGGCAATAACGATACCGGTCTATTTGATGGGCGCTCAAGCAAGCAGGGGTGTAGCTCTCATTCTCCCCGACAACCAGGGGCTTATTGTCCGGCATTGCGCCACCAATGCAAGTTCCGCTTCAAAATCTCCAGTCCCCTTTAAAACGCTGGAATTAAATAAAATCATACACTTGAACTGTAACAGTTTGTTGGGCAAAGCCCTTGACGGTTTTTTTGTGATTGACCTTGGCCTAAAGAGAATTTAGTTTGTTAGTTGTTTTCCCATGCGGATATTTAAAGAGCCAAATCCATGATACTCGAGATTCCAGATTTTCTTAGCCCGTCCGAACTCAAACGTCTGCAGCAGATCGCAACGGAGGCGACCTTCGTCAATGGCCGGCTGACCAATCCGCACAATACGACAAAAAACAATCAACAAATTGATCAAGCAGCACCTGGTTACCAGGAATCGACTCAAATCCTGATGAAAGCGTTTGTGCGCAATGAAAATTTCCGTGATTTTGCAATGCCGCTAAAAATCGCGCCGCCGTTGCTGAGTAAATACGAGACCGGTATGGCCTATGGTACGCATAGCGACGTGGCCTTACTGCCGCTGGTAAAACTGCAGACGGTATTGCGCTCCGATATATCGGCTACGGTATTTTTGCAGGATCCGGAAACTTACGATGGCGGAGAACTCGTCCTCCACCTCGAAAGCCACAAGGTCCCTATCAAGCTGCCTGCAGGCGGCCTGGTTGCCTACCCTTCAACGATGTTGCATGAGGTCGTCAAGGTGACGCGTGGTCAAAGACTGGTTGCGATCACCTTCATCGAAAGCCAGATCATCGACGAACGGCAGCGTTACATGATCTATAGCCTGGGTGAAGTATCGGCGCTGGAAGGTCTGACCATGAAGCCCGAAAACCGTAATCGGCTGGACCTCGTCAGGCACAACCTGATCCGTATGTGGTCTTAACCGACCGTCAGGAATACGTCGCGGGAGACCGCTTCAAACCCTCTGGTCAAGCGTCCGTTTACTCACCCGACAACGCCATACACAAGGAGATATTGTCATCGGCCACACGTTGGAGCGCCACGCTGCCCTGTCGGCCAATCGATTTAATGTCATATTCGAGAACGGCTGAACTACAGTTTTCAAAGGTCAACGTGATGGTGCCGTCCGCGCCTTCGGGTCTGGTGTGCTTAACGTCGCTTTGTGTATCGAAAAGACCACCGGAAGTGATGTCGATGTTCATAACTGCCTGGTTACCGTCAATCGGTCCAAGGGCCGTTATCCAGCGATGACCCGGGTCGCCGAGACTGGCCTCTGCCTGCTGCGCCGGAAGTTCGGTATCATAGGTAAACCATGCCAGTGACACCAGGCCAAGGTCGGGGAACACGGTGATAAAGACGCCCTGGCCGGTGGTTGCAGGGTTGTACCAGGCATCGTTCAGACCTGCGTTGATATGGAATCCCGGACAGTTATTTTCAAAGACACATGACACCCATTCAGGGTGGTCGATAAACGGGTTCCTGTTTCCCTGGAAAGAGGCGACCGTTTCGTGGTGCCGGATTTCAATCGCGTCAACGGGGTCTTCCTTATGCCACTGCAGCAGCACGGACAACAAGCCCATGTAGCCCACGGCCTCGTTGCTACCCGTGTTGGATTGATCCATCAGTTTCCGGTCATCGGTCAGAACGAGGTCGGGCTCCGAATAACCTGTAATACCATGCACGCCACCTTCATAACGCACATCCATGTACATCAAAGCGCGGGCCACATCGCCACGGCGCCCGGACCAGGTCTCCCATCTTCCATTCGTGTAGTCGCCATCGGTCCAGTTGGAATCACCCGCATAACCTCCACCTGCTCCTCCCCTGCCGTTATTGACCTGGCTCATCAATTCAATACAGCCCGGGCCGCAGTTGTCATAGGGTTTATTTGAGCGGCTGAAGTTGTAATCGCTATCGGAAAGGAACAGGTGATGCATATCGGTGTAAGGGTAGTTCAGCTCAGGTCCGTTATCAGGAAAACCATACGACTTGGGCCAGGTGTGCTCGCGGTCATAAAAGTTATTGCCGCCATGCACTTTCGCGAAGGTCGCATTGTGGTAAATCGTTATGATGTTGCCGGGGTTATCCTGGTTTTCGTCAGCTGTCTCAAGGACATCCCAGGTGTCCGTCACACTCGATGTGTACGGGTAGCGGGTGTGGTCATCAATAATCTCGTGAAGGGAATCACGCATCGCCTGAGGGGTGGACTTGTCTACGCCGTCGTAATAGTCGGATTGCACATGGCCTGACAAGAAAAAGGCAAAGAGCAAAATAGCAGTCACGATTGATCGGTTCACGGTGGGGTCACTCCATGTGCTGCACCAGATTTTACTATGTATGGCCGCAATGAACCCGCGTTTGCATCAACAGTTTGAGGAATAGAGCCCGTAAAATGATTGACTTGCCACGCCGCGAACGGCGCGCCTGCAGAAAAAGACTGCATGACTTAGCGCTTCCTGTCCGGATGTCTTATGATGGACCGTCATCAATAATGAATTTTCAGAGGTTTTTTAAGACATGCAAAAGAATATCCTTATCGTTATATTCGGCAGCTTGCTGTTAGTGGCAATTGTTATCTGGCAGCTGTTCGCGAACCTGGACAAAATCGTCGCGGGCACGATTGTAGATGTCGGTTCGGACGTTCTGAAAACAAGCGTTACAGTTTCCGGCGTGTCGATTGACCTCGGTAAAGGCAAGGCCAAAATTGCCGGCATAACCGTTGCAAACCCGGCGGGATATTCGAGCGCAAACGTTTTCGAATTGAAGGCTATAGAGGTTGACCTCGATCTCAGTTCGGTGGGTAAAGACGTGCTGGTAATCGAATCCATCGTGGTCGATAGACCCAGCATATTATTCGAGGGCGATGCCAAGGGGGGAAGCAATATGCAGACCCTTCTGGACAATATTGAAAGCACCCCGTCTGACAGCACATCCGCGAACCAGGGTGAAGCAAACAGAATGATCATCAACAGTTTCAAGTTCGCTGGCGGTCGGGTCACAGCCACCACGGCACTGAAACCCGGCGAGGCGGCGGAGTTCAGTCTGCCTGCAATTCAAATGACCGATATCGGCAAGGCCGAGGGCGGCGTCACCGCCGATGTGGTTGCGAAACAGATCACCAGCAAGCTGGTCAGCGCCATCATCAAAGAAGCGGCAAAGCAGAGCCTGACCAGGGTCATCGAGAAAAAGAGCAAAGGGATTCTGGATAAAATCTATAAGAACAAGAACTGACCTCTTTTCGCTGAAGCGACGAGCGCCCGCATTCGTTGGTTGAAACGAGACCTGTGGGTGCACCTTATTGGCTTAAAATTAATCGACCCAATTAGCCACGTCCTAAATCATGCATGACGCTAAACAAACCGACGATTTGCATATCCGGACCGACACCGGTCGTGTCCGCAAATTCATCTTTTTGTGCTTTTGCCTGACACTGTCTGTGCCGGCGGTCGCGGACACGCGAGGCGCGGGGACTGACCTGGAATTTGTGACAACCCCCGAACAACTGCTTGGCGGGCAGCAGGCGGACCGCTACCAGAAAATACTGGCACCGGATAAACCGGTCAGCTGGCAGGTTTATCTGCCGCCTGTCGACCCGGCCAGCCCGCCTGGTGTATTGGTTTATGTCAGCCCGATGGATACCGGCGAGATCGATTCCCGCTGGCGTGTGGTCATGGACCAGCAAAACCTGATCTATATTTCTGCCAATGATGTGGGGAACAAGATACCCACGATACGCCGGATGGTAATGGCAAACCTGGCGCTCAAGGTCCTGGCGCAACAGTACGTCTTCGATGCCGGGCGCATCTACGTTTCCGGATTTTCAGGCGGCGGCAAGGTGGCCAGCCTGCTTGCAACCCAGTACCCGGAAGTCTTTACCGGTGCGCTCTATATCTGCGGGGTTTATTTCTGGAAGGAGGACCAGACACCAAATGTCGAACGCGTGCTCGAGAACAGGTTCGTGTTTCTTACCGGTTCCAAAGACTTCAACCGGATGCAATCCCGGCGTGTTCAAAAACGCTACAACGAGGCGGGTGCGCAACATACCAGGCTCATCATCGTACCGGGTATGGCGCACAGGCCTCCGGGTGCGGATTACCTGACCGAGGCTTTGGTTTTCCTGGATGGTCAGGACCAGTTGCGTTCAACCAAATAATTCAATCTCCCTGGAATAATTCGTACCAGGTTGCCAAATTTTCTTTCAGTTTCCCGTATTGCATTACACTGACCGCTGGTCGACCCGGCCATCCGCTGGATGGCCGGGTTTTACCAAACCGTTTTGACGATGGATCAACGCAACTGAAAAACAGGCGGGATGAGGACCACCATGAACTTAAAAATTCTCGTACAGACATTTGCTTTCAGCTTTTTACTCCATGCCGGGATGGCGGTTACGGCCGATAAAACAGGCCCCTATATCTTCATCCTCGGTGTTGCGCAGGATGCGGGGTACCCGCAGACCGGTTGCTATCAACCACACTGCATGCCCGGCTGGCGGGATGCCAGCCTGAGGCGCAACCCCGTATCCCTCGGATTGGTAGACCCGGCCGTCGGTAAAAAATACATGTTTGAAGCCACGCCCGGTTTTCCGGAACAACTGTACGAACTTGAAATGGAAGCGCCTTCGGACCGTTATGAACTGGCCGGCATATTCCTCACGCACGCGCACATCGGCCACTACACCGGCCTGATGTTTCTCGGACACGAGGCCATGGGCGCCACAGGTGTAGCCGTTTACGCGATGCCGCGAATGCTCAGCTTCCTCGCGACAAACGGGCCCTGGAGCCAGCTGGTGACCTATAAAAATATCGATTTGAAACCGTTGCACGACAATGAAACCCTTGGTTTCGGGTCACTCGCAATTACGCCTTTTTTGGTGCCCCACCGGGATGAGTTTTCGGAAACCGTGGGATACCGTATCGACGGACCGGGCAAGTCGGCTATTTTCATCCCGGACATCAACAAGTGGTCCGACTGGGCAAGCGATTTGCGTGAACTGGTAAAAACAGTGGACTACGCCCTGGTGGATGCAACATTTTTCGCCGATGGAGAGTTGCCGGGGCGCGACATGTCAAAAATACCACATCCGTTCGTTGTCGAAAGCATGGCGTTGTTGCAGGACCTTCCACCTGATGAGCGCAACAAGGTCTGGTTTATCCATTTGAATCACACCAATCCACTGTTGGATCCGGATAGCGACGAGAGTAAAAGGGTCCGCTCGGAAGGATTCAATATTGCCGTTGAGGGTATTCGCCTGCACCTGTAGCCGGAAAGTCGGGGCGGCTTAATAAACCGGCGCAATTTTGTGCATATCTTCGCTGTGAAAACCCGTGCTTTATGGTTAACATTCATTACTTGAGCAACCATTACCCAGGAGAAACCCCCGTGACCCCGGACGCCTTCGTCGAACTTTACGGCAGAGTTAAAGCCAGCGCGATTTTACGCACCAATGACCAGGATAAAGCCGCAAAAGCGATGGACGCAGCCATACGCGGTGGTTTCACGATCATCGAGTTCACGCTGACTGTTCCAGGCGTTTATGAACTGGTCGAGGATTTCTCCCGCCGTGAAGGACTGGTGGTGGGAACCGGTACGGTCATGGACGCAGAAGAAGCGCGAAAGTCTGTGGAAGCCGGCGCCCGTTTTCTCGTTTCACCCGTTGTCGACGAGGCGGTCGTCGCCGCTGCAAACCAATTGGGTGTGGCCAGCATGCCCGGCACCCATACACCGACCGAAATGTTACGCGCACACAGGGCCGGCGCCCAGCTTTGCAAACTTTTCCCATCCCCGAATGGCGGACCTGACTGGGTGCGTGCCGTGCTCGGTCCGATGCCATATTTGAAAATCGTGCCCACCAATGGCGTGGACCAGCACAATGCCGCGGCATGGTTCGCCGCCGGCGCCTACGCCGCCGGTTTCGTGGCGCCCCTGTTCGTGCCAGCGGACATCGCCGCCGGCCGTTGGGATGCAATCGAGGAACGCGCGGCGCAGTGTATTGCCGCCGTTAACGCGCGGCCCTGAAGATAACTGCCTGATTCATATCGTCAGCATTTGCGTTCTGACTGGTAAAGCGCGGTAACAAACCCGCTCGCGCGGGGCCAGGCTTCAATCCAGCGTTCGATGTCCGCCCGCATCGCGGCGGGCGCGCGTTGCCGGTCGAAACGTACCGCATCGGCTTTTTCCAGTGCGAACTCCGGGGGTTGCAACCACAAGGCCGAAAAAGACGCGAACGTGATGTCGACGTAATTGATCGACGCATCACCAAGTATCGAAACCCTGCCATCGGCCAACAGCGCGTCGATTTCTGACAGCATGGTTTCAATGTGTTCCACACACTTTGCGTAATGGTCGTCGTCTATGTTGAAGGCCTTGCGTAACAGGACACGCAAAAGCGGGTAAGTGGCGATCACGAGGTAACGTTGCCAGGCGGGTATCGACGGACTGCTGCAACCCCAGGCGTGCTGCGACAGTTCACGGTTATCGAGAATGTGATAGTAGACCCACACCTGCAGGTCCCTGCCGTATCGGTCGAGTTTCTTCTCCAGGGCCAGGCGCTCCAGCGTCGGTTCCAGGAAACGTGCCTTGTCACCCGGGCCGGCGGCGTACGCCCCCCACAGGTAACGCAGGATTTCAGCTGAATTGCCGATCCGCGAACGTACCAGGCCGGTGCGGATTTTAAGTTCGGGCACCGAGCGGCCCTTGGAAAAAACCCCCAGCACACCAACCCACTGACGTTCCGTGTAGTCAATTTCGAGACGGTCCATACACCAGCGAACTTTCTCGACAAAGTGGCTGGCGGCAATGGTTTCAAGTTCGATGTCGGGCGTTTTTTCCGGTGCGATGATGCCACTCAAGGTAATCAGCCAGCGCCAAACCAGCGCGACGATGACAAGCGCAAGCGCACCGGTGACTGAAATACCGTACCAGGCGACGATGAGCGGCAGCAGAAAAAGAAAAACCGAGTGAATAAAAAGTCGCTTTCCGGTCACAGCACGCTCCAGTTGGTTGTGGCCAGGGATCGATGCAGGGTGTTCAGGATTTCAAGACCGAAAATTACCGCGGCGATTTCGGTTTTGTCTTTTTCAGAATATCCCAGATCACGACCGCCGAGAGCCCGCCCACTACGCCGGAGATATAACTCGGCAGGTAAAAATTAAACATCGCATGCCAGATAAGGCCAACGATAAAACTGACGGCCATCACGGCGACCAGCAAAATCAGGAATCGTTGCCAAAAGGGCATAATATTTTCTCGCAGGTTAATGTGGATACACCATACTAATCCAATCAGGACGACTTGGAAACATCCGGTCTGCGCGGACCACGGAAACCCATACAACCTGCCATTTACACAGTCAGGACGGTGAAAAAGATTGGACAATGAAAATTTACCGGCCCGAACTCGCCATTCAAACTATTGGTATATTATCCAATACAACAACAGCCAGATAACTTAAAAGGACAAACACATGCTGGGACTGATGCAGGATTATCCATTGCTTGTTCAAACCATTCTCGATCACGCGGCTTTGAATCACGGCGAGCGTGAGATGGTGACCCGGTCGGTCGAAGGACCCATACGACGGATAAATTATTCCGATCTGCGGATACGTGCGCTGCGCGTCGCCAAGGCCCTGCAAAAAGAGGGCATGGTGCTGGGCGACCGGATTGCGACAATGGCATGGAACACCGACCGGCATGTTGAGGTCTGGTACGGCATCATGGGTCTTGGCGCAATCAGCCACACGGTTAACCCGAGGTTATTCGCCCAACAGCTGGTCTATATCATGAACCACGCGGAAGACAGGATCCTGTTTGTCGATCTCACTTTCGTGCCGCTCATCGAAGCCATTGCGCCAAGGCTTGCAACCATTGAAAAGTACATCATCCTGACCGATGAGGCGCATATGCCCACGACCAGTCTGCCAAATGCCCATGCCTATGAAACCTGGCTGGCGGCGTCCGATGCAGATTTCGCCTGGGCATCGTTTGACGAGAATACCGCCGCCGGTCTTTGTTACACATCGGGCACCACCGGCAACCCCAAGGGCGTGCTTTATTCTCACCGCTCCAATGTCCTGCACAGCCTGATGTGCAACCAGCCCGACGTCCTTGGCGTGAATTCAAATGACAACGTTTTGCCCATCGTGCCCATGTTCCATGCCAATGCATGGGCCATTACCTTCTCGATACCGGCCGCAGGTGCCGGCATGATCATGCCCGGGGCGGGTATGGATGGCAAAAGCATTTACGAATTGCTGGACGCTGAAAAAGTCTCCGCATCCGCCGCCGTGCCAACCGTGTGGTTGGGTCTTCTGCAACATCTCGAAAAAAATGACCTGCATTTACCTTACCTCAAAAGGGTCATAATCGGCGGGGCAGCTTGTCCGCAGATGATGATCGAACTGCTTGAAAACAAATACGACGTCGAGGTTATACACGGCTGGGGTATGACAGAAATGTCACCGGTGGGAACCACCGGAAAGCTGAAACACGCCACCGAACACCTTAAGGGTGAGGCGCGGGTCAAATTGAAACTCAAGCAGGGTCGCACGCCCTACCTCGTGGAAATGAAAATTGTCGACGACAATCACAATGATTTGCCACGTGATGGCGTAACCGCCGGTCACCTGCTGGTGCGTGGCCCGGCTATTTCAAAGGCTTATTACAAGCTGGATGAAAACATCCTGGATGAGGATGGCTGGTTCGACACCGGCGATATCGCCAACATCGACGAACTGGGTTATATGCAGGTCACCGACCGCGACAAGGATGTCATCAAGTCCGGCGGCGAGTGGATATCATCCATTGCAGTCGAAAATACAGCGCTTGGTTGCGAAGGTGTTGCCGAAGCGGCGGTGATTGGTATCGCCCACCCGAAGTGGACCGAGCGGCCTTTAATGGTCGTGGTGCGTAAAACCGGCTCGGAGGTCAGCGGCGCAGATGTGCTGGCCTACCTCGAGGGAAAAATCGCCGGTTGGTGGATGCCGGACGCGGTCGAATTTGTCGACGAAATACCGCACACCGCAACCGGAAAAATCCAGAAAATGATATTGCGGAAGCAATTTGACGGGTATGCGTTCGAGGTGGCTGACTAGCAGCCTGTCGGACTTGACACATTCGATCGGTGAAGTCCGACGGACCCCCAGGGGTTCATCATTCCAATGCCTGCGGTTATCCGATCTGATCGAGAGCGGTAAAAATACCGGCGACTTAACACACTGGAATTCAGAAGCAAACCAGCTAGACTTATGATGATCCACGGCAGTTTGCAGGATATATGATGAAATTTGCAAGACGGGTTTTCTTCTGGTCGGGCGTGTATGGCATTGTGCTCCTGCTGCCGATGTATTTCCTGGAAGGAAAAATCGGCCGCGACTTCCCGCCGGCCACCAATCACCCTGAACAATATTATGGGTTCCTGGGTGTCGCCCTCGCATGGCAACTCGCCTTTCTTTTGATTGCACGTGACCCGCTGCGTTACCGGCCATTGATGATCCCGGCCATTGCCGAAAAACTTCTCGCCTCGGGTGCTGTTGTATGGCTTTTTTTGAGTCATCGCATCGAAAGCGCCGCGCTGGCCCCGTTCCTGGTGGATTTGCTACTGGGCGCTCTCTTTATAATAAGCTACATACAAACGGCCAAACACGTGGAAGAGAAAAGCAGTGACGGGCATCAAATCCAGAATTGAAATAGACGGCTGAATACTTCTTTCAACCGGTCCTTGAACGGCCGTTGCTTCCACTGCTCGAGTGTGATCGGATCGGCTTCTTTCAGATCCGCCATGAACTGGCCTTCCATTTGCTGTGCAAAGCCCTTGCCGAACACTACGGCATTGATTTCATCGTTATGCAGAAAACTGCGGTAGTCCAGGTTACTGGAACCCACGGTTGACCAAATGCCGCCGGTAAACGCCACGGTGCCGTCCAAAACCATGAGCTTGGGGTGATCACGCTCATTCACATTCATCAAGTTACCGCCATCCAATGGATTGGCCTTGTGATACTCGAGAATCCTGATGCCGGTTTTCTTCATCGACTCAAAGAATTCCGGGTCACTGTCCGCGCTGCCGATGCTGTCGTAAATCAGATAAAACTCGACTCCTTCGAGCGCTTTGTGCGTCAACGCATCTGCAAATTGTCGCCCGATCTGATTATCCGAGAATATGAAGGTTTCCAAATAAATGAAACGCTTCGCGCGTTCAATGGCGCCGAGCATTGCCTGGTAGGTCATCGGACCGTCTATCAAAAGTTCCGCCCTGCTGTCCTTGAACAACGGCACGTCGCTGAGCGCTGCGACCTTCAGGAGGAGCTTGTGAAAGGCAGCAGCGTCCGGAGCGTCTTTGGCAACTTCTTTGATAACAGCCTCTGCCTTGTCCTGACCGGTAAGACCCTGTTCTCCGGCGATAAGCGGAGTGCTGCGGATGGCGTCCGGTTCCAGCATCCGGCGGGTTGTGCAGGATCCGCAAAGGACAGATACCACAATGAGCACCATGACCGTTATCTGTCCGCGGCCGCTCATTCGAGCGTTCTTGCGATCTTTCTTACACGTCAAAAGGGACATTTTTTATTCTCTCGTTTGGCCGGCAACTAAAAGACTCCCCAGTCCCTGGTGCATTAATTGCGCCAACATCTTCTGCTCACCTGTAAAGCTTTCAGTACCAAGGCAAAACAATGTTGATACCGGTCTCGAACCCGTTATGTGCCCGCTGCAGGAGGGGAATACATTACATTTTGATGAAAAAAATACCAAACGCGCCAGCTCGTCAAAATTGACCTGGACGCCGGCAAAAGTGCCGATACCAGCCACGCCGGGTCTAAAAAACCGTCTGAGCAAGTCTCATTGGTCAGACGGCAACTCCAACGCAGGGTCAGGGAGAGATCTATTCGCGTCACTACATGAATTTGTGCTTGAGGTTGGTAAACTTCAAAACCATCAAAAACATGGATACGCCGCCGAAGTCCCGCTCCGCCGGAGCCGCTGCTTTCAAGGTCGTACTGAACCTGTAGCCAGTTAACGACAGTTCACGGCGCACTGGTGCCAGCCGATGGCGTAGCGAAGTGCTCTGTGATGCTATTTCATACCGCTTCAAGGAATACCGGGCTTTGTCGCCAAACCTCGACAATCTGTCGGTACGGTCGAGAGCCTGGTGTTGGAACAGGGCGAAGGGTCCTTCAGCTTGACAATGACGCACCAATCCATCAATCTCTTCAGCTAGTCTGCAGGTGTCCTCCTGACTGCTCGGTCAGAGGATTAAACGGGAAGACGGTGAGCCGGTTTTCGGCAATTCCGTCGCTGCCCCCGCAACGGTAGGCGAAGGTACGGGTCATTGCAGCCACTGTGCATCGCATGGGAAGGCGACCCGTCATCAGCGGTTTTTCACACCGCTCTTCGCAAGCCCGGAGACCGGCCAGCAGTTTTATTCACTTGTGCATCCGCGGCGGGCGGTAGCGGGTGAGCACTGCTTCCACCGGCTCCACCGGAACCAGAAACAGACTCCCGGCTTCAAATCACCGCAAGCGGCACAGCGTTGTGCGTTCGGGTGGGATCGCGCCGGGAAAAGACAATGACCAAACGACACACCAGGACGGGCGTAACTGCGCTGGTATCTGTACTGATCGCCGCATTCAGCCAATTGCTGACGGCTGATGAATCCCTGGAACTTGAACACGTGCTGGTCACGGCAAGAATCGAACCGATTTCCGTCGGCGACATCGGTAGTTCCGTCACGGTCATAACACATGATGAGATCGAGCAAAAGCAGGTCAAGTACCTGTCTGATCTTCTGCGTGACGTGCCGGGTTTTGCGGTCAGCCAGTCAGGCGGCGCCGGTTCGCAAACCCAGGTGCGTGTGCGCGGTGCTGAAGCCAACCAGTTACTGGTGCTGATGGATGGTGTGCGTGCCAACGATCCGGCTAACAGCGGTGAATTCCAATATCAGTTTGCCCTGACCTCCAATATCGAGCGTATTGAGATCATTCGCGGACCGCAAAGCGCCACCTGGGGGAGTGATGCAATCGCAGGCGTCATTAACATCATTCGCAAAAAGGATGTACAAAACCAGTACCTGTCCGGCAACATCGAGGCCGGCTCTTTCGATTCGTTCAACGCGAGCGTGGACGGTGGATATTCTGGCAAGGTGTTTCAGATCAATGGCGGTATTTCTTACCTGGATTCCGATGGCAGCAACGTTTCGCGTAGCGGTAATGAAAAGGATGGTGCGAAAAACACCACCGGCAACATTGCGATCACGTTCGACGCCTCCGATGATTTCAACTTGCGTTTTTCCGGCCAATGGATCGATGCCACCAGTGAATACGACGACATCGACTACTTCGTCACCGGCTTGCCACAAGACGCTGACAGGGTCACGGAAACCAGCCAGGGTTTCCTGACCGGCGAATTGAGTTACAAGCCCGTTAAAAAGCCGTGGTCGGGCAGTTTTTCCGTGAACCGGATGCAATCCGACAATGATAATTTCAGCGACCAGCGGTGGTCCGGCTCTACCGCCTCTACGACGCTCGACTACCGCTTGAGGGCGGGCTTCGACCTTGATGAAGCAAGGAAACACCGCATCAGTTTTGCATTGGAGCACGAGAACATAGACTTTTCACAGCGCGGCGAGGCCACCGATTATGGTGATCCCAACCAGGACCAGTCCTATGACGTAAATGGTTATGCACTGGAATATATCGGCAAGCCTGTCAGCGGTTTTACCTGGACGGCAAGCGCAAGGCTCGATGATTACAGTGATTTTGACAATGCCGGGACCTGGCAACTGGCAGTCTCCTACCAGCTCTCCCCCACTTGGCGTTTGCGTGGATCCGCAGGCACGGGCTCCAAGGCGCCGACTTTCACTGAGCGCTACGGTTATTTTGAAGATTTCTTTATCGGTAACCCCAACCTGAAGCCGGAATCATCCAGGGGCTGGGAAATAGGCTTGGATGGCCGCTGGGCAAGTGACCGGTTTCAAACCCAACTGACTTATTTTGACCAGGACCTGCAAGACGAAATCGATGGTTTTGTGTTTGACCCGGAGACTTTCCTTTACACCGCTCAAAACAAGGATAGCGACAGCACCCGTAAAGGTATCGAAGCTGTCCTCGACGCCCGTTTGGGTGATTCTTTTGTACTCGTTTTTACGTATACCTACACGGATGCCAGGGAGCGGACCGCGTTGGGCAGGATGGTGGCCGAGATCAGACGGCCGCGCAACGTGGCAAGTCTTTCAGCAGACTATTACTTCGCCGGCAACCGTGGCAACCTGAATCTGAAGCTGAACTATACCGGATCGCAACAGGATGATTTCTTTTCGCCCATCACTTACGTTGCAGAACGGGTAGATATCGCCGGTTACACGGTGGTTAACCTGGCCGGTTCATGGAAATTGACAAAGTCACTGGAGTTGACGGGTCGTATCAGCAACCTGTTCGATACCCGCTACGAGGAGGTCCTTGGTTTTGTCCGGCCCGGCCGGGCGATTTACGCCGGTCTGCGCGGACGCTTCAATTTATAGGGTTTGTGTAAACCCGGCATTTCCGCGATCGCCTTATGAATCAAAAGCAACCAGGTCCTTCAGGAGACCGTTGTTGATGTTGTAAATCCAGCCGTGTATCGACAGGTCCTGCCCTCCCTTCCAGGCATTCTGCACCACGGGCGTGTTACATACGTTGGTTACCTGTTCCCTGACGTTCAGTTCGCACAGGGCGTCAAGCCTTTCGTGCGGGTCGAGACCTTCGAGCTTGTGGGCGTTGAAACGGTCCACGTCCTTGATGTGACGAAGCCAGTTATCGATGAGCCCGTGGTCCTTGTCCTCCACCGCGGCCATGACGCCACCGCAGCCGTAATGGCCGCAGACGATGATGTGCTTGACCCTGAGAACTTCAACGGCGAAGTGAATGACCGACAGACAGTTCAGGTCTGTGTGGACAACCACATTGGCGATATTGCGATGTACAAATACCTGGCCCGGCTGCAGGTCGATAATCTGGTTTGCAGGCACCCGGCTGTCCGAACATCCGATCCAAAGGTATTCGGGATTCTGTTGAGCGGCCAAAGCCGGAAAAAAACCGGGATCTTTCTCCTTGATCGCGGTTGCCCACGCCCGGTTCTTCTCGAACATGTGTTTTAATGTTTTCAAAACCGGCGACACTCCTTTGTTTGTCGAGCTGACAGCGTATTAAAGCCGTTGGGAGCCAGTGTAAGGCCTTTCAATATCCGAGTTCAAAATCAACCACGTGTAGCAGCGGTTCATTGCGCAGAAAACGCTGGTAGTTGTCGATGAATGTCTGTGCGATCTGGTCGGGAAAACTGATTGCGGAAGTATGAGGTGTGATGTGCACGTTGGGCAACAACCACAAGGGGCTTTCCCTGGACAAGGGTTCGTTCTCAAATACATCGAGCACCGCACCGCTGATAACGCCGTCACGCAATGCCTGAACCAGGTCCGCCTCGTTGATGCTGTTGCCACGCCCGATGTTCATCAGCACGGCCGACGGCTTCATCATTTTGAGTGAAACGGCATTGATCAGATGGCGGGTCTCCGGCGTCGCCGGAAGGGTCAGCACCACGTAGTCCAGCCCGGCCAGGAAACCGGCAAGGTCATCTGCCGTATAGACCGTTTCGACCGCGTCGCAGGGTTTGCCCGAACGGTTGAGACCGGTTACCCGGATACCAAAATGCCGGGCCGTCAAAGCCAGTTGCCGGCCGATCGACCCGAGGCCGATGATTCCGAGCCTGATGTCCTTTGCGGGGCGATAGGCAAAAGGCTGCCAGCGCCTTTGCAACTGGTTGTCCCGCATCCTGGACACCTGTCGTTCGAGTGCGAACACATACGTCATGATGTACTCGCTGATAAGGGGGCCGAACATACCCTTTGAATTGGTGAGAATATAATCCCGGCGCAAATCCGCCGCGCATAAGTGGTCGACACCGGCCCAGCTCGATTGCACCCATTCGAGCCGGTCGGCCGACGCCAGTACTTTGCTGACCAGGTTCGGGTCGCCCAGTATGATATTGCACCCGGCAACCAGGGATTGGCCCATAGCGGCATCGGCGGCGGTGCTGATCTCGAGTTGCGGCAAACCGGCCGCATTGACCAGGGCGGTGTATTTTGTGGCGTCAGCCGCCAGGATAAGCAGTTTGTTCACCGGATCAGCCCGCGGTGTGGGCAGGCATGTATTTCAAGCGTTTTAAACAGGATGATCAGAGAGGTAGACCTGCTAATAAATCACGATGCAGTACACTAGCACGTGTCGCGCCGTGCCAGCTCTTTCAGTTTATCCGAATCCAGTATCGCCACTTTCTTGCGGTTGACGCGGATAATACCAGCGCTCTGGAAGCGCGCAAGAACACGCGAAATGGTCTCTGTGGCAAGACGCAGGTTACTGGCGATATCGCGGCGCGACATGCTCAGGTTGAATTCCTTGGATGAGTAACCGCGGCTTGCGAAACGCCTCGATAGCGAACACAGCAGGCTGGCAATTCTTTCCTCCGCGCTCAGATCGGCGGCACTCGCCTCGAGTTCGGAAATATGCAGACTCATCACACGAAACAGTTCTTCCTGCAGCTTTGGCAGCTGCCTGGCCATTTCGGTGACCGATTCAAAGCTGAGTCCGCAAACCGAACTGGTATCAAGCGCGACCACGTTGGCCTTGTGTGTTTTTTCGTGAATGGCGTCAAAACCGATGATTTCGCCGGGAAGGTAAAACCCCAGCACCTGTTCTTCACCGTTCTTATCGATCACGTAGCTCTTGAAACAACCCGCCCGAACCGCCGCAATGGACTGGAACTTGTCACCCGCACGGAATATATGTTCGCCGGGTTGAATGGGGCGGGATTTGTTGACGATGTGTTCAAATTGTTCGACACCGGCAGCATCGAGACTGCGTGGCAGGCACAAATCTCCGAGCGTGCACTGGCTGCAGGCAACCTGAATACGTTCGGGGAAATAGGGTTTCTGTTGTATGTCAGAGCTCATGTATCGCCAAATCCAGCACCAGCGGTTCAAATTAGCAGTGGATTATAGCTTATCAGAGATATTAAATAACTTTTGAGTAAGATTTTCCTTGCAGATCGTTGATCAGGTATTCGTCGAATTTCATCGCGATCGCACGTAATAGCAGCAAGCCGGTCGGTGTCACATCGATGCTGCCCTCGGATAATTCAATCAGACCGTCTTTTTCCAATGGTTTGAGCGACTCCAGTTCAAGGGCAAAATGATCATTGAAATCAATACCATATTTTTGCTCAAAGTCTGAGAAACGGACAAATCCCTGGCACATGATGGCCGAGATCACACCGCGCCGGAGCCGGTCTTCGCCACTCAGGCTTAAACCACGCCAGACCGGAAGTACACCATTTTCAATCGCTGCCTGCCAGTCGCGTATATCCTTGAGGTTTTGCGCGAAACTATTGCCCACCTTGCCTATCGCACTGACACCCATGCCAACCAGGTCGGTCTCACGGCAGGTCGAATAACCCTGGAAATTACGCTGCAGAGTACCGTTTTCCATGGCGATCGACAGTTCATCGTCGGGCAGAGCAAAATGGTCCATGCCGATGTAGACATAACCCGCTTCAACCAGCTTGGTTATCGTTGACGCCAGCAGTTGCAGGCGCACTTCGGGCACCGGCACCTGCTCCGAACTGATCATGCGCTGGGCGCGAAACAGGTGGGGTAAATGGGCGTAGTTATAAACTGACATGCGATTCGGACGGACAGTCAGAACCGAATCGATGGTTTTTTCAAACGATTCCGGCGTTTGCAATGGCAATCCATAGATCAAATCCACCGACACCGAGTTGAAACCTGACTCGCGCGCCGCATTGATCAGTCCCAGGGTTTTACCTTCATCCTGGATACGGTTGACGGCTTTTTGCACCGCCGGGTCGAAATCCTGTATGCCCATGCTGACCCGGTTGAAACCGATGTCGGCCAGGTGGGAGATCCTGTCTTCGTCCACCGTACGCGGGTCGATTTCGATTGAGAATTCCCGACTGGCTGAGCGGCTCAGAAGAAAGTTGTTGGATAGTTGATCGACGATGTGCCGGAGTTGCGCGTCATCATAGTACGTTGGTGTGCCACCGCCAAAATGCAGCTGTATGACCTGCCGGTCACGGTCAAACAATTTACCCTGCATCTCGATTTCCTTATCCAGGTGCTGCAGGTAAAGTTCGGCAAGTTGGGTGTTGCGGGTCACCTTTTTATTGCAGGCGCAGTAATAGCAAAGTTCCTTGCAAAACGGCAAATGCACGTATAACGATAGAGGTCTCGGGATCAGATCGTCATTGCTGTAGCGCACATGCCGGTGATATGCCTCAGCATCAAAGCCCTCGTGAAACTGTAGCGCGGTCGGGTAAGACGTGTAGCGCGGCCCCGCCAGGCCGTACTTGGTGATCAGCTCCGATGGAAATGACGTAGTATTGCTCATGGTGAATCTCCCCCGCCATTCAGGCAGACAGGGTTTTACCTCTCGACATTGAACCTGTGGTCCACGTGGCTTTGGGCGACTCCATCTTGCTGTAAACGAACCCTGTCATGAAAATCCTGTGTATAAATCTACTTGTGAAAAGCACGGTAGCACCGCCCCAGAGAATGACAAATGACTCAGATCAAGAATACTTAAGGAACCAATTGTCAACCAGGATCGAAGCGTATCCTCGCTGGAAGAATCAGGGAATAACTGACATGCATCATTTTAGAATTCTGCAAATGCCGCAAATAACCTAGCGGAAAAGTCACGACCGTTCGCTGGTTTGCTTCCGTGTGTTGTGATTTAAGGCCGTCCATCACAATGATGGAACAATGGAGGCTACGTGCTGGGTGACAGGGCCGCCGGGCGCGTGTTGATTGCGCACTTCACGATTTCCGGACTGGATGTATTTTCTCCCGGTCCCCCAAAAACGTCGGGTACACGCAGCGCGATCACAACTGCCGGCACAATGACGCTCCTCATCGGCTTGATCGATTCCGTGACCGGCGACGACGATGTTACGTCGTGTTTTACCGGTCCTGGACGCTCAAAATGAATCGGCATTGATCCAGAAATGGACCGCGATACTCGCCACGTAGCCAAGTACGATCGCCCACGACCACTTCAGGTGCGCAAAAAAAGTATAGGTGCCACGTGCCTGCCCCATCACCGCGACACCAGCGGCCGAACCGATGGACAACATCGACCCACCAACACCGGCCGTCAATGTGACCAGCAACCACTGACCCTGGTTCATTTCCGGGTTCATCGCGAGTACCGCGAACATGACCGGGATATTGTCAACAAGGGCAGAAGCGACGCCGACCAGGATGTTGGAAGTGGTTGGCCCCATACCCAGGTACATCACTTCCGAACCAAGCGCCAGGTACCCGAAAGCACCAAGACCGCCGACACAGAGAATCACACCGTAGAAGAACATCAGCGTATCCCACTCCGCCTTTTGCAAATTGATGTAAATGTCATAAAAATGCTTGTGCAAAACTTCACCGCGGTCATGCAGCGCCTGGATGCCCAAAGCGGAACCTTCTACCATTTCCTGGGCCAGCCTGGCCTGATCCCGGCGTTGCAGGTAATAGCCGAACAGCTTCAGGAAGCCAAGCCCTGTCATCATGCCGATAACGGGTGGCATGTGCAGGAAGTTGTGGAAAGATACCGCCATTGTAATGGTGATGGCGAATAACGCTACGACGACCAGGGCCCCGTGTTGCAGATGCGCCTCTTCTTTCACCGGCTCGGGCTGACCCGCCGGAACCGCAAATGACAAAATACCCGCCGTCACGCCCCAGTTGACGATCGATGGAACGACCAGGGAGAAAAACTCGGTAAACTGCAAATTCCCCTTCTGCCAGACCATCAACGTAGTAATGTCGCCAAACGGACTGAAGGCGCCGCCGGCATTGGCGGCGACGACAATGTTGATACAGGCCAGCACCACGAACCGGTGATTGCTGCCACCTACCGTTATGGCCACCGTGGCCATCAACAGCGCGGTGGCGAGGTTGTCTGCGACCGGCGACATCATGAATGCGATACCGCCGGTAACCCAGAAAATCTGCCGCAACGAAAACCCCTGGCCGACCAGCCAGGCACGCAGCACTTCGAAAATCCCGCGCTCCTCCATCGTGTTGATGTAGGTCATGGCGGCAAGAAGGAACAGGAACAGTTCCGCGAACTCGAGCAGATTATGCCGAACCAGCTCTTCTGCCGAGTGCGTATCTCCGGACGCCATGTAGGCAAAAGCCACCAGCATCCAGATAAAACCGGCTGCCACGATGACGGGCTTGGATTTTCTCAGGTGAAGATTTTCTTCGAGGATCACCAGGGAGTAGGCCCCAATGAATATCGCCAACGACAGGTAACCGGCCCAATGAGTTGTCAGATCCATACAGTCTTCTTACCTATTGTTTTATTTAAGGATAAATCTTGTCAACAGCCAGCCATTTCGTGCGATCCACGTCTCGCCTGAAGGCGCCTGCTCTTGGTGAATCTGCACATTTTGACTCACAATCCACTTCGCTCAGAATAAATCAGAGGCCCCTTAAATGCATTCAAAATCATCAATACCGGTCGGACGGCACCGGTCCGGCCAGCCATTTTTCCGCCAGAAGTCCAGGTAACCGATTTTTCGGACCCAGTTCTTGAAACGAGGGTCCTGGCGAAATTCGACCGCCCAATTATTCCAAATTTGCGCAATGATCTGCACGTTCCTGAAATCACTGAGAGGTTCAATGCCCAGGTCATACGCACGCGGCGAGTCGAGCATCAACAACGCTTCAAAACCAACCAGTTTATCCAACTCTCCCTCATTTGTCGCAGTGACAATTGTTTCAGCCACCTGATCTTTCCTGGTGGGGTCTTCCAGGGCATCTATCAACAAATCCGCATAATAGCCCGGCAACGTACCGGAACGCATCCGCGTATCGCGGAGATACGGTCGTGCCATTTCGTAATCGCCGGTATAAATCAAGGCCAGGGCCAGGTAATAGTCACGAAAGGAAAAATACTGGAGCTGGTTCACAATATTCATCGCCTCAGCCGGTTTACCCGAAAAGATCAGCGCATCCGCCAGCACCCAGGCAATGTGTTCGTTGAGCGGATCGCGTTCATGCTCCGTCTTCAAGTTGCCGATCAGTTCCTCGAAATAACCCAGTCTGATGTGCAGCATGGCTTCCCAAAATACGATATCAGAACCATTGTTGCCAATGGCCCTGGCACGGTCAAACAATTCAGCAGCCTCTTCATAATTACCACGCATTGCGTTGACTGAAGCCAGGGCGCCGAGCGCATCGATAGAATCGGGGTTTATTTCGAGGGCGAATTTCGCACTTGCCTCGGCTTTCTCATAATATTCTTCTTTATCCAGCGAGGTGTCATAGGACGTCAGCAGCCAGTCAATGGTGGCGACACCCGCGTGTGCGCGTACAAACTTCGGGTCCAGCGCAATAGCAGCATTGAAATAATCAAGCGCATCATACAGACCCTGGGTGCGTAGATGGATGCGTTCATTCAACAGGTCGCGGCCTTTGAGATAAAGCTTGAAGGCTTCCATGTCGGCGGTCATGAACTTGGCAGAATCCGGATGCTCGTTTTTACCAAGGGTCAGTTTGAGGGTCTGCGCAATATTGAAAGCAATATCATCCTGGACCTTAAAAACCTCATCAAAGGAACGGTCATAACTTTGTGACCAGATGTGATAACCGGTGGCGGCGTCAATCAGCTGCGCCGTCACACGTATCCGGTCGCCGGAATACTGGATACTACCTTCGAGAATCGTTCCGACCCGCAACCTGGAGGCGATTTCCGGCAGCGTTGCGGAAGTGTCATGGAATGCAAACGAGGATGTGCGCGCTACGACATTGAGACCGTCCATGCCCGCCAGCAAATTGATCACGTCCTCGGCAATACCTTCACCCAGATAATGGTGTACCTGGTTGTCACTCAGATCGACAAATGGCATTACCGCAACAGACATCGGGCTGTAAGACGTCGCCGATGCCTGGTACTCGCCAGCGGTATTGTCGGCGGCAACTGTTTCGTGTGCGTCAGTGGAAGATTGGTTCAATCCCTTGTAAAGAACCAGGACAGCAACCATGCCGAGCAACCAGTAAGTGGCGGTACGAACGATGTCCAAACCTCGGCGGTACCAGCTTGACTCGCCCGGTACGCCGTTCGCTTCCTGGACCGGTTCACCCGGAGCGGGTTCCAGGCGCTCAACCCCGGCAACCAAACGGTAGCCCGTGCCACGGATGACTGCGATGTAGGGGTCATCACCCACGCCCCCACTCAACGCCTTGCGTAATAACAGCACGCGCTTGTTGACCGTACCCCGGTCAACGACCAAACCTTCCCAGACTTCCTCTTCCAGTTGTTCGGTGGTCACGACATTGGGTGCGTGCCGGGCAAGAGACAGCAACAACTTGAAAGAAAGCCGGGGTACCTGTAAGACCGTCCCGTTGCGGGTGACTTCCTGTGTTCCAGCATCCAGTAACAGGTCTCCGATGCGATAGCATTCAAAGCCCACTGAAAATTATCCCCATTTACTTAAGGAACCCCTGATCTATTTATGAACTCGTATCTTGCGTCCAAAATACCCAGCTTCTGCGTTGTGAATCTTCCCAATAGCCAGCTATTACGTGCGATCCACGCCCCGAATCTGGATATTTTGAATCGCAATCTACTTCGCTCAGAATAAATCAAAGGTTCCTTAGTTGTGAAAACTCATCAAGGTGGCTAATCCTACCCTATCTTTAAACGTTCCGTAAAATTTCTGTCAAAATTCCCCCTTGCCGATGTTTTTATCCAGTGAAGTTATCTATATTGATTGTGTGTACTTGGGGCCGTTCTGACAATTCCTCTCCGGTGTCCGGGTCTAACTGGTAAATGCGGGGGGTTGAAACCTGTGAGTACCAAACTTAAGCCATGTGGTTTGTCCTCCGAAACTGGCACGGGCTTAATTTTACGACAGGTGATAATCCACGCACCCGGTGCCTTCTCAGAGGAATCCAACTGCGGTTGGAAAGCAATAATTAACCAATCGTTTAAACCAGGCACACTAAAATAAGAAGAAGACAGGTTGGGATAGCTGTGATTGCCGCAGTTATCCCGATTTTTTAGTTTGAGTTCCACCCGGCTCCCTTTAATCCGGTCAATCCCCCCCCTAGACCGGCCTGTTAGGGAGCCGGGTGTTTTCCATACCAGGTTCCTTGCGCCAGCCACCGAATTGATCCTTTCAGCATCCCGTTGTTTATCGGTTTATAATTGCCGCCTTCGAAAGCAGCCAGCCGACTGAAGTGAAACAGAACACGATACGAGTAACGATAACCGCCCTGATCATTATTTTGCTCGGCGCGTGCGCGTCGATCATGCAATCAGCAACCAATGACATGGCGGCCAACCTCGGTTCCGCAATCATGAACCAGGATGATCCTGAAACCGTGCGGGACGGCGCACCGGCGTACCTGTTGTTGCTCGACAGCTTCATTGCCGGGTCACCGGATAATGCATCCATGCTGGCGGCGGCGGCCGAACTGTATGCCGCCTACGGCGTCATTTTCGTCGAAGACTCCGCACGCGCGGACCGCCTGACGGAACGAGCGCTCATCTATGCTCAGCAATCTTTGTGCGCCAGCAACGAGGTGGCCTGCGGCATACAGGAACTCCCCTTTAAGGAATTTGAATCGGTCCTGGAAGAACTGGGCGTCAAAGACGCCCCCAGCCTTTTTACCTACGGTCTGACTTCCATCGCCTATATCAAGGTCCACAGTGACGATTGGGGCGCGATGGCAAGACTCCCCCATGTAGAATCCGCCCTCAATCGGGTGCTGACTCTTGATCCGGGATACAAGGCAATCCAGGTTGAGCATTTTCTGGGCGTGCTCAATACGATCCGGCCACCGGCCCTCGGAGGAAATTTTGAGGCCGGAAAAAAACATTACGAACGTGCACTGGCCTTGTCTGACGGCAAGGACCTCTCAATTTATGTTGATTATGCCCGCTATTATGCCCGTACATTGTATGATCGGGACCTGCACGACAAATTGTTGAATGATGTCCTGTCTGCAGATCCTGTTCAGGCCGGATACACTTTATTTAATACACTGGCACAACGCGAAGCGCGCGATTTGCTCGATTCCGCCGATGACTATTTTTGACAGAAAGGAACATTTATGAACCTGTTTAGCCCGAACATTGCATCAGTATCCCGGAAGGTGGCGCACGAGAGCAGGGACAAGGTGAGAACGGGAAGCGCTCGAGAGGGTGGCCTGGGCAATGCAGGAGGTAGGGCAATGTCGGCAACAATTGCCGGGGACAGGCGCGGCTGGGCGCCGGGCTGGACTGAGAACCTTGGCAGGGCTACGGGTGGAAGGAAACCCAAGGCCAATCGTGGTTTGACCAGCCAGGGCCGGGATAGGACCGGACCCGGCTACAAACTGTACTTTTTTAACGCAAGCCGAAAACTTCAGATTCGGAAATCGATTCAATCGCTTGGAAAAAGAGCCGGGTCCGACTGCTGCGATGTCCGGGTTAGCACCAACGGGATTTCGAAGTGGCCAATGGCCGCGCGCATCATCATGGGGTTAATCCTGCTCGGAGCGGTGTCAACCGCCAGCGCCCAGACCATCAAGCTCGCGACCATCGCCCCGGAAGGGTCCAGCTGGATGGATGCGATGCGCGCCGGGGCCGCTGAAATCGACAAACGCACCGCAGGCCGGGTGAAGTTCAAGTTCTATGGCGGCGGCGTACAGGGTAACGACCGGCAGGTGCTGCGCAAAATTCGTATCGGCCAGCTGCACGGCGGCGCATTTACTGCGAACGGGCTCATAGACGTTCAGAAAGACAGTCAACTCTATGCCCTGCCCATGCTTTTCAATAACCTCGAGGAGGTCCAGTTTGTCAGGACCAGGATGGACGCCAAATTGCGTGACCTCATTGAGCAGGCCGGGTATGTCAATTTCGGTTTTGCCGGTGGCGGCTTCGCCCGCCTCATGTCAAACAAGCCAATCGCCAATCTGAAGGATCTCCAGGGCAAAAAAGTCTGGATACCTGACGGCGACAGGTTCGCATATGAGGCCAGCAAGGCGCTGGGTATCTCCCCCGTACTGATGCCGCTAACCGATGTCATGACAGGTTTACAGACTGAACTGATCGATACCATTATGAGCCCGCCGGCCGCCACCATTATCCTGCAGTGGAATACCAAGGTGAGCTACATCACGGAACTGCCCGTTTCCTATATTTTCGCCATGATCGCGATCGACAAAAAATATTTTGACCGCATTCAGACCGCCGACCAGGCGATCGTCCGTGAGGTGATGGAGAAAATTTACCAGGCTTTTGACCACCAGGGTAATGAAGACAATCAAAAGGCATACAAGGCGTTGATAGATAACGGCATGAAGCCGGTTACCCCCGACCAGGGACAGGTTCCTGAATGGCGCAAGGCAGTTCAGGCTTCCAACCGGCGGCTCGCCGAGGAAGGCGCCATCGATATCAGCTTGCTCGACGAACTGGACTGCTACCTGGATAGTTTCCGCACGGGCGACACGACTAAAATATGCACGCAGTAAAACGTATTGCCCCGGTTTACTATTGGCTTGAGAGAGCGAGCAAGCATGCGGAGGACGCCGTACTCCTGGTGATTCTGATCAGCATGATCCTGCTGGCCGGCACACAGATACTGCTTCGCAATGTTTTTGACACCAGCCTTTTCTGGGGCGATGAGATGTTACGGCTGATGGTGTTGTGGTTGACAGTTGCCGGCGGTCTGGCCGCGAGCCGGATGGACAAGCACATCAGCATTGCCGTGTTGGACCGTTTCCTGCCGGATGCCGCAAAACTCGTCACGAAAGTCGTAATCGATTTGTTCACCGCATCGATATGCGCGTTATTCGCCTGGCACAGCGCGCGCTTTGTGTACAGCTCCTACGAGTTTGGCGACACCCTGATGCGGGATGTGCCTGCCTGGACAATGCAGATTATATTACCCGTCGGTTTTGCCCTGATGGCTTTACGTCACCTGATCATGATGGTCGCCCGTCCGCTAAGCCGGACTGGAAAACTGAACGGCGGCGACGAAAATCCATGATGACCTTCGGGATACTGATGGTGGTTCTGCTGCTGCTCGGCGCACCGCTGTTCGCGGTCATCGCGGCGGGCGCATTCTGGAATTTTTACCAGGCCGATATTGACCTGCAGGCAATCGCCATCGAGTTTTACGGTATTGCCGAGATGCCCATCCTGCTGGCCATACCGCTGTTCACTTTTGCGGGTTACCTGTTGAGCGAGAGCAATGCGCCCAGACGCCTGGTGCGTCTGACCAGCGCCCTACTCGGCTGGATGCCGGCGGGGCTGGCGGTGGTTTCACTGGTCGCGTGTGCATTTTTTACCGCGTTCACCGGCGCCTCGGGTGTCACCATCATCGCTTTGGGTGCAATCCTGTTTCCCGCCATGCAACAGGCCGGCTACCCGGAAAAGTTCAATCTCGGCCTGGTTACATCCGCGGGCAGTCTCGGCCTGCTGTTTGCACCGTCCCTGCCATTGATTTTGTACGGTGTGGTCGCGGAAGTTCCCATAGAAAGCCTGTTCCTGGCCGGTCTGCTACCCGGGTTCCTGATGCTGGTCATCCTGTCCGCTTACAGCATCTGGAAAAATCGCGCAATACGCACGCCACTGGGAGATTTTTCATGGCGCGAGGTCCGCACAGCCTTGCGCGAGTCCGTTTGGGAGATACCGCTGCCGATCGTCGTGCTGGGTGGAATCTACAGCGGCTATTTTGCAATTTCCGAAGCCGCCGCGGTGACCGCCCTGTACGTGCTGGTGGTCGACGTTTTCATACTCAAAGAGGTTTCCTTCCGCAAACTTCCATCCATCATACGTGAATCCATGGTCCTGGTCGGCGGCATCATGATGATACTGGGCGTGTCCCGCGCCTCCACCAATTTCATGATTGACGCCGGTGTACCGCAGCAACTATTACATTGGATCAGCGGTTTCGTCACCGGAGACATCGCTTTCATGGTGATGCTATTGCTGTTTTTACTGATACTCGGGGCGATCCTCGATATTTTCTCGGCAATCGTACTGGTCGTACCGTTGATCCTGCCGATCGCCACGCAGTTCGGGGTAAACCCGGTTCACCTCGGAATCGTTTTCCTTGCCACCATGCAACTCGGCTACATCACACCACCGGTAGGTCTGAACCTGTTTATTGCCGGCTACCGGTTCGACCGGCCGATCGTGGATATCTACTTTTCCACCCTGCCGTTTTTTGTATTTCTGCTGCTGTCAGTCGTATTGATAGCTTTTTGGCCCGCATTTTCACTGGTCCTGTTGAAATGAGCGCCATACCGGGCTGTCTTTTCTGAATGAAAGTCAGTTCTTGCCGGTACCGACCGCCGCGGTGATTGCCGACCAGTCCCCGTGACGGGCATCGAGTACCCGGAAGTCTTCCTCGTCATCGACATCCAGGCTCAAACCACCGTAGGGTGTGATAACTATCCTGACTGGACCGCCCAGCACCTCGCTAACACTTTTTTCAACCCTTTCCCGGGTATTGCCTTTCTTGAGCCGCCGGTACCAGTAACCTTTTCTCTTTGAAAGCATCAAGGTCAGTTGAACACGCATCGTCATCCATGTCGCCTGCCAACCGCCCTGGGTTTTGAAGAAATTAAAAGCAAGGGCGACAACATTTTTCCAGTCCTTGGCTTTACGATAGGAAAATCCGGTCTGCAGGAATTCCTGGTTTGCCAGGTTCCGTGGCCGTCCCACGTAAATATTGGCGAGGCGCAAACGACCGAACTCAAGCTCGACAAAAGGGCGTTTTATACCCGGCTTGTCTCCGTCGGGATGGAAGGGCCTGACGGAAGGTTCGTCAACGACACCGGCGAGCATGGCGAAAGGATGTTCTGACAGTTTGTCCTGACGTGCGCAACGGCTGATAAAATCATCGACGGAACGTGCCGTGACCAGCGGCAAGTCACAGGAAATGATCAATATGGGTCTTTGATCCAGGGGTATGTTGGTTTCATACCTGTGGGCATCTTCAGATGCCTCGATACCGGCCCAGCAGTTGGTCAGCATTTTCCCGCGCTGGGCGATAACACTCACCTTCCTGGAATAACCCGCCAGCACCTCCAGCAGTTCTTCGGCCGGCCCAACCACGAAGACCTGCCCTATGCTTTGCGCACCCAGCAGTGCATCGATTACATAACGGACAAGTTTCTTGCCGCCGACTTCCAGAAAAGCCTTGTTGCGTCCTGAAATCAACCGTTTCGGATTCCGGTGGGTACCTGCAAGCACAACGGCATCAAGCAGGAACGGATAAGCATCCGGACGTGTCGCCGGCGGACCGGGGTCAGCAGTTTTATTGCTTTGTTTTTGTTCTGCTTCTGGGCGCATGGCTACCTGTTGTTGCCTGTGTCAACCGGGGCGAAATCATCAGGGCATTGTTGTTCGAAAGCGGCCGTGGAGATTCTGCTGCTGATCCGTCCTGTTAAGGAACCTCTGATCTGTTCCCTAGGAGCCTGTCGGATTTGTCCGATCGTCGCGAGGAAAAGCCGATTTGAGTCAGATTTTTCGATTTTTTGAGGCGAATAGCACCGCTATTTAACGAAAATAATCGGGAAATCTGGCCAAACTCGGAGTTTCCGCAGTAGATCATTTCAAATCCGACAGACTCCTAGCTGATTTTATAGACTCCGTTGCCAACTTGGAACAGTAAAAATGCTTCGCATTTCAGGTATTCCCCGGCAATTGCACCCGGCACTATTCCGTATCGACGAAATTACGATACAGTACACTGGTGCGCCTCGCATACGTCACCAATAACCTGCAACAAGGAGAATAAGAACGTGGAACTTGCCTTACTGAGTCAGAACGCACTTGCTTTTTTGCTGCGCTGGGTACACTTGCTGGCCGGCGTGACCTGGGTTGGATTACTGTATTACTTCAATTTTATACAGGGTGAATACTTCAAGACTGCCGACGGCGGCGCCAAGTCGGATGTCATTCAAAAACTCGTGCCAAATGCACTCTGGTGGTTCCGCTGGGGTGCAATGTTCACTTTCCTAAGCGGCATTTTACTAATTTATATCAAGCATCTCAGCGGCATGGGCATTTTGATTGGCGCAACCATGGGCATCATCATGTTTCTCAATGTCTGGTTGATCATCTGGCCAAACCAGAAGATCGTCATCGCATCGTTCAAACAGGTTGCTGGCGGAGGCGAGCCGCTGCCGGGTGCTGCAGCCGCGTTGAGCAAAGCCGGTCTCGCATCACGCACAAACACCCTGTTTTCAGTTCCAATGCTGTTTTTCATGGCCTCTTCGGTTCACCTCGGACAAATACAGACCCCGATACAAAACGAAAGCGCGGTATCACTGGCTGCCGTTTTTGGTTTGATCGCAGTCCTGGCGCTAAACGGCGTGTTTGGCAAAACCGGACCCTTCACCTCTGTCAAAGGCGTGGTCGTCAGCGGCTTTGTACTGACGGCCGTTTTGTACCTGCTGGTTGAACTCTTGTAAGTCGAAAATCAGTAAAAATTTCGAGACCGAACCCGGGACTGGAGCCCGGGTTTTTTATCTGGAAAATTACTTGAGCTAATTTTAATCAATATCATTCGCTTTATCGCAAATTAAAAAGAGAGGCGTTTCCAGTCTTGGTTTTCTATTCAGTGACTTGTAAATTTTTACTGATATTTACGATTAGATAAACGTCCTAAATATGACTTTTTCTGCTTTGACAATTAGCTCTTGTAAGTGTAATTTGAATCCCCCGTAGACAGAAACCAACCAATCGCAAGATTGGGGTCGCAGGAAGAACGGAGAAGGTCGAAAGACTGGAAACGGACGAAGAAGATCGACAGATCGGGCACAAGCGGAGAAGGTTGAAAGACCGGAACCGGGAGAAGAAGATCGACTGATTGGAAACGGACGGTAAGGGCCGCAAGGCTGGAAGCGTACGGAATGCGAATATACCGGAAGGCCGACCCGCCTGAAGGAAGAAAAGGTAGATGAAAACGGTAAACGTCCAGATGGTACAGGACGTGTCACCCAGGCCGGGTTCTGCCAAAGAAGCGGCCGTACCATTAGGGTGACTCGATAGGGATTCGCGATTCCTTGAGATAGACGCGAAAGCGTCGATAAATAAAGACGGGAGGAAGGCCCGTGACCAGAAACCGAAGGGCAGAACAGATCGGAACTGGACAAAGTTGGAAAGGCCTAGGAGGATCTGCAGTCCACCAGAAGCGGAGTTCCTACACTTCTACGACGAGGGAGGCGCAAGCCTCCCTCGTTTTTTTTGCCCGCAAAAAATTTCCAATCATTTAATATCTCGGTAATAGTTCAATTTCATACTACAATTAGCCGGGTAATTTGACATATGATCGCATGCTTACCGGTCAGTACATCACACGATCCATTCACATGACGGCAACAGGGACGAAAGCTTGAAAGATCCGATTATCCGCCTTCGAAACGTATCGTTCCAACGCGACGACAAAATCATACTGGATGATGTGAGCATGGATATTCAGCGTGGCAGCATCGTGGCTATTATGGGTCCCAGCGGCGTTGGAAAGACCACGATCCTGCGCCTGATTTCAGGTCAGTTGCGACCGTCAAAAGGCAGTATCGAAGTCAATCGAAAAGAAGTCTCCGGTCTTTCACGGCGTGAATTATACGAGGGCAGAAAAGATATCGGGGTGTTGTTGCAAAACGGCGCATTGTTTACCGACCTTACTGTTTTTGAGAATGTTGCGACGCCACTGCGAGAACATACCAGGCTGCCGGAAGAGACCATCCATGAGCGTGTTTTGGCCAAACTCGATTCCGTCGGCCTGGCGGGTACCGAAGAATTGATGCCGCACAGCCTGTCAGGCGGCATGGCCCGCCGTGTCGCGTTGGCACGGGCAGTAATTTTAAATCCAAAAATCGTATTGTTCGACGAACCCATGACTGGCCTCGACCCGATTGCCAGGTCCACTATCAGTCAGTCTGATCCGCGAAACCAACGACCAACTGGGTCTGACCAGCGTTATCGTCACACACAATGTCGAACAGATGAAGAAATTGGTGGACTACTGCTATATTCTTGCCACGGGAAAGCTGATAGCCGAAGGCCCGCCACGGGACCTGGAACAAAGTGAAGACCCGTCGGTTGACCAGTTCATGAACGGAAAGGTAGAAGGACCGATTTCTTTCAGGTACCAGAACACCACCGGCGATACCCAAACGAGCCAGTCACGTTCATGAACACGCAATGGGAACGGAAGAACAGGATTTTGGCACCAATAGCTGAAACCGGTCATTGCGGTCTGTTCCTGTTCCGCATGCTCGGCAGCATTCGTTTTGAATTCGGCCTGCTGACAAGTACGCTGCAACAGACCTACCTGATCGGCGCCCGCTCGCTGGTCATCATCATGATCTGCGGTTTTTTTGTCGGCATGGTGCTGTCCCTGCAATCGATCAATGCCCTGCAACAGTTCGGCGCTTCTGACCAGGTCAGCCTGCTGGTGGGTAAATCATTGTTTCGCGAATTGGGCCCGGTATTGACCGCCCTGTTGTTTGCCGGACGCGCCGGCACTTCAATTGCAGCGGAAATCGGTTTGATGAAAGCCACCAGCCAGATTGAAGCCATGCAACTGATGGCGATCGATCCGGTCCAACGGATTGCCCTGCCACGCTTCCTGGCCGGATTGATTTCCATGCCATTGCTGACTGCGATGTTTAACGCCTTTGCAATCCTCGGCGCAGTCATGTTCTCCATCGGGGTCATGGGGCTTGATCCGGGCATTTTCTGGAGCAAATTACAGACCGGCATCTATTTCGGTAAGGATTTCATGGGCGGAGTCTGGAAAAGTGTCGTATTTGGCGGCCTCGTCAGTCTTATTGCAGTGTATTTCGGCTACTATGCAAAGCCCACTGGCGAAGGTGTCGGAACCGCCACCACCCGGACGGTTGTCATAAGTTCAGTCCTGGTGCTCATTTTTGACTTTATAATGACTTCATTTTTAATTTGAACGGCTATTGACAAAGAGGCTTTTGCAGAAAAATCATGCGGGCGAATTACAAAGTAGAACTGTCATCGGGAATTTTTTTGCTGTTGGGTATCGCGGCTCTTTTGTGGTTGGCCACCGAGGCAACCGATTACGGCATGCAGGTTGGAAAAGATACCTACAGGGTTTCCGCCCGCTTCAGCAACGTGGCGGACCTGAAGAACCGCGCCCCGGTCAAGATCGGCGGTGTCACCGTGGGTCTCGTCGATCAGATCACGCTGGATCCGGTCGAATTTGATGCCGTGGTTGAAATGAAAATCGACCGCCGGTTTTCAGATATTCCCAATGACAGCAGCGCATCCATTCTGACCAGCGGGGTGCTGGGCGACCGTTACGTCGGTCTCGCTCCAGGCGGGTCCATGGAGGCACTGGCCGATGGTGACCAGATTTTTATTACCCAATCGGCAGTCGTTCTGGAAACACTGATCAGTAAATACCTGTTCAATTCCGATAAGGAGGACAAAGAGTGAGGCTCCGGATACTGCTACTTTTGATACTGGCGTCTGTATTCAGTGGTAATTTGTCAGCCCAGGCCAGGGCCGGCGACCCGGTTTCACTGGTCGAGGATACCGCCGGTCAGCTTTTTGCCGCATTGACTGAAAACCTGGAGGCTTACAACGCCGACCCGCAGCAATTGATAGACCTGATCCACCGGGAATTGATTCCCGTACTGGATGTTAACTATTCCGCGCGGCTTATACTGGGCCGGGCAGGCCGGGGTATAGATGAGGCAAAAATCGATGAATTTGCCACCTGTATGAGTAACCTGCTGATTAATCGCTACGCCAAGGGGATGCTGAATTTCAACAGCAAGATCAAACTCCAGGTGCTGCCGCAACGAGGGGATCTGGATGATAAACTCACACGCGTGAGAACACGAATAGGTCTGCCGGATGGCGGCGAAGCCCCGATAGATTATGCCTTTCACAAAACAAAAGAAGGCTGGAAAGCTTTTGACGTGATCGTGGAGGGCATTTCCTATGTCACCACCTACCGCAACCAGATCATGCCCGAAGTCCAGGCCAATGGTATTGACAGCGTCATTGAGCGTCTCAATTCCGGCCAGTTGCAACTGGCCGAGTAGGACACCGGTATATGAAAATCTCACGTCACCTTGCCGGTATCGTTTTGCTCAGCCTGCTGCTGACGGGCTGTGCGAGTACGCAAAACCGACTGACCGATCCGGAAAATGATCCGTGGGAAGCTTATAACCGCAAGGTCTACGCATTCAACCAGGGTATGGACAAGGTGGTCAGACCGGTCGCCGTAGCCTACGACAAGGTCTTGCCTGATCCGATGCAGCGCGGGGTCGGGAATTTCTTCAGGAACCTGGACGCACCTGTGACCTATGTCAACCAGGTGTTGCAAGGCAAGTTCAAACAAAGCCTCGCCACCATTGGCCGTTTTCTGGCCAATTCAACTTTCGGCCTGTTTGGTTTTTTCGATATAGCGACCCAAATGGGCATACCCTATTACAATGAAGACCTCGGCCAGACGCTGGCAAAGTGGGGCTACGACAACAGCAGGTACCTGATGTTTCCGTTTGTCGGGCCATCCACTTTCCGCGATGGCACAGGCCTGGTGGTGGACAGTTTTTACAGTCCGGTGGGCCAGGTTTTCCATGGCAGCAACCGTTGGGGTTTGTGGGCGGTCCGCGGCATCGATATCAGGGCCAGGTACCTGGACCAGGATGCGGAGCTTGAGCAGGCCTATGACCCTTATTTGCTGCTTCGCGACGTATGGCTGCAAAGCCGTCAGTACCAGATTTATGACGGTGACCCGCCGACGACGGATTATGACCTCTATCTCGAAGATTACCCGCAAGAAGGGGAACCGGTAAAAGAAGACAACCGCTAGGAGCCTGTCGGATTTGACCGATCGTAGCGAGGGAGAGCCGATTTGAGTCAGATTTTTCGATCTTTTGAGGAGAATATAGCACCGCTATTTAACGAGAAAGAGCGGAAAATCTGGCCAAACTCGGTTTTTCCGCAGTAGATCATGTTAACTCCGACAGGCTCCTAGGTCGTTTTAAACCGCTCTCGCGACAACCGCCCGTGTTTCGTGTTGGTGCCCTGGTGGCGCCTGGCCCGCATGTTGCACCCGTATCCCGGAGACTGGCGCAACGGAAGGAGGTACTCAACGGTCAGGTGCGGTTGGGTGCAGGGCTGGAGTGAGGATCATAGCCATAGCTATGGTCCGAGGGAAGCTCGAGTCCAGGCGTGCCTGAACTAGCCAGGACCGGGAGTAGACACCGGGCCGGGTACAAAGTGTACCCTGGGATTCATCAACAAAAATTCTATTTAAGTCAATCGATTCAATTAGATACGGTGAGGCCCGATACCGACTGGTGCAATATACGGGTTAGAAAGGACACGCCATTTCCTGCGGGCCCCGCCTTGCATTTGCAGCCACAGGTAGACTCTGAAAGTACCGGTAATTAGGCTCTATGCGCCTTGTCCTGCAAAAAAACGACCGCGGTCGATGGATTTTCGCATCGTGTTAACAGGCCCTGGTTGGCGCACAGGGCCTCGCTGGGATAAGCTGCAATCTACGACAGACACCAACAAAAGTTGTCCACAGGGCAGAATGCTGACAAAACTTAAAATCATAATCCTGCTGGTACTATTGATGCTGGGTGGTTGCGGACAGGCCCCGGACAGTGACAGTAGCATTTCCAGGGTAAAAATATACAAGCACGCCATGGATGGGGCGCCTGGTTCGCTCGACCCTGCCCAGGCGGCATCCATTTACGCCAACTTCATCGTGGTCAACCTTTACGACACACTCTACCGTTACAAGTACCTTGCCCGTCCATACCAGTTGCAACCCAACCTGGCAGCGGCAATGCCTGAAATCTCGGATGACGGGTTAACGCTGACCATTCGAATCAAGCAGGGCGTGTATTTCAATGACGACCCGGCCTTTGAGAACGCAACCGGGCGGGAAGTCAAAGCCCGGGACTTCGTCTATTCCATCAAGCGGCATTTTGACCCGGATACCCGCGCCCAGGGCGCTTGGCTATGGCAGGGGCGGATCGAGGGCCTGGATCGCTGGAAAACGGACGGTTCGGATTACGATGCTGAAGTTGAAGGTTTACGCGCGCTGGATGATTACACGATCCAGATCAGGCTGACGCGGCCGTTTCCGCAATTGGTGCATACGCTGACACAGGGTTATGCCGCGATCGTGCCGCGGGAGGCGGTTGAAAAATACGGGCAAATGTTATCCAGTCACCCGGTGGGCTCAGGTCCTTTCACATTGCGCTCCCGCGATGGCGTGCGTGCGGTGCTGATCAAAAACTCAGCCTTCCGTCAGGAACCTTTCGATCTTGCCGCAGAGGGCTTTGACCCCGCCAGGGAAGTTAATCCGGACCTGCAAAAGCTGCAAGGCAGGATACCGCCGTTTATCGATCGGCTCGAATTTGAATTCGTTACCGAGGGGGCCGCCCGGTGGAATGCTTTCGCATCGGGTGAATTGAATTTCATAAAGGTTCCCGTCAGCCAGTTCGACAGCATTCTGAGCCAACGCTCACCACCCACCCTCAAACCCGAATACGCGCAATCATGGGCTTTCGAAGCATCACCGGAATCGGGCTTTATCTATACCAATTTCAACATGGCCGACGAACAACTCGGTTATAACCCCGATCCCGAACGGAACCGCCGCAATCACGCCCTGCGTTGCGCCATGGTAAAAGCATTCGACTGGAAGAAAACCAACGAAATTTTCTTTTACGATATCGGCCGGGTCTTCCCCGGGATCATCCCGCCCTCGGTACCCGAATATGACCCGCATGGCGATATGTCCTACATCACCCATGACCTTGAAGGGGCTAAAGAACTTTTGCGCGAGAACGGCTGGAACGAAGACACCTTGCCGACGCTCGACTACGGGTTTCCAAACGGTGTGACCGAACGCCAGTCCTTCGAACAGTTCAGGAATTTCATGATGATGGCCGGCTACCCCGCGGACAAGATACGTCCACTGATATTTGCCACCTACGGTGATTACCAGCGGGCTTATTCACAGGGCAAGGTGAGCCTGATCAACAGCAGCTGGACGATGGACTACCCGGATACCGAGAACCTCATGCAACTCTATTACGGGCCCAATGCCGCGCCGGGTTCAAACTCGGCCTCTTATAGTAATCCGGCATATGACCGCCTGTATGAAATCAGCGCGACCATGAGCGAATCGCCCGAGCGGACGGCCATCTACCGTGAAATGAATCAATTGCTGATGGATGATTGCGTCGGCATCACCGGTATCTCGAGAACCCTGCTGTTCCTGTGGGATAAAAAATTCATCATGAAACCTGACCGTTCCTTTCTGGGCGGTTACTTTTTACGTTTCGTTGACCTCGCGGAGCCGGCAAGCGCGACGCGATGAATGGCCGCTACCTTACCCGCAGGTTGCTGTACGGTATTCCACTGGTACTGGGCGTCACGTTTATCAGTTTTCTGCTGATGGTTTATTTTGGTCCCGACAAGACCTATGAACTCGTTGGCAAGAACCCCACCGCGGAACAAATCACCGAAGTCAGACACGCGCTGGGATATGACCGGCCTTTCCTGCTGCGTTATGGCGATTACGTCCGGCAGCTCGTCACGCTCGACCTGGGCCTGTCGGACTCCACCGGCGAGCCCGTATCGGTAATTTTGATCCGTACCCTGCCGGTCTCGATCGCGCTCGTTGTGCCCGGCTTCATACTGGGCAACCTGCTGGGACTGGCGCTGGGGCTGATGGCTGCCTGGTACCGCGGCAGGTGGCTGGATAAGCTGGTCATGGGCGCCTCGGTGGTCGGCATGAGTATCAGCTTCCTGGTCATTATCATCGGCTTGCAGGTGCTGTTATGTACACCGTACGGTGTTAATTTATTCCCGGTGCGCGGTTGGCAGGTGCATGACGCCGGCTCCTATATGTACTACGTGACCGTACCCACCCTGGCGCTGGTTCTCGTAACTTTGGGCTACAACACGCGCTTTTACCGGGCCGTCATGGCGGATGAGATCGAACGGGACCACATTCGTACCCTGCGGGCCTATGGTGCAGGCCCTACAGAACTGCTGTTCAAACACGTACTGAAGAACAGCCTGATCCCGGTGCTGACGCGTTTCATGTTCTCGGTGCCTTTTGTCCTGATATCCGGAAGCCTGCTGCTGGAAAGTTATTTCGGCATCCCCGGCGTCGGCCTGGTCACCTTTAACGCGATTACCAGCGGCGACCAGCCCATACTCAAAGCGGTGGTCGGTCTGACCGGCGTATTGTTTGTCGCGGCGCTGACGATCAATGACATTCTTTACGGCCTGGTCGATCCAAGGGTTGCAAAAACGTGATGCGGACCACCTGGCAGCGACTGAAATTCGACCCCTACGGCATGGGCGGCCTCATCGTGGTGACGATTTTCTTTTTGCTGGCCATATGTGTCTGGACCGGCCTGCTTGGCCAGGGCTGGTCGGAGGTCACCGGCGAGCAATATGAAAGCAGTAGTGCCGCGCACTGGTTTGGCACCAACCTGCTCGGCCAGGATATCCTGAATCGTACCCTGTTCGGTACCGCTACCGCTTTCGAGGTGGGCCTGCTGGTGACGTTGTGTTCCACCGTGCTGGGCGCCGTGCTCGGTGGCCTGGCCGGCTGGTACAGCCATGGCTGGATAGATGAACTTATCCTCTGGGTCAAGGGCGTGCTGGACTCGATCCCGTTTTATCTTTTTGCCGCGGCCGTCGCCTTCGCGCTGCAGGGAAACCCATGGGCCATGCACCTGGCCATGATCATCACGTTTTGGACAACCACCGCCCGTATCGTCCGCGGTGAAGTCATGCGGATAAAACAGAGGGAGTTCATCGCCGCAGCGCGGGCGATCGGTCTGCCCGGTCTTAAAACCGTGTTCCGGCATGTATTGCCGAACACCGTTCACCTTCTCCTCGTTCAGAGCACCATCGTATTCGTCGCCGCCATCAACACCGAGGTCATATTGAGTTTTCTCGGACTGGGTATACAGGACGGGGTTAGCTGGGGACTGATGCTGGCGGAGAGTTCACAGGAGGTCCTGGCCGGTCATTTTGGAAACTTTATTGCCGCCGGCAGTTCATTGTTCCTGTTGTTGATGGGCTTCAACCTGTTGGCCGACGCGTTGCAGGACGCGCTGGACATGCGCAGGGTGCTCAATTGACCACCGCGGCCCTCAATGTCAAAAACCTCAGCGTCTGGCTCGAGACCAGGTCCGGGCCTGTACCGGTGGTGGACCGGATCAGCTTCAGTATCAACGCGGGCGACGTCACGGGACTGGTCGGAGAATCCGGTTGTGGCAAAACCATGACGGCAAGAGCCATTATGGGACAACTGCCGGTGCCCGGAATCAACCTGAGCTGCGACGGCATCGAGGTTAACGGAAGGGATATTTACACACGGAGTCCCCGACAAAGACGTACGGTGCTGGGCCGCGATATTGCAATGATTTTTCAACAACCTGCCACGGCGCTCGATCCCGTGTTCACCATGGGGCAACAGATCGGCGCGGTATACCGGCGGCACTTCGGCGGCAGTAAACAACAGGTTCGTCAAATCTTGCTCGAGGCGCTTGAAAGCGTTGGTTTCAGCCAGGCTGAAGACATTGCTGCGGCCTACCCGCACCAATTGTCCGGCGGCATGCGCCAACTGGCCATGATTGCCATGGCGACGGTGTGCAAACCCGCCGTTATCATCGCCGATGAACCGACCACGGCACTGGACAGCAGCAGCCGCGCGCTGATACTGCAGCAACTCGCACGCCTGCAGACCCTTAACAGCACGGCGATCCTGTATATCAGCCACGACCTGGCCGTGGTCAGGCAAAACTGCCGTGATGTTATGGTGATGTATTGCGGACGCATCATTGAAACGACGGATTGCGAAAGCCTGTTTTCCCATCCCCGGCATCCCTATAGCGCGGGCTTGCTCGCATGTATTCCGCAGCTCGGCGCCACGCGACCGGCAACCATCCGTGCGATACCCGGCCAGGTACCGGCAGCGACGGACTTGCCCCCCGGATGCCACTTTGCACCCAGGTGCGCCAGGGTCGAGGCACGCTGCCGGACGTCCGTTCCGGTACTCGATGACGAAAACGGCAGGGGTGCAGCCTGTTTCAGGCCCTTGTGATGAATATACCCGCACCAGTTGAGGGACTGCCTTTACTCGAACTCCGGGATTTATCACTGAGTTTTCAGCGTCATGAGCACGTCGCTGTCGATCGTGTCAGCCTGAAGATCATGGCGGGCAAGACCCTCGGCCTGGTCGGGGCATCGGGTGCCGGAAAGAGCAGTATCGCACGCGCCATCGTGCGGCTGTTGGAACCGGATTCGGGTGAAATCCTGTTCAGGGGCGAAGACATCTGCCGCATGGATCCACGGCAACTGAAATCCGCCCGTCAGCACATTCAGCTGGTTTTCCAGGAGCCGTCGGCATCCTTGAGCCCCAGGCGCACCGTCGAGCAAACGCTGCTGGAACCGCTGCAGCATTTTGCCATCGGCTACACAGACAGCCAGCGTAAAAAAGCCGCGCGTATACTGGAGACCGTCGGCCTTGATCAAAGCGCGCTGAAACGTTATCCGCACCAGTTTTCCAGTGGGCAGCAGCAGCGCATCGCCATCGCCAGGGCGCTGGTTACGGACCCGGAACTGCTGATAGCCGACGAGGCGGTTGCTTCGCTGGACGTGTCCATACAGGCGCAGATCCTGCAACTGATACAGAAACTGCAAAAGGACCTTGGCATCACGTTCCTGTTCATTTCGCATGACCTGGCGGTCATCCGGCAGATTGCCGATGACGTTGCTGTCATGTACCGGGGACAGGTACTGGAGCAGGCGCCGGCTGACAGGTTTTTCAGCCGGCCTGGCCACCCGTACAGCAGGAGCTTGCTGACATTTGCCGGGGGCAGGACCCCCGCGGATTGGACGGCGGATAAATGGAATCTGGAACGCAGCCGTAAAACGGCAGACAATAAGACAAGCTGCGTATTCGCTGGTCTATGTCCTGATAAAGTTTCGCTCTGCGAGAGGGTCGAACCTGACATGAAGTATGAACAATACGAAAACCAAAACACTTTGAGGCCGCATTGCGTAAAATGTCATCTATATGACGGGACGGAGTCTAACGATGATCAGAAAATTTAGTTGTAAAAAGTATGCTGGATTGGTCCTGTTGCTATTGACGGCTTTACTTTGCGCATCGTGTGGGTCCAAGCTGGTGCGCGGAGAATCGCCGGTCATACGCATCACCGAATTGAGCCACCGGGACAACAGCATTACCCTGCAATTGAACTTGCGAAACCTCAACGGGGTCGACCTGGATGTCCTGAGCATCGACTTTCGTCTCACCGTCAATGAAAACAAGGACGAACTCGTTGTCTATAACGGCCCGGTCGGCATCAATATCGTCGCCAATGGTGTTGAATCATGGTCGCTGGAAACACCTGAAAGCGACGCAAATCGGAAGCTGCTCAATTCTTTGGAAGAAGGTGGGATCATGAGTCTGCCGTATCAGCTGAAAGGGTCGATCAGAAGCGCGGACGACGGCACCATGCGCTTCGAATACGAGGGGCACCTGTATCCCCTCCCCGGCAGACCGGGACGTTTCCGGTAGTTGTTCCACTGGATTCAATTTGGCGTTTGACCGGCCGGGGTTTGGCGACTAGTGTACTCGCTGAACCTACGTTACAGGGTCGACACTACACTATTTAATCACTATTAACACGGGGCGAGGGAACAGGACATGTCTTTTCATATCAGTTTTGCGCTCAGTTCGACAGACATGGAGTTCTTCCGGGGCGTTATGCAAAAGGCGCGTACAAAATCAAAGGATATCTCGCAGCAGCAGATCGTCGAAAACGCAAGGAAATTGCTCGATAAGGTAGAAGACTCTGACACCATGGATTTTATCCGTGACCCGATGGGCCAGCTGGACACACTGATCAGTATGGCGGTGGATGAGGGCTGGGGCCTGATTGAAGACGACCGCGAACGCGTGCTTTGTGCATTGACCTATTTCTCCGAACCGCAGGACCTGATACCGGATGATACGCCCGGGCTCGGCTATCTCGATGATGCGATCATGATCGCAATCGTCTGCAAGGCGCTTGAACACGAGATCCAGGCATACAGGGAATTCCTGGTATTCCGCACCACCGAATCAAACCACCGTGAGGACAACGCCCCACTGCAAAGAGCCGACTGGCTGGAACAGCGCCGTCAGCAGTTACATGCACGTATGCGCCGCAGACGTGAGGGCCAGGCCAACAGCGGCGAAACCAAGTCGCCATTCTCATTGTTTTAACCCGCATATTTCACCGGTCGGCCTTTCACATCTGCATCGGCACGTGGGGAATGCCGTCCTCGAGAAACTCATCCCCGCAAACCTCGAAGTCGAGAGACTGGTAAAAACCTTTCAGATAGCTCTGGGCGTCCAGCCGTATGCCGCTGAGCGGGTCGTTACGACGTATCCTGTCAATTGCATCCCGGACCATCAGCCTGGCAATCCCCCGCTTCCGCCAATCGGGAGATACCGCAACCCGGCCGATCCTGGCGCGGATGCCCATCGCCCCTGGCGGCAATACCCGCAGGCATGCAAGCACTGCTCCATTGAGGGACCCCACGAGATGCTCTGCAATTTTGTCCAGTCCATCAAGTTCGTGGTAAATGCACGCCTGTTCCACCACGAATATCGACTCTCTGAGGGCGAGCAGGTCGTACATTAAAAGCGGCGGCATTTCCTCCAGTGAGTACCAGCACCAGTTCATGTCCGGATTAACCCGGACATTGCACCAGTATCCCGGAAACTGGCGCACGAGAGCAGGGACAAGGTGAGAGCGGGAACCGCTCGAGAGGGTGGCCTGGGCCGTGCAGGTGGCAGGGCAATGTCGGGAACAATTGCCGAGGACAGGCGCGGCTGGGTGCCGGGCTGGACTGAGAACCGTAGCAGGGCTACGGGTGGAAGGAAGCCCAAGCCCAGGCGTGGCTGGACCAGCCAGGGCCGGGATAGGACCGGGCTCGGGTACAAACTGTAACGGGCAGAAAGCTTTAGATTCATAAATCGATTCAATGGCTTCGAAAGAGAGCCGGGTCCGGCTGGTGCAATGTCCGGGTTTATCCTTTTCATATGCGAATTATCACTTACAATTGGCATACAAACACAAATAATGGAAAATCCGGCGACATGACGTCGATCCTTCATCAATATATCCTGGTTGGTATAGAGACCGACCCGACGCGCTACCATGGCGAACACGCAAGCCGTCCGGCCCTGCTGGACCGCGCGGCCACAGAACAGTTGCTGGCCCATATCGCGGCCGACCTGACCGGTATGTTTCCGGGCCTCAGCCGTTGCAGCCTGAGCATGGCAGGCGGCCTGTATGACCAGACCCAGGTGTTACGTCCGGGTCTTCCGCTCTACATGGCGCTGGAAAGACTGCAGCAAACGAGCAATCCAGGCGCCGAATTCCAGCCGCGTTTGCTCAGTGTCGGCGCCAGCGGTGGACAGATGCCGTTGCCGGAATTACAACCCTTTGACAACATTCCGCTCGGCTTGCTACAGGCTCTGCCATTACTGGTCAGCGGTCCGCCACAAACCGTCGGCGAACTGGCTGATGAAATGGAGCGCTGCTTCCTCGAGCACGGCCAGGTCTCCGCCCATACTGCAAAGGCCCTCGAGACGCAGTTCCGGATATCGGTCAACCACGCGCGCTTGATGACTTTTACCGATCTTAATGCGATGCTGCGTTTGCAGTTGGAGCACTACGGTTTCCTGCCGCTTTGGGAACTGCTGGATGCGGCCATGACCAACGCTGCCGGCAAACTCGAGGTCAGCACGCCAGGCGGGCTCAGATTCAAGTGGCGGGATAATACCGTACACTGTTTTTTTGAATCCTTTGACTGGTGGGCTCAGCGCGGCGGCGGCGCCGGGTTGCAAGCCGGCCAGCAAAGATTACAGGCCGCCTATGCCGACTGGTCACGTGAGTATCGCAGCTATCTGACCATGCTGACCGCCCACGGTGTCAGCGTGATGCAGCATCTACCGGGCCTGGAAGATGCCGAGTTAGGGGATTCATTCCTGCTTGAGGAATCCACCTATGCCCCGGACCCATCCGCGGCGCCCGTTACCACTCACAGCACCGACGATCTGGGCACCATCGCTGTCACCGTGGTCAACGGCGCCCGGCAAATGAATTTCTATCCACTCAGGGCCAACGGTCTCAATGACCTGCACCAGTTCATCCGCGACGAAGGTTACAGCGGTGACATCGCCTACCCGGGCCGGCTATGTTATGACGAACGCACGCGCCAGCTGGTCGCCGAACTCCTGCCGGCCTGAGACACTTGGTCATCACCGCGGTATTGTTTATGATAAATATCAGGGTTGGTGGTTTTAGCTGGCTTGATTCTCTGCCCCGGGACCCCATTTAACGCTTCAACCACTTTTTTTATTCATGCATTGACTGGAATACTGAATTATGACCCTAAGCGACAGCACCCGCGAAAAAATCGAGAACATTATCCAACAGAACCGCGTAGTCCTGTTCATGAAGGGTACGCCCAAGTCTCCGATGTGCGGTTTTTCGGCCAAAACCGTTGGCTTGCTGGATTCGATCCTGGATACTTATAAAAGCGTGGATGTACTCGAAGACCAGGAAATCCGCGACGGCATCAAGGTCTATGGCAACTGGCCGACGATTCCGCAGCTCTATATCGACGGCGAACTGGTGGGCGGCTGCGACATCGTCACCGCCATGTTCAACAGCGCCGAATTACACGCAACACTGGGTGTAGAGGCGCCGGACCGGACGCCGCCGGAAGTGACCATCACCGATTCGGCAGCGGCGAAAATCCTCGAGGCAATGGAAGGTCACGAAGGTATCGGTCTGCATTTCGCAGTCGATGCTGCCTGGCAGTCACAGTTTAACGTCGCACCGGCCGAGGGCCATGAAATCAAGACCGTTGCCAATGGCATCACCATGTATTTCGATCTCGCGTCGGCACAACGCGCCAACGGCGCAATCATCGACTGGGTTGAAACACTGCAGGGCTCAGGTCTGACCATCCATCTTCCAAAGGCGCCCGAGCCGGTGAAACAAATGAGCGTGGCCGAGCTCAAGAACCGCCTGAAAGACAACAGCGTGATCCTGCTCGATGTACGCGGCAGCGAAGAACGCGCGCTGGCCAGCCTTGCAGAAGCCAAGGCGATTGACGACGAAACCATGAAGGCCATCGAAGCGATGCCGAAAGACACCGCGCTGGCCATTATTTGTCATACCGGTAACCGCAGCAATGTCGCTGCCGAGTATTTCCGTAAGCAGGGTTTCACCAACGTCAGCAATGTCGCTGGCGGTATCGACGCCTGGTCCAGGGAAATCGACCCGTCAGTGCCACTCTATGGCGGCCATGATTAAGCGGGCCTTTGGTCCTTCCCGACATATCCGGCGTGGCAATAGGCGCTAATCAAATTCGGCGATTGCCGGGGTGTGATCCGATGGTCTCTCCTGGCGTCGCGGTTCCTTGTCGATATAAGCGGCGCTGCAATGTTTTGCCAGCGCCTCAGAAGCCAGCACCAGGTCAATACGCAAGCCCATATCGCGTCTGAACGCCGCCATGCGGTAGTCCCACCAACTCCAGGAACTGTCTTCCTGCTCAAACAACCTGAAGGTGTCTGAAAGACCCAGCGCCAGCATCTCCTGAAGCGCCCGGCGTTCCTGTGAACTGCACAGAATTTTCTCGTGCCAGGCCTCCGGATCATGCACGTCGCGGTCTTCGGGTGCGATATTGAAGTCCCCCAGCACAACGACCTTCTCAAATTTCTGCAGTTCAACCTCAATCCAGCGGGTAACCTGCTCCAGCCAGTGCAATTTGTAGGCAAATTTTTCAGAGCCCACTTCGGAACCGTTCACCACGTATAAATTTATAATACGCACGTCACCGATGGTCGCGGCCAGTATGCGCCGCTGCGGATCATCCAGACCATCGATATCCGTCACGCAGTCAACCGCTGGTTCACGGCTGAGTATGGCAACGCCGTTATAGGTTTTTTGTCCCGAAAAAACACTGTGGTAACCGGCTTCGAGCAGGGTTTCAGCCGGAAACTTGTCGTCGGTCAGCTTGGTTTCCTGGAGCGCCAGGATGTCAGGCCGGGCCACATCGCACCAGGCCAGCACATGCGGCAGCCGGACATTGAGTGAATTGACATTCCATGATGCAATTTTCAAAGCCTTGATTCTCCCTGGTGATGGTTGTTTTTGAACGGCTGGATTGTTGTTGCCGGATATCTTACGCATAATACCAGTTGGCAGAACATAAGAAAAAAGGCTTCGACTCTGTTTCAAGGGGCCTCGTGCAAAAGCTCTACTTCGTGCTGCTTGCGTGGGAAACGGGCCAATGCCCTGTTGACCGCCCGGAGCGGAAATGAAAAAAAACGTTCAATGCGGTCAATGGCCGTTTTAATACAGGGCGATATTCCAACGTGAAACCAGGACTGACCGGCATCTCCAGAATTATCGCAGCGAGCACGAACTCGCTGAATGGCATCCGGGATGCCTGGCGTTACGAGGCGGCTTTCAGACAGAACTCCGTCCTGTCACTGGTACTTTTCATCCTCTCGTTTTTCCTGGCGCAAACCGTGCTCGAATGGTTAATCCTAGTCGTACCGCTGTTTTTGCTGGCCATCGTAGAACTGCTGAACAGTGCAATTGAGAATGTTGTTGACCGCATTGGTGCCGAACGTCATATACTATCCGGCAGGGCCAAGGATATGGGTTCCGCGGCAACCATGGTCTGCCTGATCCTGATCGGCACCATATGGCTCAGTATGACCTGGAGCAGATACTTTGCATAAATACAGGCTTGGAATCACCGCCATTTTGGCCCTCGTCTGGGCACTGACCTCAGGCTGTTCCGCTCAATCCGAAGAAACGCCCGAAGCGGTTAAAAATGCTGAACACGAGGCGTGTGTGCTCACACCACCCGTGCAACCGGTCGCCTGCACCATGCAATACGACCCGGTTTGCGGATGTGACGGGAAAACCTATGGCAATGCCTGCATGGCACGCGGCGCGGGCGTCCCACACAGCACGCCGGGCGAATGTGACGAGAACCCGAACGACTGACAGGTGTCCATTTGAGAACGCGCTATTAAACCCATCGTTTCCGTACGGCGGAACCTCTTACCCGGAAAATCACATGATGAAATTGATGCTACGAACCATGCTTGCAGTTGGCCTGACCGTCCTGTTGACGGCCTGCCCGGCAACCCGCGAGGACAAGGGTCTGTCGGAAACCCTGGAGCAATACGATACCATCGTTCGCTGGGCCCAGTGGGACGCGGCCGTTGACTTTCTGGCACCTGAATACCTCGAGGAACACCCCGTCACAAGACTGGACCTCGACCGCCTGAGGCTTTTTAGAGTCACCCAGTACACCGTACGTTCGGCCGTGGAGGTCGATGGAGGCAAAGGCCTCATACAGGTTGTCGAAATCAAGATGTTCAATAAAAACCAGGCACGTGAACGCACCATTACGGATGAACAATACTGGAAGTTCGACGAAGACCTCGAACGCTGGCAATTACATTCCGGTCTTCCCGATCCTACGCAGAACCATTGATTTGCAAGCGGCCTACAGACCACATAAACAGTGGGCTGCGACGGTAAATTTGCCCTGTTGAGCGCTTATAAACTGCAAATCATCCAGCATGGATTGCAACCAGGAAACGGGCAGGCTCGCGGGCCTGCTGACAGTAATGTGCAGTTTTGTAACGGCGCTGCTTATGAAATCCGTGACCAACTGGTCGATTGCCGACTGTTCAGGTTCTATCCACTTGATCTGATAACTGTCGCCGAGGCCGGCGATACGCGCACTGGCCTTGATGGCATCCTGAAATGACCCGGTCTTGTCTATCAGTCCACGCTCGGCGGCCTGTTCACCGCTCCACACCCGGCCCTGTGCGACCTCGTTGATTTCTTCTGCAGATTTGCCACGGGCCTTGCTGACCAGGTCAATAAACTGTTGATAAATCCTCTCGGTACTGGACTGGAATATCCGTGCGACACCCGGATCGAGCGGCATATCGAATCTCAGCTTGCCGGCCATTTCGGTGGTTCCGAAGCCGTCGGTATGGACACCAATTTTATCCAGCGTACCGCCAAATGTGGGTAACATGCCAAACACGCCGATCGAACCGGTTATCGTGGCCGGACTGGCCCATACTTCATCTGCAGCCATGGACATCCAGTAACCCCCGGACGCTGCAACATTGCCCATCGAAACAACGACCGTTTTACCCGAATCCCGGACCTGTTGCAGTTCAAGCCGCAAGGCCTCGGCAGCGTGGGCGTCACCGCCCGGGCTGTTGATCCGCAATACCACCGCAGCCACGTTTTCATCACGCGCTGCCCGACGTAACTGCTCACCTGTCGAAACTGAACCAATCCGGCCGGTCGGGTAATTGCCACTGACGATCTCACCTTCGGCAACCAGGATGGCGATTCGCTTGGCGTTACCGTAACTTGTTTGCAAGTGTGTCAGGGTCAGGTAGTCCAGCATGTCAACGGCGCGGTAACTGTCACCGGCCTGATCCGGAACCCCGCGTCTTGCAAGTTCCTGGCGCGCCTGGGGTGCCGTCATCAAGCGGTCCACCAGGCCGAGGTTTACCGCATACTGTGCAAAATCGCCGTTCACTTTTTCGATCTGGCTTGGCATGTCATCGATGGATTCCTGCAACGACTTCAGGATCAGGCCGCGGTTCTTGGCGACCGTTTCAACATACTGTTGCCACAGGTCGTTCAACCAGAATTTGCCGGCTTCCTTCGCCGCATCAGACATATCGTCACGGATATAGGGTTCCATCGCCGACTTGTACTTGCCGACCCTGAACAGGTTGATCTCAACCGCCAGCTTCTCAAGCCCTTCACGATAATACTGACGGTAGTTTGAAAACCCGTCAATCCAGATCGTGCCATTCGGATTCAGCCAGATTTCATCCGCCAGGGTGGCCAGGTAATACTGATTCTGCCCAAGGGAGTCCGCCAGCGCGATCACCGGTTTACCGGTCGAACGGAATGCCTGCAGAGCATCGCTCATGTCGTTCAATGCCGCCAGGCCGATACTGCGTAAATAATTGGGGTCGATAACAAGCTGCGTGATATCGCTGTCCCCGGCGGCACGGTGAATGGCTTCGAGCATGTCACGCAGACGGGTTTCCGAGCGTTCCTGGCCGGTGGCTTCCTCGATAGCGCGGTCGAGAGAGGTGGTCGTGTACTGTTCAACGACATTGCCATAGGGCCGAATGACCAGCGTGGTGTCAGGCTTGAGGCGGAATGTTTGCGGCGGTTGAAATGCCAGGTAAACAAGATAGAGAAAAAACAGGAACAGCAGGTTCAGAAAAACTTTTCTGCTGCCGTTGACAAAATGCCATACCCCCAGCGCCAATTTAACCGGGAAAGAGCGTTCTTTGGTCATGTTATTGCCCGTGAGAAGTCCGTGGGGCTTATTGTATGGACAGAACCCTCCAATCACAATCCATCGAAGGTCACGCACCCCGGTTGCGAATCGCTTAGCGGCAGCTGTCACCGCAATAGATGCCGAAAAGACCAACAGTTTGCCAAATATACCATCCAACATCCGCCTCATGGCAATGCCCATGCCATATCTTGTTATTTTTATTACATTTAATTACATGGCACGAATTCTGCATCTTCTAAGCTGACTCACTCAACAACAGGAGACTGAACCATGGGATCTTTTTCTCGCCTACGCTATGTTATCGCTGCAAACGTCAATTCGCTGCTTGAAAAAGCGGAAGACCCTGAAAAACTCTTGAGGGCGCTGATCCGCGACATGGAAGACGCCAGCGAGGACGCGCGTCTTGCCAGCGCAGACCTGCTCGCAGAACAGAAGCACCTGCAGCGCTTGCAGGAACGTTATGAACGGGAGATTGGAGAATGGTCGGCCCGTGCGCAGAAGGCCGTCGAAACCAGCCGTGATGACCTCGCCCGCACCGCATTGAAAGCCAAGGCCGAAATCGAACAGGCGCTCCATTCAGCAGCCGACGAGTCCCGCAACCTTGATGCTCGCGTGACCCAACTGGAGTTCGACATGGCGACGCTCAAGAGCAAGCTCGCGGAAGCCAAGACAAAATTGAAGGATATCAAGATCCGCAATTCTCCTGCTGCGAAAGGAGGTCCCGGATTACGGCCACAAAGACTTTCACCCGGCGAACGCAAGATGCGTAATGCCATGGGGCGCTTTGAGCACTTGCAGGCACAGGTGGACAGGCTGGAAGCCCGTGTCCGTTCTTACGAAGTCGGCGGCGAGACCGTGAATGCCTGGGTTGCGGAAGACGCCAAGGGAGACCCTGCTATAGAAGCCGAACTGGAGCAATTGAAAAACCGCATTGCACCGGCGGCACCGGAAGCGGCCGTTAAATCCGAATCGAACACCGAATCGAACACCGAAACCTGAAAATGGCACCGTCATCTGCGCTGGGATGACGGTGCTTGTTGTTGGCACGGCGGTTGTTGGGGAGCGGGTTGATTCGGCACTCTGCGAGTTCGAAGGAGGTCCCGGCCTACGCCGGGATGACATTCGTCACCTGCGCCGGGATGACGCTGGTTGCGATTAGTCTGTTGCTTGCAAAGCAATCAACTGACGGCTCTTGATCAAAAATCGTCCGAACAGCAAGACCGCGCCAAATGAAAGACCGGCGATCATGCCGATCCACATGCCGGCGGGCCCCATGGCCTTGTTGAAAGTCAGGTAGTAACCGACACTCAGGCCGACCAACAGGTAGGCAAAGATATTGATAAACATTGTCGCCACGGTATCTTTCAGGCCACGCAAGGCACCTGCGGCGCAAATCTGGATACCATCGGAGTATTGAAAGATTGCCGAATAGAAAAGCAAACTGACCGCAATCGATGTGATGGCGGCATCGCTGGTATAAATTCTCACGATTATTTCGGGCACCGTCAGCATCATGATGGCGCTCAGCGTCTGTGTAAAAAGCACGAGGAACAAGCCTATCAGCCCTGCATAACGCGCGGCCTCCGGCTCACCCCTGCCGAGCGCATTACCCACCCTGGTGGTCACCGCGCTGGCAAGCCCCAACGGCACCATGAACATCAGCGCAGAAAAATTGATGGCAATCAGGTGGGCCGAAGCCGGCAGCGCGCCAAGACGCGCGATCAGCAGGGCCGCACCGATAAACAGGCCACCCTCCACGAAGATACCGGTGCCAATGGGCAGGCCGATCCTGACCAGTCTCAGGATTTCCGTCCACTGCGGCCAGTCCCAGCGTCCGAACAGGTCAAAGTCCCTGAAGTGCGGCCGCCAGCGGACGTAGAAAAACATCATCAACAATTGCGCCCAAATGACGATGGCGGTGGCGATGCCGCAACCCTGCGCCCCCAGCTGAGGCACACCCAGCTTGCCAAACATCAATACGTAATTAAGTGGAACATTCAACAGGATACCGAGGAGACCCATGTACATGGTCGGCCGCGTATTGCCGCTGCCCTCGCTGAAAAAGCGCAGCACCAGCACCAGGCACATGGCCGGCGCCCCCCAACTCAGCGCATCCATATACTTGACCGCCGTCGGCAGGATATCCTCACCCACCGCCATCCATCGCAGCACGTGCCCGCCGGAACGCAGAATGATCACGAATGGCACCGCGACCGCCACGGCGATCCACATCGCCTGGCGGGCGGCAGCACCACCTGCAGGCCGGGCGCCGGCGCCATCCAATTGGGCGACCACCGGTTGCAGGGCCATCAAAACACCCAGCATAAACATCAGCAAGGCCGACCAGATCGCTCCCCCGGTCGCGATGCCTGCCAGGGCGATTTCCTTGCCCGGCAAGCGGCCCGCCATCACCGTATCGACGAAATTCATGCTGAAACTGGCGACCATTCCCACCACAACAGGTATGGCCAATTGCAGTGTTCGCAGAATTTCAGCGGGGTGATTTTTTTTATGTGTGCTTACAGGTGTCATTGGCTACAATCTGGCGTGAACGGGCATTGTAGTACAAGGTGATTGAAACAGCATGATCGAATTCACGCAGACGACGGTGTGTTGATATGAGCACGGAACAACCCGCAAACGGAGACATCGGCAAAGGAGAAATAATACCGGTAACGACCGGCGATCCGTCGCTTTCGCTAAGTGCGAAGAAACTGGCGGGGTCCGACAGGTGCCTGAATTGTGGAACCGGATTGAAGGGTCCGTTCTGCTACTTCTGCGGTCAGCCCGATCGTAATTTCATGCGATTCTTCCCTGTTCTTTTCAGGGATTTCATGGAAGATTTACTCGATCTCGATTCACGTTTTATCCGCACCATGAAACCGTTGTTATTCAAACCGGGGCGCCTGACGCGCGACTACATGGAAGGCCGCCGTTTTCGCTATGCACCACCCATGCGCCTGTATATTTTCTCCAGCATCGTGTTTTTCCTGTTGGCGGCATTGATTTCGAGCGACGCGGTAAAGATAAATTTCAATGAGGATAAAGACATCGTCTTACGGAACGCCGATGTCGCAGCAGTTGATCAACAAAAAGTCGAAGACGCCTTAAACAAACTGCCCCCGGAAATGCGCGCGGACCTCGACACAGACGCGATCATCGCCGAGAGCAAGGGCGAGAAGAAAACCAGCGCCGGATTCAAGGTGGATGACATCCAGTTCAACGACCAGCCCTGGAATCGTGAAACCAACCCGGTGGACATCAAGTGGCTGCCGGACTGGCTCAATGACCGCATCAATGACGAGGTTGAAGAATCACCGCACAAGGCTGAACAGATCAATTCAAATCCCAACCTGATCATCGACAAGGTTTTTGATATTTTGCCGGCTACCATGTTCATACTACTGCCGGTTGTGGCCCTGATTCTCAAGTTCTGGTACCTGTTCGCAAAACGTTACTATATCGAGCACCTGATTTACGCCCTGCACAACCACGCCTTTCTGTTTGTCAGCCTGACACTGGTATTGCTGGCAAGTGTCGGCGAATCAATATTCACGGCCAACGGCCACCCCGCTGCTGCTACTGCCATGAACTGGTCGATGATCGTCATCGGGTTGTGGATCCCCGTCTATATGCTGATTTCACTGCGCGTGGTCTACAAGCAGAACTGGCTGCTGACCCTCGGCAAGTTTGGCCTGATTGGAATCAGCTACATCGCACTGCTTGCGATCGTCAGCTCCGGCGTGGCGATCGCAAGTTTTGTCCTGCTTTAGAAGCGACCCCGGAAAAGACCCCTATCCGGCGCGTTCCAGCAGCAAGGCTCTCGCGTATGGAATCAGCCCGCCCGCATCGATGATCGCCTGCCGCGCTTCCGGTAGCGCTTTAATCGCAAATGACTTGCCGGACGTCAGGTTCAGTACCTGGTTGCCCCTGACATCCAGTTCATCATCCACCCCGGCCTCGATATCCGGACAAATGATCATCTGCAAGCCGACGTTGATCGAGTTCTGCAGGAAAATCCTGGCAAAATTTCGCGCGATGACGGTGATCTCGTAACCCTTGATGCACGACGCGGCCTGTTCACGCGAGGAACCGCAACCGAAATTGTCCCCGGCCACGATGAAACTACCCGCAGGAATCTCGTTGTTGGTGAGCGACCGGTTAAACGCCTTGTCGTCCGCAAAGGCAAACTGCGGCGTTTCCGTCGGCAGCACCGTCGCCATGAATCGGCCCGGGTATATGATGTCCGTCGAAATATCGTCTTCCAGCTTCAGTACGACTTTTCCCTTGGTCATTTCAATGCACCTCTCTTGGATCGGTTATCACGCCGGTAAGCGCACTTGCCGCCGCCACCGCCGGTGAACACAGGAACACCTCGGCGCCGGGATTGCCCATGCGGCCCTTGAAGTTGCGGTTGGTCGTTGCGAGCGCCACCTCGTTGTCACCCAGTGCGCCCTGGTGAATACCCAGGCAGGGCCCGCAACCGGGGTTGCAAACCACTGCACCGGCCGCGATCAGGTCGCGCAGATAGCCGGCCTCCAGCGCGTCGGAGTAAATACGCCACGAAGCCGGAAAGACGAGCATGCGCGTGCCTTCAGCCACGTGTTTGCCCTTCAGGGTCCGCGCCACGATCTCGATGTCGTCGAGACGGCCGTTCGTACAGGAACCAACGACGATCTGGTTTATCTTTTTGCCCTGTACGCCACCGATGGACTTGACGTTGTCCACCGTGTGCGGACAAGCGATCTGGGGTTCGAGCTGGTTGGCGTCAATTTCGACGACGCGGTCATAGACAGCATCGGCATCCGCAGTAAACATGTCCGGTTCATCTTCAACGTGGGCCTCATCGCGCAGGTAGCGGCGGGTCTCCTCATCGGGCGGCACGACGCCTGCAGTTGCGCCGGCTTCGACCGCCATGTTGCACAACACCAGCCTGCCCGAGGTCGGCATGTCACGGATCACGTCACCATGGAATTCGATCACCTTGAAATTGGCGCCCTCTGCACTGAGCAAGCCCATAATGTAGAGAATCAGGTCCTTCGGGTAGACGCCTTGCGGGAGCTTGCCGTTGACCACGACCTTGATGGTTCCCGGCACTTCGATATTGAGAATTCTGCCCAGCGCCCAGACCGCGGCCATCTCGGTGGCCCCGATGCCGAAGGCAAAAGCGCCGAGCGCGCCATGCGTGGTGGTGTGGCTATCCGTACCCACCAGCACCTGGCCCGGCCGGACGTAACCGTTCTCCGGCAGTATCTGGTGGCAGATCCCACCGACGTCACCGCGGACATCGTGGAACTTGCTTATTCCCTGATCGGCCACGAATTCACGGATTCGCTTGTGATTGGTCGCAGTCTTTGAAGACTCAGCGGGAACGCGATGGTCAAAAATAATCGCGATCCGCTGCGGGTCCCATACGCGGGGTTCCCGACCGGTACCCCGGAATATCTCCTTGAACTGGTTGATGACAAGCGCCGCGTTCTCGTGCGACATGGCAAGATGCACCGGCAATTCGAGGATTTCGCCTACGGCCACCTCGTCCCTGCCGCACGCCCGGGCGAGCAACTTTTGTACGTATGTCATTCCCATCTCAATCTCCTTTCCTGCAGTGGCCGTCAGACCACCTGTTTCGTTTTCAGATCGTCCACTTCTTCTTCGGTGATACCGATGCCCGCCAATACCTCGCCGTGTGCGCCGAAAGCCGCGGCGGCGGGGCGGTGATGCCGCCCGGATTCTGTTGAAACTTCGCAGTGAGGGAGAACAACGGAATGCTTCCGATGCCCTCGACCGGCACCTCCTGCAGGGTCTGGCGGTGCTTGACCTGCGGCTGGTTCAGCGCCTCCTCGAGGCTCAGGATGGCGCCGCTCGGCACGTTGTTCGCATTGAGCAGTTCCACCCATTCAGCTGGTGCTGCGGCGCCGCCAGCTTCGCCTCCAGCAGCGGCGTCAATTCCTTGCGGTTCTGCTTGCGGATGTCACGTTTCTGGAAACGCGGATCGGTCTTCAGTTCGGGCACACCGAGCACGTCGCAGACCGCCTCCCACTGCTCCTGCTTGTTGGCGGCGATATTGATATGCCCGTCCGCGGTGCGGAACACCCCGGACGGCGCCGCGGTGAAGTTGTCGTTGCCCATGGGCTGCGGCTGCTGCTTCGCGATGAGCAGGTTCGCAGCCACCCAGCCCATCAGGGGCATGATGGAGTCCAGCATCGCGATGTCGATAAATTGCCCCTCGCCGTGCGCTCGCGGTGAAAAAGTGCCGCCATGATCGCGAAGGCGCCGTTCAGTCCGCCGACCGTGTCGCACACCGGGAATCCGGCACGCAATGGGTTCAGCCGCTCGTCACCGTTGACCGCCATTTCGCCACTGAGTCCCTGGATGATCTGGTCGTAGGCGGGTTTGTGCGCATCGGGACCGGTCTGGCCGAATCCCGAAATGGCGCAATAGATCAAGCCCGGATTGATTTCCTTCAGGACGTCGTAGCCGAGTCCCAAGCGGTCCATGACGCCGGGACGGAAGTTCTCGACCAGCACGTCCGCCGTCTTCACCAGTTTCTGGAATATCTCCCTGCCCTCGGGAGTCTTCGTGTTGAGTGTCACCGACTTCTTGTTCGCGTTTTGCGCCAGGAAGCTGGTCCCCATCTCCTGCTCGTTCAATTCGGAGAGGGTGCCCAGCTTGCGCGCCAGGTCACCGCTGCCGGGCCGCTCTATCTTGATCACGTCCGCGCCCAGCAGCGCCAGGTGCAGCGTGGCGAAGGGCCCCGCCAGCACATTCGTCAGGTCGAGGACCCGGATACCTTTCAGGATCGGTTCGCTCATGCCGCCTCCTTTCTGGCCAATGGTCCGGTCTTGTAGACGCAACCCGGCATCTCGCGTCCGAAATACTTCGGCGACGTCCCTGGCCACGCCGATCAAGCCTTCCAGCTCCACGTCCCGGCGCACCCCCTGCAACTGCAAGGCATTCACGAAGTCCTCGGTGGCTACGTTGCCTGCCGCCACCTTGGTGAACGGGCAACCGCCGAGTCCCGCGAACGAGGTTTCGAACGAACTCACGCCGGCACGCAGGGCCGCCATGATATTCGCCATTCCAAGACCGTAGGTATTGTGGAAATGACAGGTGCATTCGATCCCGGGATCGAGCTTAAACACGGCGCCGAAAAAAGCGCTCAACCTGGGCCGGATGAGCATGGCCGGCCGTGTCGGCCAGGCTGATGTTGCGCAGGCCGGCCTCGAGGTATGCGCCAACCATCTCGAGCACGCGTTCCTCGGGTATCGGCCCTTCAAAGCCGCAACCGAAGGCCGACTGCACCGAAACCTGCACTTTTTTACCCGCGGCCAGGGCCTGCTGCGCGGCGCCGATCATTCGGCGCGTCGCCTCCATGGTCCCCATGCCGGTATTCCTGAGGCTGTGGGTTTCGCTGGCGGAGGCGCCGAGGCAGAACATTTCAACCCCGCACTCAAGGCCGCGTTCCAGGCCGCGTTCATTCAGCGCGAGTCCGGCGAGAATCACCGGGGAGGTCTTGTCTTTGATCAGCCGCCGGATCAGTTCATCGGTGTCGGCCATCTGCGGAACCTTCGACCGGGTGGACAAATGAACCGACCTGCACGATATCGACGCCGGATTCCATCGTGCGGCGAATCCAGTCTTCCCGGGTCTCGATCGGCACGACCTGCTGCTCCATCTGCAAGCCCGTCGCGCGGGCCAACTTCGTGGACGATGACATGTTTCATCAAAGCCCCCGTCCTAAAGTTTGCCGGCAATGGCCGCAGCCATCTCCAGGGTCGTCGAAGAACCGCCCATGTCGTAGGTACGCACCTCGCCATCGCGAATAACCGCGGCGACGGCGTCCTCGATGCGCTGCGCCGCGTCCGTTTCACCCAGCCAGTCAAGCATCATCTTGGCGGCCAGGATGGTGGCGATCGGATTGACCTTGTACTGCCGGAGTATTTGGGCGCCGAACCATGCGTGGGTTCGAACACCGCGAGTTTCTCACCGATGTTGCCGGAGCAGCCAAAACCGAGCCCGCCGACCATCTGGGCGCAAAGGTCCGAAACGATGTCGCCGTAAAGGTTGGGTGCGACCAGCACGTCGTAGTTGAACGGGTTCTTCAGCAGCCACATGGTGATGGCGTCGATGTTGGCGTCGTCCATGGCGATTTCCGGGTAATCCTTGGCCACCTTACGCGCCGTTTCCAGGAACAGGCCGTCGGTGGCGCGTACCACGTTGGCCTTGTGCACCACCGTGACTTTTTTGCGCCCGAACTTGCGGGCAAATTCGAATGCCGCGCGGATGATCCGCTCGGAGCCTTTGCGGGTATTTATCTTGCAGGAGATCGCGTACTCGTCGCCGGACAGCTTCTCGAACGCCTTGAATGCCGGGGACAGTTCCGCCAGTACGTCGCTCAGGCTTTTCGGGAACGGGGTTGAATTCGACGCCGGAGTACAGGTCCTCGGTATTCTCACGGAAAATAACCAGGTCAATGCCCTCGTGGAAATTGATCGGATTCTCGGGAAAGGCCTTGCAGGGTCTCAGGCACACGTAAAGGTCAAATAGCTGTCGCATACGCACGATCGGTGAGCGGTAGGTCAGCCCCGTACCCTGTAACGCCGGCACGAGTTCCTTTTCCGTTTCTTTTACGGGTTTTGAAGTGATCGCGCCGAACATGGCGGCGTCGACATTGTTCAGCAACTCAATGGTCCGTGCGGGAAACGCGTCGCCCTCGGTGCGCCAGAATTCCCAGCCGATATCACCGTGTATGTAGTCCGCGTCAAATCCGGCGCCATCGAGGACGATTCGCGCCGCCTCCATGACCTCTATACCAACGCCGTCACCAGGCAACCACGCGATCCTGTACTTCCTGTCCATACCTTGAATCTCCCGAAGGTGTTTGAACCGCCGCCACCCGTCGGGCGAGGCGCAACAACCCATCCGGGTAGAGGCCGGATGGGTTCTCAGGCGTGAATTTACTCCCCTTGGGGTGAGACGTAATTGACGTTAATCAACTGTCCCGCGAATAGGCTGAAGCTGAAGCTCGACCGTCGTATTCCGGGGCTTTCAGGCGTACCTGTTTTTCAGGTAGTGGAACACCGCCCTGAGGCCCAGTGCCTCACCGCCAAGCGGGCGGCCCGGGCGGGCCGTCTGGTTCCAGCCGAAGGTGTCGATGTGCACCCAACTGGTTTGGGTATTGACAAAATACTCGAGGAATAACGCCGCGGTGATGCAACCCCCATAGGGGGTCCTGCTCATGTTGTTCAGGTCAGCAATCTGGCTTTTCAGCAATTCCCTGTAGGGCTGGTAAAGCGGAAATACCCAAAGCGGGTCTTCCTCGAGGTCGCCCGCCGCCATGATCGCGTTTGCGATGGCGATGTCATTGCTGAATACAGGAGGCAGGTCCGTACCCATCGCGGTCCTGGCCGCACCGGTGAGCGTGGCAAAATCGATGACCAGGTCGGGGTCGTGCTCACAGGCATAGGTCAGCGTGTCCGCCAGTACGACACGTCCCTCGGCATCGGTATTGCCAATTTCGACACTCAGACCCTTGCGCGTGGGAATGACGTCCCCCGGACGATAGGCATTGCCGGATACGGAGTTTTCAACCGCCGGGACCAGCACCAGCAACCGGACCGGCAATTGCGCCTGCATGATCAAACGGGCGAGGGCCAATACGTGCGCCGCACCGCCCATGTCCTTTTTCATCAGCGCCATACCTGATGAAGGTTTCAGGTTCAAACCGCCGGTATCAAAACACACGCCCTTGCCACACAGTGCCAGCAACGGCAGGTGCTCCTCTCCCCATTCCAGCTTGACCAGGCGCGGTTCGCGACCGGAAGCACGACCGACGGCGTGGATGGCCGGGAAGTTTTGGGTCAACAGGTCAACACCGTGGACCACGGTCATGTGGGCGCCGAACTCATCGGCCTGCATCTGCATGGCGTCCGCCAGCTGGGCCGGCCCCATGTCCTCGGTTGGCGTGTTGATCAGGTCACGCACCAGTGACTGCGCAGAAAGCAGCCGCTTGGCGCCGGTGACGATATCCGCATCGAGCGCCAGTGCCGGCATTTCGCCTTGCGATTTGAGATATAAGCTGAACTGGTAGCAGGCCAGGCCCCAGCCGAGACTGGCCTGCAAGCGTTGCTTGGGGGTCCAGTCCGACACCAAACGGTAATTGCCGGGCGCCAGCTTGGCCGGAAGCGGCGCAAGCTGGTACAACCAGCCCTGTTCCGCCATGCCGAAGGCGTAACCGTGCAGTGCTCCGTCACTGTCGGGCAGGCTGCACAATTCACCTGCCTTGGCACGGAAACCGGCCGCTTTCACCCATTTTTGCTGGATGCCGGGCAGGGTGCCCAGCCACTGTTCAAAGCGGGACGAACTGACCGGGTATAGCGCAATGCCGTCATTTTTTTCAGTAAAGCTCATCGTTAAGCCTCTGTTTGGTAATCACCCCAGTTTATGCCAAACCCGTGTTAGCGGAAAGCGTCCTTGACCGCAAGCCGGGATTGCTGTCAGCACAGCCTCCGTCAATTGACGCGGACGATATAGGAGCGCCCGTCACGCCAGACCTGCAATAACATGTTGCCGGGTGTATTTTCGACGAGTTTGCTGAAATCCGACAGGTTATGAACCTGTTGACGGTTCGCGCCGGTGATGATGTCACCCGGCTGTAGTCCCTGCGCCGCGAGACGGCTGCGCGCATCGAGTTCGTCGAGAAGCACGCCGGTCAGGTTTAGCTGCCGGTGCTTCTCCGTCAAATCGGCAAAACGCGCACCTTCGAGGCGATAATCGAGGTCGGCGCCATCTAACACCGGCACGGCCCGGACGGCCAGCGTGGTGTCGCGTTTCTTACCTTTTCTCAGGTACTCGATGTCGAGCGACTCACCGATTGCCAGGCGACCCTGCGCATTGTGAAAATCCCGTGCGCTGTTGATATCCTGTTCCTCAATCTGGACGATCACGTCACCCGGTTCCATGCCGGCGTCATCCGCTGCCGACCCGCCGGCAACTTCCGCCACGAGCACGCCGAGACCAGGCTCGAGCGAAAATGCACCCGCCAGATCCGGCGTCAGGTCCTGCACGATCAATCCGAGGGTCCCGCGCCGCACCTGGCCGAACTCAATCAACTGGGCCATGACGTAACTTGCCATGCTGGACGGGATGGCAAAACCGATACCCACATTACCACCGCTGGGTGTGAATATAGCGCTGTTGATGCCCACCAACTCGCCACGCAGATTGATCAGCGCGCCGCCCGAGTTACCCGGGTTGATGGACGCGTCGGTCTGGATGAAATTCTGATACTCGAGGCCACGCAAACCGGTACGGCCCAGCGCACTGACAATACCGGACGTCACGGTCTGGCCCAGACCGAAAGGATTACCGACCGCGACAACAAAATCTCCCACCTGTAATTCATCAGAATTTGCCAGGTGCAACGCCGTCAGGTTTTCGGCGGGTATCTGAATCACCGCGAGGTCGGTGTCGGGGTCCGTACCAATCAGCTTTGCTTCGAGACTTCGCCCATCCTTGAGGCTGACAGAAATTTCGTCTGCGCCGGTAATGACGTGATTATTGGTCAGGACGTAACCTTTTTCGGCATTGACCACGACGCCGGAACCCAGGCTCTGGGAAACACGCTCGCGCGGAACGTCGGGTATATTGAAAAAGCGTCTGAAGAAGGGATCGTCAAGCAACGGACTCCTGACGCGCACACGGGTCTGGGTATAAACATTGACCACCGATGGCGTCACCTGCTTGAGCACCGGCGCCAGCGATGGCAATGGTTGCCCATCCATGGCCATGGGTAAAACGGCCAGTGCCTGCCCCGACCCTGACAGCAGCGCCAGGAAGAGAGAAATTCCGCAAACTACCTTTTTCACAGTTAACTCCTGATTGATTCGTAGCGGTTGAGACAACGGCAACGGGCCACAGGTTCGCGTTGAACCCGAACATTGCGCCAGTATCCCGGCCCTGGCTGGTCCAGCCACACCTGGGCTTGGGCTTCCTTCCACCCGTAACCCTCTAAGGGTCTCAGTCCAGCCCGGCGCCCAGCTGCGTCTGGCCCGGGCCAGCTTCTCAACCGGTTCCCGGTTTCACCTTCTCCGGAATAATGGCGCAATGTTCGGGTTAACAATTTTGCACGTGCCGGCAAAATCCCACATGACTGAAATTTTCGCTTGCGATTGAATACAAAACAATATACAACGAGACATACGGCAAAAGATCGCGTAACAACACCATGACTTGGGGCCGTCGGGTATTTGCGTCCGAATCGATAAACGAGGTTATGAACTTACAGCAAAGGGTTCTACGCACAGATGTATCCGGTATGCCATTGGAGTGGGTTGGCTACCAGGAAGCAGTCAGGCTAATCACGCTTGACCAGGTCTCTTACTCCCTCGGAAAAACGCTTTACGAGGTCCGTGGCGGCATCAATGCCATCAGCGGTCGCCAGAGTTCAGTCAGTGTCGATGCCATTATCGCCACGTATGGACATAATCCGCATAAATACCTCTTTGCAAGCAGCTATGTGCCGCCTTTGAGCAATCAATCCCTGTTCCGCCGCGATCAGAACCTGTGCCTGTACTGTGGCTTGCAGTTTCCAAACTTCCTGCTGTCGAGGGACCACGTCCACCCGCTGAGCCAGGGTGGTCAGGACCGCTGGGTGAATGTCGTCACAGCCTGCAAACGTTGCAACAATCACAAGGCCGGCAGAACGCCGGAGCAGGCGGGAATGCAATTGCTTGCGATCCCGTTCTGCCCGACCCACGCAGAGTATGTCTACCTGCAGGGCCGCCAGATTTTGAACGACCAGATGGAGTTTCTGCTGGCGCATTTCCCGCGCAACAGTGTTTTACGCAAACGGGTTGAACAGGGCGAGTCTTTGCTGATGTAAAACCTGTTTCTTTATTTTGACGGTGCTGACCTCGGGCATGTATTGACGCTCAACACGTAGTCTGGCGTTTGCAGACAAAAAAAGGCGGGATTAATCCCGCCTTTTTTATAACCGGGAAACTCTAACCCGCAAATTGCACCAACCGGTAGCAGGCCTCTCGATAAGCAAATGATTTGCTTGAATTAAAAGACATTATTTCAAATCAACTACGCGGTACACTTTGTACCCGGCCCGCTACCTATCCCGGCTCTGGCTTGTGCAGATACCACTCGACTTGGTCTTCCTTCAGGTCATAAGCTACGGCTATGACCTTTAGTCCAGCTCGGCGCCCAGCGGCACCTGCCCGGCGCCACATTCCGAGATGCTGGTGCAATTTGCAGGCTAACAGCCTGTCGGACTTAACATGATCTACTCGGCAACTGCTCCATGCGTTACCCTACCTCCCACATCCATGTGGTCGTGCGAAAAACCCGAATTTGGCCAGATTTCCCGATCTTTTTCGTTAAATAGCGGTGCTATTCGCCTCAAAAGATCGAAAAATCTATCTCAAATCGGATTTTACCCCAGGGTACCCTCTCTTGATGCTGCGCATCAATTCACCTTGCCCTCGTTACGATCGGTCAAGTCCGACAGGCTGCTAATTCAAATTTCCGTCCTTATCGGAATTTTCTTTTTTAACTTCGGTTGGCGCATTTGGCTGTTCTTCAGGTACCACAGCTTCGACCGCCCCGGTTTCAACAGCCGCCGCCTCTTCGACCACCGCAGCTTCAACCGCTTCGGTTTCAATAGCCGCTTCTTCTTCAACAACAGCTTCGGTTTCAGCAGCAGCCTCATCCTTCTGATCTTCAACGGCAGCCGCTTCTTCAACGACAGCCTCAGGTTCAGCGGCAGCCACGTCGTCAGCCGCTGCAGCCTCAACCGCCTCAGTTTCAACAGCAGCCGCTTCGTCAGCTACCGCCGCCTCATCTGCCTCAGCTTCAGCGGCAGCCTCTTCTTCAACAGCCGCCTCAATTTCAACGGCAGCCGCTTCGTCAGCCACTGCAGCCTCTTGCGCGTCAGCTTCAACGGCGGACGCTTCTGCGACAACAGCCTCAGCATCAACGGCAGCCGCTTCGTCAGCCGCTGCAGCCTCGACCGCCTCAGCTTCAACGGCAGTCGTTTCTTCAACAACAGCCTCAGCCGCCGGAGTTTCAACGACAGCAGCCTCAGGAGATTGAACCGATGGAGTAGAAGTTTCATTCTGATTTTCGGCGGCCTGTACAATCACGACGCTGAAAAGCAGGGTCACTAAGTATGCATATTTAAACTTACTCATGGACTGATACTCCAGGTTAGTAATGGAGCCTATCAGTATGAGCGCAATTGACGACGATACAAGCGTATATTCGTGTATCTAATTGACCCTGATCATAAAAAAGTGATTTTTCCGCCAAACTTGGCCATCTGTATCACCGTTGGCGCATGGATCTCACGTTTCAGCCAGGTGAGTCTTCGCCAGGTCTGGTCATCCCGGAAAAAAGCGGTTTTGAAGCGCCGGGATTTTTTGAGTTAAGATAGTCAGCCTATGAGCCTGCAACCCGTTTATCTTGTCGATGCCAGCATCTATATATTTCGTGCCTGGTTCTCAATTTCAGATGAATTCGCGACCTCGGCGGGAGCGCCCACCAATGCCGTTTACGGCTTTACCGGTTTCCTGTGCAATCTGCTCGAGCAGACCAATGCCGAGCATATCGGCGTGGCTTTCGACGAATCGTTGAGCAAGAGCTACCGCAACGAAATTTATCCCGCATACAAGGCCAATCGCGAGCCGGCGCCGGAGGAGCTCAAACGCCAGTTCAGGTGGTCCAGGGAAGTGGCCGAGTCCATGGGCCTGAGCTGTTTTGCCGATAACCGTTACGAGGCCGACGATCTGATCGGCACACTGGCGGAACACTGGCGGCAACGGGGACACCCGGTCTGCATCATCAGCAGCGACAAGGACCTCGCACAGTTGATTGACAAGAATGATACCTGGTGGGACTTCACCCGCAACCAGAAATTCAGCCACGCAAAAATCAAGGAAAAGTTTGGCGTATTTCCGGAACAGATCGCAGATTTTCTTGCACTCACCGGCGACGCGGTCGATAACATCCCCGGTGTGCCGGGTATCGGACCCAAATCCGCCGCCGCACTGTTAAGTCACTTTGAAAACCTGGGCGCACTCTGGGAACGTATCGAAGAAGTTCCGCACCTCAGTATCCGCGGTGCAAAATCCCTGCGTCAAAAACTCGGGGAGCACAGGGCCGCCGCGGAACTGGCGAGACGGCTGACGGGTATCGAAACCCGGGTGCCATCGGCACTGGTGAACCCTGCCTTGAATCGCAGCGAAGTTGATGAAGCCCGTCTCAACCGCCTGTTTGATGAAATGGAGTTCGGCGGAATGCTGCGCCGGCGCTGCCTGCTGACCGGATAGCGAACGGCTTCCCGGTTGGTGTACCAAGCGGACTAACCCGGACATTGCAGCAGTCGGACCCGGCTCTGTTTCCAGGCCATTGAATCGATCTTTGAGTCTGAAGTTTTCGGCTCGCGTTTTAAAGTTACAGTTTGTACCCGAGCCCGGTCCTGTCCCGGCCCTGGCTGGTCCAGCCGCGCCTGTCCCCGGCAATTGTTCCCGACATTGCCCTACCTCCTGCATGGCCCAGGCCACCCTCTCGAGCGCTTCCCGCTCTCACCTTGTCCCTGCTCTCGTGCGCCATCTTCCGGGATACTGATGCAATGTCCGGGCTAATTGTTCCCGTCTTCCTTTTCACGCTGTTTATTCAACTCGGCCTGTTGTTTTAAAAATTGCTGCATATCCGGCTGAACCAGCTCATCGCCGGCTGTCAGCGGCGTTCGTAAAACCGTAACGGCTTTCTCTACCCCTGTTTTGCCTATCCCCTGGCTGCTGGCGAAGTAATACAGGTTGCCGCCCTCAATGGCGCCAAAGCTGGGGAAATCAAATTCGGGCTGTGCCACGGCCAATGGCCTGACCGTGGCGATTTTGGTGCCGCTTGCATCGAGGTCCAGACGCATGACACGTTGTGGCATGATGCCGTTCTGCAAGATGACCAGGGAGTTGTCCACCCGGTAGAGACCATCGATACCAGCCAGGTTCAGTGTAGCGGGTGCCTCCAGCAAGCGCGCTTGCCGGGCCTTGAGGTCAACCACCATGATGCCCATCTCGCGGCCCGCAACGTACATGATACGTCCGTCAGGCTGCATTGCGAGACCGCGCAGGCTGACCATATCCCGCAATGCCAGTACCGGTTTGAGTCTATTTTCGCCGGCAGGCTTGTAGTAGATCAACGGTAAGACACGGTCCGCTGCATACAGGCCGCCATCCGGACCGAGCGCCATGTTACCAAGGACGTGCGAATTACCATCCACCGGAACCGGATAACGGTGTATCAACTCCAGGGTTTCCAGGTTGAACTCGAACAGCGCGGAGCGGCCCTTGTCAATGGGATCGAAATGCGCGAAGTCCGGCACCGATGCGCTGGTCACCCATAAGCGGTTGCGTGGCTGGTCCACCAGGATGTCGAGGATCGCCCAGAGACCGTTCTCATCGTCGGCCCTGATCAATTCATCGACCTGCCCGTCCTTGTCAACCGCTAGAATCCGACCTTCCGCTATCGTCCCAACCAGAAATTTTTGCCGGCTTTCATCCCAGCTGATTGCCTCGGGCAATTTCACGTTTTGAGGTAAAACAAATGCCGCCTCGGACTCGCCCATCGGTTCCGCGGCCGTTTTCATCAGGTTATTGACGTAGTCAAAAACCTCGGTGTCCCTGATATTTTGAGTGTCGTCCGATTCGGTAAAGTCATAGGCAAGCCCCTGTTTTTGCATACGCAACATCAGGTCATATGCCTGGCTTTTTTCATCCAGCAAGGCATGGGCGATCACCAACTGGTACATGTATTGACTGTTGTTGGGGCGCAGCTTGTGCAATTCCTCGAGCGCCACGCGGAAGTCCAGGTAGTCCCCGGCGGCATACGCCTGGTTGGCCCTGACCAGCAGGGCGGGTACGTTTGTGGTTAACTTGTCCGGCGTTGTGGTCTGCGCAATCAGCGGCATGCTGCCGACCACGAGGGCCAGCGCAACAACAAAAGTGATTATTGGCTTGTAAAACATGGTATTCCTTTTTCCTCTCCCTGCCCGGCTCCAGTCTCTGAACCGCCGGGCCGGTTTTGGTTCCGCCCGCCGCCGGTCCAATTTTATGGGGTTGGCCGTGCGCTTGGGATACAATCGCCGCAGTTTATCAGAGCATGGGGTGGGCCTGTGGCAGAAAATGTAACAATTCATTATCGCGGCCGTTTTCTCGGTATAAAGCAGCGCGATCGCTGGGAATACGCATTCCGCACCAACGCGAGTGGTGTCGTGGCGCTGGTACCGGTGACCGATGCGGGTGAATTGGTGCTCGTGGAACAGTACCGTATCCCGGTCAGGAGCAAGGTCATTGAATTGCCCGCCGGTCTCGCAGGTGATACCGGTGACGCGAATGAAAGCCTCAGATTGGCTGCGCAAAGAGAACTCCTCGAGGAAACCGGTTATCGCGCCGATTTTCTTGAAGAACTGCTAACCGGCCCGAGCACAGCGGGTCTGGCCAATGAAATAATTACCATTTATTACGCGGGGGGTCTCAAGCAGGTGGGCTCAGGGGGCGGTAGCGGGGACGAGAACATCAGGGTTTACCACGTACCCCTCAAAAGCGCGAGTGAATGGCTGGCAGCACGCATAGCAGACGGCATCATGGTGGATCCCAAAGTATATGCCGGTCTGTTCTGGGCAGCGCAGCACGGGCATAAAGTATGAAGCGTTTTCCCAATCCGATGGAGAAATCCGATTTGCATCCGTCACGGACGTATTGAGAATGAGCAAAAAAGTTGAAGATTCGCAAGTCGCAATCGTGATCCATGGCGGTGCCGGAACGATCGCGAAGGAAAACATGACCGGTGAAAAGGAAGCAGAGCTCCGCGCCATCCTTAAACAGTCGGTGCAAGCGGGCTACCAGGTTCTCCTGGCCGGCAAAAGCAGCACGGCAGCCGTCATTGCCGCGATCAACGTGATGGAAGACTCGCCGTTGTTCAATGCAGGTTGTGGTGCGGTTTTCAATGCCGCGGGGAAACATGAGATGGATGCCTCCATCATGGAAGGCGCGGGCCTGAATGCCGGCGCGGTCGCATCGGTCTCCCACATCAGGAATCCCATAAACCTTGCGCTCAAGGTAATGACAGGCTCTGATCATGTCATGCTGATGGGTGATGGCGCGGAGGAATTCGCACGCCAGCAAGGTTTCGAGATGATGGACTCCAGCTATTTCTACACCGATTTCCGTTGGCAACAGTTGCAGCGTATCAAGGCTGAAGAAACCGCCAGGGGGGATCAGAAGGACCAGTGGTTTTCCACCGTAGGCGCGGTCGCCCTGGATATCCAAGGCGACCTGGCGGCGGGCACGTCGACCGGCGGAACCTCGAACAAGCGCTGGGGCCGCGTGGGTGACTCACCCATTATCGGGGCCGGTACCTATGCCGACAATAAGAGCTGTGCGGTCAGCGCAACCGGGCATGGTGAATTCTTTATGCGCTACGTCGTCGCCTACAACATCTGCAACCGGGTTGAGCTGGGTACGCCACTCGCTGAGGCCGCCGATACCGTGGTCAACGATATCCTTGTAAAGGCCAACGGCGAAGGTGGTGTGATCGCCATCGACCGCCACGGCAATATCGCCACACCGTTCAACTCAGAAGGAATGTATCGCGCCAGCATCGACAGTAAGGGTGAAATGACAATCGCCATTTACCGCGACGATGACAAACAGGCAACCGTTTTAACTGGCAACGTGCATCACTAAGACGATGTCGCTATAGGCTCCGTCCCGGCGCAGGCCGGGATGACGGTGCTTGTTGTTGGGAAGGTGCTGGGTTTTGGGGGGGGCTTGTTGTTGGTAAGGTGGTTGTGGGGGAGCGGGTTGGTTTAGCACTCTGGCAGTTCGAAGGAGGTCCCGGCCTGCGCCGGGATGACGTTCGTCAGATGACGGTGCTTGTTGTTGGCACGGTGCTGGGTTTGGGAAATTGATATCTGGCGTTAAAGATGGTTCAAGCGCTGCCATAAACGCATGGTGGCGTTGGCGCGGTTGAGGGTGTAGATATGCAGCCCTGGCGCGCCGCCGAGCAACAGGCGCTCGCATAACTTTGTGACCACGTCCAGACCGAATTCACGGATGGACGCACCATCGTCACCGAAGGCTTCGAGACGTTTGCGCATCCAGCGCGGAACTTCGGCCCCGCACATGGCGGAAAACCTCACCAGGCTCTGGTAATTCGTGATCGGCATGATGCCGGGTGTGATCGGGATATCGATACCGTTGCGTTCGCAATCATCGAGAAACTGGAAATAGCAATCCGTGTTATAGAAATACTGCGTGGTGGCGCCATCGGCGCCCGCGTCCACTTTTTCCTTGAAGTACCTGAATTCGGTTTCCGGCGAAGTGGATTCCGGGTGAAACTCCGGGTAGCAGGCCACTTCGATATGAAATTCGTTGGGGAACGACTCCTGGACAAATCGCACCAGGTCGCTGGCGTACTGAAACGGGCCGGGTCCGCTGACGCCTTCGGGCCGGTCACCACGCAATACGACAAGACGCTCGACACCCGCCTGCTTGTAGGACTCCAGCAAACGGATGAGCATCTGCCGGTCCGTGGCCATGCAGGAAATGTGCGGCGCGACCGGAACGCCGGATTTTTCGAGCAGGTCAGAAACGGTATCCAGTGTCGCATCCAGCGTCGATCCACCCGCTCCGAATGTCACGGACAGGTATCGCGGGTTGAGTCTCGACAGTTTGTGCCAGGTCGAGTCGAGCACCAGCTTCTGCTCGTCCGAGCGCGGCGGAAAAAACTCGAACGAGATGGGTACCGTTGCTCTTACCATGATGTCAGTTTACGGTTCGGCGCGACCGGACGTCCCGGATCATCCCGGGACGCCCGCTTCACTGTTGCCTAGTAACGGTAATGACCCGGCTTGTAAGGGCCTTCTGCGTCTACACTGATGTATTTTGCCTGTACATCGGTCAGACGGGTCAGCCTGGCGCCGACACGCTGCAAATGCAGCCGCGCAACCTTCTCATCCAGGTGCTTGGGCAGCACATAGACTTCATTCCGGTAATTTTCAGGATGTTTCCACAGCTCGATTTGCGCCAGGACCTGGTTGGTAAAGGAGTTCGACATGACGAAGCTCGGATGGCCGGTTGCACAGCCGAGGTTAACCAGTCGTCCTTTCGCCAGCAGTATGATGCGTTTCCCATTCGGGAAAATGACATGGTCCACCTGCGGCTTGATGTTCTGCCATTCATACTGTTGCAGGCTGGCCACGTCGATTTCATTGTCAAAGTGGCCGATATTGCAAACGATGGCCTGGTTTTTCATCGCCGCCATGTGATCGTGGGTCAGCACATGGAAATTGCCGGTCGCGGTAACGAAAATGTCGGCCTTGTCGGCGACGTCATCCATGGTTACGACGCGGTAACCTTCCATGGCGGCCTGCAGGGCGCAGATCGGATCGATCTCGGTGACCCAGACGGTCGCGCCAAGCCCGCGCAACGACTGTGCGCAACCTTTGCCAACGTCGCCGTAGCCGGCAACGATCGCAATCTTGCCCGCGATCATCACGTCGGTGGCGCGTTTGATGCCATCGACCAGCGATTCGCGGCAACCGTACAGGTTGTCGAACTTCGACTTGGTCACCGAATCGTTCACATTGATCGCCGGGAACGGCAGGGTACCCTCTTTGGCCATTTCGTAAAGGCGCTTCACACCGGTGGTGGTTTCCTCGGTAACGCCCTGGATCTTCGACAGCGCTTTCGTGTACCAGCCATGCTTTTGGGCCAGCCGTTTCCTGATCGCGTTGAACAGGCAAACCTGCTCTTCGCTGTCAGGGTTGTCGAGTATTGACGGATCCTTTTCAGCCTGCGCACCGACGTAGAGCAACATGGTCGCGTCGCCACCATCATCGAGTATCAAATTGGCGAAGCTCTCGTCGCCTTCGCCATCGCCCCAGTCAAATATCCGGTGGGTAAATTCCCAGTACTCGTCGAGGTCTTCACCCTTGAAGGCAAATACAGGTGTACCGCCCGCCGCGATCGCGGCAGCGGCGTGGTCCTGGGTGGAGTAGATATTGCACGAAGCCCAGCGGACCTCGGCGCCCAGTGCCTTAAGGGATTCGATCAGAACGGCGGTCTGGATGGTCATGTGCAGGCTGCCTGCAATACGCGCACCCTTGAGCGGTTGATCCGGACCGAGTTCCTTGCGTACTGCCATCAAGCCCGGCATTTCCGTCTCGGCGATGGCAATTTCCTTGCGGCCAAATTCGGCTTGACCAATATCGGCAACGTGATAATCCTGTTTATTTATTTCTTCAATCATTGCATTCATTTCTCTGTTCCTTAGTGTTTACAGGCCTGCCGCATCGCGCAGCGCTTCAGCCTTGTCAGTTTCTTCCCAACTGACATTCAAATCTTCGCGTCCCATGTGGCCATAAGCGGCCAGTGGGGTATAAATTGGCTTGATCAGATCCAACGCCGTAATAATGCCGTACGGTGTCAGGTCAAAAAACTCCCGTACCAACCGCTCAATACGGTCGGCCGGAATTTTTTCCGATCCAAAGGTTTCGATACCGATCGATGTCGGTTGCGCCACGCCAATGGCATAGGACACCTGGATCTCGATGCGGTCGGCGAGGCCGGCGGCGACAATGTTCTTTGCCACGTAACGGGCCGCATACGCCGCGGAGCGATCCACCTTGGACGGGTCCTTGCCGGAGAAGGCGCCGCCGCCATGGCGCGCCATACCGCCATAGGTATCAACGATGATCTTGCGCCCGGTCAGGCCGGCATCACCAACCGGACCACCGATTTCAAACCTGCCGGTCGGGTTGATGTGGTACTTGGTGTTGGCGTCGAGCCAGTGTGCGGGCAACACCGGCTTGATGATTTCCTCCATCACCAGCTCGTGAATCTGGGCCTGGGTCGAGTCGCGGTGGTGCTGGGTGGAGAGCACGACGGCGTCGATACCGACCGGCTTTTTGTCCTCGTAGCGAAATGTCACCTGGCTCTTGGCATCGGGTCGCAGGTGGAATTTTCCGTCGCTGGAGTTGCGCCGCACATCGGCCTGTTTCTTGACCAGTTCATGCGCGTAGTAAATGGGTGCCGGCATCAATACTGCCGTTTCGTTGGATGCATATCCAAACATCAGGCCCTGGTCACCTGCACCCTGCTCTTCCGGAGCACGGCGGTTGACGCCCCGGTCGATGTCGCTGGATTGCTTGCCGATGATATTGATGACACCACAGGTGTGGCCGTCAAACCCGAACTCGGAAGATTCGTAGCCGATCTTTACGATCACCTTGCGAATAATGTCTTCCAGGTCAACCCACGCCTTGGTGGTGATTTCTCCGCCAACGATGGCCACACCGGTCTTGATAAAAGTTTCACATGCAACATGGGCCGCCGGATCTTCCTTGATGATGGCATCCAGGACCGCGTCTGAAATCTGATCCGCAACCTTGTCGGGATGCCCCTCGGAAACGGATTCCGAGGTAAAGAGGTAATTGCTCATTTTTTTAAAACTCCAAAGAAATATATCTTTCTATCCGAATTAAGAGATATATTCTAAAGCAAGTTTTTCCAAATTGCATCTTTGCATGTGAAATTAACGAGCGCGCCATTGCTAATGGCTTCAGCCTGGCTTTGATTGTGATAAATATGCGGTTCGGTGCATAATAGGCAAAAGCCTTCACCGGTCTGACAGGCCAAATCCACCTGGAGACAATAAAAAATGACAGAAATGCTTGTCATGAATGACTCAATGATGATCTCAGCGGTCATCCTTGGTATCACTTTTATCGGAATCTTTACAGAAAATTTCCACGGCTTCCATCGCGCCAAGTTCGCCATGATGGGGGCCATCATGATGATTATCGCAGGCCAGTTTTACGGCTTTTACGATTCACACCTGGCGGTTGAAGCAATCGACTGGAACGTTGTTTTCCTGCTCGGTTGTATGATGGCGATCGTCTCCATCATGATACCAACCGGCGGTTTCGAGGCCATGGCCAACTACATGGCCAGGATCGCCAAAGGCAGGCAGTTCATGTTGCTGGTGCTGCTGGGAACCGCAGTCACCGTGCTTTCACTGCTGCTCGATAACGTCACCACGGTGGTAATCTTTGGCCCGTTGATTATTATCATCGCACGCTCAATGAAGGTTACACCCATCCCGTTTTTGCTGGCGGCCGCCCTGCTTTCAGATACCGGCGGTGTAGCGACACTGGTGGGTGATCCGCCCAACCTGATGATCGGCTCGGCCAAGGGAATCGACTTCAATACCTTTCTGAAACACATGGGGGCCATGACCTTTGCAGCCTGGTTCACCGTTTTGTTCACGTTGCGTTTTTTGTTCCGCAAACAACTGGCGGTCAAACCCCAGGGTGAATTCCACAAACAAAGCGAATACAAGGACAAAAAGTTGTGGAACCAGTCATTACTGGTCCTCGGCGTGATGGTAGTCCTGTTCACGGTGCACCACTCCATCGGCTGGGAGCCGTGGATGGTTTCCGCACTGGGTCTGACCCTGCTGGTATTCATAGCCAGGCATGTCGAGATGGACCATGCGATGGAAGACGTTGAGATTCCGTTGCTGATTTTTTTCATCTCGCTGTTTATCGTGGTCGGAGGCGTAGAGCACAGTGGATTCTTGCGCTACCTGGGCCAGTTCATCGTGCCTTTTGTTGAAAAGGACCTGCTGACCGCAACCCTGGTGCTCATGTGGGTGGCCGCGATTCTTTCCGCCGCCATTGACAACATCCCGTTCACGGCGGCCATGATCCCCATCCTGCTTGGTATGGAAGCCCAGGGTGTGCATGTCACACCGCTGTGGTGGGCGTTGGCGGCAGGCGTCGGCATGGGCGGCAACGGTACCCACATCGGCTCGACCGCCAATGTGTATATCGTTACGATTTCGGAGAGACTGGCGAAGCGTGAAAACGACCCGTCACTGGCAATCACGCCCCTGGTATGGTTTCGTTACGGAACACCGGCGATGCTCGCAACGCTGATCATGTGCAGCCTGATATTCTACTTTTTCTTCGATTTTTACGATCAGTCCGTAATCATCGATCACACCGCCTCTGCACTTGCTCCGACGCATTAGCAAGTTTAAAAAGCCCGCATTTGCCGGGCTTTTTTACGCCTGGGATGAAGCCCGGAAATCACGATTATGAGCGAAAAAAAACACCGCATTGTACGCAGTTATGTATTGCGGAAAGGCCGCCTGACAACCGCCCAGCAACACGCACTGGACGAGCTTTGGCCGCACTATGGCATTGAATACAGCGAAGTCGAGCTGGATTTCGACGATCATTTTGAGCGAACTGCCGAGGTTGTCGTGGAAATAGGTTTTGGCAATGGTGAATCGACCTGGCGTATGGCCCTGCAGGAACCGGAGAAGAACTTTATCGGCGTAGAGGTCCACGAACCGGGCGTCGGCCAGCTGATGATGTCGCTGGAAAAGCACGCCGTGGAAAACGTTCGTATCGTCTGCGAAGACGCGGTGCCATTTCTGCAATCCCGCGTCGCCGCGGGCAGCCTGGCAGGTGTGCGTATTTATTTTCCCGATCCGTGGCCAAAAAAACGTCATCACAAACGACGCCTGATCCAGCCCGGCTTTGTCGATCTGCTGGCACGTTGCCTGGCGCCCGGCGCGGTTTTTCATCTCGCAACCGATTGGCAGCCCTACGCTGACCACGTACTGGAAGTCATGCAATCACGTACTGATTTCGTCAACCTTTCGCCGGCGGGCGACTATTGCGAACGGCCCGAATGGCGCCCCTATACGAAGTACGAGGCACGTGGCGAACGCCTCGGCCATGAAGTCAGGGATTTGCTGTACCGGCGGACCTGAGCGGGTTAGGATAGCCAAGTGCAGCGTATCGCCCAGAACATATAATCAATCGATGGAAACCAGCCTGACACTCAACGTCGACATGATGCTGGTGCTGGCCGTGCTGGTTATCACGATCGCGCTGTTTGTATTCGAAGTCGTCAGGGTTGATGTCGTTGCCCTGTCGGTCATGGTGCTGCTGGGTCTGCTGGGCCTGGTGCCATCGGACCAGTTGTTCAACGGTTTTGCTTCCAACGCTGTCATTTCAATAATTGCCGTCATGATCCTCGGCGCCGGTCTGGACCGGACGGGCGTGATGACGGTCGTCGCGGCGTTCATATTGCGTATCGGGGGCGGTACCGCCAACAAAATTATCCCGCTGATTTCAGGTACCGTCGGCGGCGTATCCAGCCTGATGCAAAACGTCGGCGCCACGGCGCTTTTCCTGCCGGTCGTGTCCCGTATCTCGGCGCGTACCGAGATTCCGCTTTCCCGCCTGCTGATGCCAATGGGCTTTTGCGCCATTCTCGGCGGAACCATCACGATGGTCGGTTCCTCGCCGTTGATTTTGCTAAACGACCTGATAACGGCATCTAACGCCTCCCTGCCACCCGGCGCCGAAACGCTGGGGCAATTCGAATTGTTCGACGTGGCGCCGGTCGGATTATCGCTGCTGGTCGTTGGTATCGTGTATTTCCTTGTGTTTGGCAAGCTACTGTTGCCGGACAACAAAATTGAATCCTCCGCCGTACCCGCCCGCACCAAGACCTATTTTGCCGATACCTATGGAATCGAGGGGGATGTCTACGAACTGCTGGTAACGGTGGACAGCCCGTTGGTCGGTATGCAGGTCGGTGATGCCGAAAAGCTCGAAGGTACACCACGCCTGCTGGCCATCCGCAACACCGACGAACCGCGCATGGCACCACCCGCCGATGAAATGATCTGGGTCGGGACCATACTCGGTGTCATGGGCAGCCGTGACGAGGTCGGACAATTTGCCCTGGATAACCACTGCCGTTTGCAACCCCGGGTCAAGACCTTTGGCGGACTGTTTAATCCCACCCGCGCGGGTATATCCGAAGTCGTTATCCCGCCGGGCTCGAACCTGATCGGCCAGTCGATCGGTGAGGCGCGCTTGCGCAAGCGTTATGGCATCAGCGTACTGGCCGTCAACCGGCGCGCCAATATCATCGGCGAACACATCCGCGACCTGGTCCTGGAGGCCGGCGACTGCCTGGTCAGCCACAGTACCTGGCGGGATCTCTCGGAATTGCAGAAAGAGCGCAACTTTATCGTCGCGACCGACATACCAAAAGAAGAGCAGCGGCCGCAGAAAGTCGGCTATGCACTGTTTTTCTTCGCACTGTCGATCGGCATGATCATGTTTACCGATTTCAGGTTGTCCATCGCACTGCTGGTCGGCGCGCTCGGCATGATACTCAGCCAGGTTCTGAGCATCGATGAGGCCTATGGCGCGGTCAGCTGGAAAACGGTCTTCCTGGTCGCCAGCCTGATTCCCATCGGCCTGGCCATGGAACTGACCGGCACCGCCGCCTGGATCGCACAACAGGCCATGGTGCTGCTCGGCAACCTGCCCGATATCGCGGTACAGGCCGTGATCGCGGTGCTGGCCACGGTTTTCACCCTCGTCATGTCAAACGTTGGCGCTACCACCATCCTCGTACCGATCGCGATCAGCATCGCGCTCGCGACCGGCGCCAACCCGACCGTATATGCCCTGATCGTTGCGTTGTCGACTTCAAATTCCTTCATCCTGCCAACCCACCAGGTCAATGCGCTGATTATCGGTCCCGGCGGTTACCGGGTGGCCGATTTCGTGCGTGTAGGCGGCGGAATGACGGTCATCTTCCTGGTGGTGATGTTGACGGCCGTAAACCTGGTTTTCTGATATCGGGTTGCACCCGGATTCCGGCTGTCCTTGTCATCCGCCCGTTGCGGCCCAATATGAAAAAATATGCCTTATTACATCAGCCCACCACCCGCCAATCCGCTGACCCGCATCATCGCGGCCGTCATCGCCGTTTTCGCCCTGGTCGGCGCATTGATCATTGGAACAGCTGCCCTGCTGGTCGTCGCCGGCATCGGTTTGGTCGCCGGTCTCGCCCTCTGGTTGCGCGTGGCCTGGATCAAGCATCAATTACGCAAGGGCGGCGTAGACCTCAGTACCCCGCCAGGCACCCGGGCGCAATCCAAGGACGCAATAGACGCCGAATACACCGTGATCTCCGTCGAGGAAACACGGCGCGAGAAATAATTTAATATCCGAAGTTGAAAACTGAGGATTACCGACTAGACTTATTATAATAGTTTTATTTGGTTTATATTCATGTCACGAATCTCTGAAATTCTGGAAAATAAAGGCGATATGGTGCTTTCCGTCGATCTGAGCGAAACAGTTTTCGATGCGATCAGCCTGATGGCACAGGTCAATGTCGGCGCCGTACTGGTGCAAAAGGGCGACAGCATCGCCGGAATATTTACCGAACGGGACTACCTGCAGCGAATTGCCCTCCAATCACGCTCATCAAAGGAGACCAGGGTCGGCGACGTGATGACCTCACCGGTGATTTCAGCTGACCCGGACGACAGTGTGCAACAATGCATGGAAACCATGACGACCTGCCACTGCCGCCATTTGCCGGTGGTACAGGACGGAAAACTGCTCGGCATTGTATCCATCGGTGACCTCGTGAAGAAAATGCTGGATGAAAAACAACACGAAGTCGAGAAACTCAGCCAGTATATTACCGGCACTTATTGATTACCGGCCATTTCCCGCAAGCACGTCCTCCCGGCTATTCGTCTGATTGAGGTTGCCGCGATTTTTCGTGTGCCGCCTGCAGCGCCTCATCGATTTCCGCCTGCGCCTTCGCGCTTGTTCCCGCAGACCGGTATTGTTCTTTCAGCGTTTTTTCCACACTGGCAAAAAGCGCGTCAATCGATGCACTGGCATGGCTGTCTTGATCCGTTTCGTGCTGACCGAACAGGTTGATCCATTGTTCGGACTCACGGCCGAGATTCAGGACCCGCTTGAATTCCCGTTCGGGCTCATCACCACCTCTCAGAAGCCCGATAATGGTTGCGATCAACGAAACCGGCAACAAGACCAGGTCGCGTAATCCATCCGCCATTAATTTGAGCTGAAATACGAAGGCGTTGCGAAACAGTTCGCTGCGCTTTGATGTGTTTGCTTCACTCATTGTCAGGCTCCGCGTTGTCCCGTGTAGTGTAACGCAATAGATGATAATACCGCCGTCTGCAATAGTCCCATCCCAGCATGCCCGCCATTGCATCTCATCCTGGCCGGCCCTGTGTTAGTGTTATGCAGATGAAGAAATCACAGGGATTCGCAGCGGTCGCGCGACCGGACGCTCGTGTGCTGGTTCTGGGATCAATGCCCGGTGTGGCTTCGCTCGAGGCAGGCCAGTATTACGCGTTTCCACACAATGCGTTCTGGAAAATCATGGGTGACCTGTTCGGTGCAGAGCCGCAACTGGACTACGCTTCGCGTCTGCAAATACTCCATGACAACGGCATCGCCCTGTGGGACGTCATCCGCACCTGTATCAGGCCCGGCAGCCTCGATTCCGCCATCCGGGATGAGGGCATGCAGACCAATGACTTCAGTGGGTTTTTCAAGCAACACCCGCACATCCGCCAGGTTTATTTCAATGGTCAAAAGGCGGCTGGCCTGTTTAGGAAACACGTGGTCCCGGAACTGTCAGCCACGTACGCGTACCACGTACTGCCCTCGACCAGTCCGGCCAATGCCGGCAAGACTTATGCGGCCAAACTGGAGGCCTGGTCAGTATTGAAGCACGCGGACCCGGTCGCTACTCACGGTCCAGCCAGCACTCGATCCCCTGTGCGTTGAGCTTGATATCCGATTCGAGCAGTGCCAAACACGTGTTCTTGTCGAGGGTGACACCGTGCTTTTCCAGGCCATCGAGCAGCCAGTCGGCCATCGCCGTTTCGATTTTTTGCCGTCGCAGGCTGTCGTCCCTGAAGCGTTCTGCAATTTCGACCAGCTTATCGATGCCGTCCAGCATCATACCTGCAAGACGCGGCACATCGCTGACCCGGCCATAATGTGTCAGGTACATGTATTCGGGTTGCACTTCCATCAGTCTCCTGACAGACGCCTTGAGTGGTTCGGGATCGAATTGAATCGGCGTCGTGGTGGGGAACAGAAAAGCGCCGTTGCGTGTGTCGAACTCCCGGTATGAAAGCCCGAATGTATCACCGGTAAACCAGCCGTTGGTCAGGCTGTCATGGACACAAAAATGATGACGGGCGTGGCCCGGCGTATCGATAAAGCGCAACTGGCGGTTGCCCAGTTCAGTGGTCGACTCGTCTTCCATGATCCGCACCCGGTGCTGTTCAACCGGAATCAGTACACCGTAAATCGTCTCGTACATTTCATCGCCGTACACCATCCGCGACCCGGCTTCCAGTTTTGCCGGATCGATCATGTGGCGTGCCCCGTACGGGTGTACCAGCAAAGTGGCGTTGGGCAGCGATTGCATCAGGCTGCCGGCGCCGCCCGCGTGGTCGAGGTGCACGTGCGTGACGATCACGTAGCGTACATCCTCGGGTTGCCATCCGCGGTGCTCAAGCACCTTCATCAGTCGTGGTGTGCTGGTATTGGTACCTACCTCGATAAAGGCCACTTCCGAGCCCGCTTCCACCAGGTAACATGCGGCCATGTGTTCGCGGTGAAAGGCAGCGTCGATAACCACCACGCCTCCCGTGTATTCGTGCGTGCTGATGCCATCAATCAACGTCATGTCAAAGCTTCCGTATTTGCTCCCCCTCGGGCAACATAGCACAATGTTGTGGGAATGGGAAAACGGTGGAAGACGGGTTTACATCCTGGACCTGGACGGCACCCTGATACCAACGGCCGAAATTGACAACAACTGTTTCTGGCAAGCCGTTTTTGCGTGCTTTGAAAAACGTAAGCGCATGCCGGAACTTCATGGCTTCAAACACGTGACCGACAGCGGCATTTTGGATGAATGGTGTATCCGTGAACTGGGCCGGTCGCCGGCGATGGATGAGACCCTGCAAATCAAACAGCGTTTCGGGCAACTCCTGGAATCCGCCTTCGCCGAGGCGCCAGCGCATTTCAGTCCATTGCCGGGTGTCGCAGATTGGCTGGGTGCGATCCGTGAAAACCGGCACGTATTTGCTGGCATCGCCACCGGCGGCTGGGAGCACAGCGCCCGCCTGAAGCTCAGGCTTTCCGGTCTCGATCGCTTTGGCTTGCCGATGGCAAGTTCCGATGACGCCGTGAGCCGTACTGAAATCATGCAGATTGCCGCGCGCAGGACGCTTGGCCGTCAAACCATAAACGACGCCGTCTTTACCTATGTCGGCGATGGCGCCTGGGATCTCAAGGCAAGCCGGGAGCTGAACTGGGATTTTATTGGTATTGCCACCGGACCACGTGCAACGCATCTCAGACGGGCGGGCGCTGCCCTGGTACAGGGGGATTTTTGTAAATCCTGACCTTGAAACTTCCGACCCGGCATTTAACAATGTGTTGCATAGCAAATAATTGGAAGGAAGCCGAAATCCCAGTGAGCAAATACCGCAAACACACGCAATTCTTATACGCCCTGATGGTCGCGATGACCATCTGGCTGATCAACCCCGTGATGGCAGGCGGCGGCGACCCCGATGTGGCAAGACAAGCCTGGCCGATGATTGAAAGCGGCGTGCTGGTTGTCGACGTACGTTCGCAAGAAGAATTTTCTGACGGACACCTGGATGGCGCAATCAATATTGAATGGGACCAGCTTGATGCCCTGGCCTCGGTGATCGGCAACGACAAGCAACGCCCGGTGGTTTTTTATTGCCGCAGCGGCAATCGCGCCGGCAAGTCCATTGCGAAACTGGAGGCCAGGGGTTATACCCATATTTACAACGCCACGGGTCTCGAGGCGCTCCTGGAAACAAAACCCTGAAAAATCTGACGAACGTCATCTGGCAACGTCAGATGACGGTGCCAGATGACGGTGCCTTGTTTTAACATCAACCAAAACCAAACAATCCGACGCAGTGTTGTCATCCTGAGACAGGATGACTTTATTCATTGTCGTAAAGCCTGAATACTGGTTAAGATGATTCCGTCATCTGGAAAGCTTATGAAAAACAACCTCGTATCAGCCGGCCTGTTTTGCCTTGGAATTTTCACTGGTTCCGCCTTAGCGGCGGACCTGGCAACTTCAGCACATTGGGACCGCAGCAGCGCCATGGCGGCCGTGCAATCAGTCAATATCGACCGCGCTGTTTTCGAGATGAGCACTATCTCATCTCTGGCCAACGCTACCGTAACCCTCGAAAAACTTGAACAACTGGAAACACGCAGCGACTGGCCCCTGCCGGCGAAGGAGGCTGCGCTTTTTGCGTTCACCCGCGCACTGGCCGAACTGCCACGCACGGCCGTCGCGCCCGCGGTGATGCAGCATTTGCAGGCCTACCAGGCCAGGACACTGGTCCCACACGAAGACCACGCCGATACGCTGGTGCCGCTCTACAATATCAGCGGTGCCGCTGCCGGTGTCGAAAATGGCTGGCAAAGAAATGAATTTGCCATCGAGGGGATCGAACTGCTTGGATCAAACCCCGCCGGCCTCGTTTCTGCCTACCTCGATGCTTCCGGGCGCAACCAGCGCGCCGGGTACCTGGACAGCTTGCGACAGGCGGATGTGGCCGATATTGCCGAGGTGCAGAGGCAGGCCCTGGCAAAATTTGACCGGGCACCCGAACTGACACCCGTGGTCGGTTTGACGGCCGTCATGACAGCAGACATGGCCGCGGTTGAGCAACTGCTGAAGCTCGGCCGCGGCGCGGGTCTGTCATCGACACTCAGGCAACTCGGTGAACAGCTGCCGGTTTCACAAACAGAGGCATTATTGACTTACGCCATACTTGATGCACCCGCCGAAAATGCCTCGCTGGCGATCGCCGCCTGGTGGCCGGCGCTGAAACACGTGGCGGCCGTTCGTGACCTGTTGCTGGAAAAACTGGCTGATGCGGCACTGGGCTCCGCCGCGGCACTGGCCTTGGCACAGGGCCCCGATATCCAGACCATCAGGTTATTGCAGCAAACCGCACAAGGCGCTTCGCTCGCGGCACGGCGTGCGCAGCTCGCGCTTGACATCAACCGTGAGCAGTTGATCGGGGAGACGCAACCATGAGCCGTTTACCCCTCATGCTGCTCGCAGCACTTTTATTCAGCAGCAGCCAACTCAATGCCCAGCTTTTGACGGAGTGGGTAGAAACCAAACCAGCCGGTGACTCCACCAAGATCGCGCTCGGATACCCGGTGCCCATACCGGTGGATACGCCCGAGCCCTTCGACGGTTTCAGAACCTATGCCGGCCTGCATATGCGCCACCAGGACCTGGCGGCATCCACCCCGTGGGTGCATCCCCAGGCGGTGGGACTGACCCACCATGGCCGCACCGTCTGGGCTTACCGGCTGGGTGATGACGACCTTTTGACCGTCGACGGATTGCCGGAGGCGGCGACGCTGACCAACGGCGGTATCCATGCGCGTGAATGGCAGACACCGGAAGTCGTCACCGGTATCCTCGAATTGATCGCAACACATGAACCCGACCACCATCTTTACGACTACCTGCGCGACAACGTCAATATGATCGTTATCCCGTCCCTGAATATCGATGGTTTTATCCAGACCCAGAAGTACCCGGCGCTCAACTACCTTAAAACCGATCTTGATGATCCAGATTTCTCACCCCGGGATGGCCGCATGCGGCGCAAGAACATGCTCAATGCCGATGAAGACCTGTTCACGACGTACGATCACTTGAACGGGGTCGACCTGAACCGCAACAACGCCCCTTTCTGGGCGACCAACCTGAACCGTTCATCATCCGATCCCCAGTCCCTGGTCCACCACGGGGCCGCGCCAGCCTCCGAGCCCGAAATACAGGCGCTGGACGCCGCCGGACATCTCGGTCCGATCGAGCGTCTGCGCGCATACACCGACGTGCATTCCTTTGGCATAAACAGCTACTGGCTGCGCACCAACTATTCCCGACTCGCCCGTGAAACTGAACGGATTCAGCGTGTCTTTAGCAATCACCACCTCGCGTTCCCGGCCGGCAAGCGGTATGTTTTCTCCAATTTCAGTCAAACGCCCTACTTGCAGGGTATTGGCACGACCGACGAGTACTTTACCTACAACTATCACATACCTGCCTGGGGTCTGGAAGTCGAACCGGGCATCAATGGTGGAACGGATTACGGTGGCACCGGCGAAAACGGCCATGATGGTTTCATCCTGCCCGAATCCGAGATCCGCAGGGTGCGGGAACAACTGGCCCAGTCATTCGCCGCGGTCTTCTATCGCCAGGCCGGGCCGCCGTCGATCCATGCCCTGCGATTGATCGATAGTGCGAACGGCGCCGTGGTGTTCGAATCCGAGTGGGATACGCTGGATAACCAGGCCCGCTCGCTTTACCGTAACCAGCTGCAACCCTTGCAATTCAACCACAGTTACGACGCGTGGGTGTCTTTTGACAAGCCCATGCGCTGGCGCGAGGACGGCCAGGTGACGCCACTGCAGGGCCAGTCCGCAAGCACCCTGGATCTGCAGGCCGAGGTCCTGATATCCGGTTCGCCCATGACCACCAACATGGAATCCGCAACCTGGCTCGACCAACCCGGCGGAACACCGGACGGTTACATGAACTACCGGGATGACGCATTCAAGATGTCATTCATGTTCCCCGCTGACGAAAACAACCTCACACTCGTCACCGGTCTGCAGGATGCAACGCTTGCACTGCAGACCACCGACATGACCGGCATCAACACCGACGCCAACCCGGCAACCGTTCCCGACTGGGAGGATGGCGTCTGGAAACGGTATGAAAACAGCTCGGGCAGCGAAGGCGACGCCGGCGGGACCGACGCCACAATTTCCTTCCAGGTGACCAACCAGCCGGTACCGCCGCCGTTTCTGCTGGAACCGGGAATCACCTCGGCCTGGTACGATCCGGCGCACAGCGGCGAGGGCTTTTTACTCGAGATGCTGGCCAATAACGTTGCGGTCATGTACTGGTTTACCTACGACAGCTTCGGCGAACAGGACTGGTACATCGCCTCCGGCGAAGTGCGTGGCAACCGCATCGTATTCCCATCCCTGCTGCGCGTGTCCGGTGGCGTGTTCGGCCCGGGCTTCGATCCGGACAACATTACCGAGGAATCCGTCGGCTCGGCCAGTTTCATCTGGTCGGGTTGCGACGAGGGCGATATGAGCTACCAGATCGGCACGCAAAGTGGCCGTATGCACATCGTCAGACTCAGCCGGGTGATGGGCATCGACTGCGGCTACCCGATCCTGCCGCCGGAACGTATAGAGGAAGTCTTAAGCGGTTCCTGGTACGACCCAACACACAGCGGCGAGGGCTATAATGTCGAAGTGCTCATCGACGGCCAGGTCGTCGTTTACTGGTTCAGTTATGACCCCGAAGGCAAGCGCCGCTGGTTTTTCGGCCTCGGTGACATCCGAAACGGCAAACTGGTATTCGACGACATGCTGACCTCGAGCGGCGGTATATTCGGGCCGGAATTCAACCCGGAGCTGGTTGAATTCAAACACTGGGGCACGCTGGAACTGAGCCTGACCTGCGAAGGTGGCACAGCGACATACAGCAGCACTGAAGCGGGTTTTGGTTCCGGCACGTTAAATGTCGTACGGCTGACCACTATCGACCAGCTTGCCTGCCAGTAAGCCAAGGAATTTTGCCGGCACGCAAACCGGCAAAACCCTTTATAATTGCCGCCGTTTACAGAATCGAAGGAATCCAGTCCGTGAGCGACAAAGAAAGCCATAACGAATGTACAGCAAAATTCATTGATCTCGCCAATGAACTGAAGAACCTGGGCCACAGCCCACAGTTGATTTCAGCCGCATTGATGGCGGCGTCCGGTATCTACGCGACCTTTATCACGGCCGGCAACAGCGGCGGCCTGCAACCCTCCGGCGTCGACAAGGTGGTGATGATGTACCGGCGCAACCTGGAATACATCCAGGAACGCAAGAAGGCGGAAAAAGAGGCCATGGAAGACGCCGGGGAAGAATAAGGTCCGGGCAATACCCAATTTTTTCGGTAAAACACTTCTCAGTCAGTACGTGTCGAAGGTACAATTGCACCCCGCATAAAAACGGGCCCATAGCTCAGTTGGTTAGAGCACTCGACTCATAATCGATCGGTCCCAGGTTCAAGTCCTGGTGGGCCCACCATTTTTTCTCGGTCCTTACCGGCCACATAAGTGACAAAAATAACCGTACAGTTAAGCCGTTACCTTCTGTAATTGTTGGTCAACACCTCAAATCTTCAAAAAACATCAGCGCACGCTCGTCCCCCTTTTCTGCAACTTTTCTTAGCCAATCCATGGCGATGTCATTATTTTCCCTTACACCCACCCCGTGGCGATATAGCATCGCAAGACTGTACTGCGCCTCTGTGAAATCTTTCTGGGCGGCTCTGAGGAACCACCTTGCTGCCTCGGCGCCGTCTTTTTTTATTCCCTTTCCCTTCAGGAAACGTTGACCAAGTGCGTACTGACTCTTTGGTTCCCCTCGCTCCGCCCCATGAATTTCCGCAGCTATCAGCTTCGCCGCCTTGTGGCCCTGATCCGCGGCGCATTGAAGCCATTTCGTTGAATTTGCGTAATCTTTTGGCCTGCTTTCCTTATTCAGATACCAGATAGCGAGAGAGTATTGAGCATCCTTGTCACCTTGCCCGGCTTCAAGCTCAACCAGGTTGACAGCCTCGACGTTATGAACGGGAGTGCAATCACCCGCGCTTATCATTTCAGCGAGAACTTTCTGCGCAGTTTGCTCACCCTGATCGGCCGCAAGATGCAGCCATTTCATGGCTTCCACATCATTTAGATCAATCACGGGACCACGGCCCGCGAAATACATTCTTGCGATAGTAAGCTGTGCGAGTGCAAGGCCTTGTTCGGCGGCGCGGTAATACCACCCGAATGCCACCACGTTGTCATGGGGTACCCCTTCTCCATATTCGTAGAAAGATCCAAGAACAAACTGTGCCAAGGCATGGCCCTGATTGGCTGCACACAGCATCCATTTTGCCGCCAGGGCATTATCTTTCGCGACTCCGTCTCCCTCGTAAAATAAATTCCCAAGCGCATATTGCGCCTGCGAGTCACCCTCGTTGGCTGCGGCCATTAATTTTAGAAAATTGGACATTGGCACATTTGGATATTGACTTGCAGAGTTCTCGGTTTATCGATGAACTGAAAATTTGGGCGCTCGTGGTTCAGTGAAGCACATTACTATGCGTATTCAGTAGTTCACATCGCCAGAATAATCTTCAGTTACCTGAACCCACTACCAATCGTTCAAACCAAGTTTGAATCGGCCTGCATTTCAAGTGCAGTTGGGACTACCATTTCCCCATGTCTATTCCGGGTACAAAAGTAACGACCATTCCCAGCCACCCAACCTACATCTTCGGCCAAACAATACTGTGATATTCAATGTGAGTGACCTCACCCGCCGCATTTCGCCGGAAGCGGACCTCATGTCCATCGGTATCGTCGCTGCGCACGGTGTGGAAGCGGTCGCCCTCGATGTGCCGCAGACGCACCAGGCCGCCGAGCGGGTCCATGCTGGGCAGGTTGATCATGGCCAGGCCGCCCTTCCAGCGGATCACCATGTCTTCACCGCCCCAGGGCCGGTTGTCGTAGCTGCCGATGTAGGGTTCCAGTTCCTTTGCTGCGGCGATTTCCGCGGGTGTCTGCTCTTGCGGTGTACCTCCCGCCTCGAGGATATCGAATATCTTTGGCGGCATAGCCATCCACGTTCACGTTGTTGCGGTTGGCCATGGTGACGACGGCGTAGCGGCTGACGGGGTCCAGGAACAAACGCGTGTTGAAACCCGGGCAGTCGCCGCCATGGCCGGTGAGGGTGCGGTCGCCGATGCGGTAAACACCAAAAGCGAGGCCGCGCGCGATGCTCCAGTCCCAGTCCATCCACTGCACACGCTGCATTTCGCGCAGCGTGTTGGCCTGCAGAACGTCGTCATCCTTTCCGTCCAGCAGACGGAACTGCCACGAGGCGAAGCGCGCCAGGTCGAGTGCCGTGGAGGCATAGCCGGCGGCCGGTGTGATGCCACGCGCGTCGTAACGCGGCATGGGTGGTAAGGCGCCGTCACGCCCGGAGTACCCGTAGCCGGTGGCAATGCGGGGTTCGCGGTTATCGGTGGGGAACCCTGTCGATGTGTCCGTCAAAGCCAGCGGGCCGAGTACGTGCTCATCGACATAGGCCGTGTAGTCCTGGCCGGATTGTTCAGCCACGATTTCTCCCACCAGGCTGAGACCGAGGTTGGAATACTGGTGATAACGGTCGGCCGCGTAGATGGTGGCCTGTCCGCCCAGCAGTTCGCGAACACGTTCACGGCTTGGAAACGGGAAGTCGGGCCCCACCCAGTACGGCGCGTCGGCTTCGCGCGGCAGACCCGAGGCGTGTGTGAGCAGGTTTCGCAGGGTGATCTCCGGACTGCCATCGAAGCTCTGCTTCAGGTTGAACCAGGGCAGCATGGTCGATACGGGATCATCCAGCCCCACTTTGCCCTGGTCCCTGAGTTGCATCACTGCGATGCCTGTAAACAGCTTCGAGATCGAGCAGATGCCGTAGATCGTATCAGCCGCCGCCGGCTTTTGGCTGTCGAGATCGGCGAACCCGGAGGCACCGCTCCATAGCAGGTCCTGGTCGTGCACAATGGCAGCGGAAAGGCCGGGTACGTGATCGTATGCGCGTTGTGCGGCCAGCCAGCTTTGTGCCAGCGCAAGTTCGTTGCTGAGATCGTCTGCCGCCATTGACGGCAGGCTGGTCAAAAGGATAAAAATACAGAGAAATATGCGTGTCATGTCGTGGCTTCCAGCGTCGGTCCGGAAGAGCATATTACCACTTTGTGCACGCCTTTAACGCGGCTGTCGGGGCTACCCGGCGTCAGCAGGCGGCAGCGGGTATTTTGGAAACTTTGAAGCTAAAAAATTTACCCGTCCGCATCACCCAGGTGGTTGAGTGTTTTTTCTTCGAACATGGCGAATAATTTCTGAATCTCGGATTCGAATGCCTGTTCGTCATGGCCCGGGGCCGAGGCTTTTTGGACTTTTTCCACCTGGCTGTGAATTTTGCCGAGTGCGTTCAACAACCACCCGCGGTCTTCGTGCACGGCATAATGGCGCCAGCTCGAGCAACCCTCGATTTCCCTGGATGAGTGCCGGTCGCTGATATGCTGTAAGTCTTTAATCCTGTCATTTTTGTACTGATGTTCCATAAAATTCTCTTGCCTGTGCCCAAATCCCGTAAGTTCCGATGAGGTGAAAGTTCCGACCATCTTTCAGGCCATTATTATACCTGATTAGCCAGCACTCAAAGTTGGAATTGGGACTTCTGCCGCCAGTTACACCGGGACTCTTTCATCGATCGCGTGTCTGCCAAAGCGGCAGCGGACCGATCTTGCCTAGTTTTCCTGCTGGCCTTCATCTGGATGCCGATAAATGCCATCGAAACTGACAATCCAGGTTTTGCCATCCGTTGAATCTTCGATCAATTGCCGTACGCTACCGTCCGGACTTGGGGTGAATGTCATGCGGCGAAAGGCCGTCTCGCCATCGGTGCTTCCAAAGCCGCTGGCCTCGAAACGCATGGCGCCATCGTGGAATTTGCCGGCATAATGGGTAATGGTGCCGTTATCCGATGTCCAGATCTGGTGCCATTGTTTACTTGCCGGATCATAAAAATTGACACTCGTACCATGGTCGCCATAGAGGTTGGTCCAGGATTCGCGTACCACGCAATTCTGCAGGTCATGCGTTACGTGATTTTCACCCGCCATTTGTCCCTGTGGATTGGTGACCGTCCAGTTCCCCAGCCAGAAATCGAATTGGCTTGCCTCCGGTCTTACCTTGCAGGGGTGCCTGGCCTGATCGGCCTCCATCATCAGCGCAATAAATTCGGTATTCTCCTCCAGCGCCGGTACTCCACCCAATTGGGGTAACAGTGCCACGGTCGTGGGATTTAATTCAAAAGCGTTTTTCAACAAGCTGAGCGCGGTATCGGTATTACCCTGGATCCCGTAGATCTGGGCCATTCGCATCATGGCCCCCGCTGGCTGAAACTTCATGTCGGCGGCACGCTGGAACGCCGCCAAAGCAGCTTCGTAGTCACCCGCGTCCTGCTGTTGGCGTCCTTGCATGTACCAGTCTATGCCAGTTTTTTCGTCCGCTGCGATCGTTCTGTTTGAGAACGCAGTTAAAGATAAGGTAATTATTACAATCAATTTTACGGTTGCGCTTCGCATCGTCACACTCTCCTGATTTTCCAGTCAGTATAGGTTGGCAGTCCCCGCGGCAAAGAGCTGCCGGGTTGTGCATGCGTTCATGCGATGTGATAACGGGATAGTCAGATAAAGTTAACCCGGAGTTGAACGTCGACGATTGCCCGAGCCTCAACCTGGAGGTGGGAACGACCTGACAGTTCTCCGGCTTTTAAACAATGCTGCCATAACTCAAACCCACCGGTGCAAGAACATTGTTTGGCGGACGTTTTGGAAACACTGCAGTGCAGGGCATATTTCCAACCCTTCACGCCCTGACCCGTTCCATGGCGGGGTCATAAAGCGGCCGGAACGAGACGATGGCCGGGTAGGTCTTTCCGGCGATTTCGACTTCCCAGTCACCTTCATCGAGATACGCCTGGTTGACGACATCGCCTTCGACCATCGCCAGGCCCACCGCTCCACCGAGGGTGTGGCCGTAGGATGCCGAACGAACATCGCCGACGGCGACACCGTTGCGGCGAACGATCTCGGCGTGAAACATCATCGGCTCCGGGTCCCTGACCAGCACCTGTACGAGCCGTCTGGAATAAGGCGCCGCGGCCTTCTTTTTCACGCATGCCTGCTTGCCGATGAAGTCGCCTTCCTTGTCCAGGTGCACCGCAAACCCGAGGCCAACTTCGTACGGGTCGTCGGTGTTGTCGATATCGTGTCCGTAATCGCGGTAACCCTTTTCCATACGCAGGCTGGCAAGCGCCTTGAGACCGGCGAAACGCAAACCGAAAGCCTTGCCCTTCCCGACGATCAGGTCGAACACGTGGGTTGCCTGTTCGGCCGGGATATTCAGTTCGTATCCCAGTTCGCCCAGGTAGGTAATGCGCACACAGGTCACCCTGGCAAGGCCGATGTCGATGTCCCTGACGCCCCTGAACGGAAACGCTTCGTTGGACATGTCGGCGGTGGTCAGTGTCTGCAGAAATTCGCGTGACCTCGGCCCCTGGATATTCAGTTGCCCGTAAGCGGCGGTGACGTCGGTGACGAACACGTGCTGACCGGCGCCGATGTTTCGCTTTAGCCAACTCTCCGTGTGGCGGTGCGCGGTATCGGTGGCCACGACCATGTACTTTTCGTCGTTGAACTTGATGACGGTCAGGTCGGCTTCGAGTTTACCGTCGTGATTCAGCCACTGGGTGTAAGTGATCATGCCCGCTTCGTCATCCACCTGGTTGGCCGAAACATAGTTCAAAAACCTGCCGGCATCGCGGCCCTGCACCAGGAACTTGGCCATGAATGTCATGTCCATCGCGATCACACCTTCGCGGCAGGCACGGTGCTCGGCAGCCCACCACGGAAACCAGTTCTGCCTGCCCCACGAAAGCTTTTCCACCACCGGTTCATGCCCCTCGGGCGCATACCAGTCGGGTGATTCCCAACCGCTGACATCCCGGAAATAAGCGCCCTGCGCGGCCAAGCGCTCATGAAACGGCGACTTTTTCGCACCGCGCGCGGTTTGCGGCGAGCGTGTCGGGTAGTGGCATTTGTACACCATGCCGAGTGATTCCAGCGCGCGCTGGCGACGGTAATCGGGGTTGCACTGGTAGGGCTGGAAACGGTCGATATTCATGCCGGTGATATCGACATCGGCCGTGCCGTTCATTATCCAGTGCGCCAGCACCCGGCCGAGGCCGCCGCCGGTGATGATGCCGACCGAGTTCAGACCCGCGGCGACCCAGTAATTCTTGAGTTCAGGTGCTTCGCCGACGATCGGGTTCAAATCGGGGGTAAAACTTTCAGGCCCGCAGAAAAACTTGCGGATGCCGATGTCCATCGATACCGGCACGCGGCTCATCGCACGCTCGAGGAACGGTGACATGCGGTCCCAGTCGGGCGGTATCTCGCCAAAAGAGAAATCATCGGGTATGCCATCGACACGCCACGGCGCACATTCGGGTTCAAACAGGCCGATCATCAGCCCGCCGGTTTCTTCGCGGTAATAGGCGTGGCAGGACGGGTCCTCGAGTATCGGCAGATCACTGGCCGCGCCACCCATGTCATCGGTGATCAGGTAATAATGCTCGGCGGCCTGGTTGGGGATCGTCACGCCGCTCAGTTCGCCAAACTGCCTGGCCCACATGCCGGCGCAGTTGACGACGATCTCGGCCCGGATGTCGCCCTTTTCAGTTCTCACCCCGGTCACCGTGCCGTGTTGAGCCAGCACACCCTTGACCGTTGTATTCTGGATGATCCTCACGCCCCTGGAACGTGCCCCTTTTGCCAGTGCCATCGTCACGTCAACCGGGTTTATGCGGCCATCGGTCGCAGTGTAAAACCCCGCCAGGATGTCATCCACTTTGGCCAGCGGGAACAGCTCCAGGACCTCTTTCGGTGATATCTCGACCACGTCGATGCCGTGAAAGCGGTTGAATGCCGCTACCCGGCGCTGTTCTTCGAGACGGTCGGCATCGGATGCAACCTCGATAAAACCGACCGCTTTGAAACCGGTCGCCTGGCCGGTTTCCGCCTCGAGGCTGGCGTAAAGTTCACGCGAGTATTTGCGCATTTGTATCGAGGTTTCCGAAGTCGAACCATAGGTCGTCATCAGGCCCGCCGCGTGCCACGTGGTGCCTGCGGTCAGCTGGCTTTGCTCCAGCAGTAAGACGTCCTTGCAACCCATATCGGCCAGGTGGTAGGCCACCGAACAACCGATGATACCGCCGCCGACAATGACCACTCTCGCACTCGATGGGAACTCGGAACTGGACATGGCAATTCAACCTTTTACGGGGGAGTTTCGGAGGCGCTCATTGTAGCGTTTCTGAGCGCATTTCATAAGCTATTCCATGGCGATTGAGCCCAATTAGCCCGGCCTGGAAGGTATGTGCCCGGCGCGCTTTACACGGCTCGCGGCGTGCGTGGATTTTGATTGCCTGCATAACGTTCATGTTTGAACGGTGGGCAAAGCGGCCCGCGTTGCGTTAAACTGGTCGCACATTCCTGATGGAATGCCTGAGGGGCGGCCAAATGGCCTGAGATGTCCACGAGTTAAACCTCAAATGGACGGACCCTTTGAACCTGATCCGGATAATACCGGCGTAGGGATAGGGCGCAATCACTCAATCTCTCCACCTTCCGGGTCTCCGTTTATTTTTGGAGGCTTTTGTGTTTAAAAAATCAAGCATTTTTTCGTTGCTTATAGCTGCGGGATGCGTATCCGCGGACATTTGCGCCGATGAAACAAGCGAGGGCGACCTCGAAGAGGTCATCGTAACAGCCCAGTTCCGCGACACGAGCCTGCTGCAAACCAGCGGCAGCATATCGGTCGTGCCACAAGCCATCATCTTCGATCGTGGCGCATTGCATCTGCAGGACGTTCTCAACGTCCTGCCCAACGTCAACTTTTCCTCGGGCGCATCCAGGGCACGTTTTATCCAGGTACGCGGCATCGGCGATCTCGAGCAGTTCGTCGATCCCAAGTATTTCCCGTCGGTGGGCATCACCATCGATGACGTGGACGTCAACGGTTTTGCCTCATCGGCGGTATTGATGGACACACAACAGGTCGAGGTGCTGCGTGGTCCGCAGGGTACACGCTTCGGCACCAACGCGCTGGCCGGCATGGTCAACATACGTTCAAACGACCCCACCGACACTTTCAGCGGCTATGCACAAGCCGGGGTGGGCAACTACGGAAGCTGGAACGCGGTGGCGGTGGCAAGCGGTCCATTGTCGCAAAACCTGCTCGGCCGGATCGCGGCCGGCCAGACCAGCGGTGACGGTTATATGCGCAACGACTACCTCGGCGTGGACGATACCAACCAGGTCGACGAGTTCAGTGTGCGCGGCAAATTACGCTGGCTTGGCGAAGGTGAAACCTACGCGGAACTGACCGCTTTTTACGTTGATATCGACAACGGCTACGACGCCTTTTCCCTCGACAACAACCGCCATACCCTGTCCGATGAACCGGGTCATGATCAGCAAAAATCATGGTTTGTTGCCGGCAAAAGTTTTTGGGAACTCAAGCCGGACCTGGCGCTTGAAACCATCATCAGCTGGTCGAATGCGGATACTTTCTACAGTTATGACGAAGACTGGAGCAACCCTGATATCTGTGAAGGGATTCCCGGTTGCTACCCTTTTGCCAATACCGATCAACAGCAACGCGAGCGCAAAAACATCAGCATCGACAGTCATCTGATGTCGATCGACGGTGACCGCTTCAACTGGGTGGCCGGTGTCTACGCACAGCATCGCAGCGAGGATTTTTCGCGTTTTTACTGGGGTGAATTCAACAGCGAATACAAGACCCGCCGCTATGCGGTCTACACCCAGTTGGAATACGCCTTAACACCGTTGTGGCGTTTGATCGCCGGTGGACGTTACGAGTTTTTCAAGGATGACTACGGCGACACCAACGGTCTGGACAGCACATCGGACGACCACTATTTCAGCGGTGAACTCACCTTGCAACACGACCTGGCGGACAGCACCATGCTTTACGGCACGCTCTCCCGCGGCGTGAAACCGGGCGGCGTCAACACCGAAGCCAGCTCGGTTTTTGACTACATGGATGCGAAATACCGTGACTTCATGCGCAGCAGGCTGGTGTTTGGCAGCGAAAGCCTGGTGAACACCGAAATCGGCATCAAGGGCCTTTATCTCGATGGCACGCTGAGCTTGCGCACCGCCCTTTTCTACATGAAAAGAAGCGACGCGCAGCTTGAATCATGGATCTGGGACGACATCAACTTCCTTTGGGTCGGCTATCTCGACAGCGTCAACAAGGGCAGCAACTATGGACTCGAGCTGGAAATGGACTACGAGGTCAACCCCGCGGTCCGCCTGTTTGCCGGTATCGGCTGGCTCAGAACGAACGTTGATGAAATGACCGTTGTGGACCTCGGTGAACCGGGTCAATGGACGCAATCGACCATCACCACGATACGTGACCGCGACCAGACAAAGGCACCGGAGTGGCAGTACAACATTGGCACGAACGTCAATTTCACATCAAGTCTCAGCGCCAGGCTCGAACTCGAGGGGCGTACCGACAGTTATTTCGGCTACTACCACAACCAGCAAATCGCCGGCTATACGCTGGTCAACGCCAGTCTCGGATACACCATCGGCGCCACGACCATCCGTTTGTGGGGCCGCAATCTCGGCAACAAGGATTACGCTGTGCACGGACTCTATTTCGGCAACGATCCGCGCAAGGAATACGTCAACGAAGCCTATCGACAGTTCGGTGAACCGCGTGTTTTTGGCATCGATGTAAGATATGAGTTTCGCTGAGTCAGGAAGGCCCTGTTAACACCATGATGGAAAACTGGCTGCAAATCGCACTCGAAGCAGGACAATCAGTTTCGCCGCTGGAGGTGATAGCGGTCGTATTCGCCTTGGCCTACCTGTTGCTGGCGGTACGGGAAAATGTGCTGTGCTGGCTTTTTGCATTCCTCAGTACCGCCATGTACACGGTCCTGTTCTGGGACGTCAGCCTGCTGATGGAATCCGCGCTCAATGTCTATTACATGGCGATGGCCGTTTACGGCTGGTATCAATGGACCCGCGGCGGGACCAACGGCGACGATCAGCCGCACGCGCTCGCTGTCCAGTCCATGAGCGTTTCGCAACACGCCATCGTGCTGATTTCCATCGTGGTTCTCAGTATTGCCTCGGGCTATTTTCTCACTGAACACAGTACCGCCGCACGGCCCTATATCGACTCTTTCACGACCTGGGCCAGCGTCATCACAACCTGGCTTGTGGCACGCAAGTACCTGCAAAACTGGCTTTACTGGATCGTCATCGACACGGTATCGGTTTTTCTTTATGTCGATCGTGGACTGCACCTGACCGCCCTGTTATTTGTCGCCTATGTCGTCATCGCGGTGGTTGGCTACTTCAAATGGCGGGAACATTTTCGCAACGGCGGACAAGCAGTTGCAGCCTGAAACCGCCATAGAGCACTGGCGCCAATGGGACACAGATTTAGATTCCAGGCCGGTAATTCTCAAACCATTGTGCGGAGGTCGGAGTAACCACAGCTTTTTGCTGGACTCAAATATCGGCAAGCTGGTTCTGCGTATCAATGGCAATGGTTCGATTTTGCCCGGTGCCGACAGAAGCTGCGAAGCCGGTGTCTGGCGGGCTGCCAGCGAACAGGGTATCGCGCCACCGCTGGTGTTTGTGGATAGCCGGAACCAATACCTGGTCAGCGGCTACATCGAGAGCAGGCTGCCTGCCAGGCCGCAGTCCGATGAGACGATTCTCGACCCGGCATTCAAACTGCTGAAGACCTGCCACCAAATGAACGTCGCTGCACCCGCCATCGATTACGCCCGCCACATCGAACACTACTGGCAGATCATTGAAGCCGGTGCCAAGCTCCCAAATCCGGCACTGGCCCGACAACGTGAAGCGATGCAGGCCATGCTCGATTCACTCATCAAAAGCAACACTCCAACCGGCCTGTGCCACCACGACCCGGTCATCGAAAACTTCGTCGGCACGCCCGAGCGCCTATACCTGATCGACTGGGAATACGCCGCCACCGGCCTGCAAATAATGGACTACGCAGCACTCGCCACCGAATGGCAAATCGACGACCAAACCATCCTAACCAAAACCAACTTCACCCCAGAAACATTCAACCTTGCCAAAACGCTCTACAAATACCTCTGCTCCCTATGGGAAGCCGCAACTTAGCAACCGCAGCTTCAGAGGGTAGCCAAGGCGGTGTGGTATCTCATTTCCTGACACGTCGTGAACCCCTCCCTGGGGACTCGGTCGCGACCTCCTGTCGCTCACGGTCATGAAATGAGATACCACACCCCCTCGCCTATGTGCAAAATCAGAATTCAAAGGATTCTGTCAGAGCCCCCGCTCTTGCTCTTGCTCTTAATTCCCCCTTTAAGATGCCGAGGAGCGAGGCGCGACTGTCAGAACCGGCCAGGGATGGCCGGTTCAGTGAGGCCCAGCGCAGGAAGCGCTGTGCCGAGCGGTGACACAAAGCAACGAGTGACGAGGGAAGCCCGAAGGGCCATCTGCCGGGGTGCACTTTCTTTTGGTTACTTTTCTTTGTGCAAGCAAAGAAAAGTTACTCGCCCATAAGGGGCGAAACCCATAGCAAAAAATCTGCACCACCTGTGCAAAATACCCAGCCCAAAAAAAATCGCCCATTCCGGGCGATTTTTTCAAAACCGATAAAGAGAAAAAATTAATCAAGATCAAGAAAACTCCGCAATTGCTCCGACCGCGTAGGATGCCTGAGCTTCCTGAGCGCCTTAGCCTCAATCTGTCGAATACGCTCCCGCGTAACATCAAACTGCTTGCCAACTTCTTCCAGCGTATGGTCGGTATTCATATCAATACCAAACCGCATACGCAGTACTTTAGCCTCACGTGGCGTCAACCCGGCCAACACACCCTGCACCGTACCGGTCAGACCGGTGCCGGTCGCAGATTCAACCGGCGAGGCGATATTGGCGTCTTCGATAAAATCACCCAGGTGCGAATCTTCATCATCGCCGATAGGTGTCTCCATCGAAATCGGCTCCTTGGCAATCTTCAGCACCTTGCGAACCTTGTCCTCGGGCATTTCCATGCGCACCGACAGTTCTTCAGGCGTTGGTTCACGGCCGATTTCCTGCAGCATCTGCCGGGAAATACGATTGAGCTTGTTGATGGTTTCAATCATGTGAACCGGGATGCGGATCGTGCGTGCCTGGTCGGCGATCGACCGCGTAATGGCCTGGCGAATCCACCAGGTGGCATAGGTGGAGAACTTGTAACCACGGCGGTATTCAAATTTATCCACGGCTTTCATCAAACCGATATTGCCTTCCTGGATCAGGTCGAGGAACTGTAATCCGCGGTTGGTGTACTTTTTCGCAATCGAGATCACCAGCCTGAGATTGGCCTCGACCATTTCCTTCTTGGCGCGGCGCGCCTTGGCCTCGCCAATCGACATGGCGCGGTTGATGTCCTTGAGTTGGGCGATCGAAATGCGGTTGGCCGCCTCGCGACGGGCAAGCCTGACCTGCACTTCCTTGATATCGTCCGAATACTCGCTCAGCGCCGGAACCCATTTCTGCTTGCCGGTCAGGACCGAATCGACCCAGTCGGGGTTTGCTTCGTTATTATGGAAGCTCTTTATAAAAGCCAGCTTGGGCATCTTGGCCTGGCGGACGACCATCTGCAGGATGGCGCGCTCGTGTTCACGGGAACGTGACACGGCGTAACGCAACCGGTCGACGAGATGATCAACCATTTTGGCGGGCAATTTCAGATGCATGAACATATCAGCCATGGCATCCAGTTTTTCCTTTGCCTCGGGGGCGCCCGGGCCATGCTCGGTGCTTAACTGAACAAACTCTGCATGCAACTTTCCGAGCGTGGTAAAGAACTCTACAACTCTCTCGGGATCGGGTCCTCCGGGACCTTCATCCTCGATATCCTCATCATCATCTGAATCGTCGTCGTCATCGGCGTCTTCGTCGTCGTCATTGTCCGACTTGGAAGGAGCGGCTTCCTTTTTAAGCACGTCGGCAGGCTTCTTCGCGACCGGAATGGGTTGCTCGACGGCATTCGGATCAACAAAGTCGAGCATCACCTCCGCGAGGCGCTGTTTGCCTTCCTGGTGCAGGATAAACCCGTTCAGCAAGGTCGTGTGTGTGTTTGGAAAACGCGACAGTGCGACGTGGACCTGTTTCAGCCCGTCCTCGATCCGCTTGGCGATAACGATTTCACCCTCACGGGTCAGCAATTCAACCGTACCCATCTCGCGCATATACATGCGGACCGGGTCGGTGGTGCGTCCGATTTCGGTCTCGACGGCTGCCAGCGCCGCAGCGGCTTCTTCAACGGCGGAATCGTCTTCTGATGAGGTCGCCGCGTCATCATTCAGGATAAGGCTGTCGGCATCGGGTGCTCTCTCAAACACCGAGATACCCATATCATTGATCATGTTAATGATGTCTTCGATCTGTTCCGGATCAACGATATCATCGGGCAGATGATCGTTAACCTGAGCATAGGTCAGGAAACCCTGTTCTTTACCCTTGGTGATCAGGTCTTTCAATTGTGACTGCTGATTTTGATTCATAAATTTCCGATACCCGATAATTAACTAACTATAGTCCATGAAATGAACTCAGGCGACCCGAGTCACCCGGGAGTTCAAAACACTCATTTGTGCTGGCCTTCAAGCTGCTGTTTAAGCGCTTGCTGACGGTGCTGCAACACCCTGTACTCTTCCTGTTGCACCATGATATTGGTAATCCGGGACAGCAGGATTTCCACCCAACTCAGCCGGATGCGGTTTGCCGCATCGATAAACTCCTGAAGCTGTTTTTCTTCCTCGCCGGGAAGGTGCCATACGGCCAGTTTCTCCAAGTATGGCAAGGCCGGATGTTCGTGCCATAACTCCAATAACTGCGCCGTTGTCATATTAGGGCGCTGCAGGCAGAATTCAACAAGTTCCCTGAAGATTTCTATACCCTGTATGTCTGAATTGCGGGGTGCGGAAAACTCTTCGATGTTCTGAATCTGTGCGGCGAGGGCGGGATTTTGTACCAGGTGCGCCATCGCGACCCGCAACGGCGTGCGTGTCTGCACCGGCTTGCCGCGTTCATCGATGCTTGCAGATCGGGCCACCGGGCTTTGTACGTGTCTGTTTAACTTGTGAAAAGACCTCGATTCCAACTGCGAAATCATCATGTCCCTGAAGCCGCCGTCCGGCAGGGTCTCGATATAGGGCCGGGCCTTTTCGACAAATTTTGCGCGTCCGTCCAGGCTGCCGAGGTCAATACCCGCGGTGAAGTGGTCGAAAAAGAATTCCGACAAGGGGCTGGCGCTTTCGACCTGCTGCGCAAAGACCGCCTCGCCCTGCTTTCTGACCATGCTGTCAGGGTCTTCACCGTCCGGCAGGAAAAGAAACCTGGCCTGCAAACCTTCCCGAAGTTTGGGCAGGGTGGCTTCCAGTGCGCGCCAGGCCGCCTGGCGGCCGGCCTTGTCACCGTCAAAACAAAAAACCACGGTATCCGCCGATCGAAACAGCAATTCCACCTGCGAGTCCGTGGTTGCCGTACCCGAGGTGGCCACCACATTTTTAAAACCGAATTGCGCCAGGGCGACAACGTCCATGTAGCCCTCCACCACGATGATGTGGTCGAGACGGCCGGAACGCTGACGCGCCAGGTAAAGACCGTAGAGTTCCCGGCCCTTATGGTAGAGGGCGGTTTCGGGCGAGTTCAGGTACTTGGGTCCATCGTCGGACAAGGCGCGTCCGCCAAACGCGATCACGCGTCCTCGGCGGTCATGGATCGGAAACATGATGCGGTTGCGAAACTTGTCGTACTGGCCACTATTGCCGGCACTGAGCATCCCGGCCTGTTTCAGCAGGTCCATTTTTTTCGGATCGGTCCCCAATTGCCTGATCAGGCCGTCCCAGCCAGCGGGTGCATAGCCGATTCCAAAATCGCGGCAAACTTCGCCCGACACCCCGCGGCCCTTCAGGTACGCCACGGCCTCGGGATTCTTACGCAACTCATCAACATAGAACTTTGAGCAACTGCTCAGGATGTCAAACAGACCGGTGTCGACCCGGTGTGCCTGTTTGCCGTCTGTGGGCACCTCGAGACCCGCCGCGCGCGCCAGTTCTTCGACCGCATCGAGAAACTCCAGGCCCTCGTACTGCATCAGGAATCCAATCACCGAGCCGTGTGCGCCACAGCCAAAGCAATGGTAAAACTGTTTTTTGGGGCTAACGGTAAAAGACGGTGTCTTCTCATCGTGGAAAGGGCAGCATGCCTGGAATTCACTGCCGCTGCGCTTCAGCGGAACACGCCGCTCTATCAGTTCCACGATATCACTTCGAGCCAGCAATTCTTCGATAAAAGAATCGGGGATGAGTCCACTCATGACCGGGTTACGAATGGGCCGGACGCCCATGAAAACAATTGAAGACTTACCTGGGATGGAATTTTCAGGCCGGTGGCCGGTGGCATAATTCAGGCGCCGAGTTGTTCTTTGACGGCGTTGCTGACGGCCTTCATATCGGCACGTCCCTGTACCTGCGGCCGGAGCTTGTTCATGACGGTGCCCATATCGCGGATACTGCTGGCACCCGTATCGGCAACGGCCTGCTTGATCAGCGCGGCCAATTCATCATTGCTGAGGGCTTCGGGCAGGTAATTTGCGATCAGATCGAGTTCGAATCTTTCCTGGGCCGCCAGGTCGTCCCGGCCTGCAGATTGGTACTGCTCGAGGGAATCCCTGCGTTGCTTGACCATCTTGTCGAGTACGGCCAGCACGGCCGTATCATCCATTTCGATGCGTTGATCCACCTCGACCTGCTTGATGGCAGCCGTGATCAAGCGCAATGCGGTCAGGCGCTTTTGATCGCGCGCTCGCATCGCTGACTTCACATCTTCCTGGATTTGACCCTTTAATGTACTCAACGGCAAAGTCATAGTGACATCTTCTGCAGGGATAGGGTTTGCCGGCTACAGATCATATTTATCAACCACCCGAAACGTGCGCCCCGGGGCCGGACAAAACCCAGAAAATCAATACATTCTGGTACGACGAACGTTATCCCGTGCCAGACGACGCAGGTCACGCTTTACTGCTGCTGCAGACTTGCGCTTGCGTTCCTGTGTAGGTTTTTCATAGAACTCACGGCGACGTGTTTCAGCCAGCACACCGGCTTTCTCACACGAACGTTTAAATCGACGTAGTGCATATTCAAATGGCTCGTTTTCGCGAACTTTTACGCTTGGCATTGTTACTCCGGTTCCAAAATCATGCCCACATTGGGCGTAGCCAGTTATTTTAACCTTTAAAGACTGGTTCTTGCAAAGAAAAATCAAACCGAGCCTGCAAATGCGACCGCCCCACCCCTGCGAGGGTCGCCCGCGGCGCGGAATTCGCCATTGGCAAGACGCGCTACCGCGTGCACTCCGCCAAAAAAAAGGTTGCGACCGGGCCAGTGCTTCAAACCGGTCCATTCGGCCTCCAGCGCATCGTACGCCGCTGCCGGCAAACCGGCCTCCACGTTGAGCAGACTGCCTTCGAGGTGTATGCGCGGAGCGTTAACCGCAGCCTCCAGGTCCATACCGTACTCCAACAGGTTGGCCAGCACCTGGAGTATCGCGCTGCGGATGCGATTGGAGCCACCCGAACCCAGCGCGATCCACCCGCCGTCGGCCAGGCTGGCGATCGTCGGTGTCATCATCGAAGCCAGCCTTGAGCCCGGCTCCATGCGGTGGAAGCCGCCGGAGTTCAGGTCTTCTTCGCCGAGCATGTTGTTCAGCATGATCCCGCTGCGTGGCAGAACATAAGCCGAACCTTCGCCATTGGACAAGGTCAGGCTGGCCAGGTTGCCGGCGGCATCGGCCACGCTGATGTGCGTTGTTCCACGCGTGACGAGACCGCCGTTTTGAAAGGTCCGGCGCCACAGTGCGAGGTTTTCCGGCGACAGGATGGTGGCAGCGGTCTCATCGTCCAAGCCGGATTCCAGGCCATGCCGTTCACGCACCAGGCTGGCAGCCTCCATTACCCTGGCCAGTGCAAGGGCGTATTGCGGACTTCCCCACGTGTCTTGCGCCTGCCGGATCGTGCCCAGCAGGGACAATGCAAATACCGTCAGGCAGCCCCCGGGCGACGGGGGACAATTGGTAATGATCCGCGTGCCGCGGGACACGACCTCAACCGGCCTGCGCAAAATAACCTCGTAGGCCCGCATATCCTCCGCACTGATAAGGCCGCCACTTTGCGCACAATCCTGCACCAACCGGTGCGCGGGTTCACCCTCGTAAAACCAGCGGGGGCCATGGCTGGCCAAAGCCTCGAAAGTATCGGCAAGGTCAGGGTTGTAAATAAAATCGCCGATCTCCGCCAGGCGGCCGGGCGCAAACATCGGGGTTGCGAATTTGCTTGCCTCGGGAGAGGCGGCGATGATTGCCGTCAGAACCTCGTTGATATAGTGCTGAAGTCTATTGATGCGCAAACCTTCACGCGCCAGGTAAACCGCGGGTTCAATGATTTTTTTCAGTGGCAAGCGGCAATTTGTCTTATGGGCCGCAAACAGGCCGGCCACGACCCCGGGTACGGCGATGGAACCCATGCCGATGTGGAATTCCTGGGTAGCCGTGCCAAAATCCGCCTGGATGGGATAAAAATCCAGGTCGCCGGTCGAAGCCGAAGGTACCTGGGTGAAAAAATCGAACACCCCGGCATCACCCGCGGCAGTTTGCGCCAGCAGGAAACCGCCGCCGCCAAGACTGGCCAGCATGGGTTCGCATACACACGCCGCGCACAGGGCGCCCAGCGCAGCGTCAAATGCATTACCGCCTTCTTCAAGCAAAATCCTGGCTGCTCTCGAGGTCTCCTTGTGCCCCGATGCTACAACCCCGAGGGGTTTGGTCAACGCCTGTCTCCGATTGAACAATTTGGCAACATGTTAACCCAGTCAAATGCGCTGATGATTAATTTATTGCGGACTGGCACGTCCTTGTACCTACAGCAGTTTGTGCAAACATGATTTACAATCCTCCCAACCCGACTTAACGGCGAAGTTACATGATCGTACTTGGCATCGAAACATCCTGTGATGAAACCGGCGTGGCGCTGTATGACTCAGACGCCGGCCTGCTTGCGCACGCTCTGTTCAGCCAGGTTGATATCCATGCCGAATACGGTGGGGTTGTGCCGGAAATTGCCTCGCGTGACCACGTGCGCAAGCTGTTGCCGCTGATCAACCAGTGTCTTGAGCTTGCCGGCCTGACACGCAAGGATATCGGTGCGGTTGCCTACACCGCCGGGCCCGGGTTGATCGGTGCATTGCTGGTCGGTACCGCCACCGGTCACGCCATTGCGGTGGCCCTGGGCGTGCCTGCGCTGGCGGTGCACCATATGGAAGGCCATTTGCTCGCACCGATGCTCGAGGCTGATCCGCCGGTATTTCCGTTCGTGGCCTTGCTTGTATCTGGCGGGCATACGATGCTCGTAGAGGTGCGCGCCATCGGCGGATACCGCATACTCGGTGAAACGCTGGATGACTCGGCGGGTGAGGCTTTTGACAAGACGGCCAAGTTGCTGGGCCTCGGCTATCCCGGTGGCCCGGCCCTCGCGAAGCTGGCCGAACAGGGTGAAGCGCAGCGGTTTTCATTTCCCCGTCCGATGACCGACCGGCCCGGTCTGGATTTCAGCTTCAGCGGCTTGAAAACCCACACCCGCAACCTGTGGCTGAACGGGGAACAGGATGAAAAGACACAGGCCGATATCGCGGCCGGTTTCCAGCAGGCCGTTGTCGATACCCTGCTGATCAAGTGCCGCCGCGCAATGCAACAAACCCGTGCCCGGCAACTTGTGATTGCCGGCGGCGTCGGCGCCAATTTATTGCTGCGGCAAACGCTGCAGAATGCCGGTCTCAAGCACGGCTGGAAAGTTTCCTACCCGCGTCTTGAGTTCTGTACCGATAATGGCGCCATGATTGCTTTTGCCGGCAGCCAGAGGTTGATCGCCGGTGAACACACCGGACCCGTCCTGCGGGCCTTCGCGCGCTGGCCGCTGGATCGGTTGCCACCCCTGGGAGCCCCGCACCCTTAACAAAACCGGAGACGAGGAACGCATGACCAAGGACCGAGTATTTATCGAGGATCTACGTATCCAGACCGTGATCGGCGTATTTGACTGGGAGCGTGAAATCACCCAGACGGTAAGTATCGACCTGCAGATGGCGTTCGATATCGGCCCTGCAGCGGCCAGCGACGACATCGCCGACACCCTCGACTACAAAGCCGTTTCAAAACGCCTCATCCAGTTTGTCGAGAGCAGTGAATTTCAACTCGTTGAAGCCTTGGCGGATCATTGCGCCCGGATCGTACTCGACGAATTCCCCGTCGACTGGCTGCAACTCAAGCTGAGTAAACCCGGTGCGGTCAGGGACTCCAGTGCCGTGGGTGTCATTATTGAACGCGGGAGAGGCTAGTGCAGTGTATACCCTAAAACGTCGGATCAGTGGTCACCAGAATGTTCAGCACAAGGCATGCTCGTGCCGGCATAGTCGTTCTATGTCAAGCGAGTATAACGCCGTGATGGACATTCTGTGCGCGCGTCCAGTCACAAAAGCCGGGGTCGACGATAAACACGTAAGGGCCGCGTCAACGGCCGTTTCGTCATGAGTATCGCCTGGCTGGGCCTGGGGTCTAACGTCAATGCGGAATCCCACATCCGCTCCGGCATTCATGAACTCGAAAAAGATTTTGCCAGCGTCAACCTGTCACCCGTCTATTCCAGCACCGCGGTCGGCTTTGAAGGCGATGATTTCATCAACCTGGTCGCCCGCGTCGAAACGGACATGCAACCGCTGGAACTGCGCCAGTACCTTCGCAGGCTCGAGGATCGCTTTGGCCGCAAACGCGAAGTGGCCAAATTTTCCGACCGCACGCTGGACATCGATATCCTGCTCTACGACGACCTGGTGTTATTGTCCCCGGTGCTGGAAATACCGCGCGCCGAAATTCTGAAATTCGCACACGTACTCAAACCCCTGGCCGATCTTGATCCGGACCTGGTTCACCCGACTGAATTGCGGCCAATGGCTGAAATCTGGAACACCTCCGGTCTCAAAGAAGATGATTTAAAGTTAATACCCGATTTTTGTAAGTAGCAACGTCATCCCGGCGCAGGCCGGGATCTCCAACAGCGCGCTCCGCACCAACCACTGGCACCGTCATCTGGCACCGTCATCCCGGAATTTGCGCAGCAAATATCCGGGAGCTCCCTCCGTTTCCGTGATCTTAAAAAAAGCCCTAAATAAACGCTTTGCAGATCTTATGGAGATCCCGGCCTGCGCCGGGATGACATTTGTCAGATGACGGTGCCACGGGTCAAATCAGGTGGGGTCAGATATTTAAACTGCGGCCGCCGTCGACCGCCAGCACCTGGCCGGTCACGTAAGGCGCGTCCAGGCCCAGGTAAGCCACCGCAGAGGCGATGTCCTGTGGACGTCCGGCGCGGCCCATGACGATTTTATCCAGGATTTTTTGCTGATCCCCGGGGTTGCTTTCGTGTTCGGGCCAGAGGATCGCGCCGGGCGCGACCCCGTTGACACGTATTTGTGGCCCGAGATCGCGGGCAAGTGCAAGGGTCATCATCTGCAGGCCGGCCTTGGCCATACAATACACGGCGTGTCCGGGCATCGGTTTCGCCGCGTGAACGTCCAGCAGGTTGATCACGCTGCCACCACCAAGGGCCAGCTCAGCCACCAGTGCCTGGGTCAGAAAATACGGACCACGCAGGTTGCTGTCCATCAACTCATCCCACTGCGACGTGCTGGTTACACCGACCTTTGTCGGGAAAAAACGTGAGGCGTTGTTGACCAGCAGGTCCAGGCGGGCCGTCCGTTCCCTTACCTGGCCGGCGAGCCACTCGATCTCCTCCGGCTTGCCGAGATCGGCCTGTAATACGGTGGCGCTTTCCGGCCGCAACGCGTTCAGTTTTTGCGCCAGAGCGTTTGCGGCCCTGCCACTGGCCTGGTAATGCAGGAACACATCGCAACCGCGCTCATGAAGGGTTTCAGCAACACACGCGCCAATACGCCGCGCCGCGCCGGTTATGAGTGCGTACCTGACTCTGGACTTTGTTGATTCGGTCACTGAAACTACCCGCCTATGTGTTCTGCATCTGCCAACAACATCCTGCCCGAACCACCTGAAGAGCTCAAGCGTTTGAGCGCGGAACTGGTCAATCGCATACACCGGGTGATTGCCGCCGACGGACCCATCCCGTTTTCGCGGTACATGGAAATGGCGCTCTACGAACCGGGTATGGGTTATTACAGCGCCGGCTTGAAGAAGTTTGGTGCGGGCGGCGACTTTGTCACTGCCCCGCAACTCGGTAACGTTTTCGCGCGTTGCCTGGCAAAACAGGTGGCACAGGTCGGCGCCGCGCTCCCCGGTTACGAAGTCATGGAGGCCGGCGCCGGCAGCGGCATACTGGCGGCTGATCTGCTCAAGGCCCTACAGCACGGCCACCCGCCAGAACGCTACCGGATACTGGAGCGCAGCGCCCACCTCCGGCAGGTGCAAAGGGAAACCCTTGAAGCGCATGTACCTGAGTGGCTGGACAGGATCAGCTGGCTGGACGAGCCACCCGGACAAGGCTGGCAGGGTGTGTTTTTGGCCAACGAGGTTCTCGATGCCCTCACGGTGGAGCGTTTCTGCCTCGAAACCGGGGGTCCCCGGCAAATGCGGGTCACGACGGGTCCCGATGGTTTTGAGTGGACCAGGTGGCCGTGCCCGGAACCCATGCTGACACGGATCCAGACCGTCCTGGGCGGCCTTGATCGCTACCCGGCAACCGGCTACTGCTCGGAAATCAACATGCGCTTGCCCGACTGGTTACAAACCGTGACCGCCAGCCTGCAAAGCGGCGTGGCGATCTTCATCGACTACGGTTACACGAGGCGGGATTACTACGGGCCGCAACGTGGCGACGGCACGCTGATCTGTCATTACCGGCACCGCGCCCACAGCAACCCGTTCGCCTGGCCCGGGCTGACGGATATCAGCGCCTCGGTCGATTTTACCGCACTCGCCGAAGCCGCTGACAGTTGCGGGTTCGAGGTCAGCGGTTATACCAACCAGGCGATGTTCCTGCTGGCCTGCGACCTGGACGAAGTGCTCGCGGAGTTCGAGCATTTAAGCGAAAGGGAGCGGATAAAAATGAACAACCAGGTGCGTCTTCTTACGCTACCCGGTGAAATGGGCGAGCGTTTCCAGGTGATGGCCCTGAGCCGTGGCCTGGGAGAAGACCTGAGCCGGGACCTGCAAGGATTCGCAGTGCTGGACCTCAGACACCGCCTGTAGGGAAAATGGGGTCAGGTTCAACCGTTCTCACGCCGCAGACCGGTGATCGCCTCGATCCGGGCCTGGCGCAGGCTTTCACCCACTTGCGGGCCGCTGAGACCTTCCAGGTCCAGGTCCCTGGCACGAATACCCGCGGCCACCCGGTAGGCTTGTTGCAGATACTCACCCTGGGGATAAGGACGGTCGCGGAGTCCCTTGCGCCCACGGTAGTCGGACTCGCAGGCGATCACGAAGTCCGGCAGGAGCTCCGGTTGACGAAAGACATCCAGCCTTTCCAGCATCCGCAAAACGGTGAGAGGCCGGGCTTCCAGTATCCGGTGGCATTTGAGGTGTTTCGCACAGACCTTGCGCGCCAGGTCATGCACGGCATTGGGCACCCGGAACCGGCCGCAGACAGCATCAACCAGGGGTAATCCCGCCGCTTCATGCCCCCGGTGTGCCGGCCATTCCCGTGATGGTGTGAGGCCCTTGCCAAGATCGTGCAACAGGACGGCAAAAACGATATTGGCTTTGCCTCTGCTTAGCTTTGCCGCGTTGTCCAATGCCAACAACAGGTGTGTGCCGGTATCGATCTCCGGGTGGTACTTTTCCGGTTGCGGCACGCCAAACAGCTTGTTCACCTCGGGCAACAAGGCTTGCAACGCCCCGCACTGGCGCAGCACGCTGACAAATTCCGAAGGTCTCGGGGTCGTCATGGCCGACTCGATTTCCCGCCATATCCGTTCAGGCGCCAGGTGCCCGAGCTCGCCCGATTGCGTGATTTCAGCCATCAGCGCCAATGTCGATTCGTGTACACGAAAACCAAATGGTGCGAGCTTCGCTGCAAACCTCGCAACACGCAGGACCCTCAATGGGTCCTCCACGAAAGCACCGGAAACATGCCGCAGAACTTTTTGCTGCAAATCCCGTTGACCGTCGTATGGATCAATCAGGTGACCGTTTTCATCCCGGGCGATGGCATTGATGGTCAGATCACGGCGATGCAGGTCCTCTTCCAGCGTTACATTGGAATGGAAGTCCACGCTGAAACCATGATAGCCATGCCCGTGCTTTTTCTCGGTACGGGCCAGGGCATATTCCTCGCCATCTTTGGGATGCAGAAAAACCGGAAAGGAGGCACCGACCTGCTTGAAGCCTTTTTTAAGCATTTCTTCGGGTGTGCTGCCAACCACGACCCAGTCGCGTTCTTTTGGCCGCAATCCGAGGAGTTCATCGCGTACGGCACCGCCGACAAGGTAAGTGCTGGTCTTCAACGTCGCGGTTGCCGCCGCAGGGCATGCAGGCGGCGCTGTTTCATCGAACCGGTCAGGTAGCCCGGAACGACGAGTTCAACGGTCCGCGGATCGATATGAAAATAGGCAAAATCGTTCCGGCTGCTTACATTGTCGGTCTGCAGTGACTTGTAATTGTCCCAGGAAAGGGGCTTACCCGGCACCAGGTTCATCACCATCGCCATCATTGCGGAGAGCGGTCCGGGAAGGCCGATGACAAGCCTGTGCTTACCCAGTATCCTGGCGGTCAACTTCACCAGTTCCTTCAGGCTGTAGCTTTTCGGACCCGCCAGTTCATAGCTTTTCCCCCAGGTCATGGGGTCATCCAGCGAAGCGGCCATGACCGCCGCAACATCACCGGCATAAACGGGTTGCAGGCGCGACTTGGGGCACGCCAGCGGCAGCACCGGCATCAACCCCAGCATGTCTGCGAATTTATTGAAGAAACTGTCGCCACGCCCGAAGATCACCGAGGGCTGGAATATGCTGAAATTCAGATCGTCGGCGGCGCGTATCAGCGCTTCAGCCTCGCCCTTGGTTTTCAGATAATGACTGCTGCCCTTGCCGGCGTTCAGCGCACTCACGTGGAGTAAACGCGTCACGCCTGCCTTTCGACAAGCCTCGACGATACCTTCTACCAGTTCGACATGAACCTTGTGAAAACCCTTCCCGCCACCATCGCTTTCATTCAGGATGCCGGCCATGCTGACGACGGCATCGGCGCCGGAAAACAGTTCCGCCAGGACATCGGTATCGTAAACATCGGCCTGCACCAGCTTGACCCCTGGCAGCAAACCCATGCTTGCCCGCCGGTCAGCGATCCGGGTCAGAACAATACATTGCTGCCGGTCTGCTGCGAGCGCACGTAAGAGATGTCCGCCGAAAAAACCACTGGCTCCAATCATTACAATTCGCATATCACTTCCTCACAAGCACCCGGCAATCCCTGGCCTGTTCGTTATCCCGCATCCGCGTGCGGGATGCCCGGCTTCCACGGCGGGCACGCTGGTGTGGTGTCAACCCTGTAACGTAGGTTCAGGGTTGACACTACACTAGTCTCTGCACACCACCTCGGTGTGACCGCTGATAGCTATCTTACCGGATTCTATGTTTGGCATTCTGTCTGATATGCGTTTTACTGTTCCACCCAGACGCCAGTCATAGATCGTCGTGAAAGCCAGCACACGTGGAATGTAATCGCGGGTTTCAAAATAGGGTAGTGTCTCGATCCAGATAGCCGCTTCACCGCGTGGCCGGCTGTTCAGCCAGCGCTGTACGACGTTGGGGCCGGCGTTGTAGGCGCCCGAAACCAGCACCGGGTTCTGAGCAAAGTCCCGTAACAGGTCGCTCATGTAGGCTGCGCCGATCGGCAGGTTTCCGTTGACCGTTTTTAACTGCCCGACACCGTTCCACGGCAGACCATGTTTTTTTGCCAACCGTTTGCCGGTCGCCGGTGTTATCTGCATTAATCCCAGCGCGTTGGCCGGGGAGCGTGCGGTCTCCACCATCGCGCTCTCCGAACGGATGGTGCCGTAGACCCAGGCCGGGTCCAATTGGTTTTGTTTTGCCGCTTTGCTGATATCGGTTTCCCACAGCAACGGAAACCGCCACTCGTAGAGATTCAGGTCTCCACTGTTGCCGAGTGCGAAAATCGCGCGGTCATACCAGTCTTCCCTGACCGCCAATGCGGCAGCGGCTTTAAGATCGGAGACCGGGAGTCGGCCTGCAGCCAGCACCCATTCACTCACGGCCCAGCTATCCAACCCCGCTTTCCTGAGTTCGAGCGCCCGCCGGAATCCGTCGAGCCCGGCCACCCGTTCCAGCTCATCTTCATCGACCTCCGCCTGCCGGGGGCAAATATTGTACGGAGAACCGAGTTCATCGGCGGCCAGAAACCCATAGTAATTGGCCTTGCCCGAAAGCTCCTGCAACAAGGGCGAGGGTGGCTTCACCCGGCCTGAGCGCAGGCCCGCCTGGGCCAGCCAGTACAGCCAACGGTCGTCGTTGCGGGTGTCTTCGGGCATTTGTTCAATGACCTTTTCGAGTTCCGCCCAGTCCTGCCCGCTCAGTAAAAACCGCGCCCACCACTCGAGCAACTGCGCGTCGCGGTATATGAATGGCACGCGCAGCATACTGGTGGTGGTTTCCTTGTCCATGGCCACGGCAGAAAACAGGGCGATATCCCGCAACAGGGTCATCCTTTGGACCTCTTCCCATTTAAAATGAGAGTCCAGTATGTCGAACGTTTTCGCGGCTAATTCAGCATCGTTACGGGCAAGGTGTTGCAGCGATGCGGAAGCGATCATGCGGGTCACCGGGTTATCCGGCCAGTTCCGCGCCCGTTCCAGCCTGGAATAGCCAGCAAAGCTGAACTGTTGCCAGTCATCCAGCCAGCGGCTTTGATCGGCAGGTACAAACCGTGCCAGGTAGCTGACCAGGCTGCGGTTTCCTGCCTCGATGGCCAGTCGAATTCTTTCCCAGGCCAGGGTTTCACTTATGCCATCATTTTTTATGAGCCAGGCGAATACCGGGTCACACTCGTCCGGTTGAGATTTACCCACGGCCCACAGTTTTTGTGCATCGGCCATCACGCCATCGGTCTGCTTCAATATAATCCTGCCGCGGATCCGCTGGCACTGGATTACGGTGTCTCTGACCCCGTCGGAGTATGCAACCAGCTCGGCCCAGCGCTTTTTTCCCGCCAGGGTTTTCAACCAGGCATTGCGCAAGCCCGCGGTAAAGGCCCAGCCTTCATGCGATGCCAGGAAGTCCGCCATTTGATCTACCGGCACACTGCCGCGGCGGTTGCGGTAGTCTTCATACTGCAGATACGGAAACAGAATGTAATCCTGCAAGCCGTTGATGTCCTGTCTGAAACTGGCGTGATCACCCCGTTTGGCTGCTTCCCAGGCGATATTGAACTGCTTGAGTTCAGCATCCGTGGCGCTGCCGGAGGCCCGTGCCGGGGAGAGGAACATCAACCCCAGGATCAACAGCACTGATACAAGCTGCCGCAGAATGACGGCATGGGTTATGCTTGCTTTCAGGAAGAAAACAGAAGCCGCATTCAAAGGTGGTTTCGGCGATGGTGTCATAGACAGGAACAATTTATGCAATCCCGGTCTGCTCGGCAAGACAAATTAAATAAATATTTCGTCTGGACCCAAACCTGCACATGATCTGGATTGAATATGCACTGACCGGGCTTTTTGCCGGTTTCCTGGCCGGGTACCTTGGTATTGGCGGCGGACTGGTGCTGGTTCCGGCGCTCAGCTGGTTATTCAGCCAGGACCCGGCCATCGAACACGTCGCCGTGCAGATGGCAGTTGCCACATCACTTGCGACGATGCTGTTCACCTCGATGAGTTCCTTGCTCGCACATCACAAACGCGGCGCAATACTGTGGTCACTGGTCAGGCAGATGGCCCCCGGGCTGCTCGCCGGCGCCCTGCTTGGAAGCATCATCGCCGACCAAATCGGAAACGCTGCGCTGGGTATCGTGTTTGGAGTTTTCGCATTCATCGTCGGCCTGCAGTTGCTCCGCGGTGGCGGCCAGGCCGGAGACCGGCCGCTTCCCAGATGGCTGCCCACCGTGGGCACGGCTTTGGGTATCGGCACGGTCTCAAGCCTGCTGGGAATTGGCGGCGGCAGCATGACGGTGCCCTGGTTGCTTTGGCACGGTCAACAGGTCCGCAATGCAGTCGCCACGGCTGCAGCCTGCGGCTACCCGATCGCGATTGCCGGTACCGTGGGTTTCGTGGTACTGGGTGACAACCCGTCCAGTGCGTCATCGCTGGGTTATGTCCATTTGCCGGCACTGGCGGGCGTGGCCGTATTCAGCGTGTTGGGCGCACCGCTTGGCGTGGCCGCCGTTCACCGCAGCTCACCCTTGCTGGCAAAAAGGGTTTTTGCAGTGTTCCTGGTGATCGTCTCGATAAAGATGTTGTTGCGGTGAATGCAGATGGGTGCAAATTAAGAGAATATTTGAGTTTTCAGATTTCAGTCGCTTGTAATGAGACCTGTTGCCGACTGGCCCAAAACCTATCCATTTACCCCCCCTCTTGAAGGATCACGGAAGCGTTGGGAGGTCCCGGCCTGCGCCGGGATGACGTTGCTTGTAGTTAGCACTTCATATGTTCGATGGGATTTCAAGAACAATCTAAGCAACTACCGCCGTCATCCCGGCGCAGGCCGGGACCTCCATAAGACCAGCAGAGCATATCCAAAAAACCAGCAGAGCATATCCACAACATAAACAGAGCACATATTTGCCAATTCCATAAACCTAACCCGGATAATTCACCAGGGATCCGGAATTTGCAGCGTAGCTGGCGAAACAGTTTGATCGATCGTTCGAAAAACCATAGCCCGGCTATGGTTTGAGAAGGATAGGCCAAAATGTGAAGTCAGATGCGTTGCAAAACCGGATAGGACAAACTGTAATTTTAGAAAAAGGCCAAAAATGCGTGTATCACCATGAAATTAAATGACATTTGTCATTTGTTCGTCCGCCTTGGTGAAATATTCGGGCTAAACCGGCAGGATAATGGTCGTACAGGCACCGCCGATGGCGGGGTTGTGAATGGTGATACGGCCATCATGCTCACTGACGATCTTGCGGCAGATCGCCAGGCCGAGACCACTGCCGTTGGTTTTGTAGGTCACGTAAGGTTCAAATGGTTTTTCCAGCACCATCCGGGGGTAACCCGGCCCACGGTCACTGATTTCCAGCTCCAGCCATTTTTTACCGGCCTGTGTGATCAACCGCGTGCGAATATGGACCTCGGCCTGCTGGTCGTCCGCCACGGCTTCGCTGGAATTTACAATCAGGTTGTGAAGCAACTGCCTGATCTGTCCGCTGTCCGCCGACAAGCCGCTTGGGCCTGCGATCAGTTTCAGGTGGAACCGTACCCGCTGGTCTTCATGTTGATAGAGTTCTACGACGTCTTTGACCAGTTGATCCAGCGCAATCGGGGTGCGCTCCAACCGGGGTCCCTGCGCATAATCACCAAAGGCGTCCACCAGCGAACGCAAGGCTTCGACCTGTGCAACGATGGTCCCGGTGGCGCTGTTTAGCATCGCGCCTTCTTTTTCGTCCAGCTTGTCCATCAGTTTCATGCGAAGACGTTCCGCGGCCAGCCGGATTGGCGTGAGGGGGTTCTTGACCTCGTGTGCCAGGCGGCGTGCAACCTCCGCCCAGGCCGCTTCGCGCTGCGCCTGGTTGAGTATGGTGACGTCATCGAAAACAATGACCGAGCCGCCCGCCTGGCTGATTTCCTTAGCCAGGCGGGAACCACGCACCAGCAGCACCAGCGTTTGACCGTGCACCTGGAGACGTATCTCACGCTGCCATTCTGCCGTTCCGCGGCCCATCTGGTGCCAGATCAATTCAAACAGGGGCGCCAGTAACGGCACCTTCTCGGCGCGCTCGGACAAACTCTGGCCGGCAAAAAATCCGCTCGGCACACCGAGTATCTGTGTGGCCGCGGCGTTGGCCGTGACGACCTTTTGATGATCATCGACGGTCAACACGCCTGAGGTCAGGCTGCCCAGCACGGTTTCGAGATATTCGCTTTGCGACTGCAACTGCGCCCTGCTGGTCTCCGCCTCCTGGCTCGCACTGGTAAGCGCCTCGGTCATTTCATTGAACGACTGCACGAGAAAACCCAGTTCATCACGGGTCTCGGCCCGGACTTCATAGGTCAGGTCGCCGGCGGCAATTTCACGCGTGGCCTGGGCCAGCTTGGATATCGGCGAGACCAGTTTGCGGGAAACGTTCAAGGCCGCGAGGATAGCCAACAGCACGGTCAGTAATAACACCAGCGACAGAATCAGGATAAAACTCTGCTTTAATGGTTCACGCAGAAAACTGAGGTTCTGGTAACGGTGATATTCCCTCTCGATTTTGTTGGCCAGCGTCGTGATCGACTCCGGCAACGGGTAAATTGCCTGCAACAGATAGCCCTGCCTGCCCGGCTCCTCGTAGGGCAAACGCTGGATGACACGGATGCGCAGGATACCGTCGGCCACCGGCTCGGCCGCGGCGTATTCACCCCGGTCCAGGGCCTGTAGCAAAGCATAGTCACCGGGCCGTTCCGGCAGGTCGGCGAGCATGTTGATGTTGGCGCTGGCAACCATCCGTCCATCGCCTTCCATGATTGAAAGCTCCAGTGGCCCGCTTGAGCTGACGTTCGCCAGCAAGGTTGCGCGCACCGCATCGACGTCGTCGACCGGGTTATCAATTTCGCGGATCAGGCGACGCACCTGGTTACGGACTTCCAGGGTCCGGTTTTCCAGGAACTGCTGGCCCATCTCCAGCGAATCGGCCAATGCCGCCTCGACCCCCACATCAAACCAGCTGTCAACCGTGCGGGTCAGGAAATAGGCTGAAAAGAAGTAGACGATCAATGCGGGCGGCAATGACAAAACCAGGAAGTATCTGACCCAGCGTGCCGACAGCATCGCGCCGGGCGCGTGTTCCCTGACTTTCCTGGCCAATGAAATGACCCGGTGAACAATGGCGGCCAAAACCACCAGTAACGCGAATACCGTCAAAACCAACACCCAGACGTAGGGCTGGTTTAAACCGCTGGCGTCCTGCTGGACATTGCTGACCAGGATCAGCGATACCAACAGCACCAGCAGCGCAACCGAGACCGGCAGCACCCTTAAAACGAGCCGTCTCAGGCGTTTAGTTTGAAGGGCCATGTCGACCACTCCGAATCGTGGCGCCACTGGGGTGAAAACCACGCGGGCAATTGCATGGGAGTTGGCAGGCGGCTTTCGTCCAAACTGATGCGGGTGCGTAATTCGTAACTGCCTGACGGCAACGGTCCCGTTGGCAAATGGACGTTAAAATCATCCATGGCTGCAAGCATGTGACGAAGACGTGAAAAGGCTTTCAGGTCGCCGGTTTCCTCTTCCGAAAACTGGTAACGTTCACTCAAAGGCAGGTAGCGCAGCTGGAAGCGCCGGGCATCCCTGCGTGCGACAATCATGTTGTTGTCGTTGCGGAGTTCCAGTTCCAGCCTGATGGTCAGTGTAACGCCGTGCTCAAGTGCCTCGCGCGCCTGCTGACTCAGTTCCAGGTCCTGCTGCAGGTGCACATCGAGTGACTGGTAGGCGGGTGTGACCGTGACTTTCTGGATGGTGAATGCATAGTTGAGCGCTTCCCGCTGACCGCAACCGGCGAGAACAATCACCGCAATACTAAGCAGACTTGCGCAGAACCGCATAATAGAATCCGTCCATCCCGGCCTCGCCGGGCATGATCTGGCGCCCGAGGGGACCGACCGTACCCCATTCTACATCAGGGGCCTGCAACTCCGCGTCCTCGTGTTGCGCCAGGAACCGCTGGATTTGTTGGCTGTTCTCGCATTTCAGTATTGAACAGGTGGCATAAACCAGAATTCCGCCGCGTTCGAGCAACGGCCACAGGGCCGCCAGTAAACCGGCCTGGGTCTGCACCACGGTATCGACTTGCGCACGGTTTCTCAGCCACTTGATTTCCGGGTGCCTGCGGATAACGCCGGTTGCGCTGCAAGGCGCGTCGAGCAGGATTTTGTGGAATTTCTCCCCGTTCCACCAGGTCTCGGTTTCCATCGCGTCCGCAACGGTGGTCACGGCATTCAGTCCGAGCCGCTGCAGGTTCTCATTGACCTGGTCGATCCGGTGTGACTGCCTGTCCAGCGCCGTCAATACAATCCCCGCACAGCTTTCCAGCAGATGGGCGGTCTTGCCACCCGGTGCGGCGCATGCATCCAGCACACGTTCACCATCCCGTGGGTTCAGTAAATCTCTTGCCAGCTGGGCGGCCGGGTCCTGCACGGACAGGCACCCTGCCTCGAACCCCGGAATCTTTGCGACCGTAACCGGAGGATTGATGGAAATAGCGTCACGGGCAAACGCATGCTCGCCGATTTCAAAGCCTGCGTGGGCCAATTCGCTGCGCAGTGTTGCCTCATCCGCTTTCTGGCGGTTGATCCGCAACCAGAGGGGCGCCTGCCGGTTATTGGCATCAATAATATCCCGCCACTGTTCAGGCCAGTCCTTTTGAATGTCCTTCAATAACCATTCCGGGTGTGCAAGCTGCTGGCCAGTCTGCTCCATCCTGGTCAGCAAGTGTTCCTGCTCGCGCTGAAACCGTCTCAGCACCGCATTGATCAGGCCCACGGCCCACGGTTTGCCCAACAGGCGGGCACATTCCGCGGTTTCGTTAACCGCTGCATGACTGGCGGTGTGATCATGCCAAAGTTGTTGAATACCGAGCAATAACAGGCGTTGCACTTCGATTTCCCGCTTTTTGACCGGTTTATCCAGCAACTCGGCAGCCAGCCATTCCAGTGCACCCAGCCAGCGCAAAACGCCGTAGGTCAGGTTCCGCGCCAAAGCGCCATCACGACTGTCGTGAAGACTTGCCAGCGCCTCGCTGTCGCCCAGGTTCTTATTGTCATCCAGCACTTCTGACAACGCATGGAGCGCTGCAATACGCGGGTTTTGCAAAATTTTCTCGGCTTTTGACAAGGGTCACCGCGCCTTGGGGCTCTGTGCATTCAGAAATTGTTCCACCGTCATGCGCTGGCCTCCAGGGCGTTGTAACTCCAGTATATTCAGCGATTTATCCGCCGTGCAAATGACCATGGACCGCCGGTCTGTAATGATCTGGCCGGGTTTGCAGTCCGCTACGTCGTCTACCACCTCGGCCTTGAAGATTCGCAGACGCTGGCCGTCGATCTCACACCAGGCGACCGGCCAGGGATTGAAAGCCCGCACCTTGCGTTGCAGCACTTCGGCCGCCAGGTTCCAATCCAGTTCCGCCTCGGCCTTGCTCAATTTGCCCGCATAAACGGCCCGCGCGCCATCCTGCGCGACCGCTTGTGGAAGTTCACCCCTGGCGAGCATTCTAATGCATTCCCGCAGCGCACGGGCGCCGAGGGCGGACAATCTGTCGTGCAGGCTGCCGGCGGTGTCGTGTGGATCAATCGGTGTCGTCAGACAACGGTAAACGGGACCTGTATCCAGCGTGACTTCCATCTGCATGATGCAGACGCCGGTTTGCTCATCACCCGCTTCTATGGCCCTGTGGACAGGCGCAGCGCCCCGCCAGCGGGGCAGCAATGAAGCGTGTATGTTCCAACAACCGAATGCCGGCGTCGTCAACAACCGGCCCGGAACCATCAGGCCGTAGGCGACAACGACCATTAAATCCGGCTGCAAACCCGCGAGTTTGTTTTGCCAATCCGCATCTTTGAGACTTTCGGGTTGCAGCACTTCGAGCCCGTTCTCGAGTGCAAGTTGCTTTACCGGGCTGGCGCGAAGCTGCTTGCCGCGACCGGCGGGGCGGTCAGGTTGAGTCAGCACCGCAACGATATCGCAGCCCTCGTCGATCAGGGCTTGCAACGGCGGCAGGGCAAATTCGGGTGTCCCGGCGAACAGGACACGTAAAGACGGGTTTTGACCCTTCACGATCAGATTACCAGGTGTTCCTCAGCTTCTTTTGCAGCCACTTTTCGCTGCTTTTCGAGCTTCTTTCTGACCATGCTTCTCTTCAGCGGTGACAAATAATCGACAAAAAGCCGGCCTATGAGGTGGTCCATTTCATGTTGAATACATACCGAATGCAGTCCTTCGAGCTGTTCTTCGAAGGTATTTCCATCCAAATCCTGCGCCCTGACCGTAACCTGTTCGGCACGTTCCACGCTCGCATAGATGCCCGGAACCGACAAGCAACCTTCCTCGTGAAACTGCTCACCCGAGCTATCCAGGATTTCCGGGTTTATATAGACACGCGGCTGGTCCTGGTTTTCGCTGACATCAAGCACCAGTAAGCGCTTGTGAACATTTACCTGGGTCGCGGCAAGCCCGATACCACGCGCCGCATACATGGTTTCCGTCATGTCTTCGACCAGGGTTTTCAAGTCCTTGTCGAAGCTGACCACCGCATTTGCTACCGTGGTCAGGCGGGAGTCGGGAAATTCTAAAATAATCAATTTTGACATCTGCTTCTGAGCCTGATAAATAATTTACGTGAACTTTTGCACCGCAGGAATTATGATAGCTAATGACGAACCATGTTCGCCAGTGAAGAATAATGACCGCATCGGTCAAGATGGCTGGATGCCTACTATATGGGGAAAGGAATGTGATTAAGAAAATTATTCACCTGATCCTGGTGGCGATGTTGGCAGGCACGGCGATGGCACAGGATGTGTCAGTGCGCTCCGACCACCCAGATGAATACATAGTTGTGAAGGGTGACACCCTGTGGGATATTTCTGCTAAGTTTCTGGAGAAACCCTGGCAGTGGCCGGCGATCTGGCAAGCAAATCCCCAGATTGAAAACCCGCACCTGATCTATCCCGGTGACCGCATATCGCTTGTTTATATCGATGGTAAGCCGCAATTGATGGTCAACGGCGGTAAACCAACCGTCCGTCTATCACCCGGAATCCGCAAGGTTCCGCGTGAAGCGATTCCACCGGTTGAATGGGCGGCTATCAAGGACTTTGTAACCAATGCGCGGGTTTTATCGCCCGATTCATTCTCCGACCTGCCTTATGTCGTCGCCAATGAAAGCGACAGACACATGGCCACGCTGAAAGATGTTACATACGTGCGGGGCATCAGCGGACGGATAGGCGAGGAATTTGCCATAGTGCGCAAGCGATTTACCTATTACGATGACAACGGCGTAATGGACAGGGGAAGACACCACAGGTGGGGTGAACACCTGCGTCTCGAGGATGAATATCCCGACAACATCTGGAATGCGACCCTTTCATGGCGAAAGAAAAATCCGCCGATCCTGGGTGTTGAGTTCTGGGATATTGCGGTAGGCAGACTGGTCAAACAGGGTGATCCGGCTATTTTGGAAATCGAGAGCGCCAGCACCGAAGTCAAAGAGGGAGATTTCATATTACCCATTGACGATTATGTCCACCCCGAGCAGATGTTCCCGCATGCCATGGACCCGGTTCCAGACGGCATGGAAGTAATCGCCCTGACCCAGGCCAGGTATGGCGCGGGCCATTACCAGATCGTAGCGATCAGTGGCGGCAGCAATCAGGGCGTTGAACTCGGCAATGTGTTTTCGGCTTTCCGGCCGGGTAAAACAATACAGGACGAAATCAAGTATCCCACCGGAAGCTGGGCTGACGAGAAAACACTGAATGGCGACAAGGTGACCCTGCCGGACCAGTTCAGTGCGCATATCCTGGTATTCCGGGTATTTGACGAAGTCAGTTACGCCATGATCATGGACGGAAAACGTCCGGTTCGCGAACGCGATGTACTAAAAAATCCGGACGAGACGCTTTAAACAATCCAGGAACTTGCCGGGAAAAAACCGAAAAGCCCCTGGCCTAAACAAAGGGGGCTGTTACGAAACAACGTGACTGGTTAATCATTCTGAATGCGCCCTCGCTCGGGGGCGCCTCAGTCATCAAGCTGATTGAATCAATGGGCGGCGCGTCTGCTGTGGTGGCAGCCAGCAGCCGGGAACTTACCCGGCATGGATTGTCAGAGGCGGCGGTTGCCGCTATTGCCAACCCCGATGAGGCAAAAATTGAATCGGACCTGCAATGGCTTGCGCAACCGGACCACCACCTGTTGTGCTGGGATAACGATGCCTACCCCGTGCTTTTGCAACGCATTCCCAACCCGCCGGCAGCGTTGTTTATCGATGGTGACCCCGGCTGTTTGTGGCAACCTCAAATTGCGGTTATCGGCAGCCGAAACCCAACCGCCGGCGGACTCGACCATGCCCGTGATTTCGCCGCTACGCTCGCACGACAGGGCATGACGATCACCAGTGGCCTGGCGAGCGGCATTGATACGGCCGCGCACCGGGCGGCACTGGATGCGGGTGCGCTGACAATTGCCGTGAACGGCACCGGCCTGGACCAGGTCTACCCCAAAAGCAGTGCCGGCGTTGCGCAACGTATCCGTTCCCAGGGCGCGATGATTTCAGAGCTGCCATTGGGCGCGCCACCCAGGCCGCAGCACTTTCCATCACGCAACCGGATCATTTCGGGTTTAAGCCTCGCCGTACTGGTCATAGAAGCCGGTCTGAACAGCGGCACGCTGATAACCGCAAGAAAAGCCGCTGAACAGGGCCGGGATGTTTTTGCCCTGCCCGGCTCGCTGAACAATCCAATGGCAAAGGGTTGTCATCGTTTGATACGCGAAGGCGCGAGATTGGTGGAAACGACGGCCGACATCATGCAGGAACTGGGGCCGGTTGCCGCCGAGTTGCAAATGGAAATTCGTCAAAGGCTCGACCTGCCTGATGAAGCGCCCGCAAAAACCATGCAGGCCACTGGTCACCTGCTGGAGGACCCCGACTATCGCAAGGTGTGGGATTCGCTGGGATACGACCCGAAGCCCGTGGATGCAATTATTGAACAAACGGGTCTTAGCGCCCGTGAAACATCTTCCATGCTGTTGATCATGGAACTCAAGGGCATGGTCAGGAAACAGGGTGGCGGACGTTTCGTACGTGCCTGAAACAAGGGGTGTTCAAAAACCGGGCTGCTGCGGTCCCGAATGCAGGGAGAGCCGTACTCAAATCGGTCCACGGGCAAGGACATCGCGGGGTTGGTTTCAGGTATCAGCTTGAACATCCAGCTGTGAATCCCAATCTGACTGCCAGTCAATCGAGTGATTTTTCTTCATTTGATCGATTAGCGGACAGTTTTTTGCGCAAAAGTGCATTGACGCTGCGGCCAGTCTCAGCCATGCTGTGATGCAGGGAGCTGAGAGGAATCAGGCTGGTTAATGCTATATCAAGCGACCGGTCGACAGAAAGAGAGGCCTGAACAATGAAAGAAAACGTACTCGACGTGTTGATGTTTCTGTTTGAGAACTATCTTTATGACGAACCCGAAGAAACCCCGGACCGGGACTCTTTAGAGGAAAACCTCCATCAGGCAGGGTTCACCAATGCCGAAATCGACAAGGCCTTTGACTGGCTGGACGGCTTGGCTGAGCAACGCCATCAACCGGACCTTTTCCAGGATAACCACCGGCCCATCCGCGTTTATGTCGAGTCAGAAATCGCACGCCTGGATACTGAATGCCGCGATTTCATCATGTACCTGGAAAATATCAGCATAATCGATGCCCAGCGCAGGGAACTGGTTCTCGACCGCGTGCTCGCATTGGAAACCGATGAGATTACCCTCGAAGATATGAAGTGGGTGGTATTGATGGTGTTGTTCAATCAACCGGGCCAGGAAGCCAATTTTGCCTGGATGGAAGATTTGATGTTTGACACCGAGCAAGAATATCGGCACTAATAGATATAGGGGGGTCGGTCACAGCATGGTGACCGGCTTTTACTGAAAATCGATACACACAGGAGAAACCCATCATCAGCGGATAATTCTGCCCTTTGTGCAGATGGTGTTTGCTTGAACCAAGGAACCTCTGATCTATTCATGAACTCGTATCTTGCGCCCAAAATGTCCAGCTTCTGTGTTGTGAATCTTCGCAATAGCCAGCTATTACGTGCGATCCACGCCGTGAATCTGGACATTTTGAATCACGACCTACTTCACTCAGAATAAATCACAGGCTCCCTGAATCCATGGCTAAAAACCTACTCATTGTTGAATCGCCGGCCAAGGCGAAAACCATAAACAGGTACCTCGGTAGTGATTTCGAAGTACTCGCTTCCTACGGCCACGTGCGCGATTTGCCGTCAAAGGACGGTGCTGTCGACACTGAAAACAATTTCAGCATGCATTACGAACTCAGCGAGGGCAGCAAGAAACACGTTGATGCCATCATCAAGGCAACCCGCAAAGCCGAAGCCGTGTATCTCGCCACTGACCTTGACCGCGAAGGTGAAGCCATATCCTGGCACATCTACGAAATTCTCAAGGATAAAAAACTCACCACTAAAATCCCTTTCTACCGGGTCGAGTTTTCAGAGATAACAAAACACGCGATCCTTGACGCGGTCGCCAATCCGCGCGAGCTCTCGATGAATCTTGTCAACGCACAACAGGCCAGGCGCGCACTGGATCACCTGGTCGGCTTTACGTTGTCGCCTTTACTCTGGAAAAAGATCAAACCCGGCTTGTCGGCCGGCAGGGTTCAGAGCCCTGCCCTGCGCATGATCGTGCAACGTGAACGTGAAATCGAGGCGTTTGTCGCCCAGGAATACTGGACCATTGAAGCCGATATGCAGAAGTCCGGTCATCCGTTCACTGCCAACCTGGTGCGCCTGGACGGTAAGAAATACCACCAGTTTGATATCCAGGATGAAAAGCGCGCCAGCGCGGTTCGGGAACAGTTGATCGCCACTGCCGGCGGACGTCTGAAAGCTGACAGGATCAAACGCAAGGAACGCAAGCGCAAGCCTGCCCCACCCTTTATCACGTCCACTTTGCAACAGGATGCTTCGCGAAAGCTCCGGTTTTCTGCGCAAAAAACCATGCGTACGGCCCAAACGTTGTATGAGGGTGTTGAAATCAACGGCAATACCGAGGGTCTGATCACATATATGCGAACCGATTCGGTCATGCTGTCCAACGACGCCATTGCAGATGTCCGCAGGCAAATCACCAGCCAGTTTGGCGAGGACTACCTGCCCGAAAGCCCGAATTTTTACAAAAATAAATCAAAAAACGCACAGGAGGCCCATGAGGCGATTCGCCCGACCTCCGCCAGCCTGATGCCTTCGAAGATAAAATCCAGTTTGACCAGCGACCAGTATCGTTTATACGAATTGATCTGGAAACGCACCCTGGCCTGCCAGATGGCACCAGCCAGGATGGATACGGTCGCCATCGAGTTTGACTGCGGCAAGACCGGGACTTTCCGCGCCAACGGTTCCGTGATTGTGTTCCCCGGTTTCCTGGCCGTCTACGAGGTTTCGAAACCCGAAAATGAAGTCAAGGTCGAAACCAGCCTGCCGGATATCCAGGAAGGAGATAGCCTCGATCTCGACGGCATACGCGCCGAACAGCATTTTACCGAGCCGCCGCCACGATATTCGGAAGCCAGCCTGGTCAAGGCCATGGAAGAGTACGGAATTGGCCGGCCGTCGACATACGCCAGCATCATGTCAACACTGGTCAGGCGGCACTATGTTGATCTCGAGGCGCGCCGCTTTATTCCCACGGACACCGGTCGCGTGGTTGAACGTTTCCTGGAGAACCATTTCGACGCCTACTTCGACTACGAATTCACCGCAAAGATGGAAGATAAGCTGGATGCCATATCAAGGGGCGAAGAAGAATGGATTCCATTGCTCGAATCCTTCTGGCAACCCTTCAAGGGCCAGGTGTACAAGATCGGCGAAGACGTTTCCGGGCCGGATGCCAAGGGAGAACGGATACTGGGCGTAGACCCCAAGTCGGGCAAACCCCTGTCGGTACGTCTCGGACGCTACGGCCCCCACGCCCAGATCGGCACCCGAGAGGATGATGACAAACCCGTTTTTGCCGGTCTCAGACCCGGGCAAAGCCTTGAAACCATTACGCTGGAAGAGGCGCTCAACCTGTTCAAATTGCCACGTGACCTGGGCGAAACACCGGAAGGTGAAAAGGTAGTCGCCTCGGTCGGACGTTTTGGCCCCTATATCCGTTATGACAACAAGTTTGTCTCGCTGAAGGACACCGACCCGCTCGAGGTTACGCTGGAACACGCGTTAAAACTGATTACCGAGAAAAAGGAATTTGAAGCCAACCGCATCATCACGACTTTTGAAGGCAGTGACATCGAGGTTTTGCGCGGACGTTACGGCCCTTACATAACCGATGGGCATAAAAATGCACGCATGCCGAAAGACCGTGAACCCGAGTCCCTGACGCTGGCCGAATGCGAAGCCTTGATTGCAGCGGCGCCGGAACGCAAACGCGGCAAGAAGAAGGTCGCGAAGAAGAAAGCGGCAGGCAAAAAGGCAGCGGCCAAAAAGAAAACCACCAAGAAGAAGACCAAGAAGAAAGCCGCGAAAAAGAAAGCTGCGAAAAAAAAGATATCGAAAAAATGAATAACGGTGCCACTACCATCACCTGAACCATGACCATCCTTCCGCTGCTCGATACGGCTACCGCAGTTGAACAACTGCACGCAGGCCAGGTTATCGCTTATCCTACCGAAGCCGTTTATGGGCTGGGCTGTGATCCGTGCAATGAGACTGCGGTGCGCCACTTGCTGGCGCTTAAGGGCCGCCACGAGTCGGCCGGACTGGTTTTGATCGCAAGCGGGATTGGGCAGCTCAGACCGTGGATTTCAGACGTTGACCAGGCATTGCTCGACAAAGCCATGCAAACCTGGCCGGGTCCGGTCACCTGGTTGTTTCCACGCGCCTCAGGCGTACCGGACTACGTGGCGGGTGAGCATGACACTGTCGCTGTACGTATCACCGCGCACCAACCAAGCCGGGCACTGTGCAAGGCCTTTGGAGCCGCGTTGATTTCGACCAGTGCAAACCCCACGACCAATCTGCCGGCCAGGAGCGCGGCGGAGGTACGGAAGTATTTTGGTTCCGGCCTGGCCGGCATACTTGCGGGCGAACTGGGTGATGGGAAAAAGCCCAGCGAAATACGCGATCTATTCAGCGGCAAGATCATCAGGCGGGGTTAATATGGATGCAGCAGCTTCAATTGAACAGGTCAAAACCTATTTGCTCGGATTGCAGGACAATATCTGCAGCAGCCTGGAGACGATGGACGGCGTAGGCCATTTCGAAGAGGATCTCTGGACACGTGAGGCGGGCGGTGGCGGGCGCACCCGGGTGCTGGAGCAAGGCGGGGTTTTTGAACAGGCGGGGGTCAATTTCTCACACGTTTTTGGTAACCGGCTGCCACCCTCGGCAACGGCAGCAAGGCCTGAGCTGGAAGGACGTGATTTTCAGGCGCTGGGTATTTCGCTGGTCATCCATCCGCGTAATCCCCATGTGCCTACCAGTCACGCCAACGTGCGCTTTTTTATCGCCAACAAACCCGGGGTTCAAACTGGTAAAGACGGACCGGTCTGGTGGTTTGGCGGTGGCTATGACCTGACACCTTTTTATCCGGACATGGAAGATATCCTTCACTGGCATACGACGGTCAAGGCCACCTGTGAGCCTTATGGAGATGATGTTTATCCACGTTATAAAAAATGGTGCGATGAGTATTTCTATCTGAAGCATCGCAATGAAACCCGTGGTGTCGGCGGCCTGTTTTTCGACGACCTGAACGAGGGGGGATTCGATCGCTGCTTCGATTTCATGCAGGCGGTTGGAAACAGCTACCTGCCAGCCTACTTGCCCATCGTTGAACGCCGCAGGCACACCCTCTACGGTGAACGTGAAAGGGCTTTCCAGCTCTATCGGCGTGGCCGCTATGTTGAGTTCAACCTGGTCTATGACCGCGGTACACTCTTTGGCCTGCAGTCCGGCGGACGGACGGAATCGATACTCATGTCGCTTCCTCCGGTGGTTAACTGGCGTTACAACTATCAGCCCGAGAGCGGTTCTGCCGAAGCGGAACTGGAGAATTATCTGAAACCGCGGGACTGGTTGGGGGCGAAAAAGTCGGAGCGGTAGTTATCTGCCTTGTCAGACCAGGACAGTTGCGCCGCACATGACCCAGGCCAGCTTCCCATGTAGTTCATGGCCCTACCTTCTCCCTACGCCCGCGACATACCGTTCATCCATATACGCAGTACTAATCTGAGAGAAGCAACAGCATAAGAATCCACATACCCAAGCCCGTATATTGCACCAGTCGTCATCGGGCCTCACCGTATCTAATTGAATCGATTGACCTAAATGGAATCTTTGTTGATGAATCCCAGGGTACGCTTTGTACCCGGCCCGGTACCTATCCCGGCCCTGGCTAGTTCAGGCACGCCTGGACTTGAGCTTCCCTCGGACCATAGCTATGGCTATGATCCTCACTCCAGCCCTGCACCCAACCGCACCTGACCTGCGCCAGTCTCCGGGATACTGGTGCAACATGCGGGCTAGCCGGGATACGGGTGCCTCCCCCTGAGACCTTCAAAAACAGGGATGTTTTTGGAGAGCCTATAGGGACATACCCGTGGCGTGTCTCAGGGGGAGGTACCCGTGTCGCGGCGCCCGGATGGCACCGGGCTTAAAGAATTCGAACTTGAGTTATGGTGGGAGTTGGATGTTCAGAGAAAAGCCGTGCTACAACCGGGCACTTCACGAGCGCTGTGCGAGACTGAAACAATCTGCAGCATAAGAATCCGCATACCCAAGCCGGGATGCGGGTGCCTCCCCCTGAGACCTTCAAAAACAGGGATGTTTTTGGAGAGCCTATAGGGACATACCCGTGGCGTGTCTCAGGGGAAGGCACCCGTGTCGCGGCGCCCGGATGGCACCGGGCTTAAAGAATTCGAACTTGAGTTATGGTGGGAGTTGGATGTTCAGAGAAAAGCCGTGCTACAACCGGGCACTTCACGAGCGCTGTGCGAGACTGAAACAATCTGCAGCATAAGAATCCGCATACCCAAGCCGGGATGCGGGTGCCTCCCCCTGAGACCTTCAAAAACAGGGATGTTTTTGGAGAGCCTATAGGGACATACCCGTGGCGTGTCTCAGGGGAAGGCACCCGTGTCGCGGCGCCCGGATGGCACCGGGCTTAAAGAATTCGAACTTGAGTTATGGTGGGAGTTGGATGTTCAGAGAAAAGCCGTGCTACAACCGGGCACTTCACGAGCGCTGTGCGAGACTGAAACAATCTGCAGCATAAGAATCCACATACCCAAGCCGGGATACGGGTGCCTTCCCCTGAGACCTTCAAAAACAGGGATGTTTTTGGAGAGCCTATAGGGACATACCCGTGGCGTGTCTCAGGGGAAGGCACCCGTGTCGCGGCGCCCGGATGGCACCGGGCTTAAAGAATTCGAACTTGAGTTATGGTGGGAGTTGGATGTTCAGAGAAAAGCCGTGCTACAACCGGGCACTTCACGAGCGCTGTGCGAGACTGAAACAATCTGCAGCATAAGAATCCACATACCCAAGCCGGGATACGGGTGCCTTCCCCTGAGACCTTCAAAAACAGGGATGTTTTTGGAGAGCCTATAGGGACATACCCGTGGCGTGTCTCAGGGGAAGGCACCCGTGTCGCGGCGCCCGGATGGCGCCGGATCTGAAGAATTCGAACTTGAGTTATGGTGGGAGTTGGAGGTTCAGAGACAAGCCGTGCTACAACTGAGCAATCGCATCGCACATCCATGTGCTCCTTGCGATATACCGCACATCCTGAACATAATCGCATCGCACATCCATGTGCTCCTTGCGATATACCGCACATCCTGAACATAATCGCATCGCACATCCATTGGCCGTGATGCAAATCGGAAACAATCGCGCCGCACTTCAATGTGCTCTATCGCGATATACCGTTCTTCCTGAACATAATCCCGATCATAAATATAAAAAAAGCCCCGCCGTTTGCACGGCGGGGCCAATATGGTCTCGGCTTGGGGGAAGTAACCGATACCTTTGGTTCGCTAAGGGGTGCGAACCCGACTGTTAGAGAACAGTCATGGATTAAGACCGGACTACTTTCTAATGGTTCCGGATTTCCGACGAATTTTCATTTAATTTTTAGCTTTCACGCATGCTGCCTCAATGCGCGGTATCCCAATCCGCTCCAAACCCGGCATCCACGACCAGCGGAACATCCAGGTCGGCCGCCGATGACATGTGCTCAACGACCGCATCACGCACCATTTCGAGCTGACTTTCTTCCACTTCCAGCACCAGTTCATCGTGCACCTGCATCACCAGCCTGGCACCCGGTTTATCAGATTGTAGCCAGTCATCAACCTTGATCATCGCAATCTTGATGATGTCGGCCGCCGTGCCCTGCATCGGCGCGTTGATGGCGGCACGTTCCGCACCCTGGCGGCGCATCATGTTGCCTGCATTGATTTCCGGTAAATACAGCCTGCGCCCGTACAGGGTTTCGACATAGCCCTGTTCGCGTGCCTGTTCACGGGTTTTCTCCATGAAAGTCCGTACACCGGGGTAGCGTGAGAAGTAGGTATCCATGTATTCCTGCGCCTCGGGACGGCTGATATCCAGTTGACGGCCGAGGCCGAACGCCGACATGCCGTACATGAGGCCGAAATTGATCGCCTTGGCTGCACGGCGTTGATCATTCGTCACTTTTTCATAATCCGTCCCGAATACCTCGCCCGCCGTTGCCCTGTGGACATCGACGCCATCGTGAAATGCCTTGAGCAGTCCCTGGTCGCCGGAAAGGTGGGCCATGATGCGCAACTCTATCTGCGAGTAATCGGCAGCCAGAATCACGCTGCCCGGCGGTGCGATGAAAGCCGTGCGGATCCTGCGCCCCTGCGGGGTCCGTATGGGAATGTTCTGCAGGTTGGGATTCGATGAGGATAACCTGCCGGTGGCGGCGACCGCCTGGTGGTAGGAGGTATGTACGCGCCCGGTCGCCGGATTGATCTGCTCCGGTAATTTATCGGTGTAGGTCGACTTGAGCTTGGAAATGGTCCTGTTCTCCAGGATCAACTTTGGCAATTCGTAGTTTTCAGCCAGTTCCCTCAACACGTCTTCAGCGGTCGATGGCTGACCCTTCGGTGTTTTGCGGATGACCGGCAGTTCCAGCTTCTCAAACAGGATCTGCTGTAACTGCTTGGGGGATTCGAGGTTGAATGGCTGACCGGCAACCGCATGCGCTTGTCCTTCGAGTTCCTTCATGCGCCTGGCCAACTCGCCGCTTTGCTTGTGCAGGTTTTTGCCATCGATGAGCACACCGGCCTGCTCCATTCTCGCGAGTACCGGGATCAACGGTATTTCGATCTCCACCAGCACCTTTGCAAGCGCCGGATCGGCCTCCAGTTTCGGCCACAGGTTGCGGTGCAGACGCAGCGTGATGTCGGCGTCTTCAGCCGCGTAAAAACCGGCGTCCTCGATGGAAACCTGGCTGAAGGAAATTTGCTTGGCCCCCTTGCCGGCAATGTCCTCGTAATGGGTGGTCTTGTAGCCAAGGTACTTGAGCGCCAGCGAATCCATATCGTGTCGACTGCCGGTGCTGTTGAAAACGTAGGATTCAAGCATCGTGTCATAGGCGACGCCCTGTACCGCGAGATCATACCTTGAGAGGACGTTCATGTCGTACTTGATATGCTGACCAACCTTTTTCGGCGAATCGCTCTCCAGCAGTGGTCTGAGCGCCTCCAGCACGTTGTCGCGATCGAGTTGCCCGGGCACACCCGGGTAATTGTGGCCGACCGGTATGTATATCGCCTCAAATTCATCGATGGCGAAGCTCAGGCCCACCAGTTCGGCCTGCATCGGGTCCAGGCTGGTCGTTTCGGTATCGAATGCGATCAGCTCGGCCCGTTCCAGTTTCTCCAGCCACTTATCAAAAGTCGCCATGTCCTGGACCGTCGTGTAGTCCGGCTCCGCCCCCGTGGACGGCCCGGTGTCATCCGCTTCCATGTCACGAAGCCAGCTGCTGAACTCGTTGTGCTGCAGAAATTCACGCAGGCCAGGTTCGTCAACGGGGCCACGACCGAGCTCTTTGAAATCCAGATCCAGATCCAGGTCAACCCGGATGGTTGCCAAATCACGCGACAGCGGCAGGGTTTCAAGCGCTGCACGCAGGTACTCGCCGATCTTACCCTTCATGTCCGGGGCGTTGGCCATCACACCTTCAAGGTCCTGCCATTCGCCCAGCCACTTGGCGGCGGTTTTCGGACCGCATTTCTCCACCCCCGGAATGTTGTCTGCCTTGTCACCGGTCAGGGCCAGGAAATCCACGATCTGCGCCGGTGTTACACCAAATTTTTCAAGCACGCCATCGGCGTCCATGTGCGTGTCGGTCATCGTATTGACCAGCGACACATGGTCATTCACCAACTGCGCCATGTCTTTGTCACCGGTGGAAATGACACAGTCTATTTTTTTTTCGGTGGCCTGTTGCGCCAGCGTGCCGATCACATCGTCGGCCTCGACACCCGGGATCTGAATCAGCGGAAGCCCCAGCAGGCGTACGATTTTGTGAATCGGTTCCACCTGCTGGCTGAGTTCCTGAGGCATCGGCGGGCGGTTGGCCTTGTACTGCTCGTACATCTCATGGCGAAACGTCGGCCCCTTGGCATCGAAAACCACGGCGATATTTTCCGGCCCGGCCTCGTTCAGCAGGCGTCGCAGCATATTGGCAACACCCAGCAGTGCACCCGTCGGCTCGCCTGCTGAATTGGTCAGGTTGGGAAGTGCGTGGAAGGCACGGTAGAGATAGGATGAGCCATCGACCAGGTAAAGAATATTTTTAGCACTCATACAACAATACTTCCAGATTCGGTGTTCGGGGTCTGATATGCTGAGAGTATATAAGAACGGGTTTGTAAACATGATTAAATTGCCGCCGTTGGAGCAGAACCAATGAAATTCAAATGGATAACCTTGCTGGCGGCCGGTGCGCTGATATGCGGATCAGCCCTGGCACAACAGGAGACTGCAGAGAGTACGGATCCTGCAGCACCACCACCGATTCCGCCAATTCCACCGAAGGTGAAGGGTGAGGAAATTGAGCCCAGTGTCGTGATCACGGAACGTGAGGGCGAAAGGGTCGAAGAATATTATCAGAACGGCCGCGTCTACATGGTCAAGATCACACCCGTGAAGGGGCCGGCTTATTATTACCTCGATGAGGACGGTGACGGTGAACTGGAACTGCGGGAATCCGACCGTAAGCTGAACCCGGTTCAGCCGGTATACTGGAAACTGAAGGAGTGGTAGAGCCCCCGGCCGCCACAGCACCCACGGACTTCGCCGCATTACGTAAATTTATTGCGCTGTGCGGACAATCCGTTGCATGGCTGACCCTCGCGATGGTGCTGCTGACATTCGTCATCGTGATTCTTCGCTATGGTTTTAACCTCGGCTGGATCTGGTTGCAGGAATCCCTGACCTATCTTCACGTGCTGGTTTTCACTGTCGTCATGGCCTGGACGCTGCAACAGGACGGACATGTGCGCGTGGATATTTTCTATGCGGGTATGACGGAAAAAAACCGCGCCCGGATCGACCTGTTGGGAACCTTGCTGTTCCTCGTCCCGCTGTGCATTTTTATCCTGGTCATCTCCTGGCCGTATGTCTCCAATTCCTGGAAATTGCTGGAATCCTCGAGGGAGGCCGGCGGCTTGCCACTGGTATTTCTGCTCAAATCACTGATCATGGTGATGCCCGCGCTGCTGCTCTGCCAGGCTTTTATCAACATCAACGATGCCTGGAAGACCCTGCGACACACAATTCCTGTGCGCTGATATCCCGTTTAAGTGATGGTCCAGATAGTTTTGCCTAACGCACTGAGTGAGGGGCGCTGGGGTTGGTTTTCACTACCCGGACACGCTGTGAATACGTCCATGTACGCTCTTCCCCGACCTGCTGTCTCGTAAGGTCCGGGTAGCCAATATCTACCCCAGCTTCCGCCGAACAGTGTACTTCTCTCAGAAAGGAATGTTGTAAGAACTTCCGCTTAGCCGAGGGTGTGCGGTACCTTGCTTCAGGACCGTGAACGACATGGATGTCGTGACCCGAGCGTACATGGACGTATTCACAGCGCGTCCTGAAGCAAGGTGCCGTACACCCTCGGCGCCCATACAGATAATCAATCAAAACCCAAATGCGGCCTGCATCAACAGTCAATCTTTGGGGATTAAATCCGGTGAGACAGCGGCGAAACACACGAATCGAATAGTGTCTGAACACATCACTCCACTGGGATCTGATTCGCCGCTACTTTTTTTCCTTGAGCTTGCTGGCGAGATCCGCAAACGGATTATGGGTGGCGGCCTTTTCCCGTTGCCCAGGGGCCATGTCACCGTAGACTGCATCGATCAGGCGGGAATGTTCATTGTCGTGGCAGTAAACGCAAAGCAATTCCCAGTTGCTGCCATCCTGCGGATTATTGTCATGGTCGTGGTCGCGGTGGTGAACTGTCAATTGCTGCAGATTTTCCCTGCTGAATTCACGTGCACAACGGCCACAGATCCAGGGGTACAGCCTGAGCGCTTTGGCCCGGTATCCCTTCTCGCGATCATCGGTTCCACGTCGCGCCCTGGCGACGATTTGATCCAGTTTATCCTTTGATTTTTCTGTGGTCATGTCAGGGTCTGCCGGTATCCCGTCTGAGAGCTTCGATGACGGCGCCGGTTTCGGGTTGTTTACCCGTCCAGATCGTGAAACTTTTTGCCGCCTGGCCCACCAGCATGCCCAGGCCATCGATATAGCGCTGACCCATTTCCTGACAGTGTTTTTTCAGCGGCAGGCTGGCCTTGAAGTAGTTCAGGTCATAACACAGCCCGCCCGCAGAGAAGCTCGATGCCTTCAGCGGCGGCACCTCTCCGCTGTGGCCCAGCGAGGTGGCATTGATCACAAGGTCGAACACGCCCTGCCGGGATAGATCCCCCCAACTCGAAACGGAAACATTGCCGGCGGCGCCGAATCTTTCGGACAGGTTTCGGGCGCGTTCCACGCTGCGGTTAACCAGCAATATTTCCCGCGGTTTGTTTCTCAGCAGGGGGCCCAAAATACCGGCCGTTGCACCGCCTGCACCGAGGATCAGTATCCGCCGGTCATGCAGTTCGATGCCATGGTCGTCAACCAGGTCTGCGATCAGTCCCGCCCCGTCTGTGTTGTGGGCGAACCAGCCGGATGCCGGCTGGTAAACGAGCGTATTGGCCGCTTGCGCCAGGCTGACTTCTTCTGATGCCTGCGCAGCCAATCTCCACGCATCCTGTTTCAGCGGCAAGGTGATATTGCAGCCGCTGCCGCCTGCCAGGCGGAATTTCTCCAGCGCCCCGGGGAAGCCGCCGGACCCTGTATCGATCCGTTGATATTCGATACCCAGGTCAAACTGTTCTGCAAACCCTTTGTGAATGACTGGCGAAAGCGAATGCTCGACGGGCCGCCCGAATAACGCCAGCCTGATCAGCGCTTTTGCCGCAACCACGCTGCCGCCTGTAACGCGTAATACGTCAGTATGCCATCCGCACCGGCCCGCTTGATACCGGTCAGGGCCTCCAGCACGACGGCCTTTTCATCCAGCCAGCCGTTGATGGATGCGGCTTTCAGCATCGCGTACTCGCCTGATACCTGGTAGACATAGGTCGGAACACCGAATGTCTCCTTTACCCGCCGCACGATGTCGAGGTAGGGCATGCCCGGTTTTACCATGACCATGTCCGCGCCTTCTTCCAGGTCCAGCGCCACTTCCGAAATCGCCTCGTTGGTGTTGGCCGGGTCCATCTGGTAGGTGTACTTGTTGCCACCGCCAAGTGCGCCGGCCGACCCGACTGCGTCCCTGAAAGGACCATAAAAGGCAGAGGCATACTTGGCGGAATAGGCCAGGATACGGGTATTGATGTAACCCGCGTCCTCCAGTGCTGCGCGTATTTCACCGATACGTCCGTCCATCATGTCGGACGGCGCGACGATGTCCGCCCCGGCTTCGGCGTGTGAAAGGGCCTGCTTCACCAGGGCCTCCACGGTTTCGTCATTGACGATATAGCCATGCTCATTCATCAGGCCGTCCTGGCCGTGACTGGTAAACGGATCAAGCGCCACATCCGTCATCACGCCGAGCTGGGGGTAGGCTTTTTTCAGCGCACGCACCGCGCGTTGCGCCAGGCCTTCGGGATTCCAGGCCTCGCAGGCATCATCGGTTTTTGCTTCCGGGGCCGTCACGGGGAACAGTGCGATGGCGGGGACGCCAAGCCGCTCGCATTCCCCGGCTGCCAAAACCAGGCGGTCGATGCTCATGCGCTCGACCCCCGGCATGGAAGCAACCGCTTCGGTACGGTCCTCGCCTTCAATAACGAACACGGGCCAGATGAAGTCATCGGGCGTTAAAACGGTTTCACGCATCAAGCGGCGGGAAAAGTCATCTGCGCGCATACGGCGCATACGGGTAAAAGGAAAACTCATGCTATTTCATCCTGTGTAATTACCAAGAAGTCATCCGGGCAATTTTAACTCTCTTTGTCACCATACTCATACCAGTCGCTGAGTTTATCTACCAGTTCATCGAGACCGGTTTTTTTGGTTGAAGAGAAAACCTGTGCGCTGGCAATTGCCGGCAGACTGCGCCGCACCATCAGCAATGCGGACTGCGCCGGTCCGCGCTTGAGCTTGTCCGCCTTCGTCAAGAGGATGTGGCAGGGGGTGCCCGCCGCTTCGCACCAGTTGATCATCTGCTGGTCAAACTCCTTCATTGGATGACGGATATCCATGACCAGCACGACACCGCGCAAACACGTGCGTGTCTGAAAATAGCGCGCCATGACACTGCGCCAGTGCGCTTTGAGCTTCAATGGCACCTTGGCGAACCCATAACCCGGCAAATCGGCGATGCGCCGGTTCTCATCCAAATCGAAGATGACGATCTGCTGTGTCCGGCCCGGTGTTTTACTCGTACGCGCCAGCGATTTCTGATCCGTCAAGGCGTTGATGGCACTCGACTTGCCCGCATTCGAGCGGCCTGCAATTGCAACCTCGATACCTTCATCCTTTGGCAACTGCTTCAGTTCATGGGCGTTGAGCACGTAGGTGGCGGCTCGAAAAGGGTTCACTTTTTTCATGGTTTGTTTCTCATTTTTTTAAGGAACCATTGATTTATACTGAGCGAAGTAGATTGTGATTCAATGTGTCCGGATTCACCAAGAGTAGGCGCTCGAGGCGACGCAGAAGCTGGGTATTTTGGACACAAGATACGCGTTCATGAAGAAATCAGAGGCTCCTTAAATCTTACCGCTGGAACGATCGGGACTAAAACAGGATAATAAGCGCCCATTTCGATCATTGTACGCAAACATTCCTGGAGAGTACGAAATGAAGCAATTATTGCAATTCGCTATTGGCCTGTCGCTGCTGGTTTCTTTGCCGGCCTTGGCGATCGGTGACGCGGATGCCGGCCAGACCAAGGCGGCGGTATGTGCTGCATGCCACGGCGCAGACGGAAACAGCGTTGTTCCAAACTGGCCAAAAATCGCTGGTCAGCACGCCGCCTATCTGCAGCGCCAGCTTGGCCTGATCAAGGGCGGGGAGCGGACAGTCGTGGAAATGGCCCCAATCGTGGTCAACCTTTCCGATCAGGACATGGCTGACCTGGCGGCCTATTTTTCCATGCAGACCACCAGCCCGGGGCTGACGGATGAAGCATTGCGTGCCAACGGCGAACTGTTATATATGAGTGGCAATTTCGAAACCGACGTACCCGCCTGCATGTCCTGTCATGGTCCCGCAGGTGAGGGCAATCCACTTTCCGGTTATCCTCACCTTGCCGGACAGCAATCCGTGTATACGGAGAAAATGCTCACCGGCTTCCGTGCAGGTACGACCTGGGGCGCCGACGACGCCAACAGCAAGATCATGGCCGATGTGGCCAAGCGGCTAACCGATGCGGAAATCAAGGCCGTGGCCAGTTATATCCAGGGTCTGCACCGTGCAGAAAAATAATTCCGGCAGCACAGGCGGAACAATGCACGCCCTGCGGGGTCTGTAGACCACAAGTTTATTTAGTGGAGAGGAGATGCAAACAATGATACAAAAAATGATACTTGTGTTGAGCTTGCTGCTTGGCACCCAGTTGGCCATGGCGCAAGACGAGCCTTACAAGGAAGGCGTGCATTACTTCAAAATCGACCAGGCGCCGACAGAGACCAGTTCCGACAAGGTCGAAGTTACCGAGTTCTTCAGTTATGCATGTTCCCATTGCAATACCTTTGATCCCTACGTGGAAAGCTGGCGCCAGAACCAACCGGACAACGTTGTTTTTGACCGTATCGCTGTTGCCTTTGGCCGCAAGGCTTGGGAAATGCTGGCGCGGGGCTATATCACTGCCGAGATGCTGGGTGTCGCAGATAAGACCCATGTCGCCATGATGGACGCCATCTGGAAACAGGGCAAACAATTCCGCAGCGTTGATGAATTGGCGAACTTCTACGCAAGTTTGGGTGTAGATAAAGCGGCGTTCATGGCAAATTACCAATCATTTGCCGCGGATAGTCAGCTGCGTAAAAGTCAACACGATGTGCAACTTTTTGGCATCGCCGGCACCCCCAGCCTGGTCGTCGACCGTCAATACAGGGTCGCGGGCAACAAGGACGTCAAGGACTTCGATGCGATGCTGGACGTAGTGGACTACCTCGTTAAAAAGGAATCTGCACCGCAATAAACCACTGCTAGTGTAATTGGCTTTGGCCGATCCTTCCCAAACCATAGCGGGGCTATGGTTTTTCGAGCGATCGGCCAAACGTCTTGCCAGTGACAAAGCAATTCCGGATCCCTGGTGAATTATCCGGGAAAGAATACCGCGGACGAATGGTCATCTTTGCTGTTGACTCGTTCGCGCTTTAGGGTATTCTGTTGTTTCCTTACCACATCATATGAACAACTATGTCACTTGCCCAAGTTCTGGTCGTTGATGACGAGCCTGACATCCGCCAGCTTGTACAGGAGATCCTTGAAGACGAGGGATATTCCGTACAGGTTGCAAAAGACGGTGAAAGCGCCCGCCTGATCTATGCACGACAGAAACCGGACCTCGTTCTGCTGGATATCTGGATGCCGGATATTGACGGTATTTCACTTCTTAAAGAGTGGTCGTCGGCCGGCAACCTCGAATCGCAGGTGGTCATCATGTCAGGTCACGGCACCCTCGAAACCGCTGTGGAGGCCACCCGTCTGGGCGCCTTCGATTTTGTGCAGAAACCGTTATCGCTGGCCAAACTGCTGGCGACGGTGCGTAAAGCACTCGATTCGAGACCACATGCAAGGGCCGCGGAGCTGTCCGCACAGCAAAGGACGCCCCTGGAACCGCTTGGCAACAGCCCGGTCATGCAATTGTTGCGTAACAGTGCAAAACAGGCTGCAAACAATGCCTCCCCCGTGATGATCACGGGAGAAAGCGGTAGCGGCCGGGAAACGCTGGCCCGGTATATCCATCACCTATCGTCCTCTGGCGGCGAAATGGTGACGCTGGACCACAGCCAGGCAAGTGGTGAAAACGCCTGCAGCTACCTGTTTGGTTCCGTGGCGAACGGCCAGGCGATGGAGGGTCTGCTGGACAAGGCCGCCGGTGGTGTACTGTTCATACCAAAGTTGCAGAGGCTGCCGGCGAATACCCTCGAGTTGCTCAACAATATCATCGAATCGAACGGCTTCACACCCGAGGGTGGTACCGGTCTTAGACCGTTGGGTTTTCGTATCATCTGTAGCGCTTCCGACAACCTCGAACAACTGGTCAAGGAAAAGCGCCTGCCCGGCCCGCTGTATTTCCATCTCAACGTGTTGCCGTTGAAAGTGCCTGCCTTGCGTGAGCGACCCGAAGATATTCCGGAGCTCATCAGGTACTTTTCCGATTGGTTTTCCAATCACGAAAACCTTCCTTACCGTTCATTTTCCGTATCCATCCAGAACCGCATGCGCAACCACAGCTGGCCAGGCAATGTTCGCGAACTGCGTAACCTGATTCAGCGGTTGCTTGTGCTTGGCAGGGAAGGCGAAGTTTCGGTGCAGGAGGTGGATGAAGCACTGAACCAGAGCGTGGCCAGCATGGACACCGAAAGCAGCGGTCCTGAAGGTCAGTATGACGACGGTCTGTTTGACATGCCCTTACGTGAAGCACGCGAGCAATTTGAACGGGATTACCTGACCTACCAGTTAAAAAAGGCAGGCGGCAGCGTCGGCAAACTATCAGACTCAGTAGGTATGGAAAGAACCCATCTGTACCGCAAACTCAGATCACTCGGCATTGATCCGAAATTGGTAAACAACTCATGAAAATCGTTATTCTCGGCGCCGGACAAGTTGGCTCCACGGTGGCAAGTGCGCTGGTGCATGAAGACAACGACATCACCATCGTGGACATCAACGAGCGACGGCTTAAAGAACTCCAGGATCAATTGGATATACGCAGTGTGCTCGGGCATGCTTCCCATCCCAAGGTGATGGAACGGGCAGGTATCGAGGACGCTGACCTGATGATCGCGTTGACCAGTTCGGATGAAGTCAACATGGTCGCCTGCCAAATTGCCTACACGCTCTACAACGTGCCAACCCGCATCGCGCGTGTGCGTGCGGCAGCTTATACCGATCGCGCCGAGCTGTTTCATCGCGAACATTCGCCCGTCGATGTACTGATCAGCCCGGAATTATTGCTGACACAGTACATCTCGAGCCTGATCGAATATCCCGGGACCCTGCAGGTCATGGATTTCGCAGACGGACGGGCGCAACTCGTGGCCACCCAGGCGGAAGCCGGCGGTTTGCTGGTCGGACAGAAGCTTTACACGCTGGCACAGCACATGCAGGGCCGGTCTGAAGCGCGCCTGGCGGCAATTTATCGCCGCGGAAAATTGATCCTTCCGGAGGGCAACACCGTCATCGAGGACAACGATATCGTCTTCTTTCTTGCCGCAACACGTGACATCCCCACGGTGATGAAAGAGCTCAGGCCGATCGACCGGCCCGTGCGGCGCGTCATCCTCGCGGGTGGTGGCAATATCGGCAAAAACCTGGCGCAGAACCTGGAACGCGTCCACCACGTAAAAATAATTGAGCGCGACCCGGCCAGGGCCGAAGCGATCGCCGAAGAATTATCCAAGACCATCGTGCTTGTGGGAGACTGCACCGACGCCGGCCTGTTGCGGGAAGAGTCGGTAGAGAGCACCGACGTCTATTGCGTGCTGACCAATGACGACGAGGCCAATATCCTGTCGGCGTTACAGGCCAAGCGCATGGGCGCGAAGAAAGTCATCGCCATTATCAACCGCCCTTCTTATGTGGACCTGATGGAATCCGGCACGATCGACATCACCGTCTCGCCGCAGCAAATTACCATCGGCTCACTGCTGGCCCACATACGCCGCGGCAGAATCGTGCGCGTGCATTCACTCAGGGGCGGCGCCGCCGAGGCGATCGAAGCAATTGCACTCGGTGACCGTCGCAGCTCCAAGGTCGTCGGTCGCGCCCTCGAAGAACTCAGTCTGCCGGAAGGCACTACCATCGTTGGAATCGTGAGGGGTGAAGACGTCATCATTGCCCACCATGATACCGTTATCGAGGAACATGACCACGTCCTGCTATTCGTGCCTGACAAGAGACAAATACACGCTGTGGAGAGGCTATTTCAGGTAAGCGCCACCTTTGTATGAAGAACAGGAGAACGGCCACCGTTCAGCGAATCATCGGATTTCTGATCGCTGGCGCCAGCTTGATGATGCTGCCACCGGTGCTGGTATCCTGGTTGTACCACGACGGCACAGCCAGTCTCTTCATGGTCAGCGCTCTTATCCTGTTTTTCGTCGGTTTGGCAATTTTTCTACCCGTGCGCCATATCCGCGAAGAGTTACGTCTGCGTGACGGGTTCCTGGTCGTGGCGGCCTGCTGGATTACGCTTGTGTTGGCCGGGGCACTGCCATTCCTGCTATCGATGCACCCGGAAATCTCTTACGTGGACGCCGTGTTTGAATCCATGTCCGGGTTGACCACAACCGGCGCTACGACCCTGACAAATCTCGACTCGCTGCCACGTGGAATTTTATATTACCGTCAACAACTTCAATGGCTGGGCGGTCTTGGCATCGTAGTCCTGGCGGTCGCCATCCTGCCCATGCTGCGTATTGGTGGCATGCAACTTTACCGGGCCGAGACACCCGGACCGCTCAAGGACAGCAAGCTGACACCGCGCATCACTGAAACCGCCAAGGCGCTATGGTTGATCTACCTGGGTATTACCGTGTTGTGCACAATGGCTTACTGGCTTGGCGGGATGTCACTTTTCGACGCTGTCGGCCATGCCTTCAGCACGGTTGCAATCGGCGGAATGTCGACCCATGATGCAGGATTCGGCTTCTTCGAAAGCCCAACCCTCGAGTTCATCGCGATTTTTTTCATGGTGATTGCCGGTATCAATTTTGCGGTCCATTTCACCTCGTGGAAGAGCGCCAGTGCCCAGCCGTACTTTCATGATCCCGAACTCAGGGTCTACGCGGGTTTGCTCGGCGGATTCGTGATCCTCACGACCATTGCCCTTTACCTGAATGGCACCTATGAATCCCTCGCAGAATCTGCCCGTTATGCGAGCTTCCAGGTGGTCTCGGTGATGACAACGACCGGTTTTCATTCCGCCAACTTCTCCCTGTGGCCGGGTTTTATACCGATCATGCTGATCTGTATTGCGTTTATAGGCGGTTGTGCCGGCAGCACCTGTGGCGGCATGAAAGTGATACGGATAATGCTTCTTTACCGGCAGGCCAGCCGCGAAATCCTCCGCCTCATTCACCCGCATGCGGTCATCCCTGTCAAATTTGGCGGCAGGAAGACCTCACCAAGCGTGATGGACGCAGTCTGGGGTTTCTTTTTTCTGTACGTCTCCAGTTTTGTGCTGATAACCATTGCCCTCAATGGCGTAGGCGTTGATCCGGTGACCGCTTATGCGGCAGCGGCGGCATGTATCACAAATCTTGGTCCGGGACTGGGGGACGTCAGCGCCAACTATGCCAGTCTTGGACCTGCGGCCAAAATTATTCTGAGTTTTGCGATGCTGATGGGGCGGCTGGAAATTTTCACCCTTCTCGTGTTGTTTTCACCCGCATTCTGGCGCGACTGACTGGATTTTCTCAACCTGGATGGAAACTGAAGCTACCGGAACGCATTGCACGTCCGGTAGCTTCAGAAAATTGAATCTAAAAAAGAACCCTACCACTCATTCCCAAAATCCAGTTCATCACCGTCATCGAGTTCGGTATACAGATTCTTCAGGTCTCTTCTCCGCTCGATCTTACGCCGGGTGCTGAAGCGATAGCTGGATTCGGTTGGATCTTCCCAGTCGGTGCTGTAGAAATCTTTTGACAGGTGCTTGACGTTGCCCAGGTCGTCGCCCAGTTCATCTTCATAATCGTCAAAATCGTCAAAGGCATCCGAATCAAAATCCGAGTCCTTCGGTTTGTGCTTTGTGCCCATTTTTACTTCTCCAATATGAGGTAAATGGCCCTCAATTCGAATTAAAATATCTTTTTATCTTTATGTCAAGATTAAAAATAAAAAAAATTTATTACACTATATCGGTTACCTTCGGGGAAAAAGACAGGGCTCACAGGAAAGTGAACAGCAAAGACCTGTCGCGTTCCTTTTATACACTGTTAAAGTCATTGGAACACAAGGCTATCAGGTATAAGGGTCCCGGGCGCATCCACAGCCGAAATTGTATTTTCCAAACCCGCTTGTATCACGCTCATAGGGTGAATCTGCTTATGGTCTGGCCGAGCGTTCGCGAACGTTGTTGCAAAACGAAATATCGCATCTCATTTGATATTACTTTAATATGAAGATATTTAATCCGAATGGTAAACAGGGTATAATTGACGACATGCCAAAAGACATCATTGACGATCTGCAGAACGAGTGGAGCGTGCAGCGGCCCGACCTCAACCATGAACCGATGGGTGTGGTGCTCCGAATCCAGGCGCTGGCGAAGATACTCGGTAATCAAACCGCTGCAAAACTGCAGGAATTCGACCTGCAATGGTGGCAGTACGATGTCCTCTCGACACTCAGACGCCAGGGCACACCTTTTATCATGGCGGCCACCGAGCTGGCAGCCTCCAATATGCTCACATCCGGCGCAATGACAAATCGAATTGACCGCCTGGAAGAGGATAAACTGGTCCGCAGGATCAAGGATGAAAATGACGGGCGCCGGGTGTTGGTGCAACTGACCAATGCGGGCCTCAGCTTGGTCGAAGAAGCGACCGAAGCAAGGTTCGAGACCGCGATGTACGCACTCGAAAGCCTGAGCGGGCCACAACGGGATTCCCTCAACAGCCTGTTGCGCCTGGTTTTAACCGCCCAGACCAACTGAGCCCCTCAAAACCCGCCTGTCAATTCCGGGAAGTTTTCCTGTGAAACTCCGATGCCAGGTGTAATTTACGCATTAGGGAGCGTTTCTTGCGATGGTGTCCCTGCATACGCTTCAGGATATCGTCCAGCACATTCACCGCCTCAATGACGTGGGCGCCCTTATTCAGCATCACTGCTTCCGCTTCCTGCGCCATCGCGGCATCCGTGATCTCGGCACGCGAGGCATGCCCCCGCTTGGTCAGGCCCTCCAACACCTGGGTCGCCCATATTACGGGTACATGCGCAGATTCACATACCCACAGGATCTCCTCCTGGACCTCCGACATGCGTTCAAAACCGCACTCCACGGCGAGGTCGCCACGTGCGATCATGATTCCGCAGGCGGGGAATTTCAGGGCCTCCAGCAAGATGGCGGGAAGGTTGGCGAAGCCTCTCTTGGTCTCGATCTTTAAAATGACCCCCATATCTTTGCGGTCAAGCTTGTGCAGGTGCTGATACAGGGCACGGACGTCATCGGAACCGTTGGTGAATGACAAGCCAACCATGTCGGCGTGGCGTGCTGCAAATTCAAGATCCTGTAAGTCCTTAACGCTGAGCGCCGCCAGTTTAAGCTTGGTGTCAGGGAGGTTGACGCCCCTGTTTCCTTCCAGTTTCTCGACCTGTTTCCGGGTGTGGGTGATGCGGATCTGTAACTGGTCCGCGCTGCGTTTTTCAACGATACCGCCAATCCGGCCATCATCAAAAAATATCGGTTCACCCAGGCGCACGTCGCGATAGACCTCCGGTATTGCCAACGAAACCCTGCCCGGGTTCAGCAATTCATCATTGCTGTCGTGAAACGCCGGTTTACCCGGTTCGACTTTTGCGGATATGAATAAAATATCGCCTTTGCGGATCAGGCAAACGCTGTCCTCGGGCGCCATCCCGGAGATTTCCGTTTTCGCCCCGGCAACACCCTTTTGTTCTGGCCTTGTCAGGACCGTGCCGTTGGCAAAGTATGCAGTCTTCTTACATTCAGCCCAAACGCCGTCTTCACGCACCTCCTTGATTTTCCAACTTCTCCTTGATCCGCGAACATCCTGAAACGCAATTTTTTGACCCGTCTTCAAGCCCGCCATCCAATCCGGATCGAGGGCAAAAGTCGCGTCCGCCGCCGGCATCTCGGAAAACGCGGTCCTGAACGGCGTCAACCAGATCCGCGCCGGGCGTATGAGCGTGCCGTCGACCGCGCGGAGCGGCCTGATCTTGAGGACGGCAGGGTTTGTTTCCATCGGCCCAAGCCGCAGTTTAGGGCCCGCGAGATCCATCAGAATCCGGCAGGACCGGCCGGTTGACTGTTCCGCATTGCGCAGGGTGTCGATCATGCGTGACCAGATTTCCGGGTAATCATGCGCGCAGTTTATGCGCATGCAATTCATGCCACTTTTGAGTAACTGGTGCACCATCAGGTAGTCATCTGCGGCCTCGACCGGCATGGTGACGATGATATGGGCGCGCCGATCCTTTGGGAGGTCGCCGAACAGCCGGATGGTGTTGAGTTCTAGGCTCTGTGCCCCCTCATCGAAGGTGCCAATCATATCCGCGACGTCAGTGGCCTCATTGTGACCGTTCAGCAGGTGCAGGTTGTGCATCACCGCGTTGATGGTGGCCATCACGTGCGGTTCCGCCCGCCCGAGGGAAGACAGGCCGAGGCGGGTCAGCTTATCCTGTAGCGGTCTGAGGTTTTCACGTCGCAAGGCAAGGTAGTGCAGCAGATTCGCAGCGCTGGGCAATCGCTCGGGTGGTAACCCATGCAGGTTTCTTCGACCTTGTTCCGACTTTCTCTCGATCATCTGGCGCAAGGATTCCATCTGCCTGATCAGGTCGTTGATGGCCCTCGGTTTTGATGGTTGTTTCAAGGTGGATCTCATGTGTTAATGCTCTCTACCTCACTTTAATCCTGGTGAAGTAAAGGCCAATTGACCCAAATCAATCCTGACCGGAATTGGCAGAAGACGTCGCCCATCGAGCCGTCTCCAAACCAGTTACTGCTTCATTTTTTATAAAAGGATTTTTCGCCCTCCGGCCGGTTTCTGAAGCGTTTGTAGGCCCACAGGTACTGCTCGGTATCCACCTCAATACATTGCTCTATGCACCGGTTGACTTCGGTTAACGCCTCACGCATATCCTCACTGTAAATGGATGGCCGGGCCTTGAACAGATGCACACGGTAACGCCCACCCTTGCGCCGCTCGCAGACGGCAAACACGACCGGGGCGCCCGTGCGCTGGGCCATGCGCGGTAACAACACGCCTGTCAGGGCCTCGATACCAAAAAACGGTGCAAATTGCCCCCCGCCCCCGGTCGGTTCCTGGTCCGGTAGCAGCGCGACAAAGTAACCGTCTTTGAGCAATTGGTACATTCGCTTGATGCCCTTGCCTGTTGCGGGGACCATTTCAGCACCGGCACGGGCCCGTTTTTCCAACAACATGGCATCGATATCAGGGTGTTTGCTGGGTTTATAAAGTATGGCGGCCTCGCCTTTGCTGTGCAGGTACAGGTTGAGCATTTCCCAGGAACCGTAATGCGGTGCGGCCACGATCAGGCCCTTGCCGGCCTTGATCAACTCGTCGACCTGCTCCATGCCCCGCACTTCATCAAACAATCCATACATCCGTTGCAGTGGCCAGTTCCACAACATACCGGCTTCAAATATGCCCTTGACATAGTGGGTCATGCAGGCCCGGGCAATACGCTTACGCCGGTCTGCTTCCATGTGCGGATAAACAGCTCTCAGGTTCACGCGGGTTACACGCCGCAGACGCGGCACGCTGTACCACACTATCGCGGCCAGTGGCGGGGCGAGGATTTCAGCTGCGCGTGGTGTGATCCAGCTCAAAACACGCATGACAGCCCGAATAGCGAGTAATTTCATCCGCGGTCGCTCATATACAGGGATCAAGCAATGCTAACATTGGCACAGCGCGTATTTTCAGCTTAGGGTCGTTAAGGAGCATCTGATCAATTCATGAACTTGTATCTTACATGCAATATGTCCAGAATAAATCAGAGGCTCCTTAAATGATTGCATTATTGCAAAGAGTATCGGAAGCCAGCGTTGTTGTTAATGGAAATTCTCCGGATGCGAAGGTTACCGGCGCCATCGGCGCTGGCATCCTCGCTTTCATCGCGGTCGAAAAAGGCGATACCGAAGCCCAGTCCGACAGGCTCCTTCAACGCATACTCAACTACCGGATTTTTGAAGACGAAGACGGCCGCATGAACCTGAACCTGCAACAGGCGGGGGGCCAGTTGCTATTGGTTTCACAGTTTACGCTGGCGGCCAACACCAATACCGGCAACCGCCCCAGCTTCACCCGGGCGGCAGAGCCCGCGGAAGGCAGAAGACTGTTCGATTACCTGCTCGAATCTGCGCGGCGTAAACTGACCGATGTTGCCACCGGCAGGTTCGGTGCCAACATGCAGGTCAGCCTGGTCAATGACGGACCGGTCACGTTTAGCCTGCGGGTGCCGCCGGCAGTCTAGAAGATGGCGCACGGCTGCAGGGCGCCCTCTCCTGATGCTGCGCATCAATTCACCTTGCTCTCGCTACGATCGGTCAAGTCCGACAGGCTGCTAGTTCTTTAGCGTGCTGCGTTCCTCGAACTCATTCAGCTTACGGGTCAGAGTATTGCGCCCGAGACCCAGCAATCGCGCGGCTTCCACGCGTTTACCACCGGTGTGTTCGAGGGCACAGTCAAGGACGACTTTTTCGAACTCGCTGCGCACCGTGGACATCAGGTCGGCCTGACCGCTAAACAATGCCTTGCGGGTCCAGTTCCGCAATGCTTCCGACCACGAGTCGCTGACCTCAAATGCAGCGTCTTTATCCCTGAGACCAGCAGGCAGGTCAACCGGCAATATCTGTTCACCCGGTGCCATCACACACAGTTGCTGACAAAGGTTTTGCAGTTGGCGGACATTGCCTGGCCAGGATTTTTGCTGCAATGCCCTGATGGTTTCAGGCACCAGGTGTTTTTCTTCGAGCCCCATTTCATCCGCGGCCTGGCGTAAGAAATGCCGTGCCAGCAACGGTATGTCCTCGGTACGCTCGCGCAGGGGCGGTAATTCGATCGTGATCACATTCAAACGGTGATAAAGGTCCTCACGGAAACTGCCGTCGGCAATTTTTTTCTGTAGATCCTGGTGGGTTGCGGTCAACACCCGTACATCGGCCCGGAGCAGATCCCTGCCGCCAACGCGATAGTAATCACCTTCGGCCAGTACCCGCAGCAGTCGGGTTTGTAACGGCAGCGGCATATCACCAATCTCGTCGAGGAAAAGCGTGCCGCCGGCAGCTTCCTCAAAACGTCCAGAGCGCCTGGTGTGCGCACCGGTAAAGGAGCCCTTCTCATGACCAAACAGTTCTGATTCAAGCAGCTCGGTCGGAATCGCTGCCGTATTGATGGCCACGAAAGGAGCCTTGGACCGGGGACTGTGCTGATGCAGCGCACGGGCGACCACTTCCTTGCCGGTTCCGGTCTCACCGGTCAGCAGAACGCTGATCGTCGAACGCGACAACCGGCCGATGGTCCTGAACACCTCCTGCATCGCCGTTGAATCACCGATCATCTGGTTGTTTGCGCCGGCTTCCTTCTTTGCAAGCCGTTCCGTCGAAGGGGAAGCTGAGGCGCGTGCGACCACGGCGAGAACCTTGTCAAGATCAAAGGGTTTTGAAAGGTAATCGAAAACACCCGACTGGAAGGCCGCGACCGCCTGGTCCAGATCGGAAAACGCCGTCATGGCGATCACCGGCACTTCAAGCTGGCGTGCCTCCAATGCCGACAGGACACTCAGGCCGTCTGCGTCCGGCAAACGGATATCCGTGATAATGACAGAGGGCCTTGCGTGATCGAGCGCGCCGGTCACCGCTTCCACGCTGCCGAAGCTTTCCGTTGCATAGCCGGCACGGTTCAGCGCCCGCGTCAATACAAAGCGGATGGCTTCGTCGTCGTCGACGACCCAGACCAGCACCGGCTCAGTCATGGTTCCGCTGCAATGGCAGTCTGAGGGTGAAACGGCTGCCCGGCTCCAGTGGCGCATAGGTCAACAAACCCTTATGGGCGGCCGCAATCTGTTGTGCCAGCGCCAGGCCCAGGCCGGTTCCGTCACGCCGGCCGGTGACCAGCGGCAGAAACAGCATGCTGCGCAGGGATTCGGGCACACCCCGGCCATTGTCCATGATATCCAGCCGGACAACACGGCTCATCCCGGGCTGTAACAAGGTAATGTCGTAATCGATACGGCTGCGGATTTCTATCTCGGTTGCATGCGCCTGAAATGCATTTCTCAAAAGGTTCAGAAAAACCTGCCGCAGCGCCGAAGCGTCCGCCGAGATTTCCGGAATACTGGGATCATAATTCTGGATGATTTTTACACTTTCGGCCGATTCGAGACGCAATAGCTCGGTCGTTTCCTGCAATACGAAATGAATATCGACCGGTTGGCATTCGAGTTCGGATTGTCCGAACCGCGCCAGCAGTTCGTCGACTCGATCCACCTCGCGCATGATCAGTTCCGCCAGCGAACCCAATTCCCGGTCCGCCAACTCGGCGGCAAGCATCTGCGCCGCCCCCCGAATTCCGCCAAGCGGATTACGGATCTCGTGCCCGAGGTTGCGTCTGATCAAATCCATCATTCCGGTCTGAACTTCACGCTGTTGCAATTTGTTCTGTTGTTGTTGCCATTTGAGGTCGTATAACTCCAGCAGCATACCCTGCCCGGTGACGGGTTGAATGGTGCAATCGAACGAACCGCCTGCCAGGCGGCACTCGCTGAGGCGGCGGCCGCGCTGTTCCCTGGCGGTCGCAGAAATCGCCTCAGACAACTCGTCCGGTACGCCATCAATATCCTTCAGCAGCCAGCCATGCACACGCTCCCTGCCGGTTGCGAGACACTGTTCGGCGGCCGAGTTCATACCCCGGACACAGCCGAGGTCATCCAGTTCAATTACTGCCGTTGAAAGCGAATCAAGCATCGGATGACCGGCAGCACATCAACCGCCGTTATTAGGGTTGACGCTGGGTCGCGCATTGAGGGCACGGTTGTAGAGACCGGGTTGCCTGACGAAAAAGGTGACAGGACCGGCCTTTGCAACCACCCGGTTCTTTGCGTCTCTCAACTCTGCCGTCACAGTGTGTTCACCACGATTCAGGTCTGCCACCGCAACCATCTGCTGGGTCGTGGAGGAATGCTTTTTGCCATCCACCAATATCGTCACCTGCATACCCTCCTGTAACGCATTCTTGGCGTTCCAGGCAACGGATATGGGGCCGTCAGGCCGCCACACGGACTCCTCGGATTGCGGTGATACGATGGCGAAATCACTATAATTCCTGCGCAGTTGCGAGAATGACATCTCTTTGGCATCTTCGGCATCAGCTTCCGTGCTTGCGGGTGCTGTTTCATAAGTCGGTGCCTCGATCACACTGATCGGTTGCAATTCGATCGGGGCGGAACCGTCCGCCGGCGCCTGGTCTGTGTAGGTCACGTTGCCGTCCTTGTCGACCACTTTGTAAACCTGCGCAGATAACTGCGTGGCCGATATCAGCAACGAAATTGTGAAAGCCGTCAAAAGGGACTTATTCAGGATTGCAGTGTTCATCGTCAGACTCCATTTCAGTGCCGGACTTCAGCGCCCCGCATACTGCGGGGCGTGCCAGCTTCCGTGGAACTGCCGGATGACAGTTCCTCCAGGGCGATTCTGATCTACTCATGAACTCGTATCATATATCCAGAATAAATCAGAGACTCTCTAGGAGCCTGTCGGGTTTGACCGATCATAGCGAGGGGAAGCCGATTTGAGTCAGATTTTTCGATCTTTTAAGGAGAATAGCACCGCTATTTGACGCAAAAGAACGGAAAATCTGGCCAAACTGGGCTTTTCCACAGTAGGTCATGTTAAATCCGACAGGCTCCTAGATAGAATAATACATGTCGAACTCAACCGGATGGGTCGACATGCGGAAACGTGTCACCTCCTCCATCTTGAGTGCGATATAAGCATCAATCAGATCATCATCAAAGACACCGCCGGCTTTCAAAAAATCCCTGTCGGCATTCAGTGCATCGAGCGCCTGGTTCAGGCTCGAACACACTGTCGGTATGTTTTTGACCTCTTCGCGCGGCAAATCGTACAGATCCTTGTCCATCGCCGGACCCGGATCAATCTTGTTGACGATGCCATCAAGTCCCGCCATCAGGAAAGCGGCAAACATCAGGTAGGCATTGCTCGCCGGATCACCAAAACGGACCTCGATACGGCGTCCCTTCGGGTTGCCAACATGGGGAATACGACAGGAAGCGGAACGGTTACGTGCCGAGTAGGCCAGCATCACCGGTGCTTCAAACCCAGGCACGAGACGTTTGTAACTGTTGGTGGTCGGGTTGGCAAACGCGTTCAACGCCCGGGCGTGCTTGAAAATACCGCCGATGTAATGCAGCGCGGTGGTCGACAGTCCGCCGTACTCTTCGCCGGCAAACAAGTTTTTGCCGTCCTTGGCCAATGACATGTGAACGTGCATACCGGAGCCATTGTCGCCAACCAGGGGCTTGGGCATAAAGGTCGCGGTGCGACCGGAAACATTGGCGGCGTTGTGGGTCGCATACTTGAACAGCAACACCTCGTCCGCCTTGCGAGTCAGCGTGTTGAACTTGGTACCGATCTCACACTGTCCGGCGGTACCCACTTCATGGTGATGCACTTCAACCGGCACACCCATCTGCTCAAGAATCTCACAAATAGTGGCACGAAGGTCGTGCAGGCTATCGACGGGGGGCACCGGGAAATAACCGCCCTTGACACGCGGACGGTGACCGAGATTGCCTTCTTCATAATCCGAACCGGTATTCCAGGCGCCTTCTTCCGAATCGATTTTGTAAAAGGTCGAGTGCATTTCCGTGCCGAAACTGACGTTATCAAAAACGAAAAACTCGGGCTCCGGTCCGAAGTATGCAGCATCGGCGATGCCGGTGGACTTCATATAGGCTTCCGCACGCTTGGCCAGTGAACGCGGGCAGCGGTTATAGCCTTCCATTGTATCGGGTTCAAGCACGTCGCAACGCAGCACCAGGGTCGGGTGCTCCATAAAGGGGTCCATGACTGCGGTCGCCACGTCCGGCATCAACACCATGTCCGATTCATTGATGCCCTTCCAGCCCTTGATGGAAGAACCATCGAACATTTTGCCCTCTTCAAAAAAATCATCATCGGCCATACCGACCGGCATGGTTACATGCTGTTCTTTGCCTGTGGTATCACAAAACCGTAAATCGACGAAAGCGACGCCTTCATCTGTGATCATTTTCTGTACTTTTTCTCTGCTCATGTCGTTATTCCTATGTTATTGCCTTAATAAATGTCCATAACGGGTCAATACTTATATGCAGAAGTCATGCCAAGCAAAAAGAAATCGAACTTTAAATTAACCAATTCAAAAAACACTTTTAACCGCAGCTTAACCACATTTAGCTACACGTTGAAGGTAGTTGTGACATTTCATTGGAGATGACGCATATCCGGCCAAACCACTATTGCACCATTATTGCACTAATCAATCAATTATGCACTGTTTTGGTGCATTAATTTAATAAAAAGTGATCCAAAGTAGAGCCAGGCCAAGTGCGAGACGATAAATCACGAAGGGCAGTAAGCCGACGCGTTGCAAAAGCGCAAGAAATGCGGCGATACAAAGCCAGCCCGCGAGCGCCGAAAACAGGATGGCCAGGCCGAACTGCAGCCAGTCGATGGCCGCCTCGTGCATCACCATGCGCAGGACTCCGTAAGTGCCGGCAGCAGCGATAATCGGTATTGAAAGCAGAAATGAGAAACGCGCCGAGGTGTCGGCATCGAACCCCAGCATACGTCCCATCGTCATCGTGATACCGGAGCGAGACGTACCGGGTACCAGCGCAAGCATTTGTGCCAGGCCGATAAGGACACCCGATCGCATGTTCATTTCGCCAAGCTTTTTGTCATGTGGAAATCGGCTATCCGCCCACCATAGCAAAAGGCCAAAACCTATGGTGCTGAAGGCGATGACACGGGTGTCCCTGAGCACGGATTCCACCAGGGAATGCAACAGGCCGCCGGCGACGATCGCCGGAATACTGGCCATCACCAGGATCAAACCCAGTTTGCGCGAAGCTTCGTCCGCTCCGGATGCACCAAACCAGGGCGTGACCATGCCCCAAAGGTCCTTGCGAAAATAGACGAGTACGGCAAGCAGGGTTCCCAGGTGGGTGGCGACATCGAAAATCAGCCCCTGGTCGGGCCAACTGAAGACTTTGCTTCCCAGGATCAGGTGCGCGGAACTGGATACCGGCAAAAACTCCGTCAGGCCCTGAATCAGGGACAGGACGATAACCTGGATCAGCGTCATCGCGTGTAGCTGACCCGGTAAATCACACCGGCCATATCATCCGAGATCAGCAATGCACCATCGGGCATGACAAACACGTCATTGGGTCGCCCCCAGACTTCCTGGCCCTGCAGCCAGCCAGATGCAAAAACTTTTTGGTCCAACACCTTACCATCCGCTTGCACATCCAGAACGAGAACCCGGTAACCGATTTTCTCCGTCCTGTTCCACGAACCGTGCTGGGTGATAAACAGGCGGTTTTTATATTCCGCAGGGAACATCTCCCCCGTATAAAATGCCAGCCCGAGTGAAGCGCCGTGCGGGTCGAGCTTGGCGACCGGCGGCGTGTAGTCAGCGCAGTCTTTACCCTTTCCAAACTCCTCGTCCAACAGGTCGCCCTGGTGACAATACGGAAATCCAAAGTGCATTCCCGGTTGCGGCGCATAGTTCAACTCGTCTGCCGGCAGGTCATCCCCCAACATATCACGGCCATTATCCGTAAACCACAGCTGGCCGTTCCGGGGATGAAAAGCGAGACCCACGCTGTTGCGAACACCCTTTGCATAGATTTCCATGCCACTGCCATCCGGGTTCATGCGTCTTATATCGCCGAAACCTTCTTCATCGCAGATGTTGCATGGGGCGCCAACGGGGATATACAGCTTGCCGTCTGCGCCGAAGCGCAGGTATTTCCAACCGTGGTGTTCCTTGTCAGGCAAGGCATCGGTGACCAGCACCGGTTCGGGTGGTTGATCCAGCCGGGCTTCGATATTGTCGTAACGCAAAATCCGGTCGACTGCACCCACGTAGAGCGAACCGTCCCGGAACGCCAGTCCCGAAGGCATATTCAGGCGTTTGTCGATCAAGCGCACGGTCTCCGCGCGCTGGTCACCATCCGCGTCGGTCAGCGCCCAGACCTTGCCCGCGCGCCGACTGCCGACAAACACCGTACCGCGGTCTCCGAGCGCCATCTGCCGCGCATTTTCAACACCTTGCGCATAGACCTCGATGTGGAAGCCGGGTGGCAAAACAATCTTGTCCAGTTGCACCTCCGCAACGGAGCTTTCAGCCAGCACGAGTCCAAAAAACAAGGCCAGGTATTTGATGTTCTTCTTGGTGGATTTCATAGTCGATATGGTAGCAGCTGACACCCCGTTCAGCACGCGCCGCACATGCAATAAGGCAAACCTTTCCCACATCCAATAGAATGCAAACTCCCGTGAATCCCAGATGGAGTCAATCGTGCGTTTCAAATCTTTTTTCTTCGCTATCCTGATCAGTTTTTTTGCATGTTCCGCCGCGCTTGGTAAGCCTTCTGCCGAATACCTGCCGGCAGATGCCGACCTCGACACCTCGATACCGTCACCCGAATCACAGCTGGGATGGGAACCGGGTGACTGGCGGATACAGCACCCGGCCCTGGTCCGCTACATGTACACGCTGGCTGAACAATCGGACCGCGTCAGCATCAAGGTCACGGGCCACACCTACGAACAAAAACCGCTGTTGCAGCTGATCATCACCTCACCGGAAAACCAGGCCAATCTCGAAACCCTGCGCCTGGCGCACCTCAAAGGCGCCAACAGCGGTGATACCGACGCACCCCTCGTGGTGTGGCTGGGTTACAGCGTGCACGGCGACGAAGCAAGCGGCGCCAACGCTGCGCCGATCGTTGCCTGGTACCTGGCGGCGTCCCAATCAGAATATGTCAAAGATTTGCTTAAAAACACCATCATCATCCTGGACCCCAGTCTTAACCCCGATGGTCTCGACCGCTTCGCCGCCTGGTCCAACGCCAACCGCAGCGTCAACGCCTCCGGCGACCGCAACAACCGCATCAACTTCCAGGACTGGCCGGGCGGCAGGACCAACCATTACCTGTTCGACCTGAACCGTGATTGGATGACACTGGTGCACCCCGAATCACGGGCACGCATTTACGAATATAACCGCTGGCTGCCACACGTACTCACCGATCATCACGAAACCTGGCACGACGGTTTTTTCTTCCAGCCCGGCGCACCCACACGGCAGCACCCGTTGACCACGGCTGAAAACCTCGAAATGACACGGGCGCTGGCGGCCTACCACGCCAGCAGTTTCGACAGCGCTGGAGAGTTATATTTTTCGGAAGACGATTACGATGACTTTTTTTATGGCAAGGGTTCGACCTACCCGGATATCAACGGCAGTATCGGCATCCTGTTTGAACAGCCGCGCGTGAATGGCGGCGTCTACAACCGCGATTCCGGTCCGTTGGAATTCTCCGAGGCCATTCACAACCACGTGCGCAGTTCGCTATCCACGCTCAGGGGCGCCTATGAACTGCGTGACAGACTCAAGAAATACCAAGCCGGTTTTTTCCGCGCGATGCAGCAAAGGGCCGACAAGGCCGATTTTCAGGCCTGGGTGATCGGCGACGGCAACGACAGTGCAAGGGGCCAGGAACTGATGGATCTCTTCAGGTCCCACCAGATAGAGTTCAAGACACTGGCAGCCGAGGTGAACGCAGATGGACAGGTATTCAAACCCGGGCACGCCTGGGTCATTCCCGTCAAGCAGCGCCAGTTTGGCCTTGCACAGGCCATGCTTGAAACACGCACCCAGTTCGGTGACAAGGTGTTCTACGACGTGTCTGCCTGGACTCTGCCTCTGGCCTACGATCTGCCTTTCGCAAAACTCGCACGCTTGCCCCTAACCACCGAGTCCAGCCCCGCACCGTTTTCCGGTGAGCTCGATCCCGGCGCCGTCGCGTGGATCATTTCCTGGCAACAGATGAACGCACCCGCGGTCCTGCAGGATCTGCTGGAAGAAGGGGCATTGGTGCGGGCGGCCACGAAACCATTCAGTATCAGTAACGGTTCGAACCTCATGTCCTTCGGCGAAGGCAGCCTGGTAGTGATTTCCGGCTTGCAGGCCAAGGAAAAATCCGCCGCCGTTTTTGACATACTTAAAAATGCCGACGTTGACGTTCATTCCTTCAACACCCAGTTGACCACCGGCGGACCCGGTCTCGGCACCAGCCATTTCCGCAAAGTGGAAGTCGTCAAGCCACTGCTGGTCGTCGGCCAGGGCACGCGCGCCTACGATGCAGGCGAGGCCTGGTTTCAACTCGATCAGCGCCTTGGTGTGGCTCCGGTCCTGGTCGATATGTCCCGTTTGAAATCAATAGACCTGAACGACTATACCCACCTGTTGATGGTGGAAGGCCGGTATACGGATATCAGCAAGAAATTGAAACAGGACATCGTCTCATGGGTGAATGACGGCGGCATACTCGTCACCATTCAGGGGGCTGCAACATGGGCCGAAACACTGTGTTTCGGGACCGATGACTGCACTGATAAAGAGAGCGAAAATGAGGCTAAAACAAAAGCGCCAAAAGCGATGGCTTATGCTGATTTTGAAGAACAGGAAGCCGAGCGCAGCACCACCGGCGCCATCGTCAGGACAAACGTTGACGGCAGCCACCCGATCGCTTTCGGTTACAACGGTGAGCTGCCGTTATTCCGCAGGGGCAGCACGCTGCTGAAAGCGAGCGATAACCCGTTTGCCACGCCGGTGCGCTACGCCGAAAAGCCATTGATAAGCGGTTATATCGGCGAAGGGCGCCTGGCCGAAATGAGCAACCAACCGGCTGTGATCGCCGAACGTCACGGCAAGGGACTGGTTGTGCGCTTTGCCAACGATCCGATTTTCCGCGGTTACTGGCGCGGAACGGAGCGATTGTGGGTGAATTCGCTCTATTTCGGGCCAATGGTCGGAACAACAAAATTGCCAGAATAAGCAGCAAAATGAGAATGATTTGTATCTTTATTGCCAATCATCAACTATAAATAGACACATATATATGTAAAAACTAATTTTAGAGTAGGAAAAATCACGAAAATTCACTAAAAAATACAAGCCAAATGTCTGAATGTCTGCCCGCTTTACCACTGTCGCAGTATTCAATCAAAAGGCCTGTCGTTCGCTGCGGGGGTAGAAACGACGTGTCCAAAACCGGAGAGACAAATCGCCGAAACGTTATTCGTGTCGGCAAAAATCATAAGCAGTGCGTGCGGGCGCTCGCCCGCCGGGCAATCTCATTGCAAGGTGCTATACGTACGCCAAACGGCGGTGGTACGCTTTGAGTTTCATCGAGGAACTCAAGCGCCGCAACGTTTTCAAGGTAGCTATCGCCTACGTGGTGGCTGCGTGGCTGGTCGCACAGGTAACCGAACTGGCGGCCGACGCCTTCGGTGCTCCGGAATGGGTCATGAAGATGTTGCTTATCGTGCTGGCCCTCGGCCTGCCGGTGGCATTGATTCTTGCCTGGGCTTTTGAACTGACACCGGAAGGCGTCAAACGCGAAAAAGACGTCGACCGCAGCCAGTCCATCACACCGCAGACCGGCAAAAAGCTGAACAACACCATCCTGGTTTTGATGGCGCTGCTGATCGGCTATCTGCTATTCGACAAATTCTCTGAAAAGGGGTCAGATCCCTTTTCTCAACAATCTTCTGAACAAACCACCATCAGCGAGGAGAAAAGGGCTCTGACCCAAACCGAAGCCGAACCTGTCATCAAAAGACAATCCATCGCCGTGCTGCCGTTCGATAACCGCAGCAGAAACGTCGACGATGAATACTTCACCGAGGGCATCCACGATGACCTGCTGACCAACCTCGCGCGTATCGGTGCCCTGAAAGTGATTTCACGCACCTCGGTTACAAAGTACAAGGACACCGACAAAACGATACCGGAGATCGCCAAAGAACTGGGTGTGGCCAACATAATGGAAGGCGCGGTGCAGCGTTCAGGCAACACCGTACGCATCAATGTGCAACTGATCGACGCCAATACCGACGAGCACCTGTGGGCGGAGATCTTCGATCGTGAACTGACCGCCGAAAACCTGTTTGCGATCCAGAGCGAGATATCGCAAAAAATTGCCACAGCGCTTGAAGCAACGCTTTCTCCGGATGAAGAAAAACGTATCAATGAATTCCCGACGCAAAACCTGGAAGCCTACAACGCCTATATGCGCGGTCGGCAGTTGCTGGTCCAGCGGAACTCGAAAGACCTGGAAATGGCCATGGCGTCTTTCAAACAAGCGGTTGAACTGGACCCCGGGTTCGCCCTGGCCTGGGTAGGTATTGCGGAAAGCGCCTCTTTGTTGAACAGTCACGGCACCCTCAACCCGGATGAACAGATAGAAATCATGCAGGACGCGATCACCCGCGCACTGGAGATCAACCCGAACCTGGGCGAGGCCTATGTTTCAAAGGGAAGTCTGCTCGATGAATTGAACCAGAAAGAGCAGGCAGAAGCTGCATACAAGCGCGCCATTGAGCTCAGCCCCAATTACGCAACCGCCTACCACTGGTATTCGATCCTCATTTCAGAAACGAATGACAGGCTCCAGGAGTCCCTTGACCTGATCAACAAGGCCAGGGAACTGGACCCGCTTTCACCCATCCTCGGGATGAACAAGGCAATCATTTATGGCCGCATGGGGCGTTTTGCAGATGAAGAGTCGGCCTACCGGCAACTGCTTTCTTCCAACCCGGAGTTTTCCCCTGGCTTGGGGAGAATTGCCTGGGACCTTTACACCCGACATCTGGGCCAGCTCGATGAAGCAATAGTCTGGGCGCACAAGGCCACCAGGGCAGATCCAGGGAAAATAAACATCCTGATGGTTGAGTACAGCCTGTGGCTCAGCCTGGACGACGACGCCAGGGCGCAGGAGATCTACCAGCAAATGGAGGATCTGGATGCCAAAAATTCCTGGTTGCCGAGCGCCAAATCCTGGATGGATACCAAGAATGGCCGGTACGCCGCGGCCAAGGAGGAAGCCAGGTACCTCGCACAGGGATTCAAATTGCCAGTTGTGCAGTGGGACGCCGGCGTCATCTTTGCCCGGGCAGGGGATTACGCCAGCGCGCGCGAACTGTTCCTGAAGATCAAACCCCGCTACGCGGATCGCGGGCAATGGCCGCTCATCCTCAACGAAGGACAGGATGACGCCTGCATCGTCGGGCTGACCCTTGCGCGCACCGGTGACGAGAAGCTGGGAAATGATTTGCTCCGCTATGCGGCCAACTACTGGGAAGAAGCCCTGCCCCGCTATGTCGAACACGCGGACCGTTGGCCCGGTTTTGAGTGTCACGCCTACCTGGGCGATGTTGAAAAATCACTGGCTGCGCTGGAAGTCTCTCTAAACCACAAACATGTACTTCGCAATTGGCTGTGGATTGCCAGTGACCCTGAGTTACGCCTGATCCAGGAAGACCCGCGTTTCAAAGCCATGGACCAAAGCGCCCGTGCCGAACTGGCGCGTCAACACGAAAACGCCATCAAAATGGAATTGGAGGCCGGCCCGTGAGTTTCTTCGACGAACTCAAACGCCGTAACGTCTTCAAGGTCGCCGCCGCCTATATCATCGTCGGCTGGCTGATCATGCAGGCCGGCGATACGCTGGCGCCGGCGCTGCACTTGCCGGAATGGGTCAACTCGGTCCTGGCGTTTTTCCTGATCCTCGGTTTTCCGCTGGCCCTGTTCTTCGCCTGGGCCTACGAGATGACGCCCGAGGGTCTGAAGAAAGAAAAGGACGTCGACCGCTCGCAATCCATCACCGGGGTCACGGGTCAAAAATTGAATAACCTCATCATCGGCGTAATGGTGCTGGCCCTGGCCTATTTCGCCATCGACAAGTTTGCACTCGAACCCGGCCGTAGCGCCGAGGAAATCGCGTCTGCCGTTCAGAACGCCCAGCGACAACCAACGCCGCCCATCGAAACCGCGGAACCGGATAACTCGATCGCGGTGCTGCCGTTCGTCAACATGAGTTCCGACCAGGAACAGGAGTATTTTTCAGACGGACTCTCGGAAGAACTGCTGAACCTGCTGGCCAAGATTCCGGAATTGCGGGTGGCGGCGCGCACCTCGTCATTCTCGTTCAAGGGCAAGAACCTGGAGATACCGGAAATCGCTTCACGCTTGAAAGTGGCGCATGTGCTGGAGGGCAGCGTACGCAAATCCGGCGACCAGATTCGCATCACGGCACAGTTGGTCAGGGCCGATAACGGTTACCACCTGTGGTCGGAAACCTACGACCGCACGCTGGACAACATCTTCCAGATACAGGACGAGATCGCCGTAGCGGTCGTGGATGCCCTGAAGATTACCCTGCTTGGCGAAGCCCCGAAAGCGCGGGAAACAGACCCGAAAGCCTATCAACTGTATCTTGAAGGGCAGTATATAAGCCGTCAAATTTCAGCACCTACCCTTCCCAGGGCGATTGAGTTGCTAAAAAGCGCCGTAGAAATTGATCCGAATTATGCACCTGCCTGGGCCGAACTGGCTTATGCCTATATGTACAATTCGGCCATTGGCGACATGTCCATCGAAGAAGGTGCTGCGCTCGCAGACAAGGCCATCCAAAGGGCGCTCGAAACCGATCCCGACTACGCGTGGACATACTTTGTACGGGGCGTGAAAAACGTATACAACAACTTCGAATTCAAAGCGGGGGCGGGAGATTATCAACGCGCCTTGCAACTCGATCCGGGCAACGCTTTTCTTATCGGCGCCAATGGCAACGTCGCCCGTGTGCTGGGCCGCCTGGACGATGCCATTTCATTGCTGACAAGAGCGTTGGCTCTGGACCCCCTGATTCCCGAGGTCCGCACTATACAAGGACTAACGTACTATTATGCCGGCCGTCTGGATGAGGCGGAAACCTCCTACCGCAGTGCCCTTACCCTGAGCCCGGAGTATTCGGGTGGACATTATCGCCTGGGCCGCGTTTTGCTCAGTCAAGGCAAACCGGCGGAAGCCCTGGCTGAAATGAAACTGGAAAACAGCCCGGTATACCGCACCACCGGCCTGGCGATGGCGTATCACGCGCTGGGCGATCACGAAGCGGCCCGTTCGGCACTCGACGATCTGATCGAAAGTTCTGCAGACAGTGGGGCCTATCAGATCGCCGAGATATACGGCTTTCGTAACGAGAACGACGAAGCATTTCAATGGCTCGATAGAGCCGTGGAAATTCGCGACAGCGGCATTGCCTCCGTCCTCGGCGATCCTGCTTTACGCGGATTGATAACCGACCCGCGCTGGCCGGTTTTTCTTGAGAAGCTGGGCCTTTTGGAATTCTGGCTGGGGATGCCGCCGGAATGGGGAGGACCGCAGCAATGAGCTTTATCAATGAACTCAAACGCCGTAACGTCTTCAAGGTCGCTGCAGCCTATCTCATCATCAGCTGGCTGATCATGCAGGCGGGCGATACACTGGCGCCGGCATTGCACCTTCCGGATTGGATCAATTCAGCGCTGGCATTTTTCCTGATCCTTGGTTTTCCGCTGGCCTTGTTCTTTGCCTGGGCGTTTGAGATGACACCTGAGGGTATTAAGAGGGAAAAAGAAGTTGATCGCAGCCAGTCTATTACCCGGGTTACCGGGCAAAAACTGAACCACACGATTATCGCCCTGCTGGTACTGACCGTGGCTTATTTCGTCTATGACAAGTTCCTGGGAAAGGCGCAACCGGAAACCGCACCCGTCGTTACAGCAGAAATCAGCGTAGCGCAGGAAGATAAATTTCAGAGCATCGCAGTCCTCCCGTTTGTAAATATGAGCGAGGACAGCAGCAACGAATACTTCTCAGACGGACTGTCTGAGGAGGTGCTCAATATCCTCGCCAAGATCAAGGAACTTCGCGTCGCAGGGCGCACGTCGTCGTTCGCCTTCAAGGGCAAGAATGAAGACCTGCGCGTGATTGGCGAAAAACTCGATGTCACTTCCATTCTTGAAGGCAGTGTGCGCCGGGATAACAAAAGCAACCGCGTGCGTATCACCGCGCAACTGATCAACGTGGAGGACGGTTATCACCTGTGGTCCGAGACCTATGACCGCGAGCTCGACGATATCTTCGCCATCCAGGACGAGATTGCCCGTAAGGTCGCCGAGGCACTGCGGATTACACTTCTGGGTGAGGACGAAGCCCGTCTGGAACAGATCGAAACCACGGAGATCAGCGCCTATGACATCTACCTGAAGGCAATGCAGGGTCTCAACGATGGCGGCTACGTGTCCCTGAGCAGAGCGGCAGGGCAATTCCAGCAGACCCTGACGCTGGACCCGACTTTCACGCCGGCCACGCTCGGCTTGATCAGAACCTGGTCGGAAATGGCGCAAACCGGCTCGATAACACGGGAAGAAGCCCTCCGCCGTGGATTGCCGATGCTCGAAACGGTACTGGCCGATCATCCTGAAAACAGCGACGCCCGCTTGCAAATGGCATTGTTCAGAACCTTTCAGGCGGATAATGAGGCGGCAGAAAGGGCTTTCGTCTCGGCGCTCGAGGCTGACCCCCGCAACGCCAGTGGATTACAGGAATTCGGCAGATTCCTGTTTGACAATGGCGAGGTTGAAAGAGGGATGGGTTTGATTGAGGCTGCCCTGGAAATTGAGCCCTACGCCGTTCCAGTGCTTTGGGACTATTGTCAAACCAATGCATTCCTGCAGAATGTCGACGTCGCACTGACCTCCTGTAACCGGATAAAGGAAGTTGCTCCGGAGAGTCCGCTGGGCTGGTATGGCGAAGGATTGGCTTACCTTAACAACGGTGAATTGGCCCGCAGCCTCAAGGGATTTTCTGACGCTATCGATAGAGACCCCGAAGATTACGAGATGGTGGCGGCCATGTGTTCATTCTGGGTAACCCTCGGTGATGCAGAACAGGCCGACAGGTGGCAGGCACGTGCTGATGCCATCGGTGCTGGACAACTCTTTCCGTTGTGGTCGCGCCTTAAGCTGCTGAAGTTTCGTGAGCAACACGACCTGGCGCATGACCTTGCCAAGCAGGTACTCGAAACAAGGATGGAAGACCGGCATGGCAGAATAGCCATTGTCCGTCAAAACTGGGCCTTCGAGTCTGCACTCAGGGGTGACTACATGGCCGGTCTAACACCTTACCGGCAGGCCTTTCCCTGGGCGTTCCAAACCCTGCTCGAGGAACCGGACAGTTTTCAGAACCAATTTTGGGACATCGTCGAAATCGCCGCACTTCTGAAGCTGGCTGAACCCATGTCCGACCGCCCGGAAGCATTATTGCGTATCGCCGAATCACGGATCGATGAACATGATCCGGCTTGGGGCGTTTGGAATACCGATCTTTCACAGGCGGCCATCGCAACCATCCGCGGCCAGCATCGAAAGGCCCTCGAGTGGCTCAACGAGGCCTGGGATAAAAACTGGCGGGTTGGCTGGCGGGAAACACTGGTCGAAGACGCAATCTTCAATCAACTGGAAAATGAACCCGGCTACAAAGAACTTGTAACGCGTTTCGAAACCGACATGGAAAAACAGCGCGAATTGGCCTACGAGTTGATGGGGATCAACAAATGAGCTTCTTCGCCGAACTCAAGCGCCGCAATGTATTCAGGGTGGCTGTCGCCTACCTCATTGTCGCCTGGCTGTTCGTGCAGGTCGCGGATGTCATGATCGACAACATCGGCGCGCCGGAATGGCTGTTCCAGCGGCATCTTTGCTGGTGCTCGGAATTGGCTTTCCCGATCGCGCTGGTCTTCGCCTGGGCTTTTGAAATGACACCGGACGGCGTCAAACGCGAAAAAGACGTCGACCGTGAGCAATCCATCGCCCCGCAAACCGGCAAGAAACTGAATAACACCATCCTGGTATTGATGGCGCTGGCGATCGGTTACCTTTTGTTCGACAAGTTTTCGGGTCCCGCACAGCCGGGGTCAGATCCTTTTTCTCAGCACAGCTGCCGAGGCAATACCACAGCACGATGAAAAGATAAATGGGCTCTGACCCCCGTCGAAGCCGAACCCATCTTCTCCAAACAATCCATCGCCGTTCTGCCCTTCGACAACCGCAGCCGCAATGAAGACGATAAATTTTTCGTCGAAGGCGTGCACGACGACCTGCTTACCAACCTCGCGCGCATCGGCGCGCTGAAAGTGATTTCACGCACCTCGGTGCTGCGTTACAAGGACACCGAACTGCCGATACCCACCATCGCCGCAGAACTCGGTGTGGCCACCATCATGGAAGGCGCGGTGCAGCGCTCCGGCAACACGGTGCGCATCAACGTGCAGTTGATCGACGCCAAGACCGACGAGCACCTGTGGGCGCAGATCTACGACCGTGAACTGACCGCCGAGAACCTGTTCGCGATCCAGAGCGAAATCTCCCAAAAGATCGCCAGTGCGTTGGAGGCGACACTTTCACCCACGGGAACAGCAGGCCATCAGCGATCGCCCGACTGAGAATCTCGCGGCTTACAACGCCTATCTCCTTGGACGGCAGCTCATGGCGCGCCGGGGTGTCGACGACATCACCCGCGCGCAGAAAGAATTCCAGCGGGCGACGGAACTCGATCCCGGTTTCGCGCTGGCCTGGGTGGGCATTGCAGAAACGGCCTATCTGTTGCGCGGCAACACACGGCTGTCATTTCCTGAAACCATCTCAATGATGCAAGACGCTGCGAACAAGGCCCTGGCGATCAACCCACAACTGGGTGAGGCATACCTGTCTTTGGCAGAAGCGGATAATTTTCATGAGCGCTATGAACAGGCCGAGGCCAACTTTCGTAAGGCAATCGAACTGAGTCCCGGTTACGCCACCGCTTATCAATGGTATTCTGATTTTCTCGACGATTTCCCACAACGACGCAGGGAAGCCCTGGGAATACTGCGCCAAGCCGAGCAACTCGATCCCCTGTCATCGATCATCCAGAATGAAATTGCCGATCAACTCATCCTGCTGGGTCAATTCGACGAAGCAGAAATTCAACTGGATACCCTGTTACGGAATGACCCTGACTTTGCACCCGCGTACCAGGAAATGGCATTCCTGATGCAAACCACAGGGCGCTTTGACGAGCAGGTTATTTGGTTACGCAAAGCCAGTGCGCTCGATCCGGCAAATTTCTTTTTGTATGTAGAACAGGCTTTCGCTGTGCTGGATATGGGTGATGAGGAAGCGCTGGCGAAAATAAAAAGCCGGTTGGCCGAACTCGATGCCCAGCACTGGTCTACGGGTCTTGTTGAGATGCTGGGGTCCATGTATGAGAAAAACCTTGCCGCAGCCCTCGAATCAGGCGCTTGGGTGGACAAGCAAATCGGGAATATCCCGCAATTTCAGACCACTTTTGGATACGTCTACGTCCTCAACAATGATTTTTTAAAAGCACGGCAGGCATATGCCATCGCCTTCCCCAAGTATTTTGACCGCGTTACCTGGCGTTCAGCCATCGAGCAATTCCCGAATGATGCATGCGGCATGGCCTACGTCATATCAGAGTCGGGCGATGAAGTGCTCGGCACAGACCTTATGAAGATGGCGCTCTCATACATGGAAAATGAACTGCCCAATTACATTGCACACGCCGACCGGTATGACGATTCAACCTGTTACCTGATGTCCGGTGAGTACGACAAGGCAATGGATTCACTGGAAGTGAATTTCGAACATGGTCACCATACTCAATGGTGGCTCTGGACCAACCTGTCCCTGTATTACCCCCTGCGCGGCACCGACAGATTTGAAACCCTGATGCATAAAATCAACGAGACCGCCGCGTCCCAACGGGCCAACCTGGCCCGCATGGAACTGGAGATCGGCACATGAGTTTCTTCGCCGAACTGAAACGCCGCAACGTCTTCAAGGTGGGCATCGCCTACGCGATCACGGCGTGGCTGCTGATCCAGGTTGCCGATATCCTGCTCGAATCCATCGGGTCCCCGCCCTGGGTCATGCAGACCCTGTTCGTTGTGCTGGGCGTCGGTTTCGTTATAGCGCTCTTTTTCGCCTGGGCGTTCGAGCTGACACCCGAGGGCGTTAAACGCGAAAAGGATGTCGACCGCAGCCAGTCGATCACACCGCAAACCGGCCAGAAACTGAACCACGCCATCATCACGGTGCTGGTGATCGCGCTGGGTTATTTCGTGGCGGATAAATTCTACCTGTCCAAACCGGCCGCCGTGGAAACCGAGAGTGTTGCCACGACGGCTGCGGAAACACTGGAAGAAGCTCAAAAAGCGCCACAGGCCATTGCCGTTCTGCCATTCGTGGATATGAGCGCCGGCGGCGACAACGAGTACTTCTCCGACGGCCTGACCGAGGAACTCCTCAATATCCTCGCCAAGATCCATGAATTACGGGTCGCCGGGCGCACTTCGTCCTTTGCATTCAAGGGCAAGAACGAAGACCTGCGCACGATCGGCGAAAAACTCAATGTCGATACCATTCTCGAAGGCAGCGTGCGCAAGGACAACCAAAGCAACCGCGTACGCATCACCGCGCAGTTGATCAATGTCGAAGACGGATACCACCTGTGGTCGGAAACCTACGACCGCGACCTCAATGATATCTTCGCCATCCAGGAGGAAATCGCCCGCAAAGTCGCCGATGCGCTCAAGGTCACGCTGCTCGGTGAGGATGAAGCGCGCATCGCACAGCAACCGGTCACCGACCTGAATGCCTATGACCTGTATCTGCGGGGTCTGAAGTCATTTAATGATTACAGTTTTGCTGCGCTCAAAAGCGCCCTTGAAGACTTTGACCGGGCGGTTGAGCAGGACCCAGGCTACACACCTGCGCAATTAAAGCGTGTGGATACGTGGCTGGAGTTGGCACAGACGGGCGCGATGCCATTTGAAACGGCCACCAGAATGGCCCGCCCGGTGCTCGAGAAAATCCTCGGGGATGATGCCGGCAACAGTGAAGCACATGCACTGATGGCAAGAACCTACCGCTTTGAGCGCCAATTCGAAGCCTCCGAACAGGAGTTCCGGCTGGCGCTCGACACCAACCCGCGCAACGTCTATGCATTGACCCAGTACGGCCGCCTGATGACCGATACCGGCAAGATCAGCAGGGGCATGGAATACCTGCTCGAAGCCGAAAGGATCGACCCCTATTCCGTCAACGTACTCTGGAACCTGCATATGGTGCATTTGTTCATGCTTGAACCGGAGAAAGCCAGGGTCTACACCGACAGGATCGCTGAAATCCAACCCGCGAACCCGATGCGGTATTACGGACCTGCGCTGGCCCAGCAGGCCATTGGAAACTTTGCACAAGCACTGTTGCTGGATAAAAAGGCGATCGAGCTCGACCCGAATGATTACGAATTACCGGCCGCCATAGCCATTGACTGGACCATGCTCGGTGACCTGGAACAGGCGGAGATATGGGCCAAAAAAGCGGACAAATTGGGCGCCGACCAAACGCTTCCCATCATGGCCCGGGTATTGCTTTACCAGTACCGGGAGCAGCACAGCCTGGCGGCCGACCTGGCCAAACGCGCACTCGACCGCGGGCTGGATAGCCGGCTGCAATCCGATAATGTATTTCGCAATGCCTGGGTATCCAGCCTGCTGAAAACAGGCAGGATCGACGAGGCCCTTGCCTACTACAACCAGCAACTGCCGGAAGCATTTCAAAACCCGCTGGCCATCGAAACGGCAACACCCAGGAACACCACTCAACTCCTGGAGATAGCGACACTCCTGAAAATGCAGGACCCGGATTCTCAACAGGCGAATTCGCTGATAGACGCCGCCGAACAAAAAACCCGGTCGGTTGAAGAAATTTGGGTTCCATTTGTGACGGCGATACGCCGGGCTGCGATTGCAACCGCCAGGGGCGACAAGGCAGCGGCCGTCAGCATTTTGCATGGTTCACCCGACAAACGGTTCGGTGGGCGCTGGCGTGAAACATTGGTGGACTGGTTCGTGCTCCAACCGCTTCATGACGAACCCGAATACAAACGGCTGGTTGCCATTCTTGAAAAGGACATGGAGCAACAGCGCGAAGAGGTCTATGAACTGCTGGGGATTGCCAGGTGAGTTTTTTTGCCGAACTTCATCATGAGCAAGACATGTCGCTGCGCAGACGCGCGAGTCTGCTTCGCTCCTGCGCTCGCCCCCACACGATGCTCTGGCTCGCGTTGGCACATCCCTGTGTGCAAGATATGAGCAAGACGGGCCATCCCTGGCCCGCTTGCATGTCGCTGCGCAGACGCGCGAGTCTGCTCCGCTCCTGCACTCGCCTTTGGCTCGCACTGGCACATCCCTGTGTGCAAGATATGAGCAAGACGGGCCATCCCTGGCCCGCTTGCATGTCGCTGCGCAGACGCGCGAGTCTGCTCCGCTCCTGCGCTCGCCTGCGGCTCGCGTTGGCACATCCCTGTGCCAAGGCAAGGTGAAACGATGAGTTTTTTCAAGGAACTCAAGCGTCGTAACGTCTTCAAGGTGGCAGCCGCCTACCTCATCGTCGGCTGGCTGATCATGCAGGCCGGCGATACGCTGGCGCCGGCGCTGCACTTGCCGGAGTGGGTCAACTCGGCGCTGGCCTTTTTCCTGATCCTCGGTTTCCCGCTGGCCCTGTTCTTCGCCTGGGCGTTTGAGATGACACCCGAGGGTATTAAAAAGGAAAAGGACGTCGACCGCAGCCAGTCAATTACGACCGTCACCGGCGCGAAATTGAACCGTACCATCACCATCGTGCTGGTGCTGGCGCTGGGCTACTTTGCAGTCGACAAGTTTGTGCTCGCCCCCAAACGTGATGCGGCACTGGTGCAGGCCGCCCGGAACGAGGTCGTCGAAAAAGTCGTCAATGCAGAACCCGGTGCTGCTGAAAACCCGGCTGAACCTGCCGGACCAGCCGCAAAATCCATTGCCGTATTGCCTTTCATCAATATGAGCGACGATGGCGCCAACGAGTATTTCTCGGATGGGCTCACCGAGGAACTGCTCAACCTGTTGGCCAAGATCCCCGATCTGAAGGTCGCGGCGAGAACTTCCTCGTTCCAGTTCAAGGGCAAGACCGGCGATATCGAAACCATCGCCGAACAATTGAAAGTCGCCAACGTGCTGGAAGGCAGCGTGCGCAAGTCCGGCAACCAGGTGCGTATCACCGCCCAGTTGATCAAGGCCGATGACGGCTACCACCTGTGGTCTGAAACTTACGACCGCACGCTGGAAAACATATTCGTGGTCCAGGACGAGATCGCGGCGGCAGTTGTCGACTCGCTGAAACTCACGTTGCTGGGTGAGGCCGCACCCAAAGCCACGGAAACCAACCCGGAGGCATACGCCCAGTTCCTGCAGGGGCGCTATTGGTTCAACCAGACCAGCGAAGCCAACTCGGTAAAATCGGTGGAAGCCTACCAGCGGGCGATCGATATCGATCCGAACTATGCACCGGCATGGGCGGGCTTTTCGTTGGCAACGCTGTACCAGGCGGGCCAGAACTGGATACCACTTGAGAGCGGCCTTGAAAAGGCCCGCGATGCGGCAGAGCACGCTGTAAGACTGGACCCTGACCTCGCTTTGGGATGGGTCAGCCTGGTCAGGATACAGGGTGACTATGACTGGAACTGGAATGCATCAAACAAATCCATGCAAAAGGCCTTGGCACTGGAGCCCAATGCCAGTTATGTATTGGCCGCCGCCGGCAGACTGAGCGCCAGCCTGGGGCAATTGGACCAGGCCGTGGCGCATTACCGGCAGGCGGTTACGCTGGACCCGCTGAATCAACGCGCATACGACGCCTTTGCCGGCGCTCTCGATTTGGCAGGACTTTTGCAGGAAGCGGAAGCGGTTGAGCGGCATCTGTATTCCCTCAACCCTGACTATGCGGCTATTCATGCTTCGCTGGCGTGGATATTTTTGCGCCAGGGCAAGGCGGAACAGGCGCTTGATGAGGTCGCCAGGGAATCCATTGATTTTTGGGGAAGCCTGATAAGGAACCTGGTCCTATATTCTCTCGGTCGACACCAGGAAGCAGATGAGGAGTTGGCCAGGTTCGAGGAAAAATTCCACACCTTCGGCGCCTATCAAATAGCTCAAATCTATGGCTGGAGAAATGATGCCGACAACGCCTTCAAGTGGCTTGACCAGGCTTTTGATCAGCATGACCCGGGCCTGGGCTCACTGCTCGGTGATACAACCCTCAGAAGCCTGCACGCAGACCCGCGCTGGCTGGCCCTTGTGGGAAAAATCGGACTGCAGGACGCCTGGAATAAAATGCCGGATCAGTACAAGGGGCCATTGCAATGAGTTTCTTCAACGAACTCAAACGCCGCAACGTCTTCAGGGTGGGCATCGCTTACCTGGTGGTCGCCTGGCTGGTGATGCAGGTGGCGGATGTCGTCATCAATAACGTCGGCGCACCGGGTTGGGTGTTCCAGATCATCATGCTGGTGCTCGGTATCGGTTTCCCGCTGGTGCTGGTCTTTGCCTGGGCGTTTGAAATGACACCCGAGGGACTGAAGAAGGAAAAAGACGTCGATCGCAGCCAGTCCATTGCATCCCGGACCGGTCAGAAACTCAATTTCACCATTGCAGCTTTGCTGATGCTTTCACTGGCATACATTGCGTATGACAAATTGACGATGAATGAAATGCGGTCAGAGCCCCTTTCTCAGGAATCAGTTGTACAAATGACCGCCAGCGGTGATGAGAAAGAGGCTCCGACCTTGAATGCACCGCCTCAGATGGCTGACACGCAAAGATCCATCGTCGTGCTGCCCTTCGTCAACATGAGCAATGATCCGGACCAGGAGTTCTTCTCGGATGGCTTATCGGAAGAACTGTTGAATGTTCTTGCCCAGATCAAGGATTTGCGGGTGATTTCACGGACCTCGGCTTTTGCGTTCAAAGGCAAGGATGTCGATATCCCCACCATCGCTGCGCAACTTCATGTGACCCATGTGCTGGAAGGCAGTGTGCGTAAAGCCGGCGACGATATTCGCATCACCGCGCAGTTGATCGAAGTGGCGACCGATTCCCACCTGTGGTCGGATGCTTACAACCGCAAAATGGAAAACGTGTTTGAAATCCAGGAGGAGATTTCAAAGGCAATTGCCCAGCAACTGCAGGTCACGTTGGGAACCGCTGGGCAAAATGGAAAACCGACACACAATCTCGAGGCTTACCAGTTATTCCTGCGCGGACGACACTTCTACCAAAACCGGGGCCAGGAACAACTGGCACAGGCAATTAAGCTACTCAAACAGGCGGTCGACCTGGACCCCGATTTTGCCGAAGCCTGGGCCAACCTGGCAGCCGCAAACGTCGTTTATGGTTATTCCCGGGAGGACGATTTTGATAACTACTATAAAGATGGGCAACGAGCCGCCATGCGCGCCATTGCTATCGACCCTGACAATGGTTTCGCCCACGCGGTCCTCGGCTTGATTCATATGGGCGATTTGGCATGGGAAGACGCCATGCGGGAATACGACCTGGCCATCCGCCTGAACCCGAACGAGACCAACTCCCTGTTGTGGAAGGGTATTGAACTTCTCAGCCTCGGTTATACCGAACAGGCCCTGGTCATATTTCACCAGGCAGAAAAGCTCGATCCGGTATTCACCAACCTGCAGTATTGGCTGTTTATGGCTTATACGGTTAAGGGTGATGTTGAATCCATGCTGAGCACCTATCAGAAGATTCAGCAACTCTACCCCGGTTATAACGACGTGAATTCAAGTGACTATGAACTGTTCTCAGGCAACCTCGAAGTTGCTGAACAGATTGCACGAACAAGTGAAATTGAATCTACCGGTTCTGATGTTTTGGCAGCCGCCGTTTTCTCAGTCCTGCGGGACCCAAAACTCAAGAAACAGGCGGTAGAAACGCTGACAAGCTATAAACTGACATTCGGCGACGAAACCGTAAACCCATTGTGGCGAATTGGTGCGACCGAAGAGGTGCTTGTAGCTTTCAGGAACATGCAGGAACGAGGCAACGGTCTTCGCGCTGCAAACCCGCTTTATCTCATATGGGTCGCATATGACCGTGCACAACTGTCCAGTCCTTTAATGCCGGCGTTCTTCGAAAGCACTGGCATGGCGGACTACTGGCGCAAACACGGCAACCCGGATTATTGCCGCGTTGAAGGCGCCAGCATCGAGTGTGAAACGCAATGAGCTTCTTCACCGAACTCAAACGCCGCAACGTCATCCGGGTTGGCCTGGCATACGTCGTGGTCGGCTGGCTGACCTCGCAGGTGGCGGAATTTGCCACGGAGAATTTTGGCGCGCCGGACTGGGTGCTGAAAATCTTCGTGGTGTTCCTGTTACTGGGTCTGCCCTTCGTACTGATTTTCGCCTGGGCTTTCGAGATGACCCCGGAAGGCCTGAAGAAAGAAAAGGATGTTGACCGTACCCAGACCATAACCAAACAGACCGGCCGTAAGCTCGACCTTGCGATTATCGGTGTTTTGGTTCTGGTGGCCGGCTACTTTATCTGGGAGTCGCGTTTTCAGAATGGAGGGCCCGCAGAGGTGGGGCCTGCGTCAATTCCCCTTAGCGGGACTTCAAAGACTGTTAGCCCGGTAAATGGGGAATTGACTCTGACCCCGGTTATCGCCACCGGCAACTCCATAGCCGTCCTGCCCTTCGCCAACCGCAGCAACCAGGAAGAAGACCTGTTCTTCACCGACGGCATCCACGACGACCTTTTAACCCAGCTGGCGAAAATTGCCGATCTGAAAGTCATCTCGAGAACCTCGGTGATGAAATACAAAAACACCGAGAAAACCATTCCGGAAATAGCTGTTGAACTGGGTGTTTCGACGATTCTCGAGGGTGGTATCCAGCGTGCCGGCAACCGTATCCGTATCAATGCCCAGTTAATAGACGTCAATACCGACGAACATCTGTGGGCCGAGACCTTCGACCGTGAAATGACGGTTGAAAACATTTTTGATATCCAGTCCGAAATCACCCGCCAGATCGTCAATGCCGTCCGCGGTGAATTGACCAATGAAGAAACCGATGCGCTGGCGCAATTGCCCACCCGCAGCCTCGAGGCTTACGAGGCCTATTTACATGCCAAAAACATCTTCCTGCAGCCGGACTATACACGGCAAAAATTTGAGGAGGCAGAGCCGTGGCTTGAAAAAGCCGTCGAGTTGGACCCCGGGTTCGCCCTGGCCTGGGCCATGCTGGTCCGTACCTACGCTCAGGGCATCTGGCAAGGCTATGACGATAGTGTTGAACGTTTGCAACAGGTTCGCCAGGCGCTCAGCAAGGCCACTGAATTCGGCCCATTCCTGCCCGAAACACTGGCCGCCAGGGGTGAGTATCTATACCGCATTGAAAATAACTACCACGAAGCGGAAGTTGCCTTCCGCGCGGCCACCAAAGCAAGTCCCCGGGATGCCAATTTATTAAAGCTGCTGGCCTATACCCTAAGACGAACCGGAAAGGCGGAGCAGGCCGTCAGCAGCTTTCAACTGGCTTTCGAACTCGAACCCGGTGACGGTGAAGCCCGTTCAGCGATGATAGAGACATTAATCTATATGCGGGAGTACGACCGCGCTGAACCGCTGATCACTTCCTGGATGGAAACATATCCAGAGGCGATGGATATCAAGGGCAATTATTTGTGGCTAATGGTCTATCGTGATGGTGACCTGGCCCACGCCAGGAACCTGTTCGCGCAGATTGAACCCAATGCCGGGGCCCCGTATCGCGACGCCGCATTCTATCTGCCCTTGCTGGAACGCGATTATCAGAAAGCCATCGATATTTATGATTCCCCGAAACTTTCCGGTTTTTTTGATGACCCCGTTTCCAGGGGATATGAACTGATAGGCAAAAGCCAGGTATACGGTTATATGGGAAATCAGGAACTGGCACTGGAATTTGCGCAACGCGCGATCAAGGCTTTTTTGGAGTTGCAATCCGCTTCTTCAGGTTCAAATAAAAGTGATGCACAAAATTTGGCGGCACTGGCCATTGCGTATGCCCAAACGGGCGACCTGGCAAAGGCACTCGAGGCCGCCAATCAGGCTTGCACGTTAATACCGGAATCCCGGGACAGTTATGCCGGGGTAGGGCTTTCACAGACACGCGCATGGATCCTGGCCATGTCCGGCAATCGCGACGAAGCGTTGCTGGAAATACAGAGGCTGTTGTCTGTTCCCGGTGGGTTCGACCGTTGGTTGCTCTATCTGGACCCGCAGTGGGATTTCTTCCGCGATGACGAACGCTTCAACGAGATGATCAGGCCGCTGAACCTCGAGGAGCAAGCGCAATGAGCTTCTTTAACGAACTCAAGCGCCGTAACGTCTTTCGCGTAGGCATCGCCTACCTGGTGGTCGCCTGGTTGGTGATGCAGGTCGCGGATGTCGTCATCAATAATGTCGGCGCGCCGGACTGGGTGTTCCGCATCATCATGCTGGTGCTCGGCATCGGTTTTCCACTGGCGTTGCTCTTCGCCTGGGCGTTCGAGATGACGCCGGAGGGTCTCAAGAAGGAAAAAGATGTCGTCCGTGACGAGTCCATCACGTCCACGACCGGCAGGAAGCTGGACCGCACGATTATTGTGGTCATGGCGCTGGCGCTTGGCTATTTTGCCTGGGATAAATTCATCGCACCGGCACCTGTCGAAGCTCCGGCGGACGTTGCAGAAGCAAGCATAGGCAAGTCCATCGCCGTGTTGCCCTTCGTCAATATGAGCGCCGACAAGGACAATGACTATTTCTCCGATGGCCTGTCGGAAGAACTCCTGAACCTGCTGGCTAAGGTCGACGGCCTCAAGGTCGCCGCACGGACATCGTCTTTCAAATTCCGCAACTCGGGATCCGACATCGCCGAGATCGGCAAACAGCTGAATGTCGCAACCGTGCTGGAAGGCTCGGTGCGCAAATCCGGTAACCAGGCCCGTATCACGGCGCAGTTGATCAAGGTCGACGACGGTTTCCACCTTTGGTCGGAAACCTATGACCGCGAACTCGATAATATCTTCGAGGTACAGGATGAAATTGCACAGGCCATCGTCGATGCCCTGAAGCTGCCGCTACTCGGCCACGATGCAAAACCGCTCACCAGCACCGCATCGACCGACAACTTTGAAGCCTACGACCTGTATCTTCTCGGCCGGCACCATGCCCGTGAATATTCTCAACAGGGGTTTGAACGGGCCAGGGATTATTACCTTAAGGCGCTCGAGATCGATCCGGCCTTTGCACCGGCCTACGGCGGCCTCGCGGACGCCTACCTGTTCCTCTCCGATTACGGAGACCTGCCGCAAGGCGAAGCACACGCCCTGGCGAGGACCGCGGTGGACAAAGCGCTTTCCATCGACCCGGACTCTCCGGAAGCGCATACGTCTTTTGGCCTTCTACTGAACAACCTGGGTCATAACCACGAGGCCGAGGCGCACTTTCAGAAAGCCCTGTCGGTCAACCCGAACTATGTCAACGCAATGCTTTGGTACCGCAATAGTCTGAACAGGCAGTTCGAAAATAATGAAGCGATGGAAATAACCGAGCGGGCCCTGGCGCTCGATCCGCTTTCACCCCCGGTGCGCAGAATGCATGTACATCAATTGATTGCAATGAACAGGTTTGACGACGCAGGCAACGAAATCCAGGCACTGATCGCCGCCAACCCCGATGACCCTCTGCCCTACGAACTCTGGGGAGACCTTTTTCGCGATCAAGGTCTGCCGCAAAAAGCCATACCCATGTACCGCAACGCGCACCGGTTAAGGCCCGGCGATATCTACATGGCGGCACAGAATACCATTGCCAGTTTGCAACTGGACGACGCTGGACTGGTTAACTACTGGCTGGAACAGGCGCGCAGCCGTGGTGCCGATGGCCAGTGGACACGGAATGCAGAAATCGTCGTGACGTACTCTACGGGTGATTTTAGCGGTTTGCTCGCGTTGGTTGAAGAACTGCTTAAATCACAGCCCGGTCGTATGCAACTGCTGTCCTATCGCAGCATCGTGCTGATGGATATGGGCGAGCTTGAAGCCGCAATTGATGACTTGGTTCTGGCATTGGACGCAAGCGGTTACGAGGCCAGCGGAGATCTCTCGGGTGACCAGGTCATGGCCGCCGTGCTCTTGGCCGACGTCTACGACAAGGCCGGCCAAACGGAAAAGCGCGACCGACTGCTCGACAAGTCATCCCGTCTCCTGGCACAGCTTCGCCAGTCGGAACCGCCAAACAGGAACGTGCTGTTTGCCGACGCCTGTGTCGCGTCCATCCACAATGACCTGCCGGGAGTGCTGCGGGAACTCGCCGCTGCCCGGGCACAAGGATTCGGAAATCACTGGGAGTTGCTCAGGAACCCGGTTTTCAAACGCTGGCAGGACAACTCGGAATTCATCGCTTTTCACCAGGACACGCTCAAGGCGGCAGAAACCATGCGGCGCGAGTACTACCTGAACAACCCGGTTGAGACACCCGGCCCGGCATCCGGAGAAACCAACTGATGTCCTTTTTTAACGAACTTCATCATGAGCAAGACGGGCCATCCCTGGCCCGCTTGCATGTCGCTGCGCAGACGCGCGAGTCTGCTCCGCTCCTGCACTCGCCTTTGGCTCGCACTGGCACATCCCTGTGTGCAAGATATGAGCAAGACGGGCCATCCCTGGCCCGCTTGCATGTCGCTGCGCAGACGCGCGAGTCTGCTCCGCTCCTGCGCTCGCCTTTGGCTCGCATTGGCACATCCCTGTGCCAAGGGAAGGTAATGTCATGAGCTTTTTTGAAGAACTCAAACGCCGCAACGTGATTCGGGTGGCTATCGCCTACGGCGTGGCCAGCTGGTTCCTGCTGCAACTCGCCGACCTGGTGCTGGAAAACATCGACGCGCCTGCGTGGGTGATCCAGGCCATTATGCTGGTGCTGGCGATCGGTTTCCCGCTGGTGGTGATGTTTGCCTGGGCGTTCGAGATGACGCCCGAGGGTATCAAGAAAGAAAAGGATGTCGACCGGAGCCAGTCCGTCACCCATCAGACCGGCCGCAAACTGGACAGGATGATCATTGGCATCATGGCGATCATCATCGCGTTCCTGGTGCTCGACCGGTTCGTGCTGAAGGACGACAGCGGACAATCGGCGACTGCCACTGAAGCACAGACCGTCCAACAAGCGGGAGCTACAGAAGCTGTTACTAAAACCGGCCCGTCCGTGGCGGTCCTGCCCTTCGTCAATATGAGCGGCGACGCCAACAACGAATACTTTTCCGATGGCCTGACTGAAACCCTGCTACACATGCTGGCCCAGTTGCCTGATTTGCGGGTGGCGGCGCGCACCTCCTCTTTTGCGTTCAAAGGCAAGGACACGGGCATTGCGGAAATCTCGAAAATCCTCGGCGTGGAGCACGTGCTTGAAGGCAGCGTGCAAAAGTCCGGCAACCGCGTGCGTATCACCGCCCAGTTGATACGCGCGGAAGATGGCTTCCATGTCTGGTCGCAAAATTACGACCGCACGCTGGATGACATCTTCGCCATCCAGGATGAAATCGCCAACGATGTCGCCAATGCCCTCGATGTGTCCTTGCTGGGGGGCAACGAAGTCATCCACAATGTGGATACCAAGAATTTGTCCGCCTACGAAGCCTATCTGAAAGGCCTGGAACAACAGGCAATGAATTCTTTCTCCAGCCTGCCGCTGGCGCAAAGCTTGTTCAAAGAAGCGCTGGCTGCCGATCCGGAATTCGTCGACGCCAAGCTCGCACTGGCGCGCAATTACCAGTTGATGGGATGGACCGGCGCGATCAACGCGGATGATGCCCTGCACCAGGCCCTGCCCTTGATAGAGCAAGTGCTTGTCGTGGAACCGGAAAACTACATGGCACGGGCGCTGAAACTGCAATCCGAATTGGGTATCAACGACAAATTCATTCCGGAAGAACGTGCTCGCAAATTCCAGGAATTACGCGACCTGTTGCCCTTGTTGCCAAATGGTTCATTTTTGCGTGATTACGTTGCACTCAATCTCTCGTTCAACCAGGGCCGGCACCAGGAAGCCGTCGAAGTGATCCAGGCCGGTCTGTTGGTCGATCCCCTGGATGCTAACCTGCATGACACACTCGGTAAAACATTCACGAGAATGAAGCGTTACGATGAGGCCATGGTGTCGCTGCAACGCGCACTGGCCCTGCAACCCGATGATCCCAACATTTATTTTGATATCGGCGATCTCAAGGCTGAACTCGGCGACCTCAATGGCACACTTGAATGGCGGCGCAAGGCGGTCGAGGTCGACCCGCAGGATCACGAACTGGCTGCCGAACTGGCGCAGGACTTTTTCAATCTCGGCCTGCTCGAGGAAGGCAATCACTGGGCCGCGAAGTCGATTGCAATGGCCCCACAGTCAGCCGTCGGTCGACGGGTGCGCTTGCAACAGGCCTATGCCAGTGGCGACATGGGGCTGGCATTGTCTCTCGCACAAAGCATGATCAAAGACCAGGTCTCCATACGCCAGGGTTCTTTTTTCACCGCACTGGACGTGTATGGCGAGTTGATGTCAAAAAACGGGCGCCAGCGCGAAGCTTATGATTTTCTGCTCTCGATCAGACCGGAACTGGAAGATTTCGCAACGTTTCCCGGCGACTTCAAAGGCTTGCGAATGCAAAGAGAAATGATACTACTCATGCCTGCATTCAAACCGCCCGAAGAAGCCGGGCAAGCCTGGCTGCAGTATGCGGCCAACCTCGAGCGGGCGTTCCCACGCTGGCGTGATTTTGCATTAAACCAGGTTCTCGATGCACAGATGCGGGGCCGGCTGGACGAAGCTGAACGGCTGGCCATCGACGTTGACCTTTCGCAACCAATTGCCAGCAATCTGCGGCGTGTTGAACAACTGCAGAGGCCCGAGTTTGGAGCCATTAATCAAAGACCGGAATTATTGGCACGCATGTCGGAAGTGCAACAGGAGAAAGCCAGGCTGCGTGATGGCGTCAATGAAATGCTGCAGAAACCGGAGTGGCAGAAATAGTTATGAGCCTTTTTAAAGAATTAAAACGCCGCAACGTGTTCCGCGTCGGCATCGCTTACACGGTGGCCACGTGGCTGCTGATACAGGTGACAGATACCGTTTTCCCCCGCATCGGTCTGCCTGATTCAGCAGTCACGCTGGTCATCGCTTTACTCATGATCGGCTTTATTCCAGCGCTGATCTTCGCCTGGGCCTTTGAAATGACCCCGGATGGCCTCAAGCGCGAGAAAGATGTCGACCGCGACGAGTCTATCACGCCGCAAACCGGCCGCAAATTGGACCGTATGATCATCGGCATCATGGCCGTGGTGATTGCCTACCTCGTTCTCGACCGGTTTGTTTTGACCGACGATGCCAAACCTTCAACCCAGCCAACTGAAACACAAACCGCTGCAGTTGAACCGGCAAAGGACGAAGGTCCGTCGGTGGCAGTTTTGCCCTTCGTCAACATGAGCGGCGATGCCGACAACGAGTACTTTTCCGACGGCCTGACCGAAACCCTGCTGAACATGCTGGCGCAGTTACCGGATCTACGCGTGGCCGCGCGTACTTCCTCTTTCGCTTTCAAGGGCAAGGACGTCGGTATCCCGGAAATAGCCAAGGCACTCAATGTCGCCCACGTCCTTGAAGGCAGTGTGCAGAAATCGGGTAACCGGGTGCGGATCACTGCGCAGCTGATCCGCGCCGGGGACGGTTTCCATGTCTGGTCAAAAAATTATGACCGCACCCTCGAGGACATTTTCGCCATCCAGGACGAGATCGCAACGGACGTTGCCGGGGTGCTGGACAAAGCCCTGCTGAACGGCGGCGCCACGATTGCCCACATCGAGACCAGCGACGTCGGCGCCTACGACACCTACCTGCGCGCGATGAAACAGCAGGCCATTGGTTCCTATGGCAGCCTTTCGAACGCGGAAAGCCTGTTCAAACAAGCGCTGGGCGCCGACCCGGGATTTATCGACGCCAAGCTGGGCCTGGCGCGCAACTACATAATGCAGTTCAACACCGGCCTGATCGACGAGAAACAAATGCATCATTCGATCACACCACTGCTGGCCCAGGTACGCGAGGTGCAACCGGAAAACCGGCTGGCCAGGGCTATCGAAATCACCTCACAGCTGCATGCTTTCTCAACGCTTGACCAGGACACGGTACGCACGAAGGCGGAGGAACTGCGGCTGCTTATGCCATTACTGCCAACTGAATCCTATATTCGCGGATACGCCGCATCGACGTATTCCTATGGTCTCAAACAGTACGACGTCGCCCTGGAGATACTAGCGGCCGGACTCATGACCGACCCGCTTTCAGCGAATCTTTATGCAGCACAGGGCAATGTATACCGGGAAATGGACAGCTTCGAGGATGCCCGTACCTCCTTCCTCAAGGCCATCCAACTGGATCCGCTCGACCCCAACAACTACGGCCGCATGTCGAATTTATCGGCCGATGTCGGCGACGTTAGCGGTGTTTTCGAGTGGCGTCTGAAGAACGTGCAGGCGGATCCGCAGGACCACGAGGTCGCAGGCTCGCTGGCACGGAGTTTTTATGAATGGGGGCTGCCCGAGGAAGGCGACCCGTGGATGGAACGGGTCAGGGTGCTGGCGCCCAACTCGGACATGCTGCAACGTCTACGTATCGACCGGGCCAATTCACGCGGGAACGCCGACGAAGTAATATCGGTAGCACAGCAAATGATTGCCGCGCCTGCGGCCATGCGGCACGAAATATTTCCCACCGCGCTGTTCAGCTATCGTTACTACATGAGCAAAGCGGGCCGCTACCAGGAAGCTTACGACTATCTGACGGGACTGCGGCCGGAAATCAAATCGTTTGAACACCTGCCGGAAGACATCCAGGGCACGCTCATGCAATGGGTCAGCATTGAGTTGATGAGCGGCTTCAAGAGCCCGGAAGAGAGAAAAGCCGCCTGGGATCCGTTTGCAAAAAACCTGCGCGCGAATGGTTCATGGTGGTTCGACGATCCTCTCGACCAAGCCGTGGATTTCTTTTTCACCGGCGATCTGGACGCCGCCATCGCGAAAGTGCGTGAGGACCTCGCGCAGCCACTCACTACGTGGCCGATTCGCGGTCAGGAATGGTCAGACCCGATCTGGGCTCCGATTAACTCGGATCCGGAAATCGCCGCACGTCTGTCCGAAATGGAAAGGGAAAAACAACAGGCCCGTGAGCAGATCATGGCCATGTTGCAAGAACCGGAGTGGAACCGGTGAGCTTTTTTGAGGAATTGAAACGCCGCAACGTGTTCCGCATCGGCGTTGCTTACACGGTGGCCACGTGGCTGCTGATACAGGTGACAGATATCGTTTTCCCCCGCATCGGTCTGCCTGATTCAGCAGTCACGCTGGTCATCGCTTTATTGCGTCATCATGAGCAAGACGGGCCATCCCTGGCCCGCTTGCATGTCGCTGCGCAGACGCGTGAGTCTGCTTCGATCCTGCGCTCGCCTGCGGCTCGCGTTGGCACATCCCTGTGTACAAGATATGAGCAAGACGGGCCATCCCTGGCCCGCTTGCATGTCGCTGCGCAGACGCGTGAGTCTGCTTCGATCCTGCGCTCGCCTGCGGCTCGCGTTGGCACATCCCTGTGTACAAGATATGAGCAAGACGGGCCATCCCTGGCCCGCTTGCATGTCGCTGCGCAGACGCGTGAGTCTGCTTCGCTCCTGCGCTCGCCTGCGGCTCGCGTTGGCACATCCCTGTGTACAAGATATGAGCAAGACGGGCCATCCCTGGCCCGCTTGCATGTCGCTGCGCAGACGCGTGAGTCTGCTTCGCTCCTGCGCTCGCCTGCGGCTCGCGTTGGCACATCCCTGTGCCAAGGGCAAGAGCAAGACGGGGGGATGGTGCGGTCATGAGTCTGTTCAACGAGCTCAAACGCCGCAACGTCTTTCGGGTGGGTATCGCCTACGCACTGGTGGCGTGGCTGGTGATGCAGTTTACCGATATCGTGCTGAACAACATCGCGGCGCCCGGCTGGGTATTTCAAACCATCATGCTGTTGCTGGCGATCGGTTTCCCGATCGTGCTGGTAGTCTCCTGGGCCTTCGAAATGACGCCGGAAGGTATCAAGCGCGAGAAAGACGTCGATCGCTCTGCGTCGATAACACCAGCCACCGCAAAACGCCTCGACCGCCTGATCATCGCCGGGCTGCTGTTGGTGATAATAGGTATGGGTGTCGAGCGCTTTTGGTTTGCCGAACGCAACGATGCGACCAGCACGGAGCAGGCTGTGACGACAGAAGCTGCCGGCGAGGATGCCATTGACCACGCCGTAGACGCTGTTGATGCTGAGCCCCGGACTGTGGTCCAGGAAACGAAACGCGAATCGGTCGCCGTGCTGCCCTTCACCGCCATGAGCAGCGGCGAAGACGACGGCTATTTTGCCGACGGCCTGACCGAGGAAATCCTCAATTCACTGGCGCGTCTGCCGGAGTTGCTGGTGACTGCCCGCACCTCGTCGTTTCACTTCAAGGACAAGGACCTGCCGGTGCCCGAGATCGCCAAGACCCTGGGCGTGAACCACGTGGTGGAAGGCTCGGTGCGCCGGTCGGGTGACCGCGTACGTATCACGGCCCAGTTGATCCGCGCCGAAGACGGTTTTCACCTGTGGTCGAATACCTATGACCGCACCCTGGAAGACACTTTCGCGGTGCAGGAAGACATCGCCGAGAACATCGCCCAGACACTGGACGTGGTGCTCAGCGAGGACAAGCGCGAAATGATGAACCGCGCCGGTATCAAGAACGTCGATGCATTCATTGCATACCAAAAAGGCGTGGAAATGATGGACCGGGCCCACTCGACCAGCAATCCGCTGAAGCTGCTTCCCGAGGCGAATGTCTATTTTGACCAGGCGCTGGCGCTGGTGCCATCGATCACCAATGCCCAGTTGGAGCGGACGGACTTGTTCGGGCACATGATTTACAACAACGCCATCGGTACCAACAGCTACACGCCGGAAGAACTCGAAGCCGCGCTGGCGGAAATCCTCAACGGGCTTTCGCAGGCGTCCCGCTACGCAGAATCGGAAGCCCAGCGTGCCTATCTCGAAGCGGAACGCGCGGAATTCGCCGGCAATTGGGAGGTTATTCCGGCAAAACTGGACCAGGCATTCCAAACCGACGAGTGTTTCGCGGTCAACTGGGTGACAACCCTGGGCGGACTCTTCGGAAATGCGAACCAGGTATTTGCACATTATGAGGACCTGATGCGCTGTGATCCATTGAGCGGTGTGCACATTGCAATGGCAAGTCAATTTGCACTCTGGGCAGGACAGGTGGATAAGGCCCTGGACATGACCAGTCACTACCCGGCCAAGATTGGCTTCAACCCCTGGATCGATGATATGCATTTAATGGCCGTGCTGGCCAGCGGCAAATATCACGATGACCCTTCCGTATATGAGCCGAATCCCGATGGAAGCTTTTTCGAATTTCCCCGCGTGCTGCTGGTTTACGCCATGGACAATAACCTGGCGAAGGCCCGGGAAATTTTTGAGACCACGCAGGAAACGTCTTCGCTTAGCGATATGAGCCAGTTGATGGTGGAAGCTGCACTTGGCGATCGTGAAGCCGCCAATGTGACCGCCGCCCGGATGGACGCGCGTTTTGCAGGCCCGTTTATTCTCGCCGAAGTAGTTAAAGGCTGCTTTTGCGGTGCGCCATTTGATCTCGATGCCACACCCAACTTCAAAGCAAGGATTGAAGAAGCCGGCTTTAAGTGGCCGCCCGCCTCTCCTCTCAAGTATCCGGCAAAGGACTGGTAATGAGCTTTTTTACCGAATTAAAACGCCGCAACGTGTTCCGCATGGGCATCGCCTACGCGGTGGTCGTCTGGGTATTGTTGCAGGCGATCGATTTCGTCCTGGATGTCATTGCCGCGCCGGACTGGGTAATGCAGGTATTCGTGCTGGTAGCGGTAGCCGGCCTGCCGTTGGTACTGATCTTCTCATGGGTGTTCGAGATTACACCCGAAGGCATCAAGCGCGAGTCTGAAATCGACCGCAGCCATTCGATCACGCAGAACACCGGCCGCAAGCTGGACCGGACCATCATCACCTTCCTGGCTTTTGCGGTGGTGCTGTTACTCGGCGAACGTTTTATATCCGGCCGGGATGCACCGGTTTCCACGCCGGCAACTGCGGTTGTCACCGAGCAGTCCGTATCAACCAGCCCCGATGTAAAAGACAATACGCGCTCCCTGGCAGTCCTGCCTTTCGTCAACATGTCTTCCGATCCGGAGCAGGAATACTTCTCCGACGGCCTTGCCGAAGAACTGCTCAACCGCCTGGCGCAGAACAGTCAACTGCAGGTCGCCGCCCGCACCTCCTCGTTCCAATTCAAGGACCGCAACCAGGATATCGGCGAGATCGGCCGCCAGTTGAAAGTGGACAACGTGCTCGAAGGCAGCGTGCGCAAATCGGGCAACCGCCTGCGCATCACCGCCCAGCTGATACGGGTGGACAGCGGCTTCCACCTGTGGTCGGAAACATTTGAGCGCGAGATGGATGATATTTTCGCCATCCAGGACGATATCGCACAGGCCATATCGAGCGCATTGGAGGCAGAGCTCGGGGCTGATTCAACACTGGCGGAAAACCAGCTGACCGACAACATGGAAGCCTACCAGGCCTACCTGAAGGGCCGCTATTTGCTGAACAAGCGCGGCCCTGACAACCTTTTGAAGGCGCATGAACAGTTCGAGAAGGCCACGCGCCTGGATCCGGATTTTTCAAAGGCCTGGGCCGACATGGCCTTCAACTATTCCCTGTTGCCTGCTTACAGCGCCGACATCACCTCACAGCAAGCATGGAAAATCGTCCGCACGGCCGCCAACAAGGCGCTTGAACTCGATCCGGAAAACGCGGAGGCATACGTGGCGCTTGGCCGTGGCGATATCGAAGATGATTTGCAAACCATCCATGACTTCTATGAAAAAGCCTATGAACTGGCGCCCAGGAACCCCGACGTCGTCAATCTGTATGGTGATTTCATGCAGTTTATTGGCGACTTCAAGGCCGCGGAACGGGTAGAGCAGGAGGCCATAGACCTCGACCCGCTTGCCGCCGTCCACCACACGGATATGGCCAACCTCCTTTACATGCTCAAGCGTAATGAAGAGGGCTTGAATTACGGACGCACCTCCGCGAGTCTCGAACCGGGCTCCGTCTACCGGGCCGATCCGCTGGTCTCGGGCCTGATCCTGACCGGCCAATACGACGAAGCCGAACAGTTGATAAAAAGCTTTGAACAGCAGTCGGATTCGGACGTCGACATTGTCAACCAGTGGTGGTGCCTCTTTTACTACCAGATCGGTGACGAACAAAACTTGCGTAAGAAATTATCGGAACGGCTGCAAGGCTCCTCTTCCGGGACGGGGAATTTTGACCTGGCCGTAACGGCTTTTTTCTTAACCTGGCTCGATGGCACTGACGCCGCGATGCCGACACTCCAGGCAGCCTATGAAGCCAATGCGGTGTACCTCGAGTTTCCATTGTTTTTTTACCTGCCGGAAGACGTCTCCGACGACCCGGACTGGCTGGCCTTCTGGCAGCAACCCGGGCTGGCTGAATTGATCGAAATCCGCCGCCAGCACAAAACCCGGGAACAGGTCGGTTTGTGGAAGGAAAGACCAAAACAATGAGCTTCTTCAGCGAACTCAAACGCCGCAACGTATTCAAGGTAGGTGTCGCCTACGCGGTGGCCTGCTGGCTTTCGTTACAGATCGTTGACCTGGTGCTTGAGAACATCGACGCACCCGACTGGGTCATGCAGGTCTTCATGCTGGGATTGGCCGCCGGTCTGCCGATCGCCCTGATCGTCGCCTGGGCGTTCGAGGTCACGCCGGAAGGGGTCAAGCTGCACAAGAACGTCGACCCGGAGAAATCCATCAACCGGCACACCGGGCACCAACTCAACCGCGGCATCATCATGATCCTCACGATGGCGATCGTGCTGCTGCTCACCGACAAGTTCCGGGACCAGATTTTTGGCGCGGCTGAACCGGAGGATGTCAAAACGGCGCAGGGCGATAACATACCGGGCGAAACCCGGAATGATGACGACAGGACCTCCATCGCCGTCATGCCGTTCCGCGATATGAGCGCCGATCAAAACCAGGCATATTTTGGCGAAGGTATTGCCGAGGAACTGTTGAACGCACTGGTCAAGATCAAAGGCCTGGAAGTCGCCTCACGCACCTCCTCGTTTTCACTGGCGGATGAAAACCTGGATGTCCCTGCCATCGCCGCCCGCCTCGGTGTGAATCATATACTTGAGGGCAGCGTCCGCACATCCGGGCAACAGGTCCGCGTGACTGCGCAATTGATCGATGTCAGCAGGGATATACATCTATGGTCTGAAACCTACGATGGTTCACTCGATGACATCTTCAAAATCCAGGATGAGATTACCGGCAAGATTACCGCCGAGTTGAAACTGCAACTGGGCAGCGACGACCTCGCTCCTTCCGCTGAACTGCTGACCGATAATGCCGAAGCCTACCAGCTGTACCTGCAGGGCCGCCATCTGTGGCGGCAGCGAAACGGCGCCTCGCTCAAGGAGGCCATTCGCTTATTCAAAGAGGCCGTCAAGCTGGACCCTGGGTTTCACCAGGCGTGGTCAAATCTCGCCATCGCTTATTTGAACCTGCCGGACTATGACCGCTCCTACGATACTTTAGAAAGTATGGAACAGGGTCTCGAGGCGGCGGAAACCGCGTTGAACCTGGCGCCGCAATCGAGCGAAGCGTTGATCATCAGGGCCAATTACAAGGATCTCCACTGCCAGATGGCCGATGCAGCCCGTTTGTATGAGGAAGCAATCAGGTTTAACCCCGAAGATCCCACGGCACACCACTGGTACGCGATATTTCTGCTAAATGCCGGCCGCACCTCGCTGGCGCTGGAACATATCCAGATTGCCAGCGGAATCGATCCGCTGATATCTGCGGTCATTGGAATTGCAGCCTACATTCACCAGGCAATGGGTGAGTATGAGCGTGCCGACGAGCTTTTCCGCCAGGCCTCCAGCCTTGGTCTATATGGTGGTTCCCTGTACCCGGTGGGTATCAATTACCTTTATGCCGGGAAAATTGAAAAAGGCGTAGCAATTATCGAAGCGGGGCGGGAAGAAGAAGGACCGGTTGCGCCCACGACCCGTCAATTATTTATCCAGGCACTCAGCGATCCGTCAAAACGGACGGCATTTGAAAAACACCTCGGCTTGGCGGTCCCAGCAAGCCCCTACGTGACCTGGTATATTGTCCAACTGCTTACCATTATCGACCCCCCCCATGTTTTTGAATACGTGGCTGACCTGGAGTGCCCATACCCGAGTCCCGCCCTATGGGGCGCCAGCTTCAGGGAGCAAAGAAAGACGCCGGAATTTTTCGAGTTGATGGACCGCACTGGCTATGTAGACTACTGGCGTGAATTCGGCTGGCCGGACGATTGCGCATCACTGGACCAGGACCTGGCGGAGTGCCCGTGATGCGCCGCCCAACGGAGGGCTCTTATGAGCTTGTTTGATGAACTGAAAAGACAAAACGTATTCAGGGTCGGTATCGCCTATGCCGTGTCTGCCTGGATACTGCTGCAAGTCGTGGACCTGGTGCTCGAAAACATCGTATTTCGCCTTGATAATTAAGACTGCAGGCAACAAGCCTGTCGAATGGAGACCTTGTTTGAGTTTTTTTAGCGAACTAAAAAGAAGAAACGTCTTCCGCGTGGGCATCGCCTATGCGATATCCGCGTGGGTTTTGTTACAGGTGGCGGACCTGGTGCTGGAGAACATCGGCGCACCGCCCATGGTGATGCGAATCTTCATGCTGGCGCTGGCCGTCGGCTTTCCAATTGCACTGATTTTCGCCTGGGCATTTGAATTGACCCCGGACGGACTAAAGCTCGAAAAGGATGTGGACCGCAGCCAGTCCATCACCCAGGTGACCGCTCAAAGAATGAATCGCAATATCATCATTGCGCTGGTGATCGCCGTTGTGCTTTTGCTGGTGGACAAGTTCACACCGGATATGGATACGCAGCCCGAGCCTGTCGCTGAGAACGTGGAAAATGTCCAGGCACCTGCTTCAGAGGCTCAACCAATAGAAAAATCCATTGCCGTCCTGCCCTTCGTCGATATGAGCCCGGATGGCGACCAGGCCTATTTCGCCGATGGCATTTCCGAGGAAATTCTCAATGTGCTGGTCAAAACCCATTCATTGAAGGTCGCCGGCAGAACCTCGTCGTTCCAGTTCCGCGGGCGCAGTGAAGACCTGCGTACCATCGGTGAACAGCTGGGTGTCCAAAATATTCTCGAAGGTTCGATCCGCAAGGCCAACAACCGCGTGCGTATCACGGCCCAGTTGGTAACGGCCAGTGACGGTTTCCACCTGTGGTCGGAGACCTATGACCGCGAACTGACCGACATCTTCGCGATCCAGGACGAAATCGCGCGCGCCATCACTGACGCACTGGCGATTCAACTCAGTCTGACAAGTGCCGGGGAAACCCTCGCCCCCGTCAGCACGCGCAACATGGACGCTTATGACCGCTACCTCGAAGCAAGGGGGTTGATCGTTCAACGTCTCGATTTTCCACGCGCCATTGAACTGCTCGATGAAGCCATCCGGATGGACCCGCAATTCGCCGAGGCCTGGGCCGCTAATGCCCAGGCCCATACACTCATGCGTTATTACCTGAACGTTTCCGGCGATGAAGTCCGCGCCAAGGCCGAAGCGATGGCCTTGAAAGCGCTGGCCATCAATCCCAACCTGTCGGCGGCGCATTCGGTACTGGGCGACGTGTACCGGGACAATTTTAAATGGAAGAAGGCTATCGCCAGTTACCAGCGCGCCCTGGCCCTGAACCCGGACGATATCGAAGCCAACGAACAATATGCGCAGATGCTGCAGCGTGTCAATTACTTTGACGAGGCCCTCAAATACAGTGCAAGGGCAGTCGAACTCGACCCGCTGTCGTGGCTGAACCTGACCGTGCACTCCAGGCTGCTTTATGCGTCGGGTGAACGCAGTGCGGGCTGGGTAGCCATGCAGCGGGTTCTGGAAATGACGGGCAGGAACCGGGAGTACCCGTTACGCCTCGCCATCAACATGTCCATCTCGGAAGGCAATATTGCTCGTGCAACAGAACTCATACGCGACCTTTCCAACTCAACGGATATAGGGACCAACGCGCCCGCGGCGAAGATTCGCTTCGATCAGCAGATCCCCTTACTCAACTCGCGGGAAGATACCCTCGCATTTCTGAAAACCCACATGGATGAATCTTTCGCGCTGGGGGTCAACAGCTTGTGGGCGCTGGACATTTACCTGGCAGCCTACTATGGCGACTACGACCTGGCCGAAGAGATCATGAAAAAGGGAATTTTACTGGATGAAAAGTTGGGAACACTCGATATAAGCTGGCTCAGCGATCCAATCATCAACCCGCTACACAATTCAGCAACTTACAAGGCAATTTTGAGGAAGATTGGCCTCGATGATTTCTGGCGCGAAAACGGCTTCCCCGTCAATTGCAGAGCGGTTGGGGAGGATGATTTTGTCTGTAACTGATAACAACGCACCGGTAGGAGACATGCATGAGTTTCTTTGAAGAACTCAAACGCCGCAACGTCTTCCGGGTAGCGATTGGTTACGCCATCACGGCCTGGCTGTTGTTGCAGGTGGTCGACCTGGTGCTGGAAAACATCCACGCGCCGGACTGGGTGATGCAGGTCTTCATGCTGGCGCTGGCCATCGGCTTTCCGCTGGCGGTGTTCTTTGCCTGGGCATTTGAGATGACGCCGGATGGTGTCAAGCGCGAATCCGAGGTTGACCGGTCAAAATCCATCGCACCGCAAACCGGTCGAAAAATGGACCGCAATATCATTATCGCCATGGCACTGGCGCTGGCTTATTTCGCTTATGACAAGTTTTTGGTCGCGGAGCCTGAAAAGGGGTCAGGTTCAATTTCCCCGGCAACGACGCAAATGGTGGGGTCAGGTTCAATTTCCCCTGAAGACACACAGGCGAATGAAGGTCCCGTAACTGGAAAATTGAACCTGACCCCTGCTTCGCACGAAAAATCTGTCGCCGTTTTGCCTTTTGTCAACATGAGCGATGATGCGGAAAACGAGTATTTTTCCGACGGCATATCCGAAGAATTACTCAATGTGCTGGTGGGGGTTAAGGGCTTACGCGTACCATCGCGCACGTCTTCGTTCACTTTCAAAAACAGTGACAAGAAACTGGCGGACATCGGCCGCGAACTGCAGGTCGATCACATCCTCGAAGGCAGCGTGCGTAAATCCGGCGACCGCATCCGCGTGACCGCGCAGTTGATCGAAGTGAATACCGATACCCATCTCTGGTCCGAGACCTATACCCGTCAACTGGACGACATCTTCGCGGTGCAGGATGAAATCGCCCAGGCCATCGTCAATGCACTCAAGGTGACACTGACCGTCAACGATCAGGCCGTGATGCAAACGCGTTCGACTTCCAATGTAGAGGCTTACAACAAATACCTGCTTGGCCGGCACCTCTGGAATCAGCGCGCCCCTGCATCGCTGCGCGCCAGTGTCGAGCCGCTGCGCGAAGCGATAGCGCTTGACCCCCGGTACGGTCGTGCCTGGGAGGCGCTGGCGGATGCCTACGTGCTTATTCCTGAATACTATTCCGGGAGCATTCAGGAGTACATCCCACTGGCGCACGAGGCCATTGCCAGCGCACTCGGCATCGACCCGCAATCCGCCCGTGCCCTCACCACGTCGGCCTATATCAAGTTCATGTACGACTATGACCTCCAGGGCGCGGGAACGGAATTCAAACGGGCCATCGATATCGAACCGGATTATGCGACAGCGCACCAGTGGTACGGAGAATTACTGGCGGCTGAAGGCAAGCTGGATGCCGCATTGGATCAGCTCAGACTGGCACGCATGGCCGATCCACTGGCGCACATCATGCCACATGATATGGGATGGTTTTTGATGTGGACCGACAGAAGAGATGAAGCCTACCAGTATTTTTGGGAATCGATCGAGTTGAATCCGAATTTTCAGAATGCATACCGTAACCTGGCGCAGCTTCAAATGAGACAGGGGCACTTTAGCGAGGCACGCGAAAACATTCGCAAATCCTTTTCAATCATGAAACTGGACCCGGGCCCCGATCTCAGCCGTTGTTGATGCCCTTGAAAACCCGGCTTTGAGGCAGAACGCCGTCGCACTGGTTTTGGCAGATACGCAAACACCGGATGGCACATTTGGCAAGGCCCGGATGCTGATGTTCCTGGGTAAACCGGAACTCGCACTGGACAACCTCGAGAAGGGATTCGCGCAAGGTGACCCCTATGCGGTGCACATGAAACGCATGGATCTCTATGACCCCCTGCGTGATGAGCCGCGTTTCCAGGCATTGTTGGCTAAAATGAATTTGTGGCCATGAGTATTTTCCAAAAACGCGAAGTGTGCGCATACCGTCGCACGACAAGAACAACAACCCATGGGTGGTGGGTAATGACACCCGCCCCACGGAGGTTCAAGTGAGTTTTTTCAACGAATTGAAACGCCGCAACGTCTTCAGAGTGGGCGTCGCCTATATCATCGTCGCCTGGCTGCTGGCCCAGGTGGCGGACCTGATGGTGGACAACTTTGGCGCACCGGACTGGGTGATGAAAATCTTCCTCGGTTTCCTGGTCATCGGTTTCCCATTGGCCCTTTTCTTTGCCTGGGCGTTTGAACTGACACCCGAGGGCGTCAAACGGGAAAAAAACGTCGACCGCTCACAATCCATTACTAATCAGACCGGGCAGAAACTGAACCACGCCATCATGATCGTCATGGCGCTGGCGCTGGCCTGGTTTGCATTGGACAGGTTTGTCGCCAAGCCGGAAGCTCAGACGACGGCTGAAACAACAGTGGTCGCTGCGGATACACCAGCCACGGAACCGGCCGCAAACGTCAAATCCCTGGCCGTGTTGCCTTTCATTGCGATGAGCAGTGGTGCGGATGACGAGTACTTCGCCGATGGCCTGACCGAGGAAATCCTCAATTCGCTGGCGCAGTTGCCGGAGTTGCTGATCACCGCGCGCACTTCGTCCTTTCACTTCAAGGGCCAAGAATTACCGGTGCAGGAAATCGCGGCCAAGCTGGGCGTGCAACATATCGTCGAAGGCTCGGTGCGTCGCTCCGGCGACCGCCTGCGGGTCACCGCGCAGCTGATCCGGGCCGCCGACGGTTTCCATCTGTGGTCGGAAAATTACGACAGCACCTCCGGCGACACGATTCAGGTGCAGGAGGACATTGCCGAAAAGATCGCCGAGGCCATGGACGTGGTATTGGATGACGATAAGCGCGAGGCCATGCGCAAAGCCGGCCTGCGTAACGTGGAGGCATTCGTCGATTACCAGAAAGCGCTGGAACTTTACGGCGAAGCACATGGCGAAGTCGACCAGATCGAATACCTGCGACGCGCCAATGAGCAACTGGAAAAGGTCATCGAACTGGTGCCCAGCTTTCCGCCGGCGTACATCGATCACACCGATCTCTACGTGCACATGCTGCTCGACGCCAGCATCGGGCAGGAACACGAGGGTGTCACGGAGCAGGACCTCGCTGAAGCACCGGAAAAGATCAGGGAGGACCTGGCCGTGGCCGCCGAAAACGCGAGAAACTTTGCCGAGCGCAACGATATCGAATTCGACCTCGCGTACCTCTCCGGCGATTGGCGTGGTTTTCCGGGTTATATCGACCGTTTCCTGGCCGAGGACGGTTGCAACCAGGCGACCTGGGCGCCTGGCATCATAGCGGTTTCCGGGCTCGCGGACCGCTATACCCAGCGCGCCCGTGAAGTACGCAAGTGCGACCCCATGCTTTCTAATGTCTGGTTTGACGAATCGCGCGCCTTTTTGTGGGCGGGTGACGCCGAAGAGGCCTTGAAGGTGGCGCGTGAAGGCCTGGAGGTCGCGCCCCGTGGCTGGCTGCCGATCGCCCTGGTGCGCGCCCTCGTCGCCAACGGCCTGTATGAAGAAGTCGATAATGCCGTGGCGACGCAATTCCGCGTCGCGGAGGACGGCCTGATGTCGAAAGTCCTGAAATCGGCGGCGATGGGGGACCGTGACGGCGCTGCCGCTTACTACCAGCAGATACTGGATCTGCCCGATCCACCGCTGTTCTATGAATCCATATACGACGCCTGGGTAGGCGACCGGGAGAACGCCAACCTCAGGGCGGCGAACATAGATTCACAGCCATTCGGTTCGCAATCCCTGTTATTACTGGTTTACTGGTGTGCCTGCGGCGCGCCATTCGGTCTCGAGGCAACACCCAATTACGCAGCCAGGGTCAAGGCCGCCGGTATGCCGTGGCCCCCTGCCTCGCCGATCACGTTTCCTTTGAAGGACTGGTAAGTTGGGTTTTTTTGAAGAACTGAAAAGAAGAAATGTATTCCGCGTTGGTATCGCCTACGCGATCGCTTCGTGGCTGTTGTTGCAACTGTCCGACATCCTGGTGCCATTATTGAACCTGCCGGATTCCGTTCAACGTGTTGTTTTGCTGTTGCTGATCATTGGTTTTGTCCCGGCCCTGATTTTAGCCTGGGCCTTCGAACTGACGCCCGAAGGTCTGAAAAAGGAAAAGGATGTCGATCGTGACAGATCCATCACCTCGCGAACAGGACGAAAACTGGACCGCACCATAATTGTTGTACTGGTATTGGCGTTGATGTACTTCGCCTATGAAAAGTTCTCAGCGGGCCCGGGCGCTGACAGCCAGCCAGCGGTGAGTCATTCCGAATTAGCCACCGATCCCGCTTCGCTTCAAGGTGAACAACCGACGCGGGCAAATACCACGTCGGAATCCATCGCCGTACTGCCCTTCGTCAACATGAGCGCGGATGCCGAAAACGAATTCTTCTCGGACGGCATCTCGGAAGAAATACTCAATGTGCTGGCCAGTATCCCCGATCTGAAAGTTGCCGCGCGCACATCAGCCTTTGCATACAAGGGCACTAACACCGGCATTGCTCAAATCGCCAGGGATCTGGGTGTCAACCACGTACTCGAGGGCAGCGTACGCAAAGCTGGCAACCAGGTACGTATTACCGCACAGTTGATCAAGGCGGATGACGGCTTTCACCTGTGGTCGGCTACCTATGACCGGGAATTGACCAATATATTTGCCATCCAGGACGAGATTGCCAATTCGATCGCAACGGCACTCAAGGTCTCGCTCGACCTGGAGTCGGGATCGGCTGGCAACCTGACCGGCACCAACAGCATCGAGGCCTACGAACACTACCTGAAAGGAATGTCTTTGTGGCATATGCGTACCGCGGAAAGCCTGCCTGAATCTATCGAGGCATTTAACCGGGCCATAGACCTCGATCCCAAATTCGCCAAGGCCTACGCCGGTCTTTCGCTGGCCTGGGGGGTCATCGGTGGTTATGTGATGACGGATGCCAAAACGGACGATGAAAAAACCGAAGCCGCGGCCAACAAGGCCCTGTCGCTCGATCCCAATAACGTCGAGGCCACGACCGCCCTTGCCCAGCTGAGAAGTAACCAGTTCAGGTACGAGGAAGCTGACGATTTGTTCCAGAAGGCGATCAGTCTGAATCCGTCTTATGCAACAGCCTATCAATGGTATGGGAATATGCTGGTTTTCATGGGCAACCCGGAGGCCGGTCTTGTGGCATTGCAAAAGGCGCGGACACTTGACCCGCGTTCACGCATCATCGGCGCCAACACGGCGGCAACCCTGAACCTGCTGGGCCGTCACCAGGAAGCCGTTGACCTGCTGAATGAAGTGCGCGAAAACGCACCGGACTTTCCGGATGCACTGGAACTGCTGATGCATCTTGAGCTCGACGCCGGGAACTGCGCGGATGTTCCGGTTTATGGCAACGAGTTGGCCGGCCTGCTGCGCAAGGTGACCAATACGACGCAGGTGTACGCCGACCTCTGCGAAAGCTCGAACCCGGCCGCCAGGAAGCGTGCGATAGAAGAGATACTGGTCTGGCCGGCACTCGATTTGCCCAACCCGGAAAATCCCGCGCTTTCCTACAGCGTGGAATTGACCGCGACGCTGGTCGAAATGAACGAGTTCGATGCTGCCTTGCAAGTGATTCAAAAAAATATGGGTTTCGACGGCATCTACTTTTTCAGGCAGTTACGGGCGCGGAAATCGAACAACGCCATCGCTTTTTTCTGTGACCCGCGGGTTCGGTCCCTGTATCGGAAATTTGAAATCCCGGCGCTGCCGACAGACGCCGTTTGTGATTGATCCAGGTCAGCATTTTATGACTAATGACACTGTAAAGTTACCTCGCAATTATTGAAAATGAGATCAGCTAAGAACGAGTGCTTGAAGTCCTGAATATAGAACTGTTGATACGGGAACTACGACATCATAGCGTATGTGACATACGAGAGGTTTTCTGGAAACTAAATGCGAGTTTTTGACATCTACCAGCATCCAAAGTACGGCATACAAGCCGTACGCCGCGGTTTTTCGTGGCTTGCCTTCCTGGCCCCGTCGGTCTGGGCCGTACGCCGTGGTCTTGGGCTGGTAACCGTCATGCTGGTGGTTACCAGCACTCTGATGTTCGATATCGCCCAACTGGCGGGTTCGTGGGTATCGGGTCCGGCCGCGCAGTTGCTGTTGCTGGTCGTGCTGGTCATCGTTTTCGGTATCAAACCGGGTATGGACGGCTATCGCTGGCACGCGCGGGTTTTGCAGGAAGAAAAGTTTTCATTCAAATGCACGGTTGCAGCCGAAAGCCGACGCCAGGCACTGAAAGCCGCCAACGACGATCATTACGGTGAAAAAATCAACACGGCGGCTTCATAAACCCTATTGGATTTGCATTTAGCACCGTCGTCCCGGAATTTGCGAAGCAAATTCCCGGGACCTCCCAACGTTTCCGTGATCTTTAAAGAAGTCCTGATTTTGCGCTCTGCTAATCTTATGGAGGTCCCGGCCTGCGCCGGGATGACGGTGCTTATATTTATCCTGAGGTTGAAGTCCGGACGAAGCAAAAGTCGCGCAATCCCTCGATTTAGCGTTGCTTCAGCGCCTGGGGTAGATGGCGTACGAGAGCAGGGACAAGGTGAGATCGGGAACCGCTCGAGAGGGTGGCCTGGGCCATGCAGGAGGTAGGGCAATGTCGGAGACAGGTGCGGCTGGGCGCCGGGCTGGACTGAGAACCGAAGAGGGCTGCGGGTGGAAAGAAGCCCAAGCCGAGGCGTGGCTGGACCAGTCAGGGCTGGGACAGGACCGGGCTCGGGTACAAACTGTACCTTTTAAACGCGAGCCGAAAACTCCAGATTCAAAAACCGATTCAACGGCTTGGAAAGAGAGCCAAGTCCGACTGGTGCAATGTTCGGGTTAACCCCCTGGTCCAGCGTTTACACGCTGGACCAGGATGGATTTTAGTGGCGGCCGGGTGTCTTGACCGGGTCTGCCGGCTGCGACGGGAGCGTGCCCGGCCGGGTCTTCAGACGTTGCATCGCCTCCTGTATAGCGCGGTCCAGTTGCGGGTCCTTGCCCTGCAGTAAAGCCTCAGGCGGGTTATCAACCTCGATGTCCGGGCTCACGCCTGTCCCTTCGATAATATATTCACCTGCCGCAGACGCGGTTGCGAACTGCGGCACGAAAACATTGCCGCCATCGATCAGGTTGCCGAGGTTGGTTATGCCAATTATGCCGCCCCAACTGCGTTTGCCGATCAGGGGGCCCAGGTGCAGAGCCTGAAACGCGGCGGGGAAAATATCACCGTCGGAGGCTGAATCCTCGTCCAGGAGTCCGACCAGTGGGCCGGTGAAAACGGCGGTTGGATAGGTACCGGGGTTATCCACACCACGGGCAAATCCCATGAAAACATGGCTCCGGTCAAGTCGGTTTATGATCATTTGTGAAACGTTGCCGCCACCGTTGCCACGCACATCAATAATCAGCCCCTGCTTGCGAATCTGGCCGTAGTACCACTTGATGAACTCGTAAATACCGGCGGCACCCATGTCCGGGATATGCAGGTATCCGATTTTCCCATCGGTCTGCTGCGTGACATAGTCACGGTTGTGCTGCATTTGCTGCAGGTAGATCAGGTCGTTTTCACTGTTGATTGGTTTGATGATGACAGTATGCCGGTTTTTTCCGCCCGCGTCGCCGGCAACCGTCAGTTCAAGCAGTTTTCCGCCAGCGCCCTTGAGCAATGAATACGGGTTGATTTTGGCCGTCAGCGGCCTGCCGTTAATCGCCAGGACGTAGTCGCCTACGCTGACCTCGACGCCTGGTTCCGTCAGTGGTGACCGGTACCGGTCTTCCTCGTTCTGGCCTGCATAAATGCTGCCGATACGGTACCGGCCTGCCGATTCGTCGAGTTCGAAAGTCGCCCCCAGCAACGCGTCCGAGGAACGCTCCGGTGCGCCCATGTCACCACCGGCGATATAGGTGTGTCCTGCACTCAGCTCGGCGATCATTTCACCAATCAGGTAGTTAAGATCGGCACGGTCTGCAACATAAGCCACCAGCGGGCGGTATTGATCGCGCAAGGCCTCCCAATCATAGCCATGCATGTTACGGACGTAGAAGTGGTCGCGGTAGCGCCGCCAGACTTCATCGAAAATCTGCAGGTACTCGACCGACCGGATCCGTTCTGTCGAAAGGGCGGCGATATCGACATTCTTCGCTTCCTGCTTGTCTTTCCTGATATCGAACCGGTTGAGTTTGCCCGATTGCAGGACGACCACCTTGTCGCTGTCGGCAGCCACGGCATAAGCATCGATGCCGCTGGCGATATCGAACGTTTCCCGGTCTTCCAGTGAGTAGGCGATCAAGGTCGGCTTTTCGTAGGAATCACGTCCGTAGAACGGGGCCCCGCGGCGCACCATCAGCAGGTGATCGCCGTGATCGGTCAGGTCGTAATAATCGTCAAAATCCACAGGTGCCCGGGCCACGCGTTGGGTCAGACCATCGAAATCAATCTCCACTTTTACGGTTTTTTCGTTGTCCTTCTCTTCTTTGGCGCCTTTTTTGTCTTTGTCGACCTTTTCTTCCTTGCCGTTTTTATCCTCTTTTTCGATCATGCCCTCGACGTTCCTGGGCGCAAACGGATTGCTGGCATCCCCGGTCAACATCATGGCAAAGACACCCGTGTTGCGGCTGGTCACGTAGTTGAACTCTATGTTGCCGATTTGCGGCGAGAACATCCGGTCCGACAAATAATAGAGCTGCTCGCCCGAAGCGGAGAACGCGGGGCTGTACTCGTTGAACATTTCGCCGGTAATGCGCCGGGTGTTTCCGGACGTGCTGTCCCAGATATACAGGGAGCGGTATCCGTTTGGGTCTTCCATCGAATACGCCAGCCAGCGGGAGTCCGGTGACCAGGAAAAATCATGTCGCTGAAATCCGGCATCGTCATCTACCAGGCGCCGGTTCTTACCGTCCTGGCCGATGACGTAAATGCGCGCCTCGGCATCACCGTAAGCCAGCATGGAACCATCAGGCGACCATACGGGATGGTAAATCCTGATGTTGGTATCGCGGGTCACCTGGATGGCCGGAGACTGGCCGGTCGCGTCACGAATGTACAATTCTTCTTCGCCGCTGGCATCGGAAATCCATGCGATGCGGTCACCCTTTGGTGACCAGGCGACTTCGCGGTCATGCGCTCCGGCACTTGCGGTCAGGTTCCGCGACACGCCTTCCTCGACTGGCACGGAGAAGACTTCGCCGCGGGCCGCCACCACGACACGTTCACCGTTAGGGCTGATGTCGAAGTCTTCCAGGTGACCGGCGACCTTGACCAGTTCAGGCAGGTTCAGGCCACTGTCAGCCGGCACGGTGATATCGAGCGCTTTATCGATGTCATCACTCACATCGAGGATGTGCAGCGTGCCGTTCAGTTCATAAACGATCCGGTGAGAGCCGTCGTCGCTGGCCCATCGCACGTCCTGCCCGTTAAATTGCGTCAGTTGGCTGGTTTCGCCGTTGTCGATGTTGTATCGATAGACATTCAGGTAATCGTCACGATCAGAAACATAGTAAATGCTGTCACCCATCCACATCGGATCGCGGTCTGTGCGGATGTTGTTGGTGATGTTTTGCGATCCTGATCCGTCCAGGTTGAACATGTAGAGGTCCTGGGCCCAGCCGCCCTGGTATCGCTTCCAGGTCCGGAAATCACGGAATAGCGGCGAAAAGACCACCTGCTTGCCATCGGGTGAAAAGGCACCGGCGCCGGAAATTTTCATCGGTAGCGCCTGCGGCAGGCCGCCGCTTAGCTTGACCGTATAAAGCCTCGAGTCAGTCAGTGAGAAACCCTCGCGAACCGAGCGGAACAACACGGCGGAACCGTCGGGGCTCCAGCCGTAGACCTGGTGGTCATAGCCCCAGCGCGCCGGCAGGGGCCCTTCCGACGGATACCAGGTCAGCTGAACCGGCTCGCCTCCGCTCACCGGGATGACATAGACCTGTTCGCCGCCGTCGTACTGACCGGTGAAAGCGATGTGACTACCGTCCGGCGAAAACTTCGCAAACAGTTCCTCCCCTGGGTGCGACGTCAATTGCCGCGCTATGCCGCCACTGGTATCGGCGATCCAAAGGTCACCGGCATAACTGAAGACCACCTTGTCTCCATACAGGTCGGGAAACCGCAGAAGTTTCGTGTCGGCGCCGACCGTGGATGCAACGAACAGCAGCAAAATAATTGAAAAAAGAATTCTCATGGTCGATCACCTGAAAGCGGGAAGTTAAAATCTTTTGAACTATCCATTTTATCGCGAAGTAAGGGCGGCTATAAAGTCAAATCGCCAGCAATCTACAAATATTGAACAGCGTTTTAGCCCGGATAATTCACCATGGGTCCGGAATTTGCTTTGTCACTGGCGAAAGAAGTCAGATGCGCTGCAAAACCGGATAGGACAAACTGTAATTTTTGCAAAAGGCCATAAATGCCTGTATCACCATGAAATAAATGGACATTTGGCACTTACTCGTCCGCCTTGGTGAAATATTCGGGCAAGAGTGAAGGTGTTGTTTAAGTCATCAACAATTTGACGGTGCGCTGAATTAGCTGCATCATCTGTGGCAGGTAGCAACTGCATGGCTGACAATAATATTCTGAAAATATCTGGGGTCAGGCTAAACTTACTCAATAAGTTTTATACCCTGACCCCAATGTTTTCTGTCCTTTTAGCCCTCGCCATCCTTCTGTGTGGCTCTTGCGCGAGTCAAGTTGTCTCACAATCCGGGCACGGCCTGTACACATCCGCTACAACCGAAGACCCCGCCATCCATTATGTAGAAATTGGCAGTGGCCCGCCGGTTATCCTGATTCCCGGCCTGTTCAGTACCCATGCTGGATGGAACCGCACCATCCCCTACCTTCTTGGTCACCACCGTATTCTCGCCATTGACAATTTTGGCACCGGGAGTTCTGACCGAAATGTCACCGGTTTTGACTATTCCGTCGCCGAGCAAGCGGATAAGGTTATCGCGTTCATGGATGAATTGAAAATAGAACGTTGCGACCTGGTCGGCATTTCCTACGGAGGGATGATCGCTCTCAACATTGCCGCAAGATACCCGCAACGGGTCAATTCAATCGTCAGCATTGAGGGGGCCGTCATCATGCCCAGGAAAGACCATTATGAACGGTTGATACAAGGGCTCAAATTTCCGCCCTTCGGTAACGTGGTTATCGGGTTTATTCGGTCGGGGTTGTTTGATGAAAGGATGGCCAAAGGCATCATGGAACCATCCTGGGCCGATTTGAGTCCTGAAGATCAGGCGGAAATTACCGCTATCATAGCCCGGAATTCCAAGGCCGCAACACGCCGAACGTGGCTCAGCCTGGCCCGCGCGCTAACCGATGCCGAAGATTTCACTGAAGAGGCGAAAGGCATCAAGGCGCCTGTTCTCTACCTTTCAGGGGACCTCTCCGAATTTCGGGATATGACCGATCGCAACATCGTCTTTTTTAAAGAATATCTTCCCGCCATCCAGGTGGTCTCTTTCGCAGACGGAGTCCATGATCTCGAACTGCAAAAACCGGAGCAGACGGCTGCCTTGATCCTTGAGTTTATCGAGCAGAATGCCGATGGTCTCCAGGTTGTTGAATCGGTTTTGCATTGAGGCCCGCGCGAAGAACCAAGGACTCCCGGGTTGCCATGTCCGGGCCAGGTTTGATTTACGCTACTTATACGTGTTTTTTATAGCAAATATCAAATAGATACCCGGGCTCGACCCCCTGCCCTATCCAGGAAACTTGTCAAACACGGTGCTCCAGGCCTCTAATTCCCCCAATCCTGTCAAAGAGTCAGTTTCGCCAAGCATAAAGCTTTGCAGGTGACTCGCGACGGCAGGATAAAATCTCTCGCCAAAGCGTTTCTTAATTTCATCAGAAATATCTGAACCGAGAAACTTGAAGGGGTTTTCGATCAGGCTATCGGTCACCTCAAGATCTTGCAAATGCATATACACTGCCGTGGATTGCCCGGTTAAATGCGCCGCCTTGTCTAATTCCCGTTCATAATTGGCAGGGTCATCACATACGACCACTTTCACTCTGTCCTTACCCTGCGGCAACCACACGCGACCGTAGATTCCGTTAAATGCCGCTCTGAACCGGTGCTTTTTAATCTCGAGAACGGGACTGACATCAATTAGGCCAAATTTCGTATCGACCACCCAGCTGTGACCCCCAATATGGTCTGGTTCCTGTCCAACGCCCATCGAGCTGTAATTTAGATGGGGTCCCTGCACATACATGCATTTTCCGTTCGCAATCTTTGGATAGGCGCCCTTTCTCTTTAAAAGCATGGCCATAACCAAAGCGTGGTCGCGGGAATTCCAGCCGGCATCAAATTCGTGCCTGCCGTCCATATGACTCCTGGTATGAAGCAGGTGATTAATTTCTTTTTTAAACGCGATGGTACCCATCCTGCGGGAGACATCAATCTCTGCTTTTCGAGTCATTTCATCAGATTTCCGTTAAGTGCTTTTGCCTTATCTGACAATCCTACACTTAATATGAGCCGCACCCTTTGATTCAAATCAACACCCTGTACCCTTGGCCTGTCATAACGTATGCGCCATTGAAGCCCTGACCACGGCTCTAAAAATTTTAGTTGAATGGGTCAGCATACGGATTGCTAGAAAGACGTGGGTGTCCATTCTCTCAATTCTTTCTCTCAATTCTCTCACCCACGACCCGACAGCGACGCTGCGAATGATAAACCAATTGAGGGCGGGTCAGTTTGACGCCTGACTCTGACCCCGCCTCATTGACGCCAGGGTAACTAAAAATCTATTGATTCAAATGGAACCGCCCCACCCTTGGACAGTGCCAACCCGCGGTGTCATGGTCTGCAGCAGGAATTAGTTCTTAAAATTCTTTGCAGCCCATGACAAAGCACTCTTTTGAACGGCGTCCAATACCTTGTCATCCTCCTTCTTTACTTGTTTTTGCTTTTCCGCACCCACCTTCGTGAACTTTTCGGTCAACTGGTCGGGAAGTTTTTTGATGGCCATGCCGGCTTGACCCAGTAATGCTTTGTTCAAATTTGTGGAAACGTCACGAATTTTCTTTTGTTTGGCCACTCCGTCTGCAGCGAGCTTATTAAGCTCACTATCATATTTTTTGCGGGCCTCTTGCCGATCCTTGAGTGATTTGACCTTGAGTTTTTTTTCCTGGTACTGATCAAGGGCCTGATCAATAACGTTGCGCCATTGTTTTTGATCAATCGGATCAGGAAGCTTTACAAGTTCGTCTGGAATTTCGATGTTGACTGAATACTTGGGCATGTCATTCTCCTTTTATCGTTGGTTATTGAAGTGGCCGTTGCACAACACCACGAGTTATTTCAGTCTAGTCCAACTCAGTTCTTTTTTCAGATTTCGAAAGTACGGACTGCGGCGTTCTGACTGGTAAAGCGGCCTTTACCGGAATCCAGGCACATCATTTGCTGAAAAATAATCGGGGTTAAGAGCCCATCGCAGCCAGAAAGTATAACGCCTAAAATTCAGTTTCATAGCATGGCAGACCCCCGATAGCTGCAGGAGGATCGGTATTGTCGCCCACAAAACCATCCCCAAGGGCAGTTGTCTTTGTCCGAACCCGGCCGGGTTTAAAGGCAACCTGTTGGTGAAGTTTGAATATACGCGCCGCTCAATACCTCTAATTACTGGCAAGATGGCGTTGATGCTGCCTATACTCGGTGTACAAGCAGGCAAAAATGTTCTGCCTGAAACTTTTTATACCGTTTACGCGGATAATGTATGTGGTCCGTTTCCGCCTTTGGGAATACGCACACTTCCCCGAGACCGCAGTTAACCTTTATGCTCACGCAAGCAGCTGAAACAATGTGCTCAGCAAGCCAGTGCTATGATGCTGTATGACGAACCCCAGTGATGGAAGAAGCAGTCAATTGATTTCAGAAAGGATAAAGCACTAATGGGTTTCAACGGCCTCACAAGGGGGTTTGAACGTGCCGCTAGCTGATCTGCCTGAAGAATTACTCACCCTCGGCTGGCGGGAATGGGTCGGTTTGCCCGCACTCGGCATACCCGCTATCAAGGCCAAGGTCGATACCGGGGCGCGGACCTCCGCCCTGCATGCTTTTGAAGTGCGTCCGTTCACCGAACACGGCAAGCGTCGTGTGGAGTTCAAAATACACCCGCAGCAACACGATAACGACACCGTGCTCGTATGCGTTGCAGAAGTTATTGACGAACGAAGGGTCACCGACTCGGGCGGCCACCGGGAACGGCGTTGGGTCATTTCAACACCCGTGACCATTGGCCCCTACGAATGGCCGATAGAAATGACCCTCACTGCACGCGATGACATGATGTTCCGCATGCTGCTGGGCAGAATGGCGATTAAAAACCGGGCTTGGGTTGACCCGTCGCGCTCCTACCTGGTCGGGCGCAAGAAACGTAAAAAAGTCAGACGTCTCGAAAATACATGACACCGAACAAATCCATAAAAATCGGCGATACCGTTGTGAAGCCGGGGCAGCGCGCCATCGTCGAATTACCGGTCGCCGACCTGTACACTGCAACGCCGTTGAATATGGCCGTCCAGGTCATTTGCGGCCGCCGCGCGGGGCCAACCCTGTTTGTTTCGGCAGCCGTTCATGGAGATGAATTAAACGGCGTGGAGATCATCCGGCGTTTGCTCAAACGCAAAATACTGCGTAGTATCAAGGGTACCTTGCTCGCGATTCCGATTGTCAACGTGCATGGTTTTCTGAACCAGTCCCGATACTTACCGGATCGCCGGGACCTCAATCGTTCGTTCCCCGGCAGCGCAAAGGGTTCGATCGCAGGGCGGTTGGCGCACACTTTTCACAAGCAGATTGTTTCCAAGTCAGACTACGGCATCGATTTGCACACCGGAGCGATTAATCGCTCCAATCTGCCCCAGGTGCGGGCCAACCTGGACGATGAAAGGACACTCGAACTGGCGCGGGCTTTTGGTGCGCCGGTAATCATCAACGCCAACATCCGCGACGGTTCTTTGCGGGCCTGTGCCGATGACCTGGGCATGGCCATGCTGATCTACGAAGCCGGTGAGGGACTGCGTTTCGATGAGCTCAGCATCCGCGCAGGAATACGCGGTGTCATCAATGTCATGCGAGCCATCGGCATGTTGCCGGCATTGCGCAGCCCGAAGGTGTTCAACCCGGTGTTGGCCCGCTCCACAAGCTGGGTGCGCGCACCGGCCAGCGGAATTGTCAGCGGCAAGCAAAAACTGGGCGCCGCCGTCACCAAGGGCCAGAGCCTCGCTACCGTCAGCGATCCGTTGGGTGACGAGGAAGAAAGCGCGGTGGCGCCATTTGACGGGATCATTATCGGCCGCAGCAATTTGCCGCTGGCCCATGAAGGCGATGCGCTGTTTAACGTGGCGGCTTTCAGGAGCGTCGCGCGGGCCGAAGGACTGGTGGAGGAATTTACCGCGTCGATGAATCCCGCAGCTGACGACAACTCACAGATTTTGGCATCAGACATGATGTCCTATACCGAAAGGAGCAAAGAGTGAAAATAGCAGTTCTATCGACCAACAGAAATTTGTATTCCACTAAAAGACTGATAGAAGCCGGCAAAGAACGCGGGCATGACATGGTGGTGATCAATCACAAGCGTTGCTACATGAACATCACCAGCCACAGCCCCGGCATTCATTATAACGGTGAAGCCATCACGGGTATCGACGCGATCATTCCGCGTATTGGCGCTTCGGTATCCTTTTTTGGAACGGCCGTTGTCAGGCAGTTTGAAATGATGGGTGTGTATTCGGTCAACGAGTCCGTTGCGATCACCCGTTCACGTGACAAATTACGTGCGCTGCAGCTACTGTCACGCAAGGGCATTGGCCTGCCGGTGACCGGCTTTGCCAATTCTCCCGACGACACGGAGGATCTGCTGGGTTTCGTTGGCGGCGCGCCGGTAGTCATTAAGCTGTTGGAGGGCACCCAGGGCGTGGGCGTGGTGCTGGCCGAAACCAAACAGGCTGCGGAAAGCGTTATCGAGGCGTTCAGCGGTCTGAAAGCCAACTTCATGGTGCAGGAATTTATCAAGGAAGCCAAGGGGGCCGACCTGCGTTGCCTGGTAGTTGGCGACAAGGTGGTCGCTTCGATGAAGCGCCAGGGTAAAGAGGGCGAATTCCGCTCGAACCTGCACCGCGGCGGTTCGGCAAGGCTGATCAAGATCACACCGGAAGAACGTTCCACGGCGGTCCGCTCGGCCAAGGTTATGGGCCTCAACGTGGCAGGCGTTGACCTGTTGCGTTCAAATCACGGACCGGTGGTCATGGAAGTCAATTCCAGCCCGGGGCTCGAGGGCATCGAAAAGGCGACCGAACGAGATGTGGCGGGCCTGATCATCCAGTTCATCGAGAAAAATTCGAAAACCGGCAGCAACCGGACGAGGGGGCAGGGATAAACCGCCTGGCCGTGCAGAACCCCGGCTTTCCTGGTTCCGGGTATCGGTAGCATTGAAGCTGGATTAAATACATCCGGCCCCGTTCCTGTAAAGCGCGGTTCAAGATCTGATATGCAAAATCCTGAAAACATAACGCTTGTTTTGCCTATACTCAGATCATGGCCGATTGACAATCGACATTCGCTATTTATTCTCGGAGAGAATCCGGATGGGTTTACGTACCAAATTTAACTTGGGCTTTTTTCTTGTTTCACTGGTAACGCTTGGTATCGCTGGCTACTTTATGCAGTCTGTGTTGCATAGCAACGCACGCGAGGAGGTTTTGCAGTCTGCCCGTATCATGATGGAGGGTGCGGTTGCGGTACGCGAATATACCATTACCGAGATCAAACCCCTGCTCGTGATCCAGCAGACCAGGAAGTTTATACCACAAACGGTGCCGGCATACGCTGCCGCTGAGTATGCGAATCGCTTCGAGAAAAAGCATCCCGAGTACAGTTATAAAGAAGCAACCTTGAATCCTACCAATCCCGCCAACAAGGCAACGGAATGGGAAACTGAGATTATCCGCTGGTTCAGTGATCATAAAGATGCAAAAGAACTGGTCGGGGAGCGTGAAACCCCAACCGGGAACACACTATTGTACCTGGGAAGACCAATTACGATTAAGGATCCGGCTTGTCTGTATTGCCATGACACCGCTGCGAAGGCGCCCCGGACGCTGGTGGAGACTTACGGTCCAGACAATGGTTTCGGGTGGAAGGTTGGAGAAACCATCGGCTCTCAAATTGTTTCGGTGCCGATGTCTTTACCTGTTGCCCGCGCGGATAAAACCTTCAAGACCATCATGTTTGCCATGTGTGGTGTTTTTATCGCGCTGTTTCTTTCAATGAATGTCATGCTGCATTTTTTGGTTGTGAAGCGGGTTACACAAAACGGCTGAATATGGCCCTGGTCAATTGGACAGGATGTCCAGGTGCCGCGTAGAAAATGTCAGGACAGCTGTTTGTGAAAGTCATGAAGAAAATCAGAGAAAGTCAGCAGAGGAAAGTCAGGACAGCCATGTTTTAGACTCAACGCTTCATTGTTGGGGTCGGTTCATAGACTGAGATTGATGAGGTCGGACCAAGGCAAGTTATTGTAAAGCAAGCTTCCAACTTCAATTCAATGTGGTTTCCAATAGTTAGACTGCCAGTTTTAGGCTAAATTTTTTGGTTTGGGTTTGCTTGTCCGGACACACCTGGAACCTGTCGATTGAATCTCCCCCCAATAGTTTGGCACACGGTTTGTAGAGACATCGGTGATAAACCTGGCCAGACATTCGTGGTTCAGGATTCCCGGTAGTTAAACAAATCGTTTTGTGGTCAAAATTAAAACTTTAAGCCCGATAAACGCCACTTCCAGGTATATATTTTCATAAATATCATATCGATGCCGAGGTCCGACCCCATCAATCTAGCCGCAGCCGAAACTTATTGAATCGTCTCTCAAGTTATCGCATCATTCCCCGAAGTAAGAGGTCGTTAAGACCTGGGTTCGCAGTTAAGTATTCTGGAGAAGTCTATGTCGCTGCAAATGATCCTGGTCCTGGCGATCACCGTGATCGTTTTTTTCGGTTTCGTACGGGAACGCCAACCCCCCGATGTGACTGCCCTGTTTGGCGTTTGCCTTCTGCTGGTTTTTGGCGCACTGAGTTCCAAAGAATTTCTCAGCGTATTTGCCAACAGTGCCCCCATCACCATCGGCGCCATGTTTGTACTGAGTAAGGCACTCGAGAATACGGGTGTAATTGCCGGTATGGGTTCGATAGCCGGCCGCCTGGCAGGGAAATCATGGTTACGGGCCATGTTGTTTATGCTGCTGCCCGTCGCCTTCCTGTCGGCCTTCGTGAATAACACACCGGTGGTTGTCGTGCTCACCCCCGTTGTCATCGCCCTGGCCCGTCAGCAAGGCCACGCTTCCTCGCGTTACCTGATTCCGCTGTCATTTGCCAGCATACTCGGCGGTACCTGCACCTTGTTAGGTACTTCCACCAATCTGCTCGTGGACAGCATTGCCCAGCGGGAAGGCATGCCGCCTTTCGGCATCTTTGAAATTTCCGGCGTGGGTATCCTGCTGGCTGTGTCTGGCCTGCTTTACATGGTGCTGTTTGGCTGGTGGCTGTTACCCGACCGGCCTGAACAGGCGGTCGAACTCCCCAGCGGCACCCGGCGGTTTCTCACCGAGGCGGTCGTCCCACACGGATCACCACTGATAGACAAGCGGGTGAGAGAGACCGCGCTTGCAAGGCATCGCGTACTGAAAATATATCGCGGCGAACATGTGCTGCGCCGGAATATGTCGGCAGCAGTCATCAAGGCCGGTGATCGCCTGGTGATCGAAAGTCAACGTGACGAGTTGATTCATCTGCGTTCCAACCGGCATATTTCTCTGCCGGGCGTCAGTCAGGATGACATTCAAGCCCTGGATCAACGGCCGGCCCAACTCGCAGAGGCCATTATCGGGCCAGAGGCTTCCATACTTGGGCAGACCGTTGAGGATCTGAGATTTGGTCTGCGTTTCGGTGTGCATGTGCTGGGAATCTATCGGCACAAAAAGCGTCTGAATCGAAGTTTTGGCGAACTGCGGATCAAGGTGGGCGATATCCTGCTGCTCGAAGGTGGCCCGGCCAACCTGATGACACTGTATGACAGTCGCAGCTTCGTCAACGTCGCCATTCCAGAGGTGCGTGCACTTAACCGTGAAAAGGCCTGGATCGCACTGCTTGCCATTTCCATGGTGGTGATACTGGCGGCATTCAAGGTGTTGCCCATTGTGACGCTGGCCGTCATCGGCGCCACCCTGGTTGTAGTGACGCGCTGCCTGACGGCCGACGAAGCATACCAGGCCATTCACTGGCCGATCCTGCTGCTGATATTCGCCATGTTGGCCATTGGCCTGGCATTGGAGCAGACCGGAGCGATGGAACTGATCGTGAAAGGACTGGCCACCTGGGCCATTACCTTGGGGCCCCTGGGGTTGTTGATTACGCTTTACGTGGTGACTTCCATATCGACCGAATTCATGAGTAACAATGCAGCGGCGATATTGCTCACACCCATCGCAATCGGCGCCGCGGTATCTGCCGGTTTGACCCCAAGCCCTTCGTAGTGGCCGTCATGCTGGCAGGCAGCGCCAGTTTCGCAACACCCATCGGCTACCAGACCAACACCTTTGTATACCAGGCAGGTGGTTATCGGTTTGTTGATTTTCTGCGTATCGGCTTGCCCCTGAACATAATCGCCCTGGTGGTTTCTGTATTGCTGATCCCACTTTTCTGGCCGCTGACTTCTGTATGACAAACCGGTCTTTGGAACGTGGAAGATTTATGCAGCGCCATGCTGGGACTGGTGACCAGTAACTTAGCCCGAATATTTCACCAAGGCGGACGAACAAATGACAAATGTCATTTAATTTCATGGTGATACACGCATTTTTGGCCTTTTTCTAAAATTACAGTTTGTCCTATCCGGTTTTGCAACGCATCTGACTTCACATTTTGGCCTATCCTTCTCAAACCATAGCCGGGCTATGGTTTTTCGAACGATCGATCAAACTGTTTCGCCAGCTACGCTGCAAATTCCGGATCCCTGGTGAATTATCCGGGTTAGCTTTGAAAACGTGGCCGCGCAGCGTGCCAGTCCGGTCCTCAGCGATCTCATGTTCCATCGGAACCCCACAGCGGAGAACTGCTTTTACAGTGTATCTGGCCCCATTTACGTTCTGTCTACGTCTATAAAATCACGCCCGTGAATGTTCAGTTATTCCCGCACGATTCTCATTGACCCGCCTCCCCCTCATACCCGAATGCTTCAAGAAATGGCTCTAACATGGGCAATAACGCGGCAAAGGGTTCGCGGTAGTTTTTCCATCTGCCTATCGCACGGGTATGTACGGGTTCAGTCACCGTGACGTAGCTCGGTGTCAAAATAACTCGCTCTTTTGCACGTTGATGAAACTCCAGAACTTCCGGTTCCCAACCAAGACCCAAGTGATCGAACATCCGTTTTGCCTCGACCTCGAGATTCTGTACGGTATCTTCATAGCGGATGCTGAGATGAGACAACGTAGTAATATCGCGAAAATGTAACCACGCACCCATCACCTGGGTATAAAACTGCACCGCCCGGTCGAGTGCCAGGAAATGAATCATTGCACTATTTAATTCAAAGTCCTGCATGAAACAGCTGAGACAGGCGTCTCGCGGGTCCCTGAGTGCGACAATAATTTTTGCATCCGGAAATACGAGATTGATCAGACCAATATGCATGATATTGAGCGGCAATTTATCAATGACTATTTTTGACCCGATGGGTGTCTCCTGATCGGCCTCTACTTTTTCACGATACCGTTTCCGCAGTTGCACGATGGTGTCGACATCAAGTTGGTCCGCCATCAAGCCGAGATCCGGATTCGCCCCTACCATTCGTGCCCATTCATAGCGTACATGTTCCAGGTAGGGTTGTTCTTCCAGCGTAATTATGCCGCTGTGAGCCGCCAGTATCTGCTCGGTCATCGTGGTCCCCGAACGGGGAAAACCGACAAGGAATGTGGGCGTCCAGGAATTATCCTGCAGGTCTTCAGGTTTCCGCTTTTTGAGCCTTTCTTCAGTCAGGCCTTTGATGTACGCATTGATTAAATTAGGCCTGGTATCCAGGTTGAATTTTTGCACTACAGGACTGCGGGAGGCTTCGAGGCCACTTTGTACAAATACCTGGTATGCCTGATCATATTTTTTGAGTTTATCAAGAACCCTCCCCAATTCACCCAACATCTGCGATTTCAGTTCAGGCTCTAAATCAGACCGCCGGGTGGTATCTCGCAGAATGCTTTCTGCCCGTTCATAATCACCATTGCGGGCACACAGTTTGGCTTCCTGGAGTTTGAGATATTTGATTTGGGGGTTGGCAATTTGCGCCAGTCTATTTGCCTCGAGCGCCTCGTCTATTCGATGCAATTTCTCATAACAGTTTGCGACCATAACGTTTGTCTTGGCACCCTCGGGGCCCATTTTCACGGCCCGGTGTGACCACTCCAGCGACTCTTCCACTTTTCCAAGACCAAAGAGGGTTACGATGAGATGGTTAATACAGGCCAGTTCATCAGGGGCCAGTCTTACCGCTCGCCTGAGTGCTTCCAAGCCCTGATGGCTCTGACCAAGTTTTACCTGGCATAATCCCAGCCCGGTTACGGCGGGTGCCTGATCGGGGGAGATTCGCAGGATCTCCTCATATTTCTTTTTTGCCATTTCATGCTGACCGGTATTTCTCAACATTTCCGCATCTGCATATAACTGCTGAGTCGGAGATGCTGGACCAGCGCCAGGCTGATGGGCCATGTTCCCACAACATTTTTTGTACTTGATGCCACTGCCACAAGGACAAGGTTGATTGCGTGAAATATGATTTTCAGACGACATTCCTTATGTTTCTCCTGGTTGCTGCTGGATCCGGTCTTCACCCGGGTTTCACCGCGGCCTGATGGATAATTTTTTCCATTCAATCATGGCCGTGGTTTGGCAACCAACCACTCGTAGCGTCACTGGTCGCCAACCACAGCTATGGATTTGAAGGTTAAAAACACTGCAAATACCTGGCTGGCGGTATCGTAGGGTATAGGTAGCATAAAAGCCATATTCCAGCACGGAATCTTACCCGACCAGGCTAGGAGCCTGTCGGGTTTGACCGTTCATAGCGAGGGGAAGCCGATTCGAGTCAGATTTTTCGGTCTTTTGAGGCGAATAGCACCGCTATTTAACGAGAAAGAGTGGGGAATCTGGCCAAACCCGGGTTTTCCGCACGACCACATGGATGTGGGAGGTAGGGTAACGCATGGAGCAGTTGCCGAGTAGATCATGTTAAATCCGACAGGCTCCTAGGCGCCTCCTCAGCAACGCGCGATGACATTCTTGCGTAACTGTGACATTACCTTGGTTTTGGTGTACCCAGCTTTGTGGCCGATGTGTTTAGCGATAGTGTGATATACGACTCCAACACCATGCACTTGATGACGCGACTTGCAAACAGTAAACGCAGTGGGAGCAAAAGCTTAAGACCTGGAAATGGCCGAGGAGGAGACGTACCGGGATTATTAATAAACCCTGTTTTAGCGGTACCTGTTAAGGGGTCATAAAAACGATGGGTAAAAAATAGCGGGGCCGTGTTGACCTGGCCCCGCCATCAGTTTTCTCCGGATCAGTCGGACCAACGCCGTATGCTGACGAGTCCCGCAGTTGCCAGTAACAATATCAGTGCCAAAAGGCTTGAATTCGACATGACAGGAACGGGAACAGCGTCCGCACCTGCGTTGCCGTTGGAGTCGAAGCCACTGATTTGGTATATGGTTGAGCCATTTTCGCGCGTGGCATAATACATTTCGGCACCTCCCACGGTAAAAGTTATGGGTGAGGGCCAGTAACCACTATCTACTGCAACATTGGTCGCGAATACACTTTGTGCGCTACCGTCCGGTTGAATTTTTATGATGCTGGCGCTGCCCGGGTCTGCAACATAAATCTCGCCTGTGCCTGGCTGAATAGCCAGGCCATCGGGTGAACTCAGTCCGCCAGCAAGAACGGTCGCGATTCCTGCAGAACTGACTTCGAGTACATCGCCAGTGCTCTCACGAAGCGCTACCAGTCTTCCATCAAGCGTGAAAGCCACGTCCGGAATGTCAGTGCCGGCATTCCATAGCACTGTCTCATTTCCATTTGAGGGGTCTACGATCGATATACCGGTATTGGTACCAACAGCCAATTGTCCGCCATATGCACCAAAACCCGCCGGGACAACTGCCATTCCCATCGCATTGCTCGGTAAATTCGCGACCAGAACCCCGGCCGGACTGACCTGTTGTAAATCTTGTTCGTAAATTGCCCCGCTGGTTGCGTAAGACGAATACAGCGTGGTACCGATAATGGCGACACCAAGCGCAGTGTTCCCTGCGGTGGTACCAAATTGTGAAGCGGTGCCACCCGGCGGAACCTTGTAAACTTCATCGGTTTCATTTGCAGCGTAGTAAAGATTGCCGGCTGCGTCGGTGACCATTCCTCCGTAGCCGTTCGTAGCTGCTGCGATAGAATCAATAACGATTTCAGTGAAACCTGGTTCCTGAATCGTTGACGCCATTGCGCCGGGCCCGAAGCCAATAGCCGCTATGGCAGTTGCTGCGAGTAGCCGAACCGGGCTTAAGATCAGGCTTTTTAATGGATCAAGGTAGGCTGACATAGACATTTACCACTCCTGGGCTAACATTAATTTATAAACCATTATTCAGATTGGGTGCTTTTTTTAGAGGATCTTTTACTCGAGCCGTACATTTTATAGATTAAGGGCCTGTAAAGTAAGTATAAATTGAAGGTTTGCGCGATACTAACCCGAACATTGCATCAGTAACCTTCAGATTCAGAAATCGATTCAATGGTTTGGAAACAGAGCCGAGTGCGACTGGTGCAATATTCAGGCTAATTGTGAATTCTGTGTTGCATAGCAATGCCTGCGACGAGGTTTTGCAGTCTGTCCGCATCGTGATGGTATTTGTTTTGATATGTTTTGAGCGTCAATATTATGTGCGATAAAAAGCTTCAGTCCCATAGAAACATCCTCCGGCCATCTGAACTGAAAATACATTTCAGTTTTTCAAGAGGCATTCTGGCCGCCATACTCATGGCCATGGCTTTTCCCGCATACACATCTCCACCTCCGGATTTAATACTGGAACCAATCGCAACCGGCTTAAACCGTCCGGTGGCCGTCCGGCATGCGGGCGATGGCAAGGGCCGGTTGTTCGTGGTTGAGCAAGCTGGTGAGATTCATATCATCGTCAACAGTCAGGGGGCGTTGGTGGAAACCGTTTTTCTCGACATGACTGACAGGGTGGAACACGGCAGTAACGAACAGGGTCTGCTGGGTCTTGCTTTTGACCCTGACTATGAGAATAACGGGTATTTCTATGTCAATTACATCTACAACGTTTCGGGAAACGTTGACTGGACCCGGGTTTCAAGGTTCAGTGTTTCTGACGACGATGAAGATGTCGCGAATGCAGACTCGGAAAGTGTCATTATTGAAATCGCGCAGGACTTTTCCAATCACAACGGTGGTGATATTCATTTTGGTCCGGATGGCTACTTATACATCGGTATGGGAGATGGGGGCAGCGGCGGAGATCCAAATAATCGCGCGCAGACACTGAGTGCTGAAGGAAGTGAATCACTGCTCGGTAAGATGCTGCGTATCGATGTGCACGGAACCGCTGAGGAACCTCAGGGTGTTGAGAAGTGTGGAGAAGTTCAGAATTATAAAATTCCTTTTCAGACGGATAATGGTCAACTCCCCAACCCATGGCTGGGAGCTGACGGCGTCTGTGATGAAATCTGGACTTATGGCTGGCGGAATCCATGGCGCTGGAGTTTTGACCGTGCGACCGGAGACATGTTTGTTGGCGATGTCGGACAGGGCTCGGTGGAGGAAATAAGTTGGCAGTCCGCCAACCATGAAGGCGGTGATAACTATGGGTGGAACTGTAAAGAAGGCACCAGTATCTACCGTGAATCCTGCGATGCCCAGGTTCCGTTGATCGATCCGATTCTGGAATACCTGCACGCGACTGCCGCTGGTTGCTCGGTCACCGGGGGATATGTTTACCGCGGCTCGATCAGCACCATGAAGGGTAATTACATCTATTCCGACTACTGTAATGGCCTCATCTGGTTTGCAGATGAAAACGAGGGTGTATGGAGCGAAGCGCTTTGGCTCGACACGGATTACCACCCCAGTGCCTTTGGAGAGGATGAGGCGGGAGAATTGTACCTTGTGCATATCGGCACCCTGTCTGGCGGCAGCCCCTTGGCCAATACCGGCGTCGTTTATCTTTTTAAACGGGATGGTGAGGGAAGCATATTCGCGGACGGATTTGAAGGAGTTAATACCGCAGACCCGCAGATAATACAATACACCAGGTAAACGGCTTTTTTCGAAATCGGGCAGGAGGCGGAATTACTCCCGCCGTCCTCCCACACCACCGCACATACGGTTTTGTATACGGCGGTTCAGGTAAAACATTTGAGTCGATGGTACTGATCCTTCAACGACACTCATGAGAGTTGCCCCCAACCGCCGTGATCCTCGTTGCCTTGGCGGGGTAGCCTCGCGACCAGCGCCCGCTGCCTTCCCCGTCAAGGAAGTGCTTTTCAGTACTTCTGTCTGCAACTGCTGTGATCATCGGGGTCCAAGTCGCCAGCACCATCTTACGAATGAGTTTCTTACATAGCCTGATGGATAATTTTTCGCATTCAATCGTGGCGGGTGGTTTGTCTTAAACATCAAAGACCACCCTGGATTTACCAGGTGTCTTGTTTATGATTCTCAGCAATACCTTTTCAAAAAACTTAAAGAACAAAAACCGGTCATCGCCGGTGACCGTGACTACGTTTTAGCCTGGATGTACTTCCGGTTCAGTTTCATGGCCAGTGCGCTGAGACCGATTAGCAGGAAGCCCATCACAATCAGCCCAAAGGCGTTGGCCAGGCTGTCACGGAAGAAATATCCGGTAAAGCCCATCAGGGCAATGACACTGGAGAACAATAATGTTCTGCTTCGAACGACCGTGCCCAGGTACATGATGCCTGCGGCGACACCAAAGAAAATGATTTCAAGGGGTGAGCCTTCCAGCACATCGAAGGCGCCGTACAGAAAGAATGCGGAACCGGCGAAATACCAGAGCGGTGTGATGACCCGGTGCCTGGTCCGGTCAATGGCGTAGGAGAGGCAAATGAGCCCGATACCCAGCGCCAGCGCGACGATCTCTAAATCGACATGCAGGATGTCACCCAATGTGCCGAAGCCGGCGGCGCCAAAAAACAGCGAAGTGAACAGCAATACCGTGCGCTGTTTGGCCAGGAAGCTGAGCAACTGCTGTACCAGCATGACGCCGCACATGAATAGAAGGCCGTGTTTCGGGTCCCCGCCGCGTGCGTACTCGTTGAGCATCACCACGATGCCGGTGGGCTGCAGCAGCGCCGCGATCAACAGCATCGGTGTGGTCACCCCGGAAAAACGTTCGTCCGTCATGGTCGCCAGGGCAAAAAGATAGATGGCAAAACCCACGCCGAGCGTCACCAGCACACGGGCCGCGGAACCGAACTGTTCCCATTGCATGCCGATGAATATGGCGATACCGGCCAGCACGAATATGCCACCCAGGTAGGCCAGGATTTTTGCCAGGATTCCGGTGGAACGCTGGGCCTGATCGGGTGCTGGCAGCGTGTTTATCGCATTGAAAATTTCGTCGGGCTCAAACTGGTGCTGTGCGGCAAGCTCGGCTATTTTCTGCAACGCCTGTTCACGGCTGGTCACGGAGCACCGTTCCCGTCGATCACCCAGCCCATGAAATGCAGGTCATTCTGGTAATAGGGATCGGTCACCGGCCGCGGCAGGTCGATGTAGGCGCTGCCCTTTTTCAATATGTAACCACTTTCATGGCTGCGCCGCATGCCGAACATCTCGCCCAGCAGTCCGCCACGACCACGGTAACCGAGAAATTCGAAGGTGTAGCCATCGGGAGATTTGAGGCGCTTGTCCAGTTCCAGGCCACTGGTTTCCTCAAGTGCGAGCGGAACAGGCTCCTCGATACTGTCCAGCCCTTCCGGCAGATCGAAGGTAAACTCCGCAAAGGTGTTGGTAGCTGATTGGTAACGGAAGATGCCCGCGTACTGACGATTGACGTTGGGATTCTTCTCATCAACGGGGAGGGCCCGGCCGGTCAATTTTCCGTCGCGAACCTCGAAGGTCAGGTAGTAGCCGGCCGGATGCTGGTAATCGTACCGGTAACCTACCAGCACAAAGTCGTACTGCGGCGGATCGGCCAGTATCCTGGGCGCATTGCTCAGGACAAAAAAACCGGCTACCAGCAACACCGGCAACACGATGCCACTGACCAATACCAGGTTCGCTCTGATCCATCTACCCATAGCACCAGTCCTTCTCTATACCAGTGTGCAGGATTCTGGGCGTTGAATCTATCTGGCCGGATATAGGCAGCATTCAAGCCATATTGCCGCATATCTGCATAGATTGAACATCACTTTACATCAGCATCCGCCCCAGGGCGCCCACTTCTGGTAAATATATGTTTTGACCGTTGTGTCCGTTGGTCAGTATATAAAAATCAGGACACCTGTGTCTTTAACTACCAGATGCGACAGCTGTCCTGACCTGCCTTTGCTATTACTTCCCTAGGAGCCTGTCGGATTTAACATGACCTACTCGGCAACTGCTCCATGCGTTACCCTACCTCCCACATCCATGTGGTCGTGCGGAAAAGCCCAGTTTGGCCAGATTTCCCGTTCTTTTGCGTCAAATAGCGGTGCTATTCTCCTTAAAAGATCGAAAAATCTGACTCAAATCGGCTTCCCCTCGCTATGATCGGTCAAACCCGACAGGCTCCCAGGGTAAAGTCGTCCCGGGCCGGTAACGGAGCTGAATTGCAAATGATTTTGACCGATCCAGGAAAGGTCAAACGCTTTGACCCGAACTTTACCATTCAGGGCGTTCCGCGCGATACCTGGCGCACTGTAAAAAAAAGGGTGGACATCAGCCCACCCCTTTCAAACAATACACGGGCAAAGACTCAGCCAAACTGGTTCATCGTGTTGTCTTTACCACCGGCCTTGAGTGCGGCGTCACCGGCAAAATACTCCTTGTGGTCATCGCCGATATTGGAACCCGACATGATCTGGTGTTTCACACAGGCGATACCGCGGCGGATTTCTTCACGCTGCACGTGCTGCACGTAGCCCAGCATGCCAAGCTCGCCAAAGTACTCTTCCGAGAGTATGTCGGTGGAAAGTGCCGCAGTGTGGTAGGTCGGCAATGTAATCAGGTGATGGAAAATGCCGGCGTCACGGGAAGCTTCCGTCTGGAAGGTGCGGATCTTGTCATCGGCAGCCTTGCCCAGTTCGCTATTATCATAGTCCGCGCTCATCAGCTGACCGCGGTCGTAGACCGACATGTCTTTGCCCTGCTCTTTCCACGCGTCAAATACCTGCTGGCGGAAGTTCAGTGTCCAGTTGAATGACGGGCTGTTGTTGTACACCAGCTTGGCATTGGGAACGACCTCGCGAATGCGGTCCACCATGCTGGCGATCTGGCCGATATGGGGTTTTTCGGTCTCGATCCAGATCATGTCGGCGCCATTTTGCAGTGACGTGATGCAGTCGAGTACGCAACGGTCGGCGCCGGTACCGGCGCGGAACTGGAAAAGGCCGGATTCAAGCCGCTTGGGACGCAGCAGTTTGCCATCGCGGTTCAGCACAATATCGCCGTTTTGCATGTCTTCCAGGTGGATTTCCTCGCAGTCGAGGTACGAGTTGTACTGGTCACCGAGGTCACCCGGCTGGTGGGTCACTGCGATCTGCTTGGTGAGACCGGCGCCGAGGGAGTCGGTACGGGCGACGATGATGCCATTATCGATACCCAGTTCCAGGAATGCGTAACGGACCGCATTGATCTTGGCAAGGAAATCAGAATGTGGAACGGTGACTTTACCGTCCTGGTGGCCGCATTGCTTTTCGTCGGATACCTGGTTTTCGATCTGGATACAGCAGGCCCCGGCCTCGATCATCTGCCTGGCCAGCAAATACGTGGCTTCGGCGTTGCCAAAGCCGGCATCGATATCGGCAATGATGGGTACAACGTGTGTCTCAAAACTGTCGATTTTTTTCTTGATCCCGGCCTCCTTGACACTATCACCGGCTGCCACGGCTGCATCCAGTTCGCGGAACAGACCGTTCAGCTCACGTGAATCCGCCTGCCGCAAAAAGGTGTATAGCTCTTCAATCAACCGGGAAACCGTGGTTTTCTCATGCATGGACTGATCTGGCAACGGTCCGAATTCAGACCGCAGCGCAGCAACCATCCAGCCGGACAGGTACAAGTATTTCTTTTTGGTGCTGCCAAAGTGCTTTTTGATGGAGATCATTTTTTGCTGGCCGATGAAGCCATGCCAACAGCCCAGCGACTGGGTAAATTGAGAAGAATCGGCATCGTAGTTCGCCATATCACGACGCATGATATCGGCCGTGTACTGGGCGATGTCCAGTCCGGTTCTGAACCTGTTCTGGGCACGCATACGGGCGGCGGATTCAGGATTAATGGCATCCCAGGCACTGCCTGCAGCTTTACAAACACCTTCCAATGAGGCGATGTCTTCGGAATATTTTGACATGGTCAATCCTTTTTACCTTTGGTGATATACATGTAGTAACTGTTAGTCGTTCAGGGCTTCATAGGCTGGAAGGGTTAAAAACTCATCCATATCCGGCTTGTTGGTCATGGTCTGTAGCAGCTCGGCCGCCTCGATGATGAAACGGCTGAAATTGACCGGGGCGGTGGACACGAGCAGCGTTTTTATTTCTTCAAACACCCCGTCCAGCCAGTCCTGGTTGATGCTGCGGCCATCATCCAGTTGCGCACCGTGCTTAAGCCATTGCCACAACTGGCTTCTGCTGATTTCGGCCGTTGCCGCGTCTTCCATCAGGTTGTCGATCGGCACACAGCCATTACCTGAAAGCCAGGCCGCCAGGTACTGGGTTGCAACGCGGATGTTCTTGCGCACACCGGCCTCGCTGATGGTGCCTTCGCTGGGAGCGAGCAGGTCCGCTTCGTTGAGATCGAAACCTGCGAGTTTACGCTCAATCTGGTTGGGCCCCTTGAGCACCTTGTCAAACTCGGCGCGCGAAACAGGCTCAAGGCCTGGATGCGCCACCCATGTGCCGTCGTGGCCGTTGGTGGCTTCACGCTCCTTGTCGAGACGGACTTTTTCCATTGCCCTGGCATTGGCGTCGGTGTCGTCGCGAATCGGGATTTGCGCCGCCATGCCGCCCATGGCGAATGCGCCGTGTGCGTGACAGGTCTGAATCAGCAATTTTGAATAGTTGGCTAAAAATGGAACGGTCATACCGACCTGGTCACGATCGGGCAGCACGCGGTCCGGGTGGTTACGGAAGGTCTTGATGTAACTGAAGATGTAATCCCAACGGCCACAATTCAGCCCCAGGATCCTGTCTTTCAAGGCAAATAAAATCTCGTGCATCTGGAACACGGCCGGCAGGGTCTCGATCAAAAGGGTCACGCGTACGGTTCCGTGTTCTATACCCAGGCGTTGCTCCGACCAGGCAATGACCTTCTCCCACCAGGCCGCCTCCATGTAATGTTGCAGTTTGGGGATATATAAATAAGGCCGGCTGCCGCGCTTGAGCAACTCTGCATGGTTGTGAAATAAAAACAGGCCGAAATCAACAAATACGCCATGTATCGGACGGTCTCCCTGCCTGATATGCCGCTCCGGCAAATGCAGACCGCGGGGGCGGACCATCAGGATGGCGGTCGTGTCGTTGAGCGCGTAGCTTTTTCCTTCGGGTGTACTGAAGTCGATCTGCCGGCGAATGGCGTCGCGCAGGTTCACCTGGCCATCGATCACATTCGACCAGGTCGGTGCAGTGGAGTCTTCAAAATCCGCCATGTAAACCTGTGCACCGGAGTTCAGCGCATTGATGACCATCTTGCGGCTCACCGGTCCGGTAATCTCGGTACGCCGGTCTTCAACTTCTGCCGGGATAGGTGCTACCTTCCAATCGCCTTCCCTGACTTCGCTGGTGCCCATGTCAAAACCGGGGATGGCTCCCTGGTCAAATTCCATTTGGCGCTGTTCGCGCGCCTTTAGTAACTTTGTTAACTCCGGCGTAAAACGATCCGCCAATTCGGCCAGAAAATCGAGCGCGGCGGGCGTGAGTATGGATTTACTTTCACCAACCACGTCTTCAGTCAGTTGGAGTTCAGGGTGAGATTTGTGCTCAGCTGGCGGATTCATCGCAGTCAATTCCCGGGTTGATCAGTAGAACATTCAAGAATACCTATAAAACTTTATCTTTGACAATATAAATGTTTAAATAGCTATTATTAATATTTTTAATAATGCATCTCATTGAATTGAAACGTAAACCTGTACAATACTACAAGGGAAATACGCTAAAACAGCTCAGGGCGTTCTGCTCCGTAGCACGCACCGGAAAGATGACCGATGCGGCGGAAGAGTTGTTTCTCAGCCAGTCTGCAATCAGCCTGCAGATCAAGGCGCTGGAGGAGGAAATGGACGCGGTGCTTTTTGAACGCCGTGGCCCGCGCATTCAGCTGACACCCCACGGCAGAAAACTACTCGATATGGTCAGACCCATTGTCGAGGGCATGGATGGTCTGAGAGACCGTTTCGATAAAGAGGTCCGCGGTAATTTCGATTCCGGCAAAGTCGTCATTGCCGCCGGTGAGTCCACCATCATGTATATTTTGCCGCAACTGCTCTCCACCTTTCGCGAAAACTACCCGAAGATCCAGGTTGAACTGCGCAATGTCACCGGCCGCGACGGCCTCGCCATGATCCGCCAGGATGAAGTGGATTTCGCCGTCGGGTCCATGCTGGATGTTCCAAGTGACATCAGCTACGACCCACTCTACACCTTCGACCCCGCTTTAATTTTACCCCGTGGTCATGCGCTCGCAGACAAAAAGAACATCCAGATGAAGGACATCGCACCTTACGGTCTGATACTTCCACCCCGGCGTCTGACAACCTGGCGCATGGTGGACCGGATTTTCCAGCAGCACGGTATACCGTTCAACGTCGTGCTCGAGGTCGGTGGCTGGGAAGTCATCAAGCGATACGTCGAACTGGATTTCGGGATTTCGATCACGACCGGCATATGCCTGCGCAGGGAAGACCCGCTGGCGGTCAAAAACATGAGCCGTTTCTTTCCCCGGCGATCCTACGGGATCGTCGTCCGGCGCGGTAAACATTTGTCGCTGGCGGCGGAGGCCTTCCTTGAGACCATGAAGGAGGCCTCCAATTTCGACCTGCCCTACATGACAGCGCGTTAGCCCGAATATTTCACCAAGGCGGACGAGTAAGTGACATATTTCTATCTATTTCAAGGTGATACAGGAGTTTTTGGCCTTTTTCCGAGATTACAGTTTGTCCTATCCGGTTTTGCAACGCGTCTGACTTCACATTTTGGCCGATCCTTCTCAAACCATAGCGGTGCTATGCTTTTTCGAACGATCGATCAAACTGTTTCGCCAGCTACGCTGCAAATTCCGGATCCCTGGTGAATTATTCTGGTTAGCTGTGAATTCTGTGAAGGTTGTTCAATGTAAATCCGGTCCGTGCGTCAGCCGGGTATATGACGACGCACGGACCGGGGATGGTCAGTTACTGACTGCCAGGGAACTACAGGTTGTAGCCACGCTCGTCGTGCAGGACGAGATCCAGACCCTCTTCCTCCTGCTCGTCGGTGACCCGCAAACCAATCACGGCGTCGATGATCTTCAGCAGGATGAAACTGACAACGCCGCAATAGACGATGGTCGCACCCGCACCGAGGAACTGGCTGATAACCTGGCCGCCAATGCTGACACCCTCGCTTAAACCGCTACCGCCAAAGCGGGCATCCACAAAGACACCGGTCAGGATCGCACCGACGAAGCCGCCGACGCCATGCACACCGAAAGCATCCAGCGAGTCGTCGTAGCCAAAGGCGCGTTTCATTTTAACCACCGACAGGTAGCATATGAGGCCCGCAGCGAAACCGATGGCCAACGCCCCCATGGGTCCGACAAAGCCGGAGGCCGGTGTAATGGCGACGAGGCCCGCGACAGCGCCCGAGGCCAGGCCCAGGGCACTGGGTTTGCCGTGGCCCAACCATTCAAGGAACATCCAGGTCAGGGCGGCAGCGGCGGTGGCGATTTGGGTCACGGCCATGGCCATACCGGCGACACCGTCTGCGGCCAACTCACTGCCAGCATTGAAGCCAAACCAGCCCACCCAGAGCATCCCGGCCCCGACCATCGTCAGAACGAGGTTGCTTGGTTTCATCGGGTGCTGCGGGAAACCCCGCCGTTTGCCCATCACCAGGGCGGCAACCAGGCCCGCCACACCGGCGTTAATGTGTACGACAGTGCCACCGGCGAAATCCAGCACCCCCTTTTCGCTGAGCCAGCCTCCACCCCACACCCAATGCGCGACCGGGGCATACACCAGCGTCACCCACAAGGCCATGAACCACAACATCGCGGAAAACTTCATCCGTTCGGCGAATGCACCCACGATCAGCGCCGGGGTGATGATGGCAAACGTCAACTGGAACATCGAAAACACGGTTTCCGGGATGGTCCCGCTGAGTGAATCGGTCCCGATTCCGGCCATGAATGCCTTGCCCAGACCACCAACCAAACCGTTGATGTCGTCACCAAACGCCAGGCTGTACAAGTAGCAGGTCCACAATATGGTGACCATGCAGGTGATGGTGAAACATTGCATCATCACCGACAGCGCGTTCTTGGCGCGAACCATGCCGGCGTAGAACAAGGACAGGCCGGGAATCGTCATGAACAGGACCAGTGCGGTCGCGGTAAGCATCCAGGCAGTGTCGCCGGCGCTCAGCTGATCGTCCGCTGCGGCGATACCGGGGGCGATGATAAACAGTAGTGCACTGATGGCATACGTGGCTCTTGTTAAAGTCTTCATTGTCTTGCTCCCGCCTCAGATGGCCTGTTCGCCGGATTCACCGGTACGTATGCGAATCATGTCCTCGAGTTTGTTCACCCAAACCTTACCGTCACCAATTTTTCCGGTGGCGGCTGCGTTCACGATTGCTTCGACGACTCGTTCGACGAGATCGTCAGCCACTGCGGTTTCAAGCTTGATCTTGGGTAGAAAATCGACGATGTACTCGGCGCCCCGGTAGAGCTCGGTGTGGCCCTTCTGTCGTCCGAAGCCCTTGACCTCGGTTACCGTTATGCCACTAACACCGACCTGTGCGAGGGCATCTCGAACGTCGTCCAATTTGAATGGTTTTATGATTGCTGTGACTAATTGCATTTCAAGATTCCTTGCATGGTTACGCGGTGTTTAGCTATATGCAGGAATCAGGCCAGCGCTTTTTGGGGTCGAAAAATCGCCGCAAAGCCTGGAAGATAGCGATAACAAAAATCGCGAACAGAAATAAGGCAGACCGATGTGGTTTCATGTATGCACCATATTGGTGCGTGTGTCATACAACGGTGCCTGTTCAGAGGCAGCCAAATCGCCGCCTGCAGTTGGGGGGCACAAAAATCAAATACGCCGCTTTTGTGAAAGAAGTTGTTTAAGTATTAGGGTATGACGGCTGGCGTGACAGCGGAAAAATGACGCCGCAGCAGGACAGGAGCCTTCCCTGGCAAGCAGACTCAGGGTTGTTCGAACAGACGTCCGCTCGCGGACACCGGCAGCACCCAGTAAATGATGTCGGGAACCGGCAGGGCCTTTTTCAAGCGCTGCAAGAGCGGTTCCAATAATTCGTTCTGCAATACAACCTCGAACTGCACCCGGTTGCGGCGGCCTTCGACCTGTTCGGCGATGGTCATAGCGCCAACCTGCCCGTGCCCGCGGGTCGGGTACGATTGAAAACCCGGAATCTCGTCGGAGCCCAGCAACAGGTCAACCACGTCCTCTTCGAGGCTTGGCGGTATGTTCAATCTTAAAATGCACTGCTGTTTCACTTCAGATCAGCCCTCGTGAAGCGCCGGTAGAGTACCGGCAGGATAAAAAGTGTCAGGGCGGTGCTGGTGATCAGACCGCCTATGACAACGATGGCGAGCGGTCTTTGAATTTCCGAACCGGGACCGGACATGAACAGCAGCGGCAACAAACCCAACGCGGCGATGGAGGCGGTCATCATAACGGGCCGCAAGCGGCGCTCCGAGCCCAGCCTGACAACTTCGTCTATCGCCAGACCCCGGCTGCGAAGCTGGTTAAAATAGCTGACCATCACGACACCGTTCAGCACGGCGATACCCATCAGGGCGATAAACCCGACCGAGGCCGGAACCGACAGGTATTCGCCGGACAAGGCGAGCGCCAGGACACCACCAATCAATGCGAGCGGAACGTTGGCCAACACCAGGCCGGCTTGCACGATCGAACGGAAAGTTGAGAATAGCAGCAGGAAAATCAGTACAACCGCCACCGGCACCACCAGCATCAAACGCTGTGCAGCGCGCTGCTGGTTTTCGAATTCACCGCCCCATTCCATGTGGTATCCGAGAGGCAGGTCAATCGATTCACCGATTTTCATCTGCGCTTCTTCGACAAAGCTCACCAGGTCACGCTCTTTCACATTCGACATCACCACCACGAAGCGGCGGCCCTTTTCACGTTTAACGGATACCGGACCTTCCACGCGCGCTGCTTCAACCAGGGTTGAGAGGGCCACGTGGCCGCCACCGGGAAGATTCATCAGCTCGGAGGCAAACTTTTCCAACGGATCAACATCGGTCTTGGTATAGCGCAGTATCACCGGTACGCGTGCGGACCCTTCTATCACCACACCTGCCGGCAGCCCTTCAACCAGGACTTTCACATGATCCAGCACCTGGAGCATATCGACACCATAGCGGCCGATCATGTCCCGTTTTGGCCGCAGCACGATGTACTGCATACCCTCGTTGACACCGGTAAGTACATCCGTGCTGCCCTCGATACCGCCCAGTACGCCGGCCACATCACCAGCCAGACCGTTCAGGACATCCAGATCCTGTCCAAAGATCTTGACCGCCAGGTCACCCCTCGAACCAGTCAGCATTTCCGAGACGCGCATATCGATGGGCTGGGTAAACCCGTAATTGATGCCCTTGAACTGCTCGAGTACGCCGCGGATGGAATCCTCCAATTCCGCCTTACTGTCCATACGCCACGCTTCCCGCGGCTCCAGTTCGAGGAACATGTCTGTTTCATTGAGACTCATCGGGTCCATACCCAACTCATCCGAACCGGTGCGGGCAACGATGCGGCGGATTTCCGGCACTTGTTTCTTGAGTGCCTTTTGCACCATCTGGTCAAGCTGGAGGGAGGTTTCCAGGTTGATAGACGGCAGTTTCTCCAACTGGACAATGATATCCCCTTCATCCATGGTCGGCATGAAGGTCTTGCCGATGAAGGGAAACGAGACGATCGAGGCCAACAGCAGGACTGCTGCGGGCAGGATGACACGCCACTCCTGTTCCAGCGCCTTGTTCAACATCGGCCCGTAAAGCCTGGATAACTTGCGCGGCAGCCAGGGTTCCTTGTGCACACCTGACGTGATCAGGAACGACGCAAGCACGGGAATCACCGTCAGCGACAGCAGCAATGAACCGGCAAGCGCGTACACGATGGTCAGCGCAACCGGGCTAAACAGCTTGCCTTCCAGTCCCTGCAGTGAAAGCAATGGCAAAAACACCAGGATGATTATCACGATACCGGACGTCACCGGGATGGTTACGTCCTTGACCGCGCGGTAGATGATGTGCAATCGCGGCAAAACCTGCCCACTGTCATCCGACATCTTGGTGACGATATTTTCGACCACCACCACCGCCGCATCGACGAGCAGACCGATGGCAATCGCAAGACCGCCAAGACTCATCAGGTTGGCCGACAAGCCGGTCGCCTTCATCGCGATGAAAGTGACCATGGCCGAAAGCGGCAGGATCAGGGCCACGGTCAATGCGGAGCGGAAATCGCCAAGGAAAAGTCCCAGTAACACCAGTACCAGCACCACGGCTTCAACCAGCGCCTTCGAGACGGTCGAGACTGCACGGTTGACCAGGTGACTGCGGTTGTAAAACACATTGATCGAAACATGACCGGGCAGGCTTTCACGCAACTCATCGAGTTTTTCCTCGACACCCTTGATGACGTCGCGCGCGTTGGCTCCCCTCAGGCTCACCACAAGGCCTTCAACCACTTCGCCCGTGCCATTTTCGGTGACCGCGCCGTAGCGTTCGAGACTCCCCAGAGAAACGTCCGCCACCATGCCGAGGGTTATCAGTTTACCGTCCTGCCTTCGAACGGGTGTATTTTGAATCGATTCAATATCAACCAGGGCGCCTTCAGAGCGCACGAGCATGGCCTCTTCACCCCGGCCGAGGCGCCCGGCACCGTCATTCTGATTGTTGCTCGCGAGTGCTTCGGATAAATCGCCGGTGGTAACACCCAGGGCCAGCATCGCATCGGTCCTCGGACTGATGCTGTAGGTTTTGACCTTGCCGCCGAGTGCGTTGACATCCGCAACACCCGAAACGGTGCGTAATGCCGGACGTATCACCCAGTCCAGCAGGTAGCGGCGTTCCGTGATGGTCAGTTCGGGACTGTCAACCGTGAACATGTACATCTCGCCCAGCGGTGTACTCATCGGCGCGAGGCCACCGCTGACACCTTCGGGAAGGTCATCGCGCACGGAAACCAGCCTTTCTGCGACCTGTTGACGGGCCCAGTAGATATCCGTGCCTTCTTCAAAATCCACGGTAATGTCCGTCAGCGCATATTTGGCAATTGAACGCAGCATGGTCTGACGCTGCACACCCAGCAGTTCGACTTCGATCAGGCGTGTAATCCGCGACTCCACCTCCTCGGGTGTCATACCGGGGGCTTTCATGATAATTTTCACCTGTGTCGGTGAAATATCCGGGAAGGCATCAATGGGAATGGTGCTGAATGCAAACCAGCCTGCCGGAATCAGCAAGGCCACCACCAGCAGCATCAGCATCCGCTGGGTGAGCGAAAAACGCACCAGGTCGGCCAGTGACACTATGCGTCTCCTCCGCCGATACCCATGCTCATTGCCTTGAGCGCCGCGGTACCGGCAACGGCAACCCTTTCGCCGGGCTCAAGACCACTCATCACGATCCACGTCCCGGTACCGGTACTTTTTACATCTACCTCCCGAACCTCGTAACCCGAAGGGACTGACACATACACGACATCCCTGCCGTCCAGTTTGACCACCGCGCTGGAAGGAACGGTGAGCAAGGCCACGGCCGGAAGCACGTCCCAGCGTGTTAGTTGGCCCGGCAGCAGGCTCGAGGTATCCAGTGGTTGCGCACGGACATGTATTGTCTGGGACTGTGAATCTATAACACCGGAAACGAATGTCAGTTTGGCGCGTGCACCGCCACCCTGCAACACGATCACTGTACCAACAGCAAGATTCGCGGCGGCAGATTTTGAAAGGTTACCCACCAGCACCAGTTTCTGCGTCTCGCCGAGTTGTACCAGTAAATCGCTGCCGTCAAGCTGATCGCCCAGCATCGCCGGCCGGGACAGCACGACGCTATCGGCGGGCGCACGCAAAACGATGTCCGGGCCGACCTCCATCCCGTTTTGAAGACGATCCAGATCCGTTTCGGTCAATCCAGCCAGTATCAACTGACCGCGCAAACCCGCGTACTCCGCCCGCGCCGTATCGTGATCGTAACGGGTTTCATGCAAACGGCGCTCCGAAATTGAACCTGCCTCACCCAGTTTCTGATCCCTGGTCCAATTGGCCGTCTGTAAATTTAGTTCGGCCCGTGCTTTCAGATAATCTCTCTGCAATGCGACCATTTCCGCACTGCGGACAACCAGCAGCGGGTCTCCCGCGTTCACCCTGTCCCCCTGCTGGACAAAAACACGATGCAAAACTCCGGCCAGCGGGGTCTTGATCGCCCATTCGCCATCAGGCGCAAAAGCCACCCGCAGGGTGATCTCTCCGGCACTCCCCTGCTCGAGCGAGCTGACGGTTTGCACCTCGATGCCAAGCAGTTCCTGCTCCTGATCGTTTATCGGAAGCACCTCGACAGCGGCAGCCAGGCCCGGGATCAATAATGCCGAAAGCAATAACGTTGTTCTGAATTTCATAAAGACTCTCCAACAGCCTGGTTATAAGCAGCGATTGCCGCTCCCTGCCGTATCAGAAGCAGTTCGTGTGAGCGTTCTATTTCCTTGAACCTGGTCAGACGGCGCAACCACTCGCGGGTTGAAAACTCGCCGAGCTCATAGGAAAGTTTGTCCAGGCTGTGCCGCTCGCTGGCAGCCTCAATGATGGTCTCCGAGTTTTCCAGCCTCTCACGCGTGGTATGTAAGACGTGGCTTGCCTCATGCAGTTGCAGGTCGAGCACACGTTTTGTTTCAAGCAGATCGGCTTGCGCTATCGCAAACGCCTCGTATGCCCTGGCGACATCCGGCTCGCGCCGCGGAGACTTGCCCAGGGGTATTGCAAAACCGATACCAAGCGCGTTGACCTCGGGGGCGTATTGATCACCCCGGAAGCCGCGCCAGAAGATATCCAGACTCGGTCTGGGGTTGCTGCGTTCGCGTATGACCTCTGTCGCTGCGGATGATTCGGCCAGCCGAACCATGGACTTGCGCAGGGCCGGGTGATCATTCCCAATTTCGTTCAATTCACTGAGTTGCTCATCAATTGCAGCCGGAATGGAGTCCTGGCCGGTCAGTGACCGGTATGACCGTAAGGCGTCCATGTATTCCGCCTCCAGCAGCATGGTTTCACCTTTCCAGGTAGCGAATTCTTCCATGGTCGCGAGCTGGTCGGCCCGGGATAACTCACCGGACTCGGCAAATAAAGTGACCTGGGCCAGGACCGCACCCAGTCTTTGCTCCTGTTCGATCGCCAGCTCCCAATCACGCCGGGCCAGCTTCAACTGCCACAGCTGCTGTCTCAACTGCCCGCTGATTTGCCAGCGGAATTCCGCTTCACCAGAAACCTGCGCCGCTGTCAAAACCTCTCCCAGCCGCGACTGTGCCTTCTTTTCACCCGGCAACCACATTGGAAATGTCAGGGCAACCTCGTTCTCGTATGCGCCGGTATCATCAAATGCACGATCGGACATATGAAAGGCCGTCAACTCCGTTGCGTCCGGCAGCCAGGCCCTGGCATATTTTGACTCAGCATTGCTGGTTGCCGTCCGTGCCGTCAGTACACCCGCTTTCGGATGCCGTTCCAGGGTGGTGTTGAGAAGCGATGCAAGGGTCAGGTTTTGGTTGACCCGCACTGTTTCGAAGCCATGTTCTTGTGAAGCCCGACCAGAATTGTGCACGGACATACAAATGACAGCCAAACCGGCAAAATATGGGTTTCGAAATACGCTGGCGGTTCGAACGGTACTCAAAAGTGTCATCGCAATCCTGGCACGGCCAAAAGCGGGCGACTATATAGCGCGGCGGCGGAGACGGGAATCGGGCATGTGTCTACTATGCCCGGCATGGTACATTTGTACCCTGACAATTTGACACGCTCTTTCCCAGGAACAGGTTTTTTTAACATGCTGTATACAAAAGAAATTTCTATTATTTTGATTTTGGCGATCGTCATCGCCGGAAACCTGGGGGATGTGGTCTACGACTACCGGGAAGGCGCGAGCATGGCGCACATTGCAATTGAACTCTCTATCGCCATCTTGTCCTTTGCACTGATAACCGGACTGATCGTTGGAGTCTGGAGAGAACGTCGCTCAAACGCGCGTCTGAAGGCTGAACTTGTGTCCGTTGCAGAGTCGTCCGAACAAATCTTGCCCCTGGACCTTGCCACCGCCCGCCATGAACTGGCGCTGGTGCTGAAAAAGCAGTTCGAAGATTGGCAATTGACTCAAACCGAGCGCGAAGTGGCAATGCTTATGCTCAAGGGTCTGAGTTTCAAGGAAATCGCCTCGGTTCGCGACACGATGGAAAAAACCGTGCGGCAACAGGCCTCCACCATTTACAGGAAAGCCAACGTCAGTGGGCGACATGCCTTTTCGGCGTGGTTTATCGAAGACCTGCTATAGGGTCGCAGACACCCAAAAAATCAAACGGGCGGGCAATGGATCACCCGCCCCAGCGTTCAATGGAACGGGTACAGGTAATTCATCCAGGCTGACATGCGCAACAGTATCTTCCGCATGATCGCCACGTGGTGAAAATGTTGCGAATAGATGGCGGCCTGTGCATATGCACCACCCGGCACCAAGTCCCTGTAGGCTTCGAATGCCGGATCGGTTATTTCGATACGGACCCCGATACGGCCGGGATAAGGCGCCGACATCGGACTGACCAGGGTACCACTGGCCTGTACCTGCCCTTCGGCAAGCGCCGGCATCACGGTCACCACCCTGCCTGTAAATACCCGGCCGGGTATTCCATCATATGCCACTTCGGCCTCATCCCCCGCTGTCAGGCGGAGCAGGCTGTTTTGCCGGAACCAGCCAACAAAATACAGGCTTTCCTTGTTCACAAAGACCATCACCGGCCGTAACGGCATTGATACTGCCCGGATGCCGGGCCTCAGGGTCATTTGCGTAACGTAACCGTCGGTAGGCGCCCGTACGGTGGTCTGGTCGAGATTGAATTGTGCCGTGGCCAACTGTCCTTCCAGATCTGCCAACCGGCTAAAGGTCGCCTCCGCGTCCCGTTGACTGATATTGTTCGAAACCAGCAGTTTCCGGGCGCGTTCTGCATCATCCCTGGCCAGCACGATCTGTGCTTCAAGCGAGTCCACCTTGCTCTGAAACGGTACAGGGTCGATATTGAAAAGGACATCTCCCTGCTTCAGTTCAATATTCGGCCTGGCGCTGACAGACACGACGGTGCCGCTGACTGCGGGTACGATGGGCGTGGTAACGACATATTCACGGCCGATCTCCGAGTAGGGATGGTTGTAGTTCATCAGGAATACCAGTGTCCCGATGAGGACGATACCGCCCAATACAGCTGTCGGAACCGACCACTTGTTCAGCGGTATTTTGAAAACCTTGAAAACAACAACACATATCGCGGTATAGGTAAGTATGAGGAGTAAATCCATTATTTATCTCCCCCGTTACCAGTATCCGGGACTGGTGGTGGCGTTACCCCGCCGCTGCGCTCAAGCGCAGAAAGCCTGGCGGAAATTTCAACCAGCTGTGATTCCAGTTGTTTGGCTTGGTCGCCTGCGCCTTTTTTATCCGTAAAACCCCAGCCTCGGTCCTCGCGGTACAAGGTGGCCCATATCCACAAAAACGGCCATAGAACATGCAGGGTAAACAGGCTGATCCAGCCCGCTACGTGGATCGCATCGCGTTGCGGATGGTTACGGTGTTTTGCAATCTCATAAGGTATATCGTGAATGGCGATGATTCCGTAAAACAGGGTGATCCCCACGAAAACCAGGATACCCAGAGCAAAATAGTCAAGCATACATACCTCTCAAAAAATAGTTCGATGGCTATATGCGCATCAAATTTACAAGGTCCAGGCCAAACAACCCGGATCGATCAGGCGCTGATCCAGCCTGGCATTGTTTCCGGCTGCCAACGCATTGCAGAATAACGCTTTTTGAATCATCACAACAGGATAATGGTTTACGCCGCGTCAAAAAGATCAGCCGGCCACGAACAGCGAAACAACGCCCAACACCTTGAACATCGCCTGGATCACCCGAATACAAAACAATTCCGGATAACGCGAACTGCCCGGGGTCCCACGCCCAAGTGAGTGTTAAAGCTTTGTCCATTCGTGCCAAGCGGCGGCGATCCCTACTGAATATTATTGACACATCTTTGGTAAGGAACCCTTAATGTGAAAGCAATAATATTGAGTGCCGGGCAAGGACGCAGGTTGTTGCCATTGACCCGCAACCTCCCCAAGTGCTGCCTGTCTGTCGGCGGTAAAACACTGCTGACACACCAGGTGGAATCGCTGGCCGCCAATGGCGTGGATGAAGTGGTCGTGGTCACCGGTTTCAAACATCGCTTGGTGCAAAACGACATACATAAAATCAAGGGCATTTCGGTGCGAACGTTGTATAACCCGTTTTACGCTGTCTCGGACAACATCGGTACATGCTGGGTCGCACGCAGGGAAATGAACTCACCATTTTTACTGATCAACGGCGACACGCTGTTCAGCGCTTCCACCCTTGGACACTTCTTGTGCAGCGAACGGATATACCCCGTCACACTGGCCATCGACCGCAAAGCGCAATACGACGGCGACGACATGAAAATAAGTGCCCATGGCGAACGGCTCATCCGCGTCGGAAAAAAACTGGACAGGAACATCGTCAACGGTGAATCGATCGGAATGATGATTTTTAGCCGTTCTGGTGCCGAGGCCTTTGTTCATAGAGTGGAACAGCTGATTGCAGGCCCCGATGGACTGGCGCGTTGGTACTTGTCAGCGATTGATAAACTGGCGGAAACGGGGCTGGTCGGCGTCAGTTCAATCCAGGGTCATGACTGGTGCGAGATCGATGATCCTGCGGATTTTGCGCGCGCTGAAAAGGCCGTCAAGCTTTGGGCGGTACGACCAGCAATACCCACCCCGGGTCAAGCCGGTACTGTCCGGCGGAAAGCGGTCTGAAGCTTCTGGGCCATTATTTAAAACCTCATCCTGAAAATAAGTAAGGTTTAACTTGCCCGGGTTTGACTTTGAAAATGGAACCGTCTTTCGGCGGGATGACGGCGCTTAAATTTGCGGGGAAATCGAACCTGACCCCTTTTCACCGCTGGCGGTCAACCCCTCAATACGTCATGCTCTTACTTCATATCAATGTAATTGGGATTAAGCATGAAAAAGTTTTTATCAGTGCCGCTGGGTGTCCTGTTCCTGCTTCCACAAGCACCGGCAATCGCAGAAGAACAGGCCGGTTTGAAATACTGGAATGAAATCAAGCACGAGGCCGTTGCAACCGGTTCAGGGCTTCAGTACAAAGCCCTGATTACCGGCACGGGTAAAAAACCAGAAGCCGGTAGCAGGGTCAGCGTGCATTACCGCGGCCTGTTTTTAAACGGCGTCGTCTTCGATACTTCGTTTAACAACGACGAACCCATTACGCTCAGTCTGAGAAAGGTCATTAAAGGCTGGCAGGAGGGTATCCCGCTGATGCCGGTCGGCAGCGTTTTCTTGTTCCTGATTCCACCGGAACTGGCCTACGGTGAGAGGGGTGCAGGTGTTATTCCGCCGAATGCGACCCTGATTTTTGAAGTTGAACTGTTCGGAGTAAAATAGCTGGCGCAGTTTCAGATAGCCATTCCTGGGGTTTTCCGAATCTGAAAAAAAGGCGCCGCGCGGGGCTTGTGCGGCGCCCGGCCGTCGTCAGCATTCCAACTGGTGCTGGTCGCTGACTGCGAAGAGACCGAATTTCATGGACGTGGGATGTCCACGCGAGTCTCGTTGGGTTCTGTCGGCCATCTGTCCAACCTTTCCAGGATCGGATCAATCTGTGACCTGCAGACCACACATTGACACTTAATTTAAGCTGAAAACTTTTTTAGTCTCCTGGAAAGCTTCACGGTTTATTAAAATTGGCTTAAGAGTTCATTAAGCTTCCATTAATATGTATTCGTATATTCTGGATTTGATTCCGTCTTGATCCATCTGTAAATAAATCGCTGAAGAACAACCACAGACTTCATTACGATGGAGTCTTCTGTGATCTTTTGTCTCAAAGTAAAGCGAAGGAGAAAGCGATGAGAGCTATGTCTTCAAATCTACCTCCGTGCCTTACAATTCAGGGAAAACAGCCAGGGAGCCGGCAAGGGCGCTACGAGGGTATGAGAACGCCATCAAGATTTGGATGGATGATATTGATAATAACGACACTATTGCTGCTGGTACCCGCTACAGCCATCAGTAAGGGTGGCAATGGAAAAGGCGGTGGAGGCGGCGGAACCGACACTCCGGCGGTCGTGGTCGACTTTGGTGATGTTTTTGGTGATCTGATACACATCCTGCGGGATGAAACCACCGGGCAGCCAATTTTTGCGCAACGCTGGGTCGAGATGCCCGAGGCGTTGCCGGGTTATGGCTGGGGTTATTGTGCAATCGCGGTCGATGCTCTAGGTATACCACTCCAGTTCAAGCCATACTCCTGCGATGTGGACACCACCAATGCCGCCACGGTTGAAGTCGACTACTTTGGCCGACTCAACGGCAGTCGTGTCCAGGAACGCAACCTGCGTATGCATTTCAATGAAACCATAACCAATATCAAGCAGGCTGTCCGGCTCCGCCTCGATCCGACTGGCCGCCTCGCGCTGGGGTTTGTAGATCCGGATGACCCTAATCCGGATGCACCTGGTTGTACGTTGAATTCAGACCCGGAATTTTGTGTCTGGGCGACGGTCGACTCAGCGATGGAGAACATGGCGCTTTACCAGAGGATGATGAAGTACGGACACATAGCCACAGATCCGTTAGAAGTGGATCTTTGGTGGCATGGCGATCCCGCGCTCGAAATACAATACCACCCGGCACTCAGCGCGGAAGACTGGCCCAAGTTTGAATTTGCTGTACCGAGCCTTTTACACTGGTTGCCCCCCTATAACGAGGTTTGGGATAGTAAAGGCGATTTCGACAGACCGGCAGATTGCTTCGATGATGGTGAACCCATAGCGCCTTGCCTTTTTCCCGAGCCGCTCACTTCCCAGGACTTCGATACCAGTGCGGATCTTCTCGGCGCAGCTGGTGGCAAACATAATTTCTTCACGGTGGACCTGGTTCAGTATCTGAACCGCTTTCTGAGAATCACCCAGAGCACCGAATTTGCGGCAGCAACACTAGCCAGGCTGCCTGCGATGTACCGGGACTGCTGGCCGGAAGGCAATGCCGATCCGTGGACGCAAGGTGAAGAACCACCTGTCACAGTAGACCTGACCGTGGACCTGGAATATGGGGACTGTTTCGATAACGATGTGGATTCGTCGATTCCGAATTACTATGATTTCACTAACGTACAGGAATGGTTTATGGACTTTGGATATTCCGATTATACCAGGGCAATTATCTGGGATAACAGGAAGGCCACGGTATCCCTCGAAGCTACGCTTAATATACCAATAAGTGTTGCCACCCAATCCAGGGCCCCAAGGATTCAAGCAGTTGATGAGCCCAGCGTTGAGTCTGACCCAGGCGCAATTTCAAATATTTGGATGACTGTCGAACAAGAGCCGCTGTTGGATTGGATAACATTAGTGAACATGGACTATAACCCTGGTGGAGTGCAAATCCATAATTTTGTCGACGCGGCAAGTGATACGTTACGCGCCATCGAGTTTTTCCACAATTACGAGGTTCCGGAGAATTTGTACTGCACGTACATACCGGACATTTATTGTCTTCCTCCTCCACCTCCACCTTCACCCGAATGAAGCAGTCAGAAATGAATGATTTAGCCGGATAGTTTTGTAATTCCAACCAACCGGGGGCGTTTAACGCCCCCGGTTACTGCGAGACCCGTTCCGGTCTTTCAAATCTTCCACCTTTTTTGGTTCAATTCTAAAAGCATCCGAGCGGTTACTATTTGACATTAAATTCAAACAGGAACTGCTTGGAGCAAACTCTAGTATGCGCGCACCATTGGGATTCGGGTTTAAAGTTTCAGGTCAAGGCCCATCCCCGTCCAGAACCTGTCATCGTTTGCATGGCTATCCTGGCGTGGGGACTATTTTGAAAAAAGGCGCCGCGCGGGGGTTGCGCGGCGCCCGGCCGTTGTCAGCATTCCAACTGGTGCTGGTCGCTGACTGCGAGGAGACCGAATTTCATGGACGTGGGGGTGTCCATGCGAGTCTCATTGGGTCCTGTTAGCCCGAATAATTCACCAGGGATCCGGAATTTGCAGCGTAGCTGGCGAAACAGTTTGATCGATCATTCGAAAAAGCATAGCAACGCTATGGTTTGAGAAGGATCGGACAAAATTTGAAGTCAGATGCGTTGCAAAACCGGATAGGACAAACTGTAATCTCGGAAAAAGGCCAAAAACTCCTGTATCACCTTGAAATAGATAGAAATATGTCACTTACTCGTCCGCCTTGGTGAAATATTCGGGTTAGCCAACATGTCGGCCTTAACCGTGGCCTGACATGATACTGACCTACTAAGGGCAGATTAGCATACGTCTTCTTAATCCAAGCTTAAAATAATCATAAGCTGTTAATAAGGTAAAGATTTATGTTAACCCTGGCTTAAAAATGTCTTAAGCATTCGTTAAGCAACAAGGGTCTATCCTGATATTGGCCCCATCTTGACCACGCTGTTAATAATTTTCGTAAGAGCAAGCACAGGCTTCATACAAATGGGGCTTCCTGTAATTCTTGTATTACGGGAAATGCGAAGGAGAATGCGATGAGAACTCAATTACCAGTTGGTCATATCTCGTGCCCGGTAATCCGGTGTGAAGAGCCCAGGACCCGGCAGAAAGATACCTCAGGAACAAAGCAATTATCATTTTTCGTTTGTATGGTGTTAACCATGGCAGTACTGGCACTGGTTCCACTTCCAGCCGTCAGTCAGGATGACGGTGGCGGTGGCAGCGGCCACGAGGGTGGCGGCGGTGGCTGCGGCGACGTGTTTGGCAACTTGCTGCATATCCTGCGGGATGACGTGACCGGACAGCCCATTTTCGCGCAACGCTGGATCGAATTGCCCAAGGAAATTCCTGGTTATGGCTGGGGCTATTGCCCAGTTGCGGTCGATGAGGATGGTGAACGCCTTCCGTTCCTGCCCTTTTCCTGCGATATCGATCCAATATATGGCGACCTGGTTGTCGGGGTTGACTATTTCGGGCGTCTTAACGGCGGTCGCACCAAGGAACGAAACAGCCGCATGCATTTCGATGAGGTTATCTCGAATATCAAGGAAGCTGGCCAGCTCCGGCTCGATCCGACCGGGCGCTTGGAGATGGGGTTCGGAGACCCGGATTTATGTATAGTGGATGGAAACCCGGGATATTGCAGTTGGTCGACAATCGACTCACCCATGGAAAGTATGGCGCTTTACGTTCGCTTGATGAAATACGGACATTTTGCGACTGACCCCATGGAGGTGGATCTGTGGGCGAAAGGTGATCCCGCCGCGGGCATACAGTATCACCCGGCCCTTGGCGAGAGCGACTGGCCCAAGTTGGAATCAGCAGGCCTGAACAATCTTTTGCCGGAAGGTGTGTGCTGGGATAGCGGTACGTTCATATTCGATTGCGCCTTACCCGGGAAACTGGAGAAAGAGGACTTCAATAGTGCTGCGGTGTATCTCGGTGCAGCCGCCAACAAGACCGGCAAAATTACGGTGGATCTGGTCCAGTATCTGAACCGGTTCCTCAAAATCACCCGGAATACCGAAGCTACTTTAGCGACTGCAGACGTCCTGCCCGCGCTGTATGAAGACTGCTGGCCGGAAGACGCTGCCGATCCCTGGACGGAGGGCGACGAATATCCAGACGGCTTTGACCTGACCACGGACCTGGAATATCTCGATACCTGCGACATACTCGAGGCAAATCCGGCCATGCCTGGCTGGAGTGTCTATGCCGAGTTCACCAATGTAAAAGAGACCTTCGTGAATTTCTCCGAGTCCGGTTACAAACGTGATTACAACAGCGATATAAAGGCTGACTTGATCCTCGAAGGTAAATCGACGAGCATTTGGGTACTCGCAACTAATTTGAAACCGTTTAAGTGGGTAGCGAAGTATCCGAATCCGGATCCCATCGTGCAAAGAAACATCCAGAATTTTGTCGGCGCCGCCAGTGATGTGCTACGGGCCATAGAGTATATCCACAATTACGCAATCCCTGAGGATCTGTACTGCAAGTACGATCCGTCCGAGTGTTTGTAATGGATATCCAGGTGACGTGACTGCTTACTGAAAGCAGAAAACACAACCATCCTTTAACTGGATAACCTTGTGACTCCAACCAACCGGGGGTGAATATAACCCCCGGTTACCACTGAAAAAACGACAAAACCAGCACCTGCACCTGACTGGTCTTCACACTCAAAGTCAAGCTTATTGAAGTTGACCGCGGCGGGATAATCATGATGGTTGGAGCGATGCAAACCTTAGCAGCAGCTTAAATTGTACTTAAGCATTGGTTCAGCTGCACCGCGTTAATATTCCCTCAAGGAGCAAGCCAATGAGTGCTCCCCCTGAATTGGAGGGCGGCAAGGGAACTTAAATAAACCATTTGGCCGGCGGGGATAGTAAACGCTGGCCTCAGGTTTGAAATGGAGACAGGAAAATGCTGCACAAATTGATATTCACTATTTTGTCGGCGGCGCTACTGACGTGCGCCGGTGCAACGACGAGCATCGCTGATTTGACCGATGGTTGTGGCGATGGCTTTGGCACTTGTGATGGTAGCGGAGACGGAGGGGGTTTCGGCTATCGCCGCGGCTACGGCAAGGGCATTGGAGATGGTGCCATGGACGGGAGTTGCTTAGCCGAAGAACTTTACAGCATTGCGGCAACCGACCTGACAACAGGCGAAATTGACTCGCTGCTGTTTTTGCGTGAAGAAGAGAAGCTTGCGCGTGACAGTTACCTGGTGCTGGGCGAATTGTGGGACCTGGTGATATTCGACAATATTGCCGTGGCCGAACAAAAACATATGGATGCCCTCAAAAAACTGATCGATTGTTACAGGCTGACAGATCCGGCGCTTGTCGAGGTTGGTGCTTTTACAAATCAGGACCTGCAGACCTGGTTCGACTGGTTGATGGCAGAAGGTGTTAAATCGGTGATGGACGGCCTGTATGTCGGCACTGCAATTGAAGAGACCGACATCGCAGGTCTTCAAACCGCGATTGATGAGACAGTCAATATCGACTTATTGAGCACCTACGAAAGCCTTGTCTGTGCCTCGCGTAACCATTTGCGGTCTTTCATAGGACTGATTGAAATCAATGGCGGCTCCTACGTACCCGCCGCTCTCGAACCTGAAGTATTCTGGGATATCGCGCACTCAGAGATGGAGCAGGGTTGCGGGCACAATGGTAAAAAGTAACGATATAAGTTAACAAAAAGACAATCGGGCCGGTCGTATTTTGATTGTTACGACCGGCCCCTGAGATAACTGGCCGAATATTAAGGTCCGCTCTGCAAGCGGCTGATCAGTCCACCACCAGCCAGCCACCGTCCGCCTGCCGGCAGGCCGTGCCGTAGATTTGCTCGGTCGCACCACCTATCGTGGCGTCCATCGTGTATTCACGGCAAGGTCCCTCGTTCGATTCATAGGTATTGGTCGGTGTCACCACGTACTCGTATCCGGTATCCGGGTTTACCCAGGTAGAGGGCACACCGGTGCGTACGTTTTCCAGCGCCGCCGCGGTATTGAGACGGTCCGTCTCGTCCATGGTGCGGCCTATGCTGCCGCCGATCGCACCACCGGCCACGGAGCCTATGATGGTCGCCAGCACCCGTCCGCTGCCGCCGCCGACCTGGTTGCCGAGGATGCCACCGGCGATGGCGCCAATGATGACGCCCTGATCCTGCTTGCTGGGTACGGTGCTGCAGGCGCACAAGAAACACGCCATGCAAATTGAAACAGTTGCTTTGAGAAATCCGGTCATTACTGCTCTCCTTTTCAAAGTCCTCATGAATTGAGATAAGGGTAGCGCAGAAAGCTTAATCTGCGCTTAACAGTTGTGAGGTTCAAACGGCAAAACCCGCTCGTATCTGATCACAATGCTAACCCACTGTTGAACCCGTTAAATCTGCCGGGTCTTCTAGCGGGCCCCGCTCCAGCCCGGCCCGCGTATGGCGCGTCCCGGTTTGGCGCCGGTGTGTTCGCCGTCCTTCAGCACCTGCGTACCGTTGACGAATACGTGCAACATGCCGGTCGCGTACTGGTGGGGTTTGACGAAGGTGGCGTGATCCTGGATCTTTGCCGGGTCAAACACGACCACGTCCGCATAGAAACCGGTTTTCAAATGCCCACGGCGGTCGATTTTCAGGTTATCGGCCGGCAGCGCCGCCAGTTTGCGAATCGCCTCCTCCAGTGTTAACACCTTTTCGTCACGGACATACTTGGCCAGTACCCGGGCGAAACTGCCGTAGGCGCGCGGATGCGGGTTGCTTTTCAGGAATACGCCCTCGGGCGCGACCGACGATTCGTCTGAATTGAAGCTGACCCACGGCAGGGCAACCGCCTTCCTGACCACGTCCTCGGACTGGGTGAAATACACCGTTCCGACGCGGCTGTCGTCCTCGATAATCAGGTCCATGGCGGTCATACGCGGATCGGTACCACGCATTCTTGCGACCTCACCCAAGGTTTTACCCGTCAGTGGTTTCAAGGCGTCTGACTTGAACGCGACCAGCAGGATGTTATCCGGCGTACCGGCGCCGATATACAGGTTTTCCCATTCGGTCGAGTTTTCCAGCATTTCAGCCGCGATCTTTTCGCGCATGACCGGGTCTTTCATGCGTTCTACCGACGCCTCAAAACCGCCTTCCTGAACCCAGGGTGGAATTGCGGCGTTGAGACCGGTGGCTCCTGCCGGATAAGTGTAAATGTCGGCCGTGATCTGCAGTCCTTCTGCCCGGGCTTTCTCGACCATGTCAACGGCCTGGTCAAACAGCGGCCAATTGGGCTTGCCGGATGACTTGAAGTGATAAATTTCAGCGCGGATGTTGGCCTCACGGGCAATGGTGATAAGCTCCTGAAGCGCTTCGAGCATATTGGCGCCTTCATCGCGCATGTGAGAAATATACATACCGTCATATTTGGCAGCGACTTTTGAAAGGGCGATCAATTCATCGGTTTTGGCAAAACTGCCGGGCGGGTAAATCAGCGAAGAGGCGACACCGAGTGCGCCCTCTTCCATCGCCTGCCGGACCAGGGCGCGCATCTGCTCGAGCTCTTCCGCGGTGGGTTCGCGGTCCTCATAACCGATAACGTAGTTGCGCGGGGTGGCGGCGCCAATAAACGAGGCAACATTGGGTGAAATGCCACGACCTTCGAGAAAATCCAGGTACTCCGCCAACGTGGTCCATTCGACATCGTAATGAATGTCGCCCTGGTCGTCGCGCATTTCCTTTTTCATCCTGTCGTTGAGCGGCCCCATCGAATCCCCTTCGCCCATAATCTCGAGGGTTACACCCTGGCGAATATCACTCTGCGACCGGCCGTCCTCGATGAGTGATTCGTTGGACCAGCACATCATATTGACAAACCCCGGCGCAACAGCAAGACCCTCGACGTTGATCTCAAGCGGCGCGCTGGCATCGCCGATGTCACCGATCGCGGCGATTTTGTCACCGCTGATGGCCAGGTCGCCGGTGTAGGGTTTTTCACCACTACCGTCATAAATGGTGCCACCGCGCAGGATAACGTCGTATGACGCCGGCGCTGCGAAAGCTGTCAGCCAACAGCAGAAACTGGCGACCAGGGTCAAAAGGCTGATGCGGTTCAAGGTATTCATAAATTCTCCTTTGAGAACACGGTAATCGATGGGATCCAATGGTTGCAGTATATACGTTTCGTCTGTGGTTTAGGCCCGGACATTGCATCAGTCGGACTCGGCCCGGGTACAAACTGTACTTATTAAACGCGGGTAGAAAACTTCAGATTCAGAAATCGATTCAATGGCTTGGAAACAGAGCCGGGACCGGCTGGTGCAATGTTCGGGTTACGGTCCGTGCGCGCTTACCGCACACAGCGGATGGCCGCTTTCAGGTTGGCGGCGTTGATGACGCAATTTCTCCGCTGCAGTGCCTTTTCACGCAATTTTACATTTTCCGCTGTGAGTTGATTGCATTGACCCACGGCCTTTTCAAAATCATGCAGAACATGATCGTATGCAGACCCGCATATAAAACCCCGTGCGGAGTCACAGTCGCGCGCATCCAGACAAACGGCATCGGCATCGACGCATTTTGCAGACGCCGGGCAAACCGTATCACCCGCGTCCAGGCAGGCCTCGTTTGTGCCTGCAGGGCAGGTAAAATCACCCCGGGCGGCGACAGATGCCAGTGACAATACCAATAAAAGCGTGAGGGTTTTCATTGCCTGTTCCTCCAAACGGGGAGCCATCTTTTGACTGTCGGGTAAAAGGCTGACTCTACCTGATCCCGGACGGGTATTGAATGGAGCAAGACCGGCCCTGGAACTTCGAAATTGAAGGCGCCCTCGTCCTGAAACAGGACAATTTGCGCATGCTGGCGTTTTTCCAGGTGAACAGAATCAGCCTATCTGGCTTATTCCTGTACCGTTGCTTCATACCAGGGTTTGCTCCGGTTGACGATCCACACCACCGACAGCATAACGGGAACTTCGACCAGCACACCAACGACTGTCGCCAATGCAGCGCCGGATTGCAGGCCGAAAATACTGATGGCCGCGGCCACGGCGAGTTCGAAGAAATTGCTCGCGCCGATCAGGGCCGAAGGAGCGGCCACGCAGTGCTCCACACCCAGTTTGCGGTTGAGCAGGTAGGCCAGCCCCGAATTGAAATAGACCTGGATCAATATCGGTATCGCCAACAACAGGATAATGATCGGCCTGGCGATAATCTGGCCGCCCTGAAAGCCGAACAGCAGTACCAGGGTCACCAGCAAGGCCAATAAAGAGACCGGATGCATACGCCCGAGCAGCCGCTGCAAACGCGCTTCGCCACCCTCGTCCCGCATCAGCCACCGGCGCCACGCCGTGGCTACGATCACCGGTAAAACGATGTACAGAACCACCGACAAAACCAGTGTATCCCAGGGTACGTGGATCGATGAAATACCGAGCAGCAGGGCCACGATCGGGGCAAACGCAAACACCATGATCAGGTCGTTCAGCGCCACCTGCGACAGGGTAAAACCAGGGTGCCCTTCACTGAGGTTGCTCCAGACAAACACCATCGCGGTGCACGGCGCCGCCGCCAGCAGGATCAAGCCCGCGATGTAGCTGTCCAGTTGCTCTGCCGGCAGCCAGCCTGAGAAAAGATTACGGATAAAAATCCATGCCAGCAGTGCCATCGAAAACGGTTTTACACCCCAGTTGACGAAAAGGGTGACGCCAACGCCTTTCCAGTGCCGCCTGACTTCCTTCAGCGAATTGAAATCGATCTTGAGCAGCATCGGCAGGATCATCAACCAGATCAATACCGCCACCGGCAGGTTGACGCTGGCCACTTCCATCGAACCCAGGCGTGCAAAAAGACCTGGAATAAATTGCCCGAGCACGATGCCGGCGACGATGCAAAGCGCGACCCAGATACTCAAGTAGCGTTCAAAAAAAGGCATGTCCGCGCCGGCTGCACGCCGGGCGGTCGTTTCGCACTGGACACTCACGATCTCACTCCGACGTTCAGTTGGGCCAGCAGGTCACTGACCCTTTTTTCGACCTCGTCACGCGTCGCCCTGAACTCGTGCATGATCGACTCCTCGTTGCCGGTCGCCCTGGCCGGGTCCGTCAACGGCCAATGAATCTTTTTCACAAACGGCGGCAACACCGGGCACTGTTCATCCGCATGGCCACAGACGGTGACCACGATATTGGCCTTTCCCAACATCGCTTCGTTGACGATTGTCGATTCCTGGCCGGATATGTCGACCCCGGCCTCCTGCATGACCGCGATGGCCCGGGAGTTTTTGCCGTGGGCTTCAATGCCCGCCGATTGGACTGCAACACGGTCACCGCCAAGCCGGCGCGCCCAGCCTTCCGCCATCTGTGAACGGCAGGAATTTCCGGTACACAGAAAAAGGATATTTACACATTCAGGCACAGCTTCTCTCCGGACGATCTTTCATTTTCGCTAACTTTTTCCTGTCGTCGGGGTAAGGGCTCACGCCGCACAATTGCTCAAATAGCGTCTCAATTACTTCTTTTACCCATATCGGGAGCGATGGATTGATCCGGTAGTGCATCCATGTGCCCTCCCGGCGGGATTCAACAATTCCTGCCTCCCGCATCAACGCCAGGTGCCGTGATATCTTGGGTTGCGATTCTTCCAGGGTATACGTCAGTTCGCAGACACAGACTTCACTTTCCGCCAGGATGAGAAGCAGGGTTCGCAGCCGGGTAGGATCCGAAAGCAGTCCAAATAATGTTTCGGGTTTCATTAACCTCCATTATATATGTATATCCGTATATATGGGATAGCAGATGTATTTATTTTTGTCACAAGGGTGAAAGGTCACACTCACTTGAGGACTACCTGGTAACTGATCAGTAGTTGGTTGAAGTCATTGCCAAGCCGGGTGTAGATACCATTCGCGTAGCCAATTTTGATGGCGTGGCGTTTAAGAAACGGCACCACGAACGTACCGCCCAGTTTGAGGTTGCTCTGATAATCGTCAAGCGCGTTTCCATCAATGGTCTGACGGCCTCCCCTGAAGTAAGTCATGTCGAGGGAAGCCCATAACCCGGGGCGGATACGTTTGATGAGGCTGGAATCCAGGGCAAAAACCGGATCCTGTTGCTTTTTACCCATGATGAAATCATTGTCATCGCCGAACAGCCACGTACTCGCTGAAAGCTCCAGCAGCCATTTGGGTTTGAGAATAATCACACCGCCCAGCTTGAATTCGGCCGCCCAGCGATTGGCCCCGACGTTGACCAGCCTTTCAGGGTCATATTGACCAGTGGGTAAAACGAGCTTGATGCTGGCGCCGACGATGGGGTGTGGATTCGCGCGAAACTCCTGGAATTGCTCACGGTTCATCGTTGGCGCTCCCCGAAGGTTGACGTTCAGGGTCAAGCTGAGATCACCAAAGGCCCTAAAATCGCGCCGTTCGGGATTGCCATCAATCACTCCTTCTGAATTTCCCCATGAATAGGGCAGGTTAACCAGGACATTCGATGTGCGTCCCCAGAGGTCAAGCGTCTGCGTATAGGCCAGGATACCCGTGTTAATCTTTGAATCGGCATTGGCAATAGGCGTCGAGGGATCAAAAAAGACACCACCGGATGAGTATGAATACCCACTGACGACCACCTTTGTTCCTTTGGGTGTTGGCCAGAACAGGCGCGGGGTCAGTTCCTGCGCGGCGCTTTGGGATACCCAGATAGTGCAAGCCAGGACGACCAACACAACTTGCAGCAATCTCGTTTCACAACTCATTGCCTATTGTTCTGCGCAAAAGTCAGGATACCTTTTCCCGTCAGGACCAGGAGACAAAAATGCGTGCCTATTTTCAAATACGCACGCATCAAAGTAGCTATCGGAATCAGACACCTTAACTGCAATACTTAAAAGTTAAAAGTATTGGCAATCAAATATGACAACGGGTCTAGGCAGCCAGGCGTTTTCTGCCTGCCTTTAACCCTGCAAATCCAATGATCAACGCCAGCAACAGCAACATCCAATTCGAAAGAACGGGTACAGGAGCCTGGGTCCCTTCAAATACACCTCCCAGGTTAAATTCCAGCCCAAAAAAATCGGTAAAACCCAAAGCCGACATATCAATTTCCTTCAACAAATTGCCGGAAGTGTCGAACTGTGAAAGCGTGCTGCCTTGATAGTCGGATGTCCAGAGTGTGCCGTCGGTACTGTCAAATGCCAGGCCATAGTGGTTTCCACCAATGGCAGCGGTAGAAAATTCAGAAATCAGTTCACCGGTCATTGAGAACTGTTGAATGTTGCCGTTTGGTGCACCATCATTTGGACTTGTCGTGATCCAGAGGGTATTGCTGAGTGCATCGTATGTGATTCCGGAACTCCGGAGTGCAGGAGTGAACAGCGTTGCTCCGTTCTGCCAGTTCAGATCGAACCTCAAAACCCTGTAGCTGCCGTTGTGGTCAATTGAATAATTGTACTGACCATCGGTCGTCCCATCATAAAGGCTGTTGTACTCGGGATTATCATAGATACCATTGTTGATTACATTTCCCGACAGGTCATATTCACTTCCGGAAGTTTGAGCAAAAGCTGGAATAATCCTGACAGTACCGTTTACGGCAATACCGGTCTCTGAAGAAACCGTGGTCGTAAAGGTGTCAATGATGGCACCCGTATCGGTTTCTACAATCGCACCCGAAGTACCATTATATTGAGTAATATACAAAGGGCTCGCCTGTGCAACTCCAACCGTCATGAGCAAGGAGCCGATAACAAATATTGCAAAATTTTTCATGTTCTTTCCCTCTTGTTTCTACAAAACAAAAATTGACCTGCCGTGTTATACATTTTAGCGTTAATCTGCGGTATCTATTACACCGGCCCCGGATTACGCAAATCCGGAACTGGCGACGTTGGTCCGGCACTTCAGCGATGCGCGGCGCTTAGGGTCACCCAAAGCTGCTAGCCAAAAGGACCTGCAAGGCTTGCAGGAATCTCCGGGCACATCGTCATAGCCTATTATCGCGCCTTTCAGGTGCTTATAAAACCATTTCGCCAGGAATACTCGAAGATTCAGAAGCCCGGGTACACATCTGCTTATGCCGGAAAACAGAGATATGGCACGCACTGAAATAAACTTTTAAAATGTTTCAAACCAGCGGGTTTACTCCACCCGGTGAAGCTTGTCGACGGCACGGGGCGAGGGTATTGGCGATATCGTTGATGGCGAGCCTGTCCCCGGCGGCCTTACTGAGGTCTACCCAACAGAATGAACTTTGGCGGTTAAGCGCCCGGGTCTCACCTTTTTACTCCGTGATATTCGCATAGAACTCAGAGTGAGGTGCGAAGGTAAATCGAAGCGACCGAACATCTAATCTACCCTGGCACTTCACCCTGACCCCGGTTCTTTCAGGTAAGATTTTGCAAGTTTGTCCAATTCAATTTTAATCAATGGCTCGGTTCGCCCAGGCCCGAAAGTAACGTCATCAACTTTGTTGTAAATAAGGTTCATTGATTCCAGCAGTTGAAGCGCGTTTTCATCACGCCGGTTGAGTTTGAGAGCCTGCTTGAGATCATCAATAGCGGGGGTTAATTGCTCTGCACTACCGGCATTGACCAGGGCTCGAAACGTGTATCCACTCGCATCAAAAGGCGTCAGCTCGATCGCGGTACCAATATTTTTCAAAGCATTTTTCACTTTTTCTGAATGTACGTTTGTTCCGGCAAGCTGGCTCGCCGCCAGGAATCTAAAAGCCACGGCACGGGTGACATTATCCTCTTCAGGGGTTTCAGCCAGAAAAGCGCGCAGTTCATTTCCAGCTCCCGCGTAATCGCCACGCCCATAACGATACAGACCTGCGATCAAATGGACGCCGGAAAATATATAGGATCGATATTGAACCAGGCGCCCCGCAATCCAGCCTTTTCGTCCGTTGATTTCAATCTGGTACCAGGGCTCTTTATAAGGGCCATAACGAACCGCATTCAGCACTCTGTATTGCCCATTCAGGTTTACTGAGTCCAATTTTTCACCATTGGGACCTGCACGCAAATTGACGTTTTTCCTGTTCTCAAATTGAACTGTTTCAGGGAACATTTCGAGATGGTAAATATTGATCCATTGGTCCTGTCCATCGCGATCGGATGACCTGACTTTCATCCATTGATTTTGCATGTCGGTAACCTCGATTTGATTACCCTCAGGAACGTGGGCAACAACATTGGCCGTCGACGAGGGTTCAGCGCGCAGTTCAACACCATTCGGGCAACCGGCACTCAAAGCGCAGCGGGTGACAAACCAGCGATGAAACAAGCTTTCGCGACTACGAATGAGAGCTGGCAAATTTAGCCGGTTCCGGCTTAAAGGCGCTGATAATCGCACTCCCGCGGACTGTTTGGGAGCGACTGAAATGGTGGTCCAGGGTTCGTTTTCTGATTGTTGAAGTGTCAGGAAGGTTTGAACATAAATTTGATCACCGTCGGGTAGAACGGCGCCCCAAATAGCCATTTTGGCTTGCTGCTGAAGTGCAATAGCGAGAGCGGCGTCGTGGTATTCGCGCTGCAGGAATTCACCCAAATTTGCCTCACCCAGGGCCGTCTCGATATCACCGTCCCGGTCGTAGGCAAGGATCACACCCGCTTTGGGCAGATCAGAAATGCTGTCGAGTACCTCCCGCCAGTATATTCTGGCCAGACCTTCACCGAGTTTCGTATTTGCAGGGTCGACGAATTGCAAAACTACAGATTTGAATTCCACGTGCTGCAACACTTGCCCGGAACAATTACCAAGCGCGCCCTGCTGAAAACAATTAGTGACAATATCTGCCGATTGAGTATTCCCGGTAACCAGGCTCAATAACAGCGCCATCAGCAGTATCAAGCGATTGCTCATGACCGCCGCTCCGCTTCAATTTTCTGGAGCAGTTTTTCGGTCAATTCAAGCAGTTGGTCATCGACCTTCATGGTATTGCGCACGCCGACTAAAATATCACTCAACCTGTTCAGCTCGTCCGGGTTCCAATCGCCCTTATGAACTGCGAGCCGCTGCAATACAACCGAAAGCAATGCCTGTTTTCCCCAGAAATCATCGAGGCCTTTTCCAATTTGGCTTGGTCTCGCGCTTTTCGATGGAATGCGGTCCTCGATCTCCAGGTTTATGCGACCCACATCCTGATAGTAAGGGATTGTGCGAAAAACCGAGGTTACTCCGATATAGTCATCGCCGTTTTGCCCCTCAACAAGCTCGCCATCGCCCGTGATCACACCCAGTGCATTCAGGCTCTTTCCAACAACGAGTACACGCTCCCCCTCAGCAGCTGTGATCTGTTCGTCCAGTTTCTCGACGCTGATATCGATGCTTTGGGTCGATAGATTCAGACCGCTCGTGAAAGCGCTAATCTTGTGGTAAACGAATTCGGGTAGATCCTTGTTGAATCTGCTGGATAGACTGTCTGTATCCTGACCCCACCAGGAATAAGGCGATATAAAAATTGTCTGACCCAAATGACTGAAATCATCGGGGGCATTCGCTGAAAGTTTCAACACGACGTCATGATTTCTTTTTTGAAGACAGACCGTGTCCTTGCTGTTATGAAACAGAAGTGAATAAGGCGCGTACCCATTTGCGGTTATTTTGATTGAGGCTGCACGTAATTCAGGTGGGAACTCCGAATAAATGAGTTTGTAACTGCCGTTCGCAAGGGTTTTGGTATTGCCGACTTCCCTGTGATCCTGACCCCGTAGCATCACTACCGATGCATCAGCAACTGGCCCTATACTGGCCGTGACGCTGCCGGAGATTTCACACATTGCCACAGATACATTGGTGCAGAGAAGGCCGAGGCCGACCGTCAGGATTGCCAATGGAAGCTGTTTAACCACCATCTTCACAGGTCATTTGCACTGTCATTTCTGCGCCGAGCAAATGGGCCCGCGTGAGTGGTTGCACCAGGTCTTCACACCCTTGCGCGCGAATTTTCAGGGCTTTTGGCGGGTCTGCAAAAACGGGTGTGTAGCGCACCACGAAAGCACCGGTCGTATCCACCTCAACCTGCGGCCCTAATGACTCACCTCGATAGTCGAGTAGATCAACCTGAACACCAGAAATATCGGGGGATCCGAGTCTTCCGAAGATTTCCGTAGGTCGCTTGTTAATCTGATTGTCTGCCCAGGCCGCAAAAATAGACAGGATGCCGACCGCCACAGCTGCCAGCGTAGCCCGCGCTGCAGCCCGGCCAATAGAGCGTCTGCGTGACTTCGCACGACCAAAAAGATACCAGCCGGCCGCGACCAGGACGGCAACGGCGAGTAGCTGTGCCAATAGCGCCGGCAAAGGAATGTTTATGTCGGCCAACATGGCACGGAGCTCATTGACGACTTGCGTCGGCCAGGACAGGAAATTAAGTGAACCGGTCAGGTCATTCATCGTTGTATCAACTCCGATAGCTTCACTCGTTTGTGTTATTGCCAACGTGTTTATTCAAATCAATTTGCCTCGCAATGTGCCCATCATGCAAAAATTACCGGCAATTTTGGCAAATCAAATTTTAAAGAAAGACCCGGGCTTTTTTAAAGCTTACTACTTTTTTTTAGTATTCCAGCACCCTGAGTATAGACAAAATCATCACTATAATGTCAGAACCCGGCAATAAAATTGAGATTGCTGACGCTACCCATGTCACGCTTCTGCATCACCCGGAACCACAACCAGGATCGACAGCGCATCGATCGCCTCTTTAACCGCCTTCTCAGCCAAGGCCGCATCTTTGTTGCTGCCGGTACCCGCCTCAGCAGCATCCAGGGCCGCATCGAGGGCGCTGACGGCAGCTTCAATTTTGACGACGGCTGTACTCATTTTGCCAACGGCATCGTCCACCATTGGAAAAAATAAACTTTCAGCATTCTGAATGGCTGCTGCGGTCGGCTCCTCGAGCAAACTTGCGGCATCATCAATGTCGTCGATGATGTCCCCCAATTGGTCAGTGTCAAGCGCAATCAAAAACACGTCCGCCGCATCCAGTGCCTCACGTTGGGCTTGTTTGGCCTCTGGTCCTTTGACACGCCAGGCGTCCAGGTCTGCAATCAACCTTCCAAGTTTGCGTTTCTTGGCAGCCCTGCTCCTTCCGGACGCATTCAGGGTCTCTGTTTGAAGGGTCTGTATTTCCTTTATTTTAGTCCGAAGAGTGGCCAACTCTTCGGCGCGCCGCTCGAGCAATCCCATACTTCTCTCCCTTTCACTAAATTGAATCCAATACGTCGGGTAACATCGCATAGGGACCACCTACGGCGATGCTCAGTGCAGTTGCAAGCAACCGGAGATTTTCAAAGGTCAACGCACCGCACTTTTTATTGCTGAATCCTATGAATTTGCTGCAGGTTCGGGTGTACGCAAGTGCTTCGATATGCGCCGCGCGCCAGGCGCGCGCAATCTTGGGGATTGCGCTAATCTGCGCCAGTTGTTCCTCTTTCCATTGATTAATATGAGCGATCTTTTCCAGCTGAATTTTTGCTTCGCCCTGGTCAAGCAGTGATTCAATAGTATCCAGGCTCTTTAAGCGTTTCGCTTCAACCTCCGAAACGCTGGTGAGAAACACCGGTACATCCAACAGCAAGCCCCCGGAACATTCTCCCTGACCACTAGTCGCGCCCTTCAAATTGTTTGTAAGATAGGGGGCGATAAGATGTGACTCTTCGTGAAGGGTCGCGATGTCTGCTGCATTCAAACAGTATGAGGAGAGATTGTTCGCCATACTGTTTGCATCGTCTTCATCATCCACCGCAAGAAAGTCCGATACAAAGGTCGCTATCGACCCCCTTTTGAATGCTCTGGCCTCGCGTATCGCTTCACTCGCACTGACGTAATCATCAATCGTCACTTCGACATCTCTTTGTAGTACACGAGCGAGACTTTCGACCAGGGACTCCTGAATACTGGCGGCCTCGGAGACCTTCGCGGCAATGATGGCGACGACCGGATCAGCCTGTCCCATTGCATCTTCAAGCGCATTATTCCCCTGGTAGCTTGTAAACGCTCCTGCAAGTGCTGCACCGATGTCAATCAGCGAACCAGCAGACGAAACACTCGATTTGTTTTCAGTCAGTTCGTCACTTTTCTCACATATTGATCCTTTCGTTTGGTTGCTGATCGCATTCACTGCAGCTATCACGCTGTTGCAAATGCCTCGGACGCTTTCCTCGCCGGTACCAGCGGTTTTGGACAGATTACCGATCGCATTCGAATAAGCCTGAACGAGCACAAACGCATGCTTCAGTTCTTTCTCCTGTAATTGCAATTTTTTGGCACAGGCTGACGGGGAATTAGCGTTACCCCCCGGCTCGCAAACCGCACTGTCCTGGCTGGGTTCAATGTACGCCAAAACACTTGCGACGTCTGAAGCGCTGCGCGCAATCTCCCGTTGGCTTGTCATTGACGCTTCAGAAAGCGCGGTCATTGATTCGCCAAATTTGCTCAGGTCCACGGTCGTACATGAAGACAACAGAAGTATGGCCGCCAAAGCGAGGGTTTTAGATGTTCTTTTTATCGATGTGATATCGGACTTCAAATTGGCCACTGGTGGAATTGATATCGCCGACGGGCTAGCCCATTGAATACTCATATTAATTTTCCCAGTTTCTATCATTATTATTGCTGTTGCATTTTGACTTTAGACCATTTGAGTGTGCTTTGCTTTGATTTGATGAATTTGTTTGGCCGCAATAAGGATAGTTGATCAGCCTGGGTTGCAAATATTTGCACGGTCAAGAATAGCGCCCTTCGTCTTTCGAATTTCCTTCGAGGATGTTGACGAACTACAATTGAGTTCACCTGCCACTTTCCCGGGCAAATGACAGCACCAAGGAGGAGTCATGACGAGAAGATCGCCTTCCAATGGCACAACGGCAGCGCGCGATGGAAACCTTACGCTCTCACTGCATGAAGGTGACAATGGGTCCCATGTCGTCAAGCTGCAACGGCGATTGAAGAAGCTCGGGTTCAATCCTGGCAAGATCGATGGTGACTTCGGACCTGCCACGGCCGCGGCACTACTGGCCTTTCAAAAAAGTGAGAACTTACTGGCCGATGGCATAGCGGGTCCACGGACCCTGATGGCGCTCGGCATCACCCACAAGGCAGACCTGCCCTCAGCGATTCCCGGGGTGACGCCGCGCATCGTGACGCAGATTTTTCCCTACACGCCTGTCGACAACATCAAGACCAATCTGCCATTCGTGCTCGACGCGCTGGTCAATGTGCACATGGAAGACAAACCGATGGTGCTAATGGCACTGGCCACAATCCGTGCGGAGACGGAAAGCTTCAAACCCGTCAGCGAAGGACTATCACGCTTCAATACTTCGCCGGGTGGACATCCCTACGATCTTTACGACAACCGCCGCGACCTCGGCAACCACGGTGCCGGTGACGGCGAGCGCTATAAGGGGCGGGGGTTTATCCAACTCACCGGTCGGGCCAACTATGAGAAATACGGAAAAGCCCTCGGGCTGGGCAATCAATTGCTGGACAATCCGGACCTGGCCAATGACCCGACGACTGCTGCCGCTCTGCTGGCGATTTTTCTCAAGGATAAAGAGAGGTCGATTAAGGAGGCATTGCTGGAAAATGACATGCGCAGGGCGCGTCGCCTGGTCAACGGCGGCAGCCATGGCCTGGCCCGGTTTAGCGACGCCTATCTCAAAGGAGAGAGTTTGATCGTCTGATAGCGTTCGATTTCGAGATCAATGGCAAGGCCGGGTCTCGTATTACACTTAGTAGTCCGAAACGTTTTTGCTCATCGTCAATTGCGGGAGCCTGGCCGGTTTTTTTCACTCAAGCGCAGCAAGAGATAATAAATGGTCGGCGTGGCTACGAGGGAAAGAAGGACTGAAATACACAGCGCGCCGATCACTGCAATCGCCAGTGGCTTGAGCATGTCCGCACCCGCGCCGATACCCCAGGCGAGTGGAAACATACCGAATGCGGCGGCCATTGAAGTCATGAGCACCGGACGTAAGCGGCGATGCCCCGAGCGGACAAGGGCGTCTTCCAGGCTCGCACCTTGCGCGCGCACATGTTCCACGTAATCGAGCATGAGGATGCCGTTTTTGGCCACGATGCCCATGCCGATGATCGCACCCAGGAACGATACGACGTTTAAGGACGTGCCGGTAATCCAAAGCGCCAGGACCGTTCCGAATAGTGAAAGTATGGCGCCGAATACGATGGCGACCGGTTCGTAAAACGAGCGAAACTCGATCAACAGTACGGTAAACACGAAAAAGACGGCCATCATCAGCACGAGCACGAGGTTTTGAAACGATTCCTGCTGTTGCTGGAACAGGCCACCAAACTCTATCGTGCCGGGCGGAATCGAAGTGTCCTGACCCAGCTTCGCCTTGATTTCCGCCATCGCGCTGCCGAGGTCACGGCCTTCCAACCGGGCAGTCACGGCCACGACCTGGCGCAGATCTTCACGGCTTAATTCAGGTTGTCCCGGTTCCTCAACGATGTTGGCGACCTGTGAAAGCTTGATCAAACTCCCATCGGCGGTGCGTAACCGCAGTTCACGCAGTTTCGCCAGGCGGTCGATATCGGATCGATCCATGCGAACGCGGATATTGATAACCCGATCGCCCTCAAGCACAGATGATGATTGCTCTCCAAGCATCGCGGTATTCACTGCTTTCGCGATCTCGGAAGCATTCAAGCCGAAGCGTGCCGCGTCCAGGTGACGCACTTGCAAGCTGATGCTGGGTCCGGCGTAAACCAGTCCGTCAAAAGTGTCCACGACTCCCGGAATCTGATCAAGTTGCGCCTGAACTTCGGGCGCCTTGTTTTTCAGATACTCGATATCCGGTGAGAAAAGCTTTACCTCGATCGGCGCCGGTGACCAGGTCAAGTCGCCCACCAGGTCGGAGAGAATACCCGGGAATTCCCATTCGATGCCGGGCAGGGCGATATTGAACTTGTGCCGCAATTCAGCAATGACGTCCGCGGTCGGGCGCTGCCGGTCGGCCTTCAGTTTTACCAGGTAGTCGCCCGTATTGGGCTCCGCGATGGACAACGCGAGACGTGCACCAGTGCGGCGTGAATAGCTCTCCACATCCGCGGTCCCGCGTAAAATTTTCTCTGCCTGCATGAGTTGACGATCGGTCTCGGCAAGACTGGTGCCAAAGGGGGCGACGTAATCAATCACGAAACCGCCCTCATCCAATGGGGGCAGGAATTCACTTTGCAGCTTCTGATAGATACCGCCACCCAGGGTGATGATTGCACAGCAAGCGACGAGTACGAGCCAGCGATGCTGCAGCGCCCGGCGAACAACAAGCCCATAGACATGAAGGACGCGTGTGAGCAGAAAACCACCCTCTTCATTGCCGGGTGAATGCCCGTGATCGGGACGTTCGCGGTCACGAATGAACCATGCGGCCAGCGATGGCGTGAGCGACAACGCCAAGACAAGCGACGTGAGCAACGCCACGACCATCGTCAACGCCAGCGCACGGAAAAAGACGCCAACGATGCCACTGAGAAATATCAGCGGAATGAAGACAACCACCGGTGTGAGTGTGGATCCGACCAAGGGCACAAAGATTTCACCAACGGCCACTTTGATCGCCTTGTGCCGTGGCAAACCCGCCGCAATTTTTGCATAAATCGCTTCGACGACAACAATCGCATTGTCGATGACCAGACCAATCGCTGCCGCGATACCACCCAGGGTCATCAGGTTAAAACTGAGCCCGGTAAACTGCATCGCGACGAGGGTCGTCAGCACGGTGACCGGAATGACCGCGATGGCTGTCAGGGTGATGCCCCAGTCTTTCAGAAACAGGAATATGATCATTACAGAAAGGAATAAACCGAACAGGATCGCGTCACGCACACTGGCCACGGATTCACGCACAAATGTGGATTGGTCGTAGTAATAGGCAATCTTCATGTCCGGCGGCAGATCCTGCTTCAATTCAGCGAGAACCTGTTTGAGTCCGCTGGCGATATCGAGCGTACTGCCATCGGGTTGGCTGCGGACGTTCAAAAGAACCGCGTTTACACCATCGGCGGTAACGACGTTGAAGGCCGGCTCCGGACCAAGCTCCACACGCGCAAAATCCCGAATCCTGATCGGATGGTTATTGACGACGGACACGGTGAGATTCTCAATGTCGTCTATACCATGAGTGCGGCCGTCCACAACCGTCAGGTAGAGCGTGTAATCCTCTTCGTGCATACCGACGGGAGCGATCAGGTTATTTTGCTCGAGCGCATCGGTTACCTGTTGAAGACTCAGGCTGGCTGCCTCCAGTTTCAGCGGGTCAACCACGACGTGATACTCGGGTGTGCGTCCGCCAACGATATCGACACGCGCAACACCGGGAATGCGGAGAAAGCGGGGTTTGATATCGTAGCGGGCGGTTTCCCAAAGCTCGATGATGTTGCGTTGCGCACTGGTGAGACTGACCCCGATGATGGGAAAGGCGGAAAATGTAAGTCGCCAGACGGTGGTGTTCGTCGTCGACGGCAGCGTGGAACGAATTTGCGAGATGCGGCTGTTGACGTACAATTCCGACTGGATCATATCTACCTGCCAGTTAAAAAAGACGCTGATCTCCGCCGAACCTCTGCCCGTTGTCGACCGAACGGTGACCGAACCCGGGATATCTTTCATCGCCTCCTCGATGGGACGCGTGATCGTCGCCATCATTTCGTCGGCGGGCATCACGCCGTTGTCCACCAGGATGACCACTCTCGGAAAGTTCGTCTGCGGAAATACCGACGACGGCACCTTCAACATTGCATAGACGCCAGCCACGCACAACGCCACGCTGATGAATGTAATTGCCAACCGGTGGCGTATGGCGAACTTGCCGATAGCGCTTGAGTTCTTCACGCTGTGCGTTGACCGGGGCGTATCAGTCATTGATCAAGATGATCCTGGTTTCCGGCGGCAAGCCGTAAGCGCCCTCGGTAACCACCGGCATTCCGGCCCGCAAGCCCTCTGCCTCGACTTCAATCAGGCCACCGTCACGCAAGCCCGTGGTCACCGCCATTTCTTTGGCCATGTCATTTTGGATCATAAAGATAACACTGTCTCCCTGCTTATTTTGGACCACGCTTTCGACGGGTACCGCCAGGCAATCCCTGTGTTCCACGCTGACGATGCGAACAGAGACGAACTGACCGGGAAGCAAGCCCGAGTTGGACGGCAACGTGATGCGTACAAGCGATGTGCCGGTTTGTTTATCCACTTCGGCGCCTATGTAGGATAATGAGCCTGATACGGGCGGAGTTGACTCGTTGTCGTTGAGTACATCAGCTGATTGACCGACCGCCAGTGCGGACAACTCCGCATTAGGAACACGGGCGCTGACGACCAGATGATCCATGTCTACCACTTCCATCAACACCGTCGTGAGATCTATGGCCTCACCGGGTTTGACATTTACGCGGGTCACCATACCCGCTAGCGGCGATACGATTTGCAACAAGGACTCCTGGACCCTGGCAGCCTCAAGTTGTTTTTGTGCTTCTTCTAATGTCTTTTGAGATGTGCCACCTACCTGGATCAGGCTCTTCTGGCGATCGAGGGTCTCCTGTGCAAAGTTTGCCGCCACGTCTGCCGCACGTTTGTCCAATTGAACCAGCAAGTCACCCTTGTCCACGTGCTGACCTTCGCTGACATACACCTGGGCAACAATTCCCTGAACAGCCGAGGCCACACGTGCGCTGGCGGCCGGGCGTTCACCCGCGGGCGCCGGTTCGACGCTGCCGTAGGCCGTGACATAGCCACGCAAAGTCGAAAGTGTCACCTTGCCGGCGTGAACCGCGACCTGTGTCGCCGTGCTTGCTTCCTGCGCTTGCTGGCCGGCCGGCCGAAACCAGACGTACAGCACTATCAGGATAAGGACCGCGACGGGGACCAGTGTGAATTTTGACTTTTTCATGGGCGATTCTTTGTCTCTTTGGGTTCGGATGTCTTGGGCGTAGATTGCCAGGCGGATTCAGGCAGGTCGAGCGGCACCTGCAGTGCGTCTTCCAGTTGTCTTGCGGCTTGTTGCGCCTGTGCCACCGCCTCGAGACGGGCAAGTTTCAGGGCGCTTGTATGTAAACGCATACCGGCCAGTTCAGTGCGGGAAATCTCCCCCGCATCGAACATCGACCAGGCGGTTTTTTCCTGGCTGGCCGTGTTGGCAAGCATTGCATCGGTGTCGGTCTGCTTATTCAATGCCGTGCGATAAGCCGCAATGGCGATATCGATTTGTGCAAGCACCCGCGCCTGGAGCGCATTGAAGCGGGCAGCATATTCGGCTCGCCGTGCTTCCGCTTCGGCGATCGCGCCCTGGTTGTGATTAAAAACCGGCAACGTCAGCGAAAACCCCAGCAACCATTTGTTGTCACCCTGGTCGTATTCGTAACCCGGGCCAAGATTGATATCGGGGTACTGCCTGGCAATTTCGAGTTGCAGCGCCGACTGGCTGGCGGCGTATTGGGCAAGCGCGCCGAGGATATCCGCCCGGTTGAACAAGGCCCGGCGTCGGGCGTCTTCAGCCGGGATATCGGCAGGCAAATCCTCCCAGTCCTCAACTTTAAATGTTATGCCATCCAGGACGTGAACAGGCACGCCGATGGCTTGAGCAAGTCGTGCGCGGGCCGCGGCGTTGCGTTGTTCGGCATCATGCAATGCGAGGCGTGCCTCGTCTGCACCCAGACGCGCCCGGGTCAATTCGAAGGCCGAGATCGCCCCCTCCTTGTATTGCAGTTCCAACAGGCCCAGGTTTTCCGCTTCAATAAGCTGTTGCTGCCTGAGCAACGACTCTTGTTCCCGGGCGGTGTTAAACTCTATGAAACTCTGGCGCACCTCGCTGCGCACCTGCCATGCAACGGAGGCGATATTCAGGCGCGCTGCTTCCGATAACTGTTCAGCCTGCGCGATTCGATAGCCGCGCTTACCCGCGGTCTCAATTGGAAAATCGATGGTCGGGGTCACAATCCACGGTGAAATCACGGACGTGGATGTGTTGTAGCCCAAGCCAAGACCGACGGTTGGATTGGGTCTCTCGCCGGCGCTGGTCTGCCCCGCCTGCGCCACCGCCCATTGGGCGCGGGCAACTTCGAGATCGGGATGAAAGTAAAAAGCCGCCATCGTGAGATCATCAAGTCCCCATTGGGATAAGGGCCATGCGCGCAGCGGATTGTTGCGGTAGGTTTCGATGAAGTTGCGAAGTTGCGGATCGTTCAGCGATCGGGCTTCAAGCGCCGCGGCGTTTTCGGCGGGAACCAGGGGGCGTGACTCGTAGGTGGCGCAGCCTGTAAGCAATATCAGGCCGAGTAACAGTGACCAGTTTTTCATTCGGGTTTTTCTTCCTGATACAACATCGGCGGAACTAATATTACTCCCGTGAGGACTGGCTTGCTAAATTGCATTTGAATGTGTCCCGTCCATTGAAGCGGTTTTACCCGGATAATTCACCAGGAATCCGGAATTTGCTTTGTCACTGGCGAAACAGTTTGATTGATCGTTCGAAAAAGCATAGCGCCGCTATGGTTTGAGAAGGATCGGCCAAAATGTGCAGTCAGATGCGTTGCAAAACCGGATAGGACAAACTGTAATTTTAGAAAAAGGCCAAAATCACCTGTATCACCATGAAATAAAAAGACATTTGTCATTTATTCGTCCGCCTTGGTGAATTATCCGGGTTTAGCCGGATAATTCACCAGGGATCCGGAATTTGCAGCGTAGCTGACAAAACAGTTTGATTGATCGTTCGAAAAAGCATAGCGCCGCTATGGTTTGAGAAGGATCGGCCAAAATGTGCAGTCAGATGCGTTGCAAAACCGGATAGGACAAACTGTAATTTTAGAAAAAGGCCAAAATCACCTGTATCACCATGAAATAAAAAGACATTTGTCATTTATTCGTCCGCCTTGGTGAATTATCCGGGTTTAGCCGGATAATTCACCAGGGATCCGGAATTTGCAGCGTAGCTGACAAAACAGTTTGATTGATCGTTCGAAAAAGCATAGCGCCGCTATGGTTTGAGAAGGATCGGCCAAAATGTGCAGTCAGATGCGTTGCAAAACCGGATAGGACAAACTGTAATTTTAGAAAAAGGCCAAAATCACCTGTATCACCATGAAATAAAAAGACATTTGTCATTTATTCGTCCGCCTTGGTGAATTATCCGGGTTAATTCCTGCTTTGCTGTTGACCCCCACACGCTTGCCCCGAGCCCTGGCCCGGGCCGTCCTATTGACCGGTACCCGGTCTCATTCCACCTGCTGATTTGTCTGACCCGAACCCCAAAGATTGATTCAGTACGGCTCAATTCCTGCGAATCCCGCTTATTTCGCCAGGATGCCGACTACGCCCCCGGAGATCAGCCGCGAGGCGTCAAAAAGCGACCTGGAAAGGTTCAGCCATCCTCCGGGACAGGCCAGGTACATGGGCTGCCACTGTGGACCGAATTTTTTCTTGTAGTTTCTGAGGCCTTCGAAGTTGTAGAAATTTTCTCCGTGGGTAAACACGAGGTGCCCTACCTTGTGCCACAAGGGTGCAAGCGGTCTTTGCTCGAGGCCTGAGAGCGGCGCCATACCGAGATTGAACCACTCAAACCCGTTCGCCGAACCCCACAACATCAACTCGGTGAACAAGAAATCCATGACACCTTTTGGCGCATGCTGGTCAAATCGCATCAAGTCGATCGAAAGCTCACCCCCGGCCATGGCGGGCCACAAATTGGCAAATGCGACGATTACGCCATTCGCCCTGACCACGGCGCAATCAAAATTCCTGATGTAGTCTTCGGAAAACGAACCGAGAGAGAACCCTTTTTCCGCGGTTGATTTTTCTGCCAGCCAGTTGTCGGAGACGCGCCGCAAATCAGGCAATAGGGACGGCACCGCCGTGCAAGGGACCATTTCGAATATCGCCCCGTGCTTTTTTGCCCGGTTATCGGCTTGCCTGAGATCAGCGCGATGACTACCCTGCAAAGAAAAATCTTTGAGCGAAACCCGGGCGTCTTCGCCCAGCTTGGACAGCGTGAGACCAACATCAATGTACAGTGAAAGGAACTGCTCCCCCACCTGGTAAAATACCGCCCTGCCGTTGTGGCGGTCGGCCAATTCACGAAACGCCCATGCCAATTCCTCCTGTTGTTCTGGGGGACCCACCGGGTCGCCCAGTGCGATCCAGCTGTCACCGCTTACCTGGTACATGATGAATGCCCGCTTGTCCGCGGACCAGAGAAAGCGCTTATCCCCCATCAAAGCGGCGTTTGCAGAAGAGTTTTTCGCGGTAGCCAGAATATTTTTAACACGCTGGTTTTCGTCTGCCAGTACCGGTGGCTGCGAAACTCCCGGCCCTGTCTGCAAGACCTTCCAGAGCGCAAAACCAAAAATCGATACTGCAGAAATCACACCAGCCCTGAGCATCCTCGGAGCCTCGGCATCAAAAGCAAATTGCCACCAGAGCCGGTTTGAGTAACCGACATGCCTGTAACTGACCAGGCCAACCCAAACCATCAGGCACAAGACAGCAGCAATCGCCGCAATCCATTGCGCAGAAAACCGTTGCGTGGCAATGGATCCCTGGCGATAAAACTCATGGCGCGCAAACCACAGCGTCACCAGTATGGCGCCAAGCACAATCGCCTCTTCGTAATCCAGGCCTTTGACCAGGGAAACCAGGGCTCCGGCCGTCAGAGCCAAGAATGCCGCCAGGTAGGCCGTTTGCAGACGCCGGAACAAGCCCCGGCTGAGCACGAGCAAACCCACACCCACCACGCTACCGGCAAGATGCGACAGCTCCAGCACCGGCAAGGGAATCAACTGGCTGATCATTGCCAACCGGCTGACAACCGCAGGGCTCGCGCCGGACACGAGCAGAACGACACCGGCCAGGAACACCAGGGTTCCAACGACCTGGGGAGCGACACCGGACAGCCATCCACCGGCTTTTACAACGGACTGCCGCAACACCTTCCCATGCTGACGGGATTCATGCGCCACCAGCAAGGTCAAAGCCAGCGTGAGTGGCGCGATGTAATAGACCATGCGGTAGACGATGATGGCTCCCACGAGCGCAGTGGTTTGCACTTGCGGAAGCGCCGCCACCATAACGGCCTCAAACACGCCAATGCCGGCCGGAACGCTGCTGATCAGCCCGGCCGCCATGGCCAGCAAATAGATACCAAGGAACGGAAAAAAGCCGATTTGCAGCGACGGTTCGAGCAAGATATACAGCGTAGCCGAAGCAAATGTCAGGTCAGCCACGGATACGCCAATTTGCCTGAAGGCAATCGTTGGGGCCGGCCAGGCGATATCCCAATGGCCTGATTTGACCGGGGTTCGACGCAGAAATGAAATCGCCAGGTAAACGAATGGAACTGCGAGCAGCAATCCGCCAGCCAGCGTGACTAATGCCGGCTGTACCTTGAGTATAGCGGTCTGGGACGCCGGCATCATGAGCAGTGCAATGCCCAGAAGTGCGCTTGCTCCCAGGGCGAAAGTTGCCGTTACGAAAACGATGAGCGTGGCGATTTCGGATGCCGTCAGCCCGGCCAGTGAGTACATACGATAACGAATTGATCCGCCCGAAAACGCTGCAAGCCCGACGTTATACCCCACGGCGTAGGCCATGAACGAGGTCATTGCAACATTCCTGTACGGCAGACGTTTTTCAAGGTAGCGCAAGGCAATGGCATCGTAACTGGTAAGCACCAGGTAACTGCAAGCTGCAAAGCCGAAGGATGCGAGCAGCGAAGGCAACGGGATGGATTTGATATACCCGGTGATGGCGGCGAAGGACAGTCCGGCCAGTTCCCGATGCAGGAACCAGAGCGCTACACATATGATTGCGACACTGGCGATTGCGGCGATTATTTTCGAAAGACGACCCCCGGCCAGCATGGATTTTGGTTCTGCGTTTGCAGCTGCCGCAGCGGAATCCCGTGTAACGCCCTTGTCCACCTGAGTTTATCCTCCTTTACCCAGATTCATCCATTCGCTGCTGACCAAAATAAAGAATCCGGACCAATACGCCGAATCTGCCGGGCGATTTGTTCGTCATTTCCGCAAACGTGTTATTCAGGCCATTTCTCAAACATTACTCTGTCAATTGAACTACCCCATTGTAACTGTTGCTACGACAAGATTTACGGGGGTTTTCCTCTCGGGTTCGAACCGTTGAGTCGAAATAAGGTCAATGAGTGATATGCATTTTCAAATCATACGTGAACCAGAGACATCAACCATTCGAAAGAAAGCGGCGTAAACGGTTCATGACTTTTATAATTTTAAGGTAAGTTACGGGACCCACCCAATGGAAGAACAAATTCAAAACCCCGGAGCTCGAAAATGAACGTGCTGGTCATCGATGTCGGTGGTTCACATGTCAAGTTCCGGTCCACCACGCAAAGTGAAAAGCAGAAAATTCCGTCCGGGCCGGAAATGACGCCAAAGGACATGGTCAGCCAGGTCAAAACCCTATGCGCAGACTGGCATTACAACGTGGTTTCCATCGGCTACCCCGGCCCGGTGCATAGCCAGCACATCGTGTCAGAACCACATAACCTGGGCACGGGATGGGTGGGCTTCGATTTCCAGGCCGCTTTCAATTGTCCTGTCCGTTTGATCAACGACGCCGCGATGCAGGCGCTCGGGGGATACCGCGGCGGCAAAATGCTATTCCTCGGTTTCGGCACCGGGCTTGGTTCCGCAATGATCGTCGAGTCAATAGTTGAACCCATGGAACTGGGTCACCTGCCCTACAAAAAGGGCACGTATGAAGATTATGTCGGCGAGCGCGCCCTGGACACAATGGGAATGAAAAAGTGGCGAAAGCACGTGCTCGCCGTCATCGACTATTTTCGCAACGCGCTTGAACCGGACGAAGTCCTGCTGGGCGGCGGTAACACCAAGCACCTGGATAAACTGCCGCCAAGATGCCGTCGCGGAGACAATTCAGATGCGTTCGAGGGCGGCTTTCGCCTATGGAAAGATTACGCAAACAACCACGGAACCCCTGATTCATTCTGAGCAAAGTAGATCGTGCCTCACCACCAGCTTGAAAGATGAGTAAAACATCAATGAATTCTGAAGCATCAAAGTGGCCCGATGACGACGCGCCCGGCGCACCCGGGATCGGCCCGACCTGGACATCGAGTGCCAAGGATATTGTCGGAACTTCCCTCGAAGACAGCAGGATCTGGTTTACGCTCGGTTTTGGTATTGTCAACGAAGTCTATTACCCACGCGTGGATTTACCGCAAATCCGGGACCTGGGCTTTATCGTGGCGGACGACGCCGGATTCTGGGTAGAAATAAAGCGACTCAAGGATTATATGCTCGAACTGCCACAAGCGGGTATTCCGGCACCCACCGTCGTGCATCGACATGAGCGTTTTACGCTGACGCTCCGCATAACGCCGGATGCGCATCGGGATGTGTTGCTGATCGATGTCTCACTCGATGGCGATCCCACACTCAAACCCTACGTGCTACTCGCGCCGCATATCGGCGGAACAGGCCAGAACAATGTTGCCGCGGTCGGCCAGCACTACAGCCGAAAAGTTCTATGGGCCGAGCAGGGACCATTCGGACTGGCACTGGCGGCGGTGAACCGGTCACAAGCGGATGCATTTGGACGTCTGAGCGCCGGTTATGTCGGTAACAGCGACGGCTGGCAGGATTTCAATCGTAACGGTGTCATGTCCTGGAACTATCTACGTGCCGGCCCTGGGAACGTGGCCATGATGGGAGAGCTTGAGCGGGAAAGCGTCCTGGCCCTTGGATTCGGATCATCGCGAGGCGCTGCAGCATCCCTCGCGGTAGCGGCACTGGCCCAGCCGTTCGAGAACGCCTGGACCAGGCAGGTCAGTACCTGGAAGAACTGGCACCGGAACTGTCATGCGGCAACCGAGGTGAAACCTGTCACGCCAGAGATCGATGCGCAATGGGCGACGTCGAGAATGGTTCTGCGCTGCCACATGGACAAAACACAGCAGGGAGGACTGGTGGCGAGCCTGAGTATTCCCTGGGGCAACTCCAGTGATTCGCGAGGTGGGTATCACCTGGTGTGGCCGCGTGATTTGGTTGAGTGCGCTACGGCCCTGCTGGGAGCCGGTAGTGAGAGCGAAGCACGCGATGTATTGCGCTACCTGCTTGCGACACAATATGAAGACGGCCATTGGAACCAGAACCAGTGGCTGGGTGGCACCCCGTTCTGGCACGGGATACAACTGGACGAAACAGCGTTGCCTGTCGTGCTTGCCGCCTTGCTGCATGAGAAAGATGCGCTCGGCGGTATCGAGGTTGCCGACATGGTGCGCCGCGCCCTTGGGTTCATTGCCCGCATGGGGCCGGTTTCCGACCAGGACCGCTGGGAGGAGGACCGCGGCATCAACACCTTCACGATCGCGGCTATGATTGCAGCCCTGGTTGCCGGCGCCCGGTTTCTGAATCCGGGTGAGCAAGCTGCCGCGCTGGACCTGGCCGATGACTGGAACGCGCGAATCGAAAGCTGGCTATACACACAAAACTCAACCTTGGCCAGGCAAACAGGGGTTGCTGGTCACTACATACGCATCGCACCAGCCAGGATTTTGCAAGACCCGAGCGCCGCTGACACCATCGTTCCGTTGAGAAACCGAAATCCCGATCCGGGCATAAGCGCAAAAGAACAGGTTGCCAACGACTTTCTGCAACTGGTGCGGTTTGGACTGCGGGCACCTGATGCAGCACCCGTGCGGGATACCCTGGCAGTCGTTGACGCAACACTCCGGGTAAATACGCCACCCGGGCCGGCATGGTACCGATATAACGGTGACGGCTACGGTGAGCACGAAGACGGTTCGGCCTACGATGGCACCGGCGTCGGCCGCCTTTGGCCTCTGCTCAGCGGCGAACGCGGCCATTACGAGTTAATTGCGGGCAACGACCCGAAGCCTTTTCTGCAAGCCATGTGTGCAATGACAGGCCCAAGCGGGATGCTGCCCGAACAGGTCTGGGATACCGTAACTGATAAAGGAAGCAGTTCTGACGCCGGACGACCTACGGGTTCGGCAATGCCGCTTGCCTGGGCACACGCAGAGTTTATCAAGTTGCTGGTCTCCAGCCAGTTGGCGAGAGCGTTCGACTGCCCGCAATCCGTTGCCGACAGGTATGGTGGCAGAATCCCGGTGCCAAAAACCTCGGTTTGGAGTGAAAACTCTCCCGTAAGAACATTTTTCACCGGTAGCGATCTCAGGATCAACCTGCGTACTTCCGCCAACGTGCGATGGCGAACGAGTCCGGACTCTGAATGGCATGAACAGGCAGCAGAGTGCGGCCTGCCCGGCGTTTATTCAACGATTCTTCCAACCCGGTCTCTCGTTGCCGGTGATGCCGTTGTATTTTCCTGGCAGGTATCGCCGGATGCCAATTGGAGCGAAAACCGGGAACTCGTCGCAGATTCGGCTTAGCCAATGATGCCCTTTCCGGGTCGCGAGACAGTCATGCTTGGCCAGGTCTTGATCGCGTGTCGTATCAGCATGAAATGGATTGACTGACCCGGTGCGCATCAGAACGGTTATCTTCGGCATAACGATATGTATCATAGGCCTGGCCTGGTGGGTGATCCCGGTGTTTAGAAGCGGTGTGGAATATCTCGGCTGGAAGGCATTCAGCGCACCGGCGATATCGAGCGGATTTGCGCAAAATGGGGAAGTGCGGATTCATTATTCGATTTATGGTGATGGCCCACCGCTCGTACTGTTGCACGGTGGCCTGAGTTCGAGCCTCGACTGGATCGGGGAAATCCCGGAGCTTTCCCGGCATTACAAAGTGATTGCCATCGACCTGCGCGGACATGGCCTGTCCTCGCCGGGAGCAAATCCCTTCACCTATCGGCAGTTTGCCCAAGATGTCCTGGCGGTGCTGGACTCGCTGAGCATTGCGAGCGCTGACATCGCGGGTTGGAGTGATGGCGGAAACGTCGGCTTATTGTTCGCCCTGCAGTTCCCTGAACGCATCGGGCATCTCATTGCGATCAGTGCGAATTTTAATCCCGGCGGCATTTTAAGTGAATTTCGGAACAACGTCCCCGCAGAAACCGACTCATGGATCAGACGCTGGTTGCACAGGATCACAACCGGCGCACCCAGTCTATGGCCGCAACACCTGAAGCGTGTTACCCAGATGTGGCAGCATTTTCCGCAATTGACCACGGAGGATTTGAATCGTATCCGTACACCGACCCTGGTTGTTGTCGGTGAGCATGACTACGTGAAACTTGCACACGCCAGGGCCATGGCCGATGCCCTTCCTGACGGTCAACTGCTCGTCTTGTCGAATGTAGGACATTCGATACCGAGGGACGCACCGGACAGGCTCCTTAAAAGCATGGAGCAATTCCTCGAAGATGGAGCCGGCTAGTCAGTATCCCGGGCTAATCAATATACGGCGCGAGCAACGGGTGGGTGCGTTTTATTTTTGTAATCAGGTGATCCTGCCGGCGAATTCGCACAGCGGCTTTGATCACGAGATAGGCACCAAGCACGATCAATGCGCTGTTGATCACCATGACGGGAATGAACAAATGTAAAACATCGGAGGCATTGTAATAGCGGGAAGTGGCAATCAGTGCACTGAAAACGGCCATGGGCAAGGCGAAAACGGCTATACCGGTCCGCATCAAGGACAGTGAAGTCCGCTTTTCAGCCAGGACCAATTGCGCCGCCGAAATGAGGACATTGTCATCCGACTCGGCTTCGTTTTGTGAATTGTTCCGGGTGTTGGCATCCCTTGGCATACATTCGTACCCTGTCACGGTGCATTCATATTCACAGTTGAAGTGGATAAGAGGCAATGCAGTATGATTCCAATGTGTATTTTACACTGATTCTTCAATGGTCTATTCAACAGTTTTTATGCGAACCAAACGGAATCAGATTGTTTGACAGAACAGACAGGACAGAACAGAGAACAGAACAGAGATAGCCAAGAAGAACAGAACAGAGACATACAGAAGAACAGAACAGAGACAGCCATGACTTTCCCAAGAACAGAACAGAGACAGCCATCACTTTCCCTAAGAAAACTCATTCGCACATGGCCAGATCTACTCACCATCACAACAAACAATATGCGTTTTTGAAGGTGTTTTAGAAAATCGGGAGGAATTTGCGAGTTGTTATGTGGAAACCGGTTGATGTTTGCTGAATGCACCAAAATCCAGCCAGACTGAAATTCAGGCTTGCGTTCAATATTGATGGCTAAGTCCTTTCCGGCCAGAGTCGCTTGCCGAGCGATTGTCCTTTTACAAAACTTCGTCCAACCGATGCAGCGAACGCCCTGAGCATACTCACCGGCCCCAATGCCGCAAAGTTCGGTTGATCTGCCTTTCCCAGATAATTCAGCACCGGTGCAACATCCATCTTCAACCGGGCCAGTATGGATGGTGTTTGGGCAGGCATGTAACCCCGCTTGTGCTGTTTGATTCCCCTGCCTCCCCAATCTACAAGTTCCAGGTAGTCTTTAAGGGCAAATGGAATACCAACATCGTCCTGTTCGGCAAAATGTCTCAAGCAGGTGTTTTCGGGTTGAAGAATCCGTTCCTGAATGGATGTGTAATCCGATTGTTCGGGAGTCCCAGCCATGGCCGCACGTATAGGGTTTAAATCGACATAGGCCATACAGGCTAATAACGCACGTGCATCCAGCAGCGCTTGTGATTTAAACCTGCCTTCCCAGAACCTGCCGGTGCAGTGATCTTCAGCATTGGCCATGCGGGCAATGGGCTCATTCAAACAACGCATAAACCAGGACAGATCACACAGCCTGCGGCGCCAGGTGGCAAACAGATCATTAACGTATGCCATGTCAGCTGCGGTCAAATCGGCATTGCCCAGGTATTGGTGCATGAGCGATGGCCCGGAAAAGATTCTCATCCAGCGTCTGGCCACTTCCTGATCAGACCATTGTTTGCTTGCATCAACATCAATCCTGACCACGATGTGGTAGTGGTTGTTCATGACAGCATAAGCACACAGGTCAACGGCGAAAACTGAACAAAGCAGTTTGATGCGATCGACGATCCACTGGCGGCGGTGCCCGAAGTCAAAGCCGGTATGGGAATCTTTGCCACACAGGAATGCACGCCGCACACAACGGGAGATGCAGTGGTAGTAGGGCGTGTCTTCTAATGAGACCTGGCGGTTTCTGGGTTGAGGCATGGCATCAGTTTAGCCAGCCTCCTGGTCGACCAAAAGCGCAAAACCGCACCGTGTCTTGTAAGATATTTGATGAGATGTGGGTGTCGCTGCTTCTGTTTTAGATGTGGGTGTCGCGCTTCTGTCGCTGTTCTGTTTGGCGCTTCTGATGGCTGCTTTTGATGAGATGTGGGTGTCGCTGCTTTTTAGTCGCTGCTTTTTATGCCGACGGCTTTTTCTCTGCTTTTTCGTAAGCCCGCTTTTTGCGGTCTTTTTATTGCCTGGGTTTTTATAGTGAAAGTCAGGTCACTCACATCTCCAAACATGAAACGTTGTGGCTGTCTCTGTCCGGCGTCTCTGGGCGGAACCCAGTGGTCAGAGTAAAGTCCCAGAGTAAAAATTGCATCGCTTCAATTCACCTTGACACTTCCTCTGCCCTCAGTTTTTCTGCACAAGAAACCTATCCGGCGTCGAAACACGAAAATATAAAATGTCACCTTGTGGTGAATTTCTAAATTTTGGCGCGCGTCGTGCAGGCCTGTTTATGAACGACCCTGCTTTGCCTCAGGTAAAGGGTCTCTCCACTCAATAATTCCTCAATAATATTTAATTTCCAATCCTGAAAAGCGGGCTTGTCAAATTTCAGGATTGAGCCTATCATACTCAAATGCGAATGATTATCATTTATATTATGTTCGGGTGTAGTATCTTGGCGATTGCCGAAGCACAACCAACCGCAAACCCGGGCCGGCAAACCACCATACAGTCGATCATTGGCGCTTTGGACTATGTGGCGATAGATTATCCTGGAGCGGTGCAAGCAGGGACGGTGGTTAATGCGGTTGAATATTCCGAGCAACGCGAGTTCCTGGCAACGGTCAACGAGCTCTTGATGTCACTACCCTCTCGACCGGAACGGCAAACCCTGCTTGCACAGGCACGAGGATTAGCTTCCCTGGTGGATCGACACGCACCGGGCGATGAGGTGGCATCTGCTTCGCGCAAACTCGTCGCCGATTTGATCGAGGCGTACGACGTTATTACCGCCCCGCTCGCTGCCCCGGATCCCGCCAGCGTTGCACCTCTGTATGCCAATCAGTGTGCAGGCTGTCACGGTGCTTCAGGCCACGGGGACGGCCTCGCGGGAGCGGTGCTGAATACTCCGCCGACAAACTTTCATGACGTCAGGCGGGCACAGCAGCGCAGCCTGTACGGCCTTTACTCAACCGTCACCCTGGGCGTTGCCGGGACCGGCATGCCCTCGTTCTCATCGCTGACCGAAGCTCAGCGCTGGGCGCTCGCGTTTTATGTCGCCGGTCTTAGCGACGACCCCGCCGTCATTGCTCAAGGGCAACAGTTATGGGACGATGGCTCGTTGCGAGAGTCATTGCCAACGCTCGCGAGTTTTACGTCCAAAACGCCTGTTGCGATTGTTGCAAACCGGGAAAATGTTCATCCCGTGATTGCTTACCTTCGCCACCACCCGGAGGCGTTGGTCAAATCCTCCGGGGATCCCATTCAACGCACCATCGACAGGCTGCAAAACGTGGTGTCGGCCTACGCTACTGGCCAGCCGGATAAAGCACGGCAATTGGCGTTGTCAGCATATTTGGAGGGTTACGAACTGATCGAAGCCCGCTTCGAACACTGGATGAAAAGCTCGCAGTGGGCATCGAACAGGATATGCAGGTACTGCGTAACATGATCCGGGACGGTGTGCCTGCCGAGGAACTGACATCGAGCGCTAAATACCTGGAAATACGTTTGCAGGAAGCCTCGGCGCTTTTGGCGACCAAGGGTTCATCAACGGCGACTCTGTTTATAAGTGCTTTTCTGATCCTGTTGCGCGAGGGGCTTGAAGCTATCCTGCTGCTTGCGGCGATGAGTTTGTATTTGCGGCGCACAGAACATACGACCGCTATGCGCTATCTGCATGTAGGCTGGATTGCTGCATTGACCGCTGGTGCGTTGACCTGGATCGGTATTAAAACGTTTATCAGCGTCAGTGGCGCCCAACGGGAGGTGGTCGAAGGGAGCGGCCGCACTGCTTGCAGCATTTGTCCTTTTATATGTGGGTATCTGGCTGCATCGCCATAGCAATGCCAGTGCATTGGCAGGTGTTTTTAAACGAGCGACTCGGTAAGAGCCTGTCAACCGGTACACTGTGGGGTATCGCCGCCCTGGCATTCGTTGCCGTTTATCGGGAAATTCTAGAAATGGTGTTGTTTTATGAAACGCTCTGGCTGCAATCCGGCACCGCAATGCCAATCGTTTTGGGGGCCTCGTTCGCAGCCATCGCGCTGTTTGCTGCCGGTTGGACCATGTTTCGTATCGGTGCCCGACTGCCGTTGCGGCGCTTTTTTCAGGCCAACGGCTTCTTGATGTTTGCCCTGGCCCTCACATTCGCTGGTAAGGGTGTTACAGCGCTCCAGGAAGCGGGTTGGATTGACGTCACATTCATCGGCGTGCCGAGGGTCGATTGGTTAGGGATATATCCCACCGCACAAAGCATCGGCACCCAGTTGGTGGTCTTGTGCATGGGCGCATTCTGGCTGACATTTATGACCTATCGAAAACCACCGTACTGCAAAACCGTACGTGAGTCGGTCACAGTGCATGTGCACCCAATAGTTGGAACCCGATCCTTTATCCGACTGACCAACCGTCGGCCATGAGGTTTCCGGTTTCTGCTACACTGGTAAATCCAACTCGAACCCTGAATGAAATTGAAACGGGATATATCCGTGACGCACTTTTGAGCGTTGGCGGTAACAAGACCCGGATAGCGCAAACCCGAGGTATTGATCGCAAGACCTTGCAGGCTCGATCGCCTTGGTTGGAGTAAAAACACAATGACAGCCATACGATACTGGTACCTGTTTATCATGGTATCCCTCTCTGCCACCGCACAGGCCGGTCCTGGCAAGACGACATGGACCTGAAGCAAATCATGCAGGGCCTGCGGAATGATACGGTGCTGATTCTCGATGCGCTGCTGATCGACGATTTCGATTCAGTTATTGAGGCGTCCGCTCGCATCGCAGACCACCCGCATATTCCAGCCTCACAGATTTCACTGGTTGCTGCGGAATTGGGTGCGGAGATGGCTGTGTTCAAACAGATCGATAGCCAGGTGCATGACTTGTCATTGTCAATTAACTCAGCAGCGCATGAAAAGGACAGAAATCAAGCCATTGCCGACTACCTGCAGATGCTTAATGGTTGCATGGCATGTCATGCTTCATTCCGGAACCGCATTGCGATGGTGCTAAACCCGGCGACTGACGGGGAGTAAAAGTCAGAGAGTAAAAGTCAGGACATATATGGACGCCTCCCCTGAATCAAGCATTATTTTGGGCTTTTTGGGGCTTGGATTGGCGTGCTCGTGGTGAGTATGCTCCTCCTTGCTGGCAAGGCCTTACTTTTCAAATTGTTGCTGCCGGACCCGATCAGGAAAATGGTCTGCTGACATATATTCGTGTTCATTGTGGAGTATTTAATCTCCGACCCTGGATGAGTTTCGAGATGACCCGGGGCCTATAACACCCACTCGGTTTATTGACCATATCCTGGTTCAGGCTCTCCCGGGGCGTTTGACTTATTACCTCATCGGTCAGGCAGACTCATGCGGCACGTTTGAAGGCCTGCTTCATATCAAAAGGCTCACCCGCGGTTACCATCACCCAGGCTATACGCGCCAGCTTGTTGGCCAGCGCTACCACGCCATTGTTAAAACCTTGTCGGTCAATAATCGGCCGTACCCACTGCGCCAGTGATGGGCGGGCTTTCAGTCCACGGCTAATCGCCGCCCTGGCGCCATGGATCATTAACGTTCGCAGATGACGGTCTCCGCTTTTGGTTACGCCCTTGCGCCTTAGCTCGCCGCCGGTTCCATGCTGGCGGGGCACCAAACCCAGCCAGGCACTGACCTGTCGGCCGCGCTTGAACTGTCGGCCGTTGCCGATGGCAGCGAGATAAGCGGATGCAACAAAAAGTCAGAAACAAAAAAGTCAGGACACCCATCACTATTAAGTTCGTAAGATGTGGGTGTCTATGTTCTTGTGTTCTTTGTTCTTCCTGACTGTGCAATCTAGCTATTGAGCTTATGGAGTACCTTGGCACGGAGGCATCGACTAGGACCGTGTCATCGCAGGTTTTATAGAGATGTTTACCAACCGGCGCACCAACCCGAGGAAAGTCAGCAGCCAAGCAGTCAGAGCGATATAGATGAACACCTGCGGCACCGGCAGAAGAAAGTCCAACTCCATCGACCGCGCCATCTCGAAGGTACAGACAGTGTACATGCCCAGCGGAAAGACGGCGCCCCAATAGCCGGGGTCATACGTCAACGGGAACTTTTTGAAAACGTGCCGCCAGATCGCCAGGATCAGCAGCATTGGAATCCACCAGGTGCCCGTTGCCCAGAAGAAAATCGTAAACCCTTTCAGAAAGGGTAGCGTTGAATGAAGAAAACACGCCTCCGGTGCATTCTCGATCAAGAGCGTACCTGCCAGGGTCGAGATGGCCATCGCCCCCATGTTGATCCAGTACGGCGGTTGGAGATCGCCCGGAGAGAACTTGAAAAACGTGTAACGGTAAAAAATAAGCGAGATCATCCAGATGTACATCATGCCACCCCAGAGCCACATGGACAGGGCCAGGAAATTTAGATGTAATTGGTGGGGTTGCTCGAAATAACGCGACAGCAACGCGCTCAGGACGGCGACCGATTGTGTGGCTACAACCGCGAGCAGCCATGCCCCCGTAATACCCTGGTCGAGGGGGGGCTTGGTCTCCTTTATGGTAATTGTGACAAAGATGACATAGGTCAGGCCGATCCATAGGATAAGGCCGAAAAGCCAAAGCCCGATGGCGATCCGGTGTGCGCCGGCGATCAGAATGAGTTGATTCCCCAGGACGCACGTACCCGCCACCAATGTGAAAAACCCGAAACTACGTTGATGATCGAGCAGATCAGCTATTAGATCGCGGCGATAACGCAGCAGGCGCCACAAGGTAAGAATCCAGAGGACGAGGTACTGCCCAACGTTAAGGTAGAAGAGTGTGATGGCAAGCGGGTGCAACCCGGCTTGTTCCGCGGCGATGGAGACGATACCGGTGGCCATGACAAGCGCGAAATAGGCGGGTGATAAGCTACGTACCCCCTCTTGTATGCGTGTCATAAACATAAATCGGCTTGCTCCACCCACTGCACGCGACTTGGCATCTACTTACGCATCATATGCTGAATCACCAGATGCTTGCACCTCAGAGTGGCTTGCGGCAAGCATGGCGAAGAAGAAAAAGTCAGGACACCCATAACTTTTAATACGAGTGGTGGGTGTCCTCGTTCTTTTCTCGTTCTTTTCTTTCGAGTGGTGGGTGTCCTCGTTCTTCTTCGTGGGTGTCCTCGTTCTTTCTCTTTCCCTCTTCGCCGTCTTTCCCTCATTTCCTCGACCCTATTTTGGAAAGGAATTGGATCCGACCCCTTTTCTGTTTTCTGGGTAGATGATGGACATGCAACGTTTTGCAAAAAGACAAACGGTCCGGAAGCTGGGGCGCGCCGGTCTCGGGCCGGTGTCGTCGGTGCGCTCACCCGTCAGGTTGTCTAACAGTGTCCCGGACGAGGGTAGGGCGCCGCCTGCCCTGGGTGACTCGACCGAGGCGGTGTTGCGTGAAATGGGTCTAACTGAGGAAAAGATAAAAATACTGCTCGACGAGGGTGTGGCCGCCGCGTCCGCCTAGTGGAAACACCTGCTGTCAGACCAATGGTTCCTTCCGCCATTCCCGCGGACTGACGCCTGCCCAGTTATGAAACGCGCGGGTAAATACATTTGGATCTGAATAGTTCAAGGCTGCGGATATATCCATTACCGGCAGCCGGGTGTATTGCAGCAACTGCTTCGCCAACTCGAAACGGCATTGACTGACCAGTTGCCGAAATGTGATGCCCTCGGCGCTCAGGCGTTTGCGAAGTGTTCGCTCATGAATTCCGAAACAACGTTGCCACTGATCTGGAAGAAGCATCACCACCCAGTATCGCCTGGTGGAGCGCGCCCTTGAACTTCCTCGGTGAAACCGAATTCGCTGTCGGCCACGTATTGTTTGATCGAGGATCTTGATCGAATCGCGAATCGAGGGGTCGGCATTGGCAATGGCATGAACGAGCCAGGAACTAGCGAACGCAATTCCGGATACCTCGGCATCGAAGAGCGGCTTCATTCCAAAGAGACGACGGTAGGGATGAATGTCATTCGGCCGCGAATTTGAAAACTGGACACGAAGCGGCTTCCAGCCATTTCCGCAAACCTGTTTGAGTATCCTGAATCCGATCGCAATCGATGCATCGTGAAGCAGCGCCATGGAAGGAACGTGATTTTTGTAGATCGAGTATCCCAGCAACACGCTGGACGGTTCGAGTCTGAGCAATACGGGCACGGCACCGCGGTCATGCAGGTGCAGATTGAGCCGCAACTCCTGTAATGCATCCCCGATGGTCGCCGAATTTTGCATAAGTGTTCCAATCACACCCAGGTCGGCCATGGCAAATTGTTCGCCAACGAGCAGTCCCAGGTGATGACAGCCCGTCGACATCACGCTTTCTTCGAACAGGCGTCCGAGCGCGTCAAAGTGAATGCGGTTGTCCGGATTCCGGAAGGGACCGAGCTTGACTCCGGCCCTGGCGAATACACGCTGTGGCGAGACCCCAAGCTCTTTTAAAACTGCCGGCAAGGCGGAGACAGGGCCGGTGCGGACATCACCGGGCTTACTGGCTCTGACCGGGGAAAAATCTTGTGCAATCGATCGCGTCATACCTGATTTTCCCGCTCTAAAGCTTGTCACGTGCGGACCGGTTCCACCTCGAGTCCAGCTCGCCAGGATACGCAACGGTAAAATCAGTCCATGGGCCGTTTATGCAAGGTATTGTAGAACCCGTAGTCCTAAACTGAAACATTGCCTTGTGGCATTTTTCCTGGAGATAAATGATGAAACCTAAATTCGTTGCAGCGCATGCGTTTTGCCTGGCGGGATGCCTGTTGGCCGTACCCGCGTTTGCACAGGACACCCCCACCGCGACGCAAGCTGCACAACACTCAAACCAGTACAAGATGACCACCCAATTCGCACCGGGTGTCGCAGTTCCGGACAAGGTCGAAACATCCATCGGCACCCTGAAATTGCATTACGGCTATCCGGATGATGCGACGACGAGCAAAGTCTATGACAACCTCGATGCGTCGCGCGCGCTGCAGGCCTATCTGCTGGCGATACCGATCGTCAACCAGGTGGGTATGCGCGCCACGTTGAAAGAATTCGGTCCGGTCAACCAGACCGACGTGATCTGGGAAAACCTGGTGGACTCGAAGACCGTGGAACTGACGGCAAACGACAACACCATTTACAGCTTCATCTGGCTGGATACAAAAAATGGCCCGCTGGTGGTAGAAGTGCCCCCCATGGTTCTGGGTCTGATCGATGACTTCTGGTACAAGTGGGTGGCCGATGTCGGCATCACCGGCCCCGACGGGGGTAAAGGCGGCAAGTATCTCATTCTGCCGCCCGGTTACGCGGGCGAGGTTCCGGAAGGCTATTTCGTCGTGCGCCCAAGCACGTACGGCAACTGGATGCCTTTCCGTTCGTTCCTGGTGAATGGTTCGACCCAGCCGGGTGTCGAAGCGGTCAAAAAATATCTGAAAATCTATCAGCTTTCAGACGCAGCCAACCCGCCGGAAATGACACTCGTCAACGCCTCCGGTAAACCGACCAATTTTGTGCCGCCCGGTGACTACTCTTTCTGGAGCATGCTGAATGAAGCCATCCAGGAGGAACCGGCCGCAGGCAGTGATCCGACCACCCTGGGTCTGTTTGCCTCTATCGGCATCGAGAAAGGCAAACCGTTCAGCCCCGATGCACGAATGAAGAAAATTCTGACCGATGCCGCGAATATCGGCGCCGTGACCGCACGGGCCATTGCTTTCCGTATCCGTGCGAAGGATGCCTACTTTTATGAAGGACACCCATGGCGCCTGCCGTTTTTCGGTGGCTATAAATTCGAGGTTTCACCCGGTGTGGCCAATCTGGACGGCGCCGCATTTTTCTATTATTTCGCCACTGGCGTGACACCTGCCATGGCGGAAAAGATGGTTGGAAAAGGCTCGCAGTATCCCTGGTCTGCGCAAGACGCGGATGGCAACCCTTTCGAAGGCGGCAAAAACTACAAACTGCATTTGCCGCCGAATGTCCCGGTCAAGGATTTCTGGTCGGCGATTGTCTACGACAACCAGACACGCTCAATGGTCCAGACCGATCAGCAGTTCCCCAGCGTCAGCAGCCAGAACAAGGACCTGCTGGTCAACCAGGACGGCTCGGTCGATGTTTATTTTGGTCCAGCCGCCCCGGAAGGTAAGGAAAACAACTGGATACAGACGATTCCCGGTAAGGGCTGGTTTATGATTCTGCGTCTGTACGGCCCGTTGGAACCATGGTTTGACAAGACCTGGCGGCCCCATGAGATCGAGTTGGTTAAATAGGCAGTAATCAGGTATTTACCGGTTGCAGCGGTCGGCACTCGGGCGTTGCCGCTGTAGCCGGAACCCTGGCGCCATCCGCTGTATCGGCACTATCGGCTTTCCCGCCATAACAAAAAGGCGATCCCTGAGGGCACGATCACTCCCCCCACGCTCACCCATTGCGGCACGTTCCAGTCGCCCACCGTTACCTCGATACCGTTGACCAGTCGTAACAGGTGGGCAAAGGCGACGAGCGTGAGCAGCAGCATGGCAAGCATCGATCCGGTTTTCATCGCATTGACCTCCAGGACAGTTGTGCTTGAAGATTCATTCCAGGTTGACAAATCCGTGACAATTAAACGCCGACCTTGAATGAATGTCTCCATTGTGCGCGTGAACGCGTAGAAACGCTAATGGACCCCTTTTTTGCTAGGAGCCTGTCGGGTTTGACCGATCATAGCGAGGGGAAGCCGATTTGAGTCAGATTTTTCGCTCTTTTAAGGAGAATAGCACCGCTATTTGACGCAAAAGAACGGGAAATCTGGCCAAACTGGGCTTTTCCACACGACCACATGGATGTGGGAGGTAGGGTAACGCATGGAGCAGTTGCCGAGTAGGTCATGTTAAATCCGACAGGCTCCTAGATCACATCTTTGAGTCCGCTCCGCTAAGCGCCGCCGGCGCGGCCTGGACCCTGGTCGCTTTCAGGACAGACGCCTTGCCGAAAACGCCGAAGAGTGGACGGAGCCACGGCAGGGGCCGGATGACATATTGATAGAGGCCGAAACAGCCGAGCATGGTCAAGGTGACAAGCGCCAGGAACTCCGGTACTGCGCCTAAGTGGAAGCTTGAGAGCCAGACACCCAACACGACTATCAATGTCTGGTGCAGGATATAGAAGGGAAAGATTGCACGGGTTAGATAGCTGAGCAGGGGACTCGGCCGGTTGAGGAAGGTCTGCGCGGCGCCCAGTACGCTCAGGATCACGGCCCATGCGTAGAAAACGCGGGCGGCCTGCGCAACCGCTGTAAGCACCGGGCGATCGTGCATCCATGCGCCCCAATGGGTCCAGACCGGCGTGAGGACAATACCGAGCGCCACGGCGACCACCAGACACAGCCGCCACTGTCGCTCAATTACACGCCAGAAAGTCCCACTTTTCGCCGCCAGCAGGCCATAAATGAAGATCGTGAAGAAGTTGGCGTGGGCGTTCCAGTCATCCACCAGCGCGTGGGTCGTCGGGAACCACATGTCGGTCGTGAACCGGTACAGGATAAAGGGCAAGATCGGCAGGATAAGGATGCGTCCGCCCGCCAGCGCCCTTTCGACCAGTTCGCTGTCCAACCGCACCGCCAGCAACCTGAGGACCGGCATCAAGGCCATGGCGATCAGCATATAGACGATTACACGTACCAAAGGTGGTTCCAGGTCGGCACGATGATGCTGAATAAAAAGTCAGGACACCCACGTCTCCAGACATAAAAAGTTGTGGGTGTCCGTTTCAGAATGACGCCGACACCATCCGGAGTTGCACTACCAAAAGCAGGAAGGGTGAAGGGTTGATCTTGATAGTGGGTGATAAGCGGATGCTTACCTTTTCTTATGCACTCCATCAGGTCTCTGAAATTCCGAGGCTTTGCAAAGCCTGCTTTGTGCGCTAGGTGCTTGGAGATGGCACGGTAGACGATACCCAGTGCCCCGGTCATGGCTTTTGGGTTACTGGCAAACAGAAATCGCAGCGGGAACGGCACAATCAGCTAGGAGGGGACTATAAACGGGATGAAACAGATGTCTGCCGATATGCAAATTAAAGGTCGGCTGGATCGGGGTGATCACACTCAGTAAGTGTCATCAAGTAATTGTCCTGGTGCAGCATCGTTTTCATGTAGTTCGATTCTATCTTTTAAAAATAAAAATTTGGCCTCGTTTTTCTCTCGATCTAACCCAATCCAGGAGGTTTTATAAAAGGAAAAAATAGTTTTCCCATTAACACCATAGTTTTGATCTCCTAAAGATAACTCTTTGTCATCAAAGTAAAGGAACATCCGGTCGCCGTCCGGGGTTGCAGAAATTGACAGTATTTCCGAGAGTGGAAATCGGGTTACGATTTTGTATTGATTTTCTGGTTCATTCCACATGAGCAAAAGAATATTTGTTTCTGTAATGGCAGCGACAGCGACAATAAAGCGCTCCCCGTTCTGAAGGCCAGACCATTCCGCTTTTCCAAAAACGTGTACTTCACCTTCGCTGACGGGTATGGCGTTGTAGAATAGCGCTGGAAATTCATCAGATGTAACAGGGCCCAAGGTATAACCTGGAATTTCTACTTGCTGTGGAAGGGTATCCCCTGTGGGCAAAGATGGAATTAGCATGGGGACAGCACAACCAGCTAAAGAGAGAGCAATAAATATTATGATAATGAGCAAGTAGAACCTGTTCATGGTTTGAAATCACTGATGGCCGCAAGGCGTTTCAAAAACACTAGGAAGTGGTTAGGCATCAGGTAGTCTCGCTGATCAAAAGCCCAGAAGAGCCACTGATCATTATTGGTTACACTCTCAAGAGTAACTATAGCGCGTCAATTCAAGACATGTATATTGTTCTTTAGGAGGCATTAGCTGCGCGGTGGATTAAAGTGAGAGTGATTTTAGGCGATGAGTGAATCAGGGGTAAACCGGATGAGTGCAAGTTCCTCTTTTGGCCAAGAGCCAACGGTCATGACCTGCTATCTGTTCCCGGCGCTTCCCGAAATTTACCCATCGGAGAATGCATCCGCATCGCGAATATACTCCAGTCACCGCCACTACGAATCAAAACCCATGTCCCGCGCGCCTTTCGCGATTCAAGAACTTCGTTTTTCTCCGAGCGTGTTCCACCTGTTGTCGTGTAAACGTTTAGCAGCCCGACATTCGAACTTAGTAGGCGAATAGACTCAATCGTTATTGAAACGGTACGACCACTATCGATGCGCGAGAAATATTGGTTCCACCATGTCTCAATCGCATCCCGCCCGGCCAGGCTGCGAGAAAAACCGAAAAACCAATGACAGGAAATATCTGAGAGAAAGATACTCCACCAGGTTATTCACCCGGTATAACGTCCTCCAAATTCATCCTCTTGACCAGATCCCGAAAGCGCGGTTGCCCGTATAACGTTTGCAGCGGATAAACAGGCAGAAACACCATTCTGGGGTCACGCTGATGATAGCCGTTTTCGAGCATGTCGATAGCCTTGTCCATCTCTCCAACTTTAGACATCGCCACGGCGTAACGATATGAAAAGAAGTCAGGATTGCGGGTAAGGATTTCATCCCTCCGTGCGGCAATCACCTTCCAGTAGCCATCTTCCCCCTCTGCAGAGTATGCGAGTCCAAGCCTGGCGCTATCCGTAGCTCCAGATCCTCGGCAACTCCTATTGCGCTATCAAAATCACCGGCAACCTCATAAGCCTCGATCAGCCAGTTGGCAATCATGGGCAACCCGAGACGATTCTGAACTGCGAGCAAGTGCTGAATGGCTTCAGTCTCCTGATCAGCCCAGGTCAGGATGTAGCCACGCGCGAACAACCCGTAGGGCGAAACGGGATCCAGGCGCAAAGAGGCATTGATGGCCGCCACCGCATTGTCGGGACGATCCATTGCGCTAAAATAATTGGCCATAAACCAGTGTGTCCAGGGCGAATTGGGTTGACTCTCAACAGCTCTTCGCATCAGTCGCTCTGCTTCGGCCCAATTCCAACGGTAAACAAACTCCACCCAGCCCAGTATTGCCAGTGCATCTCCGTTTTCCGGGTCAAGATCAAGCGCAAGGTTTATCGTGCGCAAGGCTTCGCGATAAGCCGTTGCGGCAGGCATGATGCCGAACCACACGCTGGCCACCTGGGTCCGCGCAAGCCCCACGAGTGCTTCAAGATAGTTCGGATCATTGCTTAAAGCAGAAGTGAAATGCTGGCTGGCCATCTTAAGGGAATTCCGGGTTGAACTGGTCAAAATAGTGCCGGCCCAGCAATACATGTTCGTAAGCGTCCGGATCAGGTAGTGTTGCCTGCGAGGTGCTACCTGGTTGATGCCCAGGGCTGTGCCGATCTGACCGATGATATCTGTGGCGGCTTGCTGCTGTAATTCCAACCAGCCTCGAATCGTGTAATCAAAATTCGCGCCCCACAGGCGAACCCGGGTCCCGGTATCAATTAGTTGGGCCGTGATACGCACCATGCCAACATCACGGCGAATACTTCCCTCCAGTGCATAGTCCACGCCCAGGTGTTGGCGGATCTCTTCGATGGATGACCCGCGAGCCTTGAAGGCCATGGCAGATGTTCGCGCGATCACCGCAAGCCTTTCAGGATTCGCTGACGCCAGGCGGGCGCCAATCTCCTCGGTCAGTGCATCAGCCAGTGGAACCAGCGGTTCATGGCTCAGATCCTCGAAAGGCAGTACAACAATCAGCTTTTGTATGGCCGGGGTATCAGCGCCATCGGGAGACCGGATGACCCACCAGGTGATGATGGCAAGAAAAACCAGGAGAATGAACGCGGCCGGAATCCATCCCGGTTTTCGTCCGCCCGTAGACCCGGTAACGGGCGCCATTTCCTTTGCCACTCTCCAGGCGTCAATCTCATGTCGGAAAGCATAGACCGTGGCCTGTTTTTTGTGCTCGTGCCGATGTACGGGAAGGCCCTCTTCCTGTTCCCAGCGTTGTGCAGTCCGAACGTCACGCTGCAAATAGTTCGCGATGGCCTTCCAGGATTCCAACGGGACCTCGGCCTGCGGTGTTTGTGATTTGCCTTTTTCCACTTTCTTCAGTGTAGCGGTAACGTCAAGGGGCGACAATGCGCGTCAAATGGCGTATGTCGTGCCTTGTCGCTTGCGGGAAGCACCATCGGCGATGCAGTTTGATACGACGAATGGAAAGAATCCGACATAAGGAATCTTCAAAATTTGGAGGGATAACTCAATTTTTGATCGAGGAGCTATTGTAATGAAAAAAACACTACTGGTAATTCTATGTTCACTTTCCGCGTCGTTTGCAGCACCCGTAGCTGCGGACCCGGCGTTCGTCAGTATGCCGGAGGAAGGGGACTGCGGTTTTGGATGGCTAATCCTGGAGGAAATACCTCCTGGCTTCCTCCCGAATTTCATCTTCCACCCAGGAGACTCTGGGATATTGGTCAACACCAATAGCGAGGCAGGCATCATTACGTTCACCTGTCGCGGAACCATCGACTTTGGCTACCCGGCCCCCGTGGGTTCTGAGAACTTATTTGCGCGCCCCGTGCCTCTTCCCGTTGACGCGACGCTCGCAACTCCGGAGGAAGCGTGCGCGCTGACAGGTATTTGCCCCCACGGGGGGAGCGGTGCGATGGTTATCACAGGCGAAGGCACCGGGTTGCCCTGTTCTGTCGGCGGCTTAGAAACTTATGACTGGAGGCAAGTCGTCAGCCCGAGCGGTAAAGCGGTGATCACGTGCCGCTTCATTGAGTGATGCCCTCAGCAGCGTAACAGGTACTTAACGATACGGCCTCAGACGGGATGAGTACTGGCAATGCATTTTGATAATCGAACGAAAAGCAAACAACAAAGGAGAACTTCATGATCAATTCTAAATTCCACCGCGTGGCGAAAGGCGTATGCATGGGTTTACTGGCTATCACTTCGCTCAGCAGTTACGCAATTGAGAACGGGCAACACGATTACAGGCACCATAATGTTGGTGCTATTGGCTTTGACATAGATGGACCGGATAACCCGACCCCGCCGCTGGGGCTTTGCAGCGGATTCGTTATCAGTGACCGGGCCTTCGTTACCGCAGCACACTGCATCGTATCTCGTTGCCGGGTTCGCACCATCCTGGGCTGTTACGCTGGAACCCGGCACGCCGGAAAACCCCGTATATCTGCCGGGCATATTTACCGGAGCCAATATATTCGACTTCCCGATGCTCGGTGAAACCATCGACGCGATCGCCGTACATGTGCACCCCGGTTTTGACCCGGGAAACCTGACCCTTGATGTCGCTGTTGTCGAATTCCCCCCAGGCACCTTCAAAGTGCGCCCGGTGCGACTCGCCGAGCCGTATTACCTGGATGAACTCGATATTCAGGGTGTGCTGAATCTGCGGCCATTGGGTCTGGTGGGCTATGGCGCGCAAGCACTGACAAATGAAGGGTATGTGATGCCCGGTTACCGCAGCAGGGGATTCACTCTAGTATCTGGCACTTGAATGAGGATCAGTTGTTTTTAACGCCAACGGATGTGTTCGATGCCAGCCGTAATGATGGGTGATTCCGGCTCGCCCCAGTTCATTTCAGGCCGCGCGGTGTCACTGACTAGTGACGATGATTCTATCAGCGACTGGACATTCCGGAAGTCCTGGACTTCCTGGCGCCGTTTATTGAATAACGTTCTCAAGAAATCTGCTGATCCGGCGCTCCACCAGCGAATAGACCGAAGGTTTCACAACCGGGGTCAACAGCGTTGTACTGACCAGGCCGCCAATCACGGCAAAGGCCAGGGGGTCATTGGTGTCAGAACCGGCCCCCAGCCCGGCGCGACTGGCGACAGGGCGATTGCGGCCATTAGCTGATGTTGCGGTGTCAACTTACTCCTGATTATGCTCAGCGCCAGTGCTTTTATAGTAATAAAAATAGGCTCCAATAAGTCCTAAATAAAATAGCAGGATGGGGCCTCCAAAAAGGAAAGAGTCAGGACACAAAAGAGTCAGGACACCCACGTCTCCAGACATAAGAAGTTGTGGGTGTCTATTTCAGTATTTGTTTCAGTATTTTTCACAACAAGCCGTGGCTCCGCGTTTGGCTGCAAGCCTGTGCCATCATTTAAATTGGCTGACAACAACCGTCTGTATCAGCACATGGGCGATGACATGGATCTGAACTCAGGCACGATCCTTGATCGCGATGAAACAGTGGATGCCTGTGGTGAAAGGATATTCAGGATGATCATCGATGTGGCTTCTGGACAACAGACCAAGAGCGAAGAACTTGGATACGGAGAAGAGGAGTTCTCCCCCTGGGGTCATGGACTGATACTTTAACCTATGTGTCGGGTTGCAATGCCAGGTTAATTCATGGAGATATCCAGTGACTAAATATACCGCCCCAATTGATGACATCAAGTTTGTGGCAGAACAGGTATTGGATATTTACGAACACTGCAGTAAATATCTCTGCTACCAGGAAGCATGAGATGTGGGTGTCGCCGCTTTTTTTGCTGCTTTTTCCCAATCACTCATTGCCAAAAGTGATGGGTGTCCCGATTTATTTTTGTCCATAGCTCTCCATGATAGTGAAAGGATGTCTATGAATCACACACCTTACAAACTCCAGCCACATTCACCTACATACGCCCTGCCTTGGTTGCGGGATTCTAAACCTGCACCCCGGCATTCGCTGCTAACCCCACTGACTCTCCTTTGTCGGGGTGTTCTCTATTTCATATTTGATTTGCGTCAACACATCTCCACTCTTGAGGCGTATGATTACAAACTTCACAGAAGGGGATTTCTATGAAACGGTTTGCTTTGATTGTTACGTTATTGCTGCTATTTCAATCTGCAGCATTTGCCATCGGTTCAGCTTACTCAGGTTCCTGGTATAACCCAGACCAGAGCGGTCATGGATTATCTCACTGGAATACTCTATTCTCAATGACGGCAAGCCGCTTGTAGTTGTTTATTGGTATGTATACGACTCAGTAGGCAATCCAATCTTCCTTATTGGCATGGGTGAGCCGCAAGAGGGCAACGCTGTAACACTAGAGTTTGAAGCACCATACGGCATGAAATTCGGAGAGTTTGATCCTGCAAAAACTGTCCGTGGTGATGGTGGTACAGGTGTGTTCACATTCGCGGATTCAGAGTCTGGCGTGTTCAGCTACGAACCCTCTCAATGGATGAAAGACACATATGCTGTTTCAGCGGTTTCTACGCCCGTAGTAAAACTGCTTGGCGTGGCGCATCCTAACCTTAATCCTCCACAAGCTGGCGAACCATTTCATCTCGCAGGATTATGGTCAGGAAGAATGATTTATGACAGGGATTATGCTGGTAATGGTACTTGCTACGACGCTGATGTTTTACTTAACATAGCAAAAACGCATTGGGCTACTGGTGACTATGTCACGCTTCTTGACATAACGATAGACCGCGATGGTGGAAGTTTTGATTCTTATAAGCCCCAGTCGTTCTTAATCCGAACAAGTTATGTAACTGGCAACTTCACCGTCTTCAGTATAACGAACCAATATACTATTCGGTTTGACAACTATGGACTGGCAGCAGGCTCATGGAAGGAGGAATCTGGTGGTGATTGCTATGGGACTTGGGAGTTCACAAAGAATTAACCGAGTCTATAGTAAGGTATTGATTGCTCCATACAGAAACCCGCACTTTCGAAACCACAGGCAGCATAGACCGAATTAGCCGTGTTTTTGCAGCTAAAAATGACTAAATAAGCGCATTAAACAGGTTGCCTACGGGTTGGTATTGCTTCGGGAGTTTATGCCGCCTGACCGCAGCTAGAATAACTGTTTTAAGCCTCCTACAGGTAACTGTCGATTGACCCACATCAATTCCCTTCGCTTGCCAGTAGGTATACACTCAAAGATCGAAGATCGGGGGATCCAAGATGGAAAAATTGACCTTGACATCAACCCACCCTGTAGTGGTATTTGAGTCATGTCATGTGACATGTTCAAGATAAATATGATTGCAGTGAAACAAGTTACAGTGTAATCCCTTGGTGAACCTAACAGAAATACTGCGGTAACTGTCCAAAGGAAGGGGTAGCTAACATGAAAAAAGGGATTTTGTTTTTATCGTTAATCATTTTACTACTGTTCAATATCTCTAATGCTTAGCATATGATGTGACGCCAGGTCAAAGCGGAGCTTGGTATGATACGGCGCACAGTGGTGAGGGGTACTTTCTTCAGGTCTTTAGTCCTACTCAAGCAGTGGTATTTTGGTTTTCCTATGACAAGACGGGTAACCAGTTCTGGATGATTGGTATTGGAGACATACAAGGCTCAAAAATCACATTCTCAGCATTGGAGTCCCCACACGGAGGTAAATTCGGCCCCGATTTTAACCCAGAAGACGTGGAGTACCCTGTCTGGGGTTCGTTGGTGTTTGACTTTTCATCATGTGATTCTGCAACAGCGAGCTATTCAGGTCCACCGGAGTTTGGCTCTGGAACGCTTAACCTCATTCGACTAACCAGAATGTGGGGGCTTGACTGTCAAGGAAATGATTTGAATCCCCAGGGAAATGGCAGTGGATTTCTGAGCGGTGGCTTTTCAGGCTCTTGGTATGAATACCCTAGTCATAGCGGTGAAGGTTTTGTTGTTGAAGTCCTCAATGAGACGTCGGCCGTAGTCATTTGGTTTACATACGACACCGAGGGAAATCCTGTTTGGATGCTGGGTTCAGGCGAGATCGACGGTTCAACAATAATTGTAAGCGAGTTCCAAACAACTTCGGGCGGCATTTTTGGTTCTGCATTTAGTCCTAGCGATGTCGTGTATAAACCTTGGGGACCCGCTGCATTTACGTATGGTTCATGCGGTGGAAATTCATCTGCCGGGAACATGCGTTACATCCCCCCTAATGAATTTGGATTTGAAAGTACGCAACTGCTTTATCGTTTAATTTCTGTGCATGGTCTGCAATGCGACTTTTTAACCAATACCTATGACGTTAACGCAATCATGAGTGTTGCCGAAAATACATTTCTCGATGGTGACATCAACGATCCGAACGTACCTGAAGTCTCGAATGACCTGGATGCTGAAGTTCCTCAACAGTTAGTGCCGCCAGCAAAAGTCGCTGGATTCGCCACCGCTAATCCCACTGAAGTAGAGGGCGATCGTTTCGCAAACGAGAGTGATGAGTGGGATGTATATTTACTGGCTGTTCGGCAAGGCGAAAGCATATCATTGAATATCTCGGATTGGGACGATAGCGACGAAACGTCAGTCGATTTGGATCTCTACTTGGTGAATATCACCGATCCAGAGACCATAGCAGATTCTTCTGAAAGCATTGCTCAGACAGAATGGGTGACGGCACCTGAGGATGGCAATTATTTGGTGTTTGTAAACGCGTACTCTGGTACATCAAATTATCTACTGAGATCTGGTCAAAGCGCACCACAGGCTACTGCCAGGTTATCGGCATCAGCAAAGATGGAGACGGGAGAGCTTATTGCCGCGCTGCGGCCACAGTATGATTTGTTGTCTTCTGGTGATCTTCATTCGCGCAAATCCCGTATAGAGAAAATTGAAAAAAGAAATGCGCTGACCAGAATCGCGGAAAGTGGGAACAATGAAATACTTTATTCGGTGGATTCAGCAAGAATTGATCAACTCGTGCCCCATCCTTTAACCCTGGTCGGCATAGGATCAATAACTTCAGAAGATTGGCAGGTGGTTAGGGCTGCCAAAGCTCTGTCAGCAAGCGATGATTATCGATGGGCTGGTCCAAATTATGTTCAACACCAAATGGCAGTCCCTAACGATCCATATTATGGATACCAATGGCATTATCCAAAGATTAATTTACCCCAAGCTTGGAATATCACTACGGGAAGCGAAAATGTGGTCGTTGCCGTTATTGACACAGGTGTTTTCCCTCACCCTGATTTGATTAACAACGTTGATTTTTCTTTAGGCTACGATTTTGTGTCGAACTTTTTTAGTTCAGGGGATGGTGACGGAATTGACCCCAACGCTGAAGATCCTGGGGAAATGTACCCAATTTTCAATGACTACGTGTCTCACGGCACCCATGTTGCTGGCACTGTCGGTGCAGTTGGTAACAATGGAATGGGCGTAACGGGTGTGAATTGGGATGTGACAATAATGCCGGTACGCGTACTAGGAAATAATGGAAGTGGTGATTGTTGGGGTATTGGTGAGGGGATGAAATGGGCTGGACAACTGACAAACGCTTCTGGATTTTTGCCGGCTAAGAAGGCAGATGTAATCAATTTGAGTCTAGGAGGGTCCATACCATGTCCGGGTTCTCAGGAAGTAGTAAACCAACTTGTCAATAAGGGTGTGATAGTCATTGCAGCGGCCGGTAATGAATCGACCTCTCTCCAGTCATTCCCGGCTGCATTTAACAACGTGATTAGTGTTAGTGCTACAACAATAACTGATGAACGTGCGAACTATTCTAATTTTGGCTCAACTATCGATCTAGCAGCACCAGGTGGCGATACGGGAGATGACCTGAACGGCGATGGGTATGCGGATGGCATCCTTTCAACACTGATGGTGGTTGAAAAATACACTTCAAATATAACAACTGAAAATCGGTTTTTACAGGGTACATCAATGGCATCCCCTCATGTTGCAGGAGTAGCGGCATTGATGAAGTCTGTTTCCAAGTATGAGAACTCAAGAATTTTTCAGTGCAATTTCTAGCGGAAAGATAACCTTGGACTTAGCCCAAAATGGCGCGACTAATAAAGATTCATACTTTGGCTATGGAAGAATTGATGCCCAAAAAGCTGTCAATTGGGCACTTGAACAGAGTTCAGGCCAATCCACCGATGCGTTTTTAACATCTTCAGTTTCATCCGTAAATTTTGGATCAAATCAATTATCGGTTGATTTCAATATTTCGAAGGGTGGTGTGGGTACAATCTCAGTGACGGGTGGCGGAACCACAGAAAACTGGATACAACTATGGACCGTGAGCACAGACAATGAAGGACTCGGAACGTATCGAATAATTGTCGACAGAACTGGCCTGATTGACGGGGCGTATTCCGGGTGGGCGGGAATAGAAGGTAGCGATAATTCGATAACCTGGATTTCTGTGTCGATGCAGGTGGGTGAAAAAGTTGCCGGCGAAGCAGGTTATTTATACGCATTGCTGCTAGACAATTGGACTTTTGGAAACGTTAAACAATGGGATGGACTTGCAGTCGGTGACTCATACCCAATAAATTTGGCTTCAAACCCTCCAGGCACATACTTTTTGATGGTGGGTTCCGACATTGATAATGATTTCAATATTTGTGACGCAGGGGAGTTTTGTCAGATTTACCCACTCAATAGTCAAGCAAGCGAGATAATTATCTCAAACGGACATGTCCAGCTTGGCAACTTTAGTATGGGCTTCCAGATGATATTGATGGAGGGCAAATCTCATCAGCAGGCTTCGATTCTGCGACCCCAGAGCAAAGCGCTGCTATCTTAGATATAAAGGCTAAAATAGGCAGCACAGGAGTTTCCAGAAAATGATAGCCCTAAGGCGGCAATAGGCGAGTGAGTGCGTGAATCAATAGCGGAACTCTCTCCCTGGAGCGCGCACTTCAGATACTCGCGGTGTGTGGCGTAAGTAAAGTTGAGATAGTAGGTGGATAGAAATAGTCACCTGTTCTCAAAACTAAACTGTCATGGGGATTTGAAATGCCCCCATTCTTTGGCCACCGGTCTGTTAGGTTTTCCTCATTTCACGTAATCCAAAATACGCCATTTCTGGCGTGATGTAATTTTGTGAGCTATGCGGCCTTCGTTCATTATAGCGGCATCGCCACTTTTCGATCATCACCCTGGCCTCGGTCAGGCAGCTGAATATTTCAGCATTCAGGCATTCCTTTCGGAAGGTACCGTTAAAACTTTCACAACTGCCGTTCTGCCAGGGCTTCCCTGGCTCAATATTGGCCAGCCGAATACGCTGTTTTTCCATCTCTTCGCGCAACGCTGTCGCCACCAGTTCGCTGCCATTATCACTGCGAATGGCCCGTGGCCGCCCGTAGCGTGTAACCAGTTCTCGTAACAGCACCTTCACGTCTTGATGTTGTATATGCCGATCGGTTTTGATTGCCAGACAAAAACCAGTTGCTTCATCTTTCACTGTCAGGCAACGCAACGGCTCTGCATCATGGTAACGGTCGTGGACAAAGTCCCAGGCCCAAATGTCATTACGTCTTAAAGCCAGTCCTTCGAGTTGAACCCCCGTTTTGATCTTCCGACTTGGCCTGTAAGGCGGCAAACTTAAGCCGTTTAACTGCCACAGGCGAAACACCCGCTTGTCATTGGCCTGCCAGCCTCGCAGCCGTAAATAGGCACCCGCCAGCCGGTAACCCCAGCTTGGATCTTCACCTGCCACAATCCTCAGTGCTGCCGACAGGTGCCGATCCCGGCGCCACCGCTTTGACCGGTAGCCAATGCCGGAGCGTGGCGTTGAACACAGCCAGGCAGAACGCCGATGGCTCAAACCCCGACCTATTGCAAATTGTGCCATCGCCCGCCGTGCTGACGGGCTCACCACTTTTTTGCCTGGATTTCCTTCATCACCTCGACTTCCAGATCCCGCTCAGCCAATAGCTTTTTAAGCCGGGTGTTCTCATCCTTCAGCCGCTTGAGTTCTCGGACATCAGACACTTCCATGCCAGCAAAACGATTCCGCCAGCGATACATCGTTTGCTCGGCTACACCGTGCTTGCGTGCAGCAGCCACCACCGTTGTGGCTTCGGCATCGCGCAGCGCTGCCACTATCTGTTCATCGGTAAATCTGTTTCTTTTCATCCTGGTTCTCCTCAGTTGGAGGAAAACCTAACATATCATTGGTCTAAAGTTTGGGGAGCACTCCAGTATTCACCTTGCCGACTCGCAATAAATTTCCCAAATTTTCCAATTGGGCCGTTAAGCTTAATTCTGTAGAACGCTTTCAGTACTGTTCCTTCAAAAGCACCGTCAACTATTGCGAATAGGATCACAAGTTTGCCTGTACCTGGTGCGTTGATTGTGCTGTGAGTCATGTAGGTAACCTTGTATTCTCCTTCGGGAATAAGTGGCTCTGATTCAACGGAAGAATCGGGTTCTTTTGTTTGGTTGGGCAGGGTAGATGTTTCGGATTGGGTCACGCTATTTGCATTTCTTTGCTTATTAAAATGATCTGGTAACGATACATTTGCTTTTTCGGAACGGTTGTCTTGTGCCGCTCCATTAAAATCACTAAGCCAATCGTCATCCGATTGGCTTATGATTTCTTGATCGAAACGGTTGGTCATTTGGGTAAATCCAACGAGAGATTTTCAAGACGCGGCGGCTCTGTTATCAATTTGGTGGAACGTGGTTGAGCGCGTTTTATTGCCCAGTTATCTGAAAGTTGCCAGGTCATTTTTGTGTGACCCAAACTGCGCGTGTGATCCGTTTTGTGGGGGACTCCGAAACTGAATCGCTCAAAAGAAGGGAGTGGGGGGTACGCATAATGCTCCACCACCGTACCTCCGTTTCAGGTATTCCAGGGCATCATAGAAGCCCAGGCCGTGCAGACTTTGAGCAAAGAACGAGGACACCCACCACTCGTATTAAGAGTTGTGGGCGTCCTGACTTTTTCTGTTTTCCTACAAGAATTACCCACATTTACCGACAAACAAACCCCGCCAGATCATGGACTATGGCTTTACACTCTGGCATTCACTGACTGACCCCAGCGACCCCCTATGTCGGGGTGTTTTTGATGTCCAGTTAGCCATGTCAATTACTGTCTCTTAAATACACTTTTTTTCAGTTGACCCACGTCAATAGTCCTCGCTTAGTTTTGAGTAAACTTTGGAGCTGCTTCAACAGGGGAATCTAATGGGTTTAATTTATACAGTGACAGACGCGTATAGAGATCGGGTATTAAAATTGTTCCAAGACAATTTACAAGCTGGACACTATTCAGACACTGATCCTAAAGTTCTGGAATATGTTTCCGATTGGCTCAAAGGCCGAGGCTGGCGGCGCAGAGTTAAGCGCCTCTCTAGACAAGGTGGCAGGGGAAGGGGAGGGAGTTATCCACCACAAGATTGGGCTGTAAACGCTTTGATTATTGAGGGCCAGCGACATTTGGATTTAAATAACTAATTTGTAGTAATCGCGACCTGATCTGACAGTTACCGGTTTTCCGGAAGCAACTGTCAGGTTAAGTTCAACCTACATACTTTTCCTGCCAGATTTGTTTGCCGTCGATTAGTGTATCCCACGGCGTTCGACCGCAACACATTTTTCCTTGATGTGTGCGTTCGCGGTTGTAGTACTCCAGCCAATCATCCAGATCGGCCTGAAGCGACTCCAGGTCCTCATAGATCTTTTTACGGAAAGTCACCTGGTAAAACTCCTGCAGTACCGTTTTGTGGAATCGCTCACAGATTCCGTTGGTTTGTGGCGATTTGACCTTGGTTTTGGTGTGGTCAATGTCGTTCACGGCCAAGTAAAGCTGATAATCGTGCGTTTCCCGTTTTCCGCAGTATTCGGTACCCCGGTCGGTGAGTATTCGCAGCAGCGGCAAAGACTCTTCGATGAACAATGGCAGAACCCGGTCATTGAGCAGATCCGCTGCGGTGATTGGGGTCTTGGTCGGGTACAGCTTGGCACAGGCCACCTTTGAATAGGTATCGACAAAGGTCTGCTGATAAACCCGTCCCACGCCCTTCAGCGTGCCGACGTAGAACGTATCCTGGCTGCCGAGATAGCCAGGGTGGGCAGTTTCGATCTCACCACAGGCTTCATCGTCCAGTTTTTTCTTTTCAAGCGCTGCGACCTGTGCTTCAGTCAAGATCAGCCCTTCCTCGGCAACTTTTGCTTCCAGTGCCTTCAAACGGAGTTTGAAGCAATGCAGCTGGTGCCTGAGCCAGATACTGCGAACCCCACTGGGAGAAACAAAAACTGCGCGTTTACGCAGCTCATTGCTGGTGCGAACCTGGCCGTGTGCCGGTTGCTCCAAAGCGTAATCAACGACCGCAGACTCAGTGACTTCATCGACACGGTTTTTCAGATTGGGCTGGCGCCTGGATTTATCCAGCAGCGCGTGCACACCATTACTCTCCACCGCTTCTTTGTAGCGATAGAAAGTATCTCGGGACATGCCCATGAGCTTGCAGGCCCGTGATACATTACCGAGCTCTTCTGCAAGATTGAGTAAACCGACTTTGTGTCGGATAATTCTTTCATTCGTTTGTAACATGAGGGTTACCTCTTCAGTTTGATGGTTAGTTGGTACTTCCATCAAACCGGTAACCCTCATCTTTTTCAAGAGAAGTGTCAGATTAAGTCGCGACTAATACAACTTATTGCCGATTACTCACAATTGAATGTCAACTCAACTCTAGGATATTTTCCTAAAACAAAAGGTCCTTCGTTTTCATCTAGATTAATGACATCAAGTGATTTGTTTTTTGCTCTGCAAAATGTAGTTGCTTCTTTTAGGGCATCAGTCTTTATACCCCCAGTCCCTGGGAAGCCAGTTGCAGCTTGCTTTGCAATGAAATATTCATCGTCACCAATTGAAACAATCCCGCTATTTGATGCGCAGGACATTAGGAACAAGCTCGCAAGACCAAATAAAATGTACTTCATAATGAGTCCCCACTTCTTTGAGTCTCCAAGAATACCCAGAAACACATGGGTTGTCTTGAAGTGAATCATAATTTGCTCAGCGACTTGTTTGCAGAGGAGCCGTTTAAGGTTTTACACATAAGAATCCAGGACAGGACTATTTGAATACACTTTCTATTTCACTACGGTAGATCGCTATGCAACTGTCGTCTTCAACACCGCCATGAATTAACCATTGATACATTTCATCCAATACTGAAAGCGCATCAGGACTTAACTCGTAACCAGTGATGTCGTACGAACTATGGTGTGCGCCAATTGGCTGGATTTGATCCAGTCGCAGAATTGATTCATTAGCGCCATTGACTGGTAACATATCCCAAAAAAACTGAGGATACTCGCAATGCCTAACCCTTTCGATGAAAGCTTCAGTGTAGCCTGCTCTGACTCCATTCTGATCAGCACCAAAATATGGGGCAACTATCAAGGTTGGAGCCGTATGCGATTTAGGCGTTCCCCTCGTAAGTTGCCTTTCAACCGATTGACTCCCTGAGCCAAGAACGACGCAGGGCCTTTTCTTTGCTCGATACGCGGCCCAAACTTCCCCGCGATATAGAGGCATTGCCGCTACTGGCAGGTTTACCTGAGTTAGAGGCGCGTTTACCCTCAGAGGAGTCACATTCACTTCAGCAGAGTCATGCTTTTCAGGATCCGATCTTCCCACGGGCTCAAACATATAAGGGGTTTGATCGAAATGTGGCACGAAACACCATAGAAGCATGCCTCGTTTAATTATTTTGTTGTCAGAGGGCAGCCACCAATCGGTACCTAAAGCATATTGAATAGAATCCTCAGGGTACTTCATCCCCTTTCCTTGCAGATGACTTCCAAACTTCATCTGAAAAATTTACAGTAACCTTCCCTTCTGGGGGTCTTCTGCCAGCGATCTCATCAAGCCACTTGACACCAGCTTCATATACTTCGTCATATCGTGGAGACGACACTGGGTTGACTAGTTTTGGCTTTGATTTTGTTTTCGTGATGTTTTTTGCACGAAGTGCCAACATTCTTTCTTTTAACTGTTTTACTTTTTTTCCCGAAAGACCACTTATTTTGGTTTTTGTATTTTCCAGCCTATCTTTTTCCATCACCCCAACTGAAAAATCCAAAAATTCCATTGGTGCAGCGTTCAACATTGGTTTTGTTAAGTAAACATGATCGAGAAGCGCGGGCGTATCTTTACCGAATTTGTGTATGAATCTTTTCAAATTAGAGATCACAACTATTGGTAATTTACGTTCTACAGAACCTCTACGATATTCGTCGGTACATTGCCATCTATACCAGTCCTCTTTTCCCTCATATTGACTTTCAAATACCTTCTTGTCAGCAGAAATGGCCGTTAGAGCTGGATCAATTCTCTGGTGAACCAACTGAGACCAAGGTCCAAATTTGAAGAACTGCCAGTCCACACCAGTAAAAGTATTCCCAGAGTTGCGTTCAGCAAAGGCTAGATCAGCCAAATACACATATTTAATCAGATGAATAGGCCCTAATTCACGCAGGGTATAGTCATCCTCTTCCCCCGCAACTAGCAGTGAAAACTGGATTAGTTGGTCGATTTTTTGGATATCGGTTGGCATAAGCTAATTATAATTATATCTGTAGATATTTGAATTGAACTAATTTCAGTTTTCATTTGGTCAATTGACGTGAAACTTTTCCGATCACCATTTCCACTTTTGTCGTCAATAGGAAATACGGATATATTCTTGGGAGGGCCAGCTTACACCGCACCCATAGTGACGTTTTCATGAAATATTTGTTTCCTTCACAGAATCGAAAGGCAATGACAGCATACAAACAAAGTCACTTCATGCAGGCAAGAATCGCGGTCTGGCAGACCCTTTTTACTCACTTGTTAACTGGTTAATTTTAATGAGGCCTGGATGTTGAATTTCTTACGATTTGCAGACCGCTTTGCAGACCAATGAAAAAATAAACTACACCATTTAAACATATCTCATTGATTTATATGGCGCGCCCGGCGAGATTCGAACTCACGACCCCTGCCTTCGGAGGGCAGTACTCTATCCAGCTGAGCTACGGGCGCATATCAATTGAGTTGCGTAGTTTAGCTGCTTTGTCGGCATAAGGAAACGTAACTTTGCTTCCAGCATCAGGTTGATGCAGCTATACTATGCGCCCTTCAAGGGACCGGGTTTGGCGTGAGCCGGGGCGGTTGATACCAGATTCAGAGGTGTAGCGTGGAAGAGCAAACCGATAGCGTTTTTATTAGAAATATCAGCATTGTCATCGCCCTGCTGGTTGTATTTACCATCACCATTGCATTTCTTGCAGGTGATATCGGCGGACAGGAAGCGTACGATAAAAATCCGAGCCGTACTACGACCACCGAAGAACGTATAAAGCCGGTTGCGGATGTTTACATGGGTGAAGCCGGCGCTGCCGCGATGAAGGAAGCCGCCGCCTCCACCGGATCTGAGAAGAAAGTTGCGTTTGACGGCAGTCTCGACGGCGAAATGATATATGGCAAAGTCTGCTCGGCCTGCCATGCAACCGGCGCCGCCGGTGCGCCCATGCGCGGGTCCGACGCGATGGCGGAGCGTGCGCAAAAGGGTGTCGATACGCTGGTGCAAAACGCCGTGAACGGCCTGAATGCGATGCCGCCACGCGGTGGTCGTCCCGACCTGTCGGATGAGCAGATTCGGGCGATTGTCGAATACATGATTCAATAGGATCATCTGTGTTCCGTATTCAATCTGAAACGCCGCTTTATGCGGCGTTTTTTTGTGCCCTTTTAACTGCCTGCACGGCAAAGGAACCGGACCAGCAGATGCCGCTCGCAGCCTGTCCCGGGCCAACCACGGCGATTGCCGGCATACAGGGTAACGGCTACGAGTCACCCCTGGCGGGACAAAGGGTCAGCGTGCAGGGGGTCGTTACGCTGGTCACCAATGGCACGGGCTATTACCTGGAGCAACCCGGTTCCGATACGGACGCGCACACCTCGGACGCAATCTTCATCCAGTACGATAAATTTGCCGATGCCATCAAACCGGGCGCCCTCGTCAGCGTCACGGGAACGGTGGCGGAGATCGGTGAAGGCCGTGACACCCTGACCGCGTTGACAGAGCCTGGCCAGCCCGCTTTGTGCTCATCCGGCCACGGTCTGCCATTGACCGATATTTCACTGCCGCTTAACAGTCCCGGCCGCGAGTCGCTGGAGGGCATGCGTATCCATTTAAGCGATACGTTGACCGTTACTGACGTTTACCAATTTAACCAGGGTAAATTCACCCTGAGCGCCAGCGGTCCGCAATACGTACCCACCGAAGTCATGGCGCCGGGGCCCGCGACTGCAGAACTGCTTGCAATGAACCGGGCTTCCGCCCTGCCCGTCCTGTTACCCGCGGGCATGGGTATTCCGGGCTTGATGGTCGATGGAACGGCAATCGGCGGGGTGACGGGTGTGTTGGCCGTTGATGAACGCGGCAAACGCCTGGCATTACAGTCATTTTCCACTTTTAACGACGCAGACATCCAGACGCTTGCAGCCCCGGCCCCGGGATCATTGCGGGTGGTGGGCATGAACCTGCATAACTACTTTAACGGTGATGGCAAAGGACAGGGTTTCCCAACCCCCAGGGGTGCTGAAACACTGGATGAGTTCCAACGCCAGCGCGCCCGCATCGGCGCGGCCATCGCTGTCATGGACCCGCATGTACTTGCCGTCATGGAGCTCGAGAACGATGGGTTCGGGCCGGACAGCGCCGCACAGGACTTCATCGACTTGGCCAAGCAGGCAACGCAACACGAATGGGCGGTAACCCGGCCGGTCGGTGACAACACCGGCAGCGATAAGATCAGGGTGGGTTTGTTTTACCGTACGGACCAGCTAAAGGCGATCGGACCCGCGCAAACCCTGACCGGCGCGGAATTCGAACGCAGCCGTCAGCCGCAGGCGCAGTTGTTTCAGCGGCTGCCGGACGGCGAAACCGTGCTGATCGTCATCAACCACCTCAAATCCAAGGGTTCATGCCCCGATGCCGGCGAAGACACCGATCAAAAGGATGGACAGGGCTGCTGGAATCCGATGCGCCTGGCTTCAGCGGAAAAAATGTCGGCCTGGGTAAAAACCGTTGCCGCATCGAAGGGGACCGACAATATCCTGATACTGGGCGACATGAACGCCTATCGGCATGAAGACCCCATCGGTGCGATCCGGGATGCCGGCTTTATCGAGTTGATCGAAAGAAACGGGCAGACCGACTACAGCTTTGTCTTCGCCGGTCAGCACGGCACCCTCGATTACGCGTTTGCCTCACATGCCCTGGCTGAAAAGGCGCCCTGGGCGACCATCTGGCACGTCAACGCCGCGTTTCCGCCTCACGGGGAGTTGCCGGAACCGTGGCTGGGGTTTTCAGATCACGATCCGGTGGTCGTTGAATTGCGTTTGCGCCATTCCAGCACCTCGGACTGAATCTGCGGGAAGAACTGCCGGAACGCCGGTTTGAACTCCGGCGCCAATTCCGGCCAGACCTCGGCCACACGGTGCAAGGGGTTGGGCCGCGACAGGCGTGTACCGATACCTGCCAGGGCATGCAGAACAGCAGATTCTTCCCGGTATGCGCTGAATAATCCGTGCTCGTCCGCGTAATGCATGAAGTGTGTCAGCTTTTCCGGCACCCATTGGCCGTTGTCGCGCAGCAAGTCACGTATCTCGACATCAAACCGCTCGAGACTGCCCGGCATGTAGCGCCACCAGTTGATGGCCAACTCATGGTCGAAAGCAAGGTCGATAACGATGCCCGCATAGCGCCGGAATTCCCGCGGGAACTGCGGGCGAAGATATTTAATGACCGGCGAACGATCCGTACACTTATCGATATAGCGATGTAAAACAATACCTTGTCTAATCGGCTCGGGATAAGCGCGCACGGCGCGCCAGCCGCGAACAAAATCGCCAATCAGCCCGCCCAGCATCAATCCGGAATCACCATTGGCAAGACACAAGTGGGCGAGAAAATTCATGCACTTAACCCGAAGATTTCACCAGGGCGCGCGATTGAATAATAAATGTTCATTAATTTCATGGTGATAAAGGTGATTCTGGCCTTTTGCAAAAATGACAGCTTATCCTATCCGGGTTAACCCGTCGTCCCGGCGCAGGCCGGATCTCCCAACTTTTCCGTAATCTTTAAAAGAGCCCGGTATTGGCGCTCTGCCAATCTTTTGGAGGTCCCGGCCTGCGCCGGGATGACGATTTTGTTTTGTCCGATCCCTCTCAAACCATAGCGGGTTATGCTTTTACGAACGATCGATCATACTGTTTCGCCAGTGACAAAGCACACTCCGGATCCCTGGTTAATTATCCGGGTTAGCCTACCATAGAAGTCCTGAGGCAGACTGCGGTATGATGCATATCTAGCGATCAGTGATGAAACAGACCATGGCGGAGTTTCAGGAAATCAAACAAACCGACGAATTCCCCGCGTCAAAGCAGGAGTTCTTTCTGCGAGGTCCTGCCGGTAAGCTGGAATGTGTTGCCGATGTCCCCGATCGCGCCCATGAACTTCCGGCCACCATCGTCATCTGTCACCCGCACACGCTGCACGGCGGCACCATGCATAACAAGGTCGTGACCATCATGGAAAGATCCATGCGCGAACTCGGTCTGCGCACCATCCGCTTCAACTTCCGGGGCGCCGGTGACAGCGAAGGCGAGCACGACGAAGGTTACGGCGAGACCGATGACCTTTTCGCGATCACCGAGTGGGTACGCCGGACCCGGCCGAAAGACGAATTATGGCTCGGCGGATTTTCCTTCGGGGCATACATATGTCAACGTGCCGCGGAAAATCTCCATCTCGGGCAGTTGATCTCGATCGCACCACCGGTTGACCGCTACCCGTTTTCAAAAATCCAGCACCCCAACTGCCCGTGGCTGGTCGTCCAGGGAGATGAGGACGAGGTCGTCGCCCTTGAAGACGTCACCTGCTGGTACGAAAAACTCGATCCCAAACCGGAATTCCTGGTGATGGAACAGGCCGGGCATTTCTTCCATCGACGCCTGATGGACCTGCGTGGTTTACTCAAAAACGGCGTGCGTCCGAACCTGCCAACAAAAACTTAGAATTGCATCGCAGACCTCTCGCCATCTACGAACACCTGGTCCGCGGAGCCTGCTTCGAGGCGGACCCCGCACAACGCAAAGCCATCGCTGAACTGGACCGCGTCTGGATGGAACTGGGCGCCCACCCGGTTTCCGGTTGGTGGGCAAGGCTACGCGGAAGACGTCCAAAGCCGGTAAACGGCCTGTACCTGTGGGGCGGCGTGGGTCGTGGAAAAACCTGGCTGATGGACCTGTTTTTCGACAGCCTGCCGGGAAACAGCAAGCTGCGTATTCATTTTCACCGTTTCATGGCGCGGGTCCACGCGGCGCTCAGGGCGAAACAATCCACGCGTGACCCGCTGCCTGAAATCGCCCGCGAGTGGGCCGCGCAATACCGTGTACTGTGTTTTGACGAGTTTTTTGTTGCAGATATCGCCGACGCCATGCTGCTCGGCGGTCTGCTGCAGGCCCTGTTCGCGGAGGGTGTGACACTGGTTGCGACCTCCAACGTGGCGCCCGATGACCTCTACCGGGACGGTCTGCAAAGGACCAAATTCCTGCCGGCCATCGATGCCCTCAAACTTCACTGTCGCAGCATTCACGTCGATGGGGATCTCGATTTCCGTCTGCGCCTTTTACAGCGATCCGAAACGTTCCTGCAGCCATTGGACGAACACGCCGAAACCGCCCTCGGTAAAGCATATGAGGAGATGTCGGCCGGTTGCTCGATGGCGGGAGAACTGGAAATCAATGGGCGGATTCTTCAGGCCAGGAAGCGCGGTGACGGTATTATCTGGTTCAGTTTCGCCGAACTTTGTCAGCGGCCGACCGGCAGCAACGACTACATCGAAATCGCCCGTGCTTTCAATACCGTGCTGTTATCGGGCGTGCCGCTGCTGGATGAAAACGCGGCCGACGCCACGCGCCGTTTTATCAACCTGGTCGATGAATTTTACGACCGCAACGTCAAGCTGCTGGTCTCGGCCGCGGCTCACATCGACGGGCTATATACCGGCAAACGCCTGGTCTTTGAGTTTCAGCGCACCACCAGCCGTCTCACCGAAATGCAAAGCGACGGATACCTCGCGAGACCACACCTGCCCTGAAAAGGGGTCAGGTTCAATTTCCCGAAAAAACAAAAAAGACGAAAGCATTGGCGCAGGGAAATTGAACCTGACCCCTTTTCAGTCACACTGGTATTCGCCGTCGTCCATTAACCGGCATTGCGGCGGCGGGCCGTTTTGCTGCCAGTAATCACGCAGGTGTGCATTAACGTAGGCCTTGAATGCCGGGGTCTTGCGGTAATAAGCGGCATCGGGGTGCCATTGCAGACCGGCATTTTCAACCGATGCGAAACACTGGTCCTGTCTCAACGCAACCGCAGCGGTTTCCATGTCACAGATGTCGATATTATTGGAAGCACCCCATTGGTTGAATCGCGCTACCTGGCCAGCGTGGTCCGACAACGGGTTTTCGATGGCATCAACCCATTCCCTGACCGGCACATACTTGCTGTTCTGCAGACCCAGGGTACCGATCAGATAAGCCATGTTGCGCTGGCCTGTACGCACGTAATAGGAAACGAACTGGTCATCGAGCGCATGAAAATTGTATTCGATGGTTTTCTCGAACTGCCTGACGGCAGACTCGATCTGGCCGGAATACAGCAGACCCGAAGCCAGGTACTGGCTGCAAAGCAGGTAAGCGGGGTCGATCTCGAGACAGCGCTCAAAATCAGAGATGGCCTTGTCGAAGTAACCCATGTCCTTGAATGTAATTCCCCTCCATAACCAGGCCGTGGCGTTTTTCGGGTCCTTTTCGATGGCAGTGTCGAGGTTCCTGATGGCGCCGGCGTAACCTTCACCCGTGGTATTGAACTTCAGACCGATGACGGCATAGGGCATCGACAGGTCGGGATCGATTTCGAGTGCGCGGTGGGCGGCGGCTAGCGCGAGTGCGTCGTGGTCCATTCCATCGCCCCGGTCCCACGAGGTGGCGACCGAATGCACCGCGGCCAGCGCTTCCCAGGCGCGCGCAAATTGCGGGTCCATGTTGGTCGCCTGTTCCAGCAGGGTCCAGGAGGTGGGGAGATTTTCGCGGGCGATAAACATCTCCCTCGCCTTGAGGTAGATATCGTAGGCATCCAGGTTGCTGGTGGCGCTGTCGACACTGACGGACTCCAGGCCGATACCGAGCTCCGTCGTCAGTGCGGAGACGATCGCGTTGGCGATCTCATCCTGTATCAGGAATATGTCATCCATGTCCCGGTCGTAAGTGTCGGACCACAGGTGGCGGTCATTGGCCGTGTCTATCAACTGTGCGGTGATACGCAAGCGGTCGCCCACTTTTCTGACACTGCCTTCAAGAATGTTGGCCACCCGCAGCGACCGGGCGATTTGCTTGATATTCCTGCTGTCGTTTTTATAGGCGAAAGACGAGGTACGCGAAGCGACCACCAGGCCGTCGACATGGGTCAGCACGTTGAGCAGTTCTTCCGACAGGCCGTCCGAGAAATAATCCTGGTTGGGCTCCGCGCTCATGTTGACGAAAGGCAGTACCGCGATGGAGTTTTCGACGATGACCACCGGTTCTTCCTCTTCGGGCTCAGCTACAACCTGCGTTGCTTTCCCGGCCGTCTGCGGAATCTCCGGCACGGGCATATACCGGTCCAGCGCCACCATACCGACAATTACGGCCAGCAAGGCCATCGTAATGTAATCAAGCTTGTCACCGCTGGTACGGGTCAGGGTCGGGACTTTCAGCAGGTCGGATTCTTTCCGGAGTCCATCGGTGGTCAGGGCAAAGGTCCAGGCTAAAAAAAGCGCGATCGGCAAACCGGAAATCACGAAAGTTATAACTACCCCCATCACCCACTCCGGAGCCCCGAAGTTTTTTGCGATGATGTCACCAATCTGGATGATGACCCAGGAGGCCACGATGTAAACCATTCCGATGCGGAATACATTGCGGCGTTTCATCTCTCCGAGAATACTCATTGGAACCTCACTGCCATGTTCAAGCCGGTAGTTACCTGTTTCTGTCCATCATAGCGATAAACTCCGGATTATCACGAATTTCATCAAATGCGGGATCCAGGTCAACTATGTATACCGAAGTATCGCTCGGTGCCTGGAATAGGGGTTCGAGGATTTCGATGACATCGGGGGTCATGTCGGCGATTGCAAAGATCTGCGCATATGCCAGCCTGCGTTCAAACGCCGCCAGTTCGTCCTCGGGTGCGGCCGCCATCGATTTTTCCACCAGTGTCCTGACCTCATCCGGCGCGGCACCCTGCAATGCGCGGACTCTCGCTTCGGCGAGATCGAGCCGGTAATCCTCGCCATACTCCGCGTGCAGGCCCTTCAAGCGGAACAGGGCCGCGGCGGCGGCTTGTGCGGCCGCCTCCTTTTCACCCATGAAATGCAGGGTCTGCGCTGCCAAATCCTCCTTTAGCGTGATCAGGTTACGCTGAATTTCGATTGCGCCGGATGCATTGCGTGCGGCCGCCAGCGCCTCATCGAATCGGCGCGCGAGCAGGTTGACGTGTATATAGGCTTCAAAAAGATCGTATTCATTGAGGCGCTGTGCACCGAGCGTCAGTTGCACTGCCGTGGGTATGTCACCCTTTTCCTGCAGGATGATGCGTGCCTCGGACGCTTTGCCCCAGAAGCTGTCCGGGTCGATCTCACGCGCCCGGGCGATGGCGCGATTTGCTTCTTCGTAGCGGTGCAGATACATCAGAGTTAATGCAAACTCTTGCCAGTTGTAGTGAACACGTGGATTCAGTTTGAGCGACTGTTGCATGGATTCCACGGCCTGCTCCCACAATCCGGCGCGGCGCGAAACCCAGCCCCGCCACATGTAGGCCTCGTCGTTGCCTGGCATCATCTCGATGGCCTTGTCGAGCTTGTACAGGGCCCGCTCGTAATCCAGGAAACCCTGGTACCAGTAATATCCTTCGGCCACGTATAACTCGGCAAAGTCGCCGTCGATGCTGCGCGCGTGTTCGATCGCGTCATACGCCAGGTCACGATTAGCCGTATCGCCACCGTAGGTCCAGTACATGGCGATGTACGACCGCGCCAGGCCGATCCACGCAAGTTTGAAATTGGGATCGACTGCCAGCGACTCCATGTAAAGGTCAATGGCCGTTTGATAGCCACTCGATGTCTCTGTCTGCGCAGACCGCCGCGCCTGCAAATAGAGGTCGTAGGCCGTGACATTGTCCGTCGGCACTTCGGCCACGCTGGCCAGTTCGGAATCCGTCAGTGTTGCCTTCAAAGCCGCGGCGATGGCTTTTGCGATTTCGCTCTGGATGTCGAACAGGTTACTGGTGGTCAGTTCGCGGTCGTATATCTCGGCCCAGCGGTGCTCGTCGGTGAGGGCGTCGATCAGCTGTACGTTGATCCGCACCCGGTCCCCCGCGCGTTGCACCGAGCCTTCCATGATGTTTGCGACATTAAGTTCCTTCGCGATTTGCTTGAGGTTCTTGGTGGTGTCGCGGTATTCCATCACCGAGGTCCGCGAAATCACGCTGAATGCATCAATCTTCGACAACTGGGTCAGCAGGTCGTCGTGGATGCCGTCGGTGAAGTAGATATCGCTGTCGTCCGTGCTGCGGTTGGCGAAAGGCAGGACGGCGATGGAATTCTTGTCGAGATTGAGCGTGCTGAGATCAATGTCCGGCTCGATAACTTCGACGACCGGGGCTTCGTTTGCGACGCTGGTTTTTGCGGCTTCGACTTCGGCGGTTTTCTGTTTGAAGCGCGATTCCCAGATGAAAAAACCCAGCGACAAACCGAGCGATACGATGATCAGGTAATTGAGCTTGCGACCGGTCTTCGGCGTGATGGACTCGGTGCGCGTGACTTCTTTTTCGAGCTTGATGCCTTCAGGCGTCAGCTCGAATGCCCATGCCAGGATCAGCGCCGGTACAAAACCGATGACCAGCATCAGCAGGATCAGTTTTGGCGCCCATTCTGGCAGCTGTAAAATCTCGGTGAGCACGTCGGTGAGTTGCAAAAGCACCCACGTTGTTACCGCGTAGGCGATCGCCACTTTGAATACGTTTCTGCGTTTCAGTTCTTTGAATAATGACAAGTGCCGGATTCTTTTTCTCAGTGGATGTTACTAAGCATAGTTGCTACGCCGCCAAATACCAAAAAATCTTTGTCTTGCAGCTTTAAAATCCGTTTATCCTGACAACGGCTTTTCAGTGGCCGTGTAGACGGGATGCTACCTCATCGGCGATTGCAATGCAGGCGGTCAATCCCGGACTCTCGATGCCAAACAGTTGCACCAGGCCGTCGATACCATGGGTTTCGGGGCCGCCAATACGGAAATCCGCGAGGGGTTCGCCCGCAGCCGTGATTCGGGGGCGCACGCCGGTATAACCGGGCTGCAAACGCTCCGCTTCCAGGGCGGGGAAATACGCCCGTACGCTGTCTTCAAAATGCCGGTGACGGGCGGAGGTCGAGTCGAAGCGGTAGTCAAGCCCATCGCGCCAGTCCACGTCCGGCCCGAACTTCAATTGTCCGCCAAGATCCAGCGTGGCGTGAATGCCGAGGCTGCCTGAACCTGCCACCGGGTATACCAGGTGGCTGAATGGGGATTTACCCCGGTAACTGTAGTAATGTCCTGCTGGAAAAAAGCTTTCAGGCAAGTCGCCCATCGCAGAAGCCCTCGCCAGCGCTATGGCGCCGTGGCCGGCCGAGTTGACCAGAATCCCTGAACCCAGCTTCATCGATACACCCTCGGACTCGACATCGATTTCAAATCCGTTTGTCACCGGTCTGAACCTGCGCACCACGCTATTCGATACAAGCGTACCCCCGGCGCTCTCAAAATCTCCGAGCAAGGCCAGCATTAAACCGTGCGAATCGATGATCCCGGTCGATGGCGATAACAGGGCCGCGCAACCCCGCACCTCGGGCTCCAGTTGCCTGAGCGCCGCTTCCGATAGCAACTCGAGGTCATCGACGCCATTCGCGCAACCCCGGGCCTGGTAAGACCTGAGCACATTGACCTGCTCGTTGGAAGTCGCCACGATGAGCTTGCCGAGTGCTTGAAAATCGACGCCGCGTTGCCGGCAATACGCGTAAAGCAATGCTTTTCCGGTCACGCAGAGCCGGGCTTTGAGGCTATGGGCCGGATAATAGATCCCGGCGTGAATGACCTCGGAATTTCTGCTCGAGGTGTGTGTGCCGAAGGCCTGTTCAGCTTCAAGCACCAGCACCTCGCGTCCCTCAAGCGCCAGTGCGCGGGCGATGGCGAGGCCGACGACTCCGGCGCCAACCACCACGCACTCGACCCTATCGGTCATGCTTCATATCTCCGATAGAAGCCTGCCGCGATTTCCGTGACCGGTCATGTCAATCCCGGGGGCCCGCAAGTTCCTTCAATATGATGCTCCAGTGATCCAGCGCACCATAGAACGCCTTGACCGGCACCCTTTCGTTCAGACCGTGGGCGTACATCTCATCCGGGTCCATGAAAATGCTGCTCACCGCCAGCGTGGGAATTCCCGCCTTGCGAAAATGCATGCCATCGGTGCCGCCGGATTCCATGTAACCCATCACTTTCAGACCCGGGTACCGTTCGTGCACGGCCTTTTTGACAGCATCCATAACATCCGGGAGTAACGGCGAGATGGGGCTCTCGGTCGCCTCATCGATTGCTTTGAATTCAACCGCATCATTCTCGACCACGTGTTTCAGTGCCTTCTCGACCGCTTCCACCGGCACGCCCGGGAATATACGGCAGTTGACGGTGGCGGTGGCGGATTGCGGCAGGGCGTTTTCGGCATGACCCGCCTGCAGCATCGTCACCACACAGGTCGTGCGGGTTGTACCGACATAGGACGACTCGATGGCCAGGCGGTCGGACGCGGCCTCGTCACGCGGGTTGTTGGCAAACTGGATCATCGCCTCGCCCAGTTCGCCACCCAGTTGCTCGCCGGTCTCTTCGAAGAAAGCCAGTGTCATTTCGCTCCAGCGCACCGGGAACCGGTAATGCTGAATCTTCGTGATCGCATCCGCCAGGTCGTAGATGGCGTTATCCGGTCGCGGCCGGGAACTGTGTCCGCCAGGGTTATGCACGGTCATCTCCCAGGTGGCATAGGTTTTTTCAGCCGCCTGCACCAGGTAAATAACCGGTTCTCCGTCGGCGTTGAGGTCACCGCCGCCGGCATCGGAGTTCAGGGCAAATTCGGCCCCGTCAATATCCGGGCGTTCGTAAGCCAGCATCCTGGTGGTCAGCATGCCGGACTCTTCGTCACCGGAAAAAGCGATGATCAGATCACGGTTCGGCACGAAGCCTTCTTTTTTCAAACGTATGAACGTGGAGGTCAACTGGGCCACGCCAAACTTGTTATCGATTGAGCCGCGACCGTAAAAATAGACCCCGTCGGTGGTCAATTCAAAAGGGGGGCGCTCCCAATCCTTGGCCAGGGCCTCGACGACATCCATATGCCCGAGCAGCAAAATGGGCGCTTTCCCCGACGAATCGTCACCCCGGTATTTTGCAATTAAAGCGGCCGTCTCACCCAGCGGCACAACCTCCACGTCTTCCTCGGGAAAACCGGCGGCGACCAGTTCAGCGCGGAGATACTTCGCGATTTCCGGCACATGGCCAAGATTCTTGGAAGATTCGACACCGACGATATGTGTGTAAATTTCAAGTGTTTTTTGCGCGTGTTCGGAATTTACAGGCTCGTCTGCCAGCGCCCAGGAAGACACAAAAAAGGCGGCCAGCAATACAATCATTTTTTCCATTTCTTTCTCTCTTTTTATATAGAAGTCTTAAGTCTATGAGGAATGTGCGCCTGCGTCATGAACTATTTGTCCACTGGCAAGTTCCGGATGGTTCGAAGTGGCTTGCGTACCCGACCAGGCCTTTGCGCCGCGCCGAATTACGGTTATTCTTGGCCGCCTGTAAAGTGCGCAAAGCGCCCGGCCAAAGGAAAGCAGTGGAATCAAGAGATCAAGCCCCCGGAATCAAAACCGCATGGTCCATGCTATTTGCGGCGTGGGTACTGGTCACCGTCGCCACACTCGGCAGTCTGTTTTTCAGTGAGGTCATGGACGTTCCGGTCTGCGTGCTGTGCTGGTATCAACGCATCGCCATGTACCCGCTGGTGCTGGTCCTGGCCATCGGTTTGCTTGCAAACGACCCCGGGGTGCTGCGTTACGCCGCCGCTTTGGCGGCTGCAGGTTGGCTGACGGCGCTATACCAAGTTCTGTTGGTTGCCGGTATCATCCCGGAAAGCGCGCAACCTTGCGTTCAGGGCATACCCTGCTCGGAAACCCACGTTGCGCTGCTCGGCTTTATAAACATCCCGACACTCTCACTGTTTACATTTACAGCGATTATTATCTTGCTGTCTATTACTTATAAAATGGAGTCACCATGACCAGGAAATCCATCTTCATCTCCGTAGCGGGCATAATTTTACTGACCTTTTTTATGGCTACACTAATCTACAAAAATTACCAGTCCACACAACCAGGCGCTTCCGGAACAAATAACCAGGGCGTGTTCGAACGTCAAGGTGCGCCACTCAAGGGACCTGCCGATGCGCGGGTGACGATTGTCGAATTTTTTGATCCGGCCTGCGGAACCTGTGCAGATTTTTACCCCCTGGTTAAACAGCTGATCGATCAGTACCCGGGAAAAGTGCGGGTGATGATGCGTTATGCACCGCTTCACACCGGCTCGGATGAAGTGGTGAAAATGCTGGGGGCGGCAAATTTGCAGGGTAAGTTCTTCCCGGCGATCGAATTGCTGTTCAAAAACCAGCAGCGCTGGGTCGTCAACCATGTCTCACAGCCCGACCGCGCGCGGGGTATCCTCAACGGCATGGCCCTTGACCATGAAAAGCTGAACACCGACATGAACGGGCCGGAGGTAAGCCAGGCGATTGCGCAGGACGTCCGCGATGGCAAGGCCCTCGATGTCAGGGCGACACCGGAATTTTTCGTTAACGGCCGGCCGCTTCCCAGCTTTGGTTACGCGCAACTGGCGGACCTGGTGAAGCAGGCAGTGGAGGAAACATACTGATTCAACCCTGGCGACAGGCGTCCCAATAGAGCGCTGTCCACACCTTGATTATTGACCATATCAATATCAGTACTCCTCCGGACCTGTTACTGAAAGTCAGGGATTTCTATTGCAATGTACTCGGACTTTCGGAGGGATTCCGGCCAAAGCTTTCAAAGAATGGTTACTGGCTGTACTCCGAAGGTAAGCCGCTCATCTAGTGCAGTGTATACCCTAAAACGTCGGATACGTGGACCACTTTGCATTGCGGACAACGGGTCTTGCAGGTGTAATAGAAAAACTGGAGGCAACAGGCACGCGTTACAGAATCCGCTATTTGCCTGAAGTCGATTTAAGCCAGGTGTTTTGCAGGGACCCGGCCGGTATCGGTGTGGAAATCAATTTTTGCAAGGAAACGCTCGAGGGTGAGGCGGACAAACACGTTCTAAACCCTCACCTGCCACGCAGGTAGTTGACCGGGACACCGATATCCGTGTTACCTGTGCGAACCATCACCAGCCCACGTGGAAACACGGAACTTTCGGGCTGAACCTCGATTGCAACTCCCTCATATTTAACACCGTTGTCCAGTGTTACCAGCACGGGTATGGGTTCATCGAAAGTACAGGGTGCGTCCTCTTGTATCGCCTGGGTGAGTCTAGTCTGGGTCTCGTCATAGTCGGTCTTTACCATATCGTTCTCCTAAAAAACCGGTGATCCAATGATCATCCTAGCTCATTCAGGTGTCTCGATGTAAGCAATTGAATTTTATGCGTGATGTTTTGTGCCAGATAAAAGAAAGGGCCGGCAAGGGGTCAGCCGGCCCTTTCATCGAAGTTCAACGCAAGGGGAAGCGTCGAGCCTCAATACGAAAGTGACATAAGGGGGAACGCCACTTTCGATTCCTCAGTCCCATTTGGGCCAATTCGAGAATTCATTTAATATAGAAAAGTAACCACCCTTCTGCCAAGTTTACTGCAACTCGGCCCATTTTAAAATATGTATCTTGCATGAAACTCGATTTCGGGGGGTTGCCGGTCCAAATGACACCAGTTCATCACGCCCAATAACGGACATGGCATAAGTGCTTGAAGCGTCTTCAGGTTTTCTGGTTGCGCCTGCATGTCAGGATCAACGTGATTGGCAATCCAGCCCTTCAGCAAGATACCGTCGCTTTCGACCCGGGCGGCAGTCAGCAATGCGTGGTTGATACAACCGAGGCGTATGCCAACGACAATGATGACCTCATCCGCCGTCGCCCTTGCCAGGTCGGCAAGCATATCCGTGTCGCCAAGCGGCACCATCCAGCCACCGACTCCTTCGACGACAAGGTAATCCGCCTCAATGGTTCGTGCCAGTTCGCGGACCGTGTCGAGGACTATCGGCCGACCGGCTTCCAAGGCCGCAAGATGCGGCGCGATGGCAGGTTCGAAGGCAAAAGGGTTTACCACCCCATAAGGTAACTTCACATTGCTGGCTGCCATCAGGCTCAATGCATCGTCGTTACGCAGACCCGCAGCTGTATTTTCACAGCCGGAGGCGACCGGTTTCATACCCGCCACGCGGAATCCGCTGGCGGCCAAATGGCGGATCAAAGCGCCCGCTACCCGGGTTTTCCCAATCTCCGTGTCGGTACCGGTAATAAACCATCGCTTCATGCCGGTTTCCCTTTCCTCGTGCGTTTGCGCAACGCATCGACGGAGAAGGTGGCTACATCGCCCCCGGGCGTTTTGACCGGCTGGCCATCGCGCGGTGAGAATGCGGTGCCATAGATAATTTCATAGCTGGCCGGGTAACGGTTTCCACGCCGGAATGCCTCGTAGGCCTGCAGCATGCCCTGTAGTCGGTTTTTGCCAGTGAGTCCGTGCAATCTCTTGCTGGCGACATTGTGTGCACCGATACCTTTCAACTCATGCATCAGTGACAGGACATCCGGGTACTCCAGCGTCAGGCGCTCGGTATCCATCACGGGATCACGAAAACCCGCGGCCTGGAGTTCATCGCCGATATCGTGCATGTCGGGGTAGTCATTGACATGTGGAAGATTATCCACCGCGCGCCACGCCTGTTTGAGTTCATGGAGAGTATCCGGGCCGAAACAGGTGAAAACCAACATGGCATCGGCTTTCATGATCCGCCGGAACTCGCGAAATATCGCGGCTAAATCGTAACTCCACTGCAGGGCGAGACTTGAAAAAACCAGGTCAGCACTGCGTGCCGCGAGGGGCAGTGCGTGCATGTCGGCGCACAAACGGCTGAAGCCGAACGTTGACCCATGTTCCGCGCCATAGGCCTCCCCGGCCTTTGCCAGCATGGCCGGCGCCCAGTCCAGCGCGATGACGCTGGCCTGCGGAAACTGTCCGGCCAGCGTCCGGCTTGCTGAACCCGTGCCGCATCCAAGGTCGAGAATCATGGCCGGTTCACGACGTTGAAACTCGATACGTTCGAGCAGTCTGGATTCAATTTCACGCTGCAAAACAGCATGCTGGTCGTAACTGGATGCTGCACGGTCAAAGGAGGACCTGATGGCATCCTTATCCAGTGGTGTCAGGCTCACGTTGCTTTTTCTCCCCGTGCAAAAACGCGAATGATATCCAAAAACGTGTCCGGATGAGTCATAAATGGTGCATGGCCTGCAGCACGTATCAGGCGTGCCCCGGCCAACGGCATCAGGTCTGCGGCGCGGGTAAAGGATTCCGGCACGATGGTACGATCACGTGTGCCGCCCAAAAACAGGGTCGGCACTTCGCATGTCTTCGACTCCGTCCTGAGGTCGTTGCCGTACAACAATTGCAGGCCGGCTTCCAAATCCCTTTGCGCCGGCAGTCCGTCCGTTAGCGACGATTTGCCCAAAAGACGCATGGAGTGTTCGACCCAACCGGCGCCGAAACACTGCTGCCAGAACTGGGCCAGCGTATCTTCGGCATTGTTGTTCAAGCCATCGCTGAATGCCCGTTGTGCGGCCGGCTCAACACCACATTCCCAACCGGGCTGTCTTGCAAAACTCGGTGTTGCTGCCACCAGTATGGCTTTTTGCACCATCCCTGGCTGCCGCAGGGCCGCCGCCAGCGTGACCAGGCCGCCGAGTGACCAACCGATCCAGACCGCCGGCGGCAAGCGTGACAGGATCAGATCTGCCACCTCATCCAGATCATCGGACAGCGGGACATGGCGGTTGACACCGTGACCAGGCAGATCAACCAGGTTGACATGGTGGTCGGCAGAGAGGCTGTCAACAAGCCCGCCCCAGATGCCGCTGTGCATGGCCCAGCCGTGCAGCAACACGAGGTCGGGACCCTGGCCGCGCGTAGTTATCTTCAGTTTTTCGTCCACAGCCAGCCTCTGAAAGTGCCATTAATTATGATGCAGTACACTGCTGGCGATGGCATCGAGCAGTGCGTCGAGTTGATGGTCCTTATGTGCGGCACTCAGCGTGATTCTCAACCTCGATGTGCCCTGCGGTACCGTCGGCGGACGCATGGCGACCACCAAAAACCCCTGTTGTTGCAAGGATGACGCCACCTTTAAGGCCGCCTGGCTGTCACCGATCATCAACGGTTGGATCGGTGAGTCCGACGGCATCAGGCGCAGGCCGCGGCGCAAGGCGCCCTGTTGGAAGTGTCCGATCAGCGCGTGCAGATGTTCACGGCGCCATTCGTCTTCGATCACCCGGCGCAAGGCGGCGCGGGCTGCCGCCGCCAGTGACGGCGGCATCGCGGTGGTATAGATATAACTGCGGGCCTCGTTAACGAGGTGGTCGATCAGTCTTTCAGAACCGGCGACAAACGCGCCAAAACAACCGAAGGCCTTGCCCAGGGTGCCAGTCAGGACCGGTACGTCCGCGGCGCCAAGCCCGGCCGCCGCGACGCTGCCCCGCCCCCCGGGGCCACGCACGCCAATGCCATGCGCATCGTCAATTACCAGCCAGGCCTCGTGTTCTGCGCACAGCCCGGCCATCCGCTTGACGGGTGCGGTATCCCCGTCCATAGAAAAAATACCGTCGCTGACCACCAGTATCTTACGCCCACCGGCACTGGCCAACCGCCGTTGCAGTGCGGCCAAATCGGCGTGTGCATAACGTGACAACCGGGCTCCGCTGAGCCTCGCGGCGTCAATCAGCGAGGCATGACAAAGACGGTCCTGGATAATATTGTCACCCTTGCCGGCGAGGCTGGTGGCCACTGCCAGGTTGGCCAGGTAGCCCGACGAACACAGCAGGACTTTTTCACGTTGAAGGAATTCCGCAAGTTCCTGTTCCAGCAACCGGTGTTGAATGCGGTAGCCGCTAACCAGCGCCGATGCACCGCTGCCTACCCCATGTGCGTCCGCGGCGTCTTTGAGCGCCGCCACCAGTTCGGGGTGCGAGGCCAGTCCGAGGTAATCATTGCTGCTGAAGTTGAGTACCGGCACGCCGTCGAGCCTGGCTTCGACCGGATGACTGCCTGCCAGTATGCGTCTGTGGCGTTCGAGATAGTGTGCTTGCCTGTGTGCCGCTCGCGCCGCCAGCCACCGGTCCAGGTTGACACCATCAGCATCGGTCGAATCTGTCATAAACCCGGGGATGCCGCTAAAACTAGACGGCGGCAATGTGCCGTGGTTCGGTGGTTTGCATGCCGAGCCGCTTCAGCAAAGCCATGTCCCGGGCCGCCTCGGGGTTATCCGTGGTTAAAAGCTTGTCACCGTAAAAAATCGAGTTGGCGCCGGCAAAAAAGCACAGCGCCTGCATTTCGTCGTTCATTTCCGTTCGCCCGGCGGACAGACGCACCACCGATTCCGGCATGACGATGCGGGCGATTGCGATGGTGCGGACGAACTCCAATGGATCGATGGGCTCGACGCCGGCCAGTGGCGTACCCGGCACCTGCACCAGGTTGTTGACCGGTACACTTTGCGGATGCGTTGGCAGGTTCGCCAGTTGCACGATCAGCTGTGCCCGGTCTTCACGTGTCTCCCCCATGCCGACGATGCCGCCGCAGCATACGTTCAGGCCGGCGGACCGAACATGCTCCAGGGTTTCCAGCCGGTGTTCGTATGTCCTGGTTTGAACGATTTCCCTGTAGTACTCCGGCGAGGTGTCCAGGTTGTGGTTGTAGTAATCCAGGCCGGCGTCCTTGAGCCGTTCCGCCTGCCGGCCATTGAGCATACCGAGCGTTACACAGGTTTCCATACCCAGTGCCCTGACCCCCTTGACCATCTCGATGACCTTGTCGAGGTCACGGTCCTTGGGGCTGCGCCAGGCCGCACCCAGGCAAAAACGCGAAGCCCCGCCTTCTTTCGCCGCCTGTGCCGCTTCGAGGACCGTATCGACGTCCATGACCGTTTCCGGTTCCAAACCGGTGTCGTAACGAATGCTTTGGGGACAATATTTACAGTCTTCCGGGCAAGCGCCCGTCTTGATGCTGAGCAAAGTGCTGATTTGAACCTCAAGTGGATTAAAGTACAAACGATGTACCTGATGTGCACGAAACAACAATTCATTAAACGGCAGTTCAAAAAGCCTCATGACCTCGGTCTGCGACCAGTCGTGACGGATTTCTGTTGTGTGGGTGTTCATGGTTTAACGGCTCCTGCCCCGGGGTTGTGTCGTGTGCCGTAACGGGCGCAACCGGGGCATGAAGTATGAAAAGCACATGATGGCCTGTCAACCTGAAAAAACAATCCAGGTTGACAGGCACTGGTGGCACACCGCGCTGGACTTTATTTTGCCACCCCGCTGCGTACTCTGCGGCCAGTCTTCCGGGCCCGTCTGCATCTGCGCCGGATGCAGGGAAGACCTGCCCTGGCACGGTCCGCATTGTCTACGCTGCGGCCTGCCGCTGGGTTCCGCCCATGACCCGGTCTGTGGTGCCTGTATTCGGAAACCCCCACCTTTCACACGCACGGTTTGCCCCTTACAGTACGAGTTCCCGGTCAATCGCCTCGTGCAGTCCTTCAAGTTCAATCGCCGGCTGGCGGCAGGCAGGGTTTTGAGCCACCTGATCTGCGAATATATAACGCTGAATAAACTGGACCTTCCGGATGTGCTGATACCGGTTCCGCTGCACAATATCCGGCTGCTCAAGCGGGGCTTTAACCAGGCCTATGAGATGGCGGTCTATGCCGGCAGGGTGCTCGATATTCCCATACGCGCAAACGCACTGAAGCGTCAACGGAACACACCGGCGCAATCCGGCCTCAGCCGGAAACAACGCCGCAAAAACCTGCAGGGCGCATTTTACTGGCATGGCTGGCCAAAACCGGGCCGGCATGTTGTCTTGGTTGACGACGTCATGACCACCGGGACAACGCTCTCGGCGTGTACGAGGGTATTGAAAAAAGCCGGGGCAAAACGCGTCGACGTGTGGGTTGCTGCGCGTGCCATTCCGAGCGGCTAATCGGCAGCCAGCACGGCCCAGCGCTCGTGGTCACACCACACGCCATTGATCTTCAGAAAACGTGGGGAAAACCCCTCATATTCAAACCCTGTGCTCCGTGCCAGGCCGACGGAAGCGTAGTTGCCCGGCTGAATATTGGCTTCCAGGCGATGCAGGCGAAGTTTGCCAAACGCGTATTGGATGACCTGCAGCATCCCTTCTTTCATTAACCCTTTTTCGGCCTGTGCGGCGACGCCGTAGTAGCTGACATAGGCGCTGCACAGGGCCTCATAGGTGATGATGTTTAAATTGATCACGCCGCAGATGACATCCTCGTCCCTGAGCTTCACCAAAAACCCTGCTTCATTCGCGCGCTCCAGCCGGGTCATGTAACGTTTCCAGCCCGCATGGTCTTTCGGTGCCGACACCCAGGGATGATGCAGCCCTATGCTATCCTGCATAGCGGCCAGGAAGGCCGCTTCATCCGCGGCTTGCGGCGGCTGGATTCGGGTTCTGTATTGCTGCATCTTATGCATTGTCAATCAGTCGAGAGCATAGCTGGCCAGCAAACCGGCCCAGATGGCGACACCCACCCAGTTATTGTTCAGAAAGGCCTTGAAACAGGCTTCGCGGTCGCGATTCCTGACCATGATCTGCTGCCAGGCAAACAGCACGCCGGCAACTGCCACGCCGGCAAACCACGGCCAGTCAAACCGCAGCAACAGACCCAGCCAGACAAGCAGGGCAACCATCAATATTTTCAAAATACGCAGGATCGGCAGATCAAACCGGCCGAACAGGATGGCGGTGGATTTCAAACCGATCGACTTATCTTCTTCACGGTCGACCATCGCATAGAGCGTGTCATAGATGACAGACCAGATCACGTTGATGAGCAATATCAGCCAGGCGGCAGGCGCCAGTTGCCCTGTTTCCGCGGCGAATGCCATCGGGATGCCCCAGCCAAACGCGAGTCCCAGCACAACCTGCGGGAGGTGCGTCCAGCGCTTGAAAAAAGGATAGGTGGAGGCCAGCAAGGCACCGGCGAATGCCAGCTTTATGGTCAACGCATTGGTCATCAGCACCAGGCCGAAGGCCAATGCCATCAACACGAAAAATACCTGCAGGGCATCGCGCACGGTTAACTCGCCCGACGCCAGCGGCCGGTTGCGCGTGCGTTCGACATGCGGATCAAAATCCCGGTCGGCCACATCGTTCATGATGCAACCCGCGGCACGCATCAGCACGACACCGGCACAAAAAATCAACACGTTCTTGACCGTCGGCCTGCCGTCCCCAGCGATCCACAGCGCCCACAACGTCGGCCACAACAGCAACAGTATGCCGATTGGCCGGTCGAACCGCATCAGTCGCCACAGGGCGTTCCATTTCACTCGCATCTGCGGGATTGTATGGCAACTCAAGTCATGTGTAAGCAACTGTGAGAAAAAAACCATTACAATGCGCGCCATGGAACTGATAGACATTGGCTGTAACCTTACCCACGACTCGTTCGACACCGACCGCAGCGAGGTCATCGAGGCGGCGTTCAATGCTGGCGTAAGCCAGATGATCGTCACTGGCGCAAGTGCCGAGGGCAGCCGGGAAGCCCTGCAACTGGCCCGGCAATGGCCCCGGCAATTATTTGCAACCGCGGGTGTACACCCGCACCGCGCCTCCACCTACGACGGCGAGACCGATCGCCTGCTGCGTGAACTGGCCGCACAACCGGATGTCGTCGCCATCGGTGAAACCGGGCTCGATTACTTTCGTGATTTGTCACCCCGGCAAGTCCAGCAGTCCTCGTTCGAACAGCAAATCCAGATTGCCATCGATACCGGTTTACCGTTTTTTCTGCATCAGCGTGACGCACACGAAGATTTTATCGCCATGCTCAAAGCCCATCGCGACCAATTGAACGAGGTCGTCGTGCATTGTTTCACCGGCAGCAAGTCCGAACTGCATGAATGTCTCGACCTGGACTGTCATATCGGTATCACCGGTTGGATTTGCGACGAGCGACGCGGCACCCATATGAAGGAATACATGGTTGATATCCCATCCGACCGCCTGATGATTGAAACCGACGCTCCCTACCTGAAACCACGCAACCTGCGTCCAAAAATCAAAAGCCATCGCAATGAACCGCGCCTGCTGCCATGGATACTCGGTACGCTGGCCGCCTGCCGCAACGAGAGTCCCGAGGCGTTGGCGGAGATCACCACCCGCAATGCGAGAGCATTTTTTCGGATTTGATCACTCGCCAAACAAAAAAGGAGCCAAACGGCTCCTTTTCAATCATCAATGCAGCAATACTATCCGATAAACTGGGCTGTGAGCATGATCACGCGTTTGCGCTGCGTTCTCAGCTCCCTTTCCAACTCGCGGTAACGTGTGGTCAGGGTGTTTTGCTCGAAAACATCGGCCAGTTTCTGCCGGCCTTCCTGTACACGTTCCAATTGCAGTTGCTGCCACTGGTTAACCGTTTCCTTGAATTGGGTGTATTCCTTTTCAAGCAATTCACGCCAGCGCGGGTTGCCTGAAGATCGTTCGATTTTTTCCTGTGCGCGTTTGAACACCATGGCCAGGCGGGCGCGCTGGATTTTGAAATCCGGTGTACGTTTGAGGTTCCTGGCCATACCGAGCCACGCACAGGTGGCGATAAACCACTTGTTAATGTCGTATTGCCACCAGCGAATGCCGTTGCGGTAATCGTTTTGAAACAGGTGGTGAAAATTATGGTAACCCTCACCGTAGGTGACAATGGCAAGAAACCAGTTGTCCCTGGCTGAATTTTCGTCGGTATAGGGTCGGCTGCCCCACATGTGGGCCAGCGAGTTGATAAAAAATGTCAGGTGATGACTGACCACCAGGCGCAGGATGCCGGCGAGCAGAAATACACCGACAACATCTCCCACCATCCAACCCAATAACAACGGTAAGCCGATGTTTGTCAGCCCAACCAACGTCCAGTAATACCGGTGTTGCCAGGCCACGACCCGGTCACGCTGCAGGTCGGGTACGATACTCCAGTCCAGTTTTCCGCTCTCGTAGTCCTTCAGCATCCAGCCGATGTGGGCAAACCAGAAACCGCGGCCGATTGAATACGGGTCCCTGTCGTTATTATCCACGTCGCGATGGTGAAAACGGTGACGGATACACCACACCAGGATACTGTTTTGCAGGGCCATGCCACCGACAATGGCCAGGTATACACGCATGATGCCGTTGGCCTCGTAGGCCCGGTGCGACCACAGGCGGTGGTAGCCGCTGCCGATTCCGATACCGCTCACGATAAGTAAGATTACGAAGAATACCCAGGCCCAGGCACTGAAACCGTAAACAAATCCGTACCAGGGCACGACAGTCACGGCGGCGAGAAAGGTTAGTCCGAGGACCAGCGTCACAGGCCAGTTGATGGGCGCCTTTTCCGTTTTATGGTTGGTTGACATTGAATGATTGCTCGAAAATTTAAATTGACAGAACCGTCCATTCTATCTCAGAGCAATAGACGAGTCGCTAGAATTTTAACAAAATCATCAACTCCGCAAACCGATTCCGCGGTGCAACAGCCACAGGCAAAGACTGGCCAGGGCCAGACCGAATCCACCCATGATCGCATAGGCGTAGCCAATCTTGACATCCGACACACCCAGTATCCCGTAACGGAAACCGTTGACCATGTAGAGGATCGGATTGAAAGCCGAAACTTTTTGCCAGAACTCCGGTAGCAGGCTGATGGAGTAGAAAACCCCGCCGAGATAAGTCAGTGGTGTAAGGATAAACGTCGGAATGATCGCGATATCATCGAACTTGTTGGCAAAGATGGCATTCACCATACCTGCCATGGCGAAAACAATAGACGTCAGTAGCAGCACGGAAACCATGATCAGCGGATGCTGGATCTCGACACGTGTGAAAAACAGGGAAATCAGCATCACCACCATGCCGACCATCAAGCCCCGCACCAGTGCCCCGGTGACATAACCGGCCAGTATGACAAAGTTCGGCAACGGCGAAATCAGCAGTTCTTCGATGTGCCGTCCAAACTTCGCGCCAAAAAAAGATGACACCATGTTGCCGTAGGAGTTGGTGATGACCGACATCATGATCAGACCGGGGACGATGAACTGCATGTAGTCAAAGCCACCCATCTCGCCGATACGCCGGCCGATCAGGTTGCCAAAAATAATGAAGTAAAGCGTCATGGTGATTGCCGGCGGCACCACGGTCTGAGCCCAGATACGCAGGATGCGCGTAACTTCCTTGCGCACGATGGTCTTGTAACCAACCCAGCTGACCCTGGCATTCATACGATAGCCCCCTTTTCAACCAGGCCCAGGAACAGTTCCTCGAGACGGTTTGACTTGTTTCTCATGCTTATGACGTGCACGCCCATACTTTCCAGCGCGGAGAAAAGTGCATTCAGCGACTTCTGCTTTGGAAGCGAGGCTTCGAGCGTAAACGCATCACGCAATTTGAACTCCATGCCGTCTATTTGCGGCGCCGACGATAATGGTTCTCGCAGATCGAGAACAAAGGTCTCGATATCAAGGGTTGCCAGCAAGGATTTCATATCCGAGTTCTGGACGATTTGACCGTGATCGATAATCGCAATATTGCGGCATAGCTCTTCGGCTTCCTCCAGGTAGTGTGTCGTCAGGATCACCGTTGTTCCGTTCTCATTGATCTGCCGGATAAATTCCCACATGGACCGCCTGATCTCGATATCCACGCCGGCGGTTGGTTCATCGAGGATCAGCAACCTCGGTTCGTTGACCATCGCCCGCGCGATCATGAGGCGCCGTTTCATGCCACCGGACAGAAGCCGGGAAATCTTGTCATGCTTGTCCCACAGCTGTAATTGCCTGAGGTATTTTTCCGCCCGCTCAAGGGCGGTTTTTCGATCGATACCGTAATAGCCCGCCTGGTTGACAATGATCTCGAGAGGTTTCTCGAACTGGTTGAAATTGAGTTCCTGCGGAACCAACCCGATAAACGACATGGCCTTCGATCGCTGTTGCTGCACGCTGGTCCCAAAAATCCTGACCTCCCCGGAACTCGCGTTAACCAACGAACTCATTATACCAATCAGCGTGGATTTTCCGGCCCCGTTGGGGCCCAGCAATGCAAAGAAGTCGCCTTCTTCGACATTCAGGGAAACCCCTTTCAATGCCTCGACGCCATTGGCGTAGGTTTTGGTCAGGTTGTTGACTTCAAGAGCATGCATGAAGTGGTCATCCGGGTTGAGTGAACGCATATTATACGGGTGATTTTTGCCATGGTGGAAATTTCTGAGAAGCCATTCTATGCCCGGAATTTGCGCAGAATATCCCCGATCATCTGACTAATGTCATCCCGACTTGAAACAACGTGACTAATTGCATACTCCACGAGCACCGGTCCACTGCGCACCGGGATGACGGTGTCATATTAGATGAAGGTGCTGGGGTTGGGAGGTCCCGGCCTGCGCCGGGATGACGGTGCTTTTTGACAGGTCTGAATTTGCTCTGTGACAAATAGCCTATGGACGCAGAAGCGCTGGCTGTTTACCCTGTTCAGTCGGTCAGAAGCATTAAATTGAATGAATAGAGCAATCCCCGTTGTTGCGCTGATGATTTCGGCGTTACCCGCACAAGTTTTGGCGCTTCCGGATTCGAACACGATCGAATTCAATAACTGTTCGCTCACACTTCCCGGGACAAACCTGACCGCCAGCGCCCGTTGCGGTTCGTATGAAGTTGCCGAAAACCCGGCAGAACCCGATGGTCGCAAAATCAGCCTGAACATCGCCGTGGCACCCGCAACCGGCAAATCGGCGGAGCCCGACCCGGTATTCTTTTTTGCGGGCGGTCCGGGACAGGCGGCCACCGAGACATGGGTCATGATCCGCTCGGCCCTGAACAAGATCCGTAAAAAGCGCGATATCGTGATGATCGATCAACGCGGCACCGGTGGCTCCAACAAGCTGGCGTGTACATCCGAGGTGGATGAAGACCTGAACCAGGAGGTCGACCTCGAACTGGTTCGAACCGAAACCGAAAAATGCCTGGCGGAACTGGATGGTGATCCGCGTTTTTACACCACCAGCATCGCCATGGCTGATTACAACCAGGTTCGCCAGGCCATGGGTTACGACAAGATCAACCTGATGGGCGTGTCCTATGGCACGCGCGCAGCCCAGGTCTACCTGAGGCTGTTCCCGGATACCGTCCGCAGCGTGACCCTTGACAGCGTCGTGCCGATGCAACTGGCGCTTGGACAGGAACACGCGCTGATGCTGGACCAAAGCGTAGACAAGGTGTTCAGGGACTGCGCGCAAGATGAATCCTGCAATAGCCGCTTTCCGGACCAGCTTGAAGAACTGAACCAGCTTTTTGCGCAACTGCAGAAAGAACCGCGGCAGATAACCATCACGGACCCGGTGACCGGCCAACCACGGGACATGCGCCTGAGCGCCGACACCCTGGGTGTGGCCATCCGCTTTCTCAGCTATGCCAGTGAAACCCAGGCCCTTATCCCCCTGCTGGTTCATGAAGCGGTAAGCACCGGTGATCTGTCGCGCCTGGCCAGCCAGGCAATATTGGTCATGTCGGGTCTCGGCGAGATGCTCAGCAAGGGCCTCGAGCTTTCCGTCATGTGCAGTGAGGATTATCCGTTCATGGACATGAATGTGGACTACAGCCAAACACTGTTGGGCAACCTCATGATGAAAATCATCGACCTGCAGTGCAGGATCTGGCCACACGGTGAGGTGCCCGAAGGATTTCACCAGGCGGTGTATTCCGACCTGCCGGTTTTGTTGATGTCGGGTGAGCGCGACCCGGTTACGCCGCCGCAATACGCCGCGCAAACCGCTGAATCCTTCCCCAATAGCCTGAACCTGGTTGCGCGCGGCCAGGCCCATTCCGTGATGAAGAACGTCTGCCTGCGCGACGTCACGACCGAGTTTATTGAAAAAGGCTCCGTCGAGGACCTCGACACCACCTGTGTCGCGAATATCCGGCCCGCGCCGTTTTTTACCAGTCTGCTCGGACCCAATCCATAGTGAGATCAGTGGCTGAATCATGATAAAAGTAAGCAACCTGGTTAAATCATTCGGCGTTGTAAAAGCCGTCAGGGGTATCTCTTTCGAGGTCCACGACGGCGAGATTACGGGTCTGCTCGGCCCGAACGGCGCGGGCAAGACAACCACCCTGAGGATGCTGTATTCACTGCTGCCGCCGGACGCGGGTGAGATATGTATCGATGGTCTCGACCCCACCAAAGACGCGATGGCCATCAAGCGCACCCTCGGCGTGGTGCCGGACAGCCGCGGCTTGTACGTCCGCATGAGCGCAAGGGAAAACATCGCCTACTACGGCAGGTTGCATGGCATGAGCCCCAGGGAAATCGATACACGGGTGGAAAAACTGGTGAGGACACTGGACATGGCCGATTTTATTGAGCGGCGCTGCGAGGGCTTTTCCCAGGGCCAGCGCGTCAAGGTCGCCATTGCACGCGCGATGGTACACAGCCCGCAAACCGTCCTGCTGGACGAACCCAGTAACGGGCTGGATGTCATGAGTACACGGGCGTTGCGGCGTTACATACTGGATCTGAAGGACAGGGGACATTCCATCGTGCTTTCAACCCACATCATGCAGGAAGTCGCAGCCCTGTGTGACCGTATCATCATCATCGCCGGGGGCCGGATCGCGGCCAACGGCAGTGCGCAGGAATTGCTGCAAAAAAGTGGCTGCAGCACGCTGGAAGACGCGTTTGTACAACTGATCGGCAGCGAAGAGGGGTTGCTGGCATGAGCGGATTCGGCACGGTTTACAAAAAAGAGGTGCGTGAAAACCTGCGCGACCGCCGCTCGTTGTTCAACTCCGTGCTGCTCGGGCCGATCCTGTTCCCGATCCTGTTCATCGGCCTGGCTTACTTTACCAGCAGCAAGCAACAGGAACGCGTTGAGCAGGTACTCGAGGTGCCGGTGGCCGGGGCCGAGAACGCACCCAACCTGGTGAGCTTCCTCGAGCAGCAGGGTGTCGTTATCCAGGCGGCTCCGGAAGACCCGGAAGCATCGGTCAGCAAGCAGGAAAAACAGGTTATCATCCGCATACCTGAGCAATTCGCGGAGCAATGGAACACCGGTAAACCGGCGGTGGTTGAGCTGATCGCCGACCCATCACGCCGGGAATCTGATATCCCGATGCAAAGAGTCAGGGGTTTACTCGCCGCCTACAGCGGCCAGATCGGCCAGTTGCGACTGCAGTTGCGCGGGGTTGCACCGACCCTGCAATCGCCCGTCATGATCAAGGATGTCGACCTGTCGACACCGCAAAGCCGTGGCATGCTGGTCATGATCATGCTGCCGTACGTGTTGATGATCACCGCGTTTACCGGTGGTATGCACCTGGCCATCGACTCGACAGCGGGTGAAAAAGAACGCAAATCGCTGGAACCCCTGTTGATCAACCCGGTTCCACGCTGGCAGGTCATGCTGGGTAAAATGTCGGCGACCGCCACCTATGCGTTCGCGTCGCTTTTTTTGACGCTGCTGGCGTTCCGTTTTGCCTTTCCGCTGCTGCCCACGGGCGCTCTCGGGGTCGATCTGAGTCTCAGCGCGAAGGCTCTGGGAGGCATATTGCTGACCGTCGCACCGGTGGTCGTGCTGGCCGCCGCGATGCTGACCACCCTCGCAGCGCTTGCCAAGAGTCTGCGCGAGGCGCAATCATATATGGGGCTGGTGTTCATGATACCGATGATTCCCAGCCTGATTTTCATGGTCAACCCGATGAAACCCGAAACCTGGATGATGGCAATTCCAATGTTTTCACAAAACCTTTTGATCGGTGAATTTGTCCGTGGTGAATCTGTCAGTATGTTATGGCTTGCCATTTCCATGGGCAGTACACTGCTGATCGGCGTGGTTTTTGCCGCGCTGGCCGCAAACCTGTTCAACCGCCCAAGGATCGTATTCTCAAATTAGGAATCTTTTGCGATGAAAAAATTACTCATAACCCTGCTCTTCGTATTTCTGGCCTCACCCTCATTTGCCGATGAACCACCCGAAGTGGGTTCGGCGGCGCCAGCCTTCAAACTACAGGATCAAAACGGCGACTGGCATACGCTGGATGAATACCATGGCAAATGGCTTGCCATATACTTCTATCCGAAGGATGACACGCCGGGGTGCACGACGGAAGCCTGCAATTTCCGCGACAACATTTACGCGTTCAAAGCCATGGACGCAGCGGTGGTGGGTATCAGCGTCGACGATGTTGCCTCGCACAAGGAATTTTCCGAAAAATACAAGCTGCCATTTACCATTCTTGCCGATCCGGACCATAAGACCGCCAAGGAGTACGGGGTCCTGAGGGACTACAAATTGATGAAAATAGCCAGCCGCCAGACCTTCCTGATCGATCCGGATGGCAATATTGCCAAACATTACGACGACGTCGATCCGGAGGCACACACCAGCGAAGTACTGGCCGACCTCAAGACCCTGTCCGAGGTGTGGAAAAGCACGCTCTGAGGTCAAGGAATGCACGCCCCCAGGTCTGGGTAAGTGCGTTCTAATATGCAGCACCGTCATATAAGCACCGTCATCCCGACGCAGGCCGGGATGACGTTACTTCGTAGGGATGACGTTGCTTATGTTCTGCTTTATGCTTCTATTTAACGGCTTCGGCCTTGGCGTCACTTACGATCTTGCGCACGTCGGCCAATAGCACTTTGGCGTCGTAAACGATGCCGTCCTTGATGGTGTATTCAACTCCGCCAACGCGTTCGGGTTGATTGTCGGCGCCCAGCCTGAAATGACCGGTGCCGTAAAGTACCTTGAAATTGGCCAGCGGGTTTTCTTTCGTGATCACCAGGTCGGCCAGTTTTCCGACACGCACGGAACCGATACTGTCATCCATCTTTAAAACCTGTGCCGCCAGGAAGGTTGCCGAGCGTATGACCTCCAACGGGTGGAATCCCGCCTCCTGCAACAATTCCATCTCCCGGATGTATCCAAAACCATAAAGTTTCCATATATAACCGGCGTCGGACCCCAGCGTCACACGTCCGCCATGATTCTTGTAGTCGTTTAGAAATTGCATCCAGATGTGGTAATTGTTCTTCCAGGCGATCTCGTCGGCCGTTGTCCAGTCGAACCAGTAGGAACCGTGCGATTTCAGGGAGGGCTGAAAAAACTGCCACAGCGAGGGCGGCGTATATTCCGCCTGCCAATCCGCATTCATTTCACGCATCAGGTCACGGCTGGCTTCATAAATGGTCAGGGTCGGGTCAATGGTAAAGTCCAGGTCAATCAGTTCATCACGGACCTGGTTCCATTTCTCGGAACCCGGCTTTGCAGTCTGTGCCCAAAGACGGCCGGCTTCACCGAAACGGTCTTGTTCGTTGGTGTAGTTGTAATCCAGCGGGTAGTCCTGGATCACCTGGTCTTCAAACATGGCCTCCGGCAAACCGTACCAATGCTCCATCGATGTCAAACCGGCGCGGGCGGAATCGAGCGCGTTCCAGTTGACGACGTCCAGTTGCGCGTGATGCATTGCTGAACCCAGACCCTGCTTGCCCGCCTCATCCAGCGCAGCACGCATAATATTTGCGGGTGCGCCGAAAAACTTGATGCCGGCGGCACCCTGTTTGGCGACTTTTCTAACCCATTGACGGGTTGCCTCCTCAGTCAGGAACGGTCCCGTCTCGCCCTGCCCGAACGCCACATACGGGATGATCCTGGGTGCAGTTATTTCATTTTTCTCACTGCGCGCCTTGTGCTCCAGCACCCAGTCCAGGCCGTTAAAGCTCCCCGGTTCGCGGATCGTTGTAATACCGTGGCCCATCCACAGCTTGGCCACGTACTCCGCCGGCACACCCTGTGCATCGCCGCCGAAGTGTGCGTGCATGTCGATGAATCCCGGCAACAGGTAGTGACCCTCCAATTCCATGACGCGGTCACCCGGTAAAACGGGGATGCGATCGGATTCGGCCACTGGCCGATACAGACCCAGGTTGCGAATCTCCTTGATCCGGTTGCCCTCAATCAGCACATCCATCGGCCCGACCGGTGGCGCACCTTCACCGTTCACGACGATGACACCGCGCAGGATTAGCCGGTCAAACGGCCCCTCACCGCGGTGCCGATCCGGAGCCGATGGCGGCGCCGCGTACAGATTCATCGAAAATATGACGATGAGTATATTGAGTAAATTTTTCATTAAGACCTTGTATTTCTTTACGGAAAGGGTATTCTGTCATTAATAGTATCGAAGCGAAATGGATTTCCTGGAGACTTTTGTCATGGATGACGCAAGCAAGGCATTCGCAAAACCACTCAATTGGTCCGACCCGGACCAGTATTCCTATGACCCGGCGCAAAACCCGAATCTGGACATTCCCAGTGTACCAGGATCAGGCACAAAGCCGTCAGAGTCCGTCGATGAAAAGGCCCTGGATCGCTGGTTTGTCGAGCAACGTGGCAGCAAGCGCGTTCCCAAACGCCTGGATGTAGCCAACGAACTGCTGGTAACGTCCGGCGGACCGCTAAAGATGATCGGCAACATTACACTGATCGACGAAGACGGCAACGTGACACACTCGAACAATCTCAGCCTGTGCCGGTGTGGTGCTTCAAAAAACAGGCCCTATTGTGATGATCAGCATCTGGAAGTTGAATTTTTTGATGGTGGCGCCATAGGCCAGTTATCAGACTGGATGCCGGTAAGCCGACCCCAGACCATCACGGTGACCTGTGTAAAAAATGGCCCGCTGAAATTCCGTGGCTACCTGCGTATTCACAATAAAAAGGGTCAGGAATGTATCACCATGAGTGGTGCGTTGTGCCGTTGCGGAAAATCAAGCAAGAAGCCGTTTTGCGATAACAAGCAACAGTGTTCTGGCTGCTGAGCAGGGCTACCGCAACTCAACACCACACGCTCTAGTCGCCGCGATATACACAACCCGCGTTGCAGGTTTCCTGCACGATAATTTTACTCAACCCGGCGAGCCCGGGTTTTAGCTTTTGCCATATCCAGCGAGCCAGGTTTTCACTGGTGGGGTTTTCGAGCCCGCCGATATCATTCAGGTAATGATGATCCAACTGGTCAAACAACGGCTGGAAAATGCGCCGCAATTCGGCGAAATCCATTACCCATCCCTCCTTTTCGCCGACCGGACCCGACACGTGAACCTCGATTCGGAACGAGTGACCGTGGAGACGCGCACATTTGTGACCCTCGGGTACATTGGGTAAGCGATGGGCCGCTTCAATTTGAAAAACCCTGAAAATATCCATTTCCAGATTGTGACTGCAGCCGATGTTCAGTGCAATCCCCACCTTGTCATTGGTTAAACCCGGGGAAATTGCATGTTGTCAAAAAGCGACAGCCGCTCCCGCTGATCCACCCACGCACTCTGCGCACCGTCCGGCAATCCGGTGTCAATTCCAAAAAAACCCCACTGGCACAAGCATTAAACCTTGGTGTCGCTATTTCGGGCTGAGGAGAATGCCTGGTTCAAGGTGTTGCAATTTTGCAACAGTCGCGTGACACACTCTTTAAAACCAGTATAAGGCTTTGTAATTACTGTTTTTTCTGATAGCATAGCCTTCCAGTTGCTTATGCAACAAGGCTGGACGCTGCCTGAATGATTAGAAAAATTTTCATTGCCATTTTCACGGTCGTTTCGCTATTCGCCGCCCACGCGAATGCTGCGCCTATGGCTTATAGCGTTAACTCTGACGGCACCCCGGGGGACGGCCTGTTCCTGATTGATCTCGCTACCGGTGCCGACCAGTTCCGTGGCACGCTGTTTACCGGAATCGAAGATCGAACCGACACGGAAGGCCTGGCGTTTTCACCGGGACCCAACAGTCAACTGTGGGGTATCGACGATGCCTCCGCAACCCTGTTTCCAATAAACCCGCTGAATGGTTCGATCAATTGGCAGGACGAGATACAGCTGCCGCCCGAGTTTCAGTCTGGTGGCGGCAATGATTTCGGCATGACATTCGCCTGTGACAACAGCCTGTATTTCACTTCTGTCAGTTCCCAAACCCTGTACCGCCGTGACCCCGGTGGAAGTACTACTGCCATTGGCGGTAAGGGATCGCTGGGGGTCAATATCAGTGCCATTTCTGCCATTGGTAACCCAACCAGGCTCTATGGACTGGGTAACGGGCAACTCCTCAATGGCGCGACCGATGCGCCCAACCTGTACAGCATTGACACCACCACCGGCGTTGCTAATCTCATTGGTCCGCTGGGTGCAGCAGGTGAGTACATTTACAATCAAGCCGGTATGGGATTCGATTCAACCGGCGTGCTGTGGGCCATCACCGATCGCAGCCAGATCAATAACCAGAAAAGCCAGATACTCAACATCAACCTCATTACCGGCGCCGCGACCCTGGTCTCCACTACCGTCAACCAGGTCGGTTATGAAAGTCTCGCCATTAGTCCGCCGGCCAGTTGCAGCGCACCTGCAAAGGGTCCGGATGGTCTGCCCAGGATTCCAACACTGAGTTTGGCTGGCCGCCTCTTCGCAATATTGGTTTTGATGCTCACCGGGATGTTCTTCCTGCGTAGTTGGTATTCCAAACGCACACACTGATTCCCGCTTTTTTGCAGCCAAACCGCTCTGTTTGGATTAAACTGCCTTAATCGAAACAACACCGGAGTTAAATAATCATGGGTGGAATAAGCATCACGCAGCTTTTGATCCTGCTGGTGATCGTCATGCTGGTCTTTGGCACCAAGCGTCTGCGCAATATCGGTTCAGACCTCGGCAGTGCAGTCAAAGGCTTCCGCAAGGGAATAGAAGACGACGCCGAGGACAAGGACAAGGACAAGGAAAAAGAAAAAATAGAATCCTCGGAAAATTCATCCACCGCGCCGCCAACCACAGAGGAAAAAGCCACGGCCAAGCGCCCGAAAGACTAGGGTCTATTAATACTATGCGGATACCCATCGACAGCGGTCATTTTTCTGCAGGACAAGACGCATCGAGCGAAGTGTACCCACGGTACATGAGCGAAAATGCAACGCAGTCATGCGGAAAAATGGCCTTGTTCCGAAGGGTTGGATCTCCAATTGAGCCATGCGGCGTTGCTTATCGCTTATTTGGAGCAACCAAACTGCGCTCTGCGCGTCTTGCCTGGCTCAATTGGAGAGCCAACGCTGGGCATCCGCATAGTGTTAACAAGCCCGGGCCTGTTAATACTATGCGGATACCCATCGACAGCGGTCATTTTTCTGCAGGACAAGACGCATCGAGCGAAGTGTACCCACGGTACATGAGCGAAAATGCAACGCAGTCATGCGGAAAAATGGCCTTGTTCCGAAGGGTTGGATCTCCAATTGAGCCATGCGGCGTTGCTTATCGCTTATTTGGAGCAACCAAACTGCGCTCTGCGCGTCTTGCCTGGCTCAATTGGAGAGCCAACGCTGGGCATCCGCATAGTGTTAACAGGCCCTAAGATGTTTGATGTTGGTTTTGCCGAGATTTTTCTGCTGGCTGTCATCGGCCTGCTGGTGCTCGGACCGGAACGCCTGCCGGGTGTAGCCCGTACCCTGGGTGGTTTTATACGCAAGGCAAGGATGAGTTGGGTCAGCCTGCGGAACACCATTGAATCGGAACTGGAAGAAGCCGACCTTTCCAAGCCGATCAAGAAAGCCGGCGAGGAAATAAAACAGATCGGCAGGGACTTGACCGAGAGCCCTGCTCTCAAACCGGGTATTCGGAAGCCCGAATCAGCCGGGAAGGACACCGCATCGACAAAGGCCCCGGATCCCGATCCGCCGACCGATCCGGAATCAGATAGCGGGAAACCGGGAAATGACTGAAAACCCGCAAGATGACCACGAGCTGAGTTTTCTGGAGCATTTGGTTGAACTGCGCAGTCGCCTGCTAAAGGCCTGCCTGTCGATTGTAGTCGTGCTGGTCGCCCTGATGCCGTTCTCGCGAAAATTGTATGAAGCCATCGCGTCACCGATGATGGCGCAGATGCCGGAAGGCAGCAGCATGATCGCCATCGACGTGGCATCACCGTTCCTGACGCCGTTTAAACTGACATTGCTCCTGTCCATCATGATTTCGATCCCGGTGGTTCTGTACCAGTTATGGGCCTTTGTTGCACCGGCCCTGTTCAAGCACGAAAAAAGACTGGCGCGGCCTTTATTGTTCTCCTCGGTATTCCTTTTTTATACCGGCTGCGCCTTTGCCTACTTCGTTGTTTTCCCGTTGGTATTCGGCTTTTTGAACCGCATAGCGCCAGAAGGCGTGGCCGTGATGACAGATATCAGTAAATATTTGGATTTCGTCATGACACTGTTCATTGCGTTCGGAATCACCTTCGAGGTGCCGATTGCCACCATCATCCTGGTAGCCACCGGCATTACCACCACCGCCAAGCTCGTAAGCTGGCGCCCTTATATCATCGTCGCGGCATTTGCCCTGGGCATGGTCCTGACGCCACCCGATGTCATATCGCAAACCCTGTTGGCATTACCAATGTGGCTGTTGTTTGAGCTTGGGATCGTTTTTACGCGCATCCTGGTTCCGGAAAAAGAGCCGGATGAGGAAACCGATACGGATCAGGCAACCAACTGATCGTTCTTTTTTTCAACAGGAAAAGCCACGTCATCCAGACCAAAGATATCTCTGAACGCCAGGTACTGTGAACCAAACAACAGCAATTGAAACAGTGGTCCGATCAGCAACAACAGGAAGGCAAGCCATGAGGATGCCGTGCCTTCACTGAGCGCCGAGAGATAGAAAAAAGCGAACAGCAAAATAATCGGGACGGCCAAAACTCCGAGCATCAAACCGATCACCAATAATGGCTTCCAGTTTCTTCCCAGGGCCTTCAATCCAGTGACCAGGGCAATTCCCATCGAGCATTTCCGAAACCAGATCAATGGAACAGCAAAATAGGTAACCGTGCCGCTGATGGCCGCGCCCATCGCCATTGATATGACCGCACTTTCAATTACCTGCGGGTCAATGAGTTGCAACGCATCCAGGTCACCCTGTTCTATGCGGACGATGATATCCGGGTCAATATTCAGCACTTGTCCCGCCAGTGCCAACGACACGACCAGCAGGGCCAGAGCCATCGCGACACCGCCCAGCAGCAGCAAAGCACCGAGACTCCCTTTCGAGGTAAACGGCATGAACAACACCGCCACCATGGGCTTTCCGCCATTCTCAACGAGAAAGAATGCATGCAAAAGACCGGCGCTCAACAGCGGCAGGCAGAGTATTACCACCAGTCCCAGCGCACCGGTTTGCGAAAAACTCAGAATAAATTGAAAAAACAGGCTGATAAGCAACAGCCGTAACGGTTGCCTTTTAACCAAACCCCAACTGCCCGATAGCCAGGCCACGCCGCGCGCTGCCGGCAGTTTCCGAATGGTCTGTGACGGCTGGTCACTCATGCGTTCGCGATGGTTACGTTGGCATATTGAAGCGCATCACAATCCCAGGCATGTGCGTTTTCAATGGCCTCGAGGACCTGTTCTGGTTCATCGACAACGGACCACATATCCAGGTGATTACGGCCCATAAATCTTTCATCGACACTGTGCCTGAGAAATTCCAGCAAACCATCGTAAAAGCCGAGGGTATTGACGATTACGATCGGTCCCAGCCATTGGCCCAAACGCTTCATGGTCAGGGTTTCGAACAGTTCTTCATAGGTGCCTGAGCCGCCGGGCAAAGTCACCACGGCGTCCGAGTCCTCCAGCATGCGATGCTTCCGCATGCGCATATCACCGACGATCTCCAAACCGGTCAGGGCATGATGAGTCAGTTCGAGATCCTGAAGAAATCGCGGTACTACGCCATATACTTTGCCGCTTTGTCCGAGCGCGCCATCCGCCATTGCGCCCATTAAGCCACCGCCACTGGCCCCATAAATGATAGACTTTCCCGCAAGAGCCAAAATTTCGCCTAAACGCCTGGCCGCGTCATAATAATCGGGCTTGAGTGCAGCGCTTGAAGATGCGTATACAGTCACCATTTTTATATGATGTGTGTCAAGGAGGTTTTTTTTAGTCATTGTAATATTGTAAACCAGCGTTAGGTTTCTCTGGAGAGATTATTTGAACCGGCAGACAATAATGCAGCAAGTTACCCGGCCACCGGTGTCTATTGGCATTATCGCTGTTTGTGTCGTCATCTTTCTACTCCACAATATTTCGGCCCAACTGGCATTGTGGCCGCTTTACACCGACTATTTCCAACCCTGGCAGTTGATCACCTATGCGTTTCTGCATGGCGGTTTCAACCATCTTTTTTTCAACATGTTTGCCTTGTGGATGTTCGGTTTACCCGTGGAGAGAATCTGGGGCAGCCTGAAATTTGCAGAATATTATTTCGCCTGCATACTGGGCGCCGGCATTACTCAATTGCTGGTTCAGTACATCAGCGGCAATGTCTACCCGACGATCGGTGCATCCGGTGGGGTTTTTGGACTTCTGCTGGCATACGGCGTGATGTGGCCAAACGCCAAATTATTTTTGATTTTTTTCCCTGTGCCGATCAAGGCAAAATGGTTTGTGCTGATTTATGGCGGCGCTGAATTAATTTTCGGCGTTACCGGCGCAATGCCACAAGTTGCACACTATGCCCACTTAGGGGGGTTGGTCTTCGGTGCCGGATTATTATGGAGATGGGGCTGGCGGCCAGGCATGACCTGGAACTAGAAACCTGTCGGATTGGCAACCCAAGAAAGTAGAGAGAGATTATGAGCAAAATTTATCCTGTTATCCCTGCAGCCAGTGCGCGCACCCACGTTGACCAACAACGATATCAAGAAATGTACAACCAGTCGGTGGAGGACAATGCCGGTTTCTGGTCTGAACAGGCACGTCGAATCAACTGGATAAAACCATTCAGCAAGGTTAAAGATGTTTCCTGGGACCGCAAAGACGTACACATCCGCTGGTTTGAAGACGGCACCCTCAACGCCTCCTATAACTGCCTGGATCGCCACCTGAAAAAACGCGGTGATCAGACGGCTATCATCTGGGAAGGCGATGACCCGACCCGTGACGAGCACATCACCTACCGTGAGTTGCACAAGCGTGTCTGCCGCATGGCCAACGTGCTTAAAAAACTGGGGACCAAGCGCGGAGACCGGGTTACGCTTTACATGCCAATGATTCCTGATGCCGCCGTCGCCATGCTGGCTTGCGCCCGCATAGGCGCTGTCCACTCGGTCGTATTTGGCGGGTTCTCACCCGATGCCCTGGCTGGCCGTATCGTCGATTGCCAGTCAAACATCCTGATCACTGCGGACGAGGGTCTGCGCGGCGGTAAGGCCATCCCGCTTAAGAAGAATGTAGACGCGGCCTGTGAGCGCAAGGGCGTTCCGGATGTACTTAAGTCTGTACTGGTTATTCGAAATACCGGTAAAGACGTTGCCATGCAAGCTGGCCGCGACCATTTCATGGATGAGATCGGGGCCGATGTGTCCGATGCCTGCCCCTGCGAGGAAATGGGCGCCGAAGACCCCTTATTCATACTTTACACCTCGGGTTCAACTGGGCAACCCAAGGGCGTTCTACACACCACCGGCGGCTACATGGTCTATGCCTCATTCACCCATGAAATAGTATTTGACTACCAGGAAGGTGATATTTACTGGTGTACCGCGGATGTTGGCTGGGTCACCGGTCACAGCTATATCGTCTACGGACCACTGGCCAACGGCGCGATCACGATGATGTTCGAAGGCGTACCCAATTACCCCGATACCAGCCGATTCTGGCAAGTGGTCGACAAACACAAGGTCAACGTCATCTACACCGCGCCAACTGCGATCCGCGCGCTGATGCGTGATGGTGAAGATCCGGTTAAGAAGACTTCCAGAAAATCCCTGCGCCTGTTGGGCACCGTCGGTGAACCCATCAATCCGGAAGCGTGGGAATGGTATTACCATGTCGTTGGCGATGACCGTTGCCCGATCGTTGATACCTGGTGGCAAACCGAAACCGGCGGCATCATGATCAGCCCGTTACCGGGCGCCACGGCGTTGAAACCCGGTTCGGCCACCTTCCCGCTACCGGGTATCATGCTGGATATCGTGGATGCCGAGGGCAATCCGATGGAAGGTGCGGCTTCGGGCCAGTTGGTCATCACCGATAGCTGGCCGGGGCAGATGCGCACGGTGTACGGCGATCACCGGCGTTTCATCGAAACCTATTTTTCAACCTTCGAAGGCCGCTACTTCACCGGCGATGGTTGCAGACGCGACGAAGATGGCTACTACTGGATCACCGGGCGCGTCGACGACGTGTTGAATATTTCCGGTCACCGCATGGGAACAGCCGAAGTTGAAAGCGCGCTGGTATCGCACCCGCTGGTAGCGGAATCGGCGGTTGTCGGTTATCCGCATGACATCAAGGGCCAGGGTATTTATGTCTATGTGACACTGGTGGCCGGTGCCACACCGAGTGACGAGTTACGCACTGAATTGAGGAACTGGGTGCGTAAGGAAATCGGCCCGATCGCCACTCCCGACCTGATCCAGTGGGCGCCCAGCCTGCCCAAGACCCGTTCGGGAAAAATCATGCGCCGCATCCTGCGCAAGATCGCCGAGAACGATTATTCAAACCTTGGCGACACCTCAACGCTGGCCGAACCGGAAGTGGTGAGATCCCTGATCAACGACCGTATGAACAAATAGGAACCAAGGACCCCGTGCACATGCCCCCGCATGTGCACGGGTCTCCCCCGCTCTGCACTTGCTCTTGCTCTGCTCTGCTCTGCTCTGCTCTTGCTCTTTACGCCCCCCTTAAAGATGCCGAGGAGCGAGGCGCGACTGTCAGAACCGGCCAGGAAGGCCGGTTCAGTGAGACCCGGCGCAGGACGCGCCGTGTCGAGGGGTGACACCAAGCAACGAGTAACGAGGAAAGTCGCGAAGCGACCATCTGCCGGGGTGCACTTTCTTTTGGTTACATTTCTTTGTGCAAGCAAAGAAAAGTAACTCGCCCATAAAGGGCGAAACCCAACAGAACGAGGAAAGTCGCGAAGCGACCATCTGCCGGGGTGCACTTTCTTTTGGTTACATTTCTTTGTGCAAGCAAAGAAAAGTAACTCGCCCATAAAGGGCGAAACCCAACAGGACGAGGGAAGTCACGCCAAAAACGCAAAAATTCAGCCTGCCAAACCACTATGCTCCAAAGGTCTCTCACGGTGCATTAATATCCACTCGGCTCCCTCTTCCAGGGCCGCGTTACCCAGCGCCCTTAGCACTGCGCGACGGAACTCAAGATCATCCGAGCTATCCAGCAGACGTCTTGCGTTGGCCAGTATGCCCCGCATGAAACGGTATTGTTTGATCAGCTCTTTTTCTGCCTTCTTATGTGAATAGGCATCACGTACACCGGCGAACAACGGCAGGATACCCATCAGCACCAGCAAATATTGTTTATAGGTGCCGGGCATATCCGAGCCCGCTATCGCTAGCACGATTGCGATAAGGACACCCGCCCGCAAGCTGACGGCACCCAGGTAGGTGGTACGTCTGAACCGGCGTGCTTTTTCCTGCTCCTTGCGACGGTAGTAGCACAACTGACCGGTCTGCCTTTCCTCGTCACCGACCCATTCTTCTATGACCCAGTCCACCCACTCGGCCTGCGGCACACTGTCACGGCTTCGCGCAAGACTGACAGTTCGCATTACATGACGAATCCACCCGAGGTCAACATCCTGCTTTTGCAGAAAGTTGTCATAGGCGAATTCGGCCGACTGCACATCGATCACACCGGCCAGGCTCCAGTAAAACTGTACGCGCAAACCCTCCGCCAAAGCGCGGTAGTCGAGGTGTTTGCGGTGCCATTGCCGTTTTTCTCCTATTTTGTAAAGCACGAACCCGGCCAGAAACGCGAGCAAAATGAAATTGACCAGGAACTCTGTTCCATCGAAGTCGGAGTAAAGGATAAAGAACAAGCCAATCAAAAGCGCGACGGTGTGGACGGCGATCAGTCCCAAGGATATTCTTTTCTGAAAATGCATGGCCAGCCAGTCGGCTATACGGTGTTGTTCACTGATGGTACTGGTGCCCGTTGGAAGTGGCAAATCCGGCGCATTCTCAAGAAGATCGGCACCGTTGTCCTGTATGGCAGATTCGTATTTCGCGATATCGCGGCCATAATCCTGTAATCGCTGCCACATGATCCTGTATTCAATTGGCATCTGTTTACCCGATTCAAGCCCAAATTGTGCCGTCAGCCAGGTGGCCTGCAGTGGCACGAAACCTGCCTTCGGTTGACCATCGGGACGGTTCCTGGAACAGACAATGTGATACACCAGGTCGTTTTCATTGTCAGCCAGCAGATTGGGTGAATCTTCGGCCATATAAAACCCCGGCATTACAGCCGTCAAATGGTAATTGACGACGCTGGCCGTGCCGCCCATTTCCGCTGAAACTTTACCATCCCAAAGCGCAAGGAGGACCTGGCTGTGGTTAGAAATGAAAATACCCAATTGCGCGTACTGATGGCTTCTGTCCTCGGTATCGAGGCTGTTATCCGGGGAATGCCGCAGCAGACGCAGATTTATGACCCGCGCTTTTTTAAGTGAATCCCTGAACGCTTCAATCGCAGTGGCTGATGAGAAATCACGCTCGTACTCGTTCTGGGGCATGGGCAGTGGCACGATCAGTGCAATGCCCAGTTCGAGGGCCACGTCCGCCACCAACCGGTCACTGCCCTCCGCCAGCGGCGTGATCAACTGCAAGTTCAGATCCGGAAACTCGTGCTTGAGTTGCAGAAAAAATTCCCGCACCTTTTTTTTAAGTGCGGGAACTTCATCTGTTAACAGATCACGATGGCCGGTAACACCGATGGTTAAATACATGACCGCGTGAAGCCTGTTACCGGAAGCCGATTTGGCAAACAGCTGACTTTATGGGTGTCCGCTACCATCATTTTCGACCCGGGGGTCGGAATCGATTAGAACACCGTTACACTGGGCATAAACCGTATACGCGATATCATAGACGGCAGTATTATTATCCCGGATTAAAATATGCCTGTCATTCTGGCTGATCGGGGACACGAGGCCGGATGACATGTCTGCGTTAAAGTCTTTCGCGGCCACCTCGCTGATATTGCCTGGATCCCCTATGGCAACGTGATCGAGCGTACAAGTGGTATTCCCCGTCAAGTTAAAATTGATTTGCACCTGTCCCGAGGCGTGCACACAACCGGGGGTGTTGTTGCCGCTGATGCAGGTGCCTTTTGTCGTTGCGACCAGTTTGGTCTGGCTGTCATTGACTTCCAGGTTGACGACTATCGCGGCGGCTTGTGCGGCAGAAAATAATCCGACAGCGGACAGTATCGTTACAAATTGTAGAAATTTCTTAAGATTATAAGTTTTCATTTTTAAGTTTTCCTGCTCTGAATTTAGCGATTTTTTTTGGAAAGACTTCCCGGACAGACCGCTTTTTACCGCCCGTTACAAAAAGCGTGCGCTCTGCACGCACGCATGAAAGTCGTTTCGGCATATCCGTTGCCCATCAGGTAGAGGGTCAACTCTTCCGCACGGTCCCTGTCACCCAGCATGATTGCTTTCCTGACGGCCAGGCTTGCATCAAAACAAGCACGGATTTGACCGCTGCTACTGTAATAATAGGGCAAATTCATCAGGATTGACTCATCTGGTAAAGTTTGTTTCAAATCCCAGTAACGGAATGCAGCCAGCATCAGGAGGTTTCCGGCATTCCTGTCTCCCGGCAGTTTTTGCAGTGCACTAATGCTACGTGACATACCTTCCTCCAGCAGCTTTACAGCAAGGCCGGGGTCATTCATCGCCTTGGCAACCCAGGCGCGGTCAATTAGAAAAGACGTGTAGTCCATATCGGCACCCCTGTCATCTTCGACCGAATTCTGAAAGTAACGCTGCCATTTTTCATTCAATGCGTCCATGGTTTGCATAGACTGTTCGTATGTTCCATTAAACGCCTGGAGCATGGCCAATAGCTGTTTACGTGAGAAAATGTAACTGGCGAGTCTCTTGTCATCCGGTTTCCTCAACAGAATGCGCTCCATTAACTCGATAGACGATTCAATGCTGGCTTTTGCCACATCCACGCGCCCCATCTCGTCCTGCACGCGGGCAAGCCCACTCAATGCCCAGGCCAGTCGCGTTATCTTTGTACTGTCCTGATTATCTTCAGCGAGCATCTCCCGCTCCAGCAATACGTTTTCCTGACGCGATTGAAGCGCGCCGTGAAGATCACAAACACCACGTTGGGCATCGGCAAGAAAGGCATGTGACTGGCCGAGTTCCGACCGGTAATATTCATTCTGCGGATCGAGAACCAGCGCTATCTGGTTATATTCCAAAGCAGACTGCATAAACTGCAAAGCACGCTGCGGATCACCATCAATGTTTTTCTGCTCGAGACTGCCGAGGTTGGTCAATGCGTATGCCATCTCCAGTACCCATTCGGAATTCTCCGGTTGTTGCACGATCAAACGCCGGGTGATTTCAGCATATAACATAAAGGCTTCTTCAGCCTTTTCCATTTCGCCCAGGTCCGTATAGCTTTGTCCAATGTAGAAATCAGCCTGGCCAAGCTCAAAAAAAGCATTCTGATTGCTGCGGTCACGACGATAGTTTTCAGCAAGAAGCAACCAGGATTGCTGAAATTTTTCGAGGGCCTCCTGCGAGGCACCGTTTTCATAAAGTTCCTTTCCCTGCTCGCGTAATTCAATGGCCTTGCGGGTGAGTGCACCTGCTCCATCCCCGAGTGTTGCTGCCAGCTTTTCCGCTTCCTGCGGGTTCCATATGCCCGTCTCTGCCAGATTTTCAGGGTTGGTGCCGTTGTCCAGCATCGTGCGCAATTCATTCAACTTATACGACACCAGTGATTCACCCGACACCCGCCGTTGCTGGGCTGCGATCCTCGAGTTAACGGCTGAAATCATCACGGTAGCGATCGCAACCGAAGCCACCAATGCAAGTGCCCAGACTTTTTGCCGCTTCTGTAAATCTCTGCGGGCCAATTGATCAAGCGGCAATCCAAGCATGCCGGAGATGAGCTTCAGCTTTGCAAGACGCTTGCCGTCAGCCCACTTGCGGACATCTGCCGCCAGCGGCTCATCCAGGCCAATCTCTGCCAGCGCGGCGGGAAAACAGGTGGCTTTGATCCCGGGTCCGGACGGCTGACCGTCCACGATGACGCAAAAAATTTGCTGATGCCGCCCGAGGGCTGCAAACTGCCTGATTTCCTCGTTGACCCAGACTGAAGCCGCCGCTTCAGGCGAACACAAGATGATCAGGTTCTCGGAATCAGCCAGGGCCTGCTTGACGGTGCTGGCGAGATCAGAAGAAGAAGAAAGGTCATCCCGGTCGCGAAAAACCGGGCGGATCCGCGCCGGCACCTTACCCCTTCCGGTCAGGGTTCCCACCAGCTTGCGCGGCACGCGATAGGACTCTAATGCACGATGCAGCCAGGTCGCCCAACGTTCATTACGATGGCTGTAGCTGATATACGCCTTGTACTTGTATTTGCTTTTGTCATTCACAGGTAGAATTTATACCTTACATTTCCATTATGACGCTCAATCCGGGTCGAACCAGTAACTGTTTGCGCGGACAAATCGAGACCACATGAAAGAGAGGCCGGATTCATGAATCTGAACCCGGTTGCTTTGAAACTCGCTGACTCCCGTCTTCCCATGATAAGCATAATTGTTTCTTGGCCAATATGCTTGTATTGATTAAATTTAAACCTTCCGGTTCGCAGGATTTTTGCTCAATACCGCTATACTGCTCGCAAGAAATCAGAGAAAGGCTTTTGTCATGAAATGCTCTGTCGTTCGCTCGAGTCTGAAGGACTTTACTTATATTTATTTACTGGACGGACAGGATTTCGATGACCTGCCGGACACATTGAGGCAGGCTTTTGGTCAACCGGAGCTTGTCATGAAACTGGAGCTCAGCCCGGACCGCAAACTGGCGTACGAGGATGTCAACCGGGTCATGCAAAACCTGTCTGAACAGGGCTACCACTTACAAATGCCGCCAAAAGAAGACGCGACCGGCTTACTGGACCTGCCCGAAAACAGCTGACCGGGCAATCAGCCCATCACTCCACTGTTACGGATTTCGCCAGGTTACGTGGCTGGTCCACATCGGTTCCGCGCTGTACCGCCACGTGATAGGCCAGTAATTGCAATGGAATGGTCATGACAACGGGTGCCAGTAAGGAACCGCCGGAGTCCAAGCCAATCACCCGGCCGTGCCTTGGCTGGAAATTTTTGACCACCCTGGAATCGGCGATGACATACAGTTCTCCGCCCCTTGCACTGACCTCCTCGATGTTGCTGATCAGCTTTTCAAGCAACACGTTGTTTGGCGCGACTGCAAACACGGGCATCTCGGCATCCACGAGCGCCAGTGGCCCGTGCTTCAATTCGCCCGCCGCATAGGATTCCGCGTGGATATAGGAGATTTCCTTGAGCTTCAAAGCGCCTTCCATTGCGATCGGATAATGACTGCCCCGGCCCAGGAACAAGGCGTGGTTCTTGTCGATGAAAGCGCTTGCCAGCACCTTGAACTCGTTGTCGAGACTCAGGGCATCGTTGAGCAGATCCGGCAAGCGGTGCAAATCTGCTACGTAATCGGCGTACTCGTTCTTGTCAATGCCGTTCAGACGCGCCAACTCCAGCACCAGTAGCTGCAATGCGACCAATTGGGTGGTAAAGGCCTTGGTAGAGGCCACTCCGATCTCGGGCCCGGCGCGGGTCATCAGCACCAGTTCAGCTTCGCGAACGACGGAACTTTCGGCAACGTTGCAGATTGCCAGCGTCGTGACATAACCGGCCTGTTTTGCGTGTTTCAGGGCGGCCAGCGTATCGGCGGTTTCGCCAGATTGAGAAACTGCAATAAACAGCGTGTTGTCAGGTACGACCGGCTTGCGGTATCGGTATTCACTGGCAATTTCGGCACGGCAGGGTATTCCGGCGAGTTGCTCGACCTGGTAGCTGGCAACCAGCCCTGCATGGTAGGCAGTACCGCAGGCAACGATGTGGACCTGTCTGACCTGCTGTAACAATGCCTCCGCCCCGACTCCGAAAATATTGGGTAACACGGCCGTTGCACAGAGCCGGCCTTCGAGGGTTTCAGCCACTGCCTGTGGTTGTTCGAATATTTCTTTGAGCATGTAATGCGGGTACACGCCCCGTTGCACAGCATCGGCCTTTGTCTCCACCCGCTTGACCGGCCGTTCCACAACCTGGCCGTCCAAACCGACGACCTGGTAGCCGTCGGCGCTCAGGCGGACCGCGTCACCTTCCATCAAGAATACAAACTGGTCGGTCTCACCCAGCAGTGGATAGATATCCGAGGCCAGGAAATGCTCCCCATGACCAACGCCGAGAACCAGCGGGCTGCCTTTTCTTGCACCCACGATGATCCCCGGTTCAGCTGCACTGACCACTGCAATTGCAAATGCGCCGCGCAAACGGACGGCGGCCTGGCGGACGGCGGAGAACAGGTCAAGGCCTGAATCCATCAGCCCGGCGATCAGGTGAACCATCACCTCGGTATCGGTTTCAGAGCTGAAACGGCGGCCCGATTGCTGCAATTCCTTGCGCAACTCCTCGTGGTTTTCGATGATGCCGTTGTGCACCAGCGCAAGCTGGTCACCCGAGGTATGCGGGTGGGCGTTCTCCATGCTCGGAATACCGTGGGTGGCCCAGCGGGTGTGTGAAATACCGCACTGGCCGTCAATGGGTGATTCGTGCAGCAGGGCTTCCAGGTCCCTGACCTTGCCGGCCGCGCGTTGCCGCGCCAGGTAGCCGTCCTGCTGCAGGGCGATACCCGCCGAATCATAACCACGGTATTCGAGCGTATGCAGTCCGGCGATCAGGATATCCCTGATATTACGTCTTGCAGAGGCTGCAACAATTCCACACATGATCACGCGCCTTTATCATTTTAATGGCCGTTTCCAGTTACGCACCGTTACCTGCCTGGCCCGGCTGATGGTCAATTGACCGGCAGGGGCATTCTTGGTTATCGTGCTGCCGGCACCGATGTCTGCGCCAGCCCCAACGGTGACCGGGGCAACCAGCTGGGTGTCGGAACCGATAAAGACATCATCTTCGATCACCGTTTGGTGCTTATTGACACCATCGTAGTTGCAGGTAATGGTGCCCGCGCCAATATTGACCCGTTCGCCGATGCTGCTGTCCCCCAGGTAACTCAGGTGGCTGGCCTTGCTGTTCTTGCCAAGTGAGGTATTTTTGACTTCCACAAAATTGCCCACCCTGCTGCCTTCCCCGAGCACTGTTCCGGGACGCACACGGGCAAACGGCCCGATGTCGCACGCGCCCAGGCTACGCATACCTTCGAGCACAGAGTAGGCTTGAACCCGCGTTCCGGCCGCCAGTTGACAGTCTTTCAAAACGCAGCCCGGACCGATATGAACACCATCGCCCAGTGTGTTGTCACCCTCAAGCACGACGTTGACATCGATATAGACATCGCTGCCCGCCTCTACGCTGCCGCGTATATCAATACGCCCGGGATCGGCCAGCTGAACACCCGCACGCATCAGTTCCATTGATTTTTTCATTCGATACCCCCGCTCCAGTTCCGCAAGTTGAATCCGGTCGTTGGCGCCTTCAAGGTCGGTTGCAACCGGTGCCACCACACCGATGGTTTGTATTCCTTTTTTGTGCGCGATGGCAAATACATCGGTCAGATAGTACTCGTTCTGGGAATTTTCGCTGACCATATCGTCAAGGCAGGACAGCAAAACGGAACGCGGCGCCATGATGATGCCGGAATTCACCTCTGTGATGGCTTTTTGTGCCTGCGTGGCATCGCGCTCCTCAACGATACCCGTGACACCGCCTGTTCCTTCGCGAATAATCCGCCCGTAACCGGTCGGATCTGCGATGTGCATCGTTAGCACTTTTATCCCCTCTGACGGCGCCTCGATCAATTTGAGCAGTACGCCAGCCTCGAGCAAGGGTATGTCGCCGTACAAAATGAGCACATCGGCCCCTTCGGGTACCCCCGGCATGGCCTGCTGAACCGCATGACCCGTACCCAACTGCACCTCCTGCGCCGCCCAGGTGATTGAAAAGGCAGCACATGCCTCGCGCACTTCTGGCGCCTTCGGGTTGAAAACCACGTGGATACCTGTCGGCTCGAGTTGCAATGCGGTGTCCAAAACGTGAATAATCATTGGTCGGCCGCCGACAGTTTGCAGAACTTTCGGCACCCGGGACTTCATGCGGGTTCCTGCACCGGCAGCAAGAATTATGATATGAAGGGGTTTGTGCATATTTTTCAGTGGCTGGGTTGATCGACGATTATACCGGTAACATTATGCACGCTCTATGCAAAAAAACGGACGAAGTGAAGTTTTGTAAGAACTTTGCTGCGTCCTTTTTGTCAGCGGAAATGTAATTACTGGGATTTTCAATGCGTATACTGTTAACCGGTTTGTTTTTACTGTTGCTCGCCAGCACCGGCATGTCAGCGGAAGTGCAACGGTGGACGGCCAATGACGGTCAACTGATCCTCGAAGACATACCGCCCATACCCGATGCCGTGCCCGCCATGCTCAGCCGTTATCAGAATATCAGGTCCGCCAGTTTCACCAGTTGGTCGAAAGACAGCAAGAGCATATATATCAAGACCAGCCTGGGACCGGTCAACCAGCTGCACCGGGTCGATGCGCCGGGTGGGGCGCGCTACCAGGTGACGTTTGGTGAAGAACCGGTGGGTGAAGTGCAATTTCAACCCAACGGCAACCTTTTGGCTCTGACCCTTGATCAGGGTGGTGACGAGTTCGACCAAATTTACCTGCTCAACCCGGTGGACAGCCAGATGCGCCGGCTATCAGAAGGTGAAGGCTTGAACAACCGCATGGCGTGGGATCGCCAGGGCCGCAAGCTGGCCTATCGTTCCACCCGCAGAAACGGCCGTTCGAGTGATATCTGGGTACAGAAGACATCATCTACAGACCAGGCCACGCTGGTGCTCGCAACGGAAGACGGCACGCTCTGGAAGCCAGTCGATTTCAGCCGTGATGGAAAAAAACTTTTGATCCAACAATTCGTCAGCGTGGCCGATTCAAGAATCTACGTCATGGATTTGCCCGATGGCGAACTGCGCTTGCTGGCCGGTGATGCCGACAACCCGTCGAGCAATATCGCTACCGGGTTCGGCCGCCAGGACGAAAACGTCTTTTTTGTCACCAACCAGCATGGGGGTGCGGCCGAACTGGCGCGGGCGAAACTCGATGAATTGCCGGACATCACTTTTGTGCCAAGCGCCGCCAACTGGGATATCACCCAGTTCGTTTTAAGCCCCGACCGCAAGCGCGGTGCGTTTGTTGCCAACGAAGCCGGTATCAGCCGTCTCTACCTGTTCGATCCCAAGCGTCTGAATTACAGGCGCGTCGAGAAAATTCCTATCGGCCTGATCACCGATTTGAACTTCAGTCCTAACAGCAAGAAACTCGGAATGACCTTGAATTCTGCGCAGAACCCGGGCGAGGCTTTCGTTCTCGATCTCAGACGCAAACCCTTGTCGGCGGGCAATCTGACCCGCTGGACTTATAGCGAGGTTGGCGGTCTGAAGACGTCGGAATTCTCGGAACCCATCGTCTTTACATTCCCTTCAACCGTCGAGGGTCAGGAGGAGCCGATTTCCGTTCCTGCATTTGCCTACCTGCCGCGCGGTGACGGGCCCTTCCCGGTCATCATTCACGTCCACGGCGGACCGGAAAACCAGTACCGGCCGCGTTTTAACAGTGATTTCCAGATGTGGATCGACCAGTTGGGTGCAGCGGTCATTGCGCCGAACATACGCGGCTCGCTGGGTTATGGTTCCTATTACATTACCCTGGATGACGGTTACAACCGCGAAGCCTCGGTTAAAGACATCGGCGCACTGCTCGACTGGATCGCAAAGCAACCCCAACTGGACGAGAACCGGGTCGCGATCATCGGCGCGAGTTACGGCGGTTATGTCGCACTGGCCTCGGCCGCGTATTACAGCGACCGGTTGCGTGCCGCGGTAGACCGCGTCGGCATCAGCAACTTTGTAACCTTTCTCGAGAATACCCAGGATTACCGGCGCGTCCTGCGCCGCGTGGAGTACGGTGATGAACGTGACCCGGAAATGCGCGCCTTTTTGGAACGAATCAGCCCGCTGAATAACGTCGAAAAGATAAAAATTCCGCTTTTTGTGCAGCAGGGCAGCAACGACCCGATCGTACCGAAGTCGGAATCAGATCAAATGGTCGCGGCGCTGCGCGAGCGGGGTCAGACCGTCTGGTACATGAATGCCCTCAACGAGGGGCATGGCTATGACAGGAAAGAGAACCGTGACCTGTTTGAACAGGCCACGTTCCTGTTTCTGCAAAAATACTTACTGGATGACTGACACCGCAGTCGCGGACCCCCGGTTTGCCACGCCGGGAGTGCTCATCACTATTTGGCCATGCTGGCCTTGTACACCTGCAAGGAATCATTAAACATCGTTGCAACGCGTTCTTCCATGGAAACGGAATAGTCATAAGCCTTGTAGATAGCCTCGACATTTCCCATGCTCAAGCCTTCCTGGTCTTTCAGCGCCTCCAGCTTTGCTTCCGTCTCGACGCCTAAACAGGTGCGGTATACCAGCATGTCCGCCTGGAACTGCTTGACATGCTTCTGCGCGGTTAACATGTCATCTTTGGTCGGAGACTCCGGAATCGGAGGCGGCGCGGATGGCAGGTTACATGACTGGACGTCCAGCGGCAAAACGACCCTGGAACCATCATCCATTACCTCTTCCTGGGAAAATGCCGCCATCGACGCCATCAACATCAGCCCCGCTATAAATACTCTTTTCATCATGTCACCTGCATTTAATCAATTTGAAGTTGGTTTGGCAGCGCAAAACATATACGTCTGGGCTGCCGTAAGGTTTATTCACCTTGCCAATGGTCAGCCTTTCCTGCCTGAGACCGTATGATATAGCGCATCGCCGTAGGTTTTCCATTACCTTTGAAAGAAAATTGCGCCAGCGAGGTTACGTTAATACCCGGCTGTTTGGCACGGATAGCGGATGATAGAGTCCCCGGCTTTGCCTCGAAACGGTCACCGTGCCCCCACGACACGTATTCGCTGTCAATGACGTTAACAAGTGGGCTGCTCACATTTACCCTCCGCACAACCGTGTACATCAGTTGATGACCTCATCCATACAATCGAAGGCCCGGTATACCAGCTCAGCAGCCGGGCTCGAAGGATAATCGTCTGCAAAAAGGCTCCACACCATCAAATCGCGGCTGACACCCTCCGTGTCCACGACGCGTTTTTTCAAGGTGGCCTCGTGAGTAAATCCCAGGCGGGCCGGTATTAAAGCACTGGCCCTGTTTTCGGGTGCGCATATAATTTCAACACGCGCGGCCTTTTCGATATCAAAAGCCACCCGGATCATCGCACAGGTTGCCTCGTTGGCGATGCCTCTGCCAATGGCCGCCTTGTGCGTCCAGTAGCCGATTTCCAGACCGCCGGGCCCGACACGCGCCATCAGCATATTCTCGCCGAGCAGGGTTTTTTCCGCGCTGTCAAACACGGCATAGCGATACATCGTGCCCGTATCGAAGGCTGCGCGATGTCCCCGCAGCCACCGGGCCGTCTGCTGCAAGGTGCGTGGCTCATCCTTCATGAAAGGTATCCACGGCCGCAGGTGCGTATCACAGGCGTCCAGCGCAGCCCTCAGGGCCGGGGCATCCGCGGGTGACCAGCAACGGAGCATCAACCTTTCTGTCTCCACCCGGTAGGCCGTGCGTGTTTTTGGATCGTTGCCAGGTATCAGAGCCATCGTCTCACCTTTGATTTATAGTCCAGGTATTGTTGGCCAAAGCTCGCTTCCAGGAAACGCTCTTCACCCAGAACAAAGTTATTGCGAATGATCAGTACAAAAATCACCACCGGCAACGCGGCGCCGACACTGCCCATCAAAAAGGCCATGCCAGCTACCATCAGGAACATACCCAGGTACATCGGGTTGCGCGAGTAGCGGTAAAAGCCGTTCGTCACCAGCGTGGTTGCTTCATCGAATGGCACGATGCCCGTGCCCGCCCGTTTGAATATTTCCGCCGATATGGACGCCATGGTAATTCCCAGGAATACGGCGGCGACTCCGGCGTAAGTGAGGGGTTCGTGCATGTAACGATAGACTGGCAAGAAATAGTGTATGAGCCATATCGAAGCCAGGGCCATCAGCGCATAAACCGGCGGGATAATTTTCCGCTTCTTTTCTACTGCCGCAACCAAGATTTTAACTCGTCCAACCGTGCGCCTTTGCTTTTGCCGCCAGCGTCACCAGGTATATGGCGATGATGGTCACCAACCCCGACATGACCAAAGCGCCAGGGCCAACGACCTCCCTGACATTACTGACGATAAACGCGTAGTACATTTGCACAAGGACACCGGCCAGGGACAGTTGCAAAAACAATCCGGCCAGGCTTTTCTTTAACAGCAACAGCAGGCAACCCAGTGTGCCGCAGTTGACAGCGACCGCAAAGGCTGCCGTGGCCCAGGCGGGCGTGTTTTCATAAATTTGACGTTCTGCTTCCGGCAGTGCAGCCAGCGTCTCCGGACTCGTCGTAACCTGCATGATATAGGCCAACGCGCCCAGCAGATTCCACACCAAAAAGACTGCGGCCACGATCATAAACCAATTGGGGGCCTTGTTCACCGAACCATCAGACATGTTTTTCTCCAGGGACGTATGGTTAACACTACACTAGTGTAGTGTCAACCCTGTAACGCAGGTTCAGCGAGTACACAAGCCGTTAGCTGTAAGACAGCAATTCGAGAGCATAGTGGTTCTACGCCGAGAATCGGTAACGCAGCAGATGACGGCTTGTGTGTGCGCCCTTCGGGTGTTCACCAGAACGTCCATCACGGTGTTACACTCGCTTGGCATAGAACCACTATTCCGGCGCGAATGTGCCTTGTGCTGAACGTTCTGGTGAACACTGAACCTGCGTTACAGGGTTGACACTCTAGTGTAGTGTCAACCCTGTAACGCAGGTTCAGCGAGTACACAAGCCGTTAGCTGTAAGACAGCGATTCGAGAGCATAGTGGTTCTACGCCGAGAATCGGTAACGCAGCAGATGACGGCTTGTGTGTGCGCCCTTCGGGTGTTCACCAGAACGTCCATCACGGTGTTACACTCGCTTGGCATAGAACCACTATTCCGGCGCGAATGTGCCTTGTGCTGAACGTTCTGGTGAACACTGAACCTGCGTTACAGGGTTGACACTACACTTACACTAGATATACGCAAACCACCCCATGACCGACTTGCTCATGGCGACCGACACGATATACAGGAAAATCAGCATTCCAAGCAGCCATGCGTACAATCGGATTCGCTTGGTACGGCCAAACCGCAACGCCACCAGGCCGACACCTATGTAAGCCAGCAGGGCGATGATTTTTGCCATCAACCAGGGTTGGTCCAGGGGTGATAGACGCAACTGAACGGCGAGCGTGATCGCGCTCGCCAGCAACACGGTATCCACGACCTGCGGAGTGATTTTCACCCAACGCCGGCTCAACAAGGGCGAGTCCCTGAGCATCCATATTCCGCGGATAAAAAAGCCGCTAAACGATAGTGCTGCGAACGCGATATGTATGGCTTTTACCGTTCCCATCAATCAGCCCATCCCTTTATTTTGAGACGTCAACTGTGACAATCGCTCGAGACCGGCTTCGGACAACAGCTCCGATCGTTTGTAGTACAGATCGTACGCCGGCTTATCGGCGGGCAATATCACCCACGGTTGTTTTGAAGCGGTGAAGATATGGACATCGGGTGGCAGTGCATCGGGATTGTCGAGTGTACCGACACGGACAAAGCTGAGCTCGTCTCCCGCTCCGGCATAGTGGCTCCAGAGGGCAATAAAACACTTTGGACAGCGTACGATGGTCTGGCCCTTACCGCTATTCGAGGGTGTAAGTACACGTGCGGGACGACCACTTAACAGGCTGACGGCATCCGATTCGATCAGGGCATTGAGGGCGAAAGCCGTCCCAGTCTCCCGCTGGCACCAGCGACAGTGACAGCAATTTACGATGATTGGCGGACGCTTCAGCCGGTAGCGCAGCTGGCCACAGGTGCAACCGCCTTCGAGTTTGAACGTGTCGCTTTCATTCATACAAATTTGACTCCCGGCAGGCGTTTATTTAGCACCCGTATCGTTTTCCCCAAACGGGGCGGACGGGTCAGGTGGCACTGTGTTGCGTCGACCGATCACTTCACAGATTTCTACACGCCAGGACCGGTACCACTTCTCACGGCCCCTTGTCTGTGCCAACCTGTGTTCCGGATCATTTTTCCAGTCGCGGATCTGTTGCGCGGTATCCCAGTACGATATCGCGATCTCTTCATTTCCTTCGGTCACGGAAACAAAGTCACGGCACCCGTATTTTTCAAACGCGAGGTTTTTCAGACGCTGCGCCAGATGTGTATATTCCTCATCCAGCTCCGCCACGCTCGCCTTGAATATCACCGCGTACATATGATGTTTCCCCTGCTTACCGGTCCGCCGCCACGGGCACTTCAAACCAGGTGGCCAGGCCCGCACCCCGGCAGGAACCCGATGCGCCGAACAGCGCCGTACCGGTAAAATGCCTGCGGCCCTGCCGGCTGATTTCCCAGCCAATCACGACACATTTTTCAGCAACTGAAACGCTGCCTTTGATAGAAACGGCCAGTTCACCCAGCAGCAAAGCGCGTTCCTGCGGCTCGGGGAAGGCATAGGCGCCGGGGCAGTCGAGGGCGGCCCACATATGTTCCGGCGCGACGTTTCCTGCAGCATCCGCGAGTGTTGCATCGGGCACCCAGGCTGCTGCCACCATGCCCTCCGGACCTCTGCCGGGCTCAACCGGGCCGGCAAAAATCCGCAAGCCGTCACCGTGGGCGCGCTCCGGACCACAGACATAACAACCCGGATAAAAGTGATGAATAAAGCCACGGTAACGACGCGACGCGGCCTCGGCGGTCGCAAAGTCAGGCGCTTCGGGAATATCAGGCTCCACCGATGCGGGCCGCGCCGACCCCACCGTGATATCGCCGTTTTCATCCCGGTATATAAGCTCGACCACGTCGTCTTTCCGGCGCACTTCGAGCGGGGTGTCAAGCGGCGGCGGGACAAGCAAACGTACAGCGGCCGGACCATCGATGTAACGGCCGATCATGGCGCATGAATAGCCGCCGTTTCCCGATGAAGGCGGCCCCCGGAAGCGCCGGTCTATGATGATCGCCTCAGTTTCTCCAAAAGTCATAATCGTTGATTAATCCCTCATTTGACGGATGCCCAAAATACCCGGTCAGACGGAACGCTCCCGTGAATCCGGCTCACTCTCAAAGTAAAACATGCTGATGCCAGCGGTCAGTTGGCCGCTTTGAACTTCCGGCTCCGCCAATGACGTGAGCAGGCCCCTGGATTTCTGATCTGTTTCCGCCAGGAAACGGCGAATCGTCTGCCGGATGTGAATCATCTTCTCGGGGCTGAACTGGTAGTTCCAACTACCCCTCTGAAAATACTTTGCGTCATCATTGCGAAGATTCAGGATGTTGTGGTTCACGGTATCAGCCAATTTCCCGATGGCTTCGAAACCCACTTCCAAGGAGTTCATCTCGTCGTTGCTGATAAAGATATTGTCCTCCCGGGTCAACCGGACCCGGTTCGCCGCGGTGTCCACACTGATGACATCGATTTCGGTCAGACGCTTCAGAACCAGTTGCATCGTCAATCCCCGAGACTGTAACGCGGTCTTGACCAACTGGCTAAAACTCGCCCCCTCGCCCTCGATTTTCAGCACCTTCGGCACGCGCCGCTGCACATCATAAAAGCGTTCATCGTTCATCCACAGGTCGAATACCTTGAACAGTGGCATAAAATCGTCGAAACAGGCGTCTTTCTTTCGCGTGTAAGATTCGCGATCAATTTGCATCCTGGTCCTTTTTATGGTTCTTGTATCCATGCCCGTGAGCAGCGCCAGGTCCGCCAGGGCCACGTTTTTTCCGGACGCTTCCTGTTTCAGCATGGCCTCTGTTTCCTCGACGAAAATGACCTGTACCAGGTTGAGCAGTTTCTTCAGCGATATCCGTCCGATGAGCATGCGGATGAGCTTTCTGAAAACGTTCTCAACCGCACGGGTGACGACCGTAACCTCACGCAGATGGTGAGCGTTACGCGATGATGAAAGATAAGTTTGTCTTGCCACGGTATCCCCTGGACGTCTGCATTTTGAAAAACTTCACCCCCCGGCGATATCTGCCGCATGCGGTCTCACCAAGCGGTATCCGGGCATATTACATCATTTTTGGAAAGTCAAAACCGCTCAGGGCGGGTGAACCGGCTTCAACGTGTCAACGCGGATCACATTCCAGCGTTTACCCCCCGGCCTGGTGAAGTATTCGGGCTAGCAGTCTGTCGGACTTGACCGATCGTAACGAGGGAAATCCGATTTGAGATAGATTTTTCGATCTTTTGAGGCGAATAGCACCGCTATTTAACGAAAAAGATCGGGAAATCTGGCCAAATTCGGGTTTTTCGCACGACCACATGGATGTGGGAGGTAGGGTAACGCATGGAGCAGTTGCCGAGTAGATCATGTTAAGTCCGACAGGCTGCTAGCACCTCTCTGCCAGTGGCGGGGGATTGACCGCAGCCAGCGTCCAACGCGCGTTTTCACGATGTAAGTACCTGCTGATACCAATCCACAGCAGCACCAGGAAAATGTTGATGATGATGAATCCGACATTGCCCAGGTTGAACACCCGGGTGCCGACCAGTATGGTCAATGCCGCCAGCCCATCGCCCAGGCGCACGAACAGGGTGTCGATGGTGGGTTTGGCCTGGTACAGCATTTCCTTGCTGGTGGGCAGCCAGAGCATCTGCCTGGCGGTGTTGTGAATCGAATAACTGCTTGAATTCTCAGCAACTTTTAACACCTTGATCAAGCCCAGGATGGGCACGAACACCATGGATGCATATGCCGCCAGCGAGATGAACGGTGTTGCGTATAACAAGGCCTGCATGCCACCGTAACTCAAAATACGCGAGACCACGAAGGCCTGCAACAGCAGCGTAATCAGGTTTATCCAGAAGTACATGTCGCTGTAGAAGGCGGTGGTCGCTTCTTTCAGGGCCAGGTCGAACGCCATTGGGTCCAGGTTGAGCGGCGCCAGGTTTTCGGCAAGGTTCTCCTGGACGATACCGAAGAGGATGTTGTCGCCGCTGGTGACCACCCAGGAAAACACCAGGATCATGGCCGCGGTTGCTTTCAGGTAATTGTGACGCAGGATCAGCCTGAAGGGGCCGAGGTCCGCAGGCGCGGCCGGTTGTTCCCAACGCTTCGTGGTCCAGGTAGAAGGTTCTCCATAAGTGCCGCGCCTGTCGGTCCAGGACGCCAGCAACAGCCCCAGCCCCAGCGGTACCAGCGCAAATATGATCAGGTCAAACGCCTCGACGGACGGCAGGCTGACCAGCTTTTTGCCGACCCAGGAGCCCAGCGTGGATCCCAGGGCCGCGCCGATCGCGATGATGGGAAACAGGCGCGCTCCGCGTTCGGCGCCGTAGACATCTGCGCAAAACGCCCAGAACTGCGCCACCAGCGTGACGCTGAAAATACCCACGAACAGGTAGAACATAATACCGAATATGGGTTGATTGCCGAACAACATGCCGGGTTGGCTGAGCCAGAACGCCACCAGCAGGGCCGCGAAGGTGCCACCGACTCTTATGATCAGGTCGTGCCGGGTCCATTTTGCCGCCAAGCGGGCGTAAATGGGTAAGATCGCAAACAACAGGATGCTCTGCGCAAAAGCGGAGTAAGCCTTGATTTCCAGCTTGGTAAACCCGCCGATATCAGTGACCGCCAGCCAGCCTTCGCGCACCGGTTTTATCAGGTAGAAAGCGGCCAGTATGAGAAAAATGTTACCGATCAAGATCAGGCTCGTAACACCTTCCCGCGGCTCGATCTCTGCGAACAGACGCAATACCCGCTCGAACAGGGAGTAATTGAGCTTTTCTGATTGTTTGTCGTTCATGGGTGGGCGTCGTTTAAATTTTACGTATTCTACGCACAACCACTTGGGAATGATGCCATTGTGCCTCGTAATCGTGAGAACGCAAACTCAAGTTATTTGTTCGGGCCATAGGATTGATCCCGCACGAATCTTTTCAATCACTACCAAAATCCGCCACGGTCCATGTACGCCACCGGCCCGGGACGATGCTGCTTTGCCTGTTTGTGCGGGAGCACTGGCCGGAATTTCAGGCGGATCCCGCCATGTTGAAAAATAGGTCGCTTTCACTTGTAAGTGATGTCTTCCTTTGCCTGGAACCCATCATGAGTATTTCTACTGCTGTACGCTATCCGTTTTATATAATTGCTTGGCTTTTTTAAACAGACGGGCGCGTTCTGAAGGGTCCCTGCGGGTTGAAGCAAGATATGAGTACTGTGAAAAAATTCGTGCCCGCAGGCTATCGTTCCATGGCGCCATCGCCAGAATTGCGTCAAACAAACGATACTGGTCAGTCAGTGAAATCCCGGTTTGAAACAGTTCGAACCCATACAGGTAGGAATTTTCGGCCACCAGTGTTTGTTTAAACCGGTCGAGGTCCCGTGCGTCAATTTCCAAATCCGCAATAAAACCCGCCTGGGCCTGCAGCTTGAGTTCCCTGATGAATTTGTGATTGGCAATAATTTGCTTTTGCCTGTCAATTGTATAATTCCAGGGATAATAAAATTCGAAATGCGGGTGATCAAAACGGTTTATCAAGGCATCTGCGACAGCCGGGCGCAGGCTTCTCTCATCAGCAACGAATTGCGAGAGCACGGCATCCGCCGAGGTCAAACCATAGGGCACAAGACTGGAAAAAGCCCCCGGGTTCTCATTGAGCTCACGCTGTACATGGTTGTAGTCGAGCGTTATACGCTCGTTGGAACCGATAAGAATGGAATTAAAGGGCCCTCTTTTGTGTGCCGGGAGAAAGTACCAGAGTTGCACATACGGAAAGCTTTCCGTAAATGTTTTCAGAACCATTCGGTACTGCCTGCTTGGCAGGGTTGCCGGCACCCATTGTGCGGTCAACCCACCTTTCGCCAGGTGCTCCCTTAGCAGATCGTAATATTCCAGTGAGTATGAAAATCCGTTGGATGCAAAGGAGTCGGCGGTTTTCTCATCGGCCGAAATGACCTGGTAGTGACCGGATGTGGTACGTAGAAAATTACCGATATCATCCACTTCAATCTTCACATGCGGATTCAGTAAAACAGCATGGTTCTCCTGCGCGAATTGCGCGGCACCCTCGACAACACCGGGTTCAATTTCCACAACCGTGATTGTGTCCACCCCGGGATAGCGGGCGCTCTCGCCTGCAAGCATGCCCGAGCCCAGTCCAACCGAAAGTTCGGTGGACACATCATCGGCAAGCAGCTTTGGCAAATGCGCAAGCAGCAGTTGTTTGAATTCAACGAATCCGGTACCGCCAATCACAATACCATCCACGCTCATATGCTTTTCCATGGCCCTGGGATCCACGTAGACCTTGGTGGTGGCGAGGGGGCCCTCACGATAAAACGTCGTCTTGAAATAATCCTGTTCGCTGTCTGATGGAAACTGGAATTGCAGTGGTGCACGACTCATGGCAAAAATCACCAGGACTAAAACTGCAGGCAGCGCGTACCGCCATGCAGGATGTCGCTGACCCCGGGTCAATGTCAGGGTAAGAACGATAAAACCCAGCGCCACGTTGAGCACGGCCATGACCAGTATGCCTTTTTGAACCCCCAGCAACGAAAGCAATATAAATCCCGGCATCAAGGCGCCCAATACATTTCCAAGCGTATTGATTGCATAAATTCTTCCTACAAATGAACCGGTCTTTTGCAGGTCTTTGACGGCAATTTCTCCCACCAGTGGAAAAGTTGCGCCAATCAGGATCGCAGGTACAAGCATGACCAGAAACGCCACTCCAAAACTCGTAAAAATCAGCGTAAATACATGGTCAGAAGTTTCAAGAAGATACTGATTCAGTGACTGGGGGTCGGAAATGAAAAACAACAATGGCAAAGCCAGCGCAGAGAAAATTCCCAGCAAAACCTGGATAAATCCAAAAATGACGGCCCGGTCTGCCCTGTACTTGAGTGCGAATCGAATCAGGTAACCACCGATAGCGATCCCGCTCAAAAATGCACTGAGCATGGTGGTCAGCGCATAGGTGGAATTACCAAGGATGAATACCAGCGACCGGGTCCAGTAAATTTCATAGGCGAATGAGGTGAATCCGGATATGCCCAAACCCAACAGGATGATTCGAAAGGTAAGCGGGTCGATAGCCGCTGCATTGTCGCGTTGGCTTGTCCCGGGAACTGAAGCCGGAGTTAAATCAGAAAACGGCGTATCCCCGGCGTGCAACGATGCCAGCCAGGCAGTACATCCGATCAGGACATTTGCCGTCACAGCGGCATATACCGGAACATGAATGCCATAGGCACCAATCAGAAAGAAGCCGGTCAACAACACACCACTGACCGCGCCAAAAGTATTGGTCGCATAGAGTGTGCTCAGGCTGATTCCAACTTTGCTGCGCCGATTCACGAGAAAGCGGGCCAGAACGGGCAGCGTAGCTCCCATTAAAACAGTGGGTACCATGACCAGAGAAAATACCAACCCGAAGCGCACAACACCAAAAACAACATTGGAGAAACCAAAAAGATCATACAGTGCCAGGTGAACGGGACCAATATTGCTTAACAGGATGTGTGAAACCAGTGCCGCCGCTGCCAGGCCGATTTCAAGAAAAGCATACAGTCGCAGGCAATTATTGCTTTTATCGGCAGCCTTACCTATCAGCCAACTTCCAAGCGCCATGCCGGTCATAAACGCGGCGAGTACAGTACCCACAGCCACGGCGGTTGACCCGAATACGTGCATCAGCATGCGCGACCAGACCACTTCGTAAACCAGGGCCGATGCCCCGGAAAAGAAAAATAGCAACAGTATGAGTACGGGTGCTGATGATTTCTCTACCGGGCCTGGGCGCATGTTCATTCGTGCACACTGATCAACGACGAACGGTTATCGTGCTTCTTGCTTTCATTGTACAAGGGTCTGCCCCGGATCTTGCCTGGATGGGTGATTTAAAAAGAAAAATCTGGCAGGGCATCGAATGCTGATTGCAGGGCTTCGCTCCAGCCTTTTGAGACATCATGAAAATAGGAATCTCCGCGATCAAAGCGGCGCTGATGGGTGACCCTGCATTCATCAATCGCATGAACTTGCAAATCAATGGGTAAATCCACGCTCAAATTGGAACGGATGGTGGAGTCGAATGAAACGCAAAGCAACTTGACCGCCTCCTCGAAGCTCATATCCGCGCGCATGGCACGGACCAGTATGGGGCGGCCATATTTTGTCTCACCGCTCTGGAAAAAGGGGTTGTCGGCGCTCGATTCAATGAAATTACCCTCGGCGTAAATCAGGAAAAGCCGGGGTTCGCTGCCTTTTATCTGGCCGCCCAGGATCAGCGTCGCGCCGAACAGGGATTCCGATGCAGGACCGGCGGGTTCGAAATGTCTGACCACATCGCGCAGGGTATTGCCGACGATCGTCGCAACCTGGAACATCGATGGCGCCTGCAAAATCGACGGGTTGCGGTCTCCGGGCGCTTTTGTACGTTCATCCAGCAGGCTGACCACGGCTTGCGTCGTGGCGAGATTGCCAGCGGATAACAAGGTGATGACACGTTCGCCGGGCAATTCCCAGCTGGTCATTTTTTTGACCAGGGATATATCATCGACACCGGCGTTGGTGCGTGAATCGGACATGAACACCAACCCCTTGTCGAGCTTGAGTCCTACACAATATGTCATGAAACCCCTACCCTCATTGTCCTGTCTGCCTACTGTTGAACCTGCAAATCAACCTGCATGTGTTCCTCTGTCGGGCCAAAGCGCAGACCCGATACCGGCGAGGCATCATTGTAATCGAGTCCGGTGGCAACGCGAACATATCGTTCATCGGGTGAGTAACCGTTGGAGACATCGAAACCCACCCAGCCAATGCTGTCAAAACAGGCTTCTGCCCAGGCATGCGTCGCATCCTGTTCTATGCGGTCGTTCATCATCAGGTAGCCGGAAACATAACGCGCCGGGTAGCCAAGCAGACGCATGCAGCTAACAAAAATATGGGCGTGATCCTGGCACACGCCGCTGGCCTGGTTAACCGCCTGCTCGGCGCCGGTCCCGGCATCGGTCCTGCCGGTCACGTAGGGAACGTGATCGACGATCAATACGGAAAGCGCGTGCGCACGGGCAATATCGTTATCGAAATCATTACCGAGTTCTTTCAGCAACGCGCGGATTTTTGGCCCCGGGGCTGTCAATGCCGTCGGCCGCAGGAACATCCATAGTGGCATAAAACCCCGGTGCCGGCCGACGACACCGGCCGTATCGCTGGTTTCCACCTCGCCCGAAACATGTAAGATAATCCGCTCCCCGCCCGGGTCGATGCTGATCAACTCGACGTGATTCGCGTGCTGGTCGGTGAATTCCAGTTCCTTGTGTCCGCCCTCGATGTCAACATTCCAATTGAGGATACTCTGCCCCTGCCGCTGCTTCGGTGTCAGCCGAACCTGCTGTAAACCGTAGTTGACCGGTGCGTTGTAGAGATAGCTTGTCTTGTGCTCGACCTGAAGGCGCATGATTAGTGTCCTGTCCCGCAAATAAGTGCCATTTCAGCACGACAAGAAGCGCTCAGGCGCCAGACGCGCCGAGGCGTAATAGCCGCAGCTATTGCGACGAGGTGCAACAACGCGCATGGGTGCTTATTGTCGCGCCCTGCGGGAGCCCCGCAATGGGCCCACTGCTGTGTTACAGTCCTTGGCAAGGACGCGCCATTGCCGGCGGACTGTGCCTTGCATTGAGCCCATTGCGGGGCTCTGAAACGGTACTTATTTGCGGAATAGGACACTAGCCCCGGAACCTGTAATCGTGTTCGATCTGCATGGCGAGCGCACCGTTTTCGATGAGAAATTCCCCGACGAACTCATGCAGCCCGTTTTCGAAAACATCTTCGATATTGCTTTCCTGCAGTTTTTGAAAATATGTCTTGGCCATTCGGCAGGACTCGTTTTCGGCGCCATATTCGCGCTCGAGATAACCCAGGTTATTCATAATCTTATGGGAGCAAAACGACAGAGAACGCGGCATTTGCGGGTGCAGGATCAAAAATTCCGCCACCTTCATCGGACTGCTGTCCGTACCGTTGAGCCATCGATAGGCCCGCCGCGCGGACACCGAGCGCAGTATCGTCTCCCAGTGGACCTGGTCCAGGGAGGACCCGATTTGCGCAAAAGAAGGCAACAACAGGTAATATTTCACATCCAGTATCCGGGCGGTGTTGTCCGCACGTTCCAGGAACATGCCCAGGCGCGCAAAATTATAGCCATCGTTGCGCAACATCGTTCCCGCCATGGCGCCGCGCACGACAGCCATCTGCTGGCGTATCACACCCAGAACATCGGGCAGGTCACGCTCTTTCACCTGTCTTGCGAGCAACGACTGCAAGGTAATCCATGCCTCGTTGGTCGCTTCCCAGACCTCGCGGGTCAGCGCCGTGCGAACCAGCCTGGCGTTGTCCCGCGCCGCTTTGATATTGCAGATCACACTGGCCGGATTGGTCTCGTCACGCAACAGGAAGTTGATCACGTGGGCCGAATCGTAATCCAGGTCGCGTGATTCATATTCGCCGAGCGCACCCGACGTCGCAAGGATCGACTTCCATTCCGCCGATGCGGTCGCGGAACGCGTCAGCGCAATACGGAACCCGGCCTCTAAAAGCCGCGCGCCGTTTTCACCGCGCTCGAGAAAACGGAACATCCAGAACAGGCCGGCAGCCGTTTTGCCTAGCATCGTGTCATTCCTCCAGCACCCAGGTGTCCTTGGTGCCGCCGCCCTGGCTGGAATTGACCACCAGGGAGCCCTTGGTCATCGCCACGCGTGTCAGTCCACCCGGTGTGATATATATCCGGTCCGGGGACATCAGCACAAAGGGTCGCAAATCGACATGGCGGGGTGACAGCCCCTTCTTGACGAAAATTGGAACGGTGGAGAGTGCGAGCGTCGGCTGCGCAATATAGTTGTCTGGCCGCGCTTTCAGTTTCTCAGAGAAAACCTTGATCTCCTTTTTGCTCGCCGCCGGTCCGACCAGCATGCCATAACCACCGGAACCGTGTACCTCCTTCAACACCAGTTCTGCCAGGTGATCGAGCACATATTGCAAGTGCTCCGCTTGCGAACAACGCCAGGTCGGCACGTTATTCAACAGTGGTTTTTCACCGGTATAAAACTCAATAATCTCCGGCATATATGAATAGAGCGCCTTGTCATCCGCAATACCGGTCCCGGGTGCGTTGGCGATGGTGATACCGCCGGCGCGGTAAACATCAAATATTCCCGGAACACCCAGCATCGATTCCGGTTTGAAGTTCAAGGGGTCAAGAAAATCGTCATCGACCCGACGGTACAACACATCGATCGCCGTATAACCGCGCGTGGTGCGCATCGCGATCTTTCCATTAACCACGCGTAAATCATGGCCTTCAACCAGTTCTGCACCCATCTGGTCGGCAAGGAAACTGTGCTCGAAATAGGCCGAGTTATGGATGCCGGGCGTCAGTACGGCCACCACCGGCTTGCCATCGCACACCGGTGGTGCACAGGCGGTCAGCGAGCGGTTCAGATTGGCCGGGTAGTTGCTGACCTCGCGCACCGGTATCTGCGAAAAAAGCTCGGGAAACATGTGCAGCATTGTCTCGCGGTTTTCGAGCATGTAGGAAACGCCCGATGGTGTGCGTGCGTTATCCTCGAGGACAAAAAATTCATCCGGGCCGGTACGGACAATGTCGGTGCCGACGATATGTGTATAAATCCCACCGGGTGGTTCAACACCCACCATTTGCGGCAGGAAGGCTTCATTGTTTGCAATCAGTTCGACGGGAACCCGGCCTGCGCGCAAAATCTCCTGCCTGTGGTAGATGTCGTGCAGGAATGCATTGAGTGCACGTACGCGTTGTTCTATGCCACGCGATAATTTTCGCCATTCACCCGCGGATATGATACGCGGCACCACGTCAAAAGGTATCAGCCGTTCATCGGCATCCTGGCTGCCATAGACGTTGAACGTGATCCCGGTCTTGCGAAAAAATGCTTCCGCCTGCGCTGACTTTTGATGGATACGGTCGGGGTCCTCACCCTTGAACCAGCGGCCATAATCCACGTACGGATCACGCATTTTTTGTGTGCTGTCCGCATCTGTTATATCCAGCATTTCGTCGAAAATCCCGGTCATTCAATTACCTTATTGCAATTTATCTGTGTATTCACTGCCCCATCATACAGCTTTCGGCCTTTGACCTGAAAATGAAGGGGTCTCTGACGTATTCGATGAAAAGGGGTCAGGTAAATATTTTAGCACCTCCAACAACCCACTCCGAACGACACTGCAGGCGCCGGGATGACGGTGCTTGTTGTTGGAATGCGCTGGGTTTGGGAGGTGCTTGTTGTTGGAATGCGCTGGTTTGGGGGGTGCCATATTCACTGTTCATTGTACAAAGCGCAGGCCAGGGATCGCGGCAGCAGTTGCCAGGCCGCGGGCCCGCTTTGCAGCGGTGCTGTCTCCGCGCTATAAAATACCACGCTCCAGACACCGGCCAGTGGTATCGCCGGCAAGGTAAACTCGCGTGGCGTTGCCGCTGCGTTCAACAAGATGGCTACGGCCAACGGGCCATCAGGGGAATCCGCGTTACTGACCGGCCTGGAGTCACGCATTTCAGGAAAGAAAAGCGTCAGTGCCAACTCCTTGTGCCAATCCTCGTCCTGCATGCGTCCGCCACCGGGGTGCAGCCATTCAATGTCCCGCAAGCCATCACCGTTTTGATCAAAGCCATGCGGCCAGGATGTCCGTTTCGTATGTGGCATTACACGACGCAGCCTTATCAGGGCCTGGACCTGGTGCAAAAAATCGGGGTCCTGTCTCAGACCACTCCAATCCAGCCAGCCGGTCTCATTATCCTGTGCATAGGCATTGTTGTTGCCGGCCTGGGAATTACCCAGTTCGTCACCGGACAGCAACATCGGTGTGCCCTTGGACAGCAACAGGGTGGCCAGCATATTCAAACGCTGGCGGCGTCTCAGGCGATTGATCTCCGGGTCGCGGGTCTCGCCTTCAACACCGTGGTTGCTGCTGTAATTGTGCGGGTCGCCATCGCGGTTATTCTCACCATTGGCCTCGTTGTGCCGATGTTCGTAACTGACCAGGTCGAGCAAGGTGAAGCCGTCGTGGGCAGTAACAAAATTGATACTCGCCTGTGGCGGCCGGCCGCTGGCCTCGAAGATATCGGATGAGCCGTGCAAACGCCTGGCGAGACTGCTCAATTGGTCCTCGTCACCGCGCCAGAACCGGCGCACACAGTCACGATAGTGGTCATTCCATTCCGTCCAGCGTGACGGAAAACGGCCCAACTGGTAACCACCCGGGCCGGGGTCCCAGGGCTCCGCAATCAACTTGGCTGTGGCCAGGCCGGGGTCCTCATTTATACGCCGCAGAAGTTCGTGACCCGGATCAAAACCAAGCTGGGTTCGGCCAAGCACCGGGGCAAGGTCAAATCTGAAACCGTCAACACCCATGTTTCTGTGCCAGTAAAGCAGGCTGTCCATGACCAGTGCCTGCGCCCTCGGGTGGTCCGCGTTGAGGGTGTTGCCGCAACCGGTGTCGTCGATATACCGCTCGGGGTCTTCCGGGTCGGTGCGGTAATAGGCGAGATTGTCAATACCCCTGAAACACAGTGTCGGACCCTTGCCGCCACCTTCACCGGTGTGGTTGTACACCACGTCCAGGATGACCTCGATACCGGCCTCGTGAATGCTGTTTACCATTTCCCGAAACTCGAGGACCGCGTCCAGGTTTGCGTAGCGCGCGTCCGGTGTGAAGAAATTGACGTTGTTGTAACCCCAGAAATTTGTCAGGCCCCGTCCGAACAGGAACCCCTCGTCGATCATCAAATGCACCGGCATCAGTTCCAGCGAGGTGATGCCCAGGGCTTTTATATAATCGAGGATTTTTGCGTTGCTCAGCCCACGGAATTTACCCCGTTCCTGTTCGGAAATGTCCGGGTGCCGCATGGTGTAGCCGCGAACGTTGGCTTCGTAAATGACGGTCTCGGACCAGGGAACACCCGGTCGTGCTCCCTGAAACTCCTCCGCCGCGGCCGTGACTACGCACTTTGGTATGTAGGCCGCGCTGTCAGTGCGGTTGGGCTGCAATCTGCTGCCAGTGGTGGAGTGATCGTAATCATACACGGCCCCCGACCACTGGAATAAACCGTCCAGCACCCGCGCATACGGATCGATCAGCAGCTTGGACGGATTGAAACGCAATCCGAGGGAGGGTGCCCAGGGTCCGTGGACGCGGTATCCGTAACGCTGGCCCGGTTCGCAGCCCGGCAGGTAACCGGACCAGACACCGTTCTCGTTGCCGGGCAGTCTGAAGCACTCGCCCTGCTTTCCTGACGCGTCGAACAGGCAAAGCTCGACCGCCTCCGCAGCGGATGAATACAGGGCAAAATTTACCCCCCGTCCGTCCCAGTGCGGCCCGAGCTGTTCCGGACTGCCGGCCTGGATCATGAGCTCCCGGAAGTAATCTTGTCCAGGCGCCAGATATCCCGGTTGTAATCCCACATCGTGCGATCGGTCGAAAACGGCCCGGATTTGGCACTGTTCAGGATACTCATGCGGGTCCATCGTGGCGGGTCCTGGTAGGCTGCGCCGGCCGCTTCCTGGGTATCGATATAACTACGGAAATCCGCTGCCGTCATCCACGGATCATACGGGTTGCGCACCGCGGCGATCACGTCGTCGAGTATGCCGGGTTCAAACTGGTTAAAGTGGCCGTTATCGAGCAGACGCATCACACGTCTGAAATCCCTGTCGGCATCGATGATCGACTGCGGGTCGTATGATTCCCTGCCATCAGAGATCTGCTCCACGGTCAGTCCGAAAAGGAAAAAGTTTTCCGGCCCAACGGCCTCGAGGATCTCCACGTTGGCACCATCGAGCGTACCGATGGTGACTGCGCCGTTCATCATGAATTTCATATTGCCGGTGCCGGACGCCTCCTTGCCGGCCGTGGATATCTGCTCGGACAGATCGGCGGCGGGACAGATCAGCTCCATCGCCGAGACGTTGTAGTCCGGGTAGAACACCAGCTGTAAGCGGCCGCGCATGGCCGGATCCGTGTTGATGACCGAGGCGACATTGTTGATCAGCTTGATCTGATTCTTGGCCATCTCGTAACCGGGCGCGGCCTTGCCGCCGATGATGATGACCCGCGGCGGCAGCTGGTCACCGTCACCGCGCTGGATCCGGTCATACAGGTGGATGGCGTGCAGCACATTCAAAAGCTGGCGTTTGTATTCATGGATACGTTTGACCTGGACATCGAACATCATCTCAGGATCGACCATCAGCCCGGTTTTTTGCGTGATACTATTGGCGAGCCGGAGCTTGTTGGCCTGCTTGACGGCACGCCACGCCTGCTGGAATACAGGCTCGTCGGCGAGGGGCTGGAGTTTCTCCAGTTGCGCCAGGTCCGTTACCCAGCCTTCGCCAATGTGCTCGGAGATCAGGCCGGCCAGATCGGGGTTACAGGCAGCCAGCCAACGCCGCTGGGTTACACCGTTGGTCTTGTTGTTGAACTTTTCCGGCCACAGCGCGGCGAAATCCCTGAACAGGCCCTGTTTGAGCAACCTGGAATGCAGTTCTGCAACGCCGTTCACAGAAAAGCTGCCGACGATGGCCAGGTAGGCCATGCGTATTCGTTTCTCGGGCCCTTCCTGGATCAGCGACATCCGGTTCAGGTAACCGGTATCGCCCGGCCAGTGCCGGCTGACCTCGGTGAGGAAACGCACGTTGATCTCGTAGATGATTTCCAGAACACGCGGCAACAGGCGTTCAAACATCGACACCGGCCATGTTTCCAGGGCCTCGGGCAACAGGGTGTGGTTGGTGTAGGCCATACTGGACCGGGTTATTTTCCACGCAGCGCTCCAGTCAAGCCCGTGATTGTCCATCAGCAGACGCATCAGTTCGGGCACAGCGATGGCCGGATGCGTATCGTTCAGCTGGAAACTGTGCTTGCTGGCAAACTGGTTGAAGTCGTTTCCATGCAGCCTGACCCAGTCACGCAATATGTCCTGTAGGCTGGCTGATGCCAGGAAGTACTGCTGGCGCAGACGCAGTTCCCGTCCGTTTTCGGTTGCCGCGTTCGGATACAAAACCATCGTGATGTTCTCGGCCTCGTTCTTGGCCGCCACCGCGTCGGTATAATCGCCGGCATTGAACTCTTCAAGGTCGAACTCGTCGGTGGCTGCCGCCGACCACAGACGCAGCGTATTGACCACGCCATTGCGGTAACCGGGGATCGGTAAATCGAAGGGTATCGCCAGCACGTCGTGCGTATCGATCCAATCGATACGGACATTGCCCAGTGTATCCCTGTATCGTGTTACGTGCCCGCCGAACTTGATGGTCTGCGCGCGCTCGATACGTTCGATCTCCCACGGGTACCCCTCGCGCAACCAGTTATCGGGTTTCTCCACCTGCCAGCCGTCCTCCAGGCGCTGGTGAAACATACCGTAGCGGTAACGGATGCCATAACCGGTGACCGGAAGGCCGAGCGTCGCGCAACTGTCGAGGAAACAGGCCGCCAGGCGTCCCAGGCCGCCGTTACCCAATCCCGCGTCAACTTCCTGTTCATTCAGGTCTTCGAGTTCCACACCCAGGCGGTTTAGCGCTTCGGCCGCCTGCCCGGTCATTCCGAGATTGAGTAGCGCGTTGCGCAACAGGCGCCCCATCAGGAATTCCAGCGAGAAGTAACAGGCGCGTTTCGCGTGGCTGCGTTCCAGGTTGGTGCGGGTCTCGATCCAGCGCTCCATGAGCCGGTCACGGGTTGCGTGTACCAGCGCCTGGTAGAGAAAATTTTCCTGCTTGTAAACCGTACGCCTGCCCAGCATGCGGCTGTGATAATGAATGGTATCTGCGAGAATGGCGTCCGCATCCAATTTCAGTGGCGTTGGGTTCATCAACTCCATATCGCCTACGCTGTCGGTTGATAACGGGTCTATCATCTGTTTGCTCTCCGTTTTCCCTTTAAACGGGATGGGTTGCTTGAAGGCGTACCCGGATGATTCTGCACGTGTATGTGCAAGATCAAATACGCTTGAAAATCATTGTCGCCAGTGGCGGCAGATCAATTTGCAGGGAGTGCTTGCGACCATGCGCGGGAAACTCCTGCGCCTCGATCTCGCCTTGCACCCCGACCCCGCTGCCGCCGTACTTGACAGAATCGGTGTTTATTAACGTCGAATAAGTACCCCCGTGGGGAACGCCGATACGAAAACCGGCACGCACCAGTGGCGTGAAATTACTGATACAAACCGCGAGGCTGCCGTCAACTGCACGGCGCAACCAGCAAAATACGCTATTGTCGGCATCCTGCCAATCGATCCATTCAAACCCATCGTGACGAAAATCCAGTTCGTGCAGCGCCGGCGTTTCCCGGTAAACACGGTTGAGGTCCCGCACCAGCGTTTGCACACCCTGGTGCAGGGGTTGATCGAGTAAATGCCAGTCGAGTGACCGATCGTGATTCCACTCCCTTTGTTGCGCGATTTCACTACCCATAAAAAGCAGTTTTTTGCCGGGGTGACCGTACATGAAGCCATAATAGGCGCGTAAATTGGCAAATTGCTGCCATTCGTCACCCGGCATGCGGCCCAGCAGCGAGCGCTTGCCATGCACGACTTCATCGTGTGACAGCGGCAGGACAAAGTTTTCATCAAAAGCGTACACCAGGCCAAAGGTCATCTTGTCGTGATGGTACTTGCGGTGCACCGGGTCCTCGCTCATGTAGGACAGGGTGTCGTTCATCCAGCCCATGTTCCACTTGAACGTAAACCCGAGACCGCCCGCGCTGGTGGGCCGCGAGACACCCGGCCAGGCGGTCGACTCCTCGGCGTAGCTGTTGGCCTTGTAAGTATGGATGATTTCATTGAACTGACGCAGGAACGCTGCCGCCTCGAGATGCTCGTTACCACCAAACTCATTCGGAAGCCACTCGCCTTGCTTGCGTGAATAATCCAGGTAAAGCATCGAGGCCACGGCATCGACCCGTAGCGCATCGATGTGAAAATCATCGATCCAGCACAGTGCGCTGCCGATCAGGTAATTGATCACTTCCCGGCGGCCGTAGTTGAATATCATGGTGCCCCAGTCCGAGTGCTCGCCTTTGCGGGGGTCTTCATGCTCGTACAGGGCGGTTCCGTCCAGACGCCGCAGACCGTGTTCATCCTTGGGGAAATGGGCCGGCACCCAGTCCATGATGACGCCGATGCCCGCCTGGTGGAAGCGGTCAACCAGGAAACGAAAATCATCCGGTTGGCCAAAACGCCAGGTCGGCGCATACAGGCCGATGGGCTGGTAACCCCATGAACCGTCGAACGGGTGTTCGGTCACCGGCAGAAACTCCACGTGTGTAAAGTTCATTTGCCGGACATAGTCGACAAGTGCGTCGGCCAGTTCGCGGTAGCCCAGGAAACGATTGTTTTCGCCACGCCGCCAAGACCCGAGGTGCACCTCGTAAACACTGATGGCCTGGTCCATCTTCGGGTCGGTGGTTTTGCCGGCCATCCAGCCGGCGTCCTTCCACTCGTAGTGGCTCTGGTAAACCACCGAGGCATTACCTGGAGGGGGTTCATGAAACTGCCCGAGGGGATCGGACTTGAACGGCAGCAGTTCGCCCTGCTTATCGAGCAGTTCAAACTTGTAATAGGCCCCCTCCCCAACGCCGGGGATAAATATTTCCCACAGGCCGTTGCCGGGGTGCAAACGCATGACGTGGCAGCGCCCGTCCCAGTTGTTAAACTCGCCGATCACGCTGACACGCGAGGCATTGGGCGCCCAAATCGCAAAAAAAGTACCGCTCACGCCCAGCGAGCTCGCGGGGTGTGCGCCCAGTTTTCTGAAGATATCCCGATGTGATCCCTGCCCGATCAGGTAGAGATCGAACTCTCCCATCATGGCCGGAAAACGATAGGCATCCTCGACGTCCCAACTTGCGCCTTTCTCATTCGTGATACGCAGGCGGTAATTGCGTTTCCGCGGTGGCATTTCCACCTCGAAGATGCCATCCGGATGAACCCGTTGCATCTCCAGGGGATCCATCGCGCCTTCCAGCAACAGGGACACGGATTGTGCCTGCGGCTGAAACGTCCTCACGATGCGCCGGTCACCCTCCCGCTGAATGCCGTAGAGGGAAAAGGGATCGCCGTAACGGCCACCGGCCAATGCGTTGAGGGTTGCTTTGTTCAAACTGCTCATGTCGGTATAAATCAGTTGTCTCCGGGAACTCTAGCGTGTGTGGTGCAGCGGTTGTGAGAGCATGCCGGGAGTGACCAGCGTATGGCCGCCCTCGGTGACGCGGAAGCCCCTGGCACGGTCCTCATCGTGATCTACACCAATTTTTGTACCTTCAGGAATTACGCAGCCACGATCGATGATGGCACCCTTGATGGTACAGTTATCGAGAACCTCGCATTCCGGCAGGATCAGCGAATCGGTGATACGTGTATATGAATGTATTTTGCAATTGGAAAAAATAAGCGATCTTTTAACGCTGGCACCGGAAATAATACAACCGGCCGACACCATCGATTCTGTCGCCTCTCCACGCCTGTCCGCATTATCGAAAACAAACTTAGCGGGTGGTGACTGCAGCTGGTCGGTCAAAATTGGCCATTTCCTGTCGTAAAGATCAAGTTGGGGTATGACCGAAATTAATTCCATATTGGCTTCCCAATAGGCATCCAGCGTGCCCACATCACGCCAGTAAGCCTGTTTCTGGGTTTTCGAGTCGCGAAACGGGTAGGCGTAAACATGGTAATTGTCGATGATCGACGGGATTATATTCTTGCCAAAGTCATGATCAGACCCCGGCGTATCAGCATCCTTGATGAGCTGCTCGTAGAGAAACTCGGTATTGAAAATGTAGTTGCCCATGGACGCGAGACACACACCTTCCTTGCCGGGAATTGACGCCGGTTGTTGGGGTTTTTCATTGAACTCGATCACACGGCCTTCCTCGTTCACCGTCATGACCCCAAACTGGCCCGCAGCTTCTTCCACGGGAACTTCCAAACAACAAACTGTCATGTCGCCGCCCTTGTCTGCGTGGAATGCCAGGAAAGCGCCATAATCCATCTTGTAAACGTGGTCCCCTGCCAGGATCAGCACGAACCGCGGTTGATGCGTGCGCAGGATATCGAGATTCTGGAACACCGCGTCGGCGGTTCCCAGGTACCAGTCTTCACCCACACGCTGTGAGGCCGGCAGGATCTCGATGAATTCGCGATTCGAACGGAATCCGGTCCAGCCGTGTACCAGGTGCCTTATCAGCGAATGCGCCTTGTACTGGGTGGCCACGCCGATGCGCCGGACCCCCGAATTGATGCAATTGGACAACGGAAAATCAATGATGCGCAGCTTGCCGCCAAAGTAAACGGCTGGTTTTGCACGCCAGTCGGTCAGTTCATAGAGACGCGAACCACGGCCGCCAGCCAGGATGAGGGCTACCGTGTCGCGGGTTAATCGGCTGACATAACGTCCCTGGTCCGCCAAGGTTTGAGTGCTCATTAAATTCCTCCTTTCGCGCAAATCGTTTTAGGCAAAGTGTAGCGTGAATGACTCAGGAGCGGGCGGTTTCCTGAATTAAATTGGCGACAGCCTGACAGAATTTCGCTGACAATTGCGCATCGAGGACACGCCAGCGCCAGTTATTTGACGTCGTACCGGGTGTGTTGAGACGTGCAGCCGAACCCAGACCCAGAAAGTCCTGCATGGGCACCACGGCCAGCCTGGCCCGGGTGTTGAGCGCCAGGCGAATCAGGTCGAGATGGATGGTCTTGTCACTGCCGCCGGTTACCTTCAGAGTGTTCTTGCGGTCTTCGATAATTTCCTTTTCGGTGCGGGTGTCGTCGCCTCCGCCATTGAACCAGCCCACGGTCGTGTCATTGTCGTGGGTGCCGGTATAACACACGCAGTTACTGCCAACGTCTTCGATTTTGAATCCTGGGTTACCCACTTCGAACTGCAACACCTTCATGCCGGGCAAATTGTGACGCTGTCGCAAAGCATCGACCTCCGGGGTGATGACACCAAGGTCTTCGGCGACGATGGGCAATCCACCCAGTGCGGTTTTTATGGCATCGAACAAAGCATCGCCGGGTCCGGGCAACCACTCACCCTCGCGGGCAGTTTCTGAACCATAGCGAACCGCCCAAAACGATTCAAACCCGCGAAAATGATCAATCCTGACCAGGTCCATCTGGCTGGCGGCATGCTGCAAGCGTTCTATCCACCACTGGTAGCCATTGGATGCATGGTGCTTCCAGTCGTACAGCGGATTACCCCAGAGCTGGCCGTGGGAACTGAAATAATCCGGTGGAACGCCCGCAACTTGTGAAGGCCGGCCATTTTTGTCGATCAGCAATATCTCGGGGCGCGCCCACGCATCCGAACTGTCCAACGCAATGTAAATGGGCATGTCGCCAAAAAGGGTAACACCCTTTTCGTGTGCGTATTGCCTGAGTTTCCGCCACTGCTGGTCATACAGGAACTGGGTGATCTTGACCTGTTCGATATCAGCCCGCCGTAATTCCTGCACCTGTCTTAACGCCCCGGCATCACGTTGGCGGTAAGGTTTCTCCCATTCCGGCCAGGAGCGCTCGCCGTGCTGGGTCTTGAGGATGCGATAAATCGCGTAGTCGCCCAGCCACCTGCTTTCATGCAGGACCAAGAACGCCTCGTAGGCGGACTTCAACGCCGGGCTTGCCAGCGTGGAAAACCGCTCCGCAGCACGTTTGAGCAAGGCGTTTTTTTTTGGGATCAGGTGACCGTAGTCAACGGTTTCCTCGGGTAACCCGGTGAGCGCAACGGCCTCGTCAGGATTCAGTAAACCAAGCCGGACCAGGGGTTCGACACCGATCAGCATCTCATTGCCCGCGAACGCCGACAACGGCTGGTAGGGTGAATCGCCGTAAGCGGTCGGACCGGTCGGCAGAAACTGCCAGTAACCGATCTTCATGCTGACCAGGCGGTCGATAAAGGCCAGTGACCTGTCACCGATATCACCGATACCATAGGGTCCGCTGAGCGAGGTGAAATGCATGCCGACACCAGCTTTCTTGCCGGCCGGCAAAATAGTGGCCGGTGTACTATCCATGCTCCCCCTGTCCGTTTTTTTCTGTTTTTGTCAGAATAACCATTACCCCGTTTGACCGGCGGTTGTCTCATGCAGGAGCGAACGGGCGCAATAGCCGGCACCCATCAATCCGGGCTGCGGATGCAGAATCAACAGAGTGGGAACACGCTCCATCAAGGATCGGTGCCGTCCCTTGTTTTCAAAACCGGACCTGAAGCCGCTGATTTTAAGCAAATCCGGATACCGTTTTACAATGCCGCCTGCCAGGTAAACGCCATCAAAGGCACCCAGTGTGAGGGCAAGGTTACCGGCAACCTGCCCCAGCACCTCGAAAAACATTTCGACCGCTTCTACCGCGATCGGGTCCTCCCGGGATAATACCCGTGAAAAAATCTCTGCGGCCTTGACGTCCTCGCCCGATACACCGTGGATTCTGCACAGGGCCCAGTAGATGTTCTCAAGCCCCGGACCGGATATCAGCCGTTCGCTCGAGACGCGATCAAAGCGGCCGCGTAACTGCACTAGCACCTTCAACTGCATCGGGGTCTCCGCTGCAAAACCCGCATGACTGCCTTCACCGACGATCGCATAAATAGCGGAATCCCGAACCAGCAATCCAGCGGCACCCAGGCCAGTTCCCGGACCCAGCACGGCAAAGGTTAAATCCCGTTTTTTATCGGAACACGGCGGAACCGTTCCGATGGACTCAACATCGTTCTCAGCCAGCATCGGAATGGAATAGGCAATGGATTCGAAGTCGTTCAGCAGCTGAACGCGGGATAAGGGAAAATCGGTCTTGAGCAATTGGCTGTCGATCACCCAGTGATTGTTGGTGAAGTGTACGGCACCATCGACTATGGGGCCGGCCACTGCCAGGCAGATCACATCGGGGTTGCCGCTGTTACTGCGTTCGAGGTATTCAGCGATCCCCTGCTGTGCCGTCTCGTAATCGTCACAGGCCAGGGTCAGCTCATTTGAAAAGCCGGGTTCATCGGGGTTGGCTAACGCAAAACGTGCGTTGGTACCACCAATATCGCCTATGAGAAGACTGCGCTTGAACATAATTGTTACCGAATCAGTTAAGAGTAAGCGGGGCTGGATATAGCCAAGCGGCGGCGCAAGTCCGTGTAAATGGACTCAGTTTATCGCAAGCCGCCACGATGTGCGTATATCAGATTGACAATAATCACAGTTTGAAGTTTAACAAGATTACACCGCTGTGATCTATCGACAGTAACTTGACGGGTGATGGGATATCACCTCGTGCATGGTAAGCGGTATCAATGAGCGGTAACACGACAGGCCCGCCAACCGGAAAGCGCGTCAGCCCTTTTGAACTAACCATTCGCGCATCTGCGCGTAGACCCCGGGATGCCCCAGCAATTCGACGTGACCGGTTTTATATCCGAGCCACTGACGACTTTCAGGAATGTTTAACTTACGGGCCGGGTCCCGGCTTTCTCCGAGTGCACTGTCGACCGGCACGAGGCCGTCTCCGATCAGGCGTTCATGGATGCGGCTCGGCTTGTTCGCCAGCGTGGCCGCCATCGCATAGGATTCAACACCGGCGGGTAACGGCACACAATCCTGCGCCACTTCGGTAATACTGCCGTGGCGCAGATCGGTAATACCTGCGCTGCGTTTTTTGGCAATACGTGTGAAGGGTGCAGTGTAAGGACTCTGATCCATCGCGTAATCAATCCAGTTACCGCCGCGCTCGAGGGGCGCACCGTGATGCGGTGTGCCAATGAATACCAACCTGCGAAGATGCTGTAACCAAACGTGGCCAGCCAGACCGCCATAATGACACGCACTGCGCGCGAGCAGACCACCCATGCTGTGGCCCGCGATGACGATCTCGTCCACCGGGCACGGCCATTTGTGCAGCAAACTCTCGAGCAACGCGGCCAATTCACGACCGTTAGCTGCGACCGGCAGACCGGTGTTGTAACGCAGGTAGATGGGGGTGTAGCCGAGCTCTTTTGCGAGTGCCTCACCACGATTCTCACCGTCGCGGACCCAGTGTCCCTCGTTGAGACACAGACCGTGCACCCACAACAGTACTTTCCCATTGGCACCGGGCAAGATATCCAGTTGCTCCGGGTCCAACACCTTTCCCCGGTAATGAAAACTCATTGCGGCTGCGAGTGAATTTCCTGTTTCTACGAGGTGATCGCCATATATTCCATTGATCGCCGCGACCAGGTTGGCGCGGGTGCCGTTCGGGATTGTCTCCGGCAACCGTGCGATGACCGGCGCCATTCCGGCGTCGAGACCCTTGCCAATCAAGCGGGTCGTACCGCGTATGCTGCTATAGATAAAACCGGTCAGCCCGCCGGTTCGACCGGCACGGGAAGCACCCAGGGGGGCGTGCCTGAGTTGGACGGTGTGATGCATTTTTTCAACAACGTCGGTTACACCGATCGTCGCATCAACGGCCAGGCGTACCACGCCGCGCAGGTCGGATACGCTTGTCCGGTTGATAATACTCACGTAAAAATATTCACAGTTCAGCAGTGAGCTTACTATCCGGAGGAGGAGGCGTATCGACGATCGTATCCCGGTTGCGCATCATCAGCCAGCGAACCAGGGCCGGCAGGATGACAATGGCTCCCACCATGTTGGCCAGGAAAATGAATGACAGCAAAATACCCATGTCCGCTTGCAGTTGCAGGCTTGAAAATGCCCAGGTGCCGACGCCGGCACCGAGTGTAAGACCGGTGAATATCACCGCCCTTCCCGTGAGTCGCAGCGTCCTGTAATAGGCATCACGCAGCGTGTAGCCAGCTTTTAACAAAATATCCAGTCGATTGTAAATATAGATACCATAATCGACACCGATGCCGACACCGAGGGCAACCACCGGTAGCGTGTTGACCTTTAAGCCGATGCCGTACACCGCCATCAGGGCTTCCGCCAGGGTGGACACGACCACCAGCGGCAGCACAATGCACAAGGTTCCAAGCACGGACCGGTAGGTGATCAGGCAAAGGATGATAATGGACGCAAAGACCAACGCCAGCATGGGCTTTTCGGCCGCTGCGATATCTTCGTTGGTGGCCGCCATAACGCCCACGTTGCCGGTCGCCAGGCGAAAATTCAAACTTTCGGGGCTGATATCGCCTTCGCGCGCCATTTCTTCGAGCACCGGGTGTTCCAGCTGCAAATTCAGATTACCAATATTGAGCAGCTCGCGCAGCTCCTTGACACGTTTAACGATACGGGCAATGGTTTCAGCCTTGTGATCGATTGTAAATATCATGATCGGCATGGCGCTGCAGTCCGCGTTCAGCAAGCCGGTCGCCGTGTCGATGCCACCCAGGGCCTGGCGCAGAACGTAATTATCCCTGGGTAAAATACGCCATTTGATATTGCCTTCGTTCCAACCCGCATTGACCACCTTTGCCACCTTCGGCAAGGTAATCACTTTTTGTACACCGGGCACATTGGCGATGTCCCACGCGAAACGATCGATGTTTTCCATGACACGGTAATCTTCCGTGCATGCGTTGGGGGTGGTTTCCGCCACGACCGTGAGCACATCCACACCCAGCGAAAACTTTTTGGAGATCAACAATGCATCGCGGTTATAACGTGAATCGGGACGCAGTTCCGGTACACCCACCTCGGAGTCGCCAATTTTCATATCCAGCGCCAGCCAGTAGCCAACCACCAGCAAGGCCACCGACACACCGATCGCCCACGCGGCACGCCTGGGCTTGGTGAAATCGGCGAGGAAGTTGAACAACGGCGACTTCTTGGCGGCGTTGCGCATCATGCGGGTCCGGTATTTGTCCGGATTTTTGAGTTGTACCCAGGACAATAACACCGGCAATAACAGCAGGTTGGTCAGGATAATCACGGCGACACCGATACTGGCCGTAATTGCAAGCTCCTGGATGATGCGAATGTGAATAAAGAGGATTGTCAGGAACCCGATGGTGTCAGACACCAGCGCGATGACTCCGGGCGCCAGCAGTTTCTTGATGGTTTCGCGTGAACCGTGCATGGGTGAGCGGCGCGGCACATCCTCCAGGGATGTCACCCCGCGCTGCAACCAGTAATCCGGCGTATGTCCGCCAAACTCTTTTTCCACCCGCCACGCGCTTATTTTTTGTACACCATGACTGACACCAATGGCAAAAATCAGGAACGGCGTCAGGATGTTCATCGGATCCAGGCTGTAGCCCAACAGGCTTAAAATTCCCATTTGCCAGACAACTGCGACCAGTGAGCATGCCAGCGGCAAGGCGGTTAACCAGACTGACTTGGAATACGCGTACAACAGAAAAGCGGTGACCACCAGGGCGATCAGGAAGAACCAGACAACCGAACGGGCGCCATCGGAGATATCGCCTACAATCTTTGCAAAGCCGATGATGTGAACCGTGAATTCGTCATTTTCGTACTTGGTCCGAATCGCTTCCAGCTGCGCGGCCACTGCCCGGTAATCGAGTTTTTCGCCCGTCTGCGGGTTTTCCTCCATCAGGTTGGCCCACACCATGGCACCGGAAAAATCTGCCGAAACCAGGCGCCCGACCTCACCCGATTTGATGATATTTGAACGCACCTTCTCGAACATTTCCTCCGAGGGCGCATAATCGGATGGGATGACATTACCGCCGGCAAAACCGTCTTCGACGATTTCAACAAAGCGGACGTTGGGCGTAAAAATGGAGCGCACACTGGCGCGGTCAACGCCAGGGATGAAAAATACCTGGTTGGTTATGGCTTCGAATGCCTCGAAGAACTCTGGCGTGAACATGTTGCCATCACGTGCAACCAGCGCAACCAGTATACGGTTGGCGCCGCCAAATTCCTTTTCATACTGCAGAAAGGTCTGCATGTACTCGTGATTGAGCGGCAACTGTTTTTTGAAACCTGTCTCAATTTTCAGTTGCGACATCGCGAATATCATGCCGATGGTGATAACTACGAAGAGGGCAACGATGCCATAACGAAAGTTGATCAGAAAGGTGGCTATCTTGTGCAGACGCGTGTTTTCAGAGTCATCTATCAACGTATCATTCATTGACTGTCTCCGGATACCTGTGCACACCTTCCTCGCCGGTCAGCAGGAAACTGCCGTCTCCGAGCGAAATCGCAGCAGAAAAATCCACACCACTGGAATGGTGATAGACACGGAATCCGCTGGAGTCATTCCTGAGCATCAGGATTCCGCTATTGGCGGCCAGCAGCACGAGATCGTCGTATTCTGCCCCACCCGAAATACTTGCCTCTGAACCGGTATCAATTTCGGTCCAGTTTGAACCAAAATCACAGCTTTGCATCACGTGGCCGCGGAGACCATAAAACAGCACGCAGTCGGCGTTTGTTTTCAATGCCCCCCACATAGAACCCTGGTAGGGCAAGTCGAGAAGTTCCCAGCTCTCGCCGTTATCGTAACTGCGGTAGGAATTGCCGGCCTCACCCGCAATCAACCATTTCCCATCGCCGAAATATACGAGGGCATTGAGGTGATAATCACTGTCCGGATCGACACTGCCTTCTTCCCAGGTTTTACCGCCATCGCTGGTAACCAGGTATAGACCGTAGGAACCCACGGCGATGCCGTTGTCTTCGTCGGTGAAGTAAATATCCATGATGGCCTGGTTACGATCGGGATCGAAAAATAGCCGTGTCCAGTTTTTACCCTGGTCTCCGCTCGTGAGAATAACAGCGTCATGCCCACCGGCCCATAACCGGTCGCCGACGCTGAAAACCGTGGTCAGAGTGGAACGGGTAGGTACCACCTCGGCCTGGGTCCAGGTTTTGCCATCGGTCGATGTCAGGACATGTCCGCGCTCACCGACGGCGACCAGTGTGTTTCCGGCACGTGTGATATCGAGCAGCATGGATTTCGTTGCCAGCGGCATTTTTTCTGCGTACTCGATGTCCATCTCATCGTAAGCCATCGCGGGCAACATCATGCAACCCAGGAGCAGGGCGACACAAATCATTGGCACGAGTTTTCTTGATCGAGTCATGAACTGATTATGTTACGGGCCAATTAAAAAGGCCAGCGTACGCCGGCCTTTTTAATTTTCTCAACGGTGACCGCGTGAACGCAAGGCCTGTGGTGTAAACTGCGCTGGCTGCATTTCAACATTAAACGTATTGACAGCCATCGTGTTGTCGAAGCCCTGTGCGACATATCTGCCGGACTGCAGATCATAGTGCGTTTCTATCGTGGACCAGGTCGTCGGCACATCGTAATAGTTAATCGAGTGACATTCGGAGGAACGCCACAACTGCAAGCGGCCGTCGTAATGGTCGATCAGCGCGATCTGGTAGCTGTCTTCATCGAGGTAATAGGTGCGTTTCGGATTGATATGCCGCATGCCTTCCTTCAGGTCGGCTTCTATGATCCAGACACGATGCAGTTCATAGCGCATCAGTTCCTGGTTCAGGTGCCCCGGGCGGATAAATTCGTCATAGGTGATACCCGCGGCGTGCGCACCGTAGGAATTATACGGAATGTACATTTCCTTTTTACCAATCACCTTCCAGTTAAACCGGTCCATGGCACCGTTGAACATATCGGTCATGTCGTTGGTGCGCAAACCATCGGACGCGGTACCGGGGTTGTCATAGGCGACATTCGGCGCCCGCCGCACCCTGCGTTGACCGGGGTTGTAGATCCATGCCTGGCGCGGTGTTTCAATCTGGTTGAGGGTTTCATGCACGAGCAGGATGTTTCCCGCCAGCCTGGCCGGGGATTCCACTTCCTGGAAGAAATACAACAGGATATTGTTGATCTCTTCAAGGGTGACGCCCGGTTTGTAGTACAGCCCGAGCAGTTCTTCACGAATCACGGTCACCGAGAAGTCACCACTCGCGGTCGGCGCGATTTGCGTGTTATAGCGCACGCCACCGATTCCCTTGTACTTGAGCTTGTGGTTCCACATCAGTTCATAGGCGTTTTCCGGAAACGGGAACGGAAACCCCTCCGCAGCATCTACTACGCCTTCGCCATCTGCAACGAGTTTCGCGGTAGCACCGTTCTTGGCGGTCATCTCATAGATACGCTCCGGGAATGACGCGCTGCGGCGGGTCGGGTAGACGTCCATGAAATAGGTGTCCGGGTATTTTGCAAAGGTGGCCATTTGTCCCACGCTCAGCTTGTCGGCATAGTCCTTGTAGTTTGCGCCGGTAATACGGAACAACGGTTTATCATCAGGGTACGGATTCTGGTGATGGTCTCCGGGTTTGTATTCCGGCGGTGGTGTCGTGATACCACCCGTCCACGCGGGAATGGTGCCTTCGGCATTGCCGGCCCTTTCGGAGCCCATCGGTGTCAGGTCTTCACTCAGACGGTGGACCTGGTCGGGTTTCGCGCCGGCAAATGCCTGGCCTGTAAACAATCCCGCACCCAGCGTGAACCCGATGCAGAGTGAGAACGAAATTCGTTTAAAGATATGCATGAAATTCTCCGGATCAGAATGAGTAACGGACACTGGCGGCATAGAAATCGCGGTCAGATAGCAGGTTGTAGTGCCCGCCGCCCATAAAATTGGTGTAGGAAAGGTCAAAAATCCACTCGTTCAGATAATTGAATTCCACGCCTACCGTTATTATTTTACGGCCTTCTATAAAGGAACCGCCCGGTCCCGGTGTCGTGCCACTGACATCTTGCGACCAGGCAATTCTCGGCAGGACCGTCGTTGGTCCGATCGCATCATTGTATTCAGCGCGCAGTATCGCACGGTAACCCCAGCTGAAGTCATCAGCAAAACCGACGGCAGGTTCGGTAATCGGGTTGCGTAAATCACCGGTCAGAAAGTCGGGACCGCCACCGGTATCGGTACCGTCACCGTTAAATCTCAGGTCACATTTGCACGGCAGGTCTGATACGTAATTCATGCCAACCTCGGCAACAAAGAGAACCTGGTTGGCTTTGAGGAAGTTATCCGGGCCAAAAAGTTTTGTCGTCGTGAGCTGAGCCTGCCAGGATTTATGTTCTTCCCAGCCCTTGATGTGCTCACCCGCTCCAAAATCACCCAACTGGCTTTTGAACTGCAGCGCGGGGGCCGGGAAAAGAACATTCAACGGTGACAGACCCGCGAATAAAATTTCCACGTCATCAATCTGCAGCGGGGCATTGGGTCGGTAACTGACTTCACCGGACAGTGACCAGGTGCCGACATTGGAGTTAAAGCTTGCACCCCAAAGATGTATGTCTTCGGGATACTCGGTCCAGTATCGACCGGTTGTGAACTCGGTCGAGGTGACCGCCGATCCGCTGATCAGGGGCAGACGGCTGTGGTAATTGAGGTAGTAAAAGCCAAACTCGGTGCCATTCAACTGGTCTGCGAAGTAGCGCAATGACAGACCATACTGACCGCCGTTCTTAGCATCAATGGTATCTCCACGCGGGAAGGAGCGGCTGCAACTCACGGCTACCAGTGAAGGCGGTAACGACGAATCCGATGCGCCAAAGTTACCGTTCAGACAGACATCGGTGTACAGGTCAGGATTGACAACCGGTGAATCGAGCGTTCCCCAGCCCAGCATCACGTGTGAAGCACCGGGCGTTGCAATATCGTTGGTGCTGAAATATGTGCCGGCAGGATCCGGTATGATTTTCCGGAACTCGAACATGTACAGTGCTTCGAGAGACAGGTTCTGTGTCAGGTCAATCGAACCTTTCAACATATTGACGCCCTCGTAGGCTTCCTTCAGTTCGGCGCCCGCTACCCTGAGCCGGGAGACATCCACCGGATTGATGACGTTGATACCACCTTGAATGAATGTGGATTCACCCCAGCTGACGACCTGTCTGCCGAGACGCCAGTTCAGGAAATGCTCGCCGATCTCGTTTGCACCCCAAACATACAAGTCAAGCAGCCTGATATCCTTGCCAACGCGCTTAATGGCTTCCTCAGAGAGAAAGTCCTTGTTGTGGTTCTCAAAATCGTAGAAGGCCGTAAAACGGGTGAAAGCACCAAAGTCCTTATAGCGCACATCAAGTTCGGAAGTGAGCTTGACAGTGTTGGCAACCAGTTGCCCGCCATCCGGATAGTTCCGGTTGCCCTCATCGTTGTTGACGGACCAGCGGCCCGGCGATTGACGCTGCTCGGCGTTCGTCAAAAGAAATTCCGTTGGATTGAAGGCCGCCTTACCGAAGAATTCATCAACGTAGTCATGGGCCCTAAAGATGGCGCCATAACTTACCGTGGTGTCTATCCGGCCGGACCACTCATCCTTGGAAAACTCGATGGCATTGGCGCCGGTGCTCAAGGCTAACAATGCAGCGGCGAGGGCGCCGGGAACAAGTCTTCTTGTCAAGCTGTTCTCTGCCGTTTGATCGGAAGCTGGCATCTGTTTATTTATGAGCTGTTTTGCTATTGTCATTTTCATCTCCCACTCCCTATTCGAACCTGTCAGGCTGATTGTTTTGCTTGGCTTGCTCAAGCCTGCTCAAGGTCTGTCTCTTGTTCACAAGACCGCTTCTTTGCTGCGCTTTTCGGGATTTTATATCCTTCTTCTCGGTCAGGTTTGCAGCCCGCTGGGACTGTGCTTGCACGACGGGGACCATCGTATTCCCGTCGGTTACAACCACGGCGCCGCCAAATGAGGCGATGAATGAAGCGGCCTGTGTCTGCATTTCATAAAACGCGGGCGGTGAACTGGACGGGTCCAGCCATGAGCCATGTGACGCAGGCGGCACAAAGCGACCCGCGGCGCGCAGACCGTCCGCACTCTGCTGGGTGCTGCTATAGGCGTTGAGTCCCATGACCTTGATCAACGGCTCTGTGCCTGCGAGCGGTGAAGTCGCCACAAAATTAGGTATCACCTGGTCATTGATGACTTCGTGTAACAGTATCGGTGTATTCATTGCTGCTTCGGCAGCCCAGTTGATTGGGTCAGCTGAATCCAGAACGGTTTGCCAGACGAGGAAAAAGGACTCGTAATCCGCTGTTCCCGGATAGACACCTTTGCTGGCGAGACCTGCCCGGATTTGCGGTCCAAAACTGGCTGAGGCTTCCGCGAAACGGGCGATGCTGCCGCCGGGAACTGAAAGGAATGAACGCGTCACCAGCGGTTCAAGTGCGGTGAAGACCGTGCCATGTATACCGCCCCATGACTGGCCTGCGTAGGCAATGTTTGAAGCATCGGTATCCGGCACACTGTCGCCATCAAAATCCATGGAAGCGATCGAAACCGCCAGCACGGACAAATCAGCTTCACCCTGCCGAATCAGATCACGTCCGACCAGCATATTGGAAAGCCCTGCGGAAACGGCGTGGGAGCCCGAAGCATCGATCAAGCCGTCCGGCCCGGGCGCGCCGGTTACGTTATTAATATAGTCGACGTCAAAGGTGCGTTCGTTTGCGACAGGTGCAAAAGGCGTATTCTCGACCCATAAGGCAGCATATTGAGGTGTGGCGTCCGGGCTGATGCCATGCATGGGGAAATCCATTGCGACTGCCACGTAACCGGCCGCTGCGAAGGCATCCGCTGTGCCCAATACATCCACCCGGCTTCTTGTTATGCCGTGACCAAATATCACGACCGGCCAGCCATTTGGCGGTTTGACGCCCTTCGGTATCGTTATCAGCAACGGCACCGTCTGCATGCCCGTCAGAACAGGCATCGGGTTCGCAATCGTGATATTGGTGGAGGTGGGGTCAAGACCGAACTGGTCGAAAGGCGGGACATACGCGCCTGGAGCAGCTTTCCAGAAGGTGTTCAGTGGTGCGACGGGGTTGGCAGCAGAGGGTATACCCGCGTAATAGGGTATCGTGATGATACCCATATAAACGTCAGCCGCACCCGGCGAACCGGGAACCAGGTCGTTGGTGCTGTATCCCGTCGGGACGATTGTGGTGGGCGCCGGTTGCGCAATGGCCCGCAATGTCTTCAGTGTGCGGGTAACCGATTGGGTCTGTGCGGTCCAGGAGAGAACGATGTCTGCGGGATCGATACCGTAGGCCGCCGCGTTCAATTCCATGCTCTGTACAACCTGTCTGATTAACTCGAGTTGCTGTGCAGTTGCATCGTCAAACAGCGCATTGGTGCTTTGACCCAGTGCATTTACCCACGGGACCGAGGTTTTACCAAAGTTGTAAGTCCTGTCCGGTGTCGCATTATTACCCTGGGTATCAGTAATGTCGTTGGTCAGAACTGCCATGTAAGCCGTATATTCTTTCAGCGGCTTCAGCGGCAGTATCGCGACCTGGCTCGCAGAGGCAGGAACCGCAACGTAGTCCACGCCGGGGGTTAATTCCCTTACGATGCTGGTGACAAAGAGAAACTGGCTCGTAGTGACCTCGAACATTCTTACAGACTGACCGGTCTTAACGGTCGATGGATCAATATTGCCGGGTGTGTTGTTGTCGTAAGCACCGGTCAAGTTGCTTGCAAAACTGGTAACCCACTTTTCAACGAGGCTGTAGCCGTCCAGGGCACTGAGGGCTACCTTCGGGTCCGAATAATCGTTGGGGTCCACAACCGGAATATCCAGTGTCAGATCCTTCGTTGTGAAAAATGCCAGGTTGGAGGGAAATGGAGTTACCGGTCTGCCACTGGATTGACCAAACGGATCAAAACTCGCGGTCAGAACATTGGTAACAACACTCCCGTCTTTATTGGTCGCGCCCGGTGGACATAATTGACCATCGTCCGCACGCACACTGACTACTGCGAATGAGAAAAACAACGAGAGAAATAGAAGGGTCAAACGCTTATTCATTTTCAGTTCCCCATGTAATGTGCAGAGCAATTTGTCACCATCCGAATAGATCGGTGGGAACAACAACTGGCCACGGGCGAGACTGGGTTTAATTACTGGACAGTTCCAGCGATGGTATCAAATTGTCTAATTAGTCGAACCCCGAGTCCTTGGTTATCGGACAATCATACGGCAGAGTAAAGAAAAACAAAATCTTTGCACGATTGTTTTTGATCTAGATCAATTCAAACGGGCTGCCGTACCTGCGCCAAAACCCTGTCAGCAGCGGTCTTTTTCCAGTTTTTTGGAATTTCTTGACGTTTGCTTGCTAAACTGCAGCAAATCACAAGGAGGCCTGCTGCCTTTGTCCACCATCGATATTCACGCGTTTCACAATCTCAGCCACGAGGAAGCGCTGAACGCCGCGGACGAATTGTCGGCCGATCTGGCAGAAAAATTCGGCATTGATTACGGTTGGGAAGACGAGGTCATCCACTTCGAGCGCCCCGGGGTCAGCGGTCAAATACGCGTGAAGGAAACCGAACTCAGAATCCAGGCCAGGCTGGGGTTTATGCTGCTGATGCTGAAAGGACCCATCGAACAGGAAATCATCCGTTACCTGGAACAGCACTTTGGTTGCAACTTTGAAACATCGTAAGAATCACCGTTAGAAGTACCACTAGAAGCACCACTGGAAGCACCACTGGAAGCGCCGGGATGACGGTGCTTGTTGTTGGCGCGGCGGTTGTGGGAGAACGGGTTGATTTAGCTCTCTGCCAGTTCGAAGGAGGTCCCGGCCTGCGCCGGGATGACGGTGCTTGTTGTTGGCACGGCGGTTGTGGGGGAGCGGGTTGTAAACCTTACCCCTGCTAGAAAGGATGTTCATCACCCGCAAACAAGCGCTGCATGATGCGCTCTTCACTGCGCCAGATGGTTTCTATGAATTCGCTGCCATCCCCCATGATCTGGAATGCCCGGAGTCCCTGCTCGAGGAATGTCTGCAATAAACCGAAGCCGGCCGCCCGCGCCGGACCCCTGAGTGTCCGTATCAGGATCATCACCAGGCGGTGGTGCACCAGTTGGTTCAGTTCCATACCCAGGTGCCCGATCAGTTCAATCTGTCTCTCACGATCCGCGGGACGTCCGCAGACGCGGTAAATTTCACCATAGCGGTCTGTATTCAACTGGTCCCAACCGCGATGCAGTAATGCCGTCGCCATATCCATATCGAGACTCAGGCTCAGGGCCTGGAGTTCAAAGGCCCCGGCCAGCGCCAGCAACATGTCCTTGCGCAAGGTCCTGACCATTACCGGCAGAACCCTCTCCATCTGCTGATCCCGTTCACGGAAATTCAGACCGCCGTAAAGCTCATCCAGAAAAAAATCACCGGCAGCGCGGTAACGTGGCTGACTGATCAGATCGTGATAGCTCCTGGCCAGGCGCCGGCGTTGCCAATCCTGCAAAAGCTCCAGTTGCGCACCCGGGAAACCCGGCTCGTCAATGCGCTCTGCCAGCGCGTGGCTGTCGGTCAGGGCCTGCCTGAGTTGATCCGCATGCTGCTTCAATACAAATTTTTCCGGACGATTAATAGCATCAGGTATCAATATGGCGTCACGCTGGTCAATCGCAACCGGCAGGGCTAGAATTGTGGTCATCAAAAGAGGCCGCCGAGCATGCTAACAATACACCAGGCACTGTCGCCCAAGCAGGGGAAGATTCACTCAAAAACCGGTCTTGCAATCGCAGGCGGCGGTCCGGTCGGCGCCATTTATGAGCTCGGCGCCCTGCGCGCGCTGGACGAAAGCGTCAACGGCTTGAAGCTGCATGAGCTGGACGTATACGTGGGTGTCAGTTCCGGCGCCCTGATCGCTGCAGGGCTTGCCAATGGTATCTCCACGGTGGAAATGTGCAGGATATTCATGGGCCAGGAATACGCCAGCATCCGTTTTGATCCTGAACACCTGATGCGGCCCGCTTTCAGGGAGTACTTTGAAAGGGCTTCGATGCTGCCGGCGGTGCTGGGCAATGCCCTTTTGAAAATGATCCGCCACCCCGGCACGTCCAACATCTCGCAGCTGGTCGGCCAGCTGGGAAAAGTGATTCCCAGCGGCATCTTTAACAACGAATCCATTCATGACTTCCTGGAACAGGCTTTCAGGGTCACCGGTCACAGCAATTCATTCGATGACCTCAAGTGCGCCCTGTATATTGTCGCGGTTGACCTCGACAGCGGCGCCGCCGTCCGTTTTGGCAGCGAAGGTTTCCGTGACGTCAGCATCGCGCGTGCGGTGCAGGCCAGCGCCGCATTGCCGGGTCTCTACCCGCCGGTGGAAATCAACGGTCACTATTTCGTCGATGGGGCGCTACGCCGCACCCTGCACGCGTCCGCCGCCCTGGATGCCGGCGTGGACCTGCTTATCGGTGTCAACCCGCTGGTTCCGTTCGACTCGGGCGAAAAAGGGCTGAACGCTGAAATCTCTGATAAAAGACTGACCCGTGGCGGATTACCGCTGATTTTGTCACAGACGTTTCGCGCCCTGATCCAGTCGCGTATGGAGGCCGGGTTCCGGAAGTACTACAGCAGCCACCCCTTGGCCGACCTGCTGTTGATTGAGCCGCATCGCAAGGATGAGAAGATTTTCTTTACCAATATATTCAGTTACAGCAGCCGCAACGCACTTTGTGAACATTCCTACCAGGTCACCCGCATGGACCTGCTGGCCAGGCAGGAAGAACTGGGCAGGGTGCTGAAAAAACGCGGTATGTCACTCAACATGGAGTTGCTCAACGACCCGGACCGCACGCTGGCGGACAGCGTCTGTGCGGGCCGCTCAAGCCACGCCCCGGTGTCGCGTAGTCTGACCAGGGTGCTGGATGATCTCGACGAACTGCTGGATGAACGCAAGGCGAGCTGAGCATCTATCGTCAATCACACACCAAGCGGTATCCAATAATGAAAACAAACCTGTCCGTGCATGGTCCCTTTGCCTTACTTGCCAGTTTCTGTTTTTTAATTTACACCGGTATTGCACCGGCACAGGACACTTCAGAGCCAACGGCACAAAACCATTCTTCCAGGCAGGCAGTCGACCTGGTAGTAAAGGGTGCCCATATCGTCAGCATGGACGCCAGCGACTCGGTATACGAGGACGCGGCGGTTGCAGTGGACAACGGTCTTATCGTTGCGATCGGCCCTGCCGGCGATATTCTTTCTGCCTATCAACCGGCCACGTTGCTGCAGGGGAAAAACCGGATCGTGATGCCGGGCCTGGTCAACGGACACTCACACGCGGCGATGACCCTGCTGCGCGGCATGGCGGAAGACATGGCGCTGCTGGACTGGCTCACCAAGTATATTTTCCCCGCCGAGATCGAATTTGTGGACGCGGATTTTGTGCGTATCGGTACCGAGCTGGCCTGTTGGGAAATGATCCGCGGCGGCACCACCACCTTCGTGGACATGTACTATTACCCCGACGTTATCGCCGAGGTCGTCGAGTCCTGTGGTATGCGCGCGCTCATTTCGGCCACGGTGATCGAACGCCCCAGCCCCGGGGCCGCGAACGCGATGGACTCGATCGACAAGGGCCTGGCTTTCATCCAACGCTGGAAAGGCAAAAACCCGCGCATCACGCCGATATTCGGTCCGCATGCCGATTACACCCTGGATGTCACGCAACTGCTGGCGGTCCGCGAAGCGGCCATCAAGGCGGGCGTGGGTATCGCCATCCACATGTCCGAGTCCCAGTACGAGGTAGAGTACTCAAAAAGCCATTACGGCAAGACCAGTATCGAACTGTTTGACTCGATCGGCTTGCTCGATGTGCCGACCATCGGCGCACACGTGGTGTGGCCCACCGAAGCTGAAATTCCGATCCTTGTTGCACGCAAGGTTGGGGTCATTCACAACCCGACCTCGAATATGAAAACGGCCGCCGGCATATCACCGGTGACCAAAATGCTCGAAGCCGGCGTCCGCGTCGGGCTCGGCACGGATGGCGCGGCAAGCAACAACGACCTGGATATGTGGGAGGAAATGCGGCTGGCTGCGTTTCTGCAGAAAGTCAGCCGGATGGACCCCGAGGTGATGCCCGCTAAGACCGTGCTGGCAATGGCGACCCGCGGTGGCGCCGATGCGATCGGCCTGGGCGACAGTATTGGCTCACTGGAAGTGGGCAAACGTGCCGATATCATCCAGGTGTCCTTCGATGACGTTCATTTCATACCCACTTACGATGTGATATCACATCTCGTATATGTTGCCGATGAACAGGATGTCGTAAGCGTTGTGGTAGACGGAAAGATACTGATGAAGGACCGTGAAATGCTGACTATCGATACCGCACGCGTCAGAAAAGAGGCGACTGACCTCGCCGCCCGGATTCAGAAAACCATGCAGTCCAGGTGACTGTGCGGCGGCCGGACACTCAATTCTTAAATACATTGAATCCCAACTCTTTGAGAGTTTCAATGATTCCGGGTACGTCATTGATGACCCTTACCGAATAAGAATCAAATTCTCTTCTGACCGGGTAATCGCCCCTTAATTGCTCAAATAAGCCCGGAGTGTCCCTCAGTGCCTTGTCGTCGTTTTCGATGTCATAAGTTGAAAGAATGGCCTCGGCAAGCACCTGCTCCTTACTTTGTTTGTACCCGGACAGTTCGATCACCGGGTTGGCGGGCGCTTCGATCCCGCGGGGTTCCCAGTCGTCGATACCCAGATTGAAAAACCGGCTGATGGCCCGCACGCTGACCCGTGTTCCGTTGGCTTTTCCATCTCTCGAATACCCGGCGATGTGGGGTGTGGCGTAATCCACAACCCGCAACAGACCCAGGTCCAGCGCGGGTTCGTTTTCCCAGCAATCAATAATCAATCCTGACAGCAAACCGGAAACCCTCGCCTTGTAAACCGCCGCGGTGTCGAAGACCTCACCGCGGCAGGTATTGATAAGCACCGCTTTGTTTTTCAATCTCCGTCCAAAGCCTGCATCCACCATGTGGTAAGTGCGATCAATACCGTCCATGTTGAGCGGGACATGAAAAGTGATGATGTCCGCCTTGTCCTGGATCTCCTGCAACGAAACAAATTTTGATGGGCCTTCCTTTCTTGCCCTGGGCGGGTCGTTCAAAAGCACTTTCATGCCCAGCATTTCACAGCTTTTTGCCACCCTCGAACCGACCTGTCCAACGCCGACAATACCGATGGTCCTGTTTTTAAGCGCAACCCCTTTGCGCTTCGAATACGCAATCAATGCCGATGCAATATATTGGTTGACGCTTTGTGCATTGCAGCCCGGGGCGCTGGACCACTTGATGCCAGCCGTCTCGCAATAATCGGTATCGATGTGGTCGAAACCGATGGTTGCCGTGGCGATAAACCTGACTTTAGAGCCTTCCAGCACTTCCCTGCTGCAAACGGTCCGGGTTCTTGTTACCAGGGCATCGGCGTCTTTAACCACCTCATGCCCGGTAAGTTTCCCCGGCAGGTAAACCACTTCGGAAAAGGGCTCCAGGGCCCCTCTTATGTAAGGTATTTTGTCGTCAACGATGATCTTCATGACGTCTCGCCGGGCTGTAGCCTGCTAGTGTACTGTGAACGCTCACAACCTCGCCCGCAAATGTCCCGATTGACACTACACCGGTCTGGAACAAGTCCAACCGGAAGCACGATATCGTCGGAACCGAACCGGACAGTTTGCTCAGAGGAGCGGATGAGGCGGTCAGGGCGCTTGGCTGGCAGCTCAATTTGAAAGAATTTGAACCGAACGTAGCACGTAACGTGACTAAAAATCTATGGGAACGCCATATCAAGGTCCTGTTCATAGACTAAAGGCGAATTCGTAATAGAATATGTGACTGGCATCAATCTGCTGAATTAAACCGGGTAAGGGATGTTTACCCAAGCAACATAGTGAATAGAATCAAAATGAATGCAACAAATATTAAATGTGACATCGGCCTGATCGGCCTCGCTGTCATGGGTGAAAACCTGGTACTGAACATGGAAAGCCATGATTTCAGGGTGGCCGTTTTCAACCGCACCACCAGCAAGGTCGACGCTTTCATGGACAGTCGTGCCAGGGGTAAGAATATCGTCGGTTGCCACAGCGTCGAAGAACTCGTCGCGCAGCTTGAACGGCCGCGCAAAGTATTTCTGCTGGTCAAAGCCGGGAAGCCGGTTGATGCTTTAATCGAGGCCATCATCCCGCATCTCGAACCGGGCGATATCATCATCGATGGCGGTAATTCCCATTTTCCCGATACGATCCGGCGTACAGCCTTTGTTGAAAGCAAGGGTTTACTCTATATCGGTACCGGTGTTTCCGGCGGTGAGGAAGGCGCGCTCAAGGGCCCATCGATTATGCCGGGCGGGAGCGCCGCCGCATGGCCCCACGTCAAAAATATATTTCAAACCATCGCGGCCAAGGTTGATGATGGTTCGCCGTGTTGCGAGTGGCTCGGCAACGACGGCGCCGGCCATTTTGTGAAGATGGTGCACAACGGTATCGAATACGGCGATATGCAGATGATCTGCGAAGCCTATTCGCTGATGCGTAATGTGCTGGAAATGCCGCCCGCAGAAATCTCGGCCGTTTTCGGTGAATGGAATAAGGGCGAGCTGGACAGTTACCTGATCGAAATTACCCGTGACATCCTGGCGAAGACCGACGATCAAACGGGCCTGCCGATGGTCGATGTCATCATGGACAAGGCAGGCCAGAAAGGCACCGGCCGCTGGACCTCTCTCGCCGCACTGGACCTGGGTGTTCCGGCCCAAACCATCGCAGAGGCCGTGTTTGCCCGGGCCCTGAGCGCCATCAAGGACGAGCGGCTTGTTGCCGCGCAGCAGCTGGCCGGGCCCGGGATAAAATTCTCGGCAGACAAGGACGCCTTCCTCGAGCAATTGCGCCAGGCGCTGTTTGCGTCAAAAATCTGTTCCTATGCCCAGGGCTACCAGCTGATGCGGGCGGCAGCCGGTGAATATCACTGGGATTTGAATTACGGGGAAGTCGCACTGATGTGGCGTGGCGGCTGCATCATTCGCGCCCAGTTCCTTCACAATATCAAGGAAGCCTACGACAAAAATCCCACGCTGCAGAACCTGCTGCTCGATACGTATTTCAAAAATGCCATCGAGCGCAGCCAGACGGCGTGGCGCGAAGTCATCGCAACGGCTGTAAAACATGGCGTTCCCGTACCCGCGTTCAGCTCCGCGCTGGCCTATTACGACGGCTACCGCAGCGCCGTACTGCCTGCCAACCTGTTGCAGGCCCAGCGTGACTATTTCGGCGCCCACACCTACGAACGCCTGGATAAACCGGCCGGGGAGTACTTCCACACCAACTGGACCGGCAGCGGCGGTAATACCGTATCGACGACTTACACTGTGTGAACTGGGCTGAATGATGACCTAACTGAACGTACATAAACTTGTACGAGCCGGTGTGGGTTATCCTGGGCTCCAGGGCTACTCACCGGCAGCCAGGTTTCAACGCCCCTGCAAACCCAGTTGGTGCTTGCCATTGGAACCGCCGCCATTTTTGGCCTTGTCGAAACTTACCGGGCGAAAAATAGTCGGAAGCACTGATGCGTGCAATTACCTTTCGGGCATTGTCATTGACGGCCCTGTTTTTTGTTACCTGGATCGCGACCAGCGACCCGGCCTGTGCTGCCATGTCCCCGGACACCTTTGTAGCCAACATGCTGAAAAGCAGACCCTATGTCATGGTTGGAGAAACAAAGATTGTCGGGGAAAATGCCGAAATCACAAATTCGGCCGGTAGGCACACCGTCATCTGGCACGCCGGAGAAGGCCGGATTCAACTCGAAATTCAGACATTGAATAACCAGGACCTGTACCTGCAATTCGAATTTCAAGGCGGTCCCGGTGAATCAGTTCCGGACGCCGCTCCAAAAATCAGCGCATGGGGATTTGAATTGCCCCTGGGTGAACAGGAATACATCAGTGGCGTGTTCGAGCGCGTGGTGGATGGTGCACAGGAGGAAAGCTGGAAGCCGGGTCTGAAGACCGCGATGGACCTCCATGGCCAGCGGGTCGAGGTAAAGGTCAACTACACCGTTTCGGCCTATGCGCCATTTTTCCTGTCTTCAGAAAACTATGGGCTCTCCATTGATGGAACCTGGCCGGGTGTTTTTGATTTTGGCAAAACGGACCCAAACAAAATCTCTGTCGAATTTGAAGGCCCGGCACTCGGTTTCCGTTTTATCAGCGGCACGCCGATGCGTATCGTTCAAACCCGCAGCCTTCTGGCGGGGCCCGCGTTTGTTCCACCCAAATGGGCGTTCGGTCCCTGGCGCTGGCGTGATGAAAACCGTAACGAACCCACATATTTCGATGGCACGCAGGCGAAATCGCCCTATAACACGAGCGTGACGGAAGACATTTTGATGATGCGTGCCTATGACATTCCGCTGAGCGCTTACTGGATTGACCGGCCGTGGGGACCGGGCTCGCGTGGCTATGATAATTTTGACTGGGACCCGGAACGTTTTCCGAACGCACAGGGCATGATCGACTGGCTGAATAAAAAAGATATTGCGTTGATGTTGTGGATCGCACCGTTTGTCATGGGCGACATGGCGGATTACGCCGAACAAAAAGGCTATCAGCTTAAAAGCAAGCCGTGGTGGAATGACTCGCGGCAGGTGCTGATAGATTTCAGCAACGGCCAGGCAAGCCGCTGGTGGGGTGAGAACGGTCCGGCAAAGTTGGCGCGGCAGGGCGTCAAGGGGTTCAAGATGGACCGGGCGGACGGGGAAAAACTGCGTGATGACCTGGATCTTTTTACCGCGGATGGGCGCAGCTACCGCGAGAATTACAACGACTACCCGCGCCAGTACGTCAAGGCGGCATATGATGCCGTGGAGCCTGTACTGGGTGATGATTTCGTGCTGTTTCCGCGTGCGCAGTACACCGGCAGTTCGCGCTATGGGGCGATGTGGGCCGGCGATACCGGCGGCAGTGAATGGGGGTTGCGTTCGGCCATCGTCGCACTGTTGCGTTGCTCGCTGATGGGTTACCCGGTCTGGGGCTCGGACACCGGTGGCTATCATGCCGACGACTTTGATCAAAAGGTTTTTACACGCTGGCTTGGTTTCAGTGCGTTCTCGCCCATCATGGAGGTGGGCCCTACCGTGGATCACGGCGTCTGGGATTTGCCTGACGAACCGCATTACAACCCCGAGGTCATCGCCGCCTGGCGTTTTTACTCGGTTATAAAGACCGCCCTGATCGACTACTCCCACGCCGCTGCCAAAGAGGCGAACGAGCATGGCACTCCGATCGCGAAACCGCTGTACCTCGCCTACCCCGATCAACCACAGGCCTGGAAGCAGTGGTCGTCCTATCTCTACGGCGACGATTTACTGGTCAGCGCGATATGGGAAGTCGATAAAACAAAGCAAAGCGTCTGGTTACCTGCAGGTGATAAATGGATCGATCTTTGGACCGGTGAGATCCACAGCGGCGGTCAACAACTGGAAGTATCCGCACCGCTGTACAAAATACCGGTATTTTTAAAACAGGGAAGCGAACTGCAGTTGCCCAATTTCCAGTCACTCTGGAGAGACAGCATGGAAATAGCCGGCAGTCATCCCAACCTGTTCATCCAGCAGGAAGACGAGGACTGGTAAACACGAATTTTAAAGTCTGGAGAACCGTTATTTGAGGGCTTCCTTTGTCAGGTCCCATGTTTCTCGTTCTACCGGAATACCCAAGCGTTTGTTTTCCCGTCTTCTCAGAAATGTCTGTTGCCCAGTATGAAAACCTTGCCCGCCACTTGCATTGTCGTTTTTTCACGCAATAACCTGCTTTCATCCGGGATAATCATGGTCCTGTGATCAGAGTCACTTATTTGCTGGAGATCAAAAATAATAAACAACTGGCAGCAAAAGCCTCGTTTGTAGAAGTTGCCTGTCTTATCGTTTACGTCAAGTTGCTCAGCAAGACCGAATTGGACGCCTTCACTGATAGCTTGAATCACCACGCATTACTACACGCTGATAATAAGCAGAATTGCAGCACCGCGACGGTATGCACCGTTGCCAGGGGCCATGTAAATCTCTATGCCTCTATCTCCGCCGGTATCCTGGCGTTGTGGAGACCGTTGCATGGCGGCGCAAATCAGATTACATCAGGACGGACTCCAGTGGCCGGGTTATTCTGGAGCGGAATTGACCTGAAGCAACTACGCGTGAAAGTCCGTATGAGACAATGTACCGGATATGATGGTGGGAAGTGTCATGGTCCGATTGCTTCGAGTTGACGCGATCCCGGGTTTCAAGCAAAAAATTCGTTCGCAGTAGGTCGCGCAAACATGGTCGAGCATCCTGAAGATCTCAAGCGTAGCGTCGCGGAAATCAAGTTTCTAATCCACGATCTGCGCGTGGAGAGATTTATCAACGAGGTGATCCACTTTCACGCCACGGTCAATACCGACCTCGAGATTCACGATATCGAGCAAGCGCAGGCAAACCACGACGAGGACCTGCAGGAACTCAAAAGCAAGGCCGTTTCCCAGCGTAAGGCCCTGGATAAATACAACGACGCGGTCCAGAGCTTCGCCACAGACGAGACCATACTCGCCCTCGGCCGCGAGTACGTTCAGTGTGTCTACGACACGTGCGAATTCATCATGGACCCGCGCTGGGAGCAAACAGAATCGTTCCTGGCGCTTCTGCCCGAGTCATCACGCGCCGTGCGCTCGTACCGGCACTGCCTGAATTGCATCCGTTGGATCAGCGGCGTGTACTACCGCATTCACTATTTCATGGAAGAAACGGATCACGACCTCTACGAGAAATTCGACATTGCCGAGGAGTTGCGCGATTTCGTGCGCAATGTTGTTTACAGCTACGTGATCGAGAAAACCAACGCCCGTGTCGAAATTCGCCTGAATCAACTCGATTCGGCCGTGCTTGGTGGCAACCGCCATCGTTTCCGCCGCATGGTTTTTAACCTGGTGATGAACGCGGTCGATGCGATGAGTCACAAAAAAGTCGGCGTGCTGACCATCAGCTGCCAGGTCGATGGTGACTACGTGATGCTGCGCGTGCGCGACATCGGCAGTGGCATGTCCAACGAGAAAATCGAACAGCTGTTGACCGATAAGCAGAACCTTGATGGCGAATTGCACTCCCTTGGATTTGTTTTCGTTCGCCAAACCGTTGCGCAATTCAACGGCACTTTATCCATCGACAGCGTCATCAACAAGGGTACGACGATATCGATCTACCTGCCGCGCCTGGTCGGCGAAACAATCGCAGCGAACAAGCCGGTGCAGTATCAGAAAATCGATTTCAAGGAAAAGATCAACAAGCTGCGGTTGGAGGAAAGGGCTGAATACCTGAAGAAAACCGCCAAGAGAGGCACCGGGCATGACACCTGCGGAGAGACCATTTACGGTGACTACCTGACCTCGGACGCGGAATTCCCCGGAGCAATTTTCTCGGTCGCGGTCAACAGGGCCAACGAGATCGACCTCTTCACGCATCGGCCGTATGAGCGCCATTGGAACATCACACACGAAGACTTGTCACCAATGCTTTTCGAGGCCGTGGTACGCGGCCGGCTCGAAGAGGAAGAAGACAAGACACCGACACTGATCTTCAAGTGTCCACAGAGCGTACGGGAGTATTTCGAGTTCAGAGGGGTGCCCGAAGAAGAGAGAACACCGCAAAACTACATCACGATGGTCCACGATGAACTCATCCGCATCAGCCGCGTCATCATCGAAACGGGGATGCCCGAGGAAATTAGTGTGCGTGTGACGGACTTGAACAAATTTTTTGCCTATTACCAGGAGTTATCGGAACTGGAGTCTTTCCCGTTGAATATATTGGCAAGACTCAAACAGCATTCGGAAAAGGGCCCGTAAGTGTAACGGCTATTCCGCGCGTCAAAGCGAGGCAAGTACGACCAAGATACGGGTTTCAATCAATACCAACGCAAAGGAGATGAATATGTCTACATTAAAAGCAACCTTACAACGCAAGATCGAGGAACATCGTCCACGGACGATGAAACTGCTGAAGGAGTCTTCGGACGTCAAGATCGGCGAAGTGACGATCGGCCAGGCCATCGGTGGCGCACGCGGCGTCAGGTGCCTGGTAACCGACATTTCCTACCTCGACCCTATGGAAGGTATCCGTTTTCGCGGCATGACCATTCCGGAAGTGTTCGAGGCACTGCCGAAAGCGCCGGGAAACGATTTTCCATCTGTTGAAAGCTTCTGGTATTTCATGCTCACCAGTGAAATACCGACCATGGAGCAGGCCGAAGAAGTCATCGAGGATTTCAAGGGCCGTGCGAAAGTACCCGGCTACGTGTTCGACGTGCTGAAGTCAATGCCAAAAGATTCGCATCCGATGGCCATGTTCTCGGCGGCAATTGTTGCAATGCAGCGCGAGTCGGTTTTTGCGCAAGAGTACCGCGACGGCCTCGACAAGATGCACCTTTGGCAACCGACTTATGAAGACGCCTGTAACCTGCTGGCCAAACTGCCGACCATCGGCGCCTTCATCTATCGCTGGCTGTTCAAGGACGGGGATATTATCGAACCGGATTACAACCTCGATTTCGGCGGCAACTTCGCACACATGATGGGTGTCGACGCACCTTACGACGATGTCGCGCGGATGTACTTCATCCTGCACTCCGACCACGAATCGGGCAACGTATCGGCCCACACTGTTCATCTGGTCGCCTCGGCATTGTCCGATGTTTATTACGCACTTTCGGCCGGTATCAATGGGCTGGCTGGCCCCCTGCACGGCCTGGCCAACGAGAACGTGCTGCGCTGGACGCAGGATTTCATGGAGAAACTCGGTGGCAAGGAACCGACCCCCGAAGTCATTCGCGAAGCGCTTTGGGACACGCTGAACGCCGGCCAGGTCGTACCCGGTTACGGGCATGCGGTACTGCGTAAAACAGACCCGCGCTACATGTCGCAGCGTGAGTTCTGCCTGAAGAACCTGCCGGATTACCCGCTCTTCAAGGTGATCAATGCGATCTACCAGGTAGCGCCGGATGTGTTGATGGAACACGGCAAGGCCAAGAACCCGTGGCCGAACGTCGACGCGCAGTCAGGCGTGATCCAGTGGTACTACGGTGTAACCGAATACTCGTTCTACACGGTATTGTTCGGTATTGGGCGCGCTATCGGTACGCTGGCCAACGTCACCTGGGACCGTGCGCTGGGCTACCCGCTGGAGCGGCCAAAGTCACTGACCACAGCAATGCTCGAGGAAATTGCCGCGAAGTAATAAAGTGAAACAAGGGGCGGGACAAGGCGTCCCGCCCCACGCAGCCTATTTACTCAAAAAAATGCCCCGGCAAAAACACGTCCTTTCTCACTGCTATTGAAGGGGGGTGGCCCGGAGGGGGCTTGGGTCCGGGACTCGCCGTGAACACGTCCATGTGGGCTCGATCGCGACTTCCTGTCGCTCACGGTCCCGGACCCAAGCCCCCTCCAGGCCACTGGAACCACCTGATTAATGCACACGGTGTGAGTCAAGGGGCTTTGGGCTTCCAGGGTGATTACTTCGTAGCCGAAGGGGTATCGCATCTTCCTTCATGACTGAAAGCTCCGGGTTCAGGAAGCGCCTGTCGTCAGAACCGGAAAGCTGTGGCCATTGCATCAATGAATGTTTTGAACAGTTGTTTCTGGCAATATGTCCTGCGGGCATACCCTCTATTAAAATCATTCACAATCTACGAGCGGGCAAGGAGAAAGCAGACCGATGAAACGCTCCATCAACATCATCGGTCCCGGACTGCTGGTCGCCGCGACCGGCATCGGCGCGGGTGACCTTGCCACCGCCAGTTTTGCCGGCAGCCACCTCGGTGTTGCCGTGTTGTGGGCGGCGCTGGCCGGCGCCTTTCTGAAGTTTGTCGTCAACGAGGGGCTCGCGCGCTGGCAACTGGCCACGGGTACCACTTTGCTTGAAGGCGTCGTACGGCATTTTGGACGTTTGACCGGCTGGTTCTTCCTCGCTTACCTGGTGTTCTGGACATTTTTTGTCGCCTCGGCGCTGATGAGCGCCTGCGGTGTGACACTGCACGCATTGATCCCGGTGTTTGCTGATGCCCGCGACGGCAAGATCGTATTTGGTATCCTTTCCAGCCTGACCGGGGCCGTACTGGTACTGAAGGGTGGCTATCCCCTTTTCAGCCGTGTCATGCAGGTCTGTATCGGTCTGATGTTCGTCACCGTCGTGGTCACGGCCGCGATATTGTGGCCCGGCACCGAGGAGGTGTTGCGTGGTCTGTTCGTACCGTCCGTCCCCAAGCTGGAAGACGGCGGCCTGTCATGGACCATTGCCCTGATGGGCGGTATCGGCGGCACCGTAACCGTTCTCTGCTACGGTTACTGGATACGCGAGGTCGATCGCACCGGTATGGACGACCTGCGCACCAGCCGTATCGACCTGGCGGTTGCCTACGCCGTCACTGCCCTGTTCGGCATCGCCATGGTCATCATTGGCAGCACCATCGAGATCGAGGGGCGCGGCGCCAACCTGCTCGTCACGCTTTCGGGACGACTGGTGGAAAACCTCGGCACAGCCGGCCGCTGGATATTTTTGGTGGGCGCCCTGGGTGCCGTTTACAGCAGCCTGCTCGGCGTCTGGCAGGCGGTCCCCTACCTGTTCGCCGATCTTTGGGGTCTGTTACGCGGACCGGTCCGGGAAAAACCGGGCGTGGAGGCGCGGGTGGATACCCGCTCTACCGCTTACAGGGGCTATCTGGCCGCCATGACGCTGTTGCCGATGGCTGGACTGTTCCGCGGTTTCGGTGAAGTGCAGAAGTTTTACGCCGTGGTCGGCGCCTGGTTTTTTCCTTTTCTCGCGCTGGCGCTGCTGATACTCAATGGCCGTTCGGCATGGGTGGGCAAAACCTACCGCAATCGGCCTCTCACCAATGCCGTGCTGGTAGCGGTGCTGTTATTTTTCGGCTGGATCGCCTGGCGCGCGGTGTAGGCCTGCAGACCATGTTCCAGGCGTCATGCAACATTTGAAAACCCCTCTGTTTTTTGTTGGCATCCTGTGCACGTTAAACTTCGTAGCGCCATTGCTGGCGGACACGCCGGCCGGCCTGGTTGAGCGTCTGCGGCAAACACGGGCAGTGAATATCAATGAAGTCCTTGCGGCCCAGTTCAGCCACCCGGAACGCGCCAGGGGTTTTATCGTGGCCGATCCATATGCACCGCGAGCCCGGAACGTCGTCGAAAGCTGGCAGTTGAACCCCGCAAGCAGGCTTGAGGTGTGCGCGCTCCGGTTTACGGGTGAACGGCGACAGGAATATGAATTGCGGGGCTTCAAATCGCCAGAGGCGGCCGCGGCAAGCGGGTTTACCGTCACCCACCAGGGGCGCTGCGGCAGTTGCTCGACCCTGAAAGACCTCGCCGTCTATCTTGCCACGACCGACCTGACCACACCCGCACGCCAGTGTGCGCGCCGCTTTGGAATATCACGCAAGAAACAGTGCTTCGCCGAAGTGGTCGGCTTCACCCCTTACTGCGCGGAATCGTGGGCCTATAACGCACGCCAGACAAAAGACCAATGTCTTGGCACCTGTGTCAAGGATTACGGTCTGCTGAACCTGCTCTTTAGCCGATACCCCGGCGCCAATGTGAACGAATCCGGGCAGTTAAGGCCCTGCCTTGAATGCGACGAGGAAAAAAGCGGGCCGGGTTTCAAGTACAGCGCCGGGCGTACGCGGAGAAACTCCGGCATCGAATCCGCCATACCCAGGCCGGAATCGGACGTGTATCCGCTGGACCATTCCACCTATTTCCACTAGCCCGGATAATTCACCAGGGATCCGGAATTTGCAGCGTAGCTGGCGAAACAGTTTGATCGATCGTTCGAAAAACCATAGCCCGGCTATGGTTTGAGAAGGATAGGCCAAAATGTGAAGTCAGATGCGTTGCAAAACCGGATAGGACAAACTGTAATTTTGGAAAAAGGCCAAAAATGCGTATATCACCATGAAATTAAATGACATTTGTCATTTGTTCGTCCGCCTTGGTGAAATATTCGGGCTAGGAGCCTGTCGGGTTTGACCGATCATAGCGAGGGGAAGCCGATTTGAGTCAGATTTTTCGATCTTTCAAGGAGAATAGCACCGCTATTTGACGCAAAAGAACGGGAAATCTGGCCAAACCCGGCTTTTCCGCACGACCACATGGATGTGGGAGGTAGGGTAACGCACGGAGCAGTTGCCGAGTAGGTCATGTTAAATCCGACAGGCTCCTAGCCCACACATAAAGCCAATCGGGCTTCGCCCAACGGATTTCTAAATGAAATAAAAGAGTAGTATGACGTGTTTGCATGTTGAGTCAAAAGTACAATCTGTACGCGTATCAGTCGAGCAAAGCCATCTCGCTGGCGGCCAGCAGAAACACCCCCGATGCCGTGGGCATCGTCACTAACACGATCAGTGGTCATTAATGACGATCGTAGCAATCAAAACCCGGTTGCCGGACAAGCCGTCCTTTCAGGCCATGAACTGTAGATTGAGGCGTGAGTCTGCCGGCCGGTATGCCGTTTACCGGGATAATTAAAAATCTGCAGAAATTGTCAATTCAGCACGATTGACATGTCTGTCGTAATATGACATAAATGTCAATAACCGTAATAAATAACGGTTAATCAGAAGAAGGGAGGAAACTCCCTAAAAGGCAGTGATTCCGCTTGTTGGACAGCAGACGATTGACCCCAAAACTGTCCGGCCTGGAGATTGGAAATTATCTGCCCGCCAGGGAAATGGGACCCAGCTGACGCCGTTGGCTGGGTTTTGTTTTTATTGAGGTTCAATTTATGTATAGTCTTTATTCAAACTCGGGCAGGCCGGATAAACCCTGTTAACTTTGGGGAGCCACATGACATCATCAGGCACATCAACTTTACGAGAATCACCGGGTGCGTCCCTGTTGCGTGATTCAGCCATTCTCACGCGTGCGGTCGAAGGTGTTTTCAGGAAGCTGATTCGCATGCTGATCGGCCGGATGTCCCTGAAAAAACTCCAGGAAATGATCCAGGTTATTTTTGTCGAGGAGGCTGAGAAAATGCTCAGGCAGGAGAACCCGGGCAAGAATGCCGCGCTAACGTCGCTGGCGGTGATCGCCGGTTACGATACGCGAAAAATCGTAAAAATTAAGCGCAACGACAACTACCTGAAATCCTTTTACAAGAAGGAGCGCTTTTTGAGCTCCCTTACGCCCGAGTGCAACGTACTAGATGTCTGGGAAAGCAATCCGGAATACCTGGATGTGCAATCCGGCAAGCCCAAACCCCTGAAAATCAGCGGACCGGCACCCAGTTTTGAATCGCTTATCGGAAAGTCCGTGTCGGCCCGTGGCGTGACGACGACTTCATTCCTGCAGAGACTGGAGGCGAGTGGTTCAATCGTGGTTGACAGGGAAATGAATGAAGTCCGGATGATCGAAAAACGCTACTTGCCCGCCAGGTCAAAAGACAAGGCGGAAAGCGTCAAGGTCGGCATGGCGGTGATCGGCAATCTCGTCGACACCATTACACATAACCTGAATGTCGCAGACCCGGATGACGATCTGTTTTATCAACAGGGTTGCTGGACCAACCGCCTGAGAAAATCAGACAGCAAAAAACTCAGGCAATTGGTTAGGTCGTTTCTGCTGGACTCGGATGAGAGAGCGAGAAAGGTCATCGGGCCATTTGAGCGTCAGGAAGTCGAAACCGACCAGATTACAGCGGGTATCAGCATGTTCTATTTTGAGGAAGAATCCGAAAACTGAATTAACCTCGGCACATACTGAGCGCACTGCGCTCCAGAAGCGATTGAGCTGTATTTCGATCATGACCGGGTAAGTGAACAGACGGTTGGGTCGAAACAACACGGTGACGAATGCATTGGAAATTCCACTCAGGATTGTATTTCACAAATGCCTTTAATTGGACAGGCTTTTAACATATGATTGATGGGTAGTCTCACACAGTCTCAACCCCCTTCTTCTGTGAAGTGAATTTATTCACGAATGAGGCTACGGACAGACGGTCGCAAGGCCGTCTGTTTTTTTATAAGCCCTTGCAAAGGCGTGTGTGGGAGCAGTTGCCAACTGGCGCTGCACCCGCCCCGGAGCATCCCACGCATCAGTTTTTCGACCTCCTCTACGGAAACCCGATTAAAGTCACCGGAAATCGAGTGTTTCAAACAACTGGTGGCCACCGCGAAATTCAAGGCCTCGGCCCAGTGCAGTGTAAACCCTGAAACATCGGATCAGCGAACTCACAAGCTGTCATACGCATTCAATTTTGAATACGTCCAATTCCAAGAATAATAAAACCACTTCGAATTCGAGCCTGGCACCCGTAAGGAATTGCCGTAACGAAGAGACCGTAAATGCGCATCTTCAGGTATATAACTGGCACCGACTACAGTATTAAAAACCTTGGCCTGGCGACAATTGCAAGAGCGGCATCCGGAATAAATGTATCATGAAATGCCGGTCTGGTTCATTCTTGCACAAAGACGTACGACGCGGTTTTGCCTCGACCAGATTCTATGAGGGGCGACCGGGTCAATGCCCTGACAATCAAGCAAGCCCTTGCAGTCGCCCTCTTTTCAGGTCTGGATGCCCGTCAGCAACGGCAACATCAGCGATGCGGAACCGAGCAGCAGGAAAAACCCGCACATGTCGGTTACCGTGGTCAGGATGGGGCCGGAAGCAACTGCCGGGTCCACCTTCAGGGCCTTCAGAACAATGGGAACGGTTCCTCCGATCGAAACGGCCAATACCGTGTTAAGGGCCAGCGCCGAACCCACCACCAGACCGAGCCAGCCATTACCCTGCCAGACCCAGGCGATCGCCGAAATCAGGATACCCAGCGCGAGACCGTTGATGATTCCGACCACCACCTCCTTGCGCCAAACGTAAAACAGGTCGGACGTGCGGATGACGCCCAGCGACAATTCCCGCATGCTCACGGCAACCGCCTGGTTACCCGAACAACCACTCATGTCCGAAACGATCGGAAGAAAGACTGCCAGGATGATCATCGCGCTGAGTACATCCTGGAACTGGGCGATGACACTGGCAGCGATGAGATTCAAAACGATATTGACCGACAGCCACGACAAGCGGCGGCGCGAACGGATCGCGGTGGGCATGGAGCGCAGTTCCTCACCGCCAACAATACCCTGTGACTTGAGGTGATCGGCATCGGCGCGTTCGGCAACCGCGTCATAAACTGCCCGTCGCCGCACCACACCCAGCATGCGGTTATTGTCATCCACTACCGGGACGGCTGAAATGTTGTTCTCGTCAAAGAAGTCTTCCAACTCATCGAGCTTGGTCTTGTCTTTGACCGACACCGCCGGGTGAAGGATATCGGCCAGGCGGGCGTCCGGTGGCGCGACGATGATGTCGCGGATACGTGCGACCCCCAGCAACTCACCCCGGCGGCCTGTAATGTAGATGTAAAGCACGTGATTCAGTTCGTACTCTTCCTCACGCCCGGCCAGGTCCCTGAGTACCGAAGACGCGCGATACATTTGCGGGAAGCTGAAATATTCCTTCATCATCAGTCCGCCTGCGACGTCTTCGTCGTAGGCCATCAACTGACGTGCTTCGATGACATCTTCGTCGTCCATGTGCCGCAGGATTTCTTCGAGGTCGTCGGCATCCAACTCGGATAGCACGTCCGCCTGTTCGTCACTGGACATCTCGCTGACGATAGATGCAGCCACCCGCGGGTTCAATTCGCCTAGCAGGTCGCCCGCCGACTCGTCGGGAATAAACTCGAAAACATCGGCCGCCGACTCGGGTGTCAGCCTGGCGAGTATCTGCTGCTGCTCTTCAAGCTCCAGGCGCATCAATGCGCGCAGGGTTTCCTCACCGCTCAGGGCAGAGAGGTACTCGTTGAGACCGGTTGAATCATCCTGCGCGAGATGATCACGCAAAACTTCCCAGGTGTTTCTTTCTTTAACCTGCATTGTCTTCACCTTGAGGTACGGAACATGGATTCTTGAACTTCGATACTCATCATAACCGACCGCGAAAGTAACGGTGAGCAATTTTCGGGGTCCGCGGCAGGACGTGGAAAATATTTGTTATGATGCCGATGAGACCATTCAATGGAGCGAAACTATCACCCTGACGCTGTTAATAATTGGCTTGTTCCTGTTGCTCGCCGGCGGGTTTGGCATGGTGCGTGGCGCATCCGGTCTCGCTGAGGGCTACGGTGTACCGCCGCTCGTGGTGGGCATGACGGTGGTGGCTTTCGGCACCAGCGCGCCGGAACTGGTCGTCAACTTCTTGGGTGCTCTGCGCGGCGAGACCGCAATTGCCTTCGGCAACATCACGGGCTCCAACCTGGCCAATATCGGCCTGGTGCTGGGAGCGGCCGCCGTCACAACCCCCATCGCCCTGGCAGGCAAGATCATTCGCCGCGAACTGCCGTTGTTATTGCTGGCGACAGTGGTTCTGCTGGCCATGACGCTCGATCAATTGCTGCGATCATCGACGCCGGTTTTAGACCGTTCCGACGCCGTCGTCATGCTGTTGCTCTTTGGTATTTTTATTTACATCACTGTATTGGACTTTCTGAGACAACGGCAGGACCCGCTGCTAACAACCATCGACAAGCTGCATCTCGTTTCGCATCTCGAGAGAAAATTCAACTGGATCATGGTGGCAGCCGGCATTATCGGTCTTGCCGTGGGCGCTCAACTCACGATTGACAGCGGCGCAGACCTGGCGACCGAGTTGGGCGTGCCAACGGTGATCGTGGGTATGTTGGTAGTGGCCGTCGGCACAAGCCTGCCGGAGCTTGTCACGTCCATATACGCCGCGTTAAAGGGCAATGCCGACCTCTGTGTCGGTAATGTCATCGGTTCCAACATCTTCAATGCAATGTTCGTGCTGCCCATAAGCGCCCTGATTCACCCGCTGGAGGTTCCGGCCGGCGGCAGTATCGACATATTTGCATCGCTCATTTTAAGCATCGCACTGATACCGGTTTTTATCGCCGGAAAAACCATCATGAGCCGCCAGATCGGTGCGGCTTTCCTGCTCGTATATGTCAGCTACATGACTGCCAGGTATTACTTCAGCTGAGGTGCTTCACGGTACTGCGATGGCCCGTTTTGATCACCGCGTTCAGATATAATAAAAGATACGCTAGCCGTATGCGCGGACCCGCCTAAAATCGTTCAAACGATACTTACCCGGTGATGGGTATCCTGAAAGCCGGCGTATCAGCGGGGCTACCGCCTTGACCCGATCGCCTCAAGGTAAAAAAAATGCCCCGGCCAGCGGGGCATTTTCATAACATCTTAGTCGTTTTTCCCTATCTGAACCGCTGCGCCCACCTGACCCCAAAGGTGCGTGGCCGGACAATATTCTCGTTGTAGTCGACACCACTGGGGCTGAAGTAGCCGGGATCAAGGATATCAACCTGACCTCGCGCATCAAACAGGTTATTGGCATAAAAAGTCAGCGTCCAGTTATCCCTGTCGATACCGGCAGTCATGTTTACCAGCGTAAAAGCATCCATTTTCTGGCGTATTGCCACATCCAGATTGTTCCAGGCGCTATCCTGATACGATACGGCTAACTGACCAAACGCGGGCATGTCCCCCACGGTGAAATTCAGGCGGCCAATGGCTGACAATTGTAATTTCGGCACGTATGGCATGGCGGTACCCTTCGGCGCCGTTGGTGGCTGTCCTTCGAGACGATCCGTGTCGACGCGCCAGAAGTTATCCCGCAACTTGGCATCGTTATAGGAGCCGGCCAAAGACAGCGTAAGGTCTTCCGTGGCGGCGTAAGTAAGATCCCATTCAACGCCCTTGGTACGGGAATTACCAACGTTCTGAATGATGGTCAGGTTGGATACGCTGAAATCGAGGAAACCATACTGGAAGTCCTCCCAGTCATCAATGTAAAGGGCACCGTTGAAACGCAGGCGGTTATCCAGAAATGTCGTCTTCCAGCCGAACTCGTAGTTAATAACCCAATCCGGTTCGTATTTCGGAATACCAGGCACCCGGGCGCGGTTAACACCACCGGCGCGGAAGCCCTGTGAATAAGTGAGGTAGACCATTGCGTCAGGATTGACACGGTACTCCAGGCTTCCCTTCACAGCGAAATCGTGACCCTTGGAAACATCATCCAGTATCCCGGTTTTGTAACATGGGAATTGTGGTTCGCCATCGGGATCCTGGACAAAATCGCCATTGTCGTCGTAGTAACCGGTGCAGTGACTGAGAAATCCATTAAAGCCATACAAGGAGTTTTCGTACTCGAACCAGCGGAGGCCGCCAATAATGGTCAGATCGCTGGTAATGTCGAAATAACCCTCACCGAATATTGCCGTATCACGGTCAACACGGTCCTGATTGGTTTGCCATGTCGTCGTACCGTTCTGAACCACGGAATCGGCCGGGTTCATATCCGGTACCACCCATTGCAGGTCAAACAGGTGCTCCTGTCGTTGATAGAACATACCTGCTATCCAGCGAAAACGCTTGGTTTGGTCTGAACTGATACGAAGCTCCTGGCTAATGCGATTGAAGTTCTCATCACCGAGGACGTACTGGGATGGATCGGCGCAACCACCGTCGGCATTGTAGTACAGGCAGTAATAACCGTAATAGGCGTACAGGTCTTCCAGGTATTCGGCATAACCCGAGTAGTCATACATGCTGTCGAGGTTTCGATCAAGATAGGCGCCGGCATACACAACATCCAGATCACCGATACTGCCTTCGAGGGTCAATGAAGCCTGGTACCAGTCTTCATCTGCATATTCGTCAAAGAACCGGACGGAGGCCAGGTCTTGTTCTATAGCGGTGTTTTGTCCCCAGTAGCCATTGCTTTTCGAATTCTGATACATGATTCCGGGCGTCAACGTCCATTTATCATTCAGGTCGATTTTCAATAAAGCGCGCAGACCATATTTGGTATTATTGTTGACGTTTTCTTTCACCAGGCCATCATTGGTTTTGATGATACCGCTGGCGGCATATTCAATTTGCGCCGGTACATTGTCAATGTAGCCGCCGGTCTCCTGGTACCAGCCTACCAGCCGGATGGCCATCCGGTCGCTGATCGGGATGTTGGTGTAACCTTCAAAACCATAACCGACATCACCGCTGTGGACAGTATTGAGGTCGATGTCATAACCACTCTCATTGACACCAATTTGCGGTTTGTTGGTAATGATACGGATGGTTCCCGCCTGGCTACCCTGGCCATACAAGGTGCCCTGGGGTCCAGCGAGAGTCTCGATACGTTCGATATCGTAAACGTAGACATCCAGGATCTGGTTGATGGTCGTGACCGGTTGCTCGTCCAGGTAGACGCCAACACTGGGCATCGAGCCTGAGTGGACACCATCGCCACCACTTGCGATACCGCGCATGTACACCTGACCAAAGCCCGGCCCTGCCGTTGTGTAGGACACCGTCGGCATGTACATCATGTAGTCTTCAAACCCTTTGACCTGCAGATCCTGCAACTCCTGATTGCCCAGCACCTGGACGGAGACAGGAATATCCTGCAGACTTTCCGACCGCTTTGTCGCGGTAACGATAACTTCCTCGAGTTCGTAGGAATCCTCAGCGTATGCAGGAATACAGATAGCCGCTGTGATTACCGAGCCTGACAGCGCCATGGAAATAGCCCTAGATAACGGTTTTCGGTTGGTTTTCGGCATGATGACTCCCTATGATTTTAATAAACTGGATTCAAGTTTTTTGCTTGCTGATTTTCGTGTAAATCAAGTTTGACCCAAGGACCCGGGTATCATTAAACCAGCGGTTTTATATATTTTCAGGTTACACCCAATTCTTCTAATGCTATTAGTAATATCATGAATTACAAATATGTACACTAACAAATAACTATTTTTTTACATTTTGGCAGAACCTGGTTATTCCAGCGTCAGAAATAGAACGCAATCGTCATCGACGGCCTGAAATCCCAGTTGACTGTAAAACGCCAGGGCGGGTTCGTTATCCGAGTGGACCGTGAGCTTGCAATAAGCTGCATCCCAGCTGCGGGTTTGGTCGTAGACTGACTGCATCAACTTCGAACCCAGGCCGGAACCCCTCAGGGTCGGGCACACATAGAGGTCCTGAACGTAAACGCCCGGTGTGCCCAACCAGCTGGAAAACTCCCGGAAATAGAGCGCCAGCCCGACCGCTTCGGCGCCACGCCATGCAATCAGGGCTTCGAAACAAGGTGTTCCCGAAAACCCGAACCGCTTAAGATCATCGACCGTACGCTTAACCTTTGAGGTCGCACCCAGGGTCTTTTCCAACTCACCCAGCAAATTATGAATATGCGCCGCGTCTTCAATCGTCGCAGGGCGGATACTGATTTCGTTCATATCTGCTCCATATTCATGATACGGCTGCTTGTTAATTACCGCCTTTTTGGTATTATTCTCATGGGTTATATAAACGTAGTCAACAATAGATATTATCTATGATTATATATTACTGGGTCATCATGAAATAGTCGGGTGGCCAGTCATGCGTCATTACGCTTTAACAAGGCCTGCCAAATGTCAAAAACACCGCGTTACCTGATCATCACCCTGCTCTGTGGTCTGGCTGCAATGACCTCGCCTGCCACTGTCCACGCAGAACGCGAAACGGTTTTGAAACAGATCAGACTGCCGCATAATTATTATTACCGCGAAATGTACCTGCCGCAGCTGACTGCCGGACCCTCTTCGCTGGCCTGGTCAGCGGACGGCAAGCGCCTGGTGTACTCGATGCAGGGAAGTCTTTGGGTGCAGGATGCCAGCACGACAACAGCCCGCCAGGTGACCGCCGGACCGGGTTACGATTACCAGCCTGACTGGTCTCCTGATGGTCACTCGATCATCTTTGCCCGCTACCTTGATGATGCGATAGAGTTGTATTTACTCGACGTTGACACCGGCCTGGTTAACGGTTTGACTGCCGGCGGGGCAGTCAACGTCGAACCACGCTGGTCACCTGACGGCTCCCGCATCGCCTGGGTATCGACGCAAAGCGATGGCCGGTTCCGCATTTACACCGGCGCTATCGGCAATGGAAAGCTATCCGGTGAGCCGCTGATAGCGGAGCGCCGCAGCACCATGCCGCGCTATTATTACAGTGAGTACGATCACCAGCTAAGCCCCGTCTGGTCACCTGATGGAACCGAACTGATTTACGTGAGCAACCCGGAAAACGCCTACGGCACCGGCGGACTGTGGCGGCTGGATCTCGACGCCGGCATACCCGCCATTGCAATTCGCCAGGAGGAAACAAGCTGGAAGGCGCGACCCGACTGGGCACAAGACGGCAATCGCGTGATCTGGTCTTCCTATGAAGGCCGCCAATGGCAGCAGTTATGGTTGACCACCAGCGCAGGCGGTGGAGACCCAATACCGCTGACCTACGGTGAATTTGATGTCACCGGTGCACGCTGGTCACCCGATGGCCGCAGCATCGCCTACATCACGAACGAATCCGGCTCAACAGAGATTTGGATCCAGGAGATACCGGGCGGGAAGAAGTATCCGCTTGAGGCGAAGCAACGGGAATACCTGCAGCCGATGGGTACTCTCAAGCTGCGGATCCTCGATGTGACGGGCGCGCCTGTTCCTGCACGGGTTTCGGTGCAGGCCAGCGATGGCCGAAGCTACGCGCCCGACGACGCCTGGATACATGCAGACGACGGGTTTGACCGCAGTAAGGCCCGCATGGAAACGGTCTATTTCCACAGCCCGGGTGAAAGCACTGTCTCCGTGCCTGCCGGCGATGTGCGGATTACCGTTTGGCGCGGACTGGAGCATGCCATCACGGAACAGACTGCCAAGGTCAGTGAAGGTGAGTCAATCACCCAAACCCTGACCCCGCCGCCACTGGCAATTCCGCATGAGTGGACAAAAGCCTGGCAAAGCGGCGACGTGCACGTACACATGAACTACGGCGGCAGTTATCGCAACACGCCTGCACACCTCGTGGCCCAGGCCGAAGCCGAGGACCTGGACGTGGTCTTCAACCTCATCGTCAACAAGGAACAGCGTGTCCCGGATATCGCTTACTTTTCGCCGGCACCGGACCCGGCTTCAAATGAAAAGGTTTTGTTGCAGCACGCACAGGAGTTTCACACCAGTTTCTGGGGACACCTTGGCCTGCTCGGCCTGGACGATCATGTCCTGCTGCCGGGTTATTCGTCGTACTACAACACCGGCCTGGCCAGCCCGTACCCCGACAATGCGACCGTCGCCGACCTTGCGCATGCTCAAAATGCCCTGGTGGGTTACGTGCATCCCTATGATGCGGCGCCCGACCCTGTCAACGATGCCAGGCTGACAAATGAGTTGCCGGTCGATGTCGCACTCGGCAAGGTGGATTATTACGAGGTCAGTGGCTTCAGTGACTACCGCGAGACACAACAGGTCTGGTACCGCCTGCTCAATTGTGGTTTCCGTCTTGCCGCAGCCGGTGGTACCGACGCAATGGCCAACTATGCCTCGTTACGCGGACCGGTAGGCCTGAACCGGGTTTACGTTATGGCGGAACCCGGCACGAACGATTTGGCCGGGCGGCGCGACCGCTGGCTGGCCGGCTTGAAAGCAGGAAAAAGCATGGCCACCAACGGTCCGATCCTCAATTTCACACTGGCCGGGAAGCAGGCAGGTGGCGATTTGAGCCTGCCGGCGGGCGAGCATGAACTGGAGTTCAATGGCTTCATGCAGTCGATCGTGCCGGTCGATCACCTGGAGGTGGTTGTCAACGGCAAGGTTGTAAAGCGTATCGAGCCGGATGGGTCGCGGCGCTCCGCCACGTTTTCAGGCCAGTTGAAACTCGATGCGAGCAGTTGGGTCCTGTTGCGGGCCTGGAACGATGACGCCAGCGCTGACATTTTTGACCGCTTCCCCTATGCGACAACCAACCCCGTATTTATAGAAATCGACGGGCAGCCCCTGCGCTCAAGCGTCGATGCAGATTACTTTATCAGCTGGATAGATCGTATTTATGGGCAACTTTCAAGTAACACGCAATACAATGACGAGAATGAAAAGCAGGCCGTGCTGTCGTCGATTGCATCCGCACGCTCGGTATTTGAGAGCAGGCGCTGAAGTCTGCCAACACGCATTTTTAAAAAAAGGATCCAAGCCATGAAAAAAACCATTATTGCCCTGGCGTTTCTGTTTTCCGGAATCGCCCTGGCCGACACGGAGTCAGCAAAAATCGAAGCCGTTGAAAGCATCGATAACCAATCCGGCCAGCTGATTGAAATCAGCGACCAGATCTGGGCCTTCGCCGAAACCGCCCTGCATGAGTACCAGTCCTCCGCCCTGCTGGCCGATTACGCAGAGGCACAGGGCTTCGAGGTGACCCGCGGGGTGGCGGGCCTGCCGACCGCCTTTACCGCCCGCTTCGGTTCCGGTAAGCCGGTCATCGGTATCATGGGCGAATACGATGCCCTGCCCGGCATTTCGCAACAGGCCAGCCCGGTCAAGATGCCGCTTAAAGCGGGCGCTGCCGGCCATGGCTGTGGACACAACCTGTTTGGCACGGCCAGCCTCGCTGCAGCTGTTGCCATCAAGCAGTTGATCGCCGAGGGCAGCCTGCAGGGCACCATCGTATTCTTCGGCACGCCCGCCGAGGAGTCCGTGGGCGGCAAGGTCTACATGGTTCGGGAAGGTCTGTTTGACGACGTGGACATTGCCCTCGCCTGGCACCCCAGCGACAAGACCTCTGCTGACACGAACAGCAGCCAGTCGATGGTGGAAGTCCGTATCGCGTTTGAGGGCCATGCAGCACATGCCGCATATGACCCATGGAACGGACGCAGCGCCGTGGATGCCGTCGAATTGACGACCTTTGCCATCAACCAGATGCGCGAACATGTGAAACCCAGCGTGCGTATGCATTACACCATCACCGGTGGCGGTGATGTGCCCAATGTCGTACCGGAACATGGCAGTCTTTGGCTGTGGTTGCGTGATTCAACCCATGACGGCGTCAACGAATTGATTGAACGCGCCAGCAAGATTGTTGAGGGTGCCGCCATCGCGACCGGGACTACCGGTGAATTCAAGGTGACCGCAGGTTCCTATGAAATGCTCTCCAACATAACGGGTGAGCGACTCATCCAGAACAATTTCGAATGGCTGGGTCCCTTGCAATATGATGAGAAAGAGCTGGAATTTGCCCGTGAAATACAGAAGGCAACCGGTAAGCCCGAGATCGGAATGAATACCACGCTGGAACCGCTGAACGAGAACCCGGGTGAACCCGAAGGCGGCTCCACGGATGTCGCCGATGTCAGCTGGACGGTTCCGACCCTGCACCTTTCGGTGGCCACGGCACCCGCAGGGACCCCCTGGCATGCGTGGCCGGTCGTGGCTGCCGGCGGCATGTCGATCGGCCACAAGGGTATGCTTTACGCCGCCAAGAGCCTGGCCGCTACCATGGTTGACCTTTTTCAGGATGCAGATGTGCGCGCAAAAATCCACGCGGAGTGGCTGGAAGACAAGGATGGACGCGTATATGACAGCTTCCTGGAAGACGGCCCGCCACCGATACCGGAGCAATAAATTAAGGCACCCCGAGATACCGTGTTTGTACCCTGGCCATACACGTGTCGATCACGCCATCGAATTGAGCGGTGCGTGGCACGTGTCATCGGAGACCTGATATGAACCGTCGCTTGCTGATGACCATTTTGCTGACGACATTTGCAGTTTCGGCGCACGCCGAGCGCGCCCGCGATCTGGGTATCCCTTTTGAGGGTGAACCCGGTCCACTCAACGCCATCACCGATGTGGCCGGCGTTACCGTGGGTCACACCACCCTGATCAGCGACACCCCGAACGGTCACGCCATACGTACCGGCGTGACCGCCATCGCGCCGCGTGGCAAGGACAGCCTGATGGAACCGGTAATGGCGGCAACCTTCGCCCTCAATGGTAACGGCGAGATGACCGGCAGCGCCTGGGTGGAGGAATCCGGCCTGCTGGAAGGCCCTGTCATGCTGACCAACACGCACAGTGTCGGCGTCGTGCGCGATGCCACCATCGGCTGGCGTATCCGCGCAGCCGGGCCCGACGCCAGCGGTTACACATGGTCGTTGCCGCTGGTGGCCGAAACATGGGACGGCCACCTCAATGACATCAACGGTTTTCATGTCAAGGCCGGCGATGCCGAAGCAGCCCTGCAAAACGCCAGCGGCGGTGTGGTAGCAGAAGGCAATGTCGGCGGCGGTACCGGCATGATCTGCCACGAATACAAGTGCGGTATCGGCACCGCATCCCGTATCGTCAAGGCCCTGGATAAATCCTACACGGTGGGGGTGTTGGTGCAGGCCAATTACGGTCTGCGTGACAGCCTCAGAATTGCGGGTGTAGCCATTGGTCAGCACATGCGTGAAGACCGCGTCTACAGTGAGGATGATGCGCAGGCCCGGGAAACCGGCTCGATCATTGTCGTGGTCGCGACCGATGCGCCGCTGCTGCCCCATCAACTCAAACGCCTGGCAAAACGTCCCAGCCTGGGTCTCGGGCGCATGGGTTCAATCGCCGGTAACGGTTCAGGTGATATCTTCATCGCCTTCGGCACCGGCAACCCGGCCGGACAAACCGGTCTTCAGCAGGTGCAGATGCTGGGTAACGAACACCTGGACCCACTCTTTGCCGCGGTGGTTCAAGCCACCGAGGAAGCCATTGTCAACGCCATGATCGCCGCCCGTGACATGACCGGTGAAGGCGGCCGCTACGCGAAGGCCATCCCCCATGAAGAACTCAAGAAGTGGTTAAAACACTATGGACGGCTCAGTGATTGAAGGAACAGGACGGGTGAACGGCCATTCCGCATTTCTTTTGAGCCGCGTATGATGCCCGACATGCAAAGCCATGCAGGTTCGGATCAATATATTGCAGCAACCGCGTCCTCCGGCAGGCTCACGTGGCTGCTCGTTTCATTCTTCTACCTGCTGGTTCCCAACCTGGTGATTGCGCAGGAACTCGAATTGCCGGATGGCATCGCAACTTTTCCGGACGGGCGCAAACCGGTCGAGGCGCTCTACCGTGCATACACCTCGCTGCTGGAGAGGGGTTGGCAACTCGATACCATCATCGAGTCGCAACCGCAGGGCAGAACGTACGCCTTGCCTGTCATTGCCCTGCGTACACCGCAGAACGGCAAAGCCTGCTGGATTCTGGCCGGTATTCACGGTGAGGAACCGGCCGGTCCCAATGCGATCGCCGAATCGATCGATGCCATTGCAGCCCTGGGTGAGCGGCAGGCGGTGGTGCTGCTGCCATTGAATAATCCGCAGGGTTACGTCAATAACTGGCGCTACCTGAACATGCAAAAATACTCGGAAACCATCGAGGGGCAAAGCGTCGGTGATTCCTCGCATCTGTTGATCGATCCGGAACACCCCGATCGCGCCAGGGCCGGCGCTGCTTCCAGTCCGGAAGCGGATGCGATCACCCGTTACATCCTGGAGCTATCCGCGCAATACCCGCCCGCTGCCAGCATCGACCTGCATGAGGACAACCTGATCAGCGAGGGCTATGTCTATTCGCAGGGCAAACTGGGTATCAATGATCCCCTCGCGCTGGCCGCGGTGCGTACATTGAGAGACAACGGCATCGCGATCAAGATGAGCGGCGAGACCCGTTTTGGCGAGCCCATCGACGGCGGCATCATCGGCCCGGTCGTCGATGGTTCGATTGATGAGTTGATGAGCGCCGTGTCGATCATCGTCGCCGGCCAGCCACAGGCGGGCCCGCAGGCACACACCGTGCTGGTATTCGAAACCCCGGCCGCCGATGTTAGTCTGCGTAAGCGTATCGACGCGCACGCCGCCCTGTTGAAAAGCATTAAAAACTGCGGTACCGCCGACCCCTGAATCAAGGCGGCTCAGCTAAGGTTTAACTTGAAACCGGGACTTGAAAAATACACTCCGAACTACACTATAGGCACCACCAAAAGTGCACTCCGAACTACACTATAGGCACCTCCAAAAGTGCACTCCGAACTACACTATAGGCACCACCAAAAGTGCACTCCGAACTACACTATAGGCACCACCAAAAGTGCACTCCGAACTACACTATAGGCACCGTCATCCCGGCGCAGGCCGGGACCTCCCTAAGGTTAGCAGAGCGCTTAATTGAGGCTTCTTTAAAGATTACGGAAACGTTTGGAGGTCCCGGCCTGCGCCGGGATGACGGTGCTTGATAGAGGGAAGGTGCCGGGTTTGGGAGGTGCTTGATGGCAGGAAGGCGCCGGGTTTGGGAGGTGTTTAAATTTGCAAGGAAATTTATCCTGACACCTTTCTACTGGTAATCACGCGGAATGGTTTGCCGCCATTCCTTTTCATGTTTCAGTTCACCATTGACCAATACCCGCCGCTTGAAGATCAGATAGAAGTTTTCCAGGTCGCTCTGAAACGTGACGTCCTGTTCAAAACGCAACAGACGGCCGGGTAGTTCCTCCTGCAGGGCATAGATGCCTTTCACCGAGGTATAGGCGGGGTTGCGGTCGGAGGTCCGGTGTTCGATACGTTCCTCGAATCGCTCCACACCCCAGGGGTATTGATAGGCGCCCGAGTTGGTCGCGACGCCAAAGGCCTCACCGGTCACGGCGTCATGCTGTACCTCATCGATCTCGCCATAGCCGGTGCTGTTGCCGGCATCCAGGGTTGCGAAGCCGGGCAGGTCCGGGTCTTCAGCAGGCTCCTTGAAGACCGGGCTGCGCCAACGCGCTGCGGGTAACGCGGGTATAACGGGCAGATCGACACGCGCACCGTTGTCACCACCCAGCGCCAGCGTAGTGGTCATCGGGTAGGGAGTCGGCCACAGCATCGGCCACTGGGCGTTGGTAATGGCAAAGCGTATCCGGTGACCCGGCGGGAACACCCAGGAGGTGAAATGCATTTCGATATCCAGTGAAAATTCCTCACCCGGTACGATGTCTTCTGGAACGCGCGCCGACTTGCGGTGCGTGCCGTTAAATGCCGCCGCGGCAACATGGGTGACCCGTCCATCGGGGGCGATATCGGCAATCCGCACAACCCAGTTGGCGCGCTTGGCGTCCGCCGATACCCTGATTCGTGCGACCGGTTCACCGAGAATTTCCAGCGCCTTTGGCAGCGGTTCGCTATCAAACACCATGGCATGGTCGTCGGCTGACTGCAGGTCGGGTAACACACTGCCCCACCACATCACCGGTCCGCCCGCTTCCAGACCGCTTGAAGGCACGTATCGAAGACTTGCGACGGCGTTTTCGGCGGGTGTTGTTGCCAGGCTCTGCGGGTTCCCCGCATACCAAGTTTCAGTGCGTGTCCGTTTGACCGGCCAGCCATCCTCCCAACGCCAGCGCCCCGGAAAATCGGTCACGCCGGGGCCGGGCGCGTGCCAGTCACGTATGAAAACTGCAAACGCCGGTTCATCCATGATGCCGGTGTCGATGCCCTTGAGCCAATGGTCGAACCAACGCACGGCCTCAAAGCGCCATTCCATCCGCGGCGTGTGCGTGGCATTGTGCGGGAAGTCATGATCCCAGGGGCCGATCATCGCCTTGACCGGTGCTTTTACGTGTTCCAGCATGCGCGGCAGGCTGTCCCGGTAGCCATCGAACCAGCCGCCGATGTGGAAACCGGGAATTTTGATCTGGTCGTATTTCGCCAGCGCCGAGGCCCTGTCCCAGAATGGTCCGTCACGTTGATGATGCATGTAGGTGTAGACGCTGGGTTCGACATCGAAACGGTTGCGATACCAGTCCTCGTCCATGACAAAGCCGGGTGCGCCGGGCAGTGAGTTGTACAGGTCGTTGCTCATCATCCAGGAATCCGTGTGCATGATGCCGTCGATGTAATGTACGTCTTCCTGGTATAGGTCCTCGGTGGCCATGACCGCGATGAAGGCCTTCAGCGCCGGCGGATTCCGCAGCGCCATCTGGATCGAATTAAACCCGCCCCATGAGATACCAAACATGCCCACTTTGCCGCTGGACCAGGGCTGTTGTGCCAGCCAGTCGATGACCTTTTCACCATCGTCGAGTTCGATATCGGAATACTCGTAAGGGATCGTACGTCCTTCGCTGTTGCCCGTGCCCCGGATATCCACCCTGGCCACGATATAGCCATGGTCTAAGAAGTAGGAATAAAGCTGAAAATTTCGCTGCCTTGAGTCGTCCTTGCGATACGGGAGGTATTCCAACAAAACCGGCAGTTGACCATCGGCCAGGTTCTCGGGCAGATAGAGGTCAGCCGCCAGCCTGACGCCGTCGGGCATCGGTATCCACACCTGGCGGATTTCGATACCGGCGTTTATGGTCGGGGTTGGGGCCGGGGCCGCAATCGAATTCATCGCGATCGTACACAGTAATACAAACAAACTTGAAAGAAGAGGGGGCAGATTTGGAAGGTCCCGGCCTGCGCCGGGATGCGCCGGGATGACGGTGCTTGTTGTTGGCATGGCGGTTGTTGGGGAGCGGGTTGATTTGGCACTCTGCGAGTTCGAAGGAGGTCCCGCATATTTGCTGCGCAAATTCCGGGATGACGGTGTCACCTGCGCCGGGATAACGGGGCTTAAATTTGCTGGGTTGTGAACCTGACCCCTTTTCATATCACACCTTTTCGAGCCCGCACCAACCGGCGATGAACAGCGTGATCGACTGGGTTACTCGGCGCACTGATTCGAGGTCGACGCGTTCGTTGAAGCCGTGGATTGCATCGGCGGCGGGGCCGTAAACCAGGGCCGGTGTGCCTGAATAAAGACCGGGAAAGCGCGCGTCGGTGGTTGCCGTGATGGCTGCCTGCTGCAGTGCTTCACCGGTCACCGCATGGTGGGCGTTTTCCAAAGTGTTAATGGCCACGCGGGTCTCCGGTCTTTCGTCGTCCGCGAGACAATAGCCTTCCGCCAAAAAGCCGTTATAGATGATTTCGGGGTGGTTGTTGCGTAAATAGGAATCCAGGTTTGCCGCATCAAGGATACATGCCTCGATCTCGGCCCGGGCCGCGTCGATGTCCTGGCCCGGGTAGATACCCATACGAACGTCGATACAACACCAGGCGGGCACGCTGGAGGCCCAGTCCCCGCCCTGGATTTTGCCGATATTGAGGTTTAGCGGGTGCTCGTGATGACGGAAATGGGGGTGGGCGTGTTCGGGCCTGTTCCAGCGATGTTCCAGTTCTTTCAGCGCCGAGATCAACGGCAGGGACGCATCGATCGCATTGAACCCACTGCCGGCTTCCAGCACGTGTACCGGCTTGCCTTTCAGGTTTACCTGGAACCAGATGACACCGATCTGGGCGCTCACCAGTTGCTCGGCGAAGGGTTCGGGTATCAGGGCCGCGTCGGCACGGTAGCCGCGCTGCAGGCAGGCCAGCATGCCATTGCCGGTACACTCCTCTTCGACAACCGACTGAAAGTACACATTTGCAGCCGGTTGATAACCCAAATCCCTCAGGGCGCCCAGTGCGTACAGGTTTGCAACCAGGCCGGCCTTCATATCGCCGACACCCCGGCCATACATGTAACCGTCCTCTATGCGCGGCTCAAAAGGCGGAGAGTCCCACATATCCAGGGGCCCTACAGGCACAACATCGATGTGCCCGTTCAGAATCAGCGACCTTCCATTGCCGGAACGGCCACGATGGGTGCCCACGACATTGATGGCGTGGTCATAATCACCCATCACCGGGGAAAAGCCGGGTAAGCCGGCAATATCACCGACCTTGATTTCCCAGGTGTCGGTCTGGTAGCCCAGCTCACTCAGCGTGGCGGCCACGAATCCCTGGGCGCTTTGTTCGTTGCCGCGTGTTGAAGGGTAACTTGCCAGCTCGGAAAGAAACGAGGTCTGCTCCACAAATCGATTGTCGACAGCCTTCATCAGGCGTTTGGTAACATCGTTATCCATACTCGGTTTCCTCAAAAAACGCCCAGCTCATTTTCATTGATCAACAGGGGCGCAGCGGTGGCAGCGACAACTTCATCGACCGTCAGCCCCGCTGCAATCTCGCGCAGCACCATCCCGTCCGGCGTGAAATCAATCACCGCCATATCAGTATAAACCCGGTCCACACATGCGGCTGCGGTCAGCGGCAGGCTGCAACGCGATACAATTTTGGAACGGCCGTGTTTATCTGCGTGGGTAGACAACACCACTACGCGGCGGGCCTTTTGGGCCAGTTCCATTCCACCCCCCACGCCGGGTGTAAACTTGCCCGGTATACTCCAGTTCGCCAGGTCGCCATTGCCGCCAATCTGCAATGCACCAAGAATGGTCAGGTCGAGCCTACCGCCGCGCACCAGGGCAAAAGACGTGACGCTGTCAAAGAAGGCTGTTCCCGGCAGGGTGGACACATAGGCGCCACCGGCATCGATCAGGTTACGGTCTGCCTGATCAAATGGCAACGCCGGACCCTGGCCCGATATGCCATTTTCCGAATGCATACACACACCAAGACCCGGCTCCAGGCAGTCCACTATCCGGGTTGGATAGCCGATCCCCAGGTTGACCGTCATCCCCGCCAGCACCTCGCGCGCGGCCCGTTTTATCATCCTGTCGTTAGCGCCGGACAACCGCGTATTCCCCGGTGAGTTCTCGCAAGTGGACGACGTGGTCCACGAACGGACCCGGTGTGTGCACCGCATCCGCCGGGATACCGCCGAGCGGCAACAGGTTTTCTGTTTCTGCGATCACGGTGCCAGCCGCCATGGCCATGACCGGATTGAAGTTCCTCGCGCTGCCCGCGTAGAGCAGGTTGCCGAACGTGTCGGAAGCGTGGGCATGAACGAGCGCCACGTCGGCCTTGAGGGATTTTTCGATAAGGTACCGTCGCCCCTCGTACTCGATCGTCTGCTTGCCCTTCGCCAGCAGCGTATCCATCGCGATATCGGTCAGGAATCCGGGCAGGCCCGCACCCGCCGCGCGGATTCTCTCAGCCAAAATGCCCTGGGCGCAAAACTCCACTTCGACACGCCCTTCGTTCATCAATTGTATGGCGTGCGGATTGAGCCCGAGATGCGACACGATCAGCCGGTCGACCTGGCCGTTGCTCAACAGGTGGTCAATACCCATACCGGTTTCGTTCGCGTCATTCTTGATCACGGTCAGGTGTTTTCTATTCTGTTTCACCAGTTCATCGATCAGCATGAACGGCGTACCCGGTACGCCGAAACCGCCGACCATGATGACCGCACCGTCCGCAATCTGACCGATGGCCTCTTCTATTCCTGTGGATTTATCGATCATTCTTGCAGCGCTCAGCGGTCAAAAAACAGCCCGGGATTTTCATCTTTTCCATGCCTGGTCAGTAATGACACCGTCACCAGCACCGGTAACGACACCAGCCAGCCCGCATAGGATGGCGCAAACCCCAGGGGTTCGCCGGCAAGGGTCCAGACGACTGCGCTCGAACCACCCAGCAGCATGCTCCAGAATGCACCCGATGCGGTCGTACGACGCCAGAACAGAAGGCCGAGCATCGGGAAAAAAAGACCGGCTGCACCAAAGGTGTAGGCATAAAGTATCAGGTCGAGGACATTGGGTGTCAGGTAGGCGATGCCGATGGCGAGCAGGCCCAGAACGATCGTCAATACCCGCGCCACCCGCACCAGCTCGGCATCAGTGGCGCCGGGCTTGAGGAGTTTGCGGTAAACGTCATTGGTGAAAATGGCCACCGGCCCGATCAGACAGGAATCGGCGGTGGACATCACCGCGGCAATGTAGGCGGCAATGACAATGCCGGTGATGCCGGCAGGCAGCAGCGTCAGGATCATTGTCGGGGTCGCAAGCTCAGCATCAGTTAACTCCGGTACCAGGATGCGTGCAAACAGTCCGACCAGCGTACTGCCGATCGCAAACAAAGGCCATTCGATGGGCACGCCGGTTAACAGGAATGCGCGGCGGGCGGTTTTTTCATCACGGGCGGCAACGATGCGCTGGAGGGCTGCTATCGATATGAACCAGATGGGCATAATCGCGAAAAACCAGCCCAGCAGTTGCTTCCAGCCGATGGCGTCCCATTCCACCATCGACGCCGTTTCAGGGTTGGCCGCCAGTTGTTCGATCATTCCATTCCAACCGCCGACCTTGACCAGGCCTATGGGCACCAGTATAAAGACCACACCGACCAGCAGCACCACCATCTGCAGCACATCCGTATAGATCACGGCCTTCAGACCACCCATAGCGGTGTAGGCAAGGATAATAAATCCGGCCAGCGCAATGGCCAGGACCAGGTCCATCCCCAACGTGACCTGCAGCAGTTTGCCGCCGGCGATGATCTGTCCGCCGACAAAGGTAAACCAGGCCAGGCCGATGACCACGGCGGCGAGCGTTCCCGTGCGGCGGTCAAAGCGGGCTTCGAACAGATCCCCGGTGGTCAGCCCTTTGACCCGGTCGGCCCAGCGCTTGACCTTTGGCACCATCAGGAAGGACGCCAGAATGATACTCAGACCGGAGATGGCGATCAGCCACGACCCCGATAGTCCCAGTGTGAAGCCCAGACCGCCCATGGCGATACTGAAACCACCGCCGATATCGGTCGCGGCGGTAGTGGCCGTTGTCTGAAACAGGTTCATATCCCGGTCGGCGGCCATAAAGGATTCGCTTTCACCGCGTTTCTTTTGCGATCGCGCGACCTGCACGCCCACCCAGAGGAGAGCGAGGAAGTAAAGCCCGATGGCGATCAGATCAAGATAGTGAAGTTTATTCATTGGCTGCCCTGCTGTTGTCGCCCCGCTTTTGCAGCGCTTCGGCCCGATGATCTTGCCAAGGATGGACGTTCTGTTATTATTCTCTATTCTGATAGATAACAAATCAACCATAGTTTTTAATTATTTTTATATATGCCCAATCAATCCTCTAAAAATCAGAAAAACAGCCCGCCGGTCGAACTGGCGTGGAACCTGGATTGGAACCTCCTGCGCACCTTCATGGTGATTGTGCAGGAAAAGAACATCACCGCCGCGGCCAACCGTCTCGGTCTCAAGCAACCCACGGTCAGCAACGCCCTGAAACGGCTCGAACAGTGCCTGGGTTCGGAGCTGATCAAACGCGGGCCGCGGTCTTTCGAGGTCACCGCGCAGGGAAAGTCGCTGTACAGCGAATGTACCTCGATCTTCGGAACGGTCAACCGCCTGTCCTCGGCGCTGGAGGAAGCGGATGAGGAGATTTCCGGAACAGTGCAACTGTCGATGGCCAGCCACGTCATGTGTCCCCTGCTCGATGAAACGCTCGCGACCTTTCACCGTCTGCACCCAAAGGCCTGCATCTCCATCGACATCGGCAGCAGCAGGGACGTCATCCGCTCGGTGCTCGAAAAAAAATCAGCCCTCGGTATCTGCCTGGTCAATGAACAGGTCGCCGAACTGGAATACCAGCACATGTACACGGAGCATTTCGGTTTTTTCTGTGGACCCCGTCACCGCCTGTTTGGAAAGACCGGACTGCGTCTCGAAGATTTGCGTGGCGAACAGTGCGTATCGTTCCCCACCGATCAGCTGAACGATGTACTTCAACCGGTTGCACTGCTGCGTGCACGGGCCGACTTCGACAAGAATTTCGCCGGCGTGTCGAGCAACCTAGAAGAGATTCGCCGCATGGTGATCGCGGGCCTGGGTGTCGGTGCATTGCCCGTGCACGCGGTTGTGCGGGAAGTGAAAGACAAGCTGCTGCACCGGCTTCCCCCTTATGAAAACCTGCCGCCGATCAACATCTGGCTGGTGCGCCATCCCGGCGCCAGCCTGAACCAGGCGGAAGATGAATTTTTCCGCATGCTCGCCGGCAGGATTGCCGCCACACCCATCGAGACGCGGACGTACGGCAATGGCAATATGGATATTTTCATGGAGACACTCAAGTGACAAAAGCAGTGACGTGGAGTCCGACAGACCCCTCCCGGATGTTCTACCAGACCCGACAGCGTCGTCCGCTGCTCGACCGGGCGGAGGGTGTTTACCTCTGGGACCGTTCTGGCAAACGTTACCTCGACGGTTCCAGCGGCGCCATGGTGTCAAACATCGGCCACAGCAACCCGCGGGTACTGGAGGCGATGCGCAGACAGATGGAGCGTTCGACCTTTGGTTACCGGCTTCATTTCGAGAATGAACCGGCCGAACACCTCGCCGCACAAATCGCCGCGCTTTGTCCCGCGGGGCACGACAGGGTGTTCTTTGTCTCGGGAGGTTCAGAGGCAACGGAAAGCTGTATCAAGCTCGCAAGGCAATACGCCTTCGGCAGCGGGCAAACGTCTCGCTGGCAAGTCATTACACGCAACCCCTCGTACCATGGCTCGACCCTGGGCGCCCTTTCCGTCACCGGCTACCGGCCGCTCACCGATCCTTTTCTACCCATGATGCGACAGATGCCTTCCATACCGGCGCCACGCTGTTACCTGGACCGCGATTCGCTGACTGACATTGAGCGTGGTATTCGCTACGCCGACATGTTGCGCGACAAGATCATCGAACTGGGGCCCGAGACCGTGTTGGCGTTTATCATGGAACCGGTCGGCGGCGCCTCCACCGGCGCGCTGGTCGCACCGGACAGCTATTATCCGCGTATCCGGGAAATCTGCGATGAGTTCGGTGTGCTGTTGATATATGACGAAGTCATGAGCGGGGCCGGGCGCACCGGCCATTTCCTGGCCGCCGAACACTGGCGAATCAAGCCGGACATCATCGCACTGGCCAAGGGCCTCGCGGCAGGTTATGCCCCACTGGGCGCGATGCTGGCCGACAACCGTATTATCGACAGCGTGCTCAATGCCGGTGGCTTCCAGCACGGTTACACATACGCCGGCAACCCACTGGCCTGTGCTGCCGGTTTGGCAGTCATACAGGAAATTCTCGAGCGTGACCTGATGGCACAGGCGACATCCATCGGCGGCCTTTTGAAGGCTGAACTGATGTCACTCATGGACGATTATTACATCATCGGCGACGTACGCGGCAAAGGCCTGCTGCTCGCTTTTGAACTGGTTGCCAACCGTGACACCATGCAACCCCTGCCGGCAACATTCAACGCCCACTCGCGGCTGGTGGAGCTGGCCTATGAACGCGGTCTGATCATCTATTCCCGGCGCACCCGCGGCGGCTTTGAAGGTGATCATTTCCTGGTCTGTCCGCCAATGATCGCCACGGCCGCTCATATCCAGGAAATCATAGCTACCCTGAAGGATAGCCTGGATGCCCTTCAGAACGAATTGACACAAGCAGGAATCAGGATATGAAGGACAGCCGCCGTCTGCCCGGCGAGACCGGCAAGGTTTCGTGCCATGCTGACAGAGCCCGCGGGACGATCGATGCCGGCAAGCGTCTTGCGTCGCTGCGACTCCTGCTGCTTTCAGCCCTGTTACTGTGTTTCCTGCCCGGTTTGGCCCCGGCTTACCTCGACATGTCGGCGGCCCAGGTGGAAAAACTGGGCAACGGTCTGACGGTTATCGTACTGGAAGACCACAGCTTTCCGGTCGTCAGCGTACAGATGCTTTACAAGTCGGGCGCCAGGGACGAGTCCACCGGGACCACCGGACTGGCACATTTCCTGGAGCACATGGCATTCCGGGCGACCGAGAATTTTCCGGATACAGAAGTGGTGTCGAGCATCTACGCGGCGGGTGGCGAGTGGCACGGTTATACCTGGCTGGATCAGACGACCTATTACGCAACTGTCCCGAAGGCGGACCTCGGGCTGTTGCTGCGTATCGAAGCAGACCGCATGGCGCGGCTTGAAATCCCTTCCGCCGATCTTGATTCGGAACGCGGCGCGGTGCTGACCGAAATGCACAGCTATGAGAACGACCCGGCGATTGTCCTGCAGGACAACGTCCTTTACCTGGCGTTTTTGGCGCACCCGTACCGCAACAACACCATTGGCTGGGAAAGCGATATTGCAAATATCACCCACGCGGACCTGGTTAATTTTTACCACCGCCACTACCAGCCGGCCAACGCGGTACTCGCGATAGCGGGTGATGTCCGGTTCGACGAGGTAATGCAGCAGGTACGGCAAAACTTTGCAGACCTGGAAGCTCACGCCATCGCCCCGGTACCCTATACCGTGGAACCGGTCCAGAAAGGTGAACGGCGGGTGCGCCTTGAAGGCGAGCAGGATAGAAAATATTTCAAAATTGCCTACCACGCGCCGTCGGTGAACAACCCGGATTACGCGGCCTTCCTTTTGACCCAGGATTTGCTGGCTGCCGGATCAGGCGTCAGCTTCCTGCAGAACGACTGGGGTACGCCCGCGCGGCCGGATTCCCCGCTCGGCGGTGTCTGCGACGATCTCACCACCTGGTTTCCGCCCTCGGCCGGGGACTACGTCTTCATGATCAGCGGTTCTCTGCCTGCCGATGGAGATGAGAAGGCCGTGGAGGTTGCGATAGAAGCCGGCATCGATCGTCTGCGCAGGCAGTTCAGCCAGCCCGGTCCTGATGCCGGGACCGCCCTCAAACAGGCGCGCGAGCGGGTCTTGCGCGAGTTGACCTTTGATGTCCAGACCACCGAGGATGCCGCCCACCAGTTGGCGTTTTTTGAGGGTCTCGATGCGCTTGGCGTACTGGTCAACCTGAAGCAGTTACTCGCGCAAGTCGGCGTTGCAGACATCGAACGGGTGCTGGACCGCTACCTCCGCCGTGAACAAAGGACTGTCGGCTGGTCCGTTCCCGCAACGGGTCAAGACCTTGCCAATGCGGCATCAGCGCCGGCCGCCACGGTTCCAAAAGCGCAATGGGAAGGCAGTCCGAAACCAGCTGAAACCCCGCAGGAATCTGCAGCGCCCGGCAAGCTTTATACGCTTGGCAACGGCACGCCGGTGATTATCCAGCGCTCACCGCTGTCTCCCACCGCGATGCTCAAGGTACTTGTGCCGTCTGCAGATTTCTCCGTGCCTGCGGGTGTGGACGAGAGCCAACCAGCCTGGGGCCTGGCGTCGCTCGACATCGTATTACTACCCGGTGAGTTGGAGACTGCAATCCGGCAAGCGCGGGATATTATCGGAAGCGCCCGGCCCTGGCCCACGGTATCGGGTGGGAACGCTGTCGACCCTGCCGCATTGCTTGAAAGTACATTCAGGAGCCTGCTCGGTCTGCAGAACCCGGATACAAAACCCGCTGGTCCCATCCTGTTGATTGTCAGCGGCGATATCGATCCGGCCCGTGTTCTGGAGCAGCTGGAAAACGGTTTCGGACACACGCCAGCCGCAATATGGCCGCGGCCCGAACCCATCGCACCAATGGCGCCGGTGGATCTGGAAAAGCACGTCGATTTCCCCGTGGCCCAGGAGCAGCTCGGTTACGTCGTTCAGGTACCCGGCCCGCGCGAGGAAACCCGGGCCGCGTGGCAGATTGCCCTGTACACACTCACGCACGGTTACGAGGGCAGGCTCGGCAAAGCCGCAATCTCTCAACGTGGTCTCGTTTATTACATCGACAGCGCCTATCACACCGATGGAACAAATGACTGGATTACGCTAAGCACCGGGGTCGATCCGCAAAAGCTCACGGCGATGAAAGAGCTTTTGCGCCAGCAACTGGACCTGATGCTCACCCGTCCGCCGTCGGCGGAAGAAATCGAGGCGGCCCGCAGCCACCTGCTCGGCCGTTTTGTCAGCGCCGCACAAAGCAACGCGGAGTTGGCGGAGAATCTTGCCAGCCAGTGGATATTGTATGGACACCTGCCGGGGTATGATGATCTAAAACGCCAACTCGATGCGGTCAGCCGGCAGGACATCATGCAAATGCTGCCCGCCTTCGCCCACGGCTCTATCGTGTCCGTGAGAAACCCGCCCACAAACTCCGGGGAGTGATCTTCAGGGATGCAAGGATAGCAGCCTGTCGGACTTAACATGATCTACTGCGAAAAACCCGAATTTGGCCAGATTTCCCGATCTTTTTCGTTAAATAGCGGTGCTATTCGCCTCAAAAGATCGAAAAATCTATTTCAAATCGGATTTCCCTCGTTACGATCGGTCAAGTCCGACAGACTGCTAGCCCGGACATTGCACCAGTCGGACCCGGCTCTGTTTCCAAGCCAGTGAATCGATTTCTGAATCTGAAGTTTTCGGCTCGCGTTTAAAAAGTACAATTTGTAGCCGAGCCCGGTCCTGTCCCGGCCCTGGCTGGTCCAGCCGTGCCTGTCCCCGGCAATTGTTCCCGACAGTGCCCTACCTCCTGCATGGCCCATTCCCGCTCTCACCTTGTCCCTGCTCTCGTGCGCCATCTTCCTGGATACTGATGTCATGTCCGGGTTAGGCCGCGGCGGGCTCAGTTTCGGGCTCCTTTTCTTTTTCCAAAGGTACGATGGTCAAACCCGTTATGCCGTAAAAGATGGCAATGCACGGATTGAGCAGGTTAAGAAATGCATAGGGCAAATAAGCAAGCGTCGGCACACCGAGCGTTGCGGCCATGAACGCGCCACAGGTATTCCAGGGCACCAACGCCGAGGTCATCGTGCCGGCGTCCTCGAGCGTGCGTGACAGGTTTTGCGGCGCGAGTCCGCGGCGGGCAAACTCCAGGCGGTACATTCTGCCGGGAATCACGATCGCGATGTACTGGTCACCGGCGATGATATTCATGCCGATAGAGGTGAACACCGTGGTGGTGATCAACGAACCGGTACCTTTTACGCCCTTGAGCAGGGTATCGACAATCCGCTGCAACAACCCGGTGTGCTCCATCACCCCGCCAAAACACATTGCGGACATAATCAGCCAAATGGTGTTGAGCATACTGGACATGCCCCCCCTCGAGAGCAGGGTATCGAGTGAATCATCACCCGTGTGAATTTGAAAACCGTCCGCCATCGCCATGAACAAGGCCTTGGCGCTGCCGGCGAACGCCGGGAGATTGCCGTCCGGATTTGCAAATGTCTGCACCAGCTCGGGCTGCCAGATCAGCGCCACCACGCAACCCGCCAGGGCGCCGATGGCAATGGTCGGCAAGGCAGGAACCTTGCGCATGGCCATGCCAAGCAGCAGCACCAGCGGCAGGATGGTCGGCCAGCCGATGTTGTAGTTGTCGCGAAGAATACTGCGTGCAGCCTCGATTCCTTCAACCGGTGCCGTGGACGTTTCGCTATTCCACCCCATGATGGAAAACAAAATCAGCGCAATCACGAATGATGGCCCGGTTGTCCAGACCATGTGCTTGATATGTACGAAGAGATCGACACCGACCATCGCCGGCGCCAGGTTGGTGGTGTCCGACAACGGCGACATCTTGTCGCCGAAGTAGGCGCCGGAAATGATCGCGCCGGCCGTGACCGGGGCCGACAGTCCCATGATCTGCGCAATGCCGATCAGGGCCAGACCGACGGTGCCCGCGGTGGTCCAGGAACTGCCGATTGATATCGCAACCAGTGCACAGATGACCATTGCGGCCGGGTAAAACCAGGAAGGTTCGAGGATACCCAGTCCGAAATAAATGACCGTCGGCGCGGTACCCGCCAACATCCATGTGCCGATCAGGGAGCCCACTGCCAGCAATATCAAAACTGCTTTCAAAGCCAGCTTGATGCCATCGACCATGGCCTGTTCAATTTCGTGCCAGCTTTCTCCCAGGTACATACCTATGACCGCGGCCACGCCGGCGGCCAGCATCAGGGCGATCTGGTTTGGCCCGTACGAAGAATTGTCGGAAAACAGCATGACCGAACTCGACAACATACTGACCAGGAACAATAGCGGAATCAGCGCCAACCACAGGGGGATTGGCTTTTTGGGCGAGTCTTTAGCAGCGTTTGTCATGGGTATTATGCCTTGTTGTCCGGCCTGAAAAAGGTGTTGTTACCTGTCTGGCCGATCCCGGGAAAGTGTTCAAGGTTAATTGTGTTCGTTGTAAATATCCATCAATGCTTGTTTACAATTCGCAACTGTCGCTTACGGGACCAACCGCCGGTTGTGCAAATCATGCCGTTTCTGACACCCGCGACCGCGACTATCACTGCTATTTGGGCCTGTTGTTTTGTAAACAACCATCCCAGTTCCGGCAAGCGTGGAACTCATCTGTTGTATTTACATGTCAGCAGCTCAGGGGGCCCATATCACCGTCAGTGGTGTGCGGGTTTCCCGCAACAACGCCGTGATTGGATACGTGCTTGAGCCGCTCATCGCAGTTTCAAAAACGCTCCGCTTGGACTCACCAAATATCAACAGGGCGATATGTACGGATTTGAGCAGAACCGGCAGGGTCAGGCTGATACGCGTATACGGGCTGCTGGCAGTTCTTACCAGCGTGCAGGTGGTCCCGGATTGGGGGTCGAGAGCGTCTTGCAACCCGTCAAAATCAGGGAAAAGTGAGGCAAAATGCCCATCTTCACCCATGCCCAGCAAGACAGCGCTGAATTCCCGGCTCAAACGGGCCAATTCCGCTTCGATCACGCTCGGCGCCTGCGACGCATCCAGACCTTCACGGAAAAATGGCAGCATTTTTCCCGCTGCCGCCGGCCCCTTTAGCAACCTCGTCCTGATCAGTCTTTCATTGCTGGCGGCATCGGTGGCCGGCACCCAGCGTTCGTCACTGGGCATTACCGTAACCCTGGACCAATCCAGTGGCTCACCGGATAACAGGTCAAAACACGGACCGGGTGTCGTGCCACCGCTGACGACCAGCGAAGCCTCCGCCCGGGGCGCGGAATCCAAAACATCCCTGAGCAGGCCTGCGAGCAAATTGGCCGCAGCGGCCGAAGCAGCAGCCCGGTCCTCAAATTTTTGGAAGTCGATATTTACAGACATCGGTCTATTCGGGAAACCAGGAATGCCCGTCGCGATCCAGCATCACCGATGAGGCGGTAGGACCCGATGTGCCGGCCACGTAACCCTCGAGCCGCTGATCGGTCTCCTCCCAACCGGCGATGATCCGGTCAATCCAGCGCCATGCGAATTCGACCTCGTCGCGGCGCATGAACAAGGCTGGATTTCCACGAATGACCTCCATCAGCAATCGCTCGTAGGCATCGGGGTAGCGTGCGCCGCTCGGGTCTTCGTAACTCAGGTCAAGGGAAACTTTACGCAGTTCAAAGCCGCCCGGCCCCGGATCCTTCGACATCAGGCTGAGCTTGACGCCCTCATCAGGCTGCAGGCGAATACTGAGCCGGTTCGCATTACGGCCATCGGTCAACTCCGGAAAAATTGAATGCGGAACCTCCTGGAACTGGATGACGATTTCCGAATATTTATTTTTGAGTCTTTTTCCGGTACGCAGGTAGAAAGGCACATTGGACCAGCGCCAGTTGTCAATCTGCACTTTCAATGCAACGAAAGTTTCGGTCCGGCTGTCCTTTCCACCCAGTTCATCGAGGTAACCATCAACGGCTTTTCCGTCAATGGCGCCGGACTGATATTGTCCACGCACCGTATGCCGATTAACCTCGGCCGCGCCAATCGGTTTCAGCGCGCGCAGCACTTTCATTTTCTCATCCCGCACCGCGTATTGGTCACGGCTGGTGGGAGGTTCCATTGCCGTCAGGCAGATCAATTGCATCATGTGGTTCTGCACCATGTCCCGCAAAGTGCCTATCTGGTCGTAGAACTCGACACGGCCGCCAACACCCAGGTCTTCCGCCACGGTAATTTGAACGTTATCAATATTGCCGCGGTTCCAGAGTGGCTCGAACATCGAATTGGCAAATCGCAGTGCAAGCAGATTCTGAACGGTCTCTTTGCCCAGGTAGTGATCGATCCTGAATATGCTGTCCTCCGAAAAACATTCACCCACCTGGTCGTTGATCTCACACGCCGAGGCGTAATCGTTACCCACCGGCTTTTCCAGCACAATGCGCACGTCTTCGGTAATCATTCCGTTCTGGCTGAGACCGGATGCGATCGCACCAAATAAATTGGGCGCAGTGGCCAGGTAAAAAACCCGTATGCGGTCTTCGAACCCCTCCAGCACAGCTTTCAAGTCCTGCCAGTTGGAAGGTTCCAGGGCATCGGTACTGACATATTGCAGACGTTGTGAAAATGACCCCCAAAACTCTTCCGAGAATTCCGCCTCCGGAAGTTTTTCGCGCAGGGAGTTGCCAACCTTTGACAGGAATTCAGCGTGACTATAAGTGCTTCGGCCAACCGATATAATCCGGCAACCGGTGGGTAACTGGCAATCGCGGTCGCGGTGGTAGAGGGCCGGCATCAACTTGCGCAATGCCAGGTCGCCGAGACCACCGAAGATGACCAGATCAAAAATATCTACAGGTATGAATTTCGCCATTTTTAACTACCCATCAAACCCTCGTGACGTGGAGGTTACGAATTAGGCCACATTACGGGCCGTGTTTAAACAGCTTGACCCCGAAAGCATTTTATCTGTGCAGTTACCGGGTGCCCGGCATTCGGGCACCCATCCGGGATTACTGCCCGGGCCTTACCAGTGGATGCCCTGCATCAGGCTGGCAAATGCGATCTGTTCCGGCGATGCCTGTTCCTGGTCTGAGGAAACACCCTTGGCGGCCGATGAGTCCGGGAACATCCGGAAGGCGCTGTTCATGACGATTTCCGCCACCTTCGGCGCAACCGTATGCAGCGTCTGTGCAAAGATACCTAGACGGGTGGCGATTCGCTGTGGCCTGTAAATAACCGCTTGCTTGATAAATTCGGCGGCTTCTTCCGGCGTGATGGTCGGAACATTTTCGTAAATCCTGGTCGGTGCGATCATCGGTGTGCGCACCAGCGGCATGTTGATCGTCGTGAAAGCAATGCCGGTATCGCTGTATTCGGCGGAAGCGCAGCGGGAAAAAGCATCCATCGCGGCCTTCGACGCCACGTAGGCCGAGAAACGGGGCGAATTACTGAGTACGCCGATCGAGGATATGTTGATGACATGCCCGGTCCGGCGCGCCGTCATCCCCGGCAAAACCCGCATGATGAGGCGCAGGCTGCCGAAGTAGTTCAGTTGCATGGTGCGTTCAAAATCATGAAACCGGTCATATGAAAGCGAGATGGAGCGGCGTATGGAGCGGCCCGCGTTGTTAACCAGTATGTCGATGACGCCATGGTCTTCGATGATCTTGTCTATCAAACGGTCACAGGCATCAAGATCAGCGATATCACAGGGGTAAACCCAGGCCTCACCCTCCATCGATTTGATTTCTTCCAGTGTTGCCGCCAGCTTGTCCTCGCCGCGGGCGACCAGCATGACCCGTGCCCCGGCCCGCGCCAGCATGACCGCCGTGGCCTGCCCAATACCCGACGAGGCCCCGGTGACGACCACGATCTTGCCACGCACATGACCGCGCAGGCTGCGGTCGATAAACAGGTCCGGGTCGAGGTGTCTTTCCCAGTAATCCCACAGACGCCAGGCGTAGTCATCCAGCCTGGGAACCGATATTCCGCTGCCTTTCAGCGCTTTTTCAGTTTCCCTGTTATCGAACTTTGTGGGGTAGTTGACAAACTTCATCATGTCCGGTGGCAGACCCAGGTCCTTCATGACCTGCCGGGTGATGCGCCGGACCGGGGGCAACATTCTCAGACCGGCGGTGATCGCCGAGGGTATGTAATTAAATATCCTGGCGTCGATGCGCATGGTCATTTGCGGCGCGTGTGCGGCCCTGGCAAACATATTGAGCACTTCGCCAATCCGTTTTGGTTTGGGATCGGTCAGGTGGAAACACTGGCCGTCCAGGCGCGCCTTGTGTGCGATGTATATCGTTGCATCCACCACGTAGTCAACCGGCACGATATTGATACGGCCGCCCTCCAGGCCCAGCGTCGGCATCCATGACGGCAGCATCTTGCGCATCTTCTGAATCAGCTTGAAGAAGTAGTAAGGCCCATCTATCTTGTCGATGACACCGGTTTCCGAATGGCCGACCACGATACCGGGCCGGTAGATACGCCAGGGCATCTTGCATTCACGCCTGACCACGCTTTCAGCGTCATGCTTGGTGCGGAAATAGGGATTTTCCAGGCCGTGCGCCTCTTCGAACATGTCCTCCCGGAAGGTACCGGCGTACAACCCGGCCGCCGCGATCGAACTCATGTGGTGAAATCGTTTGGCCTTGATGTCATCCGCCAACTGCACGACGTTATGCGTACCTTCCACGTTGACACTGATCTGGCTCTCGGCATCCGCCATCAGGTCATACACGGCGGCAAGGTGAAATACGTGATCGATCTGACCTTCCAGTTCCTTTCTCTTTTTTGCCGGCACTCCCAGCATGGACTTGGTCAGGTCACCGGTGATGGGAATGACGCGCTTGGAACCGTCGCCCCACTGTTTTCGCAGTTTCTCGAGCTTTTGTTTTGATTCCTTGCGGACCAGGACATAGATCGTGGCCTTCTTTTTCTGCTCCAGTAATTCTTCGATCAGGTTGTGACCGATAAAGCCGGTCCCGCCGGTAATAAGGTAATTCATAAAGTCCTCCGAACGCATCGTCCAATACTGCAATCTTATCAGGTAACCTCTGATTAATTCTGAGGTTCCCGCGACACAAGGATGTGTCGCCAAATCAGCGGCGCCAAGCCGTTGATTTGTAAGGCAGTCGAAAATGACACTTTTCGACTGTCGCGCTCTGATAATGCCAGGATGGCATTAATCAGAGCCTCCTCAGATTAATAAACCGTTCCCATGCTGTTACAATCGCAAGCTACAATGCCATCCGGAATTGCAAGGAGACCGACCGCATGACAGATCTCAATTCCCGCTTCGAACAAGCAAGCAAAGCGGTTAAAACACTGCCGTCAAGGCCCGACAACGATACGATGCTGAAACTTTACGCCCTGTTCAAACAGGGCTCACAAGGTGATGTTGCCGGAGACAAACCCGGCTTTTTTGACTTCGTCGGTGTCGCCAAGTACGAGGCCTGGACGCAACTTAAAGGGCTTTCAAGCGACGACGCCCAAAAGCAGTACATCGAGCTGGTCACCAGCCTCGGCGCTTCGATCGACGGCTGACAGACCGGATAAACAAGCCATGGCGCGTCGCGACACACGAGAACTGGTCCTTGCCACCAGCCTTGCCCTGTTCAACGAGTTCGGCGAAGCCAATGTCAGCACCAACCACATCGCGGATGAGGCAGACATCAGCCCCGGCAATCTCTACTATCACTTCCGCAGTAAGGACGATATCGCCCTGGAACTGTTCAAGCGCTACCTGTTGCACGTGCAGCCGACACTGGAACTGGAGGCGTCCGCAACGCACGAAGTGGAGGACTTGTGGCTGCGCCTGCATTTGATATTTGAAGCCATGGGCCGTTTCCGCTTCCTGTTTCGCGACCTGAACGACCTTTACAGCCGTATCAGGAATCTCCAGCGGGCGCTCAACGGCCTGTTCAGCAGGCAACGCGCAACGTTGATCACGCTGATTTCGGACTTGCGCAAAAATGGCGTGATGCATATCGATGAACACGACAGCGGGGTGCTGGCGGACAATATGTTACTGGTCATGACCTATTGGATTCCATTTGCCGAGGTCAGTGGCGATCCGGGACTGGCAGATGGCAAGGTGCTTTCAGCATCGGTCTCACGTGTCCTGCACCTGGTTTTGCCATTTCTGCGCGAACCGGAGGCCAGCCAGGTCCGCGAGCTCGCGCAAACCTACAGGGGAGTCTGAATGGTAATCAACTAAAGACACCCGGGTTATGCGGGTATATAGTAAATTTTATGGTTCAATAGATTTCATGGAAGGTATGAAACAAAGTATTTTAACAAAGGCGGATCATGACAGATAAATTACAACACGATATCGATTTATTGAGGGCGGAACTTGCAAAGCTCGATAGCGCCGATGGTTTTGAAACGCAAGTCCAGGCGCTGAATGCCGCAATCGACCGCTTGCAAAACCATGCGGACATCGAACAACGCCGGGAGGTCAATGATCAGCTCAACGAGGTCGTGACCAATTTTGAAATCGACCACCCGATCATCCACGGCCTGCTGCGCAACGTGATTAAATCCCTGGCTGACCTCGGTATCTGAGCGGTTTCAAAGCTGCATCTGCGCGCACGCATCTGTCCCGGTCAGACATCTGCAAATTTACCACCTTCACGCGCCAGTCTTTCCAGTAACGGCGCCGGTTCCCAGTAGCCGAATTCGTTACCCAGCGTCTCGCGGTAGCTGCAGATCCGGTCATAAATTGTCTGCAGCCCAACCGTATCGGCATAGTGCATCGGGCCGCCACGGTAAGGTGGAAAGCCATAGCCGTTGATCCAGACCACGTCGATATCGCCGGCGCGCCGGGCAATGCCTTCTTCGAGTATGCGCGCGCCTTCATTGATCAGCGGATAAATACATCGGGTCAGTATTTCCCCATCACTGATGTCCCGTTGCCTGATAGCCAGCCGCTGTGCCTCGTGTTGAATAAGCGCTTGCACTTCAGGGTCGGGTAAAGGCGTACGCGAGCCGGCCTCGTAACGGTAAACGCCCGCGCCGGTTTTCTGCCCGCAGCGGCCCATTGCAACCAGCTTGTCTGCAACCAGGCCAAACCTTTCATCGGCCGGGAAAGTACCGTTGCGCCGCCGTTCCTCACGCACCTTGGCACCGACATCAATTCCTGCAAGGTCGCCCATCGCGATCGGCCCCATCGGCATTCCAAACCCGTACAACACCTTATCGATCTGTTCCGGCCGGGCGCCTTCGAGCAGCATCAGGCCGGCTTCCCGGATGTAGCCCTCCAGCATGCGGTTGCCGATAAACCCATGACAAACGCCACTGACCACGCCAACCTTGCCGATCTGCCTGGCCAGTTTCATAACTGTGGCCAACACATCCGCCGTGGTCTCGGCGCCCCGCACCACCTCGAGCAGACGCATGATGTTAGCCGGGCTGAAAAAGTGCATGCCCACCACGTCCCGGGGCCGTGATGTCGCCCGGGCGATTTCATCAAGATCGAGTGTGGAGGTATTGCTGGCAAGAATGGCGCCCGGTTTGCAGAACTTGTCCAGGCGTTTGAAGAGGGCTTTTTTCAACTCCATATTTTCGAATACAGCTTCAATCACAAGGTCGACATCGCCGAGATCCGCGTAATTCGTAGTCGGTATGAACAGCTGCATCAGCTCCTCGAACTGCGCCTGGCTCATGCGGCCTTTTTCCACACCACGCATGTAGTTGCTGCTAACCACCGCCAGACCGCGTTCGATCGCCCCGGCGTCAACATCGACCATGTGCACGGGTATTCCCATGCTGGCGAAGTTCATGGCGATGCCGCCACCCATGGTGCCCGCGCCGATCAAGGCGACGCGCTTGATGTTGCGCAGCGGTGTGTCTTTATCCACACCTTTAACCTTGCCCGCTTCCCGTTCAGCAAAAAAGACATGCCTCAGGGCGACCGATTCAGCGGACTGCAAACATGCGTTGAACAGTTCACGTTCCAGCGCCATGCCCTCGTCAAAATCAAGCTCCAATGCCGCCTGGACCGCTGAAATGATGCGCTCGGGAGAGAAATAACCACGCATTTTGCGTGCGTTCGCCGCCCTGAATTCAGCAAAGTAGTTATCCGGCACCGAAGCCGTATCAAGCTGGACATCGCACAAGCGGCGTAGCGGCGCGTCCTCATCCAGCAGTTTTTCGGCATAGGCGATGGCTTCACTGAGCAGGTCATGCTTGACCACGTGATCAACTGCATCCAGTCCGAGCGCCTTTTCAGCGGTCACCGGATCACCCGACATGATCATCGGCAGCGCCGCCTGAATACCGATCAGACGCGGCAGACGTTGTGTGCCGCCCGCGCCCGGAAGTAGGCCCAGCTTGACCTCAGGGAGCCCCACTCTGGCATCAGAATCGGCGATGCGGTAATGGCATCCGAGTGCGACCTCGAATCCTCCGCCAAGGGCTGTGCCATGAATGGCTGCGACCACCAGCTTGGGACAGGCCTCAAGCGCCGCCACCACGTCCGGCAGGAAAGGCTCCATGGGCGGCTTGCCAAATTCACGTATATCGGCGCCGGCAATAAATGTTCGTCCCGCGCATTTCACTACGATGGCCTGTGTAGCGGTATCGTTGATGGCTTCCTGCAGCGCTTGCATGATGCCCTTGCGTACCATTTGAGACAGTGCGTTGACCGGCGGCGAATCGATTTTTATAACACCTATCCGGCCCCCGGTATTCGAAAAAACAACCTCGCTCATGTCAATCATCCTGTTCCGTAGTTTTTGCAGACGGGTTTCTGCAGACAAGGAAATTATATGCGATCCGGTCATCCCGATTGCCGGTGACATGCGCCTTTTGGTTGTCATGTTGGTTCCGCTTTCAACGCGTTCAGAGGGAGGCGACTGTCAACTATTGCGGAAATTGTCAGGTGCCGACAATGGAGGTCGGCCGGGAAACCAGTTCGCAGCACTCGCAATCCGCTCCGTCAATCGGATTGGAAAGCTCACAACAGCCTGTGGCCTGAACGCCGCTACATCATTCTTACGCGCAGGTTCAACAGGATGATGAGCGTACCTGAGACCATAAGAATCACGATCAGCGTCGAGAACAGGATCAGATAAAGCTCGTCGCGTGCTGATTTTCGAAGACTGATGTGCAGGAAGAAACGGAAGTGAACCACCATCTGGACAAGTGCCAGCCCGAGCACGATCGCGAGATTCGTAGTCCGGGCGAAGCCTGGCCAGTGCACTGTCGCGAAGGCTGCGCCGGTGAGCGCCAACGCGAGACCGTAGCCGATCGCGTAGGAACGGATCTCGTCGCGTTTGCTGTGATTCGGACCGCTCATCGGATCAGTCCCTGAAGATAGACGACTGAGAAGATCGCTATCCACACGATATCGAGAAAATGCCAGAATAAACCGAGGCGAAAGATGTTGATTTTGACGCGGGTATCCAGCCCGAACGTCATAACCTGAACCATCATCACGATGATCCAGAGGCTCCCGAAAAAGACATGAATCCCGTGCATTGTCACCAGCGCGAAGAATGACGAAAGATATCCGCTGCGGGTCGGATAGGCGTTATCCCCGAACATCGTCGCGAAGTCGTGCAGTTCCATGCCGAGAAAGGCGAGCCCGAGAACCAGCGTCACGCCCATCCAGCCGAGCAGCTGGCTGCGCGGTGCACCGTGCTTCATCGCGACCGACGCCATGCCGAAAGTAAAGCTGCTGGTGAGCAGGACCAGCGTCTCGAGAAAGACGGGAAGGATCTTGTACTCGCTCGCTGGTGTCGGTCCGCCGACGGTAGCGGGCAGCATGACACCGTAGGTCGCGAAGAGCAGCGCGAAGATCAATGCGTCGCTCATCAGGAACACCCAGAAGCCGAGCACCTCGCTACCGGCCGGCCCATGCGTCAGCTCATTGGAGTCGCAATGATTAACGGCGGGGTGCCTGGCTTCGCTGGAACTCATCGGCAAACCTCGGCCAGGCCCTGGTTTGCCGATGTCATCTCGACCTCCCGCGGGATCGGCTTCGCCGCAGCCACCGCGCTGAGCCAGCGCCGTTCCGTGCGTTCGATCTCGTCGGCCCTGATGACCTGGTGGACATCGCGGACAAAACTACGGGCAATCACGGTCGCAATGCTTGCGAACACGCAGATTGCCGCGAGCCACCACATGTGCCAGACAAGCCCGAACGCCGCAGCTGCGGCGACCACCCCGAGCACAGGACCGGCCATACTATTTTTTGGGAGCTCGATGTCGTCGTAGGATGAAGGCGGCGCATACGAATCATCATTTCGCTTGCCATGGTAGAACGGGTCGAGGCCCTGGACGCGCGGGATTACCGCGTAGTTATATTCCGGCGGCGGCGCTGAGGTCGACCATTCGAGACCGCGCCCATCCCACGGATCACCTGCAAACACGCGGTTGGCGTCGCGCTCGCGAATACTGACCCACAATTGTACGAACAGTGATGCCAGGGCACAGAACAGTACCAGTGCGCCGACGACAGCGATGTACAACCAAGGACGGAAGGCGGGTTCAAACACCGCCTGCGTCCGTCGCGCCATGCCGGCCGCACCGAGTAGATAAAGCGGCATAAACGCAAGATAAAAGCCCAACACCCAACAGCCGAGAGCGATGCGACCCCATTTCTCGTTGAGCCGAAAGCCGAATGCCTTGGGAAACCAATAATGATAGCCCGCCAGCATTCCGAACAGCAGCCCCGGGATAAGCATGTTGTGGAAATGCGCCACCAGGAACAATGTATTGTGAACCAGATAATCGAGCGGCGGAAAGGCAAGGATGATCCCGGTGAGGCCGCCCAGCACGAACGTCATCATGAACGCGAGCGAGTAGAGCATCGGTACGGTGAAACGCACCTCGCCCCGGAACATTGTCCAAATCCAGTCATAGATCTTGACACCCGTGGGCACGCCAATTGCAATCGTCACAATGCCGAACACAGCGTTGATGTTGGCACTCTGACCCATGGTGAAAAAGTGGTGGACCCACACTGTAAAAGACAGTACCGCTATCGCCGCTGTCGCAAGCACGAGCGAAGTGTAGCCGTAGAGTTTCTTGGTGGAGAAGTTGGAAACAACCTCCGAATAGACGCCAAAGGCCGGCAGAATCAGGATATAAACCTCTGGATGGCCGAACTGCCAGAACAGGTTGGCGTAGTTCATCATGTTGCCGCCGAGGTCATTCGTGAAGAAATGGAACCCCAGATAGCGGTCGAGAGCAAGCAGTGCGGTTGCGACGGTCAGCGGCGGCATCGCGAAGATCATCAGGACGCTGGTGCACAATGCCGTCCACACGAACAGCGGCATCCGCATCAGATTCATGCCGGGGCAGCGCATCTTGTATATGGTGACGGCGAAATTGAGCCCCGTGAGCGTGGATCCAATAGAGCCCAGCGTCACCGCCCAGATCCAGTAGTCTGTCCCCACGCCGGGGCTGAAGGCAAGCTCCGTGTAAGGTGGGTAGCCGCTCCAGCCGCCGGTTGAGAACGCGCCGAAAACGAGCGATATCATCATCAGACCGGCAGCCCCGGCTGTTAGCCACAGGCTGATCGAGTTCAGCAACGGGAAAGCGACGTCGCGGCTTCCGATCTGGAGAGGCATGACATAGTTGATGAGGCCGGTGAGAAATGGCATCGCCATGAAAAAGATCATGATGCTGCCGTGCGTACTAAATAGTTGCGCGAAATGGTCGGGCGCAATGAAGCCGGGAGAATTTATTGCGGCCGCCTGCTGCATCCGCATCAGCACCGCCTCGATCAACGCGCGGCTGAGCATCACGAAGGCCAGTACGATGTACATGATGCCGATTTTCTTGTGATCGAGGCTCGTGAGCCATTCGGACCAGATGTAACGCCACTTCCCAAGCCGCGAGACCAGCACGACGACGACGATAGCACTGATGATGACTATCAAGGCCGCGCCGGCGCCGATGATCTCGCTGGCGGTGGGATTATTCCAGGCGCGGACGAACGGCAGCGCTTGCCAATCGAACCGGCCCAGCACCGCTGGCCAGACGCCCTGGGTCATGATCGGGGCTCCTGAGAAAGGACGAGAATATGCCTGAACAGATCGGGTGGTGCCGACGAGAAGAAGATCGGCTGTTGCGGCGCGGATTTGTGGAAAAGTTCGGCGAGTGCCTCACCATCGAGCAGCCGCCCCGACGCCCGCACTTGGGTCAGCCAGCGATCATAATCGGCTGGCGAAAGCGCCACGACATCAAACTTTTCGTTCTGGAAACCGGAACCATTGAACTGTGTATTTTTGCCGCGGTAGGTGCCGGGCTTGCTCGCGGCAAGATTGAGCTGGGTTGTCATTCCGGGCATGGCGTAAATTTGCCCTGCAAGCTGCGGCACCAGCATCGATTGCATGACCGTGCCGCTGGTCAGGCTGATATGAACCGGGCGACCGACCGGGATTGCCATCTGGTTGACCACCGCGACTTGGCTGTCGGGGTAGATGAACAGCCATTTCCAGTCGAATCCGACTGCCTGAATCTCCAGGGTCTGCTGGTTCGAGACGATCGGCCGATAGGGATCGAGGGTGTGAGTAAAATGCCACAGGACAAAGCTAAGGCCTATCACAATCCCGATCGGCGGGATCCAGATGAAGCCTTCGAGCGTCCAGGAAAAACTCCACTTGGGCCTGAACGCGCGATGCTTATTGGATAGCCGATAATGCCAGGCGATGATCGGGGTCAGCAGCAGCACCGGGCCGGCAACGAAGATCAACACAACCCCGACTATCAAATAGAGGTCCCACTGGCTCGCGGTGATCGGCCCTGCCTGGTTCAGCACGCCGAGATTGAGCACGCTGCATCCGCTGAGCAGAAACAGCGGCAGCACTGCAAGAAGGCGGGGCCGACCGTGCGATACCTTCATCCGTCGGCTCGCTGGATCACGGGGTCGGAAGGGAATAAGGCAGCGTTGATCAGGCCAAGATGCGTCAGGCGTGTGGTCAAAATACTCATGCGGCTTCCCAATGGTAATACTGCAGCAGCCCACCCAAGCGTTCTTTAAAGCTGACTGAACAGAGTATAAAAGATTTAAACACTATATTTCCAGAAACCCCAATATATCGAATGGCCATTCATATCGGGTCTTCAGCGAAATTTTTGCGCAATTTGATCAACGCTGGGCGTTGTGATTTGACGTCCGGTTGGATGCAGCGATAATTCACCATCCGTGACGGTGGAAGAGAACAGTATCCTGATCGGCTTCGTCAATATGGGCAGAAGGAGTTTCGATCTGAACGACGAAAACAACATCCTGTTCCATGTTTTTGCAGACGGGTTTCTGCAGACAAGGATATTAAAATTATATGCGATCCGTTCATCCCGATTGCCGGTGGCATCCGCCTTTCGGTTATCATGACGGTTCCGTTTTAACCGCTTCTCAGCAAGGGAACTATCGTGACTGACAGCAACGTGTTCAGACAGGAGGCAAGGGACTGGCTGGAGACCAACTGCCCCGAATCCATGCGTCATCCCTATCGCAATGAAGCAGACGCCTGCTGGGGCGGCAGAAACTGCAAATTCCAGAGTGATGACCAGAAAAACTGGCTGCAATCAATGGCCTCAAAGGGCTGGACCGTACCAGGCTGGCCCGTGGAATATGGTGGCGGTGGCCTCAATAGCGAACAGGTCAAGATACTCAGGCAAGAATTGCACCGCATCAAGGCGCGACCGCCGTTGGAAAGCTTCGGCATTTCAATGCTCGGGCCGCCGCTCCTGAAATTCGGTAACGAAGAACTGAAACAACAGCACCTGCCGCCGATTGCCCGTGGCGAGATCCGCTGGGTACAGGGCTACAGCGAGCCCAACGCCGGTTCCGACCTCGCCAGTCTGCAGATGCGCGCCGATGACATGGGCGATCACTTCATCGTCAATGGTTCCAAGGTCTGGACCTCATACGGGGACCTCGGCGACTGGATGTTCTGCCTGGTGAGGACCGATTTCGCCGCCAAAAAGCACCAGGGCATCAGTTTCGTGATGTTTGACATGGCAACGGCGGGTATTTCAACCCGGCCCATCAAACTGATCAGCGGGAAATCCCCGTTCACCGAGACCTTCCTGGAAAACGTGCGGGTGGAAAAAAACCAGGTCATCGGCAGGATCAATGACGGCTGGACCATCGCCAAGTACCTGCTGACCCACGAACGCGAAATGATCGGCGGCTCCGGTCTGTCACGCTCCGGCGGTGTGCCGGTCAGTAAAACAGCGATCGATAAGCTGGGCACCGAAAACGGGATGTTGAGCGACAGCATGCTCAGAGCGGAGATTGCCCGCTATGAAATGGACGAACGCGGTCTTGCCTTATGCATCGAACGCGCCCGCGACGAGGTCAAGGCGGGTGTCAGCCTGGGTGCTGCCGCATCCATGTTCAAATATTACGGCACCGAATTGAACAAACGCCGCTTTGAATTGCTGATGTCGATCTCCGGCCAGGAGGCGCTCGACTGGGACGGCGGCCCCAATCACGACGGTTTCCTGCCGAAATCATGGTTGCGCTCAAAGGCGAATTCCATCGAGGGCGGCACGTCCGAAATCCAGTTGAACATCATCGCCAAGCATCTGCTTGGCCTGCCGGGTTGAGTGTAAGCAAATGGCACTTGTATTGAACGAAGAACAATTGATGCTGAGGGATTCGGCGCGCGATTTTCTAAATGGCCGCGCACCCGTCAGCCACCTGCGCAAACTGCGCGATAGCGGTAATGAAGTGGGTTTCTCGCGTGAGCTTTGGTCCGAAATGGCGGAAATGGGCTGGCCCGCCATCCTCGTTCCGGAGCAATACGGCGGTCTGGATTACGGTTATACCGGCATCGGTATCGTCCTGGAGGAATGTGGCAGAACACTCACGCCAAGCCCGTTGCTGTGTACCGCGATGATGGGCGCGGCCGCCATTGTAAAAGCCGGGACCACCGAACAGCGCGATGCCATATTGCCCGGCATCGCAAGCGGTGAGCGACTGCTTGCGCTGGCCTGTGACGAATCACGGCGGCACTCGCCATTTGACGTGGCTACCAATGCAAATTTGGTTGACAACGGTTATCGCATCAGCGGCAGGAAGACGGGAGTTACGGATGGCCATATCGCGGATACGCTTATCGTAAGCGCGCGCACGGACAACGGCGTGTCGCTGTTCCTGGTGCCGGCCAATGCCAGTGGCGTCACGGTCGAACCGTACCGGGTGCTGGACACCCATTTTGCCGCCAATGTCACTTTTGCCGATGTTGCGGTGAGTGAAGGCGATCTGCTCGGGCCGTTGAACGGCGGCCTGGACATACTGGAACATGTCCTGGATGTCGGGCGTGCCGGTGTTTCCGCCGAGTTACTGGGTGTCGCACAGGAAGCCTTTGAGAGGACCATTCAATACCTGAAAGAGCGCAAACAGTTTGGCGTGCCTATCGGCAGTTTCCAAGCCCTCCAGCACCGTGCGGCACACCTCTATACTGAGATTGAGTTATGCAAGTCAGTGCTTATAAAGACCTTGCAGGTACTTGATGAAAAGCCCGGCAGTGCTGCCGAACTGGTCAGCCTGACAAAGGCAAAGCTCGGTGATATCGCGCAACTGGCGACCACTGAAGCCATCCAGATGCACGGTGGTATCGGTATGACCGATGAATTTGATATCGGCTTCTTCCTCAAGCGTTGCCGGATACTGGAAAGCCTGTTCGGGGACCGTTATTTTCACCTCGATCGTTTTGCCAGGCAAAGAGGCTATTGAATGGATTGATTCCGCTCCCGGGTCAACACGAATGAACAAGTAAACAAGATGGCAGGTAGATAGGTATGGAACTGGGAATTTCAGAACGCGTGCGCCCACTGGTCGAGTCCGTGCGTGAGTTTATCAGGGAACGTGTAATCCCTGTCGATGGCGAGTTTCAACGTGAAGTCGAAAAAGGTGACCGCTGGACCCTGACCGCCCGCCAGGAAGAAATACTGGATGAACTGAAATCGGCGGCACGCGCACAGGGTTTGTGGAATTTCTGGCTTACCGACAGCGACCGGGGCTACGGCCTCACTACTGTTGAATACGCCTATCTTGCGGAAGAGACCGGGCGTGCCCACCTGGCGGCCGAAGCCTTCAACTGCAGTGCGCCGGATACCGGCAACATGGAAGTGCTCGAGCGTTATGCCACCGATGCGCAGAAAAAACAATGGCTCGAACCATTGCTTGACGGCAGAATACGTTCCGCTTTCGCCATGTCCGAGCCGAATGTCGCCTCCTCCGATGCCACCAATATCTGCGCCAGCGCCGTGCTGGAAAACGGCGAGTGGCTAATCAACGGTGAGAAGTCCTATATCTCAGGCGCCGGTGATCCACGCTGCAAGATTCTCATCGTCATGGTCAAAACCAATCCGGACAACCCGCGTCACCAGCAACATTCGCAAATTCTCGTACCGATGGACACCCCGGGTGTTGAAATCGTCCGGCCCTTGAAGGTCTTTTCGCTGGATGATGCGCCCCATGGCCACATGCATCTGAAATTTACGGATGTCAGGGTACCCGAGGAAAACATCATCCTCGGACCCGGGCGCGGTTTCGAAATATCCCAGGGCCGGCTCGGTCCGGGCCGCGTACACCACTGTATGCGCGCTGTCGGCATGGCGGAAAAAGCACTTGAGCTGATGTGCCGCCGGTCGATCAGCCGCACGGCGTTTGGCCGGCCGCTGGCCAAGCTGGGCGGCAACTACGACCGCATCGCCAACGCCCGGATGAATATCGACATGGCACGTCTGCTGACCCTCAAGACGGCCTGGGTGATCGACACGAAAGGTGTTGAAGAAGCCCACCTATGGATATCCAAGATCAAGGCCGTGGTGCCGCAAATGACCCTCGACATCATCGATGACGCGATCCAGATGCACGGCGCCCACGGCCTGTCACAAGACTTTCCGCTCGCGGGCATGTACATGGCTGCACGGACATTGAGAATGGCAGACGGCCCGGATGAGGTGCACGCGATGGTGGTCGCACGCCAGGAATTGCGACCTTATGTAAAACAACTATAAGCACCGTCATGACGGCGGCTGTTGTTGAGAAGGTGCTTGGGTTGGGAGCGTCACCTGCGCCGGGATGACGGTGGCTGTTGTTAAGAAAGTGCTTGGGTTGGGAACGTCACCTACGCCGGGATGACGGCGGCTGTTGTTAAGAAGGTGCTTGGGTTGGGAGCGTCACCTACGCCGGGATGGCGGTGCCACTTTCAGGCTTTCAACACTTTTTCCAGCTTCACCTGGTCCGCCGCAAACTGGCGTATTCCCTCCGCCAGTTTTTCGGTCGCCATCGCATCCTCGTTGTGGCCCCAGCGGAAGGCTGATTCGCTGAGATGGGTCCTGGCGTCGTCCGATACTTTGTCTTCGGGGTCGAGAATTCTTGCCAGCGGCTCATTGCTGTCCGCCAGTTCCTGCATCAGACCCGGGCTGATGGTCAGGCGGTCACACCCCGCGAGCTGACGTATCTGGTCGCTATTGCGAAAGCTTGCACCCATTACCACGGTATTAAAGCCGTGTGTTTTGTAATACGCATAAATACGCTGTACCGAACGCACGCCGGGGTCCTCGCTTGGCGCATAGGAATCCACGCCATCAAACTTTTTATACCAGTCAAAAATTCTGCCGACAAACGGGGAGATCAAATATACACCCGCATCGGCACAAGCCTGGGCCTGGGAAAAGCTGAACAACAGGGTCAGGTTACAATTAATGTTTTCTTTTTCCAGCACTGCCGCTGCCTGGATACCTTCCCAGGTCGATGCCAGCTTGATCAATATCCGGTTGCGCTCAATCCCGTTTTTTTCGTACAGGTCGATCAGTTTTCTGGCCCTTGCCATGCTCGCCTGCTTGTCAAATGAAAGTCTGGCATCGACCTCGGTGGAAACCCGGCCGGGTACGATATTCAGAATCTCCCGCCCAATCAGCACGGCCAGTTGATCGGTGGCATTGTCCAGTTGGGTCTGAGAATCTCCCCCCCGGGTCTCGGCATACTCACGGGCCCGTTGCAAAAGCGTCTCATAGTGTGGCAGGCCGACAGCCTTTAACAATAGCGATGGATTGGTCGTCGCATCTTCGGGCTGATAGCGTCTTATTGATTCGATATCACCGGTATCGGCGACCAGGGTGGTAAATTGCTGCAGTTGTTCGAGCTGATTCATATTCGGCCTTTGCGGAAATTGGTAAACATCCTGTTTATTGTATCAAGACTGTGGCATTAACACCGGCACAATGGACAGTTGCCTTGCCGGCGCCCGTGTTAAAATCCAAAACTGCCTTGTCAACATTTGAAACTCGAAGAACACTCGTTCCAGGAGGAAAACCATGGCCACTCACCCCAATGCCGGAAAACCCGTTGCAAAGGAAAACCTGGTCGACGTCGCCGAACTGATCAGTCTCTACTATACGGCCAAACCCGACGTATCCAAACCCGACGAAAAGGTCGCCTTTGGAACATCGGGTCACCGCGGCACCTCCCTGAAAAACAGTTTCAATGAAGCTCACATCATGGCGATTGCCCAGGCAATTTGCGAATACCGTACCGGACAGGGCATCACCGGACCACTTTTTATGGGTAAGGACACGCACGCGCTTTCCACACCCGCTGAAAAGACCGCACTGCAGGTTTTTGCCGCCAATGGCGTAACCGTAATGATTGACCATGTTGGTGGCTTTACCCCGACACCTGTCATTTCTCATACAATCCTTGCCCACAATAACGGCAGGACCGAAGGACTCGCCGACGGCGTTGTCATCACCCCTTCACACAACCCGCCCGATAATGGTGGATTCAAATATAATCCGCCGAACGGCGGGCCGGCCGACACCGATGCCACCGGTTGGATCGCCGCACGCGCCAACGCATTGCTGGCAAATAACAACGACCAAGTCAAAAGCCTCAGTTGTCCGGCGGCATTGAAAGCTGCCACCACCCATCGCTACGACTTTATCACCCCGTATGTTGAAGATCTCGAAAACGTGATCGATATGCGGGCCATCGGAAACGCCAAGCTCAAAATCTGCGCCGACGCCATGGGTGGTTCGGGTCTGCGTTACTGGCGGCCCATCGCCGAAAAATACGGCCTCAACCTGACCATCCGCAACGACACCGTCGACTACACTTTCAGCTTCATGACCGTCGATCACGACGGAAAAGTCCGCATGGACTGCTCTTCACCATACGCAATGGCCAGTCTCGTCGCCCTCAAGGATGATTTCGACATCGCTTTTGGCAACGATCCTGACTACGACCGTCACGGTATCGTGACACGTTCATCCGGCCTGATGAACCCGAACCATTATCTCGCGGTTGCCATCAACTACCTGTTCAGCAATCGTACCGGTTGGAAAGCGGATGCCGCCATCGGTAAAACGCTGGTCAGTTCTTCCATGATCGATCGCGTTGCCGCCGGCCTCGGACGCGACTTAAAGGAGGTTCCGGTTGGATTCAAGTGGTTTGTCAACGGCCTCATTGATGGTTCCTACGGCTTCGGCGGTGAAGAATCCGCCGGCGCCTCGTTTCTGCGCAAGGATGGCACGGTCTGGAGTACCGACAAGGATGGCATCATCCTCTGCCTTCTGGCCTGTGAAATCCTCGCTGTCACCGGCAAGGATCCGGGCGAGCATTACATGGATCTCGTGGCCAGGTTCGGTAACCCGGTCTACGAACGCGTCGATGCCCCGGCCAGTCGCGAAGAAAAGGCCAAGTTGGCTGCCCTCTCACCTGAACAGGTCACTGCGCAAACGCTGGCGGGCGAAGCGATCACCGCAAAACTGACGCATGCCCCGGCCAACGGCGCGGCCATCGGCGGCCTCAAGGTCTGTACTGAAAATGGCTGGTTCGCGGCACGGCCATCCGGGACGGAAGACGTCTATAAAATTTACGCCGAGAGTTTCAGGGGCGATGAACATCTCAAGCAGATCCAGGCCGAAGCCCGCGAAATCGTCAACGCCGCCCTCGCATAGTGCCAACAGAGCCTAATTAATCAGTCTATGGCAATGCTCACCCAGATGCTGAACGGCCTTTCCAAAATTTTTGAAACGCGCGTCCTGCGTCTGACCGTGGAAGTAACGGAAGTAGATTTGCTGCAGGATCACGGCAAGACGCCAGTACCCATAGACCAGGTAAAACGTAAAGCCGGATGTGTTGAGACCTGTGCGGTCCTGGTAGAGGTCAAGAATTTCCCTACGGGTTAACATGCCGGGTGCGTTCGAAGGCTGGACCATCAGGTGTTTCAATTCCACCGGGTCATCATCCTGTATCCAGTAGGCCAGCGCGCTGCCAAGATCCATCAAGGGATCACCGAGGGCACAAATTTCCCAATCCAGCACCGCAAGGATGTTGCGGGGATTGTTCGCATCGAAAATAACATTATCAATACGATAATCACCATGCAGAACGGAATGGCGAACATTGTCGGCAGGCATATTTGCCACCAGCCAGTCCCGCACCCCCGAAAAATGGTCAACGTCGGCTGTTATGACACGTTCAAAACGCCCGTTCCAGCCCCGCACCTGGCGCTCGATGTATCCTTCCGGTTTGCCGAAATCTGCAAGGCCGGCCGAGTTGTAGTCTACCTGGTGCAACTCGATCAGCTTTTCCCAGAAACAGGTACAGAACCGACTTGTATCACCCGGTGTGAACTTCCATTCCGCCGGAATCTGATTTTTTATCAGCACCCCGTCGACCTTTCGCATGACGTAAAACTCGGAACCGATGATGGCGGCGTCATCACTGTAATGGAGCGTATCCGGCACGGACGGGAAGACCGGTTTCAGCCCATTCATGACGCGGTACTCACGGATCATGCTGTGAGCGGATTTGGCCTTGGTGCCAAAGGGTGGCCGGCGCACGACCAGGTCATCATTGGCATATTTCAAACGATAGGTCAGGTTTGAATTCCCGCCGGCAAATTGGCTGATCTCAGGCTCACCCTCAAGATGCGGAAGAACCGACTTCAGATACCGGTCGAGTGCCCGCCAATCGAGCGCTTCACCTTTCCTGACAGACGTAGTTGGGTTGCTGCCTGCGGTGTCCACGTTTTATCCCAGGGTTGCTCCACCGTCCATTACAAGCGTTGTGCCCGTTGTATAAGCGGCCTGGTCTGAAAGGAGGTAAAGGACACCGGCGACCATATCATCGGGTTGCCCGGCCCTGCCTGCGGGTAATTTGGATAACCATTTTTGAATACCCGGATCTTCAATCAATGCAGATGCCAAACGGGTTTCAACCACACCCGGAAGTATCGCATTGACCCTGACTCCCTGCTGACCATACTCTTTCGCAAAAGACCGGGTGATACTGACCAGGCCCGCTTTCGTCATCGAATAAACCGCTTGTCCCGGCAGCGAAATCAGCGCGGCAACGGATGCCACGTTAACCACGCTTCCGCCACCGCTTTTGGCCATCAGGGGTACGGCCTTGCAAAGCATGAAATAGGGCCCTTTCAAATTGATATCGACGGTTTTGTCAAAGGCCTTGGGAGTAAGGTCGGTAGCCGGACCAAAATAAGGGTTGGTGGCGGCGTTGTTGACAAGGATATCGAGACGGCCAAACTCCTTATTAACGAACTCGAATAGTGCTTCAATTTCATCAAGGTGTCCGGCATGACAGGACCTTGCGACGGCTTTGCCGCCGGCTTCGACGATCTCATCCGCCACTTTCTGCACGCTTTCCTGCCGTCTGCTGGTCAATATGACCATTGCGCCGCACTCAGCCAGTCCTTTGGCGATGGCTTCACCAATGCCGCGTGACGCGCCGTTTACCACGGCGACTTTTCCGGACATGTCAAATTGGTACATCCTGCTCTCCGTTTTTCTTATCCTGTAATTATTCCTGAGAAACTGTCCGGTTCAATGCGGACGATTAGAAAGTAAGGTTAACGTTGGTTATAAACTGCTAAGCGGGTGCAAAGTACACAGCTGCCAAACACACTAACCCCAGAAAAATCCTGCTCAGAAATAGAACCATAAAATAACCCGGTTCATCCTTACGATAGAACTTGCCCTTGCCAGTCAGCCCAAAGGTATAACCCGTATGCAGATTGTTTATCGCACCGATGATCAGCACCAGGCCGACAAACGCCACGCCAAACCTCAAGATATCCTGTGTTTCCATTTTTTCTCCGCGCACAATTGCTATTCTACCGGGTTGGTAAACACAGTGGCCAGATTTGCGAACATAAAAAAAGGGCCGACTGGATGTCGGCCCAAGATTCCCATTAAGTATGGGAGGGGGGACTTGAGTGCCTGGTTAAGCAGCTGGCTTGTCAGCGGCTGCTTTTGCGGCCGGTTTCTTAGCGGCCGTTTTTTTGGTTGCGGGCTTTTTGGCGGCGGTCTTTTTAGCTGCAGGCTTTTTAGCAGCAGTCTTGGCCGGCTTTGCACCCTGGTTCATGGCCGTGACCTTGTTTGCCAGGGTTTGCACGCGTTCGGAAAGCTTATTGACGTCATCGGCTGTCGGAACACCCAACTGACCGAGGACGCGGGCAACACGATTTTCGAAAATCGTTTCCAGCTTGTCCCAATTGTCAACAGCTTGTTTACGAACCGCGCCGACCTTCGATTCCACGTCATCCCTGATACCGCCGACAGCGGACTCGGCAACGTTGCGACCCTTCTTCTCCAGCTTGGCGCCTTCAGACACTAACTTTTCAAAAAGTTTATTGCCCTGTTCGATGATCTTGCCACTTTCGTTTTGTGCAAAAGAAAATGCGCCCAGGCCAGCAAGCCATATTTCACGTGCTGAATCAACAACCGGTGTAGCAAAACTTGAAGCTGCGGATTTGGCCTGTACCTTCTTTTTCATAGCCTTCTTTTTCAATGTTTTCTTAGTCATTTCAAACTCCTTGCTCTATTGAGCATAAATAAGTGATGTGTGCATATTAGATGCATTATTTAGAGCAAACACACTAATAACCCTGGGTTTGCAGCAAACAGGGCCGTGTTCAGACAGCCCTGTTCATCCCGAAGACCTATTCGCCTGTCGTCTCCGGGTTACGCGCCGGCTTCATCTTGCTGATTGCTTCGGCGGCCTTTTTTCTTTCGACGACCGTCATACCGGAGGGTGTCTTGGGCGCGAGTACCTTCTTTTCAGCTTTGGCCGTGGCCTTTTTCGGGCTGTCCTTCAATTGCTTCTCAAGCTGGGTCACTTTCAAAGAGAGCTTGCCCAGTTCAGCGGACAGTTTGCTGATGTCGTTTTTACTCGGTAATCCAAGCCCATCCAAAGCCAGCTTGACGCGCGCTTCAACTACTTTCTCGAGGCTTCCCATTGTTTCGGATACCTGGCGGGTTACATCCTGCAAACCGTTATTGAGCTTCTTGACTTCATTCGTCGTGGTGGCTTCCAGTTTGCTGAATACACTGGAAACGCGCTTGTCGAGCGTTGATTCCAACTTGGCCAGGTTTGTGGTGGTTTCGCGGGATGCCTTCTGTACGCTGTCAGTCAAGCTTTTCAAATCTTCCAGGCTCGCAACTTGCAGTTCTTCCAATGCAACCTTGACCCGCTTTGAAAATTCTTTTTCCAGTTTTTCGAGGTTATCCGCCGTATCACGGGCTACTTTCTCAAACCCTTTCCATTTATTGGTGGTTTTCGTCGACATGTCCTGCAGGTAACCGGAAAGTTTGTCCAACTCCCTGGACGTCGGAATGCCAAGACGGTCGAGTGTGCCTGAAACACGTTCGTCAAAGACGTTACCGAGGCTGTCCCAGTTTTCACTGACCTGGTGATTTACCGCTTTTAATCTCTTTTCAACATCGGTCCTGATTTCTCCAACCTTGTTTTCGGCAAAATGCATGGAATTCTTCTCAACACGGGCGCCTTCGGAGACCAGCTTGTCAAATAGCCTGGTGCCCTGACCGATCAGCTTTTCACTTTCCCGCTGCGCGAGGGAAAACACGCCCAGGCCCGCAAACAGGAGATCTTTTGCCGAGCTTACAACCGGTACCGTAAACTCTTTTCCGGCCTTTTTCACCGCTACTTTCTTTTTCGTTGTCTTGTTAACCATCTCGAACTCCTTGATCCAGTGAGGATTGAAACTTGATGGTCTTATGTTAGGCTCAATATTTAGAGCAAACACACTAGTGCACTGTTGAAGTGTAGTAAATTGCGCTTCAGCACCCCTCAACTACTACGGTGTCGAACCTTATGTCGCAATGGAACAGTTTCCCACACAACAACGCTCACTTCTTGTATCAAGACAGCCGGCTAAAGGATAGCTGGACCGATCTGCACCGGGGGGATTGCGTCGAATTCCCGGATGCCGATTGGGTGGAGAAAACCCTGGCGCAGGCACCGGGGGCCGCGCCAAAGAAATTCCAAGATAAATTCGGAACACTGGCAACAACCATTCAGGATGCCTGGCGCTGTTTCCATTCGGGCGAATTTCAAAAAGCGGTCAGCCTGTCTGAAAAGTGCGGCTTGCTGGCGCACGCCGCTGCTAACAAGGCGGCGGGCGTGTATGCAACTTACCTCGAGAAGGATGAAAGGACTCAGCAAGCCTGTTACCTGGCCGCAATAGCGCGTGCCGAATCCGCCATTCAGGCCTTGCCCGATGATCCCAACAGCCATTATTTCCACGCCTTCAACCTTGGCCGTTACAGCCAGAGCATTTCAGTTATCAAGGCACTGAGCCAGGGTATTGGAGGCAAAATTCACACCAGCCTGCAAAACGCGCTTAAATTGCAGCCGGACCATGCTGAAGCGCACACGGCAATGGGTATGTACCACGCAGAAATCATCAATAAGGTTGGCAAGATGCTGGGCAAAATGACCTACGGTGCGAGCGCGGCAAAAGCCCTGGAGCACTTTGACCGCGCCCTGGAATTAACCCCGAACGCGCCAATTGCGCATATCGAATACGGTAACGGGCTTTACCTTCTTTATAGTGACGACAGGATTGATGAAGTCACCGATCTATATGTGAAAGCAAGTGAGCTGGACCCCGTTGACGCGATGGAAAAACTGGACGTCGAAGCGGCGCTCGCGGAGCTGGAATAGTTTTCTCAGTCCTGCCCGGCCGTATTGACCAGCAGGTTCTCGGCGGTCTGCGGGTCCGGCCGGCCATCGAGGGGTAACATCAGGCCGAGGTAGAGCAGTTTTTCAAATTCTTTTTTGAAACGGGATATAACCTGCAGGGGCTCCTGTAACAACCGGTAGTCGCTGATCAGGCCAAAAAATACCTTGTTGTTATAGCTAAGTATGCTGATGCCTATACCGACGCTGCCGTTTTGCGGCACCCAGAACATCAGTTCCTTCATCTTGGCTCCGGCCAGGTATAACGGTTTTTGGGGTCCCGGAACATTGGTAAGGACGGCGGTCGCCTTTTTGCTGAGCAAGTCCAGTACCGGTTTTTGCATGGCCGAAGGCCCCATTCCGAGCGCAGCGAGGAACCCCAGCGTAACGGTGGCCTGCTTCGAGCATTTGAGTTCGTTCATACGCTCACTCACGGCGTACAGTCGTTCCAACGGGCTATCGATACTTAGCGGCAACGAAAGAAACACCAGGCCAAAATGGTTGCCCAGCTCCTGCGCATGCTCCAGCGGGCGCAGGTTGACCGGTACCGTAACGCGAATGTCCTGCAACTCACCGGGATCGTCGCCAACGGAAATCATGTATTGTCTTAAAGCACCGGTCACCGCAGCGATGAGTACATCATTGACCGTGCATCCAAAGGCCTTGCTGACGGCCTTGACCTCATCGAGGGGCAACGGCTCCGCCCAGGCCACCCGTTTGCGTGTTCCCAACTGCCCCTTGAAACGCGTTACAGGGTCGTCTTCGAGCGTCAGCGAATTCACCAGTTCACGTACGATTTCGCTGGCCTCCGTCGCATAGCTGCTTGCGACAGCCGGGTTCTGGAGTATCTTGCTGCCTTCTTCGACCATGCGCTGGCCAAGGTGTACGGCAAAATCCAGACCGTCACGCGCCGGGTCAATCAAACGCTGGAATACCTTGGCCTCACTTGCCCGGCGCAATTTCCATAAATCCGGTTCACGCGCAGAAGGACGGCCCTCCCGGGTCGGATCCGTCAAGGAAAGGAAGACCTGGACAAGCGCAATACCATCGGCAATACAGTGATGGATGCGGACAATAATAGCCGGCCCTTCAACATAGTTCTCGACCACGTGGAACTGCCACAACGGGTGCGAACTATCCAACGGGGTACTTGCGAGGTCTGAAACCAGCAGTTCCAGCTCAGCGCGGTCCGCCGCACCCGGCAAAGCGGTGCGCCGGATATGTTGGCGGATATCAAAATCCTCGTCAATGACCCAGTGGGCGCCCCTGGCGCCATCCACCGCTTTTTGACGAAAACGTCTGAAAGCCAGGAAGCGCTGCTCGACCGTCTTGAGCAGGGTGTCATAGTCCAGGTGCTCATCCAGCATGATGACCCCGTTGATCATCATCAGGTTGGTCGGTTGCTCCATGCGCAACCAGGCAGTATCGACCTTGGAGATCGGTTCCTTGATAAGCTCTCCAGTCAATTCAACGAACTCCCGATACCGGCTAATTAAATTACGAAAAAGTTCGAACTGGCTTAAAATACCAGTTCTATGCTTGATTGACGATTTTACTTTGTTTCCGGGAGTAAGCAATGTATCTGTTGGGCGTTTTTATTTTACTCATACTTGCTTTTTGGGGATTTGAGCGTTTTTACCTGCGTGGGAATGGCGTGTCGATTTACCCGCCACCTTCCGATCCGGATGCCGTGCAGCGCTTCACGCAGACAGGCGGACCGGGGCCCGAACATCAGCAGCTGATTAAAGCCGTCCGGGAACTCACCTTGAAAATTTCGATAGGCAGACGCCATCAAAACCTGCAAGCGGCGCGCACAGCATTTGACGCCATCAGTGATGGACTTGAATTCAAGAGTGATTTTTTACCGGTGGACGCCGGGGGCATTCCGGCTGAATGGGTCATCGCCCCAGGGGCCGATGGGTCCCGTCGCATGCTTTATATTCACGGCGGGGGGTTCGTGGTTGGCAGTCCGAAGAGCCACCGCAACATCACCAGCAAGTTTTCAGAAATTACGGGTTGTGCCGTTCTCGCCATCGATTACCGCCTGATGCCTGAACACCTTTACAAAGATTGTATTGAAGACTGCCGCTCGGCTTATCACTGGATTTTGAGTAACGGTCCTGACGGCACCGGGGAGATCCGGCAATTATTCATCGGCGGCGATTCTGCCGGCGGCAACCTGACCCTGTCACTGATCGCGTGGATTCGGGATAGCCAACTGCGTGCGCCAGAAGCCGTGGTGGCGCTTTCACCCCTGACCGACGTCACGTTCTCAGGCGCCAGTCTGCACGACAATCTGGATACCGATATCATGCTGAAACCCTTCATGAAGCCCCTCACCCGGTTGCCGCAGTTCATCAAGAGTTGGTATGTCTACTTTACATACAAGGTGCGGCCATGCAGCCCGGTGGTGTCACCGTTGCTGGGTGATCTTGCGGGTCTGCCGCCAACACTGGTGCAAGCCAGCGAGGCGGAGATGTTGCTGGATGACGCCCGCCGCTATGTCTACAAGGCCTGTGCTTGCGGGTCCCCGGCAAAAATGCAGACCTGGCCGGACATGTTGCACATATGGCAGATCTTTGATCCGCAGATTCCACAGGCGGTCGAGGCCTGGGGCGAGATCGGCAAGTTTCTGCAGGGCCATGCTTCAGCCTGAAAACTTTTAAGCCCGGCGCTTGCTGGAGTCATCAGCCGGATCCTGGTGGATGATGACCTCGGTGTCTGGCAGGAATGCCAGTATTTCAGCTTCCACATCATCGGCAATAGCATGTGCGACCTTGAGTGGTAAGTTTTCATCGAGTTCCAAATGCATTTGTACAAAACGTGTATGTCCCGCCTGTCGCGTACGCAGTTCGTGGGTGCCGGTTACTTCGGGGTGGCTCATCGCGGTAGCGCGAATCTGTTGCAGGATGTCATCCGGCAATTGCCGATCCATGAGTTGCTGAAATGCATCGTGCCCGATATGAAAAGCACTGTAAAAGATGTAGATAGCCACCGCGATGGCAAATACCGGGTCCGCCCAGGTCCAGCCAATGGTCGAAAGGTACAGGGCCAGTAATACACTCATATTGGTCAGCAGGTCGGTCAAATAATGCAATGAATCCGCACGGATCGCCGTTGAACCGGTCTTGCGTATGACGTGGCGCTGAATTGCCAGCAAGCCCAGCGTCATGACAATGGCAAGCGCCATCACGCCGACACCGACGCCAACCTGCTCCAACGCATGCGTGTAGCGCAGTCGGTCAATGGCGTGGAATACCAGGAAAATAGCCGAACCGGCAATGAAGGCCGCCTGGGCAAGACCGGCAAGGGGTTCGGCCTTGCCGTGACCGAAGCGATGTTGTGCGTCGGGCGGCTGCAGGGCGTAACGGATGGCAAACAGGTTGATCAGTGAGGCGAAGCTATCCATCACGGAATCGACCAGCGATGCCAGCATGCTGACGGAACCGGTCACAGCATAGGCGACCAGCTTGGCGACAATCAGGAAGCCGGCGGTTACAACCGATGCAATACTGGCCAGTTTCAGCAAGCCCGCGCGGTCAAGAGGTTTTTTATCAGCTTTCATTTTTTGAACGAATTTTGCCTTTCCGGCCAGGCCAAACCAGGCGATTAATACTGGAAGCCTTGCAGTTTACCTGAATACCTCGAGCGGGTTTTCAGAGCCGTGCACCAGCCAGTCAGGATACCAGTTATGAAATAACGGCTTCATACAGAAAGGCGGTTTGAAAGGCCGCCATTTCCCTTCCGGTTGCGCCAGCCTGTCAGCCAGCACATACAACACACGTGGATTGAACCCCAGCCCCATGTGCGCGCCCCCGACATGGATGTTCTCCACGTCATAGCGGTCGGATACCTCGACGGTGGACTGCCACGCGACAACGCCGTCCCCACGGGTGTAAAGCGCGGTGGTGGGAACCGGTGGCGGGTGTGCCATGCTTTGCAGAAATGACCTCGGCATTTCATCGTACGGCACTTCGGTGAACAGGTTGAATATCCTGTGCACGTTGCTGGAACTCGGGTGTCCCCGAAACGGGCTGCCCATGGTAATGACCTGGCGCACGATATCTGGCATCTCCCGCGCCAGTTCGCGTGCATAAACACCACCGAGGCTCCAGCCTATCAGGCTGATTTTTTCACCGTAACGTTCCACCAATTCGGTGACCCGGTCACGCATTCCATAATGCAACTTGTAGCTGTAACCCATGTTATAGCCGAGCTTCCAGCGGTGCGAACGGTAACCGATGTCCGCGAGGAAATTTCGCAATGGTCCGGTCGAGCGGGAACTTGCAAAAAAACCGGGGAATACCAGTACGGGGTGGTTGTCACCCCGGGGTAAAAATTTCTTCAGAGCCCGCATCGGGATCATGCCGGCCGCGTCATAAACCGCCCTGCCTTCGGCCATCAGCAGCAATTTGGATGGCCGGTGCGAATGGTCGATCAGGTCTTTTATTTTAGTTTTTTTCACTGCTCATGTTATCCCCAAGAGACTCGATGGCCTGGTCCAGCGCCTCGCTGGCATCGCGAAACGCTTTCAATGCATCGGCGCCATTGACCGGTGCTTCTTTATACTCCGGCAATGCGGCGAACTCCAGGTCTTTCCCCGCCTGTTTGACTACAAGTTCCAGCTCAATGAATGCACTTTCGATGCATTCGGCCATAGTGTCAGGATCCGGCACTATTTCTTCACAAGAGTTGATGCCGATCGATATTCTTCCATTATAGCTGAGTACCACCAGGATCAGTCCCAGTCCGTCGAGTATGGGCGCCATGCCAAAAGCGCTGTGAATTCGTGCTCCGGCGACATAAAGCGGAACCGGCGGTCCCGGAACATTGGTGATGGTCACATTGAAAAACGGGCGGTGATGTCCGCCGAGCCGGGTTCGCGTGTACACCCGTGCTGCGGCCGCCAGGGTTTCAGACGGTAAAAACTCGGTGATCTTGTTGGCCGGTAACGCATTGGCGTGGATCTTTGACCTCTGCGTGTTGGCGTGGATACGGAGCAAGCGGTCGAGTTCATTATCGACATCGGTCGCCAGGCCGACCAACATTGCCGATACCTGGTTGCCGGCGCCCTCTTTTTCACCCCGGACAGATATCGGCGCCATCGCCACCAACGGTTTGGCCGGCAACTCATCCCTGCCGGACAGGTAGCGGCGCAATCCCCCGGCGCAAATTGCGAGCACCACGTCGTTGATCGTGACCCCGGGCACCGCTTTCGCAACCGCCCTGATCCGTGCAAAATCAAAATTCCTGCCCCAGAACGTCCTCGCCGAACTGACCGGTTGATTGAATACGGTCGGTGGGGCGCTCAGCAGCCTCGGAGGTGGTTCAAGTCTTTTCATCCACAACTCGCTCTGCAGGCGCACCGTACCAACCGCGACTTTGCCGACGAACTCCGCCAGTTCGACAGCCTTGTGTCCGGCGCGGGACCACGAACGTTTTATGACACCCAGGGTCGAGGGCAGGTCTTCCGGTTCCCAGCTGTCCTCCGCTTCAACTTTTCGCACCTCGGGCGTCAAATCCAGCAGCGCGGTCATCGTCTCGGCACCGGCCTTACCGTCCACGGCGGCATGATGGACCCGGGTAATCAGTGCATACGAACCTTTTGTTATTCCAGGTATGCTATTGAGGCCGCCGACAAAGGTGATGTCCCACAACGGACGCTCGCGATCGAGCACCTTGCTCCAGATAGATGCGGCCGTTTGCATCAGTTCCACCATTCCACCCGGTTCGGGCAACTCGACATTCGGCAGGTGATCGTCCAGGTTAAAACCGGGGTCCCTTATCCAGTAGGGAAAAGACAGGTCCAGGGGCACCTCCACCAGGCGCTGCCTGAATACCTTTGATAATGGCAGGCGGTTTTTCACGAGGTTGTGCCAGGCCTGGTAACAAAAATCGCCGGGCACGTCGTTTGCATCGATAACGTACACGCCGCCGATGGCCATCGGGCTGTGTTCGCCTTCGAGATAGATGAAAGTCGCATCAAGCGCAGAAAGCATTTCCATAAATCTTGTCCCAAGCGAGTTTTGGGGTCAGAGGAGTTTTGGGGTCAGGAGTTTTGGGGTCAGAGTAAAGGGTCAGAGTCGCGACTCTGACCCTTTACTCTGACCCCACTGATCGCGACTCTGACCCTTTACTCTGACCCCACTGATCTTTACTCTGACCCCACCGATCCCGGCCATTATACGCCTTAGAAACTGGAACCGGGCCGGGAGAGAAACTCAATTTCTTCCGCGGTCGATTCCCTTCCCAGCGCCTCGTTCCGGTGCGGATAACGGCCGAACTGTTCGATGATCGCCTTGTGGCGGTATTCAAATTCGAGGTTGTCCAGTTTGCCGGTATTGCGAAACAACTCCACGGCCACTTCGTGTATTAGCAGCGATTCGCTGTGCATGTACGGCATGTACAGAAAGACTCTCTGCACGGGTGTCAGGGCCAGGTCCTCGCGACGGGCAACGGCCTCCTGCGACAGCGCCAGGGCCATGGCATCGTTTGCAAACGCGAGCGCTGAACCCCTGAACAGGTTTCGTGAAAACTGGTCCAGAACGATGATTTCAGCCAATCTGCCCTCGGGATAGTCTCGCCATCCATAAAGCTCGCAGCGGCAAGCACGGGCATGCGTCTCCGAAAAACGCTTTAGAAGGAGCGCATCAAAGTTATCGTCCTTTTTCCACCATAACGCCGGGTCGATCTCCTCGAACCAGAAATCCATTAATTTATGAAACATAGAAAATTTACCCAATGATAAGTAGCGCCAGCCAGGGCACCAGGTTGAAAACGAGCACAATCGCCTTAAAAAAGCCGATAAACGAATAGAAGACCACATGAAATGTTTCCCGCGAAACGGGGATAAACCGGCTTTGCAGGCGGTAGGCCAGGTCAGGGATCGACATGAATATGAGGGTCATGAAAAGTAATAAACCGGCGTTGATAATGGTGCACCACATGAAGAAAGACGTGAGCGTTTGAACATCCATCGAATTGCTCCGTTGACAACCGGGGTTCCAGTATAGCGCTTTAGCGTTTCCCAACGACAAAAGGGCCACGGAGGTGGCCCTTTATCTGATTGCCGGAAGCCGTGCCTTTTAACGGGTCAGCAACTCCGCCAATGCCGCAATGCTGGCGTCGTTATCCGACTGCGCCAGCCAGAACAGGGCCTGGCGCCGCACAGCCCTTGGCGTCTGACCATCGCGTGCCAGATCGAGCAGAATCCGGTCGCCGGTGTCGTCAGGTAACTGCGAAATGGCAAACACGGCCTGGTCCAGCACATCGGCATCGGGTTCAGTGTGTATCACCTCCAGCAACCAGTCCTGCGCCTGTTGCGGGAATTCTTCAGCCAGCCAAAACATGGCCTGGCCGCGTTGTTCGGGATCCGGATCCGATTTGCTTATTTGAAAAAGCAGATCAGCCGCTGCGGGATTCTTGTTCTGTGCCAGGGCAAAACAGATTTCACGTCTTCGCTCACCCTTCGGCAATTCCACCAGCAATTGCTTCAACATCCTGAAGCCCTGTTCACCGCGGCTGTCTCCGAGCCAGAAAATGGCAGTTTCGGCGTGTTCACTCCCGCTGTCCTTTGCCAGCGTGTAAAGCCGCTGGCCGGCCTCAGGACTGCGGTGCAGGGCCAGCGCCATCAATGCTGAATCACCCGCCGATTCGCGCCCGTCATTGCGCACTGCATTTTCCAGCCAGTCCAGACCTTCCGTCTCACCCACGTTTCCGATCCAGGTCACCTGCGCACCGTTGGCATCGACCGGACATGACTCACCGAAGACCCGCAGTTCTTTGACCTTGCCTGCAGAGATCTGGCTGAAAACAAGCAGGTTTTCAGTCAGTGGCGAATCAGACCTCGAACCGTAGCTTTGATGCCTGGTTTCCAGGCTGCATCCGACCTCGACCATGCGATTCCACTTGCCGCTCCAGCAACACGAGGAGCGTGTGTCCGCCAGTACCGGTATACTGAAAGCCAGCCATTCACCCTGAGCCGTTTCCATCACTTTTGCCGGGTTGGTGAGCGACAGGTTCTCGATGACCCTGGCGTTGTACAACGCACCTGCCTGCGCCCAACCATGACTACACCATATCAGCAGCGGCAGTATTATCCATTTGCTTTTCATCCTTTCTTCTCCAGCAGTTCAAACAGGTACTGGTCGGACTCTTCCGAATCCATTGTGGACAACATTTCCAGCATCTGACGTCTGAGTTCCGGATCTGTCTCGGTCTTCATCAGTCCGATCAGACCCTCGGAATTTTCCATGATCATCATGGATTGAATGACCGCCTCTTTCTCGGCGCGTGAAGCACGCGGGTAAAGACCAATCAGGTATTCGGCAGCGTTGTCATCATCGCTGACGGCCAGCATCTCGATGGCCTGCGCCCTCAACGCCTGATCGGTTTCGGTCTGCAGTACCTTCTGAAGACCGGCGATATCATCGGCGATCATCATGGATTCGAGCACCTGCTTGCGCAGTTCCTTTGGCTCGATGCTGGCATACAACTCGGCCATAGCCTCCGTGGCTTCCATCACACCCAGCACGTGAATCGCATCACGGCGCAATTCGATATCGGACTCCGTGCGTATGATTTTCATCGCCATATCCTCGGCATCATCCATCATGATCAGTGATTCGAGGATAGACTTCTTCTCCTCGACCGACACCGCGTTGTCATAGATCGATTCGAGCAAGGCTACCGAGCCTTCATCATCCTCCATGGCGATGCCACGGATGGCGGTGGCCCGCAGTTCCGGGTTGGTTTCGGTCTCAAGGATTTGACGCAGGGCCTGGGTATCACCAGCCAGGGAATATGCTTCGAGAACGCCAACCCTGGTTTCCACTTTTTTGAGCGTCGGGTACAGTTCGCGCAATGCATCGGTCGCATCCATCAGACCCAGCGTGTGGATGATGTCCATTTGCAGATCTTCGTTCTCCTCGGTCTTAAGCAAACCGGTCAGTATTTCAACCAGTTCCGCTGATTCATCACCGACCATATAGGCCTGGATAACGGCGTGCTTGACATCCATGCTGTCGGATTCGCGGTACAGCTCTGCGAGCAGGTCGATCGAAGGACCGTTGGACGAAACACCCAGCATGTGGATCGCGTCCGCCTGCAATGCCGGGTTTTTGTCGTCACGGGCAATGCGGGCGATGGCTTCCTGGGCCCTGGGGTCGTCACTCATGCCCAGGATAAACAGCGTATCGCTGCGGGTACTTTCCGATTTGGCGTTTTTCAACATGTCGAGCACCAGCGGCAGCGCTCGTTGCGGATCACGGTCCATGAGTTGGGCCAGTGCGAACAGCCGTAAATCATCGTCCATACCGTTCTCATCAACGACATCGGCCAGTACCGGCTCCGAGTCGTCGTGTTCAATTTGCAGCACCTGGGCCTCTTTTACCCAGCGGCTTTCAGGGTATTTGCGCTCCAGCGTGGCAACCTGCCGCTCGGCTTCTTTTTGATGTCCGGCCCTGTAAAGGGCATGAGCGCGCCAGTACATGGAAGCATCGGCCGTGTCCTTGTCTGCCTTGATCGCCTGCTTGAAATGTTCCGCCGCGGCGCTCCAGTCCTGTTCACGCAAAGCTTTCTGGCCTTCGTCATAAGGGGTCTGTGCAAGTACCGTTGCCGCAACCAGCGTGGTAGTCAGCGCGAGTGTTCTGAAAAATTTTGTGTGTGACATATGAGTGTCCTTATACCGATATTTCGGGTTTGTTGAGTTGCTTGTTCATCACGCGAACCCTGAACAGGAGACCGTCTTTGACCTCCTGCTGCATACGTTCACGGGTTGCCGCCGAGCCCGACTGGGCCTGGTAGGCCAGTTCGATCAGCAAGGGTTCGAGATCAGCCAGGAAAGCGGCCAGTTTTTGATCGCCCTCGGCGACCGCTGCCTGCCGGTACAGGCGGTTGGCAACCAGTATGTCGGTGACGTGCCCGGTTTCGCTTGCGCTGGTCACAGAGGTGTTGACGAACTGGGTCAGCACGATATTGACCTGCTCCAGGTGGGCGGCTACCGAGCGGTTCAGAAGACGGCTGGAATCGATATCCGCCATGGCCACCACAGGCGTACCTGCTGATACAACGGGGCCATTGCTTACTTCCGGCCCGCCATTACGTCCGAGCGTAAATGCCAGTGCGGCCACCAGGACAATCGAAAGTGCACCGGCCAGACTGAAGCGGGGCTGGAGAAAAGGAGCCAGCCAGTGGCTAAAACGGGAACCGGCCATTTCTTTGTAGCCCAGGTGTGGTGAAATCCTTTGCCATACCTCTGCACCATAGTCATCCCCACGCTGCGGTGGTTGATAGGCGTCGGCCAGTTTGAGTTCGGCGCATAACGCATCGTAACGGGCGGAAAGCGCTTCTGAATCAGCCACCATCACGGCCAGGGCCGGGTCTTCGTGTTCGCCGTAAAAAAGCAGCGTCAGGTCTTCGTCAGTGATATGTCTCATGTTGCCACCAGTGGTCTTAAAGCAATGCGCATTTTCTTGACTGCGCGAAAAATGTTCTGTTTACAGGCGCCCGTGGTAATTTCCATGATCCGGGCGACCTCTTCGATGGAATGGCCTTCATAGTGTTTGAGCAGCAGGGCCGTGCGTTCCGCCTCGCTCAGGTCCATCATCGCGACCTGTGTCTGCCGGCAGACATCGAGCTGGCGGCCGGTATCCGGTTCATCTGCCGCGTGTGCAGACGTTTCCCATTCCGGTTCCGCGGTCTCGAACTGTTTGCGCCTGACGTGCTTGCGCAGGTAATCCATCGCCGTGTTGACCGTGATCCGATGCAGCCACGACTTGAAGCTGGCATCCATCCTGAAATCTCCGAGCTTCGACCAGGCCTTGATAAAAGCCTCTTGCACAATATCTTCCGCTGCCGCTTCATCCCCACTCAACCGCCAGGCGAGGCGGAACATCGAATGACTGTGCTCCAGCACCAGTTGACGGAACGCCGTGCGATCCCCCCTGGCGGCCTTACGGATAATTTTTTGCTCGGTTTGGCTCATTTCAGAAGTATAGACGTGAGGCTTGAGGCTTAGGTTAGCCGGGTTACTGAAAAAAGATCAGCTGGCCTGTGGTGTTCCGGTGACGATGGCAAAACCTCCCGGCGATTTATCGTGTACGCTGACAAATACGTTTCTGTAGTGTCACACTTTTCAGTCACAAACGTATTGCACGGGAGATTCACTTGAGCACGGCATCATTGTTATGGACCATGATATTCAGTTCCGTCGGGCTGGGCTTCTTTATTTACGGTAAACGGCAGAGCGCGATCATGCCGATGGTCTGCGGTGTGGCGCTGATGATTTACCCGTATTTTGTTTCAAGCATCATCCTGCTGGTCATCATCGGTGTCGTGCTGATGGCGCTTCCCTATTTCCTGAATTATTGACGCATTAACCGGGTCGGTTCGAATGGCAACCCCCGCTAATCGATGAATGTTTTGGATTTTACTCTCCGAGCAACTATGCTTATCGGCAATAGCGGACACAAAGAAGCCAGCCCTTGTCAATTTTCAATGAACTGAAACGCCGTAATGTCTTCAAGGTGGGTTTTGCCTACGTGATTGTCGCCTGGCTGGTCGCGCAGGTGCTGCAACTGGTGTTCGAGAGCTTTGGCACACCCGCCTGGGCGATCAAAACCGTGCTGGTGCTATTGGCGACCGGTCTGCCGTTTGCCCTGTTCTTCGCTTGGGCTTTCGAGATGACACCCGAGGGGATCAAGCGCGAAAGCGAGGTGGACCGCACTCAGTCCATCGCACCGCACACAGGCAGGAAACTCAACCTCATGATCACGGTCGTGATGGCGCTGGCTTTGGCTTATTTCGCCTATGACAAGTTTGTGCTGTCCGGGGATATTCAGGCCGTGCCGGACGAAGCCGCAACCCAGGCTGTCAGGGAACAACCGGCCAGCGCAGAGGCAAGCGAGGAATCCCATAACTCCATCGCCGTGCTGCCCTTCGTCAACATGTCTTCGGACCCGGAACAGGAGTATTTTTCTGACGGAATATCCGAGGAACTGCTGAACGGGTTGGCCAAGATCGACGCGCTGAAAGTGGCGGCGCGCACCTCGTCGTTTTCTTTCAAGGGGCAGAACAAGCCGATCGGCGAGATTGCGTCGGTGCTGGGTGTCGATCACATCCTCGAAGGCAGCGTGCGCAAATCGGGTTCGCAAATCCGCGTGACCGCCCAGTTGATACGCGTCAGCGACGGGTTCCACATGTGGTCCGAGACCTACGACCGCGAACTGGTGAACATTTTTGCCATCCAGGACGAAATCACCGCCGCGATCGTGCGCGAGTTGCGGCTGAGGCTCACCGACCAGACAATAATCGCATCTGCGGGCACCAGCAATCCCGAGGCTTACCAGGAATACCTGCAGGGTTTGTATTTCTGGAACCTGCGGGAGGCGCAAAACCTTTACCTTGCAGTGGATCATTTTGAACGTGCGACCCAGCTCGATCCGTCCTATGCCGATGCCTGGACAGGGCTGGGCCTGGCCTGGGTATTGCTGCCTGCCTGGGAGATCGACTTTGCAAAGGCGCCGGAGCAAATGGAGAAAGCCGGGCTGGCTGCCGAAACCGCGCTTGAACTCGACCCACAGGCAGGCAGGGCTTACGCTGTGCTGGCGTACATTCACATGCTCAAACTGGAAAGGCAGGAATGCTTCGACAATTATCGCCTGGCGCTGAAATATGAACCGGAAAGCGCGGTAGCCTGGCATTGGTATGCATATGCTCTAACTGACATGGGCGAGAGTGAGCTGGCGAATGATGCATACAGGACGGCCCTGGAACTCGATCCCCGGTCACGCATTATCGGCGCTAACGCTGCGGAACAATTACTCAACGCCGGTGATTACGATGCCGCGATGGACCGCATCGATCAGACCCTTGCGTTTGCACCTGATTTCAATTATGGCTGGCAGATCAAAGGCTTTATCCATATCGTGAAGGGTGAATTTCCCGAGGCCAGGGCGGCATTCCAGCGAAGATCCGACCTGGAGGGACAGGTGCGGTCCGATCAAAAAACGATTGATTTGATTGAAGCCTTTGTTCGTACCGGAAGAGCAGGTCAACCGCCGGATTGGTTCTATGACCCCCGGCAGATCGATCCGTACTTCGTAACGTTCGCCCTGGTTTGCGCCGGGCAATACGAAGCTGCGCTTGATTGGGTTGAACGCCAGGCCAAAAGCACCATTCCCGAGGTTGCAGTTTCTTATCTCCATAGCGAGCTGTTTCACGAAAAGATGGACGGCATTCCCCGTTACAGGGCGCTTTTGGAAAAATTGACACCGGTCGGAATCAATTTGGAGTGAATTGTTTGATTTTGACGGGTTCACCCCCGCTACATACAGTATTGGCGCGTGCAGCAGTACCGGGCCGGCGCTTCAACAATTTCAGACCGCAGGGAAATCTTCAGTTTTCAGCTTTACCCGAAATGTCGCCAAAACCGAACCAGACCAACTCGGACTTTGTGCCGCTTTCGAGTGTCACCTTCCGGGAGATGGCCGTGGTCGGAAAATTACCCGCGTACCCGCAGGTTTTGAATTCAAAATCGGGAACGACGCAATAATCACCGGGAGCCAGGTTCAGGAAAACAAACTCACCGTTTGCGTCGGTGTAATGTGTTTCCAGCATATTTTCACCACATGCGCCGAAATAGAGACGCACCGGCATGTCGGATATACCGGGTTCTTTTTCACAACTTCCGCTGTTATCGACATCAAAATAAATGCGACCGGAAATCGAGGCCGTCTTCGGTGCTTCAACGGGCGTGCAGGCTGCGAGACATAATGGCAGGACGCACAGTATCCGGACCCAGGCACTTTTTATAGTACTCATGACATACTCCTTTTTATATTTACACTTGGATTGGGCGGCAACCCCACACCACAGCTTATTATAACCCTCACTGCCTTAATCACCGCTTAAATACGCTGGCCGATTTACAAGTTTACCTATGGTATCGAGGACACCTGTCGAATCATCGGGGATAGCAAAAAGTGACAAAATAAAAAAGTGGGGGCTGGCGCCCCCACAACGGGACCTGTGGCAGCATTCGCGAAACCAGGGTGCATGAGGAGACCTGGATACCACAGCATAAATACTGTCCGCTCATTGGCAAACCCCAAAGACACCTTTCAGAGCGCGGTGCTGTCAGGTTTCACGTTAAGGGACCCGCGTTCCGTTTAAACCTGACCGCCGGGTCAATTGCCCTTGCCCTTGCCTTTGCCCTTGCCTTTGCTTTTAGCCTGGTTCTGCCGGTTACCCTGGCGGTTCATCTGGCGGCTTTTCTGGCCCTGGCCCAGGTTATTCTCAACGTGTATTTGTTTCTGGCTGCGTATCCGCTGCTTTTGCTGCGAGGTGCCGACATTCGACTGATCACGCAACTGCTGCCTGTTCTGTGTCTGGCTGCTCTGTTGCTGCTGTGCGTTGGCGGTGCCGGCAGACAATGCGAGCATCAGTGCGATGAGAGCGATGTATATTCGAGCATTCAGTTTCATGATGGCTTTCCTTGTGGTGTCTAAATTCAATGTCCGTGCCGGCTTTTGCCGGCAAGTATCATTCTGATCTACCAAATGGGATGAAATTTGAAGGAAATAAGAAGATTGGTGAAGGCCGGTTGCGGGGGGTTGCAAACCCCTCCACTTATCAGGTTGCCGTCGCTTCAGCGCGTATGCCGCGCTGCGTTGATTTGCTCCCCTGGGCTTGTAATATGAATTGCGGCCCGTTTGCCCTTCACTCTATCAACGACCGGACCTGTTCGCCGTCACCGGTTAATTGCCAGTGGATCAAAGATACCGGAATCACACCCTGTTGGTCCACCTGGCCGAAAAAATCAGACAGGATGATGCGCTCCTCGGACTTTCGGCCTATCTCTGCAAGCATCCGCTCGATCAGGTATTTACCCGTTATATAACTGCTGCCGTATCCGGGTTGACGCAGGTAGAGCAGTTGCTCAAAACCGAGCAGGTCGAGGTCTTCGCGCATCCAGCCGCGCGGGGTGTGAGCGACGTGATAATCCCGGGCTTCCTTGAGGGTGAATATATTGGCCTGTGCGTATAAAGAGCCGAGACCGCGAGCCGCGCGTGCTGCCAGCATGATCCAGACGAGCTCGCGGGCGCGCGGGTTGTCGGCATACAGCCCCGCGTGCATCATCATCTCCTCGAAACCGGTGGCCATACCTTCTGAACGGCTATCCCAGATGTTGTAAAGCAGTGCGCTACGGCGGATCGGACTGGGATTTGGTTGTGCATCCATCAAAGCCAGGTCGAACCAGTGGTACCAGTGGGTCCACAGCGCCAGTAATTCATAATGGGAAACGATATCAAAAAAGTTTCGTTGCTCCTCCGGAACAAAACTGTGCATTTGCGCGCGTAAGGCCGGTTCAATGTAGTCATAGTCCGGCAGTATGTCCTCGCTGCGCAGGAACGCGGAAAACTGCGTGACGGCCTGCTCGGCGCGTTGCCGGTATTCTTCAGGGCTGGATATGGCCACGAGCGGCGGAAGATTGCGGTTGCGGTGTTCCTCCAGGACCAGCATGGAGACAGCGCGATCCAGTTCCCGTTGCAGCAATACGACCTCTTCCTCCCAGCTCAGCGGCACCAGGTGTACGTTGCGCAAAGCCCAGGTGTAATTCTCTTTTCCGATACCGGAGGGCCCGGTTTTTGATGGTGACTGTTCTTCCAGCCACCTGACAAAGTCTTTGGTCGCCAGCCTGGCAGCTTCCAGGGCGGAGCTGAGTTCATCCCCCGATGCATTTGTTTTGACCGCCAGTTCGGCAAGCGCCGCCTGCTGGTCTCTCAGGTTCTGGATACCGGCTATCCAAAGTTCGCGGGCATTGCCGGTCAGGTTGACACGCGCCTGCTTGAGAAGCGGCGGTATGCTTGACAGTTCCGCGGCGAGCCTGGCTTCGGATTGTGGATTGAGCGGGAATTCATAGGTCCACAATTCTACCAACGCGTGATGTGTCGGGCCTTCATGAGCCGGCGTGTCGCTCTGTTCGGTCCACACCGAGGTGTAAAAGGCCGGGTCACGAACCCAGGGTTGGAGGACCCGGATGTTGAAATCCATGCCGTTCATTTCGGCCCTTACGAGATGCCAGTCCACCTGCTGGCTTACCGGCCAGTTTTCGATGTCGAATGACTTTAGCCGAGCCTGGTAGGACTTTAATTCCCTGTGGCGCCGGGCGGTTGTTTCCGCCGTGTAGTCCGGTGCGCCTTCGAGCAGGGGCGGGGATTCAAATTTGCGCCAATCCTCGAACATGACAAGCAAGTTCTCATAGGTATTGGCGCCGGCTGCCTGCTCAGCCATGGCCGTATGAGGAAATAGCGCAAAAGCCGGCATCAGCATGATGGAGATTACAACGCTGAGGCAGATACGAAAGTGAAACCTGCAGCCAGTTTTGGAAACGGTTGAGCACTTGACGGCCAACGATACTATTTCGGCGCAAGCCGCAAAACAAATTCGAGACTTAATTGTACCCATGACACCAATTCCTCCTCTGACTCAAACCCTTCAGGTGCTGTGTAAACAATACCCCTCATCGGCTTGCCAGTGCCCCATCATAGGCCACCCTTAGTCCCCCCTTTCCAATTCGTCCTCGTAAATCTGCGACCTGGTTTGCGTAGATGCCAGGGCTTCACTGAATGGTCTGTGTTCAGACATGCCCGTCTGCGGCCTGACAAACCTGCGCGTAACCACGTACAGCGCCAGCAACAGGTGAACAATACCGGTAAAAAGAAAAAGGTAATCGGAACCGCCGAATGTCATCATGGCCGACGCCAGAAAAGGTCCGATAATTGCCCCGATGCCATACATCAACAGCAAACCGGCGGAAACCATGACAAAGCTACCGGTTTCTGCACGATCATTTGCGTGTGCGACGGATATCGAATAAATCGGAAAAGCCACTGCCCCCCACAAAGCTGCCAGCAAGATTAACCCGATGCTTGAAAGCTCTGTGGCCATTGACCACATTATGGCGCCAATGATCACACCGGCAAACGAGATGGCGCCCAACACGATACGCCGGTCCATCCGGTCCGATAACCATCCCAATGGCCATTGGCCGATTGCGCCGCCAAAAACCACCGCGGTCATAAAATTGGCGGTCAGAGAAATGTCACCGGAATAGCTGACGGAAAACACCGGCGCCAGCGCCCAGAAAGAGCCGTTGGCAAGGCCGCAGCCCAGGCTGCCCAGCATACCCACTGTCGAATTACGATAGAGGTAACGAAAATTCAGCTTCGCATCTTCAATGGGCCGCGGGTTTTCCGATTTTGAAAGCGCAACCGGAACAGCCGCCAGTGATACAAGCACGGAGGTCAGCGCAAACAGATTCAACTTCAGCGGGTCATAAAACAGCAACATCTGCTGGCCGATACCCAGCACGGTCATATTGATCAGGATGTAGGCGGAAAAGACACTGGCCCGATTTCTATTTGTAGAACGCTCATTCAGCCAGCTTTCAATGACAAGGTAAAGGACGGCAAAACAGAACCCCGAAACAAAACGCAGTGAGCTCCATATCCACGGGTTGACCCACAAGCCGTGTAATAAAGGCGTGGCCGAGGCGACTGCGGTCATTGCGGCAAATACACGAACGTGCCCGACTCCGCGTATCAATACCGAACCCTTCCAGCAGCCGTAGGTGAAACCGAGAAAATAGGTCGCTCCCATCACGCCGATCGATATGGTGGAGAAATTTTCCAGTGTCGCACGTACCGGTAAAAGCGTACCCTGCAAACCCTGTCCAGTGAGCAGGATCGCGGTGCCAAATAGCAGCGTGGCCACCGATGTGATTGCGCGGATCATTTTTCCGGCGGCTTCGATGCAGGTGCGGTGTACCAGTTTTCGGGTGGAACAATTTTGAGCGTTTCGGGATCCTTCTCGTACGCCGGGGACATGATCTGCACACCATACTCATTGAACACATCCTGAATGCTGCGATGCAATCCGGATCTGATCGCGACGATCTGGGCAGCATCCGAGCAATAAGCGTTGATTTCATAACTCACCGCGAAATCACCCATCAAGGTTTGCTGGACGAATGGCGCTGGTTCTTTTTTCAGACCCTCGGTGCGTTCGGCCGCGAGTAACAGCATCGCCTCCACCTGCCGCCAGGGCGTGTCGTAACCTATACCGACGGTGGTATGCAGCACCAGGCCCGGTTCGCGCGCCATCACCGAATAGTTAGTCACGTCGGTGTTCAAAATATTGGAGTTCGGGATGATCACGCTTTCATTTTTTATCGTGTGAATGCGTGTGGTCATCAGCTTGATTTCGTCGACCTTGCCGACGATGTCACCGATCTTGACCCGTTCACCTTCCTTGAAAGCGCCACGATAGGTCATTGCCAGGCCGGCCAGCATATTGGCAATAAAGGATGATGAGCCAAGCGAAAAAATCACACCGATAAATACGGAAACCCCCTTGAAGGCCATCGAGTCGGAGCCGGGAATATACGGATAGGCGATAACGATTGAGAATGCAATGACAAGAATCCGCACGATCTTGTGCGTTGGCAGGGCCCAATCGGGATCAAAATCGCGCAGTTTGATCCGGCCCCGGGCAACCTGGGTGAAAAACATACGGGTCAATTTGAGTATGTAGCGCACCACCAGGACAAGGATGGCAAGAAATACCAGGTCAGGCAGCGAGGACACAAACCCATGCCACAGACTTTTTACCGGGTTAAGAATCAGGTCGAAAAGGATAATTGCCGCCGGACGTGTCCACGGGAAAAGCCCCAGCACCGTATTCAGGTAGGTGTAAACCAGGATCGCGATAGAAAGCAATCGCAGCATATCGAGGAATCCGGCAACCAGGGTCCAGAGCTGCTCGGCCTGGATCAGGTGATGTGATTTGCTCGCAAGGTCCTTGACACTCTTGTGTACGTGGCGCAAAGCCCAGGCATCAAGCAGGCGGTACAATCGGAGAATTCCCCAGAGCAGCACAACCAGAACGGCCGTCAAGCCAATGGCATACGCCGCATGTCTCACCAACTCCTTTGGACTGCGATCACTGCGGTAATCAGTAATCACACGGGCGACCTTTACCTGGACCGCCTGCGCCAGCAGTTTGCGATCAATTTGTTCGATCTCGGCATCCATATCAAACAGGCTGAACAAGAGCTTATCACCCGCATACAGTGATGTGCGTTCGTCTTCTTCGACTATTTTGATATCGTCCACCGAAAAGGATTTATCGCGGGCCGCCGCGATGATCCTGTCACGAACATTTTTCACACGCTCCTTCGCCGGAAAAGAAGTCACGCCGCGCAAATCGAACAAGATTCTGCCATCGACGATAACGGCAGCCGTAGTCCGGTTATCAGATTGCTCTAAGTTTCCATCCTTGAGATTTTGTGCCGCGAGTTCAGATGCCGTCAAAAGCTGCAACACCAGTGCAAGAAACAAAATTATGCTTCGGCGGTAGTACCTGGCAGGACGGGATGTAATCAATTTCATGCTTAACTTCTTCACAGATTATTGTGATCGTGGCCACATTGGGAAACGGACATCAGTTTATACGATCTGAAGGCACCGGAAACAGCTTTGTATGAAGGTAGCTGTGCGTCCTGTTGGTGAAAACGTGTTGAAGTTTATCGGCCAAATCCGGTTCGCTCTTATTTACCAGGCTTTCAGTAATCTTCAGCCGATTGACTACAAGAGGCTATTTGAGTGTTCTGTGTTGAATATAGAATCAGAAAATCATCAAGGCATCAGAGTGGAGTCAGTCTTTCTCTGCTTGCGCAATTTCGGTCAATGGCTTGCACTGTGTTAAAAGGCAACTATCGACAGCTCCGCAACCAAAAATAACCACTGACTCCAGCGATAAATGAAGCCAGCAGGATGGCAGTTTTGGCTGCCAGTAAGCTGGCAGGATCCTGGGCAAAACTGAGTGTGGCAATAAATATCGACATGGTGAACCCCATACCACCAAGCAGACCAATACCCACCACATGTTGCATGCTCATCCCGGCGGGAAGACGGCCCCAACCAAGGCGCAGCGTCAGCCAGCACATGAAAGCAATACCAAAAATCTTGCCAAATACCAGCCCGAATACAATACCGGCAGTAATGCCGTTGATCAGAGCTGAAGGCAGTGCGGTCATATCAATCGGCACACCCGCATTGGCCAAAGCAAAAACAGGCAGCACAAACAGTGCAACCGGATGTCCCAGCCCTTTCTCCCAGCGCTGCAGCGGTGTAGTTGTTTTTGTTGCAGCCCGTTCCACCTGTTCAACGACTTCATGCTGGTCCTGTTCCGCCAGGATTGGCCCGGACTTCTGTTTGTTTTTCTTGATGGTTTCCAACTCATGTACCAGTCCACGCGTTCTATTCAGAAACCAGCTTTGATCACGTTCCGGGTGTCCAGGAATTGTAAACGCTACCAGAATACCGGCAATGGTGGCATGGACACCGGACTGCAGCATCGCCAGCCACACCAGGCCGCCGACCAGAAAATATAGAGCAGGGCTGCGAATACCCAGCAAATTGGACAGCAACAAAAAGGCAAGCAGGATTACAGCGGCAAACAGGTAAGGCATATTGATGTTTTCGGTGTAAAACAGAGCAATGACCAGAATGGAACCCAGATCATCGATAATGGCAAGCGCCGTAAGAAACACAAATACGGCGACAGGAATGCGACGGCCCAGTAATGCAAGAATACCCACAGCAAACGCGGTGTCGGTGGCCATCGGAATGCCCCAGCCGAGTGATTCAGGTGAAGTCTGGTTAAATAAATAATAAATCAACGCCGGAAACAGCATACCGCCTGCTGCCGCCATAATCACGGGGAGGCTTTGCTGCGGATCTTCAAGTTCGCCAGCAAAAATTTCACGCTTTATCTCCAGTCCGAGCACGAAGAAAAAAATGGCCATCAGACCATCATTGATCCAGTGTTGCAGGCTTTTCTGCAGCGCCCAGTCACTAAATACAAAGCCCGCTTTAATGTGCAGGATGGATTCGTACCATTGTGCCAAAGGAGAATTGGCGAGCACCATGGCCAACACAGTACAGACAATCAGGATAACACTGGCAGTGGTCTGGTCCTTTATGAAATCCTGAAACGGCGTGATGATGGTGGCAAAGCCTTTTTCCAGTGGGGCATTACCACGGTGTTCTGTTGTGTTGCCGTTTTCATTCATGCAATTAAAATCCTGGTGGCAGGTATCTCCTGTTTATTGTTTATTCAATGATGGTCGATTCAAGAACTTGTTTGTATGATTTTGAAAAGCAGAATCAATTCGTTGCCTGATTTTTATTTATTACCCATTGTCTCGCGGATTCATGCGCGTCCAGGGAGAAGAATTTGACTTTTGCGCCGGTAAAAGGCTTGGACAAAGTAGCCATCCATTCCTTTTCCGAGTTTGCCGCCAGCAGAGCCAGCCTGGATATATCGTTGTAGTGCTTGATATCGAACTTCAGATCTTCCCAAATCGCCTTCGGTGACCAGCCTTCAAAATTAGAAACGTTGAGCAGAAGGTTTGCTTCACCACACTCATCGATGCGTTTTTCTACCGCCGGAACAAACACGTCGTAGTCACTTTTTTCCATCGTTCCCACGATAATGACTTCGAGGCTGTCAGGTGCGAGTTCAAGAATGGTAATTGCCATAATATTCTCCAGTAAATGTCTGTGTTTGAAATGGTCTTCAAGATTGATCAAGTAATTATCGTGCCAAAAGCATGCACCAAACTCAGTTGCCTGTAATGGCAAAGGACAGCAAGCCACCAGCCAGTGTGACGGCGGCGGCCACGGCAATGGTGGTTTTTAGCCTGAATGCTCCTGCCATATCGTGGTCCATGCTCCCGCTTTCCAGAAGAAGTCAAACGAAGTCAGCGCCGCTTAAGCGTAAAGTCGCTTGAAACTTTCAGGCATGGTTCACCTCTCCGCTCATAGCGCCCTATTGTTTGAATTGCTTGACATAGTGCAGGGTCAGGTAATTCAGAACGGCCAGCACAATCGCAATTTCGTAGCGGTGAAAGGCGACCGCGATACCGATGGCGCCGGTCATCCACAGGCTCGCCGCAGTGGCAGTGCCTGTTACGCTGCCGCTGCTTTTCAGTATGGCGCCACCACCGATGAAGCCCATTCCGGCGACAATGCCATACAGCACGCGCGACTCCGCATCGGTTGAATCAAGCACCTGAATGCCCACCAGCATATAGCCGCAGGCTGCGATCGAAACCAGCGGGAAAGTTCGCAGACCTGCGCTTCGGGCTTCTTGTTCGCGGTCCCAGGCCACCGGTAAAGCCAGCACATATGCTATGCCCACCTGGTACAAATTCATCAGTATTGCGTGCCAATCAAGTTCAAACACGGACACTTCCCTTGAACGCATTTGAAATATCTTCAGCCCGCACGACGCGACTCTTTTTCCGCCAGGGCAATCTTCGCGTTTTTGATTTCCTTCAGCAGGCCGGCGGGGGACGACTTAACCGAACCGCCCTCGTCTTCCAGGGTCAGCCGGGCCCGGACGTCGAGATCCCATAACTCGAGGATCCGTTCACGCAGGTCCGACGTCAACTGGTTGTTTTCAATCACGGCCCGGGGTGACTTGAAGACATTTTCCGGGTTCGTAATCGCCATCTCGAGATCGACCTCGGGCACACCGCTTGTCGGCTTTTCCGTCGCCTCGGGAATTTCCACATTGTCGCTTTCCTTCACAAACAACACGTCACATGGCGCATCAGAGAGCACCGGCTCCGCAGTGACGGGATTAAATACACGCTGCCAGCGTCCCATGTTACGGGCGCCCATGACCAACAGTCCGGCTGACAGTTCACGCGCCATTTCCGGCATTACCTCGGCGGGGTGACCTTTGGATACCAGTACCTGGTCACGGTTGATGCCAAAGTGTTCAGCGAAATCGTCAATGGCCTGGCCATGAAGCCGCGCCACATCTTCCCAGTTCCGTCGGGAGATGCTGGTCATGCCTGCAAACAAGGGTTCGTAGGAGGCGTAGGCCTCGACCCGCGGCACCTCATAGCAATGTATCGGACGGTTTTGAGCATTGATCTTGTCGGCAATCGAATTCCCTACTTCGAATACTTCGAAATCGGAAGGTGTCATGATCCCCTCTTCCCAGGCAGTGCCACCAACAGCGGTCAATATGGTTCCCGTTAGCGGGGCCCCTTCTTTGACAAACCATAAATGGGCCGGGGAATTTCGAATCAGTTCCCAGTCAGAGTGATCTGCCAGACCCATGATGTAGTCGGGGGCCCGTGTCTCTTTTATCACCAGGTCAGCCCGGGAGTCTGCAATTTTTCGCAGAATGGCATCGGCAGGCGGGTGGTCCCAGCGCACTTCGTGACGGGCTGATACACCGGAGGATTTTAATTGCAGGGCCAACTCTGCCATGCGCGTCGCAGCGTGGTTGGTCACACGCTCTTTTTCGAGATTCACCTCTTCACGGTTTGCGAACAGGCCCAGCTCGAGCGAGGCGTCATGATACGGATGAAATAGCTCCAGTTCCGCACCTGAAGTTTGCGCCAGTTGTATGGCGCGCTGCAGCACTCCGGAATCCTGGAGTGGAGCATGGAGAACCTGGTCAGGATCGACCAGGACCAGTATCCGCCGTATCGACAAATTGGTTTCTTTCGCGTGATTCATCATGGTTTACGTTCCTCTTCTGGACCTGGTTATAAAGATGCAATCTCCATGCCAGCACTTGCTTCCCGTTCAAATAGCGATATTGGAAAGAAATGATGGTTTTTTTGTAAAATTTACATAGATAATGGAAAATTTTGTCGTTATTACCAGCCTGCCTTTTCGAACCGGCCTTGATCCGATGACTGAGACCGGTTCCTTAATTTCTAAACGAGCGGCGTGTGGCAACAGCCTCCAGAACGGCCAGGCTGATGTTGAGTTCAAGGTGTCGACTGTCCTTCGCCAGCCGAAACTGGCTCCAGGGTATATCCACTTCGAGGCGATTATTCTTTTCGCCGGAATCGATTCGCAGCGTCGCATATTCGATATACCCTTCTTTCACGTTGACCGTGAGTTGCCGGATCGTACCGAGACCCACGCCATGCCGGTCGAAAACCTCGGCGCCGTTTATCTGGGTCAGATTGTATTGCTGTTCCATCTTGTTACATGTTGCCTTTGTTCAGGGTGTTGATCTTGCGCGCCGGACTTCATTCTCGAGTTTGCTCTCATGGTACAAAGTCATTAATGCAATTTTCACACCAAAGCAGAAAACGCTCTCAAATAGCTGACGATCACAGTTCCGCGGGCACTGGCCCGCGTTTCCCGCGTTTTAAATTTACAAAGGGATTGAAAAAACTACTGTAAGAGAAAAACCGAAAAAGGCTTCAGCACGAACATTGCACCAGTATCCCGGATGATGGCTGACGACAGGTGCGACCCGGCGCCAGGCTGGACTGAAAGACGTAGCCGTTGCTACGGCTTGAAGGAAGCCCAAGCCGAGGCGTACCTGAACCAGCCAGGGCCGGGATACTGATGCAATGTTCGGGTTAATTAATAGCTCTTCAGACGGTTGTACAAGGTTTTGAGGCTGATGCCGAGCACTTCAGCAGTAAGCGGTTTATCACCATCATGCTGCTCGAGTGTGGCCAAAATCATACGCCGCTCAATTTCCGCGAGATTTGAGCCAATGGGAAAACGAAGAAAATCGCCGGTAAGTGTGCCACCGGTGGGTATGGACCCCGGAAGGTCGTCCGGGCGAATTTCACCGGTAGCGAGAATGAAAGCGCGGGATACGGCATTTTTCAGCTCCCGCACATTACCCGGCCAGTCATGAAGCCTTAACAGATCCAAAGTTTCCGCCGCGAATGTTTTGCTGGTGGATTCACGTTTGTTGGCCTGCTGCAGAAACTCTTTCGCGAGCAGGACAACATCTTCACCGCGTTCACGCAAAGGGGGAGCACGAAGCGGGAATTCAGCCAGGCGGTAATAGAGGTCCTCCCGTAACTGGCCATCGTTGAGCGCTTCCTCGGGCTCACGGTTGGTCGAAGCGATGATACGTACATCGATATCGATGTCCTTTTCTCCGCCCACTGGCCGGATGTGCCGGGTTTCGAGTACGCGCAGCAGCTTGACCTGAAGGCCCGGTTCCATTTCGGTGACTTCGTCAAGCAAAAGTGTTCCGCCCCGGGCCCGTTCAAAAAAACCTTTGTGGCTGGCTAACGCCCCGGTAAATGCGCCTTTCTGATGACCGAACAGCTCGCTCTCGATCAAATCGCCGGCAATGGCTCCACAGTTCATGGCGACGAAAGGTCCATCGGCTGCGGTTACTGAGTCCGTGTATGGTGCGGGCAATAAGTTCCTTGCCACAGCCACTCTCTCCAGCCAGCAAAATCGTCGCTTCCGTTGGCGCTACCCTGCGAATCATTCGGTAAACTCGGTGCATAGCCGGAGATTTACCTTGCAGAAGACCTATGCTGGCCTGCTTTTCTACCGACGTATCATTTCCGGAAGCCTTGATTTCCGCGACCAGGTCATTCAACGCAGTGCGCAGACGCTCTTCATCAACCGGCCAATGAAAATAATCGGAAGCTCCAACCTGCATTCCGCGGAGTGCAGAACGATAGTCCGGATCGGGAGACACCAGGTACACTTCGGCGACTTCGGAAAGTTCAGTCCGGCCGATAATCCTGAAAGATTCGTCCTGGTCGCGTTCGTCGCCGGTTTCAATTTTCACAATCGCGACTTCCGGCGAACGGTTTAGCAACTGTCTGCGTGCGGCCGCGAAATCCCGCGCCGTTTCTACACTCAAACCACAGTTTCGGGCGATTTCACTCAGTTCGAGTGACGACTCGGAATCATCATCAATAATGAGCGCAACTGGCATTGGAAAATCATACTCCAATAGGTGGGTCATCACTACACCAACGTGCCACAGAAACTGAAGCGGCATATAAATTGCATTAGAACATGACGGAGCCGTCAGAGAATTGACCGCTTCATTGGGTATTCATTTCATTCTGGAGATAAAAATCGAAACATCACCTACGCTGAAGACTTCTGAAAATTGCTGGAGGATCGCTCACGCAGAGCGGGTTTGCTATCTGGTTGACGGTGCGTCCTATTTTCCCGTATTCAGGAAAACCGCTATGAATGCCCGGCGCTCCATTCTTATTCTGGGTTGGGATATCGACAGCCGATTCGAGTTGGTTCGGGAAAAAACCAATGATGGCTTTCCCACCGCACTCTGTGACTTTCTGAATGCACTGGTGCAACGCCGACCGGAACTCGAAATTCGTGTGCTGAGCTGGGACTACTCATTGATTCTGGCGCCGGACCGCGAATGGGCTCCAAAGGTCAAATTTGACTGGAGCACGCACGAACGGATGCACTTCGAGCTTGACCGCCACTTTCCGGCAGGCGCATCACACCATCAGAAAGTGGCTGTCGTAGATGACAAAGTGGCTTTCGTGGGCGGACTCGACTTCACCCGTGGCCGCTGGGACGCCAGTGACCACCGGGCGGATGATCATCGCCGGGCAGACACTGACAGTAACATCCCGCAACCCTATCATGATGTGCAACTCATGGTTTCCGGTAAAGTTGCAGCCGACCTCGGTGACTTGTGCCGCCAGCGCTGGAAGATAGCCACGGGGGAGGAATTACACGCCCCGGAATCAAATAACAGCCAGCAGGTCTGGCCTCAAGGCCTTGAGGCGGATCTTGTTGACACCCCGGTTGGCATTGCGCGCACCATGCCCGCATACGGGCAGCAATCCGAAGTTCGTGAGGTTGAACATCTTCTGCTCGACGCTATAGCAAGGGCGAGGCAATGGATTTACATCGAAAATCAGTACTTCACGGCACCGTCAATCAGCGGCGCCCTGGCAAGCCGGCTGGATGAGTCCGACGGTCCGGAAGTTGTCCTGGTATTCCCTTTCAACACGGTCGGCTGGTTGTCTCAGAACACCATGGACGTACTGCGCGAACGCCGGATCAACCAATTAAAAGCGGCGGATCGCCACGGGCGGCTAAGGGTGTTTTATCCTGAAAGGCCCGGACTGGGTAAGCAATGCATTAACTTGCACTCCAAAGTCATGGTAGTGGATGATGAACTCGTCTTTGCGGGCTCTGCAAACCTCAACAATCGTTCCATGGGACTGGACACCGAATGCAACCTGGCAATCGAGGCGGGTGCTGATGCACACCGGCAAGAAGGTATTGCGCTGTTGCGAAACCGGCTATTGGCAGAACATCTCGATGTCGCAGCACAGGACGTTGCCTCGGAACTGGCAAACCGGCAATCGTTGATCGGTGCCATCTCGGCGCTTCAACATCCCGGCCGGACCCTGGGCCCATTTCCGATGCGGGTCACCCCGGAATTGGACGCCAGCGTACCGGCAACCGACATCGCTGACCCGGAGCAACCCATCAATGGTGAATATTTCAAAAACAGGTTGATCGCAAACGAGGACCGGGCTCCGGCGTGGCGGGGCCTGACAAGTCTGGCATCGTTGTTATTGCTGACCCTGGCCCTGGCTGCGGCCTGGCGTTGGACCCCGCTCTCTGATTGGGTAGATGTATCGACGATATTCGACCGGATGTCGGGTATCAAGGGGGCCTGGTTCGCTCCTTTCATTATCGCAGCTGTTTTTATCGTCGGCGGCCTGCTGATGCTGCCGGTAACATTGATGATCATCGCCACGGGCCTGGCCTTTGGTGCGGCCTACGGTTTCTCTTATGCGCTGCTCGGCGCCGAATTGAGCGCCCTCGTTACCTTTGGTATCGGGCACTATCTTGGACACGAAACGATGAAAAAGCTCCCCGGGCAACTGATCTTTCGGGCAAGCCAGGCCTTGGGCCGGCAGGGTCTTTTGGCCATGATTACACTGCGCATCGTACCGGTTGCACCGTTCACCGTAGTCAACCTTGTAGCGGGTGCATCGCATATTCGTTTTCGGGATTTTGCACTCGGAACGCTGCTCGGCATGATTCCCGGCACATTGGCACTCGCGGCGCTGTCCGATCAAGCCATGTCGGCAATCCGCTCACCCGGGGCCGGGCGTATTGCAGTTCTCGCAGGACTGGCTTTGTTAATCGTGTTCGGTTCCTGGGGGATCAAGCGCTGGTTCGCCAAACGGGCCTAGCCCTTGACACCATGACCGAAATCGATCCTCACGTTCGACCTGTTAATTCGTCAGGGCCGCTGAAGCTTTGCAGCTACAACATCCATGCCTGTGTTGGTGGTGATGGAACTTTGAGACCGGACCGGACCGCGCGCGTACTGCGTGAAATCGATGCCAGTATCGTAGCCCTGCAGGAGGTTGAGCAGCACCGCGTGGGGCGTGAGGACATGCTGCAATACCTCGGAAGAAAGTCCCGGTTGGAAGTCATCTCTGGCCCTACTTTTAAACGTGAAAACCGTCAGTACGGCAATGTCCTGATGACCTGTCTGCCCGTAATCGAGGTTCGGCGACTCAATTTGAGCATGGCCGGACGCGAACCGCGTGGCGCATTGGATGTCTCGCTGGATTGGCAAGGCCGGGTTCTCCAGGTGATTGCCACCCATCTCGGTTTAAAACCCGGCGAGCGCCGCCGGCAAATCCGACAGATACTGACCCGGTTCGAGACACAGAAATCGGACTACAGCGTTCTGATGGGTGACCTGAATGAATGGTTGCTTTGGGGACGGCCATTGCGCTGGCTTCGCGGTCATTTCAAGCCGACGCCGAATATAGCGACCTACCCGGCCCGTTGCCCCTTACTTGCCCTCGACCAGTTGTGGGTAAACCCATTCAATGCCCTGGGTAAACTCGAGGCGCATCAATCGGCGCTTTCAAAGATCGCATCGGATCATCTACCCCTGAAAGCCGAACTGATTCCGTAATTTTTACATATCGCACGGGGCGAGCCCGTTTCGAGCATGACTCAAGCCGGTTTGTCGAACCTGACTTTTTCGTGTCCCTGCAGGCTCTGATCATTCGCCTTTTCACCCCTGACCACGGCCTTGCCTGCTTCCCACAGAAATTCAAGTTTACGCAGTCCGGTACGGTCCCAAAATTCGGCATAGGTCGGATCAACCCGGATGATCGTCAACTCGGTATCCCGGTAACCATCGGGAAACCACAACCGCATGTCTGGGGACCACAGTTCTTCCGCCAGTAAAACATCGGTTTGCAGACGGGCTTCCCCGGTGATTGAAAGATAATAGCCATCTGCCTGCATGGTCACGGCAACTCTCGGGTGTTTCAGGAGTTCCTGAAGTTTTTCGTCATCGGACCGTGTGGCGAAATACAGCACGCTGCCGTCACCGTGGCCGGCGATCGCCATTGGCCGGGCCCTTGGTTCGTCAGCCAGCGATTGTGTTACCAGCATGGCCGTATTGAATTTCGCAATTAAATCGTCGAGCTTCGCTTTTGTTCCTTCTGTCATGGTTTTTCTCCGTTACACTTTCCAATGGAAATGCAATCAACATGCCAGTCTTTCGGGTCTTGGAATTGAATTGCGATGATTCCGGGGCGAACTGGCCATGTGCTGTTCTGCGGGCTTGTAATGTAATAAGCAAAATTACAAAAGTTGGTGTGGATACTGTTGCGGCGCCAGAAAAGGCGCCGCAACGATGAAGGCATTCCTCCGTTACTCGAAGGTACAGGGTTCATTCATACCGGCGGTTTACCGCGCATGGCATGAGCGATCGCGCTGATGACCAATAGCACCAGGAATACAAAAAACAGGATCTTGGCGATTCCCGCGGCGGCACCGGCAATGCCGGTAAAGCCGAACAGGGCGGCAATCAATGCCAATACCAGAAATGCAATTGCCCAACTTAACATGATGTGATCTCCTTGGTTTTAAATTCAGTTTGTTTGTAATGCATTCGCCGAACGAACAAGTGAAATGCACGGACAAGGCTCAATGGGACGGCCCCGAAGGACGGGGCCGCCATTGAAGCAATGCGTTAGCTTTGCTCTGATTTGATCTGTAAACGATTGTTGACCTTGCTTGAGCCCTCGGCATTTGCAGCGATCTTTTCCGCCAGCTCGGCTTCTGCTTCGGTACCGACCGTCCCGGATAACGTCACGACACCATTCATGGAGTCAACGTTTATATCCAAGCCGTCAGTATGCTCGTTCAATAACAGCTTCGTTTTGATCGAGGCCGTCAACGTTGCATTATCAAGGCTTTGGCGCCACTGCGATTTCTGCTGCCAGGACTCTGACTTTTTCGCATTGTCACTGGCCTGCGAGTCAACAGTCAGATTGTTTTCAACCTGATTAATACCATCGACCGATTTGGCCACTTCACCGGCCAGGTCGACGTCGATTCCGGATTCGACCGCGCCGCTCAGATAGGCGGTGCCGTTTTTAACCTCGGTATCGATATCGAATGAATTGAGCTGGTCATTGAACAAAAACGCGCTCTCAAGCTTGCCGTCAAGCCAGGCGTCACTCGCCATTTGCTGCATGCCGTTGGACTGCTTGGCCGAGTTTTCCGCCTGCGATGCCATATGCTGATCACCGGCAAGTGCAGTGCCACCTGTCAGCAATGCGCCTGTCAAAAGAATGGTAAGTGGATACACATATTTCATATACAATCTCCTTGAGTTGTGGATGTACCTATATACATGCACAAAACATGCCGAATGTAATATATTATTAATATCAGTTAGTTACAAACGTCAATTTGAAAGTTGAGCGAGTCAAGTTGCTCATTTTTACACTGCGATTGAAACTCTTACACTGCGCTTTGAACAGGGTTTGCTATTGATATCGCCTAAGGGCGCCTGCTCTCGGTAAGATCTGCGGGATTTCCATTTTGCAAACCAATCGGACTTGAGCATCAGGGCGGCTCATCTCCGTGTATTAGCGGTTAACACACCGTCGGGCCGAGCATTGCCCATAAGAAGAGCATAAGAAGAGCCCCGTTAAGGGTGATGCCAGGTTAACAATGACTCACGCTAACTTTTTATTTGACCGTGCTGTTTTGCACTGATCTCGTTCATCTTGGTGACACAGGTCGTCGCTGGTGTCGTGACGCTTGTACTATCGGCGGAATCTCATTTACCCTGTACGCGAATTTTTAAGTGACGTAACAGAATCAATTTCGACATGATTTTATGCCATGCTGCTGGTGTCCGATCTTTGCTTTACCGCCTGTGACCGACATGCGGAAATTAACTTTTGAACGAGGATTTTATACTGCCTGAAATGCCAAACATCTGGATTGCCGTGGTATTGTTGCTGGTTGTGACGGCGCTTGCGCTGTTCGCCACAGAACGTATCCGTCTGGAAAACGCTGCATTCATAATTTTTATTACCCTGCTCGTTATTTTCGGTGCCTTTCCGTTCACGGCGAACAACGGCGAGCCATTCGACGCAACCAACTTTTTCGAAGCATTCGGCAACGAGGCCCTGGTCGCGGTCTGTGCGCTGATGGTCTTGGGCAAAGGTATTGAAACGACACGGGCGCTTCAGCCATTGGTGGCCATATTTTCTCAATATTGGTCGCGGAGTCCTTCCTTAATGCTGGTAGCTGTTATGGCTGTCTCAGCTGTTTTGTCGGCGTTCCTGAACAATACACCAATCGTGGTCATGATGTTGCCAGCGCTCATTGCGATTGCCCATCGCAACAATATGACGCCTTCCAAAATTCTTTTACCATTCGGCTTCGCAACCATCATCGGTGGAATGGCCACAACGATCGGTACTTCGACCAACCTTCTGGTCGTTACACTCAGTAAAGACCTGGCCGGAATTACGTTCAGCATGTTTTCGTTTTCGTGGTATGTCGTTGTTGCCGGCGTGGCCGGAGTTGCATTTCTGTCCTTGCTCGGCCCGAAACTGATGCCGGAGCGCCGTGCAACCGGAAACGAGCGCAGCGAGCGTGAGTTCAGCGCGCTGCTGCGCATCAGGAGCGATTCGCGATTAGTCGGCTTAACCGTGGCGGATCTGCTCAATCTGAGTGGGCATAAACTCACGATTGATCAAATTGAGGATCAGTCCGGTATGATCAAAACACCGTTGCCGACACTTCAGTTAAATGCCCGCGACAGGGTCTCTGTCCGCGGTAACCGGCACGCCCTTAAAGAGGCAGAAAATGTTCTTCAGGCCCCTCTCACGGACTTGGAAGATGCGTCGCACGGTGATCCGGCCACACAGCCCAAGTTGTTCGAGGTACTGGTGACAACGGGTGCCGGGTTGAATGGCAAGACGCTATCCGAAATCGATTTCCAGTCCCGCTTTGGCGTTGCTGTCGTGGCTCTCCACAGACCCAAGACCGAACGTCGTGGTTTGAGGGGAGCACCGGAACATGCGGTCCTTGGAGAAGGGGATGTCATTCTTTGCCAGGGCACGCGGCAGCAGTTGTTCGGTATCCAGAATAACAGCCCGTTATACATTTTGCACGAGGCCATGGATCTTCCGGCTACGCATAAATCGAACCTTGCCCTCGGAATCACCGGTGCAGTGGTATTGGTTGCCGCGTTTGGCATTTTACCCATTGCCATTAGTGCGCTACTGGGTGTCGGACTGATGATTTTCTTACGCTGTCTCGGATGGCGGCATGTTGGCGAGGCGCTCAATACCCAGGTCATTCTCGTTATCGCGGTCAGCCTGGCCCTTGGCAAAGCCTTGATCGTGACCGGCGGCGACGCTTACCTGGCCGCAGTCTTCAGTCACGTCTTCTCCAGCATCAGTGCGTTCATGGTCGTGCTCGCCCTGATGTCCATTTCAGCACTGCTGACCAATATCGTGACCAACAACGCGGCGGCCGTGATCACCATACCAATTGCCATCCAGATCGCACAGCAACTCGAAATTGCCACTGAACCGGCCATTCTGGCGGTGCTGTTCGGTGCCAATCTGAGCTTCCTGACGCCTATCGGATACCAGACTAACCTCCTGATTTTGAACGATGGCGGTTACAAATTCTGGGACTTCCTCCGTTTGGGTGGGCCGTTGACTTTGTTGATGGGTCTGATCCTGGCTGGCTTGCTGAAGTTCAATTATGGCTTGTAGCCCTTGACAGGCTGAATCCACTCGATACGAACGGACGGGTTACCGATAAAAAATCATAGAGAAAGAGAACTTTTGAAAGGGGTGGGGCTGGCAGTCATTTGCCTGGGCCTTGCGCCGGTAGGCAAGAAGGCAGCCCTCGTCAGTGGTGTGAACCCCGTTGCATTGTCCATTGCCGTAACGGCCGTAGCTGCTTTTACCGCGCTGCTTTACTTCAGCCGTAGTGGCCTGAAGGGCTTCACCGAATACGCTTTACACGACTATTCGCGGGTTTTCCTGGTCGGCGTGCTGGGTTCGGGCGCAGTGGTCATTCTCAGCATTTTGGCCATGTCGGAAACCAGTGCCACCAATCGCAGCCTGTTTCAGGCCATGTACCCGGTAGCGACTGCCGTATGCGCCCGCCTGCTGCTCGGTGAACGCTTGGAGTGGCCGGCCTACCTCATCATTGTGGTCATGAGCCTGGGGTTATTCCTGATGAACTCGGGTAGCGGCGGACTCAAACTGGGACGAGCATTCTGGCTGCTGGTGGCAACGTTGCCTTTGATTGGCCTGGCCGATGTCATTGCCCGACGAAGTCTGGGCCGTGCTGAACCTTCGTTCGTCGCGCTAGGCCGGTTGATGTTTGGCCTGGTCGCATTGAGTTTTCTTCTGCCCCTTACTGAAACAGAAGACTGGTTGACTGTCGGTTCATATTGGCCCATCGTCCTGGCAGCAGGCATCGTGATGGCGGGTGGTGCCCTTGGTCTCTACCGTGCGATGAATATTACAGGTGCCAGCCTGGCGGCCGCCTTCGTCGCACTGGCCCCGGTGGTCACCGCTAGCGCGGAATGGATGCTTTTCGGGACATCGTTCACCGGCTACCAGTTCCTCGGAATTGGATTGACAGTCTCGGGCGCAGCCTTCCTGGCCCTGCGTAGCTACAAATAGTTAGGTTTCTGGACTGTGTCTAATCAGGGTTCTGGACTGTGTCCAATCCGGATTCAAGCCAGGCACCCATGGAGCCGAGGAAAACATCCACCTCTTCAAAGCCCTCGCGCAAAAGGATCGAAGCGCCAATGGTCGCCCGCTCACCACTTGCACACATTACGGTGACTTTATTTTCCGGATCCAGGCGGTCGATCCGGTCCGGGAGTTCACCGAGATATATGGGTGTGGAACCATCAATTTTTCCCTGTTCGATTTCGTTCGGGTCACGCACATCCAGCAGGGTCCAGTTTTCCGTAGGTCGCTCAACACGCCTGGCCACTTCTTCGACATTGACTCCCGTTATATTCCGGAAGGAGCGGTCGCCGGCCGCCCAGCCGGGAATGGCCGTTAACATCATACCCCGCACACGGTCATAGCCCATGCGGTACAGGTGGTGTAGCGATTTTCGCGCCTGTTCCACACCATCAGCCACCAGCGTGATTTCCTGTTCCGGATCGAGCAGCCAGCCGGCATAGGCAGGCACCATGTCCTCGGGCAGGCACAGGGCATTGGGCGTGTGCGCTCCCAGGAAACCGGTGACGCCACGCACATCGACAACCGCGGTCTCATTACAGGCAGCTTCGAAATCGTCCATCGAGAGTACCTGGGAGCGGAGCAGCATCTGTTCGCCACGTTCTTCTCTTTCAAGGTTCAGGCGTTCCATCACACGGAAATAGGGTGGTTGCCCATGATGCTCGGCCAGCTTCCGTGAGATAAATTCATCACGGTCACCCAGGCTGGCCATTGGATTGTTTCGGTGTTCATACCCCAGCGTGGAGAATTCGCGGCTGGCCATGTTGTCTCCGCACACAGAACCGGCGCCGTGCGCCGGATAAATGATGGCCTGGCCGCCGAGATCGAACAGCTTCTGAAGGCTGTCATAGAGCTTGCCCGCGACCTCGGAGGCACGATCCGGGTAGAAATCAGTCCGGCCGACGTCTCCGACGAACAGCGCGTCACCGGTGAACACGCCAACGGCGTGTTCACCGAAATTCTCATCGTAAATGGCAAGCGAAATGCTGTCGTCGGTGTGACCGGGCGTTTCCAGCACCTCTAGGCGCAGGTCGCCGATTTTGAAGCGCTCGCCGTCCCGGACCGTTTCGGCATAAACCACGTCCCCTGCTGAATTGGGGCCATGATGAACCCTGGCCCCGGTGATATTCGCCAGGCGGGGTGAACCGGAAACAAGGTCTTCGTTTCGATGAGTCTCGAAAATGTCTGTTATGCGGCAGTCATGATCCAGCGCCATACGCACGTAAATATCGCAGTCACGCCGCGGGTCGATGACGGCTGCTTCGTCCTGGTCACCTATAAGGTATGAAAGGTGCGCCAGTCCTTCGGACTTTATTTTCTCGATAAACATATCAACCCTCCCGGGGTCTCGTAGTTGCCGCTTTTCGCGTAGTGGTTGTTCCATCTTTATTCGATGCAAAACGCGTACCAGCCCCGGTTTTCCTGCATCTCTTCATGGACCCATGCGGCCAGCGACCCTGTGTCCGGACCACGGAACGGCGCGTTATGTGTGGCTCCCCGGTCGGTACCTGGTCCCTGAACCAATGGGGTCCAGAAGCCGCCCGTTTATGTAAATGTTACAGGGCTGCCGGAAAGACTTACAAATTCCACCTGCCAATCTGTTGGAAATCCAGCAAGCATGTCTCGTGTTTAGAAAAGGGGCATTCACGTGACATCGCTACCTGCCAGGCAGCGCCTGAGCGCACACGGGGAAGCGTGATAGCGTGATGACGTCAGAATTCGATTGGCATCAGGCTTGCATGTATCAGAGATAAAGGAGGAATTTATGCCATATAGAAATCGGGAAAATCTGCCGGATTCGGTACGCAAGCCATTGCGCCAGGTTCCGCACGCACAGGATATATATTTGTCTGCCTTCAACAGCGCCATCGATCAGTACGACGGCGACGAATCCAGGGCTCACGCCGTGGCCTGGTCGGCCGTCAAGGAAAAGTACGAGAAAGGCGACGATGAGTTGTGGCATCCCAACGATTGAACCGTTACCGAAGCAGTTACTGCACAACTCTGACTGCTGATCGGTAACAACCGCGCAAGGGTATGTTCACACTTACACTTTGTTATCACAAACTGATTTGGAGATACGATAATGTCACAAGCAACTGAAAACACAGACACAAACACATATGATCTTTTCATGGGTTACCTGGATGTCGTAAACGAGGCGTTGGATAAACACCGCGACACACCGGTCATCGGAGAACTGACAAAGCTGATTACAGATCTCGGACAGAGCAAGAAAATCAGCGCCGCCATTTACAAATCCGATCCGAAGTCGCCCTTTGACTACTTCACCGTACGTATCGCCGACGGTGGGGTCCAGTTGGATTCTCGCGGAAAAAATGAACCGGACATCAACTGGCGCGTATCCCAGGACTATCTCGTGAAAGTCAGTGAGGATCCGCAGAGCTATATCGACAACCCGTTGAAGCTCGACCTCGATTGGCTGAAAACCCGGGTTGGGCTGTAATTAAAGACCTGAGTCAATAAAGCCAATCAAAAAAGTGGACATCCAACCCCTCAAACACGAAAGGGTGTGGGTGTCCTGACTCTTGTCTGACTCTTGTCCTGACTCTTGTCTGCTGACTCTTGCGTGACGCTTGACAAAATCTACAGACCCGGGATGGGCAGCCGGCACCTGCTTATGAACCCGGTGATTAACTGCACCTCGTTGAGCACAACCACCTCTCCCGGGTGTCTATTGTCACTGTCGGTTTCCCACAACAGGGAAGTTCCCAAATTCAAAAATACTCAGCGTAAAAAATTATTTCGAAGCAAAGATATCAGCTCGTTCACACGACCGTTGAACACGGCCCTGGCGCCAAATAATGCAGTCGACGTGACATGTTTCAGCTCGATTTTGGGTGGCATCACCAATTCCATTCGATTGACGCGTACATCAAGCAATGCAGGCCCTTCGTGCCCCAGCCATTCGGCCATTTCATTTTCCAAATCCCCCGCCTTTTCAACCCGGTACCCGCTCAGCCCGCATACCTTCGCCAGCTCTGAAAAATCCGGGTTACTGAGGTTTGTATAGGCGTCGAGTAAGCCTTCAACCCGCTGTTCCATCTCGACGAATCCAAGTGAGCCGTTGTTGAACACCAGCAGCTTAACCGGGATCTTCTGCTGCACCAGTGTTAACAGGTCACCCATCAGCATCGTCAGGCCACCATCGCCGCAAAGTGCGACGACCTGTCTCCGGGGATAGGCCTTGGCAATGCCGAGTGCCTGCGGATAAGCGTTCGCCATCGTTCCATGCAACAAGCTAAGCAAAAACCGGCGTGATCCGTTGGCAGTGACATGACGCAACAACCACACCATCGGTGAACCACCGTCCGCGGTAAAAATGGCATCGCTTGCAGCCAGTCGGTCAAGCATTTGTGCGACAAACTGCGGATGGATGAGGTTTTCGTCTTTCTCGTCGCCACGTGACGCGTATTCCTGCTGATCTGCCTTCCATCGTCCCAGGGCGCTCTCCAGGTGTGCTTTGTCTGTACGCGCCTCGATTCGATCGATCAGCGCTTCCAGTGTGTAGCGGGCGTCACCGACCAGTCCCAGGTGCACAGGGGTTCGCCTGCCGATGTTGCCCGGATTCAAGTCTATTTGCACAATCCTGACTTTCTCCGGATAAAACTGACGGTAGGCAAAATCGGTACCAATGCAGATTAGCAGGTCGCAGTCAGCTATCGCTGTCATACCGGCACTGTTGCCAAGAATGCCCGTCATGCCGACGTTGAATGGGTTATCCGGCTCGATAAACTCCTTTGCTCGAGAGGTGTGCACCACGGGCGCCCGCAGCCTGTCAGCCAGCGCGACAATCGCATCATGCGCGCCACGCGCACCGATACCCGCATACAGTGTGATGCGTTGTGCCCGGGCAATCATGCCAGCCAGTGCCGTCAGCTCGTCGTTCGCGGGTCGTACGACGGGTGTCGGCCGGTGAACCGCCCAGTTATCATCATCGTCGGAAGTTTCTGAGAACATATCGCCGTTAACCACCAGCACGGCCACGCCTTTTTGTGTTAGTGCTGCCTGCGCCGCCATCACGGTAATCCGCCGTGCCTGACCCGGATGAGATATCCGCTTGCAAAATACCGAGCATTGTTCGTACAGCCTTACCTGGTCGACCTCCTGCAGAAAGTTCAGCCCTTCTTCCAGGCGATCAACGTTAGAGGCAATCAACACAACCGGCGCTCCATTGCGATGGCTCTCAAAGATACCGTTAAGGAAATGCAGGCTGCCCGGACCACACGTGCCGGCGCACACCGCCAGTTCACCGGTCATATAGGCCTCGCCTCCGGCCGCCAGCGCACCGACTTCTTCATGTCGCACGCTCACCCACTCCAGGTCAGATGTACGAATGGCATCCGTAAAATGATTGATGGTATCGCCAACGATGCCGTAGCACCGTCTGGCACCCGCCTGTACCAGCGTATCGACGATAATTTCCGATACCTTTTTACTCATCAGTGCTCCTGCTTGCTCCGTTGACTGTGGTTTTCGATAATCTTCTCTGTCTGGCCGATGCGTGGTTGAAAGCAGTCCGCATCCGCCGCATCCCACCATGCCGCATACGGGGTTTCCTCCGGCGCATCGAGCAGAATATTTTCCGGCAGAAAAGCATGCAGTTCGGCCATGGACCTCACCTCGATCGCACTGGCACGTGTTGTAAGGTGATGCGGTCGCAGTTCACTCGGGTGTTTCAAGCCGGCGGCAGCAACAATATTGGCCAGAGAGGCTACCGTTTTCTGATGAAAACGGGCCGCCCGTTGAGACTGAGTATCGACAACCAACCCACGCTGACGCCAGGGATCCTGCGTTGTGATGCCAGTCGGACAGGTTCCCGTATGGCAACGCTTCGCCTGAATACAGCCAATGGAAAACATGAAAGCGCGGGCAGCATTACACCAGTCGGCCCCCATGGCCATATTGTGTGCCAGCCCCATACCGGAATAAACCTTGCCGCTGGCTGCCAGCTTCACATGCTTTCTAAGACCGGTGCCGACAAGAGCGTTCTGCATTAACATCAAGCCTTCTTTCAACGGCATGCCGACCCAGTCGGAGAGCTCAAGAGGCGCGGCGCCGGTACCGCCTTCCGCACCGTCAACCACAATGAAGTCAGGATATATCGCGGTTTTCAGCATTGCTTTCATCAAGGCCATCACTTCGTGTGGCTGACCGATACAGAGTTTCAGGCCAACCGGCTTTCCCGAAGACAAATCGCGCAGGCTGGCAGTGAATTCGAGTAGTTCAACAGGGCTGGAAAATGCAGAGTGACCACGCGGCGAAAGGCAATCCTGGTGCGCTTCAATCTGTCGGACGTTTGCGATTTCCTCGCTAACCTTGCGTGCCGGCAACAGGCCACCGTGACCAGGCTTGGCGCCCTGGCTCAGCTTGACCTCGATCATCTTGACCTCGTCGCGGCACGCTCTTTCTGCAAACTGTTGCGGATCGAAGCTGCCATCGTGATTGCGGCAACCGAAATACCCGCTACCGATTTCCCAAACAATGTCGCCACCGTGTTTGAGATGGTATTCGCTCAAACCACCTTCACCCGTGTCGTGATAAAAGCCGCCAAGTCTGGCACCCAGGTTCAGCGCCTCGACTGCCTTTGCCGAAAGGGCACCAAAACTCATCGCGGAGATGTTAAATACCGACGCACTGTATGGGCGGGCGGTTAGTTTATTGCCAACCTTAACGCGTGGCTTCAGATCAGGATCGTTCGCCGGTTCGATTGAATGGGAGATCCATGAGTAACCACTTTCAGCCATATCGCGGTCGCTACCAAACGGGTGGGTATCAGTCTCGCCGCGAGAACGGTCATACACCAGGTTACGCGCCTCGAAACCATAAGGCTCACCTTCGATATCATCCTCAACGATATATTGCCGCAGAAACGGTCGCAGATCGTAGAACAACCATCGTATGCGTGCGGCAACCGGATAGTTCCGGGTCAGTGTGAAATCTTTCTGGAACCAGTCATAAATACCCAATATGACAATGGGCAGGCAAATAGTCATCGTCAACAACAGCCACCCGGTGCTCCACTCGTACCATACCGCCAATGCGGCAATCAGGAGAGCCAACAGTGGCAATATTGCCCGCTTGAGCACACCGAGCAGCGACATCATAAGACGGTCTCACGATTTTGATTGGCAACTTGATCTGCAAGACACCAAGTTTCAATAGAAAGTATTGACATCCTTACTATCTTAAATAAGTCAACGCTCAATTACACGGTCCACTTCTCTGCAACAGCCAGGTAAGCTTCGTTGTTCAGCCAGCTTGCTAAAGTCGCATCAATACGATTGTCGATCCTATTAAGAACGCTCAAAAGAAAAAAACAGGCGCAAAGTGCGAGCCACTGCTTTTTGGAGCAACCCTCCTTAAGCTAGGACTTTCTCGGCGGCATCTCGTCAAACTCCGGCAAGTCGCTGGCGTGCTTGTACCAGGCGGGCCGGGAACCGCAAAAGAGGTTCTGGGTCGGCTTGATATCGGGGTCATCATCCAGTGTTCCTGCCGGGATGATGACCACTTTTCCACTTTTCGATAGCCATGGCAACGAAGATCCGCAATTTTTACAAAAACAGGTTGCAAAGTACTTCGTATCCACCGGATCGTACCTGCCGACAAATTCTTCACCGCTCAACCAGCTAAAATCATCAGGCGATACAAACAGGTTTGCCGCGTGCGCGCTACCGGTGATTTTTCGGCAACGTGAGCAATGGCAGTATTGAAACACCCCCATATTTCCCGTGACCTGGTAACTCACTTTTCTGCAGAAGCAGCTTCCGTTAACTTTTTGCCCTGACACTTCGAAACCTCCAGCTTACATTGATTTACGATTCAAACCGGATCACAGCCTACAATCGTTTTTGAACGATCACCAGTGCGATTCCACCCAGTATAGCAACCGACGCCATGATCAATCGCAGCGTCATGGGCTCACCCAGGAAAACGATACCGCCAAGCGCCGCGATGACCGGAACACTGAGCTGCACGCTGGCTGCACTGGTGTTTTTCAATGCGGGCAAAGCCGTATACCAGATGGCATAACCCATGCCGGAAGCGAGCGCCCCGGAAGCGATGGCGTAATAAAATCCGGCAGCATCCACCGATGTGAAATTCAGCATGAGCAAACTCAGGGCGAGCGTGATCGGAACGGCACGCATGAAATTGCCAGCCGTCACCCGGGTCGGGTCACCTGCACCTTTGCCGCGCAGGGAATACACACCCCAGGCGACTCCCGCGCCTATCATCAATAGGGCGCCCAGCAGCGGCGGGGCTGATAATCCCGGCAGCAACAATCCGACAAGCCCGCCAAATGCGAGCGCCACACCAACAAGCTGCAATGGCCGCAAACGCTCGCCCTTCCAGATACCATGGCCAATCATGGTCGCCTGGACCGCGCCAAAAAGCAGCAGGGCGCCGCTGGCCGCAGGCAGACTGACATAGGCAAATGAGAAACCGGCCGCGTAGGCAAACAGTGCGAAGGCCGAAGGCCAGCTACCCTTGCCGGCCGGGGCTTTCTGCTTCATTCGTACCACCAGCCACAACATCAGTGCGCCGGATACAAGGCGGATGGCGGTAAAACTGGCCGGATCAATAGCGGTATGTATAAGAGCCTGCCGGCAGAGAAGTGAGTTACCCGCAAACGCAACCATCGCCATGGAGGTCAATGTGACGATTCGCACGTATGACATCGAACGATGACGTCCTGAGTTTAACTGCAGATGCAAAGAATCATTGAAAGCATGACACCATTCATTTTTGTTATTCTGAAGTTGCTCACCCCATAGCCCGGTTTTCGGATTTGTACTCTCAGACTAGCTTGTCGCTCAAAATATTACCAGCACAGCGGATACTTCGAGCGGCCGGAACTGTTATATTTGTCTGTTCACGGATCAATGGCAATACGCCTTGTTGCGACCTGGGAAAAGAATTTATTGCGCGCGTATTTTACGGATAGACCGTTTTTATTGAAGGAATCAAATAATGATCGAAATTACAGGGAAATCCTTTGTCGCGGGCCAGTGGGTGAGACCACGGGGCGAAAGCTTCCAGTCGTTCAACCCCTATACACAGGCATCGATGTACAACTTTACGACCTGCGGAGCGGAAGAGATCGAACTGGCAGCGCAGGCAGCGGAAAAGGCTTTTCAGAAGTACCGCCGACTCGACGGCAGAACCATCGGTACTTTCCTTGGCGCAATCGCCGATGAGATTGAAGTGCTGGGCGACCAGTTATTGAAAGTGGCGGATTCCGAAACCGGACTGGGCCGGGTCCGTCTTACCGGTGAGCGCGGACGTACCTGCGCTCAGCTCAGGGCCTTTGCCGAACTGGCGAAAAAAGGTGAGTGGGTGCAGGCCAGCATAGATACGGCCCTGCCGGACCGGGCTCCGGTACCGAAACCGGACCTGCGCCGCATGATGAAAGCCATCGGTCCAGTTGCCGTTTTCGGCGCCTCCAATTTTCCCTTTGCTTTCAGCTTGCCCGGTGGCGATACCGCATCCGCTCTCGCTGCCGGCAACCCGGTCATCGTCAAGGGACATCCAGCACATCCCGCCACATCGGAGTTGTTTGCCCACGCGATCGCCAGTGCCGTGGAGAAATGCGGCATTCCCGGTGGCGTGTTCTCTCTACTGCAAGGCACCGGTAACGAACTGGGTGCAGGCCTGGTGAGGCATCCATTGGTGCAGGCCGTGGGTTTTACCGGGTCGGAAAGGGGTGGCCGCGCATTGATGGATATCGCGGCGGCACGGTCAAGGCCGATTCCGGTCTTCGCCGAGATGGGGAGTGTTAACCCCCTGCTTATCGGACCTAAAACGCTCGAGGCACAGGCCGAGCGTATCGCAGCCGGGTTGAGCGGTTCGGTGTGTATGGGTACAGGCCAGTTTTGCACGTCACCCGGCCTGGCGGTCTCGGTTGCCAGCGAAGTTTTTGAAACCGCATTAAAGAACAAACTGTCGGAAGCGCCACGCGGCTATCTTCTCAACCCGCAGATCGCGGCGTCCCTGCACCACGGTCTCGAGCGGCTGAAAAGCCATCCGCACGTGGAGTGGCTGAACGAGGCAGACTTTGAAGCGGGCAGCATGACACCGCCAAACGCGGTATTTAAAACCCGCGCCAGTGATTTTCTGGCCGATAAAACCTTATCGGAAGAAGTGTTTGGCCCGGTCACGTTGTATGTCGTGTGTGACGATGAGACACAGATCATGCAGGTTGCCAAAAGCCTGAATGGCAACCTGACCGCAAGCGTACATGCCGATGAAGACAGTAAACTGGCCGCAGATCTCTACAATGTGCTGGAGCAAAAAGCCGGTCGTGTCATCTGTAACGGTTACCCGACAGGCGTCGAAGTCTGCCCCTCGCAGCAACACGGCGGCCCTTATCCCGCCTCGTCGGTTTCCACTGCGACCAGTGTCGGCGTCGGCGCGATCGTACGTTTCGCCCGATTCGTTGCCTACCAGGACACGCCGGACCGTTTGCTTCCGGACGCCCTGAAAAATGACAATCCGTTGGGAATTTACCGCATGGTGAACGGCGAGCTCACAAACGCCCGTATTAATTAGCACTGTCATCCCGGCGCAGGCCGGGACACACTCCGAACGGCCCTATTGGCATCGTCATCCCGGCGCAGGCCGGGACCTCCATAAGATTAGCAGAGCGCTTATTTGGGGCTTCTTTAAAGATTACGGAAACGTTTGGAGATCCCGGCCTGCGCCGGGATGACGATTCCAGTTAAACGGAGGGAGGTCCCGCCTGCGCCGGGATGACGGTGCTTGATGGTGGGGAGGTGCTGGGTTTGGGAGGCCTGCGCCGGGATGACGTCATTTTTCTTTGGCGTGGTTATTGCACCAATCGTTCTTTGCGTTAACGAATGGTGTGATGCCAATGAACATGACAAAAAAACTGCCATCGCTGCGGGCCCTGCGCGGCTTCCAGGTGGCGGGTAAACATTTAAGTTTCAAGCTGGCCGCAGATGAACTCTACATCACACCATCCGCGGTTAGCCACCAGGTCAAACACCTGGAGTCATTCCTCGGCCTGGACCTGTTTGTGCGCAAAACGAGGGCGCTTGAGTTCACCGAAACGGGTAGGAACTATTTTGAATTTCTCGATGGTATGTTTTCCCGCCTCGAGATGGAAACGCACCAATTATGGGCACAATACGGCAGGGGAATGATCCGTCTTTGCGTGCCGCCATTCTTTGCCAACGAAATCCTTTTGCCCAAATTGCACGATTTCCAGGCCATCATGCCGGACACCGATATCCGCGTCAGCACGCAACACAGCCTGGTGAAGGAACATTTGGCCGAAACGGACCTGTCGATACTGTTGGGTTCCGGTGACTGGCCGGACCTGGTCACCTACCGGCTGTTTGCCCGGCGACTGGTGGTTGCGGCGGCGCTTTCCCTGCTGAAAGCGTTCGACAACTCAACGTTTAAAAGCCTTAACGGTCAGACGCTTATCGTACATGAGAACCGCCCCCACGCGTGGAGCAACTGGGCAAAAGCCCTGGATATAGAGGTGCCAGTCGCCGGCAAAATACTGCGATTTGATTCGATGTCAACCGTCGTTCAGGCCGCGGCCCAGGGTCTCGGATTTGCCATAGTTTCCTGGCCCTTGAGCAAGAATTGGTTTGTTTCGGGCGCGTTGCAAAGGGTGTTCGAAACAGAGTGGATTACGGATGAGCACTTCTACCCTGCGCACCGGCCCGAGGAGTCAGAGCGCCTCGATATCGTCAACCTCATCAGGTGGATCATCCGGGAGTTTCAGACCGATGCATGAAATTACTTGGGGTATACACGATTAAAACCCGTTTGTAAGCCGGCCGGACCGTCACTAACCTCCAAGGCGTGTTCAAAGCACAGTCAACGGAGGAGATTAATCATGAACAGCAAAAAGTTAATTGTTATTGGATCTGCCGCGGCCATGTCAATGGCGTCTTTTCACACTCACGCAACCGCGGGTCATGTCGGCCTGGTAGCCTGTGTCGATGCGCTGGTCGGAGAACTATCCGAATCCAGCGGCACCCAGGTGGGTTATTCGCTGAATTCCGCCAGTGATAACTTTGACAGGGATTTGAGGGCGAGGGAGGTCATCACCCTGTTCGCAAGAAACCCCCAAAACAACGAGCTGGTTTCGAAGATGGATTGCATCGTAGACAGGCGGGGTCGTGCTCTCAGGTTAAACAATTTGCCCCTGGATTACGGTGAAGAGGGCAACCGGATAGCCAAGGCTGAATAAAACTGAAAGTTTTTCGGGGGGAGGGCTTCACAAGCGGAAGGAGGTGCGTTGCACCGTGAAGCCCGCTCCGGCCTGACACTTTTTTACTCTTCGATAAACCCCCAGGTATCCGCACCGTCAAACTTCCTCACAGGAATTCCCGAAGTATCTTCCCTGCGCATCATCCGCGTGTTGATGGAAACCCGGCTGTCCTTTTCCTTTTCAACACTTTCATAATGGGTCGTGCAACCGCAGATTTTACAATGATAGAACTCGATGCATCTGTCACCCCACATATAAGCGACCCTCGCATCTGCCGACCCCGTAATACGGACTTGCCCACGGGTGTAATGCGCCCACTGCGCCCCCAGGCGGTGACAAATCGAGCAGGTACACTCCGTCAGCGATTCCGGCTTTTTATCAACCTCCAGGTGCACGGCGCCGCAGTGGCATGCAGCCATCAGCATGGACTGCATAACATTGCTGTCGTCGTTGTTGGTCAAATTGGCGGCAGTCGAACGCAGTGCAGCATACCTAAGGCTCCAACGGTCTAAGCCTGGCCAATTCATCATCCGTAAATATCCTGGATACGGCCATGAATCTTAAACCGAGCGGGATTTCGAGCGAGAAACTTGCGCCCCTGCCCTGCGCGACATCGATCACGATGTGCGAGTTTTTATAATATTCAAACTGGTCGGCTGCCATGTAGAATTTGCAGCCTTCTACCTCTCCCAGGCACAGGTCCCTGGAGCCCACCAGGAAATCTCCCTTGGCAAAACACATCGGGGCGGAGCCATCGCAGCAGCCTCCACTCTGGTGGAACATCAGGTCACCGTGTTTTTGCTTCAGCTGGTTTATGACCGCCTTGGCCTTGTCTGTGACCGATACCCGTTCTGCATACATAACCATAGCTCTACAACCATAACTCTACAGAATTAATGCCGTCATCCCCGCTTTCGCGGGGAAGACTTTGCTCTTAAAAACTCTTGCCTAGAAAAATCCCAACGGGTTTTTATCGTAGGACATCAACACGTTCTTGGTGTGGCGATAGTGGCTCAGCATCATTTTGTGGTTTTCACGGCCGATACCGGATTTCTTGTAACCGCCAAACGAAGCACCTGCAGGATAGGCATGGTAACAGTTGCACCAGATACGGCCTGCCTGGACACCGCGCGCAAAGGTCTGCATCTGGTGTACGTCCCGGGTCCATACACCGGCACCCAAACCGTAGAGCGTGTCATTGGCAATTTCCATCGCCTCGGCTTCATCTTTGAATGTGGTCACACACAGGACCGGGCCGAAGATCTCCTCCTGGAAAATGCGCATCTTGTTATGACCCTTGAAAATAGTCGGTTGGATGTAAAAGCCGTTCGGGTAAACCGTGTTTTCAAAGGCACTCCCGCCGATCAGGACCTCTGCGCCTTCCTGTTTACCGACATTGATATAATTCAGAATTTTTTCGTACTGATCATTGGATGCCTGGGCGCCCATCTGGGTATTCATATCCAGCGTATCGCCCATCTTGATGGCCGCGACACGCTTCAGGCAGCGCTCCATGAACTCGTCATAAATACTTTCCTGGATAAGCGCACGTGACGGACAGGTACACACTTCTCCCTGGTTAAATGCAAACAGCACCAGCCCCTCAATGGCCTTGTCCAAAAAATTATCGTCCTCCGCCATAACGCTCTCAAAGAAGATGTTCGGTGATTTGCCACCCAGTTCCAGCGTTACCGGTATGATATTTTCAGAGGCGTACTGCATGATCAACCGGCCGGTGGTGGTTTCGCCGGTGAAGGCAACTTTCTTGATACCCGGATGGGTCGCCAGGGGTTTGCCCGCTTCCGGACCAAAGCCGTTGACAACATTCAAAACACCCGGCGGCAGCAGGTCTGCGATCAATTCCACCAGGAACAAAATGGAAACCGGTGTCTGTTCCGCGGGTTTCAGGACCACGCAATTTCCGGCAGACAAGGCCGGAGCCAACTTCCACGTCGCCATTAAAATCGGGAAATTCCAGGGGATGATTTGACCCACGACACCCAGGGGTTCATGCACTTCCATCGAAACAGTGCCTGCGTCGAGATCAGCCACCTGGCCGGCCTCGGCACGAATGACGCTGCCGAAATACCGGAAGTGATCCACTGCCAGCGGGATATCGGCCGCCATGGTTTCACGAATCGCCTTGCCATTATCCCAGCATTCCACCAACGCCAGGCTCTCGAGGTTTTTCTCAATACGTTCAGCGATTTTGAACATGATATTGCTGCGTTCAGTTGCCGAAGTTTTACCCCATGCGCCGGCCGCTTTGCCCGCTGCCTTAACTGCAAGGTCGATGTCCTTACTGTTCGACTTCGGTATCCGGGTAATGTGGCTTCCATCGACAGGAGATGTGTTGTCAAAATATTCACCATCAACCGGAGCCAGCCATTCTCCGCCAATGTAATTTTCGTACTGTGGTTTAAATTCGGGTTTTTGATATGACATGACGGTCTCCTTAAGTTAAATCCGAGCGCTTTATCATATGCCAATTTTTTCGAAATAGCATATTGTCCGCCAGTACCCCGTTCACGAGTGTCCGAATGCATTGAGATGACTTACAATCCATCGCGATGACAGAAAAAGAAACCCACGCCGCGGACTGGTACAAGGTCACTGCTACCGAAGCGACACAGCGCCTTGGCGTTGATCCGGCTGTTGGGCTCAGTTCCTCCGAAGCCGCCACGCGCCACGCGCATTACGGACCAAACCGCTTAACAGAAGCGCCGCCCAAGAGCCGTTGGCTGTTACTTGCAGATCAGTTCAAGGGGGTTCTGATCCTGGTGTTGACCGGTGCAGCGGTGCTTGCCGCCGTCATAGGCGACCTGATTGATGCGTTTGTCATTCTGACCGTGGTGATGATCAACGCCTTTCTGGGCTTCTACCAGGAAAACCGCGCCGAACGATCGCTCGCTGCTTTGAAAAAAATGCTTGCGCCCACGGCCGAAGTTCGCCGTGACGGCAAAACCAAAACGCTGACTGCTGATAGGCTGGTGCCCGGCGACATCGTCTTGCTTGGTTCCGGCGACAGGGTGCCGGCAGACGGCCGCGTGATTGCAGCGCATAGTTTTGAAGTAGACGAGTCTGCACTGACGGGAGAATCACGAACCGTTGGCAAACACGCTGACTCAATGCCGGACAGGGATGTGCCGTTGGCGGAACGTGTCAACCTGTTTTTCATGAATACCGTCGTGACACGCGGCCGGGCAGAAATGGTGGTAACTGCCACTGGCATGCGAACGGAACTGGGTTTGTTGGCGGGCATGCTGATCGAAACAGGGGAATCCAACACCCCGCTGCAAGTGCAACTGGATCACCTCGGCAAGCGGCTTGCGTTGATCGCGGGTACCGTGGTCGCATTCATGCTGGTTGCCGGCCTGCTACGCGGTGAGCCCTGGGTCAACATGGTCATGACAGCCATCGCACTGGCTGTTGCAGCGATACCGGAGGGCCTGCCGGCGGTGGTGACCGTGACGCTGGCCGTCGGCCTGCAGCGCATGGCGCGCAACCAGGCCATCGTCAAGCGCCTGGCCGCGGTTGAAACCCTCGGCTGCACCTCGGTGATATGCTCGGATAAAACCGGTACGCTGACCCTCAACCAGATGACCGTGCGACAGATCTGTACCAGGGGACAAGAATTGCAGGTCAGCGGCGAGGGCTACGATCCTGCCGGCACAATCACTTGCGCCAACACCAGCGTGCCTGACCTGGAGGCCGTGTTGGTACCGGTCACACTTTGCAACGACGCCGAATTGCGCGACGGCAATGTCATTGGCGACCCGATGGACGGCGCCCTGCTGACGGTCGCGATCAAGGGTGGCACTGACCCTGAAGCGCTGCGACGGAATTACCCCCGCCTCGCAGAAATACCCTTTGACACCGCCCATAAATACCAGGCCACCTTTCACCGTGACGGCGAACGCGTGCGGGTTATGGTCAAGGGCGCCCCTGACATCCTGCTGAACAAAAGCTACCAGGTTTCCTGCGCGAGCGGTAACCAGGCGCTCGACGCGGCAAACCTCGAACTCATCGAGAAGGCCAACGAGAAAATGGCAAACACCGGACTGCGGGTGCTTGGCGTCGCCTGTGCGGACTTGCCGCTTGTGGATTTTGACGCAGACGGTGACCTTTTCCAGTATGTGAAAGATCTCGTATTTACCGGGCTGGTGGGCTTGATGGACCCGCCCAGGCCCGAAGCACGTGATGCCATTGCGCTGTGCTACAACGCCGGAATTTCGATCAAGATGATCACCGGCGACCAGAAAATCACCGCCGCTGCCATCGCCCATGAACTGGGTATCGTTGGTTCGGTTGTCACCCATGCCGAACTCGATGCCATGAGTGACGAGCAACTAGCGGCGGGAATTGACGAGATGGGCGTGTTCACCCGCGCCACGCCGGAACAGAAAGTGCGCATCGTACTTGCACTCAAGTCACGCGGTCACGTTACCGCGATGACCGGCGACGGCGTGAACGATGCACCTGCGCTAAAAACCGCTGATATCGGTGTCGCCATGGGGCTTACCGGCACCGACGTGGCCAGGGAGGCAGCCACCATGGTGCTGACCGATGACAATTTCGCCACTATCGTCAAGGCGGTAAAAGAGGGGCGCACAATCTACGACAATATCGTTAAATTCGTGCGCTTCCAGTTGTCCACGAACATCGGCGCCATTTTGACCGTTCTATTGGCACCATTTATGGGGCTTCCATTGCCTTTTACACCGATACAATTATTGTGGGTCAATATTATTATGGATGGTCCACCCGCCATGGCGCTGGGCGTGGATCCGGCACAACCGGACATGATGTCGCACCGTCCGCGCAAGGCCACGGACAGAATTCTGAAAATGCCCCTGCTGCGCAAGCTGGTGGCTTATGGACTGGTCATGATGGCAGGCACACTGGGCGTCCTCTGGTGGGGTCTTGAGACCGGCTCGCAACAGCATGCGCAAAGCCTCGCATTCACGACCTTTGTGCTGTTCCAGGTATTTAATGCCTTCAATTCGAGGGTAGCGAGACGCAGCGCGTTCAATGCAAATTTTTTCCGCAATCGCACGCTCTGGCTCGCCCTCATCAGCGTGGTGGTCCTGCAGGTGCTGGCCGTGCAATGGACACCGGCACATGTCATATTCGATGTTGAAAAGCTGTCGTCCGGTGATTGGCTCTTGGCCACGCTGGTTGCCAGTTCCGTGCTGATCCTTGAAGAACTGCGAAAATTGACCTTACGCTTGTTGCCGTGATGAACATGCCGCGCCCGGCGCGGGCGCTTGGTCGAGCTTTGGTGCAATGTCCGGGCTAGAAATCTTTCACGTATTGCTTTATTGAATCGACGGTCGGTTTCAAATCACCAGCGACGCCATCAATCCGGAGCCAATCGGTTTCGTAAGCGGCCGTTTCAAGTGTTGAGCAAAGGTCGGCCAGCAGGTTAGCCCCTACCATGCGGGCCGATGACTTCAGTTTATGGCTGTGAAATCTCAGCTTTTCACAATCCCGTTTTTTGAATGCAGTCTCAATATCGACCAGCACATCATCCATCTGGGTAACGAATTTCTTCAGGATATCCTGTTGCGCTGAGCGGTCATCGGCAAAAATCTGGTCTAATGCTCCAGGATCCAATGCGGACTCTGGCCGGGCCCCGTGCATTTTCCGGTCAGCGGCAAGAGAAGTGTTTACATAATCTGTGGCCGGTTTTTTATCGTGAGATTTTGCCCGCTGTGTGTCCGGCGAGCCCGGCAACCACTTAATAATGGTTGAAAACAAGTCTGACGGTTCCACCGGCTTGGCGATAAAATCCTCTATGCCGGCTTTCATACACATCAGGCGGTCCTCTTTGAACACGTTGGCCGTCAATGCCAGTATCGGCGTGTTCACACTGGCGGAGCCGGAACCGTCGCTCAAACGGATCAGGCGTGTCGCTTCCAGACCATCCACCTCGGGCATCTGAATGTCCATCAGGATCAGGTCATAGTCGTTCTCGCGTGCCATCGCTACCGCCACCCGCCCATTTTCCGCCGTATCGACGACCAATCCTACGCTGCTCAACAACGCCACGGCCACCTCCCTGTTGATGGCGTTATCTTCGGCCAGCAAAATGCGTGAACCTGAATACTTTTGCCTCAATTGCCGCTCGATATCCTTCGCGAGAGCGGGCGATTCAACAAGAATCTGATCCACGCCGCGACCAAACCGGGCGGTAAACCAGAATGTACTGCCGCGCCCCAATTCACTATCGGCACCGACGTCACCCCCCATCAGGACAACAAGGCGGCGGGTGATGGCCAAACCGAGTCCCGTGCCGCCATGCGTACGCGTGGTGGAGGCATCTCCCTGCTCAAATGCATCAAACAGGTCCGGCAGTACGTCGGCAGCAATACCAATACCGGTATCCTTTACTTCGAAACGCACCAACACCTCGTCATCGGTTTCTTCCAGTGTCCGGGCACGCAATTTGATCGCGCCCTGCTCCGTGAACTTGAGTGCATTTCCGACATAGTTGAACAATGCCTGACGCAAACGCATCGCGTCACCTTTCAGCCAGATCGGCACTTTCCCCATATCCGCTTTAAAACTCAGGCCCTTGGCGACGAGTTCCTCACGGAACAACAAGCGGATATGGTCAAAGATTTCCTTGAGGTTGAAGTTCGCTACTTGCAGCGAGAGCTTTCCAGCCTCGATCTTCGACAGGTCGAGGATGTCATTAATAATCAGCATCAGATGTCCGGCCGAGGATTCAATCCTTGTCAAACGACCGGCCTGGTCCCTTCTTGGGTGGTCACGCTGCAACAGGTGCGTAAGCCCGATGATAGCGTTCATCGGCGTGCGGATCTCGTGACTCATATTGGCCAGGAATACACTCTTGGCCCTGTTTGCGGACTCGGCCTTTTCACTGGCCTCGGCCAATTGCGCGGTTCGCTCTCCTACCAGTTCCTCAAGATGATGCCGGTGCGCATCGAGTTCTCTTGTCAGTTGTTTCTTCTCGGTTATATCGTCCTTGACCGCGACGTAATGTGTAACTTTCCCATCTGAACTGCGGATCGGTGCGACAATCGCGTGTTCGATATATTCCTTGCCATGTTTGTCCCGGTTAAAAAACTCACCCTGCCACGCACGGCCTGTGGTCAGGGCTGTCCACATGGATTTGAAGGTTTCGGGCGGTGTGTTGCCGGAGTGCAGAATCCTGGGGTTCTCACCGATGATTTCCCGCCTGTTATAACCCGTCGCTTCCAGGAAAGCCTCGTTGACATATTCGATCTCGGCCTTGAGATTGGTGATGACGATACTACCGGGGCTTTGCTCCACCGCCTGGGCCAGTTTTCGCAGTTCGCTCTCCATGCGTAAACGGTCGTCGATGTCCCTGGCAAACGCCACGAAAACCGGTGGGTTCTCATCCATGTACTGAAGGTGGATTTCCACCGGGTACATGGTTTGGTCTTTGCGACGATGGACGGTTGTAAATATCAGTTCAGGCTGTTCACCGGTTCGCAGTGGCTCGATTGTCCTGGAGAATGACCGCATTGAGAATTGTGGCTGGATTTCCACCGGCGTCATGTCCCGCAATTCCTCTATCGAGTAGCCCAAATTGAATTTAGCCATCATGTTGACGTCAATAAATCGCAACGTCCGCGAGTCGAAAATCAGGATCTCGTTCAAACTGTTTTCAAGTATCCGGCTAAACCGCGCTGATCTGCTTTCAAGACGGCGACGCTGTATGATCCGCCAGATTTCGTTGGCGATCAGTTGTACTGTTTCCTTTTCGAGAACGGTATATTCGCTGTCCCGGTTGCCGATACCCATCACCAGAATGACCTGGCCGTCGTCGATAACTGGCACGCAGATCATGCGTTTCAGCCTGGCGCTGCCTTCCGGCAAATCGTGTTGATCTTTGTAGTCGGCATAATCGTTGAACATCACCGTTTCGAGCCGGCGCCGGGCATCCTCACAGATACCGGATTCATCGATCGAAAAGCGTGCTTCTTCTGCTGTCTCAAAATGATCTTCCAGCGTGCGTTCCGACCAGACCGTCATTTCGGACTTTATCTCTTCGCCGACGAAGAAATGTAAAAAAGAGATACAGCTATAGGTGAGGTCTTCCAACAGGTCCAGCCCCGCCTTGATAAACGCGACGACATCGTTCTTTTCGGCAATCAACGACAGTTTCTGGATGGCCTCGGCGCGGCGGGCCTGGAGCAGCATAAGACTGTCGTTAAGCGTACGCTGCGTAATGTCACGGCCGACACCCAAAAGCCCCATGGGCTCACCATCGGTCTGGTAGACCGGTATCTTGATGGCCTCAATTCTCTCCTCGTGCCCGTCGTCGGCAAAACGAACAAGTTCCTCGCTGACGAAACGTTTACCGCTTGTCATGACCGCCTTGTCCTGCTCGTGATGGAAATCTGCGAGTTCCTTATCCATCAGGTCATAGTTGGTTTTACCGATAATTTGATCTTCACGAATGCCAAGATATTTTTGAAAACGCTTGTTGCAGGCGAGATAAGCGCCTTGAAGGTCCTTCAACCAGACGAGATCGGGTAATTCATCGATTAATTCGCGCCATTGGGCCGGATCAAGCCTTCCTCCATTTTTCCCGGGCCCCGCCACTGTTTCGTCACGCTTCCTGATATCTTCCAGGGCTCTTTCTATGGCCGGTCCGAGCCGGTCGAGTTTCTGTCTGGGGACAAAATCATCGGCCCCGTTCTTCAGCAGGCACGTCACGTTTTCAAAATTTTCGATGTCCGAAATGATGAGGAAAGGTGTTTCGGGTGCGATTTCTTTCAAAACACCCAGTGCCCGCAACGCATCGAACCCGGGAATGGGCAGGTCACAGAGAACACAATCCCAGCCAGGCCTGACCGATGCGGCTTGCAGTTCGTCCAGGCCACCGACCCTCTCCAGCACCAGCGCGGGCCAGCGCTTGCGTAACTGGCTCTCGACAGGCGAGGTCGCTATACCGGAATCAATCATCATCAGGACTTGAAACGGTGTTGACATAATTCCCTTTTAGTCTGCTTCAATAAATAAAATCAGCATCGGGCTTCCGTGCCGCATACCAGTAGTTTAAGAAGCCGGTTAATTAATAATACAGCTTCGTTCAAAAAAGTTTATGAATCTTCTCCAGCCAGCAGGTACTTTTTTGACAAGCGCCGCGAGAATCCGGCCTGTTCCCGCCACGTTCAAGCGGTCAGGATTCCGTGCAGCCTGCCAGACAGAACTTGCTATGCATGGTTAAACCAATCTGCCCACTCCCCACACCTGCGGGATTGGCGGTATAGTGTCAATATCATGAAATTCGCCCGCTTGTTGCAATACATCAGCCCCCACCTGACCGTGTTGGTGTTGGTGCTGGTGTTGATGATACTCGATAGCCTGGCTGCCCTCACCCAGCCCTGGATTGCAGGTCGACTGGCATCGGCCGCACTTGATGGCGGTGGCGGCAACGATTTTGTTGCGATTGAGCGAATACTGCTGATCTGGCTGGCTCTCCTGACGGTTAAGGGCATAGTGGGGTTCTTCACAAGCTACCTGGTCGGTACCACCGGCGAGAAAATGGCCGCGAGGCTGCGCAAACGTGCCTACGAACATATGCAGGTTCTACCCATCGCATATTTTCAAACCCGACAGGCAGGGGAGTCCCTGTCCCTGTTGAGCAATGACGCGATGACAATCGGTAACTTCGTCACCAACACCTTGGTATCTCTGATTCCGTTGCTGCTGACCTTTTTCGGCGCGTTCTACATTATGACCCGCCTGGACTTTCAGATTGCATTGGTCTCCATGCTGCTATTGCCCGTGTATTACACGGCGATGAAGCTGATCGGTCTGAAGATCCGTCCGATTGCAACCGACTGGGTGGAAGCCTGGTCGCGGATGGTTTCCTTTGTCGAGGAAAACCTGAGCCTGTTACCGGTCATCAAGTCATTCGGCCGGGAAAAACTGGAAGCGCAAAGGTTTAATTCACGTAACACCGAGCTGCTGATACTTTCCAGGCGGCAGATACTGGTGCAATCGATACTTGCGCCGGCAGTCAGTTTCCTGGCCTCTGCCGGTCTGTTATTCCTGCTCTGGCTGGGCATCCGCCATGTTGTCATTCATGAAATAACACCCGGCAGCATGGTCAGCCTTTTGCTTTATGCCATGCTGATGACCCGCCCGGTATCCGGGCTGGCCAACGTCTATGGCCAGGTTCAGCGCGCCCGCAGCGCGGCAGAGCGCCTGGTTGATTTATTTGAAGAACAGCCTGAGCCGCCCGAGGCGGCCTTGCCATCACTCGAACCGGTCAAGGGCGATATCAGGTTTGAACGTGTCAGTTTTGCATATCCAGGCTGCCGGCCGTTGTTGAAAGACCTCGATCTTGAAATCAAGGCCTCCGAAACCATTGCCCTGACCGGGGTCAACGGCTCTGGTAAAAGTACGCTTGCCTACCTGTTGATGCGCTTTGTTCAACCCAGTTCCGGGCGGATTACAATCGATGGCAAGGACATCAGTAAATACAGTCTTGAGAGCATACGCCACAACATCGGACTGGTTGCACAACATACGCTTCTTTTAAACGGCAGCGTGGCAGAAAATATTGCCTATGGCCGATACGAAGCCAGCAAGAACGACATTGAGCGGGCCGCAAGGGCTTCCGGGGCGCATGAATTCATCGTGCAAATGCCGGATGGTTACGACACCGTTATCGGTGATCAGGGCATACGCCTGTCGGGCGGGCAGCGGCAGCGGCTCTCGCTGGCCAGGACCCTGTTATACGACCCGCCCATTCTCATCCTCGACGAAGCCACAGCCATGTTCGACCCACAGGGCGAAGAAGACTTCATCGACGGGTGCAGCGATCTGCTGGAGCAACGCACTGTCATCCTGATCACACATCGTCCCGCCACGGTTGCGCTGGCAAACAGGGTGGTGAAAATGCAGGATGCGAGGATTTTACCCGGCGCTCATTTCTAGCCCGTATATTGCACCAGTCGTCACCGGGCCTCACCGTATCTAATTGAATCGATTGACCTAAATGGAATCTTTGTTGATGAATCCCAGGGTACGCTTTGTACCCGGCCCGGTACCTATCCCGGCCCTGGCTTGTTCAGGCACGCCTGGACTTGAGCTTCCCTCGGACCATAGCTATGGCTATGATCCTCACTCCAGCCCTGCACCCAAACGCACCTGACCTCGGCAATTGTTCCCGACATTGCCCTACCTCCTGCATGGCCCAGGCCACCCTCTCGAGCGGTTCCCGCTCTTACCTTGTCGGATTTAGCCCGTGTGAACAACCTTCACAGAATTTACAGCTAGCAGTCTGTCGGACTTGACCGATCGTAACGAGGGCAAGGTGAATTGATGCGCAGCATCAAGAGAGGGTACCCTGGGGTAAAATCCGATTTGAGATACATTTTTCGATCTTTTGAGGCGAATAGCACCGCTATTTAACGAAAAAGATCGGGAAATCTGGCCAAATTCGGGTTTTTCGCAGTAGATCATGTTAAGTCCGACAGGCTGCTAGCCCTTCACGTGCGGTAGTTGCTTTATCCGGCTACCAGCGCCCGGAAGTAGTCTATTGTTGGTTTCAGCCCCTCTTTCAGCGCAATGCCGGGTTCCCATCCCAATTCAGTCCTGGCTTGGGTGATATCCGGTTGTCTTTGCGTTGGATCGTCCTGGGGGAGTGGCTTGTAAACCAAGCTGGAAGAGGAACCGGTCATGTTTATGACCATTTCGGCAAGTTCCCTGATGGTGAATTCGCCAGGGTTGCCCAGATTGACCGGGCCGGTCAACGATTCCTTCGAATTCATCAGGCGGATCAGGCCATCCACCAGGTCTTCCACGTAACAGAAAGAACGGGACTGCTTGCCGTCGCCATAGATCGTGATGTCGTTACCCATTAATGCCTGCATGATGAAGTTGGAAACCACGCGGCCATCGTCGGGCAACATCCTCGGTCCGTAAGTGTTGAAAATTCTCGCCACCTTGATTTTTGTATTGTGCTGGCGGCGATAATCGAAAAACAAGGTCTCGGCACAACGTTTTCCCTCGTCATAACAGGAACGGATACCGATTGGGTTGACGTTACCCCAATAGGACTCTGTTTGCGGATGGATCTCGGGGTCACCGTATACTTCACTGGTTGAAGCCTGCAAAATCCGTGCGCCGGTACGCTTGGCCAGGCCCAGCATGTTTATCGCACCGTGGACACTGGTCTTGGTGGTCTGCACCGGGTCACGTTGATAATGGACCGGTGATGCGGGGCAAGCCAAGTTGTATATCTGGTCGACTTCGACGTACAGCGGAAAGGTCACATCGTGCCGCATGAGTTCGAAATTAGGGTGTTCCAGAAGGTGGATGATGTTGCGTCGTGTGCTGGTGTAGAAGTTGTCCACACACAACACTTCGTGCCCCTGTTTCAGCAGTTTCTCTGTCAGGTGTGAACCCAGAAAGCCGGCCCCACCGGTGATCAGAACTCTTTTTGATGACATGCTCATGGCTCTCCCTGAAAGACTCTGCTGGCCTGATTAAAAAGACACTCATGGACGGCAACGCCAGTCGCCACCGCCAATTTCGGTCCATACTAGCACTACGCCCGGGAACCTGCTGCTGTACGTATGGGTGTCATGCCGATGGCCGGGCCACCAAAACACACGCTCCGAAGCAACTCGGCTGCATCCATCAGAAACCCATGACCCAAAAACCTGATCAGCAGCGAGAATTTAAAGCCGCCCACCGGGAAGTCACTGTCAATTATTACAATATTGTCTGGTAATTCTCACACTGACCAGCCGCCCGCCATGATGACATCATTATCCAACGGCCGGTTGCGGAGGCAAGAACCGCACGGGTTGAATTCTGGATGCCTGTCAGGAACGGTAATACTGTTCTTGAATTTGAATACATTTCATAGAATTAGAATATATTTTACATCTTGTAACTGTCCATTAAGTGGTTATAATGCTAATTCTCTATGACAGGGATTTGTCGAGGAGCAGGGACGTGTGTAACTTAAAGGGATTTTTATCTTTGTCGGTCTTTTTGACCCTGATTTTGCTAACCGGACCGGCCTATGCCCAGTCTGATCAAGGCAAGAAATCACGTGTTTTCGGCCATGGCCAACCGCACAATTTGAGCGATTTACCCGCTGGTAAATTGCGCAAGCGGCTGGAGTCTCTGCCGCCCCGAGCCAGCAGCAAGGCACTGCGCTGGTTACAGGAATTTTCGTTCCCGGAGGCCGACCTGGCCAACATTGATGTCGATGAAAACGGTGGTGTCTTCTACGGCGATACATTACTGCCCGACCCCGCCAAGGTCGACGCGGTTGCAAGTCCTGATGTGGCCGCACTGGATGCCGCACCTTCGGAAACACTCGCGGATGCGTTTAATCTGCACAGCCGCCCCGGCGCGCCCAATGTCGTATACATCGATTTTGACGGTGCGACCATTTCCGGCACGGCCTGGAACGGCACTTATTCACAACTCGAAGCGCTGGCTTATAACGTGGAAGGCGACACAAGCACTTTCAGCGATCTCGAAAGAACACGCATCGTGGATATCTGGCACCGGGTTGCTGAAGACCTGGCGCCGTATGATATCGATGTGACCACGGAAAAACCCGCGGTCTTCAATTCAACGACCGGGACAATACTTGTCACTCACAGTATCGATGCCAATGGTCATGCCATCAACTGTACGTCTTGCGGTGGTGTCGCCTACGTGAATGTTTTCGGACGTTCCAACTACCATACCTATTATTCACCGGCGCTGGTGTTTTACGACAACCTCGGCGGAGGCAGTGAGACCTATGTTGCCGAAGCGTCCTCACACGAGTTCGGCCACAACCTGGGCCTTTCACATGATGGTACAAACTCCGGAAGCTCCTATTACGGCGGTCACGGAAGCGGCCTGGTTTCCTGGGCTCCAATCATGGGTAACAGTTACTACAACAACGTCACCGAATGGAGCAGGGGTGAATATCCTGATGCCAACCAGACCGAGGATGACCTGGCAATTATCGAGGGCAAGCTCGGTTACTATCCGGATGACCACGGTGACACACAGGCTACGGCTACCAGCCTGGCCGTCGACCCGGACGGCAGTGTCGTCGCCTCCAACCCTGAACTGGATCCGTATAACACCCTGCCGGAAAACAAGGGCGTGATCGGTTCGGCCGATGATGTTGATGTATTTTTATTTATAGCAGGAGCGGGCACGGTTGACCTGGCCATCAACCCGGCCTGGGACGCGTTCTACCGGTCAACCAACCGTCGCGGCGGCAACCTTGACGTTGAGGCAGAGTTATTGAACCAGGCGGGCGTAACGGTCGCTTACAGTGAACCCAGCGACGATACCCGTGCGGTGATCAGTACCACCGTCAGCGCGGGGACTTATTACCTTCTCATCAGCGGTGCCGGCAATTCGGTGACCCCGTATAGCGACTACGGCAGCCTGGGCGAGTATTTTATCAATGGCTCAATTCCAAACGCGGGAGCCGATGAAATTGCACCGACACCAAACCCGATGTCATGGTCCAGTGTTCCAGTCGCCATCTCGGGTTCCGCCATCGGCATGACTGCCACAAACGTTGTCGATGACCGGAGCGCGGTTGAATACACTTTCCTGTGCGTTGCCGGCGATGCGCAATGCAGCAATGCGAACAGCGGTTGGCAGTCCAGTAGCAGCTATACGGCCACTGGACTGACATCCGGTACGACTTACAGCTTCCAGACATTGGCGCGTGACCAGGCGGGTAATGAAACCGGCAAGTCTCCGATAGCCAGCGCGACGACCACCGCACCGCTGCCACCGCCATTGGCACCGAGCGGATTCAGCGCCGAGGGAATTTCTGAAACGGCAATCAGCCTCGGCTGGACAGACAATGCCGGTAACGAGAACAGCTACCGCATAGAGCGCGTGCCTGGACCGGCGGGACAGAGTTCATTCACCACCATCGCAAATCTCGCTAGCAATGCAATCGCTTTTATGGATACCGGACTCACCGCAGACACCACGTATACCTACCGCGTCGCAGCCGTCAACAGTTCAGCTGACTCCGAATACGCGACTGCGAGCGGCACGACCATGGCGCCGCCGTCTTACACGGACTTCGGCGCCAACGGTCAGACGGTGGTCGCCGGAACGGTCAGCGGCAGTTATACCAATACGTTCAACGACGACGGTTTGAGCCAGGCCATCACCGAGACCAAATCCGGTGGCAGACCATCCATTCGCTACTCCTACCTCGAGCATCGCTGGAACTTCAACATCGGCGCCGGTTCCAGGGTGACGGTCTATGCGAATGCCTGGAGCAGCTGGTCGAGCGACGGAGATGCGTTCAGGTTTGAATACTCCCTGGATAACGGCAGCACTTTTTCGACCTTGTTCACTGTCTCGGCGACCACAAACAGTAACCTGCAAATGGCGGACATTCCCAATGCGCCCGCTGGTTCAGTCATTGTTCGCGTCGTGGATACCAACCACACCAGGGGAAACAATGCTCAGGACACAATCTATGTCGATCAACTGTACATCCAGGTGGGTAACCCTTCGAACGATCCGCCGAATGGACAACCGACCGGCTTGGACGCTCAAGCTGTTGACTACAACCATATCGACCTGAATTGGACAAACGGCTCAAACAATGAGTCCGGTATAACGGTAGAACGCTCTCTCAACGGCACTACTGGTTGGACCGTGGTTGCCGATCTTCCGGCCGGTAGCAGCAGCTTCAGTAATATCGGCCTGACGGCCCAGACGACTTACTATTACCGGGTGAGCGCCCATACCCTGCCCGAAATGGTCTCGGACTATGCGTATGCCAGTGCCACAACAACATCCGCACCGCAGCAGCCGCAACTCAGCCTGGAGGCGAATGGTTACAAGCTCAAGGGCCTGCAGCATATTGGCCTGTCCTGGAACGGTTCGAACAACGTTGTCGTGTATCGTAACGACATAATTATTGGCACCGTCAGCAATGGTAATAGCTATGATGACAGCGTTGGCAAGACTGGTGGTACGTTCAATCACAAGGTCTGTGACACCGTCACCGCCGCCTGCTCCAATGCAACGACAACTATCTTCTAGCGATTTTCTCCTGGCTATATTTTGCGGCCACCTTCGGGTGGCCTTTTTTTTACAATAAAATGTACCCGGATCCGGTTTTCCGCCAGCCACCGCAACGCGGTAGCCGAAAGGCCAACCGAAAAGCGCGGGCGTACTCTAGCCCGAAAATTGCACCATTCGGACTCGACTCTCATTCCAAGCCATTGAACCGATTTCTGAATCTGAAGTTTTCGGCCCGCGTTTAACAAGTACAGTTTGTACCCGGGTCCGGTCATGTCCCGGCCCTGGCTGGTCCAGCCGCGCCTGTCTTCGGCAATTGTTCCCGACATTGCCCTACCTCCCGCTTGGCCCAGGCCACCCTCTCGAGCCGGTCCCGATCTCACCTTGTCCCTGCGCTCGTGCGCCATCTTCCGGGATACTGATGCAATGTCCAGGCTAGCAGTCTGTCGGACTTGACCGATCGTAACGAGGGAAATCCGATTTGAGATAGATTTTTCGATCTTTTGAGGCGAATAGCACCGCTATTTAACGAAAAAGATCGGGAAATCTGGCCAAATTCGGGTTTTTCGCACGACCACATGGATGTGGGAGGTAGGGTAACGCGTGGAGCAGTTGCCGAGTAGATCATGTTAAGTCCGACAGGCTGCTAGGGGTGATAAGCCTTGTTTTTGATCATCATGACCGGCCACAGCGCGTGCGCCAATGCCTGTTGTTCCAACTCATGGTCGGGTTCCGGGCTTGGTTGGAGACTGGAGCCGGGCTCATACCTATAGGACTTTATCGGCAGATTTGGCTGCATGATGACCACCGTTCCGGGCACCATCCAACCTTGTATATCGTGGTATTGCATCTGCGCCCGGCCACCGCCCATGACATATTCCGGCAGGGTCAGGTCGTGCCCGATCGCCGGATGCCGGCTGTCTACGCCCATCAGCGAGAGCAGGGTCGGCAACAGGTCAACCTGGCTGGTGATACCCGGTACAATGCGGGGCTCTATATCGGCGCCCAAAATGACACCGGGAATATGAAAATGCTCGACCGGTATCAGTTGGGCGCCCTTAACACGGGAGTTGTGATCGGCGATGACCAGGAAAATCGTATTGTCCCAGTAGCTCGACGCCCGAGCCATCGACAGAAATTCACCCAGCGCATAATCGGCGTAAGCCACTGCCGTATCGCGCGGACCGTCCAGGCCGCCTTGGGGTTCTACCTTGCCTGCGGGTATCTCAAACGGTTTATGGTTGCTGGATGTAAATACCAGGCTGAAGAAGGGTTGATCGCCCAGTGACTCAAAATACGTATTTGCCTTAAGGAAAAGGTCTTCATCGGAAACTCCCCAGGTGGCCGTGAATTGAGGCTTGTCATAATCATCCTGATCGATCACCGTCTGAAAGCCATTGTTCATGAAGAATCGGCGCATATTGTCAAAATGCGCAGACCCGCCATAGATAAAACTGGTCTGGTAGTTTTGTTTGGCCAGCAGATCGGCGATGGTAAAAAAATTCTTCTGGGTCTCGGTCAGCTTGACCACGCTTCGTTTCGAAGTGGGGGGAAACCCCGCAATAATCGCTTCGATGCCACGCACCGAGCGGGTCCCGGTGGCATAGAGTTGCTCGAACCATATACCCTCGCTCGCCAGGGCGTCCAGGTTCGGCGTCAGGTTTTTGCCGCCCAGGCGACCGACGAATTCAGCACCAAGACTCTCTTGCAAAACGATGACGAGGTTCAATGGCCGGTCCAGGCGCCGCGTTGCGACCTGGTCGTGCATCGTCGGCGTCTCACTTTGCAGATCGACCTTGCCGTCCAGGCCCGCTGTCTGCGCGACGATTTGCAGCACCTTTTGCTTGTCCATCTTGCCATAATTGGCCGAGCCGCCATTGGAGTCGCGGTTCTGCTCGTAAATCGCATAGATCAGGGTATAGGGCGAGTTGAGCGGTAACTGGTTGACCATCGAATCGGTGGTGAAGGCCACGGTGCTGGGATTGACGGGGTGGTGGTCCAGCGTTGAACGGATCATGGCGAACATCGCGAGCAGTACCAGCGGCGTCAACAACAGGGCACCCGGCAAAGGCCTATAGGAGCGGGCCTGGGCTGCGCTGCGTGTCATACGCCAGGCCAACAGGGCACTCGCCAGGGTGGCTATTCCGACCACCAGCATCAGCAGACCATATGACGCCAGCAATGTTGAAAAAACCTCTCGTGGATAAATCAGGTACTCAACATATATATAGTCGGGGCGGGAGTCGTATTGATCTATATAGGGAATCGTACCCAACTCCACCCACAGGACGAATAAGGTCACCACCACCATGTAGATTCTCAGCCCCGTCACGCCCTTTCTGAAGCCCGCCAACCAGGGTGCCGCCAGCAGGGCCGGACCCATGACCATACCCATCAGGACGATGTCGAAGCGCACGCCTTGCAAAAGGATAAACCAGGTGCCACCCGTGGGACCCACACGGTCCCAGTACCAGGCCATCGTCGCAATACGTGACAGGCTCAGAATCACCATCAACATAGCGATGACCCGTGCGGGGGCCGCAAGTGTCCGAAGCGCATTTTTGAAACTTGAGAACATCATTTGTCCGGTTTTTGTGTGTTGATAAACCGAAACCAGGCAAATTTCTGTTGATTGCCTGTCGGCGTAATATGGACTTCGCGGCCCGTTTCAAGCAGTTCGAAATCTGCACCTAACTCCACGCTCAACTTGTCTGCATCATATTGAACGATTTCCAGGCCACTGCATTTTACGGGTCCGTCAAGCGCAAAAGTCAGCATGATAACTTGGCCACCCGGTTCGAGGGCACGTTTGAGTACATCGATATATCGTTCCCTGTCCGCCCTGACCGTTAAAAAATGAAACACGGCCCGGTCATGCCATAATGCGAAGCGGTGGGGCGGCTTGAAAAGGGTGACATCTTCTTCGTACCAATGCACCCTGTTTCGCTTTTGCCCCAGCCTGATTTTGCTGTGGGCCAGTGCAGCAGCCGAGATATCCAGCACGCTGATATTGGTATGGCCCCGATCACACAGTTCGTCCACCAGGGTAGATGCACCGCCACCAATATCGATAACCGGTGCATCGAGCGCAAGCGCGGCCTTTTCAATAAGCAAAAGAGATTGGTCTGGCTCCCGCTGGTACCAACTCACCGCAAGTGGTGATTTATCCCGATAAATTTTTTCCCAATGCGCCTTTCTTTCAGACATGCACCACACCTCCGGACCAACGGATCATTATACCAAGCGGCGGCAAGTGTTACGCATTCGTCAATTGATATCATGCAGGACGGTAATCTGCGCAGAGGCCAGAGAACCGGCCCGGCACTTCGGGGTCAATAGTACCTGTGATAGAGAATTGCTCCCTAGACGAGTATGATTTTATTATCAGGGTAAATATCTATAGGAGTAACGCCATGCAGACTAACCGCTTTTATCTCACCATTCTTATGCTGCTTTTCAGTTTCGCGGCCGTTTCGCCCGCCTGGGCAAAAAAGGACCTTCCTGAAGTCAACGATGAAGGCATGGTACTCGTCGAAAATTCCGACCTGGCCACCGTTTACGCCGACCCGGGCGCCGATCTTGGCATTTACGACCGTATCATGCTGCTCGACGCCACGGTCGCGTTCAAAAAAAACTGGCAACGCGACCAGAACCGCAGCAACCCACTCAAGGTCAAGGACAGGGACATGGTCAAGATCCAGGAAGAGGTTGCAGCCCTGTTCCGCGAGGTTTTCACCAAGGAACTGGTCGATGGCGGTTATGAAATGGCCGATGAACCGAACGCAGATGTGCTTTTGGTCAAACCGGCCATCGTCGATCTCGATATCAGCGCACCGGATATACCAAGCTCAAACCGCACCAGGAGTTATTCTGAATCTGCCGGTGAAATGACGCTCAACCTGGAGCTTTATGACTCCCTGACCGATGATAAAATTGCCAAGGCAACGGACCGCAAACGCGACTACGACAACGGCTACCAGATGCGTTGGCGTACCAGCGTCAGCAACCGCTCGGACGCCAAGCGCATGATGACCGCCTGGGCAAAGGCCCTGCGGTCGACCCTCGACGAGGCACGTGCGTCAACCTCGCAGCCAGACACATAAAAGTAGTTGACCCCCAATCGGCGGGACATTCGTTCCGCCGGTTGACCCCTCCTCCGGGTGAAATTCATTTTCGCCTGGACCAATATATCAATGTTTCTGCCGTTTCCGATGGACAAAATCGGCTAAACTGTCTCAATTGCGCAAAACTCACAACAAAACACGATCCTTGCCCCTCCGGACGCCAAGCATGAACGCCAACACAATAAGCTCTTTTGATCAGCTGGGACTGCAAGAATCCCTGCTGAAAGTTCTCGACGAAGTGGGTTACGAAACCCCCTCGGCCATCCAGGCACAAACCATTCCACTCATGCTGGAAGGCCGGGATGTGGTCGGCCAGGCGCAGACGGGCACGGGCAAGACCGCAGCTTTTGCCCTGCCGATATTATCCCGGCTCGATTTACTACAAAAGGACCCGCAGGTACTGGTGCTTGCACCGACCCGTGAACTGGCGATCCAGGTCGCTGAAGCCTTCCAGAAATACGCCCATCACATGAAGGGTTTTCACGTGCTGCCCATTTACGGCGGCCAGGACTACAGCGTGCAGATTCGTGCACTTCAGCGCGGCGTGCACGTGGTGGTAGGAACACCGGGACGGGTCATGGATCACATTCGCCGCGGCACCCTGGTACTCGACACGCTCAAAACGCTGGTACTCGATGAAGGCGATGAAATGCTGCGCATGGGTTTTATCGATGATGTGGAGTGGATACTGGAACAAACACCAAAACGCCGGCAGATCGCGCTGTTTTCGGCCACCATGCCAAATCAGATCCGCCGAATTGCCAGCAGTTACCTGAATAACCCGGTCGAGGTGACCGTCAAGGTTGAGACCACGACGGCCGAGACCATTCGCCAACGGTTCTGGCCGGTGCAGGGTTTCCACAAACTTGACGCACTCACGCGTATTCTGGAAGCGGAACCCTTCGATGCCATGCTGATTTTTGTGCGCACCAAGCTCTCAACCGTTGACCTGTCCGAAAAGCTCGAAGCCCGTGGTTACGCCTCGGCGCCACTCAATGGCGACATACAGCAGAACCAGCGTGAGCGCACCGTCGAACGGCTCAAACAGGGCAAGCTGGATATCGTCGTCGCCACTGATGTCGCTGCACGCGGTCTCGACGTCAACCGTATCAGCCACGTGGTCAATTACGATATTCCTGCAGATACCGAGGCCTACGTGCATCGGATCGGCCGCACCGGCCGCGCCGGACGGGAGGGCGACGCCATATTGTTTGTCACCCCGCGTGAAAAGCGCATGTTGTATGCCATTGAAAGTGCCACCCGGAAGAAAATCGAGATCATGGATTTACCCTCGACCGATATCATCAACAACAAGCGTATCGAGAAATTCAAACAGCGTGTAACAGAGACGCTCGAAAGCGTGGACCTCAGCTTGTTTACGAAGCTAATTGAGCAGTACCAGCAGGAACACGACGCGTCTGCCACGCAAATTGCCGCAGCACTGGCCCAGTTACTCCAGGGCGATTCCCCGTTCCTGTTACAGAGCAATCCTCACCAGGTTGCAAACCGGGGTTGGGATCGAGAAGACAAGCCCAGGCGAGACAACAGGCAACGGGGTGATGGTTTTAAGAAAGGAGGCGCTTATTCCGACCGGCGCAAGACCGACGCACCGTCCAGGCGGAGGCCATCACAGCAAAGCAGGAAAGACGGGGATTCTCCCCAAAGAAGCAATGACGGACCGCCTTCCGAGGGCATGGAACGATTCCGCCTCGCCGTGGGTCATGACCACGGCATTATGCCCGGCAACATCGTCGGCGCCATTGCCAACGAGGCGGACATCAGCGGTAAAAACATCGGCCGTATCAATATCTACAATGATTACACCCTGGTCGATCTCCCCGCCGGCATGCCAAACCAAACCCTCAATGCCCTGAAGAAGATCTGGGTGGCGGGTCAAAGGCTGGGTATCTCCCGCCTCGAAGACAGGCAGGAGAAGGGTGATCAGGAGAAGGCTCATGCTCGCGGGGGTAAAAAAACAATCTCCCTGCCAAAGGGTAAAAACCGCAAAAAGCGAGATGGAAAAGTAAAGAAAAAACCCAAAAGCAGACGGCCATGAACCGTGGCGGGCAGCATCTGCTCCACGTATTTGATACCGGAGCATTCATTGTCCATCCAGCCGGGCTGGAGTAAACCGTTAATCAACCAGTGAATTTCATTTCCCATGGCGATTGATGCCTAGCAATATAAAAATATTACCCAGTGGCCGGACCTTTGCTTGCGAAGGCAACTCAACCCTTCTCGAAGCCGGTCTGCAAGCCGGCCTCGCGCTCGGTTATGGTTGCAGCAACGGTAATTGCGGTGAATGTATTGCGAGAATTGTTTCGGGTGAAGTGCGCAAAGTCCGGCATCACGATTACATGATCAAAGCGGAAAAAAAGCACAGCGGCCATATCCTGATGTGCTGCAATACCGCGGTCACCGATATCATCCTTGAGGCTCCGGAAGCACGCGGAAGCGTGGAAATACCGCGACAACACATCACCGCCAGGGTACGTAACCTCGAGTTCGTCAACGACGATGTCGCACTTCTCCACCTGAAGACACCCCGCAGCCAGCGCCTGCGGTTCCTCGCCGGCCAGCAGGTACAACTCGGCGGCGATGGCATACACCCCGCCATCCACCCCATCAGCAGTTGCCCCTGCGACGATATGAACCTGCATTTTCAATTACCCAGGCTCCCAAACGATGAATTTTCAGACCACGTTTTCAACCGTCTGAAAAAGGGTGACCATCTCGATGTCCAGGGGCCCGAGGGGGACTTCGTGTTGGATGAGAGTTCGAACAACTCACTGGTTTTCATTGCCTGGCACACGGGGTTTGCACCGGTCAGAAGCCTGATCGAACATGCCATGGCACTGGAAATCACAAACGGCATCCACCTGGTCTGGATAGCCCGGGGAAAATCGGCGCGCTACCAGGACAACCTGTGCAGGTCATGGCGGGACGCCTTTGATAACTTCAACTACTTGCCCGTTGATGCCCATCCTGGCGATGGAACCATTGACACCGCTTCGACCCTCAAGCTTTTAAATATCACGCCTGCTGATATGGGTAACCACGATTTCTATGTCGCAGGCTGCAAACCATTGATAAAAGCCTACGCGGAAAATCCCGGATGGAGATTTATGACCACACCCTCGGCGCTGGATTTTAATAGTTCAAAAAAAACGGGCGCCAGTGCTGGCGCCCGTTTCGACTAAATCGAGATATACGATCAGACGGCAACAACCTTGGTTGCGCAAGGGCCTTTCTGGCCTTGTCCGACGACGTATTCTACTTTCTGGCCGTCATTCAATGTTGCATAGCCATCCGTTTGAATCTCTGAATGGTGAACAAACAAATCTTTACTGCCATCTTCTGGCGTGATGAATCCGTAACCTTTTCCGGCATCAAACCATTTCACTGTACCTGTACTCATAACCTTGCTTCCTTAATGAATTAATTACTATTTTTTGACTGTGGATCCTGCCTTTCGGCAGTAGTTTTCAACAACAATTGCTTGCTAGATAAAAGCTTAAATTGCTATTTTTCTTCTTCACGTAGCTTTTTTAGGGCCGTAAAAGAGTTAGTGTAGCACGGTTAACAACCATTTAAGGTATTTGGTATACCGAAAAAAGTTTTTGCGGGTCGCGGCACATCGTCACACGAACCGGTTCGATGACTTGATCACCGCCAGAATCATCCTGACCGGGCGGTGAGTGTGCGGGCAATCCGGTCCGGTAACTGCTTTTGAAACGTGTTAACTTACGGCACACCACGCGCGGTCCGGATGGATAGCTACGATGATATTTAAACGCTCAAACGGAAAAAGAATCAGCAGGGGTTGGCTGCTGGTTGGCTTGACCGTGGTTTTTGTGATCGGATCGGGAGCCTATTTCCTGACAGCCGGTATAAGGGACACCAAGAAGCTGGAGCAAACCCTGATCGACCGTTTTGGTTTGGCATATACATACACACCCTCTCCCGACGGTTCGATCGCCCCTGAACGGACCGAAGCTTTTATTCGCGTGCGAAACGCCTTGCAATCTGCCTGTACAAGCTACCAGGCCGTGCTGGCCGGAATCGGGGGTCTCGACAAGCTGGAGTCGGATCAGGAACTCTCCGCAGGCAAAAGTGCCAAGACCGGTTTAAAGGGTTTTAAAAGTGTATTCAGCATCGGTCCTGAAATGGTCGCCTTTGTCGGTCGCCGTAACCAGGCGCTACTGGACGAAAACATGGGTCTTGGCGAATACCTGTATATCTACCTGACCAGCTACGCTGAACAACTCGCCGCAGAACCCGCTTCAGCCGAACCGGGCATGGAAGAGGCCTACGTCAGTGACCGGGCCCGGGAGGAATATGCACGCATACTGGCCAATCAATTACTGGCCCTCGAAACCGCCGGGCCAGCGGACCTGGCCGTAAACCTGCGGATGGAATTATCGGCCTTGAAGGATTCCCTGCAAACTTCACCCTGGCCCGTTGTTCCTGCCGGCAAGGCACGGGAATCCCTGGCACCTTACCAGGAACAGTTAGCCGGTCTTTACTGTTCCGGTATTGTGAGGACAGAATTGTTACAGAAAAACCGCGGTTTTCAATTGGATGGTTAGCCCGGATAATTCACCAGGGATCCGGAATTTGCTTTGTCACTGGCGAATTCGAAGTCAGATGCGTTGCAATACCGGATAGGACAAACTGTAATTTTAGCAAAAGGCCAAAAATGCCTGTATCACCATGAAATAAAATGACATTTGTCATTTGTTCGGCCGCCTTGGTGAAATATTCGGGCTTGTTCCCAACAAACCTATGGCGTTACTTGCTGCAGAACACCGGGCAGGGATTCGTACCATCAATTCGTGGCCGTCGGCAGGACATAGAAATACACCGAGACAAAATGACAGGCACTGCCGAGAAGGACAAAAAAGTGAAAAATGGCGTGGTTGAATTTAATTTTTTCGATACTGTATAAAATGGCGCCGGTGGTATAGGCGACGCCGCCGGCAAACAGCCAGAACAGGCCCTCCGCCGGCAAATTGTTAATCAGAGGCTTTATCGCGAAAATAATAATCCAGCCCATGAAAACATACATCAGCGTGGATAACACATTGTATTTGCCGGTGAAGTACAACTTCAAAATAACACCGGTTAATGCCATACCCCAGGAAATCCCGAAAAGCGTCCAACCAATCCAGCCATTGAGCACGACGAGTGTGAATGGCGTATAGGTACCCGCGATGAGGATATAGATAGTCGCGTGGTCATTGATCCTTAAGCGGTTTCTGATGATGGGGTCTTTAGCGCTATGATAGAGCATCGATGCCGTATACAGCGCTACCAGGCTGGCCCCGAAAATAGCGGCGCTGGCAATATAGAGGATATCGCCGGAGTCACTGGCGCGAACCAGCATCAACAGCAGCGCAACGACACTCAATAAAAGCCCCATCGCATGCGAAATAATATTGGTCATCTCTTCCGCAGGTGAATAATGATTCGTTGTATCCATCTTTGTTTGTCAGCTATCCGCAGCAGGGTTTTCTGTGCCCGTCCTCCCCATGACCCATACCACTGCCACGCCCGCCAGGCTGCCCAGAACGCCGGTGACAATGGCGAAAAACGGAATAAATAAAAAGGCAATCGCTGTCGTTGATGAGGCGTGTTCTTCGGTATATAAGGGGTGAAGCACCGCCCATGAAGCATTGGTAATCATCAATACGATACCCAGCAGGCCGCCCCAGGCGATGCCCGCGGTTGCCTTTCTTTTCTTTTTGATGGATGACTTTACGACCCAGGCAAGGATCAAATAGGGAATCAACCTGAATGCCGTAAAAAAAGCATATCCACCGAGTGTGAAATATTGGAAGGCATCGCTGAATCCTTCCATAAATCCAAGTTTTCCGACCCTGACTGCCAATGCCCACTGAACCAGGTTTTCATTCACGAGGAGCGCGGTGGCCCATAACACGACCCAAAATATTCTACTCATCTATGAACCTCTGTTGTACGACCTTAAGGCCCTGGTCATTTTCAAACCTTACGGGCGCGAATGCTGCGCCCCTTGACCTTACCGTCGGCCAGGTAATTGAGCGCCTGGCGCAGGGCAGACCGTGCGATGGCCACGTAACTTGTCGTATCGAAGATATCGATCTTGCCAACGCTGGACCCGGCTAAACCAGCATCACCGGTCAGGGCGCCCAAAAGATCGCCCGGACGAATTTTACTCTTGCGGCCTACATCCAGTTGAATCGTCACCATCGGGGACTTGAGTGAAAAACCCGGTTTACGATCAAGGGATTCGTAGACATCACAGATACAGGGTGTTTTGAGATACTCCTCGATCGATTTGACACGAAACTGTTCGGATTCGGTGACAATGCTCAATGCAATACCCTTTTCCCCCGCCCTTCCGGTACGGCCAATACGGTGAACGTAAATCTCTGGATCACGCGGTAGTTCGTAATTGATCACCGCTTCAAGGGACTTGATATCCAGGCCCCGGGCGGCGACATCCGTGGCGACAAGCACCGAACAACTGTTGTTGGAAAACCGCACGAGCACCTGGTCACGTTCGCGTTGCTCCAGGTCACCGTGGATGGCGAGTGCCTCGATCTGGTTATCCCTCAGCAACCCTGCCACCTCGTCGCACTGCTTCTTGGTGTGGCAAAAAACCAGTGTGGTCGCGGGTTGGTAATGCTCAAACAGCGCCAACAGGGTATTGTTGCGTTCGTGTTTTTTGACCTCGTAAAAAATCTGCTGGATCACACCGGGTTCGTGTTCGGCCTCGACGGTAACCGTCACCGGGTCGCGTTGTATGGTGCGGCACAACTTCTTGATATTTTCAGGATAGGTTGCAGAAAACATCAATGTCTGACGTGTTTTCGGTGTCTGTGTAATGATCTCGGCCATGGCCTCGAAAAAGCCCATGTCCAGCATGCGGTCCGCCTCGTCCAGCACCAGTGTCTTCAGACCATCGAGCTTCAGGGTTTCCCTGCGTAAATGGTCCTGGATACGCCCCGGCGTTCCAACCGCGATATGCGCACCGTGTTCCAGCGAATCCTTTTGCGGCGCGAATGGTTTGCCGCCACACAACAACACCAGCTTGATGTTGGGAGTGCTGCGGGCCAGCCTGCGGAGTTCCTTGCCGACCTGGTCGGCCAGTTCGCGGGTTGGGCACAAGATCAGCGCCTGTACTCCAAAGAAACGCGGGTTGATCTGTTCCAGCAAACCGATGCCAAAAGCCGCAGTTTTGCCACTGCCCGTTTTGGCTTGCACGATCAGGTCCCGGCCCTTTAACACATGCGGCAGGCTCTGTGCCTGGACCGGTGTCATTTTTTTATAACCGAGCGTCTCCAGGTTCGCCAATTGGGCGCTCGATATGGATAGAGCAGAAAAACTTTCGCTGGCCATTTCAATTATTCCTTTCCGGCATGTCTGGCCAGCAATCTATCCAGGTGATCGGCAAATGATTTGCGGTCGCCCTGGTTCAATGCCGGCGGTCCGCCCGTATCGATGCCGCTGCCCCGCAGGGTGTCCATAAAATCTCTTATATTAAGACGGGCTTTGATATTTTCAGTAGTATACCTTTCCCCGCGCGGACTGAGGGCGTGGCCGCCTTTTGCTATCACATCGGCTGCCAGTGGAATATCTCCCGTAATGACCAGGTCACCGCTCTCGACCCTTTTTACGATCTCGTTGTCGGCAACGTCAAAACCTGAAGGCACCAGTATTGCGCTGATGAAACGCGATGGAGGCACGCGTACGGGCTGGTTTGCCACCAGCGTTAGCTGTACACCGGTTCGCTCCGCCGCCTTGAACAGGATCTCCTTGATCACCACCGGACAGGCGTCCGCGTCCACCCAGATTTTCAAAAGGAACAACCCGTTATCAATACCGTTTTTGTCAGTTTCATATCGTGAACCCGGTGAGTGGCTGAACGTTGCAAACAATTGGCGGTGGTGATTTTAACCGACTATACCCGATTATCCTCATTGCCAGTCCGGGAAACATCCGTTGGAGGAAAAACTCGACCCCGGTTTTGCCCCAACGTATCACTTTGTTGCCCGTCCCGATGCCGTTCAGGGCATTATTGGGCAATATCTCAGACCGCCCGCTTCAAGGCAAAATAGGTCTGGAGGAGATGCCCGGGGCCCAACACACCGATATTTGAAACGCTCAGTGTCAATAGCATGTTCGGGGCTGCTGATCATCCTTTCCCGGGTGGCATAACGTCCCGTCAAGCGACTGAATTAAATGACGCCCGCATCGCCTGTGTCCGTGTCTTATGACTTGTTCGCCGGGGACAACTTGAGCCTCATCGGTGTAAAGGTAACACCACGCTTTATCATCGGGCCGGACTGCGCCACGAAACCAAAATGTTCATACACGGGTTGTGCATTGCGTGAAGAATTTACCGTGAACTCACCCGGATTCCCGTGCCATAGGGATTCTTGCATGCCCTTTTCCCAGAGTCTTCTTGCCAGGCCACGCCCCTGGTGCGATTCCGCAACGAACAGGTGGAACAAATGACTGTTATCCCTGATGCCTATGACCCCCACAATTTCGTCTTCGCCTTCGGCCACGTGATAGCGAAAGCCGCTTTTTATGTATCCGGCAATTGCGCTTGGCGTCAACGATGTCAAGAGCTGTTCCCGACCTTCAGCAGTAAATTCGGAGACAATGAACTTCTTCGTTAAAACGGAAACCATGCGACTGATTGGGCCTGAGTCGGCAATTTCCGCTTCTCTGATCAACACGACAATTTCTCTCTATCATCTAACACGGCGGTTAATTGGCCGGCAACCCGCGCGACGGATTCGCCAACCCATCTTATGCCGCTGCTTATGCGTCCTGCAACTCAATTCCGAACGATCGAAAACAGCCTGTATTTGACTAAGGAACCTCTGATTAATTCTGAGGTTCCCGCGACACATGGATGTGTCGCCAAATCAGCGGCGCCAAGCCATTGATTTGTAAGGCAGTCGAAAATGACACTTTTCGGCTGCCGCGCTCTGATAATGCCAGGATGGCATTAATCAGAGCTTCCCTAAGATTGGTGTCCCGGACTTATTGCCGTTTATGATGTTTGCTGCAAAACCGTTCTGGCCGTTCTCAAGATTTGGATGTGCTTTCCTTTTTGGTCTTTGAAAGGTTCATTGTTCGTCCCGTAACTAGCCGAAAGATAAATTCGATGGAAAAGGCTGCTGCTAACATTGCGAACAGAAACCAAAGCTTTCCCGGTGAACTGCTTCCGGTCTGCCAGACCAGGCTACCTAATGCGCCAAGGCAAAGTCCGGCGCCTATCAGCGAGACTGAACGCTTGCTGCGGGTTTCGTCAGCCAATGCCACGTTAGCGCCATTAACCGCTGCAAATATAACGAGAAAGCCGGCACTGCCCATAGTCGACATGCTGGAGAGGTCGGTCAGATTGGCGATCAACAGGGTAACGCCTGAGGTAATCAACAGTCCCTCGATTGGCCTTCCCCAGGTTTTTTTTTCCAGCATAGCCGGAAGTTCGCCGTCCTTTGCAATCACATAACTCAACCGGGCCGCACCGTACACCGTGGCATTGATGGCTGAAGCCGTTGAAAGCATGGCCGCGATGGCGATCAGGACGAACCCGGTTTGACCCAGCGACGGCCGGGCTGCCTCGGCGAGTGCGTAGTCCTTGGCCTCTACGATCTTGTCAACGGGCAGTGTTCCAACTGTAACCATGGCAACAAGGACATAGAGAACGATCACGAAGCCTACGCTTGAATAGAATGCGCGGGGCAATGTCTTTTTTGCGTTCCGCACATCCTGTGCGGTATTGGCGATCAACTCGAATCCCTCATAGGCAAGAAAAATGATCATCCCGCCCGCAACCAGATGCAGTGGGGGCGCCCACGCCGACGGCGCCAGCTTGGTGCTTTCGATACCCCAGATGCCGACCCCGATGAAAAGAAAAAGAATCAACAATTTGAGCAGCACGATCCAGTCTTCCGCCTTGCCAATCAAACTGGCGTTCATCAGGTTAAGCCCGGTAATTCCAACGATGCTGGCCGTGATCAGAACGTGCTTCCAAAAGGCCTGTGAGTCAGGGGCAAAGAATGATGCGCCATAGCTTCCGAAAGCATAGGCATACAGCGATAGCATGACGATGTAACTTATCCACAGCAGGATGTTGGCAGTCCCTGTCAGTAACCCTGAACCAAACGCCCGATCCAGGAATGATACTGTTCCTCCCTGGCTCGGATAAGTGACGGAGAGTCTTGCGTACGAGTAAGAGGTAACGAGGGCGACGATACCCGCAATCAGGAAAGCCAATGGCGCGCCGCCACCGGTTAGCTCCACTGACAGGCCAAGCACAGCAAATATTCCACCCCCGACCATTCCACCGATGCCTATCGCTGTCACCTCCCAGTAGCCGAGGTTTTCATTTCTGGATTCGCTCATGTCCGGTTTACCTTTTTCAGTGTCTTTGAAATGTTTTGCACACAATACTCAGCACTTGCGGATGGCCCGATCCGCGTTCGGTGTATTCAAGCGCAACTCCACCGATGTTCACGCCTGGCAATTCACTCCCTCGACGAATGGTCCAACTTTTTTAGTCGAGCGGCCCCATACAGCCGTGCCCGGGGGAGGCGCGCAACGTCGAAAGGTAGATGAACGTTCTTTCATATTTTATCCTTCCCACGGCATTTGCGACACAAAACTGCCGTTGTGTTGATATTACCCTTTGCCACTTCGTACCACCATTTTTGGCGATTTGCCGGCCAGACTTCTTCGGTTCCGCAATGGCGACAAATTACAAGCCGATCGACGTAAAACCGGGGTAAACGGGAGTAGGTGTTGTTGTGCGACAGCTCTGCGTGATCTGCTAACACCGAACCGGGTGGTGGCTCAATTTCCGGATCTTTTGTATCCAGGCCTGAGTATTCGCCCGCGCGCAGAAGGCGACTTTTTTTCAGTCGTTTTTCTTTTGTGTCCCTGCTGGTCATCGAACGATGTAAAAACAGGCTCGGATTAACCGGGTCCCAAGGCGGGGCACTGGTTTGCTTAATAAATTGAGCACAGCGAATTGCGTACGCAGATTCGTGGGTTACGTACCTGCATCGGACCACACGGCAAACTCGTTGCCACTGGGCTCAGTGAAATGAAAACGGCGGCCACCGGGAAAGGAAAAGATGGGCTTTATGATTTTACCGCCAGCGTCTGACACCCTGGAAAGCGTGGCCTCAAGGTCTTTGCTGTAGAAGATCAACAGCGCGCCGCCATTGGCCGTGGATGAATGCAATTCAGCCTTGAAAAAGCCGCCGTCAAGACCCTGCCCCGAGAAGGAGGTGTATTCAGGCCCATAGTCCACGAATGACCAGGCGAAGGCTTTTTCGAAGAATGCCTTGGTCGTCTGCAAATCAGAAGATGCAAACTCTACGTAATTTAGCTTTTCATGCTGATTCATGGAATAACCTCCGGTTGCTGCACATCATGTTAAGTTTAGCAGTGCAGCGGAGATTCGACCGGTGACCAACTTACTGACAGGAGCAAATTTGATGGCCTCGTTAGGAGGCTTTTGCATTAATACCTTCGTAAGTGTATTGGAAGTCTCTGGCGATCATCAGCCAAACAAGCGGTAACAAAACACCATAGCCGAGTTCAGCAACACCGTCATCGCCTCGGCCATTCCATCAAATCCATTTACCTTCAGTAGTTCCGCTGCGTCATCAATCGTTCTATCCTGTAGTCGCTGAGCCATGTTGTGTTGCCTCTCTCTCGTAAACCGTCAAATTCACGATTGAAAGGATAACCGGATGGCTTAGCATTTACCTACCATCAGAAATTTACAGAAAGAACGTTACACCACCATAATGCGATCTTCTCCTCGTAAGTTCATAAATGTTTTTAGATAGTAGAGGCCTATCCACACTAGAAATAAGAGAAACACGGAGTAAAGAACAACGATAGTTCCGGTAAAGGGTTCCAAGGTGAATTCCGGGAGACCCCAGGCAGTAATGAATAAGCCAACCAACCCGTCAAAAAGTATTGCGGAGAAAAGACTTGTCCCGTTACCCGTTTATCTAAATGTTCTAGCTTGCATAACGTTTGAGTAAAGCGGCGAAGCGGAGCTGCGTCCGAGTGAGTGAAACGAACGCCTTGTTATGTGTCGCTAGCTTTAAGTGAGTATTTTTCTGGGTGCTCAATGATTTCACTCGATAGGTCAACATCTATGTCAGGCCAATAGAAATGACCGGGTGATTGCTCCTCAACTTTGATAATTGATTTCACGGCCTGATCCTTAAACCAAGGAAAATCTTCATAAGACATGAACATCTCTTTGCCGTGGGCCAACAACCAGACTCCATGAGTTGAGATATGTGTTACCTCAACTTCCGAAGTGTTTTTTCCATGCGCTATTGAGCTCATCTAAGTGCTCCTTGATAAGAGACTCTATTACTTTAAGTTGTTTTGGTGAAAAGTGGTAATTTTTAGCAAGTTCAATCTCCGGTGACAGCCAAAATTTGGCTTCACCGTCCCCAGAAACTATATGAACGTGCATGCGCTCTTCTTCTCTGGAAAAGAAAAAGAACCTGTATCCGGCTTCCCTGAATATGGTTGGGCTCACGTTGCTCCCTTACACATAACGCCTTGTTATGCCTTTTTTCCCGCATTTGGCTCTTCAATATCTTCAATGTCTACGAGATTCCATGGCATATTTTTTTGGCGATAAATGCGTTTATTCAGTTTTGGATAGTCACCAACATCGTGATCCAGGCGCTGGCCGATTACGATACATTTTAAAGGGCAGTTGCCGCTATTTCGTAAGGCGTGAGCCTCACCTCCAGCACGATAACCTAAGAAATCTCCGGCCTTTACTGAATATGTTTTGTCACCTACTTGTGCTTCAGCAACACCCTCCAGTACATAAACGCATTCATCTTCATGGTAGTGCTTATGTATTTCTGTAGATGCGTAACCTGGTTGAACTTCAATAATGTGAAACCCGAACCCAGTTATACCAGTAAGATCACCGAGTGATTTATTAATTCTTTTAGCATTCTCATTAAGAAAATGAGTTTTTGAAACACCTTCAAATTCTTGTATTTCTTCTTTGGTGATTAGATATTTATCCATCACTTTCTCCAGAGGCATAACATTTTAGTTAAGCGGCCCAGCGCAGCTGCGTCCGGTGAGTGAAGCGAACGTACTCAAATGGTGAAATGGACTCCCCTTGCCAAGAACATACGGCATCATAGCGCCAGGCTTGTTTCATCAACGGCATAGAGGAGTCCGCTCATGAAGTCTACGACGATTGGTATTGATTTGGCAAAGCGCGTGTTTCAGGTATCCACGGCTGATGCGTCACAGCGTATCGTCAAGCGCCAGCGCTTGACCCGTTCCCAGTTTGAGAAGCTGATTACGACCATGCCAGTTGCAAGGCTGGTGATGGAAGGCTGTGCATCCGCCCACCACTGGGGACGCATGGCTCAACGCCACGGTCACCAGGTGCGCCTGTTGCACCCGTTGTATGTGCGCCCTTACGTGCGGCGCAACAAGACCGATGCCGCCGATGCCGATGCGCTGGTACGGGCTTCGGCCGATCCGGAGCTCAAGCCCATCGCAGTTAAGTCCTTGCACCAGCAAGCGCTGCAGAGCCTGCACCGCATTCGAGCGCAATGGCAACGCTCGCGGGTCTCCCGCATCAATGAAGCGCGTGCTCTGTTGGCCGAGTTCGGCGTGGTTCTGCCGCGCGGGACCCGCGACATCGGCGCACGCCTGCATGCGGTCATGGACGAGCTGCCGGACCTGCTGCAGTTCACTTTCGCAGAACTGGTTGCCGAGATCGGTGAGATCCAGCAGCGGTTAAAGCGACTGGATGAATTGCTCAGGCAATTGGTCGGGGAGGATCCTGACGGGCAACGTTTGACCGCGATTGCCGGCGTTGGTGTCACCATCGCCAGCGCGGCGTTAGGAAGGGTCAATGACATCCATGCCTTCAAACGCGCGCGCCTTCGCTTCGTGGCTGGGTCTGACGCCACGGGAGTACAGTTCCGGCAGCAGTCGCACTTTGGGACGCATATCCCGCCGCGGCGACTGCTATCTGCGCATGCTGCTGATTCATGGCGCGCGGGCAGCGTTGCTTGCGGCCAAACGCGCCAGGGCCAGGCAGCAGGACTTAACCGAACTGCAGCGCTGGGCGCTGCAGACCGAAACCCGTGTCGGCCATAACAAGGCGACGGTGGCGCTGGCCAACAAAATGGCCCGCATCATGTGGGCGGTGTGGACCCGGCACTCGGCCTTCGATGGCAATCACGCCAAACGCTTTCACTGAAACCTCAACCCAAGTGCGAAAACCAGGATCATGAAAACAACGCTTAGCCCGTACCGGCCACAAGGCCGATAACAAAGCCGGAACCCGCAAGTTCGTTTGTAACGGTTGGCCCGGTCGGTGCGGATCTCATCATGGCCCGGCGATCATGCATCGCCACACTGAAGGCCGAATAGACGACTGCCATACCTCTCCAAGCGTTGTAAAGGAACCAGGAGAAAATGATGAAAATCTAAAACTCAGTTGACAGGGGAGTCCATAGACGTTTTGTTATGTGGCGTTTGTTTTCGGAAAGTAATTAACATTAGGTAGTTCTTTAAAATCTGCGTCCTGGGTCCAAACCACCGCGCCGAATTTGTTCGATGTTGCATAAATTATGCTGTCCGCTAAAGGTAACTTGTATTTCAAACCGAAAACCGCAGCGTCAATGGCCAACGAACTATCAAGCGTCACAACTCTGCCTTGTTCCATGTGTGCGATCCCTTCTAGCGCCGCATTTTCATCCCTTTGGCGCATGATGCATTTGAACACTTCTGTGAGTGTAATGCTGGGCACCAGCAATTTCTCAATATCCTCAACAGCTGCGGCAAATTCGTCAGCATTTTTGTCTCCCGCAAAATAAGATAGCCATGCAGATGAATCTACAACATTCATACCCTATCCACTTCTCTCTTAACGTCTGTATCTATCCCATTCAAAAAACCTCTCAGCTTTTTCATTGGCTGGATTGGTATTAACTCAATTCGATTCCTGTATGTCAGCATCTGTATTTTCTGACCGGAAACAATCCCCATTGACTCTCTCACCGCTTTAGGGATAACTACTTGATATTTTGGTGAAACTGTTACGGAAGTCACAAGATACTCCATCGATTGCACTATCGTAATACGATATGGCTATCGATAGCACATGTCAAGACACATAACGTCTGAATTAACCGGCGCCGGCATCGCCGGCGTCCGAGTTTAATGATTTGTTAAGCTGCGTGGGCACTTTCCATATTCCAACCAGGGAATACAAGAACCGCTGGGTGACATTCAAGAACGCGAGCCAAGGTCTTTGCTCGCTCTACACCCAAATTTATACGATCATTTTCAATAGCTGAAATAGTTGACTGTGGGATTCCCGAAGCCTTTGACAGGTCGTTTTGACTCATGCCCTGCAATTCCCGAATAATCTTGACAGATTCTCCAACGGTCACATCAATTCGCTTTTTTGCTGGTCCGAAATCATTCATTTCATTTCTTCCGATAATCATGGGGTGTTACATCAATTACTTTTACGAGAATTTCTAAAGTTTCAATTTTGTAGATAACGCGATACTTAAGACTAAGTCTCGAAGATCTGAATCCCTTCCATTGTCCGAAAAGTGCTTCATCTCGAAATCCTCGAATGACCCTGAGACTCTCTGGACCACTGATGGAAACGATGTCTTTCCATTTTTCATAACGTTTCAAAACATCAATTGGCAAAGACTTACAGCGTCGATCGAGGCGTTTATGTTCGAGAATTTGCCACATACTCAATAAAGTATATATACCATTTATGGTATTAGCAAGATGTGAGGCAGCTGCTTAACGTCAAAGCTCAGCGGCGGCGGTTAGCAGTCCGCTGGAGCGCCTTGTTAGCCATTTGCTTTGAATCCTTCATGAAACAAGACATTGCCCTGCGGAATATTCCCGTCAAATGAAAGAGCGAAGAACACTTCATGGGGAACGCCTTCATGGACTAATCCTTCAACATTGTTAAACCCAAATTGTCGATAGTATTGTGGATGCCCGACTAGGCAACAACCTTTCGCCTTGAGGTTTTTCAAGCGTGACAATCCCTCTTGTATAAGTACCTTTCCAATGCCCTTGCGCTGAAAGTCTGGATGCACTGAAACCGGACCGAGTCCATACCAATCTTTGGTGCCGTCCGACATGGTTACGGGAGAGAATGCGATATGTCCCACAATAATGCCACCTGCCTCCGCGACCAATGATACGGTTAAGGCTTTCGCCGATCGTAGTGCCTCAATGATGAACTGCTCAGTGTGATTACTAATCTCCATCGTTTCAAATGCTGCGATAGTCACCTCGGAGATGACCTCAAAATCAGTGCTTTTTTCGTCTCTGATCAGAACATTTTGTATCATCTTGGCAATTTCCTTATTTTCGTGTGATGTGGCTAACGCCTGAGCTCAGGTGCGTTTGAGGCGATGCCTGTTTTTGCGGCAGCAAAAATGGGCAGCGGGTCAAACGTCACCTGCAGCGATTTGTTGGGCGTCTTTTGCACGGAGCAACACACACCCAACCCCGACGAACCATACGATTTGTAGAAGGCCAAATATTGCTCCCAATTCTTTTAGTGCAGGCACGATCGTGATAACGCCGCAGGCTCCAACCACAAGGCCTAACAGGTTGATCGGCTTCGGAAGGAATGCCCGTGACCGAAGAGCAGCGACGCTGATACAGAGAACCCAAAGTCCTCCGACCACTTCAACTCCGCCCCCAATTCCATCTTGGACGATACCGATAACGGTCCACGTTTGGGCTGCCGCTTCGGCTCCAGCTTCGTAGGCGTTTGATACCCAGGCAAGCCCGACGCTTGCAAGCATGCCGCTTGCGATAACAAGGCCGGCCCATATGAGACCGAACGGCGTACCAATTGAGACGCCTAGCGAGGCAGTTGGCTGGAGCAATCTATGGAGCACGACAGCAAGAACCACCAGAGCGGCACCAAAAACCACATAAATAACGATGTTCCAGAAAACGAACAAAGATTCGCGCTCAAGAATGAACTCCAATTTCTGGACCTGCGTCCACCCCTCTGTGCTTCCGGGATTCATCGACGTCGCAAGCAAGGCGAATCCAAGGACATAGCAGAGCGCTTGGATTATTGCGGCAACCCCACCGATTCGCATTTCAAGCTTCATGATTTCTCGACAATTTGAATGACGCCCAACGTCTTAGTTAAGCGGCGCAGTGGAGCTGCGTCCGGTGGAGCCAGCTTGCTGGCGGAACGTACTTTAACGTTTTGTTATAAGTCTTTCTCAACTTCCTTTCCATGCCAGACTCGTAGAATGATCAAATGATCTTCATCCAGCAAATAACGTACCGTGTACTGACCGATAAAAAGATCTCGAATCGCTTCAGGGTCAGGAGCACGCGCAACTGGCAAACCCATTTTTGGGAAAGCATGCAAGTTGCCTATTCCATCCAATAGCTCGCTCGATATCCGACGGGCCGCGAATGGATTTTTTGACTCTATGAATTTGCGTAACCGTTCAAGATCATTGATGGCTTCCTGTGTGTAACTGATCTTCACGAGCCAGGCGGTGTTTTGGGCTTACCGTCTCCCCAGGACTGCATCCATTCTGAAGCCACTTGCTCATCAACCAGGTTCCCTTCTTTTACTGAGTCCAACGCCTCCAAAGTATCAGCCCATCGGGCTTCTTCCATTGCTTGACGACGCACAAACTCTCTAATTGCCTGATTGACTAAATAGTTCTTACTTCTATCAAGCTTCTGGGCTAATTGCTCTAATGGTGCTTCCACATCGGTGCTTAATCGAATACTAGTGACACCCATTTCAACCTCCGGCATGTAGTGATATGTAATACATTGTACTACTAATGCTGATTCGGAGCACGAAGACTTATAACGTTTTAGTTAAGCGGCGCCGCGGAGCGGCATCCGGTGGAGCCAGCTTGCTGGCGGAACGAACTTGAACGCTTTGTTAGCTGAAAACCTACAACTCACTGAAATATTTATTGATTTCACTCGAATCGCCTATATAACAAACTTGAGTATTATAAAGTTCTCCAATACGTTTGCGGTTTAAAAAAGAACTCCAGTGTTTATCCGTTATGAACAGGTTAGCATATGGCAATATGGATGATGCATGCTCAATATCCATCGGATCCCCAGACTTAATAGTCTGAGGATCAGTCATAATTTTCGCGAACATGCGAGCACTAATGTTGGTATAGGGAATCGACTTATTGTATTCAGAATTGTAGAACTCCATTAGCCCCGTAAAGTCATTCTCTTTCCCACTATAATGGCTCCAATGTTCTAATGGTTCAATTAGCGTTACGTAGCCAAATATCTCAATAGAATCTTCAGCAGAATCATATTTCCCCGAAGCCAACTCATTAATTGACACTCGTAGAGCATCAAGCTCTCCGACAAACTCTTTCTCAAGTTGCTCAGAATATGAAATGTTATTCTTTACATTATTGTTTCGCTGATTGTTTAGTTTTTCCAAAAGTTCTTTTTTCTGGTCCTTTCGATACTCTGCTCCGAACAGAACATTTCCTCGAACCGTAACATAGAGCGGTTGCTGAAGTAGAGAGCGAAGTTCTTCAACAGGATCGTTGTGGAATATGTCCAGATAACGCAGCTTTATGCTGGCTTCGTCATTTACGTAAGCCTTCATTGCAGCATTAAGTTGAATGTCTTGTATTGTTGATCGACAGACACATTCTATTCCCATACCTAGGTCATGAATCGTATCTAACCACGAACTTCTCTCTGCCCATATTTCCAGTTCTTGGCTGGCCAAGGGGCATATTATTTTTCCTGATCGAGATGCGACTTTAATATGGTGTTGAAGCTCGGTAACTCGTCGATATTGTGTTTTATCAAGTTGCCCAGGGTTTACTCGAGCTATCGTCATATTCGTTATGATCGATGTGTCGATCCAAACGATTGGGACCGTGGATTGTTCAATTTCAATATTAACCATGTTGTACGGAAGGAACGGTTATACAGCTAACGTTTGAATTAAGGGGCGCGCTTTAGCGCGTCCCGGCAGCCGCAGGCTGCTGACTTGAATGACTTGTTATGTGTTTTCATATCGAATACTTGCTTATGTCCAGCGCGCCGTGAAACACACCAAGAACCTCAACATCTTTGTTGTCTTTGACCAGATAGGCAATTCGATAGTGTCCATACAAAAGAACGCGAACGTCTCTAGATGAAGCCTGGTATCTGTATCCAATCTCAGGGTGCTCTTTCAGAACCTGGGCTCGTTCATAGATGTCACTCACAACGCGGCTAGCTGCTCTGCAATCATCGATTGCGATGTACTCGAAAATATCCTCGAGCCACCTAACAGCTTCGTCTGTCCAGGTTATCGTGCCCACGTCTGAATGCGGTGTTTCATTTCTTCATTTGAAATTACACGACCTGCATCAGAATCGGCTAAGCCACGCAGAACCATGACATGGAACGCCAACTCTCGAACCAACTCTTCCGTAGAGCTGTCTTCGGGCTGTCTGTCGAGAATATTTCTCAGTTCGTCTTTTGCTGTAGCCATGGTATGTTTCCGGTTTCGTTTCTATCGTATCAAAATCGCCGGTTGGGAGTACATTCACATAACGCCATGTTAGGCTGCGCCGGCCACCAAGCCAGAGCAAGCGAAGAGTCAGTTCCGGCGTCGGCTTGAACATATAGTTATGCGTCTATTCGACACAGGAATGGTCCTCCCCCTCTTCCATTAGTCTCATTTCCCCTAGCCAAACCTGAAATATTGGATCAGGCCACATTTCGTAGCTACCGCCTTTAGCAATAACTGGACAGCTGGAAGTTTTTAAGAGCCGATCCTGATCCATAGGCATGATCCCCATGGAAATTCGCAGGTGCCGATCAAATGGGTTCCGTACGCTCAACATCATTGAACCGTTTTCGGATTGCGTCAACTCCGCAGATATCGTTATTTCCGGGTTACCAACCTCATCAACCATCTTCAGGTTGGCCAACTCGTTACCAACCAACTCGGCTTCAAACAACACTTTTTGACCGGCGTAAACCGCGACCCCATTAGGCTGCACCACGGGCAGGGACTCGAATCTCTTCTCAAACAGATCACCATCTTTTAGTTTCAATCTAATAAGGACGTCATGTACACATGCCACCTTAGCGCACATTTCCGAGGAGTCCGATTCCGGCTCCCCTTCGTCAGAAGCCGGATCCTTGGCCTGACCTATTGCCGCGCAAGCCACTAGAAGAGTTAATGAAAAGAGTAGCGGTGCACGTTTCATAAGACCTCCCGAGACGCATAACGTCTGCATAAGGGGCAACAAAATGTGGCGGCGATTTGGTTAAACTTGGGCGCAGCACCAAACTAAATCGCCGCGAAGTTTTGGTGTCCCAGCGAGCTTGCGAGCGACTTGATGCGTTTGTTATACACCAGTTGCTAGCCGTACCTTTTTACTAGAAAAAAGCGTTCAGGGCTGTTTGGTATGCCAGAAACTTTGCCAGCTATCTCAAATCCGAGTTTTTGATAGAAATTTGGAGCTTGAAAAGAGAGAGTGTCTACCTGAGCAGCTAAGCAGCCTCTCGCTCTTGCTTCACTCTCCGCCCGAACCATTAAGTTACGACCTAAACCTTGTTCTCTAGAGCTTTCGCCAACCCACAAAAGTTCTATCAAGAACTGATTGTAAATAGTGCGGCCAGAAACACCACCAATTAAGTTACCACTGTCGTCAGTAGCAACGACTGATAGAGGTTTTGATTTTTCATTGCCCATGTGAGACATATTGAACTTACGCAACTCCGAAATCAGTGCTTCAAACACCTCGGGGTTTTCTTCGTGTGATACTTCAATGTTCACTTAACAATTCCCTCTCTGGTGTATAACGACTGAGTTAAGCGGCCCAAAAGGGCGTAGCCTTTTTGGGTCCGGTGGACGTGCGTAGCACCGGAACGAACTTAAACGCCTTGTTAGGCACTCTACTTATTGGGTCCAGCTGGAACATACGTGCGGCCATCCTCGTTTATAGGCTAGCCATCTACTCTATGCCAGCCAACAGCTAAGCCATTCTCGACCTCCATGCCAACGCCAACAGCACTGACCTTGTCGCTGGTGATCCACGATACTTTGTAGATATCCCCGGCTTTCTCGATGACCAGATCATACTCATCAGAAAACTCTCCGCTCTCGTAGAAGTAGCGGACATGATACCGGCCGGCGAAACCTTCCCTGGGTCCTCCGGTCGCCACCCCTGGCCCTCGGTACTTGTCTCCGTACATCCATCTCGCGTTTAAAGTTCCCGGCGCATTACTTTTTGTGTACAGAACAAAGCCGATATTTGATACATCCGGGGCCTCTGCAGCCATCGCAACTGACAAGCTAGCTGAAGATAACAACAAGCATGTCAGAATTGCTGCAATGAAGAATGACCTAAACATAACCACTCCTTTTTTGGGTGTAGAACATCTTTGATCTGACGCCTAACGTACTAGTTAAGCGGCGTGGCGGAGCCACGTCCGGTGAGCGAAGCGAACGCACTTGAACGATTTGTTATATTTTTTGGCCATGCCCATGTGTGATGCTCTTTAGCCAATTGTGCCTCTTCTTTTTGGGGCTGCCGCATTATTGACGCGGCGCCCACTAACTTCCTTGTCAAAGCGGAGTCATGCGGTTTTGATAAACCCGTTTCTCCAAACCGCCTGACTCCGCTTTTATAGCATGTTTCCGAAGCCCTGGAAATTCGTCACTGCCGTCACTTTTTGTAGGCTCTTTCGGTGCTCCTGATCCCTGACTTTGTATCCGCCAAATAAAAATAACTACATTTATCGAGAATAGGGCTCGATATGCGCGAAAAATGGGCATATTGAGAGTGGTAGAGCGCATAACTTTTTGTTTTGCATAGTTTTGCATATACATATTGTGCACTCCACGCGCGGTAAAAACGAGAATGGGTGTATATAAACAACAATGTATCCAAATGAATTTTAAACTATTACCTGCTGAATTTATTGACAAATGTTGAAAATATTTATTGATAACAAATTCATGAAAACGAGAACTCCGAATCTCGCCTGCCTGGACCCGCTTGATATGCTGTCAATGGGACTGTCATGGCCGCTTGAAACTGCCGAAATGAAAACTGTTTCACCGCCGCGATGCTGATTCGGCGACCTTGCTTTAACAGTGCTTGGCTACCCTTGAACGCTTTATATCCACACACCGTTTTGTGCGGTCAGGTCACCGCCAGCATCCCCGGTATTGAGCGTACCCTTGGGTTCCACCAGCATGATGCGGCATTCCTGTTCGGCTACCGGTTTGTGTTCGACCCCTTTTGGAATCACGTACATCTCTCCAGCTCCGATTCTCACCCTGCCATCGCGAAATTCGATATCCAGCGCGCCTTCTATGACGATGAACACCTCGTCGGTGTCGGCGTGATGGTGCCAGACAAATTCGCCCTGCACCTTTGCCAGCTTGAACTGGTAGTCGTTCATCTCGGCGATCACCCTGGGCGCCCATTGTTCATCGAACTTGCCAAATTTATCGCTGAAATTTATCGCTGTATATTTCATCGTCGCTTTCCTGTCCTGGGCTGCATTCCGCTCAGGTAATAGTGCCACAGCAACCTCGCCGCGGTGGCGCGGTGAGGTGACCAGGCCTGTGCCAGTTCGCTGAGTTCGGGCTGTGCCGGTCTTTTTTCCAGCCCTTTGAGTTTCTGCAACGCCGTGGCCAGGGCGATGTCGCCGTTGGGCCAGACATCCGGGCGGCACAGCGCCATCAACAGGTATATCTTGGCCGTCCACGGACCTATCCCATTTACCGAGGTCAGTCTTTCAATGACGGACTGATCGGTCTCGAGCGCCAGTGCCTGCAAATCAATCTCGCCACTTTGAATCGCCTGGGCCAGGTTGATGAAATAGCTGGACTTCTGCCGGGTCATGCCAAAAGAGCGTAGAAAGGTTGTGCCTGCCGCCAGCACGGTCTCTGGCGTCAACGGGTCTATATGTGCCCTCAGGCGGTGAAACATCGCTTCGGCCGAAACCAGGGAAACCTGTTGCTCGAGGATGATGCGAAGCAGGGTGACAAATCCCTGCTCCCTGTCCCATAGCGGCGGGGTACCGAGACTATTCAATATCCACGCCATGTCCTCATCCAGCCTGGCCAAGGAGGTCGCAGCTTCGGCCAGGCGTTGAGCGTCGAGGGTGGGGGGCAGGTCTTGATTTTGAGTCATTTGGTTGAGCGGCAGCAATTCCTGTTAGACGGAAATATAGCCGATATCCGTGCCGGCGCAATCCGTATCACCAGAGAGGTTCAATGCCGGACTTACGGCGTCTCGCAGTTACAGGCGGCACTGCCCTTGTCAAAGACGATACGCCACTGGCCGTTTGCCTCGAGTCGCCAGATTGAATTGAATGTCGCGATACGCTTACCCTCCGGGTTGAAAACCGGGCCTGAACTCAGTGCGAGCGTGCCCGAATCCAGCACCTGGACAATTTCCGGTTCCCAGGAAAACGGCGCTTCTACTTGCTCGTAATACGGTTTCCAGCTGTCCGCGACCATTTGTTTGCCACGCAGTGGCGTCATACCCGAAAAAAATATGGCCTCATCAGCAAGGAACGAAACGAACCCTGCAAAATCCCTTTGCGCCATCGTATTGGCAAAAGCGCGCTCGGCATCCACTACCTGTTGCTCGAGCGCGACCTGGGTGAGTGTGTCAGAGGCGGGCGCATCCGCCATAAAAAGGATCGCGCATGCCGTCATGACCAGGCGTGTTTTTAACATTGTTGTTCTCCATTCATTGACCGCTTTTTAGAACATCGGCAAAAAGCGCCTGGTCGACATTGCCACCGGATGCGACCACCGCAACCCGGCAACCGGCCAGGCGTGACTTTTCCTGTATCGCTGCAGCCAGAGCTGCGGCACCCGCGCCTTCGCAGACGTTATGTGTACACTCGAACATCATACGCATCGCCGCCGACACTTCGTCATCGGTGACCGCAACAATTCGCTCAACGCCCTTTAAAATAAGCTCAAGCGCTTCGGGTTCCGGCGTGCGGCAGGCCATGCCGTCGGATAAACGCGTGGTCACGGGCGACTCCACCGGGCATCCAGTGTTGAAAGATTTTGCATAGGCGAGCGCATGGGCCGATACCACGCCCACCACCTCGGTCTCCAGTTGCAGGGCATCGCGTGCCGCGAGCATGCCACAGATGCCGGAGCCGAGACCGATGGGGACGTAAACGACATCAATGTCCTTAACATGCTGCAACAACTCGAGGCTGTAGGTTGCAACACCTGTCACCAGCAGGGGATGGAACGATGGCACCATCTCGAGCGACCGCTGCGCCGCCAGTTTTCCGGCGTACTCGCGGGACTCCTGGAAATCATCACCATGCTCGATCAACTCGACGCCCAGCGCACGCATGGCTGCATTTTTCTCGACACTGTTGCCGCGTGGAACCACGATCGTGGCGGGTATACCGTGAAGACGTGCGCCGTATCCGACCGACTGGCCGTGGTTTCCGCGTGTCGCCGCAATCACACCCGCGGGTAACTGTTCACTGTCTTTAAGATGGGCAAAGTAGACCAGGCCGCCACGTATTTTGAAGGCTCCCACCGGGGTGTGATTCTCGTGCTTGACCCAGACCTCGGTACCGAGACGCTCGCACAACATGGGCCAGCGATATTGCGGTGTCGGTGGCATATGGGCATAGACGATATCAGCTGCTGCCAGGATGTCTCCCAGTGTAATTTTCATTGTCATGATTGTTTCCCGCTGTGGACCCCACTATCAACCCCTGTATCAGCGAGGTAACGCAGGTGCCGCACGTTGGTTCCGCAACACCCGCCGAGGATTTTCAGCCCGTAATTCGTATGCAATTCCAGCATCGAATCACCCCATTCAGAAACGCTCTCAGCCATCAACTCCGCGGCTCCGTCGAGCTCGCACTGATCCAGCGAAGAGGCGTTGGCCAGGTATCCGATGAGTCTTTCAAAGAGCGCCGGCGGTTGGCTGGCTGCACACAGAAAAGTGGGATAGGCGCAATTCACCAGGTAGCCCAGCGCTTGGATGCCGGTCGCTGCATCGACGCGTTTTATCGCCTCATCCAGTGGGGCGCCATCCAGCACCCGGCCATCACGCGAGATCACGAAGCTGATGAAATAGGGGAGACCGGAGCGTTCCGCCGCCCTCGCGATGCCGATGGCCTCTTCGACCGCCGGCAAGGTTTCGGCGATGATAAAATCAACACCACCTTCTGCCAGTTCTGCGATTTGCCAGGCGTGAAATTGCTCCGCCTCTTGCACTGTCAATGATTCCCCTGGCCGGTAACAGTCATTTTTGCACCCTATCATGCCACCGATCCTGATGTTGTCCTGCGCATGCGGGTGAGATTCCCGTATCGCCTGTAGGAAATGCACGGCGTCCCTGTTGATGGATTCGTTGATGCCCGTGTCTGATACCCGCTGACGGTTTGTCCGCCAGGTGGGTGTGCACATCAGGAACGGTGTTTTTGCCTCGAGCGCGATATCGCAATATTCCTCATAAATCTCACGCATGGCTTCACGGCCCGCTTGCTGGTAGATCAGCGGCGCATTCACGAGCACGGGGTGCAATTCGACACCGGCAGCACGCCGCAAGCGCTCGACAATGGCCGCCTCCATTAAAACCAGGCTGTGATTGTTCAGTAACTCGTGCATTGGCTGTAATAACTCCGATTTATTCTCGCAAGCAGCACCCAATTGGCGTGGATAAACTTGTCAACTGTTGGGGCGTAGTCATCAGCCCCTGTATTTGTGTTGCACGCCTTTGAGGAAGTAGCGCAGGACCTGGTCCTTGCACTCGCGGTAGTGCTTGTGGCCGGGTTTGCGAAAAAAAGCACTCAGTTCGTGATTGCTCAAACTGAAATCTGCCTGCTTTATCAGCGCCTGGACGTCATCGGACTGCAGGTTCAATGCGATCTTCAGTTTTCTCAGGACAATATTGTTACTCAGGCTCGTTTCCGGCGCGGGTTGCGGGCCGTCTTTTTTACCCCTTTTCTCAACGATAAGACCGTTCAGAAATGCAGCCAGCTGTACATCGCCGCATTTTCGATAATCGGGATCGTCGTCCCTCTTCAGCCAGTTACTGACCTCGGTACGTGTGACCCCGACACCGCCGAGACCAAACAGGTCGATCATTTTCGTATCGTCAAAATTGAACGTGTAGCGGATACGGCGTAAAACATCGTTGTTATTCATGTCGTGTTTCCGGCCCTTTTAACTGTATGCGGATGATGTCCCCTTCGAACTCGATGGTGTCACCAGAGACAATCTTTTTTCGTTTGCGGGTTTCCGACTCCCCATTGACCCGAACCTGGCCTTCGGCGATGACCTGCTTGGCTTCACCTCCGCTTGCAACCATGCCTTCAAATTTCAGAACCTTGAAAAGCTCGACGGGTTCCCTGGTAATCTCAACCACTCTCATTGCACCACCCACGCAGCCTCCACGAGCAGTTCCTGGCCTGCAAAAATCCTGCCGGTAAAGCGGTCGCCGGCTTGCAGCGGGCCCACACCGGCGGGCGTACCGGTCATGATCAGATCGCCATCCTCAAAAGACAGGAAGCCGTTGACCTCTGCGAGGATATCGGCGGGCTTATACATCATCAACTCACAACCGCCCTGCTGCACCATACGGTCGTTGATAAGAAGTTCGAGCCGCAGGTCATTAACCTGTCCATTGAGCGTTACAAATTCGCTGAACACCGCGGCGCCGTCAAACGCCTTGGCCCGTTCCCAGGGCAAACCCTTTGCTTTCAGACCGGACTGGAGTTTTCGCTTCGTCAGGTCCAGCCCGAAACCGACAGCAACCAGCTTGCCGGCACCGACAATGAAGCTGATTTCGCCTTCAAAGTGGATTTCATCGGGCTCACCTGCGTGGATGCCGGCGGATATGGCCGAGTTTGGTTTTATGAATATGACCGGTTCCGTGGGAATTTCATTGCCCAGTTCCCTGATGTGTTCGACGTAATTGCGCCCGATGCATACGATTTTCGAAGGGAAAATATCCTTGCCGTCCAAGCTGACTGACTTCATTTTGCGTTCGTTCCCCGCTGTACGTTCAACTACTTCATTCCCGGTTTCTGATTGTTTTCTAGGCGGTTGATGGCCTCTTCCAGCTGTTTTTTCCGGGGCTCCGGCCGCTTGGCGCTTTGCAGCCAGGTAACGTACTGTTTGCGGTACCCGGGTGTCAATTGCGTAAAGTTTTCCCACGCTTTTTTGTTTGCCTTCAGCGCGTTTTCAATGTCATCCGACAAGACGATTTCCTGTTCCTTCAGCTGTTCCTCACCGTCGGTCACCCGCTGGTTAAATGCCTCGAAACCCGCCCGGGTCATCAAGCCGAGTTCGATCAGCTGTTTCGCCAGGCCTGTATTCTGTGGTGACCACAGGCTGCGGGCATTGCGGGGTGTAAACCGGCGTGCATAGGTTTCCTCGTCGATGCGCTTTTTGAGACCGTCGATCCAGCCAAAACACAGCGCCTTTTTGACCGAATCAATATAGCTGATGGTCGCCCTGCCCGTGTGCTTTTTGTAATACACGAGCCACACCTCTTGTTCGCTGGCGTGGTTATCGTTTAACCAGGCCCGCCAGGTCTTGCGGTCTGTGGCGTAAACCCTGGGTTTCATGGCTTCTCGGTATTGTCATTTGGCATTCTGTGCTTTATCCATTCTATATACGGGTCACGGTCCGGCGTTGATGAGCATCCCAAGCCGCCCGCTGAAAATCACCGCCACCATACCGGCAAAAAACCATCCTGGCGCGAGCGGTTTGATCCAGATGAACACCACCGCGCACAGCAGGCCGGTGAGAAAGATTTTTGCCACTTCGGCAACCGCCGCCGTGCGCAGGAACGTGGCGCTGTCCGAACCGAATTTTGGCACGACCAGCAGGGCAAAAAACAGCGCTGGGATATAGGCTGCAAGACTGCCGAAAAGGGAAGAGTACGCGGCGACCGGCCCGACCAGCATTAATGCGCCCGCCAGCAGCAGGGCGACGATGGTCTGAATCCTCAGACCCCGGTTCACCAGTTGGCTGTTTGTATCGCCGGTTCTCATCAGCTGATTTCATCCGAGATTTGATCGCATCTTGCCCGGCGACAGATTACCACATGACGGCACGGCCGCCACCCGGGCTAACCCGAACATTGCACCAGTCGGACCAGGCATTCTTTCCAAGCCATTGAATCGATTTCTGAATCTGAAGTTTTCGGCACGCGTTTAAAAAGTACAGTGTGTACACGAGCCCAGTCCTATCCCGGCCCTGGCTGGTCCAGCCACGCCTGGGCTTGGGCTTCTTTCCACCCGTAGCGCTCTTCGGTTCTCAGTCCAACCCGGCACCCAGCCACGCCTGTCCTGCGCCATCTTCCGGGATACTGGTGCAATGTTCGGGCTGAACCCCGGGTGACAGACACGACTTTTAATTTTGCGGTTGCCAAATACCCGGTTTAAATACCGGCCAAGGCGGCCTCAATGAGCAAAGCGATCAGTCGATATGAATTTCAGTTGTCAGAACGACCTCGGACTTCAGCGAAGCGGTGATCAGGCACAGGTCTTCGGCCTTTTCCATCAGTCTTTCGGCCAGTTCGACTTTTGCACCCTCGGGTGCGTGCAGTACGGCATGGACATTGAAAGTGGTGAAGCAGGTCACTTTCTCGGGCCGCTCAAGCACGCCCTCCACCCTGCACTCGAGCGAGTTCCACTCAAACTTGGATGCGCGTGCGATTGCGCGGAACGTCAGGATGTAGCAATCGGCAACGGCCGCCGAAAACAGGGTTTCCGGTGACCACATACCCAGCGGTCCGTCAAACTGGGGCGGAGATTGCGTATCCAGTGCCGGCAGGCCTTCGCCCGTGAGGACGACATTGCCTTCGTTAGTACCAGAAGCGTTTGCAACGTAGAGATGTGGATATCCTTGCATGGTCATTACCTTCCGAAACTCTGATTGGGAATAGCGGGGATGATAGCGGTAGATTGGGAATCAATTGTTGACCTCGGTCAACAATTGCTCAGTCAGTCGTAAGGCCAAGGTGCTGCAGGATACCCTCAAGCTCATCCGCTGAATTGAAGGCGATCACCAGCTTTCCCTTGCCCCTGGCGTTGTGACTCAACTTGACCCTGGCACAGAGTTTTTCAGCGAGACTGTCCTGTAAATGCTGGACGTCGGGATCAAGCGTGCTGGTTTTTTTCATCGGCGGTGATTTCATCCGCCGCACCAGTTGTTCGGTCTCGCGTACCGATAAATCCCTGCTCACCACCTCCCGCGCCGCTTTCGCCTGCAGGGCCGGTTCCAGTGTTAACAGGGCGCGTGCGTGACCCATTTCCAGATGCCTGGCGTCAACCAGTTCCCTGACTTCAATGGACAGTTCAAGCAGACGCAGCAGGTTGGACACGGCGGAACGTGAGCGACCGACTGCGTCACCGGCTTCCTGGTGGGTCATCTGGAACTCATCCACCAGGCGCTTCAAGGCCGTTGCTTCTTCTATCGGGTTCAGGTTCTCACGCTGGATATTTTCAACCAGTGCCATCGCGATGGCGATCTCGTCGGGCACTTCGCGGACGATGGCGGGAATTTTTTCAATACCGGCCAACTGCGCCGCGCGCCAGCGCCGTTCACCGGCAATCAGTTCATAGCTGTTTTTACCGCGCAGCCTCACGACCACGGGTTGTATGACGCCCTGGTGACGAATGGATTCAGCAAGTTCCTGCAAACGGTCCGCATCGAAAACTGAACGCGGCTGAAATGGCCCCGGCTTTATCAGGTCCAATGGCAGGCTTTTCAGGATGTCCCTGCCGGATGATTCGGAATTCGCATTATCCGCTGCATGTTGTAAAGCGGATTGGCTGAGCATTGAGCTCAGGTTACGACCGAGTGGATTCTTTTTTACTGTCATTGAGTATTTTTCCGGAACCGATAAATCATATTATCAATTAAAGCCTGGTAAAGTGAATAAAAGGTAGCGGCTAGCCCGTCTGCCTTTTTCGATTTCTGCGCAACATTTCACCGGCGAGCGCGAGATAGGCCAACGCGCCACGTGAAGCCGGATCGTATCTCAATACGGGCAAACCGTAACTGGGCGCTTCTGCCACACGCACATTGCGTGGTATCAGCGTGCGGTAGACACGTTCGCCAAAGTGTTCGGTCAGTTGGTCCGATACCGCGTTGGAGAGGTTGTTGCGGCCATCGAACATCGTGCGTAACAAGCCCTCGATCTCGAGCCCCGGATTGACGCTGTTGCGCACCTGTTCAATCGTATTGAGCAATGAAGCGAGCCCTTCCAGCGCGTAATATTCGCATTGCATGGGTATCAGGACACTGTTGGCCGCGGTCAGCGCATTCAGGGTCAGCATGTTCAGGGATGGCGGACAGTCGACGATGATCCAGGCGTATTGATGTGCGATTTTCTCCAGCGCCCGTTTCAAGCGGTATTCACGTTCATCAACCTGTAGCAGCGAGACCTCGGCTGCGGTCAGGTCGCTGTTGGATGGCAACACGTCGAAGCCCAGGGTTTCAAGCTGCACCACGGCTTCGGGTATATCACATTCAGCCTGCATCACCTCCAGCGCGGAGATCGAAAGTTCACGCGAATTGACCCCGCAACCCACCGAGGCATTGCCCTGCGGGTCAAGATCGACCAGCAGGGTGCGATATTTCATGTCCGCCAGCGCGGAAGCCAGGTTCACGCAGGTGGTGGTTTTTCCAACGCCGCCTTTCTGGTTTGCGACCGCAATTATTCTCGCCATGGTTTTCTTTAGAATCCGGATCAGTTTGAAACCGACATCAAAACCAGATGCCGCTCAGCGTGCAAGTAAGGCACGGTTAATGGTTCGACCGATTGTACATTGACCCAACCGGGCAGTTCTTCAAGTTCCTTTTCAGGGTAAGCACCCTTCATCGCCAGCAGGAGCGTGGATTGATCGGTGCAGGACCGGACCGCCTCGACAAACGCTTTCAGTGTCGAAAAGGCGCGGGAGGTGATATTCGCATAGGATTTACCATCGGCCAGTGCTTCGACCCTTTGATGTAACGGGTGGATATTTTCAAGGTTCAGGGTGCGCCCCACGTGGCGGATAAACCGTATCTTTTTACCTGCGCTGTCGATCAGGGTGACTTCCATTTCCGGTTTGACGATGGCCAACGGCAAACCGGGTAAACCCGCGCCGGTGCCGACATCAAGCAATGCACCCGGTTGCAACCAGCGTGCGATTGACAGTGAATCGAGCAGGTGGCGTGTGAGCAGAAACTCCCTGTCGAGTGGCGCAACCAGGTTGTATGTGCCTGACCACTCCTTCAAAAGGGCCATGTAACCGAGCAGCTTTTCAACCGCGCCCGGCGGCGCAGCCAACCCAAGCCGGTCAAGGGCGGATTCGAGCTTGATGGACTCAGCATGGTTATTGGTCATCGGGGGCCTGAGTTATCACCGGTCAACGCGGATCGGATTTGCTGCAAAAGCTGCAAACCCCGGCCCTACAGTGTCCCGGTTGTCCTCATCTTGGCGACGATTTTTTCAGCGACCGATTTGGCGGTATCGCTGTATTCGAGGTTCTTGGAGCGGGTGATCATGCTCCACTTGGCATGGTCATCAACGATGTCGAAATAGGTGGTTTCCGCATAAATATAGTCTTCCTGGGCGTAAAAGCCGCTACCCTCGACAACCGTGTACACATTGACGTAGGTCGGTGAAAACCAGCCATATCCCGTACCGTAGAAGCCGGAGTCCACATTAACGGCATAGTAGTCGGCACGTTCCAGCTTTTCACCCTTACTACCCCCGGTCAGGAATATGACTATGATGGCATCCACGCTCGCCGCCTTCAGGGCCGGCTCGGCAGTCTCACGGGTCAAACGGCCGGAGAGTCCCGGGATATCACTGGAAACCAGCGCATTTCTGCCCTTCTTGCGCATCACGCGCACGATTTCCTGTTCGACGGTCAGTCGTTGGAGGGATTCGGGCATCATCGCAACGACGGCAATTCTTTCCCGCTTGTCGATGTTGTCCCGACCGGCATCCCATTCGCTGATCACCCTGATATTCTTACTGCAACCGCTCAATAGCAATACCACAGTCATTACCGCAATGGATCGCAGTGTGTTTCGGATCATTCCATTTTCCTCTGTCAATTCTGGTTTATTCGGTTAACGCAGCACGTATTCTAACCGCTTTTGACAATGGTTAAGTCAAGTTCTTCGGCGCGATGGCAGGCAACCCAGTCGCCATGCGCCATTCGTCTCAAGGCCGGCACTTCCAACTGGCAGCGTTTGATCGTATAGGGGCAGCGGGTGTGAAATACGCAGCCCGGCGGCGGGTCGAGGGGAGACGGCATGTCGCCGGTCAAACCGGTGTCGCTGGCAGCCTTGGCCACTTTGGGATCGGGTATCGGGACAGCCTTGATCAGCGCACTGGTATAGGGGTGTAGTGGTTTCCTGTACAGTTTTTCACGCTCTGAAAGTTCCATCGCCCGCCCCAGGTACATCACCATGACGCGGTCGCTGATGTGCTTGACCACCGACAGGTCATGGGCAATGAACACCAGTGAAAGATTCAGTTTTTTCTGCAGGTCCTTCAACAGGTTGATGATCTGCGCCTGTATCGATACGTCGAGTGCGCTGACGGGTTCGTCACAGATGACCAGTTTCGGGTTCAACACCAGGGCACGGGCGATACCTATTCTCTGGCACTGGCCGGCAGAAAACTCGTGTGGATAGCGATTGACGTGACTTGGCAGCAAACCCACCATCTTCATGACCCCGCGCACCCTTTCGTCGACCTGCACGCGTGCAATTTTCGGGAAGAATGTCCACAGGGGTTCGGCGATGATGTCACGCACGGTCATGCGCGGGTTGAGTGCGGCCAATGGGTCCTGGAATACGATCTGCAAATCCTGGCGTTTTTTCCTCAGTGCCTCGTCATCCAGCTTGTTGAGGTCTTCGCCCAACCACAGTACCCGGCCACGGCTGGGTTTAATCAGGGCCAGCAGCGCCCGGGCGAGAGTTGACTTACCACAACCCGACTCGCCGACAACCCCGAGCGTTTCGCCCGCATCCAGGTCAAAACTGACACCGTCGACGGCCTTGAGTGTAAGCGTTTTCGAACCCAACAACCCGCCTTCACGAAGTTTGAAGTGCACCGCGAGATCCTGCACCCTGAGCACCCTGTCGCTCATTTTGAAGGTTCCAGGAAACAGCGGTACGGGTGGTGGTCCCCAGCCACTTGCATCGGCGGTCTCTCGCTGCATGCATCAAATGCCTTCGGGCAACGGTCCCTGAATTTACATCCTGAGGGTAAACTCAGGGGATTGGGCGGGTTGCCGGGGATGGCCTCAAACTCCTTTTCGATGGCCTGATCCAGGCGCGGCACCGATTTCAACAGGCCCTGCGTGTACGGGTGCTGCGGATCATAATAGATCTGTTCCACCGTTCCACATTCAACCGCCTCGCCAGCGTACATCACCATGACCCGGTCACAAAGACCGGCGACGATACCAAGGTCATGGGAGATCAGGATGATCGCGGTATTCGATTTCTTCTGCAATGCGCTCATCAGGTGGGTTACCTGCATCTGCACCGTCACGTCAAGCGCCGCGGTCGGTTCATCTGCGATCAGCAGTTCCGGTTCGCTCAGAAGGCCCATTGCGACCAGAACCTTCTGCCGCATACCCCCGGAAAACTCGTGCGGATACTGGCGGATGATTCGCTCGGGGTCCGGTATGCGTACCGCCCGCAACATTTCCACGGCATGCGCCCTGGCCTCCGCCTTTTTTAATCCCTGGTGGTGAACAATCACTTCAATCATCTGCTTTTCGATGCGCAAATAAGGATTCAGGGAGGTCATCGGGTCCTGGAATATCATGGCGATTTCGCTGCCGCGATGCCGGTTCAGTTCCGATTTGTTCATCTGTAAGAGGTCTTGGCCCTTGAAAATGGCCTGGCCACTCGCGTGGCCGTTCTCTGCCAGCAAACCCAGGATAGCCATCACGGTCTGGGTTTTGCCGGAACCTGACTCACCGACCAACGCCAGTGTCTCGCCGGCGTCTATTGAGAAACTCAGGTTGTTGACCGCGTGAACCTCGCCCTCCGGCGTATCGAAGCCGACGTCCAGGTCCTTTACTTCCAGCATGGGCACTAGTGTCCCACCCCGTAATCAAGCGGCATATCAGTGCGGCAGAACACTAGATCCTGTCCTTCGGATCGAGCGCATCACGCAAACCATCGCCGATGTAGTTGAAACAGTACAGGGTGACCGTGAGGAACACCGAGGGGACGATCAGGGTCCAGGGTGCGGACTCCATGTCCTGTGCCCCGTCGCTGACCAGTGCGCCCCAGGAACTCATGGGTTCCTGCACACCGAGACCGAGAAAGCTTAAAAAAGATTCGGCCAGGATGACCTGGGGGATGGTCAGGGTCACGTAGACGATTACCACGCCGAGCAGATTTGGCGTGATATGACGCCTGATGATGTCCCAGTCGCTTACGCCACACGCCTTGGCGGCTTCAACAAACTCGGTGTTCTTTAGGCTCAGGGTCTGGCCGCGGACGATGCGCGCCATGTCGAGCCAGTTGATCGCGCCGATGGCCGCAAATATCAGCAGTATATTCCGGCCGAACACAACCATCAGCAATATGACAAAAAACATGAAAGGCAGGGCGTAAATAATATCCACGATACGCATCATGATACGGTCTGCCGCACCCCCAAAATAGCCTGCTGTTGCACCATAACTGACGCCGATCAGCAGGCTGACGATGGTCGCCACCAGTCCGACCATCAATGAAATTCTGCCGCCTTCGAGGGTGCGCACCAGTATATCCCGCCCCACCGCGTCGGTGCCAAACCAGTGCCCGGTGGACAGGCTGGGCGGGGAGGACGTGTTATCCCAGTCGGTAAAATCTGACTCCCACGAGATCACCATGGGCCCGAAAATAACCAGCAAAAGCATGACCACCATGATGAAAGCGCTGTAGACCGCGGCGCGGTTCTTCAACAGGCGGTGCCAGGCGTCCTCCCAGGGAGAACGCCCCTTGACATCGACGACGCCCATCGCGGCTGCAAATGGGTCGATAATGGGATTGTCAGTTTTTATCGTCATATCGAACCTTGGGATTCAGCCAGGCATAGACCAGATCGACAAAAAAATTCAGCAGAATGATCAATACGCCATAGAAAATCACGACTCCCATCACAAGCGAGTAATCGCGGTTCAGCGCCCCCTGTACGAAGTAACTGCCAAGACCGGGGATGGCGAAAATACGCTCGATGATCACCGAACCGCTGATCATGCCGGCAGTTGCCGGCCCCAGGAATGAAATCACCGGTAACAACGCCGGCCGCAGTGCATGCCGGCGGATCACCACGCTCTCTGACAATCCCTTGGCGCGGGCGGAACGTATAAAATTGCTGTGCATGACTTCGATCATGCTGCCGCGGGTCAGACGTGCAATGTAGGCGGTAACCGGCAAGGACAGCGTCACCACCGGCAACACCATGCTCGCGACACTCCAGTCCCAGCCGCCCGCCGGCAACCAGCCGGCATATACGGCCAGCAACAATATCAATATCGGCGCAATGACAAAGTTGGGGATCGAGATTCCAAGCATACCTACCCCCATCAACAGGTAATCGACACGTGTGTTTTGCCGCAAGGCCGCGCTGATGCCGAGTGCTGTTCCCAACAGGAACGCCAGCACCATTGCACTCAGGCCGATCGTCAGTGATACGGGCATGGCCTGTTTCATTAACTCATTGACGGTCCAGTCCTTGTATTGAATGGATGGTCCGAAATCGAGTACAGCAATCTGGCTGAGATAGCGAAAATACTGTTGCAACAGGGGCTCATCCATGTGGTACTTGGCTTCCAGGTTGGCTTCGATTTCCGCCGGTAACAATTTTTCGGAATCAAACGGCCCGCCGGGCGCCACCCGCATCAGGAAGAACGCCACGGTGATTAGCATCAGCAGCGTCGGAATCAGGCTCAATAGACGCCTGAGGACATGTCTTGCCATCCCGGAATCCTGGATCATTGGCGCGTATCCCCGGGGATAGTTCCATGACCGCTAACGGTTTCGGGCGCCATGTCCCCGGCTGGAGCCCCGGTTTCCGTTTCGTCTGGCGGCGTGTCCCCGGCTGGGACTCCGGTTTCCGCTGCTTCCGGCGGAACCATATCCTGCGCGGGATCGGGCTCAACGGTTTCAACATCGCCCTCGGGTTGCAGCCCTTGTGTTTCCTGTCTGATCAAGGCCGCCTCGTCGCTCTCCGATGGAAAAAAGTTTTCCTGGTCCGGGGCCGCTGTCGCAGCCTCATCAACTTCTGCTTCTGTCTGCCCGACGCGGCCGGATGCTTCATCGCTTGCCGCTTTCAGAAAATACATGTCCTTGCTGTAGTGATGGTCCATGACATTGCTTTGCCAGCCCTTCAGACGTGGGTTCACCATACGCTTGGTCACATAGGTGTAAAGTGGTATGAACGGTACGTCATTCAGCAGCAGACGCTCTGTCTCATACATCAGCAACCTGCGCCTCGAAGGTATTCGCTCGGCCTCCACCTCGTCAAGCAGTGCATCGTAAAGGCTGTTGGAATAACCATAATAATTGCGCCCGCCGCCACTGCGGAACAGGTTCAGAAAACTGTATGCATCGGCATAATCGCTGATCCATCCTGATTGAAATACCTGCGTGAGAATTTTTTGATCCCGGTTCTGCAGGAAAACCTTGTTCTCTTCATTGAGCAATGTGGTCTTGACACCCAATATCTGTTTCCACAGTGAAGCGGCGGCAAGCGCCATCTTCTTGTTGTTTTCCCCGGCGGTGTAGCGGATTTCAATTTCCAGCGGGTTCTCTTCCGAATAACCGGATTCAGCATACAAACGCCTTGCTTCCGCTTCGCGCTCTATCTGGGTCCACTCCGACCACTCGGGTACCGGTGAAACGTAATCCCTGATACCCGGGGGCACCAGTGTGTAAGAGGGTAGTTCACCAAACTGGGTCACCTTGTCGGTCAGCAGATCCCGGTCGAGCGCCAGCAACAATGCCAAGCGGAGTTCAGGGTTGGCAATAAACGGTTCACGCTCGAGATTGAAGCCAAAAAAATACGACCCGAGCCATGGGCTGATCACCAGTTCATCCGGATAGTGCTGCCGCAACCATTTGAACTGATTGTTCGGAACCTCGGATGTCCAGTGCAGTTTGCCGGCGCGGAAACGTTTCAGTGCGGTTGACTGGTCTTCGAACGGATAATAAGTGACCTTGTCGATGATTACGTTTTCCGCATTCCAGTAATTCGGGTTCTTGACCAGTACGATACGCGATCGAATGACCCAGTCAGACAGGATATAGGCGCCGTTTGACACGAGGTTGCCGGGACGGGAAAACGCCGTACCATGTGCCTCCACGCTGGCCCTGTGTACCGGGTAGGTCGATGTGTGGTTGAGCAGGGAGAGAAAATAGGGTGTAGGACCCCTCATCCTGATCTGCAGGGTAAACTCATCCATCGCGATGACACCCAACTCGCTCGGCGGCAGGTCGCCGGCGAGCACCTCTGCGGCATTTTCAATGGGTAACAGCACCGCGGCGTACTTTGATGCCGTCGCGGGATCGGCACTGCGCCGCAGACCGTAGACAAAGTCCTCCGCCGTTACCGGATCACCGTTTGACCAGAGCGCGTCGCGCCGAAGATAGAAGGTATAGGTCTTTCCATCCCGGCTGATGTTCCAGCGGATCGCGGCGCCGGGAATAATGCGGCCTTCGGGCGACTCTGCTGTCAATCCCTCGAAAAGGTCGCGCAATATATGCGCTGCGGGTAAGCCCTCTGCGAGGTGGGGATCCAGCGTTTGCGGTTCCTGTCCATTGTCGCGCTGCAGCGCCTGCTCTAGTGCCAGCACGGACGGATCAGGGCGGCCATTTTCATCGAGGATCAGTTCGACCGGCTTGACATGCCGGTTATGGCCAGAGAGTTGTTCAGGGTTGTCCTGGCCGCAGGCTCCAAGCAACAAAACCAGGGCAAGTATCAGGACGAATGGATGCGACAGATTCAGGGATTCATGATTTCCAAACTTGATTGACCAATTCTGCATTTTCACCCAAAGCTTGCAACGAATTGAATGATTGTCAGGCAACGACGCACCTGGCCGAGTGCTTCCTTCATTCGAACAGACGGAATACACATTGCCCGCGGCGGCGTCTCGCCACACCAAAGTATATATAGTACATTACGATCATCGTTCCTTGCACTGAACAAAATGGGCTGCTGTCCAGGGGTTCCGGCAAGTGATTACGTAGCCCGGATTCAATTCCGGTTATAGTCAACATGGAGTGCTTCACTTGAACGAACCAGGCAACCAGGGCCCTATTGAAAGTCGCCGGCAACTGATCGATTACCTTGAGTCGGGCTGCAAGCCAAAGTCCGAATGGCGTTTGGGCACCGAACATGAAAAGTTCGGCTTTACCACCGATGACCTGCGACCCTTGCCGTATGAGGGCGCGAGAAGCATACGTGCGATGCTGCAGGGTCTTGCCGACCAATTTGGCTGGAAACCGGTTTTTGAAAAGGGCAATCCGATTGCCCTGCTGGACGATAAAGGTGCATCCATAACACTGGAACCCGGCGGCCAGTTTGAATTATCCGGCGCATTGCTGGACAACGTGCATCAGACCTGCAGTGAGGTATATAACCATTTGCGACAGGTCAAAACCATCGCCGAACCGCTGGGAATTGCTTTCCTGGGAATGGGATTCCAACCCAAGTGGCGGCGCGAAGACACCGAGTGGATGCCCAAGGGACGCTATCGCATCATGCGCGAGTACATGGCCAAACGCGGCCAACTGGGGGTCGATATGATGGCCCGCACCTGCACCGTACAGGTCAACCTCGATTTCAGCTCCGAGGCCGACATGGTGAGAAAATTCCAGGTGGCGCTGGCGCTGCAGCCGGTCGCGACCGCGTTGTTCGCCAACTCGCCTTTTGTCGATGGCAAACCCTGCGGGTATGTCAGTTTCCGCTCACATGTATGGGAAGATACCGACCCGGACCGGACCGGTATGCTGCCATTCGTATTTGATTCTTCAATGAGCTTTGAACGGTATGTTGATTACATGCTGGATGTGCCGATGTATTTTGTTTATCGCGATGGCGTATACATCGATGCGTCCGGCCAGTCCTTCCGGGATTTCCTGAATGGCGCCCTGCCGGCCCTGCCGGGCGAAAAACCCCTTATCAAGGATTGGGAGGATCACCTGACAACTGCCTTCCCAGAGGTCCGCTTGAAACGCTACATGGAAATGCGCGGCGCCGATGGCGGCCCGTGGCGGAAACTGTGCGCCCTGCCGGCCATGTGGGCCGGTCTGCTTTATGATGATGCGGTACTCGCCGCGGCCTGGGACCTGGTGCGTGACTGGAGCATGGAAGAGCGTATGCAACTCAGGACAGATGCGCCCAGGCTGGGCCTGAAAGCAGAAGTTCAGGGACGCAGTTTAAAGTCCATCGCCATCGAAGTGCTGGAAATGGCCTCCACCGGACTGACCGGGCGAAACTGCCTGAGTTCCTCTGGGGAAAACGAGACCGGCTTCCTCGAACCTCTTTTTGCGACGGCTTATTCAGGGTTGACCCCGGCGGAGAAAAAACTGGAGCTCTATCGTGGCCGCTGGAATGGTTCGGTCGATCCCGTTTTCATAGAGGCCGCTTACTAAACACCCGGATACCTGGTGTAAACAACGTTGCTGGAATTCACAGCTAGCAGCCTGTCGGACTTAACATGATCTACTGCGAAAAACCCGAATTTGGCCAGATTTCCCGATCTTTTTCGTTAAATAGCGGTGCTATTCGCCTCAAAAGATCGAAAAATCTATCTCAAATCGGATTTCCCTCGTTATGATCGGTCAAGTCCGACAGGCTGCTAGGGAGTCGGTTCAACCTGCCAGACGACCAGTTTCCATTCCGCGGTGTTGACCGGCTGATGGTTGTAGCCTATGTAATACGTGCTGCCCGCCGCAAAAACGACTTCCAGGTCGGCCGCGCTGCCGATATAAAGGTTGGGATCGTTTAGGGGGCAATACGCCATATCCAGCGTTGCCCTGCCATTGAGACTGTGAGCCCCGGGCTCAATCAAAAAACCCTGCGCCGGCACGACCCTTGACTCGCCATCGATCCTGGTCACCGCCAGCGGTGCGAGACACTCTGCGGGACGGCCTTTATCGGTTACCACCCTGGCCATTTCATAGAGGTTCAGGTCATTGGATAAAGGCAACACCAGTGTCTCAACCACCCCGCTTGTCTGTGCCAGTACCGGCATAGCGGCCACCATCAACATGGCGGCCAGGCGTTTATTCACAAGCTGCATCATTTTCAGAAAGGCATTTTAAGATCGGGGTTGATCGCCAGCATCTGCAGTTTGAAAGTATCCTTGATACGCTGCAGCGACGCCTCGGTATCGGATTCAAACCGCAAGACCAGGACCGGCGTGGTATTGGAGGCGCGAACCAGACCCCAGCCATCCGAAAAATCTGCGCGAACGCCGTCGATGGTGGTCACCCTGGCGTCGGCAAACCGCGCCTTTTCCTGCATCTGCTCAATGAATGCGTGGTTTTCCCCTTCTTGCATCTGGAGTTTCAGTTCCGGTGTGCTGAAGCTGTTGGGAAGTTCGTGGAGTATCTGTTGAGGGTCTCGCTCATCGGCCGCAAGTATTTCCAAAAGCCTGCACGCGGAATAGATTCCGCAATCAAAACCGTACCAGCGCTCCTTGAAGAAAAAGTGACCGCTCATTTCACCAGCAAAGGGCGCACCGACCTCCCTCATCTTGTTCTTGATCAGCGAGTGACCGGTTTTATACATCATGGCCTTGCCGCCGGCTTCCTCGATGACATGATGTAAGTGTCCGGTACACTTCACGTCATAAATGATGGTCGAGCCCGGCACCCTGCTGAGGACGTCTTCTGCAAAAAGCATCATCAGCCGGTCTGCGTAAATAATTTCCCCGACCGATGTGACCACGCCAAGGCGGTCGGCGTCTCCATCGAAAGCGACACCGATATCCGCTCCCATCAACCGGACCGCTTCGATCAGGTCCGACAGGTTTTTGGGTTCACTGGGGTCCGGGTGATGGTTCGGAAAATTGCCATCTACCTCGTCAAACAGCGTAATGACCTCGGCACCGATATCACGCAAAACATTGGCGGCAACGACGCCGCCAATACCGTTTCCGCAGTCGGCAATGACTTTCAACGGCTTGGCCAGCTGGATATCGCTGGCAATACGCTCCCGGTAACGGTCAAGCATATCCTTTTCGCTTATCTTGCCCTTGCCCACACGGACGTTACCGTTCTTGATACGTTGGTAGATATCGGCAATCTGCTCGCCGGCCAGCGTAACACCACCGATCAATATCTTGATTCCATTGTATTCCGGCGGGTTGTGGCTACCGGTCACCATGACACCCGTGGCACTGCCAATATCGTAGGCGGCGAAGTACAGCACACCGGTCGGTACAGCACCAATATCCACCACGTCACAGCCGGTGGATGCAATACCCCTGATCAGCCCCTGGATGAGATCCACGCCGGATTCCCTGCCATCACGGGCGACCACCACAGGTGCCGCGTTTGCTTCCAGCGTGAGCGTGCCAACGACCTGGCCCACTTGGTAGGAAACGTCGGAATCCAGGGTTTCACCAACGATACCGCGTATGTCGTAGGCCCGGAAGATGCTTTCTGTCAGTTCCACAGGTGGAAAAACCTTCTTGCGGGGTGTGTTCGGTTTCTCCAGGCTAAACCCGAGATCCGGTAAATCGATGGCACCGAGGCCATCCCCCGAATCTGCGCCTGCTTGTTTGCTGGTGCTTGCCGGTGGCGGTTCGGAGGAAGACGGTTCAGTTGAAGCCGGGTCACCGTTTGGCTGGCTAACCGCTTCCTGTTGCTTTTCCGAACCATCGGTCTGTACGGAGGTTCCGATTTGAACGGGTTCTTCGTGCAACTCCTGCGCTGGCTCGCCGGCAGACTTCGGTAGTCCCGGACGCAGTTTTAACAGCAAGCCAAATCCCAGGAACAGGAGTCCGAAAACAAAAAGCAGCAGCCCGGACACACCCAATGAAACACTGACCCCGGTTCTCTGTATAAACCCAACCCGGAACAGCGCCGAAGGGACCTGGAGCCAAACGATACGCTCGGAGGCAGCGGGTTTTATTGCGAGTTCACTCAGAAACGTTGGCTTGAACCGGCCATTGTATTGATCCAGTGCAAAGGCTCCGGGGTCGGACAAGGCTGCCCTGAATGTCGAGATCAGGGCGTCCGGCTTCATTTTTACGAGTAAATACCCTTTCGGCGCTTTCTCATCACCGACCCGTACCGCCATCGCCAGGTAAGACCCTTCATCGTTGCCATGAATCTGCGCCGGCGCCAGACCGGATTTTTCTGCAATCAGTAACATGTCGAGTACGGCATATCCAAAAGGATCAAGATCGGCTGCGCGCAGCGATTCCAGATCGGCAGGGTACAGGTCGATTTCAATCAGGTCCGGGATACGGCCGCTGACGTACTGCTTCAGGTTCTGTAACTTGTCCGGGTCTTCGGCCGCTATGGCCGCCAGTTCCTGCACCTGCTGGTCTTTGAGTACGCGACTGAAATTCTGGACAAACTCGTTGACGTGTCCGATAACCTGTTCAGCTTCTTTGAGCTTTGCATCGTTTCCTTCGCGACTGGTGCCGCCGGTAAAAAAAAGTACCGCCACCAAAATCAGAAAGACAACGCCAATACCGATCAATATAAAAGGGTTAAGCTGTTCGACACGCTGCAACAGGGAACCTGGCAGACTGCGCCAATCCGTGTTTTCGCCGATATTTTTTGGAGGGGCTTTCATTGGCGACCCGTATGTCCGAATCCACCCGCACCCCGCGCACTGGCTTCAAACGATTCTACAACTTCGAAGTCAGCCATTACCACGGGGACGAACACGAGTTGTGCAATACGCATACCGGGCTCAATTTCAAATGCATTGCCGGAACGATTCCAGCATGATACGTAAACCTGGCCCTGGTAGTCACTGTCAATCAAACCAACCAGGTTTCCGAGCACCAGCCCGTGCTTGTGGCCCAGCCCCGAACGCGGAAGAATCACCGCCGCCATACCGGGATCGGATATGTGCATCGCAAAGCCCGTCGGTATGAGAAGTGTTTCACCCGGCTCGATCATGGTATTGACCTCCACACATGCCCGCAGGTCCATTCCGGCGGAGCCATCAGTGGCGTGTTCGGGCAACGGAATTTCACGGCCCAACCTTTGATCAATCACTTTTAGCTGGACGGCTTTGAGGCGCTTTCTTTCCAATTGACATCCCTTTTCAATCAAATTTGATTTTTCTGCCGCCATCATACCAATCCTTCGCCTTGTAGTCTGCAACACTGAAATAATTGGGCTTTCATCCTACACAGACTGTGCACATGTACCGCTGTTCGCCGCCTCCGCAATGCTTCAGCATCAATACCAGGTAAAACAAAGCACCTGAACATGAAACCAGACATTACGCGATCTCCAGATCAAAAGGGCATCAAACTGGCAGATTTCCAACCCGGCAGGATGAGCGATGCGGAGTTGTTGGGCGGTTTGCTCTATCCCGGCAAACCGAAGGCAAATAGCAAACGCAAGGCGGAAAGCCTTTTACAGCGCTTTGGCGGTCTTCGCGGGCTGCAGATCGCGAGTCGCCTGGCAACGGATGAAAGACAAGGACTGGATGACAAAGCAGCCTTGCTGATCCGCATGTCGCATGAACTCATGCGCCGTCAACTGAAACAATCGCTGCAACGCGGCGTTTCGCTGACCAGTCCCGCCATCACCATGGAATATCTGCAAACGCTGCTAAAGGACCGCCAGCGCGAAATCTTCACCTGCCTGTTCCTCGATACCCGCCACCGCGTTATTGCTTCTGAGAACCTGTTTCAGGGTTCCATCGATGGCGCCTGCGTCTACCCGAGGGTGGTTGCGGAACGCGCCCTCAGGCTGAGCGCGGCCGCGGTAATCGTCGCCCACAACCACCCCTCGGGGGTGTGCGAGCCGAGCCTTGCGGACCAGGCCATCACCCGTCGATTGAAAGACGCATTGCAGCTGCTGGAAATCCGTTTGCTCGATCATTTCGTGATCGGGGACGGCCAACCGGTGTCCATGGCTTCGAGAGGCATGTTATAGTTCGCACCCCGCAGCATCAGTAATCCCGTGTTATTGTTGTTTGTGAAAGAATTTTAATTGCATATGGCGCCGGATTGCGGTATAAAGTGCGGCTCATTTTTGATAGGTCAGAAACGGAATAATCCAATGTCCAGAGTTTGTCAGGTAACCGGTAAAGGCCCCATTTCCGGAAATAACGTATCGCACTCAAATGCGAAAACCAGGCGGCGCTTTTTGCCCAACATTCACCACCACCGCTTTTGGGTGGAAAGTGAGAACCGTTGGGTTCGTTTACGCATCTCAACCAAGGGCTTACGTATCATTGATAAAAAGGGCATTGATGCCGTTTTGACCGATCTGCGTGCGCGCGGCGAAAAATTCTAGGGAGTTTGGATCATGGCAAAATCAGCAAGAGATAAAATCCGCCTGGTGTCTTCCGAAGGTACAGGTCACTTCTATACCACGGATAAAAACAAAAAGAACACGCCCGGAAAAATGGAAATGAAAAAATACGATCCCGTGGTACGCAAACACGTGATGTACAAGGAAGCCAAGATCAAGTAATCGGTCTCAGGACTCGGACTCTAAAGCCCGCTCAAAGCGGGCTTTTTTATGACCAGGCAAAAAACCAAACCGCTCGTGTAACGGGTTTTTTCATGGTTCAATTTTTCAGCGCAGTAACACACAATAAAGCCAATATCGATTAGTACGGGCCGAGATTGAATGCTGACTCGGGCGCAGCAGCTGGCACCCGTTATGGTTTGATAGTGTTAAAACGCAGGTTTCCCCACTCATCCGGTCTGACCACCCAACCGGGGTTGACCCAGGCGGTTGCCGCGGATTCTGTCAATCAACAGCGGCCCTTTAGTGATACCCCGGGTGCAGGCCCGCCCGCTGGTGAATCGGACCTTCTTGGCCAGTTCGGGCATGTACATGTCCTCATGAGCTTCAGATTCTGTGACTTTCCTGCTCGAATATCAATCGACTTCAAGACGGCCGGTGCACGGGCGCTCAGGCGGATATTGACCAATTCGACCGGATGCGGCAGACGCAGTCCGCTGGCCTTTTGGTGCGCCTTGTGGAACTTCGCTTCGTGCGCTCCGCCGGTGTACCAATCAATACCAATGGTCGCACTCTGGCCCTGGTAGCGCAGTTCAAGCTGGTGTCGGAATTGCACGCTGTTGCGCTTCACAGCCCTCATTGGTCAAGTTGGCTCCGTGCATCCGTTTCCAGCTGCTGGAAGCCACTGTGCGATTTCCTCATCTGACAGTGCATGCCAGTGGTTTGAGCACGGCCATGCGACAATTCACGGCCCGGGCTCACTGACCAGCATGCCCATGGCCGACAGAACACCGGACCGGGCCGGAATGATGATACCGTTCCATATCCAGCAGCTCGGCCAGATCACAGGCGTGCAAACCACCGGCGCCGCCAAAACACAGCAATGAATAGTCGGCCGGGTTATGGCCACGTTCTACCGAAATGACCCTGAGTGCACGTGCCATATGTTCATTGGCCAGGCGCACGATACCCGCGGGCCGCTTCCAGCACATCACAGTTCATTTCCATGGCCAGTTTGGCTATGGCCTGTTGCGCCTGCATGATATTCAGCGGCAGATAACCACCCAAGCAAGGTGTTTTGCGGGTATCCGGCCGAGCACCAGGTTGGCATCCGTGACCGTGGCACTGTCTCCGCCCGGGCCGTAGCAGGCCGGCCCGGGATTTGCGCCTGCCGACTCCGGCCCGACCAGAGCATACCCGCCTTGTCCACACTGGCGATTGAACCGCCGCCTGCACCGATCGTATGGATATCCACCGAGGGAATCGACAGGGGCCAGCGCGCCGAGTCGGCACTGGCTGGTCAACGGTATCTCACCGTTGAACAGGGCAACATCGGTTGAAGTGCCACCCATGTCAAAACTCATCAGCCTGGGGTTGCCGGTTTGCTTCAGCGATGCTGCGTGCCGCGGCCAAGTCCGCCAGCCGGACCGGACAACAATAAACGCACCGCCTGATCGGCGGCCTGTTCCGCCTGCGATGGTCGTGCCCGCACTTTGCATCACCGCGATACTGGACCGGGCAAACGTGTTTGCAAGCGCTTCAGATAACGGGAGATTACCGGTCCTACGCTGGCATTCAGCCAGGTTGCCATGCCCCTTTCGTATTCCCGGACTTCAGGCAGGATTTCGCTCGAGCAGGAGACAAACCAGCCGGTCCTCCAGCATTTCTGCGATACGTTGTTCCTGCTCCGGCCTTAAAAATGAAAACAGCAGATTGATCGCTACCGACTCAACCCCCAGTGTCTTCAAGCTCGGTTTGAGTTGCGCCAGTTCCTCGTCACTGCACTCCGGTGAGCAGATCACCTGTTGCATGAAATTCGCGTCGACACTTCCAGGCACAGCCTCGGGGCACGGGTGGCTGAGTTCCGGCTGCTGAGTTGATAGACCTGCTCACGTTCCTGGCGGCCGAGTGACAGTACGTCTGCAAAACCCTTGCTGCTGACATAGGCGACGCTTGCGCCTTTGCCTTCGAGCACGGCATTGGTGCCAACGGTCGTGCCATGAATGATTTGCAGTGACCGATTTTCCAGACCCATCCGCCTCAACCCTTCAACGATGGGCCCGGATGGGTCGGACGGGTCGGAAAGCACTTTGCAGTGCCGCATGACATCGGCATTTCCGCCTGCATTCAAGCACCACGATATCGGTAAATGTACCGCCCGTGTCAATGCCAACCAGTGTAATATCTTCCATGGAAGCAGATGCTAACATCAGCTGGTTTACAATGCTGATAGCACAACAGGTTTTCAGCGCAAATGCCCGAATTACCAGAAGTCGAAACCACACTCAGGGGGATAGAACCGCACCTGCTCAACCAGCATATCGCGCGTGTCATTGTCCGCGACCCCAGGTTGCGCTGGCCGGTAACTGCTGAGGTCAGCAAGGCCGGAGGGCAGCAATTTGCCAGCCTCGAGAGACGCGGTAAATACCTGTTGCTGAAACTTCAGCAAGGCGGGTTGATCATACATCTGGGCATGTCCGGCTCTTTGCGTATCCTGCAGCGAACCAGTGACCCCGGAAAAACATGACCATATTGATGTTGAACTGGAAAATGGCGTCTGTCTGCGCTTTAACGATCCACGCCGCTTTGGTGCATTTTTATGGGTGGATGGTGATATGGAATCCCATGAACTATTACGCAATCTGGGCCCGGAACCGTTGTCCGATGAATTTACCGCAGACTATCTTTACCACCGTTCACGGGACCGAAGGTGGCCATCAAGAACTTCATCATGAATGGTCATGTGGTCGTGGGTGTCGGCAATATTTATGCCTCGGAGGCCCTGTTTATGGCCGGTATCCACCCGCAACGCGCTGCCGGCCGAATTTCCAGGCACGCTACGAGGGCCTGGTGGCCGCCATCTGGGACGTACTGGAGCGCGCCATCAGACGCGGCGGAACGACCTTGCGAGACTTTGTCAATTCAGATGGTGCACCCGGTTATTTTGCCCAGGAACTGCTGGTCTACGACCGCGCCGGCGGCGATTGTTTTCAGTGCGGTGAGCCATCGGCAAAAAGTCATCGGTCAGCGCTCAAGTTATTATTGCCCCGTATGCCAGCGTTAATCGAGAATAGCGGCGAATCACAATCAAACTGGATCTCGCTTTGAAAAAAGCCACACAAGCCGTACACGCGGGCATGCGCCGCGATAAAAACATGGGGGGTCTGAACACCCCGCTGCTCGCTTCCAGCGCCATCGAATACCTGGATGACTCCGAAGTCCGTTATCCGCGTTACTTCAATACGCTGAATCACGAAGTGGTCGCTGCAAAAATGAACGCATTGGAAGGTGCAGAGGCGGGGCTGGTCACCAGTTCGGGCATGGCCGCCATTTCCGCCATTCTGTTTGGTTTACTGGAAAGCGGTGACCACGTGGTTCTGACCGAGGGCCTGTACGGCGGCACCCACGCCCTGATCGTCAACGAGTTGAAACGCTTTGGTATCGCTTACAGCTTTACCGCCACCGATGTGGAATCCATTGCGGCTGCCTGCGGCCCTGCCACCCGCATGATATACGTCGAATCGCCCAGCAACCCCCTGCTCACAGTGGTTGATCTGGCCGCGGTTGCGGCGTTCGCGAAAACGCGCGGAATCATTACCGTCATCGACAATACCTTTGCCTCACCGATCCTGCAAAACCCGCTGCTGCTCGGGTTTGACCTGGTCATGCACAGCGGCACCAAGTACCTCGGCGGACACAGCGACCTGTGTTGCGGCACGGTCAACGGTGACGCGGCAATGGTCGCAAAAATCCGTCATCACGCCGTAGCCTATGGCGGCTGTCTGAATGCACAGGATTGTCATCTGTTGGAACGCAGTCTCAAAACGCTCGAACTCAGGGTTGTCCGCCAGAGCGAAAACGCCGGGGTTATCGCCGCGCAACTGGATTGTGACGAGCGCATCAAGCGTGTTTGTTACCCGGGTCTTGCGAGTCATCCCGGTCATGAGATTGCAGCTCGACAGATGCGGGGATTTGGCGGCATGCTGTCTTTTGAATTGGATGACGGCATCGATGCGGTCGCTTACCTGCGCCGTCTCGAACTGGTAAATTGCGCCATCAGCCTCGGCGGTGTGGAAACCACCATATGTCAGCCGATCGCGACCTCACACCAGAAAGTATCGCAAGAGGAACGGCAACGCCTCGGCATCACGGCCGGCTTACTCAGGTTGTCGGTCGGTATAGAAGACGCCGGCGACATTTGTGCGGACCTGCTACAGGCATTAAGCAAACGGGCTAACGAGCAATAGCAAGCCGCTGGTTGGCCCGAAAAAACTGAAGTAATTTTACACTGAGCCCGTATGCCTGTTCACACACGCTCAGGGTATGGGCCCTGGTACATCGGCCGGCTCATCGCGAGACGCCACCAGTTTGACAGCATCCTGCGCATTGTTTTCAGGTCGACTTGCTTCGACTGCAGTACACCGGACAACTCTTTGAGCAGCCTGTCCGGCATGCCATCGTCCAGGCTTCTGTCTTTGTCAATAAAGCGGGTCGGCTCGAAAAAGAACAGGTTAAACTTATCAATTTTTTTCATATAGGGCGGTACCGAAATTTTACCACCCTGTACCATCCTGTTCAGTTGGGCACACAGTGTCAATATCGGAAATGGCGAACCCATATGGAAACTGACGGAGACCGCTGCTTGCTCGCCATGGGCGATCACCTCGTGCATCGCACCTGAAGGGATATACAGAATCTGTCCCGGCTCCAGCTCGAAGTCGATGGGCTCGGACGCCATGCGCCCTTTGAAATCTCTGTGATTGAAAATTACCCTTTGACGATATTTTGGCGGTACCGGCCAAACCCGAACGCGCTTGTAACCACCCATGTGAAGTAGAAAACCATCAAAAAGATCGCAATGGGCTTCATAACGATGATCTCCACAGCTGGTCCATAATGTTGCCCTCAGGTAACTACCCGTCGGGTGACGTTCTGCGAGCCCCTGGGCGAATTCCTTCTCATAAATCTCCCGTGTCCAGTCGGCATTGTCACGCACGGTTCCGTCACCTGCACAGTAGTCAATCAGAGGCAGGCTTCCATGCACCGGTTGAGCATTCCGGACGCGCTGCTTGAACCGTTCATAACCTGCGGGGTCTTTTTGATCAAAGAATGTGAGCTTCGAATCCTGTTTTCCCGAATGTGATTCCCTGCTCTGCACATCAGCTTCCGGGAAATTGGCGGCAAACATTTCCAGCGCCCAGGTGACGGAATCCGTTGGATGATTTATTCCCTCGGGAAAACCGAGAACCTTTGGTTCAGATGTCAGGAGACAGTCGGTGAGCTCGGACATAGAGTTTATGCCTCAACAAAATTTATTGGTTTTGAATTTGGGATGGATGAAAGCTTGAATCGATACTACCCGCCAGAGTCCTTCTCCAGTTGCTCTTCCATCTGCTTTTGGTGTTCCTCGGTCTCTTTCAGGTAAGACTTTTCAAAACCTTCCGCCTTGTGCAGGGCTTTGATGGGGCCACCGATAATACCTTCTTCGATGGGTGGCGGCTTGACGTCTTCGATACCGCGGATGTACCACAGCACGGCCAATACCAGGATCAAAAATATAAACCAGCGCATCGTGTCCTCCCGTCACCCGGATGGTGACATTATAAACTGACTATAGCAGCCTGCCGCGGTCCTGTTCATCTTCCGGATCTTGTTCTTTGTCGGCTTCGCCCGGAACCGGCTCGATAAACTTGATACGCTCTCCGCCGAAAAAAACCTTTTTGAACTCGGCCCGGCTGACCGACACATAGCGTTCATTACCGCCGATTTCGACCTGCGCACCTACTTTCAACGCATAGCCTTCATCATCGACCCGCACCACCATGTTGGCTTTTCGTCCGGTATGACAAATGGTCTTGATTTCAGTCAACTGATCGGCCCAGGCCAGCAGGTACTTGCTGCCCTCAAACAGTTCACCCTGGAAATCCGTGCGCAAACCAAAACACAACACCGGGATATTTAACCGGTCGACGATTTCGCTCAACTGGTAGACCTGGTCGCGGTTTAAAAACTGTGCTTCGTCGACCAGCACACAGTGGATGTTGTGGTCTTCGAGGTGTGCACGGGTAATTTCAAACAGGTCATCGTCTGCGGTGAATATCGTCGCCCTGGCCTGCAGACCGATGCGTGACTTGATCCAGCCCTCGCCATAGCGGTCATCGAGTTTTGGCGTGAACAAAAACGGCGTCATGCCACGTTCGCGGTAATTGTGTGCCGATTGCAGCAAAACCGTGGTTTTGCCGGCATTCATCGAAGAGAAGTTGAAATAAAGTTTTGCCATCAGAAATCCAAAATTATTTTAACCGTCAACAAATTCCCGCACCATCGCCAGTATCTGATCCCGCTGCGTCAATGCAAGCAAAACCAGGCAGTCACCTGCTTGCGCGCTCGAGAGTGCGCTTTTTACACCTTCCACCGGGCTGGCGAATATCGTCACCGCCTCTTTCGGAACACCACCGGCCCTGGCCAGGTGGCTGATCATATTCGCGACATCAAAGGGCTTCCGGCCACGCTCATAACCGGGAAGGTCGCAAACCAGCAGGCGGGCGGGCTTCAAATCGCAGGCGGCGTTTACAAAAGCGGCAATTTCCCTGTCGCTGCGATCACCCGCCTGACCCATCAGCACGAAGTACCGCTGTGACCTGAACGCGAGAACCGTTTCGGCGATGGCTTTGAATCCGTGTTCATTGTGCGCGAAATCGATAAGGATACGGATACCGTTTTTTTCGAAAAGGTTTCCGCGACCCGGATTGACACCGGCGTCGCCACTGAAAGCCTTTAACCCCGCCGCCAATGCTTCATCGGGTGCTCCCAGCACTGAGCACAGGAGAATGGCGCCCAGCGCGTTGCTGATGTTGTAACGCGCCACCCCGCCAAAGGTAATCGGGATTTCTTCAGCCCTGGCAATGTTCCTGTCGATTCCATCGCCGGCCAAAACCAGCCAACCGTCGCGGAGAAAAGCTGATTTGCCCCGGCTTTCACGGTGTCCTCTCAGTACCGGGTTACCGGCATCCAGTGCAAACCAGGCGATTTCCTGGTCCAGTGTAGCTGCCATCCTGACGCTTTGCGGGTCATCGGCATTCAGGATGAGGGGTGCGTTTTTGCTCAAGGCACGCCGCACGATAAACTTGGCCTCGGCCATTTCCTCTACGCTGTTGATGCCGTATTCACCCATGTGGTCGACGGCGACATTCGTAATCAGCGCAGCATCGGCGCGTTCCACACCGATACCGCGACGCAACAGACCGCCGCGGGCAACTTCCAATACAACGGCTTCGGAATGCGGATGCCTCAACAGGGTGCGCGCACCGCCCGGACCGGAATAATCACCCCGGTCGAGTATTTCTTCGCCGACCCGTATGTAATCGGTCGATGTGATGCCTGCCCGGAATCCGGCCGCGGCGAGGATCTCCGCGCAAAGCCTGACAGTGGTGGATTTGCCATTGGTGCCGGTGACGATGCCGAGTGGCACCGAATGAACGGCTGACCAGTCCACGCTTTGCGGGCCCGGCACACGGTCCGCCGGCCAGGTGACGGCAGTTTTGCCAAGCCCGACCGAGACCTCTTTATCATCCCAGAGGAAAGGTGCGTGGTGTCTCGCCGCGGCTGCCTGCATGGCCAGCAAGGCAGGCTTTGCTTCCGCGTCCACGAGACCGGTCAATCTTGCAATGCAATCGTTCAAGCCCACCGGCAGTTGTCCTTTGAGGACCGCAACCGCCCGGGCGAACGCGGCTTCATTGAGTTCGCAGGCGGCATACAGCACGTCGATCGGTGCGGCGATGACCAGGTTGACACCGCCGTCAAACACGCGTGAACAGTAGTGTTCGGCAGGCCAGCCAACCGACTCCATCAAGACGGTAACCTCATTTGACCAAGCGGAAATCAGCCGTTCAGCAAGGTCATGATCGACGGCAACATCGAGGATCGCCCCCGCACGGTTCCAGAACAGGTTGGGTCCAGTCAGGCGGCGACTGTCAAGCAACTCGATATTCATCAGCCTGGTCGCTTGGCTACTAATCGCTTTCTTCTTCCCGGGCCACACGCACGCCGCGTTCATCCTTGACGAGACGTACACCGGAATCCAGCTGGAAGGCATCCGGATCCGCCTCTACAAAACTATGCACCGGCTTGACCACGTCGATGCGCGGCGCCTCGGCGCTATGAGCTTCAAAATGGATCACCTGGTTCCAGCAACGGCTGACGTGGTCGACAAACAGCATCAGCAGATCGCCCTCTTTCGCAAGGTCGAGCGCGGCGTCAACGGCCAACACTTCATCAGGAATGATATCGATGCTGTCCGCGGCAACACCGTTCGCCAGCAATTGATCACGCAGCATTTCCGGTACCTCGGCATCACCACGTCCGCGGCGGCTGTCATCGGCGCGGCAAATGTAGTGATCGAAATGCCCGCTCGCCTCAACGGCGATGGCGCGGATATCTTCATCGCGGCGGTCACCTGGTGCAGCCAGCACGCAAATTCGCCGGCCACGTACCTCCAGCCGGCTGACCAACTGGCAAATACTGTGAATGGCCGCGGCATTGTGACCGTAATCGAGGATCACGCGGAACGGGTGTTCATCGAAGACGTTCATACGGCCCGGTGCCTGGAATATCGTCGAACCAAAGGTACGCAGACCGTCACGGATATCGTCGAGGGATTTGTGCAAGGAATAGGCGAGGGCGGTTGCGAACATTGCGTTCTGGACGTTGTGGGTGGCCTTGCCATCCATCGTCGCCGGGATCTGGTGGGTCCAGACAATCTGGTAATGCGTGCCCTTGTCGTAGAGCGTAATCATGTCGCCGTTGAATCCCTGCTCCAGCACAACCGCCCGGCCACCGGCACGTATGTGCTCTTTGACCAGCGCGTGGGCCGGGTTCATGGTGACGTAACAGACGTGTTCGGCCTGCGTGTAATCGGCCATGTTCAGGCATAGCTGGTCATCGGCGTTGAGCACCGCGGTATCGCGGGCGACCTCGATAACGATACGCTTGACCTCCGCGAGTTGTTCCAGCGTGTCAATACCCTTCAGACCGAGATGATCGGCTGCGACATTCAGACAGGCGGAAACGTCACAGCGGCGGTACCCCAGCCCGGAGCGCAGCAATCCGCCGCGCGCAGTTTCAAGCACGGCGATATCGACGGTCGGGTCACGCAGGACAATGTGTGCGGATGTCGGCCCGGTCATGTCGCCCTTGACGGTCAGACGGCCATCGATGTAGACACCATCCGTCGAGGTCATGCCGACGGTATGTCCGGCAGTTTTGAGTATGTGTGCCAGCATGCGCGAAGTCGTGGTCTTGCCGTTGGTCCCGGTAATACTGGCGACCGGAACACGTGTCGGCGAACCCGGGGGGAACAGCATGTCCATCACCTTGCCGGCCACATCGCGTGGCTTGCCTTCGGAAGGTGCAACGTGCATGCGAAAACCCGGTGCCGCGTTGACTTCCACGATCGCACCGCCGATTTCCTTGTATGACTGGGTGATATCCCGGGTCAGAAAGTCCACACCACCGACATCCAGACCGACGGCACGGATCGCCCGTTCCGCCATTTCGCGGTTGTCGGGATGGACCATGTCGGTCAGGTCGATCGCGGTTCCACCGGTTGAAAGATTGGCGGTGTTGCGTAAGAAGAAAATCTCGCCCGCAGGCAGAACTGTAGCCTCATCGAAACCGGCCAGCGCCAGCAGTTCCATAGCGGGCCGGTCAAGTTCGAGCCGTGTCAACACCTTTTCATGACCGATGCCGCGGCGTGGATCCTCATTGACCTTGTCGACCAGTTGCCTGACGGTGCTAATGCCGTCACCCACCACGTGCCCGGGAACCCGCTTGGCGACCGCCACCAGTTCGTTGTTGACCACCAGCATGCGGTGATCGAAGCCATCGACATAACTTTCGACCAGCACCGCCTTGCTTGTGCCCTGTTCACGGGCGAAGGCGAAGGCGTTTTCAACCTGTTCATCGGTGATCAGGTTGATCGAAACGCCACGGCCATGATTGGCGTTCAGGGGTTTCAGGACCACCGGCAGACCGATGCTGTGTGCCGCGCGAATGGCCTCGCGCGGGTTATACACCATCCTTTGTGAAGGCACCGGCAGACCCAGGTCGCGCAACAGGTTATGCGTGTCCTCCTTGTCGCTGGAAATTTCCACCGCGATGTGCGGCGTCTTGCTGGTAATCGTGGCCTGGATGCGCTGCTGGTAGGCGCCGTGACCAAATTGCACCAGCGAATACTTGTTGAGCCGCAGATAGGGAATCTCCCGTTCTTCAGCGGCGTTGACCAGCGATGCCGTGCTCGGACCCAGTTCCTTGCGCTGGGCAAAGAGAATGAAGTCATCGCGTTCTTCCTGGAAGTTGAAATCCTTGTCGATTTCCGAAGAAAGCGCCTGCCTGAGGTCCCCGGATAACAGGCTGAGTAAAAGCTGCAGGGCGATACGGGCAGCCTCGAGACCTACGTCACGCTGTTTGTACTGGAAAACCATGTTATACCGGCCGCTCTCTCCGGAACTGCGCGTACGGCCAAACGAAACGGATGAACCCGCTTCATTTTGCAATTCCAGCGCGGCGTGTTCCCATATATGCGCCATCCAGGTGCCTTCGTCCTCGCGCATACGGCGTATGAATCCGCCCGCCTCCCCGTAAGAACAGCCGTGGTTTTGCAGACCCGGCAAAGCTTTGACCAGGGCGCCGATAAAATCCTCGCCGAGCCGCGCCGACGGCCACTCCTCCAGGATACCCAGGTCAACATGGTGACGTATGACCGGAAAATGAGCATACAGACTGGGGCCGACATACACATTCGTGGAAAGAATCTTCATAACAGAACCTTCAGTAAAATATCATGGTGTATCAGGCGTCACCGGATCAACGTATTTTTGAATATACATATCATGCTGTATTCGCATCGCATTTTGTAGCGCAATCGGGATTCCTTTCCATCGCGCTCACAGCATTGCTTCGCGCGTCTCGAGGTTGAATCGGGAACCGCTGGCCAATACATGCAGTTTCAAGCCGATCAGCGTGACGGCTTCGGCCTTGCGTACGTAGCTCATCGACGAATGACTCAACCCCGAAGGGTCGATCACCGTCACCGTGCCGTGGCCGACCACGTCCAGTATTCCGTCCGGTGCGATGAAAGCCGCCGTGTTCTCATCGATACCCAGCCCGCAGACAAACGGGTTGAACGACAGGGCAGCGAGCAGACGCCCCATGCGGCCACGACGGTTGAAGTGCTGGTCGATGATTGCACGATTGGTCAATCCCAGGCCCGGGGCAAGTACAACCCCGCTTTCGCGTGGCGAAGGCCCGCCGCGGCCTCCGGCAATCATGTGTTCGGAGATGATCGCAGCGCCGGCGGAGGTGCCCGCCATGTGCACGCCATCGGCATTGAGTCTGCGTATGGTCCTCGCCACCGGCGTCCCGCCCAGTATCGTGCTCAATCGCAGCTGGTTGCCCCCGGTTATAAAAATTCCGGTCGACCTTTCCATCACGGCGATGGTTTCTTTCTTGTAGCAATCTTCACGTTCTTCGATGGGGATGCACATTGCTTTTGCGCCCATATCTTCAAACAGTTCCTGGTATGAAGGACCGGTCTCATCCAGCTCGGAGGCAGTGGGAATAACCAGTATACGGGCGTCTCCACCACCGCAAAGTCCGACAAAACGCTCGAGAATGACCGGGTCCTTGTGTTTTGCCTCAGCGCCGCCAATCGGAATGACGTAACCTCGGGTTATGTTTTTTTCAGTTGTTGCCGGACACATCCTGTTGATACCTTTGAAAGCGGGTCGGATATTGTAGTTGCTTACGTCCGGCTTTGAAACGAGGCCGGTAAGCTTAAACATAAAAAGCGCCGAAATCAGCCCGGCCCTGCGTGATTGCGTATAATGGCGCACCACGAGCGAAGGATTGGAAAAATGAGTCTTCAACGGGTCCCGGCCGGGAGAAATATACCGGACGACATTAACGTCATCATCGAAGTGCCGATGAATAGCCCGGCTATCAAGTACGAGGTGGACAAGCAAAGCGGTGCAATATTTGTAGATCGCATGCTCAAGACCGCAATGTACTATCCCTGCAATTACGGCTATGTGCCGCACACCTTGTGCGGCGACGGTGACCCGGTCGATGTCCTGGTGGTGCTGCCTTTGCCGATGTTACCCGGAACCGTGGTGCGTTGCCGGCCCGTCGGTGTGCTGCAGATGAAGGACGAGGCCGGTGAGGATTCCAAGGTGCTCGCCGTCCCCGTTACCGAGGTCACGGGTATCTACCGGGACATCATCACCTATGAAGACCTGGATAAAATGCTGATCGACCAGATCGAGCACTTTTTTGAACACTACAAAGACCTCGAGCCCAATAAATGGGTCAGAACCGGCGACTGGGAGGGCCTCGACGCCGCCCGCCGGGAAATCCTCGATGCGGTCGCCCGTTATCAGCAAACACCTGACAAGCCCGCTTTCTGATCAGACATTAGTCCGGTCACGGTTGCCGCCGGGCTTGATGAAACCTGACCGCTAACAAGTCGGGACATTGAATCGTTTTCTTCATGGGCGCCTGGGGTGTGCGGTACCCGTCTTCAGGACACGCTGTGAATACGTCCGTGTACGCTCTTCCTCGACTTCCTGTCTCGTAAGGTCCTGAAGACGGGTACCGCACACCCCAGGCTATCTGCAAATACGCAGACACTTATTTCCGAAACATGTGAAATGTTTATGAACCACGTTGCGGCGACTTGGCATATCGACGAGAGATTTGAATCAGACCGGGCGTCCAAATGGACGCACGCTGCGATTATAACCCTGATATTGCCCCGTTCCAGCTGCTCCGGCGCAGCGCAGGTGCGTCCGGGCGACGGGCTGGACTGAACCTCATAGCAGCGCTATGGGGTGAAGGAAGCTCAAGCCCGGGTACATCTGAGCAAGTCAGAGCAGCTGGAACGGGGTAATATCAGGGTTCAGGCCAGAACTGCCGGGCCACGTGCCAGATGCGCCACTGGGCCGGGTCCGAGGAAAGGTGGCGATCGAGGAAGCCTGCGTAGTTGTGCAGGAATTCCTGGGCGTCATCCGCGCAATACGGCCCTTCAAGTTCCAGTTTTTTCCGCACCAGGCCGCCGGGCTGCAGGCTCAGGGCATAAAGAAAATACTGCTTTTTATTATCCGCGAGAATACCCGGAAAGCCCGCTTCGAAAACCGCGTTTTTGCCCAAAACCGTCGCACTAAGCGTCGGCCGGTCTTTGCGTGGCGGTGCGTCCATCACCACGATGACGCTGCCCGGCTGATCCATCATGGCGCGTAGTGCTTTGCCGGCGCCGCCGATGGGCACCGCCCGTTCACCCATGGTCTTGACGATATGCCTGGCCGCAAGCGTGACATAAAAGTAGAAGAAGGGTCTGACACGCAATATCTGTTTTTCCGGCCGGCGAAACGGCAGTGCAGGATTTAACCCCGCTGTCTGCAGTATTTTCAATATGGATATGGATGGCCCCCAGTGCATACCGATCAGCACCTTGTCCCTGACGTCTTCAATGTCTGTTTCACATTCAGTTTCCGCGAGCACCGAGCGTGTGCGGCCAAAACTCATCAGGTAGGTATCCCGCACATCCAGCATTTCCACCTGCTTCCAGCGTGCTTTCCACACGCTGCGATCACCCGTATCGACAAAATCGGAAGCACTCGCGAGCGCCGCCCCGGCTTCGCTCGAGAGCACCCATGAAAACCCCGAACTGCGCGCCAGCAATGCGCGCGACCAGGCGGCCGGCAAAAAAACCGAGACCATAGGCAGTGCCAGGTAAACGTAGAAATCAACCAACTGTCCGCGTATGGCTTTCCAGGCTTTCATCAGTACTTGGTACTCCTGACAATCTGCATTATGCGTGTGCTTTAACGAGCTGTCGAAACCGGAACAGGAACAAGTCGGATTCAAGAGGTAAAGTAACGCATGGACTGGTTACGGGGTCAATCATGCTATATCCCAAAGGCGCTCTGGAAAGGGTATATTATCCAACCCGCTTACCAAAGTGTTATATCATTTCCTGCCAAACCAGATTGCCCAGAACCCATATAAACATGAGCCGTTGTAAATAGAAGTGAGCCGACCTTGAAAGCTGCCATTCTCGCTTACCATTCCCAGAATATTGCCGGTAACGAAACCACCAACAATGACCACGTGGCGCTGGCGGCCGATCTCGATGTATTAGACGCTGCGGGTTGCCGGTTCGTGTCCCTCGGCACGCTCGTCGATACCCTGTACAACGGTACTTCAACGGCCACGGATACCCCGCTCATATGCCTGACCTTCGATGACGGTTGTGATTTTGATGTACGTACGCTGGAGTTTCCGGGTTACGGCACGCAACCGGGCTTGCTGCAAATCATGGAAGCCTTCGCCGGCCATCACGGCAGCACGGCACAACCCGGTCTGCACGCCACCAGCTTTGTCATCGCCAGTCCCGAAGCGCGCCACACGATCGACAGGAAATCTTTGTTTGGCTCAAACCATATGAGTGATGACTGGTGGCGCGGGGCTGACGCTCACCCGATGATGGCCATCGGTAACCATGGCTGGGATCACAACCACCCTGACCTCGATGAAGAACACTACCCCCGGGGAGGGTTTGAACAGGTCAATAGTCGTGAGCATTGTCGGCAGCAAGTGGTTCAGGCGGGCGAGTTTATTGCTGGTAAAACCGGTCGCAGACCACGCTTTTTTGCCTATCCTTTTGGCGAATCCAGCGACTATATCCGCGATGAATACTTTCCGAAATTGGGTGATGAACACGGTTGCCTGGCTGCCATTGGCACCGACCCGGGCCTGGTTTCAGCTCACAGTGATCGCTGGAACCTGCCGCGTTTTGTCTGTGGCAGGGATTGGTCGACACCCCGGGAACTACTGGCCGCGCTGGAATTGAGCAACGCCAACTGACTCAGGGCTTACGGTAACAGTCAAAGTACAATGAGATCGCGTTCTCGGGTGAACGCAGGTCCAGGCCGCGCAATTCGGGCTCCTCGCTTTGCTGGTACCCGACCCTGCGGGCATCAAACCCACAGCGCGACGCCAGCGCCGTGAAAGTTTCCTCGTCATACAAAAAAGTGTGACCGGCAAAGCGCATGCCGTTATTGAAAATCTCGCCGGCGGTTTCGAGTGTCAGCGGCACACCGACGAAACTCCGCCAAAGGGCTTTGAGCTGTTCCGGGTCATTGAGGTACAGATGCGCCAGTTTGCGCATATCCGGTGTCAGCACACGCAGCACACCACCCGGGACCAGGATACGGTGGCACTCGCGCAAAAACCCGGCGGCCTTTTCAAGCGTCAGTTGATCGATAAAATCCTCGGTGTGCATCAGTCGCGCAACACCATTGGCGAAAGGCAGATCACCACCTAAATTGGCGCAGACATCTGGTTGGCTTTCGCGGTCAATATCGACATTGACCCAGTCTTTCAGCTTCCAGTGCCCCGAACCGAGGTTGATTTTTATTTTGCCTGTCATTTCTTTCCCGTCAGCAGCACCCAGCCATCCATGACTTTTTTTTCAATTTCCGGAACGCTGGCTGTATAGGCGATTTGAACCTCTTCCGCCTGTCCCTCGAGTATGCCGGAGAGCACCAGAGAACCACCCGGCCTGAGTGTCGCGCATAAACGTGGCGCCAGTTCAACCAGCGGACCGGCGAGTATATTGGCAAGTACCACGTCCGCTGCATGTGGCTTGAATTGCTCCGGAGACAGACCTGCAATGATATCCTGAACAGAGTTTCGGTGTGCGTTGTCACGGGTCGCTATCAGGGCCTGTGGATCATTATCTATGCAAATGACCTTCGCGGCGCCCTTGATGGCGGCAGTGATCCCCAGCACGCCCGATCCGCATCCGTAATCCACCACCGTCTCGCCTTTGAAATCATGGCTATCCATCCACTCGAGACACATGCGGGTGGTCGGATGGGTGCCGGTGCCAAAAGCCAGGCCAGGGTCCAGTCGAAGAACATGCAACGCTGAATCCGGAATGTCCGATTCACCGGGTATGATCCACAGATCCTGTCCAAACTGCATGGGTTTGAAGCGGTCCATCCAGACCCGTTCCCATTGCTGGTCTTCGAATCTCCTGAAACTGACCTGGTGCGGCCAGTCCACGCCCGGTACAAGGCTGAGCATATGCGTCAGTGGCTCAACGGGTGTGTCACCAGTGAATAAAGCGGTAACACAAACCGATGGCCACAATGGTGTTTCGCCCACGCCGGGTTCAAGCACCGGATCATCTGCATCGTCTGTCAGCGTCAATGCCAGTACCGGTTCATTCTGCAGCAGGGTTTCCACCAGTGACGCGTGCTGGCGCGATACACGGACACTTAACTCCAGCCAGGACATCAGGGTTTACTGTACTGCATCGACCTCTATTTTGAGGCCCGTTCCGCGAGGCGTTTTTCGAGGTAGTGGATATTGAAGCCGCCCTTGATAAACCCTTGGTCCAGGAGTAACCACTTGTGCAGCGGGACGTTGGTCTTGATACCGTCTAACACGGTCTCGTCGAGCGCCATCCGCATACGCGAAATTGCGACCTCCCTGTCTTCGCCATGGGCGATCAGTTTACCGATCATGGAGTCGTAGTTGGGAGGAACCCTGTAACCATCGTATACGTGGGAATCCACGCGTATACCAGGGCCGCCGGGGGCATGGAATCCGCTGATCGTGCCGGGACACGGCATGAAGGTTACAGGGTCCTCGGCGTTGATGCGGCATTCAATCGCATGGCCCCGCAAAACGATATCGTCCTGCGTGTAGGCGAGTTTTTCACCGGCGGCCACACGGATTTGTTCCTTAACCAGGTCGACGCCGGTAATGAGTTCAGTAACCGGGTGTTCAACCTGGATCCGGGTATTCATCTCGATGAAATAGAAGCTGCCACCGTCAAACAAAAATTCAAATGTTCCTGCGCCACGGTAACCGATGCGTTTGCAGGCTTCTACGCAAACGGCACCGATTTCAGCACGTTGTTCCGGCGTGACGCCGGGCGCCGGAGCTTCCTCGATCACTTTCTGGTGACGGCGTTGGCTGGAGCAATCACGTTCGCCGAGGTGAATGGCGTTGCCATGCTGGTCAGCGATCACCTGCACTTCGATATGACGCGGGCTGGTGAGAAATTTTTCCATGTAAATGGTGCCGTCACCAAATATTGTCTGCGCTTCGCGCTGCGTGAGTTGCAGGGCATTTGACAGGTGCGCCTCGGTATGAACGACACGCATGCCGCGGCCACCACCGCCGGCAGCGGCCTTGATAATAACCGGATAACCGATGCGGCGCGCGATCTCGTGGTTCGCCGCGAGGTCATCGGTCAGCCCACCGTCTGAACCGGGCACACAGGGCACACCGGCTTCCTTCATCGCCTTGATGGCGGAAACCTTGTCACCCATCAGGCGTATCGTTTCGGGCCGCGGCCCGATGAAAATGAATCCGCTTTTTTCGACGCGTTCCGCAAAATCGGCATTCTCGGCCAGGAAACCGTAACCGGGATGCACCGCCACCGAGTCGGTCACCTCGGTTGCAGCAATGATGGCGGGAATATTCAGGTAGCTGTCGGCGCCGGGCGCAGGTCCGATGCAAACGGCCTCGTCCGCCAGGGCAACGTGTTTCAGGTTGCGGTCGACGGTGGAGTGCACGGCAACCGCTTTGATACCCATGGAGTGACAGGCACGTAATATACGCAGGGCAATTTCACCGCGGTTTGCGATGACAATTTTTTCGAGTCCGGCCATGTCTATAATCCGGATTAACGAATCACGAACAATGGCTGGTCATATTCAACCGGCTGACCATTCTCGACCAGGATCGCCACGACGGTGCCTGATACGTCCGCTTCGATCTGGTTGAACATTTTCATCGCCTCGATGATGCACAGCGTGTCTCCGACGCCCACCCTCTGGCCCATCGTGACAAACGGTTCGGCCCCGGGGCCCGAAGCCGCAAAAAATGTACCCACCATGGGTGAGAGTACCAACTCACCTTCGGGCATTTGGTCTTCGTCATCTTTACGCTGTTCGACGATCGTCGATGCCGCGGCGGGTGGCTGTGCAGGCGCCGCCAGTTGTGTCGCGACCATGGGCATGGCATGCATCTGACCACCGCCACGTACAAGGCGTACAGATTCTTCACCCTCGACAATTTCAATTTCTGTAAGGCTGGATTCTTCCAACAGCTCTATGAGTTTTTTAATTTTCCGGATATCCACGTGCCGTCGCTCCCACTTAGGGTTCAATTCGATTTAATATGGCCTGCAAGGCCAAAAGGTAACTCTCTCCACGGAATCCGCTGATCACGCCGATAGCAATATCGGAGAAGTAGTTGATCTGCCTGAAGGGTTCACGGGAATTGACTGCGGAGAGATGGACTTCTACAAATGGTATATCAACTGCCAGCAATGCATCGCGGATCGCGACACTGGTGTGCGTATAACCTGCCGGATTGATGATGATGTAATCAACCCCGTCCTTACCCGCCTGTTGAATGGCATCTACCATCGTCCCTTCGGAGTTAGTTTGCATGTGATCCAGTTGAAGGCCGCAATCGGTGGCGAACCTCTCAAGTTCCTGCATGATGTCCAACAAACTGCGGTGTCCGTAAGTTCCGGGCTCCCGTTGGCCGAGCAGGTTTAGATTGGGACCGTTAAACACGCGAACTTCAGTCACGGATCAGTATTCCTCGTCATGGGCCAGACAGTCTGCCCCAAATAACAATATTTGTCCACCGTTCGATACCGGATTGAAGAAGATGACAGCAATATCGAAACAACAAATATTTAACAAATGACTTAAATGCGTCCGGATCGGGGTAACTTTGTCCCCTTTAAATGTCATCCCGGAATACGTCATCCCGGCGCAGGCCGGGATCTCCATAGAATATGCAGATCGGTTAATTGGGGCTTCTTGCAAGTTTACGGTAGCGTTGGGAGGTCCCGGCCTGCGCCGGGATGACGGTGCTTTTTAGCGGGCGTTGGGGGTTACAGAAGGTCGCTCAACAGGCTTGAAATCCTGTCGTGCGGGATGATGCCGGCATATTGCCAACGCACGATGCCGGACTTGTCAATCAGTACGCTGTAAGGCAGCACGCCTTCCTCATTGCCGTATGCCGTGCTGGTCTCGAATACATCCTCTGAACCGACCAGGACCGGGTAGCTGATGCCAAAGGTGTCTACGAAGTCCTTTACGCTCTCGGCATCATCCAGCGCAATGCCAATAATTTGCAGGCCGGTTGGACCATACTGTCTTTGAAGTTCCACCAACATCGGCATTTCCTTGCGACAGGGGGCACACCAGGTCGCCCAGAAGTTGAGAAGGATGGTCTTGCCCGAAAAATCCGCCGGAGTGACAAACCCGCCGCTGTTGCTGCCCAATTCGAAATCGGGCCGAAAGTTACCCAAAAGCACGCCACCGGGAACGGCACGCGGCGCTTCAACAGGTTCCGAGAAATGCCGGGCGGACAGGTAAAACCCCGACAGCATGGCCGTAATTGCCACGAGGGTAATAATTACTTCACGCATTAATCGCCTTCCAGCACGCTTCGGAGGTGCGTGGCAAATTCGTCGGATTCAAAATATCCAACCAGGCGATAAGCGCGCATCTCATTGCCCTGGCGATCAAAAAACAGGATCGCAGGCGGGCCGATAACACCATATTTTTCCATTAGCGCCTTGTCGGTTTCATCGTTCAGGGTAACATCGGCCTGCAGCGGCTGAAGCTGTCCGAACAGGTTTTGAACTTCGGGTTCACCAAAGGTATTTCGTTCCATGCGCAAACATTCGACACACCAGTCGGCATAAAAATCAAGCATCGCCGGTCGACCTGTGCGGTTTGCCGCAGCGACCGCGGCCTCCAGGTCTTCAAGAGATTTAATCCGCTGGAACGCAACCTCTTTTACACTGCTGGTCTGATCACCGGAGCGCAGGTCTTGCAGCGGTCTCATCCAGTCATCGCCACCGTTTGCCGCACCGATAATTTCGATAGCACCCAACAGCAGCAACACAAGGCCCATTGCTTTCCAGAGACGCCGCCATCCCGAGGCATCGCCGGGGATGGATTCGAACGCGCCCAGGTAAACACCGCTGGCGATCGCGAGCATACCCCACAACAACAGGATCACGGGCCCCTGCACGATGCGTTCGAGCATCCATATCGCCAGCGCCAGCAAGGCGACACCAAATACGGCCTTGATGCTGTCCATCCACGGACCGGCCCTGGGTATCAGTTTTCCTGCGGAAACGCCAAACAGGATCAACGGTACACCCATACCCATCGAAAGGGCGAACAAGGCCGTTCCACCCAGCACGGCACTACCGGACGCGCCGATGACGATCAACGCTGCTGCCAGTGGCGGCGCAACACAAGGGCCGACGATCAGGGCGGACAAAAAGCCCATGACTGCGACACCGGTCAGACTGCCACCCTGCTGCTGACTGCTCGCCTGTGCAAGCCGTGTTTGCAGGCTCGCGGGTAATTGCAGCTCGAAAAAGCCGAACATCGAAAGCGCCAGCCCAATGAAAATTGCGATAAAGAAACCCAGTATCCACGGGTTCTGGAACAGGGCCTGCAGATTCTGGCCAAACAGTCCGGCCAATACACCCGCAATGGTATAGGTCACGGCCATGGCGAGAACGTATACAAGCGACAGCCAAAATGCCCTTGAAGTCGTCATGCGGTCACCCTGGCCGGCGATGATGCCTGAAAGTATCGGAATCATTGGAAATACACAGGGTGTGAACGCCAGCAGGATACCCGCGAGGAAAAAGGCAAACAATGCACCGGCAGGGTTATTCAGCAACATCGAGGCCAGTGCATCCTGTTCTGAAACCGGCGGGAGTTGTGTGCCAGGAACGACCGGGGCGGACTTTGCGCGGGGCGGGTTGTCGGCGAGCCGGTCAGGACCCGAAGTTGCGCTCGAAGCCGCCAGCAGCACTTCCGCGTTTGAGGTTTGAGGCGGATAACAGATATCACCGTCACGGCAACCCTGGTAATCGGCCTCCAGGCTTATTTTCAGCTCCGGCCCGGCAGGCCGGTTGATGTGAACGGGTACTTCGACCTGATCGTAATAAACCTCAACAGGGCCAAATTCCGGATCATCCTTGGTAGTGCCTGCGGGTAGCTCCACACCGCTGATTTCGAAGCCATTGGCCCCCGCCAGCCTGAAAGCGATTTTGTCACGATAAAGATAATAGCCGGGCTGCGATGTGAAACGTGCAAGGATCGTGTCGGGCGAAAGGCCGATGGCCTCGTACACGAAAGCCTCATCCGCAGGCAGCGCGGTTTCCTTGTCGAGTGCATTCTGGCCGGACTCGGACGTGGATATGTGGAGTGCTTCTGCCAGCGTCGCTGCGGGTTGCGATGGAGCCGCATCCTTTGTTTCGGGAGCGTGCGAACTTTCCGCGGCAGGCGGCAGGTTGACAACCAGCAACTGGTCCGTGGGCGGATAGCAAAACACGTCTTCCATGCAGCCCTGTGAACGCACTTTGAGGCTGACGAGATTCACATCTTTTGAAACGGACTGTAAAGGCAGGCGGATATTCAGATGGCCGTGGAACTTGATGACTTCTTCACCAAGCAATTCGTCAAACTCGGGTTTACCTGCAGGTATCCCGGCCTGACCCAGGACGACACCCGCGGTCTCTGTCTTAAACTTTAAAAACTTGTTGTTGTAAAGATAATAGCCGTCGGCAATCTGCCAGCTGACTTCGATTTGCTGCCGGTCAGTGGCTTCTGCAGAAATCTTGAAAACTTCACCAAAATCCTTGATTTCATCAAATTCCAACGCGGGTGCCAGCAAGGGCCAGGCCAGCAGGAACGCGGTTAGTATCGGGCTGCACCAGCCTCTAAATATTCTGTTTTTCATCATCGGGTAAGACCGTGGCCTGGTTGGTTTTATTACATCGCCTCGCAATAGACGCTGCTTTTACACACTAGTTTCAAATGACAAGTCGCAAATTTTAACCGAACAAGGCTTCAAGAACCGAGGTTTTCTTGTACGGAACAACCGGTCGCATTATACTTACCGACCGTTCGGTCAGTTTAAAATGAGAGACCTGTCAACCATGCATCACCAAAATGAAAGCACCTCAAGCCCCGGCGGCGAGCAGGCGATACTCGAGGCTGCCGAGATTCTTTTTGCCCAGAAAGGCTTTGCAGCCGTCTCCATGAGCGCCATCGCCAGCCTCGCCAATACCAGCAAGCCCAATATCTATCATCATTTCAAGAACAAAAACGACCTGTACATGGCAGTCATAAAAAGCGCGGTCCGGCGCACCGCGGTGCTGCTCGATACACTGGAAGAATCACCCGGTAAATACAGGCAGCGTTTGACTGAATTCGCCGCCGGTCAACTCGACAACATCATGGAACATAAACTCAGCACCCAACTGGTCTTGCGCGAAACCCTGTCCGAAGGCTCTCAACATGGCCAGGAAATTGCCAGGCTGGTCATGGGCGAGATCTACAGCCGGCTGGTGGAAATGGTCCGCCAGGGTCAACTCGAGAACGAATTCCGCAAGGACATCGATCCTACACTGGCTGCGTTCATGATCGTTTCAGCCAATATGTTCTTCTTTCAATCCGCCCCGGTCATGGAACACCTGCCCGAAATCAATTTCAGCACCGAAGCCAAGACTTTCAGTAAGGATATCATGGGTTTACTTATCAATGGCATACGCCAGAAAGGAGACAGTTAATGCGCTATCTTCGCGGCAACAAGCCATTGGCCGGTTTGGTTTTTGTATCGCTTCTCGCCTTGCTGCTCGGCGCCTGCACGGGTGAAAACTCAAACGAATCCGCAGCATCGGACGCCGACAGGGTAGTACTGGTTTCCACCGGCGAGACCGTGACCATGGACCTGCCGATATGGCTGGAATCGGTGGGCCAGGTGCACAGCCTGTCCGCACCCACGCTGGCTGCGGAAGTCAGCGGCCGTATTACCCGGGTTGACGCCGATATCGGTGACGCTATCGCTGAAGGGCAATTGCTCGCGGAAACCGACACCTCCACTTTGCTGCTGCAACAACAGGCAGCAAAAGCTGCGGTAGAACGTATGCAGGTACACATCGCCACCGGCGAAAAGCGGGTGGATCGATTAAACACCCTGTCTGCCAAAAACCTGTCGTCCCAGACCCAGCTCGATGATGCGCTTGAACAACTCGAGGTCTATCGTGCCGATTACAGGGCAGCCGTTGCACAACTCGCTATCGTCGAGGACTCGTTGACAAAGTCCCGCATTATCGCGCCGGTGTCGGGGGTGGTTCAGAGACGTCTCATCACCGCCGGTGATTTTGTCTCAAGGGGGCAACCGTTATTTGAAATCACCCTTCCGGAACGGCTGCAGGCATGGTTGCCGTATCCTGAAACCGTTGCTCTACAGATTAGGATTGGCCAGCCCGCCAGAATATCCAGTCCGCTGACCCCGGGCGTATTTACCACGGGAACGATCAGTGACCTGCAACCGACGATTGGCAGCGGCAGCCGTGCGGTCATGAGCATTGTCGACCTTGATAGCCCGGGTCAATTGCGGCCGGGAGCGACCATCACCGGGGAGGTGCTGGTAGAAACCCGCAAACAGGCTGTGCTGGTGCCAATCATCAGCGTAGTGAGACGCCCGGCTGGAGAGCTGGTTTATGTCATCAGCGGAAACACGGCTCAAGCCCGCGTGGTGGAAACCGGTCACCCGGACGGCAATTTGCTTGAAATAGTCACGGGCCTCAAAGGTGGCGAGACGATTGCAACCGACGGTGCGGCCTTCCTGACCGATGGCGCGCGTGTAAAAATCGAGGAGCCCGTCAATTGAATCTGCCAGAGATTTCCATCAAGCGGCATGTATTCGCCTACATGCTGTCCGCAGTGATGGTGTTGTTCGGCATTATCAGCTACAAGGATATCGGTGTCGACCGCTATCCGACCGTCGAATTTCCGATGATATCCGTGACCACCATATTGCCCGGTGCCACGCCGGAAATCATCGATGCGAGTGTCACAAACCTGATTGAATCCGTGGTCAACAGTTCGCCCGGTATCGATCACATCCAGTCCAACTCCGCGCCGGGCGTTTCTTCCATCAACATTCGTTTCAACATGGAAAAGGACGTCAATGTCGCGTTCAACGAAGTCCAGGCCCGTGTAAACCGGATTTTGAGGGAGCTGCCCAATGAAGCCGAACCACCGGTGGTGCAAAAAATCGAGATCGGCGCCTTACCCGTGATGTGGCTGACCCTGAGCGGTGACCGCACACTGCAACAGTTAAATCAATATGCACGCAATGTCATCAAGAAACGTCTTGAGACCATCGACGGTGTAGGTGAAATCCAGCTCGGAGGAGAATTGCGCCGCACGATCCGTGTCAATCTCGATCCCGTGCGTATGAAACAGCTTGGTATCACGGTGCCCGATGTCGTTCGCGTGTTTAATCGCGAACACCTGCGCCTGCCGGGCGGGTTTCTCATCAATGAAGACGTGGAGACCCTGATCGAGCTGGACATGGAGTATCACAGCCCTGAACAACTGGGTGAAATGATCATCAGCTACAGTGGCGAAGCACCCCAGCGTCTTCGCGATTTTGCCCGTATCGAGGATGGCCTTGCGGATTTTCGCCAGTTGGCTCGGTTCAATGGCAAACCCACGGTTGGCATCGGTGTTCTCAAGGTCCAGGATGCGAATACCGTGGCCATCGTCGACGAAATAAAGCGCCGCATGAAAGAAGAACTGTTACCGCAACTGCCCCCGGGTATTGAAATGGGTATCGCCCACGACGACGGCGAACTGACTCAGGGTGTGGTCGACTCGCTGGAGGAACACCTGGTTTCCGGCGCCCTGCTGACCGCGCTGGTGGTCCTGTTATTCCTCAAGAACCTGCGCTCGACGTTCATTATTGCTACCGCCATTCCGGTCTCACTGCTGGGCGCCATCGCGGTCATGTACTTTCTCGGCTACACCTTCAACACGATGACCATGCTCGGTCTGCTGTTGCTGATCGGCGTGGTGGTCGATGACGCCATCGTGGTGCTTGAAAACATCTACCGGCATGCCGAGGAACATGGCTCGGGCCGTGTCGAGGCCGCCATCCAGGGTACACGCCAGGTTGTCTTCGCGGTGCTCGCGGCGACGCTGACGCTGGTCGCCATTTTTGCGCCTGTCATCTTCATGAAGGGCATTATCGGCAGGTTTTTCGAAGCCTTTGCCGTGGTGGTCAGTTTTGGGGTGCTGGCATCCCTTTTTGTTTCGCTTACGCTGACACCCATGCTTTGCTCGCGTTTTCTTAAAGTCGAAAAGAAGCACGGCAAACTGTTTCACCTGGTGGACCGTGGTTTTCATGCCGTGGACCGGACCTACGCAAAGCTGCTGCATTTTTCCCTGGGTAACCGCCGCCTTGTCGCCTGGATAACCCTCGCGGTGGTCATTTCCAGCGGGTATTTCTTCAGCAACACCGGCTCCGGTTTTATGCCGGAGCAGGACGAGGGCCGTTTTATTATCAGCGTCAAGGCGCCGATGGGTGCTTCCATCAACTACACGGAAGAAAAAATCAAGGAGATTGAAAATGTTCTCGCCCGCGAAGAGGACATTGCAAGCTATTTCGCTACCGTCGGTGCGGACCGCTCACGCCAGGTCAGCAAAGCCAGTTTCCTGGTGAGGATGGTTAGCTGGGATAAGCGGGATATCAGCCAGGTCGAAATGATTACAAAATTGCAGACGGAGCTGGCAGGCATTGCCGGTGTAAAGGCCTATCCTTCTCCCATGCCTATGGTCGGCGGCAACCGGGGGGAACCGCTGTATTTCATACTCAAGGGCCCGGACCTTAACGAGGTCGCGAGACTGGCCGATATCGTCAAGGACCGTCTCGACAAACAGGCCGAGATCGGCAACCTTGACCTGGAGTTGGAACTCGATCTGCCACAGCTCAAAACAAGAATGAACCGTGCACTGATCCGCAGCCTCGGTTTGAGCACCGAGGATGTCGCCCTCGCCATCAATGTGCTGGCCGGTGGTTTTGACATCGCCCGATTCAATGACGATCCGGGTGATGGTGAACGCTACGATATACGTCTCAAGGCGGAGCCGGGACAGCTCGACTATGGCGAGGATATTTCCAGGATTTACCTGCGCTCCTCAGACGGCGAAATGGTATCGCTTGCAAACCTGGTCAGCCTTGAGCCCAAACTGGGTGCGGCAGTGATTTCACGTTACGACCTCCAATATGCCGCCAATTTCTACAGCACGCCGACGGTTTCACTCGGGGAGGCCGTTAACATGGTGTATGCGGCAACCGCTGGTCTGTTGCCGCTGGGTTACGAGGTCAAAATGTCGGGACGCGCGGAAGAATTTGGCAAAACGGTCTATTACATGCTTTTTGCCTTCGCTGTCGCCATCATTCTTGTTTACATGGTGCTGGCGAGCCAGTTCAATTCTTTCATACAACCTTTTATCATCATGGTTGCGCAGCCACTGGCGATTATCGGCGGCGTGATTTCACTGTGGGCCACCGGTCATTCGCTGAACGTATTTTCCATGATCGGGCTGGTGTTGCTGATGGGCCTGGTGGCCAAGAACTCCATCTTGCTGGTCGATTTGACCAACCAGCGGCGGGCCGATGGCAAGAGTATCGAGCAATCGTTAAAAGAAGCCTGTCCGATCCGCCTGCGTCCCATCCTGATGACCTCGATGACCATCATCCTGGCGATGTTACCGGCAGCGTTTGGCGCCGGTGCCGGCGCGGACGTGAACGCCCCGATGGCCGTCGCCGTGATCGGCGGCATGATCAGTTCGACACTGCTGTCGCTGGTCGTGGTACCGGCGGTTTATTCGTTGGTTGAAGGGGCCCTGGAAAAACGGAAATAGTTTGCCACGCTTGCAGGAGAAGCGACTGAATCGAGGCGGGCATCACCCATTATGTTTCGCATGTCAGCCCAATAAGAAAACCGGCTCCTAAAAGGAACCGGCTTCTTTTTTGACCCGGATCGGTTTTCTACCGCCGGAACGGTTACAGCAAACCCACGATCAAGAGCGCAACGATGTTGATAATCTTGATCAGGGGGTTGATCGCGGGACCTGCCGTATCCTTGTACGGGTCGCCCACGGTATCGCCGGTCACCGCAGCAGCGTGCGCGGCGGTTCCCTTGCCACCGAAGTTACCGTCTTCGATATACTTCTTGGCGTTATCCCATGCGCCACCGCCGGTGGTCATGGAAATGGCCACAAACAGACCGGTGACAATGGTGCCAACCAGCAATCCGCCCAGCGCCTGCGGACCCAGCAGCAAACCGACAACGATGGGCACCAGCAACGGCAGCAGCGAGGGAACGATCATCTCCCTGATGGCTGCCTTGGTGAGCAGATCCACGGCACGGGAATAATCCGGTTTGCCGGTGCCTTCCATGATGCCCGGGATCTCGCGGAACTGGCGGCGAACCTCTTCAACCACTGCGCCAGCGGCGCGGCCAACCGCTTCCATCGCCATCGAACCGAACAGGTACGGCACCATGCCGCCAATGAACAGACCAATGATGACGTAGTGGTTTGACAAGTCAAAGGTGATACCGACATGACCGGCCTTCGCCAGGCTGTTGGTGTAATCGGCGAACAGCACCAGCGCCGCCAGGCCGGCGGAACCGATGGCGTAACCCTTGGTAACGGCCTTGGTAGTATTACCAACCGCGTCAAGCGCATCGGTGGTTTTGCGTACGTCTTCGGGCAGATTTGCCATTTCCGCGATACCGCCGGCGTTATCCGTGATCGGACCAAACGCATCGAGCGCAACGATCATGCCGGTCATGGACAACATGGCGGTGGCCGCGATGGCGATGCCGTAGAGACCGGCAAAGTGATGCGCCCCCCAGATCGAAGCACACACAGCAAGTACCGGTAATGCGGTAGCCTTCATCGAAACACCCAGACCTGCAATGATGTTGGTTGCATCACCCGTGGTTGAGGCCGCGGCAATCTTCTTGACCGGGCTGTATTCCGTACCGGTGTAGTATTCCGTGATAAATACCATCGCCGCGGTAAGCACCAGCCCGATCAGGGCTGAGAACCAAAGGTTCATACCCTGGTCACCCATCATCGTAACCGAAGGGTAGTAGAAGGCCGCTGCGGCCAGGACACCTGACACCAGGACACCTTTGTACAAGGCCCCCATGATGGACCCGTTTTTGCTGGTTTTTACAAAAAACGTACCGATGACCGAGGCCACGATCGACAAACCGCCAAGCACCATCGGGTACATCACGGCGTTTACACCCAGTGTTTCGGCCATCAGGCTACCCAGGAGCATGGTGGCAACCAGGGTTACCGCGTAGGTTTCAAACAGGTCGGCGGCCATACCGGCACAGTCACCTACGTTATCGCCCACGTTGTCTGCAATAACGCCCGGGTTACGTGGGTCATCTTCCGGAATGCCGGCCTCGACCTTGCCAACCAGGTCGGCACCCACATCCGCACCCTTGGTGAAAATACCACCGCCCAACCGGGCAAAGATTGAAATGAGGGAACCACCGAAGGCCAATCCAACCAGCGCATGGATGGCGTGATCTGAAGTAAAGCCCTGGTGCATCAGGATGGCGTAGTAACCGGCCGTGCCCAGGAGACCGAGTCCAACGACCAGCAAACCGGTAATAGCGCCACCACGGAAGGCGATGTTCAGCGCCGGCGCAACGCCGGAACGGGCGGCTTCAGCCGTACGAACATTTGCCCGCACCGATACGTACATACCAATGTAACCGGCCGCTGCGGAAAAAATCGCACCAATCGCAAAACCGATGGCCGTAGCCCAGGAAATGAAAAAACCAACCACCACAAAAAGCACAACACCCACGACCGCAATGGTCGAATATTGGCGATTCATGTAAGCATTGGCCCCTTCTGTAATGGCGGCAGCAATACTCTGCATTTTTTCATTGCCCGGGGATTGCTTGACAATCCAGCGGGCCATGAAGATGCCGTATAAAATGGCCAGCAGGGATGCCCCTACCGCAAGCCATAACGCTAATCCACTATTCATTTGAATCTCCCTCAAGCATCTGTATCAAAATCAGTTGGCCGCTATTTGGAGTCCGGCTTCTTGATCAACGCAAAAACTTCCGGTCACCAATTTTACTCCGATCCCCATTACCCGACCCATAAAAAAGGGGCCATTCGGCCCCTTATTTTACTTATAGCCCGTGATTAACCCAGTAAAATGCCACCGTACTGAACAAAAAATGGTGCAAACACCAGGCTCAGGATCGCTGACAGCTTGATCAGGATATTGAGTGACGGACCCGAAGTGTCTTTCAACGGATCACCCACCGTGTCGCCGACCACTGCTGCCTTGTGCACTTCCGAACCTTTACCGCCCAGGTTGCCTGCCTCGATGTATTTCTTGGCGTTATCCCATGCACCACCACTATTGGATGAAGCGATGGCGAGTACACCGCCTGCAACCAGTGATCCAACCAGAATACCGGCGACGGCCTCGACACCAAACAGGAAGCCGGCGACCAGTGGCGTACCCATGATCAGTACGCCGGGGGCGATCATTTCACGCAAGGCCGCTTTGGTTGAGATCGAAACACACTGTGCGTAGTCGGGTTGGCCGGTGCCTTCCATGATGCCCGGGATGGTTTTGAACTGATGACGCACCTCTTCGATCATGGCAAATGCAGCTTTACCCACCGACTTCATGGTCATGGCGGTAAACAGGAATGGCAGCACCGCACCGATAAACACGCTGGTGTAGACCATTGGTTCAAGCAGGCTCATATTAATCGGCGAACCCTGCAGTTTCTCGGCGGCCGTGATAAACGCGGCAAACAACGCGAGTGAGGTCAGGATGGCCGCGCCAATCGCAAAGCCCTTACCAATCGCAGCCGTGGTGTTGCCGGCAGAATCCAGGATATCGGTACGACGGCGGACTTCTTTGTCGAGGCCGACCATTTCGGCAATACCACCGGCGTTATCGGCAACAGGGCCATAGGCATCAATCGTCAATGCCACCACCAGCGTACCGAGCATACCCAGTGAGGCAATCGCCACGCCGTACATGCCGGCCAGGTTCCACGAAACAAAAATACTGATGGCGATACACAGGTAGGGCAATACCGTACTCTTGTAGCCCAGCGCCAGTCCATAAATGATGTTGGTCGCAACCCCGGTCTCACAGGACTTGGCAACTTCCCGCACCGGATTATATTTTTCCGAGGTGTAATAACCCGTCAACATGCCCACCGCTAAACCGGCGACCAGGCCTGACAGGAAGCACCAGTAAACACCCATGCTGGAATACATTTTACCGCCCAGCTCAAACGAACCCGGAATCAGCGCCATGGTAACGAAATACATCACTATTGCCATCAGGGCGCTGGAGATCACCAACAGCTTCATCAGTGCCGGTGCAACGTCGTGCTCGGTCTTCACACCTACCATCAGCTTGGTGATAAAGCTGATCGGAATACCCACCGCGCTGATCAGAATGGGATACAAAAGGGCGTTGGGATCCGCGGCAAACGCAACGGCGGATATGACCATGGCGGCACAGGTGCTCTCTGCACAGGAACCAAAAAGATCGGCGCCCATACCGGCAACATCACCGACGTTGTCACCCACGTTATCGGCGATAACAGCGGGGTTTCTCGGATCATCTTCCGGGATGCCTTTTTCGACCTTACCCACCAGGTCGGCGCCCACGTCAGCGGCCTTGGTAAATATGCCACCACCCACACGGGCAAAAAGCGCGATGGTCGATCCGCCCAGACCAAAACCGGCGATCACTTCCATCAGGACATGGTTTCTTTCCGGTCCGAGGCCGGCCATGAGCGAACTCATCACGACATAAATAACAACCAGGCCAAGCACCGCCAGGCTGACCAGTGCAAACCCCATGACTGCACCTGAATTGATCGCCACATCAAAGGCATGGGAAATGTCTTTCTTGGCTGACACAGTCGTGCGCGCGTTGCCTTGCGTGGCGACCTTCATGCCGATGTAACCCGACATAATTGAAATAAACCCGCCAAACAGGAAGGCGATGGCGGTGTAGATACCTTCGCGGTAATCCGGCGTGTGTACATCATCAATAAGCACCGCAATAATGGCGGCAAACGAAATCATGAAGATGGTCAGGAATTTATACTCCTGCTTGAGAAAGGCCATGGCGCCTTGTGCAATTGCACCATGAATGAACTTAAGACGTTTGCTGTCTTTTTCATCCAGGCCCATATCCAACGGTACGCTGATGACTTTTTTCATGTAGAAAAAAGCGATAACCAAACCCAGCAATGAAAGTACAGTGCTGACTGTAATTGTTACTCCCGACATCGTGATTTCTCTCCCAAGACTGAAATGATTATTTTATTGGCGCGCACTATACCACAAGGGACCCAAATTTAACCCGCAAATACCGACAATTAATGATTATTCTTCAACAGGTTCGCAACTTTTCGCAGGTCAAAAAGCCAACCCGGCTGCATCCGGTCAACTGATACCTGCACCACAGGATGTGACGGGTGTATATCGTCTGTCAGCTCAAGCGAAAACCCGCCCGCACCGGTCATATCCCGCGGGATCTATTTTTTATATGTATCGCCAAAAAAATCACCCTCATGCCAGCTTGGGCGTTCGGGATCATTGGCAATCAATTCGCCGATTTTCACATTAATCCGTGTAAATTTCGCCGCTGCCGCGTAGTTGATCGGCAGGTTCAGGTCGTCGCTGGGTTTGTGGTAGTGCTGATGAAGAAAACCTTCAAAAATCGGTTGGGTATCGATGCTGCCATCGAGAGATTTCATACCTGTAACCAGGAACACCGACGGAATGCCCTGCTGTACGAAACGGTAATGGTCACTTCGGACAAATATGTTTTGCTCGGGGAAAGGGTCTGGTGACAATTCAATAGCATAACTATTTGCAGCCTCACGAACCGTTTCGCCGAGGCTGGAATGTTTGGCGCCAAAGGCAATCACATCACCAAAATCATAGAGCAAAAGCGGCATATCCAGGTTGACTTCACTGACCATTGAATCGGCGGGAACGGTTGGGTTCATGGCGAAATATTCAGAACCAACCAGGCCCTTTTCTTCCGCGGTGACAGCTAAAAACAGGATGGATCGTCTGGGCGCCGGACCTTCAGTCAACAGACGCGCGGTTTCAAGCATCACCGAGACACCGGACGCATTATCCAGTGCACCGTTGTTGATCCGGTCTTCCTGTTCCTGCGCGTGGGTCCCCGCCGGCAGTACGCCAATATGATCGAGATGGGCGCTATAAACGACGTACTCATCCGCGAGCAACGGATCCGAACCCGGCAGTACGGCAACGACATTGGGACTGGAAATAATTTCATGGGTGCTGCGCTGACTCGCGACTATTTTTCCCTGGAGGGGAAACCTCATCAGCGCTTCGCCATTTTCGTCACGTTCAAGCAGTGTTTTCAGATCGAGAGGTGAGTTCTCAAAAAGAAATTCTGCCGCACCGTGGTTTATCATCGCCTCCACCTGGATTTGCTCAAATACGCCGTGAACCTGACCCTGCCCATTGATCCATCCCATCCTCGGCGTGCCGACCTGGCTGGTCAGCCTGTCCCACTGGTATCGTTGTGCGGCCCGTGGTGTATGAATCATCAGAATCCCGACAGCACCGTGACGCACGGCAGCCTTGGTTTTCTCGGCTGTGGATGCAAAATGAGCGCCTTCCTCGCTGGGAAAATCCTTTGGTTGTCCAACGAACAGCACCACGACCTTTCCATTGGCATCAATTTTCGCGTAATCGTTATAATCAAGCTCGGCCGCATCGATACCATAACCGGCAAAAACAAGGCCCGCCTCGAGCTCTGAAGACGTGCTGCCCAGATCAGGACCCATGTAAAACTGGTCAGGAAAATCCAGCGGAACTGATTTTTCGCCCAGTTTGAACTTCAGCTTGGCGGAGCCGGGCTGCAGAAAAGCCTGTCGTAGCGGCACCTGCTGAAAATAGCCACCGCCATTGCCCGCCGGCAGCAGGCCCATTTGCCGGAACTGGCTTCTGACGTAGTTGGCAGCGACATTGTAGCCCGGGCTGCCGGGTTGCCTGCCCTGCATCAGGTCATCGGCGAGAAACTCAATATGCGCCTGCAGACGGTCCCGAAGCTTAAGTTGCGGGTCTGCATCATCCTGTGCCCGCACCGAAAATGTGGCAAGCACCAAAACACAGCCAACCAGCCTCAATACTTGCATAGGTCATCCTCATTTTTAATTGATTGAATGATATTTTTTCTACATCTCGAATGACGGCAGTTTTCGGCGTACCAGGATATTCTTCAGGCGAACATACTTTGGCAGGCCGTCTCGGCCGTACGGCGGGTAGTCTTCGCCGTGGATCAGGGGTTCGAGGTAGCGCCTGGCAGCTGCCGTGATACCAAAACCATCTGCGGAGATGAAACTCCGCGGCATCATCTTTTCGCGATTTGCCACCTTGGCCAATTCCGCTTCACCGACTTTCCAGCGATAAGGTGCGTCTGAAGTCCTGACCACGATCGGCATGACCCCGGTTTTACCCTGCAAGGCAAGTTCAATGGCAGCCTTACCCATGGCATATGCCTGGTCCACGTCATTTTTTGAAGCGATGTGACGGGCCGAGCGTTGCAGGTAATCCGATACAGCCCAGTGATTTTTGTAACCCAGGGCGTCGGTAATCATTCCGGCAATGACCGGCGCCACGCCGCCCAACTGGGCATGGCCAAATGCGTCGCGGCGGCCCGAATCCGCCAGGAACCGGCCCTGCTTGTCCCTGACACCTTCGGATACGACCAGCGAGCAGTAACCGTGCGCCTTGACGGCCTTTTCGACCTTTTTCAACATGGCTTCTTCATCGAGCGGGAGTTCCGGAAACAGGATCACGTGTGGCGGATCGCCCCTTTTTTGCTGGGCGAGTCCCCCTGCGGCGGCAATCCAGCCGGCGTGTCGCCCCATGACCTCAAGCACGAATACCTTGGTGGAAGTGGAAGCCATCGACTCGACATCGAGGCTGGCTTCCATGATCGAAACCGCGACATACTTCGCGACCGAACCGAAACCCGGGCAATTATCGGTAATCGGCAGGTCATTATCGATGGTCTTGGGTACACCGATACACTGCACTGGAAAACCGAGCTTGTTACCAATCTGTGAGACCTTGTAAGCGGTATCCGCAGAATCACCACCACCGTTGTAGAAAAAGTAACCAATGTTGTGTGCCTTGAACACCTCGATCAGCCGCTTGTACTGCGCGCGGCTCTCCTCGATTCCTTTCAGTTTGAAACGACACGATCCGAAACCACCGCCGGGGGTATGCCGCAAGGCGGCGATGTCTGCCTTGCTCTCTTTACTGGTGTCGATCAGTTGTTCATTCAGGATGCCCAGGATACCGTCTTTGCCCGCATAAACCTTGCCCAGGCGGTCTTTGTTCCGGCGGGCTTCTTCAATCAAACCACAGGCGGTCGCGTTAATGACCGGTGTAACGCCACCGGATTGTGCGTAAAGCAAGTTCTTTTTGATCATAAATTTCCTTTAATCCCTTCAATCTTCATTGACTTGACTGGTATGAGAGGTTAGCGTTAGCGCCTATTTTAGAGGACTGGAAGCGTCCAATGCGAATTGTATTATTGGGACCCCCGGGTTCGGGCAAAGGAACCCAGGCAGCCCTGTTGGTGAAACGGTTGGATGTACCGCATATCTCCACCGGAGCACTGCTGCGTAACGCCGCCAAAAGAGGCACGGAACTCGGGTTGAAAGCCAAGGCATTGACCGACAAGGGTGAGTTGGTGCCGGATGATGTTATCTCTGACATGATCGAGGAAAGACTCAGCCGCGCCGATGTGGCCGATGGTTTTATCCTCGACGGATATCCGCGTAATCTGGCCCAGGCCGAGTCGCTGGATATATTGCTGGAGCGATTGCATCAACCGGTTGAAGAGGCCATCCTGATCGATCTTGACGCGGAACGTATCATCAAGCGTATCGCCAAGCGCGCGAAAGAAGAAGGCCGCGCCGATGATACCGAAGAGACGGTTCGTAACCGCTTGCAGGTTTATGCCGAACAAACAGCACCCGTGGCGGAGTATTACGCACAACGCGGGTTGCTCACCAAGGTGCTTGGCGAAGGCGGCGTGGACGACATCTTTCAGCGTATCGTTAGCATTTTAAACTTGGGCCCTGTGTCTGCCTGAGCGACGGGATGGTCATTTCCTATCGGGCCTGAAAACGAAAAGCGGTCAGTGTTCCCATGAATGGTATGCTCGTGAACCTGGCTAAAATTTTGCGCTTGCGGAGCGGACCACAAAACCTGCCTGCCTCGTGGACGCTGACGATAATCCTGTTATCGGTTTACATCGTGCAAAACCTGGTTACCGGCCAGCAACTGGACGATGAAAACGCCGCGGCTAAAAGTCTGCTTTCGGTTTGTCTGCAAATCGGCGTGCTGACGGGTTTGCTTTTCTGGCGGAACCACCTGGAACGATTTGCACAGACCATGAGTGCCCTGGCCGCGGCAGGTATTTTTTTTAACTTCGTTACCTGGGGCCTGCTGTCGCTTTCCGACCCGGCGGTAAACCAGCCGATATTGGCCATAGTCTGGTTTGCCGTGTTTATCTGGAGCCTGTTCGTCGATGCGCATATTTACCGCCATTCCTTATCCGTTCCACTTGCAACGGGTATGCTGGTCACCGTATTGCTGCTTGCAGCGAGTTATGTGCTGATTGAAATGATGTTTCTGCTCGGGATCACCTGATTCAACTGCGGTTGAAGCGTATTGGGATAAAAAAACACGATGAAAATTCATATTCTTGGAGCATGCGGGACATTCATGGGCGGTGTGGCCATTCTCGCCAGCCGTGCCGGTCACCAGGTAAGCGGTGCCGATCAGCATACTTATCCGCCGATGAGCACGCTGCTGGAGAGTGAAGGCATCGATCTGTATGACGGCTACAGCGAAGAACCCATGCACGACCCGCCGGATCTCGTCATTATTGGAAACGCCCTAAGCCGCGGTAACCCGGCCGTGGAGTATGTTCTGAACCAAAGGTTGAATTTTACCTCCGGCCCCCGCTGGCTGGGTGAAAACTACCTGCGTGGGCGCAAAGTCCTGGCGGTCGCGGGCACACATGGCAAAACCACAACTTCCAGCATGCTTGCCTGGATCCTGGAATATGCGGGTCTGAACCCCGGTTTCCTGATCGGCGGCGTGCCCCTGAATTTCAATGTATCGGCCCGTGAGGGTTCGGATTATTTCGTGGTGGAAGCCGACGAATACGATACCGCTTTTTTTGACAAGCGATCGAAGTTCGTCCACTACCGCCCCCAGGTCGCCATTCTGAGCAACCTGGAATATGACCACGCGGATATTTTTCCCGATCTCGCTGCCATCGAGACCCAGTTTCATCACCTGGTCCGTACGATCGCCGGTAATGGAACCATCATCAGCAACGGCGCGGACACGAACCTCGAAAGGGTCATCGGCCGCGGCTGCTGGAGCAATCTACAACGATTTTCCTTCGAAGGTAAACATGACTGGCAGGTCGAGATGGTCAAGCCCGATGCCAGTGAGTTGCGTTTCAGTTTTCAGCAAAAGACGGTTGGAACACTCAACTGGAGGCATAACGGACGTCACAACGCGATGAACGCCTGTACCGCCCTCGCGGCATCGGTAGCCGTTGGCGTTCCGGCCCCAAAAGCACTCGAAGCACTGTCGTTATTCACCGGCGTGAAACGCCGCATGGAAGAAATTGCCAGGGCCCGGGAAATAACGGTATACGACGACTTCGCACACCATCCCACGGCCATTCGCCTGACGCTCGAAGGTTTGCGGCGTAAGGTTGGCAATGCCCGCATCCTGGTTGCACTCGAACCCCGCAGCAACACCATGCGCGCCGGTGTCCATGCACACGAACTGGGGCCTGCCCTGATGGCCGCCGACCACGTTTGGCTCAAAACCGGTGAAGGCATTGACTGGGACCCTAAAATTGCACTGGCGCCGCTGGAGGGCCGCTTCAAGATCGTGACGCGGGTCGATGATATGCTGCAGCAGATCATTAACAACCTGAACCCCGGCGACCATGTCGTGTTCATGAGCAACGGGGGGTTTGAAGCCGCACCCCGCAGAATGGCACAACATTTAACCGAGACGTGATCCAGGCTAATATTCCAATCTTTCCCCTGCATACCGTTTTATTTCCGGACGGTTACCTGAAATTGAGAATATTTGAACAGCGATATATTGACATGGTCCGCGAATGCAGCCTCAAGGACTGTGACTTTGGTGTATGCCTGATCGGCAATTCGGAAGGATCAAATCTCCCCGCGAACCACATGCGGGTAGGAACAAGTGCAGAAATCTTCGACTTTTCAACCCTCGATGACGGTCTTCTGGGTATAACCGCACACGGCAGGCAAAGATTTATCATTCAGAAAACGCGTATGCGGGAAAACGGGTTATTGATGGCCGAAGTGGAAACACTGGCTGAAACCGCAGCTGTCAATCTACCGCCTGAGTACGCTGTGCTCGCCATGATCGCCGGGCGATTCATGGAGCAGGTCGGCAAAAATTATCCATCGTTCGAGCCCGGTCTGTTGCAGGACGCCCATTGGGTTGGTTACAGGCTGGCCGAATTACTGCCGTTGGATACCCATGAAAAACAGGTATTGCTGCAGATCAGCGATCCGTTGGAACGCTTACAGGTACTGGTCGAGGTATTACCGCGGTTTCAGGGCTCCGCCGAAACCTGAGGGTCCATGATCAGCAACAGGTCTTCTCTTACCTTCCTGGTTCGAAAAGCAGTCGCCTCGGTTTGTAATTGCTCCAGGCTGTCCTTCAGGGCGGGCATCGCACGCCAGTAACTGAATACTTTCAATCTCTGGACCAGGGCCTCGGCGCTGATCTCACCCACGTAGACCGTCTGGCCACCCGGTATCAACCTGAAACCGGAATCCCAGAGGCGGATGGTCTCCTGGTTGAACGGATCACCCCCCAGCCGGTGCAGTAGAAGAACATCAGCGTGGCCGAGGTAATCACGCTTCAACGGTGGAAGCGTCGACTCCGTGGCCGCCGGATTGATCGACAGGAGTACCCATCGCCAATTGGCTGACTCCGCCTCCAGCCAACCCTGGGGTGCGAGTGCCTGCGCGAGCCTGGCCGGGTCCCCCGCATATTGGAAATTCAATTCGCGTGCTCCAACGGATGACGAATAGGCACGTTCGCGCGGCAGTGTCTGCCATTTGTTCTCCCACCATCCCTGTACGGTAATTTCACGCCTTGGCAACGGCAGCTGTAAAGCAGCGCTATCACGTTCAAGGTTTTCATTGACCTGCCAGACGAAAGTCGCGGCCAGCATGCCAAAAAATATGATGCTGGCCGCCATACCGTTGAACGCCCGCAACGCGCGTTGCCGATAGGCGATACCCACCACGAAAGTCCAGGCCATTCCCAGCGCCACGCCCATTAGCGCGCCGCTGAACCAGTCCAGGCCGAGGTAAATCCTGGCCAAAACCTGCAAGGACAAAAGCAGGCCAACAATCACGTATGGCCACTTCCGCTTCCGGCGCTTGATTTCCCGGGCAACCATCACCGCGAAATAGCCCAGCACGACCGTTGCCAGGGTGAGTGCCGCACTCGGGACGTGCAGGGCTTTCATTTCCGCTTCACTCACCAGGGGCGTCGCACGCAATGACCAGTCGAGAAGTATTTGCAGGACGACACCACCGCCCATGGCCACCAGCCAGTGCAAAGCGGCCTTCTGCCGGTCGGCGCCGATCAGCCAGAGCAGCACCGCCATGGAGGTGGGAATGAGCACCCACAGGCGGGAAAGCTGTGTTACAGCAACCATCAGCGGATCGGCGATGTGATTTCGCAGCGTCAATGCGTACGCCTGTACCGACTGGTCAATGGATTGCGGCGATGCGGAAAACGGTGACAGAAACAGCAATGTCACGATGGCCCAGAAAACAATCACCAGCAACAGGCCCATCATGGTGATGGACAACACCTCCGGCTGGGTTGAATCCAGCAACGGCCCGGCAATCCGCTTGAATACCGGATGCCGGCGCAGCCAGCGGATCACGTGTCGCATCCAGCGTGCTGACCGGCTGGCAAGAAACTCATAGGCGGTCCAGATGATCCACCAGGTAAGCCAGAGAACCACCGCGCCAATGATCAGTACCAGGGACAGCCGGCCCGCATATTCGGACGCCACCTCGAGCGAAGCGCCGAACAACATGCCGGGGATCAGGTAGCTCGGCGTCCAGGCGATACAGGCCGGGATATCGACCAGTAAAAACCGGCGCGGCGTCAAGCCCATCATGCCTGCGGTGACTGGTATCACCGGTCGCAGCGGACCGATAAAACGACCGATCACCACGCTCTTGGGGCCATGCACATTAAAATAGTCACGGCCACGTTCGAGCATGCGCGGAAATTTTGAAAAAGGCCACGTAACTGCCAGACGACCCCTGTAGCGATGGCCGATGGCATAACTGACGATGTCACCCGTGAATGCGCCAACCGAACCCCACAACCAGATAGGCCACATATCCAGTGCGCCAAGACTGATGAGCGCACCCAATCCAAACAGGATGATAATGCCGGGCACAAGAATGCCAATGAACGCCAATGACTCGACGAAAGACATGACGAATACCCAGAAACCAGCCCATCCCGGGTTGGCCGACATCCAGTTAAGCAGATCCTGTGTCCAGTGAGATTCCACTTGGGTTCAACTCGCCCTTCTTTGCGTACAATTCATGGCTATAATACGGAACTTGGCTGCTAATTGCCTGATGCAGGGCCTGTAAATGCGAACACTCAAAAACAAAACGATTTTTATCACCGGGGGTACCCGCGGAATCGGTAAAGCCATCGCTCTGCGGGCTGCTCGTGACGGCGCCAATATTATCATCGCCGCCAAGTCCGACAAACCCCATGCCAACCTGCCAGGTACGATTTTTTCGGTTGCTGAAGAAATTGAACAGGCAGGTGGACGCCCCCTGCCGCTCAAGCTCGACGTTCGCGACGATGAAGCAGTCCTTGCGGCGGTGAATACGGCGGCCGAACATTTCAATGGACTTGATATCCTGATCAACAACGCCAGTGCGATCACGCTGCAAAATACGCTTGATTTATCCATGCGTAAATTCGACCTGATGCACGCGGTCAACGTTCGCGGTACCTATGCCTGTTCAAAGGCCTGCCTGCCACATCTGCTGAAAGCGGATAACCCGCACATACTCAACCTGTCGCCGCCTCTGAACCTCGACCCGGTTTGGTTCAGGGACCACCTGGCCTACACGATGTCGAAATACGGTATGAGCATGTGCGTGCTTGGCATGGCTGCGGAATTTCACAAGCGCGGTGTTGCGGTCAACGCACTGTGGCCGCGTACAGTCATTCACACAGCAGCTATCAATATGCTCGGCGATGTTGTCAAACCCGACAATTGCCGGCGGGCCGATATCATGGCGGACGCAGCACATGTGATTCTCTGTCGCGACAGCAAGACCAGCACGGGTCATTTTTACATTGACGAGGACGTGTTACGCGCTGACGGCGTCAAGGACTTCGACCACTATGCGGTCAGTGCCGGACGGCCGTTGATGAAAGACCTCTTTCTGTATTGATTAGTCCCGCTGACCAGGGCCGCCGCTATGTCGCCTCGCTGACGGGTTTGCGGGGAATAGCCGCGCTCGCCGTGTTCATATTCCATTACGGTTATTTCAACCCGGGAATCCGGCTTGACCTGACCGTTCCCGTGATAGGCAACGCTTTGCAATTTCCCCTCGGTTTTGGTTTTGCGGGCGTTGATATCTTTTTCGTCCTGAGCGGGTTTCTGCTGTCGTTGCCGTTTGCCCGAGCCACACTGAGCAATATGGTGCATCCGCCGCTCGGCCATTATTACAAGCGGCGCCTGTTGCGGGTATTCCCGGCCTACTACGCCCAGTTGGCGATCATCATGGTGACAGGCGCCTGGTTTATCACCTGGCGTCCCCTCGACGCGACCGGTCTGCTTGCGCACCTGTTGATGTTCTTCAACATTGGCTGGAACCCGGTAAGTCCGGTCGTGGGGGTCTGGTGGACCTTGCCGGTTGAATTTTCGTTCTACCTGATTTTGCCGTTCATTGCATCTTTCATGCGACCCGCCCGCTGGATGTTGTTTCTGCTTGGCGGCGTACTTTTGAGCACACTGTACCGCCTCTGGTGTGCTGACCATTTCGCCGCAGCACCCGAAGGAACCGTTTTTCTCGCTGCTTCACATTTGCCCGGCTACCTGCCGGAATTTCTGCTGGGCGCGTCAGCAGCCCTGCTCGTTCAATGGCATGAATTGCGGCGTTTCAATCGGCCCGCGGCGTGGTTGCTTGATGGCCTGTTCCTGGCAGGAGCCTGCCTTTCTGCGCTCTGGTTCTGGCAGGTCGTGCTACCAAACGGCGATTTCTACTGGTCGGGACACTGGAGCATGGTGATCGCCCCGCTGGCGCTTGGATTACCCTTGTCCATGATGGTCATCAGCCTGTACTGGGGCAGCCGGATTGGCAAGCTGCTATTTGCCAATCCACCGGTCTATTTTCTCGGTTTGATAAGTTACAGTCTCTACCTGTGGCATTTTATCGTCCTACAGCAGGCCGGCCTGGTGCTGGGTGAAGCCTTTACGGGTCTGCAGGGCTTGACAAAATTCCTGGTTTCACTGTCCCTGGTCGTGCTGGTCGCAAGTGTCAGTTACTTCCTCTTCGAGCGGCCATTCTTCCGTCTCGGGGCCCAGCGAAAACCCCGCGACCAGGCTTGACGCTTCAGTCTGCAACCAAACGAAACGCTTCCCGCGTCGCACTGAGCGTTGCCGAAATGTGTTCCTCGGTGTGGGCCGAAGACACAAAACCGGCCTCGTACGCCGATGGCGCGAGGTAGACACCCCCGTCCAGCATGGCGTGAAAAAATCGCTTGAAACTGTTTACATTCACCGCGCCCGACTGTTCGAAATTGACAATTTGCTTCGCGTCGCTAAAAAACAGGCCAAACATGCCGCCGACCCGGGTGGTCGTAAACGGCACGCTGTAGAAATCCGCCACTTCCTGCAAGCCCTCGGTCAACATGCGGGTTTTCTCACCCAGCGCAGCGTAAAATCCCGGTACCGTAATCTGGTCGAGTGTCGCCAGGCCGGCGGCCATTGCCACCGGGTTGCCCGACAGCGTACCCGCCTGGTAAACGGGTCCGGCCGGCGCGACCATTTCCATGAACTCGCGTTTGCCGCCAAATGCGCCGACCGGCATGCCACCGCCGATGACCTTGCCAAACGTCGACAGGTCCGGCGTAATGCCGTAATGCGCCTGGGCCCCGCCCAGGGCCACGCGGAAGCCGGTCATGACTTCATCAAAAATCAACAAAACACCGTATTGATCACACAGCTCTCGCAGCCCCTGCAAATAGCCCGGCAGCGGGGGGATGCAGTTCATGTTGCCCGCCACCGGTTCAACGATTAAGCAGGCGATTTCTTTACCCTGTTGTGCAAAGCAGGCGCGTACCGCCTCAAGGTCATTGTACGGCAGGGTCAGTGTCAGATCGGCGCAGGCTGGAGGCACACCCGGGGAATTGGGCACACCCAGCGTCAATGCGCCACTGCCTGCCTTGACGAGGAATGCATCGGCATGACCGTGATAGCAGCCTTCGAATTTCAGGATGCGATCCCGTCCGGTGGCAGCACGTGCCACGCGTATGGCGCTCATGGTCGCCTCGGTGCCCGAGTTGACCATGCGCACCATGTCCATGCCGTCTATCAACTCGCACAACCTTTCCGCCATCGTGACTTCGGCCGCCGATGGCGCACCAAAACTCAAACCCTTGTCGACCGCTTCATGGACCGCCGCGATGACCGCCGGGTTGGCATGGCCGGCAATCATCGGCCCCCAAGAGCCAACGTAATCGATATAGGAGCGTCCGGAAACATCGTACAGACAAGCGCCGAGCGCGTGGTCAAAAAACACCGGGTCGCCACCCACCCCGTTAAAAGCGCGGACGGGCGAATTTACACCGCCCGGTATGTGAACCCGGGCTCTTTCGATCAATTCCTGGCTACTTGTCATCTCGGCTGTTCTCAATCTGCAAAAACCATATTTTAACCCGCAAAAGGTTTAAGCGCGCGCGTCGGCATGGCAAACTAGCGAAACTGGTCTTTTTGTCGCAATGGGGTCACAATCTTGTCTGAGAACAAATATAAAGCCTGGATGTGTATCATCTGTGGCTGGGTCTATGAAGAGGAAAAAGGCTGCCCTGAAGAAGGTTTGGCGCCCGGCACGCGCTGGGAAGACGTACCGGAATACTGGGTTTGTCCTGATTGTGGTGCAGGCAAGGAAGACTTTGAAATGATCGAGCTCTGAACACAAGCCAGTCACGGGAAATCAGTATGAATAGGACCAGGGGAATAACACGGGACAAGCGCAATGCAATGATAGGTGGTGTCTGCGCAGGTCTGGCACGGCATTTTGGCTGGTCGGTCACGGGTACGAGGGTCGTATATGTTCTTGCCTCGATCCTTTCCGCGGCTTTTCCGGGCATACTTGTTTACATCATTCTATGGTTATTGCTGCCTGCATCGGACTGAAGCCAGCAAACCACGGTTTCACATAATACCGCTTGAAATCGTATTATCGTTGCCGAGTTTCAACCACCTGAACGCGGAACCCTTGGGGTCCGGTGTGAATTTCTGCATACCGGGCTTTGCATTGATGGCGCTCGACGGGCCGCCCAGCATGGCGGTGCCGTTTCTGTCGGTATCATATGCCTGGTGAACGTGTCCCCAGACCACTGCTTTCACGCCCGGGTAACGGTCAATTATCCGCAGAAGCCTTTGTGGATCCAGTAGCGGGTACTTGTCTATCCAGGGACTGCCAACAGCGATGGGCTGGTGGTGCAAGGCAATGAGTTGTGGCTGATTTTGATTGTTTTTCAAAAACCCGTCGAGTTCCGTGAGGACCATTTCATCAAGATGGCCTTCGGGTCTGCCGGGCATACAGGAATTCAGACGGATGAGCTGCCAGGCACCGTGCCCGGAAATGCTTAAGCTCTCGACCGGACTGCCCGGAAAGCATTCGTTCAGCAGTACGGCATCATCATGATTACCGGGCAAAGCCAGCAGCGGAACACCCAACGGTTTTAAATACGCCTGTAAATCCCGGTAGGAAACCCCGCTGCCGTCCTCGCTGAGATCACCGGTCAGCAGCAACAGGTCAGGCTGGAAGGCTACGACTCTTTTCAACAGTGATTCCAGCTCGTCGCGGGGGTTGACACCGCGGTAGGTTCGCTTAGGGTCCGCCGGCAGGTGACAGTCGGTAAGCTGGGCAATACGTGTTGCGTTTTTCACCTTTTTACAAAGCCGGCGTCGCTTACTGCAAGTCGAGTGTCAGGCGGTCCCCCACGCCAACACCCAGCGATGAGGCGATGCCGGCATTGAGCTCGAGTACGTATTGCGCCGGTGTGATACTCGGATATGCAGGACAACGCTTGACCTTGCAGGGCGGCGTGTCCGCTGAAATGCTGACCAGCTTCAAGTCCTTGTCAAAATACATGATGTCGAGCGGTATGCGGGTGTTCTTCATCCAGAAGCTGCGCGGGGCCTCGTTTGGGAATATGAATATCATGCCGTGGTCTGCAGGCATGCTGTCCCTGTACATGAGTCCAAGCGCATGTTCTTCCTGCGAGTCCGCAATTTCGACGCTGAAGGTTTTGCCGCCCAACACGACACTGGGCTCGCCCGAGGCACAGGCCGAGCAGGCGGTCAGCATCAGCACATAGAGATAAAAACGCATAAGGAAAATCCGGTTATTGGTTCATTCAAATGATAACAAGCAATTGCCACTTGCAGCCAAACAAAACCCCACTGTGTGGCTAAAAACTTCTGATTTCCTGTTAAAATCTGCCAACTCAGGAACTGGTTAAGCCCCTATTCAGGGCGAGGTTATTAAAATCATTTCCCTCCATTAGAGATCGAGTAAGAATAATGCCCCGACTAATCATGTTTGCGCTGCTCCTGGTTTCCTTTTCTCCCTTACATGCCTCTGTTTACTGCGGTAGCAAAGGTTTTCCAATTGGCGCACACATTGGTATTCCAGATCCTGAATCGAACTTGAGTCTCGTGCAGATAGCCTGGCTGCCGCATGACGAAGATATGCGTTACCGTTACCAGCAAGGGGTCGATATTGATTGGCAGAAACAATCGATCAGCCAGGTCTATCTGTATGATGGTGAATCGGGCAGCATCGTAGATCAGAACATTGGTGAAGCAGAGTTGCTCGGCAGTACTGATTTTTCTACCGGCCACCTCGACCTGGTCTTCTGTATGCCCCCTTATATGGATTCATCCCGCGGCCTGATTTTTGCGCACTATGGTACGGACCGTTCGAAGCTTCCACTGGTCGTACCTTTTCGCTGGCAGTGGGTGGACAATGGCATTTGGACTTCTGCGGTTGTGAATGAAGCAATCTCGAGTGCAATCGTCGATACATTCAACCGCGGAATTGCTCAGGATGTAACCGATGACGTGGAAAGAGCAACCGGCATACGTCCCCCGCGATTCCTGGCGGAATCGCTGATTCAACAAAACCTTCAACCAACGACCGACCTGGTGTTTCGTGACCAGGCGCTGTTATTCGGTGGACACAACGCCCTCGTTATGGGCAACCAGATTGTCATCACGGGTGACAATGCCTCCCTGACAGCCGTTCATTCTGTCAATGACGTCTACAGCAATGACCAGTCGATAATGGATGACAATTTTGTTTTGAGCGACCTGGAATCCCTCATCGGTCCGATCTCAATCGAGGCCCATGGCGTAAGAAGACCGGCGATCATTGTCGATGGCAGGGCAGATTTTGAAGCTACCGTTTCAAACTGCGTGGATGGTTTCAGCAATGTATCGGCACACATGATTTACCCTTCTGAGCTGTCAGGTGACATAACGCTGGAATCTACCTACCCTATATCTGTATTGGTGAGTGATCATCAGCGCATTGACGCTGTAGTATCCTGCTATGCCGGGTACTCGATTAAATCGTCACGTAAAATCTTTAAAAACACCAACGATAATAACCTGGTCAGTGTTGACGAGTCCTCGGCGTCGATCAGCTTTGGCAACCCCAAGCGTTATTTCATCACCATGCTCTACACGCTCGAAAATGCGTTTTTGCAATTCCCGTTTGGACCCAGTGGTATCGACGTTGATGTCATCAAGAAAATCTGGGGAATTACCGACATTGAAACATTACGTGGCACGACGACATATTACTGCGACCCGCCAGGTGACGAGATCGTCGATTCGATCGATGAAATCGCGAGCAATGCATTCGCACGTTTAAGCCGCGTGGAACGCACCTTGCTACAGATGGAAGGCGACCTTTGGGATGACAGCGACGGGGATGGTTCCATCTGCAATGATGGTGAATTGAACGCCAGTCCTTCCAAATATATAAGGCGGATAGAATTGATCGTGACGCCCAACCTGGCCCCGCTTCAATAGCGAACCAGCTGTTTGTAAACGGTCAAAACGTAAGCCAACGTCATCCCGGCGCAGGCCGGGATGACGTTGGCTGTTGTTTGGTTTTGTGGGTCCTTGGGAGACCGGCCTGCGCCGGGACGACGAGGCTTGATTAGGGGATTGGGGTTTCTTTTAGTTTGTAGAAGCCAGGTGCACTTCCGGTGCGTCCTCGACATTCAACGCGACCATCACGTCGCTGAATTTCTCCGGCTCTATGTTACCCATTACGTTGACCACCACGACTTCGTCAGCGTCGGCCGATACGATGGTCAGACCCTGCATGCCGCTGGCGGTCTGCTTGGCAAACATCTGTACCAGTTCATCTTCTTGGTTGATCAGCATCACGGGTTCCCAGCCATCTTTGCTCAACTTGACACCCATACGTTCGAAGTTGCGCGCGATACGACCGCTATCGCCATTCACCTGGTAGATACGGACACGCACCCCGTCGAGGCTCCTCAGCAATGCCTGTGTTTCCGGCTCATCATCGAGAAAATGCGCGGCAAACCGGAGCGTGGCCTTGCCCAGTGACAACGACAGTGTGCGGTCGGTGTCGGCGATACCTGGCGAATCGAGGTTGGCATAACCCGCGTTGCTGCGTGGCGCGGCAATTCCACACGAAGAAAGCACAAAGGCGGTCAATGACAGTAGCAGCACCACGCCCGGAGTTACGATGTTGTTCTTCATCTGCTCAATCCAGATCCAAATCGACATTGACATCGAATTTGTCCATCACCCTGGCAAGTTCGGCAGGGTTCAATTGGCCGATGACGTTGACGAATACGGCTTCCTCGTCATCGACGATCATGACCGTCATGCCTTCCATATTACCGCCGGTCATCTTCGTATAAACCAGGACCTGCTCATCCTCATCATTGACCTGTACGATCGGTTCCCAGCCGGAAGACTTCAGTTGTTTCCTGGTCTTGCCAAACTGGCTTATTGCCGCGTCAGAAACTTTATCGATTGCATATATCTGCACCCGGATACCCTTGAGTTTGGAAATCAGCTTCGACGTTTCCGGGCTTTCCGATGAACTCATCTGGCCAACAAAATTGAGCATGGATCCGCCCAGGTTGATGGTGATTTTCGGTTCGCCATAAGTGGCCGACAGGTCGCCAAAATCCACGTAACCCGCGAGGTTCTTGAGCTCGTCTTCCTGGGCCAGGACCGGCAAAGTAAATAACACGCAAAATAATCCAATAACAAACTTGTTCATCAGTAAACGTTTCATGCTTTCTTCTCCTTGGAATCCAAACTCTGTGTCTTGATCGCCCGGTCAACCGAATCGGTCACGGCATCCGCCATCGTCTGGCCAACTTTCGATTCAATTTCCCGCCCGGTTATGGCAGCGGCCTTGTCAAGATAGGCAAAGGCGATAGCCATTTCCTGTCGGGCCTTGGCAATCTCGCTGGCTGACGGCCTGTCTGGCTGTGTCAGGCTTATGGCGATAATCGCCAACGGAATAGCCGCAAGCGCCATCACCCAGCGGGGTTGTAGTAACCTGAACACGGGTATGGAACGGTTTTCACGTGGGATTGCACGCAGACGCTTCCTGAGACTGGCCGGCGCCCGCTCTACCTTGATGGAATCCATGGCCTGTTGAAGCTGATAGGCTTCGACGATAGCTCGCGCCAATTGGCGATTGTCGCTGGCTTCCACCTTGAGCAATTCCGCATCAGCTGCACTCAGCTCTCCATCGAGCATTGCATTGATACGTTCTTCCCATTTATCTTCATATTCCTTCATGGTCTTACCTCTGCCAGTTGCTCACGCAACTGCTTTCTTGCGCGGTGCAGGTAGGTTTTTACCTGCGCCAGATTCAATTCCAGCATGGCGGCTACCTCTTCGTAGCTGTGCTGGTTCACATCCCTCAAAACGACCAGAGACCGGTAGGGTTCCTTCAGTGACCCGATGGCCCGCTTCAGCCATTCCCCGATTTCACTGGTTGCGAGACCCTGCATGGGGCCGCTGTCATCACCGGACATATAGCTCTCGTCAAACTCAACGTTCTCCCGCCTGCGTCTGAGGCGATCGAGGCAACCGTTGCGGGTGACCTTGATCAGCCACGGCTTAATACGAGCCGGGTCGATATTGTCGCGGTTGTGCCAAAGTTTCACGAAGGCCTCCTGCGTAGCATCCTCCGCCTCCTGGGCGTCCTTCAAAATATAACGCGCTACCGTCCAGGCCTGATCCTGATAGTCTTTGACCCATTGACGGTATCTTTTGCTCATCTCATCAGAATAAACGTATCCGGCGGGAAATGGTTACAGTCTCTGCTAAAATAAATGCATAATTATCCTCAAGGCACAAAGCCAGATCTCAGCAGGAACAATGATGGGCTTGTCGCGTCACGATCTGCAGCGCTTTAAAGCACTGTTGAAAAAACAAAAGCTGGATTTGCTCAAGGCGGATGAAACCGGGCGAGAGGCTGAAGAAGTTATTGAATTGGATCAGGCCCGCGTGGGTCGGCTTTCTCGCATGGACGCCATGCAGGCACAGTCCATGTCACTCGAGACCGGCCGCAGACGCCGGGCGCAGTTAATGCAGATTGACGCGGCACTTGACCGAATTAAGTGCGGTGAGTATGGCGAGTGTTTTGAGTGCGGAGAGTTAATCAACCCCGGTCGTCTCACGGCCACGCCTTCGGTCAGACTCTGTATCAGTTGCGCCGAGGCGCGCGAATAACGCAGTTATCAGCGTACCTTGCCAGCACTTCAAGTTGCTTTTTTTTACCGGTAAAAAAAACAAATCCATATACCCTTGAAAACCAACCCGATTAGCCCCAACTTTGCTGGCAGGCTGCGGATGACAATGCTAGATGTGTCCACAGGCAACTAACAGTCCGCAATGATTTGACCGTTGCGGTTTCATGTTCAATATGAATGACCTTAAATTTAGGGAGAAATCGGATGAAACTCCGTCCACTACATGATCGTGTGATTGTGAAACGAATGGAAGAAGAACGCATGTCCTCAGGCGGCATAGTTATTCCTGACTCAGCTACAGAAAAACCAGTTCGCGGCAAAGTTCTTGCGGTTGGCAACGGCAAAATTCTCGAAAATGGCGATAAGCGCGCGCTGGATATCAGCGTTGGGGATACCGTCCTGTTCGGCAAGTATGCAGGAACAGAGGTGAAGGTGGATGGCGATGAACTGCTCGTCATGCGCGAAGAAGACATCATGGCGGTTATCGAAAAGTAATTGCCATTTCAAGTTATTGAGCGAATTGAGGAATAGACAATGAGTGCGAAAGATGTACGTTTTGGTGAAGACGCCCGTGGCAAAATGCTGCAGGGTGTCAACATACTGGCCGACGCGGTCAAGATAACACTGGGCCCCAAGGGCCGTAACGTGGTGCTGGAAAAGAGCTTTGGTGCTCCGACGGTGACCAAAGATGGTGTTTCCGTGGCTAAAGAAATCGAGCTGGAAAATAGATTTGAAAACATGGGCGCACAGATGGTCAAGGAAGTTGCTTCCAAGACGTCTGATGTGGCCGGTGATGGTACGACAACCGCAACCGTTCTGGCACAGGCCATGTTGCGCGAAGGTTTGAAAGCCGTTGCTGCAGGTATGAACCCGATGGATTTGAAGCGTGGCCTGGACAAGGCCGTTGCGGCGGCGGTTCTGAAGCTGCACGATCTTTCAACACCTTGTACCGATAACAAGGCGATTGCACAGGTGGGTTCAATTTCCGCCAACTCCGATACCGAAATCGGCGAGTTGATCGCCGAGGCCATGAACAAGGTCGGCAAAGAAGGTGTTATCACCGTCGAAGACGCTTCCGGCCTGTCCAATGAACTGGACGTTGTCGAAGGCATGCAGTTTGACCGTGGTTACCTGTCACCCTACTTTATCAATGACCAGTCAACCATGAGTGTTGAACTGGAAAACCCTTACATCCTGTTGCATGACAAGAAGATCAGCAACGTCCGTGACCTGCTGCCGGTACTCGAAGCTGTTGCCAAGTCGGGCAACCCGCTGTTGATTGTGGCTGAAGATATCGAAGGCGAGGCCCTGGCTACATTGGTGGTTAACTCCATCCGCGGTATCGTCAAGGTCTGTGCAGTCAAAGCTCCGGGGTTCGGCGACCGCCGCAAAGCCATGCTGGAAGATATCGCTGTGCTGACCGGCGCCACCGTGATCGCAGAGGAAGTCGGTCTTTCACTGGAAAAGGCTACCCTTGAAGAGCTCGGTTCTGCCAAGAAAATACAGGTCACCAAGGAAAACACGACAATTATTGACGGCGCTGGCAGCAGCGAAGCCATTTCCAGCCGTGTCAACCAGGTGCGTACCCAGATCGAGGAAGCTACTTCCGACTACGACCGCGAAAAACTGCAGGAACGCGTTGCCAAGCTGGCAGGTGGTGTAGCGGTTATCAAGGTGGGTGCTGCGACCGAAGTCGAAATGAAAGAAAAGAAAGCCCGTGTCGAAGACGCCTTGCACGCGACCCGTGCAGCGGTTGAAGAAGGTGTTGTGCCGGGTGGCGGTGTTGCCCTGGTCCGTGCGCTGGAGTCAATCAAGGGCATGCAGGGCGACAACGATGATCAGAATGTCGGTATCACGATCGCCTGCAGGGCAATGGAAGAGCCACTGCGCCAGATCGTCCACAACGCCGGTGCCGAAGGTTCCGTTGTGTTGAACAACGTAAAGCAGGGCAAAGGCAACTATGGTTACAACGCCGCAACCGGTGAGTACACCGATATGATCGAGGCCGGTATTCTGGACCCGACCAAGGTGACCCGCTCTGCGCTGCAAAACGCGGCGTCTATCGCCGGTCTGATGATCACCACCGAGGCCATGGTCGCTGAAATGCCCAAGGATGACGCGCCCGATATGGGTGGCGGTATGGGTGGCGGCATGGGCGGTATGGGTGGTATGGGCGGCATGATGTAATTCATGTAGTCCAAGCCCGAGACCTAATAAAACCCCGCCTACAGGCGGGGTTTTTTTTACACCTTCAAAAGGCCCCGCACGCGGCAGTTGATCTTTTAAAATGCAATCCCATATGATTACCTTCTTTTTCAAGGAACAAAAGGGTCCTTACCAGGGTCCCTGAATGAACCAGAAATACCAAGCTGTTCTTTTCCATCCATTTCACCAGGGGTCAACAGCTTAATATCCAGGAGAATCACCGCGTGGCAGAAGTGCTTGTTCTAAATGATGCAATGCTCATGTCCGGTATTGTGCTTGCGGCAACTTTTATCGGTATTTTCACCGAGAACCTGCATGGTTATCACCGGGCAAAATTTGCCATGCTCGGCGGACTGGCGATGATTATCGTGGGTCAGTTTTATGGTTTTTACAATTCATCCCTCGCCGTTCATGCGGTTGACTGGAACGTTGTCTTCCTGTTGGGCTGCATGATGTCCATCGTCTCGATCATGATCCCCACCGGTGGATTCCACGCCATGGCCACTCACATGGCAAGGATAAGCAAGGGTCATCTATTCGTGCTGCTTGTACTGCTGGGCTCGGCAGTTACCGGACTCTCTCTGTTGCTCGACAACGTGACCACGGTGGTTATTTTCGGTCCTCTCATCATTCTTATCTCGAGATCGATGAAGGTTTCGCCGATCCCCTTTCTGCTGGCAGCCGCCCTGTTGTCCGATACCGGTGGCGTGGCCACCCTGATCGGTGATCCGCCCAACCTGATGATAGGCTCAGCCAAGGGTATTGATTTCAATACTTTTTTCTATCACATGGGTGGTATCGTTTTTATCGCCTGGATAAGCATCCTGGCATCCCTGAGGCTCCTGTTTCGCAAAGAGTTGGCGGTAAAACCCGAATTGCACGTGGCACCGGTCGGGGAATTTGCTGAAAAGGCGAGGTACACCGACCGCAAACTCTGGTACCAGAGTGTGTTCGTGCTGGGGCTCATGGTGGTGTTGTTTGTTATACACCACAGGATTGACTGGGAGCCATGGATGGTCTCGGCCACCGGCCTGACGCTGCTGTTATTCATCGCGCGAAGGGTTGAGATGGACCATGCGATGGAGGACGTGGAAATCCCGCTACTGATCTTCTTTATCTCACTGTTCATCCTGGTTGGAGGTGTGGAGCACAGCGGGTTTCTGCGCTATCTCGGCCAGTTCATAATTCCATTTGTCAAGCACGACCTGTTAACCGCAACACTGGTACTCTTGTGGTTCGCCGCGATACTTTCAGCCGCCATCGACAACATCCCGTTCACCGCTGCAATGATCCCGATCCTGCTTGGAATGGAGCAACAGGGTGTAAACGTGATGCCCTTGTGGTGGGCCCTGGCTGTTGGAGTAGGCATGGGTGGCAACGGCACGCACATCGGATCTACCGCCAATGTCTATATCGTCACGATTTCCGAAAGACTGGCGAAACGTGAAAATGATCCCTCGTTGGCCATCACCCCCGGTATCTGGTTCCGCAAGGGGACGCCGGCGATGCTGGTGACATTGATCATGTCCAGTCTCGTCTTCTATTTCTTTTTCGATTTCTTTAACCATCCGATCGTCGCGGGTTAGCCCGATAACATAAAGTTTGTGGTGTCCCGGCGCGGGACATCTCTGCGCGAAGGTCGAGCGAAATTTTGAGTCTCTCCATCCTCGCGTCCGGGGCTATACTCTATGCATGTTGTCAAGCAGCCAAAGCCGGATTCTGGATTGCAGCCCCTTTCTGACCCGGTTGATAGAGCGACATCCGGACTGGCTGGAAGCACTGCGGGCGTCCGGAAGACTCGAAAACACCAGCCCTCCAAACGCTGACCAACTTGCTGCCGGGATTGAAAAAAGCGGCCTGGATTCCGCACTCAGAGATTTTCGGAACCTGGAAATGATGCGCCTTATCTGGCGCGACCTGCATGAACTCGCGCCAGTGGATGACATATTGGCCGACCTGAGTACACTTGCCGACCTCTGCCTGCAAGCCGCGGTCAGTTTTCATAGCCTGGCATCCGAGGAAAAGCACGGTATACCTCGAAACCCCGCGGGTCAGCCACAAAAAATCATCGTCATAGGTCTCGGCAAGCTGGGTGGCCGTGAACTCAACCTTTCGTCGGACGTGGATATTATTTTTTGTTATCCGGAACGGGGCGTTTGCGATGGTCGCCGGGGTCTGGCCAATGAACAGTTTTTTACCCGCCTTGCGCGAAGCATCATCCGCAGCCTGTCGGAAGTTACCGCGGAAGGTTTTTGTTTTCGCGTCGATACCCGCTTGCGGCCTTTTGGAGATTCCGGCCCGCTGGTCAGCAGTTTTGCCGCACTTGAGCAATATTATCAACGTGAGGGCCGTGACTGGGAGCGCTATGCCCTGATCAAGGCGCGCCCGGTTGCCGGTGACATCGATTCCGGTCAACAACTTTTGAAACTGCTAAAACCGTTTGTCTATCGTCGTTACATCGATTTCGGCGCCATCGAAGCCTTGCGCACCATGCATGCGAACGTTCGTGAAGACGCTTTGCGGAAAGACCGCCTGGATGACGTCAAACGCGGTCCCGGCGGCATACGGGAGATTGAATTCCTGGTGCAGACTTTTCAGTTACTCCGCGGCGGTCGGGAGACCGACCTGCAAACCCCGTCGATTTTCAAGGCCGCGGCCAGCTTGAGCAAACTTCAGATGCTGTCTGATGAATCGGTTTCAACCCTGATGACTTCTTACCGGTTTTTAAGAAAAACAGAAAATCGTATCCAGGCCCTGCACGATCAGCAGACCCACCGGGTTCCGCAAGGTGAAGATGGTTTGAGGGTCGCACGGGCCATGGGTTACGAGGATTTCAGGGGGTTCCAGCTTGCACTCAAACGTACGCGGGAAAATGTACAGCAGCTTTTCGAACAAAGCCTGCCCCAACCCGATGAACCCGCGGATGAAACCAACCGGTGGAGCAGTTACTGGCAAAGGATAAGAAACACCGCGCAGGAGAAAAACACTGAAGTTTTTTACCACAATCCCTTGTCCACATTCGTCAAACGGCTAAGCCGGCTTTCACTCAGCCAACGCGCTTCCCAACGTCTGGACCAGTTCATGCCCCTACTGCTGGAGCGTTTCGATGCCTTGTCGATGGATGATTCCGTTGTCAATCGTGTTCTCGACCTGGTTTCCGCCATATGCCGACGCAGCGCCTACTTGTCGCTACTGGTGCAAAATCCCGCTGCGACCCGCTCCATGCTGACGTTGTTTAAAGCCAGCAAACGCGTCGCGGATACGGTGACCCGCTACCCCGCACTACTGGATGAGCTTATCGACCCCAGCCTCGGCGCGCACCCGTTCACACTGAAAGACATCCAGGCGGGTGTCCGGCGAATTTTGAAAGGCAGTGAGGATACCGAAACAAGATTGCAGGAACTGAACTATTTCAAGCAGGCCACCAATCTGCGGATCGCGGTCGCCGTGCTGAAGTCAACCATGTCGGCAACCGACGCCAGTTTCACATTGAGCCTGCTCGCCGAAAACCTCGTCCAGGCCGTATTGTTATTGTCACAGCAGGAGGTTGAATCCCGCCATGGCAACCTGCCCGGTACCGGACTTGCCGTTATTGCCTATGGCAGTCTCGGTGCCTGTTCATTGAGTTTTGACTCCGATCTGGACCTGATTTTTTTATACCGCTCCACCCAGGAAGTCTCTAATGGCACACGACCGCTTACGGCTGAGCTTTACCATACCAATATCGCACGCCGCATGCTTAGCCTGATGTCTGCGACTACCCCTTCCGGACGGCTGTACAGCATTGATGCCCGGTTGAGGCCAAACGGACGGGCCGGTTTACTGGTTTCGAGCATAGAGGCATTCGGACGATACCAGGCCGAGGAGGCCTGGGTCTGGGAGCTACAGGCATTGTCGCGTGCCAGGGCGGTGGCCGGAGATGCGCTAACGGCCGATGGTTTTGCCATCATTCGACAACAGGTATTGACGTCGGAGCGTGATAAAGACCTCGTCAAAGCCGAGGTTCGGGACATGCGGGAACGTATCCGGACCGAACATGGCAATGCCAATATGCTCAAGGATAGCCGTGGGGGTATGCTGGATATCGAGTTTGTGGTGCAACTGGGTGTGCTTCTCAATGCCGATAAGCATCCAGGGCTGATTGAGTCCACCCAGGTAGGCAGCCAACTGCGGGCCCTGCACGAATGTGGCTGGATAAATGCCAATACTTTCAGAACATTGGACAATGCGTACACGGAGATGGCCCAGGCACGACTGCGATCCGCACTGGTGGATGATAACGACGGCTCCAATGCCGCTTTCCTGCCCGGTATCGCGCAGGCATTATGTGATGAGATATTGGGGTAGAATACACTTTCTTTTTTGTGGAGATGAAAACTTGACTCATCGCACCGACGCCCAGGATGAAAGCCTGGTATATGCAAATACACAAACGCGGGTTGAAGTGGGTCGTACCGATCTACCGCTTTCCTGTCCTCAACCGAATCAGAAACTCTGGAACGCACACCCCCGGGTATATTTGCCCATTGAGGAGACAGGTGAAGCCAGTTGCCCGTATTGTGGTACGCATTTCATATTGACAGACAAGTGAATCGTAAACACGGCAGGTAAAAGATTGTGAGTTTTCTGAACCTGCTGTGCCTGGTTGTCCCGATTCCGGCACTTCAGCCTCGATGCACGTAGTTCAGGCGCTGGTGTCTCTCGGTATAGGTGGCTCAGAACTGGTAGCCGTCGAGACCACCGAGGCCCTTATCGCTGCCGGCCACCGGGTTACCGTGATCGCGGCCAACGGGCCATTGGAAAAACGGGTAAAAGCCGCGGGCGCGAACTGGCTGGACTGGCCGATCGGGCGTAAACGCCTGGCAACCTTGCGTTTCATTCGGCAGATACGTTCCTGGATACAGGAGAACCATGTGGATATCGTCCATGTCCACTCCCGGTTACCGGCCTGGATTTGCTACCTTGCCTTACGCAAGCTGCCACCGGACCAACGGCCAGTTTTTATCACTTCGATGCACGGACAATATTCGGTCAGCAGTTACAGTGCGATCATGGCGCGCGGCGATCACGTCGTTGCCGTTTCAGATCATATCCGTAATTACACGATCAAAAACTACCTGCCTTCCGATAGCCCGCATTTGCATACGATTTACGGCGGCACCAGCCGTGATGATTTCCCGTTCGGGTACCGGCCGACGGCTGAATGGCTGCAGTCCCTGTATACGGAGTTTCCCCGGCTCAAAAACAAACGAATCCTGCTGTTGCCGGGCCGTTTGTCACGCTATAAGGGTCACGCCACTTTCATCGAATTACTCGCCGCGCTGCTACCGGAGTTCGATGATATACACGCCGTCATTCTCGGCCGGGCAAAACAGGGTTCACGTTACATCAATGAACTTGAGGGTCTTGCCGAACGCCATGGCGTCAGCGACAAACTGACCTTTTGTGGCGTCAGGACGGACATGCGCGAATGGATGACGGCATCGAGCCTGGTATTTAATCTTTGCAGTGATCCGCCGGAAGCCTTTGGCCGTATCGTGCCCGAGGCCCTTTCGCTGGGTGTTCCCGTTATTGCGTGGAATCACGGCGGGGTCAGGGAGGTGCTGTCGGAAATGTTCGAGGCCGGCGCGGTTGAAGCGGACAACCTGCCGGCCCTGATCCAGAAAACGCGGGATTTCCTGCAACACGCACCAATGGTTGAAAAAAGTGATGCATTTTCCCTGCGGACCTCAATGGATCAGACCATGAGCCTGTATCACGCTGCACTGGCAAAGGAGGAGTGATGAAACTACTGCTCAAACGATTGCAGAATGACTGGCCTTCATGGCTGGCCGTGTCTTTTTTTGCATTACTGCCCATTGGCCGCCTGGCGGAAATTCCATTGTCGGCATTTGCGCTCAGTCTGCCGTTTTTGGCGCGCTCGGCGGAACACCGCCAGCGCATCAGCCGTGTTTCCATCATCGTCGTGCCCATATTCCTGTGTTTCTGGATACCCATGGTGGTATCGAGCTTCGATTCCTACCTGCCACAGAAAAGCTGGACCAGCTCAATCGCTGCGTTGCGTTTTTTGGCTGCAGTACTGAGCATGTCTGTCTTACTGCACGCCGATTCGGCGCGTTGGCGCGTGATTCGCTGGACTTCATTTCTACTGGTTTTTTGGGCCGTGGATGGTTTTGTGCAATTGATTTTTGGTGCTGATCTGTTTGGTATCGCGATGAATCCCGACCGGCTGAACGCCCTGTTCGTGCAAAAGTACCAGTTTTTTGGACCGACCCTGGCGATGCTTTCTCCACTGCTCCTGGAACACGCGCGCAGACACTGGCCGGCCTGGGCCTGGGTGGGTGCTTTCACCCTGATCCTGGGCGCAGTGCTTATCGCCGGTATGCGTGCCGGTTGGCTTACCATGGGCTTGGTACTGGTGGTCTACATGTGGTTGATGACCCGGCGTGAAAACCGGGAATTAAGAAAAGCTTCCCTGTCCATTCCGGTATTTGTGGTCACCGCTATCATTGGCAGCTACCTGGTGTCCCCGCTATTCCAGGCAAGGCTTGAACAGTCGTTGATCGTAACCGAGGGATCGCACGAGGCCATCAGCGCTGCAAGCAATCTGCGTATGCCAATTTTCAAGACCAGCCTGGTGATGTTCCAGGCGCATCCTGTCAACGGTGTGGGTGTCCGGGCTTTTCCCAAAGCCTACATGGAATACGCGGCACCGGATGATATCCACATTCGAAACTCGGGAGGTAAATCCGGTGCGACACACGCACATAACCTGATACTCGAAGTCATGGCGGATACCGGCAGCATCGGCTTGCTGGGCCTGATCGCAGGATTTGTGCTGGTGCTCCGTTTCTGGCGGAGCATGACGCCGACACGACACAACGAGGTCTTTCCTTTTGCGCTGGCACTGGCACTGATCCTTTTCCCTTTCAACTCGCATTTCGCACTCTTTGGCACTTACATGTCATCGTTGATATGGATATTGTTCGGGCTCTGGGCTGCTTGTATCGACAACCAACCCGGTTAGGCAATGCGGTTTATCTATTCCTTTCTGATCATTCTGGCCACCCCGGCGATTTTGCTGTATTTCGCATTCCGCGGTCTGCGTGACCGCGCTTACCTGGGCCGCTGGCGCGAGCGCCTTGGTTTCATACCGGTTGATAGCCGGAAGGGCGGTATTCTTGTACATGCCGCATCGGTTGGGGAATTCAACGCCTCCGGCCCCCTGATCTGGACGCTCCTCAAAACCTATCCCGACATTCCGCTTATGGTTACTACGTTTACCCCCACCGGTTCAGAGCGGGTAAAGCATGAGTTGGGTGACAGGGTTTCCCATGCCTATATGCCGCTCGACCTGGCGGGTGCAGTTCGGCGGTTCCTGCGACGTCTTCAACCACGCCTGATCATCGTGATGGAAACCGAGATCTGGCCAAACCTGTACCTTGAAGCACGGCGTTCGAACATACCCGTGCTGATCGCAAATGCCCGGCTTTCCGCGCGTTCGGTCAGGCGGTTTCGGCGTATCCCCGGGTTTACAGGAGAGGTTCTGCGAAGCATATCCTGGATAGGGGCTCAAAGCAGCGCTGATGCAGAACGGTTTAAGCTCTGCGGCGCAAAACCCGAATGCACTGATATGACGGGTAATCTCAAGTTTGATTTGAGCGTTGCGGCGAGCCTAGAAGAAAAAGCGGAGGCCTTGCGTTTGCGCTGGGGCGCGGACCGACCGGTGCTGGTCGCCGGAAGCACACACGAAGAAGATGAAAACGTCGTTATTCCCGCCTTTACGGATTTATTGAAAACCTTACCGGAAGCACTGCTGATCCTGGTGCCACGCTATCCGGAGCGTTTCGCCCGTGCAACGCATCTGGCAATAGCCGCCGGGCTAAGAACCGACCTGCATAGCCAGGGTGAGGTTTGCTCAGCGCAAACACAGTGCTTTGTCATAGATACCATCGGTGAACTCATGGTCTATTATGCTTGTGCTGATGCCACTTTTGTCGGCGGCAGCATGGGTGACCAGGGTGGACATAACGCACTTGAGCCTGCGGCATTGGGCAAACCGGTTTTACTGGGTCCCAACATGGACAACGCCCGGGAAATCGCCGCTCAGCTTCTGCATTGCAAGGCGGCCATGCGTGTCACGAACCAACAAGAATTCCGGCAGGCTGCGGTACAAATATTAAATGACGGTGTGTTACGTGACATGATGGGACAGGCGGGCAGGGACCTGGTTGAGAAAAACAGGGGAGCCCTGGACCTGACGCTGAGTGCGGTCAGAAATCTGCTTCAGTAGCTTGGTGAATCAAAAAAGCCCGCTGGCGCGGGCTTTTAAGATTACTTGACAGGGACTGAAGCTTGGGAGCAATACCGCCAGCTTTACTGCAAAATATTGTTTACTTTTTGCAGGTCCTCTTCCGCCAGCACACCCGCCGCCGCTTTCAGACGCAGGTGATCAACGATATAGGTGTGACGTGCGAGGGAGTTATCCCTCTGTGCCTGGAAGTAACGTTGCTGGGCGATCAATACATCCACGATGGTGCGGGTGCCAACCTCAAATCCGGCCTGGGTTGCCTCGAGGGCGCTCTCCGCCGAGATCATCGCCTGGCCAAAGGCGCCAACCTGTTCAATACCGGCGATCACGGCGCGATAGGCATTTTTTGTCGCCCGCACCACCGACCTTTGCCGCTGGTCAAGGTCTTCGTTGACCGCATTGAGCAGATAACGTGCTTGGCGGGTCCTGGAGGTAATGACACCGCCCTGGTAAATGGGCACGCTCAGTTGCAGGCCAATACGCTTGTCATCGGTAACCACGTCTGTTGTGGCCAGAATTTGGCCGGCATCATCCCTTAGCGGATTCTTGTTGTTGGTAAACTGGCTGATGCTGCCCACCAGGTCCAGTGTCGGATAGTGCCCCGACCGTTGTAAGCGGATATTAGAGTCTGCAATCTCAACGGCCATGTGCGCGTAGACCACGTTCGGGTTGTACTGCATCGCGATATCAACCCACTCTTCCGGGCTTTCAGGTAGCGGTTTTACCAATGGCAACACTTCCTGTAACGGGTCGTAGTCGTCGAAATACTGACCGGTCAACTCAACCAGGGCCTCCTTGGTATCGGCGAGGTTGTTCCTTGAGACGATGGCGCGGGCGCGAGCGTTGTCATAACTGGCGCGAGCTTCATGAACGTCCGTAACCGCGGTGAGACCGACTTCAAAACGTTGTTCGGCCTGCTCGAACTGCCTCTGCAGCGCTTTTTCTTCAGCCTCGGCAAAAATAACCCCGTCCTGCGCCGTCAACACACTGAAATATCCGCCTGCAACCCTTACCAGGAAGTCCTGGTAAGCAATATTGTAGGATGCTTCCGCCTGGCTGACCTGCCCACGGGCAATATCCAGGTTCTCGTAATTGCTTTGTGCATAAAGAGACTGGCGTAAATCCAGACCCAAGGATTCAGTATCGATATCACTTTTAGTCGTAAAGCCGGGAATTGTTTCCCCTGTGGGTACGTTAAATTGACCAACTTTCGTCTTGGAACTCCCCCAGTTGCGGCCGGCTGAGCCGCTCAGTGTGGGCAGTAAATTTGCCCAGGCCTGACGGGTATTCTCGCCGGTCGCGTCCTGGCGATATGCAGCTGCCTGCAGTTGTGGATCATTCTTGACCGCAAGGTCATATATTCCGATCAGGTCAACGGCAAATGCAGGTGACGAGATCAGACAAACAGCCGTTACTAAAAGCTTTTGATTGAAACCCAACTTCATAACCAACTCCTAAATTCCTTACTTAAAATTCAAATTCCGGTGCTTTTTCAGCATCTATCAGCCTTGCAAGGTCCGTTTCAAACAGGCTTTCTTCGCGCCATTCGGTTGCATTCAGTTTTGTTAACAGCATTGCTTCCATTGCCGGTTCATCACCACAGACGACAAATATGCGGCCGCCAGGATTGACCCATCCACGAAAATGGTCGGGAATAGTCGGCACGGAACCGGTTACGACCAGTACATCGTGGGCATGCTCAGGCTGCCAACCGGTCATCACGTTGCCGGTTTCGAGTTCAACGTTTTGGATGTCCTTTTCTTTCAGCTTGGTTGCGACTTCTGATGTGAACTGTTCGAATGTGTCAACGCTGACGACATGCTGGGCCAGTTGGGCAAGACAGGCGGTTATAAATCCGCTGCCAGTTCCAATCTCGAGCACCGTTTCATCCGGTTTCAACTCCAGCGACTGCAATAAACGACCCTCTACAACGGGTTTCATCATGCTTTGGCTGTTGTCCAGCGGGATAGCCATATCGGTAAACGCCATTTTTCTGTATCGAACCGGAACAAAATCTTCTCGATGGGTTTTTTCCAACAATTCCAGAACGCGCTCGTCCAAGACCTCCCAGGGCCTGACCTGTTGTTCCACCATGTTGAATCGCGCTTGATCGAAATTCATACTCATTCTGATTACTCCCACCAGTGTTCTGCTGCTTGTCTGGTAAATTATTACAAAATTTTGGCTTACCCCGGTGAGGCATGGCACAGACTGAGGTTTTAGGGCCGATACTCAAAGTGCCATTAGTCACAACGGTATTTAATTAATTTAATGTGTAAAGAACTCAATAGACGCTCCCGGCGCCAATTAGGTTTCACGTTAAATCGGCGCTATTATCCCATATGGTGCGCCGAATACTTAGATAAAGGTTAAAAAATAATTGCACAAGTTTGAAAGATGGTCATATAGAATCCGGTCATGACTAGTGACGCTAATCGTACGAATCGTTTCAATGCGCTTGCCGAAGCTTATTCTGCAGATTTGTACCGCTATGCAATGTGGATTTGCGGCAACGATGCCCTGGCCAAGGACCTTGTGCAGGAAACTTTTCTCAGGGCCTGGCGGGCGCTGGATAGTCTGAATGAAGTGTCCGCGGCCAAGAGTTGGTTGATTACAATTTTGAGACGTGAATACGCCCGCACATTTGAACGTAAAGTGCCCAAGTTTACCGGGCTCGACAAGGTAACCATTGCAGATGATGACGAATTGGAGCCCGACGAAATTAAAGAGCGGGACTTATTGCGCCAGGGGATTTTGAACCTGGAGCCTAAATACCGGGATCCCTTGTTACTACAAGTGATATTTGGTCATAGCTGTGCGGAGATTTCAGACCAGCTCGGCATTACCAAGAGCGCGGTGATGACCCAATTGTTCAGGGCACGTGAAAAACTGAGAGCACAGCTGCAAAAAGATGGAGTAACGGGCAATGTCCATGAACTTTTCTGAGTTCAAAAAACTGATTGGTGCAGACCCGGGCAACAGTGATCCGGATACCCTGCGTGCCCGTCATTCCGCGCCGGAATTCGAGGCTGCGGCGATTGAAGCGGAGGTATTTGAAAAGAAACTGCAGGGCGCTCTGCACATCCGGCCACCCGCCGATTTATTAAGCCAGTTACAAAACATTAGCCATGAGCCCGCTCGCAAACGTCACTGGATTCCCCTGGCGCTGGCGGCCAGTTTCCTGGTTTTCGTCGGTGCCGCTGGCGTTGTCTGGAAACAAACCCATCATTGGGACAGTGTTGAAAGCTATGTTGCCGAACATTATTCACATGATGGAAACAAGGTACTCAACATGGCCACTGAAAAAATGTCGGACAAGGACATTGCAAAAATACTGGCGCGGCTGAACGCCACGGCTGACAAACAGCTGGCCGGCCTGATCACGTTTATAAAATTCTGTCCGACGCCCAATGGCCGCGGCGCACATATGGTCGTCACCACGGACCAGGGGCCGATGACGATTATTTATATGCCTGACGTCCAGGTTGCGGATGGTGAAATGGTAAAATTCAACCAGATGCATGCCCTTCTGGTAAATCTTGAATCCGGCTCCGCAGCCATTATCGGCGCGCAGTCGCAAAATGTTGAAAACCTGGTTGTCATGGTCAGGGATTCGCTTAAAACCGGACAGAGTCAGGCCTGATTACCAAGCCGATAAGACGGTGCGATTTCAGTCTGTCTCAATCGGCCAACTTACGGCACTCGCTTCTGACTGAAAATCTGTTATCGTCACAAACATGAAACAAAAACTCCTGATTGCCATCCCGGTAGCGTTAATTGTTATCTGTCTCGGAATGATGTTCTGGCTCAACCACGAGCCTGAATTATTCGATCCGATAGAACGCGCCCAATTACATGCCAAAATACATGGACACGCCGACGTCACCGGCACCACAACCACAGCCTCTTTGCTCGAGGTGGTCAATGTCATGCTCAACAAGCGCGGAGGATACATGTCCAATGACATCATGCCGCCTTGGGTTTTTCTGGACAATGTACCCAACTGGGAGCTTGGTGCGCTCACCCAGGTTCGCGACCTCGCCCGCGTGATGCGTAACGATTTCAGCCGTTCGCAAACACAATCCGCCGAGGACCCTGACCTGTCAGAGGCTGATCCGCTTTTCAATTACTCGCATGACCGCTGGTTCCCTCCCGATACGGAAGGGCGCTACGAAAAAGCGATGGAATACCTCGAAAGCTATTTGACACGACTTTCCGATACCAACCAGCCAGACGCCCAGTTCTATGCACGTGCCGACAACCTCGGCACCTGGTTGGGATTGGTTGAAAAACGGCTGGGCTCATTGTCACAACGGCTTTCCGCCAGTATTGGCCAGGAACGCCTGAACACGGATCTTTCCGGCGATACCGCGGCAACCCAATCGACCGCATCACCACAGGAGGTGGGTGTAAAGACATCCTGGTTCAAAATTGACGATGTGTTTTATGAAACCCGCGGCAGCACCTGGGCACTGATCCATTTCCTGAAGGCCATGGAAGTGGATTTTCACGATGTATTGCGCAAGAAAAATGCCCTGATCAGTTACCGCCAGATCATTCGTGAACTGGAATCGACCCAGGAGAATCTGCATGCACCGATGGTCTTGAATGGTGAAAAGTTTGGCGTATTTGCCAATCATTCGCTGGTCATGGCCAATTACGTCTCGCGGGCCAACGCCGCGATCATCGACCTGCGTTTTCTATTGGCGCAGGGTTAAGTCATGACTACATACTTGCCATATATTTAGGATTCGCCCATGCGTACCATGGTCTTTCTGATCGTCCTGGTCATCCTGTCAGCTTGCGTTACGGATGATGATATATCCAACCGGACTTATGGTCAGCAACTCGTCTGCCACAAGGGTCACACCAAGGCTGTCTCCACCGCCGATTCGTTTGTGCACCTGGACCACGGGGACTCACCCGGGCCGTGTCCAAAAGAACAGTGAGCCTGGAAATCCGTCGAAACCCCCTGCCGTACGCGCAGCGACTGGAAAGCCGTTCCACCGACGAAATAGACCTTGTTGTTATCCATTGTACCGAACTGCCGGATCTCGCAATGGCGCGGGTTTGGGGGGAGAAAGAACTGTACCCGGAGACACGGACCGGCAACAGCGGGCATTTCTATATCGATCGTGCAGGCCGTATCGAGCAATGGGTTCCTCTTGAGGCCGTCGCTCACCACGTCAGGGGTTTTAACCCGAAGAGCATTGGCATAGAACTGATTAACATCGGCCGTTATCCGGACTGGTTCCGCTCCGGCCATCAGCAAATGGAAGAGCCCTATCCCGAACCACAGGTAGAGGCGCTGGTAATCCTGATAAACCATTTGCAGAAGCGGGTTGACGGCTTGAAAAAAATCGCCGGGCACGAAGACCTGGATACCGCGATGATACCCTCGGAAGATGACCCCAATACTCTAATCAGGCGTAAACTCGATCCCGGTCCGCTATTTCCATGGGCTGTTGTCATGAATAAAATTCAACTCGAACGCGTCGTTGCCAAAGACCTGTGAAACTCAAGAAAATCTGCGTGTACTGCGGCTCTGGCACAGGTAAAAACCCGGCTTACGCGAAAGCTGCAACCGCTCTCGCAAAAACATTGTGTGAACGCGGAATCGGCCTCGTATACGGTGGCGCCGCCGTCGGGGTCATGGGTGTTGTTGCCAACGCGGTGCTTGAAGCTGGCGGCGAAGCCATCGGGGTCATTCCCAAGAGTCTTGCCGTAAAGGAAGTCGCACATGGCAACCTCACCGAATTGCACGTCGTCGCTTCCATGCATGAACGCAAAGCCATGATGGCAGAGCTTGCTGATGGTTTTGTTGCCCTGCCGGGCGGTTGGGGTACGCTCGAGGAAATTTTTGAGATGCTTACCTGGGCGCAACTGGGTTTCCATGAAAAACCCTGCGGCCTGCTAAATGCAGACGGTTATTACGACGGTTTGATCGGTTTTCTTGAAAACTCCTTTAAACAGCAATTTGTCAAGGAACTTTGCCGCCCGATGTTGATGACCGCGTCTGACCCGGCTGCTTTACTCGACCAGTTCGCCACCTACCGGGCACCAAAAGTCCGCAAATGGATGGGTGAAGACGAATTGTAGCTCCATTTTCCCCCAGCTTTGATCAAGCTTCAAAAACGGTATTGCCGCCGACGATGGTTCTGACGACCGGGATTTTTTTAATTTCATCCACCGGCGTGTCATGCGGATCAGCGGCCAGGATGACCAGGTCAGCCAGTTTTCCGGGTGTGATACTGCCCTTGATGTTTTCCTCCATCGAGGCATAAGCGCCGTTGACGGTACAGATTTTCATGGCCTGACTGACGGTGATACGTTGATTTGGACCCCATACCCTGCCCTTGAAATCCTTGCGGGTCACCATGCTCTGGATCGCCATCAGCGGTTCGAATGGCCCGGGGGTGTAATCAGAGGCAGGCGCCACCGGGATGCCGTAATCCAGGAACGACTTGTGTGCGAACATCCACTGCATTTTCTCGGCGCCATAATCCACCCACTTATTCCCATGGTAGTGGGCGTAGGTATAAAACGGTGTTGGAATTACACCGGTTTGCCTGATCCTGGTGAGCAGGTCCGGGTTGACCAGGGAACAGTGTTCCAGGCGGAATCTCGGATTAGGACCCTGCCAGCCATCCAGGACCCTTTCATAGGCTCTTAAAGCCATGTCGATCGTCACGTCACCGTTGGTGTGGATACCGATTCGCCACCCGTTCGCAACCGCGTCATCGACAGCGGCCTCGATTTCCGCCTGGCTCATGGTCAGGATCCCGTAGTCATCCGGGCGTCCTTCATAGGGAGTACTCATGCGCATGGTGCGCTCTGACGCCGAACCGTCGGCCCAATATTTCACCGCACCAAAGCGGATCCACTCGTCGCCAAAGCCACTGCGGATACCGGCGGACTTCAAATGCCCATAGAGCGGCGACGGGCCATATGGCATGAAGGACAGGCGGTTTAGCAATTCACCGGCTGCGCGTGCGTCCTGATAGGCCACCAGGCTCTCAACCGAACCCGCGGCGTCGGTCGTCGAAGTCAGGCCGGCGGCCACCATGGACCGCGACATATAAGCAACACCCTGTTGCCGCACCTGCCGGGTGATTTCCGGCCATTCACCCGCCTGGTACAGGAGTTCGAGCGCTTTTTCGGCGACGAAACCTGTCAGTTGTCCATTCTCGCGGCCGTAGTGTCCGCCTTCGGGGTCCGGTGTGTCTTTCGTGATGCCGGCGACTTCGAGACCTCGTGAATTGAGCACCGCGGTGTGTCCGCCACGGTGGAGGATAATAGCCGGCTGAAGGGGAACCGCCTCGTCAAGATCATGACGGTTGACCGGACGTTCCTCGCTGAGCTTGGTATCGTCGTACTTGTTGCCAATAACCCACTGGTCCGGAGGAGTTTTACCGGCCTCGGCATGCATGACTTCCTTGATCTCCCTGATGCTACGCAGGTTGACGTCAGCGCCGGTGACCTCGTTGGAACCATCGGGATGACTGTGGGCATCGATAAAACCGGGTGTGACAGTGCTGCCGCTTGCATCGATGATCCTGGTCAGCGGCCCTCGTAAAGATTTCATATCACCATTGGACCCGACCGCCAGAATCCGGTCACCCATGATCGCCACCGCTTCCGCCATGGGCAGGTTTTCATCCATGGTGTAGATACGGGCGTTGCTGATAATCAGATCGGCGCGGGCCGGGCCGCCACCGGTCTGCGCATGAAGGCCGGCGACCGGAGCCAGCGCGGCGACCGCGCCAAACAGGCTGGATTGGGAAATAAAGTTACGTCTTTTCATGATGCACCTTTTTGGTATTGATTATTTTCGCGCTGACCAAAGCGGCCGATATTGCTGACGATAATGGTTAACAACAAGCCGACGATAAAACCGGGAATAACTTCCAGCAGGTCATAAAAGTAAGGCTTGAGCCAAAGTACCCACGCCACCGTTGTTAAAAAGCCCCCCAGCATGCCCGCTACCGCCCCGGCCAGGTTGGTTCGTGGATACCACAGGGTACAGATCAGCACCGGCCCGAAGGCGGCTCCAAGACCCGACCACGCGAACAATACAAACCAGAAGATCAACGGGGTCTGGTTCAATGCGAAGGCGATACCGATCACACCGATGATCAGGGTAACGAGTTTACCCAGGTGAGCCAGCGCACGGTCACTCGACGACGAACCGCGAATTTTCTGCAGGTAGTCACGAACAACCGCAGATGAGGCGAGGATAAGCAGACTGTCTACGGTGGACATGATGGCAGCCAACACCACAACCATCATCACGCCACCCAACACGGGGTGAAGCAGCGTGGTGGATATCACAGGCAATATGGTTTCGGGGTCCGCGAGGTCAGGAAAAAGGGCCCGGCCGGCCATCCCTGTCAGAACCGCACCGAGATCGAACAAAAGGATAACGACAACGGATATGAGCATCGCAGGCATCAGGCTTTTTTCCGAACGTGCCGACATAAAACGCACCATGAGCTGCGGTACGCCCATGAACGGCAAGCCGACGGCCAGGAAGCTAAGCACCCCGACCATGGCCGCGGTGCTCTTGCCAGCAGGGCCCCAGGGTGACAGCAGCCCTGCATCCTGACCCTGGAGGCTGGAACTGACGGCCGCCCAGCCGCCGGCCGCATCGATCGCAATCAGGGGTACGGTGATCAAACCCAGCAGCATCAATACACCCTGCACCAGGTCCGTCCAGGCAACGGCTTTGTAACCGCCTACGAGTGTGTAAAAAATGATGACGCCGGCACCCACCACAACTCCGGTCGAATAATCAAGCTCCGTGAATCCTGCAAACGCTTTACCAGTCGCCACCATTTGCGCCGCAACATAGGCTCCCACCATGACCAGGATAATGAGTACGCTTAATTTTCGAATCACGTGAGCCCGGTCATTGAATTTCGCGGCCAGGACATCCGGCAAGGTTAGCGAGTCGGTTTCATCGGACAGGCGCTTGAGCCGTCTTGACAGGAGCAGCCATGCGAGCGCAATGCCCACAACTTCACCGGCGACGACCCAGAAGGCCTGTGCGCCGGCCGCGTAACCCATACCGGTGAGTCCCAATAACAGCCAGCCGCTTTCGCCGGTTGCATTGGTGCTGAAAGCGACCACCCAGGGCGGCAGGCTTTTTCCAGCGATAAAATAACCGCTCATCGTATGGGTTTCGCCACGACTCCAAAGTGCGAAGCCGGCCAGGATGACAAGGTAAACAATAAAAACGATGTAGATCGTGGTCAAAGGCTGGTCTGCACCACGATCCGCGACAAGGCACCATGGGCCTTTGCTACGCGTAAAACACCTGGACGCTTGAGTTCGTTAAAAAATGACATTGATTGGCTTCTTTGTGTCCACTACTATCCCTTAGCATAGTTGCATCGTCTGAAAATGCCATAACATTCATCGGGTTTTGCAAAAAGGCGTCTGCTTGAAAGATGATGGGCGGGGCACTGAAAATGGTGTCAAGACAGACGATTCTGGTCTGGCGCGTGTGTTTTGTTAACCCGGATTCCTGGTGAATTATCCGGGTTATGGATATCGAATCCGGAGATCGTAATGAAGAACCTTGTTTATATGGCATTGAGCCTTATGCTTTTAGGCGCCTTCCATGCGCCCGTTTACGCCAATGAATCGCGGGAGGAAACGCAGGCAGCGCTGGATGCGGCCTGCGAAGCTGCCCGCGAGAAAAAACTCGCACCCATAAGAAGCGGATACGTAGAAGAGTGCGTGACCAACAAGGAACAAGCCAGCCGTGAAGCTTGCGAGAAGCTCTATAAGCACTACGGCGAACGCATGGGCAAACGGGTGCCGTTGTTTTACGATCTGCCCGAGTGTGTAAGAGCTTTCGACTTTCGGCAGAGCGCGACTCCAGATTGAACCGGGGTGTGGCTTTGTTCCGTATTCATCGTTACCCTGTCACTCATGAGTTCTAAACCACCGGTATTGTTCAGCTACGCATTCCGTCCGTTCTTTTTGATGAACGGGATTTTTGCAATGCTGATCATTTTCTTGTGGGTTATGAGTCTGAATGGGTGGGGCCTGCAAAGTGCAACAACGCTTTGGCATAGCCATGAAATGCTGATCGGGTTCGCCATGGCGGCGGTTGCCGGCTTTAGCCTGACAGCGGTGGCCAACTGGACCGGACGGCCCGCCATAAACGGAACACCTTTAGCCTTACTGGTATTGTTTTGGCTGACAGGCAGGATTGCAATGTTGCTATTCGACCGGTTGCCCGCCGGTTTTGTGTTTACCCTGGATATGCTATTCCCGGTCTTGCTTGCATTGCTGCTCAGCCGTGAGATTATCGCTGCACGCAACCGGCGCAATTACCCCCTTGTTGCCATAATTTTTGTCATCGCGGCACTCAATGGACTCTATCACCTGGGGTCTTCGAAGTGGCTTCCCGGCAACGATCGTTTGGCGATTTACCTGTTAATTCATACCCTTTTGCTCCTGGTCACCATTATCGCCGGCCGAATCGTACCGAGCTTCACCGGCAACTGGTTACGTCAACAGGGACGTGAAGAGGCGCCCGGCAACAGCGATATGATCAATCGAGCCACACTGGCCCTGACGCTGTTGACCGGACTGGCCGCCAGTTTCATACCCATGCACTGGTCAACCGGCTTGCTCGCGTTTGCCACATCCATTGTTCACGGCATAAGACTGAGTCGGTGGAAGGGTATGACGACAACATCCAACCCCCTGTTGTTCGTTTTGCACGTTGCCTATCTGTGGTTACCCATCGGCTACGCCCTCTTGGGTTGCGCGGTATTTGGCTGGCTGTTTACACCAACCGCCGCATTGCACGCGCTTACCATGGGCGCCATCGGCAGCATGGTGCTGGCGGTGACAACAAGGGTTGCCCTGGGTCATACAGGAAGGTCTTTACAGGCCTCCAGGCTTACGGTCCTCTCCTACTGGATATTGATGCTCGCAGTCCTCGCGAGGGTGCTGGGTCCGCTGACCGGTAGGGCCTACTTGTCGATGATCGATTTCTCTGCGATGGCGTGGATACTGGCTTTTGCTGTATTCACCTGGGAATATTGGCCAATCCTGAGCCGTCCGAGGGCGGGGTGAGCGTTTCGCCAACGGGTCTTGTCTGCTTAGCCCGAATAATTCACCAAGGCGGACGAATAAATGACAGATGTCTCTTTATTTCATGGTGATACAGGTGATTTTGGCCTTTTTCTAAAATTACAGTTTGTCCTATCCGGTTTTGCAACGCATCTGACTTCACATTCGTCAGCTACGCTGCAAATTCCGGATCCCTGGTGAATTATCCGGGTTAGCAGCCTGTCGGACTTAACATGATCTACTCGGCAACTGCTCCATGCGTTACCCTACCTCCCACATCCATGTGGTCGTGCGAAAAACCCGAATTTGGCCAGATTTCCCGATCTTTTTCGTTAAATAGCGGTGCTATTCGCCTCAAAAGATCGAAAAATCTATCTCAAATCGGATTTCCCTCGTTACGATCGGTCAAGTCCGACAGACTGTTAGCGCTCCCGGTCCAAGTCGAGTTTTTCCCCGGCAACAACCACGCCGTTTTCATCGGCATAGAGAAACTGACCGGGTTCAAAGCCAACACCCGCAAACCTTACCATTACATTGAGCTGACCTACTTCGCGCTTGTTGGATTTCAGCGGGTGGCAATTGATTGCACGCACGCCGAGTCGCATGTCCTTGAGGATTTCGACGTCGCGTACGCAACCATTGATAAGCACGCCTTGCCAACCGTTCTCAACCGCTATGGCGCCCAAAATATCACCCAGCAGGGCGCACCTCAACGAGCCCCCTCCGTCCACCACCAGGACCTTGCCATGACCCGCGGTAGCCAGGGTGCTTTTGACCAATGAGTTATCTTCATGGCACTTGACGGTAACGACTTCACCACTGAAAGTTTTCTTGCCGCCAAACTCTGTGAACAAAGGTTCCAATACTTGCAGGCGGTCAAGAAACTCATCGCAAATATCGGGGGTTGAAAAGGTCATGATTCGATTCTCCTGTTTTGGCATATGTGGACTGCGGCATCTACACGTCTTCACTCACCTTTATCAGAAATGCTGCCCTGACAGGCGCCGGATAGCCTTCAACCGTAACAGATGGATCATTCACATCAAGACATTCCCGGAGTGACTCGAAAGTCATCCAGTCCGTGCTGCGTTGTTCTTCGGTTGTGGTTTTGCTCACATCAAGCACCTTCGCATCGGCCAGACCGGCCTGACCAAGCCACTCGTGTAAAACGGTCAGGCTTGGAATTGAGTGAACGTTACGCATCCGGGCATAGCGGTCTGCCGGATTGAGAATTTCGCGGCCCGTGTCCTCGAGAACTAACGTTTCGAGGACAATATTACCCCCGGGCCGTGTCAGTTTTTTTAGCTGTTCAAGGTGTTCAACCGGTTTACGCCGATGGTACAGAACACCCATCGAAAACACGCTGTCAAAAGCGGTGGTGTTTATCGCAAGGTCTTCGATGCCCAGCGGTAACACAAAATTATTCAGGCCCGGACAAAGTTTTTGCATGGCCAGCCACTGCATGACGAAAACCAGCGTCGGATCAATGCCAAGCACCAGTTCAGCACCTTTTGCCAGCATGCGATAACCGAAGTAACCGTTACCGCAACCGATGTCGAGAATTCGTTGCCCGACAAGATCAAGATGCGGGCTCAGTCTTTCCCATTTCCAGTCGGAACGCCACTCGGTATCGATGCTGATACCACCCGGTTCCAGTGGACCCTTGCGCCAGGGGTGCAAACCGAGCAGCTGCTGACGCAACCGTGCCGGATCACTGACCGGTCGCCCCAACACGGGCGCCTGCCGATCAAGTTGGCAATAGCCGTCGCCTTCATCCAGACCATCTATGATTTCGAGCCATCGGGGGAGATCACCGTGCGACGAGGTTTTGAGATGTTGCCAACCAAGTGCTGCCAGTTCCGGCCAGGCTGATGCCTGCAGTTGCAGGTAAGGGTTTTTCACTTGAACGCTATATAGCTGGTGAAACTGAAACACTGAAACCAACGATGTTGCCGGGATAAACCTGCCAGTTGAAATCGTCTGAGATGCGACGCTTCCGTTTCGGGTCTGAGTACATCTTCGAGTGCGTTGCGTTTTTGCGCGATCTCAAGTTCCGAGTACCCCTGTGCGCGCTTGAATTCATGGTGCCATGCCGTTTGATCGGTTTGTTCCTGTTCGTCTTCAAAACAGATCTTTTCAGACAGGATCAATGCACCGCCAGCACGCATTCCTGCCGAGATCCGGTCGATTAACGACTGGCGCTGATCGATATCCAGAAACTGCAGCGTGAAATTAAGCACCACCACCGATGCGTTTTCAACGGGTGTTTCCAGCATGTTTTGCAAACGGACATCTATCGGCACGGTGCCGCCTTTTTCAGTTACGTTTTCCCTGCACCGGCTCACCATGGCCTCGGAGTTATCCACCGCGATGATTCTTGTTCCAGCACTCCGTACAGCGAGACTCATGGCCAGGCTGGCGGCCCCCAGTGAGCAACCCAAATCATAAATATGCGAATCTGGCTGAGCATATCGTCGCGCCAGCATGCCGATCATGGGTACCACCAACTCGTAACCCGGCACCGAGCGGGTGATCATGTCAGGGAAGACCTTGACCACCTGTTCGTCAAAGCGAAATCCCGAGGTCAACGCCCGGCTTTTGGCAAACAAATTGTCCTGTTCATCGGTCATGAATTTTCCTGCTTGAGACCTTTTGTCAGTGACTTCTGGCGCATCCTGATAAAGGTGTATCCTGATATTCTTTCCAATCGGAGAAAACAGTTATTATGATGAGTTACCCGCACCTGCTTCAAGCGTAAATAAGAGGGTATGAAATGTTCGAAAATGCACTGATCTCGGCGGTCATCGTAACCATTCTTGCTGTTGTCGTTGTACGCAAGGCGGTCATTATCGTTCGCCAGGGCTACGAATATACGATAGAGCGCTTTGGTAAATACAGCACCACATTTGGTCCCGGTTTTCATTTAATGATTCCGTTCGTCAACCGGGTCGGGCAACGCGTGAACATGATGGAACGCGTCCTGGACGTGCCGTCGCAGGAGGTTATCTCAAAGGACAACGCGGTTCTGACGGTGGATGGTGTGGTATTTTTCCAGGTATTGGACGCCGCCAAAGCAGCCTACGAGGTTTTCCGTCTCGAGCACGCCGTTCTAAACCTGACAGTTACCAATATCCGTACCGTTCTCGGCTCCATGGATCTGGATGACGCTTTGTCAAAACGCGACACCATCAATGCGCAGCTTCTGAATGTCGTAGATGAGGCCACGACACCATGGGGGCTTAAAGTAACGCGTATTGAGATCAAGGATATTACACCGCCAATGGACCTGGTCAATGCCATGGCCAGGCAGATGAAGGCTGAGCGTGAGAAGCGCGCCAACATTCTCGAGGCAGAAGGCTTTCGTCAGGCGGCCATTCTGAAGGCGGAAGGCCAGAAACAGGCCATCGTGCTGGACGCGGAAGGCCGCAAGGAAGCGGCTTTCAGGGATGCGGAAGCCCGTGAGCGTCTCGCCGAAGCCGAAGCAAAAGCAACAACCATGGTTTCAGAGGCCATCGCTGCGGGGGACATACAGGCGATCAATTATTTCGTTGCGCAAAAATATGTTGATGCGCTGAAAACCTTCGCCACCAGTCCAAACCAGAAAACCCTGCTGTTGCCCATGGAAACCACCGGTATCCTCGGCAGCCTTGCGGGTATTACTGAAATAGCCAAGTCCGTGATCAACGACAAGCCAGCCGGAGGTGCCTGAGCATGACAGGCTGGATTGAGCATATTGTTTTCTGGCACTGGTGGATTCTCGCCGGTCTTTTGTTGATCCTGGAACTCACCGCCCCGGCTTTTTTCTTTCTTTGGCTGGGTATTGCCGCAGCGTCCGTTGGACTGATATTGCTGGTCTTTCCTTCCATTGACGTGGAGACCCAGCTTATATTGTTCGCCATCGCTTCCATCATGGCGATTCTCGCCTGGCACAAATACCGGGAATCCAGCCATGCAACGACCGATCAACCCAACCTGAACCGGCGCGGGCAGCAGTATATCGGGCGTGTTTTTTCGCTCAGTTCACCGATTGTCAATGGCGTTGGCAAGGTGACTGTCGACGATTCCACCTGGAAGGTTAAAGGCCCCGATTTACCGGTGGGCACGCATATCAGGGTAACCGGGATTGACGGTGTCGTTTTTAATGTTGAGGCGGTTGAATAGCTTTCCGTAGACTTTCCGGCATCCCGGGGCTGAATATCAGCCGTTTCACCCTGTCACCTTGTCGCATATTTTCTGGAATACTTCGCCATGGTGGAAATTGCGTTTTTTGTGTTCACTCAAACAGTATGGGATACATATACTACCAATGTGCCCGGGGAAGCCGTCCGTTCATAATTTAATATTATTGATTATGATACGTTTATAACTGTTTTTACTTACTAGACATAATGATTTGACCTGCCCAACCTCAAGCCGCGTGGATTAAGCTAGAGGTTTGGTTAACCATAGGCTCAGAGCCAGAATTGAGGAGGACAGGTCATGAAAGAGTTTAACGCAGAAGAAGCCCGATTTGAAACGGTAACAGCAATCGGCGCCATTAGGCAGGCAGAGGACCTTATCAGATATCCAGCTTATATCGGGCTGGATGTTCACAAGGAGACTATCGCGGTAGCGGTGGCCCGGGCAGGTAGGGAGGAGCCGGAATTCAGAGGCGAGATTGCCAACAAGCCGAACAAAGTAGCCAGGTTGATTGAACGCTTGAGCCAGGAGTTCAGCGGTGAGATCCTGCAATTTTGCTATGAAGCCGGTCCCTGTGGTTATGTGTTGTATCGTCAGATTCTGGCGTTGGGCCATGACTGTCTGGTGGTAGCCCCTTCGTTGATTCCCAAAAAGCCGGGTGAACGTATCAAGACAGACCGGCTTGATGCGGTGAAGTTATCACGGTTTTTGCGCAGTGGAGATCTGACGGCGGTGTGGGTACCGGATGAAGAGCAGGAGGCGATGCGTGATCTGACCCGCACCCGTGATGACTTTAAGGGTCAGGAGCGCAAGGCGCGCCAGCAACTCAATGCCTATGTGTTGCGCCATGGTCATGCCTGGCCATCCAACAGAACACGCTGGACCCAGAGCCATTGCAACTGGCTGGAGTCACTTAAGTTCCCCCATGATTGGCAACAGGTGGTGTTGCAGGAATATATCGAAGCGGTCAAAGTGGCGAGTCAGCGGGTTGCTGATATGACCGCACAAATGATGCGGGTACTACCGCAGTGGTCATTGGCACCGGTGGTTGAATCAATGGTTGCGCTGCGCGGTATCGACAAGCTGGCGGCGATGGTGTTGCTGGCGGAGCTGGGTGATATCAGCCGCTTTGACTCACCCCGGCAGCTGATGGCTTTCCTTGGTCTGGTACCGAGTGAGCACAGCACCGGTGGACGTCGACGACAAGGGGCGATTACCAGGACGGGCAACAGTCATGCCCGCAGGATGCTGGTAGAGTCCGCCTGGAGTTACCGCTTCCCGGCACGGCAGACGGCACACCTCAAGCGCAAAGCCAAAGGTGCTTCCGATGAGGCCAAGGTGATTGCCTGGAGAGCCCAGAAGCGGCTGTGCGGTCGCTACCAGCACTTGCTGCGGGCAGGTAAGAACACCAAGCAGACGACCGTGGCGGTTGCGCGGGAACTGACCGGCTTTATCTGGGATATCGCCTGTCACGAGATGCCACAGGTACAGCAGGTTTCGCAATAAGCCGGACTTGTAAGAAAGACTATGGGTACAAAGATGAAAAGGAGGAAACAGGTAGGTTGAGTCAGGGCATGGTCGGGCCGGTGTGGAGAACCCTTGTTCGGGTTATACCGGCATCGGCCAACCGGATAATCCCCTCATGGGGCATTCCCGGTCGATGATCCCTGCTACTAGAGAAAGGCCAGCTCCGCGATGCAGTGAAGTCCAGTGGTAGCCAATCCACGCATATCAGCATAATCCACCATCGCAAACTGCCTGACCATGTCCTGACTCAACGTGCTTGAGAAACAAGATGAATTGAATCAACTTATTGACAGGTAAACATATAACCCGGATAATTCACCAGGGATCCGGAATTTGCAGCGTAGCTGGCGAAACAGTTTGATCGATCGTTCGAAAAACCATAGCCCGGCTATGGTTTGAGAAGGATAGGCCAAAATGTGAAGTCAGATGCGTTGCAAAACCGGATAGGACAAACTGTAATTTTAGAAAAAGGCCAAAAATGCGTGTATCACTATGAAATTAAATGACATTTGTCATTTGTTCGTCCGCCTTGGTGAAATATTCGGGCTAACCAGGTCCGTGAATTTTCTTAATACTGATGCCGCTTCTTCAGCACCCGTGGTATTGGCCAACAGTTGTTCCGGGTCCATGCCTTCCTTGCGCAGAACATCAGCCCGGTATCGAATATAGTCCGACACTACCTCCGCTGAAAACTCCGGATGAAACTGAACACCCCAGACGTTCTCTGCAAAACGGATGGCAAAATTACTATCCAAAGGACTTGTGGCCAATCGCACCGCGCCCGGCGGGATTTCCAGCACCACCTCTGAGTGTGACGTTTGCGCTTGAAACGAACCAGGCAAATGACCCAGCAGAGGATCATGTTTAAGATGATCAATGCGTTGAGCCCTTACCGTCCCGATTTGTCGGCCACGGGGATTGGGCCCGGCACGACCGCCCAGCGCATGTGCCAGCAGCTGGTGGCCATAACATACGCCGAGTAAAGGTATATCGGTTTTCACTGCCCGACGTAACCATTCAGCGGTGCGTTCGCTCCAGTCCAGCCTGTCCGAAACCATGGCCGGTGAACCGGTGATGACGATACCCGCCAGTTTTTCCGGTGCGGGTAAGGGCTGGTGATTGAAGACATCTATTTGCAGAAGGCCTGAAATACCCAGTCCCGCTGCAAACCAGTTTTCGAAATCCCCATGTGCCAGTTTGATCTGTTCGATCGTACACCCGGTTTTTATCAAGGCAATTTGTTTCAATGCTTTTTGTCCATTCGTCTTCTGTCCATGGCCGCCCTTGGCTATACTACCGGGTTAACATGCCGGTTATCGGACTACGGGATTTTCATGACTTTTCAGGATTTTATCAACTGCCTGCAGACATATTGGGCAGGACAGGGTTGCGTGTTGGTACAACCGCTAGATATGGAAGTGGGTGCTGGCACCTTTCATCCAGCAACTTTCTTGCGTTCCATTGGCCCGGAGCCTTGGAATTCGGCCTATGTACAGCCATGCAGACGACCCACCGATGGCCGTTATGGTGAGAACCCGAACCGCCTGCAACACTACTACCAGTACCAGGTTGTAATGAAACCGGCGCCGGAAAATTTCCAGGAATTGTACCTGGGCTCCTTGAAGGCCATTGGCATTGACCCGGCGATACATGATATACGCTTCGTCGAGGACAACTGGGAATCGCCGACCCTGGGCGCCTGGGGCCTGGGATGGGAGGTTTGGCTTAATGGCATGGAAGTCACCCAGTTCACTTATTTTCAACAGGCCGGTGGCATTGAGTGTCGGCCGGTACTGGGTGAAATTACCTATGGTCTTGAACGACTTGCCATGTATTTACAAAATGTGGACAGCATATTTGATCTCGTCTGGACCGATGTCGGTGGAAGGAAAGTAACCTACGGCGAAGTTTTTCAACAAAACGAAGTTGAACAGTCCGCCTATAATTTTGAACATGCGGACACGGCATCTCTGTTTGACTGGTTTGATACCTGTGAATCCGAGGCCGGTAAACTGGTCGATATGGACTTGCCGCTGCCCGCCTATGAACAGGTGTTAAAGGCCTCCCACACGTTTAACCTGCTGGATGCGCGTCGCGCGATTTCCGTGACCGAACGACAGCGTTTTATTCTAAGGGTCAGAAACCTGTCACGCAGGGTGGCCGAAGCCTATTTTGCACGCAGGGAAACGCTCGGTTTTCCAGGTTTAAAGGAGAGCACCGGTGCATAAGCCTGACAACACGGCCAATAAACCTGATACCCCGGTATCCGCAGATTTGCTGATTGAACTGGGTTGCGAAGAATTACCCCCAAAATCGTTATCAATTCTTGGGCAGACACTGTTCGACGGGTTCCTGGACCAACTCAGGAAGGCCGAACTGGAGTTCGATGCTGCTAATAGCCGGGCCTATTACACACCGAGACGCCTGGCCTTGTTGATATCGAATGTAGCCGGTCGACAACCCGACCAGGTCACGGAACGAAAGGGACCGGCACTGGTCGCGGCGTTTGATTCCGAAAATACTCCCACACCGGCTGCGCTCGGTTTTGCCCGATCCGTCGGCAAACAGTTGGACGAACTTGAAACTTTAAAAACCGATGCGGGTGAATGGCTGTATTGCCGTCTCGAAAAACCCGGCCAGGCACTCGAGAGCCTGTTGCTGCCAATGCTTGAAACGGCTTTGGCGGCGTTACCGGTTGCAAAACCGATGCGTTGGGCTTCCAACGACTTCAGTTTTGTCCGACCGGTGCACTGGCTGGTTGTCATGCATGGTTCAAAAGTACTCAACTGCCGCTTGTTTGGCCTCGATGCCGGCAATCTGACCAGCGGTCACCGCATACACAGTCCGGGACTGCATGAAATTCCAACCGCGGCCGATTACGAGCAGGTTTTAAAGTCAGCCCATGTAATCGCAGATCAAATTGAACGCCAGGATACGATCAAAAAGCAGGTGATTGAACTTGGCAAATCCACGGGTGGCAGCGCATTGATCGATGAAGGCCTGCTTGCAGAGGTCACCAACCTGGTTGAGTGGCCGAAATCCATTTGCGGGAGTTTTGACGAAGAGTTCCTGTCCGTACCCGCTGAGGCGCTGATAGCGAGCATGCAGGATCACCAGAAATTCTTCCCGGTTGTCAGTGATAAACAGGGTAAGTTGATGAACAGGTTTATCGCCGTTGCAAACCTTGATAGCCGGGATTTCAATGCCGTACGCAAAGGTTTTGAACGTGTTATCCGGCCACGTCTTTCCGATGCGCGTTTTTTCTGGGAACAGGACAATAAATCGCCTATCGAAGACTGGATTAAACAACTTGACAATATAGTTTTTCAAAACACGTTGGGCTCTGTTGGTGATAAATCGCGACGCATTGCGTCAATATCGCAGAAGATAGCCGAAGAAACTGGCGTCGATGCCTTGGCTGCAAAACGTGCCGCCATGTTGTGTAAATGTGATCTTGTCAGCCAGATGGTGGGAGAGTTTCCGGAGCTGCAGGGTGTCATGGGTCGCTACTATGCCATTCAAAGTGGCGAAAAAGATGATGTCGCACTGGCCATTGGAGAACACTACCTTCCAGCTTTTTCAGGTGACCGCCTGCCGTCTCAAGCACCAGGAAAAGTGGTTGCCCTGGCCGATCGTTTCGATACTTTGGCGGGTATTTTTGCAGCAGGACTCAAACCCACCGGAAACAAGGATCCATTTGCCCTGCGCCGCGCCGCTCTCGGACTCATTCGTATCTTGCTGGATGGCGAACTGGACCTGGAGCTGGACAGGGGCCTGGCAATCGCAGCACTGGCGCTTCAGGAGCAATTGCCCGTTACGCCCCAGGTGCTGACTGAATTACGCCAGTTTATCCTGGAAAGGTTAAAGCATTACTTGCGTGAACAGGGTTACGAAACCGGGCTCGTCAATGCCGCGCTAGACGCTTGTGTCGGAACCCTGCCAGACCTTGTTACCCGGCTTGAAGCACTGAATGATTTTATGCGGCATGACGCGGCTTCAAACCTGGTCGAGGCCAACAAGAGAATTGGCAATATATTACGCAAATCAGGACAAGATGTTCGTAGCATAATTAATGAAGATATACTAATAATAGAAGAAGAACGGCTTCTTTTCGAAGAAATTAGAAGCATTTCAAACGATTTGGATATTCTTTACGAGAAGGCTGATTATACCGGCGCCCTGACGCTACTTGCCGGTTTATCTCCGGTAATCGATTCTTTCTTCGACAAAGTGATGGTAATGGAAGACAACCTGGATATACGAAACAACAGGCTAAGCCTGCTGGCAAAGCTCAAGGGTATGTTTGACCGTGTGGCAAACCTTGCGCTGATCGGTTGATGATAGAAATGCCGGGTGACTGGTGGCCCGGATTTTTCACCGGGCCTTAAACACGATCAGATATCCAGGTTTGTAACGTACAGGGCATTTTTTTCAATAAAATCCCGTCTTGGTTCAACCTCATCACCCATCAGGGTGGTAAATATTTCATCCGCCGCAATTACATCTTCAATGGTGACCTTGAGCAAACGTCGTGTTTCGGGGTTTACCGTCGTGTCCCAAAGTTGTTCCGGATTCATTTCACCGAGACCTTTAAATCTCTGGAATGTCCGACCCTTGCGACTTTCGTCCATTAGCCAGTCGTGTGCCTCAGCAAAGCTCTTGATACTTTGTTCCTGGTTTCCCCGTCTAACCACCGCGCCGGGTTGAATCAGATCATTCAAGGTATCGGACAGTTTGCTGGTCAACCGGTATTCCGGCGAACGGAAAAATTCTTTGGTGATCCGGGTCGTGTCGACCACACCGTAGGTCGCCTTGCTTAAACTCAATTCCAGGCCCTGCTCGGTCTCTTCAACGTTCAAACCATACGTCACACTCGGGGGTGAGTTCAAATTCATCGTGTCAGCGATCGTGTTACACCACGCACGCGCATCATCGAGGCTCCATCCAGAAGAAAATGGCTTAATATCAATAAGTTGATCCAAAAAAAGCGGATCATAACGCTTTGACAAACGGGCAGTCGCTGCCTTGACCGACATGTAATCACGCAGCAATCCTTCCAGACCCGCACCGGTAAGCGGTGGAGCGTCCTGATCAAACACCAGTGAAGCATTATCCATGGCACGAGCCAGCATGTATTCGTTCATTTCCGAATCATCTTTCAGATACTGCTCTTGTTTACCCTGCTTTACTTTGTAAAGTGGTGGTTGGCCAATAAAAATATGACCTCTCTCGATCAGTTCCGGCATTTGCCGATAGAAAAATGTTAATAAGAGAGTACGAATATGTGAACCGTCGACATCGGCGTCAGTCATGATGATAATGGTGTGGTAACGCAATTTATCAATATTGAATTCATCCTTTCCAATACCACAACCCAGCGCCGTAATTAATGTACCCACTTCAGCGGAAGCCAGCATCTTGTCAAAACGAGCCTTCTCTACATTAAGAATTTTTCCCTTAAGTGGCAGAATTGCCTGTGTTTTTCGATTCCTTCCCTGCTTGGCAGAACCACCTGCCGAATCACCCTCGACGATAAACAATTCCGACAAGGCCGGGTTTTTTTCCTGGCAATCCGCCAGTTTACCCGGCAATCCCGCAATATCCAGCACACCTTTGCGGCGTGTCATGTCCCGAGCTTTTCGGGCTGCTTCGCGTGCCCGCGCCGCATCAACCGCCTTCATGGTGATAATTTTTGCTTCAGACGGATTTTCCAGCAAGAAATCGCGTAAGTGTGACGCAACCAGTGATTCAACCACTGGTTTGATCTCCGAAGACACGAGTTTGTCTTTGGTCTGTGAAGAAAATTTCGGATCGGGTGCCTTGACCGAGAGTACCGCCACCAGGCCTTCGCGGGCATCGTCACCCGTCATTGCAACCTTGCTCTTCTTGGCCAGACCCGATTCTTCGATATATTGATTCATTGTCCGTGTCAGTGCAGCCCTGAAACCGGCCAAATGAGCGCCACCATCACGTTGCGGGATATTGTTGGTAAAACAGAAAACACTCTCCTGGTAAGCGTCAGTCCATTGCATGGCCACTTCTACGGAAATCTTGTTTGATTCGCCTTGAAAATACATAACAGTCTGATGTAAAGCGGCTTTTTTACGTCCCAGGTGCTCGACGAATGAACGAATTCCCCCTTCATATTCAAAGACATCTGACTTTCCTGAGATTTCGTCAACCAGTTCAATCCTGACACCTGAGTTTAAAAAGCTTAACTCCCTTAACCGCCGGGCGAGAATGTCGTAGTGATAGACGGTATCGGAAAAAATAGTCGTACTTGGTAAAAAACGGATCTCGGTACCAGTTTTTCTCGTGTTGCCGGTTTGTTTGAGTGGTTCCGCAGGAACACCCATGTTGTAGCTCTGTTGCCAGACGTGCCCATTTCTCCGGATCGTTAATTCCAGCACTTCCGACAGTGCATTGACCACTGAAACGCCTACGCCGTGCAATCCACCGGATACCTTGTAAGAATTATCGTCAAATTTACCACCGGCATGGAGAACCGTCATAATGACTTCTGCCGCTGAACGGCCTTCTTCCTTGTGTAGATCAACAGGAATACCACGTCCATTGTCAGAAACCCTGACGTAACCATCCATCTCGATTACAACCTTGATGGCGTCGCAATGACCCGCCAATGCTTCATCGATGGAATTATCCACCACTTCGAAAACCATGTGATGCAAGCCGGTGCCGTCATCCGTATCGCCGATATACATACCGGGCCGTTTGCGTACTGCATCGAGGCCCTTAAGAACCTTGATACTTGTGGAATCATATAGTTGTTTGGTCATATAGCCTCTAAGTACTGGTTTAAACGGATCACTTGCCTCGTTTGTTTGAGGCAAAAAAAGTTTAACTTGACGCGGGTTTTAATGCTCTGGATCGTATTTCATTATAGCATTTGACACTAATAAATGCCTGTTTTTAATGATTTTAGACGTTCTTTATCGTAACAGTTGAAACACTCCCATGTTCCACGTGAAACACCTTGTGCGGGCTGTTGCTGTTCTTAATCGCCGGAAACAGTTCAGTTCCCGTAATTAATATTTGCGCACCCAGTTCCAACCCGGTCCTTAGCACCTTTTCCAGGTGTGGTTCATCAAGTTCAGAGGAAAGATCATCCAGCATCAATACCGGCAACTCCCCTGAATCACTGATCATCTGTGCTTGCGCCATAATCAGCGCCGCCGTCATTGCCTTTTGTTCACCACGTGACAAGCGTTCTTTTGCCGGAATGCCATTCAATGTCAGGAATAAGTCAGCCTTGTGCGGACCCGGGCCGGTTGAACCTCGCTCTGTATCACGCTCATTGGAAATTTTTATTGCCTCGGCGAGACTGTCGCCGGACCAACCCTTCCTGTAACTCATTTTAACGTCCCCAAGTGAGTCACAGAAGCGTGCGAGTTGCTTTTGCAACACAACACTTAGTAAACCAGCGTGGTTTTCGCGCGCAAGGTGCAATTGTTCACCTAATTGGACGAATTGTGCGTCCATACTTTCCACAATCATCCGGTTTGCCTGTCTCAGTGCGGCATTTCTTTGCTTTAGTACACGATTGTATCTCCTCCAAAGCAGCAAAAAATTATGTTCCACGTGAAACACTCCCCAATCCAGGTACCTGCGGCGTCCATCCGGAGGCCCACTCACAAGGGTATGACTATTGGGTTCCAAAATGACATACGGCAACAATTCGGTCAGCTCGCTTAAATTCGTGACGTCCGACCCATTATGTCTTGCCGACCAGTGCAGGTCATCACGCTCCATGCCCAGTTGATGAGAATCACCTGCCTGACTCTCAATTTTGCTTACAACCTGGAAACTACTGCCGGCAGGTCCGATGAGTGAGGAAATTTGCCCTGGCCTGAAAGAGCGGCCTTTGGATAAGACGGAAAGCGCTTCAAGAATACTGGTTTTACCCGCGCCATTATCACCAACGAAACAGTTCAGACACGGATCAAGGTCTATTTGTGTCGAAGAAATATTTCTTAAGTTACTGATATTAAGGGATTTAACCCGCATATCGTCAATGGAAATTTAAATCAGAGCTTAAGTGGCATAACGACATGACGATTTATGTCTGAGTCCGGTGCTGAGATCAGGCAACTGCTATTTGCATCCTTTAGTTCAAGAGACACCATCTCGGTATCGATGGCCATTAATGCGTCGAGAAGATAAGTAACGTTAAAGCCAACCGCCAGGCGATCAAAATTGAATTCGGCTTCGATTTCCTCTACGGCTTCTTCCTGTTGCGGGTTGTGCGCAACAATTTTTATCGTGGATCCTTCTGCCTCCAGCCGTACTCCCTTGTATTTTTCATTTGACAAAATGGCCGCTCTTTGAAGTGCATGAATAAAAATCCCCCTGTCAATGAGCATTTGCTTGTCAGCACCAACAGGAACTACGGCCTTGTAGTCTGGAAATCGACCGTCAATCAACTTTGAGGTAAATGTCGTTTCACCTTTGACCAGCCTGATATGGTTTCGTCCGAGGGCCAGCGTAACCTCGTCTGGTTCATCCGACAGCATACGCGTCAGTTCCATCACACCTTTTCTCGGCACGATAAGCTGACGGTCGCTCATGATGTCTACGCTGCCTTCCAGATCGCAAATTGCCAATCTGTGACCATCGGTTGCGATAGCTTTGAGTAGCTGACTACTAAAGTCGAAAAGAAGGCCATTTAGATAATAACGCACGTCCTGGTTGGCCATTGCAAATGCGGTCTTATCCATCATTTTTTTCAGGGATTTTTCAGAAACTACTATTTTTTCAAGCGCTTCCACCTGGTCAGTAGCGGGAAATTCAGATGCGGGTAATGTAGAGAGTGTAAATCGGCTGCGACCCGCGGATAGTGTCGCCTTCTCATCACTGACGCTGAAGGAAATATTGGCACCATCGGGTAATGCCTTGACGATATCCAGAAACTTGCGTGCCGGTACTGTAATTTCACCATCTTGGGAAACCTGAGCAGGTACGCTTGAAATCAACTCGACTTCCATATCCGTACCGGTAACGGTTAATTGCTCATTTCTGGCAACCAGCATGAAGTTAGCCAATACCGGTAATGTCTGCCTGCGTTCAACTACACCAATAACCTGGCTGATTGGTTGAAGAAGCACTTCCCTGGATATCGTGAATTTCATACTTTGATCCTTGTTTATTACTGTTCTTAAATAAGATATATAAAAGTAGTAGTAGTAGTAAGTTCTGTTAATTAAACTTATATATCTTATAACTTATTGATATTAAATAAGAATATCTTCTTTAAAGTGTGTGTACAGCATAAGCTGAGCTTGTGTATAACATGTGGAGAAACACGACTCTCCATAAACGGCAAAACTTATTAACAACTTGTTAAGGTCTTATACCACTATTGTTCCACAAAATATCAAGCGGTCAATAAGCGCAACAATTTAACCTTGTCTTCCCTCAAACGTCCATCGGTTTCACATAATTCAACTATTTTACGACACGCATGCAATACGGTTGTGTGATCCCGCCCGCCAAAAGCATCACCTATCTCCGGCAAGCTGTGCTGGGTCAATTCCTTACACAGCGACATTGCCATTTGCCTTGGACGTGCAATGCTGCGATGTCTTCGCTTTGATAATAACTCTGCAATACGTATTTTGTAATATTCACAAACTGTTTTTTGAATATTTTCAATGGTAATCAGTCGATCGTGAACAGTGAGCAAGTCCCGCAACACTTCCCTGGCAAAACCGTCTGTGATTTCCCGACCGGAAAACCTGGCATTGGCTATCAAAGTGTTTAGCGCACCTTCCAGGTCCCGCACATGTGAACGCAGGCGCTTGGCTACAAGAAAAGCGACACTTTCCTTCAATTGAACACCCTTTTCCTGGGCTTTGTTCATCAGTATCGCAACCCGGGTCTCAAAGTCCGGCGGCTCAATTGCAACCGTCAGACCCCATCCAAAACGTGAACGAAGCCGGGCTTCCAGACCCTCAACCTCTTTTGGGTAACGGTCACATGTTAAAACTATTTGTTGTTTGCTATCCAACAAGGCATTGAAAGTATGAAAAAATTCTTCCTGAGTGCTCTTTTTTCCCGCAAAAAACTGGATATCATCGATGAGCAGGGCACCGGCTGATCGATAGTGTTTTTTGAAGTTATCAATCGCACCGTGTCGCAGAGCCTGGATCATTTCGCTTACAAAACGTTCGGAGTCCAGGAACAGCACTCTTGTTGATGGGCTGTTTTCCCTGATGTTGTTGCCAATGGCATGCAGCAAATGCGTTTTCCCAAGGCCGGTACTACCGTACAACAACAATGGGTTATAGGCCTCTCCGGGTTTTTGAGCGATCTGTGAAGCGGCCGCAAAGCCCAATTCGTTTGATTTACCCTGAACAAAATTATCGAAGCGGTAACGATGGTTGAGTCCGGTGGCCAGCGTTTCGCCTGACGAAGTTCGTGATGACGCGCTATTTTGTTTTGACTCGACCGGAAGACCATCTTCAATACTGACAGATGCCCGAGCCTGGCCAAGATGTTCGAATATGTCCCGGATACGCTCGAGGTAATGTGTCGTTATATGATCACGGACGTAGGAATTCGGGGCGACCAGCCGGGTCCGGTTTTTTCCACTGACAATTTCCAGCGGCCGTATGAAGGTATTGATATCTTCAACCGGAAGTTCCCGCTCGAGGTGTTGAAGGCATTGTTGCCAGGTATTTTGCGTCATGCAGTGTTTAAGCCATCATAAGTTTCTAGTTTTCAACGCATGAACTCTTTGGGCTGAAAAAGCCTAAAAATTATTTTTTTCAACAAGTTATGGTTGATATAGCTAAATTTTCAGCGGATATATACGGACGTGTACTATCACTCGACCTGATTAGCGTTAGTCTAACTCGCTGTGGATAACTTCGCTACAGTTGTAACCGGTCTGAAGCATATTCAAAAATTATCGATCCAATTGCTTGAATAATATGCGTATGCGGGATACCATTCGCCTCTTGTCTCGACTGTCTGTAATTTCGTTAGCACAGTCTTGGAAATAGAATTTAATGAGGTCCTAAAAAAATGAAACGTACTTTTCAGCCAAGTGTTTTGATACGTGCCCGGCGTCATGGTTTTCGCGCCCGTATGGCTACCCGCGGTGGTCGCGCCGTTATTAACGCACGTCGTGCGAAAGGCCGTAAGCGTTTAAGCGCTTAATGCCAGGGGAATTATCTCGGACCTCGGATTGCCTGACAGAACCTGAAAAGAGCACCCGGTAAAACGGCTAACTTCGGACAGGGCCAAAAAGACAGCGCAACAAACGTGCATAGGCCAGGAATGATGAAATTTTCCAGGCAATCCAGATTACTCAAGCCAGCACAATTCAGATTGGTTTTCCAGCAACCCATCCGGTCATTTGACGATTATTTCAGAATCGTGGCACGGGTTAATGACATCCGGCAGCATCGTCTTGGTATGGCCGTTTCCAAAAAAGCCTGTGCCAAAGCCGTTGGCCGCAACCGTATAAAGCGCGTGGTCCGGGAAAACTTCCGTTCTAAAATGATCGGTCCGGTCACGGATAATGCGCTGGATTTTGTCGTTCTTCCGACAGCAAGGGCAGCAAATCAAAGCAACAAAATATTGGGCGAGTCTCTCTCGAACCATTGGCAAAAACTGACCAGGAAAGCCGCGGACCGCCACAACGGGCCGTTGGTTGATCGATTAAGGACACAGAGATAATGGCAAACCTTCGCCCGATGCTGCTCATGGGGTTACTCGTCCTCTCCTACTTGATGTGGGTGCAATGGCAAAAGGACTATGGTGTGCAGCCACAGTCAAAACCCGTAGCTGAAGTCACCAAATCAACAGCTGACACACCAACCATTGAGTCTCCTGACGAGGTGGTTCCAGCCATCAGCGATTTGCCAACACCAGACGTAAGCCATGCCGGCGCGGCTCCGGATACGGTCTCCCAGCCCGTCATGACAAGCTCCAATTCACTGGTGAAAGTCACAACGGACGTTCTTGAGGTAGAAATTGACCCGGTCGGCGGTACGGTGGTGTCAGCCAAGCTTCTGAAATACCCGGTTGAACTGGAAAAACCTGGAGTAAAAGTCGATTTATTCAGCAGCACCGGACCGGAGATGTTCATCGCGCAATCCGGTTTACTGAGCCGCGCTTCGGCACCCAACCATACCAGTAAATATCAATCGCAAACCCTGCAATACGACCTCGGCGGCTCCGCAGATGAAATCCGTGTTCCGATGACCTGGACCGGTGACAGCGGAATCAAAGTCACCAAGACGTTTATTTTCAAACGTGGAAAATATGACATCGAAGTGCGTCATACGATTTCTAATGAAAGCGGTCAAAGCTGGACCGGCAGCCGCTATGACCAGTTGCAGCGCTCAGTGGATAAAAACAAAGATGATGGCGGCTTTAAGAATCCAGGAAGATACAGCTTTTTTGGTATCGGTTTTTACAGCCCGGATGAAAAATTTGAAAAAATAAAATTTGACGATGTTGCCAGCGAACCCTATCAACGCGCTTTCAGCGATGGCTGGCTGTCCATGATTCAGCATTATTTCTTTGCCGCCTGGATTCCTCCCCAGGGACAGACCGATACTTATTCCACGCAGGTTTACTCACCCAACGGATTCCCGCGCTATATCGCAAGAGCCGTATCCCCATCGGTAGACGTGGCCGCGGGTGCAAGCCATGAATTTGAAAGCCGCCTATACGTCGGACCGAAGCTGCAGGACAAGATCGAGGAAGTGGCGCCGGGGCTTGGACACACGGTTAATTACGGTATTTTCACGGTGTTTTCCAAACCGCTGTTCTGGTTGCTTTCTCATATCCACAAGCTGGTCAATAACTGGGGCTGGGCCATTGTTCTGCTGACCGTATTAATCAAGTTGGTATTTTTTAAACTCACTGAAGCCCAGTATCGCTCGATGGCCAGAATGCGGAAGTTGCAACCACGTATTGAGCAACTCAAGGAACGTTACGGTGATGACCGTCAACGCATGAGCCAGGCCATGATGGAAATGTACAAGACCGAGAAGGTCAATCCGCTGGGCGGCTGTTTACCCATCCTGGTGCAGATACCCATTTTCATCGCGCTTTACTGGGTATTGCTCGAATCAGTCGAGTTGCGCCAGGCGCCATTTATTTTGTGGATACACAACCTGACTGCGCGCGATCCCTATTTTGTCCTGCCCGTTCTGAATGCGGCTTTCATGATTTTGACCCAGCGACTCACGCCAACGGCGGGTATGGATCCGTTGCAGCGCAAGATCATGCAGTTCATGCCGATTGCGTTTTCGTTCATGTTTGCATTTTTCCCGGCCGGACTGGTGCTCTACTGGGCGACCAATGCCGGCCTGTCACTGGCGCAGCAATGGTACATCACCCGCAAGATTGAAGCTGCTAACGGTTAATTTATCCATTAAGCTGTGGCCATGGAAGGTCACAGCGATAAAGCATCGGTAACGGACACCATCTGCGCCATCGCAACACCTCCTGGCGTCGGTGGGGTCGGTGTGATCCGCGTTTCAGGCCCGTTGAGTATTTCCATAGCCAATCAGATACTTGACGTTTCTCTTCAGCCCAAAGAAGCTCACTTTTCCCGGTTCAGGGACGAAAACGGACAGATCATAGATTCAGGTATTGCGCTGTTATTTAAAGCACCGGCCTCATTTACCGGCGAAGACGTCCTTGAACTCCAGGGGCATGGTGGCCCGCAAATTCTCCAGATGTTGATGACCAGGTTGATGGCGCTTGGCGCAAGGCCCGCGCGACCGGGTGAGTTTTCTGAAAGAGCCTTCCTGAACAACAAGATTGACCTGGTCCAGGCCGAGGCGATCGCAGACCTGATCGAATCCGCTACCGAAGCGTCCGCGCGGGCCGCGCAACGTTCGCTGGAAGGTGTGTTTTCAAAACAGGTCAACCAACTGCAGCGAGAATTAATCGACCTGAGGGTTTTTGTGGAAGCCGCAATGGACTTTCCGGACGAGGAAATTGATTTTCTGGCTGACAGTGATGTCCTGGAAAAGTTGGGCAGGGCGGATAAATTGCTACAGGACCTGGCGGATCAGGCGCACCAGGGTCAGTTGTTAAGAGACGGTATCAATATCGCCATAGCCGGCTTACCCAATGCGGGTAAATCAAGCTTGTTGAATGCGTTAGCCGGTCGTGAATCCGCCATTGTCACTGATATTCCCGGAACCACCCGCGATGTGCTGCGGGAATATATATCCCTGGATGGACTGCCTGTACACGTTTCTGATACCGCGGGTATTCGCGAATCTGACGACGTGGTGGAAGCTGAGGGCGTGCGACGGGCCCGTGCGGCCATGCTGAGTGCTGACCTGGTTTTGCTGGTGATGGATGCAAGCCAGCCAGTTGAACCGCAACTGGCGCTCAAAAACGAGGTTCCGGATAGCATTCCCTGTATCGAAGTTTACAACAAGGTTGATTTGATCCCGGTTGACAACGCATTGGATGTGGGGTCGAGAAAAATCTGGCTGTCGGCCAAAACGGGGCAGGGCCTCGAAGCACTGGTCCAAACGGTTAAGCGCATCGTCGGCGCCTCGGAAAATTACGAGGGTGTTTTTTCTGCCAGGAACCGTCACCTCGATGCGTTAAAACGAACACGGGAACATATCCAGGCCGGACACCGGCAACTCCAGGAATACAACTCGCCTGAAACACTGGCTGAGGAACTGCGTCTCGCGCAGAAATCACTCGGTGAACTGACCGGTGAGTACTTGCCCGATGATTTGCTGGGTGCTATTTTCTCCAGTTTCTGTATCGGTAAATAGACGATCCCACCCCTTACAAAATTCAGCGGAAGAGTGGCTTTTGCTGGTAGCGCACATCGTTGAAAAACATTTATTCGATACGGAAATTGAGGTTTACGCAATAACACCGTGATGTGCTTGTAATACCGGTACAGGTGAGATCAAAATAAAAACTCCGAAAAAGCAATCAAATATCGCTGCACTGATTCTTGCCGGAACAAGAACAAGACTCAAAAACTGGAGCAAAACACATGATGGAGTGGGAGCCCGTATACAGGGTAGCCATGCTGAGTTTCCTGGTGGGATTGGTATTTGGTGCAGTGGTCAATAAGACCAATTTTTGTACCATGGGTGCTGTCAGTGACTGGGTAAATATGGGTAACAAGGGCCGTTTACGCGCCTGGTCACTGGCCATCGGTATAGCCACGCTGATCACGCAGGCACTGCAGTTTGGAGAAATCATAGATATTAGTGATGCGATTTACCTGACGCCCAATTTCGGCTGGCTTGGATACCTGGCCGGCGGGTTTTTGTTTGGTGTTGGTATGACGCTGGCTTCGGGATGTGCGAACCGCACCCTGGTCAGGGTGGGTGGGGGAAATCTCAAATCCCTGGTGGTGATGATTTTTATCGGTTTGACAGCCTACATGACCATGCGCGGTCTGCTTGCCCTGGTCAGGACCAATGTCATTGAGAAGACCAATATCGACCTGGGTGCTCACGGAGTTCCGGACCAGGGGATTGCAACCTTCTTGAGTCAAGTTCTGGGTGTGGAAAACGCACCACTCGCGCATAATATTGTCGCGCTTTTATTGGGTGGTGGTTTGATCATTTACGCCCTCAAGGGGAAAGAACTCAGACGCAGTTTCGATAACCTCCTGGCGGGTGCTGGCATCGGTCTGATCATACCAACCGGTTGGTATATAACGGGTGTTGTTGGCTTCGATGATTTTGAACCACTTCGACTCGAGTCTTTTACATTTACCGGTCCAACGGCTGACCAGTTGATGTATCTCATGACTTTTACTGGATCAACCATAAATTTTGGAATTGCTGCCGTATTTGGTGTGATTCTGGGTTCTTTCCTGTATGCCGTCCTGACTGGCAAATTTCGATTGGAAACATTCACTGACCGGTCCGATATGATCCGTCATATGTTTGGTGGCGGGTTAATGGGATTCGGGGGTGTGCTGGCGCTCGGTTGTACCATTGGACAGGGCATAACCGGTATGTCCACACTGGCGCTTGGATCGCTGTTGGCGCTTGTCAGTATTATTTTTGGCAGCGCGTTGACAATGAAAATCGAGTATTACCGGATGGATGAAAACGGTTTTTTTAGCGCTTTGCGCTATGCCCTCGCTGATATGCACCTGTTTCCGGGGACAAAAGCAAAGAGTTGAGCCAGCGGTGGCCCGGCTCCTGGTCGTGATTGCAGGGGCGCTACTGGAGCAATACGCCCAAACGGACTACGCGGATTTGCGAATAAGATAGGTATAAATACCATCCGCTTCGCTTTGTTCCACCAGTTCATTGCCCGTGGTACGGCAAAATGCCGAGAAATCAGCCACCGAACCCGGGTCGGTAGAAAGCACTTCGAGAACCTGGCCGTTTTCCAGTGATTTCAACGCTTTCTTTGCTTTAAGAATCGGCAACGGGCAATTCAGGCCCTTTGCATCAAGTACTTGATCTGCCATTGGTTTTTCCTTGTCTGGATATTTCAGTCATTCAGATAAACAGGTTGATATGGCTTTGTGTAGCCACTTCGATATAAGTTGCGGCGCCACCGATTTCGATACCTTCGATCATGTCATCTTTTGAGTATTCAAACAGATCCAGGGTCATCTGACAGGCGATCAGACGTACATCCGCCTCGACGGCGAGCTCACGGAGTTCAGGAATGGAGGCAACACCTTTCTTCTTGATAAGGTTCTTCATCATCACGGTCGCGGCGGCATCGACACCCGGGATCGCAGAGACGATATTGGGCATACCCATGTGCATGCCCATCATCGGCATTTTCATGGCGGGATTGCCCAGCGAGCTAATTTCAAGGTCAAGGTCCTTTTTTAACAGCGTGAGGCCGTAAAAGGTGAAAAACATCGTAACCTCAAGACCCATGGCCGCGGCGGTCGTGGCGAGGATGAAGGGGGGATAAGCCCAGTCAAGCGTGCCCTTGGTGACGATGATCGACATCGTGTTCGGGTCGATGCCGGGTTTCAAATCGGTGCTGCTCATTTGGGCTACCTCGCTCGGGACAAAAGCTCATATTGTTAAAGGGTTGGAACGCCTCAGCCAATATAAACTAGTTTATTAAGAAAATCGAATGTTCTGCATGCCATTGACGTCTCATTGTGGTTGCGGTCTCTGCGACTGGTTTTGATTGCCTTGTTGAATCTGGTACCCGGAGATTGCATGGCTTGAAACGGGATGTTGCTCTATCAATTGATCTACCGCTTTTGCATGAACGCCAACTTCTCAAAAACGCGGTGGTGTCGTGGATCATTGTCCATTCACAACCGGATCAGGCTTAGACATAATGATTTGACCTGTCCTCCTCAATTCTGGCTCTGAGCCTATGGTTAACCAAACCTCTAGCTTAATCCACGCGGCTTGAGGTTGGGCAGGTCAAATCATTATGTCTAGGAGTTGCTGGAACTCAAGTTTTTTGGTGGCCTCTCTCACGTCGAAATCGGTGAACCGCATAATCGCTCTGAACGCTGCTACTCACCAAGCGCCTCAAGCAGAGCCGCCGCCTTTTTACGTTGATCCTCGGCGAGCTCCATGTACTGGGCATGGCTGGCTTTGCGAAAAAACTCAACGACATCATTGAAATCATCCAGCGCTAAAGACGCCACCTCAACATCCCGCGTCTTTTCCGCCAAAATCAATCTTGCAGCGGCCAGGTTGGCCAGTGTCATGGCCCAGCTTGTCGGGGATTTCTGTGGGGTAATTACCTCGAGTGCGTTTTGATAAGCGCTAACCGCCTCTTCAAAATAACGCTCATCGTCCTGGCGTTTGCCGAGCGATTGAAGCGCAGCGCCGAGATTGTTCTGCGTCATGGCCCAGTCCATCGGCAGTTTTTCACGGGTGCGCTCTGCCAGTGCGTTCCTGAAAGCAGAAACCGATTGCTCCAGTGTTCGTGGACCTTTGCGTGTCTCGCCGAGCAGACGCAAGGCGTTGCCCAGGTTATTAAAGGTGGTTGCCCAGTTCAATGGCACCCGTTTGCGTGTCCATTCGGTCAAAACATTTTTATAGGCCTCCACCGACCGCTTCAACAGTTTTGGATCCTTTTCACGCTGGGCCAGGACCAGCAATGCGGTGCCGAGATTATTTTGAGTGGCAGCCCAGTCCATCGGAACCAATTCCCTGGTGCGCGCCTGCAGCGCGTTTTCAAATGCCGCCACAGATTTTTTCAATATTTCCACGTCACCACGGCGTTGCCCGAGGATTCCGAGCACGCTGCCATAGTTGTCCTGTGTCGTTGCCCAGTCCAGGGGCGAGTGTTCCCTGCTCCTGACCGAAAGCGCGTTTTCAAAAACAATAATGGCCCGATCCAGCGTCCGGGTTGCGCGCTGACGTTGCCCCAGGAGACCGAGCGCGTTGCCGAAATTATGTTGTGTCGTTGCCCAGTCCGCCGGTCTCTCGTTTTTGGGGGCAAGGTCAAGCACCGTCTTCTCAAAGAGACCGATCGCCTCTTCAAGTGCAGGGATATCCCTGCTTTCACGGCCGAATTCCGCGAGCATCAAAGCCTGTTCATTGCGGTATTTCCATTGCAATGGTACTTCTAGCCCCTTGATTGTTGCTGCTTCGGCAAAAAGGCCGGCGGCTTGTTGGTACTCCTGACGAGCGGTCGCGGCCCGGGCCTGTTCGGCAAGAAGGCGAGCGGCTTTTGGGGCGTCGGTCAAGTTCATGGATGTTTGTCTCTTTCTTGCATCATGCATTTAAAAGAATGGGGTCAGTGTAAAGCGCCAGAGAGGGCTCCGGCGCTTTACACTGACCCCGTTCAGGCCAAGACTACTTAGTCAACGATGTGATAGACGGGGGCTTTTTCCATTGCCCAATCACCCGATTCCGGGTCGCGGCGTGACAGTGTCAGGCAATGCCAGTTCTCATCATCCAGTTTCATGTGGTCACCACGGTAGTAGTAGCCGGGCCAGCGGGTTTCCTCACGGAACAGCGTGTGCTGGGCGACTGACTGCGATGCGAGCAGGCGATGTTTCAACTCCCAGGCCCGTTGTAACTGGTGCAGGTCTTCAGCACCGAGGTGTTCAAAATCCTCTTCCATGATATTCAGCAACTGGATACCGCGCTCGAGCAATTTATCGTTGGTCATGTAGTTGACGCTGATACCTCCAACGTACTCATCCATGGTTTTTTCAAGACGCTGCAGACCCTGGATCGGTAAAAGATAGCTGGGTGAAACGGTTCCGCCGACAATCTCGTTGCGGCCGACCTGGTAGTTTTCGAGCGGTTTAAAGATGGTTTGCTTGAATCCCGCTATCTGTTCGTCAGAGATCTGCATCGATTCATTGCGCAGGTCCTTAACGTATTTGACAGCAGCCTTTGCAGCCAAACGGCCTTCCGTAAAGGATCCGGACGAGAAGGCATGCGCCGTGCCGCCGATAGCATCACCGGCGCCAAACAGGCCCTCGACCGTCATCATCCGGTTGTACCCCCACTGGTATTCGTCGGGAGACAGGTCTTCAGGTCCGCTGCACCAGGCGCCCGAGCAGGTTGCGTGTGAACCCATGACATAAGGTTCGGAGGTGGTCAGTTCGGGGTTGATGTATTTTGGATCGATGTCCTGCGAGGCCCAGACAACCGCCTGGCTGACGGTCATGCCGAGGAAGTTTTCCCAGCCCACCTCTTCGAGATGGGGATCCTGGAATGCTTCCTTTGTGACCATGTGGATCGGACCACGGCCTGCCTTGACCTCGGAGATCAAGGCGTGGTTGCGCAGGCAGGTCGGCACCGGGTGATGATCGATATACTCTCCGACCATGGCCTTGGTATCGTCATACCAGGTGGATTCGTATTCGTTTCCATAGGCATTCTGGGTATAGGTCTTAAGGTGCAGGAAGTATGCCCCGACCGGTCCGTACCCATCCTTGAATCGCGCCAGGACGATGCGGTTTTCCATCTGCGTCATTTTGGCGCCGGCCTGTATTGCCAGGGCGTAGGCTGAACCACTGCTCCAGGGGGCGTACCAGGTCCGTCCCATACCTTCACCCACAGAGCGTGGTTTGAAGATGTGCGAGGCGCCCCCCGCGCTGACGATCACCGCTTTGGCCCGGAAAACATGGAAGTCACCGGTACGTACGTTAAAGCCAACTGCACCACCGACCCGGTTACCCTTGCTTTCGTCCATCAGCAGATGAGTGACCATGATCCGGTTATAGATTTTATCCGCAGAGTTACGCGCGGCATTTGCGACGATGGGTTTGTAGCTTTCGCCGTGAATCATGATCTGCCACTTGCCTTCGCGCTGGTAGCGCCCGCTATCGGGGTCCTTCATAAAAGGCAGGCCCCACTCTTCGAACTTGTGTACGGCAGAATCAACATGGCGGGCCATATCAAAGGCAAGATCCTCGCGCACCAGGCCCATCAGGTCGTTGCGGGCATAGCGCACATGGTCCTCGGGATTGTTCTCATCCCACTGTGTTCCCATATAGCAGTTGATGGCGTAAAGACCTTGGGCGACCGCGCCGGAGCGGTCAATGTTGGCTTTTTCGGCGACGACAATTTTCAGATCCCGGCCCCAGTACCTGGCTTCATAGGCAGCGCCCGTGCCGCCCATACCCCCGCCGACAACGAGGATATCGCAGTCTTCGTAAACTGTTTTGATACTCATCAGTAATATACTCCCTGCTTGAATTTACCCGGCAGTTTTCGCAGTCCGCCTTCGTAACCCAGCACGTCTGGCTCATAGGCAAGCAACTGGGAGTTCAAAGCCTCTTCATCGGGCACGGGTAAAGTGGCAAGATCCTCGATTCCCTCTCCCCATGGTTTGGTACAGATGGGTGACAGGAAGTTCTTTTCGCGGCCGTCGCGGAATTTGATCCTCCATGAAATCGTGCCTTTTTCCTCTTCGCGAAGTACCCGGACGCTGTGACCGAGCGGGGCGAAATCGGCGTAGCCACGCACGTCGATTGCATTCATTGGGCAGGCCTTCACGCAGGAGTAGCACTCCCAGCACATATTGGGTTCGATATTGGTGGCGCGGCGAAGTTTTTTGTCGATGTGCATGATGTCGGAAGGGCAGATATCGACACAATGGCCACAGCCGTCGCAGCGGGTCATATAGACAAATGTTGGCATGTTGTTACTTCTCCGGCATTAAGGACCAATGATCTTCAGGATCAATGACCGATTGTTGAATATTTATCAATAATTCCTGGGCAGCAGTCGCTTGATACCAAGACCAAACTGCTTGGGTTTGTCTGCAGGTGCCGGCAACCCGTCCCGTGAACCGTCAGCTTTGGCCACGCGTTTCTGAAAAGCCGCTGCTGGTTTAAAAAACATATGGGCGAACTTGGACCACAGCACACTGCCGAATAGCACCGTGCTGGACAGTATGAACAAAGCAAAGAACAGGGTTGAAAGGCTGGTGGCACCAACCGCTTGCATAAATGACCAGATAAGCGCAAAGGTCGCTGTCGCGAGCAGCGAGAGAACGAACAGGTCAGCAGGTATGACGCGATACCAGGGGTTGCCTTCGGCGGCAACGTCGACCCGGATAACAAACCAGAACCAGTAACCGCCAACGCAGAGCATCAGGGCACCCAGGTGCCAAAGTAGCGGAAGAATAACGGGTGTGTCTGCACCGATGTAGCCAAATATCATGATGGCAGTGGTGGCTGCAAACAGGATGAAACCGTACATGGTAAGAAGATGCGCCAGCCTGCGGCGCTGGTTGCAAAACTCCCCGGAGGTCAGCACATCCACCGCAATGGTCGTGACTGCAATCGAAGTCTTTTTTACAACGGAAACCGACCGGGTCGCCCTGGCCTTGGCCTTTTCGGCATTCTCAAAGAAATAGCGGGCGCTTTTCTTGTGAATAGTGTCTAAAACCGTGCCGCCTATAACCAGGAGCACCATGAGCACGACATATGCCTGCATCATAAGGGGAGAGACGAAATCTAAAAGTCCGGAAAAGGGGTTGGTAAACATTGATTCGGACCTCCTCAGGCTTTATTCGTTGAATATCAGATTTTGAATCACTACCATACACGAGACGCGACAAAACATTATAGTTTGCTAATGTAGCTTTAAAAGTATCCCAGTCCAGTTGAAAAAACAACCGTTTAGTGCATTCGGCCCGTTCACAGATTAAACAGGTTCTTTGAGCAGATAATGATTGACGATCTTTCAAAGCGGGAAACGGGTTTACCAGCAACCTCTGCCAACAGATCACCAGGTCCAGATATGCCCGAGCATAAACATTGTCCCTTTTGCGGAAAACCTAAAAAGGTGATCCAAAACGATTTGGCTTTCGCCCACTATGACAGCTACCCGGTTAACCCGGGTCACTGCCTTGTTATCACTCACCGGCATATTGCCGGATACTTTGAAGCAACTGCGGAAGAAAAAGCGGCGATCTGGGCGCTGGTTGACGAAATGAAATCCATCATCGATAAGGAATTCAAACCCGACGGCTATAACGTCGGGGTCAATATAGGCGAGACGGCCGGTCAGTCCATACCGCACCTCCACATTCACATGATTCCCAGGTACAAAGGCGACATGGAAAATCCTCGCGGTGGGGTGCGCGGGGTCATACCGCACAAGCAAAAATATGCCAGGAAGGCCGCTGGTACCTGAGTCCAGACAGATTTAGGGCCCGTTAACAGGCCCACTACATCATGCGGACGTCCATGCCGCATACATGTAAACAGGCCCTGATCATTGCTGTCCCACATAAAATCAGTGGAAGGAGCCGGGGCGGGTAGCCACTACCAGGACACGCCGTAAATCCGTCCTGGAGGCTCGGGCTCGACCTCCTGTTTCGCACGGTCCTGGTAGTGGATACCCGCCCCGGCTCTGACACAGAGTTGCCATCGACTGATAGAAACCATTGTGTTGACAGCACGCACCTGGCGGTCCTGGCAAATGGTGAATTGAAGTCCGGACGAAACAAATGTTGCGCAATCCCGCGATTGACCTTTGATTCAGCAACTGGCATCTGGAATAAGTGGGACAGCAGTGGGCCCTGGTATATTATTTGTTGGTAATATAATCGGATTTGTCACTCCCTCAAGGAGAATAAAATTATGTCGAAACTGGTATCGCCGCACGGTGGAGGCGGGTTAAAAGCACTGCTTGCCCCCAAGTCCCAGCGCACGGAACTGCGGAACCGCGCGAAAGGTCTGACGAAAGTACCCATGACCAGCCGGGAAGTTTCGGACGTATTGATGATGGCCATGGGTGCATATACACCGCTCGACGGCTTCATGGGCAAGGGCAACTGGCGGCGGGTCTGTTTTGACATGAAGCTCAAAAATGGTGTGTTCTGGCCGATACCCATTACGCTTTCCTGCGAGAAGGCGCTCGCAGACAGCATTCACGTGGAAGAGGAAGTTGCTCTGATCGACGGGCAAAACGGTGAAATCCTCGCCTTGATGGAAGTCACTGAAAAGTATGCACCGAACAAGATCGTGGAGTGTGAGCAGGTCTACCGCACCACGGATACAGCACACCCGGGGGTGAAAAAAGTGATGGACCAGGGTGAGGTCAACCTCGCTGGACGGGTGAAATGTATTTCCGAAGGTGAATACCCGGCAAAATATCCCGAGCTGTACATTCGCCCCGCCCAGGCGCGCGCCATGTTCATGGAAAACGGCTGGTCATCTGTGGCGGCGTTCCAGACACGCAACCCGATGCAGCGTGCCCATGAACACCTGGTAAAAATCGCAATTGAGGTCACCGATGGCGTATTTATTCACCAGGTGCTGGGCAAGCTCAAACCGGGAGATATTCCGGCAGACATCCGCACCAGGGCCATCCAGGCGATGATCGATCATTACTTCGTCCCCGGTACGGTTATACAGGCGGGTTATCCGATCGAGATGCGGTATGCGGGGCCGCGGGAGGCGCTGTTACACGCCCTGATTCGCCAAAATTACGGCTGTTCCCATCTTATCGTCGGACGGGACCACGCCGGCGTGGGTGATTATTACGGCCCGTTTGACGCGCACCATATTTTCAATACCCTGTGGAAGGGAGCGCTTGAAACACGGCCACTTAAAATTGACATCACCTTTTACTGTAAAAAATGTTTCGGAATGGCGACCGGTAAAACATGTCCCCATGACGATTCGGAACGAATTCATATTTCCGGCACCCAGCAACGCGCCATGTTGGCTGAAGGCGCGCCGGTGCCACCGGAGTTCGGACGTCCCGAGGTAATCGAGATTCTCAGGGAGTACTACGCCGGATTAGCGGATGCATGACGTAATTTTCGAGACAGACACCGCTTCTTTTTGGTAGTGTGCAGTGATATTGGATATCCTTAAAAGAGAAATCTATGATTGACCTCGATCTCAGCTTCATTCGTAACCAGTTTCCTGCTTTTAGTGAGCCTTCACTGGAGGGATTTGCACATTTTGAAAATGCCGGCGGTTCCTATGCCTGCGGGCAAATGATCAATTCGCTGCACCGTTACTATCTCGACACAAAGGTGCAGCCCTACTATGGTTTTGGGCCCTCGCATAGCGCGGGGGAGCAAATGGACCAGGCGCGGGAGCGGATGGCCCGCTGGTTGAACGTTGCGACGGACGAAGTTCATTTCGGACCATCAACATCACAAAACACCTATGTCGTGGCCCAAGCGCTGCGCCAGCACCTCAAACCCGGTGACGAAATCATCGTGACCAACCAGGATCACGAGGCCAATGTCGGTGCGTGGCGCAGACTGGAGGCGGAAGGTATGGTGATCCGCGAGTGGAAAATCGACTCGCAGAGTGCTGAACTGGACCCGGTCGGCCTGGAAAGTTTGCTGAACGAGAAAACCCGCGTCGTGGCGTTTACACATTGTTCGAATATTGTCGGCAGTATGCACCCGGTGCGCGAATGGACGGATAAAATCCACGCGGTCGGAGCCATGGCCATTGTCGACGGCGTTTCCTACGCAGGACACGGCCTGCCGGACGTGGATGCGCTTGGCGCAGATATCTACATGTTTTCAACATACAAGGTTTATGGTCCGCACCTCGGCGTGATGGTCATGCGCAAAGCCATCAATGAACAACTGCCCAACCAGGGTCATTTTTTCAACGTCGATCATCCGACGGCGCGCTTCACCCCGGCGGGTCCGGATCACGCGCAAATCGCATCCATCAATGGTGTAATCGACTATTTCGAGGCCGTGTATTCACATCATTTTGGTACTGGAGAAGTCGCGCAGACAAGAAAAACCTCGAGGGTTCGGGCGTTGTTCCAGCACGCAGAGCGCAAAAACCTGCAACCCCTGCTGGATTTCCTCTCCGAGCGGCAATCCGTGCGCCTGATTGGCAAGGCGGCGACAAAAAACCGCGCACCCACGGTTTCATTTACCGTGGAAGACCGGGACCCGGCCGAGATTGCGAAACTGCTGGCCGATCAGAAAATCGGTATTGCCAATGGCAACTGTTACGCCTACCGGTTGATGCAGGCCCTTGGCATACCACCGCAGCAGGGCGTAGTGCGATTATCGTTTGTCCATTACACCAAAAAAGAAGAAGTAGGCCGCCTGATGGATGCGCTCGACGATATTCTCTAGCATCAACACCTGAAATCCCACTACGAATGAGAAACATTCAATGATGATTTGCCCCGATAAAACGGTTATCCTTTGCTTGTGCGGGGCGAACAGGAAAGAGCTTGTGGATAAATGCCGGGGTCAGGAATGAAACCCACCAATGTAGATAACCCTGATTATTTCCACAAGGTCGTGGATTGTCAGTGGGCCTGCCCCGCGCATACGGATGTACCCGAGTACATCCGCAAAATCGCCCAGGGACAATTTACAGACGCCTATATACTGAACCGTGAAAGCAATGTCTTTCCGGGCATCCTTGGCCGTGTCTGTGACCGGCCGTGCGAACCGGCCTGCCGGCGTGGACGCACCAACGAAAAACCGGTCGCAATCTGTCGTCTCAAGCGCGTGGCCGCGGACCATCGTGACGCGGATATCAGCGATCGCCTGCCGCTCATTCCCAAGCAAAAAAATGGCAAGAAAATCGCCCTGATCGGTGCCGGTTGCGCATCACTTGCCGTGGCCAATGACCTGATGCCGGTAGGCTACGAATGCACCATTTTCGAGGCACTGGCGGAACCGGGTGGTCTGATGCGTTCCAACATTCCGTCTTTTCGCCTGCCGGCAACGGTACTCAATGAAGAGATTGATTATATTGTTGACATGGGGGTCGACCTGCGTTTGAACCACCCCATCAAAAGCATGAAAGCGCTTCTGAATGAAGGCTACGATGCAATCTTCGTGGGTACCGGCGCACCCAAGGGTAAAGAGCTGGATATTCCGGGGCGAATAGCAGGTGACGCCAATATACATATCGGTATCACATGGCTGGAATCGGTCGCATTCGGACACCTTAAGCGGATCGGTAAACGGGTTTTAATCATCGGTGTGGGTAACACGGCGATGGACTGTTGCCGTACGTCGTTGCGACTGGGGGCTGAAAACGTCAAGGTCATGGCGCGTAAACCCCGTGATTTTTTCAAGGCCTCCGATTGGGAACTGGAAGACGCTGAAGAAGAAAATGTCGAAATCGTCGTCAACCATGCTCCCAAGGAGTTTGTTATTGAAAAAGGCCGGTTGGTCGGCATGGTTTTCAAACAGGTGCGAATACGAAATCGAACACGGCAGGATCGTCAACCAGGTGACCACCGGCGAAATTACCATCCCCTGTGATGACGTGATCCTCGCCATCGGCCAGGACAACGCCTTCCCGTGGATTGAACGCGACCTCGGCATTGAGTTTGACCAATGGGAAGTACCGGTGGTGGATAAAACCACCTTTGAATCGACCTTGCCGGGTGTGTATTTCGGCGGCGACTCGGCATTTGGGCCGAAGAACATTATCTGGGCCGTAGAACATGGTCACCAGGCCGCGATTTCTATCCACCGCCACTGCCATGGCGAAGACCTGCATGATCGCCTGCCGGTGCTGATGAATCTTGGCAGCCGCAAAATGGGTATGCACGAGTGGAGCTACTCCAATGATTTTGATCCCGCCGCCCGGCGCAAGATGGAACACGTAGAGCTATCACAGCGATTCAAGGACCTGACCACCGAAGTTGAACTCGGTTTTACCGCGGAGCAGGCGCAACAGGAAGTTGAACGTTGTCTGAACTGCGACATACAGACGGTGTTTGTCGATTCCCTGTGTATCGAATGTGATGCCTGCCTGGATATCTGCCCGACACAATGTCTGACCATGACACCCAATGTTGAAGAAGCAGATCTCCTGGAACAGTTGAAAGCCCCGCGGTTCAACCCGGATCAACCGTTGTATGTTTCCGAACCATTGAAACAGACCAAGCGTGTCATGGTGAAAGATGAGAACCTGTGTATACATTGCAGCCTGTGTGCCGAGCGTTGCCCGACGGCGGCCTGGGACATGCAGAAATCTCTCTTCAAGTTTCCACGCGCGTTTGACTACAGCGGACAATAACCTAAACGGAAAACATCCATGTCAGATATCCGGGTAAACGATTTTGTGTTGAAAATTGGCACGGTAAACGGTACCGGTTCCGCCAGTGCCAATGGCTTGTTGCTTAAAGCCCTTTTTCGAATGGGCATACCGGTGTCCGGCAAAAACCTGTTTCCATCCAATATCCAGGGGTTGCCTACCTGGTACGGGATACGCGCCAACCACAAGGGTTATATCGCACGCTCCAAAAGAGTGGATATCATGGTGGCGCTGAATGCCCAGACCTATCAGAGGGACATGGAAAATGTCAGCCCCGGCGGGTTTCTCGTCTATGATTCAACCTGGCCGCGCGAGCGCCAGCTAAACCGCACTGATATTACCGTTCTCGGTGTCCCCCTGGCCAAGTTGTGCAATGAAAACTTCAACGATGCGCGCGTGCGCATCCTGATGAAGAATATCGCCTATGTCGGTGTCCTGGCCGCTTTATTGGATATAGACACCGTTATTTTGCACGCCTTGATCGAAGAGACCTTTGCCAAAAAGCCCAAGCTGGTGGAGAGCAACCAGAAGGCCATCAGCCTTGGTTTTAACTACGCAAAAGACAACTTCACCTGCCCGTTACCCATACGTGCCGAGAAGATGGGCGACAACAGCAAACACATCATGATCGACGGCAATTCGGCAGCCGGTCTCGGCTGTGTTTATGCGGGTGCGACGGTCGGCGCCTGGTATCCGATCACACCGTCGACCAGTTTGATGGACGCGTTCAAATTCTATTGCAAAAAATTTCGCATCGATAAGGAAACCGGTCAGAAAAACTACGTGATCGTGCAGGCGGAAGACGAACTGGCGGCAGCCGGTATCGTATTGGGCGCCAACTGGGTGGGCGCCCGGGCATTCACCCCGACCTCGGGTCCCGGGATTTCACTGATGAGTGAGTTTATCGGTTTTGCCTATTACACCGAGATTCCATCGGTGTTCTTTGATGTTCAGCGTGTCGGTCCGTCGACCGGTATGCCCACCCGGACCCAGCAATGCGACATCATGATGTGCGCCTATGCTTCGCACGGCGATACGCAGCATCCGATGTTACTGCCCTCCAACCCCCGTGAGTGTTTCGAAATGGCCGTCACCGCCTTTGATCTTGCCGAACGCTTGCAGACACCGGTGTTCGTGTTATCGGATCTGGACATCGGCATGAATGACTGGATGATTCCAGAACTGCAATGGAATGACACCTACCGGCCGGATCGCGGCAAAGTACTGAGTTCCGAGGAAGTAGACAAGCTGGAAAAATTCTACCGTTACCTGGATGTGGATGGCGACGGCATCGCGGCACGGACGTTGCCGGGAGAAAATGCCAAGGGGGCGTATTTTGTACGCGGTTCAGGTCACAACAAGCACGGCATGTACACCGAGAGCTCAAGTGAATACAAGGATCTGGTCGATCGCCTGCTGGTCAAGTGGGAGACTGCCAGGACGCTCGTGCCCAAGCCTGTTCTGACACCGTCGGAAAAAGAAACCGGTACTGGCATCATCGCTTACGGCAGTTCGGACGGTGCGGTTATCGAAGCACTGGACAGACTGCGTGACAAGGGCATTCACGCTGACTATATGCGTGTACGCGCGTTTCCGTTCAACGGCGAGGTGACGCAGTTCGTGGAGCAGCACGATACGGTATTCGTGGTCGAGCAGAATCGCGATGCGCAACTGCGCTCGCTGCTGATTCTCGGAACCAATGTCGATGCCCGCAAACTGATACCGATTTTGCACTATAGCGGCATGCCCATTCCCACTTCATGTGTGATTGACGGGATATGCGAACATTTGTCTCAAAAGGACGTGGCATGAGCTTCATCAAGAAACCAAGAATCGACCTGCCAGGCCAGCAAATTAATGAAATCGGCTTGCTAAAGCGTGATTACGAGGGCGCATTATCGACCTTGTGCGCAGGTTGCGGACATGATTCCATCACCGCCGCAATCGTACAGGCGTTCTGGGATTTATCGATGCCGCCGGAGAAAGTCGTCAAGCTTTCCGGTATCGGTTGTTCTTCCAAAACACCGGCCTATTTTCTATCGGGTGCCCATGGATTCAACTCGGTTCACGGCCGCATGCCTTCGGTCGCGGTCGGCGCCCAGGCGGGTAACCGCAACCTGGTGGTTATAGGTGTCTCCGGCGATGGTGATTCATTGTCGATCGGCTTCGGACAGTTCGGTCACGCCGTCCGGCGCAATCTGAATATGTTGTATATCATCGAAAACAATGGTGTATACGGCCTGACCAAGGGCCAGTTCTCGGCCGCTGCAGACAAGGGCAGCAAGTCCAAGAAGGGCGATATCAACCAGTGGAAAAACATCGATGCGGTCTCCACCGCGATCTCGATGGGCAGCAGTTTTGTAGCAAGAAGCTTTTCCGGAGACCGCGCACAGCTTGTCACCCTTATCAAGGCGGGAATTGTGCACCCCGGTTGTGCCATCATAGACGTGGTATCGCCGTGTGTGACCTTTAATGACCATGAAGGGTCAACCAAGAGCTATACCTATACCCGTGATCATTATCACCCGGCTTCGCAAACCGACTTTATTCCACCCGCCAGTGAGATCAAGGTCAGCTACGCCGAGGGCACCAGCATCGTGGTGGACCTGCACGATGGTTCCAAGTTGTTGCTGAAGAAAGCAGACAGCGGCTACGATGCAACCGACCGCAGTAAAGTGATGCGTTACCTCGAGCAGCAAAGGGCGCAGGGAGAGGTCGTCACAGGATTGTTGTACGTCAATGCGGAATTACCCGAAATGCATCGCATCTACCGCACTTCCGGAACGCCGATGAAGGATCTTCGATTTGAAGAGTTGAACCCGGGGAGCGAGGCGCTGGCGAAACTCCAGGCGCGTATGCGTTAAACCATTCTGGCGGGCGTTCAGGTCTGCAACAGACTTCATTGGTTCTGCGGCGCTTTCGCCCGCCAACTGTCAGGGTTCTGCAAGAAACCTCATCCATTCGACATATTTTCTCACGCACGGGTGATCATGGCGATCACCGGATCGCGGCAGCGCGTGGTGGCGCACCTGACCCAAGTCAAAAAAAGTACCCGCTTGCCGGTTCCATGACACGCAAACTGTACGTATCATGCAGGGTTCGGAGCGGGTCATTATCCTCAGAGGCTAAATTTATATGTGTTCTATTTTTGGAGTTCTGAATATCAGTGGTGATTTACAGTCTCTGCGACAGGTCGCGTTGCGCCAATCCCGCCTGATGCGGCACCGCGGACCCGACTGGAGCGGCATCCATGTTTGTGAAGGCGCGGTACTCGCGCATGAGCGGCTGGCCATCGTTGATGTCAACACGGGTGCGCAGCCCCTGCTGTCACCCGACGGAAAACAGTCACTTGCCGTCAATGGCGAAATTTACAATCACAAAGCATTGCGCAAGTCCCTGAAACAGCCCTTTGAATTCGCAACCGAGTCCGATTGTGAAGTCATCCTGCCGTTGTACCTGGAAAAAGGCAGCAATTTTCTAAACGACCTGCAGGGCATGTTTGCCTTTGTTTTATATGATGAAACCAACGCCCGCTACCTGATCGCGCGCGATCCGATTGGCATTATTCCGCTGTACTATGGTTACGACGATGATCACCAGTTGTACGTGGCATCGGAAATGAAAGCCCTGATGGGTGTATGCACCGTGGTCATGGAGTTTCCCCCGGGGCACTACTGGAGCAGCGAGGACGACCAGCCAAAACCGTATTACCAACGCGACTGGCAGGATTTTTCTGCCGTCGAAAATGCACAGACGGATATCAAGGCGATCAATCATGCCCTGGAAAAGTCGGTCATAAGCCACCTGATGACGGATGTGCCTTACGGGGTTCTGCTTTCCGGCGGTCTGGATTCTTCCATCATTGCCGCCGTCACTCAAAAACACGCCAGCATGCGGGTCGAGGATGATGAAAACAGCCCGGCATGGTGGCCGCGCCTGCACTCCTTCGCGATCGGGCTCAAAGGCTCACCGGACCTGGCAGCTGCCGCCAAGGTGGCGGCGCACATCGGCACCATCCACCACGGTTTCGAATTTACCCTGCAGGAAGGTATCGATGCACTGGATGAGGTGATCTACCATATTGAAACCTACGACGTAACCTCGATTCGCGCGGCCACACCGATGTACCTGCTGGCACGAAAAATTCATGCAATGGGTATAAAAATGGTGCTTTCCGGCGAGGGAGCCGATGAGATATTCGGCGGTTATCTGTATTTTCACAAGGCGCCTGATCCACGCGCTTTTCATGAAGAAACCCTGCGAAAACTGTCCCGGTTGCACAGTTACGATTGTTTGCGTGCAAACAAGGCCATGTCGGCCTGGGGCGTCGAGGCGCGTGTGCCGTTTCTGGATCGCGAGTTCCTCGACGTGTCCATGTCCCAGAATCCGAAAGATAAAATGATTACCAAAGGCAAAATGGAAAAGCAGATTTTGCGCGAGGCATTCAGTGATATGTTGCCCGAAGAAATCGCATGGCGGCAAAAGGAACAGTTTTCCGATGGTGTCGGCTATAGCTGGATCGATGGTGTTCGTGAGTACGCGAAAACCCAGGTCAGTGAGCAGCAGATGACGCATGCCGGCAAACGCTTTCCGTACAACACTCCGATCAACGAAGAGGCCTACCTCTTCCGGCGTATGTTTGAAAGCCATTTTCCACTCGCCAGTGCGGCCGAATGCGTACCCGGCGGGCCGTCGGTGGCTTGCAGTACCCCTGAAGCATTTTTGTGGGACGCCGGTTTACAGCAGATGAACGATCCATCGGGGCGCGCCGTTCGCTCGGTGCACCGGGACGCGTATAAAGCGTGAAGCCTGTTTCAACTGCCATGGATTAACGTCCCGAACCGATGATTAATTTGAAAGTAAAATTTAGCACCAGGAAACAAAGACAATGTTAGTTCAGAAATTTGGAGGTTCATCACTCGCCGATATCGGTGGTTTCATCGCCGCCGCCGGCATTATCAGCAGGGCAGCGGCCAATGAAAAAGTGGTCGTGGTCCTGTCCGCGATGTACGGCGTGACAGATTTGCTGGAGAACTCCATCAAGGCCGCAATCACCGGCGGCGACTACAGGCTGATCCTTGAAAAGATCCGTGAAAAGGAGCAGGGAATTCTGCACAACATGGAAAAATCGGGATGGGACAGTCCCCTGTCGAGCGTTTTTCTGGAAGCACAACTGAAACGTCTCGAATCACGTCTGGAGGGTGTGTCTTTGCTCGAGCAATGCCCGCCCATGGTGCAGGCGGAACTTCTCTCGACCGGTGAAGGATTTACCAGTCGCGTGATGGCCGATCTGTTACAGGCGCAGGGTCACTCGACACTTTGGTCGGACACCGATGTTTTACCGCTGGCGAATGACAGCTATACCGACTCGCTGGTGGATATAGAGGCGGCGGCACCGCGCCTGGAGCAGGCTGTAAGCAGTGAACACAGCATTCTGATTCTGCCCGGTTTTTATGGCGTCAATCCCCTCGGAAAGCCGCAATTGCTGGGCAGGAACGGTTCCGATTACTCGGCCGCGAGCGTGGCGGCAGCACTACAGGCCAGGAGTTGTGAAATATGGAAAGACGTCGACGGTTTTTTTACCGCTGATCCGCGTATTGTTCCCAGCGCGCAGTGCCTCGATGAAGTCAGTTATGAAGAAGCCATGGAACTGTCGTTTTTTGGCGCCAAGGTTATCAGCGCCAAGGCGTTGACCCCGTTGATGGGCGCCGGCATACCCTGCGAAATCAAAAACACATACCATCCCGACCTCAAGGGTACGCTGATCCACGCCAACTCGGCAAAGCCTACGGTGGTGCGGGGTATTTCCCACCTCGATGACGTCGCGAGCATTACCATGCAGGGCGGCGGCATGCGCGGGCGTGTCGGTTTGGCGCGCCGGGTCATGGAGGCATTGGCGAACCAGTCCATTTCTGTATTGCTGATCGTGCAGTCATCTTCCGAATACAGCATTACCCTGTGTGTGCGCAGCATCGAGGCTGAAGCTGCACGCAAGGCCCTCACGAACGCATTTCACTTTGAACTTTTACATGGCCTGATCAGCGATATATCGCTGATGGATCAGCGCTCGGTGATCACGCTGGTCGGGGATGGAATGCGTCACTATCGTGGTGTCGCCGCACGTTTTCTGAGCGCGATATCCGCTGCCGGGGTGAACGTCGAAGTCATTGCACAGGGTTCCACCGAATGCGCCATTACGGTCGTTGTGGAAAAAAAGTCTGCACAAGCAGCTTTACGGGCGTGTCACACCGCGTTTTTCAGTCATACGAGCCACATGGATGTCATTCTGCTTGGCTGCGGCAACGTCGGCACGGCCCTGCTACGTCAGTTTCAAAGCCTGGATGATTCGCTCTCTGCCGGTCACAAGGCATTGCATGTCCGGGCCATAGCCAACAGTCATAAACTGCTGGTCGGCCATGACTCGGTCGATCTTGGCAGTTGGCAACAGGACCTGGAAGAGCGTGGTGTCGAATGGCAGTTTGATGACGTTATCGCCATTCGCAAACAACTGGGTCTGCTGAATCCGACCATTATCGACTGTACCTCGGATGATGAACTGGCGAACCAGTACACGAAATTCCTGGCAAACGGTTTTAATGTCGTGGCGGCGAACAAGAAAGCGAATACCAAGAGCATTTCCTACTACCGTGAGATGCGTGCGACCGCCGCGCGCCATTTCCGGAAATTCATGTATGAAACCAATGTCGGTGCGGGCTTGCCAATTATTGATACCCTGCAGTCGCTGATCCGCTCAGGTGACGAACTCAGGTCTTTTGGCGGTATTCTATCCGGTTCGCTGTCGATGATATTTGGCATGCTGGAAGACGGGGTCGCATTTTCACAGGCGGTGGACAAAGCGATGAAGCTGGGTTTTACCGAGCCGGATCCCAGGGATGATTTGTCAGGAATGGATGTAGCGCGCAAACTGTTGATTATCGCGCGTGAAGTCGGCCTGGAACTTGAACTCGATGACATCGAGGTTGAGCCGGTGATTGCCAACGGCTTCGCCGCCCATGCAGACAGTTCAGATATCATAGGGCACCTGGAAAGCCTGGATAAGGATTTTGCCGCCAGGGTCGCAGACGCAAAAGCCAGTGATAGTGTGCTGCGTTACGTGGGCCGGATCCAGGATGGCCACTGCAGTGTTTCTGTTGATGTGGTGCCCAAGTCAGATCCACTCGGCTCAATACGCGACGGTGAGAATGCTCTGGTGCTTCACTCACGCTATTACCAGCCCATTCCGTTGGTGCTGCGAGGTTACGGCGCCGGTGCAGAGGTGACTGCAGCGGGTGTGTTTGGCGACCTGTTACGAACCGCCTGGAGACCGTTGGACTTATGAACCAGAAGTTACTGACCGTATATGCCCCCGCCTCATCGGGTAATGTTTCAGTGGGCTTTGATGCGTTGGGCCTGGCGCTGGCGCCGGTTGACGGAAGCCTTCTGGGTGACTGCGTCAGCATTATCGAAGGCGATCCCGACGACTGGATGTTGTGCATTGACGGACCTTTTGCACACGCATTGCCGAGCGACCAGGAACAGAATATCGTCATTTCATCATGCCGCCGCTTCGAGCAGGCAGCCCTTGCAAAAGGTATCGAAATCCGTCCCCTGAACATCACGCTGGACAAGCGTTTGCCCGTGGGTAGTGGCTTGGGGTCGAGCGCCAGTTCAATCGTCGCCACGCTGGTTGCACTCAACAACTTTTTTGGCCGTCCTCTGGACCGCCCGGCATTGTTGCAGATGATGGCGGAGATGGAAGGCAGCATCAGTGGTGAAGTACACCTGGACAATATTGCCCCCTGCCTGCTTGGAGGATTGCGTTTGTGTATGCCTGGTGGCGCGCGCCAATACAGCCTGCCATGGCCGGGTCATTGGCAATCCGTGGTTGCATGGCCGGGAACACGCCTGGAGACGCGACCGGCAAGAGAAGTTTTGCCAGCGCAATATGATCGTAAAACGGTGGTAAACCACGGCGCCCAATTTGCCCTGTTCGTCCATCTGCTTCACCAGGGCGACGCACGCGCCGCGGCGAAATGCCTGGTGGATTTACTGGCGGAACCCTATCGTAAATCCCTGCTGCCCGGTTTCGAGACGGCCCGGGTTGAATTGTCGAAACTGGGGGTGCTGGCCACCGGTATTTCGGGTTCCGGACCGACGATTTTTTGTATTGTCGATGATACCCGCAACGCCGATGCGGTCTGCGATTGGCTAAAAGGACACTACCTGCAAAATGACGCGGGCTTTGTACACATTTGCAGGGCTGATCTTGCCGGCGCACGGGAAGTCTGAGCCGGTATCGAGACGGGAATTTATAAAGTGCAGTACATCAATATCAACCACCCCGAACAAAAAGTGACGTTCCCACAGGCAGTGACTACGGGCCTGGGCAGGGGCCAGGGCCTTTTCTTTCCGGAACGGCTTGACCCGCTGGAAGATATCCCGGCCTTACTGGAAATGGGCTTTGTCGAGCGCAGCAAATTTTTGCTGCAGCACCTGGTCGGTGACGCGATGCCGGCTCAAGTGCTTGGGGCATGCGTTGAGCAGGCTTTCAATTTTCCTGTTCCGCTTGCACCGGTGTCGCCTGGTGTTTATGCGCTGGAGCTGTTCCATGGCCCGTCACTGGCGTTCAAGGATTTCGGCGCACGTTTCATGGCACAGTGCCTGGCCAGTTTCGGCACGGATCAGCACACTACCATCCTGACAGCCACTTCAGGTGACACCGGGGCGGCGGTAGCGCTCGCATTTTACGGTCAACCCGGAATCGACGTCGTGGTGCTTTACCCGAAGGGCAAGGTAACGCCGTTACAGGAAAAATTGTTTTGCACATTGGGTGGAAATATCAGGACTGTCGCTATCGCTGACGATTTTGACGCCTGCCAGAAACTGGTGAAACAGTCATTTGACGATTTGCAACTGGTGACGGAACTGGGGTTGAATTCGGCCAACTCGATCAACGTTGCACGCTTGCTGGCACAGGTTTGTTACTATTTTGAGGCGTTCGCACAGTTGCCGCGTGGATGCGAGCCTGTCTTCAGCGTACCCAGCGGCAACTTTGGTAATGTAACAGCCGGTTTGGTGGCTTGCGCACTGGGTTTGCCGATAAAGCGTATGATCGCAGCAACCAACCGCAACGATACGGTACCCAGGTTTCTGAGTTCCGGAAGGTGGGAACCCAGGCCGACGGTCGCAACCTTGACCAACGCCATGGATATTTCGCTGCCAAACAATTTTCCGCGCGTGCTGGAGCTGGAAAAGCGCCACGGTTTATCCATAGGGGATCTGCTGACCTCGGTTGCCATCGATGACGCAAATACACAACAGGCCGTGCTGGCGCTTGATAAGGAATCCTACCTGGCTGATCCGCACAGCGCCCTGGCCTGGAAAGCGCTGACAGACGGACTCGGAAGTGATGAAACGGGCGTATTTTTGTGCACCGCACACCCCGCCAAGTTCAAGGAAACGATAGAAGACGCCCTGCAGCGGCCGCTGGTCTTGCCTGAGGCCCTGGAGGCAGTGTCTAAAAAGAAGGTTTTAAGTGTCGAAATGCCGGCTGATTTCAGTTTGTTGCGGAAATTCCTGTTACGGATATGAAGACAGTTTAGTTTTTTTACCAACCTTTTCTCTCCAGGATTGTTTTACTATATGAAAGGGGGCAACCTTTTTCTCCTAAAATTTGGCTCCGGGTAAAACCGGAGCTTTTTTTGTTTAAGGAACCACCGGTTCATTTTGAGCAAAGTAAGTTTCGAGTCAATTTTTTGGATTCGCCACGAATACGCGCTTTCAGGTGAGGCGTGGACCTTTGGTGGTAGCCATGTATTGTGGATGCAAGACAGGAGCTTATGATTGAATCAGGGTTTCCTAAAAAACGCCCCGGTCCCGAAAATTGGTGAAGGAGGACTAAACACCAACAAAATCAGGAACCGGGGCTTGAACCGCAGTTACTGCGACCTGTTTTGCATCACGCGGCCAGCTGCCCTGGCCTCATGCGTATACATAAAAAGGTGCCCCGATTTCAAGCCCGGTGAAGAGGGGGGGAGAACTTCACCGGGGTTTAACAAAATCGGGGCGTAAAGGTGGTAGCGGGCGTTTGCTACCGAAATCCCCCAAAACTCAAATTCACTCCTGACACCTGGCCCGGGTTAGCCAAACAACGTCAAAGTATTGACAGCGATGGCGATGATGGAACCGGTAACCACCAACCGCATGATATTCTTCATCAACAAGCCCTGAGTGCCGGCAATCCTGTTCATTGTCTCGTCTCCAGGTGTTGTCGTGTGCTTTCCATCATCATCAGTTTTCTTTCCGCAAGTTCACAAGCGAGTGACATTCTTTCAGTCGCCTGTTCAGAAATGGTTCCTCTCCGGCTCACTATCATGTAACGCCAAAATTCGATTTCTGCCTGCAACATTTCTTCCTCTGTTTGCATTGCTGCTTTTCCATCAGCGGTGATTGCGATGGGCGTACTTTAGGCAATACCCGGTGCCGCCGCTTGACCAAGGTGGACAATCAGTTGACCCAAATAGGATGCTGGAACAGAATGAAACTATCTGAAGTTATGACCCAAAGAGGTAATAGCCAGCATGTCGGTTTTTGCACCCTCAATGATCAATCTGTGGAAGACGATTGAATCCTACGGAATCGATCCTCAGCCGTTGTTCGCGGCGGAAGGGTACAAGGTCACCTTGCCGATAGATCCCTCGGTGCGACTTTCCTACGAAAAAATTGACCGCATACGGGCGAGGGCCGTTACCATTTGTGGTGACGAGTCCTTCGGTATCAGGTCGGCATCTGTGTATACCGCCGCTCAACTGGGTGCGCTGGGATATGCATGGCAGGCCAGTATGACCTTGAGGAAGGCCTTCGAGAGGCTGGAGCGCTTCGTGCGCGTTGTCAACGACAAGGCCGTTGTGCACGTTGAGGACATCGATGCAAACTTGGTGGTTACGCTCAAGGTCAACGTGCCCAGCGAATGTGCAGCAGCGCGGGATGATGGCGCGCTGGCCATGATCACCATGATGTCCCGTTTAATCTGTGGTGACCGTTTTCGTTTGCAGGAGGTGAATTTCAAACATTCAACACCAGGGGACCTTAAGCCGTTTTTCGAGTATTTTGGCTGCCAGCTCAATTTTGACCAGGCTGATAATCAGTTAGTGATGCCCCTGTCCATCGTTGATGAGTTCCTGGCCGGCGCCAATCCGGAACTGGCTTTGCTCAATGACCAGGTGATTACCCGCAGACTGGCACTATTGGACCGGAGCGACATCGTCGCGAGGGTGAAATCAGCGCTGATGGAACAGTTGCCAAACGGCAATGTCAGTGATGGTTCGGTTGCGGATTCTTTGCATATGTCGGTGCGGACGATGCATCGGAAACTGGTGGAAGCAAATCACACTTTCAGGAGCCTGCTTGTAGAGGTGCGCCGCGGTCTTGCGGAGCTCTACATCCTTGACAACAGCCTGACCCTGACGGAAATTTCCCTGCTGCTGGGTTTCTCCGAACCCAGTTCTTTCACACGTGCTTTCAAGAGTTGGACCGGCTCTGCACCGAGCGAGATCAGGCAAGCCCGGTCGCTGAATGTGTAACCATCCGCGCGTTTTGGAACGCGATGGCCGAGAGTTGCAGGATCGTTAAAACACCTGTTTTGGAGCGGAGATTTCGATGGCCGCTTGCCGGATTTCCGGCCAGGCGCTCAGCGCGGATGCAAAATCACCCCAGACTGTTTTCCAGAACGTGATGAGTTCCTCGCGCGGCAAAGCCGCCGGCAAGCCCCTGATCTCAAAATCGGGCCGGCTTGCCAGGTCGAGGTCGGCATTTAACTGTGAAATGCCGTTGCGCAGGTAGTTCTGCCAGTTGACCGGAGCCGGATTGGTCTTCTCCAGCAGGTCTGTCAGGTGAGCCAGGCGCGCCGAATCTCCCTGCAGCCTGTTGTCGCGGTACATACGTATCAACGAAGCTGTGGATGTCGTGGCCATGTCGTTGAACCAACCGGACAGGCTCGACAAGCGTTCTTGTGTGCAATTGGAAAGACAGTTTGATCTGCTTCCGATGATTTTTTCAACGAAGAACATTGGAAACGAGTCGCCCGGCGTGAAGTTCAGGTCCCTGTCATGCCATTTTCGGTCCGGCAAAGGTAAATGCGGCGCTGCCCAAGGGTAATCGAGCGTCAAGGCCGTCGGAAAAATAAAATCCAGCATGTATCCGAACAAGCGGTCCTGTCCACGCATGATCGGCAGGTAAGGCGGCAACATACGCCGGTTGTCAAAGCCGGTAATCTGCGACATATTTGCCCGTGGCGTAAAATGCGGTTGGTGCCGCCCGCTCCAGACCTTGCGGCTGCCGAGCGCCTGGGCGGTTTTTTCTTCCGACACCAGCATGCGTTTGAGTGAAGCCGGGGGCATATCCGGCAACCAGGTGTTTCTGCTGGTACCCGGACAACCCAGTGATCCACACTCGGTGACTAAAATCTCTGAGTCGGTCTGCAATTCACTGAGCTGCAAAGCCGTTGCGTTTTTAAAACCGGATGGTTTCAAGTGGTGATCACCCAGCACCTTTAGCGCTTCGGAAAAGGTCAGTCCAAGACACTGCATGTGGCGATCGATGGGATCTGGATTGATTGGCTGCCGCAGGTGAGACCACTCCTGTTCATTCCCAAAAAAGACTGCCTCGCGCGGGTCGTCGGAAAAAGTGATCTCCGGTCCTGGCAGTGGCGGGTCGTAGACTTCGCAAACGGCATCGTCGTCAATCATCACCAGGCGTTTCCCAGCCGACAATAACAAGGCCAGGTTACGGCTCAGGCCAGCTGTCCAGAATTCTTTCCAGCGTGACCGGTCAGCCAGGAAGCGTATCGCATTTTCATGCTCCGGTCGCCCGGCGATGAGCCGATCCAGCCATGAGGCCTGTTCAGCCTGGCCAAAATATTGAACCGGGGCTGTGATCCTGGATTCATAACGTTCCGCCAGGGCCTGGTTCTGCCTGGTGTTCTCCGCCTTTCGCGAGTCATCAATGATGTAAAGATGATGGAAGTTTTCGGTATTGCAATTAACAGCAATGGACTCGAGCAAGCGTTCCAGCGCCTGCGGGCGTTCCCAGGTAAGAATGGCGACGACGGGACCGGTGTCGTGGGGTTCTTCAGACCCGTTTTCAGCTTTGAGTTTGAGTTTGTCACAGACTTTTTTTGCCGACAGCATCATGCCGCCTTTGAGCATGTTTTCCAGCACTTTGCGGACATCAGACTGCTCGTCCTGCAAGTCGGGGTTGAGCCCGGTGATTTTTGCGGTGTGCTGGTCGAGGGTTTTGAACTGTCCGCATTGTAAAAGTGCAGCATAGACCTCGGGCTTGACCATCGCGCGTTTGCCGTTTTGGGTATTGTGCAATAGCAGGTTTCCACCAGGCACCGGGTAGGCCTGGCACAGATCAAAAGCCACCCAGTCTGGTAACGGCTTGAAGGTGCTGGCGGGATTGACGGTCATACCCAGTGAGAATCCCGTCGGATCAGTCATTGGACGAGCCCTTTATTTCGTTCACCTCGAGGCAATACGCGCGCCAGGTTTCGACCCCGTGACACGGTTCTGAAGCTATTTGTGTAAGCCGGTAGGTGTGTTGTTTGGCCTGCGCCATGGTTGGCATTGAGCGCAGGACTGGAGGTAATTTTGACAGTGTTCGATAACGTAACTCGGGCAATAACATGTTTGGTTTTCTGCTTCAATAGCCCCGTGCTTGGGTTCAGGTGAGATTGTAAGGTAGGAGGCAGGTTCTGTCCTGCAAAAAAAAGCAGATGTTTCATTTGAAACATCTGCTTTATTTTCCCTGTACATAAATACTGAGCGGCTTTGGCCAAAATTAACGGCGGAATCTTTTTCTACCTTTCTACTCTAGATTCCGTAGCTGTATTTGTACCGCCCGAGTACAGCGGGTGGCGAAATCGGAATTCCAACAGCAACCGGATTATTGACCCCTGCCGGCTAGCAGTTTAACGAAACAAAGTTTTGAACCCCCCAACCAAAACCTGTTCAAAAATAAGCATAGCTCAAGCATGAATAAAAAGCTAGCCTCTACGAAGCATTACAAATGTCATTCGATAAAAACAGTAACTTTTCGAATGATTTTTGCCAAACACTCAAGTATCCCGTCGAAATTTTTATCGATCCGACTAATTTTTGCATGCTGCCATCCCCTGTAAAAAAAAACCGGATCCCTATTAAGGACCCGGCTCAACAGAGGAGGGAAAAGTCATACATCAATTGGAGTGGAAGTCATTCGGGCCGGGATTGAAATCCCGTGGCGTTGAGCACGAAGTTTCCCGGTGCGTTCAAGCCCGTTACATTCAATATTCAGCTGTTGCCACATGGCCAGCAAGATACCGGGATCGATCTTCGCAGCAGGGTTGATACCCATCTGCAATTTAAGTGCCAGGAGATCCTCGCGTTTCATAACCCGGTTCCTTATGACTTACTTGAAAGAAAGACAACGGGACCAGCAAAATGTTTACACGTGATGCGATAAAACGAAAAACAATTCTCATTCAAACGAATAAAATGAACCCGCGATGCGACGATTAACCCTTAAAACTCAGGCCGGCAACATGGAATACACCATCACGCGCCGATCGCGGGTCACTCGACGCTTGCACATGGAACTGGACGAGCGCGGTGACCTGGTGGTTGTGGCGCCCCGCCATTGGTCAGTTTCAGATATCGACGCGACACTGTCTCAAAACACATCCCGCGTTGAACGGTTTCTGATCAGGGCGCGAAGACGGCAAATAGAACCGTTGCGATTTGTCAGCGGAGAACTGCATTTCTATATTGGGGAGCGTTATCCCCTGGACATTGATTCGACGCGGGACCGGAAATCCAGCGTGGTATTTACCGGAGAAGAAATACGCGTTCGCACCGGTGCGGTTGATCCCGAACACATCCGTAAAATCCTGCAGGGCTGGTATCACCACAGGGCAATGGAAGTTCTCACTGCTCGTTTGCACACAGTTGCGTCCAGGGCCGAATGGGTGGGAGAAAGGAAACCGCCACTCAGATTGAGAAGAATGATACGCACCTGGGGTAATTGTTCATCCAGGGGTGTGATCAAGCTGAACACGCACTTGATCAAGGCGCCTGTGCAGATTATTGATGCAGTCATCGCCCACGAGCTGTGCCACCTGCAGGAAATGAATCATGGCAGGGCGTTTTATGCTTTGCTGGAGCGTTTGAACCCCAATTGGCGTGAAGACCGGTCGAGGTTGCGTTCAGAGGGCAATGTTTACCTGTTGTAACCGCCTGGGGGGATTCCAACGGGGTCTTCAATTCATGCGGCGTCTTGTGTCGGCAGGTCGAATTGGAAACGTGTTCCCTTTTCAAGCTGGCTGCTTACGAATATACGGCTTCCGTGAAGGTCGAGGATTCTGCGTACGATAGCAAGTCCCAGGCCGGCACTGTCGGAGTGTTCCTGGCCAACGTTTTCCGCGCGGTAAAACCGGTCAAACACATGTTCCAGGTCTTCTTCTGCGATACCGCATCCGGTGTCTTCAATTGCGACTGCGACCGCGCCCGGCTTTTTATCCAGTCGGATGCTGATTGTTCCGTTGTCCGGTGTAAATTTGAGTGCGTTGCGGATCAGGTTTTCGAGTACACGTTGTACCAGTCCGATATCCGCATAGACGATACTGGGATCGTCGGGCGCCTCGACGGTCAGGGTCACATTGCGCTTTTCCGCGTCCAGCCCGAATTCATGAACGGTATCGTGGAGCAACTCCGCCAAAGAGAAAGCTTCCAGGGAGGGGTGGATGCTGGCTGAATCCAGTTTCGACAACTCGAAAAGGTCACTGATCAGCTTGCCCAGTCTTTGGGTGTGCTTGCGGGTAATTTCCAGGTACTCTCGGCGTTTCGACGCGCTTAGTTCTGCGTTTTTCATCAACAGGGTTTCAATAAACCCGTGCATTGTAGCCAGGGGTGTACGCAGATCATGGGAAACATTGCTCACAAGTTCACGGCGTAGCTGGTCGGTTTTTTTAAGGTTTTCGAACTGTTCGTACAATTTGTCCGCCATCGCGTTGAAGGCAATTTCCAGTTGACCGATCTCATCCGTCTTATGCTTGGGTTTAGCCGCTTGGCGGTGGGTGACGGACAGGCTGTTGCCGGGTGCTATGGCCTGGGCGTTTTCGCCGAAACCCGAATTGGTAAATGCTTTTACATTGTTGGTAAGCAAAGTCAAACGGCGTGTAAATAACCAGAAAACCAGCAATCCAACGAGAAATGCGGCAAGCACGATGGCCAGCATTGCACCAGCGCTGAGGCGCAGGACGTAACTGTCACGGATGGCGTTGGCCAGTTCGTCATACTTGGCACCGCCCAGAACCGCGTACAAATAGCCTTGCAGCACGTCGTTGTCCGTGACCGGAAACGCGGAGAATATCTTCTTGCGATGCGGGTTACGCGGGTCGGTGCCCCGCAGCGGCATCTTCACATTGCCGTCGATCAGGGCTTTCACCGGCGCCAGGTCAACCTTGTGCTGAACGATGCTGTCCGGTGGAAAGTTGTGTGCCAAAATGTTGCCCTCGGTATCGAGCAGGAACACTTCGACGGCAGGATTGATGACCATGGCCTGTTGGGCAAGTAATGACAGGGCCTCCCGGTCGACGACAAAATTCTCCATCAATTGCCTTTCACCGGTCACGTACATGGCAATGGATGCGTTCAGGCGTTGGGTAATTTCTTCATAGTAATTCTGTGTGCTGTAGCGTTCGATCAGGAAAAAACCACTGCCCAGCAAGGTGATAACCAGAAACAATGCGAATGAAAGCCTGGCAAATAATGATTTCATATGCCTGCCATGTCTGCTATATCAGACGCTTATTGGTGGTGCCGCATCTGGGTCACATTGGAAGCGCCTGTAACGGATGGTGAAACAGCCCTCGTGGAAGGTGTCGGCATAGCGTCGAATTTGTATCCTATACCCCAGCAGGTAACGATCAATTGCGGGTGGGCCGGATCTTTTTCTATCTTTGCCCGTAGCCGGTTAATGTGTGAATTGACCGTGTGTTCGTAGCCTTCATAGCCATAGCCCCAGACACTGTCGAGCAATTGGGTGCGGGAAAAAACCTGTCCCGGATGCCGTGCGAAGTGTAAGAGCAGATCAAACTCACGGGCCGTCAGCGCCAGGTCATCTTCACCTTTTCTGACCTCCCGGCCGCTTGTATCGATGCTCACGTCACCGACGTTCAGGAATTCGGCGCTACCGGGAAAACGTTTCTCAACTGACTCGATACGGCGAAATATGGCCTTGGCACGCGCCACCAGTTCCGAAACGGAAAAAGGCTTGGTGACATAATCATCGGCCCCTTGCTCCAGGCCCAAAACCCGGTCCAGTTCGGAAGACCTGGAGGTCAGAATCAGGATGGGGGTGTAAGACATTTCCCGCCGCAGGGCCCGGCAGATGGTCAGTCCGTCCGGACCCGGTAAACGGATATCGAGAATAACCAAATCCCACTGGCGGCAAAGGGCAAGTCGCATGCCGCTATGGCCATCGGCGGCCAGGCTGACCTCAAAGTTGGCATCGTTCAAGTGCAATTCCAGCAGACTGGCAATATCGCGCTCGTCTTCGACAATCAGGATTTGGCGTTTTTCCACTAAATCAGCTCCCTCACTTTACCCTTGCTTACAAAAGGAGACCTGATTTCCAGGAAATTTATCACAGAGAAAAATTATTAAGCACATATGTTAATTAAAATCAGTAACATGAACTACTGGTCTCGAGGTCAAAAAACAAAACGGCCGGGTTTTGATCGCGCTGCGGACCCGGGCCCTTTTTTCAGAAAATTCTATTCTCTGTCTTTCTTGACGTACAATCCGTCAAACCACACGCTCCAGTCGTGGCTTTCAGTATCCTGCTGTTCAAAAAACTGGCGTACGCTGCCATCTGCATTGGGTGTCCACCTGCCCCGAAAGGCCTGGCTCTTACCCGTTTTGTAATAATTTATTTTACCGCTGAGGACCATTGAGCCGGACTTGTCCAAACCACCGGTATAGTCGATCGAATAACCACCGGCTACCCATAGTTGACGCCACTGGTCTTCAACCGCGTCGTAATAGTTCATGCTGCTGCCGGTTCCGCCCTGCGCGTTGGTCCAGTTTTCCATGATCAGGCAGCCTCTATGCTGCTTGCTGATCGAATTGGTGCCCTGGAACTCTCGCTTGTCGTCATTGGAATAGACATTCCATTCACCCAGCCAGAAATCGAAATCGTTAAACCTTTCGTTTGACTCGCATACCGAAGGGGGTTGCGCCGGTGTTTGCTCGGCTTGTTCTTTGCAGTATGCCCCGGTGGTGAAAAAAGATGCGAAAAGAGTGCTCAGAGCGATTTTTGAAATTGAACTCAATATTTTCTAATGCCTCCAGCTTGCATATAAATAACTTCACCAGAGTTATAGGTCATGACACCGGCCTGAGCCATCGGTCTGCGCCAGAACGAGCGCTGAAAACGGCGTTTTGACGTTTTCGCGGGCGCAGGTTTACAAAAGAGGCAGCCAGCAAAACGGAATTTTCGCGTGTTTTCTTATAAAAATCCTGATTTTGCCACCAATCAGGGCTTTTCAAATATCCGCCACCGTGTAGGATAGTAGGTTCCGCTGAACGATTGGTTTCAGCTTACAAGTTGCCATTCAGCTGACATTTTAATACGGAACACAGAACACCAGAGCATGCAACACATTAATCAGAACAGGGGTCTGTACCGGCCGGAGCGGTCAAAAGACAGCTGTGGTTTCGGCCTCATAGCACATCAACACGGTGAGACCAGCCATGAGCTTGTCAGTACAGCATGCTCGGCGCTGGCGCGTATGACACACCGGGGCGCAATCGCAGTTGACGGCAAGACCGGTGACGGCTGTGGAGTGTTGATGCAGTTTCCAAAATCCTTTTTCAAGAAACTGGCAAAGGAAGAGGGGATGCGACTGGGCCGGGTTTTCGGCGTAGGCATGGTATTTTTGAACCCGGACCCGTCCATTGCTGCGCGTTCGCGCAAGCTGCTCGAAAAACACATCGAAAACGAAACGCTCGCGATTGCGGGTTGGCGAAAGGTTCCAATCAACCCGGCGGTTTGTGGCCAAATGGCCCTGGATTCCATGCCGCTGATCGAGCAGGTGTTTGTCGATGCGCCGCCGGGATGGGGGGCGCATGACGTTGAACGGCGGCTTTTTGTCGCGCGGCGCATGGCCAGTGCTGAAAACATGAATATGGATCATCCGGATGAGAAGTTCTACGTTGCAGCGCTTTCCAACCTGACCGCGATTTACAAGGGCCTGGTGATGCCCGAAAATCTGCCCGAATTTTATCCGGACCTCAAGGACCCGCGGTTAAAAAGCGCCATTTGCCTGTTTCACCAGCGTTTTTCAACCAACACGTTGCCAGATTGGCGCTATGCCCAGCCCTTCCGTTTTCTTGCACACAACGGTGAGATCAACACCATCGAGGGCAACCGCAGTTGGTCGGAAGCACGTACACCCAAGTTCCAGACACCGCTGTTGCCCGACCTGCAGAAGATCAGGCCCCTGGTCAACCAGGTGGGCTCAGATTCGTCCTCGCTGGACAATATGCTGGAATTATTCCTCGCCGGTGGCATGGATGTATTCCGCGCCATGCGCATTCTGATTCCGCCCGCCTGGCAGGCAGAACCCGACATGTCTCCGAAGTTGCGTTCTTTCTATGAATTCAATTCGATGCATGTTGAGCCATGGGACGGCCCTGCGGGTATCGTCATGACCAATGGCCGCGTCGCCACCTGCAACCTCGACCGAAACGGTTTGCGTCCGGCACGCTACGTGGTCACGAAGAACAACTGGATTACCCTGGCATCCGAGGTCGGTGTATGGGATTACAAGGAAGCCGACGTGGTCGAAAAAGGCCGTGTCGGGCCCGGCGAAATGTTTGTCGTTGACACCCAGCTCGGTAATGTGTGGCGTTCGCGGGAGATCGACGATGCGCTCAAGTCGCGCCATCCTTACGGCGACTGGCTCGCGGAAAACATCATCCGGATCGCGAGTAACGACGAGCAGGAGGAAACCGCCGCTCATGTTTATATGAAAGAAGCCAGCCAGGACCTGCCGATTTTTCAAAAGCTTTTTGGTATCAGTAACGAGGAACGCGAACACGTGATCCGGGTGATGGCCGAGAATTCCGAGGAAGCGACCGGTTCAATGGGCGACGACACCCCGATTGCCGTGCTATCCCGTCAGTCGCGTCCGGTATACGACTACTTTCGCCAGCAGTTTGCCCAGGTGACCAATCCCCCGATCGACTCGTTGCGGGAAAGGTCAGCCATGTCGCTCGAAACCCTGATCGGGCGGGAACACAATATTTTCCAGGAGACCCACACCCAGGCACACCGCGTCGTTCTGCCATGGCCGGTATTGAATGTGGTCAAGTACCGCCGGCTGTTCGAGTTGGACCAGCGTTGGTACCGCAACCGGACATTCAGTCTGAACTACGATCCGCAGGAAGGGTTGTTGGCGGCCCTGAAAAGACTCTCCGACGAGGTTTCAGAGGCGGTAGCGAACGGCGCAGTCGTCGTCGTCATGACCGACCGCGATATCAGCCGTGACAAGTTGCCCATGCACGCGGCGCTGGCAACCGGTGCCGTACATCAACGGCTGATAAAAGATGGTTTGCGCTGTGATTGCAACATTATCGTTGAGACGGGCAGCGCGCGTGATTCGCACCACTTCGCCGTTTTGTTCGGACTCGGCGCAACAGCCGTTTATCCCTACCTGGCCTTCCAGGTCATCAATGATTTGCACGCCCATGGAGCACTCAAGGGCGATCTGCTGCAACACCGTAAAAATTACAGGCGTGGCGCACGCAAGGGCCTGCTCAAGATCATCTCCAAGATGGGGATCTCCTGCGTCACCAGTTACCGCGGCGCACAGTTGTTCGAGGTCATCGGTCTCGGCAAGGAAATCACTGACCTGTGTTGTCCGGGTGCTGCCGGCAATATCGGTGGCGCCGGTTTCCGTGAGATCGAGGCGGATCAGAAAATACTGGCGGACAGGGCCTGGAATTTCGGCCAGCCCCTGATCCAGGGCGGTCTATTGAAATTTACCTGGAACGGCGAATTTCACGCCTACAATCCGGATGTTGTCACCACGTTGCAAAAAGCGGTGCAGAGTGGTCTGCAAAAGGACTACACGGTTTTTTCAGACCTTGTCAACAACCGTCAGCCAGCGGCTTTACGCGACTTGTTAAAACTGCGCCAGGGAGACGAAGTCACGCCGATCGAAAATGTCGAACCTGACAAAGCGCTCTTTCCGCGTTTCGATACGGCTGCCATGTCGATAGGCGCACTGTCGCCCGAGGCCCACGAGGCGCTTGCCGTGGCAATGAACACACTGGGCGGGCACTCAAATTCCGGTGAGGGGGGTGAAGACCCGGCCCGTTTCAATACCATTCGCAACTCTCGAATCAAGCAGGTTGCCTCGGCGCGCTTTGGTGTGACGGCACACTACCTGGTGAATGCCGATATTCTGCAGATCAAGATCGCACAGGGCGCCAAGCCGGGTGAGGGGGGTCAATTACCCGGTCACAAGGTCTCCGCCCACATCGCAGCCTTGCGTCACGCCGTGCCGGGAGTCACGCTGATTTCACCACCGCCTCATCATGATATCTACTCCATTGAGGACCTGGCGCAATTGATATTCGATCTGAAGCAGGTCAACCCCGCAGCGATGGTGTCGGTCAAACTGGTCGCAGAGCGCGGCGTTGGGACCATTGCCGCCGGTGTGGCCAAGGCCTACGCCGACTGCATCACGATCGCCGGTCATGATGGCGGCACCGGCGCCAGCCCGCTGACCTCGGTAAAATATGCCGGATCGCCCTGGGAGACAGGTTTGCCCGAGGCCCACCACGCGCTGGTTGCCAATGGCTTGCGTGACCGCGTCCGCCTGCAGGTGGATGGCGGACTGAAGACCGGTCTCGATGTGATCAAAGGTGCAATTCTCGGCGCCGACAGCTTTGGCTTCGGTACCGGCCCGATGGTCGCGCTGGGCTGTAAGTACCTGCGAATCTGCCATCTGAACAACTGTGCGACCGGTATTGCCACGCAGGATGACCAGCTGCGCCGTGAACATTTTCACGGCTTGCCTGAGCTGGTGATGACTTACTTCCGGTTTATCGCCGAAGAAGTTCGTGGACACCTGGCCTACCTGGGCTTTGAAAAACTCGAGGACATCATCGGACGCAGTGACCTGCTTGAGAAAATCGAACCCTTGACCGATAAGCAACGATGCATAGATCTCGATCCAATTCTCTTCAGCGCGGGCGCCGCGGGAAAGAAGGGGGGCGGTTACCAGGGCATACGTAACCACCCACATGATCGTGGTGAACTCAATACGCGAATCGTTTCAGCCCTCGAGGGTTCGCTGAAAAATCTTGAGAGTGCTGCCCTGTCATTTGATATCCATAATTTCGACCGCTCCGTCGGCGCCGGGCTGGCAGGTGAAATTGCCCGCCGTTTTGGACGCGACGGTCTGGGTGGTGCGGAATTCGACCTTACGTTTACCGGCACCGCGGGACAGAGTTTTGGCGTGTGGGCCACCAAGGGCATGCATCTGCGTTTGTATGGTGATGCCAATGACTATGTCGGCAAGGGCATGAGTGGAGGGCGGATCGCCATATCGCCTCCATCGGACTCTGGTATCGTCGCCAAGCGTAGCGCCATCGTCGGCAACACCTGTCTGTATGGTGCCACCGGGGGAGAATTTTTTGCCGCCGGTCAGGCTGGCGAACGTTTCGCGGTGCGGAATTCCGGAGCAACTGCGGTGGTTGAAGCGGTGGGTTATCACGGTTGCGAATACATGACCAGTGGCGTCGTGGTCGTGCTGGGCCGCACCGGTGCAAATTTTGCCGCGGGGATGACGGGTGGCCGAGCTTTTATACTCGATATCGACGAAAATTTTGAACGGCGGTGCAATCCTGAGCAGGTGACCGTATCCCGGTTGAACATGGAAGAGGGCAATGCTGATAAAGCACTGGTGAAGTCACTGATCGAGGCGCACGTGCGTCATACCGGCAGTGACTGGGGTCAACGTATCCTGAACAACCTTGAACACTTCATGCTCAAATTCCGGGTTGTCGATCCGAGGCGGGAAAACGTCAAGTTACCCGAGACCAGCGTACCGTTGAGGGTGGTGGGATGAGCAAGCTCAACATACGTACCCGGTTCGAGTTCGTGGACCGCGACCGCGCCACGCCGCACAAGCACTCCACCGAATCACGCAGACGGGAATTCCTCGAGATTTATGATTCTTACGAGCAGCAGGATTGCGCGGCGCAGTCTGAGCGTTGTATCGCCTGCGGCAACCCGTATTGCCAGTGGAAATGCCCCGTACATAATTACATTCCGGACTGGCTCAAGCTGGCTGCCGAGGGCCGTATCTTTGAAGCGGCTGAACTGGCGCATCAGACCAACAGCCTGCCGGAAATCTGCGGCCGAATCTGTCCGCAGGACCGGCTCTGCGAAGGTGCCTGCACGCTCAATACCGGATACGGTGCAGTGACTATCGGTGCTGTCGAACGGCACATCACCGACACCGCTTTTGCACAGGGTTGGCGCCCGGACCTGTCCGGTGTCGTTGCCAGCGGTCACAAGGTCGCCATTATCGGCGCGGGCCCGGCCGGCCTGGCCTGTGCAGATGTGCTGGTTCGTAATGGGGTCAAGGCGATCGTGTATGACATGCATCCTGAAATCGGTGGTCTTTTGTCTTTTGGTATTCCGGAATTCAAGCTGGAACACAAGATCATCAGGACGCGCCGCCAGATACTCGAAGGCATGGGTATCGAGTTTGTATTGAATACCCGCATTGGCCGGGATATCCCGTTCAATGATTTGTTGGAAAGCCACGATGCGGTTTTCCTCGGCCTGGGTACCTATACGCCGATGAAAGGCGCGATGCCCGGTGAAAATGCCAGGGGTGTTTACCCCGCGCTGGATTACCTGATCGGCAACACAAAATCCTTGCTCGGAATGCCCGCCGGTGAGCATGCATTTATCGACCTGAAAGGTCAGCGGGTCGTGGTTTTGGGCGGTGGCGATACCGCCATGGATTGCGTACGTACCGCGATACGCCAGGGTGCCAGTGAGGTACATTGCCTCTACCGGCGGGACCGTGAAAACATGCCTGGCTCACAAACCGAAGTGACCAATGCCATCGAAGAAGGTGTGCAATTCCGCTTCAATGTACAGGCGCTGGTGATTATTGAGCAGCAGGGTCGGGCCAGCGCGGTAAAAGTCGTCCAAACAAAACTCGGCTCTCCGGACGCATCCGGCCGGCAACGGCCTGAACCTATCGAAGGCAGTGAAGTTTGCATTGATGCCGACGCGGTTATCGTCGCTTATGGTTTCCAGGCTTCACCCGAAAACTGGTTTGAAGATTTCAATATCCGCACCAACAAGTGGGGACTGGTCGAGGCCGGGGAGACTGATGAATACACCTTTCAGACCAGTAATCCCAAGGTGTTCGCCGCTGGCGATATGGTGCGCGGCGCCGACCTCGTGGTGACTGCAATAGCGGATGCCCGCAAAGCAGCCGAAGGCATCATCCATTACCTGAAGTAAAGTGTCGTGACGCCCGGCCCGGGCGCAAAAAAACGGAGGGCCGAAGCCCTCCGTTTATACTGGAGCGTCCAGACTACGCTGTCAGTACGGTGCTGGGCAAGACGCAGAAGATGTCAGTCTTATCCCGTCAATCATGGTAACGTCTTCACCTACCGTTACGGTCGTTTCCATGAGATTGCAATCAACAACATTGAATTCGATGGTGCCGACCGGCGTGGTCATTTGCATACCACCGCCCATGGTTGGACCTGAGCTCTGGTACAGGGTCGTCATGGCGGTTACTCCGTCAAACCCGCCGGGTTCACTCGAAAACGTGAACCACATCGGTGAGCCATCGGCGTTGTAGGTATACCAGGCGCCGACCGCACGGTTTTCGGACGGAATGGGTGTGAACCAGAAACCCTGTCCATCGAGTCCGTCGAGCTTATAGGAACCATTGGTTGAATCACCAACGGGGGCGCGCACGGGCAACTCGCCCAGGGGTGTCGCAATGATGGACAGATCCTGGTTGAGGCCGTCGCCGACTGCAAACAAAGTGGCGATCGCACCGGCCGGTAAATCTGCCGGCAGCGGGTCTATGTAGTTAACCTGGCCGTTGTTCGAGGCCACTTTCAGGTCATAGGTACCTGCCGGTAATTCCAGGTACCCGCTCGCGACACCGTAGGGAACACCCTGCAGTGCACCAACCAGGGCGCCGCCGGCCGTCCTGATCGATACTTCGGTTGCATCGAGCGTGGCTGCGAAAGGTGCGGCGTGCACGACGCGTACTTTGACGTTGCCTGCAGCAGGGGCGGCATTATCGTCGACCAACGCAAACAGCGCGAGCGGTTGCTGGGAACCGTTGCCGGAAGCATAGACGGTGTAATCCATGCCATCCTCCAGATTATAGGTTTCAGTAATCGCGACGGTGTCGGTGCCCGTTGGAATGATATCTACAACATAGACACCGGGTTGTAAATCGATATAGCCGGTGAAGTCCTTGAATTTAACATTCTCGAGTGCGACTGTGCCGTTTAGGGCTACGCTGACTGATGTGTCCTCAATATTTTCAGCGAACGGCGCAAAATGCGCTACTGATACGCGCGCGTCCGACAGTGCCATTTGGCTGAACAGCATGGCCATCGAGCCGATTAGATAAAGGTTTTTACGTAACATTACTTACTCCTCGCGTTGTTAACCGCTCTTCCGCCATTGTTAGCAGGGATTGGTCGGTGTTAATAAATGGTGATTGTTGCCACCGGGTTTCTTTATTGCCTGAAAAAACTGCCTTGAGATGTTTCTCAAATTTAACTTGAGCATAATGTATAATATTTGTATAGAAATGTCAAACACAAAAGCTAAATTATTTTACCCGCTGTATAAATTTTGTCGTGAAACTAACCAGCGCGGAATATCAATATTCAGGTGTTTCATCTCTAAAACCCCTTGGATTTAAGATGCATCAAGCCAGGACCACGATTGACTCGAACAATTTTTGTATAAGGTATATGTAGATAATACTTTGTATAATTAATATGTTAATATGGCACAGCCTGTATAACATGTGAAAATTGACAAGGTCGGCAAAAATGAATAAAAAAGCGAAAGAAAATGCAGAGGATCAGGCGCCCGGATTGTTTCCGATCCGCACCGTTTCCGAACTCACGGGTGTCAACTCGATAACTTTGCGGGCATGGGAAACCCGTTACGGATTGATTGAGCCGGTCAGGAAATCCAGCGGACACCGGCTTTATACACAGGAACATATCGATCTGATTAACCGGGTGGTCGGCTTGCTGGACAGGGGGATGAGAATCGGCCAGGTCAATGCCGAGATCATGGCGGAAAAGAAAGCTGAACATTCCACCGGTGAAAATAAACAAAACCAATGGCAGCGTTACATCAACGGTATGATCGCGGCCATTATATGTTTTGATGAGCAGGCGCTCGAACGCATCTATGGCGAGGCCCTGTCACTTTACCCGGTGCGAACCGTAACAGATAAACTGTTGACACCCCTGCTGAAGGACCTCGGAGACCGTTGGGCCGCAAACAGGGGCAGCGTCGCAGAAGAACATTTTTTCGGTTTCTATCTGCGCAACAAACTGGGCGCACGTTTTCATCACCGTGCACAAAGCCAGTCGGGCCCCAAGCTTCTACTGGCCTGCCTGCCTGGCGACTTGCATGAGATTGGCCTGCTGTTGTTTGCGCTTGACGCCAACGATCAGGGTTACCAGACAATCCTGCTGGGAGCAAATATGCCATTGGAAGATTTGCCTGCAACCATGAAAAAAACCGCTTGTGATGCGCTTGTGCTATCAGGGGTCGTTGAACCTGATGAGTCCGTAATCAGGGACCAGTTGCCCCGACTGGTGGCAAAACTTGACGTGCCTGTGTTTTTGGGTGGCGCAATCGCAGCATCCCATTTCGATGGTTTGAAAAAAACAGGTGCGCACCTGATCGGTACCGATATCGATAACGGTCTCAAGCAAATATCTAAAACACTGAAATATGAAGAGAGGCAACAACGGTGAGAAGTCCGGTTTTGTGTGTGTGGGGAATTGAAATGGAGAAAACCATGCCGATGTTTAATCGTGTGCTAAAGATGCGGCTGACTATCTACTTGTGCGTCATGAGCCTGGGCCTCAGCGGCTGCCTCGGAATCCCCGAAGGCGTCAGGCCGGTGAAAGACTTCGATCTGCAAAAATACCTTGGCACCTGGTATGAAATCGCGCGAATGGATCATTCCTTTGAGCGTGGCTTGTCAAATGTCACGGCTGAGTACAGTTTGCGGGAGGATGGTGGCGTCCGTGTTTTGAACCGCGGATACGATGCCTCAAAAGGCAAATGGAAAGAAGCGGAAGGCAAGGCGTTTTTCGTTGACGATTCATCTGTCGGCCAGCTGAAAGTCTCTTTCTTTGGGCCGTTTTATGCTTCCTACAATGTTATTGCACTGGATAAGGAGGCGTATCAATGGTCGCTGGTGGTTGGACCCGATACCGACTATATGTGGATATTGTCAAGGACGCCACACCTTGATGAGGCTATCGTAAACGAGCTTATTGCGCAGGCCAAATCGCACGGATTCAAGACCGAAGAGTTGATATTCGTCAACCAGGACAACGGGTGAGGTCTTTACCCCCGGGCCTTGTTTTCGCGCATTGCCGGGATGACGTGCAAGTTATGCATGATCCGCTTTATTCAAACCAGGTCTCCAAAAAGAGCAGATGAAAACAAGCAAGCTTGACCAACTGAAAATAGAGCGTGAACCGGAAGCCGAATCCCACCCGTCGCGTTGGCCCGTGGTTGTCGTTATCGCCCTGGTGCTGGTTGCCTTGGGCTATTGGCTGTTTTTCAAACCGGAAGCGGCAATTTCGGTCCGCACCGTGCTCGCCCGTGAAATTTCAAGCCAGACAGCAAGTACGGTGTTGAACGCATCCGGCTATGTGACAGCACGGCGGCAGGCGACAGTCTCGTCCAAGTTTACCGGTAAGGTCGTGGATGTCCTGATCGAAGAGGGCATGGAGGTCGAAAAAGACCAGGTGCTGGCACGGCTGGATGATTCCAACCTGGCGACCAGTTATGCACTGGCTGAGGCCCAGCTAAATTCAACGAAAAGCTCGCTCAATGAAACCCGGGCGCTGCTGAACGAGGCCCGTTCCAACTACAAGCGCACACTCAACCTGGTAGAACGCGGCCTGGCCAGTGAGGCTGAAATGGATCGTGCCCGCGCGGCTTCCGAATCACTGGTGGCCCAGCTCGAACACAAGCAGGCGGAAGTGCAAGTCGCCGAAAAACAGCTGGATGTCTACCGGCAGCAACTGGACGATACTGTAATCCGTGCGCCGTTCGCGGGTGTGGTCGTGGCAAAGAACGCACAGCCCGGCGAAATGATTTCACCCATCTCTGCCGGTGGCGGATTCACCCGCACGGGTATTGGAACGATTGTCGACATGAGCTCGCTGGAAATTGAAATCGACGTCAACGAGGCGTATATCAACCGGGTCAATCCCGGCCAGGAAGTTGTTGCCACGCTGGATGCTTACCCCGACTGGACGATCCCCGCCCATGTCATTGCGATCATACCGACGGCGGACCGGCAACGTGCCACGGTGGAAGTACGTGTGGGTTTTGATGAAATGGATCCGCGTATTTTGCCGGACATGGGTGTTAAAGTCGCATTCCAGGAAGCGGGTGATTCGGTGTCAAACGGTCAGGCGGGTGTGGTGGTGCCACAATCGGCGATTAGCGAGCGTGATGGCAGGACATACGTGTTCCTGGTGGTTGACAACCAGGTCGAGCGACGCGCTATTGCGACGGTGGGGGAGCGTGGCAAGGATATTCTGGTTAGCTCGGGCATCGCGAGCGGTGACAAGGTGATTATTAATGCACCACCCGGTCTTGAAAACGGGGATCGTGTTAAGGAAACAAACGGATGACGAATAAAAGAGACGACAACACCCTGGTCAGCGTTAGTGGTGTCGACAAAATATTCAAGCGAGGCTCCGAGGAAATACATGTTCTGGGTGGCTTGGATCTGAACATACCTGCGGGGGAATTCCTGGCGTTGATGGGACCTTCCGGTTCCGGTAAGTCCACGCTGCTAAACCTGATCGGTGGTCTGGACCGGCCCAGTGAAGGTGAGGTGGAGGTCGGAGGACAACGTATCGACAGGCTTTCCGACCGCAAACTGGCTGGCTGGCGTGCGCGCCACGTGGGACTGGTATTCCAGTTCTATAACCTGATGCCGGTGCTCAATGCCCAGAAGAATGTCGAGTTGCCGCTGTTGTTGACCAAGCTTTCCAAGGCGGAACGAAAAAAGCGCGCGGCCCTGGCGCTGGAAATCGTCGGTCTGTCACACCGGGCGGGCCATTACCCGCGTCAATTATCCGGTGGCGAACAACAGCGTACCGGCATAGCGCGGGCGATCGTCACCGACCCGACATTGCTGCTGTGCGACGAGCCGACCGGTGATCTCGACCGCAAATCCGGCGACGAGATCCTCGATCTTTTGCAGGCCCTGAACAAAGAACAGGGTAAAACCATCATCATGGTGACACACGATATCCACGCCGCGGCCCGCGCCAGCCGAACGCTGTACCTGAACAAGGGCCAGCTCAGCACCGAGGCAGTCGACTAGGAAGGAAGGAGCCCCCATATGACATCAATATCACGCTACTGTCTCGTCCAGACAGACCTGGACTTGAGCTTCCTTCAACCAATAGCTACAGCTATTGGTTTCAGTCCAGCCCTGCGTTCAGGCCCATCTCTACTTCGCCAGTTCCCGCGATATCGACGCCATATGGGGGCTGATGCGCTGTGAAATATCTGTACCTGATATTTAGTAATCTGCGCCGCAAGAAATTGCGTACCAGCTTGACGCTGTTGTCGATCATGGTTGCGTTTCTGTTGTTTGGCTATCTGGCTGCCATTCGTCAGGCCTTTGATGCCGGCGTCGAAGTCGCCGGTGCCGACCGGTTGATCGTGCGGCACAAGGTTTCGATCATCCAACTGCTGCCGGAAAGCTACGAGGACAGGATTGAGCGGATTGATGGCGTTGACAATGCCAGCCATTCCACCTGGTTTGGCGGGATTTACCAGGAGCCAAAGAATTTTTTTGCGCAGATTCCGGTCGTTCCAGAAGATTTTTTCGACATGTTTCCGGAGTTCATCGTCAGCGATGAACAAAAGGCCGCCTGGCTGGCAACCCGCAGCGGCGCGCTGGTAGGGCGGAAAACGATGGAACGCTTTGGCTGGAAGCTGGGAGATCGAATTCCAATCAATGCCACCATCTGGACCAAGGAAGACGGTGGCCGAACCTGGGAGTTCGATATCGTGGCCGTCTACGACGGAGCGGAAAAAGGCACCGACACCAGCCAGTTCTTCTTCCGTTACGATTTTTTTGACGAGACACGTGCAAGTGGTAAGGGGCTGGTCGGGTGGTACACCGTGCGGGTTACCGATCCGGACAGGGCGGCCGAGGTCGCGGCAGCCATCGATGCGGAGTTTGCAAATTCCCCGCAGGAAACCAAGACCGAACCGGAAGGCGCGTTTATCCAGGGGTTTGCCAACCAGATCGGCAATATTGCCTTTATCATCATCTCCATCATGTCGGCGGTGTTTTTCACCATCCTGCTGGTGGCAGGCAACACGATGGCCTACACGGTGCGGGAACGCACCAACGAACTCGCGGTTCTCAAAGCAATCGGTTTTACCGACCGGGGCGTGCTCGGACTGGTGCTTGGCGAGTCGTTGGCGTTGACCCTCATAGGCGGTGTATTAGGTCTGGGTCTCGCCTTGCTGCTGGTTTCAATGGGCGATCCGACCGATGGATCTTTCCCGGTCTTTTACCTGCCAAACAGTTCTCTCCTGCTGGGTCTCGTGTTGATCGTGGCAATGGCGTTTATCGCGGGCATCCTGCCGGCATTGCAGGCGCAAAGACTGCAAATTGCAGACGCGCTGAGGAGATAGGCCGTGTTTAACTGGATATCGCAGGTCATTTCGGTTACGCGGTTCAGCATCCGCTCCCTGCCGCAGCGCATGGGTTCATCAGTGGCCGCTCTGCTCGGAATCGCCGGCGTCGTGGCGGTGATGGTCGGCGTACTTTCGATCGCACAGGGCGTGCTCAAGACCATGCAGAGTTCTGCCGGTGACAACAACGCCATCGTGCTGCGCAGCGGGGCGGATACGGAGATGATGAGCGGACTGGCCGGTGATGAAACGCGCATCATCACCGAGGCGCCGGGGATAGCCAGGGATGCCGACGCCGCGATGGCCTCACCGGAATTGTTCGTCGTTATCAACCTGCCCATGCGTTCGACCGGCACCGATGCCAATGTGCCTCTGCGCGGTGTTCAGGCAACCGCCATGAAAGTGCGGAAAAACTTTAAAATCATCGAAGGCCGCATGTTTGAATGGGGGCTCAACGAGGTGATTGTCGGTAGAGGGGCCCGACAGCAGTTCGCCGGTCTCGAAGTCGGTTCGAGTATCGAAGTCGGCCAGGAGCAGTGGCCGGTGGTGGGTGTGTTTGAAGCGGACGGGGGATTGTCCGAATCGGAAATTTGGGTGGACGCCGCGGTTTTGCAACCGGCTTACCGGCGTGGCAATTCTTACCAGGCGGTCTATGTAAAATTGAATTCGAGGGAAGCGTTTGATGAGTTCAAGGATTCGCTGACCAGTGATCCGCGTCTGAATGTAAAACCGATGCGTGAATCGGAGTATTACGATTCACAATCAACCACGGTGTATAACCTGATCACGGGCCTGGGTACATTGATCGCGGTCATCATGGGCATGGGCGCGGTTTTTGGCGCACTGAACACAATGTATACGGCCGTATCGAGCCGCAACCGCGAGATCGCAACGCTGCGGGCACTGGGTTTCCAGTCGGGTCCGGTCGTCATTTCGGTTCTCAGCGAGTCCTTGTTGTTGGCTTTTGCCGGGGGTCTGTTCGGCGCTGGCCTCGCCTGGCTGGCGTTTGACGGATACCGGGCGGCGACGCTCAACTGGGCCAGCTTCAGTGCTATCACCTTTGCATTTGACGTGAATATGAAACTGTTGGCAGAGGGAATCTTTTTCGCCATGCTCATCGGGCTTGTTGGCGGCTTGTTTCCTGCCGTCCGGGCGGCGCGGCAACCCATAGCACAGGCCCTTCGGGAGCTTTGACCCAGGCCTCGTCAGAAAAAAACCAAAATATTTCCTATACTTAGAGTAGCTTGTCCGGCGCCAATCCGGCCCGGAGGGCATTTACACTCTAAACGAGGAGATTTCCAGGATGCACTTTAAGAAGATAATAATATTGGCCTCTGCGTTGGCATTGCTTTTCAGCGTGTCAATTGCGGTTGCGCAGGACACGGCAAAAAATGAAGGTATTGCGCGTGTTGTAATGATTACTGCCAAGGATGGCCAGGGTAAGGCATTGGAAGAAGCTATCGTCAAGTACCACCATTTCATGGGCACCAAGGACGGCGCGATGCGCTACCAGTGGTTCTCCGTAGCGAGCGGTCAGAATACGGGTAAATACCTGGCGCGTACCGGCGGTCATAACTGGGCCGACTTCGATGCCGAGCACGACTGGGAAGACGAGTCCGCCGCCAAGTTCGCGAGCCTGGTTCAACCGCATGTAGCGAGCATGGTTGTTACTTACACACGTAACTATGATGAACTGGGTATCTGGCCGGAAAGCCTGGAAGGTTACCAGTACTATTCCGTATCTCACTGGCATATCCTGCCTGGAAAGAACGGAGCGTTTCACGAAGGTCTGAAAAAGATAGATGCAACGCTGAAAGCTAACAAATTCCCGGGCTACTACACGTTTATCGACACCGTTTCCGGTGGCCAGGGCAACGTAATTACGCTGGTTAGCCCACGCAAGAATTTTGCGGACATGTCACCCAAGGCGCCCTCTTTCATGGATATCATGAACAAGGCCCTGGGCGAAGAGGAAACCAAGGCGATGCTTGCTGATTGGGGATCCACTTATGAGTCGGGGGATAATTTTTTATTGCATCTCATGGCGGAACAGAGCGACTATGGTGATAGTCAATAAATCCTGAGCCAGGTATCTTATCCAAAACCCCGGCAACGTTGCCGGGGTTTTTTATGGCAGGCCAGACTTCAACTGGCGGTTAACCCGCATGTTGCACCCGTATCCCGGAGACTGGCGCACGACTGCAGGGATGCAGGAGGTAGGGCAATGTCGGGAACAATTGCCGAGGTCAGGTGCGGTTGGGTGCAGGGCTGGAGTGAGGATCATAGCCATAGCTATGGTCCGAGGGAAGCTCAAGTCCAGGCGTGCCTGAACTAGCCAGGGCCGGGATAGGTACCGGGCCGGGTACAAAGTGTACCCCGGGATTCATCAACAAAAATTCCATTTAGGTCAATCGATTCAATTAGATACGGTGAGGCCCGATGCCGACTGGTGCAATATACGGGTTAACGTGAAATATTCGGGTTAACGACAACACGGACACAAAACAGGCAGAATTTCCTATATCATAGCCAACTCCACTGACGGAAAGGCTGGATAGCTGCTCATGAACACTTCGATCGTATTGACCATCCTGGCCGATGATCAACCCGGTATCATCCAGTCGGTTTCCAGCGTCCTTCATAAACATGGCGGAAGCTGGGTCCAAAGCAGCATGAGTTCCCTGGCCGGACAGTTTGCCGGCATCCTGCTGGCTACTGTACCAACCGTCAATTCCGTTGCTTTCAGGGAGGAATTGCTTGGTCTCGAATCCCGTGGTTTGCACATCATCGCCCAAATATGCGGGCAGGCTGCCGCCACGGAACAAACACGCGAATGCGTACTGGACCTGGTTGGTAATGACCGCCCGGGGATCGTTCATGACATCACGACCGTGCTGGCGAAACACAATGTCAACGTCCGTGAACTGGAAACCGTGGTGGAGTCGGCCTCCATGGCCGGTGGTGAAATATTCAGGGCCCGGGCTGAATTGCTGGTGCCGGTAAGCACAGATATTGACCTGTTGGAAAGCGAACTTGAAAACCTTGCCAATGACTTGATGGTGGATATACGACTCGAAAAATAGACCTGTTCAAAACTGCGCGACCCCGCGCCAAAATAACAAATAAGGCAAACACATGACTGACGCTCAGGAGCCGATCCAGGCAGCCAAAAGGCATTTGCTAATCTCAATAATGGTGATAATTCTCGCCAGTTTCCTGGCCTCGATGGTGCAGGACTCGCGTGGACGCGTGCATGTGCAGGATATCAAGATACCCACGCAGAACGGTCAGTGGGTGGTGGCTGATTTGTACAAGCCGCGCACCGCAACCAGTGAAAACCCCGCCCCGCTGGTGGTCGTTGTGCCGGGTTTTCAACGCTCAAAGGAAGCGCTCTCCAATGTTGCCATAGAACTCTCCCGCCGTGGCGTGGTCGTCATCCTGATTGATCCCTACGCCCAGGGTTTTTCAAGCGCTTCCATGAGCCGCCAGGCTGCAACGAAGGAAGGGTACGGATTGTATGCGGTGATCGATTATGCCGCCGATACGCCGAATATGAACTACATCGACCGGAATCGCATTGGTGCAACCGGCCACTCCGCCGGTGGAAATGCCGCCATTCATGCCGCAAGTTATTTTGGCAAGGAAGCGATCAGGACCGGTCAGCCCAGCAAACTCGATTCCGTTTTCGTCTCGGGCTATGTGCTCTCGTTGACCGATGAGGTTCTGGAGGATGTGCGTTCCAACGTCGGCGTGAGTTATGCGTTTTACGATGAAGGCGCGTACAGGAACGAACTGAAAAACGGCGATATGCGCTATGCACCCGAGGCCATAAGGGCGGTTAACTCCGGCATCGCATCGGAGGGTCAAGGCATTGCAGAAGTAGAAATTGGCCGCTACTACGGCAACAAGGAAGACCGGACCCTGCGAATCGTATACAACGAAAGAATCCTGCATCCGTTCCAACCTTACATCACCGAGGCGACCGCCAACCAGATTAAATATTTCGAGCGGGTTTTCGATATCAAGAGCGATATCCCGCCGGAGGACCAGGTTTGGTACTGGAAGGAGTTACTGGGTCTGATCGCCCTGGTTGCGGCCCTGGTTGCAGTTGTGCCGATGGGCCGCCTGCTGTTACAGATTCCCTACTTCAAAACCCTGGTGCATCCGTTGCCGCCGGCGTTGTCAAAACCGAGGGGCAAGGGCAAGGTAATCTTCTGGGGCATGTTCGTGGTCGGCGCCCTGATCGCCTGCTTCACCTATATCCCGATGGCGGAGCTGTCGCAAAAACTGTTTGTTGCCGCCTCCAGCCGTCAGCAGACCTGGTTTTTTCCACAGCGCATGAACAATGCGGTGATGTTGTGGGCGGTGCTCAACGGTACTATCGGTTACCTGATGTTCTGGTTGAGCTACCGATTCTTTGGCCGGAAAAATGGCGTTGTACCGGAAATGTGGGGAGCGGCGACCAACCGCTCCGAACTGTTCAGGACCTTCCTGCTCTCGCTGGCCCTGTTTGTATTCTATTTCCTCTTCCTGTTCACGATTTACTACTTTCTGCACGTGGATTACCGGTTTTTGTTCATGGGTGTGCGCACTTTTCAGCCCCCGCTGCTCATTCTGCTGGCCATGTATGTACCCTTTTTCTTTATCTTTTTGCTTTCGAACTCCCTGCGTATCAACGGCGCCATGCGTTTTGCAGGTGAACCCGAATGGAAGAGCATGCTGGTCGGGGGGTTTGCAAACTCACTTGGCCTGATGCTGATCGTCGTGGTTCAGTACATGACCTTTGCACTGACCGGTACGGTTTACTGGACCGATGGCTGGTTATACGTCAACCTGTTGTTTGCCGTGGTTCCGATGATGTTTGTACTGCCTTACCTGAACCGGTTCTTTTTTAACATGACGGGAAGGATTTACCTCGGCCCGATGACCACCGGCCTGATATTCATCATGATCCTGATTTCAAACACGGTGATTTATCTGCCGTTTTGATGTGAACCCGCATATAGCACCAGAACCGGGGTTCTGGTGCTATATGCGGGTTACAGCCCGTCGTCCCGGCGCAGGCCTTCCAACAACGCGCTCCGAACTACGCTATTCGCACTGTCATCCCGGTGCTTGTTGTTGTTGCGGAGTATGGTGTTGGAGGGCCTGCGCCGGGACGACATTGCTTTTTGTTAGACATAACAGGAGCGATCGGAAATCTGCCAACGCGTCAATGACGGCGGTAGTTTTATGCGTTGTTATAGAGGTGATTCGTTGGGTAAAGCTAAGGGGGGCGGGTGTGGCGGCAGGTACCTGCAGCAATGATGCCAGGGCGGGCCGGTATTACAAATCGTCCTCATCAAACAGGTCATCCCATTCGTCCAGTGAGGAATTGAGGGCCTTGAGTTCGTTTCTTCTTTCAATCTCACGTCTGGCGGCCAGCCGTCTTTGCTCTGCGGATGTATCTTTTTTGACCGACAACACCGGGTCTTCTGATGATTCATCAAAATCCAGATCATCTTCAAAATCATCGATGGTATCCAGGTCGTCATCCTCGAATTGTAGTTGGCTCTTTTCACCCATCTGAGCATCTCCACACTGAGCTAGGTACTGATAGGGCGCATTAAAAAATCACTTTGTCTTTATGTCAAGGCTTTTTTATGTTGAGAATTCCTGCGCATCACAGCTTCAGGAGCCGAAATCCCACAGGTGGAAGCGGTGGCTTCAGGGAGTGACGGGCGTTTTGACAATATTAATCATATCGCCTGACCTGCAACGAAGCCAGATGACCAGGCCCACTGGAAGTTAAAACCGCCGAGGTGGCCGGTGACGTCGACCACCTCACCGATAAAGAAAAGACCGGGCGTAGCCGATTCCATGGTCCTCGATGACAGGTCACGCGTATCCACTCCACCCAGCGTGACCTCCGCGGTACGGTAGCCTTCGGTGCCGGCCGGTTTGAGCACCCAGCACTCGAGTTTCCGGGCAACCGCTTCCAGCCATGCCCGGGGCCATTCGGCCAGGGCGGTTTCCGCCAACTCCGGCCACCAAAGCTGTTCCAGTTCCAGCACCAGCTTGCGTGGCAGCAGGTGATCCAGCCGGGTGCGTAACAGTGTGCGCGGGTGCTGACGTTTCCAGTTGAGCAGGAGTTGCATGACATCCTGGTCCGGCAGCAGGCTCGCACGGACGGGTTCACCGGGAGACCAGTAGCTGGAAAGCTGCAACGCGGCAGGCCCGCTGAGTCCGCGGTGGGTAAAGAGGATATCCTCGCGAAAGGATTGCCTGTCATTAAACAAAACCGCGTTGGTGGAAACGCCGGAAAGACATTCGCAAATGGCGTGCATCACATCGGTGAACGTAAACGGCACGAGCGCTGCTGACCTTGGCAACAGGCGCATCCCAAAACACTCCGCCAGTTCATAGCCGATGCCGGAACCTCCCAGGCTTGGAACCGAAAGACCGCCGGAGGCCACGACCAGTGCCTCGCTGGAAAATTTTCCCTGGCTGGTGCCAAGATGAAAACCGCCCTCGGAACCCGGCCCGTCGGATTGGGTGACTGCACCTGCGGTTGCGCCTTTGTTTCCCCTCCCGGTGTTGTTGACCCAGGAATGCGTTGCATGCGTAACAGTTTCGATTTCACAATTCAGCCTGATTTCGACGCCCGCCTGCCGGCATTCCTCCAACAGCATGGCCAAAATGAGTTTCGACGACTGGCGGCAGAATAGCTGTCCGCTCAATCCATTGTGGGTTTCCTTTTCGAAGTATTCGATGCCGTGTTTTTCCACCAGCGCGATGAAATCCCATTGGGTATAACGGCTCAGGGCCGACTTGCAAAAATGCGGATTAGCGGAGAGGAAACGCTCGGGAGCCACGTACAGGTTGGTGAAGTTACAACGCCCGCCACCGGACATCAGGATCTTTTTACCCGGCTTGTTCGAACGCTCGAGCAGCAGCACACGACGGCCGCGTTTTGCGGCCGTTATCGCACACATCAGCCCGGCGGCACCGGCGCCGACGATTGTCAGGTGGTGGCTTTTCATGATGATGCATTATCGCTTTGATGCCACGGATATGCACAAGCTTGTTTTCGTCTAAGGGGTTTACACGGCACGCTTTCGTGCGCGGGGTTGCCGGGAAACCGGCCATTCCTGTGTTATATGCCCTGTCGTCTATACTTTTGTTACATCCCCGCCCGGAGATTCATTCATTGATAATTGCTGGATAACGCAAAAAGACGTGATCCGGAAGGGGCCGGATGAAAATTAACAAGAGGAGAGAACAAAATGAGCAAAAGCATGATTTCAAAATCAGCTCTGGTGACGGCAATGCTGGCAGTCTCCGTCGGCAGCCTTCATGCCGACGGTGATTTGGAAAGTCAAATCGCTCATGCACGCGCTGCGGCACCAATGGCCATAGGTGCCGATGCAACGATTGTAGTTGATGGTAAGGTCGTCTCTGAAGGGAGCAACGGATGGACCTGTATGCCTGACACAATGCCGGGGGACAGAGCTGCGATATGTGTCGATGCGCTTTGGGCAGAGATGATGGCGGCCGTCGTGGCGAAAACACCCTTCGAGGCGACCGGACTGGGAATTTCATACATGTTGCTCGGCGAACCCCCGGGCAGCGGGGTCAGTAATTCCACGCCCTATCACGAGGATCCCATGCATGCGCATGACTATGTCGAAACCGGTCCCCACTTGATGGTTATCCTGCCGAAGCAATTCCTGGAAGGCATCACCACTGACCCGTCGTCGGGCGGTCCCTACGTGATGTGGAAGGATACCGACTACGCACACATCATGATACCGGTGGACAATGGTTTGTAAATCATATCGCGTGCGAGTTTAAGCTCGCGTTCTGAATGCGTCGGAACCACGGTCTTTTTAAAGACCGTGGTTCCGGTCGTTTTTTGTTGCGGCGCCGGTATCAGGAAAACACCCTCGCCCTGGCCGTTTCCAAAAGCCAATACAGGGGGTGTTGTGGGTATGGAACATACGAAATAGCAGCCTGTTCTTCTATCAGGAGCAGGTCTTCGGGTAAGCTTTTAAAAACGAAACATGAAAGCGGCTCCAAATAACAGGGCGGAGTCGTAATCGCTTTCTTCCACGACCGTGCCTGTCGAGTCTTTGAGCTTCAATTTGCCATTGAATTCAAGCCCCGCAAAAACTGAAAAGTTCATTTGTTTATTTGGTGTAAGCCCGGCTGAAAACACCAGCGGTATTGACTGGTCGCGTCCAATTCCGCCCGCTGCCGGTCCCTTGTCATCAAGACGAAACTCCACGTTTTCGTAGCGTCCTGTCATACCAAATGACCAATCTTCATTCAGTTCGTAACTCAACGTCAGGCCGGGTCCTTGCGAGGAAGCCAGACCGCGTCCGGTTGACAGGTTCCAGCGCTCGCTGATATCCCAGTCGATGGCCAGCACCGGAAAGACCTTGGTGCCATTTTCAAGCCGTGAAAATATGCCGATACCAGGACCGATGTTCAGGTCGTCCCGAAGCTGCCAGGTCATCGCGGCAAATATACCCCAGGTGCGACTGTCACTGAAACTGGCGTCCTTTTCGCCATTGAAACGGAGCGTGGGGATGATGAAAACCGTGCCGGTTTCACCAAACCCGAAACGTCCGCTTAAGGATACACGAGCATCGTCGACCTTGTTCCAGGGTTCTCCACCGCCAAATCCGGTTTCGTCGTTAAAATCGTAATTGTACAGACCGCCGCCCACCGATAGTCCTATCGAATCCCTGCGGCTCCACGCGTAATCGACCCTGGCGCTGACGAACCAGGCATCCTTGGCGAAACCGCCGGTGCTGTCTTTCAGAGCGGCTTCGGATTGATGAACGCCGATGCCGTCAATCGTGAAATACCATGGACTGGTCTTCTGCTGTTGAGCGCTGACAGGCATCGCGTAAAGCATGGCGGAAAGCGTAACCGCAGTGATCATTGAGTTGCTGTGAATCATAAAGGACCTGGTAATTGCTTCGACTAGGCAGGGCATTCCCCCCCGGAGCGCTAAGCTTATTGAAAGTAACGGCAAAAGTCACCAAGTGCGGCACAGAGCGTGTCATTACACCTCGCCCCTGACCACGATCTTTGGAAAGATCATGAGCATGACACGGTCATCATGTAAGATTCATGAATGGCCCATTTTACCCCTTCCGGACCCCAGCTCGAAGCCACCACGCGTGGGTTCTTCGGTGTATTCCGTTACAGTCGGCGGGCCCTGGAACTGGTCTGGGCCACCAATGGCCGGCTCACGGTGGTTTTGGCCGCCCTGACGCTGGTCGCTGGTGTTTTACCGGCGGCAATGGCCTATATTGGCGCGTTGATCATCGATGCCGTGCTCGCCGCCAGCGGGGTTGCAAAGGACACCGGTGTCGTCAGCATGACCCGGGTATTCACCCTGGTCGCCATCGAGGCATTGATCGTTGCAGCCATCGCCGGGGCGCAACGTGGTATTTCCCTGTGCCAGGCGCTGTTACGCGCGCAACTGGGCCAGCGCGTAAACGTTATGATCCTGGAAAAAGCGTTGACGCTGGAACTGGCCCAGTTTGAGGACTCCGAGTTTTACGACAAGCTGACCCGCGCCCGACGCGAAGCTTCCAGCCGCCCCCTGTCACTGGTCAACCGCACTTTTGGCCTGGGCCAGAACCTGATTTCACTGGTCAGCTATGGCGTCCTGCTGGTGCAGTTTTCACCGTGGGCGGTGTTGATCCTGATACTGGCCGGTTTGCCATCGTTCGTGGCGGAAACGCGGTTTTCAGGCGAGGCGTTCACGCTGTTCCGCTGGCGATCACCCGAGACCCGCATGCAGATCTATCTCGAAACGGTGATCGCGCGTGAAGACCATGTCAAGGAAGTGAAACTGTTCGGCCTGGGCCCATTGCTATTGCAACGCTACCGGGATATTTTCCTGCGGCTCTACCAGGCCGATCGGGCATTGGCCATCCGCCGTGACGGTTGGGGTTTTGTGCTCAGCCTGATCGGTACAGCAGCGTTGTACGGTGCCTATGCCTGGATCGCTTTTGCAACGGTGGTCAGCCGCATCACGCTCGGCCAGATGACCATGTATCTGATGCTTTTCCGGCAGGGGCAATCAGCGGTATCTGCCATCCTTTCCGCCATCGGCGGCATGTATGAAGACAACCTCTACCTGTCCACCCTGTATGAATACCTGGAAACGCCGGTGGCATTCTCGAGTGCTGGTAAGACCAGTGGACCGCATCCCAATGACGGCATCCGTTTCGAATCGGTCAGCTTTACCTATCCTGGTGCCAGTCAAGCTGCGCTCAAGGGGATTGACCTGCACATTCACCCCGGCGAGTCGCTGGCGCTGGTGGGTGAAAACGGTTCCGGCAAAACCACGCTGATCAAACTGTTGACCCGTCTGTATTCCCCGGACAAAGGCCGTATCCTGCTCGATGGATTGGACCTCAAGGAATGGAAAGAGGATACCCTGCGTCAGCGCATCGGTGTGATTTTCCAGGATTTTTCTCGTTACCAGTTCCTGGTTGGTGAAAACATCGGGGCCGGTGACGTGCGCCAGTTTGACGACGAGCTGCGCTGGCAGGAAGCCGCCGACAAGGGTATGGCCGACGTGTTCATCAACGCTCTTCCCGCCGGCTACAAGACACAGCTTGGCAAGTGGTTCAAGGATGGCCAGGAGCTTTCCGGTGGCCAGTGGCAAAAAATCGCCTTGTCACGGGCATTCATGCGCACCGATGCGGACATTCTCGTGCTTGATGAACCGACCGCCGCCATGGATGCCGGCGCCGAGGCGAAAATATTCGAGCATTTTCGCAAGCTGACACAAAACCGTATTGCAATATTGATTTCGCACCGTTTTTCCACGGTGCGTATGGCCAGTCAGATCATCGTGATTGAAAACGGAAGGGTGATCGAGCGTGGCAGTCACGAGCAATTGATGGAACTGAACGGGCACTATGCGAACCTGTTTTCATTGCAGGCGGCTGGTTACAAGTAGGACCGCGCTCCCGTAGCCAGGTACTCATTACTGCCGGCACGGGATGCGTACGATAAAGCCCGGCACATGGTCGGAGACAATGACTCAATAACGGCTGGGTACGTACAGTTCCGGCGGCAGCACGGCGCGTTCGTAGTTCTCGTTGAAAACGCGATCGGGCAGCGTCACGTTCTCGTCCGGTACATCCTCGTAGGGAATCTGCTCGAGCAGGTGGTGGATACAATTCAGGCGCGCGCGTTTTTTGTCGTTGGCCGGAACGACATACCAGGGCGAATCGGGGAAGTTGGTGCGCCTGAACATTTCCTCCTTGGCCTTGGTATATTTCTCCCAGCGAACCCGGGACTGCAGGTCCATCGGGCTCAGCTTCCATTGTTTGAGCGGGTCGTGGACGCGCATTAAGAAACGCAGCTGCTGTTCTTCGTCGGTGATGGAGAACCAGTATTTGATCAGCCGGATGCCTGAGCGGACCAGCATTTTTTCAAATTCGGGGACATCGCTGAAAAACTGTTCCACCTGCTCGGGTGTGGCAAACCCCATCACGCGTTCAACGCCCGCGCGGTTGTACCAGGAGCGGTCAAACAGCACGATTTCACCCCCTGACGGCAGATGTGGCACATAGCGTTGGAAATACCACTGCGTTTGGTCCCGGTCGCTGGGTTTTTGCAGCGCCACCACGCGGCAAACGCGTGGGTTGAGCCGCTGCGTGATACGCTTGATGACGCCGCCCTTGCCTGCGGCGTCGCGTCCTTCGAAAATCACCGCGATTTTTTCTCCGTTGTGTTCCACCCAGTCCTGCAGCTTGATCAACTCTGACTGCAAGGTCAGAAGCGTCCTGAAATAGACTCGCCGGTCAAGGGTCTCCGGGTGCTTTCGCAGGTATATGCGGCGCAACTCAAGCGACATCGCCGGTTCGGACATCTCCAGTTCATAGTCTTCGTCCAGGGTGTCATCGAGTTCGGCCTTAAGCCAGTCCGTGCCATCAAACTGACCGTTTTCCTGTTTCATTTCTTTCTCCTGAATGGGTTTGCCGATTGGTGATTGTGCTAAATTCAGGACATATTAACAGGTGTTCCATTACCGCTTGAATAGTGGCCAGCAAGTCTCCGATTAACAGCCCGGCTTATACCGCGGTGAAAATTTCGGGCGCTTCCCCGAGGTTTTGCAAACGCAGGTATTCGTTCGCACCGTGCTGGTGATCGAGAGTGGCAGCCTTAAGGATTTAGCAGGCCTGGCCGAGTATTAAGCACACCTGTTTTAACTAAAGTCTACTGGTAAATCAATAGCGACCCGGGATGAATCAGAACCGGTTGGGGGGAAATTAGCTTTCGGCTGATTGTTATGGACCAGCGATCAATGCGCAGCCCGATTTTGTCAGGTTCGCACCGAGGCTTATACCGGCAATCCAGGACGACGCGCCATCTGCATGTTCAAGGGGGCGTTTGTGCCAATTTGGAAGAAATTTGCCGGTCAGTCTTCCGACTGATATTGAAACACTTCACCCAGGGACACGCCAAACACCTCTGCAATTTTAAAGGCTGCTTCAAGAGACGGTGAATACCTGTTTTTTTCAATCGCGATGACTGTCTGGCGGGTGAGGCCGATGGCATCTGCCAGCGCCTGTTGGGTCATCTCATCATGTTCAAACCGCAGTCGTCGTATCTCGTTGCTTATCCGCGAGGTCACCTCAACTGCCCCGCCGGTAGTAATACAACACCAACGCATAATCGGCGCACTGTGACAATACAAGCGTCAATAGCAGCAGGTTGGCGATCAGTACCGAGGAAACATCCTTGAACATGGCAAATACACCGATTATCACGACGCAAAAACCAAGCACGAATCCGGCAAGGTTCCCGGCCTTGTAGCCGAAGATCCTGTCGCGTTCGTCCGTCGGTTGATCCGCCGTTTTTGGGTCAGTCATAGCCAGCCCGATATGAACAACTATTTCAAGGATGACCAGTGTCACCAGTGCGCCGATGAAAAGACCGATGGAATCCGCCCTGGTGATGCTGCCGTCGGCAAGCGCCGGCCAAACCCGCACAAAATAATTGAACCAGACCATTGACATGATAAGCAGAGAGGCCAAGCAACTTTTTTCCCGAAATGTCATATTCATTGTTATTCCAAATGTTAATAAATATGTACTAATAGTAAAATAATTATAACAACATGTCAAACATATCATACATATTAAAACCCAAAACTAAAGACGCTGGGAAAGTGACTGAAAAAGAGCGGAAAGACCGGCAATTGAACCGGGAAGAGTGGATACTGGCTTAAAGACCGGTCAACACGGTGGCGAAAATTTCGATCGCATCCCAGAGGTTTTGCAAACGCAGGTTTTCGTTGGCACCGTGCTGGTTGTCGTCGTGATTGGCGGTCGGCAGTATCAGGATCGGTGTTTTCAATACATCCTCGACGATGTAAAGCGGCAGACTGCCACCCATGGTGGGGGTCTGGATGAGCGTGTGGTCTGACAGTTCGTCCAGCAGTGCCGAGATTCTCATAGCCAAAGGGTTATCAAACGACGCCCGGTACGCGGGGTAGCCGCCGGATGAGCTCCAGTCGAGCCGCACGAGCCGCTTGTGTTGTTGCCGTTGTTCGGCGGTAGGTTCGTCGTGGATGATAAAAAAGCCCTGGGCTTCGATGTGTTTCTCGATGACATCATGCAGGTAGCCGGGTGTCTGCGCAGGCACCAGGCGCAAACCGATTGAGGCTTCGGCAGATGGCTGGATCACATTGCGCGCCCTGGCGCCGACATCCCCGCCACGAATACCGCGCAAATTCATGGCCGGACGCGTAATGGCCATGTCGAGCCGGTCCCCGGTTTCCGGTGCGCCAATACCCAATTCGGTGATCAGCACGTCGTCCATTCGGGGAGACGCCGCGATCGCGTCGAGTTCAGCCCGTGACAAGGGCAATACCTGTTTGTAGTAGCCGTCCACCAGGATATCACCGTTGGCGGCGCGCATACTGGTAATCAATTCCGTCAGCAGCATGATCGGGTTGGGTGCCCAGTTACCATAATGACCGCTGTGCAACGGCCGGTTTGGGCCATAAACCGTCAAGTTAAAACCATAGGCGCCGCGCACCCCGTAGACCAGTTGCCAGCGGCGGCTCTGGTGTGTCGGGCCGTCACAAAACAACCACAGGTCAGCCGCCAGTTTGTCCTTGTAGGTTTCGATCATGCGCCGCAGGTTGGGTGATCCGGCCTCCTCTTCTCCCTCCATGAAAACCTTGATGTTGATGGTCGGATCAATGCCCGACTCGGCCAGCGCCATCAGGGCTGATTGCAAGGCAATGACCGGTAGCTTGTCGTCACCGGCCGAACGGGCAAAAATACGCCAGTCCGGATCAAATGGTGCTTTCATTGGCACCTGTTCGCCGTTGTTTTCGACCATGTCGGTGCGCATCACCGGTGTCCAAGGGTCGGAGGCCCAGTTGTCCACGTTGACCGGCTGACCATCGTAATGAACATAGAACATGACAGTCCGGGTTGCGCCGGGTGATGTTCTCTCCGCAAAAATAACCGGATTGCTGTTTTCCAGTTCCAGCAGTTCGACGCGCATGCCTGCAGCTTTCAACATTTGACTGATGTGATCGGCATTTCGCCAGATGTTGGTTTTGTCAGAAGCGACATTTGGAATGCTGAGGAGCCTGGCAAACTGGTCAACGATCTGTTGTTCGTGCGACTGCCGCCACTGGCTGACCCGATCCGTGATGTCGTTTGCACTGAGGCTGGTGACGTACAATAGTAACGGCAGAATTAAAAATGACAGACGTGCAGACATGGTTCCGGACTCCGGATTCAAATGAAAAAACGCATCGCTTTCCTGGGAAACCTCTGATTTATTCTACGGGTTTATGAATAGATCAGAGACTCCCTAGTCTTTGGCGCGTGTAAAAACCAGGTAAGCGAACAGCAATATACCCGCGTAGGCTCCTGCCAGGAACAGGTTCATAACGGGTCCGATCTTTGGCCCAAGTTCTGGGCGGGTGAGGAGAAAATAAAGCAAAAACAGCGAAGAACCCACACAAATGGTGTGCAACAAGTAATGTATCGTCGCCAATTTGCCCTCCTGCATTTTCGGCCAGCTCCGGTAACAAAGACCAAAAAGCGTCATCAGCACGAAACCCAGCAGGTTCAGGTGTGCGTGCAGGCCATGCAATGTGAAATCCATCGTCGCGGACATTTTCAGCCCGAACGCCATGCCAATCAAAAGAAATACCAAACCTGTCAGTACAAACAGGCGATCGAGATTTTTCATTTTTTTACCTCTTTATAATTTTTAAAAAAACCTTTTGGATGAAATACGACAAACAAAGAATTGTTCGTCATGAGTATAGGTCAAAATCGGTAAAAGACAGGATTTGATGCACACGGAGAAATCATGGCTACAAGCACAATGAAACCCGTTCGGGAAAGTGCATTCGAGCCAACTGTGTAAGAAGGGGTTTGCAATAACCGGGCTGTCTGAACAAAAACCTGGCCCCCGGCACCGGCTTTATATGTTATATCTATATGGTACGATTAACGAAACCAAGAACCTCTGATCGATTTCGGGCGCAAGATTCGGGTGCATGAATAGATCAGGGGTTCCCTATAAGGAAAACACTACTTTTGATCAATGGACACGTCGAATAGCCACACCCTGGCAATGGATTTCAATGCCACCCGGGAATACTCGATAAAGGCATGCAAATCGCTTGAGTTGGAAGATTATGGACTTCAGGCGGAGGCGTTCGTGAGCCCCCCCAAGTGGCACCTGGCTCATACCTCCTGGTTTTTTGAAACGTTTATATTGAAGACGTTTGCGGAGGGCTACGAACCGTTCGATCCCGCTTACGACGTAATTTTCAATTCGTATTACAACGCCATCGGAGAGCAGTTTCCGCGGCCACAAAGGGGCTTGCTTTCCCGACCGACTGTTCACGAGGTGCTGGACTACAGGCAGCACGTAGATCACGAGATGTCACGGTTGCTGGCCGAAGAACAACACCCTCACCGGCAAACGATCAATGAGCGCTGCCGCCTGGGCATCGAGCATGAAAAGCAACATCAGGAATTGTATTTCACCGACATCAAGTATTCGTTCTGGATCAATCCCCTGTACCCCGCACTCGAGAAAAGGGATGGAACAGCTTCAGCCAGCGTTGATGAAACCCGTTGGAAGGACTACCCGGGAGGACTCTATGAGCTGGGGATCAATACCGGGCAAACAGATTTCGCTTTTGATAACGAGACACCTGCGCACAAGGTATTCCTCGAGCCATTTTCGCTGGCCGATCGCCTGGTAACCAACCGGGAGTACCAGGCATTTATCGATGACGGCGGCTACAGGGATCCGGTTTACTGGCTGGCGGATGGTTGGGCGACGGTAATGAAACATCAGTGGACGCAACCCCTGTACTGGCTGGACAAGCAGGGAAAGGCCATGGAATTCACTCTTTACGGTCTGCGTGAAAGACGGGCGGACCAACCCGTTTGCCACCTCAGCGGCTACGAGGCCGACGCCTACGCCAACTGGGCCAGCGCACGTCTGCCGACGGAAGCCGAATGGGAGTTCGCCGCCAGGCAGCAGGCTTCGCCCGGGGGCACGGTGTCCACTCTGCACCCCGGGGCTTTGTCGCAGGACGAATCTGCCGGGTCCTTGTTACAGCTGTACGACAGTTGTTGGCAATGGACCGCCAGCGCCTACCGCCCTTATCCGGGTTTCAAAATCCAGGCGGGTGCGATCGGTGAATACAACGGTAAATTCATGTCGAACCAGTGGGTGTTGCGTGGCGGCTCCTGTGTCAGCAGCCCCGGCCATTTGCGACCCACCTACCGGAATTTTTTCTATCTCCAGGACCGTTGGCAGTTCAGCGGAATCCGCCTGGCGCGAAACCTGTGAGATCAGGAACCGGGCGTGCGCGGCACGGGTTGCAGTCGTGATCCCGGTCCGATCAATGCCGGACAACGTCGTTTTCAGCGATCTGCACCCGCATGTCAGTGACACACGCACGGAAATTCTCAAAGGGCTGCAGCAACAACAAAAACGTATCGATCCGAAATATTTTTACGATAAGCGTGGTTCCGCCCTGTTTGAACAGATCACAGACCTGCCCGAGTATTATCCAACCCGTACCGAACGACAGCTTCTCAAACGTTACGCAAATGCCATGGCAGAGTATTGCGGACAAGATTGCGTTTTGATCGAACCCGGCAGCGGCAGCAGCGAAAAGGTCAGGTTGTTGCTCGATGCCCTGAAACCCGCCGCTTACGTTCCGATGGATATCTCGGCCGAATTCCTGAAACTCGCAGCCATTCAACTCGCCGAAGCGTATCCCTGGTTGCATGTCCACGCAGTGTGTGCCGATTTTGCTGACCATGAAAAAGTGCCAGACGGGCTTCCCGCAGGCCGATACGTGGTGTTCTATCCGGGTTCGACACTCGGCAACATGAAACCGGGTGATGCCATTGGTTTTTTGAAAAACCTGGGCTGTTGGCTGGATCAGGATGGCGGTGTTCTGATCGGTATCGACCTACACAAATCGACCCGCATCCTGGAAGCCGCTTACAATGACAAACAGGGCATCACCGCGCGTTTCAACCTGAATATATTGTCCAATATAAATAGATTGATGAATGCCAACTTTGATGCGGAGCAGTTCAGTCACCGGGCTTTTTACAACGAGGAAAAATTTCGTATTGAAATGCACCTGGTGAGCAAGCAGGACCAGGTGGTCAGCCTGGGCGATACCCATATCAGTTTTGCCCGGGGTGAAACCATACATACCGAAAACTCTTACAAATACACACCGGAAAGTTTTAGGGCACTTGCAGCGCGTGCGGGATTTGCCATCCGCACAAGCTGGATGGATGAACAGCAACTGTTCAGCGTCCATTTTCTCGAGTTGAGCGCCACCGGTGACGGCAGGCAAGGTCAGGCGCAGTTATGATATTGCCCGGCACGCCAGACTGCTAGCAGCCTGTCGGACTTAACATGATCTACTGCGAAAAACCCGAATTTGGCCAGATTTCCCGATCTTTTTCGTTAAATAGCGGTGCTATTCGCCTCAAAAGATCGAAAAATCTATCTCAAATCGGATTTCCCTCGTTACGATCGGTCAAGTCCGACAGACTGCTAGCAGCCTGTCGGACTTAACATGATCTACTGCGAAAAACCCGAATTTGGCCAGATTTCCCGATCTTTTTCGTTAAATAGCGGTGCTATTCGCCTCAAAAGATCGAAAAATCTATCTCAAATCGGATTTCCCTCGTTACGATCGGTCAAGTCTAGCCCGCATATTTCACCAGTATCCCGGACGAATGAACATGCATCGTCGTCTTGATCTAATACGCGATCTGCCGGGTTTTATCAGCCCGCTGGAAAAATGGCGGGATCCACTGCTGTCCCACATAAAATCAGTGGAAGGAGCCGGGGCGGGTATCCACTACCAGGACACGCCGTAAATCCGTCCTGGAGTCTCGGGCTCGACCTCCTGTCTCGCACGGTCCTGGTAGTGGTTACCCGCCCCGGCTCTGACACAGGGTTGCCATCGACTGTTGAAACCACCGCGCTGTCAGCACGCACATAGCCGAGGGGGTGCAGTGTCTTGTTTCAGGACACTGCGCCGCCTTGGCGGTCCCGGCAGATGGTGAATTGAAGTCCGCACGAAACAAATGTCGCGCAATGCCGCGATTGATCATTGATTCAGCACTTGGCATCTGGAATAAGTGGGACAGTAGTGGGCGTGATCCGTTAAAACGCTGAACTGGCCCCGTCAAGCAGATCGCTTGTTGCCAGTTGATCAGCCCGGTTCCATTACTTACAAATGCGAGCGTCCCCAGGCGTGAATGTAATCCTTTAGCGCCCTGCTCTCGAAAACGTGTTCTTCAATATGCGCGTTGATAAGATCACCGACTGAAATTATTCCCGCCAGCTTGCCGTTGTCCAGGATAGGCAGATGTCTGATGTGATGCTTTGTCATGACCCCCATCACGTAGTTGAGGTCATCGTCCGGCACGCCGATGACGAGATCTTTCGTCATGATGTCCTTAACGAGAAACGGACAGACTACAAGTTCACGCGGCGGAGCCGTTTTTAAATGCGTGCAATTTTCACCACAGCTTTTCAGGATATCCCGTTCGGTGACGATACCGGCGATCTGGTCGTCCTCCCCCATGACGATCAGGGAGCCTATGCCATGGTGGTTCAACTTGACGATGGCTGCGTGAATGGACTGGTCGGCGTCGATCGTTACGACCGCATTGCCTTTGTCTTGGAGAATGTCTTTTATTCGCATGATTTCAATCCTGCATGGCCTGGAAAACGTCCATATCTGGCCGCCAAGCCCCCGTTTATCCCGGGTCATTGCCGAAAAATTATTTTGGTGAGCCATGCTATGCTCAAAATTGAATATAAAAATTGATTTAAGTCAGTTGCTTGTTCATTTGCAGGGTCTAGCCGACTTGACGCCTGCCCGAATTTTATCGCCAGCCGGCGATCCATTCGTTCGTGTTTTTTAAATCCCGCCATGAAATTGTGAAGGTGCGACGCGTCATCAAAGTCTCCACTAAACAATGCACGACGGCACCCTGCTCGTTGAATTCGACCTCGGTCACCAGGAAATGCTTTTCCTTATCCGACGGGTTGACAGCTGTCCACTTGCTGTTGAGCAGCTTTTTCGGACTGATCGAACTCATCCGGTCATTGGCCTTTGAACTCCGTGTACTTTTTGGCGTTGCCACGGGCCATCTCCACGGGATATTTCTTTTCGTTAAGTTCGATCTTGTCGGATGCCGCGGCGAGCAGATCAATATCGAGCTTGTCCGCCAGACGGACCAGGTAGAGCAGTGTATCTGCAAGCTCGGTCGCCACCTCAACGAGTTTTTCCCGCGGCAGATTCCTGCTCTGTTCTTCGGTCAGCCACTGGAAGTGCTCGGTAATCTCCGAGACCTCTACGCCGAGCGCCATGCATAGGTTTTTGGGCGAGTGAAATTGGTTCCAGTCGCGGGAATCTGCGAATTCCCGCAGACGCAGCTTGAGGGTGTTGAGGTCGTTGTTGTTCATATCCTGATTGTCCATTGAATCAAGCCGGTTTTCCATCCTAAAGCGGGGTATTTTACCTCCCCGACCCTTAGCACGGGACGCAACATCAGGTAAGATCTCAGCAGGAAAGGCCCTGGGGATTTGCAAGGTCTTAGTCACTGCGGCTTATCATTGAAATTATAATTCCAGAATGATCGAAATAGAAAATTAAAACTACTTATCAATCCGCCTGGATGATCCAGTCCTCGGTACAACAATTTTGCACGAGAAAGGCCATCAGGCTGTCCATGTTTTCGTAGTCGGCCCTGCATACCAGGCTGCGGCTATCCCTTTCCTGGGTTATCAATCCTGTATTAACCAGCTTTGCGATGTGGTGCGACAGCGTTGATGCGGGTATGTCCAGTTCATCCCTGATATCGCCTACCAGGCTGCCTTGCGTTCCGACCCGCACAAGGCTGCGATAAATCGAAAGCCGGGTCAGGTTGCCGAGTGCTTCGAGTTGTTTTGCCGCATCTTCGAGTTTCATACACGCAGGATATATAACAATTATGAAAAAGACAACGTATATTCTAGAATATTCGAAATTATAAGGAAATCAGACCCTGGCTGAAAGCGCTCGGGTACGATTTACCTGCGACAGTGCTTTACTCTTCTTTCGCTTCATTCAGGGAACTGAACCTGGCTGCGGAATTCCCGAAACCGATAATTCAACCTTGATTGTGTGCGCTCAATGCCCTGACCGATGCGTTTGAGTCGCGGTGACTGACGATGGCGGTGTCAAGTGGGACATGGGAGAACAGTTCGATCGCGCGATCGATCGCCGAGAGGATCCAGTCTTCTTCATTTCCGAAAACGCCACCACCAAGGAGGGTCAGGTAGACCTTGTTATTACCGGTCCTGGCATAATTCAAAAGAGCGGCCCATAAGGTCGCCTCGTAGGACGCTTCGAGCACAAGCAGTGCAAATTCCCGCCATAAACCATTCGTGTGATTCATATAGGCAACGGGTAGCGCAGAACCATAAACCTGGGTCACGAGATGACGGCAACCCCGAATGGTAACCTGGGTGTCCCACTGAATACCGATTCGCAGCTTCTTTCGCAGGGCATCACGCTCCTGTCTCGACATACCCTTGATTCTTGCGGAAATTTCAGTCAACCCGGATTGAGAGGCCATTGCGTAGCCGTTTTGCATACGCCACAACTGCCCATCCATATTGCCAAGGGTGTGACCGACATCCCAAAGACAATCGATCTGGTTGTCCGATGACTGGCCTGTCCGTCCGTTCACTTTCGCCAGGTAATTACGGTAGATCGTCCCCGCACCGGCAGCAACCGCACAGGCCGGACCCTGGGTATGATCGTTTTCGTACCTGTCCACACCCAGTTCAGGGGTTATGTCCTGAGAAGTCATTTCAAGCAGGTTGAACTGGGAAGCAACCTGGAACACGGCGCCCGCATTTGCGGGGTCCGCGTGAAGCGTCTGGGCATCGGCGACGATCTCGCCGATTCTGAACCGACCCGTTGTAATTTGGCTCGCCGGCACCGCCGACCGCAGTTCTGCCAGGGAAGGGGTCTCCAGGCGACCGTGGACAAAGGTCTTTCCATTTACCCTGGATTTCAGGCTATTGCCGTTTTGCTCCAGGTTGGCGCGCACCTGCGCCGGTGACTCTTCGCGAAAGCCTGTAAGTTCTTCGAACCACATGAATGGACCCTCAATTTCAAAGCAGACGTGACCAGATCGGCCGTGATATCAGCATGGCAAGGAACATGGTGGCCGGCCCCCACTTCCTTTTTCGTAGTAAAAACCGCAACTGTCCCCGGATGAAAGGAGTGTCCAGAAACGCATCGCCGAGCGCAATCGACTCGCTGGCGTTGACGGCCTTGAGTTCGTCAAGCTCACTGCCACCACGGAAGCTGCGCGAGGCATCGGACTTCACCCATTCCAGGGCAATCCGCCGGGCTTCCTGCGCAAGCATTTCATGTGGCGCCACCCATTGAACAAGGCCGGCGGCGAGGGCTTCCGCTGCATTGGGTTTCCAACCCTCCTTACCAAGCATCTTCAAAGCATTGGCAGGATCCATGATACGCGCAAATTGAACGCTCGAGCAGCCTTCCGGCGGAACGCCCAGCGCCGCGAACGGTGTCGAGAAAGTCGCCTTTTCCGATGCGATGATGCCGTCGCAGAGAGTTGCAGAGGTTACGCTCGCACCGATCGCTGGTCCATTGACGGCAATCAGGATCGGCTTGGGAAAATCCAGGAATATATTAAATAGCGCCCGATTGTGTTCGATGATCAGTTCACGCAATTTACGCGGATGACCCGGACGCAATATCGATGACAGGTTGACCCCTGCGCAGTAGTAAGGGTCCGTACCGGTCAGTATCAGGACCCTGGTCTCCCCGTCTCCGGCAGCGGCACTTAGAGCTGTTTTAAGCGCGTTCATCATCTCGAGCGTCCAGCCGTTGAGTCGCGCGGGCCGGTTCATCGTCAAGGTCGTCACGCCGTCACTCTTGTGAGTGAGGACCAGGTTGGTATCAGAAGAAGTTTGTATCGCTTTAGCCGGCACGGCTCATACCTCCCAGGTCATCATTCATGAATGCGGCCCCGGCGGACTCGATGGTCGGGGGCAGCGCGCCAGCGCTTATCATCTCAGTATGTCCTGCGTAAGGAAAGGCCGTCACGAAAGGAAAGCTCACGCACAGGTTCGGGCTGGAACCTGACACCGGGTTTTCCGGCGAAGCCCGCAATCGGCCTTGCTACATCGAAGGTCTTTTGTCGCCCGCGTACGTGTGTTCGTGATTCACCTGGCAACGATGACAACGGGTAGCTGCCGGTGAAGCCTGCAGACGTTCTGTGGAAATGGTCGCCTTGCAGTCGTCACAGATGTCGTAGGTGCCGGCTTTAATCCGCATTAGTGCTTCCTCGACCGCCCTGATGTCCCTGATATGCCGGTCAATCTCGGCCAGATTCAGATCAACAAGCAGGTCGGCAACCGATGCTTCCCCGCTGTCGTGAACCTGGCCGGCGAGGTCGATATAGTATTGGTCCTCCGTACTGATGAGCTCAAGCCGTACTTCCTCGCACAATTCGAAGTAACGCCTATCAAGTATCTTTTTAAATTCGTGAACCTGGTTTTCATTCAACATCACTGGCTCCCCGCCTAAGCGATCTGTCGTGTGCTCAGAATAAGACGTGTGGGCCGTCGACAGTATGACGTGAGTCAACAAAACTGATTGCGGGGCTCAACATCTGTATTGACGGCCGTCAAGGGTTTGTCGTGCTTATGCAGGAACCACCGACTGATAAGTAAATTTTTTGAAAACCAGCGGTTCTTCAGCAACCAGCCCGCGAGCAACTGCCTGAATCCCGGTGATATCATCGTTGCGATACCGGGTCGGTGTTCGCGCTTGCCAAACCGCATTTCCAGCGCATCGGCATAGGGGCGTAAGCGCTGCTCGGAATACTCTCCATGGCAATTGAGAATGATACCTGCCGCCAGCATGGCCGACTCAACCGCGGGCCGGATACCCTCACCGCTTTGCGCATAAGCGAGCCCGGCAGCGTCACCGATCAGCAAAACGTTATCTTCAAGCAGTGGGCGGACGGCATGTGGATAAAGCAGGTAGGCGTGGCCCTTGAGTTTTGCGGGTAGGTCCCGCGGGATTCGGCCGATCCGGGCAAGGTATTCACAAAACTGTTCTACGTGGGCGGAAAGCCGGTGCTTGTCCTCACGACCGAGACCGATATTCAGGTAATCGCCTTTGCGAAATACCCAGCCGTAACCCTTCAGATCGGGTGTGAAATACAACTCGGGGCATTCACCCTCTACCCGGCATTCCGTTTTTTGCCGCGGACTCATTTCGAATTCGATTTCCTGGGCTGCCACGGCCGTCTCACCCGGGCCCTTTGCACCAATAAAGCGGGCCACGGGGCAAAAATGGCCGCCGGCACCTACCACCAGGCGGGCCCGGATCTCCTCGTTGACAAGCCATCCGCCGGCCTCGCACTGCATGGTTTCGAAAGCCTGACCCAGCAATAGTGAGGCACCGCTGCGCTGCAACAGGTAATGGTCAAATTCGATGCGCCTGATACCGTAGCTGGCGGGTTTGCCGGGAAAGTCAGACCGTACCTGTCTGTGTCCGATCCGGCCGGTACGAAAACCATGGATGGGCTGCAGAACGCGGCTACGGGCATAGTCTTCGAGGTCGATTTCGAGTTCCTCGAAAACAGCCGGGGTCACCCACCCCGCGCACACCTTGTCGCGGGGGAATTCCGCCTTGTCCATCACGGTAACGTCTTTTCCGGCGCGTCGAAGTACCCGCGCCAGAGTCGAACCTGCGGGTCCGCCACCAATGATGAGAACCTCTGTTTCAATCATGCGTGACGACCGGGTCACTGTTGGTGTGACTTACCGCAGTGGTGTACTGGTAGCCGCGTGACCAGGGGATGTCGTTGTCGTCTTCGCGTGCGAACACCACCTGGAACAATTGCAGCTGTCCCGAGGTGAAGGCCGCTTTGGAGCCGGCCAGGTACAAACGCCAGGCGCGTACAAACCGTTCGTCCATCATGTCTTCAACCTGCTCGGCGCTCTGCTCAAAGCGCTGCAGCCATTCACCCAGGGTCAGGGCGTAATGCAATCGCAGGTTTTCGACATCCAGAACTGAAAACCGCCTGGTTTCGAAGATAGCCATCATTTCATGCAGGGTCGGAGGGTAGGAGCCGGGAAAGATGCGCCGTTCAATCCAGGCATTGATGGGCTTGGGCCGATTGCGCCCGATACTGTGAATAAGGCCCCGGCCACCGGGTCTCAGACAGCTATCGATTACCTTTCCAAGCACCGGGTAATCACCCGGACCAACGTGTTCGAGCATGCCGACCGAGACGAAGACATCGAAGTCCCCACTGATGTTGCGATAGTCGTCGAGGACATACTCCACGCGGTCGGCGAGGCCTTCCGCCCGGGCGTTTTCGCGTGCGTAGGCCACCTGTTCACGTGAGATGTTGTACGCCTTGACCCTGACGTTATGATGTTTGGCCATGTAGAGTGCAAAACCGCCCCAACCACAACCGGCTTCGACGACCTCGTCACCGGGCTTTAGTTGCAGTTTGCGGCAGACATGGGCCATCTTGGCAAGTTGCGCTGCTTCGAGCGTCATGGCCGGGTCCGGATAGTACGCACAGGTATACTGCATGGCTTCGCGGTCAAGCCACAGGCGGTAAAAATCGTTACCGATATCATAATGATGATGGATGTTGTCGGCCGCCCTCGGGAGTGAGTTTCTTATCTTTCCATGCGTCCGCAACTTGTTCAGCAGGTCCAGCCAGCCGCGGTCAATATTTGTCTGCAAACCGCGGTAAACCGAGTCGAGCAGGGCAACAAGATCGCCTTCGACATCCACACGCCCCTGGCTGTAGAGGTCGCCCCAGTGTAATTCGGGCCGTTTGATCGTCAGGTAGAGCGAGCCCCGGTCGCGAAATATCAACGTTGCCAACGGTTCGGTGACATCTGAAGCAACCGTGCTGCCATCCCAAAGCACCATGCGGATGGCCGGTTGACCGAGGAACTTCAACAGTTGGTTGGCGACCAGGCGATCCAGCGAATTAACCCTGCCCGAGGGCAATGCCGGGTTGGCAGTTGAAGTACGATATGTTCTGTTCCCCGGTTGATCTTCGCGTTTTAAAGTGTCCGCCTCACGTTCGCGGGTTGAATCGAAGGATTGTCGTTGTGCTTTCATGAATCGACTCCGGTTACCTTTTGGGGGCAGCAAAGTTCTGGCCATGACTGACTACGAATTTTCACCAATGATTATAGAACAACGATCTACAAGCTTCCAATTTCTGGCGGAATAACGTGTAGTTAACACTGGTTTACACCACACAAATCATCATATGACCACGCCGCGGGGGAGATCCCGTCGCGTCTCAGTCACCCATTTTCAGAACCCCGGCACCCTTTATGGCATCCTGTTTCAGCGCCAGCAGCGCATCGTTGGCTTCAGCGAGTGGAAATACCTCCGTGTGTGTTTGAATTTTTGCCTCGACCGCTTCTTCGATAAACTCGCGGCCGTCCTCACGCGTGTTGTTGGCGACCGAACGTATAACTCGCTCCCAATAAATGTCGCGATATTTGAATTCAGGCACCGGGCTCATGTGGATGCCGCCGAGCACCAGGCTGCCGCCACGCGCCAGCGCTTTCAACGCGACGGGTACGATTTCACCGGCCGGGGCGAAAATGATGGATGCATCGAGTTTCACCGGTGCCGGATCAAGAGTGCCGCCAACCCAGGTAGCGCCGAGCTCTGCAGCCAGTTTTTGATGACGTCGATGGTCGCGTGTAAAGACATAAACGTCAGCGCCGCGGTGACGGGCAATCTGGATGGCGATATGACCGGCGGCACCGAATCCATACAGGCCAAGCTTTGCACCCGCCCAGTTGTCTATCTCGCATTGACGCAGGCAGCGGTAACCGATGATGCCGGCACACAAGAGTGGGGCGACCTCGATATCGGTCAGTTGTGCCGGCAGCGGATAGACGAAATCTGCCGGTGCGGAAACAAATTCAGCAAACCCGCCATTGCGGGTCCAGCCGGTAAACTCGGGGTGTTCACACAGGTTTTCCCGTCCGCTGCGACAGAAGGCACAGCTGCCGCAGGTCGAATTCAACCACGGTACACCGACCCGCTGACCCGTTTTCAGGGCGGATGATTCCGGTGCGGATTCAACCGTGCCGACAACCTGGTGCCCAGGAATGATGGGCAGTTGATACCTGGCGGTGTCCAGCTCGCCTTCGATAACATGCAGGTCGGTGCGGCAAATACCGCAGGCGTTCACCCGGATCAGCACATCACCCGCGCCGGCATCCGGTCTGTCAAGTTCGGTCAAAACCAGTGGCTTTTGTGTAATGGGTTTACACGCATGGAGTACTTGCGCATACATGGCATCTGCACCTGTTTGCGGAATTACATTGAGGATAATAGTACCAATCTTCTGGTTTAGAAAGTTTCGGACCTTGCCCGGGATCTTTCACTTCACAGGCGTTTTGAGTAGGCCTGGTCAAAAAGCTTTTCCAGTTCAGCATGTGTACCGCGCAACTGGTCGATCACCTGCTTTGCCCAGTCGAAATATTCACGTCTTCTTTCGAGGCTCCAAGTGGCCGGCGGGTCGAGGGTTAGATCTCGTATGTTACTGATTTTATCGGCTAATTTTAACAGCCTGGCCTGTTCGCTGATTTGCGAGGCGTGTTCGATCTGCAACTGCTTGCGTTTTTGCCGGGCTTCGATGGATTTGTCGTCGGTCACTTCCATCACGATGTCGCAGATCTCCTGGCCAAACTCCTGCGTCAACTCCTCTGCCGTCGTTTCAGTGTCTTCAACCGTATCGTGCAACAAGGCGGCGCAGATCACGTTCATATCCGTGATATGCACCTCGTTGCAAAGAATATTGACCAGGTTGATCGGATGGTTGATATAGGGGAAAGCCGCAACATTTTTACGGCGTTGATTGCGGTGCTTTTTCGCTGCGAAGGCAAGTGCCTTGATGAGCAACTTCAGTTCAGCTTCTCTGGTCACTGTATATTACCTGTCCAGGACGTCCGGAATAGACATTCCGACATTCCTGAAAGAAGGCCGAAACCCTCCAAATCCTTTAACTATTGTAGCTAAAGGTACGTAAAAAACCAGCTCTGCGTGAACGTGATTATCAAGATTTTATACCCGGGGCACGAACGGGGAAAAGTCCTTGGCAGCACTGACAAGACGCGCCAAGCCATTTCGTGGACGACCCCGGTGCGAATCGTCTGGCTGGAGCAATGCGCGGCGAAATTCTACAGGGTACCCCACGCGCGGCCCATAGACACGGCTATCCATTATCCTCTATGTTAACGGGCGTGCTGATTACGGAGATTCCATGTTTATCGGTCATTTTGCAATGGGTTTTGGCGCAAAGAGATACGCGCCCCAGGTGTCGTTGGGTGTGCTTTTCCTGGCCGCCCAACTGGCGGACCTGATCTGGCCCAGTCTCGTACTGTTGGGTGTCGAGAAACTTGAGATCGAACCGGGAGCTACCGTTCTGACGCCGCTTAATTTTTTGCACTACCCCTATTCTCACAGCTTGCTCGCGTTGCTGCTCTGGAGCGTCCTGTTTGCGTTACTTTACACGGCGTTGCGGCGTGCCGGCACACGGGCTGCGGTCGTGATTGGCCTCCTCGTCCTGAGCCATTGGGTACTGGATGTGCTGACTCACCGGCCCGACATGCCGGTGACGCTGAGTGATGCCAGCCGTATCGGTCTTGGTCTGTGGAACCACCCCCTACCCGCCGTCGGCCTGGAACTACTGATGTTTGCACTGGGTGTCTGGTCGTATACCAGCAGCACCCGGGCACTGAACCGCAGGGGCAGCGTGGGGTTGTGGGCGCTTGTCGTTTTCTTACTGGTTGTATATGCGGGTAATCTTCTGGGCCCGCCGCCGCCCTCGAAAGTAGCGGTGGCCTGGTCTGCCGAAGCACTGTGGCTGCTGGTGGCCTGGGGCTTCTGGGTTGACCACAACCGCACGAAAAGACGATCGGAAGCCCATTGAAAACCGATGTTATTGTCTGAACTCAAGTGTCTGAAAAAAGTGTTTGACCCGACCATGGCTTCATACTGGAGAATCACCTCAACGGTAATCGTCCGTTCAAACCAATTCATACATTCGGGAGTTGTGAAATGAGCAATGCAAATATGAGCAAGGAGAAATGGGTGGGATTATTCCGGGAAATTGGACTTGATGAAGAGACCATGGTCCTCTGGCACAGGGCGTTTGAAACCCGTTACCCGGAAGGTCATCAGTCTTTTCTCGAGTGGTTGAATATTTCGCAGGACGAGATCAGCCGGATCCGGGCGCTGTAGCAGACACAGTGACAGGGCGGTTGACGCGGTGCCGGTAACCGCCCCCGTCATTGCGTACTATTGGAAACGCCTATGTTGACCATCGGACAGCTTGCGAAGAAGTATTCTCTGTCGAGAAGCACGCTCATTTACTACGACAAATTGGGTGTGTTGTCACCTGTCGGCAGAAGTCACTCCAACTACCGCTTGTATACAGAGAGCGATCTGAAAAAACTTGAGCGGATCCTGCTGTTTCGCAGTGCGGGTTTGTCACTGGATACCATTGCCCTCCTGCTCGACAGCGGGGGCGGGGAGCTGGCTGTTGCGCTCGAGCACAGGTTGTCGGCCCTGAACGATGAGATCCAGGTACTCAGAAACCAGCAAAAAGTGATTTTAAATCTGCTCAAAAGTAAAGGCATGGCACAAAAAGCCAGGGTGCTCACCAAGGAAATCTGGGTGTCCATACTAAAAGGGTCCGGTCTGGATGAGGCTGGCATGAAGCAGTGGCATATCGAGTTTGAGAAAACCTCGCCCGAAGCCCACCAGGACTTTCTTGAATCCATCGGCATTGATGAAGGTGAGATCAAATTGATTCGTACCTGGTCGCGGCCCGGTGACGTTTGAAAGACAGTGACCGGGCTACCGCCCCCGACCACCCGAAGTTCAAGGCGCTCGTCAATTTGCTCGGCTGATACCGCCCAGGTCTTCAAAGCGGAAACAATCGCTCAGATGATCATTGACCATGCCGGCAGCCTGCATGAATGCATAACAGATGGTGGTGCCGACGAAGGTGAAGCCGCGCTTTTTGAGGTCCTTGGACATGGCGTCTGAAAGCGGTGTGTTAGCCGGCACCTGGCGTGGTGATTGGAGATTGTTCTGTATTGTCGTGCCGTCGACAAAACCCCATAAATAACCGTCGAGTGTCAAGCCCTCATCGAGCATGGCGAGGTAGGCGCGGGCGTTTTTTACGAAGCCATGAACCTTGAGCCGGTTGCGGATGATGCCGGGATCGGCCAACAGGGCGGAAGTTTTCGCCTCGTCGTAACGCGCGATCTTGTGTGCATCGAACTGGTCGAAAACCATGCGGTAGTGTTCACGCTTACGCAAAACCGTAATCCAGCTGAGGCCGGCCTGAGCGCCCTCAAGGCAAAGAAACTCGAAAAGCCCCCGCTCATCGTGTATCGGCACCCCCCATTCATGGTCATGATACGCCTGGTACAGAGGGTCGTCTCCGCACCACCAGCAGCGTTGATGACCATTATTCTGCATGGCTCAGTTTTTTAAATTCTTTTTGATTTCACCCGCTTTTTTCATGACTTTTGCCTCGACCACGTGCAGTTTTTCGAGGAAGATGACCTCGGCCTTCTTCAGCTCCTTGACCGCCGCCGACCTGCCCTTTTCGAAGTTCCTGGCAACCAGTTCGTAGGTTTCATGAAGCGCCTTGGAGTCCTTGATCATCTTTGCCGCTTCGTCCCTGGTTTCGCGGATTGACGTCATGATTTCTTTTTGATTTTCCATCGGTTTGCCGGCGTTTCTCGCCTGGAAAGCCTTGATTTTGGCCGTGATCTTTTCCTGGAAATCGGCAAGCTGATCCTTTGCGATGAGGACGCGGGTATCCATTTCCGCCAGCAGTTTCATCTGGCGGTCAATATCCGACGCGAGTGCTTTCAGGTTCTCTTCACTGATCCTGCCCAGTTCATCCTGGCTGGACAAAGTTTTTTTACCGGTGGCTGTTTTCCCTTGGGGAGTCTTCCTGGCGGCAGTCTTCTTGACGGTTTTCTTTTTTGTGGTGGTTTTTTTGACGGCTGCCTTCGCAGTGGAGGCCTTTTTCACGGCAGGCTTCCTGGCAGCAGATTTTTTCTTGGCGGTGGCCATTGCTCTTTCCTTTTGATGTATCCGGTTCAGAGTATATGTCTTTAAAAGACTCGCAGTTGCTTTAAGCGTAGTTTAACTCCAAAACACGGCTAATCCATACTCCGTGCACGATAGCGCACATTGTTCAGCCAGTACAAAAACCGGGTGAGAACTATTCCAGTTCGATGACGATTTTACCCCGGGCATGGCCCTCTTCCGAATGGCGGATCGCCTCGGGAACTTCGTCCAAAGGGTAACGGCGGTCAATGACCGGAACGATATCTCCCGACGACAGCATATCCTCAAGGACAGACAGATCTTCCTGGCGTATTTTCGAGATCATCATACCGAACTGCTGCCCGACGAAGGGAGAATACAGCAACGCCTTGATGGGGTTCACAAATGGTCCGAACCAGTTGCCTTTACCACCGCCGATGATGATGAAGTTACCTTCGGGTGTCATGACCTTCCTGTTCTCCGAGAGCGTGTGATTGCCAACCATATCGACGATCAGATCGTAACGCTGCCCGCTTTCGGTGTAATCCTCGCTGGTGTAATCAATCACGTGATCCGCGCCTATCGAGCGGACCATGTCGGCATTGCGCGCACTGCATACCCCGGTCACCTCGGCGCCCATTGATTTGGCAATCTGCACGGCAAATGTACCCACGCCGCCCGATGCACCATTGATCAATACTTTCTGCCCGGCTTTTAGCCGGCCCCGGTCACGCAGCGCCTGCAGGGCGGTGATAGCGGCTACCGGTACGGAAGCTGCCTGCGCAAAACTCACGTTGGACGGTTTCAACACAATCCCCCGGTCATCGCTAATCGTCACGTACTCGGCGTATGCGCCGGTCCTGGCTCCAAAAACCTCGTCCCCGGCTTTAAAGCGCTTCACATCTTTACCTACCGCCTCGAGGGTACCGGAAAAGTCGACGCCCAATTGAATCTGATCCGGCGAACCCAAACCGGAACCCATGCGAATGACATAAGGAGAACCCCGCATGTAATGCCAATCCAACGGGTTGACGGCGGCCGCTTTGACCCTGACGAGAACCTCATTGTCCGCAGGCATCGGTTTAGCGATGGATGCCAGTTCGAGCACATCAGGTGATCCGTAGCAACGGTGAACGATGGCTTTCATCTGTTCTCCATTAACGGGTGGCAAAGCCGCAGTCGGGCAATCGGAGTTGTGGCTCATCATGACAGCCAGCACGGACGCGCCAAGCAGCACGAAAATGACCAGAACGCCTGTAATCTTGTAACGAAGCTTCATAAATCTCTCTCTCCAGAGTCCCGAAACAGTGTACTGTAATACCCAATACATAGGGAAAAAACAGCGGTTACTTCGAACCCGACGGACCATTTGATAACATGGGACCCGACACGGAACTGCGATGAGAGATACGGCATTTGTGAACGTCAACACCTTGAGTAATGGTTCAGCGTGTTGCTTAAAAGCGGACTTTCCCCATGAGTAGCGGTGTCGGCTTAAACAACGGCAGCCCGATAAAACTGGAGCGTTTCATCACGGCCCAGGAAAAGGTTTACGGTGACGTCCTTACCGAGTTGAAGAATGGCCGCAAACAAACACACTGGATGTGGTTTATTTTCCCGCAGCTCGATGGCCTCGGATTCAGCCCGACTGCAAAGTTCTATGCAATCAGAAGCCTGGAAGAGGCACGGCAGTTTTTGAATCACCCGCTGCTGGGTGCACGTTTGCTGGAATGCACAGCGCTCGTGCTTGGCTGGAAAGACCGGACGGCCGCAGAAATTTTTCCTTACCCTGATGACCTGAAGCTCAGGTCCTGCATGACCTTGTTCTCGACTGCGGCGAATCCAGGTTCCGCGTTTGAGCTGGTGCTTGAACGTTTTTACGAGGGAAAACGCGACGCCAGGACGCTTGAACTGCTGGGAGATTCAGTTTCAGAATAATTGGGACCCGGCTCTGTTTCCAAGCCATTGAATCGATCTCTGAATCTGAAGTTTTCGGCTCGCGTTTAAAAAGTACAGTTTGTACCCGGGCCCGGTCCGGCTGGCGAAATGTTGGGGCTAACTTGCCTTATTTCTCTGGCGGATACCTGCCAATTACCCCGGGTCTTCAACCTTCCGGTAGTAGAATTCTGTTTCCTGTTCCGCTCCCTCATCGCCGATGATCACGTAAACAGTCATTTCCTCATCGCTTGTCTTTTCAAAGGTCATAGCGTCGAAATAGACTCTGTCTGCGGTCACTTTCACCAGTCTGAAATCGACGGTTTCGTTTCTCGACTCCCAGCCATGAAGCTCGGACGAAAAATGCTTGAGCTTCAATACCAGCGTGTCGTCCTGCTCAACGATGGTCTCCAGTTCATAGAATTTGACCTGGCCTTTCACGACAACTTTGAAGGCAGCCATCATCGAACCGCCCAAAGGAGGGGTCCAGATTTCCTCAGTGACACCACCCAGGGCCTCGCCGCGCCAGTGACCGGCGATCCAGGCGACTGCACCCAGGTCGGCTTTCGGTGACCCCGCGGTTTCATCAAACGTCAGGGTATTCTCAAACTGCCCGTCGCCGAAACACTGCACCGACAGGAATAGCGACGCCAAAATGATGATCGAAGGGATTTTGCTCATGGTGGAATACTCCTTTTGACCGATGGTCGCAACCAGGGTCGTCAATGGTTGTATTGCGCGGGGTTCCAGCCGCGGAAAATGTTCTCAATGGTGTATTTCCGGGCTTCATCCCCGCTCAATGGGTGCGACCAGGGCACCCGGTCACCGGTGTGTGCCCCGATACCGGAGTTCGCGTATTCGGCGTAGTACACGGTTGTCTCGTTGGCCGCGCGGTCCCAGTTGTGCCACCCTGCGGGAAGGATGTGTGCGCCCAGTTTGCTGTTCATGAAAACCGTTTTGGCAAACTGCCGCCACGGCCGTCCCAGGTACACTTTGTCCACGCCTTTGTCGGCGGAAAGCACGCAGTGGTTGAAGACAAAACCAAATTCAATTCCCTGCGGCGTCGAGGCCGCGGTAACGTAGCCGTTGTCCAGTGATTTGATTTCACAGTTCTCAAACAGCGCAGTGCCTTCCCCAAATATGAAATCTACCGAACCCTCGATATAACAGTCCCTGAAATACGAGCGGTAAGCCTCGCCGGCTACGTACAGGGCGTCCTGGTAACCTTTCAACGTGGTGTTTACAATGGCAACACGGTCGGCCTCGATATGTAGTGCCACCGCTTGCCCTACCGGGCCGGACGAATTGACGATGGTGAGGTTTTCGGCGTGGAAGTCATTGCCACGCACACGCAGGGTATAGGTGTGAAAGGTGCTGTTGCGGCCCCTTTGCATCTTGTCGAAATAATCATCGAAGGTGATGATCGCGCCATCCCGGCTTTCGCCGATCAACGATATGTTCGGGTTCCATGGATAGACCTCGACCTTTTCCTTGTAGATGCCGTTTTTCAGATGGATGGTGATGCGCTCGTAAGGAAAGGTCTTGCTGGCATCGATGGCCGCCTGGATACTCGTGAAGTCGCCCGTTCCGTCCTGCGCCACGGTGAATTCCGTCTCGTAGTCCTGGGCGAGCACTGGTTTGGAATCGGCCAATAGCGACATCAAAAATACGAACGGAATAAACGCCGGATAGCGCATGTTTGGCAGCCTCGTCGGTTTGTTGAAACCCGCTCAAATATAGCACAGTAAAAAGCTTGCCCCAGAACCGGCGCGCAGCAATCGACGAGACTACTTTCTCTTCTTTTCGCGGACGTAGAAGATTTTGTGATCGTTGGCGCCCTGCTCCTTCTCCTGCACTTCAAATAGGTCCGTGGCAACAATCAGTGCGCTGAGCTTTCCATAACCGTAATTCCGGGCGTCGAATTCGGGTGATTGCTTGGCGATATTGTTGCCCACGGCGCCCAGCGCGGCCCATCCGGTATCATCTGACGAGGCCTCGACCGCGTTACGCAACAGGTTGACCAGCTTTGAGTCCTGTTTAAGTTCGGCAGTGGTTTTCCTGGCGATGGCCTTGCTTTCGTCGGTTTTTGCGTGCAACACCTCGGTATAGATGAACTTGTCACAGGCGGAGGTGAATGCAGACGGAGTTTTCTGTTCGCCAAACCCGTAAACCAGCAACCCCGACTCCCTGATCCGTGATGCGAGACGGGTAAAATCGCTGTCACTGGAAACCAGGCAGAAGCCGTCAAACTTGCCGGTGTACAACAGGTCCATGGCATCGATGACCATGGCGCTGTCGGTCGCATTCTTACCCGTGGTGTAGGCGAATTGCTGGATGGGTTGAATGGAGTAGTCGAGCAGCGCCTCTTTCCACCCTTTCAGGTTTGGCGATGTCCAGTCGCCGTAAATCCGCTTCACGCTGGCGGTGCCGTAATTGGCGATTTCGATCATGAGCCCACCGACAATGCTCGGCTGGGCATTATCCGCGTCTATCAGGACGGCTAACTTGTCTGTGCATTCCATGGATTTCTATTGTAGTGACTTTTTTTGGTTGTGGCACGCTCAAACACTATAAATAACAGGCCATCTGACCAACAAAATGACAGGAAAAGCGGCCCCTTGTTAAAACGGTTTTACGACCACCATCACCAGAATCACGATGGTCAAAAGCAAAGGAATCTCGTTGGCCCAGCGATAGTAAACCCCGCTGTGATTGAGGGACCCCGCCTGCATTTCTTTCATCCTGGCGCGTGCCCAAAAATGATAGGCGATCATCAGTGCTACGAAAAAAAGCTTTACGTGCAACCAGCCACCGGTAAAACCGTACATCAGCCATAACGCCAGTCCGGTAACCAGCGTCAAAACCATCATAACGGTCATGAATCCATAGAGCTTTCGCGCCATGACAGCAAGGCGATCGACCTGCTCGCCGGCAGCTTGTCCTTCGACAAAATGAACGAAGATCCTCGGCAGATAAAAAATACCTGCCATCCATGACATGACAAACAGGATGTGAAACATTTTTAACCAAAGCATCGGGTTCTCGCTTTTTGTGATTACCTGACTGGAGTGTAAATCATATCTGCCTCCGCTTTGCCGGTTAACTGATTTACTCCAGCCTGTTTTTTTGGTTCACTCGTGAATACTCAAACCCAAAAACCTGGAGACACACCATGCAATCGCCGATCCGCTTTTCTGTAAAGGCAATGATACTTCTTGGCATTTGCGGGTTTTTTCAAAGCTCGTTCGCGCAAGACTTACCCGATCTCCCCGAAGCCTTCGACGCGGGTTGGAAAGGCGAAAAGATGTGCGAATTATTGTACGAAAATGAATCCGTGCGGGTGGGCCGTTGTGTTTTTCCGCCGGGCACCGGTCATGAAAAACATTTCCACTATCCACATTTTGGTTATGTCCTGGAGGGCGGCACCCTGAGTATCACCGATGAAACCGGTGACGCCGAAGTGCTGCAAACCATTACTGGAAAAAATTGGTCGACCGACGAGATTACGATTCACGAAGCGCTCAATGTCGGCGATACCACTACCAGCTACTTGATCGTTGAGCCCAAGATTGTCGACGTCAGTAAAGAGTAATGGTCTCGACCGTCTTTGTTTAGCTGGATTTCGGATTGTAAGGAACGCATATATTTTGTGTTCAAAAACGGTAATTCGGTCACATCGGACCAGAGTGAATTGATAAATTGGAATACGTTACAGGCATAGCAGCAACCGTTCGTTTGAACGTTTTGACTTTTATGCTTTTGAAACGTTTTTATACAATTTGGTCAACAATGACCTGAACAAATTGGCAAGACGGGCAAACCTGGCGAAAACTCGAATGAGCAGATCAGGACACACATCTTCCATCGGTGCACTTTTTAGCTTCATCGTTCTGGCGCGGTTGGCCGGCTGCGGCAAAAAGACGATGCCATTGCCACGGCTGCCGGTCTTTTGGGCTTGATCCCGGGCTAAACAGGCGGTCACCGCCTGTGGCGTCAGCTATGCGCCCATCTGGCTGATTGCAAACACCCCCTAAGCTTGCTGATCCCGCAACAGGTCATGGCTGGTGTGACTCCACGCCATCGGGTGTTTCGGGCGGCGTCTTCAAATCACGTTCGATTTGCAAGGGCACGCGAAAATTAACATCCCGCTGCGGGAAGGGAATTTCGATACCCAGTTTGTTGAACGCAGTATTGATGTCGCGATTCAGGTCGCTGGTCACGTACAGGCGCCGGTTGACATCGCGAAGGATGACGCGCAGTTCGAAGTTGAGAGAGCTATCACCGAAGGCCAAAAACAGGACATAAGGATCCGGTAATTGAGGGTTGCCTTTGATGACCTCTGCGTGGTTGTTCGCTATATCAACCAGGGTCTTAATGACGGTCTCGACGTCACTGCCGTAGGCGACGCCGATCGGCAGAATGAGCCGTCCCCAGGAATTTCCCAATGTCCAGTTGGTCACCTGGCCGGATATCAGGTCCGAGTTGGGCACGATGACATCGGCCCGGTCAAAAGTGCGTATGGTCGTCGTGCGGATACTGATGCGCTGGACGTAGCCTTCGGTGTTTCCGACGACGACCCAGTCGTCGATTCTCACCGGTCGCTCAACCAACATGATGATGCCGGATACGAAGTTGTTGACGATGTTCTGCAGGCCAAAACCGACGCCGAGTGACAGCGCGCCGGCGATGATGGCAAGATTGGAAAAACCAATCCCGGCGAACGATAGCGCCAGGAGGACCGAAAGTGCAACTGCGACATAGCCGAAGGTCGTGACCAGCGCTTCCCGTGCGCTGGGTTCCATGCGCGTCTCCACCAGCCATTTTGTATTCAGCCTGGCCTTGAGCCAGCCGGTCAGGGTCAGCAATATGGCGAGGACGAGGATGGCCCCAAGCAGATGAGTGGGGACGATGGTCAGGCTGGCGACCTGGAAGCCCTCCGTGAAATCACGCAGGATATTAGCTGTGATCTCCTCATTGGCGTCCCAGGCGTGCAGCAGCAGTAGGGAGGCGCTGATCCACAATGCAAGGTTGATGACTAGCCGCAGCCAGCCAAGGCCCGGTACGTACTCCTCATCTTTGAGTCCGATGGTCCGACGCAGTGCTTTTTGCCAACCATAGCGTCCCTTATCGAGACCGTCGAACAGGTCTGAGAACAACTGACTCAACACCAGTGCGAGACCGAACAACAACAAGGTGTAAGTAACGCCACTTATCACCAGCGAGCCGAGGTTGAAATAGCCGATCCAGGCTGCAAGCAGTCCGCCTGACAGGGCCATGCTGAGCGGCAACAACAGCGGCCATTTGCCACGCCAGCCCTCGAGCCTGCGCAACAGCCAGAGTATCCAGGTGACGTTCAGGACCCAGGCTATACCAATAATATGGCGGATCAGCATGTACGTTGTGTCATTGAGCAAGCCGTCCGCGTGGAATTCCTGCATAAGCCACCTGAACAGCAAAACCAGGGCGAGTAAGCGGGTGCGCCGGCTGAGCGGAATCGCGATGGATTCCGGCAGCGGTAGATAATGGGTTGCGGGTGGGCAGGGGTTAAACAGTATCCTGATGCCGGCCGTGATGGCAAAGAATGCCAGCAGGCTGTACATAATGGTGACGATAAACGGCAGATCGCCGGCCTCGCGCGGGATGAGTGTCACATAGGTGATGATGCCCCCAAGGGCAAGCAAGATGGGCGCATAGCTGACGCCACAGGCGATGATTGCCTGTATAAAGCCGGCTGAGACTCCCACTTCCTCGTCCTTCATTTGTGCCATCCGGGCTTGAAGTCGTCTCGGCATGGTGCGACTCATGATGAAGCCCAGGATCAGGCCCAAAAAACCGACGGCTGCGGCAACGGCCAGATGAACCGGGCTGATCGCATCCCAAACTGTGGATATCTCAGCCAGTTGCTTGCTAAAGTCCAACCAGTGTTTCCGCTCCCTTAAGTTTGCCTGCAACACACCGACCAGGGTCGGGCCACGTTTGAGCAGTTGCCGGGTCTGCAGGCTGCGCAAGTAATCGTCGACATTTGAGTCCAGATCATCACTGCGCAGCAGCATCAATTTGCAGGTGGCGATACGACCTTCCAGGCTTGCTTTCCTGCTCTGCAGGTCCCGCAACTGCCGGGAGATGGCGGGAGAAACTGGTGCTGGCGCGGCGGCTTGGCCCGCCTGTGTCGTCGTCGGCTGCTTGTTTGTGGGGCTTTCGGGCTGGAGGATGGCGAGTTGACTGTCCAGCGATTGGACCTTTGGTTCGCCCTGTTGCACGCAGTCCAGTGCGCTGGAACGAACCGTGGTGATCTCTTTCTTGAATGTTTTAAGTTCCTTCGCGGTCGCCGTTTGGGCAGTCGCGATCTGTTGTTCCAGCCGTTCGAGTGTGGCCTGCGCCTGGGGCAACGCATCAGGTCTCTGTGCTTGTGCTGCCTGCGCTTGAATCAGCAATGCCAACAACAGTAGCAAGGCCCGTACTTTTAAAAACGCAATTCGGGACAGAAAGAGAGTACTCGTTTTGCCGATCACCATGTTTCAGCCCCAAACTTCAATGCACGAACTGTAAGCATAAATCAACTTAAGAACCCCACCAAGCTACAAAGAGCTGGGTCACCATAACTGTCTCTTAACGGCGTACCCGATAAGACTGGAGATTGTCTCCTCCTTTGCGCTGGAACAACAGGAACGTCAGATCAAGCTATTGCGATTTAGAAACGCCGTCATTCCGGATTAGCCCGGACATCGCACCAGTCGGACCCGGCTGGTCCAGCCACACGCTCCGAAAAAATGCAATCCGCTCCATCCCCTTGAACACTTAATGTCTGGCGAATGGAATCCGTTTTAGTGCAATCTGTCCGTTGCTCATCACCAACAGCACGTCCTGGAGTGCCGAGATGTCCTCGAGGGGATTGGATGGAACCAGGATCATATCGGCTTCATAGCCGGTCTCGATACGTCCGGTAGTTTCACCCAGCATCAACAATTCCGCAGAATTGACGGTGGCTGCCTGCAGGGCTTCAAACGGACTCAGACCCAGCCGCGCGAGGTGCCAGGCTTCAAGGGAAATCCGGTTAACCGTCTGCACGTCGTAATAGCTGTCGGCGCCGGTGGCTATCGGTACACCCATCGCATGGGCCTGTCGAATGACCTCTTCCAGCTTTGGCACCATGTAGGTGCCGCGCAGACGCAAAACACCCTCGTACTGTTCCTCGAGCATCTCGACCATGGTGATATAGGTCGGTACCAGCCAGGTACCGCGTTCCTTCATCAGCTTCAGGGTCCCGGCTGTCAAATAGCTGCCATGTTCGATGCTGCGCGCGCCGGCCAGGACCGCGGCACGCGCGCCTTCATCGCCGTGCGCGTGGACCATGACGGGGACCCCGCCCTTAGCGGCCTCATCTACGACCACTTCGAGTTGGTGTTGCGTATAGACCTGTTCCCTCGGATCGGTATCGGCCCTGCCGGCACGTTCGGTGCCACGGGTCTTGATTACGGCTACCCCGCGGTCCAGGTTGATTTTGACGAGCAGACGCAGGGCCTTATCGCTTTCGACACCATCCGCGAGCTCGGCGAGGCGGGGGTCGGCCAACAGCGTCTCTTCGAGCCTGGGCGTGACATAAACGCCGGCCGCGACCACATCCGGGCCCGGAATCTTGCCGGCTTTTGACAGGGCTGCCAGCGCGACATCCTGGTAGGCGGGTACACCGGCGGTGCGCACGGTGGTGACACCGGATTCCAGCGCGCGGCGTGCCTGGTCCAGTGATTCAAGATGGGTATGGACGTCGAACAGGCCAGGCATCAGGTAGTTGTTTTCACAGTTGACAATGCTGTAGCCGGTGGGTACATCGGCCATAGCGTCGACGATGCCTTCAATGACGCCGTTACTCACCAGGACCGTCTTGCCCGCGATGATTTTGTTATCTACGCCATTAAAAATATGTACATTGACCAGGGCGTACGGTTGCCCGTCAGCGGTGAGGGCTTGGGCGTCAAATGCAACGATGCTCAACAGGCAAAGTAACAACGGGATGCGGTTTGCGATTCTCAGTTTCATGGCGGGCCTTTCTGTTTCCGGTAAGCCGGTCATAGTAATGGTCTGCACCACAATAACTCAAGACGGTAATGGACGCGGTGCTTTTGCGCGCACCCGCAAATTTTTGAACATTAACGGCGACTGTAAAAAAGGGGTCGGATCCAATTTTTAAAAAAATTGGATCCGACCCACTGCTGTCCCACTTATTCTACACCCCAAGTGCCGAAACAACGCTAAATCGCGGGATTGTGCGACTTGTGCTTCGTCCGGACTTCAACTTCACGGTAAATATAAGACCGTCATCTGACGAACGTCATCCCGGCCTGCGCCGGGATGACGGTGCTCATAGTGTATTCTGAGCGCGCTGTTGGATGTCCTCTGACGGCGTGTCCGGGTAGTGGATACCCACCCCGGCTCCTGCCAATGATTTTAAGTGGGACAGCAGTGGATCCGACCCCTTTTTTATTTTCCTTTCAACGCTTCACGTAACGGTAGCGCTCACTCATGCACTGCAGGCAGCGATCGAAGGTCCGGCTTATTTGCGTGGTATTCCTGATCCGTTCTATTTTTGGCCAGGTGGCGCGACGGCCTTCCCAGAGTATTTTTTCGATTTCCGCCGAGCCAAAGTTGGAGAATGTTTTACCGAGGTTCATCAGGCGCCGTTCCGGGTGGATGGTGATGTCGCCACTGTAGTTCTGCCGGGCCATCGCGTGCGCTTTCTTGATGATCGATCCCAGGCCCGGTACTTCGAAATGCTGGTGTACCACCTCCAGGAAATGCTCAATCTGCAGCATCGGACCCTTGAAGACCACGTCCTGTATGAAGGGCAACAAGCCTTTTTCGTCCGTGTCATCGCTCAGGAAAGGCACCACGTGCGGGTTCGCCTGGCTGACAATGTAGTGATTGATATTGTGTAAGCGGTTGACCCGCTCCTTTGGGATATCTTCGTGTACCGAGCCGTCGATCCAGCGGCTCTGCGGCATATAGGCCACCGACTTGCCGGTAAAATTTTTGGCCCGCAACTGCACCGGCGGGAAAAGGCCGGGAATGGCCGCGGAGGCGAGAGCAGCCCTGCGGATCAGGACATTCGGCGCGGTCAGGTAATTGAGCAGCCGCGGAAACTGGTTGGGATCAGCCGGCGACACGGTAATATTGAGGATGCGGTTGGTGTGGGCATAGGCTTCCAGGAACGTGGTTTCCGGGATATTGCGGTCGATCGATTTTTTAAGCAGTGACTGGTCCAGCACCCCGGACCCCTTGATCATATCGGTAATACCGAACATCCGGCACCACTCGAATGCCATCCGGCTGGGATCCAGCATCTCCTCCAGTTCCGCATCGGTATGGCTGCCGACGATTCCGGCAACGATCGCCCCGGCGCTGGAGCCGGTGATGACACGCGGCATAATCCCCTCGGCCTCCAGTTCCCTGATCACGCCGAAGTGGAACAGGCCCTGCGATGCGCCGCCGCTGAGCAACAGGCAGGAACGTCCGAAACTGCGTGCCGCACGTTTCAGGAAGCGTCGCTTGCGCATCGGCGGGAGCGATTTGATATCGCTGTCACAAAGCATTTTGAGAGAGGTGCATACCTCGTCCAGGTACTTGTTGATCAACTGCTTTGTGCCGGTCCGTGCATGCTGGTAGAGCGCCGGGTTGGCCATGTTGCCCAGGTTGCCATGCAGTTCTTCGCGCAAGCGGAACATCATCCTTTCCACGTCCTGCGTGCGCCGCAGCTTTTTCAGCACTCTTACGCGGGAAGACAGCAGGCGGTAGTCGTAATCATCTGACTCGAGTTCCACGCGCCATTTGTCCCGCCCTTCATGCTGGTCCAGTTCGAGTGCCGCCTCGTACCACTCGGCGTAGCTGGTGGCCGCGGCCAGAGCTTTTTCACTTTGACGAAAGGTCCTGCTCATCAGTTGAGAATATCAAAGAAAATTCACCATTTCCTTGTCCGGGATCAAGGCTGGCGGTTTTAACAAAAAGGGGTCGGATCCACTGCCGTCCCACTTATTCTACACCCCAAGTGCCGAAACAACGCTAAATCGCGGGATTGTGCGACTTGTGCTTCGTCCGGACTTCAACTTCACGGTAAATATAAGACCGTCATCCCGGCGCATGCCGGGACCTCCATAAGATTAGCAGAGCGCTTATTTAGGGCTGCTTTAAAAATCACGGAAATCGTTGGGAGGTCCCGGCCTGCGCCGGGATGACTGTGTAAGTTGTTAGTGAGGTGCCGGGTTTGGGAGGTGCTCATAGTGTATTTTGAGCGCGCTGTTGGATGTCCTCTGACGGCGTATACTGGTAGTGGATACCCGTCCGGGCTTCTTCCAGTGATATTAAGTGGGACAGCAGTGGGTCGGATCCAATTTTTTAAAAAAATTGGATCCGACCCCTTTTTGTTGCTGATACCCCCAAGACCCCCTCACTCCTCGAATTGCATTAACGATGGTGGCCGTTCGGTTTGCAGGCGGCGGGCGACCGTTTCCACCTGTGAGAAAACACGCAGCAGGTTGCCGCGGGTCAGTTTGGCGATATTTTCTGCGCTCCAGCCACGGCGCAACAGTTCGGCGAGCAGGTAGGGGTAGCGGGATACGTCTTCGAGGCCCTGCACCAGGTCATCGCCCGTCTGCCCGTAAAAATCGCCGCCGATACCGACGTGGTCGTAACCGGCCAGGCGGGCCACGTAGTCAATGTGATCGGCCACTTGGCTGAGCGTTGCAATCGGCGGCTCGCCGTGCGTCTTCTTGTATTCCTCGGCGACCGCGTTCCATTCCGCATCCGTGTTGAGGTCCCTGGTCAGCGGCTCGAGCTCTTCGGCCCACTGGCGGCGTTCTTCGCTGACGAATTCCGGTATGAAAGTCAGCATGACGATACCGCCGTTACCGGTAACGCGTTTCAGAACATCGTCAGGGACGTTGCGCATATGCCTGGTCAGCGCCCGCGCTGACGAATGTGAAAAAATAACCGGCGCCCCGGTCACATCGAGAACGTCGTTCATGGTATCCGCCGAGACGTGCGAGATATCCACCAGCATGCCGAGCCGGTTCATCTCGCGCACCACTTCTTTGCCGAATTCGGTCAGCCCCCCATGACGGGCTTCGTCGGTGGCCGAGTCCGCCCAGTCATTGGTGTGAAAATGGGTCAGCGTCATGTAACGTGCACCGAGGTCGTAATAGGCCCGCAGCACACCGAGCGAGTTGACGATGGTATGTCCACCCTCGATGCCGATCAGGGACGCGATCTTACCTTCCTTACGGGCTTGTTCGATACCGGCCACGCTGGTCGCCAGCATCAGGTCATCCGGGTAGAGGCGAATCAAGCGTAACGCGATGTCGAACTGCTCCAATTGCTGGCGAATCGCCTGCAGCGGCGGCAACGAGCTTGGCACATAGACCGACCAGAACTGGGCGCCGACACCGCCGCTGCGCAGACGCGGTATATCGGTATCGTGCGAGGCCGGCACCGAGATGTCATGACCTTCCACGTCACCACCAAACTCGTCGCGAATCACCATCGGCAGGTCGTTATGCCCGTCAACCAAGGGCGCCTTTTCGAGGATAGCCCGCGCCTGCTCCAGGTAGGGATCGGTCTCAGCACCGGCGTATGCCGACGGCCCGCCCAGCACCAGGGCAAGGCACAGCAACCAGGCATTGATACATGATTTATGCACCGCGTTCTCCAAATGTGAGTGGTGAAAATTGAACAATGGACGCCATCCTCGCAGATTGGGGCGGGGTAACGCCAGCGAAGTTTTTTAAAAGCTGCGACCAGACCCGAGTATCTCCGGCTTTCAGACTGTAATCGGTGCGGGTTTCGGTGACGCCGGCCATTTAACCGTCAATTCCATTTTTACTGTAACGTTTCAAACTGCGGCGAATCAATACAGGTAGATAAGCGGAAATAACCATGCAAGCAGTCTCGGATGAACAATTGATCGAATGGGTGGCGAATGGCGATTCGTCATGTCTGGGCACCTTGTTCGAACGTCACCACCGCGGCGTTTACCGCTTTTGCCTGCAGATGACCCGCAACCCGGAAAGCGCCGAGGACGTGGTGCAGGAAGTGTTTATCAATGTACTCAGAAAGGCGCGCAGCTTTCGCCACGATGGCACTTTCAAGGCCTGGCTATTCAACATCGCACGCAACGCCGCGCTCGGCAATTTGCGTAAAAACAAGCGTCACGCGCACATGGCGCCCCTGGATGAGCACGCCGAGTCATTGTTGGTTGACCACCAGTCGGCGGAGCTCGCGGCGGAAGGTGCGCAGAAGATCAACCTGCTGCAGAAGGCCCTGGACCGGCTGCCCGGACATTTCCAGGAAGTGATCTGGCTGGGCCGCTTCGAGTTTGCAAACTTTGAGGAACTCGCGCAGGCGCTGGATTGTAAACCCGGTACCGCGCGTGTGCGTATGCACCGGGCCATGCAGCAGCTGAATGTCGCCTACGCACAATTAAATGGAGATTCGCTTGATGTCTGACAGAAAAAATACGTCACTCCCCTTCGAAAGCAGTGACCCCGCCGAGCAAAAGCTCTGGCAGGCACTGGGTGACCTGCCGCAAGCCGAGCCGCCGGCCAGTTTGCGCCGGTCGTTCTACGACGAACTGGAAAATGCCGGCTCACATGGCTGGGGCGGCCGTATACGCGGCTGGCTGGGTTTGAGCAATAACGCCGGTTGGGTGACCGCGGCGGTTTGCCTGTTGATCGGTTTCGCCGCAGCGCGGATGGGCGGCATGCAGGACGGTGTCGAGTCCACCCGCCTGGCGGCGCTGGAGGACAACATCGCCTTGCTCAATCGCGAACTGGTGCTCGACCGTCTGCAGGACGATGCACCGGGGACGCGTCTGCAGGGTGTTTATGATGCCAGTTTCCTGGTGCAGGACGACGATGTCGTGGCGCAAGCCCTGTTGGTTCGCGCCAGCCAGGACAGTTCTTCGTCGGTGCGTTCCGCAGCAATCGACGCGCTGGGGACGCAGTTGAAATCGACCCGGGTCGGTGACGAATTGATGGGCCTGCTGGAAAACGCCCAATCACCGCTCGTGCAGCTGGCGCTGATCGACCTTGTTCTGCGCAATGGCAACCGGCAGCAACTCGATGCGCTGTTGCGCCTGGCCAATGAAAAGCGGCTGTACCCTGACCTGGTCCGGCACGTTAAAAAATCCCTTGGGAGTGAAACCATATGAAAAAATTTGCAGGCACAGCCAGCCTGGTGATCTTGCTGGTCAACACGGGCCATGCTGACGGGCGCGTGCAGGAAAGTAAAACCTGGACCGAAACCTTCCCGGTCACGGCGAACCAGCCGATGCTGGAAATCGACAATATCTGGGGTGACGTCAACGTACGTCCGGGCAAATCCGGCGAATTCGTCGTCACGGTCCAGGAACGGCGGTCAGCGCCCGACCAGAATCGCTTCGACCGTTCGCTGGAAAGCCTCAGGTTGAATACCGAGGCGGACGAAAACGGTGTGGCCCTCTACGTCGGCAACCGTGAGCGCAACTGGCACGGTAGGAACAATTGCCGTGACTGCCAGGTGGATTACACGTTTGACGTGATTGTGCCGGCCGACACGCAACTCGATGTCGGCACCGTCAACGACGGCCGCGTCGATATTGCCGGTATCTCGGGTCATATCAGCGCGTCCAACGTCAATGGACCGATTTCCGTTACCGGGCTGAGCAACTGTGTTGAGATGAACAGTGTCAACGGCGAGGTTAGTCTGGGTTTTGCCATCTCCCCGGTCGAAAACTGCAGTATCGAAACCATCAACGGCGACATCACGCTGAACCTGCCGGAGAACAGCGGCCTCGATATTGCGATGGACCTGTTCAACGGCCGTATGCTGACCCAGCTGCCGGTGGGCGCTCTGGCCCTGCCCGCCACGGTGGAGCACACCGAGACGGCCGGCCGTCACCAGTACCGAATTGAACAACCGGCCGGCGTGCGTATTGGCGCCGGCGGACCCAGGTTTACCATCCACTCGATGAATGGCGATATCCGCATTCAAACGATCAACTGAAGGAGTTATTTATGAAAACCACCCTGTTTCAAACCGGCCTGGCGCTGTTGCTGAGTTTTTCGGCCAGCCTCGCTGTGGCACAAAACCAGCCGCAGGTGATCGACATCCCGTTGTCGCGCCCCGGCGAGCCCGCCGAGCTGGAGATCTCGATCATATCCGCTCGTATCGAGGTCATCGGCGAGGACCGCAAGGATGCTTCATTTGAAGTGTCGGTGGTCGATGGAACGCGTAAGATTGTGACGCCGTCCGGCACCCAGTCGCTGACATCCGGCGCGTATTCGGTCGAGGTGGAGGAGAAAGACAACCACATCAGCGTGGATACCGACTGGCGGGCCAACAAGGTCAACGTGGTGGCGCGTGTTCCGCGTAACACCAGCCTGGACCTGAGCACCGTCAACGATGGTGAAATCATCGTCAGCAACATCAGCGGCAAACTGGTGCTGGAGAATGTCAACGGGCCAATCACGGCGACCGGCATCGACGGTTCGGTGATCGCCGAGTCGGTCAACCAGGACATCAGCGTGAGCTTCACCGGCGTTACCAGCGACCAGGCCATGTCATTCAGCTCGGTCAACGGCAACCTGAATATCGGCCTGCCGGCAAAGACGGGTGCGGAACTGCACATCGACAGCGCCGAAGGTGAAATCGTTTCAGACTTCGAGGTCGACGTGCAGCCATCCAGGCCCGTGATGAGCCGCGAGGACAACCGTCACGGCGTCGAGGTGCGCGTCGAGAGTGTCATCGTTGCCAGGATCAACGGCGGCGGCACGGTGATCAAGCTCAAGACCCTCAACGGCAACATCAATATCACCAATTCAAGTAAATAAGTTTTGAGAGAGGGCCGGGTTCATTTTCACGAAAATGAACCCGGCCCTCTTTCCCCGTAGCGCCGTCATCCCGGCGCAGGCCGGGATCTCCATAAGATCAGCAGAGCGTTTATACGGGTTTACGTTTACGGGTAGAATGCAAGGCTTAACCTTACACATGTAACCGAAGCGCAACCATGACAACCCGAAATCACGCATGAGTATCCTGAAGCTGCCCAAAGCCCGGCCGGCGACGATACTGTTCGACTGGCATGCCACGCTGGTGGATACCCGCGATGCCATGTACCACGCGGTCGATGATGTGTTGCCGAAACTGGTCGAGTTGGGCCTGATCGAACGGCTGGTACCCGCCGAGGACAGCCGGACCGTGGAAGACGCCAAGCTCGTGAAATACATTCGCGACAACGCGCGGCTGCACCCGAAGATCAAGTCGGAACGGAAGGTTTCCCGTACCGATATCTTCGAAGTGTTGTTCGGGCCGGACCACGATGCCAAGCGCATCGCCCACCGGGAATTCGACAACTGCTACCGTAATCATGTCGGTCAGGCGGTGCCGCTCGAAGAGGGCATCCCCGAAATGCTGCATACCTTGCGTGATTCAAACATCAGGCTTGGCTTGATTTCCAACCGCAAACGCGAGTTCATGCTTCACGAGGTCGCGAATGTCGGTGGTGAGGACTGGCGCGGGTATTTCGACACGATGGTCTGCGGCGATGACGTTGCCCGCCGCAAACCGTGGCCCGACCTGCTGCTCATGGCCATGGAAAACATCGCTGTGAAAGCCGACACCAGTTGCTGGTACGTCGGCGACAGTACCACCGACGTGATCGCGGCGAAGGAAGCGCAGGTGACGGCTATCTTCTACAACGGCGCCGGCTGGGATCAAAACTGGATCGACAAGATCTTTCCTGGAACCGTCCGCCACCCGCACAAACCGGATGCCGTGATCAACCACTTTTCAGAACTGGTGGCGCTGGTGGACAGGTTTTTGAGCATGGGGCCGGTTATCAGCGAGTCCAGATTAAACCACTAGCCCGCGCATTGCAGTAACCGGGGCGGCTCTGCGAGTTTTGGGAGATCCCGGCCTGCGCCGGGATGACAGCGGTAGGTTTTGGTGCAGTGCCTGGATTTGGGACTTTTACCAACGTTAAATCAGAGTGCTCTTAAACCTTGCACCATCCCAATTCCTGGCGCCGGCATCCCGGCGCATCCCGGCGCAGGCCGGGACCTCCGTGTCCATGCAGAGCGTTGAGACCTTTAATGAATTGCAATCTTCTTCGCTCTGAATAGATCAGAGATTCCTTAAATCAATGTGAAACCAACACCGCGGGTCTAATCTGATCCGGAGAAACTGCGTGCCTGCTCCAGGGCTGTCACCATACGATCGGTGAATTCATCGGTCGCCCCGTGACGACGGAAAAAGGCAGCGGGATTCCTGGCCAGCAATGCGGATGTCGGTATTCGAGCCAACGCAACCCGGGTTTCCGTGCGATCCTGCTTTGCGGCACTGGCAATAGCGATAAGGGCCTGGCTCAACGAAGAGCCATCGACTGCAGAACGTTTTGCGCTCGCCAGCATGGCGTCGAAGTCTTTATGTATAAACTGATCGATCGCAACCAGGTGAAAGTACCAACCGGGTGGATTGACTGTGCGCGATATGGCCCGCTTCAGTGCTGGTATACCCTCTTCAAAATTTCCGCGCACCGCCAGGCGCCAACCAAGTTGAGCGAGTGCGTCCGGGTCATACGGGTTAAGTTCCACGGCCTTTCGAATCAGGGCTTCTGCTTCCTTGAAGTTCCCCCGGTAATGCTGGATCGAAGACAATGCTTTCAGCGCCAGGGTGTTTTCCGGTTCGAGCGCCACTGCGCGGGACGCCGCCTCGAAGGCATTCTCGTACTCATCCTGAACACGGTCCGGACCAAAAAATTCATATCGGCCCGCATCGAGGTATAGCCAGCCCAACATGGCCCAGGCGTCGCTGTACCCGGGATCGCGTTCAACCCCTGATTCCAGGCAGGCGAGAAGCGGGGCGTGATCTTCTATCGAAAACGACCGCCGGTAGACAAAGCCACGTAATACACAGACATAGCTTTGCATACTCGAAACCGCAGGCGTTGCAAGCCTGGTATTCAAATCTTCACTGACCGCGCCATAGGGCTGACCGATTTGGGTAGCAATGGCGCCGGCCAGTTCTTCCTGGATCTGCACCAGAGCCACAGGAGTAAACGGCCGGTCATAGTTTGCCGCCCAAATCACCTCACCGGTTTTTGCCCATTGTAATTGCGCCGAAACGTACACGTTATCGGTGTTGTCATGAATCGTGCCGTTGATGATGTAAACCGCTTCAGGTTCCAATTGACCAGCGGTCGTAACGGTGCCCTGGCCTTGGCCAGGATCATCAACCCTCGTAAACACCCTGAAACCGGGAAACCGCATCAATTTGCTGATCAGGTCCTGGTTTAAACCCGTTGCAAGATAGTTGCTGAATTCGTCGCTACCAAGCGTCTCAAATGGCAATACGATAACGCCGGGTTCGCCGCGGGCGTCAACCAGCGATGGCCCTGACCTGTTTTGGTTCAGAATCCATGCCGCGATCAACACAATAACAAGAGCAAGTAACGCAATACTTAACCGGGTGCCCGGCGTCCAATGACCCCTTCTTACGGAATTTCCGCCGGTGGGAAGAACATTGTTTCCAGCAAATTGAATCTGAAGCGAGTTGGCATCCTGATCGCCGTCCTGCGGTAGCAGTGCATCTTCGGACCACTCAAAACGCGGCACGTAGCCGCCCTTTGGTATTGAGATGCGTATGTAATCGTGGCGGCCCGGGCCGGCGTAATAAGTATCCAGGTCGCGTCGCAGTCTGCGCGCTTCCAGGCGCACAACAGGGTCGGATTGCGCGTCAAATGTTTCATCGCGTCCGTAAACGGCTATTGCAACCGTATAACCCTTGATGCCGCGGGCACGACCGGCCAGGGTTTCTTCGACGATATAGCGGAGGAAGGCGATCCGACGATCGCTCATCTGCAAATCCCGGCTAATTAGGATACGCTCAAGTTGTTTATGAACATCGCCCGAAGACGGTGATGAGGAGGGCTTTTCGTTGATGGAATTCGTCGGCTTCACCGCAACGATTTTGCTCCTAAACATTTCTGAAATCGATATTCGTCAAGAGACGAGAACGGTTTGCACTTGGAGTTTACGTTAAATTATATCAGCTAAGGTTCATACATGTTCGTACCTGCCTAAAAACCCGGCTTGTGACTATAAATACGATTGAGGAACTCCATAACCGCAACAAGGCAGACCCCAGGGCAAATAATTATCAGGAAAACATCCAGGCAGATGCGGAATTATCATTCAATTCTGGCGCGGCTTCCGCAACATGAATTCAATATCAGAAAGCATTGCGCGGATGATAAGTATTTTCGCTTGATCTGTGGGGACTATGAAGAAGCGGCGAACGCTCAACGTTTTTGGCAAAACGCCGGAGAATTCGGTGAAAAAAGATCACGGGAATACGCAAAGATCATGGATGAACTCGAAACGGAGATCCTGGGATTGCTGGATTTGCCGAAAAGGGTCGAAGCTGCAAATTAGATGGCTGGAGTTTATGTGAAGAAACACCGGTTCTTGATTGTGGATTGAGGTCCTGGCCAGCTGAAGCGACAGGTTTTCATGGGTTTGAACCTTCAATTCAAACCGAGTCAGCCCAGGCAGGTGTGAGAGTACTTAAATACTTTCCAAATTTAATGAATGTTCGGGATAGCGCTGTGCAGAGATGCGGAAGCTTACTTTTTAATCCCGGCTGGACCGTAGAAACCTCAGGAGGACAGATAAAATGACTCAATGGCTATTTAAACCAGGCGTGCTGGCAGTAACAGCGACAATGTTTTTAGGGGGAGCGTTGTTTGCCGGCTCAGCATTTGCGCAATCAGAGAAACCCAATATATTGCTTATCATTTCCGACGACACCGGTTACGGTGACCTCGGACCCTATGGCGGCGGCGAAGGGCGTGGCATGCCCACACCCAACATCAACCGCATTGCCGATGAAGGCATGACCCTATTCACCTTTTATGCCCAACCGAGTTGCACACCGGGTCGGGCCGCCATGCAAACCGGCCGTATCCCAAACCGCAGCGGTATGACGACGGTGGCTTTCCAGGGTCAGGGCGGCGGTCTGCCGCACGCGGAATGGACCCTGGCATCCGTGCTGAAGAAGGCTGGTTACAACACCTACTTCACCGGCAAGTGGCACCTCGGTGAAGACGATTACGCGCTGCCGAACGCACAGGGCTACGACGAGATGAAATACGCCGGCCTGTATCATCTGAATGCTTACACCTATGCCGATCCGACCTGGTTTCCCGATATGGCGCCGGATTTGCGCGCGATGTTCAAAAAGGTGACCAAGGGTGCGCTTTCCGGTAAGGCGGGTGAGAAACCTTATGAGGAATTCTCGATCAACGGCCAGTATGTCGATACGCCCGATGCAAAAACGGCCGATTACCCGAACGGCGTAGTCGGTATCCCGTACTTCGACGGTTATGTCGAGAAGGCCGCGCTGGAGTTCCTCGACAAAGCCGCCAAGGACAAAGCCCCGTTCTTCATCAATGTCAATTTTATGAAGGTGCATCAGCCGAACATGCCGGCCCCGGAATATGAGCTCAAGTCTCTGTCCAAATCCAAGTACGCCGACTCCGTCGTTGAACTCGATTCACGCATCGGCCATATCATGGACAAGCTACGCGAACTCGGCCTGGACAAGAACACCCTGGTCTTTTACACCACCGACAACGGCGCCTGGCAGGACGTTTATCCGGATGCCGGCTATACGCCGTTCCGCGGCACCAAGGGCACCGTTCGCGAAGGCGGCAACCGCGTTCCGGCGATCGCCTGGATGCCGGGCAAAATCAAGGCCAACAGCAAGAACCACGACATTCTCGGCGGTTTGGACCTGATGGCCACGTTTGCCGCCGTCGCCGGTATTGACCTGCCGACGAAAGACCGCGAAGGCCAGCCCATCATTTTCGACAGCATCGATATGTCACCCGTGCTTTTTGGAACCGGCACGTCCAAGCGCGACGCCTGGTTCTATTTCACCGAGAACGAACTGACACCTGGCGCGGTTCGCGTGAATAACTACAAGGCGGTCTTCAATCTTCGCGGCGATGACGGTATGACCACGGGTGGTCTGGCAGTCGATTCCAACCTCGGCTGGAAAGGCCCAGAGAGTTACGTCGCCACGGTGCCGCAGATTTTCGATCTCTGGCAGGATCCCCAGGAGCGCTATGACATCTTTATGAATAACTACACCGAGCGCACCTGGACACTGGTGACCATCAACGCGGCGGTCAAGGAAAAGATGAAGACCTACGTTAAGTATCCGCCGCGGAAACTGCAAAGCGAGGTCTACACCGGTCCGCTGACGCTCACCCAGTACCAACGGCTGCAATGGGTGCGTGAAATGCTCGCCAAGGACGGTATCAATATTCCGTTGCCCACGGGTAACTGATACCCTGGCGCTGATCGGTAATCCCGTTCAGCGGCACATACCCCGTAATGTCCCCGGCGTGCCAATGCACGCCGGGGTTTTGCTGTCATTTGACCCGTGGTGTACGCTTGCCGCTGAATGTATGAAAAAAACGTCTATGCAATCATTTATACACAAACTGTTTTTTGCCCTCGCACTGGTTTTCACCTGCAGCCTGGGGTCAGCAAAGGCCGGTGACGACCCTTTGCCTTCCTGGAATGACGGTGCAACCAAATCAGCCATCGTCGCTTTTGTAGAGGAAGTGACGGACAACCGGTCAGCGGGTTACGTGCCACCTGCCGAACGTATCGCCACGTTCGACAACGATGGCACGCTGTGGGTCGAATACCCGATCTACACCCAGTTGCTCTTCGCGTTTGATCGCGTCAAGGAACTGGCGCCACAACATCCCGAGTGGAAAACCACTGAGCCCTTCAAGTCCTTGCTCGCGGGCGATATGCAAGCGGTGGGCGCCACGGGTATGAAAGGCCTGATGGAGATCGTCATCGCCAGTCATTCCGGCATGAATGCCACCGTGTTTAATCAGCAAGCCTATGATTTCCTGACGACCGCCAAACAGTCCCGCTTCGATCGTCCCTTTGTTGAATTGGTCTATCAGCCTCAGCTCGAATTGCTCGATTATCTGCGCGCCAAAGGCTTCAAGACGTTTATTGTCTCCGGAGGCGGCGCCGCCTTCATGCGACCCATCACCGAACAAGCCTACGGTATACCGCCGGAACAGGTCATCGGTTCCAGCATCGTCACCGAATATTTGATCAGGGACGGCAGGCCGGAACTCGTACGCATGCCGAAGATCGACTTTATCAATGACAAGGCCGGCAAGCCGGTGGGTATCTACCAGCACATCGGCCGCAGGCCAATCCTGGCGTTTGGCAACTCGGACGGCGATCTGCAGATGATCGAATACACCATGGCCGGCGAAGGCCCCCGCATGGGTCTGTTCGTACACCACACCGATGCCGATCGCGAGTATGCCTACGATCGCAACAGCCACGTCGGCACGCTCGACAAGGTGCTCGACGAGGCAGATGCCAAGGGCTGGATCATCGTCGATATGAAGCAGGACTGGAAAACGATTTTCCCGTCAAAATAGGGCATCGATACAATTTGTCAGGCACCGCCACCCCGGCGATCTGATCAGGCATCTACCGGGGCCCGGTGGGCCTGATCACTCTTGCCAGCAGCACGCACTTCGGCGCCCTGCCCTCCGAGGAGATCACAATGAACTATGCGAAAATCGAGTGGGTCGCCTACCCCGTTGACCGCGAGCAGGCACCCAGCGAGTTCATCTGGACACGGGCCGGCGGCAACTGGTTGAAAAAGTCGGGATGAAAAAGTCGGGACACCCAAGGGTTTGAACAAGAAGCGTGCTGGGTGTCCAGACTATTCTGACCTTTCAGACTTAACTTATTTCCTGACTTTTTTAATCATTTCGATAATGTAACCCTTGGCCGACCCAAGCGTTATATTTCTCATGCTCCGCTACCTTTTTGTCGTTGCAACCACTTTCTGCCTGCTCACGCCACCAGCGTCGGGCATAACCATGCCACCCTACCAAGCGTAGAAATGGCGGAATGACCTTCTCTTCCTCCAGCAGGAAGCGCCAAAAATTCACCCCGACCTGCTCCATGCAAAATTCCGGGATGAGTGGGACCAATCCATTGCGAAGCTTATCGAGAGGAAATGTATCAGGACGCCCACAACCATTGAATTCCATCAATGGCATGGGTGTCCCGACACATAAGGCTACCCAAATCCCCCCTGGGTGCTTATTTTCTCACTTTTTCCCGCGAAGCTTCTCGCGCTCAGTTACGTAGATTTCGCCCCCCCGGCCGAAGTTGACACGCTCACCGTCCCACGAAAACGACGATCGTGTTTCGCTATCGGCTGTGTTGATACCGGCACCGAGGTTAACCGGTTCCGAGAACGGCTCATCTAAATGATTACGCGAGGCGTAATAGATGTCAAAGCTGCCGAAAGCTGCCTGTCCGCCACCCCAGGTTGGGCGAGAGGATGCAAAGACTATCTCAAGGCCATCCTTCGATACGTTGGGCATGCGATCATCGGATTCAGTATTGAGTTCACTCACCGCCGTACCCGGGGGGAAGCTGCCGTCGGGCTGCATTATACTGACGTATATATCGTGATTGCCGGTGTAGTCGCTCGAGAAGTACAGGTAGACGTTGCCGCCGGCTTCAACCAGGGAGGGACTAAACTCACCACCGGAGGTGTTAACGCCGTCGCCGGTCTCCATACACCCGAGATTCAAGGGAGCATCCCAGCCATGCGCCGGGTTGTCGCGGGTCAGATAGATGTCGCCACCACCACAAGCGACACCGTCCGGTTCGGCAGGGCGAGTGGAAACGAAAAATAAATATTTTCCATTGACCGGCGTTGGGCAATAATCGTTATAGGGCGAGTTGACGGGTGCGCCAAGGTTTTCAGCCATGCCAAAAGCGGCATCCTTGTCTGACCGATGCGCTACCCAGATGTCCAGACCGCCTTCACCTCCGAACTGGACGAAGCCGTGTAGATCGACAATCCATCGCGGCTCTCGATCGGGCATCCTCCGGCGACGCTATTCGCGGTGTCGAGTACCGCCGTGGCGGGACCAAAGTCGGACCAGCGCGGATTCGCAAGCGCAATTGATGATGCCCCCAGGGCAGTTACGAAGACAACACAACACTGCAGGCCAATAAAGTAATGTCGGTTCATGGATGTTCCTCCTGATGATTTGTTTGGGTCTTGCCTCTTAAACTTAGTCTTGATCTGTGGCGAATCCCCCCAGAACAGTCGAAAAAAGTTCGAAAAAAGATCGAAATTCATTTGTGGATCAGTAGATTGTTGTAGAAAAAGCTAAAAACTCAGCGAAGCCTGAGTTTCCTGAACAGCATGATCAAAGCGCGGCGGGCGCTGGACTGAATTCAGGTGAGCCGGGTCGATTCGGAAGTGTTTGCGCCGGGGATCAACGCTTGTCCAGGTAGCTGTCGAGCAGCCTCATCGCATTCGTAGGGAAGCCCGGGGTCAGTGCAGAAGTCGGGCCAGCGTCCGGTTGCAATCCAGTAGTCGAGTTGTGTTCCGGCATCAAACAATTGCATAACGTGGGGGTCGGCACGCAGTCGGGCAAATGCGGGACGGAACAGCGCACTGCGGATATAAAGATCATCCACGTTGAGGCGGTCTTGCACGAGGTCGAAGACCGGGGCTTCGAAACCCGCGGCACCGAGCAGCAGGGCGACGTAAGTATGCAGGATGAGGCCTTCGTCGGCCGCAGCGATGAAATCTCCGGGAAGCCCGGTATCCGCAGCAGCGTCGCCACCCGCCGCCAATGCCACGAGTCGCCCGAACAGCCCGTCCAGCCGATTCTTGGCGGCGGGATCATCGCTGGGGACAGGCGTGACGCCATGGGACCCAAACGCGGGAAATGTCCGGATGTACTTCAACCAGGCACGCGCCTCATCCACCTGGCCGGCGCCGAGGGCGTACTCGAGTTGTTGGAAGGAACCGTTATACCAGGGCGCGCGCCCGGTCTTGATGATTTGCCGGGCCTCTTCGGACCGACCTGAGTTCAAGAGAGAGGGCACGTAAAAACCATAGGTGATAACGTTCAATGGGTCTAGCCGCGCCGCGCGGGCGAAGTGGTCGGACGCTTCGCGTATGCGACCGAGTTCCAGTAGCATCATACCCATTCGGACATTGACATCCGGATTCTCGGGGCTGATATCAAGCACGGCACGGAACCTGTTCTCGGCTTCGGCAAGAGGGATCAGGCGCGCGCGGTAGTCGATGATCGCCAATGCCAGTAACGCATTCACGGCAGAGGGGTCGAGTGCCAATGCTTTTTCCGCCTCCTTCCTGGCCGCGGACATACGGGCCTCAGAATCCCGGTTTCGAAAGCCAGTGGCTTCGCGGCTGGGCTGAACGACCACGATATTCAGACGCGTAAGTGCGAGTAAGGCCCAGGCATCGGCAAGACCGGGGTCACGTTCGACAGCGTCCTTCAGCATGGTGATTGCGCGCCGGAGATTGGGTGAATTGGAAATCAACGGATCCCGAAGCACAGCTCGGGACGCAAGGTAGGCCCTGTAGGCCTCGGGGTCGGGTGTGCTTTGTTGCGCCGCAGTGTTCGCCGCGGTTGTCTGTCCAAGCGCGTTCAAGATCGCGGTCGCCGTCGCCGCGGGGATGGTGTAGATGTCAGAGTCGTTGCGAGTATAGGTCTCGGACCAGGTGACCAGGCCTGTTTGAGCATCGATCAGGTTGACGGAAACCCGCAGGCCTGATTCCGTCCGGCGTATGCTTCCATCGACGATGTGGGTGACGCCAAGTTGATCGATCAGCCGCGGCAGGTCCTTCTTGGAACCGCCCCGAAACTGAAACGAAGACGCACCGCCAATGACGGATATGGTCCGTCCGCCGGCCAGAGTCGAGAGAATCTCGTCGGCGAGACCCTCGGCCAGGAAGGTGTCCTCCTCCACCGTGCTGCGGCTGTCGAAGGGCAGTACGGCGACGACGCTTGCGTGTGCCCGTATACCCGCGTCTCCAGCCGGTTCCTCAGCGACGCGGGCCTGTGTCAGTTGGCCGCCGAGGTCGTGATCCGTGTTCCGGTCAACCAGGAACCACGCAATCACCACACAGACCACCATCAGGGCCAGGGTAATCCCGAGGTATTTCGTGAACCTCGAGTTCGGCACGTTCTCATCAACCTTTCGAGAGCCGGCGGTCAGTTGCCCAGCCGGACTCCGCTCGTCTTCAACCGGAAGCTCGAAGCGATAGCCACGCCCCGTCAATGTGCGAATTTTCTCGTGATGGTTGTCGTCGATCGCTGCACGGATGTCCACGAGGCATTGAGTGATCGACGCATCGGTGACGACCTTGTCCGTCCAGATGTCCTTGAGCAGTTCATCGCGCGTGACGAGGCGTCCGCGGTTGCGCACCAGGTGTACAAGCACATCGAAGGACTGACGTCGCAATGTTATTTCGTTGCCATCGCGCACCAGCACACCCCTTTCGAGGTCGAGCACGTAGGATCCGAACCGGAAACGTATTGTGGCGGGGGTGCTTCCCGTCATCTTGTCCTTCCGTATTGTTTAAATCCAAGCATAGCAATAATCCGGTCACAGTCAGTCTGGCCGGATATCTTTTCCTACAGAAATCAACGCCAAAAAGGCAGCGTGCAAACGATCGTTAATCCTATCCGGGAATTTAAGTAGTATAAACGCTGTTTCGACAGAATTATTTCTGAGTGAAACTTCTGCCCTGCCAATCCGGGTTGTCGGGAAACGGTAAATCCTGAAAAACAGTCGGTGAAAAACAGAGAAAAACAGGAAAAGAGAAAAACAGGACACCCATGTCTCTCAATGCTCTAAAGAGGTGGCTGTCCTGACTTTTTGTACGATAAAGAGGTGGCTGTCCTGACTTTTTGCTCTTGGTGAAGACCCGGTAGTAATCAGGACGATACTTGCTCACCTGGATGGAAAAGGGGCATTTGCTGCTGACAGTCTGTTGCCGGATTGCAGGGCTTCGCCAGGTCCACCAATGGGTTTGTTGGTCTGAGAGAATGAATCCAACCCTGGTTCTGATTTACCGCTCCCAACCGCTGGTAGCGGCAGGGTTCTCTACGCCCAGATGTTGGAATTGGCGTGAAATAGAGTGGTAAGGAGGTAGAATCCAGCCTTCACCGCGCAACTGGCGTGATAATTCGTTGTAACCCAGCCAAAATATTGACGAAAAGTGAGGTTCAATACATTCGGGTTTCTGGCAATATGGCTTTAATTCTTCCTATACCCCCGAATGGCTGCCCGGTTACTTTTTCAAGCACCTGGGTCAGCACGAAATAGCCGCTGTTGCTGTACTGATGTTTTTCACCCGCTGGAAAATAAGCGCCATCAACACACAATCAGCCGAGGCCTGAAGCTATAATGAATGACTTCGACGTGCGAATTAAACGAGCAGGTAATCGTGAATTCCGGGCATCGCCACGATCAGCAACAGGGGCAGGGACCCGTGAAAGGCGGGGGGAATGCGGCGCTCGTGATCACTTTCAGCGAATTCCGCCTCGATACCGCGCGCCGCCTTCTGTCGCGCAACGGCCGCCGCGTGCGCATCCAGAGCAAGCCGCTGAATGTGCTGATGTACCTGGCGAGCCGCGCCGATCGCGTGGTCACCCGCCAGGAGTTGATGGAGGCATTCTGGCCCAGTGGCATCCACGAGGAGGCATTGACGCGTTGTGTCAGTATCGTGCGCAAACTGCTCGACGATACGCGCGAACCGCCGCGCTATATCGAGACGGTGTGGGGCGAGGGTTATCGCTTCGTCGCCCGCGTCGGCACGGACGAAACGCAGCCCGCAGCCCGAACAGCTGCCCGGCTCGATGCACAACGCCCACGACAGCCGGTACCGCCTTCTCAACCGTCGCGGCCGCTGACCAGTTGGCGCACCGGATGGACGGTCGCGCTGCTGGCGATGGCAGGAGTCGCCATGCTAGCCGCGGCGTGGCTCTGGAGCACCCGAACGCGCGAGACCGCGTTGCCCGTCGAGCGGATCGCTGTCATGCCAATGGCTTCACCGTCGCCCGCGGATGACTGGCTGGCCGAGGCACTGACCGATCAATTGGCCGATACCATCTCGCGCATCGAGGGCGTGATCGTTATCACACGCGGCTCCACCAAACAGTTCAGCCCCCGGCCCAACCCCAGAGAGATCGGCCGCCTGCTGGGCGTCGACGCTTTGCTGGTGTCGCAACTGGATCGCTCCGGCGAACGGGTCGGCATGCGTTCACAGCTCGTTTCCGCGACCGATGGTCGCGTGCTCTGGAGCTTTGCCGTGGCGCCTGCCGCCGACGTTGTGCAACCTGCCGCGATCGAACAGCTGGCGGCTTCGGTAGCGCAGCGCCTGTGGGCCAAGCTGCGGGTCGCCTCGCCGACCCGCAGGATCAACGCCGAGGCCTACCGCCTGTACCTGCGCGGGCGTTACTTCTGGAACCAGCGGTCGAAGACGGCCCTGGACGAAGCGATCGCGGCGTTTAAAGCGGCGCTCGCAATCGATCCGGACTATGCGGACGCTCACGTGGGCCTGGCCGACTCCTGGCTGTTGATGCCGCTGTACGGCGCCGTGCCGCCGACCCAAGCCATCCCCCGGGCCCGCCAAGCCGCAATCCGCGCGCTGGAGCTGAACCCCTCGGCGCGGGCCATGGCCGTGCTCGGCGTCATCGCAATGCAGTACGACTGGGACTGGACCGAAGCCGAGGCACGCCTCCGGGAGGCGCTGACGCTCGACCCCAACGATGCGACCACCGAACAGTGGCTCGGGCAGCTGTACTGCTACCGCTTGCGCTTCGATGAATGCCGGCGCCACCTCCAGACCGCCGCCGGCTTGGACCCGTTATCACCGGTGCTGCAGCTGATGCAGGGGTCGCCGGCCCTGTTCTCCGGCGACTTCGCGGCGGCGATCGAGGCCTACGAGCAAGCGCGTGAACGGTCGCCGGGATTCGCGTTCACACGCTACTTCCTCGGCTTGAGCCATGCCGGGCTCGGCGACTGGGCGGCGGCGATTGCGGATTACCGCGCAGCACTGCCGGACCTGGGCATGAAGATTGTCGGCGGGCCGCTGGTCTTTGCAATGGCCCGCAACGGCGATGTCGACGACGCCAGGGCCGTGCTCGCCGAACTTCAGGCGCTGGCCGAATCGCACTATGTTCCCCCCTCCAAGTTGGCCACCGCCTGGTTGGGTCTCGGTGAGCACGACAAGACACTTAAGTGGCTGGACCGGGCCATCGAAGTCCACGACGATCGCCTCGTCTATCTGGCCGTGGACGCCCATTTCAACGAACTGCACAACGACCCGGATTTTCGCATCCGCCTCGAAAAACTCGATCTCCTCGACCCGCTGAAAACGTTCTAAGTCTCTGAAATACAATGCGGATCACAAACCGCAGACAATAAATCAGGTTCTGATCAGGGTTCTTCTCCTCGGCTAGCCTAACGTTAATCATATATCACTACTGCATGAAACTGGCACGGTCGAAACGCTACAGCATTCGCCGCTGGCAAACGATGGGCTGGACGCGACTTGGCGCTGCGGAAGAGACAGAGACACAGATGAAACTGCCAACTATTCCGCATATTCCGCGCTCAGGGGAGGTGTTTTTAATGAAAAGGAGGATTGTCATGCACAAGTTTCACACTCATTTCCGTCTCCACGGGCACTCCGTTCGAGTTGTATCCGGCGTGGAAACGGCGCTGTTCACGCTAGCGCTAATTCTGATCGGGCCTGTTCAGGCGCGGGATTATGGATCCCAGTTCAGCACGGACGGTATCGTAGTCAGCTATCCAAGTGATTGGACTGCGACACGCTACGGAACGATGACCATGCTGATCAGGCGGCCAGCGGGCGCAAGTGCGCTTCCGGCGGATCCGGCAGTTGTGGCCGAGCTTCCGCAAATGACGGTATCGACGGAAAAGCGACGGAATCACTCGCAAGCGGTGCGCCGCCTGCGCGAACTTTCCGGGTGGGGGACCGTCAATGCAGAGGTACTGCTGATCAGCGGCTGGCCGGCAATTCAACTTCAATTCGAAACCGCAAGACAGCAGTCGGACCATGGTGAGGCCGTGGGTAGCGAGACGGTTCTGGTTGTGCGAACGGTGGTTGCGGTAGGGAGCACGCTGCTCCGGCTGGAGGCTCGCCTGCCCCCGGACGCTTCTGAGGAACTGATTGCCGAAGTGCGGGCAATCGGGACGAATCTTGTATTTGATACCAGAGGGGATTCCGAAGCGGTCGATTCTGAGATTCAACGGCTGGAACGGTTCCTCCAGGCGCCTCCGAAGGCCTCCAATGCGTCCATGGAGGCGCGGCGACCTGCCACTGTGGCCCCGAAAGTGAATGCTACAAACGGCTCTGCGCGTCCCGGTGCGATTCCCATCTCGGCGGTGATGAGCGCTCTTGAAGCCGGGTCCGGGGGATCCAGCGTCCCGGTGTCCACTGAAGGAGGTCGCGACTCTGAACTCGAAATTGCCGTATCGAACAACGGCAGGGACATCGTAATCGGGTCCAATGGCACATGGTATTACTCGAATGATGCAGGTCAGACTTGGAACCCGACCTCCACCGCCAGCAACGATCCTTCGGTAGCTTGGGGCCAAAGCGGCGGACCGCAGGGGACCTTTTACGCAGCCAATATTTCGCTGGCAACCTCGTCCACTATCATTGAGACATCCACAGACGGCGGCGCCACCTGGACTGCGCCGACACCGGCCTATACCTGCATGCAGAACGGAGACCCCGATTGTACGACTTCGGTCAATGGCGTGTCCTTCCCGGACCAGGAACACATCGCCGTCGACCGATGGAACGTCACGGCTGGCGGCGATCAGGTCTACTCGGCTTCCCATATTGGGTTTCCGAACTACTGGGGCATCGTCTGTTCGACCGACAGCGCGACCACATGGAGTGCGAATACGTATATATCCGTCGGGGGCGCTTTCCCCCGAATCACGGTCGGCGCGGACGGCTTCGTCTACGTGGTTTATACCGACTCCGGCAATATCATGCTCGACAAGTTTCGCTCCTGCGAGACCCAGTCGGACCCGATGACCAGTCAACCGTTTTTCCCGGTAACGGTCAGGGCGAATTTTGTCGATGTAGCCTGCCCGATGCCCGGGCTCAACCGGTGCAATAACGGCAACCGCCTTACCAGCCCGGTTGTGGCGGTCGATGACACGGATCCCAATCACATCTATGTCAGCTACGCAAACAACACGAACCCGGGTGATGGCTCGAACTGCACAAATCAGAATCAGAATCTGTGTGATGAGGATGTTATCGTGCAGGATTCGCTCGACGGCGGGAGTACCTGGCCGGCAGGCTACGTGTCGGATTTCTGTGTCTTGGGGTCCTGTTTCGACTCCATGGCGGCCTGCTCGGACAATTTGGATTGCTTCGATCCCGACCGAACGGTCACGCTCAGCTCCGGCGTCACGGCACGCCGATTCATGCCCTGGGTTTGTGCTGTCGGTGGTGAGGCCTACGTGAGTTGGTATGACAGGCGCGCCGCTTTTCCGGGTGGAACCATGGTATCCAACAACAGCCTGACCGACTACTACTATGCAAATGCATTTCTCGACGCGAACGGCGCATTGACCGCCGGACCCGAAGTCCAGGTCACTGACCTCGGCACCGCTGACCCGCAATGTGAGGGTGGATTCCCCACGGGTTCGCCCAACAGCTGGCCGAACGGTACCCGGGCCACCGGTGATTCGGACTCGTGTTCGGTTCAACCCCAGTTGGCCGGCATCTGTTGCCTTCCGGCCGAAGTTTCGGGTATTGGCCGCTGTTCAAATCCGGTACTTTCGTCCCAGAATAGGTGCGATTTCGATACTACGCCCGCGGGTACCCCCCCCTGTCTGGCAACCGAGGTCTGTGCCGTCAATTCCGGTTCGCCAAAGTACGGCGACTACAACGGCAATGCCTGTGGCGCCGGTCGGGTGCACTTGACCTGGGCATCCTCCGTGGCGCCCCTAGCCTTCCCGCCGGCGACGGATATCGATTCCTTCTACTCGTCGAAAATCGTTTGCTGCGTGCCGCAGATCCAGGTGCCCGGAGACGTCAATTTCGGACAAGTGTGCGGGCTGGAACAGCAAACGGCCGAATTGAACGTATGCAACACAGGCAAGGAAGACCTGGAAGTGGTCTCGATCACCTCAGACGAAGCGCAGTTTGCCGTCACCCAGCCTCTTGCAGGTTGGCCGGTCGACATCAGCCCCGACTTCTGCTTCCCTTTCGAGGTTACTTACGACCCTGATGGAACCGGGGATGATGCGGGAATTCTGACGGTCAATTCCAATGACCCTGTCAATCCGGCCCTCGAAGTCGGCATCGAAGGAAGCGTCGGCGAGCCAGATCTCAACGTGGCGATTGCCGATTCAGGCGACTTCGGTGCGGTGTGCAAAGGCGACCATGCCGACCTGGATCTGACACTGTTCAACCAGGGTCAATGCGACTTGACTATCGACAGTATCACTTCGGACAATCTGCTCTTCGACCTGCCCGACGACACACAGTATGACCTGAAGCTCAGCCCGGATGCTGAGTTCACCTTGCCGGTCCGGTACGCCCCCTTTGCGTGCAACGATGCAGGGGACATGGGGACGATCACCATCGAGAGCGACTCGCCGGGTGAGGAAACGCTGGAGATCGATGTCGGCGGTGTGGCGCCGTGTCCCAATTTGGTCATCGATCCCCATGCGTTCACGGAGGCATTTGCATTTCCGGCCACGGTAGTGGACGAAACGGGTACGCTCGGCTGTTTCTCGGACGCCTCAACGGCAATTCGGAACACGGGGGCCTGTCCGCTCACGATATCCGATATGGAGGCAACCGGTCTCGACTTCGCGGTGATACAGCCCGGGCAGTTCCCGATAGTGCTACCGCCGGGAGAGGAGACGCTGGAAGTTGTGGTTCGGTTCACGCCGCAGGACGACGGCATGCCACTCACCGCGGATGAAATCACTGGTCAGCTGACCGTCACCAGTGACGATCCCGATGGCAACGTCCAGGCGGAATTGTGCGGAGAAGGCGTCATTCAAAGTGGCGTCCGCATTCTCGTGACCGACATCACCTCCGGTGCGCCGGTGGTCGTGGACAGCGTCGACAGCATGACGGTGAAGAGCAAGGGTAAAAGCACACCGGGGCCGATAAACCTTCAGTTCATGGACGTCACTCCTGTCATGACAGTGGTTTGCGGCAATGAAGTGCAGTATCACCTCAATGTGGAGACGCTCCCGGCAGTCGATACCACCGGGGCCAACGGCCAGTCGCAATACGTTGCGAATGCCAAAGAGGGCAAGCTGGCCGATAACCACAGCTTTACGCTCGATCAGTGTGAGTTCAGCGCGTTCCAGATGGAGCTGAAATCCAGTGACGGAGGTGACGGGGGTATGTGCCTGCTGCTCGGCAAGGGCGAGACCTGCACATCGGCTGAGCAATGCTGTTCCGGCAAATGCAAGGGACCGGTGGGCGGTATGACATGCAAGTAACGCGAAGGCGCTAGCCACGTTTGGCGGGGGTGCAAGCCCCCGCTACTTCTATCTGCGCCTGAAAAAGGGGACGGGGCTAACCGCAATATTGCATGAGCACCCCTGATTTGGCCAGATTGGCCTGACGGCTGCAGGTTTGAACGGATGAGTCAGCGAGCACGGTTATAATTTGGCCTTTGGAGAAGAACAGAGACACCCAAAAGAAGAACAGAGAAACACCCACGTCTTCCAACGGCAAGCAAAAATCTGACATGATCAGAATCAATCTTCAATCACGATAAATATGCTTTGATTTGGATGGCTCTTTAAAAAGCGCGAGCGATTTGAGAATTCTTATTGAGGCATTGCTGAATTTTTGACAAACCCGCTAAATCCAGACTTCATGAATTTCAGGTTGTTTACCCTGCCTGACCTGTGAATTATTAAGTCCTTTCCGGACAGAGTTGCCTGCCAAGTAACTGGCTTTTATAAAACTTCGTCCCACCGTTTGAGCAAATGACTTGAGCTTACTCAGTGGTCCCAAAGCACCAAACTCCGCCCGGTCGGCTCTGCTCAAATAACTCAATACCGGTGCGCTGCCCATTTTTAACCTGATAAGTATGGGTGGTGCCTGGGCAGGAATGTAACCCCGTTTTTTGTGTTTGATCTCCCTGCCACCCCAATCTACCAGTTCCAGGTAATCTCTCAGTGTGATCGGAATACAGGCCTTGTCATCACCTTTTTCAGTGAAGGGTCTAAGAACAGAACTCTCAGGCTGCAATATGCGTTCCTGCACCGAGGTGAAATCAGACGCTTCTGGTGTTTAGATGAGGTGTGGGTGTCTCAGTTCTGTGTCGTCTCGTTCTGTGTTTCATGTTCTGTTGGCACCTGGTGAAGTCAGGCGCGCTGACAGACAATCCTGTTCATTTGACATTTACCAGACATAGATGTCCTGAGTTTCCCATGCTATAGTATTTAAAGGTACTACTTGGTAATGATGAGGACGCTACTGTGGCAACATCTGTCAAATTGGATGATGATTTGAAGGATCGTATTCAGCACCTGGCTGAGCTACGTCAGCGCTCAGCTCACTGGATCATGTGCGAGGCGATCCGAGATTATGTGGAGCGCGAGGAAGCCCGTGAAAGTTTCAAATTGGAAGCTTTGACATCCTGGAGCGCATATCAGGAAACGGGGCAGCACCTCACCGGCCCCGAGGTGCGCGACTGGCTTAAGACCTGGGGCACAGATGAAGAAACAGATACCCCTCAGTGCCACGAGTAATTGTCACCCAAGGTGCCATACAAGGATTGCAGCGTTGCCGGCAATTCCTAGTTGCAAAACACCCCAAGGCGGCGCAGAGAGCAGGTCTCAGCATTGAACACCAATTTGCACTGCTAGAAGCAGATCCAAATATTGGACGCCCCCTGGACAATTTGCCGGAACTGCGTGAATTGGTTATGCCTTTCGGAGAATCAGGCTACGTTGCGCTCTATCGCCACGACGTACAAGCTGACTTAGTGTATATCCTTGCAATTAGACATCAAAAAGAAGCGGGGTACCTGCAAAGTTAGTGCTATAAGACTTCTGTTAGTATTCATTGAAGGCCGGCTTAATGAAGCCTTGGAATTTTGATTTTTTGAGTAAGCAGGAACTACGTTGACACAGAGTTCTGAACACCCTCTTCTTGCTTGACAAATCACGCTGCTTCTTAATTCGAATGCTGTACTGGTTTCTACGATTTCCAGCCAGTGCTTCAAATCAGTTGCTTCGCAGACTTGCCAAATCCTCCAGTGTTTCTGCGTTGTTCAGTGACAATCCAGCTCCGAGCCCTGCAAGCCCGCCAGTTTCACCATGTTCATGGTGTGCATGACGGATATCCGGTCAGCGGGCTACGTGCCACCTGCCGAACGTATCGCCACGTTCGACAACGATTACCGCCGGAAAAGTCCGGGCACCCCTCACTTTAGCCGGCAGTGGCATCGCCTTCATGCGGCCGATCACCGAGAAAGCCTACGGGATACCGCCGGAACAGGTCATCGGTTCCAGCAACGTGACCAAGTTCCAAATCGTGGACGGTAAACCGGAACTCGTGCGCATGCCGAAGATCGACTTTATCAATGACAAGGCCGGCAAGCCGGTGGGCATCAACGAGCACATAGGTCGTTGCCCTATCCTCGCGTTCGGTAACTCTGACAGCGATATGCAGATGATCGAATACACCATGGCCGGCGAAGGCCCCCGCATGGGTCTGTTCATCCACCACACCGATGCCGATCGCGAGTATGCCTACGATCGCAACAGCCACGTCGGCACGCTCGACGAGGTGCTCGACGAGGCAGATGCCAAGGGCTGGATCATCGTCGATATGAAGCAGGACTGGAATACGATTTTCCCGTCAAAATAGGGGATCGATACAGTTTGTCGCGCACCATCGCCCCGGTGATCTGATCAGGCATACAAGAAAAGGGGTCCAACAAAAGGGGTCGGATCCACTGCTGTCCCACTTATTCCACACCCCAAGTGCCGAAACAACGCTAAATCGCGGGATTGTGCGACTTGTGCTTCGTCCGGACTTCAACTTCACGGTAAATATAAGAACGTCATCCCGGCCTGCGTAGGGATGACTGTGTAAGTTGTTAGTGAGGTGCCGGGTTTGGAAGGTGCTCATAGTGTATTCTGAGCGCGCTGTTGGATGTCCTCTGACGGCGTGTCCCGGTAGTGGATACCCACCCCGGCTCCTGCCAATGATTTTAAGTGGGACAGCAGTGGGAATTTGTCACGCACCACCACCCCGGTGATCTGATCAGGCATCTACCGGGGCCTGGTGGACCTGATCGCGCGGGGTTACGGAAACATGTCGTGGGGTTTCCTGCTGGTTTATGTCATCCCGCTGTTGAGCGTCGGGGTTTTTCGTATTTTCAGGCCGGTTCGCCAATGATGTTGAAAGACAGCCGGAAATAATCCATATTCGGCTATGCAATGCTTACCCGTCTCCAGACACGATTCAGGAATGATTCAATAATGGACTTGATAATGATAAGAACAATGATCGCTTGCCTGGGGCTGGCCGCCGCCGGCATGACATTTGCAACCGACTACGACGTGGTCATCCGTGGCGGAACCGTTCACGACGGCACCGGCGCAACACCCTATGTCGCCGATATCGCCATCATCGGGGACCGGGTCAGCGGCATCGGAAGTTTTGCCAGCGCGTCTGCCGATCTCGAAATCGATGGCACCGGGCTTGCCGTCGCACCGGGGTTTTTCAACCTGCTCAGCCATGCCCACCTGTCGTTGATCAAGGACGGCCGGGCGATGAGCGATGTCATGCAGGGTGTCACGTTCGAGGTGCTCAGCGAGATTTCGCTAAGCCCGCTGACCGATGCAACCGCTGGGATATGGAGCAAGTTATTCAACGAGGAAGACGTCGAGATAGACTGGAGGAGCCTGGGCCAATACCTCACGCGCGTCGAAGCCAGCGGCGTATCACCCAATTTCGCAACCTTCGTATCGGCCGCCACCGTACGCGTAAATGTCCTCGGGATGGACGACGTCGACCCGACGCCGGAACAGCTCGATGCGATGAAAGCGCAGGTTGCGCAGGCCATGCAGGACGGCGCCCTGGGGCTGAGCGATGCCTTGATTTATGCACCGGGTACTTACGCGGGAACCGACGAGATCATCGAACTGGCGAAAGTCGCGAGCCAGTACGGCGGCATCTACACGGCCCATATCCGCAGTGAAGCCAACCAGTTCGAGGAAGCCGTCGACGAGACGTTGCGTATTGGCCGCGAAGCCAATATACCGGTCAAAATTCATCATCTCAAAGCCGCCGGCCAGCCCAACTGGGGCAAGCTGGATAACGTCATCGCCAGGATCAATGCGTTGCGTGCTGAGGGCGTGCCCATCACCGCGGACATGTATACCTATATCGCCGGGGCCACGGGTCTGGACGCGGCCATGCCGACCTGGGTGCAGGCGGGCGGTTACGACAAGTGGGCCGAGCGTCTGCAGGATCCGGAAACCCGTGAACGCGTGAAAGCGGAAATGGCGGTCAATGCCCAGGATTGGGAAAACCTCGGCTACCTGGCAGGGCCCGATGGCATGGTGCTGCTCGAGTTCAAAAACGACGATCTGAAGAAGTACATGGGCAAGACGGTTGCCGAAGTCGCCAGGGAGCGCGGTCAGGATTACCGGGATACGATCATCGATCTCGTCATCGAGGACGGTACCCGGGTCGGCACGCTTTACTTCCTGATGTCGGAAGAAAATGTGAAAAAGGAGATGCGCCAACCGTGGGTGATGTTCGGTTCCGACGCCGGGGCGCCCGCTGCCGAGGGTGACACGCTCAAGGACGCCGCGCACCCGCGCACCTATGGCAACGTGGCGCGCTTGCTGGGCAAGTACGTGCGCGACGAAAAGGTCATCAGCCTCGAAGAGGCCGTCCGCCGCCTGACCCTGTTGCCGGCGCAGACACTCAATATCAAATCCCGCGGCCGGCTTGCACCGGGCTATTTCGCGGATATCACCGTCTTCAACCCGCAAACCATCTCCGACAATGCCACCTACGAAGACCCGCATCACTATGCAACGGGCGTCGAGTACGTGCTGGTCAATGGTGTTCCGGTGGTCTCCGGCGGTCAACACACCGGCGCGAAACCCGGTCGCGCGGTGCACGGACCGGGCTGGGTGGAAAATCAGTAACCTGCGCCGCGGTCAGCGTAAAGCGCCGGGTTAAACTGAAACGGGTCATTGACCGCGCAGTAAACTTGCTGCGCCACTTTTTCGTTGCAGACTGCGACCAATTGATCGTGCATCGCGTCCGGGTAGTTATAATCAAAAACGCAAAGTGACGACTCATGAAATCAAATTCCAAAACGACAGCAGTCGCCCTGGTCATTCTGCTGGCTTGTTTCCCTGCGATTGGTGCTTCTGCTTCTGAATGCCGGAAGGGAATTTGGGATATCAAGGCCTCGGGCAAAACCGTCGATGGTCAGGAATGGTCCGGGGTGGCGACTTCAATACGCTACTGTCTTTTTGACGGGACAGCCAACCTGGACGAATACCGGGCCCTGTCGCCTGACGGCAAACTCGTATTTATCGGCGCAAGTTTTGATTTTCCCTCCAATGACGGTCAGCGGATTCAAACTTTATGGGTTATGGGAGGCGATCCCGGCTATACGCTGATTGACGGCAAAATGATCGATGGCCGCCTGGTTTCAACGGGTAAAGGCTCTGACGCCGGCGGGGAATTTCTGGAAAGGTCCGTATACACATTTGCTGACGACAGGGACTACACATTTGACATGGACCGGTCATTTGACGGAGGGAAAACCTGGATCAGGTCTTTTTCGAAATCCAGTGCCACCTTCAGAACCGAAGAAGTCCCGCCACTGCCGGTCGAGTACCACCCCATACTGGAACAAGCCATAAACGCCCTTGAAAACCCACCTGGAGGAACGATTATCCTGGGTGGCCTTGCCCAAATGGAGGAATTGGAAACATCGCTGGATGGCAAAGAGGGTCCTGCCATCCGCTTCTCTTCCCGGTACATGGGCCCCGACCGCTTGCAGTCAGTGTATTGGACCCTGGGGTCGGACCAGGTACAGCTCAGGGAAGTCAAAATTGGTCAACCCGAATAAGCTCACGACCCCCTGCAAACAGGTATGCTGCCACTTTGCATCACCCATGTCCCGATCTTTAAAATGGATGTATGTCCTGCCGTTGACTGAAATGCCAAAACCAATATTATGAAAATATAATATAATATTGGATTCAATTTCATATGGAGAAATGTTGTGGCATACGTGGAACTGACCAAGGAGAACTTCGAAGAGGTCATCACCAATAATGATACAGTGGTCGTCGATTACTGGGCGGATTGGTGTGGCCCCTGCAAAAATTTTGGCCCAATATTCGAAAAAGTATCGGAAGATTTTCCCGGCGCCGTGTTTGCCAAGGTAGATACCCAAAATGAGCAGGAGATCGCGTCCTGGTTCCAGATTCGCTCAATTCCCACGTTGATGATATTCCGTGAGAAGGTCATCGTCTTCTCGCAGGCGGGCGCACTGCCCGAGGGTGCATTGCGTGAAATCATCGGCAAAGCCGAAGCCCTGGACATGGCAGAGGTCCACAAGCAGGTGGCTCAGCAGCAGGCGAATAGCTGATAAGGTTAAAGCAAATCAACTGTCACGCCGGGCCATAGCACTGGCTGTGCAACTGTTGGGTTTCGATATGAAAGCACGCAAGCAATACAAGGCGCTCATCCTGGATTCGCCGAGAGCGGCTTTGGATTCGGTTTTTGAGCACGAACGCTGAATGCGACAGCCCAATATTCGCCAGGTGGAACTGACTGATGTATCGCTGCAGGTCACAGAGTGGCCGGGCAGCGGGGACCCGGTTTTGTTGTTGCATGCAACCGGCTTCCACAGTCGCTGCTGGGACGAGATAGCACGTCGTTTGTCGGACGCCCACCTGTACGCCATCGATCTGCGCTTTCATGGCGGGAGTGAACGCAGCGGTGAAGTAAACTGGCAGCTGATGGCTGGTGATATAGAGCAGTTACTGCAGAAACTGGAGTTGCGCAGTGTGGTGGGAGTGGGCCATTCCATTGGCGGATACCTGGTGGCCTTTGCCGCGGCGCGCCAGCGCGAGCAATTCAAACATCTGGTGTTGATCGACCCGGTTATTTTTCCACGGCAACACTACGTTGACCGATTTGAACACCTGGAAAGTATTGATCCTGCCCGGAACCCGGTGAGCAGACGCAAGAACCAGTGGCGGGACGCCGGGGAAATGTACCAACGCTTTCACAACCGGCCGCCTTTCGATCGCTGGCAGGCGCAGATTCTGCGTGATTACTGCGAACATGCACTGCGGGAAGTGCCGGGAGAAAACGACTTGCAACTCGCTTGTGACCCACTGCATGAGGCGGCGATCTACCTGAGCCAGAAAGGCAATGAAATCATTCACGATTTGCTACCCCGGCTGACGCTGCCCATCACCCTGTTGCGCGCCGCACCGGATCCTGAAAACCTAAACAATTACGCTGCCTCGCCCACCTGGCCCGGCCTGGCAGACGCACTACCCAATGCTAGAGAAATATACCTTCCCGGCATGACCCACTTTATTCCAATGGAAGATCCGAATCTTGTCGCCAGTGTAATTCTTGAGGCAATCCAGTAAGACAGGGTCCTGACCCCGCTTATCCATTTTTTAATTCGGATCAATATTTTTCAACAGGATTTTTCCCCGATAATGTCGCGGCCGGTAGAATATTGTCCCTGGGGATATCTGCCATGTCAGAAGTTTTGTTTAAGGGAAAGAAGAATGAAAAAAATAATGGTACTTTTATTGTCTGGTTTACTGGCAGCATGCGGGTCGGAAAACACGGTGATGAATAAGAAAGCGGCAGCGGACAACGAAGAAGCCCAAGTGGATCATATCCTGGCGCGTTATGAAGGCCCCGATGTTCCGGGCGCCGCGCTGATGATTATCAAAGACGGCCAGCCGATCGTTAAGAAAGGTTACGGTATCGCCCATTTTGCGACTGATACACCCGTGACCAGCATGACCGACTTCAGACTGGCTTCGGTGACGAAGGAATTCACTGCCATGTGTATTCTGCAACTGGTTGAAAACGGTGATCTGACCCTCGGGACGTCGCTAACGGATATTTTCCCCGGCTTTCCAGAATACGGAAAAACCATCACGATTCGGCATTTATTGCAGCATACATCCGGCTTGCAGGATTACGAAGTGGTGATGCCGGATGACCTCGATCATCAAATCACGGACAGCGAAGTACTGCAATTGATGATGAACGTCGACAGCGCTTATTTTCCGGCGGGTGAAAAATACCAGTACAGCAACACCGGTTTCGCCGTCCTGACACAGGTGCTTGAAAAAGTAACCGGGCAACCGTTCCGGGAATATCTGCAACAGCATATTTTTGAGCCGGCAGGCATGACCCTTACGCTGGCTTATGTCGACGGCATCAACGAGGTGCCCAATCGCGCCTATGGCTATACCATCGAGGCTGACGGCGCAGTGGTTGAAACCGACCAGAGCAGCACCAGCGCCGTACTTGGCGACGGTGGCATTTATTCAAATCTCGAAGACTTCTACAAATGGGACCAGGTACTTTATACGGACAGGTTGCTGAGCCAGCCCTACATGGATCTCTATTTTAAAGAAAACCAAACCAATGACGGCAAGGATATCGGCTATGCTTTCGGCTGGCGCCGTGAGACCTATAAGGGTTTGGATATTATCTTTCACACCGGCAGTTCTATTGGCTTCCGCAATATTTTCTACCGGGTTCCGTCAAGGAAATTTTCTGTTGTGCTTTTTATCAACCGGGATGAGGGTGGGGAATTCACGACGTTGGATACGGCACATAAAATCGTTGACATGTATCTTGAAGAATAGACCGGGACAGTTTGCCTCGAGCGCGCCTACCCAACGAAAAGTGGACGAGGAAATTGGATCCGACCCACTGCTGTCCCACTTATTCAAGAGGCCAAGTGCTGAATCAAAGGTCAATCGCGGGATTGCGCAACATTTGCTTCGTCCGGACTTCATCTTCACGGTAAATATAAGCACCGTCATCCCGGCGCAGGCCGGGACCTCCAAACGGGAGCAGTGCCATGTTTCAAAACGGATTTACGGCGTGTCCCGGTAGTGGATACCCGCCCCGGCTCCTTCCACTGATTTTAAGTGGGACAGCAATGGATCCGACCCCTTTATTTAAATATTTTTTACGCTGACTCCAAATTATTTTTGCGCCCGCGCCGATAATTCCGCTATCCTCGGTGCCACACCCAAACCGGTGACTCATCATGCGCCATTTCATTCTCATCGCGATGCTGGCGGCCGCGGCCCAGGCCTTCGCGGGCGAATTCACGCTGCTCGTACCCGACCGGGTCTTTGATGGAGAGGCCATGCACGAAGGCTGGTCCGTGCTGGTGGACGATACGATGATTGCCGAGGCCGGCCCCGGCATCCGTGCACCCGCCGGTGCAACCGTCATCGAACTGCCCGGCACCACGCTGATGCCCGGCATGATCGAGGGCCACTCGCACATACTTTTGCATCCGTACGATGAGACGCCCTGGAACGACCAGGTCCTGCTGGAATCGACAGCCGAACGGGCTATCCGTGCCAGCGAGCACGTGCAAAGCACGCTAATGGCCGGTTTTACGACCATGCGGGATCTCGGCACCGAAGGGGCGGGCTATGCGGACGTCGGTGTGAAACAGGCGACAGAAAAAGGTGTGATCCCGGGGCCGCGTTTGTTAGTCGCGGGCCCAGCCATCGTGGCGACGGGTTCCTACGGGCCGAAGGGGTTCCGCGCCGGCGTAAAGGTTCCGCTCGGCGCACAGGAGGCCGATGGCGGCGACCTGGTGCGGGTGGTGCGCGAGCAGATTGGCAACGGCGTCGACGTGATCAAGGTTTATGCAGACTACCGCTGGGGACCGAGCGGGGAAGCCATGCCGACCTTCTCCGGGGAAGAGATCCGCCTGGCGGTCGAAACCGCGGCGAGTTCAGGACGACCCGTCTCCGCCCACGCGACGACGCAGGAGGGTATGCGCCGGGCCGTGCTGGCGGGTGTCTACTCGATCGAACACGGAGACGGCGGAACACCCGAGGTCTTTCACCTGATGGCCGAACGCGGCGTGGCCCTGTTTCCGACGCTGGCGGCAACGGAGGCGTACGCGCAATACGCCGGCTGGAAGAAGGGTGTCGACCCCGAACCTGAGCGCGTGGCACTGAAGCACCGCAGTTTCGCCATGGCCCGCAAGGCCGGCGTGACGATCGGGATGGGCGGCGACGTGGGGGTCTTCGACCACGGCGACAACGCCGATGAGATGGACCTGATGGTCGAATACGGCATGCAGCCTATCGAGGTGCTGCGTGCGGCGACCTCGGTCAATGCGGACGTGCTCAGGCTGCCCGACCGGGGCCGGGTTAAAGCCGGGCTGCTGGCGGATCTCGTGGCCGTCAAGGGCGATCCTTCGCAGGGTCTGGCGCCGCTGCGGGACGTGGTCTTCGTGATGAAGGGCGGCAGCGTCGTGAAATAACAAGAATGATCCTCTCCCCCGTCAGCGAACATGTAAGGAGTGAAAAGGGGCCGAGGAAAATAGATCCGACCCACTGCTGTCCCACTTAATATCACTGGAAGAAGCCCGGACGGGTATCCACTACCAGTATACGCCGTCAGAGGACATCCAACAGCGCGCTCAAAATACACTATGAGCACCTCCCAAACCCGGCACCTCACTAACAACTTACACAGTCATCCCGGCGCAGGCCGGGACCTCCCAACGATTTCCGTGATTTTTAAAGCAGCCCTAAATAAGCGCTCTGCTAATCTTATGGAGGTCCCGGCATGCGCCGGGATGACGGTCTTATATTTACCGTGAAGTTGAAGTCCGGACGAAGCACAAGTCGCACAATCCCGCGATTTAGCGTTGTTTCGGCACTTGGGGTGTGGAATAAGTGGGACAGCAGTGGATCCGACCCCTTAATTTTTAGGAAAATAGATCCGATCCCTTAAATTTGCCCCGTTCCATGTATACTTTCCTTTTCTGACCAGACGGTACCGACATGAATCCACGCCTTGCTTTATTCACCCTTGCCTTTTGTTGTACGCACACTTTCGCCGCCGATTTAACGCCGGGTCAATTGGAATTCCGCGAGTTGTACCGCGAACTGGTCGAAACCAACACGACGCTTTCCAGCGGCAGCTGTACCGAGGCTGCGGAGAAAATGGGGGCACATCTAAGTGCGGCCGGTATGCCTGAGGAAGACATCCACGTACTGACGGCGCCGAATCATCCAAAGGAGGGCAGCCTGGTCGCGGTGTTGCACGGCAGTGATCCTGCCCTGAAGCCGATGTTGTTGCTGGCGCATATCGACGTCGTCGAAGCCAAGCGCGAAGACTGGACGCGTGACCCATTCACGCTCATCGAGGAGGACGGCTACTTCTATGCCCGCGGCGCCGTCGACGACAAATCCATGGCCGCGATCTGGGTCGATACGCTGGTGCGCTTTCTCGAGGACGGCTACCGGCCGCCACGTACGGTCAAGCTGGCGCTCACCTGCGGCGAGGAGACCAGCGGCGCCTTCAACGGGGCCGAGAACCTCGCAGCGGAGCACGCTGACCTGATTGCAGCGGGATTTGGGCTGAACGAGGGCGCCTGGGGCGTGCTCGACGAGCAGGGCAACCGGGTCATGCTGACCATGCAGGCCGGCGAAAAGCTGCCTGAAAACTACCAAATCGAGGTTACTAATCCGGGCGGACACAGCTCGAGGCCGGTGAAAAAGAACGCGATTTACCAGCTCTCTGCCGCCCTGATGCGGGTCAGCAACTATGAATTCCCGACCCACCTGAACGATACCACGCGCACGTTCTTCGAGAAAATGGGCGCCATCAGGGGTGGAGAGATGGGCGCGGCGATGCAGGCGCTCGCAGACAATCCAGAAGACGCCGACGCGCTGGCCATCGTCATGACCGACCCAACATACAATGCCGTGCTGCATACGACCTGTGTGGCGACCATACTCGAAGCCGGCCACGCCACCAATGCGTTGCCACAGCGCGCGACCGCCAACGTGAATTGCCGTATCTACCCGACCGATTCCGTGGAAGACGTCCGCCGGGCATTGGAAAAGGTGATCGCAGACCCGGAAGTGAAAGTGACCGCCGAGCCGGTGCGCAGCGAGGTCGCGGTACCACCGCCGCTGACACCGGCGATTTGGGGCCCGATCGAAACGACTGCCGCGGAAGTGTTCCCGGGGCTGCCGGTCGTGCCGATTTTCCAGGCCGGCGGGACGGACGCACCATTCCTGGCAGCGATCGGAATTCCGACCTACGGTATCGGCGCATATTTCCTGGAGCCCGATCTCGGCCACATCCATGGCCTGAATGAGCGCATTCGCGTGGATTCACTCTACGACGCGCGCGATTTCCTTTACGCGTTGGTCAAACGCCTGGCCACTGCACCCGACCCGATACCCTGACATGGGGTCAGAGTAAAGTGCCAGAGTAACCTTACTGCGTGATCAACGACCGTTATCAGTTTACTCTGGCACTTTACTCTGACCCCATTTATTTGGCTACTGCACCCGACCCGATACCCTGCCCCCCGATTCGCGGAACGCTAAAAGTTGTGGGTGAGTGCCTGTAACTTTGCCTCGTACAGGGATCGCGTGGAAGAGCGGTGAGCATATTGCAGGGCTTTGTGGAATTCGCGCTCGGCGTCTTCGCGGTTACCAATCATGTAGTATGACTTGGCCATGCCGGCATAGCTTTCGTGCAGGTAAGGGGCAATTTTCGCCGCTTTCCTGTAAAACATGATCGCCTCCTCGAAGTTCCCTTCGTTAAAGGCAACGTGACCCGCTTGCAGCCAGTCAAACGGGCTGGGGTCATCCAGCTGCGAGAGTCGCTGGTTGATCGCCCGGACCTCGTCATGACGTCCCTGCTGTTCGAGCAGGACCCGGTAGTTTCGTAACAGGCTGACCTTATCATCCAGGTTCTCGATACCGTACCGGTAGATTTCCTCTGCCTTGCCAAGGTCGCCTGTGCGCCGGAATACGACGGCCATCGCATTGACTGATCCGCTGTTGTCCGGAACCAGTTCCAGCGACTTTCGCAACAACCAGTAGGCCGCACTGTAGTCTTCCCTTGCGATGGCTTCACCCGCCATGTTGTTGTAGTACATGGCATGGTAATCGGCCTCGCTCAGGTTACTGACAAAGCGGTCTCCTTCGCTGGGAAAATAATCGATCACCAGACCTGAGCGTCTTAGCACAAATTCCCCCTCGGTGATATCGCCCTTGGGTTGGTACAGCCGGGTGCGCACGTGCTGTGCCCGATACACGATGTTGTCATGAGACTCGTACACGGGGGCGGAGTCCATCAGTTGATAATCCGCTTCTACCCCAACCAGCCCGGCCAGTGCCGTCGTTATGATCGCCAGGGACAGGCAGTTACCCGAAGACTTTCTCAGTGTTTCCTCGGCCGTGTAGGTTTCGCCCTGGTAGTTGAAGTCCTGCGTGATGGCCTGCAGGTAACTCCACACGCGTTCGTTCGCCGGCGTATCCTTGAATTTTACGCCATTAAAGTAGTCCAGGAACTCCGCCTGCTGCTGGTCGGATAATTGAAAGATTTCTTCAACCGGAATGACCGGCTGGGGAGCGCCAAACCGCTCGCTTTCCAAGGTCAGCGCCAGTGGGGTCACCTCCAGTGAGGCCGGCCGGGTGGCGCAGCCAGCAACCAGCATCAGCAGTGACACGGATGTCAGCCAACGTGTGTTCATACAGACCCGACAGGTGTTTGCATAGCCTTAGCATATACCTCTTCCAGTATTTTTGAACCATACTTACCACGTAGCGACAGATTTTTGCGACAGACGCGAAAAGGGGGCGACCCCTTAAGTTCTTAAGTTTTTTCTTTGCCTGTATACTTCCTTGTCCTTGCTGGATACGCAAATCAACATTAACCCCTTATCGGTAAATTTTATGAAATATCACTGGCGCCATTGTTTGTATTTCCTGTTCCTTTGCGCGATCACCAATTCGAATGTCAGCGCCCAGCAAATCGATGCTGAATCTTACAAAAGCATAGTCGATTCCCTGCAGTACGAGTTGCAAGACCACCCGTCCGTTTTTCCGCTGGAATCGTTTGACGGTGGCGCACAAAGTATTCCGCAAGGTCTGAAAGCTGCCTATTTTGGATTTGGGGAAAGACGATTCGACGATCGTAACGACTTCCATCTGTCCATCGATGTGGCCTATGCCCCGTTGGAAGCCGGTGACGTGGAAACAGCGGATGGGAAATCCTGGACGGTCCGCGCGCCAAAAACATACCTGAAGAAAATTTACGCCATCCAGGATGGACTGCTGGTTTCCGCCGCAAAGAACAGTACCGGTATTAAAATCATCCTCAAACATACGCTGGGAAAACCCTATTTCGATGATGAAGGGCATGAATACCATGATTACTACACGAGCTATCGTCACGTAGACAGCCGTTCACTGGACTATTTGACATCGCTGGCTAAGCAGGTTTTGAATAGTGATGCGGCAACTTTTGAAGACCTCATGGGCAATCATGTTTTCAAGGCCGGTGATGTCATCGCGTTCGCCGGTTTCGACCCCTATACCAAGACCGGCTATCCGAGGTCGCATCTCGATTTTTCCCTGCATGTATTTCCCGACCCCCAAAAAGGCACGAATATCCGCAAGTACTCGCTGAACCCGCTCTTGCTGTTTCCGGTTTTTGAATACGGTGATCCCCGGACACATCAAACCGGAGTGTCCGGCCTGCCTGTATACCGGTTCGTCATCGACGAGGACACCATCGTCGCGCCCCGCAAGGGCCAGGACGGGAAGTTTGAGATCGCGATAAATGCTGGTGGCCTGACCACGGACGGTTCGTTCGCGGTGACGCGGTACTTTGCACTGAACTCCATGCAGGTAACCGTTTTTAACGATGGCAGGGAGCTTGCCACCCACACCCTCGATCGGGACCGAAGGCTGGGTTATGACCCTTCGTCCTACGATGGACTGGATAACCCGGACGTTTCCAGGCCGTACTTTGACGCCCCGCTCGGTGAGCAGGGCGACGTCTACACGATTGGCGCGGTTTTGCCCGAACGCTGGCTCGAAGACATCGGCTATGACTGGTCCAAAGACGGTTCAATGGAGGTAAAAATTGGCAGTATCTGGGACGGCAGCTTCAAGGGACACAGCAAGACGTTTGAAATTCAGTTGAAGGCCGGCAAGGGCGGCAGACCGTGAATTGTGTTGGCAAAAGAGTGTGAGTGCCCTATATGCAAGTCATGCTTTAACAATGAAGAATCACCTGACAAAAAGTCACAAAAAGTAAGGACAAAAAGTCAGGGCATATTATAGACGCCACCCCTGAATCAAGCGTTTTTTTGGGCTTGGATTGGTTTTCTCGAAGTGAATAAGTTCCTCCTTCCTTTGCAGCCCTGTTTCATATCAACCGGTTCACCGGTCGTTACAATCACCCAGGCTATGCGCGCCAGAACGGTTTTTCCGCCCGGCCCGGTGTAACCGCCGAGCAGACCTTCGATATTGACCGTCGGTTGTCACACCAGGCGCTCCATTGCCTCGACGAAGGGCAGGTCATTGATCCCTTGTTTGGTGCTCAGTTGTTCTTTCATTTTCGTCTCGTTGCGACGGCTTGCCCCCGGGGTGATCATGGCCTTGTGCTTTGCGCTGAGCGGCAACGGCTGCGGATAGTCGTCAATGGTTTTGGTGTTGCCGTCTGCGGAGACCAGCGTACCAGCATCCAGTGAAAACCGTGGAACCCGGCCTACCTCCCGCGCTGCTCCAGGCGGTTGGCGAATTCCTGCATGATCTGCATGTACAACTCGTTGCCGAGGTAGCGGTCTTCGACATCGTGTTCAATGCTCGGATTGTCATTCACCTCGATCACGTACACCCGGTCGTCTTTCTGCTTGATATCCACCCCGTAGAGGCTCTTGCCGATGATGGCGCAGGATTTTAACGCGGCATCAAGCACCGCTCGTGGTGTTTCAAACGTCGGCATGGTCTCCCAGCCGCCGCCGATGTTGCGCTTGGCGCCGTGGTTGTAGATCTGCCAGTGGTCTTTCGCCATGTGGTACTTGCAGGCGTAGATGGCCCGGTTGTTGAGTACGCCGACGCGCCAGTCGAATTCCGTGTAGAGGTATTCCTGCGCCAGCACCAGGGCGGAGTCGGCAAACAATTCGGCCAGTTTGGCTTTCAGCTCCTGGCGATTTTCCACCTTGAAAACACCCAGTGAAAATGAACCTTCCGGCATCTTCAGCACCATCGGGTAACCCAGCGATGTCTCCACTTCCCCCATCTGGCTGTCGCCGTAGCCGGCCATGACCACGGTTTTAGGCGAGGGCACGTTGTTATAGGAAAAGGCATCGTGCAGGAAGACCTTGTTGCAGCACCGAAGTATGGAGGTCGAGTCGTCGATGACGACCAGGTCTTCCTGTTCAGCCTTGCGGGCCAGGCGATAGGTGGGATGATTGATGGCCGTTGTTTCGCGGATAAACAGGGCATCGTATTGCAGGATCTGGGACTTTTTGCCGGACGTGATGGTCTCGGCATTGATGCCGACTTTTGCGGCCGCCCTGATAAAGCGGTTGATGGCCTCCTTGTCGCTCGGTGGGTTGGCCTCATGGGGGTCGATGAGGATTGCCATTTCCCAGCGGTGTTTGCGCTGTGCAGGCTGTCGCCATACTTTCTGGGTAAAGTTATCCAGCCGGGCCAAAAAGGTCTTTTGCTGTTCCGCGTCCAACTGGCTGAAGCAGGCGCCCCTGATGCCGAGTTGAACGCCGTCGCGATCGCGGCTCAGTTCCACCATCAGGATGGGTGAGGGATAGCGGTCGAACGCGATGCGCGCTACCTTTTTCCACGCTTCGTTTTCCGTCCAGCCAAAATAGACTGCCAGGTTGATGACCTGACCTTCGGCGATATCCTCGCTGTCCACGATGGATGCGGTGAGGCCGAAGTCAAAGGCTGTGACATCACTGGCATCACGTAAATCGTTGATGGTGTTTACGCTGGGCAATACCTTGTGCTGGCGCGCTTCCGCCAACAGCGAACAATAGTAACCCCGACTCAGGTAGATAGCCGTGTCACACAGATTGATAACGCGGGTTTTTCTCTCGTCCTTTTTCGGGTAGTCCGACAGGTACTGCTCAAAACTGATGGCGGAAAGTTCGGCGCTGGAGAGCAGTTTTTTGTCATCCACCACGATCAACGTATTTAACATGCCCTACTTTTCCTTTGCTGGTTTGTTCAAGATTATCCCGGTACGCAACCGGTCGTTACCAAAAGTCGACATCCTGGCAAAATTTTCCCTTGCGACCGGGATGTGCTGGCAATCCAGGGCGTCCTGTAAATTTTCGTTCACATCCGGGTCATGAACATAGATACAGTCCTCGTCCATGCCCGTCACCGTGACCCAATGGGGTGTTTTTCTTCCATCCATCAGGTAGGTGCTGATCAATATGATTACAGCGTGTCGGTGTTCAAGTGCCCGGGCGATCTGTTTTTGTGTCAGGTCGGTGACAGTGACCCTGATTTTTTCCTTTTTCGCCCGCTCGCGGAACTGCTTATCGACCGTGCGCATGATTTCTTTTTTCTTTTCGTTACGTACGCCTTCCAGGAACAGGGGTTTGTTGGTGCTGACATAGGCGCTAACGTCAAAGCCACGTTTTTTGGCTGCCAGGGCCAGTCCCAGTGGATGGGTTCCACCGTGGCCGGAGGTCATGAATATCGTGGTTGCCTCGCGCCATATGTCGAGTTCCAGCGCCTGGCTGGGCCTGATTGATTTATCCAGGCTGGCCATGGCCATCAACAGCGATGCGGGGCCACAGGTGAATTCGGTGGATTGCTGAATCCACGGAACCTGGTGCAAAACCTGTCCCGGATCGATGCGGCGTATGCGCTTTTGCATACGCAGCGCATCACCGTGATCGGTGTAATAATCGTGGTATTCGCCAAAGGAGCGGTAACCCATGCGCTGGTAAAGCTTGATCGCACTCTGGTTGTCCTTGGCTACTTCGAGACGCATCGCAAGCCGGCCCTTCTCGGTGGCCGCCTGCTCCAGCGCCAGCAGAAGTTCCCTGCCGATACCCTGGCCTCGCGCCTGGCCCGATACCGCGATTGAATACAAACGCGCCAGGCGTGTGCCCTTGTGCAGCAACACCAGTCCATAGGCCAGAACCCGACGGTCTTTTTCAACCACCAGGAAGACACGGTTGCTGGCCTTGATCCAGTGCTGAAAACGGCGGCGGCTTAGCCGGTCGGCACTGAAACTGGCTTCTTCCAGCGTCACCAGTTCATCCAGATCCCGGTCTTCGGCCTGTCTGATTGGCAATTCATTACTCCAGTTTTCCGGGGCGCGTCCCGCTGACCCCATGCTTATTTACTGCTGTACAACATCACAAGCTAGTTTATACCCCCAGACCACCAGTTTGACACGCTGCACATATTTTTAATTTGATTTTCCGATCCACTGCGCCACCTGAAAAACTTTGCAAATTCCGTGTCTATACTTCTTCGCCTATACTTAGTCGAACAGGACACTATCCCGCGTTTCGTCAACCACGCTATAACAAGGTGCAACAATGAAAAAACTATGGCTAATAATATTGTTTCTGACTCCCTCGCTGGCCTCTGCCGAATACATGGATGTGATCGAGTTAAAACTCACTGACCAGTGTTCTTTTTCCGAATACATGGTGATCGTGAATGATTTCAATACCCAGTGGGCAGATGCCCATGGTTATCACGCACGCGTGGCGATGCCGCTACAAAGCCATAACCTGGAATCCATGTACTGGATGGGCACGGCCAAGAATGCCGCCGCTTTTGGCGCGGCCTGGGATACCTGGCGGGATGCCCAGTCTGATCCGGATTCGGTACCGGCCAAGCTGATGGCGCGTCTCCGGAACTGTTCGGAGAACCTCTCAAGGTCCGGTTACGACATTTATTGACCGGTAAAATCAGGAAAACGGGAAACTCGACGGGGCGCCCCATTCATGAAGGTGTCCATTAATTTGCCCTGAATCAACGGACCGGGCGCATTGGCCCGGTTCGCCAGCGACTCAAGCAATTCATTTCAATGGTCAGTTCGGGTAATCAATACAGACCCGCGTGATGGCTATTCCCAGTTGTTCGCGGTTTGATCAAAATTGGCGCGCTGGGGCCTGACGACGCAGAAATGCTGACCGTTGGGCGCCTCCATGACAACCCATCTGTCAAAATTCTTGATACGGCTCGCGCCCAGGCTTTCAAGACGCGCGACTTCCGCTTCGATATCGTCGGTTTCAATATCCAGGTGAACGCGGCTGTCATGCTCGACCTTCTGCACTTCGATGACCACGTCCTCCGGGTCGGTGACCAGACGACGGTATTTGGACTCATCGCTGCCTGGATCCAACTGTGCCTCAAGCCCCAGAGCCTGCGACCAGAAGGTTGCAGACTCATCGAGATCATCGGTTTGACAGTCAATGATAAATCCGGCAAGTTGGCTCTTGTGCATACTGGAATTTCCTTTTTTCACACCCGGGCGCCCACTTTACCAGTTGATGGTTTTCCCGACCAGATCAAAGCTGGGTTTAAGCTTATATTTAAACAAGCTGACCCCGCCATGGTCCGCTACCCGGTTTCATAGCAAAACGGGGGAAAGTAAGGCAATACCAGTGTCTATGTGCGGCCGGGAAAACGGACACAGGGTAAAGGAAAGGCCATGACCATGTAGAATCAGGGGGTTGAACAAAGAATCGCGTGGTACATTCCGGCCACGCTAAACCAGTGGAGACAGTATTTTGATCGAAATTTTGGGAATTTCAGGAAGTTTAAGACGTAAATCATTCAACACGGCTCTGTTGAGTGCGGCCATGGAACTCGCACCGGAAGGCATGGTGATCCGGATGGCCTCCATCGAGTTGCCGTTGTATAACGAAGACGTCCGCGAAACTGGCTACCCTTCATCGGTTGCCCTGCTCCGTAAACAAATAGCGGTTGCGGATGCCGTGCTGATAGCGACGCCGGAGTATAACTATTCGATCCCTGGCGTGTTGAAAAACGCCATCGACTGGGTGTCGAGAGCGCCGGACCAGCCATTTGACCGCAAACCGGTCGCGATCATGGGCGCGTCAACCGGCCGTTTTGGCACAATCCGGTCGCAAAACCACCTGCGGCAATCCCTGCTGGCCTTGAACGCCGAAGTACTGAACAAACCTGCGGTCATGGTGGGCGGTGCCGCCGGTATCATTGATCAAAACGGTCAATTAACGGATGTTTCTACCCGCGAACACGTTGCAAAGCTGCTCGAAGCGCTCGCAACCCGTCTGCAACTCTAGTTCCAGGAAGCAAACAGCGGCAAGCAGACGCCTGCAACTGCCGCTCGCTGTTCTCACTTGCATGAAAAGGCTCAACGGCGTCAGCCTGACGGCCATAAAGCACGATCACGGGTTTTGAAATCCAGCGGCCACGCTCGAAAGCAAGCAGAATAAATCCCGGCAGCAGCCATGACGCCGGGGCCGATTCATACCAACCGGCCCCCAAACCCGGCACGAGGAAGGCAAAAACCACCCACTGCCGGAGGATGAACACGACGCTTTGCTTCGGCACCGGCATGGCGGCGCCAAGTTGCTGTTTTGCTCAACCCGTATGCAAAAATAATCTTCATCCGGTCCGGATTGAAGTATGATTCACTGATGACTTACGCAGTCAATTTGCCGAAAGTTCTTCTGCGCTTTGCTGACCGTGTCCCATGCATTTCGGGTTTTGCCATTTCGGCTTGAGAGTTGAAAGGCAATGAATCACCAACCAACAGAACCGGGGGGCAGAACGATTCTCGACCACCAGAGCCTGAAGAACCGCCACCGTGAAATACGTGACCGGTTTCCCCATTCATTATCCCTGCGTGTTCACCGGGCACTCAGCTGGCTGAAGCGGGCGGAGCAGGAAGTGCAGGACTACGATGCCCGTTTTATTTTCCTCTGGGTCGCTTTCAACGCGGCGTATGCAAACCAGGTGCCCGATCGACAGAATTCTTCTGAACGGGCGCAGTTCCAGGGTTTTTTAGGCCGCTTGATCGATTCGGATTCCGAACACCTGCTTTACGAGTTGGTCTGGAACAGGTTTTCCGGTGCGATCCGCCTGCTGGTTGACAATCAGTACGTATTTCAACCCTTCTGGGACTACCAAAACGGTCTGCTGAGCGATGAGGAGTGGCAGTCGGCATTCAGAAAAAGCAAAGCGGCCGCGCGCCGTGCGTTGGGCAAGATGGATACCCTGAAGATCATGGGGGTTATGTTCGAGCGCCTGTACACGCTGCGCAATCAGCTGTTGCACGGCGGCGCCACCTGGAACAGCCACGTCAACCGCAGCCAGATTTCGCAGGGCGCCGAGATCATGGAACAGGTGGTCCCCATCGTGATACACCTGATGATGAACGATCACCAGCGGGTCTGGGGCGATCCCTGTTACCCGGTGGTGGACTGACCACGCTGCCGAATTACGACCGTGGGAGGCGGCCTTATGCAAAACAGGGTTTCAGACGGTGTTTGTGCCTGCGTTTTTGACGCCTACGGCACCTTGTTCGATGTCAACAGCGCCGCGGAGCGCGAACAGGCGGCGCTCGGCGATCAATGGCAACCGCTGGCGGAGCTTTGGCGCAGCAAACAATTGCAGTACACGTGGCTTCGCAGTTTGAGCGGCCACCACACCGACTTCTGGCAAGTGACCGGAGATGCGCTCGATTTCGCGATGGCGAGCCTGGACCTCGCCGATGGCTCCTTGCGCGAGCGCTTGATGAATCTTTATCTCGATCTCGACGCCTATCCCGAAGTCGGTGAAACGCTGGCGCGGCTAAAGGCCGGCGGTATGCAGCTGGCGATCCTTTCCAACGGCTCGCCAGGAATGTTATCGGCGGCGGCCGACAACGCCGGCATCACCCCGCTGCTGGATGCCGTGCTGTCGGTCGAGGAAGTCGGGGTGTTCAAGCCACACCCTTCGGTTTACCAGCTGGCCGTGGACCGGCTGGGTGTCGGGCCGGATGAAACCTGTTTCGTGTCATCCAACGGCTGGGATGCCTACTCGGCCAGTGCATTCGGATTGCGCGTGGCCTGGTGTAACCGTTTTGGCCAGGCCGCCGAGCGACTTCCGGAGCCACCCGACTGGAACATATTAACCCTGGCGGAGTTACCCGCTATCGTTGGCTTGGAGCCGGGGTCAGAGTAAAGTGCCAGGTCGGCAACCTGGCACTTTACTCTGACCCCATCGGTGCTCTGACCCCATCGGTGCGGACCGTAGCGATTTTCCAATTTGAACTGAAAACGGTGAACCCCTGTCAACTTTCCTATACTCAAGCTACTGGAGGGAGCTCTGATATTCAACTTTGAATGATAAATGGAACAAACATGAATCTGTTCACGATGGAAAACCCCGTTTTTGTGACCTACATGATTACCGCCGCCATCATGGTCCTCAAGATCATGGGACAGGGCTGGATGACGGTTTACCGAATGCTCAAGATCAACGCCGGACTGGCGTCGCCCGAGGATCTGCGACCGGGTCTGATCAACAAGGATCCAAGCCCCGAGCAACTCGAGGTCAACGATTACGTGGACCGCTCACGGCGCATGCACCGCAACGACCTCGAGAACATACCGGCATTCCTGGCCTGCGGATTGATATTCGTCGCCGCCGGGCCTTCACTGGTGCTGGCGAACAGCCTGATGTACGCGTTTGTAGTCGCACGCCTGGCACATTCGGTAGCCTACGCGACCAAGCAGTCGCACGAGGTGCGCGCCACGCTTTATACGATCGGCTCGGTGGCGGTGATCGCCATGGCGGTTTACGTGCTGGTGGCAGCCATTTGAAGGCGATGCAGAGCAGGGGTCAGGGTAAAGTGCCAAGTCGCTGACCTGGCACTTTACCCCAAATTTCGGCATCGATCATCGCTTGATAATCGCGACTGCCAGCCAGGCGCATATCAGCAACGTTCCCCATAAGGCGAACTCGAGGCCAAAGCGTGTACTTAAACCCGTCAACAACAGGATGGTGATGCCGGTCGCCAGGGCCGTGAGCGCGGTCGACGGCTTGTTCACCTCTAAAGCAATGGCCAGGAAAACAAAGCTCGCCGACCAGTTGAACGCCTGCAGGTAGAGCGCTAATCCGGGTTCGATGGCGGCCCAGATTGAACCGGTCAGCAAAACCGTGCATGCCGTGATGGCCAAAAGATACCTGGTCACCGTGTATGCAAAGCGGACCAGGGTAACAGCCGGATTTTGCGGTCCGGCACTCGTCGGGTTGAATAACTGCTCTTGATATATCGATTGCGTGTTCATTTGATTCTCCATGAATATCCGGAATTACATCAACGGCGCCAATGCGGTCGTGATGCGGTTCATCTGCGTGTCGGTTACCAGTTCGGCGAGAATGCCGGTGAAGCGTGGGTCCTGGACACCGGAAACGATGTACTGCCAGCGGTAAGCCTTCAGGATTCCGGCTTCGATCGCCTTTTCTTCGGCGGCGCTGAACGTCCGGTTGGCGCATTTCAGGAAATACCCGGTATCGGCTTTCGACTGCGCGATCAGGATTCCATCGACGGCGGCAACCAGGTCGATCAGGTCCGTCACGGCCTTGTCACGCTCCGAGGCAGTGATCCTGGCGTCCTCCCGTCTCCATTCCAGTTCATCGAGGATTGCGTGCTGGGATTCTTCTTTCCAATGGTAGAAAAATACGTCCCTGTAGAGTTCGGACAGACCGTTGTCGTCGTGGATACTCTGCTTGTAATGCAACTGTGTAAACAGCTCGATGTGGCAGGTCAAACCCAGCACGGACCAGGTTGAGCGGCCAAGCACCACGCGCGCCACGTCGTCCGCGCCAGCGACCTGTTGGTAGCCTTCGGGCATACCTTCTGCGCACATCCGGTCGATGCGGCGGAACATTTCCTGATGCTTGATTTCTTCATCGCTGAAGCGGATCAGCGCTTCGAGCACGACCTGGTCGCCGAGAACATGCTCGCGACTTATCTGAAGTACCTTGGCGTTGATGAAGCGTTCCACCAGGCCAAAAATATTGGCGTAGGTGCGGCCCTGGACCTGGCTCAGAAAACGTTTTTCAGTTCTGTCCAGAAAGTCCAGTTCATGAACCAGTGAGAGGCCGTCGGGCAGGAATTTCTGGCCGTAGTCAAAATCGCGGCCACGGAATACATCTCTGTCGATGTCCCAGCGGATACGCTTCGATGCCTCGATACAGCGCGCGTAACGCGCCTGGTTGAGATCCGCCGTGGCTGACGGTTGTGAAACTTCGAAAACCCGTTGTGTAGCTTGCATGATTGTCTCCTTGTTTGTGGGTGTGGAAACAGTCTGCGTTGCGGCCCGGGCGGGACATATGGGAACAATGTCCCGCCGTCGGCCCGATCGCTGTTATCGTGTGTGAAAAATGTCCCGATTTACTACAATTGGTACATCATGAACATGCAACAGACCATCCGCTACCTGACAACCCGGGACGGGGTCCGGCTGGCCTGGGCCACTTCCGGTGCGGGACCATCGCTGGTCAAGGCCTCCAACTGGCTCACACACCTTGAGTACGATTGGGAAAGCCCGGTGCTTCGGCACTGGGTGCAGTTTCTGAGCCGGCATTTTTCGCTGATCCGTTACGATGAAAGGGGCTGTGGCCTGACCCAACGTGATGTTGAAAGCGTTGCGCTCGAACACTGGATCGATGACCTCGAGGATGTGATCGAAGTGGCGCGGCCGACGCAACCATTCGCATTGATCGGTATTTCCCAGGGAGCCTGCGCCTGTGTTGAGTACGCCGTCAGGTATCCTGAACGGGTTTCCCACCTGATTCTGTATGGTGGATATATGCGTGGTTGGACCCGGCACAAAAATCCCGACCATGTACGTGAAGGCATGGCGATGGTTGAGTTGACCGAGCTGGGGTGGGGGCGTTCGGACCCTATTTACCGCCGCCTGCTGACAAAAAAGTTTTTACCCGAAAGTAACGAGGAGCAGTTGAACTGGTTTGATGAGTTATGCGCCCGCAGTGTCAGTCCGGACATGGCGGCCCGCTTGCTGCTCAGCCGCGGGGAAGCCGATATAAGCGGTCTCTTGCCACTGGTGGAAGTCCCCACCCTGGTGGCGCATGCCAGCGGCGACCAGATTTCACCCTTCAGCCAGGGGCAACGCCTGGCTGAAGGCATCGCCGGCGCCCGGTTCGTGATGCTCGATTCGCCCAATCACATCATGCTGGAGCACGAACCGGCCTGGCAAAAGTTTTGCGAAGCGGTCCTGGATTTCACCGCTGTCCGTTCACAAACTGAAGACGAAATTTTCAGAACGCTTTCAGAACGGGAGCGTGAGATTCTCGGCAAGCTCATGCATGGCCTGACCAACGTGGAGATCGGCAGGGTCCTGTTCATCAGTGAAAAGACGGTGCGCAACCAGCTGACACGTATTTATGAAAAGCTCGGTGTCAGCAACCGCAGCCAGGCGATCGTGTTCGCCCGCGATCACGGGTTTCGCGCATCATGACCACATTGCACCCGCAACTGGCGGCGGACTGTATCCGCATGGGCCGCTTTGAACTGTGTCATTTGTTATTGATGAACGATAGCAGCTACCCCTGGTTTACCAGAATGTTTCACCAAGGCGGACGAGTAAGTGACATATTTCCTTCTATTTCAAGGTGATACAGGAGTTGTTGGCCTTTTCCCGAGATTACAGTTTGTCCTATCCGGTTTTGCAACGCATCTGACTTCACATTTTGGCCTATCCTTCTCAAACCATAGCGGCGCTATGCTTTTTCGAACGATCGATCAAACTGTTTCGCCAGTGACAAAGCAAATTCCGGATCCTTGGTGAATTATTCGGGTTTATCCTGGTGCCGGACCGTGACGGCGTGCGCGAGATCATCGATCTCGCCCGCCCGGACCGCACTTTGTTGCTGGATGAGTCCTGCCGTCTTTCGGAATACCTGGTGCACACCTACAAAGGGGACAAGCTGAATGTCGCGGCGATTGGCAACCTGGTGCCGCAATTGCATCTTCACCACGTGGTCCGCTTCAAAACGGACCGGGCCTGGCCATCGCCTGTGTGGGGGCGGTTTCCGGCGGTGTCCTACAGCGGTCAGAGGTGGACGACATCAGGTCGAAACTCGCACAGGCGAATCTCGAAGGTTTTGAATAGGGAACCTCTGATTAATTCTGAGGTTCACGCGATACATGGATGTGTCGCCAAATCAGCGGCGCCAAGCCGTTGATTTGTAAGGCAGACGAAAATGACACTTTTCGGCTGCCGCGCTCTGATGATGCCAGGATGGCATTAATCAGAGCTTCCCTAAGTTAATGTTAATGCTTACACCCATGACTATCTGCGCTTGCCTGTAACCGGAGCCGGTAACTATACTGCCGGTTTGAATTTACACCCCCTGGGCAAACTATGAAACTTCGTTGGAAAGAACTACTCCTTGTCAATCTCGTATTCGTCTTTGCAAACCTGCTGGTCAATGCCGTAGCGCAGGAAACCATGCCGCCGCTGACGCTCGAGCAAATCATGGCGGATACCGACTGGCTGGGTAACGCCCCCGAAAACAGCTACTGGGGCGCTGACAACAAGACCGTCTTTTACCAGCAAAAACGCCAGGGCTCGGAACTGCGTGACCTGTTCGCGGTGGACAGCGAAGACGGCGCAACCAGTCATGTCGCCGAATCGGCGTGGTCGACGGATTTTCAGACATCGATCAGCTACAACCTGGCGGCCGACCGACGCGTCTATGTCTACAAGGGCGATATCTACCTGCAGGATGCAACCAGCACGAAGCAACTGACCCGCACTGCCGTCGAGGAGTCCGCCCCGCAGTTCATGGGCGATGGCCGGCGGATTGCCTTCCAACGCGACGGGCAGATGTTCGTACACGATCCGGCCAGCGGCCTGACGGAGCAGGTGACCGATATTCGTTTCAGCAACGACCCGGACGAGAAAGGCGATTTCGACGTGCTCAAAGCCCACCAGCAGCGGCTTTTTACCACCCTGCAAAAATCAAAAAGCGATAAGGACGAGGCAACGAAGCGCAACAAGTCCTTGTACGAACTCGATAGCGCTCTGCCGGCGGCGCCCGTCTACATGGGTGACAAACTGAAATCGCAAGGCCAGGCACTGTCACCGACAGGCCGCTGGCTGCTGCTCGTGACACAGGCCGCAAAGGACGATGACGGCCAGAAGGGCAGCATGCCCAACTACGTCACCGAAAGCGGTTATGTCGAAACCGAGACCGTCAGGACACTGGTCGGGCGTAACAACCCAGCGCCGCAGGCGGTGTGGCTGATCGATCTGAACAGCGGTGAAAAGCACGAACTCGACCTCGACGGTCTGCCGGGGATCGGCGACGACCCGTTGGCCGATCTGCGTAAAAGCGCGGTCGAGATATACGTGGCCGAGGGCGAGGACCGCGAAGCCGCGGAAAAACGTTTGAAGGCGCCCGAAAAACGCAGCGTGCAGATTTGGGACATTCAATGGTCGGACGACGGTGCGCAGGCTATGCTGTATGTCCGTGCGGTCGACAACAAGGACCGCTGGATCGCAACCGTCGATTTCGAGACGTACAAGGCCGTCAGCCGGCACCGCATCAGCGACAAGGCCTGGGTCAACCCGTATCACATCGAACACGGCTGGCTGCGGGACAACCGCACGGCCTGGTTCCTGTCGGAGGATCACGGTTACCTCGGCATTTATTCCAGGGACATCGGCAAGAAAAAAGGCAAGGCGCTGGTCGCGGGCAGGTTTGTCGTCAAGAACCCGGCCCTGAGTCCGTCCGGCCAATACATTTATTACGAAGCCAACGTTGAACACCCGGGTATTTATGAAATCTACCGTGTGGACGTCGATTCGGGCGAGATTCAGCAGATGACCGGCATGGGCGGGATCAATTCCGTCAAGGTATCACCGGATGAATCACACCTGTTGATCACACATTCCGAGATCAACCGCCACGACGAGTTGTACGTCATGGACAATCGGCCGGGAGCGGCGCCACGGCAACTGACTGACACGATGAGCGAGGCCTTCAAGGCCATCCCCTGGATGACCCCGGATATCGTTGCCATACCCTCGTCACACAGCGATGATCCGATCTATTCGAAAATCTATCTGCCCGCGGATCACGACCCGTCCAAAAAATATCCCGCCGTCATGTTCGTACACGGCGCCGGCTACACGCAAAACTCGGACATGGGCTGGCCGTACTATTTTCGCGAGGGCATGTTTCACAACATGCTGACGCAACACGGCTACCTCGTCATCGACATGGATTACCGCGCCTCCGAAGGTTACGGACGTGACTGGCGCACAGCGATCTACCGGCAAATGGGTCACCCTGAACTGGAGGATTTGCTGGATGGCGTGGAATACATCGTTGGCAACTATGGCGTCGACCGCGAGCGTATCGGTATTTATGGCGGTTCTTATGGCGGTTTCATGACCTGCATGGCGATGTTCCGCGCGCCCGGAGTGTTCAAAGCCGGCGCTGCATTGCGCTCGGTCACCGACTGGTCGCATTACAACCACGGCTACACCGCCAATATACTCAATACCCCGGATATCGACCCCGAGGCCTACCGGCAGAGTTCACCGATCGAATTTGCCGACGGTTTGGAGGGCGCCTTGCTGTTAGCCAGTGGTATGCAGGATGACAACGTTTTTTTCCAGGATACCGTGATGCTGGTGCAACGTTTGATCGAATTGCATAAACCGGATTTCGAGATCGCCATCTACCCGCTGGACCCGCATGGATTCGTGCATGCGGACAGCTGGCTGGACGAGTACCGCAGGATCTTCAGGCTGTTTGAAACCAACCTGAAATAGCCGACGACCGGGTCAGACGACCGGACGACCGGGGTCAGAGTAAAGGGACAGAGTGGCCACTCTGTCCCTTTACTCTGACCCCTTCTTTGAGTGGCCACTCTGTCCCTTTACTCTGACCCCTTCTTTGCCTTCTTTGCGGGCCAGGTGTCGATCTGGTGTTCCACTGCACTCTCGACAGCCTTTTTTGCTGCTCTTGAGATTAGGAATATGACGGTGATCGTGACCAGCAATCCGACGATTAACAGCACTTCGTGCAACACAGCTATTCCTGGTGTTTGACCCGACATTAATGCGAGGTGCTTTCCTGCGTAACCGGAGTAGACCTCCAGGCAGAGGTGTGGCAAGAAACCGGCTGCGGCCATTATAAAACCCGGAAACCTCACGCCCGATGCACCCAGCACGTAGCTGGTAACGGCCCGGTTTATCGGTGTCAGGCGAATCAGGAACTGCAGTTTGAATTCCTGCTCTTTGACGGCTTTTTGCATGGCCTTCATGCCGGGCTTTTTACCCAGGTATTTGTCGATCAGCGGCTTAAGCAGACGATGTGCCAAAAGGTACTCCACGCTGGCGGCGATCAGACTGGCGACGACCGCGATGATGATCCCGCGGGTAAAACCAAACGAGGCTCCGACGATCAGACCAAGCAGGGTGTCAGGCACGAAAAGAGCGGCAAGTACGGTATAAAGCACTACAGCGATAATAAGCGCCCAATATCCATGGGCAGCGAGCCAGTTCTCGAAAATCATCACATGGTCTTCGAACGCATCGCCGAGAGCGATTACCGCGAAAACAAGCGCTACGACCAGAAACGCATAAGACCCGACGGTCTCCCAACGCCAGGTTTTCCAGTTTAGCCCCTTGCTATCAGACATGGCGGGTTTAACTTCCAAAGCAGCCTTCTTTCAAAAGCAATACTCCAATGCCGGTGGATGTAAAGCAGGACTCGACCACGGATAACAGGGCATCAGTGGTCAACTTCAGCAGACCGATCATACCGGCGGGGATTCTTTGAGTTCAACTGTTGGCTTCCGCATACAGACGCCGATGATAACCCAGGTGTTCCCTGTTGACCGAATGTGCTTCCACCTCGTCAAGGCTGCCGCTCAGGGCGCCAATGAGGGTGCCGTCATCCTCGATGGCAAAAGCCCAGCCATCAAACAGGACATGACAGTTGGGGCACAGGCAGAGGATGTTGTCGGCCGTGTCCGGGCCGTTATGCGGACGGCCGAGCGGGCGGATGTATGCCGCCTGCGCGTAGGCGCCGCCGGGCCGTTCGATTCGGGTTGAGCAGGCCTGGCAGACGTGCCGGTGAGCTTCTTTGACCGCCTCGGCGGCCAGCGTGTCGCGGACGATGTGGGTTGTGTACGACTTGACCCTGCCGGGCTCCAGGTTGCTGTTGGGTAAAGGCAGTTCGCCCTCTGGTGTCGAGATCGGCTTGTCATCGATTTTCCTGAGTGCAAACCGGTAAATCCTGAAACCGGATTTGTTACGGTCCACCCACCATCGCTCGACAAGGTAGAGCCCGTCATAGCGGTAGGTGTGCTGCCTTGCTGAACCCAGGCCCCTGCTCACGCGCACCGGCAGGCCCTTGTTATAACTGACGACCAGCGCCAGGTTCCCCCTTGAGAGTTCCGCGTCTTCGTTCTGTTGCTTTGTATTTGGATCGAAACCGGCCTGGCCGCCGTAGATCAGGTAATCGCCGTAGTCCTCGTCGTCTTCGTAACCGCCCGAGACGACGATCGAATCCGCGCCCTCCGTGCTCGATCCGCTGATACCGGCCTGGGTGGGCCGGTGGATGCCGGAAGCCGAAAGCTCGGCACGGCTCGCAAATTCGGTGCCTGCAACACAACTTTCAATTTCACCAAATTGACGCACAGCATGACTCCGGGACGAAATACTCAGCGCTCCAATTGTAGACTTTTTTAACGCTAAACGCGGATTATCGGGTCGGCGCCGGCTGTTTTTCCGTCACTTCATACAAAGGCATGATATAGACACGGGTCCTAACACCATGTGTTGTGTCCACCGGTTGTAATCGCAGGTTTTAGTTGCGCTTCAGAAGCCCGGCCAATGCCACTCAGCAACCGGCCATAAGCAGTTCATGTGTCATTCAAGTGGATCTGGTCTTTAAGCCATTGTTTTCATTTGATGAAAAATTGAACTATTGTTTGCTTGAAGAAAACAGTATCGATCGATAAGGCGACAAGGGGCTGGCATAATCATCAACAAGGATCCAAGCTCATGAACAAAACACCTTTCAGTAAAGCCATTCCAATTATTTCACTTTTTGTTTGCCTGGTGTGTGTTTCACCGGCAAGTATTGCTGATCCATATTACATCAGCTATTCCGGAATCATATCGGATAGCACCCTAACGGGGGTTAACGATACAGAATCGTATATTGCCATAATTATTTTTGATAACGGCTCGACAAGTGCATTGTCGCAAACATGGGAATCTACCGATCTCACTTGTGCCGGATTTTTATTGAATGATGCGCAAGATGCATATTTTGCACACGATCTGACATTACAAGGTAGTCTGACTGTTAGTGGCAGCATAACCACTGACGGAGCTGGTGCACTTAGCACCAATTTCACCGAATTGGATGCAGAACCCGTTGATCCAGGTAGCTATTCATTTTCTGGCATCACGGCAAACGAGCCCATTTCCTGGTACATGAATGACTTTAACGACGTCTTTTACACAAACTCCGGGGCTTTTGGTGATGCTGCAGGTGGCGTGCAAATGGCGCCTGCCAACTGGTCAGCCCCGGCGCCCTGGACGGATACTTGCGGGAATGGAGCGCCGCCTGCGCCTGTTTCTGCATCGCCCATTCCGTTCGCACCATTGTGGGTATTGGTTCTGATAACCGGTCTCTTAGTGTTTGTGGGTGCGAAACGTCTTGTAAAGGGCTAGCTGTGAATTCTGTGAAGGTTGTTCACAGAATTCACAGCTAGCAAACCGCAACGGTACTCAGGGGCCTGCTTAACCGGCAGGCCCCTGGATGGCTTTCCCGGAAGTACTTTTTATCTACATTTTCTCAAGTCGCGCTATACTGGTCTTCTCTCTGGAACATGGGTTAAATTCAAACTTCTGAAGCAACGCTGTCGGTCGTTTGCGGCCATGGATGGCACTGCAATTTCCGGCAATTTCACTCGGCGAAAGGTTCGATTCCAACGGCGTTCTGAACTAGACTGTTGCTTGTTAACCGCCACGGAGGAAATATTATGACAAACCAGACCGCGGATCGGTTTGGCTACCCCGGCACCATCGTCCGGGAATACGACCACTGGCTCGTGTTGCTACGTGAACCACAGGCTACGCTCGGTTCGCTTATTCTATGCGCCAAAGCCGACGTGACCGAATTTTCGGCCCTCTCAAGGGAAGCTTTTTTTGAGATGGGTGCAGTGGTCGCGGATATCGAAAGGGCCCTTAAAGCCGCCTTTGACTACGACAAGATCAATTACATGATGCTGATGATGGTGGACCCGAATGTCCATTTTCACGTCATCCCCCGTTATGCTGAACCACGCAGCGCCTGCGGTCTGATGATCCGGGACCCCGGATGGCCCGCACTGCCGCAACTGGGAGAGGGTCACAAGGTCAATCCCGTAGAACGCGTGGCGCTGATCGAGCATATTTCCGAACACTGGTGAGGTGTCCGCTTCCTGCGGGCAACAGACAACACGCTGCTGGAATTCACAGCTAGCGGCCCGGCGCTTCATGCAACGGGCGCAAGCACCTCTTTGAGCCGGTCGAGCAGGGGGAAATATAGCGCAGTCCTGATCGGGTGGGTTTCGGTCAAAGCCAGCGCATCGCGATAACGCTGCAACTGTTGCCGGTAACGCTTTGCTTCGTTTTCCAAAAAACCCTCGAGGTCACCGCCGCCATGGCTGGATGTCTTGTAATCGATGATCCAACGCGTGCCGTTTTCGACAAATGTCCGGTCCAGCACCATGCTGACGGGCCGGTCCTTGTCCAGGACCGCGGTGATGGCGTACTCGCAGTGTGCGTCCTCATGGGAACCCAATATCCAGCGGCCAATTTCGGTTGACTGGCAATTTTCAATGGCGAGGGTTGCGCGCTCAAGGATGAGATCGGCCTTTGCTGTTTGGACACCTTCCGCGCTGAGCACGCGCCGGCACCAGTTGACATGTTTTGCAATACCGCCACCCGCCGACCACGCATCCTGGCCCTGTTCAGCGATTAACTGCAGCAGGCGATGGACCAGGTTACCCGTCAGACGCGCATCCTCACCGGCCCAGCTGAATTCGATCGTGGATTGCGTTTCCGCTGCCCCGGATTGGACCAGTTGCACCCCCTTGGGAAACTCCGGGGGCTGCCAGTCCGCCGCCAGCCGCCGGTATTGCTGCGGCAGGCCGATACCGGCTATGTCTATTTCCTGTTCTGCCTCATCCGCCTGCTCGATGTTGGCGGGCAGGACCTGTGCCGCGGCGGCAATCTGCGCTGTCTGTTGCTGCTCGATGGCGGGCCACAAACTGCCCAGCAGTGAGCCTGAAGCGACCTTGATTTCACCTGTGGCCGCGGGTTTGACGGCACCGATCAAATGCAGATTACGCACGGCGCGGGTCGTGGCAACATAAAGCAGGCGTCCGACCTCCAGACTCTCTCGTTGCCGTTCTACGCCCGAAATGAACTGGATCAGGTCGCCCGACTTTTTTTGCTGTTCTTTTTCGGCATTGTTGCGCATCGGTGACATCACGATCGTATCCAGGTCCGGCAGCTCGAACCAGTGCAACAATTGTGCGTTGTTTCCGCCCGTATCGCGGTTCAGACCGGGCAAAATAACCGTGTCAAATTGCAGACCCTTGGCGGAGTGGATCGTCAGGATCTGCAATTTACCATCCGCCAACGTGTCCGGTTCGGCATACAGTTCCTTGAGACGCAGGTCGAGCGTGTCGCGGTCAACCGGCAGGTACCCGGCTTCCAGCGAATCGATCAGGTCAAAGTAGGTGGCCGCATCATCCAGTTCACTGGCACTTCCCACGCAGGCCGGTCCGCCCAGGTCGATCCAGGCGGATTCAACCAGCGTCCTGACAGCTTGCCTGCCACGCAGGTCGAGGGCACGTAACAGAATGGGTCCAGCCCGCTGCAGGCGCTGCAAACCGTTGTCAGATAAACCGCTGAAGTTTTCATCAGCGCCCTCGCTGGCGGCTCTGACAGCATCGGCTATGATATTGCCGGCTTCACCCGCCACCAGGGTATCCAGATCAGCCAGGTCGAGACCGATATAGGGTGCGCGTAAAGTGGCCAGCCACGCGAGACGGTCGGCGGGCTGGATCAGCGCGAGCGTCAGGGACACGAGGTCCTGAACCAGGGTCGTTTCCGCCAGGGGCGTAAACTTGATGGCCTGGTAACGAAAGCGGTCCTCGTTGATTTTCAGCTTGTCGAGCGCCGTCAGGATGGCGCTCACATGGTTGCGCGATCGCACCAGGATGGCAATGCTTTCGTCCGTACCGGAGCGGCGGATAATCTCGACGACGCGGCGTGCTTCCTCCACGTCATCCCGTCCGGGCAGTATTTGAATTTCGGCACAACCCTGCGTCGAAACACCGGGCTTGATACTTGCCGCACTGTAGTTGACGGCCCCCATGACCGGATCGTTTTTGACCGGCATCACCCGTGGAAAGACCAGGTTGACCCAGTCCACGATGGGTTTGCATGAGCGGAAGTTAACCTTGAGCTGTATCGGATGCAGCTGAATATGGTCGAATAACTGGCCCTGCCAGGCTTCGATAAACAGGCTCACTTCCGCTTTGCGGAAACGGTAGATCGACTGCATCGGGTCGCCCACCAGGAACAGCGTGCGTCCGTCACCGTCACTCCAGCCCGCGGTGAGTTGTCTCAGCAGCCGGATCTGGGTGGAGGACGTGTCCTGGAATTCATCCACCAGCAGGTGCCCAATGCGATAGTCCATGCGTAGCGCCAGGTTACTGGGCGCATCCTCGTAACCGAGCGACTCGATGGCGCGGTGGGCGATTTCCGAATAGTCGACTTCACCTTGCTCGGCCATCACCAGTTTCCAGTTTTCGGCAGCCCGCAGCATGATCCGCATCAGCGATTCGAGCGATTCCCAGGCTTCGTCTTCATAACCGGGCCTGGGTAAGCCCATGACGGTGTTCAAACTGGTACGCAAGGTCTCGTTTTCACGGTGCGTGTCTAGTACTGCTTTGAAGTCGTCTTTGAAGGCCGAAAAAAGCGCCTTGTCTTCGGCTTTTGCAGCCGATGGCGCCGGAAATCCACCACTGGCGTTCGGTGCCCCCTTGCGCATTTCACCCGCGGCGGTCAACAGGCTGCTTATCATGGTTTTCCAGTGCGGCAGCGCTTCCGAATGGGTGGGCAGGTCGAGAAATTCGCAAGCGGGGCCGCCGCAAACGTTTAACAGCGCTTCCAGGTCCTCTGAATTATTCGCACCGTTGCCGATCGCGTAATTGTAGAAACGGGGCAGGTCGCGCAAAAGACTGTCGGGCGTGGCGGCGCGCGCGATTTCGAGTTGCCCCTCGACCAGGTAGCGTAACGCCACTTCCATACCCTGCCTGTCAAAACCTTCGCCCCTGCGCGCACTCAACAGGTGACCCGTCCATTGCTCGCGGCTTGCCAGCATGCCGGTCAATAATTCCACGAGCTTGTCGTACCGGTTGTCGTAACGGTCAAGAACGCGGGTGACGTCCGTCTTCAACGGGTCATCCTCGTCCTCGATGACGGCCATTGTCCGCGCGGCGGCGTTGCGATAAAGGTCACTGGCGTTTTCTGCTATTTGCTGACCGCCGCCAAGCCCGGACAGCACCGGTAGCTGGCGGGCCAGTTCCCAGCACAGGCTGTCTATGGTGCGGATACGCAGTCTGCTGGGTTGCTCGAGCAGGTTCCAGCCCCGCGCGGCATCGTTCGCGAGTACCGACAGCGCCAGTTCACGGCTGACCTGCTCGTGGGGTGGTAATTCCTCGTTTGCATCGGCGCCCGGGTGTTGCCGTGCCGCTGCCTGTAAGCGGGTGACCAGGCGGTGGCTCATTTCTGCCGCGGCCTTGCGGGTGAAGGTGATCGCGACCACTTCCTCGGGGTTTTCGGACCGTGCCAGCAGGGCCAGCAGTCGTTGTGTCAGCAGTTCGGTTTTGCCGGAACCCGCGGGCGCCTGAACAATGTAGGAATGCTCGAGGTCAAGGGCCCGTTCCCTCTCTTGCCAGTCGGAAGGGCGGTTCACGATGAAGGCTCCTGTCGCATGTCTTCAAGGCTGGTTTTGCGCTTCCCTTCGAGCTCTCCAACCCGGCACAGGGTCCGCAATTCGCAATAACTGTTGTCACAGGTCTTCAAACCCGCCTTTGGATCGACGTTTGCTATGCCTTCCTGAAAATCCTTCATCAGGCTTTCCAGCACCCGCTGCCATTCCGAGATGGTCCCGGGTAAATCCTGACCGGCATCAACAAGGTAGCGGGTGGCTTTTGTTTCTTTTGGTGGCAGTCCGGGCAACAGGCCATCGCGCCTGGCCACGCCCCTGTAAAGACAGCCGTCGTCACGAATGATGCCGAATACCACCGCGGCCGGGGTTTTTTCCGCGGTGATGGCATAGAGTGGCAACTGGGGATTTTCGGGCCGTTGACCAAACCACTTCTTCGGGTCTTCCGGGCCTGTTTTGTAATCGATGATGATCTCGTCACCGCCTGAAACACGGTCGACGCGGTCGATTGCCAGGTTGATGGACTGGCCGTTGATCTCAGCGTGTATCCTCTTTTCGAAAGCGATGACCTCGAAGGCTTCGCGTTGCTTTTCGAGCGCCAGGTAATCCATGACGTGACGTTGTATGCGGTCGGCCTCAACGACGCGGAAGGCGCGGCGCTGTCCCAGGCCGCGGTCGTCACTGGTGACAAAATCGACGTGCCGGCGAAGACTTTCACTGAGCGTTGCTTCATCCATTTCCAATAACGCGGCCTGCGACCGGGTTTCCTGCCAGAACAATTCCAGCACGCGGTGGACCATGCTGCCATGCAGGGCCGGGCTGATGCCATCGACCGGGGTTTCCAGGCCCTCGGCGCCCAGGCGGTTGCTGGCAAAGGCGCGGAACGGGCACAGCGCCTGGTTTTTGAGTATGGAACTGCCGCCCCTTGCCGTCGGGTGAACCAGCCGGCCCGGAGATTGCAACGGGCCGGTTTGCGGTTTTTCAGCCATGGAAACGATACTGCACCAGTCCTCACCCTGCCAGGCCGGCGGCGGATCATGCTTATCCATGTTTTTGCTTTCCAGCAGCGGGCTGGGAATCGTGTCCTCGCCATCGAGCCGGCCCGGGTAGCTGAAGACGCAGTCCGGCGCCGTTTCCAGCAGACGCCGCGTGATCGTTCGGGCGACCTCGAGCTCGCGTTGCGGGCTTGAATTCGGTAAACCCGCCTCGCGCTGAAGCCGGCCGGGAATGAATGGGTTGGGCTTGGCGCTGGCCGGCCAGTTCCCGTTGTGTAATCCAAGTATCCACAAATGGTCAAAGCGCAAAGCGTTGACCTCGTACAGGCCGAGGACCTGGACGGGTGCATCCGCTGTGTGCGGCTGGAAAATCTTTTCCCGGCAGATCTGTTTCAGCCGGCCGATTGCGGCGCCGCGGTCCAACGCCGGGTCGGTGGCATCCAGTGTGGCCAGTTCACGCAAGCCATCGCGCCAGGCCTGCAATGCCTGCCAGTTATCCCCCTGTTCTTCCATCGCAGCCTGTGGAAGTTCCTCTTCAAGCGGCCAGCCGAGGTTCATCAGCAGACGGTCAAAACCTTCAGCCCAATCCGAGGCCGGGCGTTTACCCCTGGTTTCACGTTCAAACCGCTCAAGGGTGCCAAGCATTCCGCTCAGCAACGGACTGTTCCAGTCCCGTGGCGTCTGCTTTTCGGGGGCCAAGGCATTGCCCTGGTGGTCTTTCTTTCTGATCTCGTCAGCGCGAAAGATCAATTCGTTCAGTTTCAATTGGCGGGGATAGTTGTCCCGCAGACATTTTTCGAGCAGCGCCCGGCTGGATCTTTCTTCACGCGCTCCGCGCAGCCAGGGTGAACGCAGGACACGGCCGATCGCCTGGATATCGATGCGTTTGTCGAGCAGTCTGAACACATCAAATGCGGTCTCGATCATCGGCACCCTGGCCAGCGGTATACCCATGGATATATTCCATGGTTTTTCGTGCCGGCCAAATACGTCGTGGCCGGGACAAAGAATGTCCCGGAGCTGTCTTTCAACCGCCTGGCGGCTGTTTTGTAAATCGTGCACCACGACGGCGATGGTCGAGCCCGGTTCTTTCTCATGCCAGTAACGCACCCAGCGCGCCATCTGTTGAAGTTCGTCCTTGCTGTCCCTGTATTTCCACAACACGGCTTTACCGTGCCTGGGTGAAATTCTCAGGTGACAGACCGTATTGCCGTTTTCAATCAGCGCCGCAAGCAGACTGGCGCGTGCGGGGGTGAATTCGTCAAAACCCAACAGGTTGAAGGTTTCCGAAGCGGGTAACAGCGCATCTTCAAGTGCACTACCAAGTGGCGCAATGCGGTCTTCCGGGCTGATCCACTGGCCCTTTTCACAGCGTTTTTCGAAGGCTCTGTTCCACTGGTAAAAGGCGGCATGATTTTCGTTTTCACCGCCAGTCCATGAGCGGTCCTGAAGATCGAGTTGCCATTCCACGACCAGGCTGCGGGTTTCGCGCAACTGGCTGGCAAGCGCTTCCGGGTGCAGCAGGAAATGGGCCAGCTTCTCGGTTTTCAGGGTGCTTTCCCAGAGACTGATTTCCTGTCTTGGACCGGGCACGGCGCGACCGGTGCCGGGGCGGGAATGCAGGCTGGCCGTTTCCCAGAGCCGGTCCATCCAGGTGTTCCAGGAGATAATGACAGGGCTTTGCCACTGGCGGTCGCCCTGCCCGGCGCGCCACTGGTCGTACTTGTTCTTCAGCACGCGCGCGAGACGGCTGTTGCCGGTGACGAGGGTCTGCCCCGTCCTGAGCCGTGCGAACAACGATTCATATTCGAGTGTTTGAGTCAAAAAACCGGTTATTTGCGTCAAACTGTCAGGGCGCGTGTTCGTCATGGGTCTATCATACTGGTAGATTTCTCAAAAGCTGAGATTGTTTTGCGAAAAATTCACGACGGCACAGGTTTTTGGCGGATCAGGACCGTTTCGCCGTGAGCACAGGAACCCTGGCGGCATTCCCGTGGTCTAGGAGATAGGTTGTAAGTATCTGAAATGAAGAGGTTAAATCACATCGTCGCGGGTCGTTCTTCAACCATTGTCCAATGGTTGTTGCTGGCCTGCACGTTGACACTCAGCGCGTGTGCTCCGCTCCAGTTGGGAAAAACTAAACCACCGCCTTTGCGTAATGTGGAACCCGCGGTGCAGGTCGACGATGTCGACGTGCTGGCGCTTTCACCCGCGATGGAAGATTTCCTGCAACGTTATGTCCTCGAATATTCGAACCGGCAAACCAGGCTGGAGTTGCTGACCCTGGCAGTCTCCAGGGCCGGCGCCTTGAGTTTTCGGTATGACGAGACCCACACTTTCACCGCTTCGGAGGCCTTTGATGAGCGTTCGGGCAACTGCATCGGCTTTGCCAATATGATGATAGCTCTGGCCCGGCGGGCCGGCCTGAAAGCCTACTACCAGGAGGTCTTCAGACGTCCGGAATGGTCCGATTATGAAGATGATACCGTGTTGCTGGTGAAACACGTAAATGTCGTGATCGAGACCCCGCACATGACCTGGGTCGTTGACGTCAGCGGTATCAAAATCCACCCGACCGCGCGCCGAAGAATCATAGACGACAGTTATGCCAAGGCTCTGTACCTGAATAATATTGCCGTAGAGTACCTGCTGGCGAATGATTTGCCCACCGCTTATGCCTATATGCGCCGCGCCATCGATGCCGATCCGCGGGCTACTGATCCGTGGGTGAACCTCGGTGTGATTTATGGCCGCAACGACCAGCTGGACGACGCGGCTTTTGCCTTCGGCCAGGCACTGAATATCGACTCGTCCGAACACTCGGCGATGAGTAACCTCTACGAAGTTTACATCGAACAGGGAAAAACTGAGCTGGCGGAAGAACTGGCATCGCGGGTTGAGCGGTACCGGAGAAACAACCCCTACTATCTGTTGAAACTGTCCGATGTGGCGCTCGAAAACAAGGACTACCGGGAATCCATCGACCTGCTGCAAAGCGCGATCGCGAAGAAGGAGGACGATCATAAACTGCACTTTGCACTGGCAAAGACACAGTATCTCTCCGGCGAACTGGCGGCGGCCCAGGACAGCCTGCTGCGGGCACGGGCGCTTGCCCCGAAAGACATGGTGGCCTATTACGACCGGCCCCTGAAAGAGTTGGTCGCGGAGCAGTAAACTCCGCCCGGGCAAGCGTGGCTGGACCAGCCAGGGCCGGGTCCGACTGCTGCAATGTCCGGGCTAATCGCTATTGGCTGACAGTGGCCCGGTGGGCGTAGAATGGAAACCATGATGTTCCGCTTTCTTCAGCGGGGAATTGCCTGGCATGGATGAAATACTCAATCTTGCGATCGTTCCGGTCCTTTTAACGCAGTTTGTACTTACCGTTGCGCTGAGCTTCATTATCGGCCTGGAACTCCATAGTTACCGCCGCGCCAACGGCCAGGATCTTGGTTTTGGCACCACGCGCACATTCACCCTGATCGGTATCCTGGGTTTTCTGCTCTTCATGATCGATGATCAACTGTGGGCCTGGCTTTTCGGTTTGATGGGACTATTCGTGCTGCTGGCGGTTTACTATTACCGGCGATCAGGCGAAGGGATATACTCACTGTTGAGCCCGGTGCTTGGTCTGCTGACCTACATGATTGCGCCGGTATTGGTCCGCTTTCCGGACTGGTTCACCATCCTGTTCGTCGTCACTGTCTTACTGATGCTGAGCGCCAAGCCCGGTATCCGCCGCTTCTCCGACGCCTTCCGCGAGGCGGAGATGTTCACTTTCACCAAGTTCCTGATCATGGCAGGGGTCGTTCTGCCCCTGTTGCCGGATCGTCAGATCTCGTCGATTGTTACGGTCACCTATTACCAGGTGTGGGTGGCGCTGCTGGTGGTTTCCGGCCTCTCCTATATCAGCTACCTGGTCCAGACCTATGTGTTCAAGGAAAAGGGACTTTTACTGACCGGTGTGCTGGGCGGGCTTTATTCAAGCACGGCAACCACCATCGTTCTCGGTCGAAGGGCGAGGGAAATGGCGCCAACGCCGCAGGTCACCCAGGCGATCATCCTGGCGACGGCCATGATGTATTTGCGTCTCTTGTTACTGCTGTTATTTATTGGGCATTTGAATGCTGTACTGCAGTTAATGGGTCCGTTCCTGGCATTCCTGGCCGCATCGCTGGCTGCGACCTGGCTGGCAGGCCGCATACCGGTGACCTCCAGCGTCAAGCTTGAGAACCTGCCCCTGAGCCACCCGCTGGAGTTCAAAACCGCGTTGATTTTCTCCGTGCTTTTCGTCGTGTTTGCAGCGATCAGCACCGTGGTGATCGGCCGTTATGGCAATGAAGGCTTGCAGGTGTTGTCATTTGTTGTCGGTCTTACGGATATCGACCCCTTCATTCTTTCGTTATTGGGCGGGAAATTTCAGATCAGTGAAGCGCAGATTATTACCGCCATCGTCACGGCGACCGGCAGCAACAACCTGGTCAAAGCCGTATATGCGCTGGTTTTGGGGCGTGACCGCTTCAGCCTGGCAGCCGCCGTCTGGTTAATGATTTTATTCGCCGCGTCAATGATTTATGTTTTTTGGTGAGTTTGGCCGAGCGGAGATTCAAGACCATCCCGCAGCCATGTGATGCTAACCCGCAAATTGCACCAGCCGGTAGCGGGCCTCTCGATAAGCAAATGATTTGCTTGAATTAAAAGACATTATTTCAAATCAACCCCGCGGTACACTTTGTACCCGGCCCGCTACCTATCCCGGCTCTGGCTTGTGCAGATACCACTGGACTTGGTCTTCCTTCAGGTCATAGCTACGGCTATGACCTTCAGTCCAGCTCGGCGCCCAGCGGCACCTGCCCGGCGCCACATTCCGAGATGCTGGTGCAATTTGCGGGCTAATCATTTTGTTTGAGGCGAAATGCGAGACTTTCCGCGACCGAATCCGCGATATCGTCATTGGTGATGTAGCCGAGAAGGTCACTCGCCCGTGGAATGCCGTGATGGTCCTTGACCACCAGCGCCAGCTTGTTGCCCCTGCGTGACATCCGCTTGATAACGTCAAACATGACGTCCTTTTCACGAGCGATGATGAAATGATTGTCGGACAGGTCATCCAGGACCAACCCGGAGGTATCGGCTTTCCCCGCGAGTCTGAGTGCTTCTGAGACTGAAACCACGCCGGTTATTCTATGGCCGCGGGTGATCACCACGTGCCTCGCCGCCTGCGGTTGCACGCTCATCGCATGGTTAAATTCAGCCAGGTCCATGTCCGCGGGGTACACGGACAGTAACGTGTTCATGACGTTCCTGGCGCGTTTGACCAGGAACATGTGGGAGTGCAGCGTCGTCGGAATGTGGATGCCGCGCCTTGTCAGTTTGAGCGTGTAGATATTGTCCTGCATGATGGCCCTGCGTATGCCCTGCGCCATGGCGACGGCCAGGATCATGGGCAAGACGATGTCGTAATCGCGGGTCATCTCGAAAATCATCACGATGGCGGTCATCGCAGCGCCGGTGCTGCTGGCTACCATGGCGGCCATTCCCACCATCGCAAAGCTCGGAATTGCATTGGCTTCGGAGGGTACCCAAACCCCATAGAATGCCCCGAAAGCGCCGCCCAGCGTGGCGCCCAGAAACAAAGCGGGCGAAAACACGCCACCTGAAGCGCCCGAACCCAGCGTAATTGAAGTGGCGAAAAGCTTGGCCACAAACAACAGCAATAACAGTGCGCCGACGGTCAGCTTGCTGTCCATGATGGCCTGGATGGTGGAATAGCCAACGCCTTCGACATGGTAATGACCCAGGGTCAGCATCAGGCTGTAAAACAGCGTGCCGAGTATGGCCATACCCAGCATGTGACGCAGGTATTCATTTTTCACCATGCCTTCAAACCGGTCTTCCATCCAATAAACGCTATGGACATAGAGCGCGGCCGCCACGCCGGTGAAGGCACCCAGTAGCGTGAACGCAGCGAGCGATAACATTGAAGGGTCGAGGCCATGCAGCGTGTCGGGCAGTAAAAACGCCGGCTGGTCACCCAAATACATTCTGCCGATGTAGGTCGCAGTGCCGGTGGCAATGGCAACCGGCATGAACGTGCGTACGCTGACTTCGGGCATCATCAGTTCCACGGAGAACAGCACGGCGCCGAGCGGCGTATTGAACGTGGCGGCGATACCGCCCCCTGCACCCGCGGCAACCAGCGTAATTCGTTGCCAGGGCACCAGCCGGCTCCAACCGCCCACCGTGGATGCGATCGCCGAGCCGATCTGCACGATCGGACCTTCACGGCCCACGGCAGCACCTGTACCGATGGAAATGGCCGAGGCAAGTGACTTGACCAGAACCACGATCGGCCGGATTTGCCCGCCGTGGTGGTAGACGGCATTCATGACTTCCGGTACGCCGTGTCCGCGGGCCTCGGGAGCGAAATTTTTCACAAGGAATGTCACCACGACCGCACCGGCCACTGGCACCAGGATGATGAACGCACCCAGCGGACTGGGTTCCGTGAACACGTTGGCGTCGTAGTTCCAGGACCATACGCCAAGGAAAGCAAAGTTGTGGATCAGGCCGATCAGGCCGCGAAACGCCACTGCGCCATAACCGGTGGCAACACCGATAATGAGGGCGAGGACAGACAAACGCGGGAGACTGATTTCTACTTTATTGACATGCATTCTTTACTTTACCATCGTTGCGGATAGAAGCGTCAGGAGCCCGCGCAACAGATCGGTAGGGCTGGGCGGGCAGCCTGCTATGTGCAGGTCGACCGGTATGACCGCGGCAACGCCACCTTCGACGCAGGCGTAACTTTGCGCAAACATTCCGCCGTTCAGGGCACAGATACCCGCGGTCACCACCCATTTCGGCGCGGGCATCGCCTGGTAGGTTCGCTCCAGCGCCTCGCGCATGGACTTCGTCATCGGCCCGGTCACCAGCAACACATCGGCGTGTCTGGGTGACGCGACAAAGTTGATCCCAAACCGGTCGAGCGCATAAATGGCATTGTTTAATGCGTTGATCTCCAATTCACAGGCGTTGCAGGAACCCGCATCGACCAGGCGGATGGCAAGGCTGCGTCCCAGCCTGGCCCGTGTCACGCGTTCGAGATTTCCGGCGAGCGCGCTGACGTCGGCGTCATCCGGGACCGGCGGCGGTTCGCTGACGATGCGGCTGAGCAGGTTTGTAAAAAGTGTTTTGCGCATCAGCGGTACTTGTTTGCGGGACAGGACACTAGAGGTCGTGGCCGGAATACGAACAGTTGAACGACTTGTTGCAAAGCGGGAAGTCGGCGACGATGTTGTCCTTGATCGCAACTTCCAGCAGCGGCCATTGAAACCACGAAGGGTCGCGCAGGTGGCAGCGTTTAACCCGGCCCTTACCGTCAATGGCCACCCACACGAGGATGTCGCCGCGGAACCCTTCTCCCAGGGCGATGCCTTCAGCACCGTCCTTGAAAACATGATTCTCGATTTCAGTGCGGATGTTCAGGTCTTCCGGCAATTGACCGATGATCTGTTCAAGCAGGCCGAGCGACTGAACGATTTCATCAAAACGAACCCAGACACGGGCATTCACGTCGCCCTTGGTGCGCACCGGCACATCAAACGTCAGCTTGTCATAGGGTGCGTAAGGCAGGTTTTTGCGTGTATCGAAATTTCGTCCGGAAGCACGGCCGACAAATCCGCCGCAGGCAAATTGCCGCACCAGTTCCTGCCCGACGATACCGGTGCCAACGGTGCGGTCTTCCAGCGAAGTGGTGTTGTCGTACAATTCAAGCAAACCCGGCAACTGGCTGCGAATGACCCCGATCATTTCGCCGACCCGCTGCACGCCGTCGTCATCGATACCGGTGCTGACACCACCGGGCACGATGCGGTCCATCATCAGGCGGTGGCCAAAGACGCTGTCACTGGTGCGCAGAACCTGTTCACGCAACACCCCGCATTGGGCGTGCAACAGGGTGAACGCGGCGTCATTACAAATGGCCCCGACGTCGCCGAGGTGATTGGCGAGACGTTCCAATTCGGCCATCAGCGCACGTATCCAGAGCGACCGCTCTGGAACGTTTATGCCGAGCGCCGCTTCAACAGCGCGTGCAAATGTCCACGCATAGGCGACGGTACTGTCGCCGGAGACGCGGCCGGCGAGGCTGGCGGCGGTCGCAAGATCGGCGCCGGCCATCAACTTCTCGACGCCCTTGTGGGTATAGCCAAGCCGTTCTTCAAGGCGCACAACGAGTTCGCCATTGGCCGAAAACCTGAAGTGCCCGGGTTCGATAATCCCGGCGTGCACGGGGCCCACCGGTATCTGGTGCAGGCTTTCACCTTCAGCTGCCAGGAATTTGTAGCTGAGACCATTTTCGGGAACGGGTACCGATGCTCCCAGGGGATGTTGCACACCCCAGCGGCCATGGTCGAGCCAGGGACGTGTATCGCTTAATCCTTCTGCCTTGAAACCCAATAGATCCTGGATCGAACGTTCCAGCCGGATCGCGGGATAATGATACTGGCCAATGGATGGAAAACGTCCGTCGGGACAGGGCAATGACAGCACGGCGACCGCGGTACCGTCCGCGTCGCTCAGTGCCAGGTGCACGGCATCGGCATCGGCCCATAAACCCAGCATTGATAGCGCGCCGTCCACCAGCTGCCGGGCCGCCTCGCGCCAGGTAGCGATGTTGATGACACAGCGTGGCCACGGCTTGTGCCGTCCGACGTTCTTTCCGGATGCCAGCAATGTGTTGAGTGTTGCCATAGTCAGTATTTCCGTCAGCCCAGCATTGCGGAGACGTGTTGAAACCAGACCACGACAGGCTCCGGGATATAGATTCCGGCCATCAGCACCAGCGACAGGTGCAGGATCATCGGGAAATACGAAGCTTCCACCGGGCCGAGGCCTCCGGTCGGTTTACCAAACGCCATAGCGCTCATTTTGCCAAGCAGGGCGCCCAGTGCAAGCAATATTCCAAAGACCAGTGGCAAGGCCAGCCACGGTTTGTGTGCAAACGTCGAGGTCACGACCAGGAACTCGCTCATGAACACGCCCATCGGCGGCAAACCGGCAATGGCTACCACGCCCAGCACAAGACCCCAACCGAGCACCGGGTGGCTCACGGTCAGGCCGCGGATGTCGGCGATGTTCTGTGTTCTTTTAACCTGTGTAATCTGTCCCACCGAAAAGAAAATGGCCGATTTCGTCAGGCTGTGCATCGTCATGTGCAACAATCCGGCGAAATTTGCCAGCGGTCCGCCAAGGCCAAAGGCAAAGGTAATGATGCCCATATGCTCAATCGAGGAATACGCGAACATGCGCTTGATATCCCTGCGCGGATACAACATGAAGGCCGCAAATATCAATGACGTTAAACCCATGGCGATCATCATTGGCCCCGGCGCGATGGCTTCGCCATTGGCGACCATCAGCAGTTTGAAACGCAGAATGGCGTACAGGGCCACGTTGAGCAGCAGACCGGATAACACGGCGGATATGGGTGTCGGGCCTTCCGCATGGGCATCGGGCAGCCAGGCGTGCACCGGCACCAGGCCGACCTTGGTGCCGTATCCCAGCAGCAGGAAAACAAAGGCGATATTGATCAACGCAGGATCGACGGCACTGACACGGTTGATCAGGATCGTCCAGGTCATCGCATCCAGACCCTGGCCGATCACAGGTACCGCCGCGACATAAAACAGAATGGTGCCGAACAGGGCCAATGCGATGCCCACGCTTCCCAGTATGAAATATTTCCAGGCCGCCTCGAGCGCCTCTGGCGTCCGGTAGATGCCGACCATCAACACGGTGGTCAGGGTCGCCATTTCAACCGCCACCCACATCAGGCCTATGTTATTGGAAACCAGCGCGAGGTTCATGGCAAACATCATGACCTGGTAGGTGGCGTGGTAAAACCGGACATAAATGCTGTTCAGTTTGCCGGTATCCAGTTCGTGGGCGATATAGCTGGCACTGAAAATACTGGTGGTAAACCCGATCAGGGTGTTGAGGATGACAAACACGATACTCAGGTCGTCAACGAACAGCAGCGCGCCGGCCACTGGCCTGTCAATCACCAATGAGACGGCAAACAACAGTGTCAGGAAACAGGCGATGACGTTCAGCCTTGCCGTGCTCTTGTAGCCCGGCAGCGCCGCCAGTCCGATCGCTGCGAGAAGCGGCACGATGAGGATCGCAACCAGGCTGTTGAAGGGCAGCAGGTTCATTTCCGTTCACCCCGGAAGCTGTCGAGCACATGCACATCCACCGTGTCGAAACGTTCACGTATGCGGAACAGGAAAATACCGATGACCATGAATGCGATCAGCACCGAAAATGCCACGCTGATTTCCACTACCAGCGGCATGCCCTTGGCGCCTGCCGCCGCGAGGATGAGACCGTTTTCGATGGACATCAGGCCAACCACCTGGCCGACCGCGTTACGCCTTGTGACCATCATCAACAGCCCCAGTAGCAGGACCGACAGGGAAAAGGCGAGATCCTGCCGGGCCAGCGGCTCGACGGCATCGGTCACCGGCAGCATCAATGCCATGGACAGGGCCACCAGTCCGATTCCGACCAGCATGGTCGTGCCGATGCCAACGGTCGTCTCCACCGTGCGGTGTATACCGAGACGCTGGACGATGCGGTGGAGCGCCGTGGGGATGATGACGGCCTTCAGGATCAGTGCGATCGCGGCGGTAATATAAAGGTGCGGCGACTGGTTGACGTAGGCCTCCCATGCAACGGACAGTGACAGCACGAACGCGTGCAGCGCAAATGTATTCAGAAGGCCGTACATGCGGTCCTGGTATAACAGCATGAAACTGACCAGCAACATGCTGCCTGCGAGCATGTGTGCGACGTCGTAGCTGAATGCTTCGGTGATCACAGGCTGCGCGTCACAAACATCAGCAGGGCCGCCAGCAGGGCCATCATCAGGGCCGTGCCGATAAACTGTGGAACCCGGAATACACGCATCTTGGCGATGGAGGTTTCAAACACGGCCAGCAGGCAACCGCTCACCAGCAGCTTACCGACATAGAAAACCAGGCCTGTAAACAGTTCCAGCGGCGCCGCACCGGCATCGGCAAGACCCCATGGAAAGAAAATACTGGAGATCAGCGAGACGTACAGCAGAAGGTTCAGTGATGCTGCCGTCTCCAGTACGGCCAGGTGACGGCCGGAATACTCGAGGATCATCGCCTCGTGCACCATGGTCAATTCAAGGTGGGTTGACGGGTTATCCACCGGCAAGCGTGAATTTTCGGCGATGGCGACAATAATCAAGGCCACCAGCGCCAGGCCGAGCGAGACCCTGAGACCGACTTCCGGCGACAACATGAATGCCGACACGGTGGAGAGCTGTGTCGAACCGGCAATCATGGCGACGGTAAAAACCACCATGATCAGGGCGGGCTCTGCGAGTGAGGCGATCATCACCTCGCGGCTTGCGCCCATTCCACCGAAACTCGTGCCGACATCCATACCAGCCAGGGTCAGGAAAAACCGCGCACTGCCCAGCAGTGCAACGATCGCTATCAGGTCGGCCGCCCAGCCGAAGATCAAGCCGGTGGCGAAGGTCGGAACCAGCGAGGCCGCCACCCAGGTCATTGCAAAGATCAGGTAAGGGGCGGCCCGGAACAGCCAGGAGGCGTTATCCGCCAGCACGACCTCCTTGTTCAACAGCCTCAACAGGTCGCGGTAAGGCTGGAAAACCGACGCTCCACGGCGGCGCAGCAAGCGCGCTTTGACCCTGCGGATCAGGCCGGTCAGCATGGGCGCCAGCAGCAGCACAGTGAGCATTTGCAAGCCCTGGATGAAGAGTTCGGTGATCATCGTATAAACGCCACGACCATCAGCAGGAATACCAGCGAAACGAGCACCAGCGTCAGGTACTTTCTAATGGTTAAAAACTGGGACTGATTGAGCCATTTACCGGTTGCGGTAACCAGGCCCTCGATCGGCGCAAAGAGTTTCTCCCAGATCAGGTCACGCATTTGCAATGTCATGCGGGCCGGCAGGGTGCTGCCCTGCGGCGGCATGTGTATCTGTTCACGAACCTGGAACAGGCTTGAGCCGAACACGCTTCGGATCGGCTGGGCGAAGCTTCCGGCCGTGTACTGGGTGTTGGTGGACGTATCGGGAAAACCGCAGTCCCAGGCGGGGGCCCGGCGGGTTTTTCGCGACGCGATGCGGTGGATCAACAAGGCTGACAGCGAAGCCGAGATGACAATAAACAGCATGACCAGCAGGCCGTTGTAAGAACTCAGCGACTGTCTGATCGGCACGATGGTCAGCCACGCTTCGCCGGACTGCAGGGGCATGCTGCCATCGACCAGCAAACGGGTCAGCGGCGCGATCGCGTCGATAACCTGGCCCGGGAAAATGCCGGCCAACAGGCACAACAGCACAAAAACAAGCATCGCGCCGTGAGACAGGCGGTCAACCTCGCAGGCTGAAGCGGCGTTCTGTGAGCGGGCCCGGCCCAGGAAGGTGATGCCAAACGCCTTCGCAAAACACGCGGCGGCCAGGGCGGCGGACAGCGCGAGCAGGGCGCCTACCGCCGGTACCAGCAGTCTCAGGCTCCATTGAGGCAGTTCGGTACTGACCAGGATAGCCTGAAATGTCAGCCATTCGGAGACAAAACCATTCAACGGCGGCAATGCCGATATCGCCACGGAACCCACCAGGAAGGCAAAGGCCGTGACGGGCATGCGATGAATCAGGCCACCCAGGCGCTCCATGTCCCGTTCACCGGTGGCGGTCAATACCGCACCTGCGCAGAAAAACAGCAGGCTCTTGAACAGGGAGTGGTTGAGCACGTGGAACAGGGCTGCGGTGAGCGCCAGTGCGGCGAGTGCCGTCAGCCCGTTGGCCTCGAACGCCAGTGCAAGTCCGAGTCCGATAAAAATAATACCGATATTCTCGACCGTGTGATACGCCAGCAGACGTTTCAGGTCGTGCTGCATCAAGGCGTAAAGCACGCCGATCACGGCGGTCAGGCCGCCAATGACCAGCACCACCACGCTCCACCACCACGCCGGTGGGCCCAGCAAATCAAAAACGATGCGGATAAAACCATAGACGGCGACCTTGGTCATGACGCCACTCATCAGCGCCGAGACGTGGCTGGGCGCTGCCGGGTGCGCGAGCGGCAGCCAGACGTGTAAGGGCACGATACCCGCCTTGGACCCAGCACCTACCAGGACGAGGGCCAGCACGGCGCCGGCCAGGCCGGGCGAGAGTTCATGCGAGCGTATCGCAGCAAAGCCGAAATCACCGCCCGCTCCCGCCATCAGGCCGAACGCCAGCAGCAACGAGAGGGTGCCAAACCCGGCCATCAACAGGTACACATAGCCGGCACGCAGGTTACCGGTTTGCCGGTGGTGCGCCAAAACCAGGGCCCAGGACGTCAGGGACATGAATTCCCAGCTCAGCAGGAAGGTAAAGGCATCGTCGGCCAGCACGACCAGGTTCATGCCGGCGAGAAACAATACAAAAAAGGGCAGAATACGTTCCGGCGTCTTTTCATGCCGGCCATAACCCATCCCGTACAGACTGGCGGCGGCGCCGCCAAGATTTACCACCACGAGGAAAAATGCCGAAAGGGAGTCCAGCCGGAAATGGGCGCCCAGCCAGGGCAGCCCAAGCGGTAACTCGATGCTTGCGAGCGTTGAAGGATTGGCTAAAAGTTGAAAAAGCACCGCCACGAGGGCCGTGGTGCTGGCGATGAGACTCGCAAGATAAACCCCGTTGGAGACGAAGGCCGACCGCCGCCACACAATCGCAGCCGGCATCAACGCCAGCAATACGCCGAGGCATCCGAATACCACCAGAAGGGCCGTCATGGCAACTCAGAAAACGGCAACCGGCGGTTGAAAGAAACCGCCGGGGTGTTTGCATGAAAGACGCTTCGTCATGTCTTCAACCGCACCCCGCGGCCGCCGGCGCTGCTGACGGTGTCCACACCGATGACTTCGATGCCGGCATTTTCCAGCGCCTCGACCACCTTCATCAGGGAATCCACGTTGCCCCTGACAACGTCATCGCTGGCTTCCATGCGCTGAATGGTCGGAACCGAAAGATCCGAGATGTCCGCCAGTTGGCGCTGATTGATTCCAAGCAGCGCACGCGCCGCTTTGAGTTGAGCTCCGGTGATCATATATAAAACCTGTATGAGCGGTATTTAAAACTCATTATGTATATATTAAACATCATAATTGATATTTTGACAGAAATAAATATTGAAAGGAATACTACGTCGTGAAAGACGGCGGTGGTGTTCAAACTAATAAGAAAGGACATTTACCCTGACCCGGTTTAGCGGGCGGTTTTTTCAACGTTGGGCCGCGAGAATAGCCCTGGCATCTTCGATCACGCGGGTGTCCTCGACCAGGCGCCCGTAATCGGGCTCGCTGGCAACGATGTCCTGCAAAAGACCGAGTGCTTCCTGTCTTTTTTCAGGTCTGAACTTCAACAGTGCTTCGGCCAGGTAGATTTTGCTCAGCAAACTGCCCGGCGCGACGCGCAGGGACAGACGCAGTTCGCGGATGGCCAGGTCACGGTCGACCCATGACATGAAAAACGGAATTTTTGGCACCACCGCATTGAAACGGCCCAGCAGGCGGTGAGCGCCGCCGTTTTCGATGCGTTCATCCATCTGCACCATGACCTCGGCGTACTGGCGTATCTTGCCGACCACACCCACGATCACCGCCATCAGCTTACCGCTGTTTTGCGCCCACAGACCCCAGTTGGCCGATGCCCAGAAGAAGAACTCGCCGACCGCCGTTTGGCCGCCGACGGCGCTCGCGACCGCGGCGGGTTCCATTTTGAACAACCCCCTCTTCATGTCAAAATCCCGCTCGATCTGTAGCCGGCCGGTCTTGGCAATTTCACGCCCCTGGTTGAACAGTTCCAGGCGTTCGTGCCTGTCTTCAAGAACAAACTCACCCTTGAAATGATAGGCGCGCAAGAGCTTCCAGCGGGCATCGGGGTTTTCCGGGTCTGCTTTCAGCGCCCTGGCATAGGCGTCGATAGCTGCCTGGATGGGTTCTGCGGCAGCCCGGGAACCCCGGTGTCCGTCGGCCCGCTGTGCCCAGGCCCAGTCACCCGTGGCAATATCATCACTAACCGTGGCCCGCACCGCCGGGGGCGCGCTCGTCAGCAGACAGCTCACGCAGATGACAAACAGAGGCCAACGCCGAAAGCGGCCATTCATCATGCACAAGGCTCCGCGCGCCGGGTCGCGATGTCAACGCGGTTCTTTTTTACACACTTGCGTGCCACTATGACCCTCTTTCTGCATGGCTTTGCACAAAATCGTGATGTAGGTCAGTAAAAGTTTTCCAGCGGAGTTTATTGTACTTGATGTCGTATATCATGAAGGATCGGTTACCCCAATATTCAACTGAAACCGATGCGTCGAATCTGTTTTAGAGGAAAACCACCATGTCATTCAATCTCAAGAATCGAAGTTTTCTCAAGCTGCTGGATTTCTCGAAACGGGATCTCACCTACATACTCGACCTGGCAAGAGATCTGAAACGCGCCAAGTACGCGGGTACCGAGGTGCAGCGATTACGCGGCAAGAACATCGCGTTGATTTTCGAAAAGGCGTCGACCCGCACACGTTGCGCCTTCGAAGTGGCCGCGCATGACCAGGGCGCCAACGTCACCTATCTCGATCCGAGCGGTTCGCATATGGGTAAGAAGGAGTCGGTCAAGGATACCGCCCGCGTGCTGGGCCGCATGTACGATGCCATCGAATACCGTGGCGCCGGCCAGAGGATCGTGCAGGAACTGGCGGACTATTCGGGTGTACCCGTATTCAACGGGCTGACCGATGAATTTCACCCGACACAGATGTGTGCTGACCTGATGACCATGCGCGAGTTCATGCCGCAGCCCTGGCACAACTTCAAATACGCCTACGTGGGTGACGCGCGCTCCAATATGGGTCACTCGTTGATGATCGCCGGCTGCCTGATGGGTATGGATGTGCGCATCGCTGCGCCAAAACGGTTGTGGCCAAACGAGGAATTGCTCGCCCAGGCGCGCCAGCTTGAAAAGAAAAACAAGGGCATACTGACACTCACCGAAGACCCGAACGAGGCGGTCAAGGATGTGCAGTTCATCCATACCGACGTATGGGTTTCGATGGGCGAACCAGTGGAGACCTGGGAGGAACGCATCCGTTTGCTGAAACCCTACCAGGTCAATGCCACACTGATGGCCGCCAGCGGTAATCCAAGGGTGCGCTTCATGCACTGTCTGCCCGCGTTTCACAACCTGGAGACCGAGCTTGGCCGTCAGATTTTCGACAAATTCGGCCTCGACGCCATGGAGGTCACCGAGGACGTATTCGAATCCGACGCCGGTATCCAGTTCGAGCAGGCGGAGAATCGCGTGCACTCCATCAAGGCTTTGCTGGTGGCGACCCTGGGCAGCCAATGAGAGTGGTCGTGGCCCTGGGCGGCAATGCTTTGCTGCAGCGCGGCCAGGCATTGAATGCCGAAAACCAGCGCGAAAATATTCGCATCGCGGTCAGGCAACTGGCCGAAGTCCACAAACATCACCAACTGGTCATCGCGCACGGCAACGGGCCCCAGGTGGGGCTGCTGGCATTGATGGAGGACGCTTATTCGGCAGTCGATCCCTATCCGCTCGATGTTCTAGGTGCGGAAACGATCGGTATGATCGGCTACGTCATCGAACAGGAACTGGGCAACATCATTCCGTTCGAAGATCACATCGTCACGGTAATCACCCAGGTGCTGGTGGATCCCGCGGACCCCGCGTTTCAGAATCCGACCAAGCCGGTTGGCCCGGTATACGACCGGATCGAGGCCGACAGGCTGCGCACGGAAAAGGGCTGGTCGATGGCGCCTGATGGACCGCACTTCCGCAGGGTGGTGCCGTCACCGCTGCCACAGCGCATCATTGAATTGAGCGCAATCCGCCTGCTGGTGGACAGCGGGGTGGTGGTCATTTGTGCGGGCGGCGGAGGTATCCCCACGGCCTATGACGGCGAGCAGAAACTTTACGGCGTGGAAGCGGTAATCGACAAGGACCTGGCCAGCGCCTTGCTGTCCACGGAACTGGATGCCGACATGTTCGTGATGCTGACCGACGTTGCCAATGTCTACACGGATTTTGGAACCCCTCAACAACGCACAATAAAAGCCGCAAACCCCGATGCCCTTGCGCAACTGGATTTTGCCGAAGGGTCGATGGGTCCAAAGATACGCGGCGCCTGCGATTTTGTCAGGAAAACGGGTCAAAAGAGCGCCATTGGCCAGCTTTCCGACCTGGTGGATATCATGAATTTCAAGGCGGGCACCCTGGTGTCGAAGGATATCGAAGGGATTATCTATGCGGATTGACCGCGGGTGGGAAAATGCCTTGCGCGGGTCCGGCAAAAGCGTGAAATCGTTCACCCGCCAGTGACGTTTCCCGGCCGATAAGAAATGAGGAATTAAAATGCGAAATACATTGGATAGACGACGCTCAACGAGGTGTCGCCGGGATAAAGTTTACGGTACGTGTGCGCTCGGCAATTGGTTTAAAATACGCGCATTCGTAACCACTATCGGGGAACTATCATGCGTCATGTGATCTCGGTTCACGACCTCACGGTCGATGTGATTATTGACGTTCTCGACCGCGCCGAGGGCATGCTGGAGATCGCCGCGGGAAAGGCGGTCAACGACTGTCTCAGGGGCAAGGTGCTGGGCAGCATTTTCTTCGAACCGTCGACGAGGACCCGGCTTTCCTTTGAAACCGCCATGAACCGTCTCGGCGGCGGGGTGGTCGGATTCGCCGGCACCGAGGCGACTTCCGTCGTCAAGGGTGAAACACTCGCCGATACCATCAGGATGGTCAGCGGTTACGCCGATGCCATCGTGCTGCGTCACCCGCGCGAAGGCGCCGCGAAGCTGGCCACGGAATTCTCGGATGTGCCGATCATCAACGCCGGCGACGGCGCCGGCCAGCATCCAACCCAGACACTGCTGGATTTGTTCACCATCAGGCAGAATATGGGCCGGCTGAAAGACCTGAACATCAGTCTCGTCGGTGACCTTCGCTATGGACGGACCGTGCACTCGCTGGCTTTCGCCCTGTTAAATTTCGGCAACACCATCAATCTCGTTTCGCCGGAGGGGCTGGAAATGCCCGCCGAGGTGGTCGATCACCTCAAAGAATCCGGCCAACTCGGCATCGCCTGTCATACGCCCGAGGAAGTCATTGCGAAAACGGATGTTCTGTATGTGACCAGGATCCAGAAAGAGCGCTTTCCCGACCCGGTCGAGTACAAGAAAGTCGCCGGCAAGTACATGATCGACCCGCAACTGGTATCGCAGGGACCCGGACAGATGATCGTCATGCACCCGTTACCGAGGGTCAACGAGATCACGCCCGAAGTCGACGCCATGCCACAGGCCAAGTACTTCGAGCAGGCCGCCAATGGCGTGCCGGTGAGAATGGCTTTGCTCTCGATGGTCATAGGAGGTGTCTGAAATGTCGCATAAATACATGAAAGTCGAAAGGATCGATCACGGCACCGTCATCGATCACATCCTGCCCTCGAGAGCCTTCGATGTGCTCAGGGTGCTGGGACTGTCGAACGACAAGACCATGAGCATCCTGGTCAACAGCCATTCAAAAAAAGGCGGCAAGAAGGACATACTCAAATTTGAAGACGTGGAACTGACCGCCGAGGAAGCCAACCTGGTGGCGCTGGTATCACCCCAGGCGACGATCAATATCATCGTCGGCGGAAAAGTCGTCAGGAAATTCAATGCCGAGGCGCCAAAAGTCGTCAGGGGCATCATGACCTGTTCGAACCCGAATTGCATCTCGAACCAGAACGAACCGATCACCACCGAGTTCAGGCTGAGTGCAGATGAGGGTCACCGTTACGTCTGCAGCTATTGCGAAAGGGATATCATCGACCTGGCAAAACGGATCAGCGCGTAGGCCGCGACAGTCGCGGCTGGACCAGCCAGGGCCGGGATAGGACCGGGCCCGGGTACAAACTGTACTTTTTCAATGTGGCCTGAAAACTCCAAATTCATAAGACGATTCAATGGCTTGTAAAGAGAGTCGAGTCCGACTGGTGCAATGTCCGGGCTAGCACCGTGTACGTTTACCCCTCGAAAATTCTGCCCGTCTTCCTGATGCCGCTGAGCCTTGCCAATAGGGCCAACTTGCGCTGAATCTTGTAGGCGGATTCATGAGATGTGGGTGTCGCGGCTTTTTTTGAAGGCCGCTGGACTCGAGTCATTTCATGGTGATCCCGCCGATCGTCTGATAGCAGCCACTGCGTCGCAGCACTCACTTACGTTGTTAACCGCAGATGAGAAATTACTGAGTTGTAAATTACCGGTGAAACGACAAGACGCCAGCAAATAAGCGAGAAAGTCAGGACACCCTCATCGTTAAAAGCGATGGGTGTCCCGAAGAAGCCTTCCGCTTAACTGACCGTGATCTCGCGGGGGGGGTGTCATAAAATCCGTCTGTAATGCCGGCATTCAGGACCAAATTATCGTGTACCAGGCGGATGTGAAGATGTTGCGCGGTGATTTCTCAAGATCATTCAGCGGTTCCGGTGCCACCTGGAAATCACCCGGCTCAATACAACGAATTTCAATTAGTTCATGATGTAGCAGCCATTCCAGGTCTTCTCTGACATCTTCAAGGTCAGTAAAAAGGGATTTGACCTGACGGCCACGCGGCCACACAGGATGAAGCTCGATATATGCGTTACGGATGGACACATTGCTGGTTTGAGAAGTATATGTTCAATATATCCAGATGTCTGGCAATATAGCTTTAATACTGCCTTGTAATCGATGACGGTATCTATACTCCTGTTCGGATAAAAGGATCAGTTTTCGAATCCGTCTTTAAAAATTTCCTCTTCAAAGCTATTGGGTAACCAGCCCATGTCATAAAAGGCCGGTAACGTCAGGTCAACCTGGTTGAGTGGCAGTGTTCCGAGTGCTGGCTCCATCAAAAGATCGGGGGAGGCTGTGGTTGAAAAATGCGAAACAGAAGAACCGCCTTGATACGCTGCAGGCGCATACATGCGTACTTTTCCGGCATTCTCACCGGCTTTGACGGTGGCACTGTTGCGAATCGTTACATTGGCAGTAGCAATATTTGCGCGAATCGCGTCACCAACGTCCCTGGTCACACCGATGTGTGGGATGGTAACTTCCTGGTTGCTGATTTGAGGACCCATGTCCGGAAGTCCGGTTGCTGCGGTATTGCTGATTACAACACCTGATGCACTATTTGCAAATTCGGCATAGTAGGCGCGTACCGAAGCCCCGCATGCCGGGTCGTACTCATGCAAAACAATCCTACCTGCTTGTGACCCGCCAAAATTTGCGCAATCACTGGTGAGAGTATCACCATCGGTTACTGCGCCAGTCGCACCGTCGACTGGCATTACAATGCTGGGTTCAACACCCAGCACAGCCGGATAGGTTCCGGCGATGTTCCCGGGTGCGTTGATCACCAGTTCCGGTGCGGGTCCTAACCAGTTGACCCTGCCAGCGGTTACATCAGGTCCATCCCATACCAGGTCCGGATCATTCAAGGCTGAGGCCAATCTCTGATTGCTGGTCATGCTATCCCAGGTAAGACCAATCTCAAGATCCCGCAAATTTTTGCTGAACGAGTCTGGAAACCCACCGGCACCAACGAAATCACCGGAGCCTGCCGGGTCAACATCGCTAAGACTTGAAAAACCCAGTCCATGGCCCAGCTCATGCAAGACTACCGGGTACAGATCGGTAAGGCCGACAGGTACAGCGCCGTCCAACCCATAATAGAACCCCATGCCCGTAAGACAACCCGGATCATCATCCACGGTACTGCTAAAAGACGTACTGATTTCTGCTGAACCGCCATTCAGGTTACCGTCGAACAACGACTCTGCCAAGGCGACATGATAAGCCGTCGAGGGCACCCCACCGGCGAAATTTGCCCATGAAGAAGTGGCACCCGCCGACCCCAGTGTGCCGCCGTTGGCTGTACATGGCTTTGGATCAAAAGTGGCCGAGACCGTAATGGTTACATTACTCTGCAATAATCCAGCCCAGACGTTGGCGGCAGCCACAAATACATTCATACGCATTTCGCCACGATTGCCTCCAGGGTTATTGCCTACCTGATTGGCGTTCGGCTGATCGGTGGCATTGAAACCTTCGCCGGGGCCGTCAACATTATTAATGACAATAGTTGCGGCCAGGCACGGGGTGACCGTAAGCAGAGTCAGGTAGAGAACACCTGATTTAAAACATCTCATGGCTGATCTCCGTCGGCATCCTGTACAACAACCGTTCCGCCGGACCTGCCTCGCAGTGCCATCCAGTTTCTCGCGTACTGCTCATGCTCAGTACAAAAAGTTTCAATCCTGCCATCGGCGCCTACACGTGCCACCATGACATGGCCGAGTGTGCCATTGTGCTCGGCTAGTACCGTACCATTGGGTAAAGTCTGATGAGTTACCCGCTTACCGGAATGGTCAAATGCCGCCACGGTCGAGCTTGAAAACTCATATTCATCCGGTGAGGGATCTTGAGCTTCGGCCGCAAATGAACAGAACGGAAACCATGCGAGAGTGATCAAAAGTCGTAAGCGATTGTGCATAACAGAGAACCTTATTTATTGCTTGCATACTTGAGTATAGGGTGCAATAAAGGTGTATTGCCATGAATCTGCGAATACTATTGAGCTAATTACGTCAACAATCGCCAGGATTTACGTTTAACAAGTTAACGGGGCCGTAAACATTTTTACGTTTACTGGTAGTTAAATGTATCCGGACCACTGCTGTCCCGCTTATTCCAGATACCAGGCACCGAAGCAAAGGTCAATCGCGGTAATGAGATGTGGGTGCCGCTGCTCTTTCAGCACTGGTTCGCGTGGTTATGCTGCAACCGCACGCGCACTGACAAGGGACTGGCGCCGTGTACGTTTACCTCTCGAAAATACTGCTAATCCTCCTGATGCCGCTGAGCCTCGCCAATAGGGCTAATTTGCGCTGAATCTTGTAGGAGGATTGATGGGATGTGGGTGTCTCGGCTCTTTTCGGGTGTCTCGGCTCTTTTCGGGCGTCATCGCGCGCCCGGCCTCGACATCGACGGCACGACCTCGGTCACAGCGCCCGCGCGGGTGAACATCGTGTCGCGGTTCCACCACACAACGACGGCGGCCACACCGACAAGAATCCAGGTGTCCCACGGCTGCGCATCGGGCCAGAACGGGTTAATCAGTTGCCAATGGAATAGCATCGGCCAGAGCAGGCTGCCGCGCGTGGAGTTGAAAATCGGCGTGACCAGAACCGCGAGAACGATGTTGCCGACAAAGAATGGCAGGAAGTTCCAGCCTGCAAAGACCGTCCCGGAAAGGAAGAATGCGGGCAGATGCCAGAAGCCCCAGATCATCCCGATCAGCACACCGGCCCAGATCGGCGCCATGTGCCTTTGCAGGATCGGCTGCGCCACGCCACGCCAGCCGAATTCCTCGACCGGGCCGAGAAGCAGCATCATGAAGAGTACTGCGATCATTGCTTCCGCACCCTCAGGCAGGATCGGCGCCAGAACCGGACCGCCCTTGATCAGCGAACCGGCAACAAAGACCAAGGGAACGACGATCAGGATGAAGCCGACCCATCCGGCTGAAATGCGCCAAAGAAAAAGGCGGGACAGAAAAGCGCGCAAACCGGCGGTGCCCGAGTAGAAAAGCACGAGCCCGAAGGCGGAGATCGCGGGGGCCCAGGTTGCGAGAAAGAAGAACGGATGCGAGCCGCTGATTTCGCCGAACCGGGCGGAGGCGGTTTCAGGTGCCAGAACATAAAACCCGATCAGTCCCCATGTGATCATAAACGTCATGACCAGAAAGCCGAAAAGTGCGATTGATGGTATGCGGCGCGTGCTTTCTTTCTGTGATGCGAGGCTCATCGCTAGTCCATCCTGATGGATGAAAACGCAATGAATTTTAGCATAAATCATAGAATTGGGATTGATTAAGATCAATCCAGGAAGGGCGCTCCCACCTCCTCACGCCGCACCTGACGGCTTGACACGGATCAAGGCGCAAAAGCGTCGGTAATTGAGTGCTGAAGACTGGATTCTGCTCTTTTGCCGCTCTATTTCATGCTAATTCCAATGACTGGGCGAAAAAATCCATACCGGCCAAACCGCTACCAGATTATGAGCAGCGGGTCAGGGCTATGAAGGGGTTTGTTCTTTCAGGCGAACGAGCCCGTTGCTGGTGGAGCCCGGCATTCCGGTAACAAGCTCAAGCCTGCAGAAAGTCAGCAGAACAGAAGAGGAAAGTCAGCGAAGAAAGTCAGTGAGAGAAAGTCAGAGAAAGTCAGGACACCCGAGAAAGTCAGGACACCCACAACTATTGAATTTAGCTATGTGGGTGTCCTGACTTTTAATGGGGCCGGATAATTTTTCTCGTTTCGTGCGAGTTAAATGTACCCTTCCCTTTTTTTTCTTTTCGAGTAAGTTTTCATTCGACCCCCCAAATATTTAAACCCCGCTAGCAGAGAACGCTCCTGGGTTTAACAGGTATGACATTTTCTACGCTATAGTTCTCACATGACCAAACCCATCAGCATCCTGAATCATGTGCTTGGCCCGGTGATGCGTGGGCCTTCGAGTTCGCACAGCGCAGGTTCGCTGCGCATTGGCCGTCTGTGCCGGGATCTTCTCGGCGGTTGCGTGACGGCCATTGACTGCGAATACGATCCGAACGGGTCGCTTGTCACCACACACCTGTCGCAAGGTACTGATGCCGGCCTGACGGGTGGTTTGCTCGGCTGGCAGGCAGACGATGAAAAACTGCTTAATTATGGTGAACATGCCAGACAGGCCGGGCTCCGTTTCGATGTGCACTCTATCGATTACGGGGCGCAACATCCAAACACCTATCGCCTTCGGGTGTTCAACGGCAATGAACAACACGTTGTGACGGCCGTGTCTGTGGGTGGCGGTATGATCGAGGTAACCGATATCGATGGAATGCCGGTTTCGCTCGAAGGTGATCAATATGTCCTTGTCGCTTTTGCACAAGACAATACGCCGGTTGCAGTCCGCCAGTCGACCCGGCCGTTGCAGGAAGACGAAATTGCGCAACTGGATTTCGGACACGGTGTAAGTTACATCCGTCAGTTGCACCCCGTTTTACCGGTGCTTGGAGATGAATTTACCGGGGTTCCCTTTCGCAATGCCGTCGAAATGCTTGTGTATGACGGCGACCGCAACAGTTCGCTGCCGCAACTGGCGCTCGAATACGAAAGTGCGCGCAGTGGTCTGTCAAAGGATGAAGTTCGCCAAAGGGTTTTCGAGATCCTTTCAGTCATGAGGGACTCTCTGCGTATTGGCCGTGCCGGTACCAGCTACGCTGACCGTATCCTGCCAAGCCAGGTTGGCGGGTATCAGAAAGCCGAGAGGGAAGGGTTGCTTTTGGGCGGCAGCGCCTTCAATGAAGTGGTCGCTTCTGTCTCCTCAGTCCTCGAGGCGAAGAGTGCCATGGAAGTCATCGTGGCCGCCCCGACGGCCGGCTCATGCGGCGTGGTACCAGGCGCTCTGCTCGGTATTGGCACGACCATCAATGCCAGTGATGATCTGCTGGTTGACGCGTTACTGACCGCAGGTCTGATCGGCATGTTTATCGCGGAGGGTGCAACCTTTGCTGCCGAAGAGGGTGGTTGCATGGCCGAATGCGGGTCGGCCTCGGGGATGTCAGCCGCAGCCCTCGTGGTGATCGCCAAAGGCTCGACAGGGCAGGGACTGGCGGCGGCGTCACAGGCACTGCAAAATTCATTTGGTATGACGTGTGATACGGTGGCCAACCGTGTCGAGGCGCCCTGTCTTGGCAAGAACACCATGGCGGCAGCCAATGCCATCGCTGCCGCCAACATGGCACTGGCGGGGTTTGATCACCTGATCCCCATTGATGAGGTCATTGTCGCCATGGCGAAGGTCGGTAAGCAAATGCCACGCGAACTGTGCTGCACCGGTCTGGGTGGTATCGCCATGTGCCCATCTTCAAAAGCACTTGAGCTTCGCTTTATAAATTAGATAGCGGGATGGGATACTCAGAAAGAACTGAAACAGTCACATTTAATCCCATCACCAGAAACGAAAGTCAGCAAGAAAGTCAGGACACCCACAACTATTGAGTTGAGCTATGTGGGTGTCCTGACTTTTCTTTTGGCGTAATTCCTACGGTTATCAATGAGAACCAACCATATTTATCCAGCCCTACCCGGCTCAGACTGAGCTGATGATAGATTCAAGTCTATTTCAGCAAAATCATCTTTGCTATCTCCTTGATAACCATACCCCAATGGGGTACCATTAGCATGGTGTTTATAGAAACCTCTGTATTCACCCGCCAGATAAAAAATCTGATTCCCGATGATTCTTATCTGGAGATGCAACAGTTTCTGGCCAGGCTGCCAACCGCGGGAGATTTGATTCGTGACAGCAACGGGTGCCGCAAACTGCGTTGGAGTGTTCCTGGCCGGGGCAAGAGAGGTGGAATCCGTTTGATCTATTATTGGGTCAGGAACGATGACCAGATATTGATGTTGGCCGCTTACTAAAAAAACACGACCAGCGACCTGACTATCGATCAAATCAAACTACTTGGCCAACTGGTATCGGAAGAACTCAAGGCACACTGATATGAAAGATCAATTATTTAATGAACTGCTTGAATCAGTTTCCGAAGCTGGAGAAATCCTGAGAGGTCAACGCAAGCCATCGAGAACATTCAATGTCGATGCGGGTTCGGTTCGTGAAATCCGTGAAAACCTTGCGCTCAGCCAACGGCAATTTGCTGCGATAATTCATGTGAGCGTAAAGACCCTGCGCAATTGGGAGCAAGGTGTGCGCACCCCAGATGGCGCTGCCGCAGCATTGTTAACAGCCATTCAGAACGATCCAAAAAATGTGTTGGCCGCTTTGAACGCAGGAAGGGGTCACGCAGGAAGGGGTGAGCAGGAAGGGGTCAGAGTAAAGTGCCAGAGTAAATACTCTGGCACTTTACTCTGACCCCGTTCACTGGACCCCGTTCACTGACCCCCCACTAAACTCAGCGTTTGAGTTTCTTGCGCAGTTGCTCCAGCGCCGCCAATTGCGCGACAGCCTGCATCAACTGGGCCTGGGCTTCGGCGATATCCATCTCGCCGCTGCGGTCTGCCAGTTGTCTTTCGGCTTCCGCCTTGGCCGTCCTGGCGGCTGCTTCGTCGAGGTCGCCGCCGCGCATGGCCGTGTCCGTCAGGACGGTTACCATGTGGGGCTGTACTTCGAGTATGCCGCCGCTGACGAAGAAAAACTCTTCTTCGCCATTGGCCTGCTGCACACGAACGGGGCCCGCTTTGAGCTGGGTGATCAGCGGCGCATGACGCGGGGCAATGCCCAGTTCACCGGATATGCCGGACGCAAATACCATCGTCGCCTCACCCGAGAATATCGCCTCGTGGGCGCTTACGATGTCACATTGTATGGATTTGGTCATAATTCCGGTCTCTTAAGAAATGGCTGCTCAGGCGGCCTCTTTCTTGGCCATTGCGGCACCCTTGGCCACGGCTTCTTCGATACCGCCAACCATGTAGAACGCCTGCTCGGGCAGGTGGTCGTACTCACCGGCAATGATACCCTTGAAGGCGCGGATGGTGTCTTTAAGGGTAACGTATTTGCCGGGAGAACCGGTAAAAGTTTCGGCGACGAAAAATGGCTGTGACAGGAAGCGCTGAACTTTACGTGCCCTTGATACGACCGCCTTGTCTTCTTCGGAAAGCTCATCCATACCGAGAATGGCGATGATGTCTTTCAGTTCTTTATAACGCTGCAGCACGCCCTGTACCGAGCGGGCCACGTCGTAGTGCTCATGACCGATCAGGTTCGGATCGAGCAGACGGGAGGTCGAATCCAGCGGGTCCACCGCCGGGTAAATACCCTGTTCTGCGACCGAGCGGGCGAGTACCAGGGTTGCGTCAAGATGCGCAAAGGTGGTCGCAGGCGACGGATCGGTCAAGTCATCGGCCGGTACGTACACCGCCTGGAAGGAGGTGATCGAACCGGTCTTGGTGGTGGTGATGCGTTCCTGTAAAAGACCCATTTCCAGGGCCAGTGTCGGCTGGTAACCCACCGCTGAAGGCATACGGCCCAGCAGCGCGGATACTTCCGTTCCCGCCAGGGTGTAACGGTAGATGTTGTCGATGAACATCAGTACGTCGTTGCCCTGGTCACGGAATTCTTCGGCCATGGTCAGACCGGTCAGGGCCACGCGCAGGCGGTTACCCGGTGGTTCGTTCATCTGCCCGTAAACCAGTGATACCTTGCCGAGCACGTCGGCGTCTTTCATCTCGTGGTAGAAGTCATTGCCTTCACGGGTACGCTCACCGACACCTGCAAATACCGAGAAACCCGAGTGCTCGATGGCGATGTTACGGATCAGTTCCATCAGCGTAACCGTTTTACCTACACCGGCACCGCCGAACAGTCCGACTTTACCACCCTTGGCGATCGGCATGATCAGGTCGATAACCTTGATACCGGTTTCCAGGATGTCGTTGCCGCCGGCTTGTTCTTCGTATGAAGGCGCTTTGCGGTGAATTGGCATGCGTTTTTCTTCGCCAATTGGGCCGGCTTCATCAATCGGCCGTCCCAAAACGTCCATCACGCGCCCCAGTGTCTTTTCACCAACCGGTACCCTGATGGCATCACCCGTGTCGGTTACCGGGATACCCCGCTTTAGACCATCGGTGGATCCCAGTGCAATGGTACGCACCACGCCGTCGCCCAGTTGTTGCTGTACTTCCAGCGTGATTTCGGTGTTATCGACGGTCAATGCGTTGAAAATCCGGGGCATGGCATCACGTGGAAACTCCACGTCAACAACGGCACCGATAACCTGAACAATTGATCCAGCACTCATATAACTCGCTCCACTCTCTTTGTGAGGTGTGAAATCTGCGTGATTAACAATCTTTCCATTCCCGCATTATTCACAAATAAATATGTCATGTTTTTAAAGCTGACGCAGTCCGTGATCCCGGGTCCATGGTCACGGGGACCCGCTTACTAAACCGCTGCTGCGCCGCCAACTATCTCCGAAATTTCCTGGGTGATGGCCGCCTGGCGGGCCTTGTTGTAGGCCAGTTTCAGCTCATCGATCAGATCGCCGGCATTTTCCGTGGCGTTCTTCATCGCCAGCATGCGTGCGGCGTGCTCCGATGCCAGGTTTTCCAGTACCGCCTGGTAGATCAGGGCCTCGATATAACGTACCGAAACCTCATCCAGCAATGTCTTGGCGTCGGGTTCGTAGATGTAGTCCCAGATTTCGCCCAACTCGGTATCATTTGTCGGAGGCAACGGCAACATCTGTATGATTTGCGGGTCTTGCGTCATCGTGTTGACAAATATATTGGAAACGATGAATAGCCGCTGGATGCCGTTGTCACGATAGGCTTCGAGCATGATCCTGACCGCGCCGATCAGGTCTTCGATCTTGGGTGATTCGCCCAGCCCGGCGACATGGCCCGCGATTTCGACCTTGACATTCTTGAAAAAAGCCGCCGCTTTCTTTCCGAGCGTAACAACACTAACGGATACGTCTTTGGCCTGCCATTCCGACATGTCTTTCAGGGTTTTTCTGAACAGGTTGTTGTTGAGGCCGCCACAGAGTCCACGATCGGTGGAAACGATGATATAACCGACTTTCTCAACCTTGTCATATTCGACCGTGAAAGCGTGGCGGATTTCCGGGTTGGCCTTGGCAAGGTGTCCGCTGATACGGCGCATCATACGCACGTAGGGACGCGTGGCGCTCATCATCGCCTGTGACTTCTTGATTTTACTGGCAGAGACCGTTTCGAGGGCGGCAGTCACCTTCATGGTGTTACCGATGCTCTGGATCTTGCTCGTAATTTCTTTTCCGCCTGCCATATCCGGCTTGCTCCTAAATTTTTACTGGGCTACTTACCAGGAACCGGTCGCCTTGAACTCTTTCAGGGCTGCGACCAGTTTTGACTCAATCTCATCGTTCCAGTCACCTTCATCCAGGATCGCCACGAGATCGGAGTGTGCGCTTGCCATGTATTCGAGCAATGCGGTCTCGAATGCGTTGATCCTGGACATTTCGACGTCATCGAGGTAGCCGCGATCGGCCGAGAACAGCGAGATCGCCATATTGCCAACCGACATCGGGCTGTATTGCGATTGTTTCATCAGTTCGGTCACACGCTGGCCACGGTCCAACTGCTTGCGTGTGGTGTCGTCGAGGTCGGAGGCAAACTGGGCAAACGCCGCCAGTTCGCGGTACTGCGACAATGCCAGCCGCACACCACCACCGAGTTTCTTGATAACCTTGGTCTGCGCCGCGCCGCCCACACGTGATACCGAGAGACCGGCGTGTACGGCAGGGCGTGTACCGGCGTTGAACATGTCGGTTTCGAGAAATATCTGGCCGTCCGTAATCGAGATCACATTGGTCGGAACGAACGCGGATACGTCGCCGGCCTGGGTCTCGATGATCGGCAATGCGGTCAGCGAACCGGTCTTGCCGGTGACTTTACCCTCGGTGAATTTTTCCACGTAGGCCACGTTGACGCGCGCCGCACGTTCCAGCAAACGGGAGTGCAGGTAGAACACGTCACCGGGATAGGCTTCACGGCCCGGCGGACGGCGCAACAGCAGGGATACCTGGCGATACGCCCAGGCCTGCTTGGTCAAATCGTCATAAATAATCAGCGCATCTTCGCCGCGGTCACGGAAATACTCACCCATGGTGCAACCCGAATACGGGGCGATGTATTGCATGGCCGCCGATTCGGAAGCCGAGGCATTGACGACGATGGTGTGCGCCATGGCGCCGTGTTCTTCGAGCTTGGCGACCAGGTTGGAAACAGTCGACTGCTTCTGGCCGATCGCGACGTAAACGCACTTGATGCCGGTCTTGACCTGGTTGATGATCGTATCGATGGCGATGGCGGTTTTACCAATCTGGCGGTCACCGATGATCAATTCGCGCTGTCCGCGGCCGATCGGGACCATCGAGTCGATGGATTTCAAACCAGTCTGTACCGGTTGAGAAACCGATTGGCGCCAGATTACACCGGGTGCAACTTTTTCGATCGGGGCGAAACCATCGTTGTCGATCGCGCCTTTACCGTCGATCGGGTTACCGAGTGCGTCAACCACGCGGCCCAGCAGACCACGGCCGTGGGGCACTTCGAGAATACGCCCGGTGCATTTGACCGTGTCACCTTCGGTGATGTGTTCGTAGTCACCGAGGATAACCGTACCAACGGAATCACGTTCGAGGTTGAGCGCCAGTCCGAAGGTATTGTTGGGGAACTCGATCATTTCACCCTGCATGGCGTCTTCGAGACCGTGAAGACGGGCGATACCATCGGAAAGGCTGACCACCGTACCTTCGTTGCGAGTTTCAGCTGAAATATTCAGCTCTTCAACACGCTTTTTAATTAACTCGCTAATTTCAGATGGATTCAATGTCGTCTGCATCGTCTTTTTCCTATAGGACCGCGGTATTTCCAACGGCCGGTTTGTGTCTGTAAATTCAGTTAGAAAGGCTGTTAGAAAGCTTTGCCAGCCTGTCCTTGAGCGATCCGTCAATAACCTGGCCGCCGGCGTAAACCACGGCGCCGCCAATCACGCTCCTGTCAACCTCGGTTTCCAGCAGTATTTCGCGGTTAAAGCGCTTGGCCAGTGCGTACTTCATACGTGCGGCCTGGTCCTCATCGAGCGCGAACGCAGAAACCACCCTGACACGCAGCAGCCTGTCGGCCTCTTCGCGCAGAACCTGGTACATGTCTGCAATTTCCGGCAACAGCGGTAAACGCTTGTTTTCAGTCAGGACGGCCAGATAATCGTTGAACCTTGCGCTGAATACCGCGCCCGCGGTATCCGCCAGGATCCGCATGATCTGGCCGCTGCTCGCGTGCGGGCTCTCCAACAGGCTGGCCAATGACTTTTCCGTCACCGCCGCGCTGGCCAGATCCAGCATGTCGTTCCACTGGTCCGTGGCATTTTCAGCTACAGCCAGTTCGAACGCTGCCTTGGCGTACGGGCGGGCCAGTGTCGTCACATTGCTCATGGTCAGATCTCGGAGATCAGCTTGTCGAGAAGTTCACGATGCGTTTTTGCATCCACTTCTTTTTCGAGTATTTTGGAGGCACCCAAAACGGCCAGGCTGGCGACGGACGCACGTAACTCTTCACGTGCCTGATTGGTGGCCGTAGCAATTTCGGCTTCCGCTGCTACCACCTGGCGCTGCCGTTCACCGGTCGCATCCTCTTTCGCCTGCTCCAGTATCTGGCTGTGGCGCTGGTTGGCTTGCTCTACGATCTCACCAGCCTTGTTGCGGGCTTCGAGAATCTGCTCACCGGCGCTTTGCTTCGCAGCTTCAAGTTCCTTTTCGGCAAGGTCGGATGCAGCCAGACCATCGGCGACTTTTGCACGGCGGTCGTCCATGGCTTTGAGCAGAGGCGGCCAGATGAATTTCATGCAGAACCACACGAAAATCATCATCGCGATTGACTGCAAAATTAAAGTGGCATTGATATTCATGCCTTACCTCGTTCAGATGGTTCAGATTATCTGCCGGGATTTCCGGGCAGGCTCATTGAATCTGGCTGATTAACCGCCCAGGGCGTTTTGCAGCTGACCCACAAACGGGTTTGCGAACGTGAAGAACAGTGCGATACCCACACCGATCATCGCGACCGCGTCCAACAGACCGATGGCCAGGAAGAATTTACCCTGCAGCATCGGAGCCAATTCAGGCTGACGCGCAGAACCTTCCAACAGGCGACCGCCCAGAATACCCACACCGATACCAACACCCAGAGCGCCCAGACCAATAAGCAGCGCCACGGCGATTGCGGTCATACCAATTACAGTTTCCATCTATAACTCCCTTTCCAAGAGATTGATTGCCTAAAAAATAAAAATAAAAGTCAAAATAAAATCAAACAATAAACACTATAAACCATAAAGATTTTAGTGATGTTCGTGCGCCATGCTCAGGTACACGATCGTCAGCATCATAAATATAAATGCCTGCAACCATATAATAAGCAAGTGGAACACTGCCCAAATGAAGTGCATCAGTTGGCCGCCCAAAAACGCCAGGCCGCCGATCAGCAGCAACTCTACCATCAATATCCAAACTGTCTTTTTAGTGTCCAGCTTGCCTTTCATATTCAACCACAAAGTGGCGAAAACGATGGCAACGGACATTACCCAGAACCACGACGGGATGTGCTCACCAAATACAGAACTCAGACCCGCCGCCACCATTCCGGAACCCGCGGTGAAAACCAGCGCGATAAGCACAAAAATCAATTCACCGGCATACATGTTACCGAATAGTCGCAGTCCCAGTGAAACGGGCTTGGCGAGCAGACCAACCGTTTCCAGCAACAGGTTGGGTATGAAGAACACGGCTTTTCCAACCGGACCCTTGGCGGCAAATGGCTGGCCGGTGAGCTCTCCGATAAAGCCGCGAACACCCTTCACCTTGATACTGAAATAGATGATCATAAGGAACACCGTCAACGCCATGCTCATGGTGGCGTTGATGTCGGTAGTGGGTACGACTTTCTGATAGTGGATTCCGGATTCCTTGGCAACCCAGGGCAGCCAGTCAACCGGGATTATGTCCATGAAATTCATTAAAAAGATCCACACGAACAGGGTCAGTGCCAGTGGCGCAATAAATGTGCTGCTGCCGTGAAAGGAGTCACGCACATTGGTGTCGACATATTCGACTACAATTTCAACAAATGCCTGGAAACGGGTGGGGACGCCGGAATTGGCTTTCTTGGCCACATTCCTGAACAGCAAGTAGAAAACAAGGCCGAGCAGAACAGCCCAGAACATCGTGTCTACATTAAAAGACCAGAAGCCCATGGCCTGCGCGTCTGCCGCGGAATGGGCCAAACCCCACGTGCCGTCATGGTGCTGACCGAAGGTCAGGTTCTGCAGATGGTGACCGATATATTCGCCAGTGGTGACTTCGCCAGTGTCTGTTACGCTAGTGCTGAGTTGTTCGGTGCCGCTTGACATGGATAACAGTCCGCTCTCAATTTAACATCCCTTTCGGGAAACAATGTAAAAAATAGTAGCAGAAAGCGGTAATCCGGCTTGTCGCTATTTAGCGCGGCATTATAACACCCTGTAGAAAGTCAGGGCAACGCTGCGGCGTGCTTTTGCGCCTGCTCGAGGGCGGGGCTGAAGCGGCTTGTATGCTGCTTCCGGATAATGTTGCCCAGGCAAGAAACCTCCCGGGGCACTTCCGGGAGGAACGGGTGAGAGCGTGTTCTTTGATCCGTGTGTGCGTCACCACGACTTTCGACCCTGTCGGCGGACCATAAACCCTTGCATAATTGACGCCGGTCAACAATCGGCGGATCGATTCGTGTATCACTTGTCCGCCGAGGTAAAGAGGGAGAAAAGATATGACGGGTAATTCCTATTCCGTGTTCAATGCGATGGTGGATATCGTTGCTGCACCGGGCAAGGCCCTGGATGAGATCAAATTACATCCATCCTGGTTCTGGGTGCCCCTGTTGATAACCATCACATTGGCGTGCGGGATGTTCGCCTATTACTACAACTGGGTGGACTTTCCGTGGCTGGTTGACGAGACCATCCGCCAGGTACCCGTCGAGAAACGCGCCGAATCGGCGAACGCCATCCGCCAGTTCATGGACCCCGGGCGCCAGACCTGGACGACGGTGGTCGCCATCATCATCATGTCTTTCTTGATTTATGTCATCCAGGCTTCCTACCTGCATCTCGCCAACAAGCTCATCACCGGTGCCGAAATCGGATTTGGCAATTGGTTTTCCTTCAGCGTCTGGACGGCCTTCGTGGGCGTGTTCAGCAGCCTGTCGGGTTTCGTCATGATCTTTATGGCGGATTCGAATCAATTGGCCACGCAAAGCTTGCAGCCGCTATCGTTAAATGCACTGTTCATTCACGCGCAGCCCGGTGACCCGCTGTTCACATGGGCCAGCTCGTTGACGCTGATCAATATTTGGACGTTTTTCCTGATGAGTATCGGTTATGCGCGCTGGACCGGTTGCGCGCAGGTGAGGGCGACCGTGATCGCAGTACTGCCGTGGGCGATGATATATGGTGTCTGGGCCGCCGTGGCGTCAAGGTAACTTTTTGATGAAAAAAATTCTGATATTCGCGCTGCTGGCGGCGCTGCTGGTCGGCGTGCCGATAATTTCAAAATACACCCGCGGCAACGATGCCGAGCAGGTCGAGGTGCAAAAGGTCGAACTCAAGCTGATCAAGAGTTCGATACTCGCTTCCGGCACCCTGGCCTACCGTGAGCAGGTCCAATTGCGATCCGAGGTCATCGGCCAGGTGATCAAACTGCATGTCGAGGAAGCTGACCGGGTTAAAAAAGGTGACCTGGTCATTACCCTCGATCCAAAGACCTACCAGGCCCAGGTGGAACAGGCCGAAGCGCGCGTCCGTATACAGGAAATCGCGCTCGAGCGTCAGCGTCTTCTGATCACGACGCTCTCGGACCGCTTTGATCGTCAAAAGACCATGTTTGCCAAAAAACTGGTGGACGAGGACAGTTTCCAGGCCATCGAAAGTGAGCTGTCGCTGGCAAAAGTCGATCTGCGTTCGTTGCAGGAGTCGCTCGCGTTGTCCCGTGCTGCACTCGACCAGGCTGAAGAATTGCTCGGCAAGACACGTATCCGTTCGCCCATCGACGGCGTCGTTATACAGATCGACGTCAAGGAGGGCGAAACCGTCATTGCCGGGACCACGAACATACCCGGTTCCACCATGATGGTGATCGCCGATCCTTCGGAATCACTCACCGAGGTGCAGGTCGACGAGGCCGACATCGCCCAGGTCCGCGTCGGTCAGAAAGCGGATATATTCGCCGCGGCTTATCCCGACACGCCGCTTTCCGGTACGGTTCAGTCCATTGCATCGGTCGCCCGCCAGACTCAGGGCCAGGCCAGCCTGTCCTTCCTGGTAAAAATTCTCCTCGATGAACAGGATGCCCTGCTCATCCGCCCCGGCATGAGCGTGCGCGCCGACATCTATACCCAGAGCAGCGCCGAGACGCTGGCGGTTGCGGTGCAGGCCGTGCTTTACGAGGACGACCTGGGTGAAGATGACCAGGACAAGGACAAGAAGGAGCAGACCTATGTGTTCGTCATGGAGGACGGGAAAGCCGTCCGCAAAGATGTGAAAGTCGGTATTTCCAGCGACAGTGACCAGGAAATCACGGCCGGTCTCGAACAGGGTGAAACGGTGATATCCGGTCCTTTCAGGGTTTTGCGCAATCTCAAGGACGGTGACGCGGTCGAGGAAAAGGAACCCGAGGATAAAACGCAAAAGGACAACTCGGTAACCGTGGAAGTCGATTGATGGGTGATGCGGTGGCGCCTGTTATCCGGTTGCAAGATGTATACCGGACCTACGTGATGGGTGACCAGGTGCTCAACGCGCTGGACGGTGTCAGCCTCGACATCATGCGAAACGAATATGTGGCGATCGTCGGCGCCTCGGGTTCGGGCAAGTCGACGATGATGAATATCATCGGTTGCCTGGACCGCGTGACAAAGGGTGACTACCTGCTCAACGGCACCAACGTCGGTGAGATGAACGAGGCGCAACTGGCGAAAGCCCGCAACCGGGAAATCGGTTTCATCTTCCAGAGCTTCAACCTGCTGTCACGTGCCTCGGCATTGAAGAACGTGATGCAACCGCTGGTCTACCGCGGTATTCCGCGTAATGAGCGCAAAAGACTGGCCGCCGAGGCGCTGGGCCACGTGGGTCTCGGCGACCGCCTCGAATCCCGCCCCAACCAGATGTCGGGCGGCCAGCGGCAGCGGGTTGCCATCGCGCGCGCCTTGATCGGCAACCCCGCCATATTACTGGCCGACGAGCCGACCGGTAACCTCGACAGCAAGACCAGCCAGGAAATCATGGCGCTGATCGATCAACTGCATCAGCAGGGACAGACCATCATCATGGTCACGCACGAACCCGATATCGCCGCGCATTGTGACCGGGTCATACGCCTGACCGACGGCAAGGTCGAGTCGGACGAGCGCAACCCGGTGACCACCGCCTGATGTTTGCGCTGCTTGAAAGCTTCCGTTCCGCGCTTGAGTCGATCCGCGCTCACGGTTTCCGTTCGTTGCTGACCTCCCTCGGCATTATCATCGGTGTGACCTCGGTGATCGCTGTCGTCTCGATCGTACAGGGGCTGTCCTATACCATCAATGCACAGTTTGCGGGTCTCGGCGGCAATTCGCTGACCATTCGTTCCTACACACCTTTCAAAAAACAGTTGCAGGGACGCCTGGCCAAATTGCGTGACAGCGACCTGCGGCTCATTGCCAAACGTGTTGATGGGATTTCGGAAATTACCCCGGTCCTGTTTACGCAAACGGGGTCGCAGGGCGCGATCAGTTACCGCTCACAGGTTTCCTATTCCCGCGTCGTCGGCATCGGCCCGAGTTACCTGGACGTCAACAGCGTCTATCCCCAGCAGGGCCGTTTCTTTACGGCTGACGATGACGAGCGGCGGCGGCTGGTGTGCGCGATCGGTGTCGATGTGATCGAGGACCTGGAAATACCCGGCGATCCGGTCGGCAAGTATTTTCGGGTTGGTAACGAATGGTGCAAGATCGTCGGTGTGATGGAAGAACGCGGTGAGCTGTTCGGTTTTTCACAGGACAATTTCGTCCTGTTGCCCTACGGCACGGCCAAGCGCATCATGGGCGCATCGCGTGATCTCGACATACAAATTCAGTTGCTGGTCGACGACATGAACCGCCAGGATGAAGTCAAGGAGCGGATTCGCCGCGTCTTGCGGCAGGCACACGGGCTCAAACAGGGCGAGCCCGATGATTTCAGGGTGCAGACCGCCGAGCAGTTGACCGAATCATTCAATACCGTCATCAACATGGTGACTGCCGTTTCCGCCGGTATCGTTGGCATATCACTGTTGGTCGGTGGTATCGGCATCATGAATATCATGCTGGTGTCGGTCACCGAGCGGACCCGTGAAATCGGCATTCTGAAAGCGCTGGGCGCGACGCGCCAGGATATCCTGTTGCAGTTCCTGATCGAGGCACTGGCCCTGACGATGATCGGCGGCCTGCTCGGTATCGCCATCGGTTACGGGTTGGGCGCGCTGGTGGCTGCCTTGCTGCCGGGCTTTCCGCCGGCCCACGTACCGCTGTGGGCGGTGATGCTGAGCTTTGGTTTCTGTGCGGCGGTGGGTGTCATTTTTGGCATTGTGCCGGCGGCCAAGGCGGCGCAGCTAAACCCGATTGACGCCCTGCGTTACGAGTAAAACGTCCCGATAGTCCGGATAATTCACCAGGGATCCGGAATTTGCATCGTAGCTGGCGGAATTCCGGGCGGTCCGCCCTGAACTCAATTCCGGTCCGGCCGCCAGTCGATGACGGCGGGCGTCCTGCCGTCTGAACAAATCCAGACCGTCGCGTGCATGCCTTCGATGAGTTTGCCGGGGGTGGCTTCGAGAGCCGTCCAGTTTGAGTGTCTGAACGGCTCGCCCCATAAAAGATAATGAGCTGATGCATCCGCGAATCCTTGGTGTTTGATGGTCACATCCTTGACGGTTTGCTCATCGGTGCTTATTTCTATCCAGATTGTTTGTTCGTCCCTGTGGTAACCGGTTACTTCGCCTGACCAGGAAGTCAATTGCTTGCGGTCACAGGAAACACCCACCGGCGGCGCAAGCTGCTCTGTTCGCTGGCCGCCGGTGTCCTGGGCTTTGTCATTGCAGGACAGCAGGAATCCCGCCAGCATTAAAATGCAGAGGTTCCTGAAATTGGACGCAAGATTCACATCCGCCCCTATTGCCAGTCGGGTATGCGGCCCGGTGTCCAAGGTGCGCCTTCTGCCTGCAGGACGGCTTCCACTGCTGCCAGATCGGCGGCGACGGCGTGAAGCTCGACCAGTGCCAGGCGGAATTGCTGCTCTGCAATCAGGTATGCGTTGCGGTAGTTTTCAGTAACGGCAGATTCGCTGTCCCAGTGACCGCCCACGATATTGCTGATGCGACTGGTCATGGACATGGGTACCGGTTCGGCGCGGCTGGAAATGGTGCTGTCGCCTTCGAACTTGACCTTCAGGTCCTGCATGCGGGCGTTGAGCGCGCGCAAAGCCTGGGCCTGGTCTTCACTGGAAGCAGGTGTTTCACTCGCGGCTTTCAGCAGATGATCAATGCGGTCCTGGATTTCACCCCTGGCCTTGTTGGCGCCCTCTATCGCGCGGTAAAGATCATTTGATTGCATCTCAAAATCCAGCAGTGCCTGGCGGTCATCCGTGACCAGGCCGCCTTCAAACAGCGGTTTCAAAGCAAAAGACTGCGGCGAGGAAATTTCTGACAATTCACCTTCCACGCGCTTTGACAGCGTTACGGTATATTGGCCGGGCAAGGCCAGCGGTCCCTGGGGCGGGCTTTCCCACGGCGCATAGTCACTTTTCGGTGAGAGCTCGATCGGATCGGGCGCCGGGTAACGCATGTTCCAGGCAACGCGGTGAAAACCCTTGCCGGCGGGGGCGTCTATGCGTTGCATGACGTTGCCGGATGCATCGCGTACGGTCAGGGTGACCGACGGTGCTTCCTCGCGGTCCTCACGGCGCAACTGGTCCCAGCTGGGGTAGGGATTATCCCCGCCCTCGGTCTGGCGTTCTTTTTCGGCCTTGCGGCGCTGGTCTTTCAATGACTGCAGGTCTTCGGGAAGATAATAGGCGAAGACCGCGCCGTAGGGCGGGTTGTCGGCACTGTAACGGCCCACACCCCAATCGCCCTTGCCACCCCAGCCGCGGCGGCTGTCCGGGATATAAAGCCACGCGTCGCGGACACCGAACAGCGCGGGTTTCTTGAGCGTATTGCCACTGGATCGCAGCGGTGAGTAGTCGTCGAGGATGTAGATACCCCGGCCGAAGGTGCCGACCACCAGGTCACCCTCACGGCGCTGGATTTCAAGATCACGGATCGCAATGGTGGGTAGTGATGTCAGCTCGTTCCAGACTTTACCGCCGTCATTGCTGAAGAACAGGCCAAACTCCGTACCGACAAATAACAGGTTCGGATCGACATGGTCTTCGATAATCGTATGTGCGGTGCCGCGCGCCGGCAGGTTGTTACTGATCAACATCCAGCTTTTTCCACGGTTTTCGGTTTTGAGGACATAGGGCTTGTAATCACCACGCTTGTGGTTGTCGATCACAGCGTAGGCCACATCTGCATTGTGGAACGAGGCGATGATATCCTCGACGAGTGACATGTCGGGCACGTCCTTGAACGAATCAACCGTGCTCCATTGGCCGCCGCCGTCACTGGTGACATGGATGAGCCCGTCATCGGTGCCGGCATAGATAAGACCCTCGACCAAGGGACTTTCGTCCACCGCAATCAGGGCGCCATAGGTCGAGGTGGAGGCGTTCTTGGCGATCGCATCAACGCTCCAGACACGGCCCATCACCTTGAGCTTGTTACGGTCGATCGGGCGGCTCAGGTCGCCGCTGACGGCGACCCAGCTGCCGCCACGGTCATCGGAACGGAAAAGGCGCTCGGCACCGTAGTACAGCCTGCGGTTATCGTGCGGCGATATGATCAGCGGCGCATTCCAGTTCCAGTTGTAGTTGTTCTCATCGGCGCCTGGCATCGGTGTGATCTGCAGACGCTCACCGGTGATACGGTCGAAACGGCCAAGCGAGCCATATTGCGCCTGGGCGTAGATGATGTTGGCGTCGGTGGGGTCGATCTGCGCCTTAAAGCCATCACCGAACTGGGCGACCGTCCAGTCCGCGTTGGTGATGCCGTCGGTCATGGTGTTGCGGCTCGGTCCGCACAGGCTGAAGTTGTCCTGCGTACCGCCACAAACGTTGTAGAAAGGCGTGTCGTTGTCCGGTGAGGCACGGTAGAACTGCGTCGCCGGCAGGTTACGCACATGACGCCACAACTGGCCGCGGTCCCAGCTTTCGTAAACACCGCCGTCACCGCCAATATAGAGGTGCTCGGTATTGGCCGGGTCGATCCACAGTGCGTGATCATCGACGTGGCGGTTTTGGAATGAGAGCTTGTTCCAGCTGGTACCGCCGTCCTCGGAAACCTGCGTGAAAGTATCGACCGCGTAAACACGGTCAGGATTTTCCGGATCGACGTACAGCTCGTTGTAATACTGCGGACTGCTGGTTGAGTGGTCGGAGCGCTTTTCCCAGCTCTCGCCAAAATCGGTACTGCGGTAGACGCCCCGGTCCTTGTCGTTCGCCTCGATGATCGCATAGATCATGTGCGGTGAGGACGGTGCAGCCGCCAGGCCGATACGCCCGAGGTCACCCGAGGGCAGTCCACCGGCGAGTTTTTGCCAGGTGATTCCGCCGTCGGTGGTTTTGTGGACGGCGCTACCCGGGCCACCGTTGATCAGCGTCCAGACGTGGCGCCGGCGCTGGTAGCTGGAGGCGACGATTACATCGGGGTTGGCCGGGTCGATGACTAGCTCATTGACGCCGGTATTTTCATCGATGTCCAGGATGCGTTTCCATGTCTTGCCGCCGTCGGTGGAGCGGTACAGGCCGCGGTCCCCGCCCGGACTCCAGAGCGGACCCTGGGCCGCGACATAAACGGTATTGCTGTCGCCCGGGTGAAAGCGGATCATCGAAATATGACCAGAATCCTTCAGACCCATGTTTTTCCAGGTCTTGCCGCCATCAACGGATTTATATACGCCGTCGCCGTAGCCCACGCTGCGCTGGGCGTTGTTCTCGCCGCTGCCCACCCATATGATATTCGGGTTTGAAGGGTCGATTTCGACGACACCGATGGCAAACGAATTTTCATTCTCAAATAACGGCGTCCAGGTAATGCCGTTGTTGCCGGTTTTCCACAGACCTCCACTGGCCATGGATACGAAGAAACTCTGTGGCTGGCCGGGATGAAAGGCAAAGTCGGAAACCCGTCCGGATGTCAGTGCCGGCCCCAGGTTGCGCAGCGGAATTCCGGCCAAAGGATGCTCGGCGGCGACGACGTTGGCAGGCAGGTTAAGCGCGGCGAGGAAAATGATCGTGAAAAGCAGTCTGATACGCAGCATTTTTTTGGTTTCCCGGTTATTGGTAAAGAGTTCCATTTTACGCAAAAGGGCCGGCCCACGCACCCGCTGCATGACTTTAATTCCGCATTGGCAGGACATGGACGGGGAGTTGATCGCAGCCAGCGGACGACCGCTCGAGCGCCGCGGGCCCGAGCGCAAAAACAAAACAATTTTCGGCTTTTAGCTGGCTTTTTTTATAATTTACTACCGCGCTTGTACCATCCCCCGAAGATTTTGTGTATCTTAGTATTCTGGTAACAGCAATGAATATATTACGAGCCCGGGAAGTTTGGAGTCAGCTTAAAAAACGCAAGGTCGTACGTGTTGCGTTGGTGTATCTTCTTGTCGGTTTGCCAGTGATACTTTTTGCCACGCTGACCTTCGAAGCGCTCGGTGTACCATCCTTTATTCTTTCAGTGTTAATCATCGTTATTTTTCTCGGCTTTCCCGTTGCGATGGTGCTTGGCTGGATGTATGAAATAACACCGGAGGGTATCCGCAAGGATTCCTCGGGTCACATCGAAACCATCACGAAAATAGAGATCTTCGAGGCCGATGCGCCTACCCTCGCGGTGTTGCCATTCGAAGACCTCAGTGAGAATTCCGATCAGACTTACTTTTGCGAGGGTTTTGCAGAAGAAATACTCGATGCTTTGCGCAAGGTTCCTAACCTGCGGGTAGCCTCGCGGTTACCCTCGTTCCAACTCGCCAGCCAGCGCCCTGATTTCAGGGAGATCGCCAGGAAACTCAAGGTGCAGTCAGTGCTCAAGGGATCCTGCAACAAAACGCCTGAAAAACTGCATATCAGCCTGCAATTGATAGATACCGCGGATGGCAGTCTACGCTGGTCACATCAGTATGACCGCCCGGTCAAGGATGTCTTTGATATCGAGGAAGACATTGTAGACGCGGTATTGAAAGTACTGAAGGTGGATAAGCCGGACCGCCCCAGCGCCCCCCGGCAAAGGGTCGACCCAAAAGTCTACGACCTGTTCCTGCGCGGCCTGAGCTGTTTCGCCAGGCATACCACCCAGGACAATGTTTATGCCCGGCAGCTGTTCAAACAGGTGATTGATATTGCGCCTGATTTCGGGCGGGCCTGGGCCACGCTTGCTTACACCTACGGCTATTCCTACATGTATTTCAATGCCACCGATGTAAACCTGGCAGAGGCGAAACGCACCAGTAAACAGGCCTTGAAACTTGCCCCGGAACTCGCCGAGTCCCATGTTTCATCGGGTATCGCCTGCTGCATGGATCAGAATTACAAGAAGGCGGAAGACGAATTTGAGCAGGCCATCGAACTGGATCCCAAAAACTTCAGGGCCTGGTACTTTTACGGCCGCGCCAAGGTGCACGAAGGTGACCTCGAACGCGCATTGAAACTGTTTGACCGGGCCTCGAGAGTCCGTTCCGAAGACTATCAAAGCGTGTTGTTACAAGCGCAGCTCTACACCAGCCTTGGTCAGAAGGACAAGGCATTGGGCGTAACACGTGAGGGCATCGAACGGGTCAGGGCAATGCTTGAAATTGATCCTAATGATAACCGGGCGCTCAACATGGGCGCCTTTGCGTTATTGCGGTTGGGTAAGGGGGAGGAGGCGACGAACTGGATGTGGATTTCGTTGAAAAACGCCCCTATGGATTCAATCATTCAGTATAACGGCGCTTGTTTCTTCTCGTTGGCAGGGGATATCAAGCACGCGCTGGATTGTCTCGAGCACTGCCTGATCAAGGTCGGCAACATCAGCCGCGAGTGGCTCGATCATGATTCAGACATGGACAATATCCGCAACCATCCCAGGTTTGCTGAACTCATCAGTAATTTCCCGGAATAGAGCCGGGGTCAGGTTAAGATGAAAGTATGCAACTGTTGCTGCCGATTGTTCTCATTCTCGCACTGATTTTTGGCCCCGGATGGTGGGTGCGAAATGTCATGGCCCGTTACAGCAAACCGGTCGACCGTTACGAAGGTACCGGCGGTGAATTGGCCCGTTACTTGCTGGATGGTCTCGGCCTTCAAAACGTAAAGGTGGAGGAAACTTCCAGCGGCGACCACTACGATCCGCAGGAAAAAATCATACGGCTCACGCCCGAAAAGCTCAACGGGCGGTCATTGACCGCGGTGACGGTGGCCGCACATGAAGTCGGGCACGCACTGCAGGACAAGCACGGATACCCGCCATTGAAAATCCGCAGCCGGCTCATCACGCTGACACAACCGGCGCAAAAACTGGGGGCGGGTATATTGATGGCGGCCCCGTTTATCGGCATGCTCACACGGGCGCCTTTGTTGAGCCTGGTGATGGTCCTCGGTGGTTTGTTGAGCCTTGGCGCCACCACCCTGGTCCACCTCGTGACCCTGCCGACCGAGTGGGACGCCAGTTTCAAACGCGCCTTGCCCCTGCTGAAACAAGGCGGCATCCTCAAACCGGTCGACCTGCCCCACGCCCGACGTTTGCTTGCCGCTGCGGCGCTGACCTATGTGGCGGCTTCGCTGGCCAGCCTGTTGAATATCGCCCGCTGGTGGACCTTGTTGAGACGGTAAAGAACACCAGGGGTCAGGTTCACTTCGGTTATGCAGGTGCTGATAGAAGATTGATTTCATCGGTGGATGGCGACCGTAGCGCTTTCTTGATGAGGTCCCGGCGCAGGCCGGGATCTCCTCCAAATACGCATAGCGCCAAACCAACCCGCTCCCCAACAACCGCCCTACCAACAACAAGCACCTCCCAAACCCAGCGCTTTCCCAACAACAGCCGCCGTCATCCCGGCGCAGGCCGGGACCTCCAAAAGATTAGCAGAGCGCTAAATCAGGGCTTCTTTAAAGATTACGAAAACGTTGGGAGGTCCCGGCCTGCGCCGGGATGACGGTGCTTATAGTGTAGTTCCGAGCACGCTGTTGGAGGTGCTTATAGTGTAGTTCCGAGCACGCTGTTGGAGGTGCTTATAGAGTAGTTCCGAGCACGCTGTTGGAAGTGCCCACAGTGTAGTTCGAAGGGCGCTATTGGAGGCCTGCGCCGGGATGACGTGCGCCGGAATGACGTTCTAGTGATTGCGGGGAAATGAACCCGACCCCTAGCCCGAATAATTCACCAAGGCGGACGAGTAAATGACAAATGTCCATCTATTTCATGGTGGTACAGGCATTTATGGCCTTTTGCAAAAATTACAGTTTGTCCTATCCGGTTTTGCAACGCATCTGACTTCACATTTTGGCCGATCCTTCTCAAACCATAGCGGGGCTATGGTTTTTCGAACGATCGATCAAACTGTTTCGCCAGCTACGCTGCAAATTCCGGATCCTTGGTGAATTATCCGGGCTGGCTTTCCTTGTTTCCAAGCCGTTTTGCCAGCGGGTTCGCGGAAATCCCGTGCAATACGAGACTAAGGAAGACCGTGCAGGTAACCACCAGCGCCAGGAGTTCGCCATGGGGGACGCCCTCATTGATTACCATGATCGCAAAAACGATACTTGCGAGACCACGGGGCCCGAACCAGCCCACGAATAATCGGCTGGCAACGCTTTCGCCGAGTCCCGTCAGCGACAGGTAAATCGGGATCATGCGAACGAAGGTAAGACTCAGCAACGCGTATAGCACCACGTCCCAACTAAATTGTTTGAACGCAGGACCGATGACCATGGCGCCAAACAGCATCCAGGTCACCAGGGCCAGTGTCTCGCCGGTGCCCTCGGAGGCCAGCACGAGACTGTGGGTGGATTTCTTCTCCCGGTAGCCGAAAAACAAACCCCCGATGAACGCGGCGATGTAACCACTGCCGTGCAAACTGTCCGCGACCGCAAAGCAGGAAAATGCGAGCGCAACCGCCGTGACCTGCCTCCAGATTTCACTTACCCATTTCCTTTTCTGACACCAGCGCAGCAGCATGGTGCCGACCAGCGAAAGGCTGGCGCCAACGATCATGCCGATACCAAGTTCTTTTGCCACAAGCTCCATCGCGGATAGCGAGTGACCACCGTGTTCGCTGACGACGGTCAAGGCTATGAAAAACAGCAGTATCGGGACACATATCCCATCGTTCAGCCCGCTTTCCACGTTCAAACCTTCGCGCAGACGATCCGGGACCGCCTGATTGGTGATAACGGCTTTCCCCAATGCGGCATCGGTCGCGGCCAGCATCGTGGCCAGGATGGCAGCCTCGTAGATTGACAAACCGTCGAACAACAGGACAGCAACACCGAATCCCAGCACGATCGCGCCGGGAAGTCCCAGCAACAGCATGCGGGTTGGTATCCGGAACTGGCGTTTGAGAACGGACAGATTCGCGGTCGCTGCATCATTGAAAAGGACAACGGCGAGAGTCAGGTCGGCAAGCACCCGCAAATCTTCACTTTCAGCATTTCCCTTGAACCATCCGAGGACTGATGGCCCCATGAGAAACCCGGCGACGACAAAAACCATGGGGCCTGATATCACCGTGCGATCCACGCGATCCGCGACCACGCTATAGACAAAGACAAACAAGGCCAGAATTGCGAGTTCTACATACATGACAAACCTTTACTTTCCCTACGGGATGAAAACTATCCTACATCGGCCAGACCCATAAAATGACGGGTGCTCCGATAATGATGACGAGGATCTCCAATGGCAGGCCCATCCGCCAATAATCGCCAAAACGATAACCGCCGGGGCCGAGTATAAGCGTGTTGTTCTTGTGTCCGATGGGTGTCAGGAATGCGCAACTGGCCGCAACTGCGACGCACATCAGGAATGGGTCCGGACTGACACCCAGGGTGTTCGCTATGTTGAAACCGATGGGCGCCGCGATCACGGCGGTGGCAACATTGTTCATCACGTCCGATAAGGTCATTGTCACTATCATGAGGATGACCATGACAGCGGCAGGTGAGAAGTCGGCGGCTACGTTTACGATGCCGGATGCAATCAAGCCCGTACCACCGCTGGACTCCAGGGCAATGCCAATGGGAATCATTGAGCCCAGCAGCACGATTACTGACCACTCAACCGATTCATAAAGTTGCCGAAGGGGCATGATGCCGGTCAGTACCATCAATATCACAGCGATACCGAGGGCAACCGGCAGATAGAGCACGCCGAAACTTGCCAACGCCACGGCACTGGCAAAAATACCCACTGCCAGTCCGGCTTTTTTGCGCTGGGTCACCTGCAGGCCGCGCTCGGCGAGTGGCAGGCAACCGAGCCAGTGGGCGATATCGTCGAGCTTTTTATTGTTACCGAGTAACAGAAGAATATCCCCTGCCTGTATTTCCAGGTCCTGTACCCGTTTGGAAAACCGTTTGCCCTGCCGTGATACGCCCAGCAACGTCACGCCGTGCCGGTACATCAGCCGCAATGAGTGGGCGGAGCGGCCTTCAATGCGCGCACCTTGTGGAACGACCACCTCCAGCAGCGCGGCGTCGTCAGACTTGAACAAGCCGCCTTCGGCATCGCTTTTTCTCGCATATTTAAGCCCCAGCGCACCGACAATCGCTTCGATACCATCAGGTGAAGCGCTGAATACGAGGATGTCATTTTTTCGAATCTCCACGCGGCGCGCCATGCCGGGCTGTCGCTCGCCGCGCCGGATCAGGCCGACAATTTCGACCTCGTGCTCAGCTGTTGTCTCGTCGAGGTCGCGCACCTTTTTGCCGATGGCTGAAGACCCTTCCGGTACCTTGAGCTCAGCGAGATAATCGCCAAGATGGCTTAACTCCTCGGCCGTATCATGCTGGCCCCGAGCAACCGGTATCAAGCGCCAGCCGATCAATGCTACATAGGCGACGCCGACGATGGCGACCGCCAGTCCGACGGGTGCAAAATCGAACATGTGATAAGGCTCGCCCAGCACGGTGTTCCTGTATTCGGCTATGACGATATTGGGTGGTGTGCCGATCAGCGTGATCATGCCGCCAAGTATTGACGCGAAGGAAAGCGGCATCAGGCTCAGGGCCGGGCTGCGTTTGGCTTTTGCGGCGGCCTGCATATCAAGCGGCATCAGCAAGGCCAGTGCCGCTACATTGTTCATAACCGCAGACAGGATTGCGGCAAAACCGGCCATGATGCCGATATGTGTGGCCAGCTTGCGGGACCCGCTGATCAGGTACCTTGAAAGCAACTCGATGGCGCCGGAGTTTGACAGACTGCGGCTGACAATCAGGACCAGTGCGATGACAACCACGGCGGGGTGCCCGAATCCCGAGAAAACATCGTGGGCAGGTATAACACCGGCGCCTGCAGCGATCAGCAGGGCCGAAAACGCAACGAGGTCGTATCGCCAGCGTCCCCAAATGAGGAACACGAAGACGAAAAACAACAGGGTAAAAAGAATATTCTGGTCGGTCATGTCATCTGTAGTTCGAGTGGTTCCGATGTTTTGTACGGCACTGCCGCTAAGTTTCCGGCCAATATACTTTGGTGAGGGTCCGGGTCGCAGTTTTCAGCTTGTAGCAACCGTTCGCAATCATGAGCGGCGGTACCAATTCATTGTAATTATTTGGACATTCTATAGCGAATTCAGCCTGAACATTGCATCAGTATCCCGGATTTTATCTATAATTGAGCAATATCCGATTTTTCAGGTCATAAAAATATGAGGGTACGTTTTTAACAGGAGAATCACATGAATAGGATCCTAGTAAGGTCTGCGGTTCTGGTTACACTGCTCTGCCTGGCGGGTAACGCCAGCAGCAAGGAATTGATCCAGGAATTCAAAGGTTCCGAAAGCAAAACCACCCCGGAATTCGAGGTGGAAGCACCGTGGATTGTGGATTGGCGTACAAATGGCGACTACCCCGGTCAGATGGCGGTGGAAATCAACCTGGTCTCCCCGACCGGCGAGTACCTGGGAAAAATCGCCATGACCAAGTATGTTGATAACGGCGTCAGGTTGTTTCATGAAGGTGGCCGTTATGCCCTCCAGGTCGATTCCAGCCTGGCAAGCTGGACGTTGCGTGTTGAGCAACTGACCAGGGAGGAAGCCGAGCAATATAAACCGAAAGAAAAAATCGAGTAGAGAAGCTTCCCGGTTCGGTTGGTACCATCACCTCAGCCATTGACCCGGCGTGACTTCACCCCAACATCCTGTGTGCAAGGTGTTGTTGGATACCCTTGAATCTGAGCCATCGAACGTGGCGGGTCGTCGTCAAACCATTTTAGAGTGGTCGAGCTATGGAATATAAAGATTATTACGCTGTTTTGGGGGTTGGCCGCAAGGCCACCCAGGATGAAATCAAGCGTGCTTACCGCAAACTTGCCCGTAAGTACCACCCCGATGTCAGCAAGGAAAGTGACGCTGAACAAAAGTTCAAGGACGTTGGGGAGGCCTACGAGGTTTTGAAAGACCCGGAAAAGCGTATCGCCTATGACCAGCTGGGTTCGAACTGGAATTCCCAGCAGGGTTTTCGGCCACCTCCGGACTGGGGTTCCGGGTTTGAGTTTCACGGGTCGCCGCGGGGCGCGGGAGGTCAACAGGATTTCAGTGATTTTTTCGAGTCGCTGTTCGGGCAGGCGAGAGGCCCGGGCGGGTCTCGCCGGGGGTTCCATATGCAGGGTGAAGATCATCACGCCAAGATTCTTATCGATTTGGAAGACAGCTTTCATGGAGCGGCCCGCTCAATTTCATTACAAATGCCGGAGGTGACGGGCGACGGACACGTGGTCAGCCGAAACAGGACATTGAAAATCAACATCCCCAAGGGTATCAGGCAGGGTCAACAGATTCGCCTGGGCGGTCAGGGCGCTAAAGGTCAGGGTAGCGGCAAGGCGGGCGACCTGTACCTGGAAATAGAATTCAATCCGCACCGTTACTACCGGGTCGAGGGTGCGGACGTGTACCTCGAATTGCCGGTGGCCCCTTGGGAGGCGGCCCTGGGTGCAAGTGTCAAGGTGCCAACACCATCCGGTGCGATAGACCTCAAAATCCCCGCGAATTCAAAGGCCGGCAAGAAATTGAGGCTGAAAGGAAGGGGTATACCCTCGAAAACCCCGGGTGATCTTTACGTGGTGCTGCAGATTGCGTTGCCACCCGCCGATGATGACAAGTCGAGGGAGATTTACAAACGAATGCGGGAAGAGATCAAGTTCGACCCGCGTGCAGCGATGGAGGTGGCCTGACAATGAGCAGTGACAAACATCCCGGAAAAGTCCTCGTCGGCGAAGTCCTTGGCGAAGGGGACCTGATCAGCCTGGCCGATCTCTGCCGCAGTTGTACCGTGGAAACGCAAACCGTCACCACGCTGGTGTCAGAAGGCATTCTCGAACCGCGTGGCAGTGAAGTCGAGAGCTGGAGCTTCAGCGTGAGCAGCCTGAGACGGGTCAGGACGGTGATTCACCTGCAGCGTGACCTGGGCGTCAACCTGGCAGGTGCTGCACTGGCGCTGGATTTACTTGACAGAATTGCGGAGTTGGAACGTCATTGAATCCCGGTATCGGGCTTTCCCCCGGGCGCGCCCTGATATAACAACCACGCGCATATTCCTTTATGATTGCAGTCCGCATTGTTGCAAATGGACTACAGGAAATTCTGATGAAATATTTATTGTGTGCCTTTTTGATTGTATCTGCCGGGATGGCATTTGCTGATGATTACGATACCGTTGAAGCCAAGTTGAACGCGGCCATGGCGGCAGATGTCAGGACCGACGCTGAAAAAGACCGTGACGGTAACCGTAAACCGGTTGAAACCCTTAAGTTTTTTGGTTTGCGTGATGACATGACAATCATCGAACTGCTCCCGGGTGGAGGCTGGTACACCAAGCTTTTGGTACCCGTCGTAGCGGAAAATGGTAAATATTATGCGGCGTTGGGTACCGGCAATATCGCCAAAAATCTGATCGCCGAACCGGGTTTCGAGGATATGCAAATCATTGCAACCGATTCAAAGGTGTTCAGAAAAGACGGTGCGCGGTTCTATAGCCTCGAAACAAACGGTTTGGGCGTTACCGGCGTGGACATGGTGCTGACCTTCCGCAATTATCACAATTTTGATGCCGAAGGCCGCGCAGCCCTGGACAAGGCTGTTTTTGACGCCCTGAAACCGGGTGGAATTTATGCCGTTGTCGATCATACCCGCCGTCATATGGAGGAGGATAATCCTGAGAATGGCCGCAGAGTTGATCCGGTTCTGGCCATCCGTGAAATCGAGGCCGCCGGCTTTGAGTTCGTGGATTTTTCGGACCTGCATTTCCGTCCCGATGACGAGTTGCGCTACGAGGTTGGACGCAAAACGGTCACCGGCAACACGGACCGCTTCACCCTGAAGTTCGTCAAACCCTGAAAGAACAGTGAGGTCATCCCGGCGCAGGCCGGTACCTCCCAAACCTGGTAATGTGTTCCTAAAAAATCCCCGCTTTCGCGGGGATGACGGATTCCTCTGTATATCTCTACTGCGTGCTCAATGTCTCGCAAAGTGCGACATTGTCGTTGGCAACCCGCTGAATCGGCACGCTGCCCTGCTGGCTGATTGACGGGATGTCGTAATCGACGACACCGGTGCTGCAATCCGAAAAAGTCAGTGTAATCGTGCCGTCCGAGCCTTCCGGATCGGTATTCTGGATTTCAGTGGCGGTATCAAAAAGCCCACCCCTGGCAATATTGATATTCAGGACAGCCGTATTGCCATTGATGGGACCAAGTGCGGTCAGCCAGCGGTGGCCTGGCGAACCCAGGTTGGCTGCAGACTCGTCCGCGGGCAGTTGCGTGTCGTAGGTGAACCAGGCAAGGTTAACCAGGCCGAGATCAGGAAACACCGTGATGAAAAATCCCTGGCCGGTGGTGACCGGGTTATACCAGGCGTCGTTCAATCCGGGGTTCATCACGAAAGTCGACACCTGTGGGTCGGCATCCGCGCTGATGTCCGTCATGACGAGGTTCGCCTCGGTAATGAACTTGGTCGGGTCGTAATTTATGACGGGCAATTCCGCAAAAGGACCGTTGGCGTCGATGATCTGCAACTGGCTGATGGCGTCGGCCACGGTCATGCCGCTGGTCACCCGGCCGAAAACCGTGTAACCGCCGTCTTTAGTATCGAGTACATCCGAATTGTCGGCGAGGTTGATAAACCATTGGCTGGTGGCGCTGTCAGGCTGGCCGCCCACCTTGGCCATGGCCACCGTGCCGCGCGTATTGGAAATCTTGAATTCGTTGTCAACCGGGTCAAAGGGGATGATACCCACTGGATTGATCCCGTTGAAGGTGAATCCGCCACCCTGGATCACAAAGCCGGGTGCGCTGCGGTGAACAAAAGCTTTGTAGTACTTGTAATTTTGCACGTAGTTAAGGAAATTGGCGACCGTCCTGGGTGCATCATCCGTCAGCAATTCGATCTGGATGTCGCCAAGCGGTGTCTCGATCAGGGCGGTGTCCGCCATCGATGTAAGCGGAATTGCGAGCAGAGCGCACAGCGCCGGTGCGGCGAACAGCTTACAGGTTAATTTTGCAAATGAAACAGGCTTGGACATTTTCAGTCTTCCGAATTGTAAATATATGTTTTCAGGGGGGAAGCAATATACCAGACCTGCGGAACGGTTCAAGGACCACGATTGATCAGGGTCAGTTGAACTGCAAATAATGGACCAGGGACTTAAGTTTTGGATTTATCGGCGTATTATATATTAGGGTCTGTCAACAGGCCCTGGGTCACAACACAGACAAGCAGTCGAGGTATGATCATGAAAAAAGCGGTTCCAGTAATAGTACTCGTCCTACTCTTCGGTAGCGCTGCCTGGTACTCTCTGACGAAGCCGCCGGAAGAAGTCCACGTATTGCCCCCACCCCCGGTAACGCCGGCTCTGCCGGACATCGAACAACAACAGCCGACAGCTGAAAATACCACGGTTTTTGCCCAACCCGAAAGCGTGGCGGAAGTGCCGCCGGAACCGTTGCCGGAGCTGACCGAGAGCGATGCCGAGGTTACCCGGGACCTGGTGGATATTGCCGGCAGCAGCCGCCTGGCGGACTACCTGACCATGGACCAGGTCATCAGCAGGGCCGTTGCTTCGATCGACAGCCTGACCTCCCGACAGGTGCCCGTCAACATCAATCCGGTCAAAGCCGTGGATGACAAGCTCATCGTTGATACCGAAGGCGATACCCAGGTGCTGAGTCCCCGGAATTTCGACCGTTATGATGATTATGTCGCCTTGTTGCGGGACATGGATAGCGATGGGCTGGTGACGTTCTATCGCAGTTATTATCCGCTGTTCCAACAGGCCTGGGAGCAAAATGGCGGCGAAGGGTCATTCAATGACCGCCTGGCCGAGGTGATCGATAACCTGTTGGCGGCACCCGATCCTGACGGCCCCATTTTACTTTATAAACCCGAGGCCGTTTACCTGTTTGAAGACCCGGAGCTCGAATCCATGACGGCGGGACAGAAGGTCCTGGTGCGCATGGGCAGCGCCAACGCCGCAGTGGTGAAGGAAAAACTGCAGGAGATAAGAGCCGCTTTAACGCCGTAACCCGGGTAAGGGGGCACCTGCGCTTCAAGTTCAAATAATGTGTTTTCTGCCGATCTCGCCGATCGTCCGACAACCGATCAAACCCATGCCCCTGACGATTTCGGCGCGCAGCAGATCGAGGGCCTTGCTGACACCGGCCTGACCGCCGGCCGCCAGCCCATACAGGTACGGCCGTCCCATTGAACAGGCGGTGGCGCCGCGCGCCAGCGCTTTCAATACGTGCGTGCCGCGGCGAACGCCACCGTCACAGATGACCTCGCACTCACCACCCACCTCGTCAAGAATCGGGCCGAGGGCGTCAAACGCCGAAAGGGTGCCGTCGAGCTGACGGCCGCCGTGGTTTGAGACCATGATAGCCGTGACACCACGGTCGACCGCCTTGCGGGCGTCGGACGCCGATAAAATACCCTTGATAGCAAATGGGCCGCCCCATTCGGAAATCATCCACTCGAGATCCTCCCAGGTGACCGATGGGTCAAACTGGCTGGCGATGTACTCGATCAGTGACGTGCTTTGCGAGCTTCCCTCGGGAATTTTATGCGCGACGTTGGCGAGTATGGCTTTCGGGTGTGTCAGGGAACGGTAAACCCAGACCGGCCTGGCGGCGAAACCGATGATGCCGGCGAGATTGAGCTTGGGCGGCATGCTGAAGCCGTAGCGCAACTCGCGCTCCCTGTTACCCGCCACCGGGATGTCCACGGTGAGCGTCAGGGCGTCGTAGTTCGCATCTTTGCAGCGCTGGATAAACTCGCGTGTCAGGCTGCGGTCCTTCATCACGTAAATCTGGAAGCACTTCGGACCGTCGCAGGCGGCAGCCACATCCTCGATACTGGTCGCGCCGACGGTTGAGAGCGAGTAATAGGTACCGGCCGCCGCTGCCGCTTTGGATACCGCGGTCTCACCATCGTGATGAAACAGGCGTGTCATGCCGGTGGGCGCGAGGAACAGCGGCATGGAAATTTCGCGTCCCAGTACCTTTGTCGTGGTGTTGATGTGCGCCATGTCGATCAGGTATTCCGGCACCAGCCTGACGCTGTCAAACGCCCGTGTATTGCCGCGTACATTGGACTCGTCGTCGGCCCCGCCGTCGATGTAATTGAAAAGAGGTTTGGGCAGCTTCTTCAGGGCTATTTTCCGAAGGTCTTCAATATTGAAAACATGATCGAGACTTGGCACGGTATTTATCCTCTTGCTTATTTTCTATTACGGGCCGGTCAGGCGCTTTCCACTTTTGCCAAACAGCTTATTGAATTCTGGAAAGCTTCGAAAGAGTATAGATACCGCCTTCGATTACAAGCAAGTCTTCAGGCTGCAACAGGTGGCGGGTGACAGGAAGAACACCTTCGAGTCACTGATGGGTGCGGCTAAGCCGCATTCGCCCGGTTCGGGTTGGCAAAGACCAGTTAATTATTTGTTTTCTTTAGCACTTGCACTCATTTCGAAAACCAGGCCCAGCATAGGATGCAGGTAGGTGAGTTCCGCGTTATATTCAGAATTGCTGGAAATCAACACGAGGTTTCTTTTTTGATCTTCCATCCATACATAAACTGCATTGAAAATACCATTTGACCCAGCCGAAGCCAAAATCAACGAATTCCAGTTTTTTGATTGCTTCCGATTTTCTAAAAAATTGTTTCGGGCGGCCTTGGGAAGTATGTTATCCGCCTTCAGCGCCCGGACCCAAAGCGCCAGGTCAGGTGCGGTTCCAAGCATGCCCCCATTTCCGCGCAAGTTCCATGAGGGGCCGTCAGTCATCCAACGGTTTCCATCGAGCGGCACCCCCCAATCCTTGCCTTCATCAATGCCCCTGGCAAGCAAAGAATGCGACCAGTCGGGTAAAACATATCCGGTCTGCATCATACCAGCGGGGGAAAAAATACGCCGGTTAAGGTAGCCTTCATAGGTTTCTCCTGAGACTATTTCGATGATTGCAGCCAGCAGCGCATACCCTGAGTTTGAATAAACTTCATCGCCTCCAGGTTCAAACAACAGTGGTGCATTCATTGTTTTCGTTATCGCCTGATCACGGGTGACGGGGATATAATCATAATCGACAAAATACTCAGGAATTATGCTGTTATCCAAAGCAATCAGGTCAGGAATTCCAGAGGTGTGATCGAGAAGCTGCTTGATGGTGATGTTGCGTTTATCACCCGGGACATCGGCAAAGAAATTCCCAATCGGGTCAGAAACAGAAAGTTTACCTTCATCCTGCAGCAGCAGTATCCCCATTTTGGTAAAGTCCTTTACGATGGACCCTATCAGGAAAACCGTATCCGGGCTTATGGGCTGTCCGTCTTCAAGTGCGGTCATCCCATAACCCTTTTCAAACAAAATATCATTTTCACCATCAATTAACACGACTCCAGAAAAGCCTCTTAGTTGGGCCTCGGTCATAACCAGGTCCACAGCCTTCAGGTCAGGACTAAAAGACGCTTCCTCCCTTTCCGTGCAGGATTGCAGGCACACAATCAAAACAAGACACATAAATCGCTTCATTTTATAAGGCCCCATTGGCCTCCTCACGGTCGTAGTCGCTGGAAATCCCGCTTGCAATCTCGCCGTACCTGGCGACCAGCTGGTCGTTGCGTGGCATATGCCCGGCGAACACCTCGAGGGTTGAGCGCCGGTCGTAACTGGACGTGACGTTATTCACGGCGCCCAGAAGCGCCAGCCATCCGCCTGTGTCATACCCGCCTTCCTTGGCATAGGCGCTCAGGGTCTCGCCGAGATCGTAATTCGAGGTAATTTTTCCGGAAACCTCAGCAATTTGCGCGATGGTCTTGTCATCCTTTGACATAACGCTGACAAACGCTGTCAGTGTTTCGCGGAGATCATAGCTGGACGAGATATGGCCTGCGGTTTCCACCAGCGTGCGCCAGTTCTCGGGCGGGCCGGAGAAATTCTTGCCGGCTGTTGTTAGCACTTCGCGGAGGTCATAAGAATCGGAAATATTTCCTGCCACCCCGGCCAAGGCCTTCCAGGCTGCATCGCTGAGAGTCTGTTTTTCGACAAACGTAACCAGCAGTTCACTAAGGTCGTACGAATCAGAAACAATTTTTGCAATATCCATAAAACGGAGGGCTTCCTTATCATTCAGATGAGCAATATTCGCCAGGATGATGCCGTAGGTACGAAGCGTATAACTGTCCGTGATTTGCGCCATTTCATCCAAAACGCCATTTGCACCGTCACGTTCATAAATGAATTTGGTTCGGCTTTCGGCATCAAAGCCGGTCTGGCGATAGAAATCTGGGATGATGCGGGCCAGCCAGGCGCGCATGTCGGCGTCATTATCAACCTTGTCACCGTCCAGCCAGAAGGTTTCGGAAATATTGCCGCCATCTTCCTCGTAGCGGACGCGCCGCGTTTCTTTCCGGGTATCCTCTGCAATGTCGAGATAACCATTTTGGCTGATCGAAATGAGTGCGGATTCCTGCCCGTTTAGTGTGTAGCGGCCTTTGCCGTCAATTTTGATTGTACGGTCGTTGGTCTGGTATTTCGTGTCGATAATCATGCGACCATTGTCTTCAATCATGACGTTGCTCGAACTGAATATGGCGTCGGGCGAATTGGCTTCCTTCATGATCTGTATTTTTTCATCCAGGGCGAAAGCCGGAATGACCAGCCCGGTTGCGATAAACATCGCAACCACCGCCAACTGGGCAAGGCGCGAAGCCGGTCTTGTGTCATCACGTACGTTTTCCAGAAGCACATGGGTGCGCTCGATGATCGGCGAACGCCGGGTCGCCATTGCCATACCAAGCACCGCAGGACCCTGGTCCAACTGACGCCTGACGCATTCAGCAAGACATTCGGCGAGCGCCAGGCCTGATCCGCAAATTTTTTTCGACCACGCATCGCAAGAAAACTCTGACAGCTCCCCTAGCTTGCGAATGGCAACGAAGTTCAACGGCTGAAAGAACAGCACACCCTGGACAAGGCGGCCCGTGATAAGCCACGCCGGATCCAGGCGTTTGAGATGCGCCATCTCATGGGCCAGAAGCGCCTTCAATTGATGGCTGGGGAGGGTTAGCGTCCAATGGGGAATGATGACCTCGCCGGATACCAAACAGAACGGGCTGGCCAAATTCCTTTTAAAGGAAAGCCTGGGCGCCTCGATATCCAGTGCGGTGGCAAGGTTTTCCACAAGCTGCAAAGCACGGCCGTCGGTTACCGGGCGGCGGCCCGTCAACTGGACCTTCAGGCTAAAAGCCAGGTAACCCAGCTGAACCAAAAACGCGAAACCGAACAGGGCCCAGACAAAAAGAGTCAATATCGCCGTCGACCATGCAGTCGGTTCAGTTACGGTTGGTTTAACGGTCATGGATGCATCGTTCTTTGCTACAGGCATTTCCTGATATTTGGCAGTGATCCTCGGTTCAAAGACCGGTGTTTCGGCAAGTGCGGTTTGTTCTGAGATGGCAATTGGTTGCACCACCGGGTCGAATGCTCCGGTCATTTGAAGAGGCGCGGTAATCAAGCCCGCAAACAAGGCAATCCGCAGAATCATTTCTTTCAAAACAATATTTTTCAATACCGTGAAGGAGGTCACAACAAGCGCGACTGAAAGGAAAACAGTGCTATGCCCCAGATAGGTCAGGGCGCCGAGAAAAAGAGTGTTGATGAAATCCGCCGTCATGATTTTTTTCCCTTTTTTATCATTTCCTGGAGTGTTTCCAGATCACCAGGTTTAATTTCTTTCTCTTTGATCAGGTGGCTCACCAGAGCACGGGAATCGCCCTTGAACACCGAGCCGATCAATTCGGCAACCATTGAGGTCTGAACGTCCTGTTCCGAGACCAGGGCACGAAACAATTGTTTCCTGCCAACCCGGGAATGCGTAATCAGGCCACGTCTTTCCAGTCGTTTCAGCAGGGTTGAAACGGTGGTATATGCGGGCGTTTTAGTTTTTGTAGACAGGGCATCGCAAACCATTTGGGTGTCGGACTCTCCCTTTTCCCAAAGGGCACGCATAACTGAAAGCTGGGTCTTGCTGAGTGAAATGGATTTATCGATCAATTGTTTTTCCTTCTTTGTCGCGGAAAGGCTCTACTACATATGTAGTATTTAAATCGTAAATTAAACTACTACACCTGTCAATATAGCCTTAATGCCGCCTGTCCCGCACCAGTCGGACTCGGCTTTCTTTTCAAGGGATTGAATCGATTTCTGAATCTGAAGTTTTCGGCTCGCGTTTAAAAAGTACAGTTTGTACCCTGGTAATCAGAACTATGTTCCCATGTTTGTTTACCGGGACTGGAAGTTGATTCTTTCGTTGCTCTTTTTCCAGCTTACTGCGCTCAATTAAACCGGCGCCTTGCTCAAATCACGCACGCCACCCTGGTCGGCGCTGCTGGCGAATACGGCGTACGCGCGCAGTGCCTGGCTGACCCGTCTGCGCCGCGGCGCCACTGGCTGGAATCCACCGGCCCCGGCCTTTGCGCGACGCTCTGACAGCACCTCGTCATCGACTTCCAGCTTGATGCTGCGCGCCGGGATGTCAATGCTGATCGTATCGCCTTCCTCGACCAGCGCGATCAGGCCGCCGCTGGCGGCCTCGGGCGAAACATGGCCGATAGAGAGCCCGCCCGTCGCACCCGAAAAACGACCGTCGGTGATCAGCGCGCAGGTTTCTCCGAGCCCCTTGGATTTGATCGCCATGGTGGGCCCCAGCATTTCCTGCATGCCGGGTCCGCCACGCGGCCCTTCATAGCGGATGATCACGATATCGCCGGGGTGGATCCGGTCGGCAAGTATCGCCTCGTTGGCGACCTCCATCTCTTCGAATACCCGCGCCTGGCCACTGAACTTGAACATGCTTCTTGCGACCGCAGCGGTTTTGACGATACAGCCTTTCTCGGCGATATTGCCGTAAAGAACGGCGAGCCCGCCTTCGCTGCTATAGGCATGCTCCAGGTCGCGGATGCAGCCATTGCTGCGGTCGAGGTCGAGTTCCCAGTGATTGTCCTGGGAGAATGGTTTTGTCGTGCGTATACCGCCGGGTGCGGCGCTGTAGAGTCGGGTTGCGTCGGCAACCTTGCTTCTGCCGATGTCCCACTTCAAGAGTGCCTCACCAAGATTCGCGCTGTGGACCATCGGCACCCCGGTATTGAGCAAGCCTGCCTTCTCCAGCTCACCCATGACCGACATCATGCCGCCGGCCCGGTGCACATCCTCCATGAAATAGTCGTGGGTTGAGGGTGAAACCTTGCACAGGTGTGGGATACGCTTGGACATGGCGTCGATATGCGACATCCTGAAATCCACCCCGGCCTCCTGGGCGGCGGCGAGCAGGTGCAAAATCGTGTTGGTAGAGCCGCCCATGGCGATATCCACCGCCATCGCGTTGCTGAAGGCGTCAAAGCTGGCGATGGATCTTGGCAGCACGGAATCGTCGTCGTCGCGGTAATAGCGATTGGCCAGTTCGACGACCAGTCTGCCGGCCTCGAGAAACAAAGCGCCACGGTCGCGATGGGTGGCCAGCAATGAGCCATTGCCGGGCAGTGACAGACCGAGGGCCTCGGTCAGGCAGTTCATCGAATTGGCGGTGAACATCCCGGAGCAACTGCCACAGGTCGGGCAGGCGCTGTCTTCCACCTCCTCGAGCGTGTTACCCGGATAGGCGTCCATATTCACCGCACCTGAAAAGGCATCAGTGAGATCGACCCTCAGAACCGGTTTGCCACCATTTTCCAGGCGGCCGGCTTCCATTGGCCCCCCCGAGACAAAAACCGTTGGAATATTGAGACGCAGCGCGGCCATCAACATACCGGGTGTGATCTTGTCGCAATTGGAGATGCACACCAGCGCGTCCGCGCAATGGGCATTGACCATGTACTCCACGCTGTCGGCAATCAGGTCACGGCTGGGCAATGAATACAACATGCCGTCATGCCCCATCGCAATACCGTCGTCCACGGCGATGGTGTTGAATTCCTTGGATACCCCACCCGCCGCGGCGATTTCACTGGCCACCAGGCTGCCGACGTTCTGCAGGTGGACATGTCCCGGCACGAACTGGGTAAAGGAATTGGCGATGGCAACGATGGGTTTGCCAAAGTCGCCGCTGCGCATGCCGGTAGCGCGCCAAAGTGAGCGGGAAGCGGCAGCCCGGTCGCCGCTGGTGGTCGTGTCTGATCTCAATGGTTTCATAGTGCGAACTTCAAACTTGTTAAAAAGGTAAAATATACATGATATGGAATCGTACCACTCATTGCGGGTAACGGGTCCCATTTCTGGATAAAATGTACCTGGTACCTGGCCGCCAGGGTTAATTAAAAAACCGGTCTTTCATCAGGATGTCTGTACCCCATGGGTCCACTGAAAGGTTACAAAATCATCGAGATTGCCGGCATCGGCCCCGGCCAGTTCGCGGGAATGCTACTGGCGGACATGGGTGCCAGCGTGGTGCGGATAGAACGACCGGTCAACAAAGAGCCCATATTCGCGGCGGATGCCCGTTTTAACATCATGAACCGCAGCCGGCCCATGATCGGCGTGGATCTGAAAACCACGGAAGGCGTGCAGCTGGTGCTGGATTTGTGTGCGGACGCGGATGCAATTTTCGAGGGGTTCCGGCCGGGCGTGATGGAACGTCTCGGTCTTGGTCCGGAAGTCTGCATGGCGCGCAATAAAAAGCTGGTTTATGGACGGATGACCGGATGGGGTCAGGACGGACCGTTAGCGGATTCCATAGGCCACGATGCCAACTTCATCGCCCTGGCCGGCGTATATGCGGCCATTGGCGAAAAGGGCGGCGAGCCTGTGTACCCCCTGAATCTCGTCGGCGACATGGGCGGCGGCGGGGCCTTCCTCGTCATCGGATTGCTATCGGCCCTTTTGGAGGCCTCGAAATCCGGCCGGGGCCAGGTTGTTGACGCGGCCATGGTGGACGGAGCCGCCTTGCAGATGTCGTCCATATGGGGGTTCAGAGCGGCGGGTGCATGGAAGGATGAGCGCGGCAGCAATATCCTCGATGGCGGCGCACCGTTTTACACCGCTTACCGCACCCGTGACGGACTGCATCTCGCCGTTGCCCCGATAGAAAACCGTTTCTACAGGAATTTACTCGACGTACTCGGCCTGGACGATATCGATCCGGCCCGCCAGCACGACCGCTCACAGTGGGACAGTGTCAGGCAAAAACTGCAAGCGGTGTTTGCGACCAGGACACGGGATGAATGGTGTGAGCTCCTGGACGGCACAGAGTCCTGCTGCACGCCCATTTTGAATATGTCGGAAGTGACCGGAAACCCGCAGCATATTGCGCGCAAGTCATTTGTGGAGGTTGAAGGTGTCACGCAGCCGGCGCCGGCGCCGCGATTCTCGCGCACGGTATCCGGGATCGGCAGCGCGGCGGGAACGGTCCGCCCGGACCTTATCCGGGTTTTACGCGACTGGGGGGCATCCAGGGAAGTGCTGGCGAAAATGGAACAGGAAAATCAACGATGAAAACCAGGATGAGCTTTGTCTGTGGGACCAGTGATCAGCCACTCATTTACGAGACGGTTGGGGACGCATTTGACCGCGTGGTTGAAAAATGGGGCGACCGGGAAGCCATCATCATGCGCCACCAGGGTATTCGCTGGACCTACCGGCAACTCGGGGCGGCGATCGACGCCTTTGCCGGTGGCCTGCTGGCGCTAGGTTTGAACAAGGGCGACCGCGTTGCGGTCTGGTCACCCAACAATATCGAATGGATCATTGCACAGTTTGCCACGGCCAAGGCCGGTTTGATCCTGGTCAATATCAACCCGGCCTACCGCAAGGCAGAGCTGATTTACACGCTCAACAAGGTTGCCTGCAAGACACTGATCCTGGCGCGCGAGTTCAAAAGCAGCTCTTACGTCGGGATGTTACGGGACATCGCGCCCGCCATAAATACATCCAGGGCAGGTCAATTGAACCTTTCTGCGGTGCCCGCGCTGCGATCGCTGATCGTCATCAGCGATGAGCCGGTGGCCGGTATGTTTCGCTTTGATGACATCGCCGCGATGGCGCCCGCCGATGCAGCCGCGCAACTGGCTGAACGTGCGCTTGAAAATCAACCGGACGACCCGATCAACATCCAGTTCACCAGCGGCACCACCGGTAGGCCGAAAGGCGCGACGCTGTCGCACTTCAATGTCCTGAACAACGGTTTTTTTGTCGCCGAGGCCATGAAGTTGACCCACCTGGACCGTCTCTGTATTCCTGTGCCGCTTTACCACTGTTTTGGCATGGTGCTCGGGGTCCTCGCCTGTGTGACCCATGGTGCGGCGATGATTTTTCCATCCGAGGCCTTTGAGCCCGGTGCGGTGCTCGAGGCCGCAAGCGAAGAGCGCTGCACCGCCCTGCACGGTGTCCCGACCATGTTTATCGCCGAGTTGCAGCATGCAGATTTCGAAACCTTTGATTTCAGCCATCTGCGTACCGGTATCATGGCCGGCGCGCCCTGCCCGATCGAGGTCATGCGCAAGGTCATCAGCAGGATGAATATGAAGGAAGTAACGATCTGCTACGGCATGACCGAGACCAGTCCGGTCAGCTTTCAGAGTGCCACCGACGACCCGATGGAAAAACGCGTTGCAACGGTTGGGCGGATACATCCACACGTGCAGGTCAAGATCATCGATGAGCACGGGCGGGTGGTGCCGCGTGGCACATCGGGTGAACTGTGCACCCGCGGTTACAGCGTCATGCTCGGCTATTGGGGTGATGACGAAAGAACGAAAGAAGATATCGATGCGGCCGGCTGGATGCACACCGGCGACCTGGCGGTCATCGATGAGGATGGATATTGCGACATCGTCGGCCGGGTCAAGGACATGATCATCCGCGGCGGTGAAAATATCTATCCGCGCGAGATCGAGGAATACCTGTTCCAGCACCCGAAAATCCAGCAGGCGGCGGTCTTTGGTGTGCCGGACGAAAAGTATGGTGAGGCTGTCGCGGCCTGGGTCAAGTTACAGGAAGGTGAAACGGCGGACGCGGAGGAAATCCGCGCCTACTGCAATGAACAGATCGCCCATTACAAGGTGCCGAAATACATCATCATCGTGGACGACTTCCCGATGACGGTCACCGGCAAGATTCAAAAATTCATCATGCGTGACAAGATGATGGAGACGCTCTAGCAGCCTGTCGGAATTTGTTTTTTGAGGTTTGGGGTTAAAGCACTGCGAGCTTTGGGAGGTCCCGGCGCAGGCCGGGACCTCCGTGCTCAAGCAGAGCGTTAATGACCTGATTCATGCAGAGAACCAACCCGAACATTGCAAAAGTTCGGGCCAACCCGTCCGCCGCCTTTAATTCGGCCCGTTCAGCCCCATCTGCTACAGATGGCTGAAAAAATTTCCACTGAGCGCCCCAAGGGCAGCTCACTCAAACCGCTGCGGGCGCTCGCCCCGTTTATTCTCGCTTACCGTGGTGTGATGATTTCCGCGCTGCTCGCCTTGCTGGTGGCTTCCGCTGCGATGTTGTCGTTGCCGGTTGCGCTGCGCTACCTGATCGATAACGGCTTCGCCGCCAATGACGTCGGTACGATCAACCGCTATTTTGGCTGGTTCTTTGCCGCCGCGGCGGTCTTTGGCGGCTTTGCCGCACTTCGTTATTACCTCGTCTCGTGGCTGGGGGAGCGGGTGGTCGCCGACATCCGTACCCGGGTTTACGACCGGGTCATACGCATGGACCCGACCTTCTTTGAATCCACGCGTACCGGTGAAGTCCTGTCGCGTCTGACGACCGATACCACGCTGGTGCAAAGCGTTTCAGGTGTCAGTCTCTCTATTGCGCTGCGCACGATGGTCAGCCTGGTCGGCGGTCTGGTGATGCTGGCTTTGACCAGCGTGCAATTGACCGTCTATATCATGATGGGTATCCCGTTGGTGATACTGCCGATGATCATCGTCGGGCGCCGCATCAGGAGCCAGTCGCGTGTCACACAGGACCGGGTCGCCGATACCAGCAGCCTGGCGGACGAAACCCTTAACGCCATCCAGACCGTGCAGGCCTATACGCTGGAACCCCTGCAGAGCGAGCGTTATGCCCAAGCGGTTGTGGAGAGCTTTAATGCCGCCATCCGGCGTGTTCGCACCCGCGCGTTCCTGACGGCACTTGGAGTTACCATGGTATTCGGCGCGATCACGGTCATATTATGGACGGGCTCACGGGCGGTGCTCGCCGGCACCATGAGCGGTGGTGAACTTGCGCAATTTTTGATGTACTCGTTGTTCGTGGGCTCATCTGCCGCCGCACTGAGCGAAGTCTGGGGTGAGGTGCAGCGCGGTGCCGGGGCGATGGAGCGCCTGGCGGAACTGTTGGTCGCGCATCCCGTTATCCATACGCCTGAAAACCCCTTGGTGCTGCCGGAACGTGTCAGCGGTTCAATCGCCTTCCGGAATCTCAGGTTTCACTACCCGTCACGGCCGGCTACGGCAGCCCTTGAAGACTTCTCGCTGGATATCAAGGCGGGTGAGACGGTGGCTTTCGTCGGGCCGTCGGGCGCCGGTAAAAGCACGAGCTTCCAGATGTTGTTGCGATTTTATGATCCGCAATCCGGACACGTCGAGATCGACGGTATCAATATTGCCCGCTTGTCACCCACAGCGTTGAGGCAACAGATCGCGCTGGTACCCCAGGAAACGGTCCTGTTTGGCGACAGTGCCCGCGAAAACATACGCTACGGCCGTCCGGGGGCCAGCGATTTTGAAGTTGAGCAGGCTGCCATCGCGGCGGCGGCAGATGAATTTATAAGCACGCTGCCGGATGGCTACGATACTTTCCTGGGTGAACGCGGGACACGTTTATCGGGTGGTCAGCGCCAGCGTATCGCGATCGCGCGTGCGATTTTAAAAGACCCGCCCATCCTGTTGCTGGACGAGGCCACCAGTTCGCTGGATGCCGAGAGCGAACGCCTGGTGCAGATGGCTCTCGAGGGCTTGATGGAAAACCGCACAACGCTGGTCATCGCACATCGTCTCGCGACCGTTAAAAAGGTCGATCGCATCGTCGTGATTGACCAGGGAAGGATCATTGCCATCGGAAGTCACGATGAGTTGATGCAGGGAAGCGAGTTGTACGCGAGGCTGGCAAACCTGCAGTTCGGAGATGTCCAGGACACGACACCCGAGCCGCTCGCAAGCTGATAGTCTGCGCCGCCTTTTTTCGACGGAGATTTTGGCAGGTCTGCAAAATAACCCATTCAGGTTAAACTTATGTCTGAAACACGACATAATTAAAGGGACTCGATAATGAATGACGTCACGTTACGTGAAGCGCCGCTCAGGTTTAGCTCAAGCCTGGAGCACGGGGACAAGGCACGTAAAGCCGATACATTGAACCTGCTCCCTTACGCCGAGGCGATGCGCGACTTCATACACAATTGTGAAACGCCGATCAGCATTGGCATTCAGGGTGAATGGGGTATCGGACGCACCAGCCTGATGAATATGCTGCGCGGATGCGAAGACCGCCGGCAATCCGGCTTGCTGGATGCCAGGCTGTGCAGAAGCATCAGCCTGAACAGCTGGCCTTACGCGCAACTCGACCAGGATGACAACGTCTCCGTGGCCTGTCTTTTCGCCCTGACCCACGAACTTGGCCAGGTGCTGGAACAGGAACCGGGTATCAACGCGGCAGAATTGAAATTACGGCTCGAGTCGGCGAATCACAAACTTCTCACCGTCCTGCAGGAGATCAGGGAAATCAGGCAAGGCCGGACCGGCGCAAACAAAAACGGAAATCCCTATATCGATATCTCCGGCCAGATGCTGAGTTTCAGAACCGAGTTTGAAAAGCTGGTAGCCCTTTGGGTTTCAAGCGGTGATGGTCGGCGCCTGGTCATTTTTGTCGACGACCTGGACCGTATCCGCCCCGCCATGGCCTTGGAACTGCTCGAGGCTATCAAGAATTTTATCGATGTGCCGGGTTGCGTGTTTGTCATGACGCTGGATTACGAAGTGGTGCAAAGGGGCATGCTCGAGAAACTTGGCCGTGACTTGCAAAAAACCAGCGGCAAGGCATTTTTCGACAAGTTGATCCAATTGCCTTTCGTGGTGCCCACCACCTCTTACCGGCTGGATGAATACATATTTGATTTGTTGAACAAGGCCGGATTGTCCGGTATCGACGATGATGATAATCCCGAGAGCCGCAACTTCTTCCTCGACATCACCCGTTTCACGGTCGGGCGCAATCCGCGCGGAATCAAGCGCGTGGTTAACTATATGAATCTGCTCGAGCGTATACACAGCCATAATGCCGGGCGGCAAACCACCGGCGCGGAATGTAAGATTCTGTTTGCGCTGGTGAGCATGCAGATCGCCTGGCCGGAACTGTTTCAATATTTTATACGCGATCCTTCGGTGGGTTCAGTCACGAGTCTGCAAAGCTGGGATTTTCTTGAGACTTTACCCGAGGCAAGCCAGCTGTTTGACCGGTCACCCGACAAGGAAATTGTCAAGAACGCCATTTCTGCCTACTTCGACACGCTTTTCAGCTTTTTGGATGTCAACGGTGACGGCCAGATCGACGGCAGGGAATTGCAGCCGGTACTTAACGTCATGGAACTGGCAAAAATGACCAACATGCAATCCCGCGAACGGCCGCGTGAATGGATCGTACGACGCATCAGCGAAAACAACGTCGATTCCAGTCCATTGATCAATACTTTCCTTGAAAACGTTTTCAAGAAATCAGTCTGGTACCTGGGCTCTGAGATCAGGTTCCACCGGGCCGGACCGCGCTATGTAACCCTGGTCCATAACCGGCGCCAGATAGGCACCATCGTGAGCCTGAAATCACAGCCGTTTGTTTTCCGCCTGGCAATGTCGCCGGAGCGGGTGATGAGCGCCCTGAAAGACTACTGGTCGAGCAAACAGGCTGTGAAAAAGGAAGCCATTGTGCTGGTGCGTAATACCTTCGGGACCGAAGCCTCGTTGACCGGCTACGGCGACACCCTGGTGGATTTCAGCAAGATGACCTACATGGCCAGCAAGGACGCCGTCAAATTATTAAACGTCCTGTACCAGATCGTCACCGACGGCAACGACTGAAACGATAAACCTCGCCAGCTTCATTCCTCACCTGCCGGATACGTAGGATTTTTCCAGCCGTGCGGGAATCGGAACCTGGCAGACATCCAGCACCCTGGGTGGCTTGTGAACGAAAAATTTCTGATCGCGATTCCGGCGGTCCTTGAGCATTTGCAGGAAGCCGGCACTGTTGGTATCGGCGATGTAAATGTCCTCGCGCTGCGCCTGTTCAAGCGAGGATGCCAGGCGCACCTGCCTGATCCAGCTGCGTTCGAGGTCTTTTTCGATGATCCCGTTCTTGAGCGCCGGTCCACGTTTGATACGCTGTACCACGTCCATGCCCCACACGACACGGCCGAAAACCGTCAGGTTGCGGTCGAGGTAACGCGGGGCCTGTCCGATGACGATATAAAAATCAGTATTGCCGCTGTCCGGGTCGTTGTTACGTGCCATGGCGACGGTACCGGGGCAATGGGTCAACCACACCTTGCCGGCCTTTTCATCTTCCCGCGCGGCAGGAAATCCATCGATAAACCCGGTGAACGCGGCAAACATGTCGTCCGTTTGCACCGGTGTCCATGACATTGGCTCCCAGTTTTTTGCTTCTTCTTCGTCTGCGGGTTTTAGCGGCCACTCTATTTCGAACTCGGCTTTCAGTGGTTCGGCGGACGGGTTGCCGTCGATATCACTTTGATCACCCGCCTGTGCGACAAAACCGTCAATGACCCGGTAAAAACTCGTACCCAGATAAAACTTGTCTTCTATGAGTTGTTTGAAGTGCTTGACTGTCTTCGGTGCGAAGACCGGGTTTAACAGGATGACCACCGTGCCTTCCTGCGTTTCAAGGTAGACGGTGTTTTCGGGGTCGAGCGCATTCCAGATCAGGTCGTCCTGCGCAACGCACGTAGCAGGAATGGCCATCAGGGCGGGCAGAAGCAGCCGGCACAAAATAGCGGGGTTGAAAGCCTTGTACATAGTGTCACCGGTATCTCAATGTATACCGGTGACATTCTAGTTGAAAAGTCCGGAACCCGCACATCACGGGTCTGGCAGACGATCAGGGCATCTGTATCTTCGATTTGTCCCCGCCTGGTACAACGATGGAAGATGCCTGCTGACGCTGCATTTCCTTCAGTTCTTCCATGGTCTGTTCGACCGCCTTCTTGGCCGCCTTGCCGAACCCGGCAACGGCGTCTGCGAGCGTGTCGGATTCAATCTCGAAAGACAGGGGCAGGGCGCCACCCGGGGTCATGATCTGGGTGGAACCGATGTACTGCACCGGCCGGCTGGTGTCAGGTTCGCCTTCGAGTGTAACCGGTGTCAATTTTCGAATCGAGCCGATGCGGCTGTCGGTATAGACTTCTTCACGTGCAAGAGATGAAGCGTCCATGTTGATTTCGGGGCTGTTGTCCATTTGACTCATTGGTTCTTTCCTGTGTTTGTAAAATAACCAAGTGGGGTCAGCGGGCGGAAAAGGCAACAGTTGGTGCGGTTTACAGATGGCTGACGATATCGCACTATAATGAACACACATCAATTTACACATCGCGGGGGCTTATTGCATTGGGGCGATATTTGGCATGACTGACATTCATACAGAAGAAGTTAGCTATACGGCAGACGGTGTCGAGATGAAAGCTTACATCGCCTGGAATACAGAAAAATCCGGTGCCGCACCCGGCGTACTCGTCGTCCACGAATGGTGGGGCTGTAATGATTACGCAAAACGGCGCGCCCGCATGCTGGCCGAGGCAGGTTATATCGGTATGGCGCTGGACCTGTATGGCGTCGGACGCATCGCCGCCAACAGGGAAGAGGCCGGGGCGCTGATGAACGCCCGCATCGCAGATATGGAAGGTACACGCAACCGTTTCCTTGCAGCCCTGGATGTTTTGAAGGACCGCGACACGGTCGACCCCTCGCGCATGGGCGCCATCGGTTATTGCTTTGGCGGTGGTGTGGTCACCCACATGGCCCGGATGGGGGCGCCGCTGAGTGTCACCGGTTCATTCCACGGGGCGGTTGGCCTGGCGGCGGTCGACGGCCCGGCCCGTTTCGATTGCCGGATCATGGTGTATAACGGTGAAGCGGATACCCTGGTCAGCGATGAGCAGATCAAGGGCTTTAAATCGATCATGCAAAAAACCGGCGGCCGCTATGATTTTATCCAGTTGCCGGGCGCCATGCATGGATTCAGTAATCCGCAGGCGACCGCCAACGGCGAAAAATACAGTCTGCCGCTGGCGTACAACCCGCTCGCGGATGAAAGCTCCTGGGCGCATTTTCGCTTGACGATGGAGCATGTCTTTGCACGCTGAAAACAGCGTGGCGGGTTTCGGCTCGATGGGTTAAACACACCTTCATGCCCTGGAGGATCCATAAACACCAATAGGGTGCAACCTGGAAAAGGTACTCCGGGCGCGGATACGTGCTGTATGATCGCTGTGTAGATTGAGGTGTGTAGATAGAAAGGTATTTTGGGCAGGAGTAAAAAGGCATGACCAATAAAGTGAAAGGCAGGGCCCTGGGTGTCGGTGGTATATTTTTCCGTTCACCCGATCCGGGCCAGTTGGCCGACTGGTACCGTGACGCGCTCGGCCTGGAAATTGAAAACTGGGGTGCGACACACGGCACCAGTTTTTTACCGGAGGCGATGCCGGTCAATGCATTCACTGTGTGGAGCACGTTCGCTTCCAACACCAGGTATTTTGGTGACCGGACCCAGTCGTTCATGATCAACCTGGTGGTGGACAACCTTGACGCCGCGTTGGACAACGTCCGCGCCGCAGGCGGCGAGGTCATACCCGAAAAAGAGGAGCATGACTTCGGCCGCTTTGGCTGGATAGTGGATCCGGATGGCAATCGTGTCGAGTTGTGGGAGCCACCCGAGAAGATACCGGACGCAATCGAGTGAGCCGTGAAATTGAAACGCTGTCCAGGCGCGTCGATGAACTCGAAAGCCAGCTGGCTTTTCAGGACGAGTTGATCGAGAGCCTGAATACCACGGTGGCCAGGCAGGATCACGAAATCCTCGAGTTAAAGCACCATTTCAACCGTTTGTCCGAACGAATGAAGGAATTCGGCGAAGACGGCGCCGGGGCGGTGCCACAGGACGAAACGCCGCCGCATTACTGATCAGGCCGTGTCCGCAGTTACGGCCACTACACTGGTAACTGAATGGGCTCTTCGTGCATACGGCCCAGTTGCTCCCGCAGACCAAGTATCAGGTCTTCCCAGTAACGGGGTTCACCAAACCACGGAAATGCAATGGGAAAGGCCGGGTCCTGCCAGCGTTTTGCCAGCCAGGCGGCGTGGTGCAGCATACGCAGGGTGCGCAGGGCCTCGATCAGGTTCAGTTCACGCCGGTTAAAATGGTAGAACTGCGTGTAGCCTTCCAGTACGTCATTCATCTGCTCGGCCATTTCATAGTTGTCGCCTGAGAGCAGCATCCACAGATCCTGTATGGCCGGACCGCTCCGGCAGTCGTCGAGATCGACAAAAAGTGGACCGTCCCGCCACAGGATGTTACCGGGGTGGCAGTCACCGTGGAGGCGAATTTTGCTGAACTTGCCCGCGCGTTTAAACGAGGCTTCTATTGAGATCAGCAAGTCGTCGGCCAGGCTGGAGAATGCGGTTTCCAGGTGCGGCGGCAACCAGCGGCCTTCAAGCAACGCCTTGACGGGTTCATAACCAAACGACTCAATCGTCAGTTCGGGCCGTGAGTGAAATGGTTTTTCAGCACCCACAGCGTGTATACGCCCCAGGAAGCGACCCAGCCATACCCGTGTGTTTTTTTGATCCAGTTCCGGCGCATGTCCCCCGCGCCGCTCGAACATCGCAAATCTGAACCCGTTGTGTTCGTGCAGGGTTTGCCCGTTTATGCACATGGGGGGGATCAACGGTATTTCAGCATCCGTGAGCTCGAGCGCGAACGCGTGCTCTTCAAGAATCTGTTCATTGGTCCAACGGCCCGGGCGGTAGACCTTTGTGATGAGCGGCGCGGCGGCCTCCATCCCGACCTGGTAAACCCGGTTCTCATAACTGTTCAGGGCCAGCAGACGCCCGTCGCACAACAGACCGATTGATTCGACGACCTTGATCAACTCCTCCGGATCCAGACGGTAGTAGGGTGTTAGGATGTCGTCTGATTCATGCATTATTGATGTATACCACTGATCCGCTTTATCGCCCATAGGATACGCCTTGTAAGCTTGAAAAGCGCGAATAACAAAAGCCGCCGCGGCAGGGTTTCGCGTGGTCGGCCATTTACTGTATATGGCCAAAATGAACGGCTTAAAATCCGGTGGGTCAACATTCGCCCTTTTGGGAGTATCCGTTTGGCAGTAGAATAGACTGTTCAAACCAAGGTTTACCCTCCATGACCAACAAGACTACCAATCTGGCACTGTATTGCGATTTTGAAAACATCGCGCTCGGTGTACGCGATGCCCAATATGCACGTTTCGATATCAAGGAGGTGCTGGAGCGATTGCTGGTCAAGGGCAATATCGTGGTCAAAAAGGCCTATTGTGACTGGGAGCGTTACAAGGATTTCAAGGCGGATATGCACGAGGCTTCATTCGAGTTGATCGAGATTCCGCATCTCCGGCAATCCGGCAAGAATTCGGCCGATATACGCATGGTGGTTGATGCGCTGGACCTTTGCTATACCAAGTCCCATGTAGACACCTTCGTGGTCATATCGGGTGATTCTGATTTTTCACCGCTGGTCTCCAAGCTCAGGGAGAATAATAAAATAGTGATCGGTGTCGGGGTCAAGCAATCGACCTCCAACCTGTTGATCGCCAACTGCGACGATTTTATCTATTACGATGATATCGTCCGCCAGTCCGAACGCCGTAAGCCGGCAAAAAAGAAGAGCAACGGCAAGAAAGAGGGCACAGAAGAAGTGCCGACGGCTCCGGGCAAAGGGCAGAAGCGCGCGGAACAGGCGTTTGAATGGGTGCTCGAGACCCTGGATGACCTGTTTAGCGAACGTGATCCCGAGGAAAAGGTCTGGGGCTCGATGGTCAAGCAGACCTTGAAAAGACGCAAACCCGGCTTCAATGAACGTTATCACGGGTTCCGGTCCTTCAGCGAACTGCTGGAGCAAATGAAAGAGCAAAAAATGGTCGCCCTCGAACATGATCAGAAATCCGGCGGGTACATCATTACCGACTATGACAGTAACTGAGGGTTGCCGGGGTTCCACTCGCGTAGCTGATAGTCAAAGCTTGTAAGTCAAAGGAGCTTTCCATGCGATTCAGTGCATTATCCGTATTGGCGGCTACATCGTTCATGGCCGGTCAACTGTATGCCGCTGAGCCACAGACCGGACCGGTCATCGTGGCTTTTGGGGCCGTTTACGAGGTTCCTGTCGGTGCCTGGAATCTTCAGCCGGATACGCACTACAAGGTATCGATGGACGTCTCCGCAACGGAGGATTTCAGCGGTGATTTAAACCGCAGGATCGAATCCGCAGCGCGTTTTCTGAACCTGCATGCGAAAAATGGGATTGACCCCAAAAATATCGAACTGGTGATCGTCGTGCATGGACCTGCTGCCAGGGACCTGCTCAAGGACGACGCTTACCAGGCGCGATTTAATGAACCAAACCCAAACACCGCGATGCTGGCAGCGCTACATGGCGCTGGCGTAAAAATCTACCTGTGTGGACAAACGGCGGCGCACCGCGGTTACAGTGCTGAAGAATTGAATCCGGCGGTCAGCCTGGCGCTCTCGGCCATGACAGCACACGTGCGCCTGCAATCAGAGGGTTTTACCCTGATTCCCTTTTGAAATCTGAGTTTATTACGGACAAAAAAAGACCCGTTTAAAAACGGGTCTTTTTTTAAGTGGGCGATCGGTGGTTTTAGCCCAGATGCCCACATTCCCCTTTTCAGATCATTCTGCCGGCCCCCTGCCAGCTTTCTGATCACCCTTGCTTGTCCCCCAAGCTCATAACTTTCCTGTACGGCCCATTCCCTGGGTCTGACGCCTTCGGTCGTTGTCGTTGGCACAACGCTTCGGTGAACTGTCGTTGGCACAGCTACGCCACAGGTGGTGACAAACTTCCATGTCCATAAATTCAATGGTCTGGAAGAAGATTTCTGTTCTGAAACATCAATCTTCCCCCTTAATAAAGCAATTTTTATGCCAAAGGGTAAGTAATATGGAAAAGTGTATAATATACAACAGGATGCATATTCATCGCACCCTGTTGAGCGTGGCGGGCAACCCAGGGTCTGACGCTAAATGTTTAACAACTGACAATTATTGTCAGTCTATTTTGTCACCCTGTTACAGGTGGCTGAGCCAGTCATGACTGTCTTGTGTTTCACCATTGAAAAGACCAAAAAATGCGGACTGAATGCGTTTGGTCACCGGACCGCAACCACCATTGCCGATGGTGAGGTGGTCGACCTGGCGTATCGGTGTCACTTCGACCGCAGTGCCTGTGAAAAAGGCTTCGTCGGCGCCGTAGAGTTGTTCGCGTGACAGGGTTTGTTCCATAACCTGCAATCCGAGGTCTGCTGCCAGTGTGAACACCGTGTCGCGGGTGATACCGCCAAGTATCGAGGCCGAAGTAGGCGGTGTGAGGAGCTTCCCGTTTTTGACCAGGAACACGTTTTCACCGGCACCCTCGCTGAGCAAACCGTCGTGACCCAGTGCGATACCTTCTTCAAATCCGCGGTCCTTGGCCTCAAACCCGATTAACTGGCTTGACAGGTAATTGCCGCCGGCCTTGGCTCCGGTCGGAACGGTATTGGGTGCAAGACGTTGCCATGAAGTGATACAGGCCCTGATGCCGTTTTTCAAACCTTCTTCCCCGAGGTAAGCGCCCCAGGAATCAACCATGATGGATATATCGACGGAGTTCATGTCCTTTGGAATCACACCCAGGCCACAGGCGCCGCGTGCGACCAGCGGTCGTATGTATGCGCTTTCGAGGCCTGTGCTTCTTACTGCTTCAAAACAGGCTTCACGTATTTCATCAAAACTGTAGCGGATCGGGATCCTGTAAATTGAAGCGGAGTAGAACAGGCGCTTCAGGTGATCATCAAGACGGAAAAAGGCCGTGCCCTGCGGGGTTTTATAAGCGCGTATGCCTTCAAAAACCGAAGAACCGTAATGCAGTGCATGACTCAGGACGTGGACCGTGCAATCTTCAAAATTGCGCATTTCACCGTTAAACCAGATTTTGTACTTTGTACTCATTTCTCTAAATTTCCATTTGGCTTTTTTCCGTTTGTAACATGCAGTATCTAACCATGCAGGGGCCAGTTCAAGTAACATTTGCAGTGTTTTTGACGCATATCATTCAATCGCAGAGGAAAAGGAAAAATTTATGGAATGGAAGTTGTTTGCGACCGTATTCGGGGCCATCTTCGTTGCCGAAATGGCAGATAAAACCCAGCTCGTAACACTGCTTTTCGCAGCGGACAAAGCCGCTGGCAAATGGACTGTCTTTTTTGCTTCCGCCCTCGCCCTGACGCTGGCGAGCGCGATCGGCGTGGCCGCGGGTGCGTTGTTGTCACAGCTAATCAATGCCAAAATGATGTCAATGATTGCAGGCGCCGGTTTTATCGTGATCGGGGCATTCACGTTTTATCATGGCTGGCAGAGCGCTGCATAAATTTCAGAAAATCGGAAATGGATCAGGAAAAACACCACCACCATCATCATGCAGCACCGGACTATAACCGGGCTTTCGCCGTCGGGGTGACGCTGAATATTATTTTCGTCGTGATCGAGGTGTTTTATGGCGTGGTAGCGGATTCACTGGCCCTGATTACCGACGCCGGTCACAATTTGAGTGACGTTTTGGGTCTGTTACTGGCCTGGGGGGCGAGCTTCCTGGCGGGAAAACAACCGTCGCCGCGACGCACTTACGGCTACTCCCGTGCCACCATCCTGGCTTCCATGTTCAGCGGCCTTTTGTTACTGGCGGCCGTGGTGGTGATCAGTTGGGAAGCGGTCAACCGTTTTATGACACCATCTGAGCCTGTTGGCCAGACCATCATGACCGTGGCCGGTATCGGTGTCGTGATCAATTCAATCACGGCCTGGCTTTTTGTTTCCGGCAAGGATCATGACCTCAACATACGTGGCGCGTATCTGCACATGGCCGCCGATGCGCTGGTTTCACTCGGAGTGGTCGTGTCGGGATTCGTGATCTGGCGATTTGGTCTCAATTGGTTTGATCCGATGAGCAGCCTTTTGATAGCCCTGGTGATTTTCTGGTCCACCTGGGGCTTGTTGCGCGATTCGCTGAATCTGGCCATTGATGCGGTGCCGCGCGGTATGGATCCGGTCGAGGTGCGTGACTGGCTGACGACCCAGGCAGGGGTCGAGGGCATGCACGACCTGCATATCTGGCCCATGAGTACGACAGAAACGGCACTCACCGCGCACCTGCTGATGTCCGAACCGCCGCAGGATGATGAATTTTTGCATCATCTCGCAAAGCAGCTGGAAGTAAAATTTAAAATCTCACATGCAACGTTCCAGATAGAGCGGGGTGACGCCAGTCACCCCTGCATGCAGTCGCACAACTGTGCAGAATGAAGACCGGGAAGCGTGCTGCTATTCTTGGAATAATCCAGTAATTAAAGACGGGGATAAATGATGTCAGACAGCTATTTCGTGCAGGCATTCGTGTATCTCGCGGCCGCTGTCATAGCCGTCCCGATCGCCAAGCGCCTCGGTCTTGGATCCGCGCTGGGTTACCTGCTGGCGGGGGTTATCATCGGCCCTAACCTGTTGTCGCTGGTCGGTCACGAAGGCCAGGATGTCATGCACTTCGCCGAGTTCGGCGTCGTGCTGATGCTGTTCCTGATCGGTCTTGAACTGCAGCCCCCTGTGTTGTGGCGGATGCGGGTGCCGATCATCGGTATGGGCGGATTGCAGGTCATCGTCACCACCGGCGCCATCGGTTACTTGTGTACCTACCTGGGTTTTGAATGGCAGACGGCCCTGGTCATCGGCCTGGTGCTGTCCATGTCATCGACAGCCATCGTCGTGCAAACGCTGGAAGAAAAAGGCTGGATGAAGACCGCTGCTGGCAAGAGCGGTTTCTCGGTGCTGCTGTTCCAGGATATCGCCGTCATATTCATGCTGGCGGTCATTCCCTTCCTGGCCGTGCCGGCTTTTATGGATGGCGGTCAGGTGATACAGCATGCGGCGGTTAGCACAGAATCTGTGCGACCGGGTTGGTTGAACGCAGTGCTGATCCTGTCAGCCGTGGTGGGGATCGTGCTGGCCGGAAGATTTCTCACCCGGCCGGTTTTTCGCTACATTGCAAAAACCCGCAGCAGTGAGATTTTCATTGCAACAGCGCTGTTATTGATCATCGGTGTATCCCTGGCAATGGATGCCGTGGGTCTGTCGCCTGCTTTGGGGACATTTCTCGCCGGCGTGGTCATGGCCGAAAGCGAATTCAGACATGAGCTGGAGGTCAGCATAGAGCCGTTCAAGGGACTGCTGCTGGGCCTGTTTTTCATATCGGTGGGTGCAAGTATTGACCTGCGACTGATATTGAACGAGCCGGTCCTGACTGCCGGCCTCGTGCTTGGCCTGATGCTGGTCAAATTTCTGATATTGCTGGTACTAGGCCGTGTTTTCAAACTGCAGTTTGCGGACAACCTGATGTTCAGCTTTACGCTCGCCCAGGGTGGTGAGTTCGCCTTCCTGCTGGTCTCGTTCGCGTTGCAGAGCCACGCCTTGAATCTTGACATAGCCAACCAGTTGATCATGGTGGTCGTCCTGTCCATGGTGCTGACGCCGGTTGCAGTCATTGTCCTGGAAAAAGTCATCCAGCCGCGTCTGGTCGATACCTTCGGGAAACGTGAAGACGATGTCATTGACAATGCCGACAACCCCGTTATCGTCGCCGGTTTCGGACGTTTCGGCCAGGTTGTATCACGTCTGCTCAAGGCCAGCGGGTTTGAATCCACCCTGTTGGATCACGATGCAGGGCAGATCGAACTTACCGAGCGCTTTGGTAACAGGGTTTTTTACGGTGACGCCGCCAATGGGGAGTTGTTGCGATCGGCTGGCGCTGCGCGTGCGCGCTTGCTGGTCATCGCCATCGATGACCGGAGCAAGACCGTCAGCATGATCCATGTCGTGCGCAACCAGTTTCCGCAACTGAAAATTCTGGCCCGGGCGTATGACCGCACCCACGCCTACGAGTTGTTCAATGCCGGTGCGGATTTTGTCGCACGTGAAACATTTGGCTCGGCGCTGGCGATGGGTGAAGCGGCGCTCAAGTTATTGGGACACGGCGAAAATCGCGCCAGGCACATGGTCGAAACCTTTGACCGGCATGATACCGAGGGCATGCGCAAACTCGCGGATGTCTGGGGGGACGACCACGAGTACGGCTTACGTATTCGTGAGAACCTCGCAGAACTCGAACGCGTTCTCAATTCGGACATGGACACACCCGAATCCTGAATTGAAAACCCGCCCGGAAGGTCGGGTTTCTTGACCTCCGCCGGTATTGACTGCCGGGGTCAGGCGTTGCGTCCGCAGTGATCCACGATAACCTGCGCAACGCAGGTCGTGAGTTTACGGGCAAAGGGAATGTGTAAAAACTCATTCGGTCCATGCGCATTGGATTTCGGACCCAGCACACCGGTAATCATGAATTGTGCTTCCGGGAAAAATTCACCCAGCATGGCCATGAAAGGAATGGTGCCGCCTTCGCCCATGTACATGACGTCAAGCCCATAACTGTTCTGCGAACCTTTTTGCAGGGAAGCATGCAACCAGGGGGCGATTTCCGGCGCATTCCAACCGGTCGCCGCGTGGTCGGGTTCAAAGCTGACCCCGGCGTTGCTGGGCGGATCGGCTTCAAGGGTCTCCTTCATGATGCGGCTTGCCTCCTCCCCGTCGATGGTCGCCGGTATTCGCATCGAAAGTTTGAGGGCCGAATACGGCCGCAACACGTTGCCCGCGGATTGCAATTCCGGCATGCCACCGACGCCGGTGTAGGACAGGGCCGGGCGCCAGGTGCGGTTGAGTATGCGTTCAACGTTATTCGCCGCCATCGGTTCAACCCCGTCGGCAAACGGATAGGCCTGCCAGATGTTGTCACCCAGCGCCTCCGCCATGGCCCGTGTCTGTTCCATACGTTGTTCCGGTATGGCCGCGTGCAGATCCTTCAACAGGACCGTCCCGGTTTTTTCATCTTCGATCCGGCTCAGCAGTTGACGAAGGATGCGGAAACTCGAAGGAACGACACCCGATGCATAGCCGGAGTGGACGCCCTCTTCCAGTACATCCGCCCGCAGCGTACCGGCGGCCATGCCCCGCAATGAAACGGTCAGCCATAACTGTTCGTAATTGCCGGCGCCGGAATCCAGGCAGATCACCAGCGAAGGCGTGCCGATCCTGTCCTGCAAATGGTCGATATAGTGTGGCAGGTCATAGCTGCCTGATTCCTCACAGGCTTCGATGATGACGACGATCCTTGAGTGCGGCAGGCCTTGTTTTTGCACCGCCATGATCGCGGCCAGCGAGCTGAACGCGGCGTAGCCATCGTCGGCACCACCCCGGCCGTAGAGCTTGTCGTTCCTGATGACGGGTATCCATGGGCCCAGGCCCTCGGCCCAGCCGGTCATCTCCGGTTGTTTGTCGAGGTGGCCGTACATCAGGATGGTGTCATCCGCGCTGGCCCCGCCGGTTGCCGGAATCTCCATGAAGATCAGCGGCGTGCGGCCTTCGAGGCGGACGATATCGAGGCTGATGCCGCTGACGTCCTGTGCTTTGCACCACTTGAAGATATGCTGGACAGCGTCTTCCATGTAGCCGTGCTCAAACCAGTTGGCGTCGAAATGGGGTGACTTGTTTGGGATTTTAATGTACTCGACCAGTTCGGGAACGATGGAGTCCATCCACAATTCGTCAATAAAATCCTGTGCAACTTTTTGATCCATAATCTTCACCTTGCGCTTTCAATTAATGCAACTGATTATCGCACGCAAGCGGACGTCGATGTAAAGGCGATCTATGAATATGCGATTGGCGGCAGGCAATGGTATGCTTGCCATTCTTTTATTGCGGTAGATATCCGCGCTAATAAAAAACAACCACTTAAAACAAAATTGGAGCTGTAAACGTGACCAATCAATCAAATGGGGAAAACACCCTGCCACCCGAATTGCCGAAAGGAGAGTTTCTCGGCCATCCCACGGCCCTGTGGCAGTTGTTCAATATCGAGATGTGGGAGCGCTTCTCTTACTATGGCATGCGGGCGGTGCTGGCGGTTTATGTGGCCACCACTTTTTTTGCACATCTTGGTGAGGGTGCCAATGCAGAAGCCAGTCTTGTTTATGGCGGCTATACGGCTTTGGTGTATGCGACCGGTATCGCCGGCGGTTATATCGCCGACCGTATCCTCGGCTACCAGAGATCCATCCTGCTTGGCGCCATTATCATGGCGGCAGGATTGTTTGTGCTGCTTATTGAGGACCTTAACTGGTTCCTGGTCGGATTGGCACTTATTGTTGCCGGCAACGGCCTTTTCAAACCCAATATCTCGACCATGATCGGACAGTTATATGCGCCGGGCGATGTTCGTCGTGATTCAGGCTTTACCATTTTCTACATGGGTATCAACCTCGGCGCCATGATTGCGCCGATCATCACTGCGTCATGGATCGGTGCAACCTGGGGTCTTAAGTGGGGTTTCTTTGCCGCCGGTATCGGCATGATCCTCTCGACCCTGTTTCTTCAAGTCGCGAAGAAGGCGCTTGGCCATATCGGCTTGCCGGAAAAAGGCAAGGATGGCTGGGGCCGGTTTTTCGCCGTCGGCGCAGGCGCCATTGTATTGGCGGGTATCGTTTACTTCCTGCTGTCGGAAAGCACCATCCTCGGCTATCTGCTGATTGCCATCATGCTGGGGCTTATCGCTTACTTTGTCATCGCAGGCATCAAGTCGAAAAACAAGGTACAGCTACATCGTTACATCGCCATGATTATTCTGTTTGCGGCCAACTCCTGTTTCTGGGCGTTGTTTGAGCAGGCCGGCAGTTCTATGAACTTTTTTGCCCGTGAATTTGTGACACCCATGTACGGCTCGATGGAAACCTGGCGGGCAGGTGGTTTTGGTATCTTTCAGTCCCTGAATCCGCTGTACATCCTCATTTTTGCGCCATTGTTCGCCATGATGTGGCCAAAGCTTGACTTAATGAATGTGAACCCTTCCATTCCCCGCAAGTTTGCGTTGGGCCTGATCCAGGTTGCACTGGGCTTCTATCTGCTGGTCTTTGCGATAGGCAACATGACCAATGCGGAAGGCCTGGTGCCGTGGATTTTCCTGGCCATGACCTATTTGCTGCATACCACGGGCGAGCTTTGCCTGTCGCCGATTGGTCTGAGCATGGTGACCAAGCTGGCCGATGAAAAGGAAGTTGGACTCGCCATGGGCGGCTGGTTCCTGTCCATTGCGATGGCGCAGTATGTGGCCGGCATCATTGCCGCCCTCGCATCCGGTGGCACCGCCGGTGCACACGGTGCGCCGATGGAGGCAGCCCTCATCACCCAGTATTCGGGTGTCTACATGCAGTTGTTCTGGATCGGTTTATCGGTCGGTATGGCCTACCTGGTATTCGCACCTTTGATCAACAAACTGATGCACGGCGTCAAATAATCCGCTTGATGGTGTTAATGGAAGCCCCGGCAATGTCCGGGGCTTTTTTGATTTCACACAAGTTGCTATAAGATAAGCCAGTAACGGCTCACCAGCTGCTAGAATGGCCGCTCCATTTTCTCCGGATCCCTTATATGAGCCACATGCTGACCCGTACGATGATATCGCTGACCTTTCTCACCCTGCCCTTACTCACAGCCTGCAACAAGGCTGAAGAACCTGCGCAGGTTTCACAACCACCAACGGAAATGACCGCGCCCGAGAGCTGGGACAAATTTGTCATACGGCAAATAGAGGAACATGTCAGCAACCACCCGCAATGGGCGGTGTTCCAGGGACGTCACGAGTATGACGGCCAGCTTCCGGACTGGAGCCGGGCTGGGATTGAAAAGGAAATAGCGCGTCTGCACAAAGAGCGTGATGAAGCCATGGCATATGCCGATGACCAGCTGAGTGCCGAGCAATTGTACCAGCGGGAGTACCTGCTTGCCCGTGTCGACCAGGACCTGTTCTGGATGGAGAAGGCACGGCTGCCATTTCGCAGTCCGGAGTATTATTTTGGCTGGCTGAGCGACTCGCTGGACCCCAGCCCGTATATCGCGCTTGACTACGCACCGCTTGCGCAGCGCATGCGCGCATTCACGCTGTACCTGAAAAACGTGCCCAAGGCCGTCGCGCAGATACGTGAGAACCTCGCCATGCCGATGCCGCGAACTTGGCTGCAACTGGGTATCGACGGTTTCGGCGGTTATGCGGATTATTTTCGCGACGACGTTCCCGCCGTGTGGGCGTCTGTTGAAAACGAAGACCTTCAGCAGGCATTCACCGAAGCGAACGCCGGCGCCATTGAGGCGATGCAGGGTATCACCGACTGGTTTAAAACCAACCTGCCAAATGCGACCGAAGATTTTGCCTTGGGGGAGGACCTTTTCAGGCAAATGCTATGGGATACCGAGCGTGTTGATACCCCGCTCGACGAACTCGAGGCCATCGGCCGGGCCGATATGGCGCGTAACCTGCAGAACCTGAAAGACGCCTGTGCCGAATATGCGCCGGGTAAAAGTTTACAGGTGTGTTTTGCAAAGATGACGGCCAATAAACCGGAAGAAGATTCGGTGCAAACCGCACGTGAACAGTTGCGTGAGATACACGATTTCATCGTACAGCAGGATCTCGTCAGCATCCCCGGCACCGAGGAAGCCAAGGTCGCCGAGGCGCCGCCGTACGCCCGCTCCAATTCCGCCTATATCAATATTCCGGGGGCGTGGGAAAAAAACCAGCCATCCGTCTACTACATTTCGCCGCCAAACCCGGCCTGGCCCGAAGACGTGCAGGCTGATTACATCGCCGGCGAGGCCGACCTGTTATTTACTTCCGTGCATGAAGTCTGGCCCGGTCATTTCCTGAATTTCCTGCACGCCAACCGTGCGCCGTTTTTCTATGGCCGCGTGTTTGTCGGCTATGCTTTCGCCGAGGGTTGGGCGCATTACACCGAAGAGATGATGATCGAGGCTGGACTGCGCGATGGTGATCCTGAGACCCGCATCGGCCAGATCAGCAACGCGCTGTTGCGTGACGCACGATTCCTGTCGTCGATCGGCCTGCACACCCGGGGCTGGTCGGTCGAAGATTCAAAGCGGTTTTTCATGGAGGAGGCTTTCCAGAGCGAGGGCACGGCCATTCAGCAGGCAGCCCGCGGCACCTATGATCCGGCCTACCTGAATTACACGATGGGTAAGCTGATGATCAAGCGCTTGCGTGATGACTGGACGGCCACCCGTGGCGGCAGGAGTGCCTGGCGTGAGTTTCACGATACATTCCTGGGCTATGGTGGTCCGCCAATTCCACTGGTGCGGCAGCAAATGATGGGTGAAACAAACCCCGTGGCCTTGTTCCCTGAGCAATAATCGAAAGGTAGGGGTAAGCTTTGGCGGAGCGGCCACGCTGCCCCTTCCTTGTCTGTAAGCAACGGAACCTTGCGGCTTCAGTGAGTCAGGGCATTTTGCGAGCTTGCCCGGCCATGTCTTTCGAGTTGCTAAAGTTCTCTGACCATCCAGGTTCCGCAACTCGTGTGACCCGTGTTTCCCATGGGATGCTCGAGGTATTTGAATCCGTGTCTGCCATACAGGCGCTTGGCCTGTTCCATGTTGTCCATGGTTTCAAGGTAGCAGTTTCGATAACCGGCCTTTGCAGCCTCTTCAAGACACAGCTTGAGTAAACGGGTGCCGACGCCCAGCCCCCGCAATTCAGACCTGAAGTACATTTTGCGCAATTCGCAGGTTTTCTCATCGGCACCGGTCAAGGGTCCAAATCCGCCACAGCCTAAAACCCGGCCGTCCAGTTCCACCACGTAGAAAGCCGAGCGCTCGTGCGAATAGGCGGCATACATATCGTCTACTTCGGAATCACCGATCGAGAATCCACAGCCGACGGCCTCGAACTCGGTCATCACCAGGCGGATAATGTTTGCAACCACGGTATTGTCGGCCTCTTCTATGAGACGTATTTGTAAATTTGCCTTTTGGTTACTCCGAATCATCGACACCTGTTCCTGTATCTACCGCGCAGAAAAATTTTGCTCATTTTTGTGAAATGTTTAAACCTGTTTGGCTCCACGCGCATCAAACCCACTATATGCATTACTATAGACAAATCAGAGGATACACAACATGAAATTCCGCACATTCACCCTGGTTATCGCGTTATTGGCAACCGGCAGCCTTTTTGCGAGTGTTACCGCAGAAGAAACCTTTTCCTTCAAGCTCAATGACGGCGGCCGTTTCAGCATATCCAATGTAAACGGTTCAATCACTGTAACCGGGGGAAACGGTGACAGTGTTGAAATCATTGCAATCAAGAAAGCCGACAACCAGAAGGATCTCGACGGTATCAAGATCAAGACTTCGAACACCCCGGATGAAATCGTCGTGGAAACGGATCTTGGCGAATCGAAGCACTGGTTCTCCCACGGCAATAACAGCGGTTCTGTGAACTATGAAGTCATCGTACCGTTTGGCACCCGGCTTGATTCGGTGGAAACGGTCAATGGAAGCGTAAACATAAGCGGTGTTTCCGGCAAGGTTGCAGCAGAATCGGTCAACGGTAGCCTGGTGATCAGCGATCTCATGGGCGATGTTGAACTTTCCACGGTCAACGGCAGCATCGAGGCAGGCTTCGCCATGCTCGGTGGGCAACAACGTGTGAAGGTCGAAACGGTCAACGGACGCGTCACTCTCAACCTGCCCGAAGACGCTGATGTTGAGATCAGCGCCGATACCCTGAACGGTGGTATCAATGCCAGCGATTTCGGACTGGAAACGGACAAGGGTTTTGTCGGCAGTGATTTAAACGGAAAGATTGGCAGCGGCGGTGCCAGGCTCAATATCGATACCGTCAACGGTGCAATCAAGATTCGTAAAAAATGACTGTTTAAGCTGTTTTATTTTGGTGTAGTGAATAAAAACCGGCAGATTTCATGCCGGTTTTTTTTGCCCCGTCAAACGTTGGTTTCTTAATTCAACCCGGCAACGCAAGCTTGTCGGGCCAGGTTTCCCTGACCAGCTTTTCCGCGATGATTGCGGCGGGATCCAGAATCTGAATCCCGTCCAGTTGGCTGGCCTTCACAGCCAATGGCAATTCCGTGCAACCGAGTATGACGGCCTCGGCGCCGAGGCCGGCAAGATGACGTATGGCCGAATGTATCCGCTTTGATGCTTCTTCGGAAACCACGTCAGCGCCCAGCTTGATGCCAAAGTCGCTCGAATAGATCGCAGCGTGTATATTTGCCCGAATTTCCGGGCCGGGAACGACGGCTTCCAGCCCGGCTTGCTGCAGGGCCTGGCCGTAGAGTCCGGTCTGGTATGTACCCTCTGTTCCCAGAATTCCAAGCCGTCGTATTTGCGGGTAATTCTCACGTATATATGCGACCGTTTCCTGGATCATGTTCAGGATACTGAGTTTGATACCCTTTTCCTGCAGCAATGCCGTTACAACATCGAATATGGGGCCGGCATGCGCGGTATTACACGCCATGACCGCTATCGTGCATCCCGCCAGGGACATTTTTTCAAACTGCCCGGCGATTGAATACGCGGGATTGATGTCATTTTGACCGAGCAGAAAACCGGTACGGTCCGGGACCGTTTCGGGCAACGAGAACAGGATGAAGGGTATGTGGTCCTGGTCACGTGTTGCGCGTGTCATTGCGATGAGCTTTTGCGCCATGTCAAGGCCTGCCTGCGGTCCCATGCCGCCGAGAATTCCGATGAGGGGTGAAGGAAATGTCATGAATCTTCCCAGCGGCGGGTGCTCAGCCTGACTTCGTGAAATAAATAGCTGGTAAATTCATGGATAAATGACATCCGCGTTGAAAGAGGTAATCATATCAATAAGCCGATCCAATGCAATTTGTTTCCTGCCGGTCTTTGGGGGAGGGGTTTGGTCGGCGGACGTGATGCCGTGACGAAGGAGTTTTCCAGCCACAGGAACGGTCCGTAGCCTCGGCGGCGCATCGCTATCATTGGCCAGATATTAATCAGGCCAGTAAACATCCCGCACCGGCAAACATTGCAAATCCTGTTAGCCGGGTATTATAATGTTTCTGATATATCAGTAATATATTATCTTATAAAAGTGAAAAAGCATATGAATACAAATAGATGGCAAGGTGTTTTCCCGGCGGTAACGACCAAGTTCAAGGACGATTCAAGCCTTGATCTCGACGCGATGGCCAGCCACCTGGAGTTTCAGTTGGAAGCCGGTGTACACGGCATCATCATTCTTGGCTCGCTGGGTGAAAACCCGACGCTTGATATGGATGAAAAACTGCAACTGACCGAATTTTTCATCGACAAGGTCGATGGCCGGGTTCCCCTGCTGGCCTGTATTGCCGAATCCGATACACGTCTAGCCTGCCTGTATGCAAAACGGGCGGAGACGATGGGTATTGATGGTTTCATGTTATTGCCGCCGATGCGCTATCCCAGCGACCGGCGGGAAACGATGGCCTACCTCGAGGAAGTCGCCGATGCATCCGGTGTGCCGATCATGCTCTACAACAACCCGGTGGCCTACGGCACCGACCTGAGCCCCGCCGATTTCGAGTCGCTGGCTTCAAATCCCAAATTCGTCGCCATCAAGGAGTCCTCGGCCAATACGCGCCGAGTTCCGGAAATCCGGCGCAGGACGGGTGACCGGTATGCCATATTTTGCGGTGTTGACGACCTGGCCTTCGAGTGTTTCGCGCTTGGCGCGGTCGGCTGGGTGGCCGGCCTGGTGGTGGCATTTCCACGGGAAACGGTACGTATCTACGATTTGATCTGTGCCGGCAAGTGGCTTGAGGCCCGGCAGCTGTATGAATGGTTCCTGCCCTTGCTTAGCCTGGATATCGGACCGAAGTTTGTCCAGCAAATCAAGTTGGTCGAGGAACTGACGGGTGTCGGTTCAGCCATCGTACGTTCACCCAGGCTGGCCCTCAGTGAGCCCGAAGCGCTGCGTGTCCGAAGGATTGTAGAGCAGGCGTTGGCGACCCGGCCCGTGCTGTGAGCGCGGTCCTGAAGCCTTCACCGGAGAATATAAGCCTGGCCGAACAGGCTTATCGTGTACTGGAAGAGCAACTGGTTACACTCAGGCTGACGCCGGGTGAGCTGGTGGCCGAAAAAGACCTGATGGATAGCGCAGGCATTGGCCGGACACCCGTCAGGGAAGCCATCCAGCGGTTGTCAAACGAGGGTTTGTTGCAGGTATTGCCACGCAAGGGGCTGATGGTCACACCGTTGCGCCGTTCAGATCTAAGCCAGGTTATCGAAGCCCGGCGGGTGATGGAACGGTTGCTGGTGGTCAAGGCGGCGGAACGCGCGTCGGTCGAACAACGCCAAGCATTGAAGACGCTGGCGACGAATATCGAGGCAGCCGACGATAACCTGGAGGGTTTTTTTCGTCTCGACCGGCAATTGAACGAGTTGCTGGAAGCGGCGTGTAACAACCCCTTCCTGGTCAAGGCGCTGACCGCGTTGCACAGCCAGTGCAGACGCTTGTGGTACCTGCACAGGGACCGTCTGAATCTCCCCCGCGCGGCACAACTTCACAGCGGTCTTGCACGGGCTGTAGCGGGCAGTGATGGTGCTGGCGCGATCAGGGCCCTGGATGAGATCATTGCAACCCTTGAAAGACTGGTCAACGGAATGGATACGCTGAGCTAAAATGAAAAGACAAAGTGTGGTTATCGGCGCCGGCATCGTTGGCGCCAGTTGCGCATGGCATCTTCAGCGCAAGGGACAGCAGGTGACGCTGATTGACCCGGAATTGCCGGGTGATGCCTGTAGCTTCGGCAACGCCTCGTGTATCGCGACTTCGGGCGTGGTTCCACTTTCCGGGCCCGGCATAATCAAAAAAGTTCCGGGCTGGTTGATGGATCCTCTTGGACCGGTGACCATCCGGGTAAAGCACTTTCCGGCCCTCGTGCCGTGGTTGTGGAAATTCTGGCGGGTCTGCAATATGCGGAAAGTTGAAGAAATCGCAGCTGCGCAGGCAACGTTGATGCACACGGTATTGGCGGACTGGGATGAAATGCTTGCCGCCGCTGGCGCCGTTCATCTGAAGCAATCCCCCGGCACCATCCACCTGTATGACACGGAACAGGAATACCGGGACGACCAATGGCAATTTGATCTGAGCCGGCGGCTGGGATTTGAACATCACCGACTCAGTGCCATAGACCTTGAGTCAATGGTTCCGATGCTGAAACTGGAAAAGGGTGTGGCGCTGATGGCGCCCGACTGGCATCACCTCATCGACCCCGCAAAAGCCACTGCGTGTATTGCGGATGACTGTATGCGTAATGGCGGCCACTGGATCCGGGACCGCGTGACCGCGGTCGATACACAAGGATCAGGTGTCAGTTTAAAAACCGGATCGGGAGATAAAATCGAGGCGGACCACCTCGTCGTTGCCGCGGGCGCCTGGTCCAATGCACTGGCGGAACAACTTGACTACAAGGTTCCATTGATTGCCGAACGCGGTTATCACAGCCAGATCGGCAATCCCGGTCTCGATCTCAAGTATCCCGTCATGTCGCTGACCCGGCATTTCGTCATGACCCCGCTGGAAAATGGATTGAGGGTGGCCGGCACGGCGGAGTTTGCCGCACTGGACGCAGAGCCCGATTACAGGCGCGCCAAGGTCCTGCTCGAACTGGCTGGAAACTATCTCGACGGCCTTCAAACCAACGATGTGACCGAGTGGATGGGGCAGCGCCCGGCGATGCCGGATTCCCTGCCGGTGATTTCGGTCTCACCCGGACATCCAAAGGTGTTTTATGCATTCGGCCACGGTCACTATGGAATCACCCAGGGTCCGACGACCGGACGTATCATCGCGGACCTGGTGACGGGTGCTGCGCCGTCTGTCGACATTTCCCCGTTTCGTTTTGACCGGTTTTTAAACCCAAAAAATTAGATCATGGGAAATTGATAATGGGAAATAGATCATGAAAAAACCCCAGGCAACCACCTTCCACTGTATAGACGCGCACACCTGCGGCAACCCGGTGCGCGTGGTCACCAGCGGCGCCCCGCAGCTTGAGGGTGAAACCATGCTGGACCGGCGCGAGCATTTCATGCGCGAGTTCGACTGGATGCGAACGGCGTTGATGTTCGAACCGCGCGGTCACGCGATGATGTCCGGCAGCATGCTGTATCCCAGTTCTTGCGATGACTGTGACATCGGCGTGCTGTACATCGAGACCTCCGGCTGCCTTGCCATGTGCGGTCACGGCACGATCGGCACCGTCACCATCGCCATCGAGAAGGGCCTGGTGACACCGCGAAAAGCCGGTGAAATGCACTTGGAAACACCTGCCGGCAAGGTTGTCGCCACCTATACACGGGAAGGCGACAAGGTCAAGTCGGTGAAACTGGTAAACGTGCCCTCCTACCTGCACGCCAGGGACCTGCACGTCGACTGCCCGGAACTGGGCGGCCCGCTCCAGGTGGACGTGGCCTACGGGGGTAATTTCTACGCCATCGTCGACCCGCAAACCCATTACCGTGACCTCGAAGACCTGAGCGCCAGCGACATCCTGCGTATCAGCCCGCTGCTGCGGGAACGCCTGAACGAACAATACAGTTTCATACATCCCGAAGACCCTCGTATTTGCAGGCTTTCGCACCTGGAATGGACCGGCAAGCCGAGACAGCCGGGCTCGGATGCGCGCAATGCGGTCTTCTATGGCGACCAGGCCATCGACCGTTCGCCCTGCGGCACCGGCACGTCGGCGCGCATGGCCCAACTGGTGGCGCGAGGAAAACTGTCCAGGGGTGACCAATTTGTGCATGAGAGCTATATTGGCAGCCAATTTACCGGGCGAGTCGAGGACCTGACGAAGGTCGGCGATTATCCCGCGATCATTCCATCCATTGAGGGCTGGGCGAGGATTTACGGCGAAAATACCATCACCGTGGACCCTGAAGACGACCCGTACTGGCGGGGTTTCCTGGTTTCCTGACTACACAACGACAAGGTTAAACCCTATGAAAAAACTCATTCCCCTGATCCTGGTCTTTCTGTCATTCAATACCTTTGCGGGCGAAGACAGTGAAACTTTCCGTCAACTGCTTGCGCGGGAATGGCAATTCAGAACCAATGAGTTTCCGTACCTGGCGGTTGAAAATGGAGACAAGGAAAAAGCCGGCCAGATCATGCACGTCAGCGAAAAAGACCAGCTCCGGCGTTACGAGTATTGGAAACAGGTCAAGTTCGAGCTGGACGCGATCTCCTGCGAAAAACTGGAGCGTGAAGAGTGCATCAACAAACGCATGTTCGAGCGGCAGATTCACCAGTTTCTTGCAAACTATGAAACCCGTGCCTACCTGATTCCGTTCAACAGCGACTGGGGGTTCTACCTGTCCTGGAACCGCTGGGGGGATGATACCGACATCATTTCCGCCAGGGACTATCGCGACTACCTGTCACGTCTGAAGGCACTGCCCGCGGTGATGGACGAGTACATCACGTTGATGCGCGAGGGCCTGGCAACCGGTATGACCCAGCCGCGTGTGATACTTGCCGGGCGCGAAGTGCCGATCAGGAAGCAACTGGTGGAAGACCCGCAGCAGAGCACTTTTTTCAAACCGTTCCTGAACATGGATGAAAGCATCAGCGGCGATGAAAGGCAGGCCTTGATCGCCGAAGCCCGTATCGCCGTCATGGAAGGCGTGGTGCCAGCCTATGAACGCCTGCTCGAATTTTTTGAGAACGAGTATTTCACCGGGGCGCGTACCACGCTGGGTGCGTCAGACCTGCCGGACGGCAAACGCTATTACCAGGAACAGATTTACGAGTACGCCACGGTGGACATGACGGCCGCGGAGATTCACCAGCTTGGCCTGTCCGAGGTCGCCAGGATAAGAGCCGAAATGGAGACCATCATCAAGGAACTCGAATTTGACGGTGACTTTGCCGCGTTTATCCAGTTTTTGCGCACCGACCCGCAGTTCTATGCAAAAACGCCGCACGAACTGCTGGCCGAGGCTTCCTACATTGCCAAGAAAATTGACGGCAGGTTACCCATGATGTTTGGCAGGTTACCGCGACAGCCTTATGGTGTTGCACCGGTACCGGAGAGCATTGCGCCCTTTTACACCGGCGGGCGCTACGTGGGTTCACCGCTGGATTCTCACCAGGGTGGTTATTACTGGGTCAATACCTATGCATTGGAAAGCCGGCCGTTGTATACGCTGCCTTCGCTGACCCTGCATGAAGCCGTACCCGGTCATCATTTGCAGGGCGCGCTGGCCATGGAGCAGGGTGAACAGCCGGCGTTCAGACGTAATGACTATATTTCGGCCTACGGAGAAGGCTGGGCGCTTTACGCGGAGAAACTGGGCGTCGAAATGAATATTTACGAAACGCCCTACCAGGATTTCGGCCGTCTGACCTACGAAATGTGGCGGGCGTGCAGGCTGGTCATCGATACGGGGATTCACGCCAAGGGCTGGACAAGGGAACAGGCGCAGGACTACCTGGCCGACAATACGGCACTGTCAATCCACGAGGTCACCACTGAAATTGACCGTTATATTTCCTGGCCGGGCCAGGCATTGAGCTACAAGCTGGGCGAATACACGATCTGGCAACTGCGGCACGAAGCCGAGATCCAACTCGGTGTGGATTTTGACCTGCGTGATTTCCACGATTTCATTTTGTCACTGGGTTCAGTGCCTCTGGAAATACTCAAGGACGAGGTCCATCGCTGGATCACCGAACAGGTTCAATCCTGAGTTTTTTAGCCAAAACTGAGTTTAACCCGGACATTGCATCAGTCTCCCGGGAGATGGCGCACGAGAGCAGGGACAAGGTGAGAGCGGGAACCGCTTGAGAGGGTGGCCTGGGCCATGCAGGAGGTGGGGCAATGTCGGGAACAATTGCCGAGGACAGGTGCGCCTCGGCCTGGGCTTCCTTTGAATGGCGCTGTCAGACAAAAGTGGCGCATTAAGGTGTCATTTCCATCAGCAGGCGCACGTCTGATGGAAATTAAACTATTTTCAAAACTCACTGTTCCAGCCACACACAGAACAAAATATATCCTGACCCCAGGGTACTTGACCCGGCATTTGGGTTCGCCAGATAATGTGTGGCCCTGAAAATCCATGCCTGGCCAGATTTCGTAATAATTTGAAAAGGGAAGCGAAATCGGTGAACCTCGCGTCAATTGCAATTTCGAGGACGAATAGCCTGGATATTTTGACGCGTGTCGTCAAAGGGCCGTAGCGCAGTTTTGGTCATAAGGGTAACTTTCAAGGGTAACTTCGCGATGGCTTGCCCGCGTTGTGTTTGTCAGTCAATCCACCCCACTCATAAAAGGGAAAAAAATATGAATCCATGCTTCATCAGGCAGGTCCGTCTGGCCGTACTTGGCGGCACACTCTTCATTATGTCGCCACTTGCCCTCGCGGCCCAGTCTGCCTTTGAGACCCTGGAGACGGCCGACATCGAGACGGTCCAGGTGACGGCCACCCGCATTCCGCTGCCGGTTGAAACGCTGCCGGCGTTGATTAGCGTGGTGACGGGGGTCGAACTCGAGGCTCTTGGCGCAAGGGACCTGCGCACCGCCATGTCCCTGGTTGCCGGTGTCGATATTGCATCCGGAGGCGATGGCGGCCCGGCAGGCTCGGTACCGGGGCTGTGGGGCCTTCGCGAATTTGATGCCTTTTTGCTGGTGGTGGACGGTGTGCCGTGGGGCGGCGCCTTCAACCCGGAGTTGGCTTCTATCCTGCTGACAAACGTGGATCGCATTGAAGTCCTGCGGGGTTCGGCACCGGTAATGTACGGCGCCACTTCCTTCGTCGGTGTCATCCACGTCATACACCGGGCTGCCGGTGACGCCGACAAACAGGTGCGCGTGTCTTATGGAAGTTTTGACTCGGCGAGCCTGACCGCTGTTCTCGATTTGCCACAGGGCGAAAACTACGCCCAGTCACTGACGCTGGACGGCGAGACACGCGGCTTCGCCGACCCGCGGGCCGGAGTGGACCGCGGCCACCTGCTGTACCGCGGCGCCATGGACGCCGGCCCGGGACGGTTGCAGTTTAATGTTGATGCTGTGTTTCTGCGGCAGGATCCCAACAGCCCGCACCTGCGTGAAGGGCCGGTACTGGCGCCGGATTTGCCACTGGACGCCAACTACAACCCCTTGGATGCGCACCTCGACCAGAATCTCTACCAACTCTCCGGCAGCTATGATCGGGCGCTGGGTGATCTAGACTGGTCGACCACCTTGTCCCTGAACGGATCCAGCAATGACATCGTGCGCGGCTTCCTGGATGAGGAGTACGTCGACGACGGCAGTTCACTGAACGCTGCGGGCTTCAGCCAGGACCGCGATATGCGTGGCGCCTACCTCGATTCGCATTTGCTGCAGAAGCCGAGTGAGGATACACAGCTGATGTACGGCTTCGACTACCTTTACGGCAAGGCGGAACAAACGAGTAACAACTTTGATTACTACGTGCCGGCCGACGGCTCGAGCGCACCACCCAGCAGTTCCCTGCCGATCCAGGAATCGATCGCGCTTGACGATACGCGCAATTTTTACGGACTCTATATCCAATTGTCCAAACAGTTAACGCCAAGCCTGGGCCTGCTCGCCGGCCTGCGTCTGAATCACACGGTAGAGAGCCGGCACACCCTGGAAACCTCCGCCGACGGAACGGTTGGTGAGGGTTCAGACCGGCTGAGCAAGACCCGTCCGGGGGGTATGCTTGGCCTGAGTTGGAGAACATGGCAGGACGGCACCGACTTTGTTTCAATCTACGCCAACTATCGCAACACCTACAAACCGGCGGCAATCGACTTCGGTCCGGAAGCGGAGAGTGAAATCCTGCAACCGGAGACGGCGGTGAGTTATGAGCTTGGTCTCAAGAGCAAACTGCTGGATGGTCAACTCGATTTCGACCTCAGCCTGTTCGACATGCGTTTTGACAACCTGGTCGTGACCCAGTCGGTCGATGGCCGGCCGGGCCTGACCAATGCCGGGAAAGAGCATTTCCAGGGCGCCGAGCTGGAAGCACGCTACCACTTGACTCCCGACCTCCTGTTGGCCGGCAACTACGCCTGGCATGACGCCCGTTTTGGCGACTACGAGCAGTTGTTTGGCGATACGCTGACGCAGCTTGACGGCAATAATCTGGAAATGTCTCCGCAACACCTGGCTGCGCTTGGCCTGATCTATTACCCGGAGCAAGGTTTGCATGGATCGGTCGTGTGGAATTATATCGGGGAGCGCTACATGAACAAGCGCAACACGGTGGTGGCGGACAGTTACCGGACCTGGGACGTCAGCCTGGGCTACCGCGTGGAGAAGTGGGACTTCACGATGACAGGCACCAACCTGGGCGACGTACGCCCGCCGGTGGCCGAGAGCGAACTGGGCGAAAGCCAGTATTACCGCCTGCCCGCGCGCAGCATCGAAGCATTCATAACACGGCTGTTCTGATAAAAATATGCCGGGCAATTCCCGGCATGATGTCGTATGCCCCGGGGCTATTCTCGACGATTTTATTTAAGCAACGGGTTTGGCGACTTTGGATATACTTAACCCATATATTGCACCAGTCGGCATCGGGCCTCACCATATCTAATTGAATCGATTGACCTAAATGGAATTTTTGTTGATGAATCCCAGGGTACACTTTGTACCCGGCCCGGTACCTATCCCGGTCCTGGCTAGTTCAGGCACGCCTGGACTTGAGCTTCCCTCGGACCATAGCTATGGTTATGATCCTCACTCCAGCCCTGCACCCAACCGCACCTGACCTCGGCAATTGTTCCCGACATTGCCCTACCTCCTGCATCCCTGCAGTCGTGCGCCAGTCTCCGGGATACTGGTGCAACATGCGGGTTAAGGATAAAGTCCATCGCCGGATTACCAAACAAGGAGCGTCAACATGAAACTGTCAGTCCTACTGCTCATCGCTTTGCTTTTCACCCCAGTGGCGTTCGCTGATGCCGAGGAATATTTCATATCACCGCAAGATGGCGACACCGTGAGTGGTACTTTTGAAGTCCGCTTTGGATTGAAAGGCATGGGCGTGGCGCCGGCGGGCGTCGACATGCCCAATACCGGTCACCATCACCTGCTGATCGATATGGACAGCTTGCCACCCATGGATGCGCCGTTGCCAAAATCGGATCAACTGCTTCATTTTGGGGGCGGGCAGACGGAAACCACGCTGAGCCTGCCGCCCGGTCAGCACACCTTGCAGCTAATCCTGGCCAACTATGCCCATGTCTCTTTTGACCCGCCGCTGATGTCCCAAAAAATAACCATCACGGTTACCGAGTAAAGCCGGTTCAAGGCGGGCTTGGGGCCTATTCTCCCGGTTTCTGCGAAAGCGAGGCCTCGCGAATGGCGCGAAACTCGTTGCCCTCGTACCACTCAGGCCACATGTCACTGTAGGCTACGCGGTGGCCGATCTCGTAGAAAAGGCGCAGGTCTTCTATCCCGGCTTCGAGATCCCAGTCGTCCTGGATTTCATCGCCAGGCGCGTGGTAGCGCTTGGCGATGTACTCGGCATTGCGTTGCTTGACGTATTCTGCACCGTGTTCGCGGTCGACGGTGCCGCCGCGGGCATACAGGATCGGTACACCGTTCTTGGCAAAGTTGAAATGGTCTGACCGATAGTAGCCGCCTTTTTCAGGGTTGGCCTCGGGGGTAATGGTACGGCCTGATTCCCTGGCGACATCCGCGAGGATATCCTCCATCTGGGAGCCGCCGTAACCGACGACCACTACGTCGTTCATTTTGCCCAGGAAATTGAGCACATCCAGGTTGATGCCGCCGACGGTCTTGTTCATCGGGTATTGCGGTTTGGCCGCATAGGCCTGTGAGCCCAGTAACCCCGACTCCTCACCGGTGACCGCGAGGAAGCCAACCGTTCTGCGCGGTGCTTCGGGTGTTGCTGCCCAGGCTTCGGCTAACTCGAGTAATCCCGCGGTGCCACTGGCATTGTCGAGGGCGCCGTTGTAGATGAAATCGCCCTCCTCACCGTCCTCGTGTGGCTTGGTGCCGAGGTGGTCCCAATGCGCCATGTAAATAAACAATTCGTCGGCCGCTTCTGTGCCCGGACGCACTGCGCCCACGTTATAGGACTCGGCAAACGTGATGTCGTTGTGGATGGAGACGTTGGCGTTGAGCCCAAGTGGAATCGGTGTGACCGAACCCTTGGCCGCCTGTGCTTCCAGCGCCGCCAGGTCCTGTCCGGCACTGGCCAGAATCTCTTCGGCTACGAAGTGTTGTATCCAGCCTTCCACCTTTACATCTTCCATATTTTTGTCGTCGGCCGCGATGTGGAACTGCGGACCCTGCCGGCCGTCCTCGATGACATTCCATCCATAGGCCGCAGCGCCGGTTTCGTGTACGATTAGCAAGCCCGCCGCCCCCTGGCGCGCGGCTTCTTCGTACTTGTAGGTCCAACGGCCATAGTAGGTCATGGCGTTGCCTTTGAATAAATCCGGGTTTTGGGTGGCATAACCGGGGTCATTCACCAGCACGATCACGGTTTTGCCGGTCACGTCCAGCCCGGCGTAATCGTTCCAATCATATTCAGGTGCGACGATGCCGTAACCCGCCCACACCAGTTCGCTGTTGTCCAGACCGGTCTCATCCACAACCCGCGTGGTCCAGACGGCTGATTCCGGTCCGTTGGCATACGAATACAAAGTCTCGCCATTGGGATCGGAAACATTCAGTGTCAGGTCGCCGGTCGCTTCTATGCTAACCAGTGGCACCGGCTGCCGGTAGCTGTCGCCAAACATCGGTTTGAGTCCCATGTCCTTGAACTGTGTCTCCAGGAAATCGAGCGTCAACCGTTCACCTTCCGACATCGGCGCGCGGCCGCCAAATTCATCGGACGACAGCGTGGCGATGCGTTGCAGCAGTCCTTCGGGCTCCATCAGGTCTTCGGGATTGGTCGCGGCGACGGTCTGTTCGGGCTGCGCGGCGGGTGCTGGTTGGGTTTCGGCTGATGTGTTCTCTGCGGGTTTACAAGCTGCCAGCAGCAACACTGAAAAAACAAGGGCGGGCACGGTTCGAATAATCATGGCAATCTCCAATTCAGGCCCGCAACTTACGCCCAAATACCGCTGGGATCAAGCCAAAATGGACAAATTTCCGGAATGCTTCCCGAGCGATTGCCGGTCCGGCATAAAATGGCATGCCCGGCTCATGCCAATCCGTTTTGGTGCCTTGCTCAATCACACAATACATGGTCGAAAATGGCAGAATACGTTCAGTCGAGCGAGTTGGAAAATTAAGGAATAAATTATGAGCCTGGAAAAAAGTTGCACCTGGTTTTTGACCCATCATCAATGTTTCACATCAACGTCACCCGCCGATGATTTTCAGGCCATGGCCGACTGGTGTCGTAACAACGGCATAACGCATGACCGCTATGGCAGCGGGGGGCTGGTACAGGCATTCGAAGCGAAGATTTCCGGCCTGCTGGGGTTCAAGGCGGCAAAGTTCTGCCTGACGGGTGTTGCGTCACAGGTCGTGGCCTTGCGATTGGCCTGCGCTATTAAGGGTAATGACCGTGTGCTATGCCACCCGACTTCGCACCTGCTGTTGCATGAGAACCACAACGCCCAACTCTACGACTGGTTCAAGTTGTTGCGGGTCGGCTCCCCCTATCGTCCGTTGACCCTGGATGCACTGCAAAACTATCCCGACCCTGTGGCCGCCGTTATCTATGAATTACCGTTAAGGGAGATCGGAGGGCAACTGCCGTCCTGGGAAGAACTGGAAGCCATCAAGGCATGGGCCAAACAGAAAAACGTGCAGCTGCACATGGATGGCGCACGCCTGTGGGAAGCTGCGACAGGTTTCGATAAATCATTGGCGCAGGTGTGCGAGGGTTTTGATTCTGTTTATGTTTCTTTCTACAAAGGTATCGGTGCGCTGGCGGGCGCGATGCTGCTGGGCGGTGAGGAATTTATTAAACGCGCCAGGGTGGATATGCAGCGACAGGGCGCCGTGACATTCAGACATACGCCTTACGTGGCGTCTGCCGCCATGCAGTTTGATCAACGGCTTGAAGCGATCCCCGCTTACTTACAACGCACCCGGGAACTCTACAAAATCCTTGAACAGTACCCGTTACTGCTGCCCAACCCCGAAACACCACAATGCAATATGCTGCATTTGTACCTGCCGGTCAACGCCGCAAAAGCCAATGCCATACGTGATGTTATCGCGGCGGAACACAAAATCTGGCTGTTCAACGGGGCCAACGATGCCGCCTTGCCGGGGCAGAGTTATTTTGAATGGTATGTCGGTGATAACCTGTTGGCGATGGACGACAAAGTTTTGCACCTGGCCCTGAAAAGCCTCAGCGGAGCATTGGGTGCATGACCAGTAGCGAAGCTGACGTTACGAACAACGCCGGTACTGTTATTGCGAAATCTCTCCGGGGTGGTAGGTTCTGGCGGCCCTTCTCTCGACATCTTCCCTGTAGTAAGCGACATCCTTGAACTTACCGTCCACATAGCGCTGCCCCTGGTCAAAAAAGTGCGGTGACCCGGGGTGGCCGCTCTCGCCGCCGGCCAGTAAACTCTTGGCTTTAACCTTGTCCCCAAACTCCACCACGGCGACAAAGCTGTTGCCCCTGTAACCATAGATTCGTTTGGTGCCTCCAAACGCCTTGGCGCCAAAAGCCGCCAGCGCGCCCCAGCGGCCCGAGGCCATGCCGACCGGCAGGCTCGGTGCATCATCATCAAAGGGTTGTACGATGTCACCGGTGATACGCTGAAAACGGTTGACCGCGCCCCAGGGGATATCCCAGCTGCCAAAATCGGCCGCGAGGCTCACGATTGTCGCCGCAAATACTTGCAGGCGTTCATCAAGGGGGGACTGGGTACCAAAATAATTGATCAGGTCCATACCGCTGAGTTGTTCCGGATTGGCCCCATGCTCTTCATAACGCATTCCGTAGAAATGCGCCAGCGTCATGGCCACAGAATCTGTCGATACCCGGTAGTCCCAGTTGCGCAGTGTGTCAATCGCTGGCGCCAGTTCTGCATAGGACGCGCCTGACTGGTCAAACGCGGCTATCAGTCCAGGAATCAGTTTCTCAAATCCGGGCAGATAGGGGTCGTAGGCGATGTCGATCAGTTTGTCGAGTGTCATATCGGTCTGGCCGGTGAGTACCCTGACCGCGTGGATACCGCGAAAGCTCTCGGCGTCGGGTGCCATGTAGGGTGGATAGTCTTCGCGTTTCGGGCTGTATTCGAGGGCTGCGGTGAACGGTGTCGAATTGCAGTTCTGCAACCAGCCGTTTTCAGGGTTCAGCAGGTGGATGGTCTCATCAACGCTGTGCAGGCCCTGCCAGTCAGTGGCTGGATTGCTGCCATCGACGGGTTGTGAAAAATCAAATTGCGGGTTGCGCCGGGGCACAAAATTGCCGTGAAAGTAGGCGATATTGCCCTGCGAGTCGGCGTAGACCGTGTTGTTGGACGAATTGGTGCGGATATCCATCATTTTGCGGAAACCATCGTAGTCACTCTGCTTGGTCCGGATATACGACTGTTGCAATGCGTTGACCGGGTCCCAGTTGATCTTTGTTGCTACCCACTTGCCGTCGAGCATGTGGGTTACGGGTCCGTGACCGGTGTGATACACCTCGAAACTGCGTTCGGACATCCTCTCGCCGTCCTTGTACTTCAGGGTGACTTCAGACACTTCGACCGGTCGCTGTTCGTCGCCGTAGCGATAGCTGAGTATGCCGTTTTGCAGGGAGACGTCCTCGACAAATTCATCGATGAAATCAACATGGGTCGATGTGTGCATCCAGCCGGTATGTTCGTTGAACCCCTGGTAGACAAAAAACTGTCCCCAGGTGACGGCGCCGTAGGCATTCAGGCCTTCATCGGACACCACGTGCACCTCGGGGCGAAAATAAAACGACGTATGCGGATTGATCAATAGCATCGCATTTCCGGAGCGGGTCAATTTACCCGCAATGGCAAAGCCATTGGAACCGCCCGGCTCATCAAGCGCATCGGCGGAGATTTGTGTTTCAGGGAGCTTCAGATTTTCAAGCGAACGGCCCTCCCCATAAAACGCCGTGATACCCTCGAGCGGAATTTGCTCGATATCACCGCCGATGGATCCCTCCGAGAAAAACATGGGCATCCAGGGCTCGAACCGGGTCAGCAATACCGGTTTCACATCCGTATGTGTCTGCAGGTAATAATTCAACCCGTCAGCCCAGGCGTCGCACAGGGCCTTCAGCCAGTCGGGGGCGCCGTCGTAGGCCGCTTTTGCCTCGTCAACGGTCATGTACAACCGTGCGCGCAGATCGCTGAAAATAGCCTGTTCGCCCTCTATTTCAGCCAGGCGGCCGATGGCCCACACGTAGTTGTGTTCGATGCGGTTGAAATCATCTTCGGCCTGGGCGTAAAGCAGTCCAAATACGGCATCCGCATCTGTTTTTGCGTAAACATGCGGTACGCCAAAATCATCGCGGATGATGGTGACGTTTTGCGCACGCCCGGCGAGACGGTCGGGCGGAGACTGAGCTGCCGGTGTTGACTCCTTCGAGCAGGCCGCGGAGAGCAAAATAACGAGCAACAGGGCTATTTTCAATATTCGGGTCATCAGGTTTGCAAATCCGGTTATTTGGTTTTGCGTCTAGTCTACTGATGCATCGGCGCAGTTGCCAATGCACGTGTCATCAAAATTTACCCGCCACAAAGCGGCGAGCGGTACCCAAGGTTCAAATTGACGCTGCTGAGGATGGAATATGGGTTGGTCAGAAATAAAAAAAGGTGCCGTGCGTGGCACGGCACCCACTCCATTTACAGTTTTCCAGCCTGGGCCGGAAAACTGCACACGAGGAGAAAAAATCCCCTGAATTGCACTTGGAAATACTGCATCAACGAACCTTAACCTGAGCTTAAATTCTATTTAAGCTCAGGTTAAGGTTAACTCCTTTATCCTCCGCCCCGACGTGCTTGACTGGCGTCGAAAACACGAGGAGATTTAAATGAAACCTATACCCGTGGCCGCATGGTATGCGGCTCTTTTCAATGCGATTGTGCTTTCCGTTTTCCTTATTTCGTTCCCTTCCATCTCATCGGCCAGATCAATCGGAACCAGTGGGTTTGAAAAGCGTGACCTGGTATCCACCGGCGACTTTATTGAATATGCCGCAATCCACGAAGTTGATATCCACGATCTGTTCTTCAGCATGCGGGCGTACGAAGGTACGCAGTCCTGCCTGATGTGCCACGAGAGCGAAGGTCAGGAGATGCTCAATACCGCTCACTTCAAGTGGGCCGGCGAGGTTGAAAACATCGTCGGTCTCGAAGGACAGCAACACGGCAAGGCCGACCTGATCAACAATTTCTGTATCGCGAATGCGAGCAACGAACCCCGTTGCACGCAGTGTCACGCCGGTTTTGGATTCAGGGACGCCAGCTATGATTTCAACAATCCCCTGAATGTCGATTGCCTGGTTTGCCACGATCAGTCCGGCACCTACAAGAAAGCCCCCAAAACTGCCGGCTTGCCCGATCCGAGTGTCGACCTCCAACTCGTGGTGCGCAGCATCAGGGTTGGCAAGGAACCAACCCGCAAATCCTGCATTGGTTGCCACGCGAGCGCGGGTGGCGGCGACAATGTCAAACACGGTGACCTTTCGACCGACCTGGTTGCGACGACCCGTGAATATGACGTACACATGGGCACTGACGGTGCCAACCTGACCTGCGTTGCGTGTCATGCAGCGAATCACGATCCGGAAACCGGCGAAGTCAACCACGGAATCGCAGGCATGTCCCTGCATTCGGTCAACGAAGGCGAAATGCGACAATGCAAGGATTGCCATGGCAGCCGTGACCGGATTCATGCCGGTACCTCTATCGAGCCGCTGTTTGCCGAAGGCTGGCACGACAACCTTGCCTGCCAGGTCTGTCACATTCCGGCGATTGCACGCAAGATATCCACCAAGACCGAGTGGTACTGGTCCGATGCGGGTCAAGACGTCGATCCAATCCCCGTCGATCCTGCTACCGGCCGCCCGACCTATGACAAGATCAAGGGAACGTTTGTGTGGACCAATAACGTCCGTCCGACCCTGCGCTATTCGAATGGAAAATGGAATCGCCCGGTGGTTGGGTATACCGATAAATACACCTCCATACCGATTGATCTGGGTTCACCCGTTGGCGATTACACCGATCCAAAAGCCAAGATATATCCGTTCAAATTGATGAAAGGTAACCAGGCGGTTGACCCGATCACAAAGACGATAATGGTTCCACACCTCTTTGGTACACAGAGCGGACCGAATCCCTATTGGGGTAAATTCGACTGGATGGGCGCATTGGAAGACGGCGCGGCCTATACCGGTCAGGATTTCAGTGGCACCTATTCCTTTGAGCCGACGACCATGCTGCTTTCCGTCAACCACGAAATTGCGCCGGCGGAAAAAGCACTGGGAATGGGTTCCAATTGTGGTGACTGTCACGCGACTACCTACATCGACTGGCCGGCGCTTGGCTGGTCGGCAGACCCGATGGACGGCGGCGTGCGCACCATCAGCAGCGTATCGACAAGTTCCGCATCGGTAACCTGGCGGCCGCCCCTAAAGGTCAGGCCAGGACTCGAGTAGCTTAAATAAGCACATCCAAAGGCAGACTTCACACCCGATTGTGAGGTTGTTTTGGCCCGGGTTACCAAACCCGGGCCATTTTTATGGGACAAGAGTAAATCAGGCACCGTCATGACGGCGCTATGGAATGAGACTGCTCGAGTCGCCTTTTTCCGGCAACACTGCCTGCGCAAGGTTATTGGTATCGGTTCCAAACCACAGGCTGTTGCGCTTCGGGTCATAGACCATGTTGCGCACGGCGCCTGCACCACTTGGGATGGGGGTTATGCTGAAGAATGTCCCGGCCAGCGGGTCAAAACCCACCAGCAGATTTGTTTCGGGCCAGGTTTCAACAAACCAGATCCGGCCGTTTGCGTCCGCGGCCATGGCATAGGGCCCGGATCTCTCGCTGGGTGTCTTCCACTCGGTGAATTCGCCGGTAGCGGGGTCATAGCGGCCGATGTAACCCTGGTTGTAATCGGTATACCAGACGGCATCGTCCGTTGTAATGGCGAGCCTGCGCAAACGGGCATCTTCGCGTGGCAGGCGAACAACGTTCAATTCGAGACTGGCGGGGTCAATGGTGGCCAGGCCATTGGTGCCCAGCAGTGCAATCCAGGGATGACCCTCGGAATCCACCTTGATACCGTATGGCCGGGCCTGCTCGGTTTGCATCGGAACCAGGTCGACCGCGCCACTGCCTTTATGCAAACGGCCGACATAGTTACTCCACTGCATGGTAAACCAGATGACATCCCTGCCGGAAAACGCCAGGGTGTGCGGATCACGGGCAGATTCATCGGGCATGGTAAAGCGGGTCAGTTCACCGGACAGGTAATTCATACGGCCGATGAACGCCTGCCTGTTGCCTGCGATCCACAAGGTACCATCCCAATCGATAATCAGGTTGTGCGGACCGGTTCCGGGTGGCAGATCCCTGCGTCTGAACTCCCCCGTTTCAGGATCAAACCGGGCGGCATAATCACCGCCCTGGCCGACCAGCCAGATGACGCCGTTGGGGGCGACATCCGGGTCGCGCGGACGGGTGTCTTTCCAGGGCACCGGCCACTCGGTTATTTCCACCTGGACCGGGTTCTCAATGATCGGATTGATGATGGCCTGTTCTTCGCCAGGTGGCATTTGGGCCGCGGAGGTGGCGGCGAAAAACGTCAACAGTGTCAAAAGTCCGTATTTACGCATCGTGTTTGCCTCCATTTAACTTGAATCTCCAAACGCTTTCATAAACTTTAACGAAGCCTCTAATAAGCGCCCTGCTAACCTTATGGAGGTCCCGGCCTACGCCGGGATGACGGTGTCACCTGCGCCGGGATGACGGCGTCACCTTCGTCGGGATGACAGCGTTTAATTTGCTTTACCCCAACATTCAAACCATAGCGCACAAATGTTGTTAACGCAGCTACTGTTTGCAAAAGCGGGCGGGGTTTATAATGCCGGATTGTTTGGCGATACCAGCCGAGATCCGATACCGGGAAAATTATGATTGCTGAAAAAGACAAGGTCGTAACCTTTCATTACACGTTGACAAACGCCGCCGGCGAGCAGATGGAAACATCGCGCGACAAGGAACCCATGCGTTACCTGCACGGGGCGAACAATATCATCGCCGGGCTTGAGAAAGCCATGGAAGGACACGCGGTCAAGGATGAGTTCAGTGTCACCGTGGAACCGAAAGAAGCCTACGGCGTGCGCAATGAAAAAAACGTTCAGCGCGTCCCGCTGAAACGTCTGAAGGGTATCGGAAAAATTTCCCCCGGACAGGTACTCAATTTGCAGACCAATGAAGGCCAGGTCCAGGTGACGGTGCTGAAAGTCGGTCGCTTCAACGTGGATGTTGACGGAAACCACCCGCTTGCCGGCAAGTCGCTGACGTTTGCTGTTGAGATTACAGACATCCGTGATGCGAGCGAGGAGGAACTGACCCACCGCCACGTTCACGGTCCGGGCGGGCACCAGCACTAGACCCGTTTAACTTCCATCCCGGCGCAGGTGACATCGTCGTCCCTTTGCACCGTCATTTCGGCGTAGGCCGGGACCTCCATAAGGTTGGCAGAGCGCTAATTTGAGGCTTACTTAAAGATTACGGAAATCGTTGGGAGGTCCTCCGAATTCACAAACGAAGTGCAACACCTTGCTAAGGGGATGACGGTGCCAGGGGATGACGGTGCCTGGGAGTGATGATGCTCAAACCAGCCTTAGCCACCCGCGCCGGCCTGGACCCTCCAGAGGGCGGCGTACAGGCCATCGGTCGCCGCCAGTTCAGCGTGGCTGCCAGATTCGACGATACGGCCCTGGTCCAACACGTATATCCGATCCGCCGAAACGATGGTCGAAAGACGGTGAGCAACGACCAGCGTGGTCCTGCCGCGCGTAATGACCTGCATCGAGCGCTGGATGGCTGCCTCGGTTTCATTGTCGACGGCGGACGTCGCCTCATCCAGAATCAGCACGGGTGGGTCTTTCAATACCGCGCGCGCAATCGAAATACGCTGTCTTTGACCGCCGGATAATTTCTGCCCGCGTTCACCGACGACGGTGTCGTAACGCTGTGGCAACTGCAAAATAAACTCGTGTGCTTCGGCCGCTTTTGCCGCGGCTTCAATTTCGGCCTGATCCGCACCCGGACGGCCATAGGCGATATTTTCGGCGACACTGCCGTGAAACAGGAAGACATCCTGGCTGACCAGCCCGAAAACCCTGCGAAGATCGGGGATTCTGAGGTTGGCGAGGTCGGTGCCGTCGAGTTTAATGCTGCCCCCGGTGGGTGAATAAAAACGCAGCAGAAGTTTCATCAGGGTACTTTTACCCGAACCGGTCTGGCCGACGACGGCAATGGTTTCCCCGGGAGCGATGACCATGTTGACGTCCCGTAACACCAGGGTGCCGTTGGAATACGCAAAATCAACATTTTCAAACCGAAGTTCACCCTTGACCTGTTCGATGGGCAGCGCCTTTGAGCCGCCGCGGGTTTTCACCGGCACTTCGATCAGGTTGAGAATACGACGGGTGGACGCCATCGCCCGTTCAAACAGGTCCACTGTCTCCGCCAGCCGCGTCAGCGGCCATAGCAGTCTTTGCGTCAGGAATATGAGCACGCTGTAAGCGCCGGCATTCAGCTGTCCGTCCAAGGTCAGTTTACCCCCGTAGATCAGGGTTGCGGTGAAGCCGGCGAGGATGGCCATGCGGATGATCGGGATAAAGGCGGAACTGACGCGGATGGCACCACGGTTGGCAACGACGTAGTCGGTGCTTTCCTGTCTCAGCTTTTCGAGTTCGTGCTTTTCGCGGGTAAAACTCTTGATGGTCGCGATACCGGATATGTTGTTGGCGAGACGGGTGCTCAGCAGGCCGACTTTCTCACGCACCGTGGCGTACAGGGGCTGTGCCCGGCGCTGGAACCAGAAGGCGCCCAGAAGGATAACCGGAACCGGTGTGAAAGCCATCAGGGCAATTTTTGGCGATACGTAGAAAAACACGGCACCGACGGCGACCACCGATGTGACCACCTGGATCAGGGCATTGGCGCCGCCGTCCAGAAACCGTTCCAACTGGTTGACGTCGTCATTCAAAATTGCCACAAGACCACCGGTGGAGGTGTCCTCGAACCACGCCATGTCGAGGTCCTGAACGTGACCGTAGGCATCCAGTCGCAAATCGTGCTGCAGGGTTTGTGAAAGGTTACGCCAGAGGATCAGCAAGAGGAATTCGAACAGCGATTCAAGCGCCCATACAAGGATCGTGATGGCACCGAGAAACAGCATCTGGTTGAAGGGTTCGAGGATACCGAATTCAGCGAGGAAGGATTGCCGCTGGCGCACCACGACGTCGATCGCCATGCCGATCAGTATCTCCGGCATCACATCGAACAGCTTGTTCATCACCGAACACAACGACGCCAGCCAGACCCGCTTGCGGTGTCCGCGCGCGTAGCGCATCAGGCGTACGAGTACGCTCGCCGAAGAGGAAATTTCAGTCATGTGTGCGTGTTTATTTATAACAAATGCCGCAAGTCAGGCAGGTATTTTTCCAGTGAACCGGTGTTAAAAGCCACCACTTTGTCACCCGGTTTAATCAGGCCGTCTTCGAGCAGGCGCGGCAGTGCGGCCAGGCAGGCGGCCCCTTCCGGACATACCCACCAGCCCTTGTCCTTCCACACATCACTGAGGGCGCGGTGCAGGTCATCTTCGGACACACCGATGGCTGTCCCGCCGGATGCGCGGATGATTTCGAGTACCTTGAAATGTCCAACTCCCCCCGGCACGTTGACACCATAGGCCAGGGTTTCACCCGCTTCAACCGGTGTGACCTCTGTGGCATCGCTGGCAAATGCGTTGACCAGGGGCGCTGTATTCTCGCTTTGAACACAGACCATTTTCGGGCGTTCAACGCCGATCAGGCCCATTGATTCCAGCTCGTTCCAGGCCTTCCACATGCCCAAAACGCCGGTACCGCCGCCGGTGGGGTAGAGCACCACGTCGGGCAGACGCCAGGACCCGCCATTGTTTGCGGGCTCGGCGAGTTCCAGTCCCAGGGTTTTCTTGCCGTCGATACGCCAGCCGGGCTCCTGGAAGGTGGCCACGCTGAAATAACCCTTGTCCAGCCACTTTTCCTTGAGCAGGGCGCCGGCCTCGCGGATGGTTCCTGTCACCAATTCGAGTTTGAACCTGTCTGAACGGCTGGCCAATGCCGCCACCCTGCCGAGTATCGGCATCGGCGTATTGTCCGGCATCGCGACGACCGCCTGCATACCGGCGGCATAGGCATATTCACACAGGCTGTCACCCGCGTTGCCCTGGGTGGGTACTGCCAGTTTCACGATGCCGGCCTTGTGCGCCATGGATATGGTCATGGCCATGCCGCGGTCCTTGAAGCTCTGTGTCGGGTTGGCGCCAAAACCTGCATGCGCTTTGCCTTCGTCTTTTACGAGCAGCGTAAAACCAAACGCGCGTGCCAGCGGGTGATCATTGTAGTCGAGCAGGGGCGTATTGCCCTCGCCGAGATTGAATATGTGGGGCTGGTCGTCGAGGTCGTTGATGTCCAGCGGCAAAAGGCCGCCAAACCGCCACATATCATTGCGATCGGGCCGGTACCAGGATTGCGCCGGCTGCTCCGCCGCCAGGCGCTCGAGGTCCATGACGATCTCGACCGGGCTGGCGTCGACCGGACACAAGTTCATGATTTTATCGGCGGGATAAAAGGCACCACAGCGAATGCATTTCAAGTGGGAAACGAGGCTCATGAACAGATCAGAGGTTCCTGGGATTAAAGAGTTCGCACCGGACGCGCCATGTACACTAGTACGATCATCCTTGACTGTTGGCGAGCTTGGGGGACAAGCAAGGTACCCGCATCCGGCGCGAACGTAAAGGGTAACAATACTGGCAGCAAAATCAAACAAAAATCACAAAGTTTTTTTAATGCATAAATATAAAAGAGTCAGGACCGGGTAACATGCCCAAACCTGTATGCAAAGCTGACATCATTGTGGCATTTCAACTGGCTGGATTTTGTTTCCGGAATTGCTGTATTGCTCAGAAAAGCCGCCCGGTATGGTAGATCATGATCAGATGACTGGTTATTAAGCGAAGGCAAGTAAAAGGAATTGCAAACAACAAGGTGTTACGATCATGTTTCTGCGCACAATAACGGTTGATCAATGAAAGTCAATGGCACACCTTTCCGCTCGATCTGGCTGAACAAAAACGGCTGGGCTGTGGATATCATCGACCAGACACGCCTGCCGCATGAATTCGTGATCAAAACGCTGCGTTCCATGCCCGATGCCGCCGAGGCCATCAGCGTCATGCGCGTCAGGGGCGCACCACTGATCGGCGCCACCGCCGCCTACGGGCTGGCCCTGGCGATGCTTGATAACGCTTCCGACGAGAACCTGGAAGCGGCGGCCGGTTTACTGCTGGCCACGCGCCCCACGGCGGTCAACCTGCGCTGGGCGCTGGAGCGGATGCAAGCCGAATTGTCGCTGGTTCCCGCCGCTGAAAGAAGGGCAAAAGCCTATGCGCTGGCGACCGGTATCTGTGATGAAGACGTTGAAATCAACCACGCGATCGGCCGTCACGCACTCGCTGTCATCCGCAAACTCTGGCAAGACAAACCCGCAGGCACAAAGACGTTTAACATTCTGACCCATTGCAACGCCGGCTGGCTGGCGACGGTTGACTGGGGCACGGCGCTTTCGGTTATCTACCAGGCCCATGATGATGGCATACCGGTACACGTGTGGGTGGATGAAACCCGTCCGCGTAACCAGGGCGCGGCCCTGACCGCCTGGGAGCTGAAATCCCATGGAATTCCACACGACGTCATCGTCGATAACGCCGGCGGGCACCTGATGCAGCACGGCCAGGTGGATATCTGTATTACCGGCACCGACCGCACGGCCCGCAACGGCGATGTCTGCAACAAGATCGGCACTTACCTGAAAGCGCTCGCGGCGTTCGATAACCAGGTACCGTTCTACGTGGCATTGCCGGGGCCGACCATCGACTGGCAGATGGAGGACGGCGTCAATGGCATACCCATTGAGCAAAGGGACGGCTTCGAGGTCACCCACGTTGAAGGCAAGAATTCAGCTGGGCTCGTCGAGTCTGTGCAGATCACCCCCGATGGTGTGACCGCCTGCAATTACGCCTTCGATGTCACGCCGGCCCGTCTGGTCACGGGCCTGTTCACCGAACGGGGTGTCTGCGAAGCCAGCGAAGCCGGTTTGCTGGGGCTGTATCCGGAACAAAGAGGTATGTACTGATGACAGAAGCGCTGCGGCAGCAATTGATCGATACCGCCATCGCGATGAACGCCAGTGGTCTCAACCAGGGCACCTCCGGCAACCTCAGCGTACGTTGCGAGGATGGCTTCCTGATAACGCCTTCGGGTCTGGACTATGCCGGCTTAACGACGCAGGACCTTGTCCTGATGGATTTAAATGGAAATTCCCGAGGCGCGCGTAAGCCCTCGAGCGAGTGGCGTTTTCACGCGGCGGTTTACCAGCACCGTCCCGAAGCCGGCGCCGTTCTGCACGCCCACCCCGTCAACTGCTCGACCCTGGCCTGTCTGAACAAGGGCATCCCCGCGTTTCATTACATGGTTGCGGTCGCCGGTGGCAGGGATATACGTTGCGCAGACTACGCCACGTTTGGCACCCCGGAGCTTTCCGACGCCGTCATCGAGGCACTGGCTGGCCGCAAGGCCTGCCTGATGGCCCACCACGGGCTGACCTGCCTTGAAAAAAACCTGCCGAAGGCGTTGGCCCTCGCCATTGAAGTCGAACACCTGGCCAGGGTCTATTGCAATATACTGGCAATCGGTGAGGCAGAAGTACTCACGCAAACTGAAATGGACAAGGTGCTGGAGAAGTTCAGCCATTATGGCGTGCAGGATGGCTGATGTTTGTGCCGTCGTCTATGCTGGCCGTCAATCAATACAGCAAGATAAATTCCAGGTCTTGGCGTATACTAAGGAGATGTTCGCTGAACATTAGTCAATTCGCCGGTTTATTTAAGAAAGTCTTTAAAAAAGAAGCAAATATGCCCCCGAACCGATAGCTGTTCAGCTTGTTCGTGGAGAAGTCATATGCATAAGCCAGCCCTTTACAAAGAAATTTGCGATCCGCTTTATCACTACACACGCGGCGTCCTGTTCTTTGACGAAAAATGTTTCCGTTTCACCGCCTACCGTTTGCCCTACCAGGAACTGGACAGCAAGTCCTGGGAAACGGAACGCGAGTTTACCGAAGATTACCGCAGTTTGATCGCGAGAAAGTATTCGGGTGTTGAAGCCCGGGCCCACTAGCCCGCAAATTGCACCAGCCGGTAGCGGACCTCTCGATAAGCAAATGATTTGCTTGAATTAAAAGACATTATTTCAAATCAAACCCGCGGTACACTTTGTACCCGGCCCGCTACCTATCCCGGCCCTGGCTTGTGCAGATACCACTGGACTTGGTCTTCCTTCAGGTCATAGCTACGGCTATGACCTTCAGTCCAGCTCGGCGCCCAGCGGCACCTGCCCGGCGCCACATTCCGAGATGCTGGTGCAATTTGCGGGCTAGCAGTCTGTCGGACTTAACATGATCTACTCGGCAACTGCTCCATGCGTTACCCTACCTCCCACATCCATGTGGTCGTGCGAAAAACCCGAATTTGGCCAGATTTCCCGATCTTTTTCGTTAAATAGCGGTGCTATTCGCCTCAAAAGATCGAAAAATCTATCTCAAATCGGATTTTACCCCAGGGTACCCTCCTTATGCTGCGCATCAATTCACCTTGCCCTCGTTACGATCGGTCAAGTCCGACAGGCTGCTAGCCCGTCAGACTTTCGTAGCAAAAACCCGCTTGCATAATTCAGGGAGACTATTCTCCCGGGGTAAGTTCGTCCGCGTGATTTACCTGGCGCAGGACCAGTTTCAGTTTCTGTAGTAACAGATCAGCATTATCTTTTGAAAACACCATCGGCGGGCGGATTTTCAGAATATTGTCAAATTGACCGGTGCTGCCGATCAGAACACCGTTTTGCCTGAGCAGGTTCACAGCCCTGGCGGTTTCGGTGGTGGCGGGTTCAAGGCTGGTTCTGTCACGCACGAGCTCAATGCCTATAAACATTCCGCTGCCCCTGATATCACCTATCAGCGGCGTGGCGCTGGTGAGTTCGTGTAAACCTTGCAGCAGGTATTGCCCTGTCTCCAGCGCGTTGGCCTGCAGGCCTTCCTGCTCGATCACCTCGAGCACGGCGAGCGCTGCGGCGCAGGCGACCGGGGTACCGCCAAAGGTGTTGAAGTAATGCGAATGCCGCGCAAAGGCATTGACGATGGCGTTTGATGTGACCACGGCCGATACCGGGTAGCCATTTCCCATGGGTTTGCCCATGGTGACGATATCCGGTTTGACGGCGTGTTTTTCGAATCCCCAGAAATGGCTGCCCATGCGTCCAAAACCCGGTTGCACTTCGTCGGCAATAAACAGCCCGCCGGCCTTGTGAACGATATCGACCGCTTTGGCCAGGAAGCCCGACGGTACCGTTGGCAAACCCTCGTTCGAGAAGATCGTATCGACGATAAAGGCGGCCGGACGAAGCCCCCTGTCTGCCAGTGTGTCGATGGCGGTTTGCAGGTGCTGCGCGTATTTGTCGGCGGCGTGCGGATCCCCTGCGTACGGGCCCCGGTAGCTGTCGGGCGAGGGCACGGTGACGATATTGTCAGCGCGCTTTTCGCTGGATTCGTAAGTGGTCGTGATCTGCGCGATCGCCCATGAGTTTCCGTGGTAGGCGTTGTCGGTGACGATCATACCGGTGGCGCCGGTTATGGCGCGCGCGAGCCGCAGCGCCAGTTCGTTGGCCTCCGTGCCGGTGCAGGCAAACATCGCGATATCGAGACCTTCGTCAAACTTTGCGGTCAGTTTTTCTGCGTAATCGAGCACCAGCTCGTGCAGGTAACGGGTGTGTGTGTTCAGTTTCCCCGCCTGTTTGCAGATGGCCTCTACCACCCTCGGGTGGCAATGGCCGACATGCGGTACGTTGTTGTACACGTCCAGGTACTTGCGGCCGTCGGAGTCGTACAGCCACACACCTTCGCCTGCGACGATATGAACCGGTTGTTCGTAGAACACTCGGTAGGCCTTGCCCATCAGCCGTTGACGCCGCTGTAACAGGTTTTGCATTTGGCTTGAATCTGCTTGCTTTGAATCGGTCATGTCGGGTTTCGCTCAGACGTTGTGACAGGCTGCATGGATTCTTTCCAGCGCTTCAACCGCCGGCAGGTGGCTGAGGTTCACCAGGAAGTTTTTGGCAGACTGATGACTGATCAGCAGGTACTCGCGATTTTCGGGAAACAGCGTGGCGCGGTACGAGCCGATCAGCAGGCTGGTGATCAAACGTGTCCTTATCAGGTCGGTAAGCAACGCCATTTCCGCCTGTTGTAATGGTTCGATGCCGTGATAGCCGGAAATCATCGGCAACACGCCTGCCAGCGGATCATTTCCGGCGCCGAGTTGATAGGAGGCGGCCACCGCCAGGTCGATGATCAACGGCGAGCGGGTCATGTCGCCAAAATCAATGAGGCCGCCGATCTGATCCGGCCGGTTTTTATCCATCAGTACGTTACCGGGGTTCATGTCGTTGTGAATCACCTGGGTCCTGAGACCATCAAGCGCCGGTTTTACATGCGCCACGAACCTGTCGAGCGTTGCGCCGATCAAGCGTCTGAGGTCCGGCGATTCGATATGTGCAAGGAAATCCGCCAGCCCCTCCGCCCGTTTCATATCCCAAAGCAACGGCAAATGTCCACCGGGGTGGTCAAAGCCACGCAAGGCGACATCCAGTTTCGCCAAAAACCGGCCGAGTTCGCGCGCCAGCGCGGGACTGGCTTTTGCATCGTGCAATACCGAACCTTCGACCCAGCTCAACACGCGCACAAAATGCGTTTTGCCGGCACGCTCGACGCTGCCGTGCAAGGCGCCATCAAGGGTCGGGATAACCCTCGGCAGCGGAATTGAAACATCGGTCCCTGCAATGTGAAGCAGTGCCTGGTTTTGAAAGTCGATGACCTCAAGTTGCTCCGCGTGGTTGGAAATCTTGAGTACAAAACGCCTGCCACCGGCTGTGCGCAACATGAAGTTCTGGTCCCGCTCACTGACCAGCGTTTGCGCAGTCGCTTTTATTCCGAAGTATTCATCCGCAAATTTTGCGGCCTCCACAGCGGAACAGGCCGGCGGTGTGGTTGTCAAAACCCTTTGCACAAAGCTCTGTGAAGATTGTATGAACATGCCGTTAGAGTAAATGATTTGTATTAACTGGCAAGCGTTAATCCATTAGAATTGAACAGGTAAAAAATATGCATTTTCCCGGAGGATCGATCATTTGAAAAAGTTTTTGAAATATTTATTGGCAATCGTTGGTGTCGTTGCCTTGTTACTGGTTGTTGCGGCCTTCGTGTTGCCCATGATCGTCGATCCCAATAACTACAAGGAAGAGATCAGCGCCGCGGTTTCGAAAAAGACCGGCCGCGATCTGAACATCGGCGGGGACATTAAGTGGAGTGTATTTCCTTCCATCGGACTCGAGCTCAGTGACGTCACCCTGGCCAATCAGAGCGGTTTTGGTGACCAGCCGATGCTGGATATCGGTGAGGCCGGAATATCGGTGAAGTTTTTGCCACTGCTCAAACGCAAGGTTGAAGTCGGCGAAGTGAGCATGAATGACGTGTCGATCCATTTGAGCCGCAAGGCGGATGGGAAGAACAACTGGGATGATCTCGGCGGTGCAAAGCCGGCGGATAATTCCGCGTCATCGTCCAGTGGCCGTGGCTTTGATTCCCTTACCATTTCAGGCATCGAGATCAGCAATGCAAAGGTGACCTTCAACGACGTCGACCAAACCACGGAACTGAAGTCATTTGACCTGAAAGCCTCGAATATCGAACTCGGCCGGCCATTTAACCTGCAGGGCAGTTTTTCGATGAACCTGCCAACAAGCCAGTTGGCTGGAGATGTCAAGTTTGGCGGCCTGGTGCAAACCGAGGCGAGCGGAAAAAGGTTTGGCATCAACGGTCTTGAACTTGCCTTTAAAGGCAAGCAGGGCGCTGCCGGGGACACCGTGTCCCTGGACGTGAACGTCAGCGCGAACGCGGATATTGATTTATCAAAAGACCAGGCGATCCTCTCCGGCTTTGCCCTGCGCCTTTACGACCTGTCGGTGACAGGTGACCTCAAGGTGTCATCGCTGACGGCGACGCCGAAATTCACAGGTGAGCTCAAGGTGGCCGAATTCAGTCCCAAATCGCTGATGAAATCGATGGGGATGGAAGTGCCGGTCACCGCGGATGACAAGGCGTTGACGCGTCTCCGCGCAGATATGAAATTCACCGGGTCGACTACGAGCGCCGATATGCAGAACCTGTCCATGGTATTTGACCAGTCGACCTTCAAGGGCAATCTGAATGTCGTCAATTTCGATTCCCCGAAACTGGCCTTCGATTTCCAGGTCGACCAATTGAATCTCGATGACTATTTACCCCCGGATGACGGGACAGCAAGCGGATCGGCATCGGGGAGTGGCGGGTCAGACCTGTCCGTTGAAGTTTTCCGGGGTTTCACCGGCGGCGGTAATTTTAAAATTTCCAGGTTGGTAGTTGCCGGACTTACCGCGACGGACGTGAATATGAAGATGAACAGCAACGGCAACATGGTGCAGTTTGCCCCGATCAACGCCAATTTCTACGGCGGCAAGCACGAGGGTGATATCACCATCGACGCCAGCGGTAGCCGGCCGATTTTGAAGGCCAACCACGGCCTGACGGGTGTGCAGGCCGAAGGCTTATTGACCGACCTTACCGGTTCGGCGCGTCTGCGTGGCACGGGAGATTTTTTCCTGCAGATCAAAACCGATTTGAGCAACCCGCAGACCGTCATGCAGGATTTGTCGGGTGACATTGGTATGAATATAGTTGACGGTGAAATCATCGGTATCGATATCGCCGACACCCTCGCCGCCGTCAAGTCCGCACTGGGCAAGCAATCGGAACTGGTGAGCGAAGCCAGCGCAGAGCAGACAACGGAGTTTGCAGAACTGACCATGAGCGGGGTGATTGACCATGGCGTTTTGAACAGTGACGACCTGATCATGCAGTCGCCTTTGATACGTGCGACGGGTAAAGGTGAATTTAACCTGGCTGCTGAAACCATCGACTACACTCTGAAACCGGTGCTGCTCGGAAAACAGGCCGGGCAAGACCTGGGTAAACTCGAGGGTGTTGCGATCCCGGTCAAGCTGACCGGTAACCTTTATGAACCAGACATCAGGGTGGATATTGTCGCCGCGCTGGCCGAATCGCAAAAAGAAAAGATCAACCAGAAAAAGGACGAACTCATCGACAAGCTGCTCGGCGGCGAGGAAGACGGCTCCGCAGAAAAGGAGGATCCGGCCAAGACCCTGCTCAAGGGTCTTTTGGGTGGCAAGAAAGATTCAGGCAAGAAAAAGGACGATGATGGGGGCGTCGATTAGCGGCGCCCTGAATGCCGGAGACTTTATTTACCGGAAAGTGTTTTGACAAAAATTATTGCACCCGCACGACGCAATGTTGATGGGAAACCCGGGTCTGACCCGGTTTAAACTAAGGGAGCTCTGATTAATGCCATCCTGACATTATCAGAGCGCGGCAGTCGAAAAGTGTCATTTTCGACTGCCTTACAAATCAACGGCTTGGCGTCGCTGATTTGGCGACACATCCATGTGCTGCGGGAACCTCAGAATTAATCAGAGGTTCCCTAACTTATTCAGCCTCGCCGAAAAAAAGCGTGCACTCCACAACTGTAAACTATCCACTTCGGCCGGCTTCAAAAATCGCTCCACATCAGCTGCGGCTTCTGCCCAATCAATACCGTCAATTTTCTCCTGAATGACCGTTTTCAGCCAGGCCACATCCACAACCATTTCGACCTGACATTCCCAGGGCCCGAATTGCACGAGTGCATTTTTTAAATGCGGTAAGTTCGGTGATACGTTTTGCCTGATATAACAGTTAAAGTCATACCAATCGCGCCCTTTCACAAAGCCTCTGCATAATAATGCATGAATCTTCAGAGCAAAATTACTACCCAGGTCCTGATGGCACACTTCGTGATCGGTGGGAAAGTCCAGATACGTATACTCATACCCCGACTCCGCAGGTGGCTCTACATCAATTTCCAGCTTGATATTAATCTTCTGGCCTGCATGACCCTGATAAAAAGACAAATTCAACTGATTAGCCAGCGAGTTATCCTTGATAACCGCTTTTTTTATCCGCTTATCCATACGCCCTTTCGGCAAGGCCTCTGACTTCAATCCATACTCTTCAAAACAGGCAAGTAACTTTGTGAAGGTAAGCCGACCAGTCAAATTCCAGGTTCGGCACCTTCAGCATAAAATCCAGATATTCAGAAAACCGGGGTAAACCATGCAAAATTCGCAGTCCGGTGCCACCCTGAAAGGCTGCCACCGCAAAAAAGTCCGCTCGCCACAGCGCATACAAAGCCAATTCCTGAACGATCTCCTTGATCGCCTGCTCTTCCTCTACCGGGTTTTGGTGCACTTGGACCGGTGAGTATGCTCAAAGCCTTTGCCACTCTGTGGGACGGAAGTTCATCAAGGGTCATGCCTTTGCCAACCGGCTTTGTCCGGAGCGGAGCTAAAAACCAGCAGGACATGACATCAGCCTGAACCAGGCTGCCTCCGATTGGCCATCCTTGGCCAGAATCGTATTTTCCAGGATAAAAGTGACATCAACCAGCTGTCTTCAATCAAATTGGCGTTTGTCGATCCTGGATGTGTTTGAACCCAGATGAAATTGGATAGGTTTGATTGGGGAACGACCTGGATGTCCTGGCTTTTTCTGGCTTTTTCTTTCTAAGCGATGTGGGTGTCGCGGTTTTTCACAGCGGTTTTTCACAAGAATAGGCCCTCGGGGATTGATTGCCAACAAAGGCAAATCCAATTCCCGTGGATTACTTTACATCCTTAAACTCAAACCACCTTGATAACTTTGCTCGACGCTCCGCTTTTGTTCTTGCGGGGGAAAATCAGGGGGGAAAGTCAGGACACCCATGCCTTTCGAGCAATGGTTGTCGGGAAAAATCGTGAACAAGCACAGGCCCATTGAATGGAAGCAAAAAAAGCCCTGCTAAAAGCAGGGCTCCAACAATTACTATCCGCCGTTCGACGCGATTGACTTAACTAGGCGGCGCGACGTGCGCGCTGGCCCTGGTTTCTGCCGCGCTGAAAATCAGATGACGCATTCCGTCCCCTGCCATTGTGGCCTTGGGATGGGTTGTTACGTCCACGGCTACCAGGCCGTGAATTGCGACCCGAATTGTTATTGCTCCCGTTTTTAATCGGTTCCGCGCGGATGCTGTCATCGGGCTCATAGCCCGGGATGACGACCTTGTCGATATTACAATTGAGCAATTTTTCGATATCCGCCAAGAGTTTCTTCTCGTCCACACAAACCAGGGATACGGCCTCGCCGTCCAATCCGGCGCGGCCGGTGCGGCCGATGCGGTGAACATAGTCTTCCGGCACATTGGGCAACTCGAAGTTGACCACGTGCGGCAGTTGCTCGATGTCGAGTCCGCGGGCGGCGATATCGGTTGCCACCAGCACGCGGATATCACCATTCTTGAAGTCGGCGAGGGCGCGGGTGCGGGCCCCCTGCGACTTGTTGCCATGGATCGCGGCGGATGAAAGGCCGTCCTGCTCGAGTTGCTGGCTGAGACGGTTGGCGAGGTGCTTGGTACGGGTGAAAACCAGCACCTGCCGCCAGTTGCCGGCGCCGATCATATGGGAGAGCAGTTCGCGTTTACGGTTGCGGTCCACCGGGTGGACCACCTGCGAAATCAGACCCGAGCTGGCTTTTTGTGGAGCGGCCTGGATTTCCATCGGCGCATTCAGCAGTTCGCCGGCCAGTTGTTTGATCTCTTTTGAAAACGTTGCCGAGAACAGCAGGTTTTGCCGTTTGGCCGGTATCGCTTTCAGCACTTTGCGGATGTCCTGGATAAAGCCCATGTCGAGCATGCGGTCGGCCTCGTCGAGCACCAGTGTTTCCACGCTATCGAGACGGATGGTGCCGCGTTGCATGTGATCGAGTAGCCGGCCAGGGGTCGCGATGACAATATCCACACCGCGGCGCAAGGTCGAAATTTGCGGGTTGATGCTGACACCACCAAATATCACGGTTGAGGTGAACGGCAGGTAGCGTCCATAGTCGCGTACGCTTTCGGCAACCTGTGCCGCCAGTTCGCGGGTGGGTACGAGGATCAGTGCGCGTACTTTGGATTTTTGTCCCTGCGACTGTGATTGTTGCAGTCTGTGTAGCAGGGGCAGGGTGAAACCCGCGGTCTTGCCGGTGCCGGTTTGAGCACCGGCGAGCAGATCGTGGCCTTCGAGAATAAGTGGGATGGCGCGTTGCTGTATCGGGGTCGCCTCAAGGTAACCCTGTTTTTCTGTCGCGCGCAGCAATTCGGCCGAAAGGCCAAGTTCTGAAAATAACATGTATGAATATACTCCGGGATCGCCCTACCCAAACGCCGTGAATATTCACTGCAAGGGTCGGTCCGGGCTGAATCCTTGTTGATGTCCGCCAGCTGCGAAAGTGCAGGAAGGGATATATTGGCACAGACCGAAGTGTGCCAGAACGTGGCGCACTATAGCAGAAGCGCTGCCATTAGCAAGGAACGTTTAAGGTTAATGTCATAAATTGCTGATTGGCAACTGAAAACCAGGTGCCATTTTGTAACTTTCTATTTTGTGCCAATAACAATGGTTATGGGCTAAGATAATCAAACCCGCAGATCTCGTGCCGGGTTGAATCGCTTTAAGCAAAAATGGGAGAGAAGAGTATGAGCATGATGTCGGAATTCAAAAGTTTCGCAATGCGTGGAAATGTCATGGATATGGCTGTTGGTATTGTCATCGGCGCTGCATTCGGAAAGATCGTCTCATCGTTCGTGAGCGACGTTTTGATGCCGCCAATCGGCATGTTGATGGGTGGTGCAGATTTCACTGATCTGTCTGTTGTGCTAAAAGAAGCGGCCGGGGAAACTGCGGCCGTTACGCTTAACTACGGCTCATTTATTCAGACGGTGGTTGATTTCCTGATCATCGCATTTGCCATATTCATGGTCGTCAAAGCCATGAACAGGATGAAGAAAAAGGAAGAAGCGGCGCCTGCGGCACCAGCGAAGCCATCCGCTGAAGTCGAGTTATTGACAGAAATACGGGATGCGCTGAAAAAATAAATACTTGTCCATTGCGGATTTGATCTGAATCTGAAAAACCGGCCCGTGGTTTTGCACAAGGGCCGGTTTATTTTGCGCGTCTTGACGTTCTGTCTGGTTAATCCGTTTTGAATTCCAACGCGTCGTCACAGCGTTGTTTTGTCAGGTAACAGGGATTACCGATTTGTGCACGGTCATTGATGCTGCACACTTCCTTGCCGTTCTTGGTGCGGGTCACCGCCAGCAGTTTTGGTGGCCGAAAGGCTTGCAGGAAATAGATACATTGTTCCCAGATGGAGTCTTCAGGCAGATTAACTACCTCGATATTCTCCTCACCGTAGCGGCAGTTTGCATAGTCCAGGAATTCCGTCTCGCCCCGTTTGTATTCACAGGCGGCGATCGCGGTGCCGGCAGTTGCCAGCAGCACGCTTGCGATAATGAATCGAAAGGCTTTTCTGTTCATATCCGTTACTCCATTTGCAGACGCTCTGTTTGCACCTGGCGCTTAACGTGAACCGGGTTTTCGACGCAACTCTCAGAGCGCCACGATCAGTTCAACACATAACGTGCAAAAGAGGAATGACGTAGGTCAATGAACTGATGTTCTCTGCTTGAACAGGACCAAAATGGTGGACGGGTTTTGCGCCGCCCGGTTTACAGACCGGACGAAAGCACTTCTGCGGGCACGTGCAGTAAAACGTCGCGCTCTACCTGTTGCTGACAGGCCAGTCTGTAACCCTGTTCACGCAGTCGCCTGGGGACCAGGCCAAGTTCAGCATCGTTGGTTGTGGGCAAATCAGTGGCTTCGTACTTCACCCTGCATTTGCCACACTCGCCGCCACCACCGCAAATGGATGGCAGATTGACATCATGGGTTGCAAGAGAGAGAAACAGATTGCTGCCCTTTCTCAGCTTCACCTGTTTTGTCCTGCCGGTTGTGGGGTCATACAGCGTGACGACGGCCTCAGCAGGTTTTCCCAGGAAATTCAGAAAAGAAAAATCCTGCCGTCTGAAGCTGCCGAATAACAATCCGAAACCGCTGAGACCGAGCCAGATTGCGACCAGCGCCACGGAGATGACAAGTGAGTTATTAATATCTTCCCGGCCGGGGTAGTCCATGATGTGCAACATCCAGAAAAAGTCCTGAACACGCCAAAAACTGTTTCGTCTTTCAAGAATTTTTCCGCTTGCCTCTGAGATATATATCGAGGTGTTCGCCGTGTCGGAAAAATCGACCCTCCAATAGGCGCCGCTGCTGTCACGGGTTTCCATGTCGGGCGCCATACCGCGTTCGACGGCTACGATATCGCCTTCACCGCTGAAATCCCGCCGGGCGATATCCGTCGCTTCGGCTTTTCGCGTTGTGATGATCGAACCATCTACGGCATCGAACAGGGTTTCACCACCGGCATGCATGATGCTGTAAACCGGCCGTCCTCGCCGGGTGGTCAAATCGACGCCCAAAACGTCCTTCAGTTTTGCGCCGGGGAGTGCTGCCGGTTCGAGCAAGGCGGCCTGCCCGAGAATTGGTTGTTCAGCCGCGTTGGCCCGCATCCACTGACTGCCGCTGACCTTTGCGGGATCGAGCAGACTGATCACCAGGCCGCTGAGCAGCCAAACCAGTACCTGGATACCGATTAACAGGCCAACCCACTTGTGTATTTTCTTGAGTATGTACATTAGCAGACGGTCTTCATTTTTTTCTTCGCGGTGCGCTAAAGCTATAAAACAACAACCACAGGCCGGTGATGGCAAACGTGAGACCGGATACCTGTGCAGCGATAAGGAGCGGGTTGTGAGCATCCACGCGGTCCTCGTAATCCATGATGTGCAACATCCACATGAAGTCGAAAATCCGCCAGTACCGGTGCCGCCGGGTGACCAGCGAACCGCTGGAAGGATCGATATAGAAGCTGGTCGCCAGGCTGTCATCGAAATCAACTCGCCACAACGGCAGGGACCGGGTTTGAATCTCCGTCGGTGGATTGGAGGTAATCAGCGAGCTGCGAATGACCAGTGCTTCTCCGGAATAATGATGCCTGGCTATTTGCCGCGCACTGTCCTCGTCCAGCGGTGATGCAAGCGAACCGGTTTCGGCGTCAACCAGGTAGTGGCTATCTGCAGTGGTAACAAAGTAAAAAGTCTTGCCCATCACCGCTCTGAGGCCGATTTGAATCGCGTCCGGGTAGCGTTGCCTGACCTCCGCCATGGTGAGAAGCGGGGCACGCGGAACGACAACCGTCTGCCGCATGTTCTTTACCAGCGGGTCACCGTGAATAAAACCGATATTAACCACAACCATGTACAGGCCGGTGGCCAGCCAGATCAGGACCTGGGACCCGATCAGCAGCGCCAGCCACTTATGCCCCGTACGGGCGATAACTGCAGGTTTAAGCACCGGCGCGGAAGCCTATGGTTGCTTTGCGAAACGGAACCGGCGCAGGCGATTGGCGTTGCTGACCACCGTCACCGATGAAAACGCCATCGCGGTGCCGGCGATGATCGGGTTCAACAGCAGACCGGTCAGCGGGTAGAGCAGACCAGCGGCAATGGGTATACCCACCGCGTTGTATATAAACGCGCCAAACAGGTTTTGCCGGATGTTGCGCATCGTCGCAGTGGACAGTTCGATGGCATCGGCGACGCTGTTCAGCGAACCGCGCATCAGCGTGATATCGGCGCTTTCAATGGCGACATCGGTGCCGGTGCCAAGTGCAAAACCGACATGGGCCAGGGCCAGCGCCGGGGCGTCGTTGATGCCGTCACCCACCATGCCGACCCGCTCACCCTGTTTCTGCAGTTCAGCGATCCGGTCGTGTTTGTCTTGCGGCAGCACTTCCGCCATGACCCTCGTGATGCCGACCTGGCGGGCTACGGCCTCGGCCGTATCGCGGTTATCGCCGGTCAACATGACCACCTTTAGACCGTCATTCTGCAAGCGCTTGATGGCATCTGCAGAATCCGGTTTAATCGGGTCGGCGACGGCGAAAACTGCCTGGAGGTTTCCGTTTGAGACCAGGAACATGGGTGTCCATGCGTTTGCCGCCATGCGCTCGCCGCTTGCCAGTGCGTCAACCCCAAGGTCTACGCCGGCCTCGTCCATCATTCTCCTGTTGCCGAGCAGCAATTGACGGGTATCAATGTGTCCCCTGATGCCGAGGCCGGCGATGGCCTCGAACTCTTCTACGTCAAGCATCTCCAGTTCCTGCTGTTTGGCGGCATCGAGGAATGCCTGTGCGAGTGGGTGTTCCGAGCGGGTTTCAAGACTCGCCGCCAACTGCAACAGGGCGTTTTGGCTCTGGTCACAATGGGCGTCGATTTCGATCACCGTCGGCTGACCGGTGGTAATGGTGCCGGTTTTATCCAGCACCATGGTGGTCAACTGGCTGGTGGTTTGCAAAGCCTCGCCGTTGCGGATCAGTATGCCCGCTTCGGCGGCCTTGCCAATACCGACCATGATCGACATCGGTGTGGCCAGGCCCAGCGCGCAAGGGCAGGCGATGATCAGCACGGTCACAGCGGTCACAATGGCGTAGACCGCCCTGGGTTCGGGGCCGATAGCGAACCATACCAGTGCTGCCACCAGCGCAATCAACATCACCACCGGGACAAACACGGCGGCAATGGAATCCGCCAGTTTACCAATGGGCGGTTTGGTGTTCTGTGCCTGGCGCACCATCTTGATGATACGTGCCAGCGCTGTTTCCGAACCGACACGCGTGGCGCGAAAAAGGATACTGCCGGTCTTGTTCAGCGTACCCGCGGAAACTTCGTCGTCGGTGACCCTGGTCACCGGAACCGGTTCGCCGGTGAGCATGGATTCATCAATATTGGTCTGGCCCTCAACAACGATGCCATCGACGGCAAGCTGTTCACCCGGACGTACGCGCACGAGATCACCTTTAACCACGTTGCCGATCGGAACATCAACCTCCTGTCCGTCGCGGACGATACGCGCCGTTTTTTGCTGTAAATCCAGCAGGCGGCGGATAGCCTGCGAGGTTCTGCCCCGGGCGCGCTGCTCAAGCGCCTGGCCAAGATTGATCATGCCGATGATGATGACGGCGGCTTCAAAATAAACGTGCCGGGCAATCTCCGGCACCAATGCGGGGAACAGCACGATGACGGTGGAATAGAGCCACGCTGTGCCGGTGCCCAGCGCAATCAGCGTATCCATGGTTGCCGAGCGATTCCTGACGGACTTATAGGCGCCGACAAAGAAATGCCGGCCCGTGTAATACATGATGCCGGCGGTTAACAGGGCGGTCAGTAACCAGGCCGAGTGAACCAGGTTCCATTCGGTGCCTATTGAACCAGCCCTCATACCGAAAACCATCAACAGGGCACCGCTGCCCAGCGCCAGCACCGTTTTAACGATCAGGGCGCGGAATTTTGCCTGGTTGGCCCGGTCGCTTTCCTCCAGCGACTGGATCGGGTCAACCACCGCCTCGTAACCGGCGTTCGCCACCGCCGCAACGAGGACGTCACTGCCCAGGACACTGTCAACGGTGACCTCCCGGCTGGCGAGGTTAACGCTTACATCATTTACACCGGCGGTTTCCCGCAGGGCCTTTTCGATGGGGCGCTGGCAGGAGGCGCAATGCATTCCTTCGATTTTCAGCAGGGTTGAACTCGTTGTTTTGTTCATTGTTCTGTCCAATGGCCCAGGTCGCGCTCAAGCAATCGTGATAAGTTCTGGATGTCGGGGCGTAATGTCATACGCACGATTTCGGCCGCCGGTGGTGTTAGCGGGTCCGGTCCCGGAATGCAGCCGGTTTTCGCGAAGCAATGGGGTTCTTTCGGCCTTGAAAAACCCATTTGCGGGTGACGGGTAAGGTAACGGCTGAGTGTCGTCGTGCCGCAGCGGAGAGCGCCCACCAGGAAAAAGTCGGGAAACCGGATGGCTACGGATTGGTTCAAAGTCTTACCTCGGGTAAATTTCGCTATGATAGCAAACCCGGTTGTTTCCGGTGGCTGCCAAATTGGCTGGAATCACCATGGTCTGCAAGCGGGCGCAGACTGAATCCCGGGAATTCCCGGGATTCAATCCTTTCAGACTAAAAGTCGAACAGTCAATGGTCATGGTCCCCACGGATTTCTTTCGGGTGTTCAGCCATCATTCCTTTAGCAGTGCACATGACAATACCCTTCTCGAGACGGGCTGGGGAATCCCGCTGTTACGTGAACCATGCTCTTTCCATTTTCATGAGCGCAATCCACGAGATGTTGGCTATCAATTTCGCCGGGCCGATTTGGAATACCTGCCGGGTCTGTTTCGGCAAACCCGACTTCCACTTGCCGCATCCGATCTTCGGAATCCGGCGAAATCGCCAAATCATACACACTGCTCTGGTGTACCGGGTCCGTTTCAGCAAAACCGACAGAAGCCCGCTGCACCTGGACATCGAACGATTGGGAAATATTTGAGATATCCAGGGAACCCTGGTTTGCCGGGTCTGTTTCGGCAAACCCGACGCCTTTCTCAATGATGCCATTTTTGGAACCACGCAAGTATGCCAGCGGGTCGCTCGAATGCTGACAATCCCGGAGATTCTCCGAGTGATGCATGGTTGAGTGGTGCATGGTTTGGCAATGCGCACAGTGTTCTGTCCGCGCCTTTGCGCCTTGCAGGGCGTCGCCAGATTTCGGAAGGTCCTGTGCAAACGTGGTCAATGGGAGCCACATTGCGGTCAACAGGACACAAATTGTAAGCACAACTTGCCTGTCTAATTTTAAATTCGTGTTCATGATCTATACCTCCAATGGTATTAAGGGAGACTTTTGTGGCATTTCTGCCAGGGGATTACGTATAACGATGGCCCGCCGGTGGAACTGCTTGTCCTTTCGGGAGCCCTTTAGGAGGCTTAACTGTGGATCGGGGGTGGATTTTCAGGGGGCAGGTTGACTTCAGGTACAACGGGCGCAATGACGTTCCGCCCGCGATGTTCGATTGGATGATTAAATCTAAGCGTAGATTGTGCTATGAAAAATGCATTGTGTTGAACGACGCAAACCCCCCGCATGGAACATGCTGAATCTTCGCGACATGGTATCGTGCAATTTTCACCACTGTGCTGCAACGACAGTCCGGGGGTTTGCCTATACTCCGTGGGATCGCATTTTGTCTTTACCGTTGACAGGTTCGCATCGAGCCCCACACCATGAAAGTCACCCGCAAGCACCACCACTGAATTGACGACCAGTGACAGTGCGAGCAGCAAACTTGTGAGAAAACGCTTCAATTTATAATCCTGTCTATCCCTATTGATTCGAATGGTTACTCCGTCGGAAGGTTCACCTCAAGGATGACACTGTCACCCTGAAAGACTTCGATCTTCTGGCCCCTGGGTTCAAAATCCAGAAGCTTGCTTCCTGCGGTCTCGGGATCCCTGAAGCGGATATGGCCATAGACCTCGCCGTCATGCATCTCGAAAGCTTCAATAGTCCCCCGTTCGCTACCACCGACTTTCAACGTGTATGAGCCGACCGCAACGTCCTCGATTTCAACCGAGAATTCCACGCGGTCGGTATTCATTTTCCACTCTGCGTCGCCTTTCGCGTTCGCCACCAGGCCGGTGTTAACAAGGCCCGCCTGGATTTCAATGTATTCACCTGCATTGACACAGTCGTGCATGCCGCCACCCATGCCGCCACCCATGCCGCCGCCCATGCCGCCACCGTCACAGCCAAAGTGGTGACCATCATCGCCGCTGCCGTGGTGGTCGTGTTCATCCTGTGCGAAATGGTTTTCAAAAGAAGAGAGTACGACTCCCTGGTCATCGCGAATCTCGACAAGCATGTTACGCGGGTCGAAGGTCATCAGCATGGTCCCGGTTTCACCCGGGCTTCTGTATTCCATTTGTCCATGACCATCAACAACATTCAGGCTGCCACGCTCCTGATCACCTACGTAGAGGTGATACTCACCGTCAGGCAGTCCTTCCACGTCGATTTCAAATTCCATGTGCCCCGGGTAATCATCAAAGCGGGCGTGGCCGTTACCGGTAATGCCCTCTCTTGCCGATGTCATTGCCATACGCTGTTCGCCAAACATGACATCTGCGTGCATGTCATCTGAGATGCCGCCACTGCAATGGGTGTTCATGATTTCGGATATGCGTGCAATATCGAAGGAGCCGCTGCCAACTTCCGGAAGATTGGTTTCGAAAGTAACGGTGCCCGTGTCGCAACTGTCAAACTCAATGGTCATTGTGCCGATACTTTGGACGGAATCGTTACCCGGTTCGGCGTCCTGCATGAATCCTACATCCGAGGCCTCATACAGTTCAAATTCGATACGATTGTCAATAAGGTCTCCAATACCGAGAAACCAGGCCGATTGTCTGTCGGCGCCGTAGGTGTACCAATACGCAACAGACCTCCTGGAACCGTCCAGTTGTTCGATCACCTCAAGGTTCAAGCCCTGGCTCTGCTGGGCGACCTGGGTCCAGGAACCGGTAAAATGCCGGGTTACGATAAAATCATTTGCTGAACCGGCTGGAACATGCGCAAAAACATTTGCAGCTGACACGGACAGACCGATGGCAAGCGCAATGGTCGAAAAAAGTTGAATAGACTTCATTTGGTTCACCTGTATTCTTTCAAAAAACGTAGATAATGTAATTCTGAGTCGAGAAGAATCGTTAAAAATCCTGTTCAAATATCTCATATTTCCAGTGTGACTTATATTATGTTACTTTAATATGATTTAAGTCAAATAATAAATATAATTTAATCAATAGTTTATAATATGATTGGCACGCCAATGACTACGCTCAGATTCCGCAATGACTTACCTGTTTCTCCGTCAAATTTGACGACAAAAACCAATTTCGAACTCGCAAATATTTGTAACTTGCACCACTCCCGCTCATTTCAATTCATTGGTTTCGGGCACTTTGAGCAGTATTAAAGATGCCTTGCCGAAACATCCTCGCCGGTATTCAGATCGATCAAACGGTCAATGCTCTCAATTGAAAGGATTCCCGCAGAAATGTGTGTAGCCCTCGCAAATCTCTGGATGGCGCCAGCAATTGCCTCGCTCCTGTCCGCGCCGACGAAAACCTGAACCTGGACATTTTCCTGTAGCAGGTCATTGCGGAAGAAATTGGCATGAACACCAAAGCCCTGGACGTAATCAACGGTCATTCCGTGCACGCCAGCGGTGCGCAGACATTTTTCGAGATCGGCCAAATGACCTATCGGCACAATGGTTGTAATTCGCTTGATGCTCATCGCCGTTTCTCGATTTGGCTTTTGCAGTCCGATGATATGTTTGTCATTTTCAATCCTCCACCCTCAGCTTGCCCGTAGCATCCCATCGGTTGCAATAAATTCAGTTTCACCATTTTCATCGGGAACCCATTCAATGGAAACTGTTTTGCCGGAGGATAGCCGGGTGCTTTTGTCCTTCGATCAGTCACCATTTTTAGGACAGCTGCGAGGCAATTTGCGTAAATTTCCAGCCAATTATTCATTTCAATCTCACCTATCAAACCGGGGGTAAAAGTTAGGACGGAGTGAGACTGCTATTTCAGATAAACAAGAAACAAATCGGTCAGCTTTGGACCCTGAAAAGGAGGGGGGAATTTGCCTGTTTCAGAATTTGCCAACTGACCGATTTGTATAAAATCGTCTGAACTTCCAAGCAATTCAAATGATTGGTGTTGATCATGGAATTTGTAAAGATCAGCAGACTTGACAGACCCGCTGTAAACATAAGTATCTTCATTGTCACAGATCTTGGTGGTTTCTGATTTACAGTGGTTAACGTCATGACCAGATGAATCACAATGGGGACAGTTATGGTTGGCTGATTTATTTCCATCGTTTGCTTGACCGGAGCGGTCATCTGCATGGTGGGTATGATGTGTTTCAACTTTCGATAGTCCGGGGTCAATAGCCGAAGCCATTGCACAGGGCTGCAAAACCGTCGCCAACCAGACTACAGTAATGAGAATACTGATAGTCCTCCTTGCGGGGCTCTGTGTCCGTGTTTTCTTAAGACTATAAATCACATCGATTCCTAAACCGGTACCCAATTTTAAAACTTGTGTCCTGCATACAAGTCAAGCACTTCTTCGTCATAATCCAATTCATCTGCCAATCAACAGGTATTTTCGTTACCTGGCGAGGTCTGAAGTGAGGCCCCCGACGCCAGGCAGGACAGCCAGGGTAGGCAACAACGTTTGATCCTCAGATACGTGCATTGCGCAAGCGCAGGGCGTTGCTGATGACCGACACAGAACTGAAGCTCATGGCGGCGGCCGCGATCATCGGCGACAGCAACAAACCGAAAACGGGGTACAAGACGCCCGCAGCGATAGGTATGCCCAACGCATTGTAAATAAAAGCAAAAAACAGGTTCTGTCGGATGTTGCGCATGGTCGCCTGGCTCAGACGGCGGGCGCGGACGATACCACGCAGATCACCTTTTACAAGCGTGACACCGGCGCTTTCCATGGCCACATCGGTACCCGTTCCCATGGCGATACCGACGTGCGACTGGGCGAGTGCAGGCGCATCATTGACGCCGTCGCCGGCCATGGCAACGATGCGTCCCTCCGCTTGCAATTGCTTGACGATTTCGGCCTTCTGGTCCGGCAGTATCTCGGCCTCGACCCGGTCGATACTGAGCTTGCCCGCAACGGCCTCAGCCGTTGTACGGCTGTCACCGGTCAGCATCACGACCTCGACGCCTTCTGCGTGCAAGTCACTGATCGCCCGGGGCTGGATTCCTTGATCGGATCGGCCACACCGATCAGTCCCGCAGCGCTGGCCATCTACCGCCACCAGCATTACCGTCTGACCATCAGCTGCGGCCGTCTTCGGCCTTTGCTGTAAGTGTTTCTGTCTCGATGCCGAGGCCGGCCAGCAGTTTTTGGTTGCCCAGCGCCACGACGCGTTCCCCGACCTTACCGGTACGCCCTTACCAGTAAAGGACTTGAAATTCATCGCTTTTTTCCAACTTGAGGTCGCGTTCCTCCGCGCCCCGCACGATCGCTTCGGCCAGCGGGTGTTCGCTGCCACGCTCAAGGCTGGCAGCCAGCAGCAGAACCTCTTGCTCCTGAAAACCATTGAGGGCAATCACCGATACCAGTTTGGGTTTGCCTTCGGTCAGCGTGCCGGTCTTGTCCACCACCAGGGTGTCGACCTTGCGCAGATTTCCAGTGCCTCGGCGTTTTTGATTAACACACCCATCATGGCGCCCTTACCGGTGCCGACCATGATTGACACGGGCGTCGCCAGCCCCAGGGCACAGGGACAGGCGATGATCAAAACCGCCACCGAGTTGATGACCGCGTATGCCAGTGCCGGCTCGGCCCCCAAAACCACCAAACGGCAAAAGTGATGATAGCGGTGATGACGACAGCAGGAACAAAATAACCGGCCACCACGTCCACCAGCTTCTGTACAGGTGCACGCGAGCGCTGGGCATCTGCCACCATCTTTACAATTTGTGCCAGAAGCGTGTCGGCACCAACCCGGTCGGCATGCATCAGCAAGCTACCCGTACCATTGATGGTTGCACCAATCAGTTTCTCACCAGCGCCCTTTGATACCGGTATCGGCTCACCGGTCACCATGGACTCGTCCACACTGCTGCTACCCTCCTTAACTGTGCCATCAACCGGGATTTTTTCACCCGGCCGCACCCTCAGGATATCGCCTTTCCTGACATGTTCCAGCGGGATGTCTTCCTCGCTGCCGTCGGCACGCACAACGCGGGCGGTCTTGGGGGCCAGACCGAGCAGTGACTTGATCGCCGCGTTGGTGCTGCTGCGCGCGCGCAACTCCAGCACCTGCCCCAGCAAAACCAGCGCGGTGATGACGGCTGCTGCTTCGAAGTAAACGGGTATGACGCCCATGTCATTGCGAACCGAAGCAGGAAAGATTCCTGGCAACAACACACCTATCATGCTGTAGGACCAGGCGACACCCACACCCAGGCCAATGAGTGTGAACATGTTCAGGTTCCAGGTCTTAATGGATTGCCAGGCGCGCACGTAGAACGGCCAGCCACCCCACATCACCACGGGGGTCGCCAATGCCAGTTCCAACCACTGGCGGTACTGCGGCCGGATGACGGCGGCCACGGCTTCCGGCCAGAATTCGGCTGCCATGGCGCTGACAAACACAGGGATGGCGAGTACGGCGCTGAGCCAAAAACGCCGCGTCATGTCATCCAGTTCAGTCGTGTCTTCTTCCGCTTCAACCGTGCGCGGTTCCAGGGCCATACCACACTTGGGACAGCTGCCGGGATGGTCTTGCACTATCTCCGGATGCATCGGACAGGTGTATTCAGTTTTCGTGACGTTGAGCGATACACTCATGGGTTCCAGCGCCATACCGCATTTCGGGCAACTGCCCGGCCCGGCTTGTTGCACCTCGGGGTGCATTGGGCACGTGTAGAGGGATCGCTGACCTGCGTGCTCTGTTTGGTCACTATGATCCCTGGTCCCTGCGCTGGAATCCGTCTCGGATATTGTGGGGTGCAGGTACTTTTCCGGGTCGCCGGTGAATTTCTGCTGGCATGAACTGCTGCAAAACCGGTATTCCACGCCATCGTGTGTGTAACGGTGCGTGCTCTCCGCATTGACCTGCATACCGCAGACCGGGTCTGTCAACTCTGCTCGCTTGTTATCCTGGGTTCTCTCAAGTTGCATAATTTCACTCCCGCTCGTTCTGGCTTAAAAGGGCTGGCGGTTGGCCATTGAAAAGACCAGTTTAAATCCTGTGTCCAACACACAGGTCAAGCAGTTTACGCAAGGGTTTCAATCATGAAGACACCCGGGCGCCCGGGATGGACGACAGGACTTCCATTGGGTATGCGTACCAGGCTCCACCCAACCCCGCCGGCATATGCCGGCGGGGTTTTCTTTAGCCTACTTCTTCGCGGGTCCGACTGGTGCAATGTCCGGGCTAGCAGTCTGTCGGACTTGACCGATCGTAACGAGGGAAATCCGATTTGAGATAGATTTTTCGATCTTTTGAGGCGAATAGCACCGCTATTTAACGAAAAAGATCGGGAAATCTGGCCAAATTCGGGTTTTTCGCAGTAGATCATGTTAAGTCCGACAGGCTGCTAGTTCATATGCTCGTGCATCTGACCCATCTGCTCATGCATTTGGTTCATCTGCTCGTGCATCTGGTTCATCTGCTCGTGCATCTGACCCATCTGCTCGTGCTGGCCGGCGTCCATCATCATGCCTTTGCCCATCATGCCCGACATGTTTTCCATCATGCTGCCCATTTGTTTCATCTGGTTCGACATTTTATTCATGGTATCCGGGTTCATCTTGCCCATGTCCATCATGCCGGACATTTGCATCATCTGGCCTGACATGTCGTGCATCAGTCCCGACATCTGCTGCACGTCAGTCGTGCCCTTCTCACCCATACCCATCGTATCCGTTCCACTTTGCATCTGCGCGTAGGTGGGTAGTGCGAATATGAGTCCGGTCATCAGAAGTACCGAACCAACTTTTCTCAAGATTGTGTGTTTCATGATTTACTCCTTGCCGGACTCAAAAATGGCCACGGCGAGATTTTGTATTGCACAAGTTGCGGTGACGTTTTTATGATCAACCGACCACTTGCAGAAAGCACGATGCCGGCCCTGGCGCACTTTGCTGGCGGCACAAGCCGTAATTCTTCGTGCTGTTCCTTTGGACTTTTCCACTGCCTGATTGTTCCTTCACGATCATGTGCAAGCAGAATCAAGGCAACCCGGTGGTTTAAAACTTGTGTCCTTCATACGGCTCAAGCATTTCCTCATTACATACCAAGTCTTCTATCAGGCCACAGATGTGATCGTTACCGGGCGAGCTATCGGACTGTGAACTCCACGTAATAATTGCTCGCTCCATCCGCTTCTGAATTTCGTGAAGATGTTGCAGGCGTTGTTCGTTCTCCAAAATCCTCTCGCTGATGATTCGTCGAACCTCCCCACACGGGGACTTGCCGGAGTCTGATTCCTCGAGGATGATTTTGATGTCATTTAACGTGAACCCCAACCACTTGGCCTTCCTGATGAAGCGAACACGTTTGACATCTTGCGGCGAGTATTCGCGATACCCGTTGTCGGGGTTCCGGGTTGGATTTAACAGACCGATACGGGTGTAGTAGCGGACAACATTGGCGTTAACCCCGGTTGATTTTGCAACTTCACTTGCGATCATCATGTTCTCCTTCACTCTGTTCCAGGCTTGACCTGGACCCCATCCGGGCTTTTAGCCAGGCGTTGTCTTTGCCAGACCAGGAAAATCGCAGGAATGACTGCCAGCGTCAGGATGGTGGCGCTGACCATGCCACCGACCATCGGTGCGGCGATCCGGCGCATCACCTCGGAACCGGTGCCGCTGCCCAGCATGATGGGTAGCAGACCGGCAATAATGGCGGCAACCGTCATCATGATCGGGCGTACCCGCATAAGCGCACCATCATGGACGGCGTGCTCCAGGTCTTCACGTTGCATATGACGGCCCGCTTGTTCCGCATTATGCTGATGGCTGGCCATGGCCTGCTTCAGATACACCAGCATGACCACGCCGATTTCAACCGCCACACCCGCCAGCGCGATAAAGCCGACACCGACGGCAACCGACAGGTTGTAATTCAACAGGTAGAGCAGCCACAGGCCACCGGTCAACGCCATTGGCAATGTGCCGAGAATGATCAGCACCTCGACCATGTTTCTGAAATTAAGAAACAGGAGCAACATGATGGTCAGGATCGTAAAAGGAATCACGATGGCCAGGTGTTCCTTGGCGCGCTCCATGTATTCGTATTGCCCGGACCAGCTTATGGAATAACCGGCAGGTAGATCGACCTGTTCGGCGACCGCCTTGCGGGCAGCGTCAACGTAAGTACCGAGATCCACCCCACCGATATCGACATAAATCCAGCCATTCAGACGGGCGTTTTCACTCTTTATCATCGGCGGCCCGTCCTCGATGCGCAGGTCGGCCACCGCTTGCAGGGTAATATGCTGACCGGCGGAGGTGACGATAGGCAGCAGTTTAAGTTGTTCCAGGGAATCACGCATATAACGCGGGTAGCGTACATTGACCGGGTAGCGTTCGAGGCCTTCGACGGTTTCGGTGACATTCATGCCGCCGATCGCGGTTTTCACCACGTCCTGCACGTCATCGATGTTGAGTCCGTAACGGGATGCCTCTTCGCGGTTGATGTCGACGGTCACGTAGCGCCCGCCGGCGACCCGCTCTGCATAGGCCGAGGTGGTTCCGGGCACGCCGAGCAGGACTTTCTCGATATCCTTGCCTATGCCTTCGATCACACCGAGGTCCGCGCCGCCGATCTTGATACCCACCGGCGTTTTGATACCGGTGGCCAGCATGTCGATGCGGGTCTTGATCGGCCACACCCACGCATTGGTGACACCCGGAAGTTTTAATCGTTGGTTCAATTCTTCCTTGATACTGTCGATGGTCATGCCGGGACGCCAGTCGGCTTCGGGTTTCAGTTGTATGACGGTCTCGATCATCGTCAGCGGCGCGGGGTCGGTAGCGGTATCGGCACGGCCGATTTTGCCAAATACCGTTTTTACTTCCGGTACCGAGTAGATCAGTCTGTCCGTTTGTTGCAGCAACTGCTGGGCCTTGCCGATGGATATGCCCGGAAAAGTGGTTGGCATGTACATGATATCGCCTTCATTCAGGTCGGGCATGAATTCCGAACCCAGCCGGGTCGCCGGCCACATCCCAACGACCACGAGCACGGCCGAGATCATCAGTACCACACCGGGCCGGTGGGTGACGGCATTGATCAACGGCCGGTAGAGCCAGATCAGCGCACGGTTCAGTGGGTTTTTATGTTCCGGGGTGATCTTGCCGCGAATGAAGTAACCCATCAGCACGGGCACCAGGGTTATTGACAGTATTGCCGCACCGGCCATGGCATAGGTCTTGGTGAATGCCAATGGCGCGAACATCCTGCCCTCCTGCGCCTGCAGGGTAAACACAGGCAAAAAGCTCAGGGTGATGATCAATAGTGAAAAGAACAGCGGCGGCCCGACCTCGGACGCGGCTTCCGATACCACGGCCCAGTGTTTTTCCGGGTTGTAGTCGGCCTGCTCGATTTTCTTGTGAACGGTCTCGATCATGACGATCGCGGCATCGACCATCGCACCGATGGCGATCGCAATACCGCCAAGCGACATGATATTGGCATTCAGACCCTGGAACCGCATGACCAGGAAAGCAAAAAGAATGCCCACCGGCAGTGACAGGATCACCACCAGCGAGGAACGGAAGTGAAACAGGAACAGCACGCAAACAAGTGCGACAACTACGAATTCCTCGACAAGTTTCGACTTGAGCGTATCGATAGAGCGGTCGATCAATGCAGAGCGATTGTAGGTCTCGACCACCTCCACACCTTCGGGCAGACTGTCCTGCAATTCGGAGAGCCTTTGCTTGACGTTGGCAATGGTGGTGCGGGCATTTTCTCCAAAGCGCATGACGACAACGCCGCCGACCACTTCACCTTCGCCATTCAAATCGGATATGCCGCGTCTGAGTTGCGGCCCCATGCGGATATCCGCTATGTCTTCCAGCCTCACCGGCGTACCCTTGTCGTTCATACCCAGCGGTATTTTCTGCAGGTCGGCGATCGATGACAGGTAGCCGGTCGCACGCACCATGTACTCGGCTTCCCCCATTTCAATGACCGAACCCCCGACCTCCTGGTTGCCGCGCTTGATCGCGCTGCGCACCTGGGCGATTGACAGGTTGTAGGCTTGCAGCGCAGCCGGGTCGAGCACCACCTGGTACTGTTGAACCATGCCGCCAATGGTGGCGACTTCTGCAACCCCCGGCACAGTTTGCAGCTCAAATTTCAAAAACCAGTCCTGCAGGGAGCGCAGCTCAGCGAGGTCCATGCCACCGCTGCGGTCCACCAGGGCATATTCATATACCCAGCCGACCCCGGTTGCATCAGGACCCAGACCGGGCCTGGCCTCAGCGGGCAGATCACCGGACACCTGGTTCAGGTATTCCAGCACCCTGGAGCGCGCCCAGTAAAGATCGGTGCCGTCCTTAAAAATAATGTAAACAAAGGAGTCACCAAAAAATGAATAGCCCCGCACGGTGGTCGCTCCCGGTACTGCCAGCATGGCCGTGGTCAGGGGATAGGTCACCTGGTCTTCAACCACCTGGGGCGCCTGGCCGGGGTAGTGGGTCTTGACGATCACCTGCACATCGGAAAGGTCGGGCAAGGCGTCAATGGGTGTGGTGACAATCGCGTGTATGCCCGCAGCGACCAGGATACCGGTCAACAACAGCACCAGCACGCTGTTGTTCAGCGACCAGCGAATGACTGCCCTGATCATGATCCGTTCTCCGGATCGCCGTTTGTATTTTTCCCATCGACGCCGTCTTCATTGACACCGGCAGGTTCTGGCTGATGAATACTGCTGATGACGTAATCACCCACGCTTGAGTAGCTCAAAGAGAAGTGGATGTTTTGGCCGACACGGATGGCATCCAGGTTTACCCCGGGTAATACATCGAACTCCATGGTCATGGCGGTCCAGCCCAGCGCCTCGATCGGGCCATGGCTGATACGGATGCGCCGGCCCGCGGTGTCTACCGCTTCGACGATCCCGCTGCCGAATATTTCCTGATGGCCAACTCTGCCCTCTTTCATGGCATCGGCGTCGAGCCGAATAATGCTGCCGGCCAGGCTGGCTTCGGAGTCGATCAGGAATTGTGCCGAGGTGACCACTTCATCACCGGCGCTGAGCCCGGCTATTATTTCCACCCAACCGCCACTTTCGATTCCGGTCATCACCTCGTGGACGGTGAACTTTCCGCCGCCCAGGGCAACCACGACCCGGCTGGTATCCTGACCCCGGATCAGTGCCTCGCGGGGAATGCTCAGGGCTTCGGGATGAGATTTGCCATAAATCGTGACACTGGCGTACATATTGGGCTTCATCCGCTCATTCGGGTTATCAAAGCGCAGCCGCACCTGCAGCGTGCGGGTCTTTGGATCGAGCACCGGGTAGACGTAGTCGACCCGGCCGCTGAAGACTTCGCCCGGCATATAGTTCAAACGCGCCTCGGCGGACTGGGATTTTGCGACCCAGTCGGTTTGCGATTCAAAAACCTCCGCTTGCAGCCAGACGCTGGAAAGATCCGCGAGACTCATGATTTCGGTGGCCGGCCGGACAAATATGCCTTCCTTTACATTCAGCTTGGTAACCGTGCCATCCTGCGGGGCCAGGACCTGCACCGTGTTGCTTACTTTTGAGGTTTTTTCCAATCGTTGGATATCGGCCTGCACCATGCCGAGCGCTCTCAGTTTATCCTCGGTGGCGGTCAGCATCTGTCCATCGTTACGACGTTTGGCCTGAACGTACTCTTTTTGGGCATTCACCAGTTGCGGCGAATAGAACTCAAACAGCGGCTGGCCTTTTTTAACACGCTCACCTTCATTTTTGACAAGCAGTTGTTCGATCCAGCCCTCGGTGCGTAAATTGATCTGGCTGACCCGGGATTCATCAAACCCGACATAACCTGTGGCCTCGATTTTACGGAACAGGGAGCGGCGTTCGGCTTTGGCGGTGCGTACACCCAGACTCTGTTCGACCGTGGCGCCGACGTGAACCGCATCGCTGTCTTCGCTTTCATCGGCGTAAACCGGCACCAGGTCCATCCCCATCGGTGATTTGCCGGGTTTGTCACGGCGGTAGCTGGGGTCCATGGGCGCGACCCAGTAAAGGATTTCAGGTTCTTTCTTCGCTTCCGCGTAGACCGGCACCAGGTCCATCCCCATCGGTGATTTGCCGGGCTTGTCACGGCGGTAGGTGGGGTCCATGGGCGCCACCCAGTAAAGTATTTCTTTTTCTGTTTTGCTTTCGCTATCAGTGTCTTCACCGCTCCAGAAAGCGAGGTCTTTGCCGAGTATGGTGTAATTGCTGATCAGGACACCGCCCGCCAGACCGACTACCAGCGCCGCAATTACGGGCATTTTTGATCTTCCTGACAGTTTTTTATCTCTGCTCATGACGTTTCTCCCTGGAAATACAACAGTCTCGCCCGCGTGATAATTTCATCGGCACGTAATGATGCATGGCTTAACCTGAGTTCGTATTCGCCGATTTGCGCACGCATCAGGGTCGTCAGGTCACCGACGGCATCCTGGTAGTCTTCAAGTGCGCTTTCCGCATTGAAGGCCGCTTGCGGTAGCAGCTGATCCTGGTAAAGCTTGAGCCGTTCCTGCTGGTGCGCGAGTGTTGCAGCATACTCTTCCACCCTGGATTTCATGGATCGATAAACGTCATCGCGCATATATTCGGTTGCCGAGGTATCGGCGATGCTGGCCGCCAGTAGCCGGTCCTGGCGGTTTTTGGTGAACAGCGGAATATCCATGCTTACAAATGCCGAAAGCAGGTCGGAGCGGGTGCTGCCGTCCGGGTTTCGTCCGCTGCGTCCTCCATAGGCAAGATCCACGGCAAAACCGGGTTTATATGCCTGTCGCGCCAACTCTTCGGAAGTTCTTGATTTGGCAATTTCGTGTTGCAGGGCCTTTAAACGTGGATGTTCTGACAACCCGGCAATGATTTGCGCAGTGGCTGACGGCGGGTCGATTTGCGGCCACGCGGACTCCAGTTCCCGATAGGCGTCCGCGCCAATCCGCTCCGCCAGTCGTGCACGCGCCTCCTCTTCCTGCTGCTTGATCGCAACCAGCCTCTCTTCAACCTTGTATAACTCGAGTTGGGCCTGAACCACATCCTGCTGGTGGGCGCGGCCGGTGGCAAAGTAGTCACGGGTGATACTTACAAGGTCTTTAAAAACCGTCAGTGATTGTTGCAGTATCTTTTCACGGTCGCGCTGCAGGAACACCTGCGTGTATTGTTCCCGCACGGCGAGCAGGACCTGGGAGCGCCGGTCCTCGGCTTCGGCATCGTTACGCGCAACGGATTCAGTCAGACGTTCGCTCTTGAGTGAACGGGTATGACCGCGTGGAAACGCCTGCTGCACGCCGATCACCGCCTGGGTCATCGGCTCCTGGCCGAGGTCGAAAGTGTCGGTGGGCAGGTTGGCGAAACCCAGCTTGAGCTTGGGGTCGGGAAGTTTTTCAGCAGCAATCGATAGCTCTGACATGGACTGGCTGCGGGCCTGGAAGGCTTGCAGTGTATAGTCGTCTTTTAGCGCAAGCTGGCCGGCTTCGTGAAGGGTCAATTCGGCGGCAAAAACATATTGCGCGCCGGAAAACGAAAGCAGTGTTACGGCACAAAGGCGGCGTAACGCCATATTGACAAAGGTCTGGTACATCGTATTCTCCAAAACACCACAGGAATCAGGTGTTATTTACCTGTGCTACAAACATATATCAGGATAGTACCGCTACAAAGCGGTCCAAATCATCAAATGTTCAGGCGATGGGAGGTTTGTAGGGAGGCGGGTTGAAGTTGCTTAACGGTCGGCCGCTATCTGGCACAAGCAGACGCGCGTTTGACATTAATATTGTGCTGACGGTCAGGGAACCGAAGCTCAGTACGCCGGTCGGGCAGGCGCCGCAATGGAACAGTGAATCACAGTGATCGGCGGGTCCCGAAGGTTGGTGATCACAACAATCCATGCCATGCCCACGGTCGTGTTTCATGCCGTGTGAACCATCGTGTGATGTCTGCCGGGCATCATGCATATTGCATGTCGAGGACTGCACCGGCTGTGCCGCAAACAATACAAAAATGGCCAGAAAGACGTATTTCATAAGGCAATGATACACTTTTGGGTATATGTGATGATGATTTATGTCACATCAAAAAGACCAGGCACTGCCTACGGTCAGGTAAATTGAGGTGTCTTCCGGACCGCGGGCAACATCCACACCTGCCTGCAGGCCGAGCTTTCTGGCCAGGCGGTAACGGAAACCGAGGCCGCCTGCGCCGACGGTCTGGCCTTCGCCCCGGAACCGGTTGATGGCGGTGGTTTTACCGACGCCACCAAAAAACACCAAGGACCAGCGTGGCGTCACACCCCACAGATATTCCGCATCGGCAACCAGCGTGTTTGTTCCCTGGTAACGCATGGCCGGAATACCCCGCAGGCTCACGAAGGGGTATCCAAAGTACGGAACATCGCCATTCACAGCCTCTCCTGATAACCTCAGACCGAGGCTGGAGTAATCACCGAAAGGAATATAGTGAAGCAGGGTCCCTTTGTAGCTGTCGTAAGCGTAATCTCCACCCCAGCTTTCGGAAAAATTCCTGTATTCAAATTTGGCCGAAGTTCCGCTTGAGGGTGTAAATACCGTGTTTCTGCCGTCATACAAGACAAAGGCCGCCAGCCCGGCAAGGTCAAAACTAAACTGTGGGTCCGGCAGTTCCGGCGGCAGGATCTCACCGAGTCCGAAGGTGTTGTCTGCGGTAACATATAAAAAGTTGGCACCCAGCCACCAATTAGACTCTTTCAGGCGGAATTGCGCCTGTTGGAACAGGAAATCGCCATCGATATTAAAGTCAATGCCGTTTTCCGTCAGGTACCCGTCTTCCCGACCATCCACGTAGAAGGCCATGTCGACATTGATTTTGGCCACGGCACCCGCGTAGCGTACGTGGTCGTTTTTCCACACACCAAAATGCCCACCACCATAAAAATAGGTGCCGTTCTCGGTCTTGGCTCCAAGCCCAACGCTGATGCTCGGCGGACCATGGTGGCTGTGAACTTCAGGATCCAGTTTTTTTGGCGCATGAAAATAGGCCACCGCCAGGCCGAGACCAAAGCCGACGGCAGGTTCGGTAATTATGATCGGAACGGGAAGAAATCCCTTCGAACTGGCCAGGTAGTCACTTGCATCGAACTTGCCATCCAGGGAGTCCATCATGTTGTCGGGAAGCCAGCCGGACCGGGTCACGGAAGACCAAAGGCCAAGCACGGCAACCAGTAACAACAGCCTGAACTGCTTTGGTTTCATTGAATAAACGCCTTTTGGATATCTTACCGTGAAACTGTTTCAGATCCAGGCCATAGTTTATCATTCTGGCCCTTTACCTTCACCCTGACCAGGCCGAATTTTTATCACAACGCCGGGTGCTGCCTATTTTGACTTTCCATTGCGGCGGCCGCGTGTCCACAGGATGAGACCGCTGATTGAAAGAAAGCCCAGGGCCAACGCCAGCAGGTCATAGATGAAGACGCCGATTGATCCGAATATCCGGCCGGAATGCAGATCGAGGATGACCCGCTCCACGCTCAGCCCGTCGCCGCGGTATGTGCGGCTGATGGCGCGTCTGAGGGTGTCATTGGCGGGTCTGGACGTTGACCAGTGCGTTAACGTCGTGTTTTCAGTAATCCGCCGCCAGTTCAATAATTCTGTATCGGCCATCCAGATCTGACCGCCCGATTTCACCAGCACATCATTTTCTTCGCTCAAACCGATGGCATCAATGGCTGCCGGGCTAATGGTCGTCCAGGGCAATCTCTCGATCAGGTTGCCGTCGTGATCCAGCAACAACAGTTCGTCGCTTCCCGCAGCAATGAGCAGTTCCCCTCTTGATACCGCACCCAGGCCACCTGTGAGTATCGCGACGGGCTTTTCGTTGAGGTATAGCTGCGAACCGGCAAAGCTCAGCCAGTTGCCGTCAAGCTCAAAGCTGACAACGTTGTCCGGTTCACCAAGCCCGTACCAGCCAAGCAGGAATGTCTGCGACACCTGTCGCTGATCGAGACCGAGTCCGTTTGAGTGGTTCAGTGCGAGACCGCTGAGGACGATGAACACGACAAACAATGCAGCAATGGCACCGATGGAGCGGTGGAAACGGCGTATTGCCGAAAGCCGGCGATATTTCTTACGCACCACCGTTGCACCCGCTCTGTGTGTGCAGAAAAAGTGCCATTGCGGCCAGCCGTGTCAAGGCCTGAACCGATAACGTTGCACCTGAAATTCCATCAATCCGGACATCGAGGTCGTTGCTTTCCTTGAGTGAGGCGTTCATAAATTGATCCGTAAAGGCCGGTGTCGCCACTTCGCCACCGCGATTCTCGCGATAAGTCAGCACCCGCAGGCTCCTGATGGTGTCTTTTTCGATGATGATGCCCACGGTGATGGGTAATTCCTTGCCGATCTCATCGAGCACCCAGGCGGACCGTCCGTCTTTGCACCAGTATCTTAACCGCAGGGCGGAGTAATCATGACCCAGTAATTGCCGGACAGCAGATTTCCTCTCACCGCTCAGCCAGAGAACACCAGGCTCGGGCGGCGCTCCGGGAAAGGCGCGGGAGAGGAATTCCGGCTGGGTCTCATAGACCGATGCCGACAATACCAGTGCCGGCCATGACAGGGTGACGGCAAAAAAGATTGACAGGGTTTGCCGGATAGCAGGCATCACTTAAAAGTTGTATCCCAGGCCCAGGTCAAACCCGGTGAAGTCGCGGCCACTTTCACTATCCAGGTCGTGGCTGCGGCTACGGTAGTCAAATTTGACTACGACATTACTGGCCAGCCACCAGTTGAGCCCAAGCTCCCACTGGTTGAATTGATCGGCGCCGCGGGCCGGCGCATCGACATTTTCGTAACGGGTATAGAAACCGATGCTGTCATTGAGACGGTAGCTCGGTTCCACGTACCAACCTGTCTGGGTTTCAGCGCCCGCCGCTTCGACCGCAGCACCGGTGAAGTCCCAGCGTGCGTAGAGTGCGCGCAGACCGAAACCGTTGCGCTGGTAATCGATATGGGCTTCAACCAAGGTGCCGCTGTCGAGACCGTCATTGGAGACCTGGGACGGGTCAAATTGGTACTGGACCGTCACCGCGGCCAGCAGGCCGGGTATTCCCAGGTAGCGCAAACGTCCGGTGATCGCGCCGTCGCTGGCATTGGCTTCGGCGACCTTCTGCCGCCCGCTGCGCACCCTGAAGGCATTGATACCGGAGGTCGGTATCGCAAGGCCGGAGGTGAAGGCCAGGTCCCAGTTCCAGCCTGAGCCCCAGCGTCCGTTGAGCCCGGCGCCGCCCTCCCACCAGGTGCTGGGTATGACGATATTTTCGACATCATTGCGTTCCACGCCGTAGAAGGTCGCTGGCTCGTGGGTCTCGTTGATAATCCCCACCGGGATCAGGAACAGGCCCGCTCTGGCGTACAGGTCCTGGCGCAGGTCAAACTCGACAAAGGCCTGTTCGATTTCGACTTCGCCGGGTGTATCACCACCCGAATCGGCTACGAAGGCGTGTTCGACTTCGACCTCCGAGTAAAATCGAGTCCTCTCATTGAATTCGTGGCCAAAAAAAAGCACGAAACGGTGAAAATCGATCATATCAACATCCCGTGACGGGTCATCGGCGTCGAGGTTGTTATAGTGCAATTCGCCATACCCGCCAATTTGCGTCTTGCTGGCCCTGGTGGCCGCCGGAGGAGACGATTCGATCACCTCGGCGACCGCTTCCACTTTGGCGTCGGTCTCCGAGGTTTTTTCCTCGGTTTGCGCCAACTGACGTCTGAGTTCGTCGATCTGTTGTTGCATGGATTCGAGCTTTTCAAGCAGTTCGGCATTGCTCACCTGGGCCTGCACGCCTTGCGTGCAGAGTAAAAATACCGTGGCAATCGTGGCAATCGTCGTCCCCGGTTTGTTGATCAGTCTCATTTTTGTTAGCCTCTTTGGTTGATCCAAAAAATTTGAAAGGCTATTTTAATGCAAATGAGAATGATTCTCAATAAGGTTTAAAAAGTATTGATTTAAGCATAACAATTTCATGCAAATGGCCTGAAACCGGCAAGGCCCTGGGGTCGGGATCTGTTGAATTTGTCAGAGTCGTTGCAAAATCGGGTCCGTGAACCTTATCCCGGGTGCCTGCGGATGAGAGGATCAGGACGCGCGGCTACACCTGCGGGCAAGGGTGACATGCGGTTGCCGCCAGAAACCCGATCCTCAGTGTCAGGTATTGCGGACAGGCACGACCAGCACGGGCAGTTTCGATTTGCGGATAATGCCGGCCGAGCAACTGCCGACGAGAACATCGTAAACCGCGGCATGTCCATGGGTGCCCACGACGATGAGTCCGGCTCCCAGCCTGTCGGCTTCGCTGAGTGTCGTGTCCACCGCCGGACCGCGTAACAATATTCCCTCGGCGTCCAGGCCGTCATCCTGGAGCTTTTCCACAAGTGTCTGCAAGGCGCCGTGTTCAATCGGAAAATCCGTGGCGATCTTGCTGCGTTGCAATTCCGGGCTTGCGGCAAAAGCAATGTAATCGGGTTCCGATTCGATAACATGTAGAACGTAAATGCTGACACCGGTGAGTTCAGCGACGCCGTGTGCGGCTTCGATGACCTTTGCGGATGCCGGTGACAGATCAACCGCGACAATGATATTCATAGACGCTCTCCAAAGCTTGGTGGACAGCAACTTCCGGTTGTTGGGCGTCACACCGCACCGGGGTGGTGCGAACGTATCGCCGCCAGCCGCTCCGGCCTTGTCAGAATCGCCGGTACTACAAGAAATTGTTTGTCACAGACAGAGTGTAGTCCCGTCGCACCCCGGTACTCAAGCGTTACTGCCGGTCCCCGGTCGGGACGGCACCTGTGCCTGGATCAGGTATGAAATGCATCGGTGAATGCAGCCGGTCCATGAACGCCGGCACCTCCCGGAATCGATGACCATTCAATAGACTTGAACGTCGGCAAAATTGACTTCTATACTTGTGTGCTCGTGTTTTATTATCATTTAGATGTAGAGTCGGATGCATACCGCTTACAATCCACAGGGGAAAGCGGTCAGGAACGGGAGAATCTCATTTTAAACTTTATTGCAGAACTGCGCCGGCGTCGCGTATTCCGGGTTATTGTCCTATACGCAATCGCCGGTTGGATCGTCATTGAGGTAACCTCGACCGTGCTGCCTGGTCTCAATCTGCCGGAGTGGACCACGACGCTGGTCATCCTGCTGGTTGCCCTGGGTTTTGTAATAGCAATCATGCTGGCCTGGGCCTTCGATATCGGTCCCGGTGGGATCGAGCGTACACCGGCCATCGCCCCGCATGAGGATGCATCTGAACCGGTCGCATTGGAAACGTCAAATACGGCGCCTTCCGTTCCGGCGACAGACCGGTCCGGGGCCGGTGAGCGAAAATCCATAGCGGTCCTGCCGTTTGTGAACATGAGTGGTGACGCCGAAAACGAGTATTTCAGCGATGGCATTGCCGAGGAAATTCTCAACCTGCTGGTCAAATTGCCGCAACTCAAAGTCGCATCAAGAACATCCTCGTTCGTATTTAAGGGTAAAGCCGCGAACATACCGACCGTGGCCGCGGAACTGGGCGTCAAAACCGTGCTGGAAGGCAGTGTGCGGCGGGCCGGCGATCGGGTGCGTATTACCGCGCAGCTGATCGAAGCCAAAACCGATTCGCACCTGTGGTCGGAAACCTATGACCGTGAGATGAAGGATGTATTTGCCATCCAGGATGATATCGCACAGAGTATCGTGAACGCCCTGGAAGTGACGCTGTCCCCCAAAGAACGGCGTTCGATCCAATATGTCGCGACCTCCGACGCACGTGCTTTTGACTTCTACCTGCGTGGCAGAAACTACATGTATACGATGACGCGCCGGGACTACGAGCACGCCATCCGTATGTTTGAGCAGGCCATCAATGTCGATGCAAAATACGCGCTGGCCTATGCGGGTATCGCCGATGCCTATTCGCATCTTTACCGTTATGCCGATGCCACGCAAAAAAATGTCAGGAAATCGATCGAGGCAAGTGAAAAAGCCATTGTGCTGGATCCGGACTCGGGCGAGGCGCATGCTTCGCGTGGATTGTCGCTGTTCATCAGCGGCCAGTTTGGAGAGGCGAAAAAGGAGTTTGCGCGGGCGGTCGAACTGAACCCCAATTTATTCGATGCGTACTACTACTATGGCCTGGCCTGTTCTTCAAATGCGGATTTCGAGACCGCCGAGAAAATGTACCTGAAGGCGATGGAGGTGAATCCCGCCGATTACCAGTCGCCGATGTTTCTCGCGCAGGCCTACAATTCGATGGGGCGAAAGCACGATGAGATGCGGGTCAGGCTCGGTGCGCTGGATACGATACAGCGGCATCTGGAGATGAATCCACACGATACGCGTGCGCTGTACTTTGGCGCCCAGAACCTGGTGCTGGTCGGTGAAAATGAGAAGGGCAAGGAACTGGCCGAGCGCGCACTGGGCCAGGACCAGGATGAACCGGTAGTCTTGTACAATGTCGCCTGTTTTTATGCTTTACAGCGTGATCTTGACCGTAGTATCGAACTGCTGACCAAGGCCATCGACCAGGGATGGGGTGACCGGGAATGGCTCGAGACCGACAGTGATCTCAACGAGTTGCGCAACGATGAACGCTTCAAGGCACTGTTGGCGCGGATCGAAAAAACGAAATGACTGAAGATCGACAGTCACCATCCGGCCTGGGCCGTCTGTTCTCGGAACTGAAGCGACGCAGGGTGACTCGCGTCATCGCCCTTTACGCGATCGCCGGCTGGGTCGTTATTGAAGTCGCATCGACCGTATTGCCAAATCTGAACCTGCCTGCCTGGACCGTCACGCTGGTCACTGTGTTGGTGGTATTGGGTTTTGTTCTCGCCGTCATCCTGGCCTGGGCGTTTGATATCGGTCCCGACGGAATCCACCGGACGGCAGACGTTCCTTTAACAGGTAAAGCTCTGGGCGTTGGACCGGACGAAAAACAGGCGCTGAAGACGGCGTGCCCCGGTCGAGCGCAAGCAGATGTCGCCGACCTGAAATCCATTGCGGTATTGCCATTCGTCAACATGAGTGGGGATGCCGAAAACGAGTATTTCAGTGATGGCATTTCCGAGGAAATTCTCAACCTGCTGGTCAAGTTGCCAACCCTGCGCGTGGCCTCGCGGACCTCATCGTTTGCTTTCAAGGGCAAGGATTTCGACATACCGGAAGTCGCCCGCCGTCTCAACGTGGCCACAGTGCTGGAAGGCAGTGTCCGGCGTGCTGGCGAGCGGGTGCGAATTACCGCCCAGCTGATCGAAACCTCGACGGATTCCCATCTCTGGTCAGAAACCTACGACCGCGAGATGAAAGACGTATTTGCGATCCAGGACGATATCGCGCAGAGCATTGTCGCCGCGCTGCAGATGACGCTGACCCCAAAGGACCGGCGTGCACTGCAATATGTTGCAACCTCCAATCCCGAAGCCTATGACTATTACCTGAAGGGCCGGAAATACATGTATGCGATGTCTTCCAGGAACTTCGAGCACGCCATCGGGATGTACCGCAAGGCCATTGAGCTGGATTCGAATTACGCCATTGCCTACGCCGGTATGGCGGATACCTATTCGCAGATGTTCCGTTTTGTGGATGCATCGTCCGAAAATGCCGCAAAGGCGCTGGAAGCGAGCCAGCACGCCGTCGAACTGGACCCGGATTCCGCCGAAGCGCACGCCTCCCGAGGCCTGTCGCTGTTTATAAATGAAAAATACCAGGAAGCCGAACGGCATTTTGAAACCGCCGGGTTGTTGAACCCGAAACTGTTCGAGTCCTATTTCTTTTATGCGTTGAGCTGCAGTTCGCAAGGTCAGCACGAAAAGGCCGCGCGATTGTTTGTCCAGGCTTCAGAGGTCAACCCGGCCGACTACCAGTCTCCGAGTTTCCTGGCACTCGCGTATACCGCGCTCGGACGAAAGGAGGACGCGGCCAGGGCGCGCCGCAGAACCATCGAGTTGATCGAACAGCATCTCGATATGAATCCGGACGACACGCGCGCACTGTACATCGGCGCCGCCAACCTGTCATCGCTCGGCGATTCGAAGCGCGCGATGGAGTGGGCCGGCAGGGCATATGACGCCGGTCGCGAGGAGCCGATGGTTTTGTACAACGTCGCCTGTACCTATGCGCTGCAGGGTGAATCTGAACGGTCGATGGAATTGCTGGAGAAGGCCGTCAACCTGGGTTGGGGCGACCGTGCGTGGCTGGAAACCGACAGTGACCTCGACTCGCTGCGTGATATCCCCAGGTTCAAATTCCTGCTCAAGCGGATCCACTGAGTATTCCCGCACAAGATTGTCTTTTCCCTTCCTGCCGGTTCGGTTTACCGCCGCCATAAAACAAGTCACCGCAATGCATGACTTTGGTCACAACCAAACAAATAGTTAACCCTCTAAGCTGCACATAAGAACCACGGGTTGGTAACGTTCCCGTCATGTGCAGCGTCCAATCTGGAAACAGGAAAAATTTGAGGGAGCCAACGGAAACCGATGAGCATCACAGAACGAGCGGTTAAAAACCCTGCCGGTGTCGCCGTGGCAGTGGCCATCATCACCCTGTTTGGATTGTTCAGTCTGAAAGGTCTTCCGGTACAGCTTTTCCCCGATATCGACCTGCCGCAGATCAGCGTATTTGCCGGCTGGCGCGCCGCCTCACCACAAGAGGTCGAGTCGGAAATCCTCGATCCGATGGAAGAGGTCCTGCAGGGTATGCCGGGCATGGAGGAAATGTCTTCCAACGCCTTCAACGGCGGCGCCTGGATCAACATGGAGTTTACGCTGGGCACCGATATGCAGGCCACGCTGATGGAGGTCATCGGCCGGCTTAACCGCCTGCCTTCGATGCCGGCCGATTCCGACCCGCCGGTCGTCAACATGGGCGGTGGTGGCGGTGGCGGCGCCAACCAGGCCCTGAGCTGGTTCTTCGTGCAGCTATTACCCGGCACCAAGGGCAAAATCGAGGACTACAGCCAGTTCATCATGGATACGGTCAAGCCCAAGCTGGAATCCATCGACGGGGTCGCCGGTGTTGAGATCAACGCAGGTGCACCCGAAGAGTTGCAGATAACCATCGACCCTTACCGGGCGGCTGAATACGGCATTGAACTGGGCTCGGTGGCAGCCCGCGCAAGCCGTTCCACCGATGTCTCGGGTGGGTTTGTGGACGTCGGCCGTCGCCAGTACACGCTTCGGTTTGAAGGCCGTTACGACCCGATGCAATTCAAGGACATGATCCTCGAGTGGCGCGAAGGACGGCCGATCCGCCTGGGTGATATCGCCGACGTGCAAGTCGCGCGCGGTAAGAAAACCCAGATCGCCATACAGAACGGTAACCCGGCCATGAGCCTCAGGGTTGACCGCGCCAACGGCGCCAACGTGCTGGGAACGCTTAACCTGGTCAAACAGGCCGTTGCCGAATTACGTGAAGGGCCGCTCGCCGATGCCGGTCTCGGTATTCAACAGTCGTTCGATGCCTCCGTGTTTATCAACCGCGCGGTCAATATGGTGACCAGCAACCTGTTGCTGGGTGTGTTGTTTGCCGTGGGTGTCCTGTGGCTGTTCCTGCGTGATACCCGCGCGACGATACTGATTGCCACCGCGATCCCGATTTCGCTGTTATCGACATTTATCGTTCTGGGCCTGACCGGGCGCAGCCTCAATGTCATCTCTCTGGCCGGCCTGGCTTTCGCCGTGGGTATGGTCCTCGACGCGGCCATCGTCGTGTCGGAAAACATCCTGCGTTTGCGTGAGCGTGGTGAGATTCCGTCGATCGCGGCCCTGGCGGGCACCAGCCAGGTCAAGGGCGCTTTGCTGGCATCGACGGCCACCACCGTGGCCATTTTCCTGCCGGTATTGTTTCTCAAGGACGTGGAAGGACAATTGTTTGCCGACCTCGCCCTGACCATCTCCATCGCGGTGGTGATTTCACTGGTGGTGGCACTCACCGTCCTCCCCACTGTCGCCGGAAGCTGGCTGAAACCAAAAAAGCTGAGCAAGGACGATTCACAGGGATGGTCACGGCTTGCCCACTCCCTGATGAGGCTGAGTTCAACGGGAAAACGGCGTGTGATTCTAATCGTCAGCCTGATCACAGCGCCCCTGTTGGCAACGTGGCTGCTGTTCCCGCAAATGGATTACCTGCCGCCGGTGAAACGTGATGCGGTCGATGCCTTCTTGCAGTTCCCACCCGGGTCAAACGTGGAAACCAATGAGAAGGAAGTGATCAGCAAACTGGTCAGCAGGCTCCAACCCTACATGGACGGGGTCAAGCAGCCGGCCTTGAAGAATTACTATATCCTGACCTGGCCGGGCGGGGGCACCATCGGTGCGCGCGCCCTGGACCAGAGCCGGGTCGGCGAACTGCTGGATATCGTCAAGAATGAAGTGCTCGTGGACATCCCGGATTTCCAGGGTTTTGCCATGCAGGGTAACCTGTTCGGCGGTTTCGGTGGCGGCCGTGACATTTCCATGCATATCCAGTCGGCCGATCAGGATGGCCTGTATGCTGCAGCGGGTGAAGCGCAAAACCGTCTGAGGGAATCATTTGCCGGCGCCAACGTGCAGACGTTCCCCAGTATTGAACTGGCCGAGCCCGAACTCAGGGTGATTCCGGACGATTCGCGTATCAATGAGGTGGGCATGGACCGCCGCAGCGTCGCATCCCTGATCCGTACCCTCGGTAACGGTCTTTGGCTCGGCGAGTATTTTAACGGTGAAAACCGCATGGACATCATCATGCGGGCGGATGGCTGGGAAACACCGGAACAACTGGCGACAACACCCATTATGACACCGGGTGGCGAGGTGGTGCCGCTGGGCGAACTGGTCAGCATCGAGCGTGCGACCGGGCCGGGCCAGGTGCGCAGGGTGAACGGCAGACGGACGGTCAGTGTCAACCTGAGCCCGCCGGATAACGTTTCACTGGAAACCGCCATTGCCCAGATCAAATCCGATGTCGAACCCGGCCTGCGGTCGGTTTTACCCGCTGACGGTTCAATTCAGTACGGCGGCAGCGCCGACAGCCTCAGCGAGGCCATAGAGACCATGGGACGGAACTTTATCATCGCGATATTCATCCTGTTCCTGTTGATGGCGGGGCTGTTCCGCTCACCCAAGGACAGTGCGCTGGTGATCCTGACCATACCGCTGGCGGGGGTCGGGGGCGTCATCGCCATCCGGGCGCTGAACCTGGTTGCGTTCCAGCCAATGGATTTGCTGACCATGATCGGGTTTATCATTTTGCTGGGCCTGGTGGTCAACAACGCCATCCTGCTGGTGGACCAGACACGCCAGGCCGAACGCGGGGGAATGGCTCGGGACGAGGCCGTCGAAAACGCATTGCGTATCCGCTTGCGGCCGATTTTCATGAGCACGCTTACCAGCATTTTCGGCATGTTGCCATTGCTGCTTTTGCCGGGTGAGGGCAGTGTTATCTATCGCGGCCTGGCGGCGTCCATCGTCGGCGGCATGACCTTTAGCCTGGTATTCACATTATTGCTTTTACCCTGCATGCTGCGTCTCGGCAAGGCGAAGCAGAAAGAAATAATCGCGCCGGAAACGGCGCACAGGACCGCGTTGGAATCCGTGGCCTGACCTGGAGGTTGGAATGAATCGTTACACAAAAACTGCACTTATTTTATGTTTGTTTCCGGTGTTGTCCTGGGCCGAGGGTTCTGAACAGAAGGCGCCGGTATCACCGGTTATTGTCGAGACCGCACAGCGCGATACCTTTTCGGCCACCTTGTGGGTGTCCGGCACGGTTATCAGCCAGAACGACGCGCGTATCGCCGCAGAAACGGATGGCCGCATCACCTGGGTGGCGGACGTGGGTTCACGTATCGGGCAGGGCGAGGCGATTGCACGGATTGACGCGGAGGATTTGCGCCTGGACCTGGCCGACAGTGAGGCACAACTCGATAGCCTGAAATCACAACTCAAGTACCGTGACAGCAATATGCAGCGCCTGCAGAAGCTCGCGGCCAGCAACAACGCCGCCGCGAATCAACTGGATGAGGCGCAATCACAGCTCGATATGACCCGGCAGGACATCAAGCGGGCAGAGGTTGCCATCGCGCAAATCAAACGCCGTATCAGGCAGACGGAAGTACTTGCACCGTTCCCCGGTATCGTGGTGGAGCGTGTGGTACAGGTCGGTGAGTTTGTTAACCGTGGCGCCCAGGTGGCGCGTCTGGTCGATACCGATCACCGCGAAATCAGGGCGCAGGCACCGCTTTCCGTGTCGAATTGGCTGCGTGAGGGCATGCAGGTGTCCGTCGAACTCAACAAGCATGAATCCCTGAGCCCGGTCACTTATGTCATTCCGGTTGGTGACCAGCGTTCACGCATGTTTGAAGTCCGAATTGCGGCCGATAATCCGGCGTGGATCATTGGCAGTCCTGTGCGGATTGCATTGCCGAACAGTGAGCCCCGCGAGCTGGTGGCGATCCCCCGCGATGGACTGGTTTTACGCGGTAGCAATATTTACGTGATGCGGGTCAACGGTGACAACACCGTGGAAAAAGTTGCAGTTGAAACCGGCATCGGCCTGGGTGGATTTGTCGAAGTGATCGGCGACGTCAACCAGGGTGACCGGATCATCACGAGGGGTGGTGAGCGCGTCCAGCCCGGCCAGGTCGTGAGTATCTCCGACAGTTAGCCAGTAAGAACGGGGTCAGAAGAACGGGGTCAGAGTAAAGTGCCAGAGTTCAAACTCTGGCACTTTACTCTGACCCCCCTCTGCAGAGTTCAAACTCTGGCACTTTACTCTGACCTCCTCTGACCCCCCCCTCTGCCTCTGCTCTGCCCCCCTCTGGCGTCCGTCATTTAATTTCCGGGCAATTGAAGTCATACTTCGGTCATGATCCAGATTCCTTATGTCGAACCCGTATTCCGGCCGCCATCCGAGGCCAACAGCCTGATTTTGCAGGTCACCATCGGTTGCAGCTGGAACAACTGTACGTTTTGCGAGATGTACACGCAGCCGCAAAAAGCATTCCGCTTTAAACAGCAGGAACAGATTGAACAGGAACTGGCGGCCATTGCCGGATCGGGTGTACCCATCCGGCGGATTTTTCTGGCCGATGGCGACGCCATGACTTTGTCTTTCCGGCGCTTGAAAATGGTCATGCACGCGATCAACAGGATACTGCCGGGTGTGCAGCGCGTTTCTTCCTATTGTCTGCCCAGGAACCTCAGACACAAAACGATAGCTGAATTGGCAGAGCTGAATGAAATGGGTCTCAGCCTGTATTACGTGGGCTGTGAATCCGGCGACGACCTGGTGCTCGAGCGCGTCAACAAGGGTGAAAACTTCAATAGTTCGCTGTCCGCCCTGAAAAAAATAAAAGCAGCCGGGGCCAGGAGTTCGGTGATGATCCTCAACGGCATGGGCGGCAGGCAATACAGTGAACAGCACGCGGTTAATTCCGCACGTCTTATGAACGCCGCACAACCGGAATACCTGTCCACGCTGGTGGTCAGTTTCCCCACAGGTGTTGCGCGTTACCAACGGGGTTTTGGCGGTAAGTTCGAGGCCCTCGACCAACCCGGCCTGTTCCGGGAGATGTACTGGTTGCTGGATGAACTGGAATTGGAAAATACCATTTTCCGAAGCGATCATGCCTCGAACTACCTGGTCCTCAAGGGTGTTCTCGGCAGGGACAAGCCGCGGTTGCTCCGTACCGTAATTTCCGCGCTTGAAAGCCCGGGATCGGTCCGTCTGCGCCAGGAATGGATGCGGGGTCTCTAGCCCGAATAATTCACCAGGGATCCGGAATTTGCAGCGTAGCTGGCGAAACAGTTTGATCGATCATTCGAAAAAGCATAGCACCGCTATGGTTTGAGAAGGATCGGACAAAATGTGAAGTCAGATGCGTTGCAAAACCGGATAGGACAAATTGTAATCTCGGAAAAAGGCCAAAAACTCCTGTATCACATTGAAATAGATAGAAATATGTCACTTACTCGTCCGCCTTGGTGAAATATTCGGGCTAGATCTGGAGGGCCTGTTAACACTGCTCGTACCGGACACTACGCCCTGCACGGGGAGATCAGGTATCCGTATTACCTCAAAATGGTAATTCAACCTCACCCGGTGTAGCATGATTGCCGTCAGGTTTTTCTGTATGGTTTCCATGTATTAATTCATCAGGATAAAACCCATGTCCAGCAAGCAAATTCTCGATTCCCGCATATCCCGCTTTTTTGTTATCAACGTGTTGTGTCCAATTCTGCTCATCGGAACTGCCACGACCTTACTCGCGCAATTCACACCATCGAAGGAATCATTGTCCGATCTCTATCATGGGAAAGCCTATTCCCCCTATGCCCAGCGCAGTTTTCCCGACCAGGTGTACTGGGGCGACACCCATCTGCACACGGCGCTCTCCATGGACGCCGGGCTGTTCGGCGCGCGCCTGGGACTTGATGACGCCTATCGATTCGCGCGTGGTGAAGAGGTGATGGCGTCAAGCGGACAGCCCGCCAAACTGGCTCGACCGCTCGATTGGCTGGTGATCGCCGACCATTCCGACGGCATGGGATTCTTCAATGACATGTTGGATGGTGAGCCATCGATCATCAACTATGACCAGGGAAGACGCTGGTACGACGGTCTGCAGAAAGGTGGGGAAGCCTCGGTAGACGCGGCACTGGATCTGATAACGACTTTCTCGCAAGGTAAGATCAATGTGCAAATGATGGCGGAGTACTCACCGGGCGGCAAGACCTACGAATCGATCTGGGAAAAAGTGGTCGATGCGGCCGAGCGCTTCAACGAGCCGGGCAGGTTCACGGCGTTTATCGGCTTTGAATGGACATCGCTCGTCGCCGGCAACAACCTGCATCGTAACGTGATCTTCCGCGAGGGCGCAGAGAAGGCCGGCCAGGTCGTACCCTATACGACCCAGGCGCCGGTCGGGTCGACCGATCCGCTCGATCTCTATCTCTATCTCGAGGACTATGAGGCCAAAACCGGTGGTTCTGCGCTGGCGCTCGCCCACAACGGCAACCTGTCGAACGGCATCATGTTCCCGGTCGACAAGCAGTACACCGGACGTAAGATCGACAAGAAATACGTCGAGGAACGGGCCCGCTGGGAACCGATGTACGAGGTCACGCAAATCAAGGGCGACGGTGAGGCGCACCCGCTGCTCTCACCCGATGACGCTTTCGCTGACTACGAGACCTGGGATGCCGGCAACCTCGATCTTACCGAGGCCAAGACCGAAAATATGCTGCAGTACGAGTATGCCCGCGAAGCCTTGAAGAACGGGCTTTTACTGGAAGAGCGGCTGGGTACGAACCCCTACAAGTTTGGCCTGATCGGTTCGACCGACAGTCACACCGGCCTGACCGCGGTCGAGGAAGAAAACTTTTTTGGAAAGGCGACCAATGCCGAGCCTTCACCCAAACGCATGATGCATCCGTTCACCAAGACCGATAAAGGTGTATTCGAGGGTTACCAGTTGGTTGCCTCGGGTTATACCGGTGTCTGGGCAACGGAGAACACCCGCGCTGCGATCTGGGATGCGATGGATCGCAAGGAAGTGTACGCCACGACCGGTCCGCGTATTGCTGTACGATTTTTTGGCGGCTGGAATTACACAAAGAACGACCTGAACAGCCGTCAGCCCGCCTTCCTCGGATATGAAAAAGGAGTGCCGATGGGTGGCGATTTACGCAAGCGGACCGGCGATGGCGCACCCACCTTCATGGTTTACGCCCTGCGCGATGCGATCGGCGCCAACCTGGACAGGATCCAGATCATCAAGGGTTGGCTGGACGTCAAGGGCAAGACACATGAGAAGGTGTATAACGTTGTATGGTCTGCCGGACGCGAAGCGGACAGTAACGGTGCAGTTCCCCCGGTCGGAAATACGGTGGATGTGCAGGCAGCCAACTGGACCAATACCATCGGCGCTTCCGAACTCGGCACCGTCTGGACCGACCCGGATTTCGACGCGGAGCAAAGGGCCTTTTACTATGCTCGTGTGATCGAAATCCCGACCCCGCGCTGGGTGGTTTACGATGCGTTCCGTTATGGAGTCAAAATACCGGAAGGAGCAAGAACGGTACACCAGGAGCGCGCCTACACCGCGCCTATCTGGTACACGCCTTAAACTGCTACGATCACCCGGGACGCTTCCGCGAGTTCCCGGAAGCGTGGCCCGGATACGGGACAGCGTGGCCGGGCAGGCTTTCAACCCAGTTCGAAGGTCGTAACTCCAAAAATTTCGGATTCGGGCAGCACCGGCCTGGGTCCGAAAAACATTTTTGCGCAACCGAAAACCTTTTTCATACCATGGCGTCCGGCGAGCGCCATCGCCGCCCGGTTGTCCTCCGGAACATCGATGTAAATGTTCTCGCCGGAAATCCGTATCGACAAGGCACGGTAAAGGTCTTCGGCTATATCCGGAGTGTCTGCGTACAGCGGGCCGATCTTGAAACCCTGCCGGCAGGGCCGCACGACACCAAATCCATTGAGGCGATCGTCCCGGACGTGGCCGAGCGCATGTGCGCCGGGTTGCGCCAGCCATCTTCGCAGAAAGCCACTGCGTGGTGCGGGGAAATGCGCACGGTCGTAGGCGTCGGTTTCGGCAAAGTCGATTTCCGCAAGTTCACGGATATCGCGCGGCGCCGGAAAAGATTGTGCGACGGTTTCAAAACGCAGGTCGCGGCACGCGAACCTGAATCCGCCTTTCGCGTACCAGGCCTGCATGTCGAAGACACCGTCCATGCCGATCACTGCCGGGGATTGAAGGCGCCCGATCAAACGTTTTAAACGTGCGTGCCAGAGAATGTCGCCCAGGCCGCGGCCCCTGTATTCGGGGGCGACGATGAAAAACCCCATGAAGCCAAAGTGGCCGCCATAACTGACGATCGACCCACCACCTACCATCGCGCCGTCCAGTTCTGCGGCGATAAAACCATCGGCATCGGTGGCCCAGAAAATTTCCGCATCCGACAAACCCGGGTTCCAGCCCTCAGCAGCCGCCCAGTCAACCAGCGTGTCGAGTTCCCCGCGCCGCATGTTGCGAATGACAAGTTCGCGATTGTCCATTCCGCCGCCTTCCCGTTAGTTTGGATGAAAGTGCCTTCCCCAAGTTTAGGGGAAGCGGCAGGTTTTTCCACTCTTGGCAGGTGCTCCCGCTGCCAAAGAACTGGATCTCCCAATGTTTACCTGGAATCGTCATCCCGGCGCAGGCCGGGATCTGCCAACGTTTGACTGGAATCGTCATCCCGGCGCAGGCCGGGATCTCCATAAGATTAGCAGAGCGCAAAATCAGGGCTTCTTCAAAGATCACGGAAACGTTGGGAGGTCCCGGATATTCGCTTTGCAAATTCCGGGATGACGGTGCTTGTTGTTGGAGCGCGGGTTGATTTGGCACTCTGCTGGTTCGGAGGAGGCTTGTGCCGGGATGACAGTGCCAAGACTACCCACCCCAGCGTCCCCCGCCGTATCTACCGAGTCATCAGCAAATCACAAGGCAGCATCCGTTTGCCCAAAAGTCAATTTGACCGTTGCCTGGTGGTTCTAGACCGTCCGGGTGGCCACCGCGGGCGGCACTGCTGAGGCCTTTCTTGCCGGGCCGAGAACCGCCGCCTGTCCGACCGCCAGTAACATCAGCATGGCGACGGGTACCAGGTACCAGGCAACACGCGTCAGGCTGAAAGTCTCGATCATGATGATGTTCAGGCCAACTGTCAGGACGGCTCCGATCAGCACACCGACCAGGCTGATCAGGAAATTCTCGGTCATGAAATAGCGCAGAATGGCCGTACGGGTGGCGCCCAGCGCCCGCCGGGTTCCGATTTGCCTGGTCCGGCGGTTGACACTGAAACTGGCCAGGCCGACGATCCCAAGCGAGGTGACCGTAATCAATAATATGATCGTGAAAGTCAGTAACTTGATCATCGATGAATCGCCACGGTAACTCCTTTCGCGGATCTCATCCATGGTGCGCATGGAGCGCACGATACGGCCCTGGTTGGATCCGGCCAATAGCGCTTCAACCTGGGGCATTAATTCATCACGCCGGCCAGGTTCGGTGCGGATAATGTAACGGGTGGCCCCGAACAAGGTGTGATTGGGTGTCAACATGACACGCTCAACGCCATCCCAGCCATTCCAGGGCGCCTGCATCCGCTCAATGATGCCGGTAATGGTCATGGCCAGGTCACCGCTGATGTACACCGTTTTACCCAGGGCGCCATCCGGGTCATCGGGAAAGAGCGCTTCTGCTGTGGAACGCGTAACAATGATTTTGTCCGGCCACGTCGTATCGCTGCCCTCACGCCATGTGATATCCGTGGCACTGAAATTTTCGCCGGCCTGCAGGTTCAAGCCAAAGGTATCGATGCCGTGTTCGTCGACAAAATAGACGGCCACGCTGGGGCCTTCTTTATCCTCACCGGGCTCTGTCTGAAGACCCATGGACCAGCCACCACCGGACAATGGGACCGAGTTTGACTGAACGGCATTTCTTACACCGGGTAGTGCGCGCAATGCGGCGAGGTCTTCTTCGATGGTAGCCCGTTCATTGAAGTTCTCGGCAAAGCCAACGCTCAAGATAGTGAATATGTTGTGTTCGTCAATGCCGCTGGGCCTTGCCATCATGCGGCCGCGTTCCTGCATGATAGAGATTGCGTTAACCATGATGGCCATGGTGACCGCGATTTGCAGCGCAATCAGGATAGCGCCGGTTTTGTTGCGCATCATTGCGCGCCAGATGGGTCCTATTTCCATGTTGGTGCTCCTAATTCACTTTCAATTGGGCGGCTGGCGCGATCCTGCAAGCACGCCAGGTGGGATAAAGACCGGCGATCAGGGCTGAAATAATGGCCAGAATGATGGCGGTCAAAACCATGACCCAATCAAGACTGGCCAGTCTTTCCACGTCATCCCCAAACAAAAACTTGATGCCGTGCAAACCCAGCCAGGTGAGTCCAAGGCCAAGGACACCACCACCCAGGCCAATCATGCCGGATTCGATCATGTGTTGTGTAAACAGGCTTGCGCGGGTCGCACCCAGCGCCCTTCGTAATGAGATATCGCCGGATTTTCCCAGAAACTTCGCCAGCAGCAGGCCTATGGTATTGAGCAGGCAAACCACGAGAAACAGGAATGACAGTCCCAGCATTACCTGGGCATCGTCATCCACGACATGCTGGTTCTCCATCCATTCCATTACGTTACTGAGTTGGTTGTTCAGTGGCCTGGGAAAGCGGCCCAGCTCCTTTTGTTGTTCGGCATAGGCGTTCAGAAAATCCATGTATTCCTGTTTTTCCGTGTCGTTTCTGAGTTCAGCCCAGAATTGGATCCACGCACATTCAGAATTCAGAAATGCCTCAAAACCGTCACCATCAGGGCTTTTCCAGCAGTTGGTATTGCCGTTTCTGGGCAGCTCGTATTCCACGGCGATATTGAAAGGAATATAGACTTCTTCGGCTTCACCGAAAGGGTCGTTGGTGACATCATAGAACTTGGGTACAGGGGCGAATTCATCCATGACACCCACCACCCTGAAATCCATGCCATTCAAGCGTACGCTGCGGCCCACGGAATTCTCGCCGCCGAAAACCCGTTCGTTAATTTCCTTGCTGAGCACAACCACTCTTTCGAGGTTGTTGTCCGCCGCATCATCCCAGCCGCCGCCATAAAGGAAGCGCAGATCGAACATGGGGAAAAAATCCGACCATGTATTACGCGCGCTCACAGAAAATGGCCTTTCACCCTCACCCTGGGGTTCAAGCACCAGGCCGGAGCGGTTACTGGCAACCTGGCGATAGGCTTTGCCAGCTTTCATTAACGCCATGGCATCCAGGTAGGTCATCTGATCCGGAGGCTCGAAACCTTCGTTGTCGTGTTCAATGGGATCCCAGCTATCGACCTGCACGTAAAACAACTGGTCGGATTTTTGTGGAATAGGATTGCTGGACATCGCGTAGTTGACCGTAATAATGGTCATGCAGGCACCGATACCGATCGCGATGGCGGCAACCATCAAAGTGCTGAGCAAAGGGTTTCGCTGAATGCTGAGCCAGCCGAGCTTGAGGTAATACGAAAACATTTCGTCCTCCTTATGCCAATGCCAACTGGCTTACCGGTTTGTCATCCAGTCCGTTGTTGCTCACACGTCCGTCCAGAATATGCACATTCCGACTGGCCATGTCTGCCAATATCGGGTCATGGGTCACCATGATGATGGTCGTGCCATTGCGGTTGATTTCCGAGATCAACTCCATCACGCTCATGGCCATATGCGAATCCAGGTTACCGGTCGGTTCGTCCGCCAACAAAAAGCGCGGCTCACCGGCAAGTGCGCGGGCGATGGCCACACGTTGCTGCTGACCACCTGACAATTGGGAGGGCAAATGCTTCATGCGTGAGGCCAGGCCCACTGTTTCCAGCACTTTTTCAATGCGGCGTTTCCGTTCTGCCGAATTAAAGCCGCGATAGCGCAGGGGAACATCAACGTTGTCAAACAGGTTGAGATCCGGGATCAGGTTAAAACTCTGGAACACAAAACCTATCTTCTCGTTTCGTACGGCGGACAACTGGGCATCCGACAGGGCAGATACGTCACGACCATCCAGTTCATATCGTCCGGACGTAAAGCTTTCCAGCAATCCGGCAATATTCAGGAAGGTGGTCTTGCCCGAACCGGACGGTCCGGTCACCGAGACGAAATCGCCTTCCGTAACATCGAGTGAAAACTCCCTGAGGGCATGGGTTTCGACCAACCCTGCCCGGTAAACCTTGGATATGTTCTGCATGCTCAGCATGTGTTTACTCCTCAATTGAAAATTCAGTTGGTGACCAAAACGGTATCGGCTCCGCGAAATTGATCGATGCTGGAAATCACGACGGTTTCTCCCTCATCCAGACCATCGACGATTTCCACGGCTGCCAGGCTGCGTGCGCCGACTTCTATGGCGCGGCGATGGGCAACATTGTCGCTATCCAGCACATAGGCAATTCTGCTTCCACCGCTGTCCAGGAACTGGCCACGTTGTAGCGTCAATACGTTTTTCTTTTCTTCCATCAGGATGCGGGTGGTCAGCCGCTGGTTCTGTCGTAAGCCGGGCGGCATTTCCGAGGCAAAACGAACGCGGGTGGTCACCTGGTTCTGGATGATTTCAGGTGAGACCGAGACCAGTGTTGCGGGGTACTTCTGATTTCCTACCAGCACTTCCGCCTGCATGCCGAGACCCAGGTCATCGGCGTAACTTTCAGGCACCTGCGCCTCGATCTCGAAGGCCGACAGGTCAACGACCGCCATCACCACCTGGTTTCGGCTGACGGCCGATTTCTGATCCACCATCAGGTTGCCGACAATACCGTTGACCGGCGAGCGCATATTCAATTCGCCGACCTGGCGTAACAGGTCCTGCACCAGCATCGATTGACGCTCGACCTGCAATTCCCGTGTTTTCAGTTCGAAAACCAGACGCTCGTCATCCAGCTTGGAATCGGCCACGGCGTGTTCGTGCGCAAGCCTGGCGGTCTCAAGGTCATCCTTGGTTTTTTCATAATCGATCTGGGAAATTGCTTTTATCTTGTAACCCGATTCAGCTCGGCGGCGTTCGCGCTCGGCTGCAACCAGGGTGACATTTGTCAGGTCGATGTTTTTGCGGTTATCGAGTGCCTTTTGTTTGGTCTCGATGCGCTGCCGGTCGAATTCGACACTGAGCCTGTCGAGCGTGGCCTGTTCCTGCTGAAGCTGGTTCTGGAGGTCAGGGCTGTCGATGGTTGCCAGCGGCTGACCCTCAACAACACTTGATCCTGCATCGGCGAGCAGCGTGATGGTGCCCGCTGCAGGTGCAAATAGTGACGGGCTGACAGCGGCTACAACACGCCCCTGGACCGAAACGTCCCTGACCAGGTCGGTGCGGGTTACGGCAGCCACCCGCAAACGGTCCCTGGGAACCGATATGCTGGAGCTTACCCAGCGTTGCAGCGATGGAGCCAGCAGCAATGCCACGAAAACAAGGCCCAGGATGCCGGTGCCCATGTATACCCATTTTCGGGTTTTCGATTTGGCTTGTACCAAAACATCTTGCGCGGAGGTGTCAGCGATTTTCAATTGTTATTCCCCTGATCCGTTCACAAATTTAGACGTCGATATGCAACATATGGTTACAACGATTTGAGAACTTGTGACTTGAGAGCCGATTGGTTGTGGAAAACCCAAGACCCGTATTTGCCAGTTCACCGTTGGCCCGCGTATGGTTGGGGCCGTCGCTCCAAACCCCTGGTTTTCACGCTTGAACGGGTTGCTTGCACGTTGGGCGCTGGTCATTTCCTGCCGTTCCAATCACATCGTTGCCAAGCTGGCACGCGGCAGAATCGGGGAGAATCTCCCCACCGGCCAGTATCTCCCCATTCTGTCCGCCGAACTTCATTTCCGGCTCACCTCGACGCCTGCTCCGCAGGCCTTTAAGAACAACGGTTTCCCGCTTTCCGCTAACCGACAGGTAAACGGTTTCAGGTTGGTATGGAACTTGCAATTACTCAAGTGAAATGTAAAAGCCAACGAGCGGTTCGCCGCTCCCCACAATGGAGAACAAGTGATGAACGCAAGCGAAAACAGAAATGAAGTATCGGGTCTTTGCATGACATGCAACCACGCCGCTTTCTGTATTTACCTGGCCAGCGCCAGCAGATCGATTTGGAGTTGCGAGGAATTTGATGACCGGCCCCCGATCATCGAACCGAAAAAGACGGTCCGCACGAAACGGGCGGCCCGGATCCTGGAAACCAAGTACGAGAGTGCCCCGTACGCAGAACGCCAAATGCGCAAAGTATCGTGACTGACTGAAAGAAAATTGAGAGAGCACCATGAATGCCTATGAATTGACAAAAGGCCGGCGCACACCGACCAGGGTCCGACGTCAGAAATCGGTTTCTCCAGTGAAAAAGGAAGTACAACCGGCGAAATTGCATCCCTACGCGAGCCGGGTTCTTAAAGAACTGCAAGGCCGGGTCCCGTGGGAGGTGGAGTTCCTGCAGTCCGTGGAGGAGGTGCTCGAATCGGTGTCCCTGGTGCTGGAACACAATCCCCAGTACGAGGAGGCACGAATCCTGGAACGAATCATTGAACCGGAGCGGGCAATCTCATTTCGGGTCGCCTGGGTTGACGATGAGAACAGGGTCAACGTCAACCGCGGCTATCGTGTTCAGTTCAACAACGCACTTGGCCCTTACAAAGGGGGTACACGATTCCACTCCTCGGTCAACCTGGGTTCGCTCAAATTTCTCGGCTTCGAACAAACTTTCAAAAATGCCCTGACGGGGCTCTCCCTCGGCGGAGGAAAAGGCGGCGCCGACTTTCAATTCCGGGGCCGGACCGACAACGAGATCATGCGTTTTTGCCAGAGCTACATGACTACGCTTTTCCATCACATCGGACCCGATACCGATGTGCCGGCGGGCGACATCGGTGTTGGCGCGAGAGAAATCGGTTATCTCTTTGGTCAATACAAGCGGCTCACCATGAATTTTAACGGCACCTTGACCGGCAAGGGTCTCAATTGGGGCGGATCGCGAATGAGGCCCGAAGCGACCGGCTACGGCGTCGCATATTTCGTCGAGGAAATGCTCAGGGGCCGTCGCGAAAGTCTGGACGGCAAGATCGTAACGGTCTCCGGGTTCGGCAATGTTGCATGGGGTGCGGTGCAAAAAGTGACTGAATTGGGTGGTAAGGTTGTCACGTTATCAGGCCCGGATGGATTTGTTTACGATCCCGACGGGGTAAGCGGAGACAAGATCGAGTTCATGCGGGAAATGCGTTTTGGGGGACGGGACGAAGTGCAGCAATACGCCGATCATTATCAGGTGAGGTTTCACCCGGCACAGCGGCCCTGGATCGTCCCGTGTGACGTGGCTTTACCCTGTGCCATTCAAAACGAATTGAACGAAAAGGACGCCGCAGCGCTTGTGGCCAATGGTTGTGGCTGCGTTGTTGAAGGTGCTAACATGCCAACCACCCCTGAGGCCGTGCAACTCCTTCAGGGTAGTGGGGTGCTTTACGCGCCCGGCAAGGCCGCCAATGCCGGAGGTGTAGCTGTTTCGGGGCTCGAAATGGCTCAGAACCGGGAAGGCCAGGGATGGAGCGCAGAGCGGGTAGATAAAACCCTGCATTCGATTATGGCGAACATCCATGAGATATGTACCACCTCGGCGGAGCGGCATGGCCGCACCGGGAACTACCTGGTTGGTGCAAATATCGGCGGGTTCAAGAGAGTGGCGGATGCGATGTTGGATCAGGGTGTCGTCTAGCCCGCATATTGCAATATGCGGGCTAGCAGCCTGTCGGACTTAACATGATCTACTGCGAAAAACCCGAATTTGGCCAGATTTCCCGATCTTTTTCGTTAAATAGCGGTGCTATTCGCCTCAAAAGATCGAAAAATCTATCTCAAATCGGATTTCCCTCGTTACGATCGGTCAAGTCCGACAGACTGCTAGCCCATCCGGGGTGAAGGAGACAGGAAATTTCTCGTCTGGGGAATGAGTTTCGAGGTGATCTTGTCGCCGTTTCGCGACATCTTCTGCGTAGCGCCAACCGGGGTGAGTCGCGAGCCGGATTTCTGCGCGAAGCTTCTTTGGCAATTCTGCGCTTCACGGGCGCCGGCAAGCTCGACCTCTGGTTCGAAGACGGTGATTTGTGTTACCACTGGCAGGCCGAGGCGGAGCCGGATCCTGCATTTCACCTCAGCAAACTATCATCCGCGCAAGTCAGTGAGCAGATACCACCATCAAACCCCGGTAGTACCACGCCTGATCTCATCGATCGGGTCCTTTCCCAGATCGATGACGGCGGGCAACACCATTGGCCTGCAGGAGACAAGCCTCACGACACTATCTGGTTAGGTGAAGCGGTCGTGATGCGCTTTGATATCGATGCCCGCAACACGGGTGTCCTTAGACTCACAAAACCCGAGTTTGACGCTTCAAGCCCAACGCAGGTTGAGTCCTATGAGGACCTGGCCCAGCTACTTGGTGTCGCAATTTCCAATCGCCGGGCAAAGGCGGCATTGATGGAGCGTGTCAAGGAATTGACCTGCATGTACCGCATCGCACATATCGCCGCCGAGCCCAATGTCGGACTTGACGACATGCTCCAGAAGGTGGTTGAACTTCTCCCCGTCGCCTTGCAATACCCGGGCCTGGCGAAAGCCCGCATCGTTCTCGGCCAGCATTCTTTCTGCTCCTCTGGATTTGAAGCAGGACCACATTGCCTGTCTGTCGACCTGATTGTGCTTGGCGAGGTGGGAGGTCGAGTGGAGGTGTTTTATACAGAACCTGAATTGAACACTTTTGACGATTTGCAGTTTCTGATGGAAGAGCCCTTCCTCGCTGAAGAACAACATCTGATGGTTGGTGTGGCCCGCGAACTGAACGCCATCATTGAACGCAAGCACGCTGAAGAGGAAAAGTTGCAATTACGTGAGCAGGTCCGGCACGCTGACCGGCTGGTTACGGTTGGTCAGCTTGCCGCCGGCGTTGCCCATGAACTCAACGAACCGCTCGGGAATATACTCGGGTTCGCTCAACTGGCGATCAAGTCTGCGAATTTGACGGACCAGACGCGCCGCGATATCGAGAAGATCGAAAAGGCTTCGCTGTATGCACGCGAGATTATCAGGAAGCTGATGTTTTTTTCCCGGCAGACGCCATCGCGCAAAAGCGATGTAAGTCTGCAGGGTGTTGTTGAAGACAGTCTTTCGCTCCTCGAGTCGCGCTGCGAGACGGCGGGTATAACGGTGGTTTGGGGTTCACAGCCGGCGTTACCCCTGCTCCATGGCGATCCATCACAACTCCAGCAAGTTGTCGTCAACCTTGTCGTCAACGCGATTCAGTCGATGCCCGAGGGCGGGGTTTTGACGATTGATATAGTGCAGGAAACGGACAGGCAATGCCTGATCGTAGAGGACACCGGTTCCGGCATCGCCCCCGGTGACATCAAGAATGTCTTCCTGCCGTTTTTCACCACCAAGGAGGTCGGCGAGGGCACGGGACTGGGTCTGTCAGTGGTCCATGGCATCGTCAGTTCACACGGCGGCACGGTGAAGGTGGAGAGTAAAGTCGGCAGCGGCACGCGATTTGAAGTAAGGTTTCCGACGTCGGTACGTGGCTCTGCCAGGGGTGACGGTGATGAAAAGTAAGGAACGGGCAAAACACATCCTCATCGTAGATGACTCGGAGGCAACGCTGGAGGTCCTCAGCCGCAACCTCGAGGCCGAAGGCTACGTCGTGTTTACAGCCCCGGGCGTTGCAGAAGCGTTAGGGGTGCTCGAGGATACCCATATGGATCTTGTGATCACCGACGTCAAGATGCCAAAGATAAGTGGCCTCGATCTGGTTCGCCACGTTCGGGAGAATCTCAAGGACACGGAAGTTACTGTTATCACTGGTCATCCAAACGTGGATGGAGCGGTGACGGCAATGAAACATGGTGCCACGGACTACCTGACCAAGCCATTCACCGGCGAGGAGCTTCTGGCAGCCGTGCATCGGGCCATCGACAAGCTCGAATTGCGGCGGTCGGAAAGCGAGGAATCACGACAACCCATCGCACGGCACGGCCTGTTGGGTGAATCGACGGCCATCAAAAACGTGTTCACGCAGATTGAACGCGCCTCCCGCACCCGTGCGACAGTGCTTATTACGGGTGAAAGCGGCACCGGCAAGGAACTCGTTGCCAGGGCAATTCACTACCAGAGCGACCGCGCGGCAGCACCCTTCGTGCCGGTCAACTGCGGCGCCATTCCCCAGGACCTTCTCGAAAGCGAGTTGTTCGGACATGTAAAAGGGTCTTTTACCGGGGCCACTGAATCGCGTTCCGGTTTTTTTCTGACCGCAGAGGGCGGTACTGTTTTTCTCGACGAAATCGGGGAGACCAGTCACGCGATGCAGGTAAAGCTGTTGCGCGTCATGCAAGACAAGGAAGTTCGCATGGTGGGGGCATCCCGTCAGGTCAGGGTGGACGTGAGGGTTATCGTTGCGACCAACAAGGATCTTGCCCTGCTGGTTCGTGAAGGATCGTTCCGGGAAGACCTGTATTTTCGCATCAACGTCATCCCCATACATTTACCGGCATTGCGTGATCGTGGTTCTGATGTCGTGTTGTTAACCAACCATTTCGCATCGAAGTTCGCCAGGGAACTTGGTTGCCCGGTTCCCAGGTTCACCGATCGCGTATTGCGTATCTTTCAAAACTACGCCTGGCCGGGGAATGTAAGGGAACTCGAAAACGTGGTGCAACGGCTCGTGGTAATGACGGACGCAGAAGTCGTAGATGCGCCTGATTTACCCGAGCTCATGAGGTTCTCGGTTGAGGGCGCGGGCGTGGATCTCACCCGGACCCTGGTCGAGGTCGAGGCCGGATATATCCGCGACGTACTGTTGAGCGTCGGCGGAAACAAGACCCAGGCAGCGCAGATCCTGGGCATCGATCGTAAAACCTTGCGCGCCAAGTTGCATCAGGAACCTTAATTCGCAAGAATATTTCGGGTCTATGATTATTTCAGACCAAACCCATCAGCACCCGCATATGTGATTCCACACATCTTGCCAGGCTGTGTATTTCGTAACCGCCCTCAAGAGTCGAAACGATACGCCCCGAAGCAGACTGGTTTGCCACGCGTACAATTTCTTCGATGACCCAGCGAAAATCGGCATCGGTCAGGCTGACATAGGACATGTCGTCGTCCTGGTGCGCGTCAAAACCGGCAGAAACGAAGATCATTTCAGGTTCAAACCGTTCCAGTGCGGGCAACCAGTGGTCTGTCACCGCGGCACGGAATTCGGCGCTTTTTGCCGACGCGTCAAGCGGGATGGAAACCACCCTTTCGCCGTTTTCCGGTAACGGCGTAAAGGGGAAGAACGGGTGTTGAAAAGTCGAACAGTACAGTACCCTGTCGTCGCCGAGCAGGATGTCCTCTGTGCCGTTGCCCTGGTGCACATCGAAGTCGACAACGGCCACCTTTTTCAGACCGTGCGCTTCGAGGGCATGCTTAACACCCACGGCAATATTGTTGTAAATACAAAACCCCATGGCCCGGTCCCGTTCCGCGTGATGCCCGGGTGGACGCACACCACAGAATGCATTACTGATTTCACCGCTGATGATGCGATCAACCGCCAGGATGACCGAACCGGCTGCACGTCTGGCCGCCAGCTGGGTGGCCGGGCTGATGACCGTGTCCGGATCGAGTCGCACATAGCCAGTTCGCGGTGCTACCGCATCGATCATTGCCAGGTATCCAGCCGTGTGCGCACGCAGAAGTTGATCGCGTGTGACCTCGGGTGCATCCAGGTACAAGATGAAGTCGGAAATCCTTGAGGAGAGCAACCTGTCCTCGATGGCCGACAGCCGCCGGGCGTTTTCAGGGTGGTCTTCGCCGGTGTCGTGATCGTGGCAGTCCGGGTGACTGATGAATGCGGTTTTCAAGGTCGAAACTCCTCACTTTGATGTATTCCACCATAGTATAATTGCATTGTTCAAAATACGAAAAAACGGAATTGTCGGCCCTCATGAATACACACTATTTGACTTCCTTGTTTACCCCCGGGACCATCGCACTTTTTGGCGCCAGTGACAGAGAAAATTCAGTTGGAGGCGTGGTCTTTCGCAACCTGCTTTCCGCCGGTTTTGAAGGCAGGATTTTCGCAATAAACCCGAAACACGAAACCGTACGCGGAGAAAAGGCCTACGCCTCTCTCGCCGATGTCGATGAAACGGTTGACCTGGCGGTCGTTGCTACTCCGGCCAGCACCATTCCGGCTATCGTCGAGGCCTGTGGCGAGCACGGCATCAAGATGATGCTGATACTGTCGGCGGGTTTCCGTGAAACCGGCGAAGAAGGCCGTAAGCTGGAAGACCGGGTCACCCAGCTGGTCGAGCGTCATGGTATCCGTTTGATGGGTCCAAATTGCCTCGGGCTCATGCGGCCGGACATCAATCTCAATATCACTTTTGGTCACAACGCGGCCAAACCGGGCAACCTGGCCCTGGTTTCACAGTCGGGCGCCATTTGTACCGCCATCCTCGACTGGGCGGAAATGAACAACATCGGCTTCTCAGCGGTGGTTTCCACCGGTATCGGCGCCGATCTCGACTTTGGCGATTACCTTGACTACCTGGTCTCGGATCCCCTGACCAAGAGCATCCTGTTGTATATCGAGGGTATCACGGATTCCCGCCGTTTTATGAGCAGTCTGCGCGCTGCTGCACGTATTAAACCGGTCATCGCCCTGAAGGTCGGCCGTCATGCAGCCGGCGCCGAGGCGTCCATGTCACATACCGGCGCGCTCGTGGGTAGCGACGAAGTCTTTTCATCGGCGCTTTCCCGCTCAGGTGTGTTGAGGGTAGAAAGCGTTTCACAACTGTTCGCCGCGGCCAAGGTGCTGTCGCGCTCGCATTACCGTGCTGCGTCCGACCGACTGGTGATCATCACCAATGGCGGCGGCCCCGGCGTCATGGCGGCCGACCGTGCGACCGACCGGCATATTGCGCTGAGCCAGTTGAGCGAGGATACCATTGCCAAGCTGAATGAAGTGTTGCCGGAAGTCTGGTCGCACTCCAACCCGGTGGATATTATCGGAGACGCGCCGCCGTCGCGTTACAGTGCTGCGGTTGACATCTGCCTGGCAGACCCGGAGGTGGATGGCGCCATCGTCATCCTGACACCCCAGGCGATGACGGAACCGACCCTGGTCGCCGAAGAGATCATCAAGTCGGCGGAAAAGAGCAAGAAACCCATACTGACCAGCTGGATGGGGGGTACGCAGGTCGAAGAGGCGCGGCAATTGCTCAATAAAGCCCGTATACCCGACTTCAACATGCTCGAAGATGCAGTCGATGCCTTTTCATTTATCGGAAAATACAAGAGAAACCAGCGCCTGTTGCTGCAGACACCGGCCAGGCTGACGGGTGACCAGGCGTCTGCGGACAGGGATGGTGCGCGGCTGATCATCGAAGGTGTTCTGAACGAGCGGCGCAAAATTCTGACGGAACCGGAATCGATGGCCATACTGAACGCGTTCAAGATTCCTGCCGCGGAAAATGGCGTGGCCCAGTCTGCCAACGCGGCCCTCGTGATCGCGGAAACCATTGGTTACCCGATTGCCATGAAGATATTGTCTCCGGATATTTCACACAAATCCGATAGCGGTGGTGTCAGATTAAACATCAGTTCGGCACACGACGTCAGGGGTGCTTACCTGCAAATGATTGAGCAGGTGTCGAAAAACGAGCCGGAGGCCACCATTTCAGGGGTGACCATTGCAAAAATGTATCGCAATCCGAACGCCCGTGAGCTGATGATCGGCATGGTGCGGGACCCTGTTTTCGGCCCGGTCATCAGCTTTGGCAGCGGTGGCATCAACGTGGAAGTCATGGGCGACTCGGCGGTTGCCTTGCCGCCGTTGAACCGTCGCCTGGCCAGGGATCTCATCGACCGCACCAAGGCAGCCAAATTGCTGGGCAATTTCCGCAATATGCCCGCGGTGAACATGGAATTGCTGATCGACGTGCTGATCAGCGTGTCAAACATGGCCTGCGAACTGCCGTGGATACGGGAGATGGACATCAACCCCTTGCTGGCGGATGAAAACGGCGCCATCGCGGTGGACGCGCGTATTCGTGTCGATTATCCAAAACCATCGACCGACCCCTATAATCATTTGGCCATTCATCCCTATCCGATTCATCTCATTACCGAAGAACAGCTGAATGACGGCACCGATATCATTATCAGGCCCATCCGGCCGGAAGATGCCGAAATCGAGCAGGAATTTATCCGCAGCCTGTCGGCTGAATCGAAATACTTCCGTTTCATGAATTCGATACATGAACTCAGCCTCGAAATGCTGGTTCGCTTCACCCAGATCGATTACCACAACGAGATGGCCCTGGTGGCCATCAACCCCGGTATCGGCAGTGAGGAAGAAATCGGTGTGGCCCGTTACATGACCAATCCGGACAAGAGAACCTGCGAATTCGCAATCGTTGTTTCGGACAAGTGGCAGGGCAAGGGTATCGCCCGTTTGCTCATGCAAAAACTGATCGATATCGCCCGTAACAGGGGTCTCGAGGTGATGGAGGGCCAGGTGCTGGCCAATAACTTCCGGATGCTTGAACTGATGGCGTCGCTCAACTTCCAGATCGCCAATGATCCGACCGATCCGGGCATCAAGGTGGTGGTGACCCGTCTCAGTTAAGCAAGGTTTGGTGTCATTGTTACAGGAAGTAAGTATCCTTACCCGGCAACTGTCGTTTGCGGTAAATTGAATGGACGGGTTTAGGATATGAGTTTCTGGAAAAACAGACATGTACTCGTGGCCACGCTGGTGGCGCCGGTTCTGGGCCTGGCCAGTTATTTTGGCATGGGCGCCATCTTCGGGGAAAAACCCCATCCGGCCGAGGCCGGGCGCACCTATCATCTGATTGAAAAACCCAACTGCCGTTACAGCAGCAGCATATGCGGCCTGAAGAATGTCGATTTCGAGTTGACCCTCAGTGGTGAACCGCTGCCAAACGATCGTTATGCATTGCAATTGGTTTCCGAAAACCCGCTCGACGGTGTCAAGCTCGCGCTGGTTGAAAACGCTACGGAGCCGGTTGAAAACGCCACGGACGAAAGTAAGCCGGTGGATATGAAGCCCTTGGGTACGGATGGATTAACCTGGTCGCTGGAAATAAAACGCCCTGACCCGCTACATGACCGCCTGCGACTGGTGGCCTCGGCCAGGCAAACGCTTTATTACGGCGACGTCGCCACGAAGTTCACCATCATTGAAGCTGATGACGAGAATTCAAACTAAAGAACGTCTCGTCCGACGCTCCAGGTGTAGCGGGTGTGTGTAAAGCCAGGTATCAATTTTTTCCTGGCTAACGAAAAGGGCCCGGCAAATACCGGGCCCCGCGAATAAAATTTAACTTAAGCTACTTACAGGTCTTGCTACCGGGCTTACCCTTGCAGCTGTTCGAGCAGCATTCGTTGTCGTTTGAGCAGGATGCGCCTGCGGACAGAAGGTCACATTGTCCGCCCCCGCCGCCCCCGCCGCCCCCGCCGCCACCACCGCCGCCACAGTCCAGGCCGAGGTAGTCGAAGGCATCAGCGGCCTGCACCAGGCCGTAACCGTAGGCGTTGTCACGGCCGGCGGGGCCAAGGTCTTTAGCGGTCGAATCAAGCGCAGTGCGCAACTCCGCGTTTGTACAGGCCGTGTTAGCACTCCACACCAGGGCTGCCGCACCCGCGACGTGGGGCGTCGCCATCGAAGTGCCGTCGTAGTACGAATAATTGCCCAGGGTCGTGGTTACGGTGGCGGGTGAACCGGTCATACTTGCGAGGATTGCACCATCGGTGCCCGAGACGCCCACAGCCGGGATATTCACTGGCGTATCGGCAAAGGTGCCGCTGAACAGGGCGTCGGAGTCATTGAAGATTACCACGCCAACCCCTCCCTGGTCCTGGCACTCAACCGCCTTTTCGGCGAAGGAGATATCTCCACGGGAGATCAGGCAGACTTTACCAATTGCACCAGCGCAATCGCCCGGAGACCCGAGGCCATCAGCGGTGTTGCAACGGAACAGGGACCCGGTCGCAGAGGTCTGGGCCGAACCTTCCATACCGGTCGCCTCAAATCCGGAGTTTCCGACCTGCAGGCTTTCCTCAGTGCCGAAACCCATGGTAACCGTCGAGCGCACCGCCACACCCGGTCCGGAAAGTTCAACCTGGGTGGTCTGCTGTGAAAAATCTGCAACGACTTCAGCAGAATCCACCGCCGCGACAGATATCACCGAGTCGTAGGAAGCCGGATAGGAATGACGTGTATTGCCGTCGTTACCAGCGGCTGCAACCGAGAGCACACCGGCGTTGTACGCGTTACCGAAGGCGCGCTGCTCCGTCCTGCTCTTGACCGGGCCGCCCAAACTCATGTTGACGACCAGCTTCTTTGACCCGCGGGCCGAAACACAGGCATCGAGCGCCCCGACCAGGTCGGAAGAATAACCCCAGCCACAACCGCTGGCGGAAGTGGAATCGTCCTCGAAAACCTTGACGATATGCAATACCAGGTTGTCGTGCGGGTTAACACCGACCACACCCTTGCCATTTCCGGAAAGCGCAGCGATGGTGCCTGCCACGTGTGTGCCGTGGTGGCAGAGCGTGCTGCTGGCCAGTGGATCGCCGGTGCCCGAATCCGGGCTGGCATCAGCGGGATGCAGAACGGGAAGATCCTCGTGCCCATTGGAGTAGCCCGAATCGATGATGCAGACCATGATATTTCCGGCGTTGGAATCGTCGAGCAGATCCGCCTGGATTTTCGGAATACCCCACGGAACGGTTTCCGACATCGGGTAACGCACGGAATCCTGTTCGATGTACTCGATGTTGGGATTGTGCTGCAGTCCCTTGAGGGCCCGTGCCGGTATGTGTGCCGCAACCGCACCCTGGTTCGGGAGCTCACGCAGCATGTTGGCACCGGCCGCCCTCAGCGCCGACTTGCCTTTCGCAACATCCAGGAACGACACGATATAGCGGTCCGGATCAGGATTTGCAGCCTGGGCAGTGCCGGCCAATATTGTGCCCGCGAGTACCGCGATGAGCATAGCGGTCCTGGAAAAACAGTCTTTCATTTGATGGGTCCTCTTCAATTCCTTTGATGGTTAGGTGTCCCTGATTCACAATAGACCCCGGGGCGCTTTTGGAAAATAGCCTGGGGATTGCACGTCAATAACGGACCGGTTTTTGGGGCGAAACCTGCCAAATCATACCTGGTTGCGACCTGGCACCGTATTGGTCGTCGTTGAAATAACGGCTTGAGTATATGTTATAAATCCAGGTTCCTCCACAACGCGATGCTTACGGCGATTTGGTTTCAGCCATTTGCACGCTTTCAAACGCTAGGCCTGACGGGGAACAAGGCGGAATGGTCAACCCGATCGGGCCGCCGGAAGCACTTCCCAACCAGGTTCCTCAAATTCGCCAATGACGGTTATTTCGCATTTCTCGGCGTGTTCCGCGAGTATGGATCTGACTATTTCGTCACGGCTGTCATCCTTGGCATCCCTCGCGGCCTTGCTCTCCCAACTCGCGATCGCCAGCAAGGTATCCGGTTCACCGATCTTGCGGTGAAGCCGGGTGCCCATTGCGCCCGGCGTTTGCTGGATAATCTCGCTGGCGCGTATCCAGTTGGCTGCATACGCTTCCACGGAAAACCCCGGTTTTACCCTGACCTCGAAGATGAATTTCATGATGACCTCCGTTTTGACTGCCTGCCGCTGTGCCCAACGGATCATACCGATCCGCCGTCCGGAGCCCGAGTATAGACACAAAAGCGCGCCAGACAACCCATCCGGAGCGCCGGAAGAGATCAGGTAACGACCGCTGAGCGGTATGGGTAGATACAGAACCTGGCAGTTCTAGCGGGTCAGATGCAAGGCCCCGTCAATGACGTTGAATATTTCGTTTTGCTCGATGACACCGTGAAAGTTTTGGGCGCCCGGGCCGCGGGCGTAGACGGGGACGTCTTCACCGCCATGCGTATCGCTTTCGGCCGGAATCGCTGCTTGTTGAACAAAGTCCTTATCACCGGCGGTGTCAGTTTCCGAAAGGTCGGGCCGCGGCCCTCCGACCCAGGCCGCACCGGGCCCGGTGTAGTACCCCAGCGTCGTGAAGGGTTTTTTGTCGTCCATCAGTTTTGGCTTGGCCGCCGGCTTGCCGCTGGAATCATTGTAGATGGCTTTGCCCAATATCGGGTTTCCGCGCGTGGGGTAGCCGGCCATGGTAAAACTATGGGAGTGATCCGCGGTGACGACGATCAACGTATCGTTTTGATCGGTCATCTCGGCGGCGACGGCAACGGCATCCGCAAAAGCAATACCGTCGGTCAGCGCGCGATAGGCGTTGTTGTCGTGGTGCGCGTGGTCGATGCGCCCACCCTCGACCAAAAGGAAGTAACCGTTTGGATTACGCCGGAGGATTTCGATGGCCAGACGCGTCATTTGCGCCAGCGACGGCTCCCCCGCCACGTCATCGGAGCGGTCGGCCTCGTAGTGCATGTGGTCGCTTTCGAACAGACCGAGCAGGTGATCGGTGGATTCAGGATCAATGGCGTCAAACTGTTGCTGATTCCAGACGTAGGCTGAATTTGGATATTTCTGTAGCCACTCCGACGGCAGGTTGCGCCCGTCGAGGCGGCCTTCCGCGGTATTTTCGTCTTCCGGGTCTGCGATGTCATACGGCACGAACTTGATACGGCCACCGCCGAGCGCGACCTCTATCCCATCGCCGTATGGAAACGCAATCAACTGGGCGGCGATGTCTTTGCATCCGTTTATCCTGGCCTCATCGGTCAGGTCCCTGTCGCTCTCCCAGTCGCGTTCGGGTACGTGAGCGTAAGCAGCAGCGGGGGTCGCGTGTGTCAGGCGGGTCGTGCTGACCACACCCGTTGACCTGCCACCGGATTCCGCAAGTTCGAGCGCCGACTGCAGGTGGTTGCCGTTGGCGGAGGCACAGTTTTTACGCACGGCCGCTTTGCCGACATTAATAAATCCGGCCTGTGTTTTGCGCCCTGTCAATATCGCGGTTGCCGTGCCGGCAGACTCCCCGACCTGCTGGTTGACTTCGTAGGTTTTTGACAATGCGAGATACGGGAAACGTTCGAAGGGCAGCACGTTTTCCTCACCCTGCATGCCCTTTCGCTGGCCATCGAGAATCCGCATCGCCGTCACGGTGCTGACACCCATGCCATCGCCGATGAAAAGAATCACGTTGCTGGCGGCGGGCGTTGCCGGGTTACCGGTCCGGTCTTGCACTGAAGTGACTTCGCCGGGGCCTTTAGTGGTTGTCGAGCAGGCCGTGGCCAGCAGGCACAGGCAGGCGCCAATCCCGGCAACTGCCCGACGCAGATTAAGTGAATGCATTGTCTGTCCTTTCCTTTTCGGTACATTTATATACCCCGTCGCTACCCGCCTTGTTGATTTGCGTCAACAGACCTGACATTCTCAGCCGGCTCATCGGCTTTTTCGAAATCCATCCGGGACTGGAATATGGTTTTTAACAAATACACCAAATTTATTGCAGTAATACTGCTGAACCTGTCGCTGCTTGCGTGTGCGGCTACGTATGAACGTGCAGATTCTGCAGATTACAGGGAATACGATATCGAGTCGCTCCAGACGCTGATGCAGGCGGGCGAACTCAGTTCCCGGCAACTGGTTCAATACTATCTGGATCGGATCGACGAAATCGATCGCAACGGTCCGGGGCTCAACTCGGTGATCGAAATCAACCCGCAGGCCATCGAGATTGCCACGGCGCTGGATGCAGAAAGGCAGGTGTCCGGTCCGCGTGGTCCGATGCACGGCATACCGGTATTGCTGAAGGCGAATATCGATACCGCCGATGCGATGGAAACCACGGCCGGATCGCTGGCGTTGAAAGGCCACCATCCACCCGCCGACGCATTTGTCGCCAGCAGGCTGCGTGAGGCAGGTGCGGTGATTCTTGGCAAGACAAACCTGAGTGAGTGGGCCAATTTTCGCTCGACCCACGCCTCCAGCGGTTGGAGCAGTATTGGCGGCCAGACGCATAACCCGTATGACACGGCGCGTAACCCTTGCGGCTCTTCCAGCGGCTCGGCGGTCGCGGTCGCGGCCAGCCTGACCAGCGTTGCTGTCGGCACCGAAACCAATGGCTCGGTCGTTTGTCCTTCGAGCATCAATGGAATCGTCGGCATCAAGCCGACGCTCGGACTGGTGAGCAGGAGTGGCATCATACCGATCGCCCACAGCCAGGATACCGCGGGTCCGATGGGCCGTAGCGTCGAGGACGCGGCTATTTTGCTGCAAGCGATGGTCGGCGCCGACCCCGCCGACCCGCTCGCAGGTGAGTTTCCCGGTTCGCTACCGGACTTTGCCGGGGATTTGTCCAGGGATGCACTCAAAGGCGCCAGGATCGGCGTCTATCGCGGCTATTCCGGCGCCGGTGTCGACGCGCGTGTCGAGCAGATTCTCGCAGACACCATCGCGACCCTGAAGTCACAGGGCGCCGAAATCGTCGACCCAATCGAGATTGACACCCAGGGGATGAACCAGGCGCAGCACGAGGTTTTGTATTACGAGTTCAAGGCGGACCTGAACGCATACCTGGAAAAATCGGGTGCGCCCATCAAGAGCCTGGCGGGCATCATTGAATTCAACAACACCCACGCCGATACCGTGATGCCGATATTCGGCCAGGAGGACTTTCTCGAAGCACAGGGCAAGGGCCCATTGACGGACACGCAATACCTGGATGCGCTGGCGGCCAGCAAACGGATTTCACAAAACGGCATCGACAACGCGCTTGAAGCCAACCGTCTCGATGCCCTGATCGCACCGACGAGGGGCCCGGCCTGGCTGACCGACCACATCAACGGCGATCTGTCTTCGGGTATAGGGAGTTCGTCCCTGGCGGCGATTTCCGGCTACCCCAGTATTACCGTGCCGGCAGGTTACATCGTTGGTCTGCCAATCGGTGTCTCGTTTATGGGCGGCGCATTCAGCGATGCGAAGCTGATTCAGCTGGCGTACGCGTTCGAGCAGGCGAGCCGGGTTCGAAAACCACCGCCAATTGATTGAGACAGCCCAAACGGAAGCCGTACAAGAGACACACGAGGTGCGTCAACAAAGGCATTTTTATCCGGGGAAGGTTTTAAAGGCGCCGTTTTGGTTGTGCGCGAGTTCCCATTCATGAAATCGACCCTGCAATGGGAAAGCGACCCTGGCGCATCAACCAAAACGACAGCTGAATTTTACAACGAGTAAAGGCTGTCGTCTTGTTTTTTGTTACATGGTCTTATAGACAGATAGCGTTCCGGAAAATGAAACAACCGGGGTGGAATGCCGCCTGTCCAAACCGTGGGCGATGGGTCGTGTTCCTTCCGGGTGCGCAGGTCGATGACCGTTTTCAGGCGCAATTTTTCGGGTTTCTGAAAAAAGCGGCTCATCGTTGGACGTGGGCTTCCTTCCACCCGCAGCCCTGCTGCGGTTCTCAGTCCAGCCCGGCGCCCAGCCGCACCACGCCCTTCGAATTCATGGGAACGTGCCTTGATTGTCCACGTCTGTTTCCAAAAAAGTCTACAATTGAAGTGCCAACAGGGGTATACACCCTCGAAGATCAGCGTCAGTAGCTGGCGCTGTGTAAAATGATGGGTAATCCAGGATTATGAGCAACTTTAGCTTAGATTTTTCTGCAGACGAAGATTTTCGCCCACTGGCTGCGCGTATGCGTCCCGTTACCATGGAACAAATTTGCGGCCAGCAACATATACTTGGCCCGAATAAACCACTGCGCCGGGCTCTGGAAGCTGGCCATATTCATTCCATGATTTTGTGGGGTCCACCCGGAACTGGTAAAACGACACTTGCCGAAGTAGCTGCAAATTATACGAATGCGGAAGTTGAACGGATTTCTGCGGTAACCTCCGGTGTGAAGGATATCCGTCTTGCGATTGAAAAAGCCCGCGAACACAAATTATCCGGCCATAAAACCATCTTGTTTGTGGATGAGGTGCATCGCTTTAATAAAAGTCAGCAAGATGCCTTCCTGCCCCATATTGAAGACGGAACCGTCACCTTTATTGGCGCGACCACTGAAAACCCGTCTTTTGAATTGAATAACGCGTTATTGTCCCGGGCACGAGTGTATAAACTAACCTCATTGGGCTCGTCTGATATTCTTCTTGTACTCAACCAGGCCATTCAGGATTCCGAACGTGGTTTGGGTAAATTACCTGCGACGTTTGAAGAGAACACCTTAGAAAGACTCGTTGATCTCGTTAATGGTGATGCCCGGGTGGCATTGAACTATCTTGAGCTTATCTATGATCTAGCGGAAGAAAACGAGCAGGGTGTCAGAGTCATTACACTGGCGTTATTGGCCGAAGTGGCCGGTGATAAAGTTGCCCGTTTCGATAATAAGGGGGACATGTGGTACGACTTGATTTCAGCTGTACACAAATCGATTCGTGGTTCTAACCCCGATGCAGCCCTATATTGGTCAGCCCGAATGATTGCCGCTGGCTGCGATCCCTTGTATATCGTACGCCGTTTATTGGCGATCGCCTCAGAAGATATTGGTAATGCCGACCCAAGAGCGATGCAAATCGCGGTCTCCGCATGGGACTGCTTTACTCGAATAGGTCCTGCTGAGGGTGAGCGCGCCATTGCACAGGCGGTTGTTTATTTGGCCTGCGCACCGAAGAGCAACGCCGTGTATACCGCCTGGAAGCAAGCGCTTGCCGATGCGCAGAACCAACCTGACTATGATGTGCCACCACACTTACGCAATGCCCCAACGAATTTGATGAAAGATTTAGGCTATGGCGCCGGGTACCGATACGCGCATGATGAGCCAGGAGCTTATGCTGCCGGCGAGAATTATCTCCCACCCGAAATGGCGCAAACCCGTTACTATCAACCCAGCAATCGGGGTCTGGAAGGCAAAATTCGTGACAAACTGGAATATTTAGCTGATTTGGATGTAAAAAGCCCACAAAAGCGCTACCAAAAGTAGGCTACTGACATGTGTGAGGGAGACAAAACGGTATGCCGAACGCTGTACCCGAATCGATCCCACGGTTAATGGCTCATCGCGGTGATACGGCCCTGTTCCCTGAAAACACGCTGGAAAGTATTCAGGCTGCAGGTGAAGCGGGTATCACCATTATCGAGTTTGATGTCCAATTAACCCGCGACCGCGTTCCGGTTATTTTGCATGACGACAATTTGCAGCGTACCGCAGGAATCAAGCAATCAATTTTTACGCTTGATGTCGCCCAGGCAACTGCTATTCGAGTGTCTGATCGGCAGCGTTTCGGAAACCGTTTTACCAATATCCATCTGTCTGCGCTGGTCACTGCGGTTGCGTTGCTGAAACAGCATCCTGATTGGACCTACTTTGTCGAAATCAAACGCGAGAGCCTGAAACACTTCGGCACGGCGGTGGTGGTTGAGCAGGTGTTGTCAGTACTGACCCCGGTTGTTGAGCAGTGCGTGGTTATTTCATTTGATTACCAATGTTTGCAGGAAGTGCAGCGGCGTTCAGGGTGCCGGGTAGGTTGGGTGTTAAGACACTGGAATCAGCACTCATATAAAAAGGCCGGTGAGTTGGACCCCAAATTTCTTATCGTGAATTACACGCGCCTGCCAGAAGCAGGCATTCCTTTATGGCAGGGTAATTGGCAATGGGTGTGCTACGAAGTAAATGACGCAGGTCTTGCCCGGCATTTAGTGCGGCGTGGTGTGGATATTATCTCCAGTATGGCCGCCCCTGATCTGCTGAAAAAGCTGCAGGCTGATCCGGCCTCGGAGGATGCCGATGGCTGACTACGATCTCGTCGTGGTGGGTGGCGGCGTCAATGGTGTGGGCGTTGCGCAGGCCGCTGCAGCAAACGGCAATACGGTGTTGTTGCTCGAAAAAAACGGATTGGGCTCGGGTACCTCCAGTAAATCCAGCAAACTCATTCACGGTGGACTGCGTTATCTGGAGTCATGGGAACTGCACCTGGTGCGTGAAGCGCTGTTGGAGCGCGCCTTGTTGCTGAAGCTTGCGCCGGATCTGGTGCAGCTGAAAGATTTCCATTTGCCGGTGTATCCGACAATGCGGCGTGGCTCGGCGTTGTTGTACGCAGGTTTAAGCCTTTACTACCTGTTGAGTGGTTTTGACGGTGACGCCAGGTTCGCTACCGTGCCGCGGCGTTCCTGGGACAAGCTTGACGGCTTGCGCACCGAGGGTTTGAGCCGGGTATTTCGTTACCACGATGCCCAAACCAATGATCTTGAGCTCACCCGTGCCGTGATGTTTTCGGCACAGCAACTGGGCGCAGAATTGGCCTGCCCGGCGAAGTTGGTCGCAGCTGAACTGGATGCTCAGGGCGCCACCGTAACCTATAGAGAAGGTGCGACCGAGAAGAGTTGCCGTGCCAAAGTGCTGGTGAATGCGGCCGGCCCCTGGGTCAATGAGCTGCTTACAAAGATCCGACCCGCGGTTAAGCCGATGCCGATTGAATTGGTTCAGGGCACACATATCATTGTGCCGGGTGAGCTGACACAGGGTTGTTATTATCTTGAAAGTCGCCGTGACGGGCGCGCTGTGTTTGTGTTGCCGTGGCAGGGTCGGGTGATGGTCGGCACGACCGAGACCCGGTATAACGCCAGCCCGGACAAGGTACACGCGTTGCGCAGTGAACGGAAGTACCTGTGCGGCGTGCTGCAACACTATTTTCCCCACTATCGCGGGCTGCGGCCGGGCGATCAATCGATTACCGATTTTACCGGACTACGGGTGCTGCCGGCCGGGGATAAACATGTGTTTCATCGCTCACGGGAAACTATTTTGCACGCCGACCGGCCATCGTCCGAGGGTCAACCGCGGGTGTTGACCATATACGGTGGTAAATTAACGGCGTACCGGCTGACTGCAGAGAAAGTTATGCGGCATCTGCAAAGTACCTTACCCGATCGTCCGCAGCGCGCACGTACTGATGAGCTGCCCATAACGCCGGCGCCGGAAGGCTACGCCAATGCAGACTGAGCAGAAAAGTGGCTACACCCTGGTGCTTGATCAGGGCAGCCAGTCATCGCGTGCAATTGTATACAGCGCCGCTGGCGACCAGTTGCATGTGGCTCAGGTTCCGGTAAGTACACGCCGGTATTCCCCAGGGCAGGTAGAGCAGGTGGAGCAGGATCCCGCCGAAATAGTTGATTCTCTGCATACCGCCATAGCCGATGCAGTGACAGGGATTGATCCGGCGTTAATTACCAGAGCCGGTCTCGCAACCCAGAGATCCAGCATTGTTTGTTGGAATCATGTGACCGGCGAGACACTCAGCCCGGTTATTTCCTGGCAGGACCGACGCGCTGCCGACTGGCTTGCGCAATTTCACACCGACAGTTCACGGGTGCAGCAACTGACCGGCTTGTTGCTGTCACCGCATTACGGTGTCAGCAAGATGCGTTGGTGTCTGGATAATCTGCCCGGCGTGCAGCATTGTCATGAGCAGGGTGAGTTGACTATCGGTTCATTGTCCAGCTATTTGCAATACGCGTTACTGGATGAACGACCGGTGTGTGTTGATCCGGCAAATGCCTCCAGAACGTTGCTCTACGACTGCCGTCACATGGATTGGTCGGATGAGCTGTTGCAGTTATTCGGCATTCCTGAAGCTGTGTTGCCGGCCTGCGTGCCGACTACCCATAATTTTGGTCACCTGCGTGTGGCGCGATTGAATGTGCCGTTGTCACTGGCAACCGGCGATCAATCGGCCGCATTGTTTGCCAGTGGTGATGTTGACCCGGTAACGGTGTACGCCAATTTGGGCACTGGCGCATTTGTGCAACGCTCATCGGGCAATCGGGTGGAACTGCTTGAAGGGCTGTTATGCAGTGTGGTGTATCAGGATGATGAACACACTCAATACGTAGTTGAAGGTACGGTAAATGGCGCCGGTAGTGCGTTGACCTATGTGACGCGCGTGCTTCAACTTGAGCACAAAAAAGCGCTGGCACATCTGCCGGAATGGTTAGCCGGCACTGCTTCCCCACCCCTGTTTCTGAACGGTGTATCCGGCTTGGGTGCACCCTGGTGGGTGCCTGATTTTCCAACGCAATTTTTGGGCGACGGCACAGCAGCAGAGAAAGTGGTGGCAGTCATTGAAAGCATCGTATTTTTAATTCAGGTGAATTTCGAAATAGTGAACCAATCCACCGGTTCAGCGGAACGCTGGATTGTTAGCGGGGGGCTGGCAAATCTGGATGGTGTGTGTCAGCGTTTGGCGGACCTGAGTGGCCTGAGTGTCGTGCGCCCCGTTATTAATGAAGGCACTTGCAGAGGTGTATTGCATTTGCTCAATCGCCGCAGCAATACCACCCAACCGGAGTACACAGCGGCCGTGTTCGAGCCACAGAACGACCAGGGACTCTTTGATCGCTATTCGCGCTGGTGCCGTGCGATGGCAGAAGTGATTAATTCGCACAATCGCAAAAAGCGCCGCCGCATCGCCCGGTTGCATTAGGATTACGGCCGACCCGACAAACTGGAGTGTGACCCCAGGGTGGCCCCGAAAGAAAACTGGGTGGCTAAATACGTGTATAACGTATTGAATTTATTGGTGGTGATGGGTAGATTTGAACCACCGACCTCCTTTCTTGTTATAGGCCTGCTCTAATTATAGAGTTCCTCGACTCTCTTGTTATAGGTGGGCTCTAATATGAGAGTTTTTGGATCATTATTATAGGCAGGCTATAACCAATCGATAAAAGCGTGTTATATTATAGTCTAGATATAATATAAATGGATTTTTAGAATGGAAAACAGAACATTTCCAGGCAGGTCGGGAAGGTATATAAAGCAAATTGAGGGTTATAAGGCATTTATTCCAGAGTCGCTCCCGCCCCAGAATCCCGAATTGGAAATCAATGATGAGTTGCAAGCTTGCCTTTCAAAGGCGGACAGGTCTTTGGGTCGTCTTGATGGGGCAATTCAAACTCTCCCTGGTACCGATCTCTTTGTATATATGTATGTGAGAAAGGAGGCCGTACTGTCAAGTCAAATTGAAGGGACACAAAGTTCTTTATCACAGCTATTGAAAAGAGAGGCGGAAATTCTGGACCCGGATACCCCCAAAGACGTCAGTGAAATAGTGAATTATGTAGGTGCAATGAACTTAGGCTTGAGTTTGCTCGATGAATTACCCGTGTCGATACGGCTTATTAAAGAAGTTCATCAAAGGCTTTTAGAGAATGTAAGGGGCCATGAGCAGAACCCAGGACAGCTGAGAGCATCACAGAACTGGATAGGTTCAGCAGGCGGTCAAATCAGGGATGCCATTTTTATCCCGCCATCACCCGCAAGCATGATTGATGCGCTATCTGATTGGGAAAAGTTTCTTCATAAAGACGACAGTCTCCCCTTGCTTGTAAAGCTTGGATTGGCTCACGCTCAATTTGAAACCATTCACCCATTTCTTGATGGAAATGGCAGGGTTGGGAGGCTATTGATTACTTTGCTTCTCATCGAGAAGAAAGTGCTTTTAAAGCCAGTTTTGTATCTTTCATATTACTTTAAGCAAAATCGTCAGGAGTATTACGATCTTTTGCAGCGGACCAGGGATGTTGGTGACTGGGAATCCTGGATCAAGTTTTTTGTTAAAGGTGTCGATGAGGTGTCTCGGCAAGCAACGCAAACAGCAAGAGATATTGTTGATCTACGCGAGAGGCACCGAATGTTGATTGTGGACAGCTTTGGTCAAGTTGCAGGAAATGGGCTTAAGGTTTTGGAGTACTTATTTAAAAATCCAATTATTTCCGTAAAGCTCATAATGGAACTCACTGGCGTGACCTTTGCTGCTGCTAATCAGCTGATGCACAGGTTTGAGGAGATTGGTGTGCTACATGAAATTACGGGTCAGGCACGAAATCGACGTTACGAGTACAGCGACTACGTTAATCTTTTTGCCTCAATATAATCTTAGACCAAAGGCAACTTGAGGAGCGCCTATTATGCGATTGTCAAATCTTCTAAAGTGCGCCAAAAGCACGCCAAGAATGTGATTGCAGGGTACAAAAAGGATGGAATGAGTTATAAGCTCTTGAAAAAATGGTGGTGATGGGTGGATTTGAACCACCGACCTCAGCATTATGAGTGCCGCGCTCTAACCAACTGAGCTACATCACCTTGATTTTCTGAAAATAACCCCGGCCATTGCGGTCGGGGGCGGCAATTTTCCTTTTACGCGGGACGATTGTCAACCGCAATCCCCCGGTTTGAGCCAAGTTTTGCCCGATTCAGTTGATAAACGAGTATCCGAACGCCTTTTGAAAGCAGCCCACGATATCGTCCAGCGTTGGCGTGTGGTTCTGTGGACCCTGGACCGCGACTTTCAACGCGCCCATGACCGAGCCGATGCGGCATGCGGTTACCATGTCCAGGTTGTTCAGCAGACCGTAAATCAGGCCAGCCCGGTAGGCGTCACCGCAACCGGTTGGATCCAGCACGGCGGTCGGTTTCACGGCTTCGATATGTTCCTCGCCGGTGCTGGTTATAAGGGTGGACCCGTCACCACCCTGGGTGATGATCAATGCCTCGAGTTGTTTCGCGACCTGCGCTTTGCTCAAGCCGGTGCGCTCCCGGATCAGCTGGAATTCGTAATCGTTGACGACCAGCCAGTTGGCCTGGCTGATAAATTGTCTCAGGTCGTCGCCGTTGAACAGGGTCATGGCCTGGCCCGGATCAAAAATATGCGGAATCCCCAGGCGTTCAAAATCACGGCTGTGCTGCAGCATCGCCTCGCGTCCGTCCGGCGCAACGATCCCGATTTTTATACCTTCGGCACTTTCGACCTTGTTTAACTGGCTTTCCATCATGGCGCCCGGGTGAAAGGCGGTGATCTGGTTGTCGTCAAAATCGGTGGTTATGAAAGCCTGCGGTGTGAACTCGCCCTCGAGGTGGCGGATGTAGCGGGTGGATATGCCGAGTGATTCCAGGCGCCGCTGGTAAGGGCCGAAATCATCACCGACGGTGGCCATCGGGTAGGGGTCACCACCCAGAAGTTTGAGGTTGTAGGCAATGTTGCCGGCGACACCGCCAAACTGGCGACGCATTTCGGGCACCAGGAAAGACACGTTGAGCATGTGAACCTTGTCCGGAAGGATATGGTCCTTGAAACGTTCAGGAAAAACCATGATGGTGTCATAGGCCAGGGACCCACAGATTAATGCCGACATATCTTGTTCCGTATCTATTTTGGAGGTTTGTTTGATTTGCAACCGGCATTTTAACGGATTTTGCAGTAACCACCGAAAGATTCTTAAAAAGCGGATGAAAGCGGTGGCGCATGGGGTCGCGCTGCTTGCTGAATAGTGGGCTGGCTGATACATTAGCGGGTCTTAACCCGACATTCTTCCCCGGAATATAACAACATGGTTTTCAAGAGTCTTCGTGGTCTTTTTTCAAATGATCTATCTATCGATTTAGGTACTGCCAACACGTTGGTATACGTACGCGGGAAGGGGATTGTGCTCAACGAACCCTCGGTTGTTGCCGTGCGCATGGACCGTGGACCGGGTGGACCCCAGTCGGTGGCGGCTGTCGGCGCCGAGGCCAAGCGTATGCTCGGCCGGACACCCGGAAATATCCGTACCGTCAGACCGCTGAAGGATGGAGTGATTGCCGATTTCAACATGACCGAGGCGATGTTGCAGCACTTTATCAAGAAGGTGCACGAATCCCGGTGGCTTCGTCCCAGCCCGCGCGTGCTGGTCTGCGTACCCTGTAGTTCAACCCAGGTGGAGCGCAAGGCGATCAAGGAGTCGGCCGAAGGCGCCGGCGCCCGCGAGGTGTTCCTGGTGGAAGAGCCAATGGCGGCGGCCATCGGCGCCGGTATTCCCGTTCACGAGGCCCGCGGCGCAATGGTGCTGGATGTCGGTGGCGGCACGTCCGAAGTGGCGGTCATATCGCTCAATGGCCTGGTCTATTCGAACTCGGTGCGTGTCGGCGGTGACAAGTTTGACGAGGCGATCGTCAACTATGTGCGACGCAATTACGGCACGCTGATCGGTGAGTCGACGGCGGAGCAGATCAAGATCCAGATCGGTCGCGCGTGGCCGGATGAAGAGGCTGAAGAGATGTCCGTTTCAGGCCGGAACCTCGCCGAGGGCGTGCCGCGGCGGATTACGATCAACAGCAACGAAGTGCTGGAGGCCCTGACCGAAAGCCTGGCAACGATTCTCGAAGCGGTCAAGGCGGCCCTCGAGCAGACGCCGCCGGAATTGTGTGCGGACGTGGTTGAAACCGGTATCGTGCTGACCGGCGGCGGGGCGTTGCTAAAAGGCCTCGACCGTCTGATTGCTGAGGAAACCGGGCTGCCGGTTTTCGTGGCCGATGATCCGCTGACCTGCGTTGCCAGGGGTGGTGGACGCGCGCTCGAACTGATGGATGAGAACCACGGTGATTTTTTCACCACCAACTAAGTGTGGTATATGTACCATTTATACGTTACACCACACTAGTGTACTGTATCGTAATTAATGGAAAACAAGGATATACCGTGTCAGGTTGCTGCACCTGACGCTTCAGGTACACGATAAGAACTTGGCACATAGAGATTCATCAGGTCCCGGTCGCTGGTTCGGCGAGGAAGGCACACGCACCGCCCGCTTGATGATTTATATCTTGCTGGCCATCGTGCTGATGTTCATGGACCAACTCGGACATTACGTTCCGCGCATACGCAGCGCGATGGAACTCGCCCTGGAACCGGTATTCCTGGTGGCCGGATGGCCGGCCGAGGCCTTGCAGGCGCTCCAACGTAACACGCGCGAGCGAAATGACCTGGTCGCTGAAAACCAGCAGCTTCTGCAGCAGTTGCTTAAAGTTTCGGGCTCGGTGCAAACACAGGCGGCACTGCGGCAGGAAAATCAAAGACTGCGGGACCTTCTGGGAGCTACCCGCGGCAAGCTGTACCACTTTCAATTCGCTGAGATGAAACAGGTGGCGCTCGATCCGTTCTCTCACAAGGTGTGGATAGACCGGGGTGCAGACGAGGGCGTGGTCATCGGCCAGGCCGTCATCGATGGCAAGGGCATCGTTGGCCAGGTCGAGGACGTCCACAGCCACTTTTCCAGTGTGCGCCTGATATCCGACCCGGATCACGTGCTGCCGGTACAGGTTAACCGCACCGGATTACGCACCGTGGCCTATGGAAGCGGTGAAACCAGTTACCTGCTGATGCCCAATGTGCCATTGCAGGCCGATGTCAGCCCCGGTGACGTTATTGTCACGTCCGGTCTGGGCGATCGTTTCCCGCCCGGGTTCCCGGTGGGCGAGGTGGAACGCGTGGAGCGCGACAGCGGCGAGACATTTGCCACGGTTTATCTGCGGCCATACGCCGCACTCGACCGGGGCCGCGAGGTTCTGCTCATCGATGCGCAGGATGACTTCGAACCATTTCCGGTTGACGAGCCATGAAGCCAAGCCGTGAAAGCCGTAGCCTGATATTGCTGTCCATCGTGACGGCGGTTCTGTTGACGCTGATACCTTTGCCCGAAGCGCTGGTGCCCTTCAAGCCATACTGGGTGGCCCTGGTGATCATTTACTGGTCGCTGGAAACCCAGGATATGATCAGCCTGGGACTGGCCTTCCTGATCGGAATTGCGCTGGACGTTTTAAGCGCCAGCCTTATGGGTCTGCATGCCCTGAGTCTCGTGGTGATGGTATTCCTGGTCCAGCACTTCCGTTCACGCCTGCGATTCTTCCCGCCCTGGCAACAGGCGCTCAGCGTGCTGGGTCTACTGGTGAATGACCGTATTATCCTGATCTGGATTACCGTCCTGATGGGCGAACCCCTGCCCACCTGGAAGTACTGGCTGCCGCCGCTGATCGGCATGGCCCTGTGGCCCTGGATATTTCTTTTACTGGACCGCATACGCGCCATGACGCGTCTCCAGAAGTTATGATCGGTTTTAAAGTCCAACGTGCCATAAAGAACGAGCAGGATGAGCAAAGACTCTTCACGCAAAGGGCCTGGGTGGGGTTTGTTATTATTGCACTTTGTATACTGGCGCTGCTTGTACGTTATGTCTGGTTGCAGGTTTTCGCCTTTGACCAGTTCTCGACGCGCTCCGAAAATAACCGCGTGACCGTGCGCCCGGTCGTTCCCAACCGGGGCATCATATATGACCGCAGGGGCCGGGTGATCGCCGAGAACCTGCCGGCTTACCGCCTCGAGATAATTCCGGAGAAAGTTCCCGGGAAACAACAGGGCCTGGAAACCTTGCTGGATGAATTATCCACGCTTATTGACCTGACCGACGATGACCGGAAGGCCTTTGAAAAATCACGCCGGAATTACCACTTGTTTGACAGCGTGCCAGTGAAATTCAACCTGAGCGAACGCGAGGTCGCACGGTTCGCCGTCAACCGCCAACGGTTTCCGGGGGCGGATGTCGTTCCCTACCTGTCCAGGTACTATCCTTACGGGGAGCTTCTGACCCACGTTCTCGGTTACACGGGCCGACTCGATGCGGATGACATCGCCAAGGTCGACGAGGGCAATTACCGTGGTACGCGTACCATTGGCAAAATTGGTATAGAGCAGTTCCAGGAGAAAGAATTGCACGGCGTGAGTGGCTTTGAACGCGTCGAAACCAATGTCCGTGGCCGTGTCCTGAAGGTTTTGGACAAGCAGGATGCAATTCCCGGAACGGATCTCGTTTTATCTATTGATGTCGCCGTGCAGCAGGCGGCGTGGGACGCCCTGGGCGATCGCCCCGGTTCGGTGGTGGCCATCGACCCGGTTGATGGCAGTGTCATTGCCCTGGTCAGCAAACCGGCTTACGACCCGAACGCTTTCGTCAATGGTATCAGTCAGAAAGCCTTCAACGAAATACTCGAGGCGCCGGGACAGCCGTTGTTCAACCGTGCGATCAACGGCTCCTACGAACCGGGGTCTACGCTCAAACCCTTCGTCGGTCTGGCCGGATTGGAATTGGGTGTGGTTACGCCGGAAACCCGCGTTTTTTCAAACGGTAAGTTTTTTATAGAAGGCTATGCCCGCCCATACCGCGACTTCAAGCCTTATGGTTATGGCTGGGTGGACATACGTTCCGCGTTGGAGCAGTCGGTGAACACCTATTTTTATCAGCTATCCATGGATCTCGGCATCGACCGGATGCACGACTACCTCGCACAGTTTGGCTTTGGCTCGACAACCGGGATCGATATACCGGGTGAAAGCAAGGGCTTGTTGCCCTCGCGCGAATGGAAACGCCAGACGCTCGAACAACCCTGGTATCCGGGTGAGACGGTGATCGCCGGAGTCGGGCAGGGCTTCAACGTGGTGACACCATTGCAAATGGCCGGCGCGGTTGCCGCCTTGATCAACGGTGGCTCGCGCTACGCACCGAGACTTTTGTACGCGATCAAGCCGGCGGGTGTTGAAAAGGCAAAACGCGTCAATGCCCCGGTCGAACAGCAGATACCAGTGGTCGATCCGAATGACTGGCGGACTATCCTCGAAGGCATGGAACGTGTGGTCAACGGCTCACACGGCACTGCCAGGGGCATCGCCGTCGATGCCCATTACCGGATCGGCGGCAAAACCGGCACGGCCCAGGTTTATCAACTTGCAGCAGGGCAAAGAGACAGGGGGACCGATGTTGCCGAGCATCTTCGCGATCATGCGTGGTTTATTGCATTTGCTCCGGTGGATGCTCCACGGATCGCAGTGGCGGTGGTTGTTGAACATGGCGGGCTCGGTTCAAAATTTGCCGCCCCGGTGGCGCGGGCCACCCTTGACGCCTGGCTGGACCAGGAACTGGGCCACGAACGATGAAGCGCCTGATACCGGCATGGGCAGGCGCCCCACGGCTCGATCCGGTGTTGCTGGTTTTGCTGTTGCTGATCATGGGCTTCGGTCTGTTTGTGCTCTACAGCGCCTCGGGACAAGACATGGCCGTGGTCAACCGGCAGGCACTGCGTCTTGGTTTCGGCCTCCTGATCATGCTGGTCATCAGCCAGGTGCCGCCACGTATACTCAGAATCTGGACACCGTGGTTGTACGGTATTGGCATTGCCATGCTGCTCGCGACCCTGGCACTGGGTGTCGGCCGCAGCACGCAACGCTGGCTGGATTTCGGTGTGCTGCGCTTCCAGCCTTCCGAACTGATGAAACTGGCGGTGCCGATGATGGTTGCCTGGTATTTGCACCCGAAGATATTGCCGCCGGACTTGAAGTCGACCCTCCTGACCCTTGGCATACTGGCGATCCCAACCCTGCTGATCTACCAGCAACCGGACCTCGGTACCGCGTTGCTGGTGGCCGCCAGTGGCGTGTTCACGCTTTACCTGGCCGGGTTGCGTTGGCGGGTTTTGTTCAGTTTTGCAGGGCTGGCGGCGGCAGCTGCCCCGGTCCTCTGGCTGGTCATGAAGGAATATCAGCGCGACCGTGTACGCACGTTCCTGAATCCTGAAGCCGACCCACTGGGTGACGGCTGGAATATCATCCAGTCAAAAATTGCGGTCGGATCCGGTGGCTTGACCGGCAAGGGCTGGTTGCACGGTACCCAGTCGCACCTGGAGTTCATCCCGGAACGCCACACCGACTTCATCCTGGCCGTTTTATCGGAGGAGTTCGGGCTGATAGGCGTAACTTTGCTGATGCTCGTCTACATGCTGGTCATCGCGCGGGGTCTGTATATTGCCAGCATCGCCCGGGACACCGGTTCGAGGTTACTGGCAGGCTCATTGAGCCTTACACTTTTTGTATATGTGCTGGTGAACGGCGGCATGGTCTCCGGCGTGCTGCCGGTTGTGGGCGTGCCGTTGCCGCTCATCAGTTATGGCGGCACCTCCGCAGTGACGCTGCTGGCGGGTTTCGGCATGATGATGTCCATCTATGGCCATCGAAAATTCATAAGATGAAACCGGCTTTTGCACGCGTTCATATGCGCCCGTCCAGGCCGGAGCGGTGATGGAGATGCAACGTGCGGGTTAAATTATTGTCAGTGCTTCCTGTAATGGCATCAAAAGCATCTGCAAACGCGGTTTTTATGTGCCGTTCGGTTAAACTTTGCCTAAAGATGCTCCGGATACCCTACAACAGTCAGATAGGAAACCCTGTTTAATGCGAAAACTTGTCGTTTTGCTTTTGTTTTGTGTACCTGCACTCGCCATGCAGCACCCCGGTACGGATGAATTTGTGAAGCGGGCAAGCTCGGAATACAACTTGCCCGAGGATGAAGTTCGGGCTTTACTTCAGCAGGCGGAATACAAGCAGTCCATTATTGACGCCATCATGCGACCCGCCGAGGGCAAGCCCTGGCACGAGTACCGGCAGATATTCCTGACCGACAGGCGGATCAGCGAAGGCGTCGAGTTCTGGAAAACCCACCGCGACCTGGTTAAAGCGGCGTCCGAGAAGTTTGGTGTGGATGAAGAAATCATCGTTTCCATTATCGGTGTCGAGACGTTTTATGGACGCATCACCGGCAATTACCGGATTATTGATGCGCTGGTCACGCTGGGTTTTTATTATCCACAGGGGCTTTCCTCTGACCGTTCGGCATTTTTTTCCAGCGAACTGATGCAATACATCCGCCTGGCGTCCGAAGAAGGCCTGCCGATCGCCGAAGTCACCGGTTCTTACGCGGGTGCGATGGGTATGGGTCAATTCATGCCCAGCAGTTATCGTGAATATGCGGTCGATTTTGACAGCGACGGCAGCCGTGACCTCTGGCGCTCAACTGCCGATGTCGTCGGCAGTGTGGCCAATTACCTGCATCGCTACGGCTGGCAGCCCGGGCAACCTGTCACGCGGCGCGCGATCGCAAGCCAGGGGGCGGCTTTCGACGAGATATCCAAGTCTAATTTCACCCCGACACTGACGGTGGCGCAGTGGCGGGAGAAGGGTTTTAGCAGTTCAGATGATTTACCGGCGGACCTGCCCGCAGCGGTTTTGAAACTGACTGAAGAAGAACGCAACACCTACTGGCTGACCTTCAAGAATTTTTATGTCATTACCCGTTACAATCGCAGTCCGCGTTACGCAATGGCGGTTTACGAGTTGAGCCAGGAAATCAAAAAAGGCATGGATAAATCCTGATGAAAGGTCCGCTTCCGGCACTGGCACTGGCAGTTTTGCTGCTGGCGGGCTGTGCAGGCAAAAAAGGCGAGGAAAAAGCAACCGTGACCGGTGACGGTCCTTCGAGCCGGAAAATGACGGCGGCGGAGGTTCACGACGCGGTGCCCATGGCAGAACCGCTGGCCCGCTATGGCAACCTCAGCCCTTATACCGTGTTGGGTGAGACCTATACCGTGCTGCCTTCAAGCAAGGGATACAAGGAACGCGGGATTGCATCGTGGTACGGCAGCAAGTTTCATGGCCGGCGGACGTCAAGTGGTGAACCCTATGATATGCACCTCGCCACGGCGGCACATAAAAGCCTGCCGCTGCCGACTTACGCGGAGGTCACCAATCTTGACAATGGCCGTAAGATGATCGTGAAAATCAATGACCGCGGCCCGTTTCATTCGGACCGGATCATCGACCTTTCTTACGCGGCCGCGATCAAGTTGGGCGTCGATCAGACTGGCACCGCACGTGTTGAAGTCCGTGCGCTTGACGTGGACATGTTCAAACCGGCTGCGGTCAAGGTAGCCGACGGTACTTTTTTACAGGTCGGGGCATTCAGTCAACGGAAAACCGCAGAAAATCTGGCGGGTAAAATGATGGCCGCGCAGCTCAAACCCGTAACGGTTCAAAAGAGCCGGGGATTGTACAAAGTATGGATAGGGCCGTACGCTTCTGAATGGGAAATTGAAGCCAGCGCACGGCGCGTGGTTGAACTGGGTTATGAACGCCCTCATAGAGTGAGTCGCTAGTTTTCTGCATCGTCAATAGTGCCAATAATTGCGATGCAGTACACTAGTAACCTGTCGGTTTTGAATAGACCCACCTGCATATTTACGGAATAATGATCTGACATGAAAAGAATCCTGTTGTTACTCACCATCGCTATCATTGCGGTCTCATTGCCGCTGTGGGCGATGGCGCAGACCCCGCCGCCTCCGTCGACACCGACACCCACGCTGAACCCAACACCAACACCGCCAAAGGGTTTGCCGATACCGGCCCCACCTGCGCTCGGTGCGAACAGTTATATCCTGGTTGACTTCAATAGCGGCGATACGCTGGTTGAAAGCAATGCCGATATGCGGGTCGAGCCTGCCAGCATCACCAAGGTGATGACGAGCTATGTCGTGTTCACCGAATTGGCTTCGGGGAATATCAAGCTGACGGATACGGTCAATGTCAGTGAGAATGCGTGGCGCACCGGTGGTTCGCGCATGTTCATCGAGCCCTCGATGACCGTGACCGTTGAAGATTTGATCAAAGGCATGGTAATCCAGTCGGGTAACGATGCCAGCGTGGCGCTCGCGGAACACCTGGCCGGAACGGAGGAAGCCTTCGCCGGTCTGATGAATCATTACGCTCAGCAACTGGGTATGACCAACAGTCATTTCACGAATGCCACCGGTCTGCCGCACGAAGATCACTACACCACGGCCCGGGATGTGGCGACCCTGAGTATCGCCTTGATTGCACAGTTCCCGGAGTATTATCACTGGTATTCAGAAAAAGAGTTCAGTTTCAACAACATACGTCAACACAACCGGAATAACCTGTTGTGGCGCGATCCTGCGGTTGACGGTCTTAAAACCGGTCATACAGAGGCTGCGGGCTATTGCCTGGCGTCTTCGGCCAAGCGCGATGGTATGCGCCTGGTGAGCGTGGTATTGGGTTCGGGTTCGGAATCATCCCGCGTCAACGAGAGCCAGAGCCTGCTGAACTACGGTTTCCGGTTCTATGAAACCATCCAGCTCTACAAGGCCGGCCAGGAGTTGGCGCAGGGCAAGGTCTGGAAAGGTGAGACTGACCAGGTAAGACTGGGTATCCGCGACGAACTTTTTGTCACGATACCGAGGGGACGCTACGAGGACCTCGACGCACAGGTTGAGATGCGGCCCGAATTGATCGCGCCGATAACCGAGGGGGAAGAGGTCGGGCAGATTTCGATCCGTCTTGAAGACGCGGAAATTGCAAACCGTGGTCTGATCGCACTTGAAACCGTTCCCGAAGCCGGATTTTTCGGGCGTACCTGGGACAGCATGAACATGTGGTTCAGTAATTTGTTCGGTGATGACTAGAGGGGGCGTTCTCAATCACCCAGGCTGCGCTGTTGCACCTGAAAAAACGCCAGGCAAGGCGTGAGAAGAGAGGTTTGGTTATTCCAAATGAACGACGAACAACGCAGTATGGCGCTTTTTCAGGCACAACCCGAAGGGCCGGACCTGTTTTCCCGCCCAGCGGCGTTATCATTCGCTTATGTAGACCGACTACAAAGCACTCATTCTGCCTTGCTGACCAAAAAAACAGGTTCCGGCAGCGCAGCCTGGTTGATTGAGAACGCCCCCTAGTGTCCTCTGTTTATCCTCCCGATGGCGGTCCGGACCAGCAGGAAACCCTGCTTGAGTTCCCGTGCAAGTTCCCAATCAAGGCGATGGGCCGGAATGATGCTGAGTTTGAAGGTGTCGTAACGGAAATCGTCCTCGCCCATGCCGGGCTATACGCCGGCGAAGCGGTAACGACGCAGCCCAGCAGTTCGGCTAAATTCATATCCGTGACCGTAACCATTGAAGCCTTGTCAAAGGCTCAACTGGATCGTATTTACCAGGATCTGACTGACTGCGAGCAAGTACTCGTCGCACTTTGATGTCGTGTTCAGAACTGCTCGTCCGGCGTCTTGGGTTGATGGATTATGTGTCCGTCTGGCGGGCCATGCAGACGTTTACCGACCAGCGCGATGCTGACACCCCGGATGAATTGTGGATGGTGGAGCACCCGCCGGTATTTACCCAGGGCCAGGCCGGGCGCGCGGAGCACCTGTTGGCGCCGGGCGACATCCCTGTTATCCAGGTGGACCGTGGCGGCCAGGTAACCTATCACGGCCCCGGCCAGATCGTTGCCTACCCGCTGATTGATATCAGCAGGCTGCAGATGGGTGTACGCGCGCTGGTAACGGGTATCGAGCAGGCCATTATCGATGTGTTGAAGAGTTACGCGGTGGATGCGCAGCTCATGGAAGGTGCGCCGGGTGTCTATGTCGATGGCGTCAAAATCGCTTCCCTCGGTTTAAGAATCCGCCGCGGCAAATCCTTTCACGGTCTTGCCTTTAACATCGACATGGACCTGGAGCCGTTCCAGCGTATCAACCCGTGCGGCTTCAAGGGCTTGCAGGTGACCAACCTGTCAGCATTTACGCGGGTTTCCATGGCCGAGGTTGAGGACCGGCTGATTAACAGCTTGAGCAGGATTTTAGGCTACAATAATCGATGCCGCCTGGTGGAGGGCGGTCTGCCCGACTTTGGGCGGAAGACAGGATGACAATCTCGAATGACTGATCAAACCAAGATACCGATCCGGCTGGTTGCCGAAAGTGAGTCCGCTGCGCGGGGGAATCCGGGTGTGGTCCAGGCCGGTTCATCGGCCGGTTCCGCCGCGACGCCCCCTGCCAAGGAACTGGGCGCAGACAAGCTTGCACGGAATACCGCCCGTTTCGATCAGGATGCACCGGTTTTACGCAAGCCATCGTGGATCCGTGTTCGTCTGCCTGCCGGTAACGCGGTGGCCAATCTGAAGTCACGTCTGCGTGACAACCGCCTGGTCACCGTTTGCGAAGAGGCCACCTGTCCGAATATTCATGAGTGTTTCAACAAGGGCACGGCCACTTTCATGATCCTGGGTGAAATATGTACACGGCGGTGTTCATTCTGCGATGTTGCCCATGGCCGGCCCAAACCTCCTGACGAGAACGAGCCTGAAAGCCTGGCGCGTACCATTCATGACATGAAACTGCGCTACGTGGTGATTACCTCGGTTGACCGTGATGACCTTCGTGATGGCGGTGCAGCGCATTTTGTTCGTTGCCTGGCACGTATCCGTGAGTTGAATCCGGGTATCAAGCTGGAAATACTGGTTCCCGATTTCCGCGGCAAGGGCCGCATGGAGCGGGCTCTCGAGATTCTTAAAGCTTCACCACCGGACGTTTTCAACCACAACCTGGAAACCGTCAAACCGCTGTACCCGGATGTCAGGCCCGGGGCGGACTATGACTGGTCGTTGAACTTACTGAAGAATTTCAAGACTCAACACCCGGATATACCGACCAAATCCGGGATCATGCTGGGTCTTGGCGAAACCTTCGAACAGGTTGAGCAGGTACTGAAAGACCTGCGGGAACACGATGTTGACATGGTCACCATCGGTCAGTACCTGCAGCCAACCCCATACCATCATCCGGTGCTGCGTTACTGGACGCCTGAAGAATTCGAAGAGTTTGCTAAACTTGGATATACAATGGGTTTTACGCACGTCGCCTCAGGTCCGCTGGTTCGGTCTTCCTATCACGCGGACCTGATGGCTGAGGAATCCGGTCTGGTCATTTGAGATCGAGGCTGCGGCGGGGTTAATTTGGACGCCAAATAGGCTCATCTAAACTTGTGACCCTTGCCTCGATGCTTTGGCGGGTGATTTAATAGTGTGCTGATTTAAGGGTAACCGGCAACTCCTCGCCGGGTTTGTGGTCATTAGTTTTGATTTTTCCAAAAAATATTGTATTCGGAGTAAATGAGTTTGAGAGCAATTAGGTATTTATTGGTGTTACTCGTAAGCACCTCGGTCTGGGCAGTAACCCAACCGCCGGAACAGGTGACGTTCAAACCCAGCCTTGAGCAGCGTCTGCGCAGCAACCTGGCGACCAAGTTTCTCGCCAACTGGCATTACAAGGATACGCGCCTGGATGATGAGCTGTCGGAAAAGATATTTGACGGCTATCTTGATCTGCTCGACCCGAATTACAGTTTTTTCCTGGCATCGGACATCGAGGCTTTTGCACCCTACCGCTTGAGCCTGGACGACGCGTTGCAGCATTCCGATCCGACACCCGCCTATGAAATGTTCAATGTATATGTTGAACGGGTCAGGGAGCGTGTGGCCTTTGCCCGCGAACAGCTGAAAAAGCCGATGGATTTCACCGTCGATGAAAACTACCTGTGGGACCGCAGTGATGCGAAGTGGGCAAAATCGGAAGCAGAGCTGAATGAGTTCTGGCGTGAGCGGGTCAAAAATGATTATCTTCGACTGCGTCTTACCGACAAGGACGATGAAGCCATCGTTGAAACCCTTGACGACCGGTATGAAAACCTCGAACGCCGGATTTCGGAATTGAATTCGGACGATATTTTTCAATTCTTCATGAATGCTTTTGCGCAGTCAATCGAACCGCATACGGCCTACATGTCTCCCCGCAGTTCGGAAAATTTTGAAATTTCAATGCGCCTGTCGCTTGAAGGCATCGGTGCATTGCTCGGGCGCGAAAATGAGTACACCAGCATCGCCAGTGTTGTGCCCGGGGGCCCAGCGGACAAGCAGGGCGGTCTGAAGGCCGGTGACAAGGTCCTTGCGGTTGGCCAGGGCAAGGACGGTAAAATGCAGGATGTCGTCGGCTGGCGGGTCGATGATGTGGTTGACCTGATCCGCGGCGCGAAGCACACCATCGTCAGGATCGAAGTGCTTCACGAGGATACGGGTGTTGACGGACCGCCGGAAACCATCGAAATCGTCCGCGATGAAGTCAAGCTGGAAGAACAGGCTGCCAAGAGTCGCGTCATCGAGGTGCCGGGTGATAATGATGAAATGGTCAAGGTTGGGGTCATTGACCTGCCGGTTTTTTACCTGGATTTCACTGGCCGGGCGCAAAACCTGCCTGATTACCGTTCCAGCACGCGCGATGTCAGGAAACTGATCGATGAAATGAAAACCGAGGGTATCAAGGGTCTGATCGTGGACCTGCGAAATAACGGCGGTGGTTCATTGCTGGAAGCAACGACCCTGACAGGTCTGTTTATTGACGAAGGGCCGGTTGTGCAGGTGCGCAACTCCAGTGGCCGGATCAGCACCGAGGAAGACACCGACCCCGGCATGGCCTGGGACGGGCCGCTGGCCGTCCTGGTGAACCGTTACAGTGCTTCGGCATCGGAGATTTTTGCCGCCGCGATACAGGATTACGGCCGTGGTTTGATCGTTGGTGAAACCACCTTCGGAAAAGGCACCGTGCAGAACCTCGTTGATCTCGATGATTACGCCCCTTCGGGCGACGCCGGGAAAATGGGGCAATTAAAAATCACCATGGCGCAGTTTTTCCGCGTCAACGGTGGTTCGACACAAAACCGCGGTGTTAAACCTGACATCCAATTCCCGTCGGCCGGTGATCCGGAGGATTACGGTGAGCGTTCACTTAAAAATGCCTTGCCCTGGACCAGCATACCGACCTCCAATTTCAAGCGTGAAGGAGACCTGGACCGCCTTGCCGCAGTCACGGATTTCCGCTACCAAAGCAGGATCGCCAACGACCAGGAGTTCAAGTGGTTACTCAGTGATGTCGAGGAGTTCAATCTCAACAAGGACAAGAAGGAAATTTCCCTGTTGGAAAGCACCCGTCGCGAGGAGATGGACCACGAAGAAGCCAAGCGTGCAGCCAGGAAAGCCGCACAGCAGGACAATGGCCCGCTGTTTGAAGAGTCTGACACCCTGGCAGTTGCCGGTGAAGCGCTCGAGGTTGAAGAAGCCGATTCGGAGGCAGGTGCTGACGAAAAGGAAGACGACAGGCCGGACCTGTTGTTGCGTGAGTCCGCGCGGATCGTTCGTGACATGATAGAGTTGGGTAATGATGAACCGAAACTCGCCAGGCAGTTCTCGCTGCTGGGTAAGAGCGAGGCGCACGACGGTCTTAATTGACGCTCTCCGGGCATAACGCCTGCCCGGAAGCATGTACCCGGTATCTTTCTTTGGAACTTCGTTTTTCAGGGAACAGATACGACAAGGGTCATCGTTTGCTGGCAATCACGATGCAGGGCTGTGATAAAGTGAATTCATGAAACGAATTATCTTGTGTCTGTGTCTCGTTTTGCCAGGTATGGATTGCAGAAGTGATCAGCAACCCGGTAGTGAACAGGATATCGCCGCGGCAAAAGCGGCCATCCAGGCTTTATCAGGCGAACTGCAAACAGAGCTTAAAAGCGCGATTGGTGCCGGCGGACCCGTGGCGGCGATTGAAGTTTGCAACACCCGGGCGATGCCGCTAACCCACGAGGTTGCTTCCGAAAAGGGACTGGCCTTGAGCCGTGTCAGTCTTAACAACCGCAATCCCGCCAACCAGCCCAACGAGTGGCAGACGGCCGTCCTGGAAAATTTTGAAAAACAGCGCGCAGAGGGAAAGGACATGGACAGCCTCGTCTGGTCAGAAACCGTTCCCGCCGATGGCGAACAGGAGTTTCGCTTTATGAAGGCCATACCGACCGGTCAAGTCTGCCTGGTTTGCCATGGAACAGCGATTTCTCCCGAGGTCAGCGAGGTGCTGGCCAGACTTTATCCATCGGACCGGGCGACAGGTTATCGGGCAGGCGACATTCGCGGCGCGTTCGTTGTAACCCGAAATTCCTCAGACCAGGGTACAGTTAACGATTAGGTCTGCAGATTCCCGGCATCGGAAGCTTGTCCTGCACGGGTATAAACCAACTCAGAAAATCAGGCGAATCAAAGCGGGCCTTACGGACCTGAAAATCAGCCTTTTTTTATCAGCCCGACGAAAAATAACAAGATGGCGGCGCCGATGGTTGCGGTAACGATTGCTCCAATGAGGCCGCCGGTTGAAACGCCCAGTAAGCCGAATACATAACCACCAATCACCGCACCCAGGATACCCACGACGATGTTACCAAGAAGGCCAAAGCCGCCTCCTTTCATCAGGGTTCCCGCCAACCAGCCGGCGATGGCGCCGACAAACAAAAATGTTATCAGTCCGGTTGATTCCATGTTTACACTCCTACTGTTGCATTTGGTCGTTCAATTGACGCTTCGTACTGGAAATACCCCGGCTATTTCTGGTGCCAGTTTCCGTTATCATCACGAATGTAGTTACCCGGGAGTGTTTTCTCAATGGCTGTTTTTCCACCGACCTTTTCGACATCGGAAAGACTGGTGCCCTGCTTGGCGGCGATTTCCTGGTACCCGGCTTTGCGTTTGGCATTGACCTCATTCACCAGTTGTTTCACGTCAGCCGGCACGTTTTGGGTTACCAGTCCGAGGTAGCCATTCGACTGTTCACCGATCAGGCCGTCCGCTTTCGGTTGTGTCAGAGGGCTTTCGCCTGCAGCGACAGACATTGCAAACAGGCCGATAAACAGCGTCATACAAATCTGTTTGATCCATTTTTTTGAGTACATCATCATGTTTCCATTCCTTCCATTTGTCAGGTAGTGCCCATTCTGTTGACTGGTTCCAGACCGGGCCCCAGCATCAGAATAAGTTGTCATCAAGCAACTCCTGGACCTGCTTTTCAACCTTGATCAGGATTTCGTGTTTGATATTGATATTCATATTGATTTCAATCGGCTTGTCGGGCGCCTCGACCTTGACGGTCGGGTTGCACGCAGTACCGAGGAATAATACAGCCACCAATATTGATAATTGTTTCATTGCGCCACCACCGGGTTGATTCCCATGAGTACATACACTAACACCTTGTTCTGAATTTTGCCTGAACAGTTCGCGGCTTTCTATCGGCTTTTGATCTCTTTCAGGATTGCGTCTTCAAAACTTCCGGTCATGAACATGGCCTCGAAAGCCGCCGGCAGCGCGCCGTTGATTTTAAGATTGAACACGACTGCATGACCGTCATACAGATCCGGATTGTTTCCATCGAGGTGGACGTTCATCAGGTAGCTGCCGTCGGATTGGTAATTGAAGGTACCGGAAAGGTCCTTGAACTGAAAGTTCTCCAGCGCCTTCAAACCAATATTGCTGCCCACGATACCTCCGCTCTTATAGGCAAGTCGGCCGGAGCCCCTGGAGCCGAACGATCCGTCCCTGACAAAGACCCCGACCCGGTCACTGCCGACAGGTAAGGAAATGTCGAGATAACCGCTGCCCTGCAAACCATCGACGTCGACATAAGCCAGTAATTTTTCAAGACTTACGTGACTCAACTTGACCATGGTTTCAGCGATCTCGCCTTCCGAGTAATGTGCGCTGCCAATTTCGATCCGGCCTTCAAATACTTCCGCGGTCAGATTTTTCAATTCAAAGTGTTCGGGGTCTTCAAGAACAAGCTCGGCGCTGATGCTCTTCAAATCGATACCACCCGCCAGTTCGAGTTCCCCGATGGAGAACGGTCCGTTGACTTCCAGGGCTTTGTCATAGGCGGCGTCGAAGTTCAAGCTGGCATCGCGCGCCCTGCTCTTGTGCATCGCGGCAACCATATCATGACCGCTGATGTGCATTTTCGCTGTAAACTCCCCGTCGATGCGAATGTCGCCCTGTAGTTCGATATCACCGTCTGACAACTTGATTTCGGCGGGCAGCGTGACATGGGCGAGTGACAGCAGGCTTTTCAGCTTTGCCAGTCTGACGGTCGCGGGCGCCAGCTTGATGTCCCAACGCATCGTTTGCGTATTACCGGCAAATTCGAGTGGCAGTTCGGGGCCATTGTCGACAGTCAGCTTTCCGGAACCTTTGATGCCGTTCTTCTCAAGCAGGGCGTAGGTCATATCAAGATCGAAACCGGTCCATGTCTGACCATCGAGTACGGTGCGAAAACCCTGTGTTCGTGTGCTTAGCTTGCCGGTCAGTTTTTCCAGGTCCAGGCCCTGCCATGTCAGGTCCATTTTTTCGGTCGAAACGACGGGGCTGGTTGAACCCGCTTGCATCAATACGCCGCTGCCGGTGCTGTTTAGCTTGCCGTCGCGCGAAGTCACTTTTGCCGTGAAGTTCATTTTGTCCGCGGTCAGATTCAGTCCGTCGGCAGTATACGCAATGGGCGCGTTTGCGGCCCAGTCAAGGGCGATAACGCCTTCCACTGTCGTCAATTCCGGTTTGCCCAGGTCTGCCATTTCGATTTGCAGACCGGTGGATTTCAGTTTGAGCTGATCCGCAGCCGATTCCAGTGCAAGGTTGATGTCGCCGGTCAGGCTGGCGGACGGCACACTGCCTGTGGAAATTGAAACCGTGGTGTTTGCAGCGATCTCCGATACAACCTTGGAAGTTGAATGGGCCTGGAGCTGTAAACCCGGTACCGCCTTGCCGAGCAGTTCATCAATCCAGCCGGTATCTCCCTGGTACTCAATTTTTACAGGTGCCGACAGTTCAACGTCGATGTTTTCGTTTTGACGGTTTGCCAGCAGGTCCGCGTCGAGCTTCAGCATCGCATTGTCAGAAAGCAGGTGAAGGTTTTCACTGGTCAACATCAGGCGTTTGATGCCTTGCAGGCTCTGGCCGGAAAATTCCGCTTTGATGCTGAATTTGCCATCCAACCGGGTGACCGCACGCCCGGTGCTGCGCGCCAGCGCTGAATCCAGCCAATCCCGGTTTGCCGCATCGGCGTTGAGCACCGCTTCAATTCGCGTCGTGGTCTTTGACTCCAGCGTTTTCTGATCGAACAGCACGTCCAGCCACGGAACAGCCTCGCCGGATGGAAAGCGGATGCTGGCACGGGTCAGATCCGGGTCCGCGATGACCTCCAGCCTGCCGGTCAGTCGCACAGAATCCTCAAAACTCAGCTGGCCTTCAAGCTGAAACCCGTCGTCGGCTGCAGGTGTCAGTTCAAGGCCCGCCAGGTCCAGCATCACGGCTTTGTCCGGTGGCAGGGTTCCGCTCAGAATACCGCTGGGCACGTGAAAAGCCACGTCCATTCGATTGACCGATAGGCGTGGATATCGGCCGGTTAACTTTTCGACTGGAAGAGACAGGTCGTCGAGCGTAACGGGTTTGCCGGAAGCGGATTCGTTTGCCTTTAAGAAGATATCGACGGAAACCTTGTCGACATGTGTTTCGAGACCCTGGAAAACGAGGTTGAGATCCGTGGCGGTCAGTGTCAAATCAGTAAACCCGAGCGAACCCTTGACGGTTATTGAATCCACCTTGATGCCCGAAAGACGCGGATAAGCGCTTTTCAGTTCCACCAGCTGCCAACCCGGCGGCAATTGTCCGCCGATGACATATGACAACCACAGCGGCGCAGCGGCATATAAAACCGCGAGCAGAACAAGCAAAATCAGTATTAACTTCAGCGCCAGTTTCATTAATCGCTATCAGTCGGTATTTGGCATTTTTTGGTTTGAATGACGACCTGCTCTCTCGGCCAGGGGTCAACAAAGATGGTACAGCGCGTCAATACGGCGGAGCAAATGAAAACACCATGAAATTATCCACTCGCAATTCTACAGCACTCACACCGGCGGTTGACCGTCAACTATGGTGTGTCTGCATCCTGCGCACTGAACAACATCGTGAACGGTGCGCCGTCATCTTCCATGCCATTCAGCGCCAGGCTGCCCACATGAAAACTGAAGCTGCTAACCAGTGATAACGAGGCAAGATAACGGCTTTCAATTTCCATCAAATGATCCGCGCAGGCCATCCGGGTGAGCATTGCCTGTCCGATCACGATTTCTCCCGGCTTGTCACCTTCGCGGATATCCGCCGAATAGCGGTTGCACGCGCTTTTGCCGTAAACACGCCCCGCGTCGAACGAAAGTGTCACTTCGGCGTCCGCAGGCAGGGTCTGGTGGAGGTTCATACGCGTCAGACGCCAGCTGCTCTGGGCGAGTACCTCCAGGGAAAGCTTACCGGTCACCTGCATCTTTTGTTCTTCAAGCCGCCCATCCTTCAGGACCCAACTGCGCGTTGCAAGCAACGTGGGACAGCACATCGGGTCGTCCTCACCGGCCTGCAGAACATCGAGCAGGATCACCCCGGAGTCGATTCTACCGCCCCTGATCTTGACGCGGTCACCAACCAGCGAGGTTGCGATGTTCGCGTATCCGCCGGCTTCCTGTTTCATGACGGCAATATAGATATTGTTGCCGGTACCACTCGCGCTTTGCCATAAAAGTGCGACGGTTTCGCTGCTCCCGTCCGCATCGAGGTCACCCGTGAAAAGGATATTTCTGACCAGGCCAACGGCGGGCCGGGCCGCTCCGCCCTCAACATAGGGCGCTCCCTCCCAGCGCCCGTCCGCCAGGGTCACCTGCTGGCCCTCTATGCCGCTGTAGGTGGCATTCTCAAGCTCAGTCATGCCTGTGCCGGCGTCCGTGGAGGACGCGTCCCGGGTGACCAATGCGCTCATCATCGCCACGAACAAAATCAAAGTGTGTACAGCCTGGTAACGTTTCATCAACCGGTCTCCCAATAGCCCGCATATTGCATTCTCCACGCACGGGGTTTGACTGACAATGATATTTTCAAAATGATATTTTCAAAATCAGGGGCCACCACTGCTAGAATCCACCGCTATGCAGTCCAATTCACCAACGACCGTACTGAAGGTCGCCCTGCCGCTGCCTTTAAGACAGCTTTTTGACTACCTGCCGAACGAAAGCGGCATGGGTCAATGCACCGGTCAGCGCGTGCTGGTGCCGTTTGGCCACCGTGAACTGGTCGGTGTGGTCGTGGAAATCGCAAGTGGAAGCGACTTGCCTGCGGAAAAATTGGCCACCGTGATCGATTATCCGGACGGTGAGCAAACGGTATTAACCCCCGAGATTCTGGATTTGCTCAAATGGTGCTGGCGTTATTACAAGCACGCGCCTGGCGAAGTGGTTTTCAATGCTTTGCCGCCCTTGCTCAGGAAGGTGAAGGGAAGTATACCGCTGCCACCGTTACAGTATCGCCTGACATCCGCGGGCCAGGCCCGCCTGCTGGAACCGGTGGGCCGGATAAAAGCACAGATTGGTTTGCTCGGGAAGATCGGTTGTGGTGCGGTCACCGAATCACAGTTGCGGTCCCTTACACCGGCTTGGCGCAAAACCCTGGAGAAACTGCTGGAACAGCAGTGGGTGACATCTGAAAATCAGCGGCCTCCAAAGCTGGCGCCAAGCGCGGGACCCGTATTGATGAACGAGCAAAGGCTCGCCGTAGATGCCGTCGTTGCGAGCCGCGGCGGCTTTCATTGCCATTTGCTCGATGGCATTACCGGCAGCGGTAAAACAGAGGTCTACGTGAACGTCCTGGAACAGCTACTGGACAAGGGTGGCCAGGCCATGTTGCTGGTGCCTGAAATCGGCCTGACACCCCAGCTGGTCAAACAATTCGAGGAACGCCTGGGTTTTGAACCGGTGGTCACCCATTCCGGCCTCAGCGAGGGGCAACGCCTGCAAGCCTGGGCGCTGGCCAGGAGTGGTCTTGCACGACTGGTTATCGGCACCCGGTCTGCGCTCTTTCTGCCCATGCCTGATTTGCGCATGATCATTCTCGATGAAGAACACGATGCCTCGTTCAAACAGCAGGATGGCTTTCGTTACTCAAGCCGTGACGTGGCGGTAAAGCGTGCCGCCGGCCGTGACATACCGGTATTGCTGGGAACCGCCACACCGTCGCTGGAAACATTCAGCAACGCCGCGAATGGCCGATACAGCTGGCACCGCCTCAGGCAGCGCGCAACCGGCGCCGCCGAACCGAATTGGCGGGTGCTGGACCTGCTAACCCAAACCATGACTGCGGGCATATCATCGATCGCCATGACGGCAATAGGTGAGACACTTGCGAGGGGCGAGCAGGCGCTGATTTTCCTCAACAGGCGGGGTTATGCGCCGGTCCTGCTGTGTCACGAGTGTGGTTGGCACGGTGTATGTGAGCGCTGCGACACCAATATGACCTGGCACCGGGCCAGCCGGCGTCTTTTATGTCATCACTGCGACAGCACCCGGCCGGTTCCGGTATTTTGCCCGGCGTGTGGCGCCGATGCCCTGCAGGGTGCCGGTGAGGGTACTGAACAGCTCGAACAGGTTCTGGGCAAGGCGTTTCCGGACACCCCCCTGTTACGCTTCGACAGGGACAGCGTGAGCAGGAAAGGAGAATTCGAGCGGCTTGCGGGCCAGGTCAAAGCCGGTGAGTCCTGCTTGCTGGTGGGCACCCAGATGTTGGCCAAGGGTCATCATTTTCCGCGGGTGACCCTCGTGCTTATTGTGAATCTCGACCAGGCCCTTTACAGTGCCGATTTCCGGGCCCTGGAGCGTATGGGACAACTGATGGTGCAGGTTGCCGGCCGGTCAGGACGTGACCAACTTGCCGGCGAGGTGATTTTACAGACACATTACCCGCGGCACGAATCCCTGCTCACCCTGCTTGAATCGGGTTATGAGGCCTTTGCCGGGGACATCTGCGCGGAACGGCGGGCGGCCTGTCTGCCGCCGTTCGGTTACCAGGCCCTGTTGCGTTCAGATGCGCATAAGAAAGAAGATGTGAGACGTTTCCTGGACCAGGCGAAACGATGTTTTCCCGCCGGGGAAGCGGCAGTTTACGGACCATTTCCTGCCATGATGGAACGCAGGAGCGGACGGACCCGGTGGTATTTATTGGTGCAGGCAAACAAACGCCCGGCCCTGCACCGGCAGCTTGATGAGTGGCTGTTGAGCCTGCAAAAACTCCGTTCTGTGCGCAAGGTGCGCTGGTCCGTCGACGTTGATCCGCAGGAGTATTGAATTTAAAAACGAAGTTTTGCTCATTGATAAAGGCTCGTGACCAATGACACTGACGTGAAGCCGGGTTTATAAGCGACCATGACCGGTTGAAAATTCCCTCTTTCGCACCAATAAAAAACTCAGCTCCATCGATGGAGCAGCAACCGCAGGTTTAGCACATGGAATCTACCGAAGGACAACCAATAAATGAATCACTGGATCATCCGGAGCGCGCGGCGTTCAAGGAACTCAGCGGGGTAGCCAACACGCTTATCATCGGCCAGAAAAGACTGATGGAGCGCCTTGTCATGGCGCTGCTTTGCAACGGTCATTTGCTGGTCGAAGGCGCACCCGGTCTTGCCAAGACCACCGCCATCAAGGTGCTGGCGGAACGGATTGAAGGCGACTTTCACCGCATCCAGTTTACTCCCGACCTGTTGCCGGCCGACCTGACGGGTACGGAGATATACCGTCCCCAGGAAGGTACTTTCGAATTTCAGCAGGGACCGATCTTCCACAACATGATCCTGGCCGATGAGGTTAACCGGGCGCCGGCCAAAGTACAGTCCGCCATGCTGGAGGCCATGGGGGAACACCAGGTGACCGTCGGCAGGGTGACCTACAAGATGCCGCCATTGTTCCTGGTCATGGCCACGCAAAACCCGATAGAGCAGGAAGGTACCTATCCCTTGCCCGAGGCCCAGCTTGACCGTTTTCTGATGCATATTTCTATTGGCTACCCGGATGCAAAAGCGGAACAGGAGATTCTTGAACTGGCGCGCGGCCAGGCCCGGGACGAACTGGGTATCAAGTCCGGACCCAAGGTGCTGGTAACCCAGAAGCAGGTCTTTGCCGCGCAAAGACAGGTGCTTGATCTGCACATGGCGCCGGCCTTGCAGGAATATATCGTGCAATTGGTGCTTGCGACCCGTGACGCGGGCAGCTGGGACAAGGAGCTCGGCCGGCTGGTCAGTTATGGCGCCAGTCCGAGGGCCACCATTGGCCTGGATCGTTGCGCGCGGGCGCGGGCATGGCTCGACGACCGCGATTTTGTCTCACCAGATGACATCCACGCCGTGATACACGAAGTTCTGCGTCACCGTGTCCTGTTGTCCTATGAAGCGGAAGCGGACGGCATCAGCGTGGATGAATTGACCAACCGCCTGCTGGATTTGGTCCCTGTTCCATGACAGACGTTCGAGGGGACGGCATACATCTGGATGCCTCCGAGTTAATCGCATTGAAACCCCGCTGCAACGCGCTCAGCCTGCCGATGCACCGACCTGCAGCGTCTTCGTTGGCGGGTGCTTACCGGTCCCGTTTCCGTGGCCGCGGCGTGGACTTTCTCGAGTCGCGCAACTATCTCCCCGGTGACGATATCCGCAATATGGACTGGCGCGTTACGGCGCGCACCGGCAGGGCGCATACCAAGATTTTTCAGGAAGAAAGGGAACGGCCGGTGCTGGTCGCGGTGGATATCAGTCAAAGTCTTTATTTTGGCACCCGCACACGGCTCAAGTCCGTTGCTGCAGGACAACTGGCGGCAGCCGTGGCCTGGGCCTCGGTGCGACGGGGCGACCGTATCGGCGCATTCCTGTTCACCTCCGATGACCACCGTGAATTGCGTCCGACAGGCGGGCGGCGGGGCGCCATGCGGGTCATCCAGGGGCTGGTGGACTGGTTGGATCCCGATAAGGTGCATCCGGGTCATAAGCCACTTTCTGTGTCACTCGAGCGGGTCCGGCACGCGGTGCGTCCAGGCAGCCTGGTAATTATCATCAGTGATTTCTTCAACCTGGATGAGCAGTGTCACCGTCATTTGTCGCGTCTGCGGCAACACAATGACGTGATTGGCTGCCAGGTCACGGACCCCGCAGAAGAGTTTCTGCCCATGGGCAGATTCCCGATTTCGGATGGCGAAAACAGTGCCATGCTGGATACACACCAGGTACTGTCACGCCAGAGATTTGATCAAATGAGCAGTCAACACGGCGAGATACCAAAACGTATGTTTCAGCGCCACAAGTGCGGATGGATGGTGTTAAAGACGACCGATGACCCGGTGGAAGTGCTGGGCCGCGAACTCCGACTGCTGGTTGGAAGGGGCGCATGAACCCGGATTTGCTGTCTCAGTTAAAGGATATTCATTCCGCGGCGCCGGCCCCGTGGTGGCCGCCTGCGCCTGGCTGGTGGGTTCTTGCCCTGCTGGTGCTTGTATTGCTGGGCTGGCTGTTGCGTCGCGCGCTCGCGCGTCTACGGGTTCAGCGCAGACGCAAACAAATGCTGGGCTGGATTGACCACCTGAACGCAAATGTCGATCCACAACGCGATCCGCAGACTTACATTTCTACGCTGAATCGTATTTTCAAGCTGGTGGCGTTGAGGGCATTTCCCGAGCGGCAGTGCGCAGTGATGAATGGACAGGACTGGACGGACTTCCTGATTGAAAATATGGCAGGATTACCGTCGGCCGAGTTGCTCAAAGCGCTGGCTACCGGGCCCTATGATCCCGCATCGAATTTCGACCCCGAGCGTTTGAGTCAATTGACCCGTCATTGGATCAGGCGGCATGGCTGAAGATATACTTACGACCGGTTTTACCATCGCCTGGCCGTGGCTTTTGCTGTTGGCGCCGGTTCCATTTTTGTTGCGCTGGATCATGCCGCCTTCGCCATCGGGCGATTTGCAGGCCCTGCGCGTGCCGTGGTTTTCGGCAGTGGCCGGGGGCAAGTCAGGTTGGATGCGCCGGCCATGGCTGGCCCTCTTGGCGTCGCTTGTCTGGTTGTTGCTGGTCGTTGCCGCATCGCGTCCGCAGTGGGTTGGTGAAATTGAGAGTTTGCCTGTGACCGGCAGGGACTTGCTGTTGGCGGTTGACATCTCCGGCAGTATGGACACCCAGGACATGGTCCTGAACAACACCGCCGTTAACCGTTTGAAGGTTGTTAAGAAGGTGGCGGGTGAATTTATAAAAAGGCGTCACGGTGACCGCGTCGGGCTGATCCTCTTCGGCAGCCGTGCTTACCTGCAGACGCCCTTGACCTTTGATACCGAGACCACGGCGACGTTGCTGAATGAATCTGAAATCGGGCTTGCCGGACGTGAAACGGCCATCGGTGATGCCATTGGCCTGGCCGTCAAGCGTTTGCGTGAGGATGCAGCGGCCGACCGCGTACTGGTATTGTTAACCGATGGCGCCAATACGTCCGGTGAGGTGCAACCTCTGCAGGCCGCCGGCTTTGCAGCGCGCGACGGACTCACGGTTTACACCGTGGGCGTGGGCGCGGATGAAATGATGGTGCAGGATTTTTTTGGCAGCCGCGTGGTCAACCCTTCTGCGGACCTTGATGAAGACACGTTGAAAGCGATCGCGGAACAGACCGGTGGGCGGTACTTCAGGGCACGGGATGCGAAGAGCCTTGAAAAAATCTATGAAATCCTCGATGAACTCGAACCGGTTGAGAGCGATGTGGAAATCATTCGTCCCATAGACGAACTGTTCTACTGGCCCCTGGGTCTGGCCTATGTCCTGGCGTTGCTGGCGGCCCTGTTTTCAATCCGTCCGTTCAAATTACGCTTGCTGACGACATGATGGATATATTGCCATTGCATTTCATCCGGCCCCTCTGGCTCACGCTGTTGCCCCTGGCCGTGATTCTACCCCTGTTGTGGCGCCGTTTGCGGCGGCCATCCGGTGACTGGAGCAGGATCTGCGATGATCACCTTTTACGCTGGCTGAGTGTCGGTAAGTCCGCGGCCAAGCCGTCGCGAATCGCACCGTGGCTCGCGGGCCTGGTCTGGTTGATTGCCGCTGTCGCGTTGGCCGGGCCGAGCTGGCAAAAGCTGCCGGACAGTTCGTTTACGTCACGTGATGCACGGGTGCTGGTACTGGACTTATCCCTCTCAATGCTCGCTGAAGACCTGAAACCCAGCCGCCTGGCGCAGGCGAATTTCAGGTTGTCTGACATGCTCGAAGCAACAACCGAAGGTCAGACAGGCCTGGTGGCCTATGCCGGAGATGCATTCGTCGTCTCGCCGCTGACCGACGATACAAATACCATCCGGAATATGTTGCCGGCATTGCGACCGGATGTGATCCCGGTGTCAGGCAGCCGACCCGACCGGGCGCTGAAACTGGCAGCCGAATTGTTGAAGCGTTCCGGTTTGGCGCGCGGTGAAATCCTGTTGATATCCGATAGTGGCAGCGGCGCAGCCGTCAATGTTGCCGCCGACCTCGCCAAACAGGGAATTTTCACGTCCGTGCTGGCGGTCGGCACGCTGCAGGGTGCACCGATTCCCAGTGGTGACGGTTTTGTCAGCGACAAAAACCACAATATCGTCGTCGCCCGCCTGGAGCGTGATGCCCTGCAATCAATTGCACGGGCCGGTGGCGGAAAATATTCGGAATTGACCGTCGGTCATGACGCAAACTCCCCGTGGGCGTCGGTCGAGGGAAGCGAGTTTGCACGCAAGGATGATGCATTGGGTGAGCGCTGGAAGGACACCGGGCCGTGGCTGGTGCTGTTATTGCTGCCGCTGGTGGCATTCGGCTTCCGGCGTGGGCTGCTGTTCGTATTGCCATTGTTTATTCTTCCCGGTTTGCTGGTCAGCGGCGATGCACAGGCCGGTTTTTGGGACGACCTTTGGGCCACCAGGGATCAGCAGGCCCAGGCTGCGCTCCAGCAGGAGCGCGCCGCCGAAGCTGCCGTGCTTGCAAAGGATCCTGCGATTGCGGGTGAGGCTTTTTACCGGAGTGGCGATTTCGTAAACGCCGGCCAGTCCTGGGCACGGCAGAACCAGGCCGACAGTCACTATAACCATGGAAATTCGCTGGCGCAGCTGGGTGAATTCGACGCTGCCATCGCCCAGTACGATGCCGCCCTGAAGCTGGATCCCGGGATGGATGACGCGGCATTCAACCGGGACCTGGTAGAGAAGATGAAGCAGCAGAAAGAACAGCAGGAACAGGAACAACAGGATTCGAAAGATGAGTCTGATGAAGATCAGCCTGGCGACGAATCCGAAAATGGCGAGCAGGGCGACGAGCAGTCCTCTGAAGAGCAGCAGGAAGGCAAGCAGGGCGACGACGAGTCTGAAGCACAACAGGAAGGTGAGGAGACCGGTGAACCTTCTGCGTCCGAGATGGAGCAAAACTGGTCAGAGGAAGATGCGCAAGCCATGGAACAATGGCTGCGCCGGATTCCGGATGATCCGGGTGGCCTGCTGAGACGTAAATTCCGCAATCAGCACGAACGCCGGGGTTCACCCGCCGATGAAGCCGAGACATGGTAACCGGGAATGGAAAGAATGGTTTTTAGACAAGCACGTACACCGTGGGACATCATGGTCCTGGCCGTCATCCTGTTGCTGGTTTGTTCTGAGGTGCTGGCCGCCGGTGTCACGGCCAAACTGGATCGAAACACCGCCGTGGTGGGTGAAACGGTCACCCTTGTTCTGGAAACCAGTGACACCAACCAGAGCCTGGACGCAGATTTCTCAGTCTTGCAGACGGATTTCGATGTGCTGAATCGGCGCTCCGAAACACAGATGGCATTCGTGAACGGAACCCAGACAGCCAGCGTCAGGCTGGTGATTACCCTCGAGCCGAAACACGAGGGTGAATTGGTGATTCCGGCCTTGAAGTTCCCCGGCGCCAGTTCAAATCCGCTGACACTAAAGGTCGCCGCGGCGCCGGCGCTGGCTCCCGGTGAAGCCGAGCCTGTTTTTATCGAGGTGACGGTGCAGCCTGAGGAAGGTCCGTACTATGTGCTCTCGCAGATCAGCCTGACGGTCAGAATCTTCTACCAGGCAAACCTGACGGAAGCCGCCATCAATCCACCATCACCTGCCCAGGCATCGGTGCGCTTGCTCGATGAAGTTCCCTACCAGTCTGACCGCAATGGCGAGCGGTACCGTGTACTGGAAAGACACTATGCCATTTTTCCGGAACGTTCCGGAACGTTGACGATTCCCCCGATGCAACTGAGTGGGCGCCTGATCGAACGCCCGTCGGACCGTTTGTGGCAGCCGACGGTGCGCGGTCGCCGGGTGCAGGTTGAGAGCAAGCCATTGACGTTGGAGATCAATTCAAAGCCGGCCTCCTACACGGGCGATTTCTGGCTGCCTGCACGGCGCGTCACCATTTCTCAGCAAATTTCAGACAACGATAAACTGCACGTTGGCGAGCCGGTCACGCGCACCGTGATCGTGGACGCCGTGGGCCTGGAAGAAAACATGCTGGAAGAACCCGTATGGCCGGAAATACCCGACGCCCGAATTTATCCGGATCAGCCACAGGGCATCAGCCGTGATGATGGAGAGTGGGTACTGGGTCACAAGGAATTCCGCTATGCGATCGTCCCGGAACAGCCCGGTGAGCTCGTGTTGCCTGAAATCCGTCTTGACTGGTGGGATACCGTCACCCACCAGCAGCGCACGGCTACGCTGCCGGGGCACACGGTCAGGGTATTGCCGTCTGAGTTAAATAAGTCGGTCGGTTTGCCGCCTCCGACAACAGCGGCTACAGACGGTGTTCCGGTGGGTGCGGTCGCCGGGACTTCCACGTCAGAAGGTACATTCGTGTGGAAGACCGGTACGGTGGCATTTGCCGTTCTGTGGTTGGTGACCCTGTTTCTTTATTTGCGGCGATCGGCCAGCAACTCAACGCCGCCGGGAGTAAACGCCGCTGCATCGACGGCTGAAAAGGAATTGCTGAGACATTTTCAGCAAGCCTGCCAGAAAGGTAATGCCACCTCGGCGCGCATCGATCTTGCGCAATGGATCAGGAATTTCGCACCACGGAACATGTGTGGCAGTATGCGTGAATTTGGCGGTTCGTGCGGCGACGCCGAATTACAGGCGGCTATTGCCGAACTCGATGTAAGCGGTTTTGCCAGGGATGGCGCTGGCGCTTGGAAGGGTGAACCGTTATGGATCGCGTTTAAACGATGGAAGGCCAGGGCTGGTGAACCGCAAACTGCCAAAATCGGTGACCAGCCGGACTTGTACGCCCACTGACATCAATATGCAAAGCCTGTCTCTGCAGCTGTGCGCTGCATTGAAGAGGCGGACAAACCCGAATTCCGGGCCGTGCTGCAGAATCACAACACGGCCCGCTGCTGCACAAGCCTGCCGTCGCCATCGATCGGGTTGGCCTGGCTTGCGGCAGAATCCGTGATTGGCGGATAGCCAAATACGGCGTTGCCGATCCGGGTTAACGCCCCTGTTGCGAGCTCAGATCGTCCAGGGGCTGACCTGTTCCAATGGGTTCCAGCAGGCTTATTTCCGACCAGCCGTCTTCCAGATCTACAATTACCGTTTCAAGTGAGAGTGCGGTTTCGCTGCTTGTCTTGCCCGAAGGAACCCGGTTCCTGTCAGACACGGCGAAGTCGATGTAAATCATGTACTCATCGAGATACCCGGTTGGCACCACGATACTGGTCACGAGTAAAAGCCTGCCGCTGCAATCGCTATCACCGGTACAATTATCGCCACCGCCAGGGACGGCTGCGACACTCATGGAATCCATGACATCGTCAAAATCAATGTTCAGATGTGGGCTGTCGGCATCTTCCAGCAGGCCATCTATCATTTGCCAGATATCATCTGACACAATGCCCTCTGCAGCATGGTGGGACCATACGGGCGCGGCAGCCAGTAAACCAAGGAACATCAGAGCTAATATCGTTAACCTTTTCATACGATCATCTCCTGAAATGAGCAAATACAGATTGATACACAGGTATCCATCCAGGCTATTTCCGACGGACAAATTATCCTCGGGCAATAGCCTTTTCCCCGATCACTTCTCCATCGCACGACCGTAATTTGAAACAAGCGTATGCTTGAAACGCAAAGGACCCGAAGTCCGTTTCATCAGCGCCGGGGTAAGTCATCCGGAGATGCATCAGCGTTCCGAAACACATGGCAACTATAGTCCCGGCGCACTTAATCCCAGCTTAAATCAAACTAAATCTATGCTAAATCTTTGTTGAAAATTCTTTAAACGGAGTTGCGGAGGACTTCGCGGAGGTGATCAATTATCAGGGGTTGGCTTTCATGACCAGTGTTTCGATCTTGTTATCGGATAGCATGCGGCGCGCTTCGTTGGCTTCGCGGGCGCCCCGGAAGGGCCCGATTCGCACCCGGTGCCAGGTTTGTCCATTGACCGTCACTTTTTGTACGGTTGCTATGGAGCCCAGTAACGCCAGCTGCGCTTTCAACTCCTCGGCATCCGAGGCATTGCGGAACGAACCCGCCTGCAAAATGTAATTGTCCGCGGCATTGTCGGACGGTGCATCGGATACCGGGTCAACCCGGTCCGCCTTGCGGCTCAGCTCCTGCTCGGGGACGACGACTTCCATTTCCGGCAGAACCGTAAAAAAGTCATAACGCGGTTTCTTTGGCTCGGCAATTTCTTCTCCGGCCAACGGTGGTTCGCCAGAGCGGGCGGATTTGCTGTCGACCGTGGGCAGATGTTGTTTAATATCCGGCAAATAGCCCTTTATCATCAGCAGGACCGCGACACCGAGTCCGATAAGGATTCCGCCAATCAGCCAGAACCACGCAGGGATTCCACCTGAACTGTTTCTTCTTGCTCCGCGGCGGTTGCTGGTTGACTTACGTTTTACCGGCATGTCACATGGCTTCCGGTGCGGAAATTCCCAGCAATTCAAGACCGTTGGCCAAAACGATACGTGCTGCCAGTATCAGGCTCAGGCGCACATTCCTGATGTTTTCATCATCCACCAGGAACTGCTGCGAGTTGTAATAGGCATGGAACTCGGTGGCCAGGGCCTGCAGGTAGTGCGCAAGCTGGTGTGGTGCGCGCAGACGGGCAGAGGATTCAATGACTTCGGGGTATTGGCTCAGGACGCGCAACAACCTGATCTCATTGGGTGTGGTCAACAGGTTGAGAGCCGCCTCGCCGATCGCCAGGTTGTGTGTCTCGTCCATCTGTTCGAGGTTTCTGAAGACACTGCAAATACGCGCATGCGCGTACTGTATGTAGTACACGGGGTTTTCATTGGTCCGTGATTTGGCCAGGTCAAGGTCGAAATCCAGGTGCTGTTCATGTGAACGCATAACGTAAAAATACCGTGCGGCGTCGCTGCCGACTTCATCCCTCAGTTCCCGCAGGGTGATAAATTGCCCGGAACGGGTGGACATCGAAACCTTTTCGCCATCGCGGTAAAGCACGGCAAACTGGACCAGCAATATCTCGAGATGGTCAGGATCCTCGCCCATACCCAGTGCCGCCGCCCGTAACCGCGCCATGTAACCGTGATGATCGGCGCCAAAGATGTAAAGGGCCTTTTCAAAGCCACGTTCCATCTTGTTCAGGAAATACGCAATGTCGGATGCAAAGTAAGTTGTGCGGCCATTTTCCCGAATAATGACCCGGTCTTTTTCATCACCGAGCGCAGATGCGCGAAACCAGGTGGCGCCATCCTTGATGTAAAGGTGACCGTTTTTCTCGAGACGTGCGATCGCACGCTCAATTGCGCCGCTGTCCTCAAGTTCCTTTTCAGAAAACCAGTGGTCAAAGTTCACCCCGAATTCAGAGAGATCTTTCTGTATGTCGGAGAGAATGCTGTTGACGGATGTCTCAAAAAATACCCGGTAACCGGCGGTTCCCAGCATATCCCTGGCCCGGACAATGAGCCCATCGATATGAGATTCGCGGCTGCCACCGTGGTTTTCATCGGGTGGCAAGTTGTCAAAGACCTCACGTTCCTTAAAGCGATACTTGTCGCCAATTTCATTGCGCACTTCACGCGCAATATCGTAAATGTAATCACCGCGGTAACCGTTTTCCGGAAAACGCAACTGTTCGCCACACAGCTCCAGGTAGCGCAGCCAGACGCTGACGGCGAGGATATCCATTTGCCGGCCATTGTCATTGACATAATACTCGCGTTGGACCAGGAAACCCGAAGCCTGAAGGATGCTCGCCAGGCTGGCCCCATACGCGGCGCCGCGACCATGGCCCACATGCAACGGACCGGTGGGGTTGGCGGAAACAAACTCGACGGTTATTTCGCGCTGTGGATCCGGCGGTACATGTCCGTATTTGTCTCCGTGGTACAGGATGTCCTTGACCACGGTGGTCAGGGCAAGCTGGTTCATATGGAAATTAATGAAGCCCGGTCCGGCGACTTCGGCATGGTCCAACTGGCGGGAACGTGGCATCTTGTCGACGATACGCTGCGCCAGTTCTGCAGGCGGTGTCCCAGCGCGCTTGGCAAGCACCATGGCAACATTTGAGGCAAATTCACCGTGCTCGGGAGAACGTGTGCGCTCCAGTTGCGGGGTGATTTCACAGTCAGCGCTTAGCACGCCATCACGTATCAGGTGCAAGACAGCCTGAATTAACAATTCTTCAATGTGTTCTTTCAAGTGAAAAGTCCAGTAAGCGGTTGTGTAAAGACAACCCGAAAGCAAACTATTGTAAACGTTTGGATCAATCCTGAAAACGATTGCTGAGTGTTGCAGGTGATTAATTACCCACAAGCACTGAATTGGGCGAGGGTGTTGTGCGCGGGCGGTTTAAGTGCGCCACGGGATAGCGGCCTGTGGATAACTCTGTGAGTAAAATGAAATGGGGCGCTTGTATTACGGAGCGTGTTAACATTGGCCGCAATTGGATTTTGACGCCGAATCTATGAAAAACGATAAAAAACATAAAGATGCAACATGTTTCGTCTGGGTTTACTTCAACAACTGAACTAAACCCATGTTTTTTGTTTCACCCCTTTGGCTGTGCATAAAAAAGAACGTTTGAATCAGGGCTGGTCGGCGATGACGGGAAATGCTGCGTTTTTTAAGAATAAAATGACAGGCTATCGCAAACCCTCCAGTAAATGCCGCGAACCGGGCTTACCGGTTTGTACGGAGTGACATTAAATTGTCCGGCCTGATGTCCCTTGGCCTGTTTCTTGCCGCAGGCCTGTCCCTGTTGGCGGGGTTTCCGGTTGCTTTTACCCTGGCGGGCGTTGCACTGATCTTCGCGCTGATCGGCACGATGACCGGTATTTTTGATGCGGCGTTCCTGGGCGCATTCCCCAGCCGTATTTTCGGCATCATGAGCAATGAAACACTGATCGCCGTACCCGTTTTCGTATTCATGGGGGTGATGCTGGAACGTTCAAAACTCGCTGACCAGTTGTTGCAGGCACTGGCACAATTGATGCGCAGGGTTCCCGGGGGCTTGGGCCTGGCGGTGATGCTGGTGGGCACCTTGCTGGCGGCCAGCACGGGTATTGTGGGCGCCACGGTGGTCACCATGGGCCTGCTGTCACTGCCTACCATGCTGCGCAATAACTATGCGCCATCGATCGCGACCGGCACCATTTGTGCTGCCGGAACACTTGGCCAGATCATACCGCCTTCCATCGTTCTGATTCTGCTCGCGGACGTACTGTCCAACGCCTACCAGCAGGCGCAACTTCACAGCGGCAATTTCAGTCCGAAGACGATTTCCGTCGGTGAACTCTTTGCCGGCGCTTTGCTGCCGGGTCTGGCATTGGTGGCGCTTTACATGCTCTACCTGGCGATGGTCGCATTTTTTAAACCGTCAGCCATGCCGGCCCTCGAGCAGGAACCGGATGAGGACATCTCGTTTTTAACCCTTCTGAGCTTGCTGGCCGGGCCCTTGCTGTTGATTGTCGCCGTGCTGGGTTCCATCCTGATGGGTCTGGCAACACCCACCGAGGCAGCCGCGGTGGGAGCGACGGGCGCCATGCTCCTGGCCCTTAGGCAAGGGCAACTGTCGGTCGCAACCATGCGTGCCGTGGTGTACCAGTCGGCAAGGGTCAGCGCGATGGTTTTTATGATCCTCATCGGTGCTTCGCTGTTCAGCCTGGTGTTCCGTGGATATCACGGCGATGAATATGTTCAGTCCTTGCTGACCAATTTGCCGGGCGGGGAGGCCGGGGCGCTGTTGGTAGTCATGCTGGCGATGTTTCTGCTCGGGTTCATCCTGGACTTTATCGAGATCACGTACGTGGTTGTCCCCATTGTCGGACCGGTATTGCTGGCCATGGGAATCGACCCGGTTTGGCTCGGAGTCATGATCGCGATCAACCTGCAAACATCGTTTTTGACACCTCCATTTGGGTTTTCATTATTTTATTTGCGCGGCGTAGCGCCGCCGGAGATTGCAACTTCGTCAATCTATAAAGGGGTGATACCTTTCATCGCCATCCAGCTTTTAATGCTGGGCCTGTTGACCTTATGGCCCGCTTTGGCGACGTGGTTACCGGCCATGCTTTACCCCTGACCCGGATATTGTCAGCAAATATCCGGGATCTCACTCCGTTTAACGTGCTTTAAAAAAAGCGCCTTTACCAATCTTCACGGTAAACGTTGGGAGGTCCCGGCCTGCGCCGGGATGACGGTGCCTTTGGTGTGGTGTTGGAGGTGCCTTTGGTGTGGTGTTGGAGGTGCCTTTGGTGTGGTGTTGGAGGTGCCTTTGGTGTGGTGTTGGAGGTGCCTTTAATGTGGTGTTGGAGGTGCCAGTGGTTGGTTTGGAGTGTGGTGTTGGAGGTCCCGGCCTGCGCCGGGATGACGTTGCTTGTTGTTGGCTTTGGTGCAAAACTTGGGACGTGCTTTCGGCTAACTACTGCTTGGTACGTATCGCTTATTTAAATTTTTAGGCGCAGGTCCAGCAAGGCTTTTTCAGATATGGCGGTCCAGGGTCTGACGGTGGCGGTATAAGCCTGGAATGAAGCGTAGATGCGTCCGGCCAATTCTGTATCAGCTGCCAATTCACGCGTAATTTCATCACTGATGGCGCTCAGCTGGTTCAGCACTTCATCGGGAAAGCGGCGCAGTTCAACGCCGTGTTCGTCAAGCAGTGTGTTCAAAGCCACCCCATTGCTGTAAGTGAAATCGGATAATGTATCCACGACCGCGGCCTGGCACGCCACTTTTACAATGGACTGAAGATCTTCGGGCAGTGATTCCCAGGCTGCCTGGTTGATCATGCATTCGAGTCCGGAGCCGGGCTCCTGCCAGCCCGGGTAGTAATAGTATTTTGCCGCCCTGAAAAGACCGAACGCCAGGTCGTTGTAAGGACCTACCCATTCAGCCGCATCAATAGTACCTGTTTGCAGGGCCGTGAACAGTTCAGCGCCAGGGATATTGGTGGGTGTTCCACCGGCACGGTTAAGGATTTCACCGCCGAGACCCGGAATACGCATTTTAAGACCCTGGATGTCGGCGATGCTGTTGATTTCGCGATTGAACCAGCCACCCATCTGGGGCCCGGAATTTCCTGTCAGGAAGGGGACGAGCCCGTGGGGTGCATAGGCTTCGCGCCACAGTTCGAGCCCTCCCCCGTAATAAATCCAGCCATGCAACTCCTGTGCAGTCATTCCAAAAGGGATACCCGAAAAAAACTGGGCTGCCGGTACCTTGCCTTTCCAATAATAGGAGGCACTGTGGCCCATTTCTGCCGTCCGTTCCTTTACAGCATCAAATACCTCGAACGCAGGTACCAGTTCGTTGCCCCCGTAGACCTTGATTTTGAGGCGGCCGTTACTGAGCTTGCCGATGGACTCTGCCAGGCGGTTCGCGCCGGTCCCGAGGCCGGGGAAATCACGCGGCCACGACGTGACCATCTTCCACTCGAAGTGCTCGCTTGCCACTTGAGTGCCGCAGTCGTTCTGAGACCCGGCTTTACTTCCACACGCACTCAAAAGGCCCGTCGTACCTGCCAGGCCTGCGGCAGCTACAAATTTTCTTCGATCCATGGATCAAATTCCTCCAGCGTCGATTAAATTTATTATCGTAGATGTTATAGTGAACGACAGCAGTCTATATTAGATTCGGAAATTCATGAAATCAGAAGATACTTCGGAAGTCCGGCAGCTACTCTTTGAATTGCGTGAAGAACATCGCGACCTCGATCTGGCGATCGCCCGCATGGCCACGGACCCGCGGCAGGACCAATTGCATTTACGGCGTTTGAAGAAACGCAAATTGAAGCTTAAGGACTGGATTACCCGACTTGAATCCAAGTTGATTCCGGATATGGACGCCTAGGAGCCTGTCGGATTTAACATGACCTACTCGGCAACTGCTCCATGCGTTACCCTACCTCCCACATCCATGTGGTCGTGCGGAAAAGCCGAGTTTGGCCAGATTTCCCGTTCTTTTGCGTCAAATAGCGGTGCTATTCTCCTTAAAAGATCGAAAAATCTGACTCAAATCGGCTTCCCCTCGCTATGATCGGTCAAACCCGACAGGCTCCTGGCAGCCTGTAGTCAGTTGGCGTGCTCAACGGCTTTTGCAACGGGTGTCTGGCGATCGATTTCAAGGCGGATTTCCTCGCCAAGTATGTATCGCGCCTCCTTGCTGATTTTTTCAAGTCGTTCGTCAAATACCAGTTTGTTGTCCTCATTGGGTGACAGGTAGCTGGCTTTGCGCAGTTCAGCAATAAACTCCTTGAACAAGGCCTTGTCGTAAAATTCCGGCGCGTTGAATTCGTGCAGCATGGATATTCGCTGGGCGGTCTGAATACAGAGGTTTTCGAGTTCGGCACGGCTCAATACGCCCGAACCGTAACGCGCCAGGATTGATATGGTTATCAGGTACCGGTGTATGGTCTGCAAAAGACTGTGCGCGAGGATATTGAGTTGCAGAACGGCTTCCGGATCGTCCTTTGCGCGCGACAATGATTCCCCGTCCTCCTTGCGGATCAGCAAGCCGCTTTGAACGAGTTGTTCAACGGAATCATCCAGGGCCTTTGTGATTTGTCGCTGACTCCAGGGTATGAAAAGCTCCGCCTGCAGGAACGGCTGGATGATGATCGCAAATTTATGCAGGTTTTTGATCAGGAAATGACGGTGTTCAAGAAAGCAACAGGCGACCAGCGAAGGCAACGCCATCAGGTGAGAAATATTGTTGCGGAAGAAAGTCAGGCTCACGGCGCGGTCGGGCCGAAGCGAGATGACGTCACCCAATACGTGCTCCTGGCGCTGCAGGATTTTCATTTCAAATCCATAAGCGATGATCTCCCCGGCGCTCTTTTCCGTCAGGGTCACGCGTTCCGGTGTCGGCTTGCGGCTTAAAAGGGTCTTGTACAGGTTGAGTTGCCGCTCCAGTTGTTTTTCGCCCATCGCGTGACGGGGTGTACCCAGCAACGCCAGCGCCAACAGGTTGACCGGGTTCACATCGGCGCTGGCGTTGATATGTGTCATGATTTTCTGGCCGAGGTCTTCTATGACATTGTTGAGCCAGTCGGGCCGCCTGGAATTCCTGCGAATGGTCTCCTGCCATTGCGGGTCCTGCTGGTTGAGCAGGTCGTCGAGGAAGATGGGTTCGCAGAGGCTGACGTGCGCCTCGCCGTAATTGTGCCGTGTGATTCCAAATATCTTTCCGAGATCGGAGAACTTCTCCGAGCGCTTGGCTTTCCCGGATAATTCCGTGGTGTAGCTGTCACCTTCCACCAGCCGCTCATAGCCGATATAGACCGGCTGAAACATGATCGGTCTGACGGGTGCATTCAGGTAGCTTCTCACTGACATCGCCAGCATGCCCGCCTTGGGTGGCAACAGCCGGCCGGTGCGGCTGCGGGTGCCCTCGATAAAGTATTCAATCGAGACACCCTGGATCTGAATCATGCTGAGGTATTCATAGAACACGGTCGAATACAGTTTCTGGGAACGGAAGGACCGACGCAGAAAGAACGCGCCGCAACGCCTCATCAGCGGGCCGACGAGCGGCAGGTTCAGATTGAGACCTGCAGCGATATGCGGTGGAATAAAGCCCTGTTCATGGACCAGGTAAGAAACCAGCACGTAGTCGAGGTGGCTGCGGTGACAGGGCACGTAGATAACTTCGTGACCCAGCGCCTGGTGCTGGAGCCCTTCGAAATTCTTGACCTTGATGCCGTTGTATATTCGATGCCACAGCCACGAAACAAGAATTTCCGCGATGACGATGGCCGAATAGGAGTAATTGGCCGATATCTCACGAACGTATTTTATCGCCTGGCGCCGTGCGTGGTCGCGTGGAACGCCGGAACGCCGTGCTTCTTCATCCGTTGCTGCGCGCACCGTGGGGGAGTTGATCACGCGATCCACCATGGTGCGGCGATGTGAGAGGTCCGGGCCGATGGCGGCGGTCCGGACACGTTTGAAGTGCACCCTGAGTATGCGGGATATCTTTCTCAGTGCGACGTTTGAGTCCAGACCTTCCGCCGTCAGGTCCTTGAGTGAGATCGGCCGGCTGAACTGGACAAAGGTCTTGCGGCCATTGACCAGCGTGCTGAAAAGACGCCTGAGCCTCCCGCCGATCTCCCAGTTCTCCGTAAAAATGACACGTGTCAGGCCGCTTTCCTTGCTCGGTCTTTGTCCAACCAGGATGGTCACGGGTACCAGTTGAATATCCAGGTCGGGATTTTCCAGGTTTTTTTCGACCAGCAATTGCAGCATTGCCGAGTGCCGGCGTGGTTCCGGACTGCGGAAAAACAAACCCTTGAGACGATTCAGTACGGCGTAGGAACGGAGTGGGCTTTCAGGCACATCAGCCACGGGTAATAACGGACGCGCCAGATTTTGTTGTTCGCAAAATTGGTCCAGGATCAGGACGGAAGACAGGGCATATGAATCCATGACATAGCAGACGGCTTTTTCACGGTCACCACCGATATTTCCATCGGGATCTGCCTTGATACGGGGTTTGACCCACAAATTCAGGATGGACCGCAGAATCAGGTACCAGCGCAGTTTGAGTTTGGCAGTCAGGTGGAGCTTGGTGTCTTGCTTGCCCATGGAATTTGCTTTTGCTTGTCAGGACGCTATTTTAGCTTGGTTTTGTGAGCGGACATAAAAAATCCGGGCGAGACATGAAGCCTGCCCGGAAAATCCGGCAGAGCCGGAGAGGATCATTAAATCAGATGAGAGTTTAAAATTATCATTCTATTAGTTAGTTATGCGTGCATCGTAATGTTAAACATTAACAATTGTCAACACTTCCTAATGAATTTGCAGCTTCTTTTTTACGACTATTCGTATCGAATGTAAAGTTTTCCTGCCCCGTTCAGTTATTTGAAAGGGCGCGGGCGATTTCAGATTGTATGGCCTCAGCCGCTTTTGCCGGGTCAGCGGCGCTGCGTATGGGTCTGCCGACGACCAGGTAATCCGCCCCGTCGTGTATCGCCTGGTATGGTGTCATTACACGTTGCTGATCATCATCGTTATGGATTGGCCGGATACCGGGGCAGACCGTGATCAGACGGGGGTCGGCATGTTCACGCAGGGCGCTGACCTCCAGGCCGGAAGAAACCACGCCGTCGCATCCCAGCGCCAACGCGCGTTTTGCGCGTGATAACACCAGCGTACGGGCATTGCACTGGAAACCAAGATCATCCAGGTCGCCCTGATCGAGACTCGTCAATGCGGTAACGGCGAGTATCTGCATGCTGCCCTTGGCGTCGGCGGCGGCTTTGAGCATGCTGTCATTGCCGTGAACCGTGCAGAAATTCACATCATGAAGCGCCAATTGACGGACTGCCGCTGCAACGGTTGCCGGAATATCGAACAGCTTTAAATCGGCAAATATTTTTTTGCCCTTACCCTTGAGTTCCGCCATCAGTTCAAAATAGTGACCGGATAAAAACACCTCAAGCCCCAGTTTGTAAAACTCAACTGAATCTCCGAGCTGGGAAATAAGCGTCCGGGCGTCTTCCAGCCTCGGTACATCGAGTGCGAAAATTAACCGTTGGCGATCCGGAATCTGGGTATTAGCTGTCGACATGATGAGCCCCCTGGCTTTGATCGTCCTGAATTAGAAACCCTGTGATACGCGAACCCACCTGTTGTGGGTTCTCCATGTGAAAATGATGGTGTCCGCCATACGTGACATGTGTGCAGTCAGGTATCGCTGCGAGCCGCCTGCTTGTCATGTCCTCGCGAAAATGGTCGTTCAGATCATGCGAGGTCATTACCAGCGTGGGTGCGTGGATGCCGGCGAGCAAATCCAGGGCCTGATCATCAACCGGAAATTGCGGCGAACGCCAATTCAGCCGCGGATCGGTGCGCCATTGATAAAAATTGCCGGTGTGCTCCAGTGAACGCTCACATAGCAGTCGGGCAGCATGATCGGACAAGGGTGATTTTTTTTGTCGCGCGAGCATCGCCTCTTCAACTGACTCGTAGGGTCTGAGGAAACTGCGGGACTTGCGCACCGACATTATCGACAACCGTAACTGTTGTGCCGCCTGATCTGAAGGCAAGGTGATCATGCCCAGGGAATCCAGCAGGACCAAGCGGTCAACTTTTTCCGCTGAGGCCGTCGCAAAACAACTGCCGATACCGCCGCCCATTGAATGACCGACCAGGTGGCAGCAATCCCAGTCCATAGCGTCCAGCGCCTCATCGAGGTCAAAAATATAATCCGCAAAATAATACCGGCTGTTTTCTGGACGGTGCGCGGACAAGCCGTGACCGGCAAGATCGATCGCCAGCAGGTCAAAATCTTCCAGGTAGGGCGCCAGTGGAACAAATGAAGCGGCATTGTCCAGCCAACCGTGAAGACACATGACCTTTGGCGCTCCCGGCCTGTGCCAGTGCATCCCCTGGAGCACGCCCCATGACAAGCTGATGCTGACCGGTGCAGGTTTCACGAATTACTCAGGTTTGCATAGGCAAGCACCAGCCACTTGGCGCCGGCCTGGTGAAAATTGACTTGCACGCGGGCGTGCTCACCTGAGCCCTCAAAACTGATGACCGTACCGGTGCCAAATTTCTTGTGTCTGACCGTATCACCCAGCTGGTATGGCCATTCCTGGTTGATGCCCGAGGCGGCTTTTGGATATTGCGGGGCCCTGGGGGCGACCCATTGACGCTGGACATGCATTCGCGGACGAACTTCCTTTATCAGGCCCGTGGGGATTTCATTCAGGAAACGTGACGGCCGGCAATGACTTTCCGAGCCGAACATTCTTCTGACTTCGGCATGACTCAGACAGAGTTGTTCACGGGCGCGGGTAATACCCACGTAACAAAGCCTGCGCTCTTCTTCGAGACGACCGCCTGATTCCATGACGCTGCGTTGGTGAGGAAACAAGCCATCTTCCATACCGACGATAAACACCAACGGAAACTCGAGACCCTTGGCCGAGTGCAGTGTCATCATTTGTACGCAGTCGTCCCAGGCTTCACCCTGGGTTTCGCCGGCCTCCAGCGCCGCATGACTCAGGAATGATTGCAGCTCGGTCATACCGGCGTCCTCATCCTCGGACGGAATGATGAATGCCGTTGCCGCATTGACCAGTTCGCGCAAGTTTTCGACCCGTGACTCCATCTTCTCAAGGCTTTCTTTTTCGTAATGACTCACGAGTTGACTGTCGACGATGAGACCCTGCACCTGGTTACCCAGTGTCCAGTTCTCCATGCGTTCACGCATGTCGGATATCAGGTCTGCGAAACCATTCAGCGCCGCTAGCGCCCTCGCGGGCAGGCGGTTTTGCCGGATGCACTCCTGGGCGGCCTGCCACATGGGTAAGCTGCTTTCACGTGCCTGCAAACGCAGGGTTGAAAGTGTTTTCTGTCCAATGCCACGGGCCGGGGTATTGATCACGCGTTCAAGCGCGGCATCGTCATTCGGGTTCTGGATCAGACGCAGGTAGGCGAGCGCATCCTTGATCTCAGCCCGTTCGAAAAAGCGCTGACCACCATAAACACGATAGGCGATGGATGCCTTGAGCAGGTATTCCTCGAACAGCCTCGATTGCGCGGTGGTCCGGTAAACGATGGCGACCTCGTCGGCGCGTCGCCCCTTGGCAAGCCATTGCTCCACCTGTTCGACGGTGTAGCGGGCTTCATCCTGTTCATTGAATGCCGCGTAAAGTGTGATGGGGGTGCCCCTTTCGTCGGCGGTCCAGAGTTTCTTGCCCATGCGGTCTTCATTGTGGGCGATCAAGGCGTTGGCCGCTTCCAGGATGTTGCCGCTGGAACGGTAGTTCTGTTCAAGCTTGACGACCTGTACATTTTTGAAGTCACGCTGGAAGTGCTGCACATTTGCAACCTGCGCACCGCGCCATCCATAAATGGACTGGTCGTCATCACCCACGACCAGGACACTGCCGTTTTCTCCGGCCAGCATGCGTATCCAGGCGTACTGGATCGAGTTTGTGTCCTGGAATTCGTCCACCAGAAGATGACTCAGCCGCTTGCGGTAGTGATCCAGCAGCGAAGGGTTATTTAACCAGAGTTCGTGTGCGCGCAGCAGCAGGTCGGCAAAGTCGACCAGCCCGGCCCTGTCACAATTGGCCTGGTAGAGCTCATAGATTCGAACCCACTGGGCGGTGATCGGATTGCCCATGTGTTCGATGGCGTCCGGTCGCTGGCCTTCGTCCTTGCGGGCGTTGATGAACCACTGGGCCTGCCTTGCGGGCCACTGGGCCTCATCCATACCTTCCTCTTTGATCAGGCGCCGCAGTATCCGGTATTGGTCGTCCGAATCCAGGATCTGGAAATTTTCCGGCAAACCGGCTTCTTGCCAATGCATCCGCAGCAAGCGGTGGGCGATGCCGTGAAAGGTTCCAATCCACATCGAACGGACGGGGACCTGCAAAAGCTGTTGCGCGCGCTCGCGCATCTCGCCGGCCGCCTTGTTGGTGAACGTTACCGCCAGGATGCTGAGCGGTGAGACGTGCTCCACCTGGATCAGCCAGGCCAGACGGTGGATCAGGACACGTGTTTTGCCACTGCCGGCGCCCGCCAGCACCAATGTGTGTTGTGATTCGGTCGTGACTGCTTTTCGCTGCGCTTCGTTGAGTTCATCGAGCAGGTGCGAAACATCCATATTCTTCAGGCCCCGTCAGGCCTTGACGCCCGCTCCCGTGCAATGGCGCGGTAACCGATGTCACGTCTGAAAAAAGCATCATTCCAATGGATATCATCGCAACCGGCATAAGCGGCAGTTGCTGCATCCGCGACGCTGCCGGCCATGGCGCAAACACACAGCACCCTTCCGCCCGCCGTGACGACCCGGCCATCAAGGAGTTGTGTTCCGGCATGGAATACCAGGGTCCCCGATTGTTTTGCATCTTCCAGGCCGGTAATCACTTGGCCTTTAACGTAGTTGCCCGGGTAACCACCCGCCGCCATGACCACCCCGAGTGCAGGACGCGGATCCCAGTTCGCTTCCACCTGGTCGAGCTTGCCATTGACGGCAGCCAGGCACAGTTCCGCCAGGTCGGACTTAAGACGCATCATGATGGGTTGCGTTTCAGGGTCGCCAAAACGGACGTTGAACTCCAACACCCGTGTATCCCCCGCGGGCGATATCATCAGCCCGGCGTACAGGAAACCGGTAAATGGCATACCCTCCTCAGCCATACCCCTGATGGTCGGTTTTATGACGGTTTCCATGGCCGTGTCATGCAGTCTTTTATCGATGACGGGTGCGGGTGAATAAGCGCCCATGCCGCCGGTATTGGGGCCCAGGTCGCCTTCGTCCCGCGCCTTGTGATCCTGGCTCGTGGCCAGCGGCAGGATGTGTTCGCCGTCGGCCATGACGATGAAGCTGGCTTCTTCACCGGTGAGAAATTCCTCGATGAGCACGCGGTGACCGGCTTCGCCGAATACGTTTCCCGCCAACATATCCCTGACGGCGGTATCCGCCTCCTCAATAGTTTTAGCAATAATGACACCTTTGCCGGCGGCCAGGCCGTCAGCCTTGACGACTATGGGTGTGCCTACCTGGCGGATAAATGCAAGTGCCGCATCGATATCGGTAAAATTGCCATATGCGGCGGTGGGGATGTCGTGGCGGCTCATAAAATCCTTGGCAAATACCTTGGAACCTTCGAGTTGGGCCGCTGCTGCGGTGGGACCGAAACAGGCCAGGCCGTCCGCTTGAAACCGGTCCACGATTCCTGCGACCAGTGGCGCTTCCGGGCCGACGATGGTGAGGTCAATGCCGTGTTCACTTGCAAACGTCACCAGCGCATCAATGTCGTCGCTGGCCAATGCCACGTTTTCCACCTTCCGCTCAAGCCCGGTCCCCGCATTGCCGGGTGCCACGTAGACGGTTTTTACCTGGTCCGATTGCGCAACCCGCCATGCCAGGGCATGTTCACGGCCACCACTTCCGATGATAAGTACTTTCATTGATCTACCCAAAATCCTGCTTTTTGATCCGCGAGCGGTGTACGGGTGAAACGGCAGCCGATAACCCTGCCGGCTTGAATGGAAAAAAGTCTGCAGCAGCCTGATAAATCCGGATCTGATGGTCCGGACCGTGTCGATTTCGAAGCGCTGTTAATGCCGGAAATGACGCACACCGGTAAACACCATTGCCAGGCCGTGTTCGTTGGCTGCGGCGATAACCTCTTCGTCACGCATGGAGCCTCCCGGCTGGATCACCGCCTTGACGCCGGCGCTGGCAGCGGTATCGATGCCATCCCTGAACGGGAAGAATGCATCAGACGCCATAACCGAACCGGTGAGGTTGACGCCGGCATCCTCGGCTTTCAAACGAGCGATCCGGGCCGAGTCAACGCGGCTCATCTGACCTGCGCCCACACCGAGTGTCCGGCCCCCGGTAGCAAACACGATGGCGTTGGACTTGGTGATACGTGCAACTTTCCAGGCAAACAGCATATCCAGCCATTCATGTTCAGTTGGCTGGCGAAGCGTGACGCAGGTACAGTCAATCCTGCTGACCCGGTCTGCGTCCTTTTGCTGCACCAGCAGGCCACCGGATACCCGCTGGAAATTCAGTACGGGGCTGGATTGTTCCTTAAGCTTACAGCGCAGAAGGCGCACGTTAGGCTTGTCTGCAAACCTCTGCAGGGCGTCGTCGCTGAAATCGGGTGCGATAATGACTTCGACAAACTGCTTCTCCATGATGACCGTTGCCACTTCACCATGGACCCGCTGATTGAAGGCGATGATCCCGCCAAAGCTGGATACCGGATCGGTGGCAAAGGCATTCAGATAAGCTTCGATGTTGCTGCTGCCGTGCGCAACACCGCAGGGGTTTGCGTGCTTGACGATCACGCAGGTCGGCCGGGGGTCAAATTGACTGACGCATTCGAGTGCGGCATCTGCATCGTTGATGTTGTTGTAGGACAGCTCCTTGCCCTGGAGTTGTTCGGCGGCTGCAATACCGCTCGGTGTGAGGCCTGCGTCTATATAAAAAGCGGCCGGCTGGTGCGGGTTTTCGCCGTAACGGAGTTCCTGTCTGCATTGGAACTGCTGCGTGATATATCCTGGCAGGGTCCGGATCAGTTCGCCATCGACATTCCTGCGGCTGAGGTAGGCTGCCACCAGGCCGTCGTAACGGGCCGTGTGGGCAAATGCCTTTGTCGCCAGGGTAAACCGCTTGCCGGCTGGTACCGAGCCGTTGTTCTCCAGTTCGCTCACAATTTCCGAGTAGTCGCCCGGGTCGACGATTACCGTCACGCGGGCATGGTTTTTCGCCGCCGCACGCACCATCGCCGGGCCGCCAATATCGATGTTTTCAATGGCATCCTCCAGGCTGCAACCCTCTTCTGCGGTGACCGCTTCGAAGGGATACAGGTTGACAACGACCAGGTCAATGGGCGGGATGTCCTGGGCTCGCATGACATCCTTGTCCTGGTGCCGGCCGAGAATGCCGCCATGTATGCGCGGGTGCAGGGTCTTGACCCGGCCATCCATGATTTCGGAAAAGCCCGTAAACTCACTCACACCCATGACCGCGAGGCCGGCCTCGCTCAGCATGTTCTGGGTTCCGCCCGTGCTTAATAAACTAAAGTCGAGATCGAGTAGTTTCCGGGCAAAATCGAGCAGCCCGGTCTTGTCTGAAACACTGATCAGCGCGTATTTTTTTGTCGGAGGCATTTTTGGCTCTGCATTTAAAGTGAATCAACCCAAATGGTTTGTGACGAGCAACCGGTGAAAACCGGGCAGGCTCCAATCATTTTTTTGGCCGGACGGTTTTGCCGGAAGGCGGTCTGATTGAATAGCGCTGCATTTTCGTGCGCAAGGTGTTGCGCGTGATGCCGAGCATATCAGCTGCCCGTGACTGGTTACCGCCGGTGCATTTCAGGGTTTCTTCGATGAGAGGGGGCTCGATCTCAGCCAATAACATCTGGTACAGGTTGTCGGGAGCGGTCTTGCCCATGTCCTTGAGGTATCTGCTAACGGTGATTTGTACGTGTTGCCTCAACGGAATAGCGTGCGATGAATCTGCGTTCATAATGTCTTCTATCGTTGGTTTTTTGTTGGATGATGACTATCTGTAAACACTACCATATTTGCAAGGCCAATCGCTAAATTATTGTTGTGGAGAAAAGATTTTCAATGCCGTCCGGATAGCACCGGGGGTTCCCGGCAACCGGGGGTCTGCGCTCCGGTTTCTGCCGAAAATATTAAAGAAACCTGATTTCGAATCCAACCGCCTGATCTCCCGGGTCTCCAAGTTCGAGCAAAACCGGCAAATACACATCCGCTGCCAACCCGGTACGGGTGTCGGCGCCCGGACGCAGGTATTCGGCGGGCTGTAGACGGCGTTGTGCCACCGGTTGGTTGGCCGCGTCCGTCAGCGTCACCTCGAGTTCCGGAAACGCCTGGTTGCGCGGTGCGAGATTGACAAAAGTAAGACTCAGCACCAGGATCCCTGAACGCGTTGGGTGCGTGTGCATGTCCCGGCTGACCAGCTGTATTTTTTGCGGGTCTTTGAGCAAACCATTCTCTTCAACCTGCGACGAACCGGCCGGTTCTATCCAGGAGCTGATTACGGGTGCAGACAGTAACTGCAGGCGAAAAGTCCAGGCGATATTGGCAATCGTCACGAGGACCAGCAGCGCCGTTGCCAAACCCCACACCAGGCGCTTGTTGCCGGACTCTGAAGGTTCGGGTTCACCATTGTCAGCCGGAAGAACTTTGACACCGCTATCTTCCTTGACCACCGCCTGCAGAATGGGCAGGGTTGCATCCGGACCGCTCGCCGGCCGGTGTGCTTCGCCGGCGGGCCACTCGTCGAAAAGAAAACTCAATGCGCTGAAGGTCCGTCCACAGGGTCCACACTGCACCAGGCCCCGGGACTGTGAAAGCTGCGCGGCGCCAACAGGATGGACCATTTTACATTGGGGGCAGCGTGTATACATCGGGACCGGGGCGTGGGACGAAAGGTCGAGGTTAACCCTTGTCGGTTGGCTCCTGATCGTCTTCTTCATTGCCGGAGGTCAGGAAACGGTAACGTTCAAGGTCTGATTCATAGCGGGCGCGAATCTGTTTTTCCCTTTTCTGCAGGGATGCCCGCTTTCTTTCGTCCTGCGCGCGTCTGGCATAAAGCTGATCAATGACCTTCTGCTGGTCGTCGCTGATTTTCTGACCGGCCCTTTGTTGATTGGCGGCCTGGCTGATCTGGCTCCTGATGGCAGTGTCGGTGCTTTCGTAAGACTGGTTGACAACTTTTGAATCGTAACCCAATTGAGCGATTTCCAGATCGAGTGCTTTGCTGATTTCTTCTTCGGAAGCGTAGCGTACGACCAACAAACGGTCGGACTGTATCAGACGTTCTTCTTCCGAGATCAACGGCCCCCTTTCTTTCTTCTTGGGTTTCTTTTCCACCGAGATTTCAACGGCTGCAGACGTGTCCTCGACGTGTTCTATGACCATCCCGGAATTATTGAGAATGTCATAAGGCTGGTCGGCATATTCGGCCGGCACCGATTCGCCATAATGAATTTCGCCGTTCTTGTCTTTCCACCGGTAAGTATCGGCGGCCAGCGGGCTTACCGACACAACCAGGATAATGGCGGCCAGGATCGCAACGCTCAGCAGGCGGGAGAACAACGTAATGTGCGGCTTAGACTCCATAGCTGTTACGATAGCGCCGAATGGCCTGAATGTCGATATTTGCCGCCGACCGATTTTCAAGGTATTCGATCAGATCGTCGAGACCCGCGATTGCAATGACCGGTATGCCAGACTCGCTGGTGACTTCCTGCGCTGCAGACTGCTCGCCCAGACCACGTTCCTGGCGGTCCAGCGCAATCGCAACACCACAAGGTGTCGCGCCTGCGGCGGCAATCCATTCGATGGATTCCCGTACTGATGTTCCGGCCGATATGACATCGTCGGTGATAAGCACCTGTCCCCTGAGTTCAGCACCGACCAGTGTGCCGCCTTCGCCGTGGTCCTTGGCTTCCTTGCGGTTATAGGCAAAGGGGATGTTTGTTTGATGATCGGCTTTGAGCATGATGGCAATGCCGGCCGCGAGCGGGATGCCCTTGTAGGCCGGGCCGAACAGCATGTCGAAAGCCACCCCCGAGTCAATGATGGCTTGTGCGTAACATTTGCACAGCAGTTGCAGGCTTTCACCGTCGTCAAAACCGCCGGCATTGAAGAAGTAGGGGCTGACACGCCCGGATTTGAGGGTGAACTCGCCAAACTTGAGATTGCCACGGGCCATCGCCAATTCGAAAAAACGCTGTTTGTAGTTCTGCATGGGGGAAGTATGTCCCGGCTTGGACCGCGCTTCAATAGCCTGCTGCGCCCGCCCGGGTCATGACAAGTTGACCAAGGCCGGTTATGCTGCTTTCCAGTTTACTGCATCGTAATTGGACGAAAGCCAGCTTATGCGAATCATCAGCATCAATACGAACGGTATCCGTTCCGCGGCCCGCAAGGGCTTTTTCGAATGGATGCAAAAACGGAACCCGGATGTTGTATGCATCCAGGAAACCAAGGCCCAGGAACACCAGTTGGGTGCTCCTGTTTTTTCACCGGCGGGTTACCACAGCTATTTTCACGACGCACAAAAACCGGGCTATAGCGGTGTGGCGATCTATACGCGGCACGAACCCGATCAAATACACCACGGCATCGGTTGGGACGTCATGGATCTCGAGGGTCGCTGGATACGGGCCGACTTTGGTCAATTGAGCGTGGTCTCGTTGTACATGCAATCCGGATCATCAAAGGATGAGCGCCAGCAGATCAAGTACCAGACCATGGATTATCTGCAACCGCTGTTGAAGGCCATGGCGCTTGAAGACCGCGAATACATCATCTGTGGCGATTGGAATATCGCGCACAAGAAGATCGACATCAAGAACTGGCGGGGCAATCAGAAAAACTCCGGCTTCCTGCCGGAGGAACGCGCGTGGATGGATGAACTGTTCGGTCACGTGGGTATGGTCGATACCTTTCGCCAGGTTGAGACCGGCGCGGACCAGTATACCTGGTGGTCGAATCGTGGCCAGGCCTGGGCCAACAATACCGGTTGGCGCATTGACTACCACGTAGCCACCCCGGGGGTCGCGGCGACGGCGCGCAGCGTCGATATTTACAAGGATGAGCGGTTTTCCGATCACGCGCCGCTGACCATCGATTACGACTACGACATTGAAAAAAAATAGCGGGGCAGTGACGCCGGCTTCACGACGCTGGCAGGATATATTATTCAACCGCAAGATGGTGACCTGCATTTTCCTGGGGTTTACATCAGGTCTGCCGCTTTACGTTTTGATCCAGCTGGTGCCGGCATGGTTGCGCAGTCACGAGGTCGACCTCGCAACGATCGGCTTGTTCGCGCTGGTGTCCCTGCCTTATACGTGGAAGTTTCTCTGGTCGCCCCTGATGGACCGCTACAAACTGCCCTTTCTGGGCCGCAGGCGGGGCTGGGCCCTGATCACGCAGGCAGGATTGCTGGTTTCGATTGCCATGCTCGGCCAGTTCGATCCGACGGCCTCACTCAGGCCGATCGTCATAATGGTTTTCATCGTCTCACTTTTCGGCGCCAGCCAGGACATCGTGATCGATGCCTACCGGCGTGAATTGCTGGCCGATGACGAGCTGGGCACGGGCACGTCCCTGTTTATCAACGCTTACCGTCTGTCTTCCCTGGTACCGGGCTCACTGGCGCTGATCCTTTCCGATATCCTGCCATGGCCGGTAGTCTACTGGGTCACCGCCGGGTTCATGGGTATCGGCATCATCACGACATTTATCATTCGGGAAGTCAGTGATGACACACTCGCTCCGGCCTCTTTGAAAGAGGCCGTCATCGAACCCTTCGTTGAGTTCTTTTCACGCGGCGGAGTCATGGCGGGCCTGGCGGTCCTTGCATTCATGTTTCTTTATAAACTTGGCGATAACATGGCGACCGCGCTGGCAACACCTTTTTACCTCGACATGGGCTTCAGCCGGACGGAAATCGGTTCGATCGCCAAGATCGCCGCGTTGTGGTCCTCCATAGCCGGCGGTATCCTGGGCGGCGTGATCATGTTGAAGCTGAGCATCAACCGGGCACTATGGGTGTTTGGTTTCGTGCAGATGGGTACCATCCTGGGCTATGCCTGGTTGAGTACGGTCGGCCATCACGCGCTGGGGCTGTTTTTCGTGGTCAGCGGCGAGTACCTGGGCGTGGGCCTTGGCGCCATTGCGTTGACCGCGTACATGGCGCGCGAGACCAGCAAGGCATTCACCGCCACGCAGTTCGCCCTGTTCAGCAGCTTTATCGCGATACCCAGGACCCTGACCAACGCCTCGACGGGTTTTATTATCGAGGCGGTGGGTTATACGCAGTTTTTCATCCTGTGTACGCTGGCGGCGATTCCCGGTCTGTTACTGCTGTTCAAGGTCGCGCCATGGAATGAGCGCAAACCGTGATTGTCCTGGGAGTCTGTCGGGTTTTCCGCAGTAGATCATGTTAAATCCGACAGGCTCCTGGCCCGTATATTGCACCAGTCGGCATCGGGCCTCACCGTATCTAATTGAATCGATTGACCTAAATGGAATTTTTGTTGAAGAATACCGGGGTACACTTTGTACCCGGCCCGGGACCCATCCCGGCCCTGGCTAGTTCAGGCACGCCTGGGCTCGAGTTTCCCTCGGACCATAGCTATGGCTATGATCCTCACTCCAGCCCTGCACCCAACCGCACCTGACCTGCGCCAGTCTCCGGGATACTGGTGCAACATGCGGGCTAGTCGGAGATGTTTGTCGTGTTTTGGACGATTACCCGGTAACGGCCGTCAAGCCGGATGGGTCGGGGGCGTCAATTACTCAGCCATTGCAGGTCACTCGCTGGATTCGAGGGTAAAATCTGGTACAGCCAGCCTCTGAAGTACGGGTCTTTCTCGACCAGCGAAGGAGTCGATTGCGCCTGGGCGTTGACCTCGAGGATCCTGCCGCTCAGCGGACACATGATGTTGTGTACCGAACCGTCCGGCGACGTCATCTCCGCGCATGGGATTCCCTGCAAAAGGTCTTCGCCTGGCAGTGATAATTCGAATTCCCTGATACCTTCCGCCGCTCTCAGGAACAGGTCGCTTACACCGATTATCGCGGTTCCCTTGTCCTCCATCATGGCCCAGCTTCCATACCCCAGCTTGTAGTAATTCGAGGGGCAGGGAACATAGCTCATGGCGCCGCTCCTGGGGAGGCTGGCCGATTCGTCTTCGTTCAGCAGCATTCCGCAGCGCAGGCTGCGCCTGATCACGGTGAGTAGTTCATCGGCAGTAAACGGTTTTGGAATATAGTCCACCGCGCCCGTTGAAGTCAGGCTTTTAACCGCGTTTTCCACGGTCGAATACCCGGTCATCATCACCACGGGCGTCTGAATGCCCCGTCTGGACAGTTCCTCGAGAAATTGGAACCCGTTGAGTTCGGGCATCATGATGTCGCAGAGTATCAGGCGAAACTCACCCTGATCCAGATATTGCAGCGCCTCGATGGCATGGTTGGCGGGTGCTGTGGACATGCCTTCTGCGTTGCATACTTTTCCCACCACCCGGGTAAGCGTGGGCTCGTCGTCGATGACCAGGATGTCCCGTTTTTGCTTCATTGTCCGACGGGAATCCGGATGGTGAAAGTTGTTCCTTTGCCAGGCTCGCTATCGACCGAAATGGTGCCATTGTGATTGTCGATGATGCCCCAGGTTACGGCCAGGCCAAGACCCGTTCCCTTTTGCCCTTTTGTCGTGGCAAACGGTTCGAAGAGCTTCGGCAACTGTTCTTCCGGAATACCGCAACCGTCGTCTGTCACCCGGACTTCGACGTATTCGTCGTTCCAGGAGGAATCCACCTGTTCCCAGCGGTGCCAACCGCATCCTTCTTTCAAACAGCCCTGGACAAGCCCTTTCATCGGCACCTCAAAAGCGTAGATAGGGGAACCACAATCCGGACACGACTCACCCTCGGCGATCAGCGAGGCGGAGCAGTCCGGACACATGAGTTCAACTTCCTTATCCATGCCGGGCCACCCGTTCAACTTGTGCTCGGTAGAGCCGTACATCGGGTTGAGATGGATGAGCCCGGTCTGTTTTTTCTTTTTGTAGCGCATGCTGATCGCAGGTTTACCGTCGATCTGTATTTTCCTGTCGACCAGGTCGTGCCGCTTTCTGCAAAGCGCGCGCTTGATCTGAAGGACGCCGGCGGGGCTCAGGCTAATGACCTTGCTGGTGATTTTTATCGAACCGCTGTCTTCACCGATGGCGTCTGAAGCGTTGGCCATCAGGTTGATGAATACCTGCTGGATCTGGTTGGCATCCACGGTCGCTTTGGGCAGCGAGGCATCCAGGTCCATGATCAATTCGACCTGCCGCGTGGAGAGTTGGTTTTCGATCACTTTTGCAGCGCGGCCGATGATTTCATTGATGTCCGCCTTGCGTTTCTTGGGAACGGTCTGGCGAGCGAAATCCAACAGGCTTTTGACGATCTCGCGGCAGCGGATGGTTTCGGAAACGATGACCTGCAAGTCGTCACGCGTCTCGGCCTCTCCCTGCGAGCGCTTCAACAGGTAGCTGCTGTTGGTGAGAACGGCTGTCAGCGGATTGTTGATTTCGTGTGCCACCCCGGCGGCCAGTCGGCCAAGGGAGGCGAGCTTATCCGACTGGAAGAGTTGTAGCCGCGCCTCGGCCAGGTTGTCGGTCATGCTGTTGAATGAATTGGCCAGCATCCCCAGTTCGTCCTCGCTTTTCACATCGACGCGGTAACTGAGGTTGCCACTCGACACGTGTTTAATACCCGTGAGCAGTCCCCGGATGGGGCGGTCGATCCACCAGCGGACCATGAAGCTGACAATGAGGCTCAGGATGAGGATGGCGCTGACAGCGAGAACGGCCATCGCCACCTGGCTGCGACGGATGTTCTTGTCGACCTCGGTGAGGGGGATGGTGACATCCAGCACGCCGAGCACGGTCTGGGTGCTCGGATGTGCATGACAGGCCGCTGTCCAGCAAGAAGGGGTATTGTAGATCGGGTTTATGATACCGAGCAGTCGCGGTGAGTTTTCAGATGGACGGAAGACCCTTGAACGCTCCTTTTGCTCCAACCGTTCGAGCGGTTTACCGGCCGAATGACAGCGGTAACAACTCTCGGCATTCTTGTCGACCATGGTGCCGATTTCGGCCGGGTCCGACGAGTATATGATCGTTCCCGACTTATTGAATACACGGACCCGATCGATACTCTCCTGGTTGCCGATACGGTGGATGCTTTCGTGGATACGTTCCCGGTCGTTGTGCAGCATGTCGTATTCAGTGTCGGACTTGACCGCTTCACTGAGTTGATTCGCATGCCGTTCCACCTCGGTGAGCAGGCTTTTCTTTTCCGACTGGATATTGAAAAAGGCAAATATGCCAATCGCGATGAGAATCGTCAGCACCACGCCAAAAGTCAGCTTGAGACCGATTTTGTTACTCAGCACGGGTCACCCGTTATCTAAGGTAAACGTTCGCTTCAATGCCGGTCCTTGCGCTTTTTTTCCGTTGGGGAAAGATACCTGACCAGGTAGATGAATAGCACCCAAAAGCACAATAAGAGCAGGTACTCAAGACCTTTTGTCGCAAAGATATTAACGTATGTAATTGAATCCATGTTAGTTTCCTATTTCGCTTAGTGCTGATGTCTTTGATTTAGCACCGGCATGCGTGTGACAATCCAACGGAATATCCAGAACTGGACGAAGACCACAGTCATCGACACGATAAATTCCTGCCAGGAGGGGACGTAACGGTGATCCGAATACCAGTTGAAACAGATAATGGAAATATTAAGCCGATTGAGAACAATGCCTATCAGGGCCATGGCGGCGGCAATTTTAATGACCTTCAGACTTTTATGCTTGAAGCCAAAGGCAAACATCAATGCCGGCACCAACACGAAGCCAATCACTTCAACAAGGTACCAAAGGCCGAAACCGTCACCGAGTAAATCCCATTGTCTTTCGTGAATGAACAGCAGCGCTTTGAAAAAATAATAGACGAACATGGTGATGGCAGCACCCTTCGCCAGCCCCAGAACGATGTCGTCAAACGAGCGGTCGCTGCCGGGAGGAAGCAGGTTTTTAAAGACCTTGTGACCTATGGTCCCTTCCATGATAATCATGGCCAGGCCGGCGTAGACGCTGGAGACAAAGAACAGGATCGGTATGAACTCCGACCACCACAACGGATGAATCTTGGTCTTGGCCATCAGGTACAAGGCGCCAAGGCCTGATTGATGCAGTAGTGACAGGGTAATGCCTAAAATGACCGTAGCCAGGGTCAGGCCGGCTAAAAACTTGCGTGCCTTCTCCCAGTGCATCCACTCCGCGACTGCCGGCGAAAACTCGATAAATGCCGCAATCATGTAAATAAGGAAATGCCAGCAGATCAGGAACAGGATGGAACTGAATCCAAACGAATTACCGATGTATGGATTATAGCCATACCAGGGGCGGCCCAGGTCAAGCAGGAGGGCACCGGCATAAAATGTATAGGCCATAAATCCGTTCAAAACCGTGATACGCACGATCGAGTGGTACTTGTTTACCCCCAGTACGTAAACCACGAACGTGATCACATATGCGCCACCGGCCAGCGCGACACCGGTTACAACATTCAACCCCTTCCACAGGCCCCAGGGAACTTCCTGGCTGTAATGTGTCACGGAACCGAGGCCATATACAAAGCGGAAATACAGGATGATCACCCCGGTGATAATCACCGGGATCGAGATGACGTTGAATGGTGTGATCCATGGCCCGCGCGGTTTCATCTCCTGGATCAGGAACCTGAAGAAATTTCCAAAGGAATCGTAAACAGCTGCTTCTCTATTCATCATTCGCCCCTTCATCTTCAAAACCAAGCTCTACCTCAACGTCAGGTTTTTTTCTTGCCGCCAGTGAGTTGAGTCCCAACAGAAAGGCCGGTGCACCAAACAGAACCATGGGGACGCTGTAGAGGAATTCTTTTGTATATTCCGGATAAGCGGTATTACCGATGTCGGTTGGAAAACCAAGTTGATCAAAAGGTACTGCCGACAGGTAAATGTAGCCGGTTCCACCGACTTCGGTTTCACCGTATATGTGGTGGACATATTCATCCGGGTGGCTGTAAATGCGATGTCTGGCAAATTCGAGGTTCTTCACCCGCGTGCCAAATGTGAGGGCATCTGTAGGACAGGCTGAAACACAGGCCGGTTTCTGCCCCTCCTCGAGACGCTCGAAACACATGGTGCATTTCTGAACCTTCGGGTTCCATTCGTTGAACTCGTATTTCACCATGTTGAAAGGGCAGGAGATCATACAGTAGCGGCAGCCGATACACTTGTTACCCCTCCAGATGGTCGGGCCTATTTCGGTCTGCTTCATTGCCTCCGTTGGACAGGCAGTTGAACAGGCGGCCTGGTAGCAGTGCATACACTGGCTCTTGACAAATACATCACCCTTGTCGGTCTTGTATTTATTAACCACCGTCCATTGTTTTTCACTTGTTTTCCGGTGCTTCTCAAGTGCCCCGTCATTAAGAATGTCCGGAACAAAATTATCGTGCACTTCCGAACAGGCGACTTCGCATGCCCGGCAACCAATACAACGGGTGGTGTCGACCAGAATCCCGACAAACTCTTCCGGGTTCTTTTTTTCCCGGGCATTGAGTGTCTTGCCTGCGACCGTTGTGCCGGCAACGAGAACTGATGTTTTTAGAAAACCTCGCCTATCCATGATGTCTCCTTAATCCCTGCTGGGTCTGAAACCTTTTCAGGGCATAAAATTTCAAAAAAAACCGTAACTATTTCTGTGCCTTCACATGACACTCAACACACCCCTCGCTGGCCTCAACACCGGTGCCTGACTCATGGCACTTCCAGCAGCTTTTGTGAATGACCACTTTTGAACTGAGTGTTTCATCTGCGACACTCTCCAGTTGTGAATGATGGCATTCAGAGCATTTGTAGTATTGCCCGCTCATTTTTGAATTCGGGTTGTGGCATATCTGGCAGTTGATCCATGAGGAATCCAGGTATCCGGGGTGCGGGGTGTCCAACTCGCCTGCATGGATCTGGTGGTGACACTCCGAGCAATCTATTTCGAGTTCGACCGCGTGTGTGTTATGGGGGAACGAGACGTTGCCAACGGATGACGTGAATGCGACCGTGTCCGGCATGTTGTTAACACCCGCTTGCGATTCCGTTTGAGCGTCCGCCTTGCCCGGCACCGGATGGGCGATCTCGGCCCAGCGTTCCTCGAAATCGAAGCCTTTGAAGGTTGGGCTCTGGGCGTTGTGGCAGCGGACGCATGCTTCCGGACTTCTGTCCGATTGCAGCCCGGCAGCCCTTGCCGCCACCGGATCCTTCATGACGCTTCCGGGTTTGTAATCGGAACCGGGACCGTGACAGGCTTCACAGCCCACGCCCTCACTGTCGGCGTATTTCCCTGTCTCGCTGACGGGCACCTCGGCGCCCAGAAAACCCCGGGTGGTATGGCATTTCAGGCACTCTTCGGCCTTTTGCGGGTCGCCGATACCCTTGTCTGCAGCGATCTTTCGCGAAGCTTCGGATGCCAGGGTATCGTATGCCCTGGCGTGCGCCGACTCGGTCCAGATTTTCCATTGGTCACCGGTCCTGGCCTTGTGGCAGGCCTTGCAGCCGGGAGCGCCAACGATTTCATGGGCGGCGACAGCTTCGGGCGCAGGTACCAGCACGGAAAAAACAAACAGGATCGAACAAGCTAAAGAAACATTAAATTTAAGCATAAATGCCTCACCGGATTTTCAGTAGTAACAGAACCAGGTATTGCTTCAAATAATCAGCTTTGCAGAAACGGTTTTGAAAAGCCCATCAGAAGATTCTTATATTCCTCTTTATTGAGTCTTTCACCCTCTTCCGTTTCCTTCGATTCCACCTGGGCGGTGTTCTCGATGAACTTGTCTGCCAGGGCCTGATACCTGTCTATTTCCGCTTGATACCAATCGACTGAATCGCGCCCGATCTTAAGATCCGGCAGTTCGTTGGCGAGATTTGACGGTTCAATTCCGCACATCCAGCTCAGCTCAAACGGTTTGATGGCCAACCACTCGGGATGCTCCGTGTGCTCAGAGTTTACAAATGTGATTTTTCCACTCAGCGGGGATGGTATTTCCATGCTGAAATCGGAATACTTAATGGCAAACAGCGGACTGCCTTTTTCGATGACCTGACCTGCCTGCGGCAGTTCGACCTGGTCAATCTTGTCAAAGACTTTGCGGATAAGATCATCCGGACCGATCCGGACCATTCCGTTCAGTTCAATTTTTGCCCATGCATGCTGGGGGGAAATGAAAACCCCTGCCGGGACGTTCAATTCGTACCTGGATTTCGATTCGTGTGTACCCGGCTTGATCAGACGGACCTTGTGACGCATCTGCTTTTCGAGATTGTCCTGTCTTTTTATCAACGAGGTTTTCAGGAATCCGAGAAGCTCATCTTCGGTGAATGGTTTTTCAACGTAGGCCATGGCGCCGTGCTTCACGGTTTCCACTGCGGTTTCTATCGATGCGTAGCCGGTAATGACTATGACGTCGATATCGGGGCGAAGGTGTTTGACGGCCTTGGTCAATTCAACCCCGTCCATCTCCGGCATTTTCAGGTCGGTGAAAACAAAGTCGTAATCGTTCTTCCGAATCAGACCCAGGGCCTCGGAACCCCTTTCCACCGTGTCGATGCTGTAACCGGCCAGAACGAGTATTTTACGAAAACTGTTGAGGATGATTTCTTCATCATCCACTGCCAGTATCCGCGCCTTTGGATTGTCGAGTTCAACGCGCTTCAACGACGGCGCTTCCTCGCTCACATCCAGTTGCAGGCCGATGTCCAGAGCGTGCTCTCTCTCCTTTTTCATGCGCGTCTCACTAATCCTTTTCATGAGAACGCGCAGCACAAGATCAACGACGATAAACGCGATGATCGTGGTGATTACAATTAAAATGACAATCATGTTATCAATCCTCCGAAATACGGAAATAGCGGTGCTTGCCATCACGGGCAGACCTGGAGTTCAAAACGGGTGACGCGTCAACGGACCACCTGGGGTACGCAGGCGGCGTCTTTATGTATGGATTGGAAGTTTTTGCAAGGGACACCCATGTGAAGTTTGTGCTTCCAGGTGGCAAACTTTTCGTTCTGATGCTGTCGGTTTTTTTCGACACACCGATACCGGCTGTCTGGGTGAATACAGAAGGAATAAAAGATATTGGTAGAACTACCGCCAACACTATCAAACTATCACCTCTCCCGCGTCTGACGGGAAGTCGGCCATTCGGCAAGATATTTCCTTGTCCAAGTGGCACACTACGCTTCGGCTATGGGGCTTGTAATGATCTAGGTCAATTAAATTGAAGATGGATTTTGGGGTAAGAATTACCCTGTGCGACTGAATCTTTGTTCAGTATTAACAGATTGATAATTATCAGTTAATTATCAATTTTATTTGGCGGGTTAACGCTCCGGGAATGAGCTGTTTTTATTCTTTTCAGATGATTCAATTATTCTTTGTTCAAAGGTGCTCGCCGAGCAAAAATCAAACGTTCTGCGTGACCCTTCAAATAATAAAACCGGTGGGCAATCAAGCGCCATCTGACAGTTGGTTCAACGAATGGGAACCACCCTGAAACCGAAAGGGAGAATGGCCAGGCGAGTCAGTTTTAAATGCTGGGCCGCAAATGGCAGACCGATTATTGTGATCGCGAAAAATGCCGCAAGGAACAAGTGCATGACGGCCAGCTCAAGGCCCGCGAAAAGTATCCAGATCACGTTCATGATGACCGAGATGGCGCCACCCGGCGGTTCGGCCTCAAGAATCTCATGGCCGAATGGTGCCATGCCCAGTATGGATAATTTGAAGCACTGAATCCCGAACGGGATACCAATAATGGTGATGCACAACAGCAAGCCGCCAAAAATATAAGCTAACACGACAAGAAACCCGCCAAAGATAAACCACAGTATGTTGAGGATTAAGGACATTGCCTCATTATATATGAGCGCCGGCCGGTTGGTGTATCTCACCCAGCAAAACCGGGTGTTTTGCACCGGTGATGCGTGCCGTGTCCTGCGCACGCTCAGACAGTCTCTCGCGCGCCAGCCAGGCAAACAACACACCCTCAACCCAGTCCGGATCGGTACCGTACCCGGAGGTCAGTTCCACCGCGACGGCGGGTAACGCCGCCGCCAGTCTTAACATCAGGTAGTCATTGTGTACACCGCCGCCGCATACCAGCAGCCGGTCCGGAAGACCGGTCTCACCCAGGCTGCGGACTACGCTCGCCACGCTCAACTCCACCAGCGTGGCCTGGACATCGGCGGCTGAAGGCGGCGCCTGGCTCAGCATCCGGTCCAACCAGGCCATGCTGAAGTACTCCAGCCCGGTGCTCTTCGGCGGCGACCGGCTGAAGTACGGATCCGCCAGCATGCGGTCCAGCAGCCCGGTGTCTGCCTGGCCCGTGGCTGCCCATCGGCCTCGGTTGTCGAAGTCTTGTTGCAACTGCCGGTGGATCCATTCATCCATCAGGCACACACCGGGGCCGCAGTCAAAGCCCGACACGTCGCCCCCGGCGGGTAACAGTGTGAGGTTGGCAATGCCGCCGAGATTCAGAATCGCACGGTTTTCCGAGTCGCTGCGGAATATGACTGTGTGTAACAAAGGCGCCAGCGGTGCACCCTCACCACCCGCCTGGATATCTGCGCTGCGAAAATCATTGACCACCGTCGTACCCGTGTTCCTGGCAATAAGATCACCTTTTCCCAGTTGGATGCTGAGCGGAGGTTCATCCCCGGGCCGGTGCCAGACATTTTGACCGTGTGAGCCAATCGCGCGTATGTCGCGCATTTCCAGACCGGCTTCCCGAACCAGGTTTTGCGCGACACGTGCAAAAAAGAATGCCAGGTTTTCGTCCAGCAATTGCGCCAGCTTTGCGGCCGGCGGTTCGCCGGTTGCGAGCAGTTGATCAAGTGTCTGCCTGATTGCCGTCGGGTAGGGGGTGCACAGGGCATGCAGAATATCCATGGATTCCCCGTTAAAGTTGACCAGTACGGCATCGACACCGTCGCGGCTTGTACCGGACAGCATGCCGATGACGAGTTCGTCTTTCACGGGCTGGCGGTAGTGGCGTACATGGATGCGGATTCAAGCCGGCCCAGCTGCGACAAAATGGGCGCTGCCGAAGCTTTGAACTCAACTAACTGTGCCTGGCCCAGCGGGTCTGCTTTTGGCAATGCAACGGTGCGGGGATTGCGGTGTACGCCGTTGACCACGAACTCGTAGTGCAGGTGGGGCGCCTGCGCCAGGCCGGTGGCGCCCACATAGCCAATGACCTGCCCCTGCTTGACCCGCTGGCCCTGTTTAACCGTGCGATTTGTGAAGTGCAGGTATTTAGTCACGATGTTGTTTGCGTGCTGGATAAAAACGTAGTTGCCGTTAAACTTGTTATAGTCGGATTTTATGACCTTGCCGTCTCCGGCTGCATATACCGGAGTGCCTTTGGGCGCCTTGTAGTCGATACCATTGTGGGCCTTGATGCGTTTAAGGATCGGGTGAAAACGCTTCGGGTTGAAGTTTGAACTGATATAGGAAAAATTCAACGGGGCGCGAAGAAATGCCTTGCGCATGTTTCGCCCGTCCGGTGCAAAGTACTGGGCCTGTCCATCAACTTCGAAGCGCAGCGCCTGGAACTTTTCTCCCTGGTTGATAAAAGTGGCGCCGATAATTTCGCCGTCACGCAAGAAGTTGCCGTCCCTGTAGACCTTCTCATAGAGCAGGAAAAAACGGTCGCCTTCACGAATATCCAGGACAAAATCGATATCCCAGCCGAACAGGTTCGCCAGTTTCATGACCATGCCATCGCTGAGTCCCGCCTTCTTGCCGGCGAGGAACAGTGAAGAGGTGATGGTGCCGCTGGTCTCGGTGATTTCCGTGATCAAGTCACGAGGCTCAATTGACGCTACCGCCTGCTGGCCGTCGTAGTCGACGATCAGGTAATTGCCTTCGTCAATACCGTAACGCATACGCTTGAGCGAACCATCCTCATGGCGCTGGAATTCGAAAAGATCACCCGGTCGAATTTTCCTCAGTTGTTTGGTTTTCTCGTTGATTATCATGATCTCGTGCAACGTGCCTGCACTGAAACCCTGCTGGCGGAAGATGCCATCGAGCGATTCACCCGGGCGTACGGCAACCGATTCCCAGGGTTCCGGTTCCTGGGTGGCCGCTGCGGCCACACTTTCAAATTCAGGTATTTTTCCGGCCAGGCGGTCGGGCAGATCGAGGTTGACCACCTTGCTGGCAATGGTGTCATCCTCAGCGGCCTTTTCGAGCCCGCCGAGCGCCAGGCCGAAAGCGATGAGTGTCACTGCGAACAGGAATAACCTGATCCGGGTTATTCTGAATTTAAAGTGCGGCAATATTCCGCTCAGCACGGAAAGGAGATTACTGTTTTTTTGCATGCTGCATATCGACCATCATTAGAGTCAGGCGTTCAGGCAGGGCTAAAGATACCACACGAGACAAATTTCAGAGTGTGAATTTACCGCTTCATGGTGCATTATGGAACGTTTGGGGTAGAGGCTGGCGGAACAAGGCAATACAATGCCACCTCCTTGGAAAAACAGGCAGCAAACGGACCGGTATATGACAGATGTGACACAAGCCCTCGCATTGATAGCGAGGGGCACTGAAGAAATCATCAAGATTGAAGATCTTCAAAAAAAGCTCGAATCGGGTAAAAAGCTGCGTATCAAGGTGGGTTTCGATCCGACCGCGCCTGATCTGCATCTTGGTCATACCGTCATCATCAACAAAATGCGCCAGTTTCAGGACCTGGGACACGAGGTCACTTTCCTGATTGGTGATTTCACCGGCATGATCGGCGACCCGACGGGCAAGAACGTCACCCGTAAACCGCTCACAAAAGAAGAGGTCAGGGAGAACGCAGAGACCTATGCGACCCAGGTTTTCAAAATTCTCGACAGGGGAAAAACCCGCATCCGTTTCAATTCCGAATGGATGAACGAGTTGGGGTCGGAAGGCATGATCCGTCTTGCAGCAAAATATACGCTTGCGCGCATGTTGGAGCGTGATGATTTCGAGAACCGTTACCGCACCGGCCAGCCGATCAGCATGCATGAACTGCTCTATCCACTGGCCCAGGGCTACGATTCGGTGATGCTGGAAACCGACGTGGAAATGGGCGGCACGGACCAGAAGTTTAATTTGCTGGTCGGAAGGCACCTGCAACAACACTATGACCAGCAACCGCAGGTGATCATTACACTGCCCTTACTCGAAGGTCTCGACGGTGTGCAGAAAATGTCCAAGTCACTGCATAACTATGTCGGGATCACCGAAGCAGCTGATGAAATGTTCGGCAAGCTGATGTCGATCTCGGACGACATGATGTGGCGATATTTTGACCTGTTGAGTTTCAGGGGTAACGACGAGTTGGAGGCACTGAAGCAAAGGGTCAGGGACGGCGCCAACCCGAGGGACATCAAATTCCTGTTGTGCGAAGAGATAATCGAGCGCTTCCATGATCGTCAGGCGGCTGTCACCGCTCGCGAAAATTTTATCGCGCGTTTCTCAGGTGGTGCGATGCCCGAAGATATTCCGGAGAAAACGCTGGACTGCGGTGCAGAGGGTATCGGTATTGCCGCTGCACTGACACAATGCGGTCTTACTTCAAGTAATTCTGACGCGTTCCGAATGATTAAACAGGGCGGCGTACGCATCGACGGCGAAAAGATCAGCGACCGGTCACTACAGCTTCAGTCCGGGTTTTCGGGCATCCTGCAGGTGGGCAAACTCAAGTTTTGCAAAGCCCATGTCGCATAAACAGTCATTGACACCCGCTGAATTGCTCGAGTTGCGAAACCGACTCGATGATATCGACAGCGGAATCGTTGATCTGATCGCCGAACGCCAGGCGGTGGTGAAGACGATCGCCGAGCACAAGCTCAAAACCGGCCTGCCGTTACGTCATTATGAACGCGAGCGTGAAGTTATTGAACGCGGTGTGGCCCGCGCGGAGAGCCTCGGTCTTGCCGGTTCGGTCGCACGCGACATCCTGCAGACCCTGATCCATCATTCCCTCAGCAACCAGGAAACCCATAAACTGGTCGAATCCAGGCATGGCCTGGGACGGCGCGCCCTGGTGATCGGCGGACTTGGCCGCATGGGTGAATGGATGGCCCGTTACCTTGATATGGTCGGATACGGTGTGGAAGTTGCTGACCGGGTCGACCGGGAATCGCCTTTTAGCCGCGTGGACGAATGGGAAGCGCTGGTGTATGACTACGACCTGATCGTGGTTGCCGTGCCGCTGAGACCCAGCAACGACATCCTGCTGCGCCTGGCGGAACTGAGACCCGAATGCCTGGTATTCGATATCGGTTCATTGAAAAGTCCGATGCGTGAAGGGCTCGATGCGATGCGCAGAAACGGTTGCCGCGTATGTTCCGTGCACCCGATGTTTGGCCCCAATGAGATCGGTCTTTCCGGGCGTCACATCCTGTTTGTCGATGTCGGCAACCGGCAGGCGATTGCCGAGGCCCGTGCGCTATTCGCGCATACCGCCGCTGATTGTGTCGAACTGAGCCTCGAGGAACACGACGAGGTGATGGCCTGGGTGCTCGGCTTGTCACACCTGGTCAATATCGCCTTTGCCGGCGCCTTGGCCCAGAGCGGTGAAAAGGTACCGCTACTGAAACAGATATCCAGTTCCACCTTCAATGCGCAATTGAAGGTGGCGACGCAGGTCGTGTCTGAAAACCCCCACCTGTATTACGAAATTCAGCAGGGCAATGTCAATACCGCGGACGTGAGTGAGCAGTTCCGGCGTGTGCTGGATGAACTGGTGACAGCGGTTGCAAGCGCTGACGAAACACTTTTTACACGCCACATGAGCGCTGCCAAACGACGGTTGACGGGCGATGAAAGCGCAACCGGCAACGAACGCTCGTGAAACGGCTGTCCGATGTCGACTGGAATGGCTGGCAAGCAATGGATCCAGCGACGCTGGTGTTTGTGATCAGGGATGAAAAAATACTTCTGATCGACAAGAAAACCGGTTTTGGAAAAGGCAAGGTCAATGGCCCGGGTGGCAAGGTTGAAAAGGGTGAAAGCCCGGAGGCCTGTGCCGTGAGGGAGTGTCAGGAAGAGCTCGGAATAACCGTTACCGACCTGCGCTATTGTGGCCAGCACCGCTTTCAATTTGTCGATGGATACTCCCTGCTCGTATGGGTGTACAGCAGCGAAGTATTCGAAGGTGTCCCGACCGAAACGATCGAAGCCAGGCCCCTGTGGTTTACGCTAAATGAAATACCCTATGAACGGATGTGGGAAGATGACAGTTTGTGGCTGCCCATGGTGATACGTGGGGAACGATTCCAGGGACGGTGGTTGTTTGACGGTGACAGGATGCTCGATTTCGAGTTGTTGCCGGACGACTGAAATATTCCGGGGGGGTATCGGCTGGGCGGTTGTCGTCCGGTCAAAGATTGGGTTGTTTAAGCTAAACACTGCCGCTTATTGCGCCAGGGAATTTTTTGAGGAGAAGAACAAAATGAAAACCGGACGAATTGGTATGTACCTGGTGTGTACAACCCTGGGGTTGTCCCTGATAATGGGCAACGTGTTCGCAGATACGCAATCAATCGAAGAGCAGGCCCTGCAGATCACCCACAAGTACCTGTTGACCGATACGCATATCGACGTACCTTATCGTATTCACGAAAGCTGGGTTGACGTCACGGTCTCTGCTCCCGATGGCCAGTTTGATTATCCGCGGGCCGTGCAAGGCGGGCTGAATCTGCCTTTCATGTCCATTTACACCCCGGCAGAAATGGAAAAAGAGGGCGGCAGCTTTGAACTGGCCAACCAACTGATCGATTCGGTCGAAGCCATGGCCGCGCGCGCACCTGGAGAATTCATGCTGGTGCGGTCGGTGGCAGATGCCGAAAAAGCCATGCGAAGCGGCCGGATTGGTCTGGCCATGGGTATGGAAAACGGTTCGCCCATTGATCGCAAGATAGAAAACGTCCGGTTTTTTGCCGACCGCGGTATTCGCTACATTACCCTTACACACAGCCTGAGCAACCAGATTTGTGATTCTTCCTACGACGACAACCATCCCTGGGGTGGTCTGAGCCCGTTTGGTAAAGAAGTGATCGCCGAAATGAACCGCGTCGGCATCATGGTGGACATTTCCCACGTTTCGGATGACGCGTTCTGGCAGGCCCTGGAAGTTACAAAGCTGCCGATGATTGCATCGCATTCATCGGCGCGCTTTTTCACACCCGGTTTTGAACGCAATATGAGCGATGAAATGATCACCGCGCTGGCAAACAACGGCGGCGTCATCCAGATCAACTGGGGCTCGTCATTCCTGACGGCCAAAGCCAATGCGTACTCAAATGCACTGTCGGATGCCAGGGAAGCCTGGTTGAAAGAAAACGGCTTTGAAGAGCACGGCGCCGAGGCGGAAAAATTTACCGACGATTACCGTGCGGAAAATCCGTTTCCCTACGCCACGCTGGCTGAGGTCGTGGATCATTTTGACTATGTGATCAAACTCGTGGGTGTCGATCACGTCGGCATCGGTTCCGATTTCGACGGCGTGGGCGACAGCCTGCCGATCGATCTGAAGGACGTATCGGATTACCCCAACCTGGTCGCGGAGTTCCTGCGCCGCGGGTATTCTGAAGGTGACATCGCCAAGATACTGGGGCGCAACCTGTTGCGTGTCTGGGGCGAGGTCGAGGCTTATGCTCAGATACACAAGGATTGACCGGCGCGTGATCTTGCGGTCCTTGCAGAAGCGTGTTTTCCTGTAAGTGAAACAGGTTCAGACAGCACCCGTTTGAAGTCGTGACCGCCTACCTCGTCGTTGCGCTGACCGCTTTCACTGCCGCCGGGCTGACGCTCTATTCCGGCTTTGGCCTCGGCACCTTGCTTCTGCCGGTTTTTGCCTTGTTCTTCCCGGCTGAAATTGCCGTGGTCGCCACCGCGCTGGTGCACGGCGCCAACAGTGTCCTGAAGGTCTCCCTGCTGGGCCGTTTCGCCGATCCGGGTACGGTGTTGAAGTTCGGCCTGCCCGCGATCGTCGCGGCGTTGTTTGGGGCGCTGACGCTGGGATGGATCGCCAAGTTGGATTCAGCCATTACCATCGCGGTCAACGATCAGCTGTTTTTCAGGATCACCCCGGTCAAGCTGGTCATCGGTCTGCTGATGATCGGTTTTGCTTTGATCGAGTTGCTGCCACGTTTCCGTTCAATGAAGTTTGAACGGCGCTACCTGTGGCTGGGTGGTCTGCTGTCCGGTTTTTTCGGCGGACTTTCCGGACACCAGGGCGCTTTGCGGTCGGCATTTTTGGCCAAGACGGGTTTGAGCACAGAGCGGTTTGTAGCCAGCAACGCGGTGACTGGATTCCTGGTCGACGTGACGCGTATTTCCGTTTACGTGGCGCTGTTCACTGCGGCAGGCGGTCAGGTCAGTGAATTCGATGACTGGCCACTGGTGTTGACCGGCGGGGTTTCCGCCTTTTGCGGTGTGCTGATGGGCAAACGGTTTTTGCACAAAGTCACCATGACGGTCGTGCAGACGCTGGTGGGATTGTTGCTCTTCGTTGTCGGCCTCGCGCTGGTTACCGGCATGCTCTGAAAACCATTGGGGCGGTTTCCGGAGACCGGGATTTCAGACAAGCAGTTTGCGTTCGTCGAGTCCGATACTGCGCGCGATGATTTCTTTCATGATCTCGGAACTGCCCGCATAGATACGTGAAACACGGGCGTCGGTAAACATGTGGGATATCCGGTATTCGCCCATGTAACCCGCACCGCCGTGCAGTTGTACGCAGTCGTCCATGACCCTGGACTCCAGTTCACTGGCAAAAAGCTTGGCCTCGGCAGCCAGTTCCGCGCTCAGTTCACCCTGGTTGTGCAACAGCACGCACTGGTCGATAAAGGTTTGCAGAATGTCCAGCGAGGTGCGCATTTCCGCCATCTTGAAACGGCTGTTCTGAAAAGCCCCGATGGGTTTTCCGAAAGCCTTGCGTTCAAGAATGTAGTCCATGGTCAGATCAAACGCTACCTGTGCGTGGGCGACTTCCTGGCAGGCGCTGATAAGACGTTCTTCGGCAAGGTGATGCATCAGGCTGTAAAAGCCCTTTTCCGGGTCTCCCAATACGTTTTCGGCGGGCACCCGCACGTTTTCGAAAAACAGTTCCGCGGTATCCTGGGCCTTCAGACCCATTTTTTTCAGGTTGCGGCCACGGCTGAAACCCTGCATGTCGCTTTCGACGACAAACAGCCCGATACCGTGTGCTTTGTCCGGCACCGTCCTCGCTGCAACGACGAAGGCGCCGCCGTTGATGCCATTGGAGATGTAGGTCTTTGAACCGCTGAGTATCCAGTCTGCACCATCTTGCACCGCCCGCGATTTTATACCGGCCAGGTCGCTGCCGGCATTGGGCTCTGTCATTGCGATACCGAGGATGGTTTCCCCGCTGATACATTTGGGTAACAGCCGTTCCCTGAGCGTTTCACTGGCGAGTTGACCGATGTAGGGCCCGACCAGGCGGCTGTGAAGCGTCAGGAACAGGCTGATATCGCCGTGGCGGATGGTCTCCTCGATAACAATTTGCTCGAATCGGAAATCCTCGATACCCATACCGCCATACTTCTCATCGGCCCACATACACAGAAGACCCTGTTCGCCGGCCTTCCTGAAGGCACCTGGATCACAACACCCGTCTGCACGCCATTGCTCCACGTTGGGTTCAATTTCCGACTGCATAAAACGGCGTACGCTGTCACGGAACATTTCATGCTCTTCATCGAATATCAGGCGTTTCATGCGGGTGTTTTTCCTGGTGTTGGAACTCTCACTAGAGTAGCAAAAAAGGGCAATGTCGGCACCGCTTATCCACGGTAAATGAATTTACTGAGCAGAATCACGGGACTCTCGTTTTATAGTTCAATTACACACTTCCCTGGATGATGCCTCTTTGTTTCTGGGGGCGCCAAGGTCGTGCGGCACCGTGTCCTGAACATAACGGTCCTGAAGCAAAGTACCGCGCACCCTCGGCCCGGTGGATAATCATACTGCAATAATTTCAGATAGATGCAGCACGTTCAGGCTGAAGCTGGGTTGGGGATATTGACCTGCCAGGACCTTATGGGACAGGATGTCGAGGAAGAGACTACAGGGATGTACTGGTGGCGTGGCTGGCAGGTCAATATCTCCTGCCCAGCGCCCCACTGTCGTCAATGAAATGCCTTCTTATTGAAAAATATCAGTCCAGATCTGCCACCAAAGATTGAAGTGTTTTCATATCGACATCGGTGACATAGCGATAGGACTCGTGGCTTGAACCCATCCTGAGTGCCGCGCCCTTGCGCAGCGCTTCTATCATGTCCGGGAGCAGTTCAAAGCGCATGAAGTGGACGGCCGAAGTCTTCTCCGCGTTGCTGCGTTCGAGGTCTTCATTTGCAATGGCGTAGACCGGATCAAAACCTTCGACCTGTATCCACACGAGGTCCTCGATGCCCCTGAGCAGGGCGAGTTGCCGTTTGCGTTCAGCGGCATCCTGGTACTCGAGCATCGCCGTCGCTTTCAGGTTATGCCCGCCGGGGATCAGCGGGTTGTAAGCGGCGAGTTCCTCATCGATACCGGCGGATTCGAATATCTTCTCGATGCGCAGCATTTCCTGGACCTGGTACTGGACCGTCAGGCGGTCCTCGAAGTACAGGAAAAGGTGTGGACCAATGCCAACACGCCGGTGTTTTTTGTGCGCGATAACCCGGCTGCGGAAATCGCTGCGTTGCTGTGAGTACTGTTCCAGGCTCATCAGGTCTGAGCGTTTCAATGGTGTTGCCATAATCAGATTCCGTAGGCTTTTCTCAATAGGGACATGGGGTTGGTTTCAGGATGTTTCAGCTCCAGGCCGGAGGCAATTTGCGTGGCCGCCATGGGGCAGTCGGATACCAGGTAATCGGCCTCCATTTTCTGTACGCGGCTGATGACCGGGCGGGCAATTTTTTGCGAACTGGCCCAGGTTTCGTTGCGCACGCCGTAGGTTCCGTCATGACCGGAACAGCGCTCAATGGCATTGATCTCCGTGCCGGGAACCAGTTCCAGCACCTCGCGGGTCTTCGGGCCGATATTTTGCACACGCTGGTGACATGGAACGTGCCAGGCCACGGTGCCGAGCGGGTTTTTGAACTCCGTGCGCATCAGGTCGGCTTTATAGCGGTGCAACAGGTATTCAAACGGGTCAAATATATGCTTTTTGACTTTCAGGATATCCTTATCATCAGGAAACATCAGTGGCAGCTCCTGCTTGAACATCAGCACGCAGGATGGCACCGCGGCTACGATGTCCCAGCCTTCGTCGATCAGGCCGGCGAGTTGCGGGATGTTTTTCCGGCGCAGTTTATCGACGGTCTCCAGGTCACCCTGTTCCAGCTTGGGCATGCCGCAGCAGGACTCTTTTTGCACAAGCCTGACCGGTATGCCGTTGTGTTCGAACACGGCGACCAGGTCCTCACCGATACCGGGTTCATTGTAATTGCAGTAACAGGTGGTAAAAAGTGCGGCGCGGCCGCGTGTCGGACCCGCTTCGATTGCCCCGGACACACCCGGTTGGTGGTTCTTCAGGCGTTTTCTGAGGGTCTTGTGATGGAAGTCCGGCAGGTGGGCCTGCGGGTGGACGTCAAGCATTCTGGACGCCATTTTACGCAGCGCCGGGCTGCTATTGGAGGCGTTAACAGCCTGGTTGATGACCGGGATGCTGGCGATCCTGCCCGTCATATCCGTGCTGCTGATCAGCCTGTGACTGATCTTGCGTTCACCCTTTCTGAACTGTTGCGCCTTGGCGCGTAGCATCAGGTGGGGAAAATCGACGTTCCACTCGTGCGGCGGTACATAAGGGCACTTGACCTGGTAACACAGGTCGCACAGGTAGCACTCATCCACCACCTTCCAGTAATCGTCTTTTGCAACACCGTCGACTTCAAAGGTTTTGGATTCATCGACGAGGTCGAACAGCGTCGGAAAAGCATTGCAGAGCGAGACACAACGCCGGCATCCGTGGCAGATGTGATAAACCCGCTCCAGTTCATCGTATAGGGCGGTCTGATCATAGAATTCCGGTTTTTGCCAGTTTAGCGGGTGCCGGGTTGGCGCTTCCAGATTGCCTTCACGTGGTGGCGAGGTGTTCATTGCCGATGTCTCCGATCGAATCCGTTAGCCAAAAAAAGGGGCGTTGGTACGCCCCGTTCAGTTACATATTAATGGGGCCGTTCAGCCTGCCGGGATCAACCGCCTTAAGATCAACCCAATTCGTCCAGGGCTTTCTGGAAACGGTTGGCATGGGAGCGTTCCGCCTTGCCAAGGGTCTCGAACCAGTCGGCAATTTCATCGAAACCTTCTTCGCGTGCGGCGCTCGCCATACCAGGATACATGTCGGTGTATTCATGGGTCTCGCCGGCGATAGCCGCCTTGAGATTATTCTCGGTGCTGCCGATGGGCAGACCGGTTGCCGGATCGCCGGACTCTTCAAGATGCTCGAGATGACCATGCGCATGTCCGGTTTCGCCTTCTGCGGTTGAACGGAACACGGCGGCCACGTCATTGTAGCCTTCGATGTCGGCCTTTTGTGCGAAGTATAGATAACGCCGGTTTGCCTGTGATTCGCCTGCGAATGCATCCTTGAGGTTTTGTTCAGTCTTGCTGCCTTTCAGTGACATAGTATCGTGCTCCATATAATAACGTGAGAAACAGGAATGGTTACTTCAAAGCATAGACCTGTTTTACCATTGGGTAAAATTGATTTTCATGATAGTTTCCATAGGCATTGCCAATGCTTTGGATTATCTGATCCAGCATGGCTCAGAACGTCCGTTTACGGTAGCATGGCCACTGAACTCAACAGGACAGATCGGCCATGCACAGACTGGTTTCTTTAGCGGTTTTTTTATTCCTGGTAGTCGTCGCGGCGGCAGTGGGCGGCTTGTTTGTCGGTGGTGAATGGTACCTGACCATGCACAAGCCTTCCTGGAATCCCTCTGCGATGGTGATGGCCACGGTGTGGGCGGTGTTGTACGTGCTCATGGCGGTATCCGCCTGGATGGTTTGGGATACGATGCGGGGTCTCGCACGCGTTGCCCTGGGCTGGTGGGGCTTGCAGTTGCTGTTGAGCATCGCCTGGTCCTGGATGTTTTTTGGATTGCACCGCGTCGGCTGGGCGTTGGCGGTTACCAGCCTGTGGCTACTCGCCGTGGTCATCGTGATAAAGACGTTCAAACCGGTCAAACCGGAGGCCTCCACGCTGATGATGCCATTGGCAGCCTGGCTGATATTTGTGTGGGTTCTGAACTTTTACCAATGGCACCTCAACGGTGGCGGTTTGGGGTCGATATTTTAAGCCGCACAGTGCCCTGTAATCCCATCTTTACCACTTTTGGAGACTCCAGACTCTATGATTACCAATGATGCAGTGTTGTTTGGCATTCTGGCCCTGATGCTGGGAGGAGTTTTCTATACCTCTTCCAGTTCGAGTCCGTTCTGGAAAAGTTTCTACAAATGGGTGCCCGCTTTGCTGGTGTGTTACTTCCTGCCGTCACTGTTAAATTCGTTTGGCCTGGTCGATGCGGAAAAGTCAAAACTTTATTTTGTTGCTTCCAGGTACCTGCTGCCTGCCAGCCTGGTGCTTTTGACATTAAGCATTGATTTTAAGAGAATTATTGCGCTTGGCCCAAAAGCATTGATCATGTTTTTTACGGGAACCGTCGGCATCGTCATTGGTGGTCCATTGGCCATTATTATCATGTCATGGATTAATCCTGATGTCGTTGGCGGCCACGGACCGGATGCCGTCTGGCGCGGCATGACGACGATCGCCGGCAGCTGGATCGGGGGTGGCGCCAACCAGGCGGCGATGAAGGAGATTTATGGGGTAGGTGATCAAATGTTCTCGGTGATGGTCACCATAGACATCATTGTCGCCAATATCTGGATGGCGGTGCTGCTGTTTTTTGCGGCGCGTTCAACGCAGATTGACACCTGGAACGGTGCCGATAGCAGTGCAATTTCGGAGCTGCAAAACACGGTCGAGGCATTCCACAAGAAGCACGACCGTAAACCCGAGCTGTCAGATTTTATGTTAATCGTGGCCATTGCATTCGGTGTAGTAGGTCTTTCCCATTTTGGTGCCGACTATCTTTCGACGGCCATATCAGAAATGGAAAACATGCAAAACTCCAATCTCAGCAGTCCATTTTTCTGGTTGGTGGTGCTCGCCACGACCTGCGGGTTGCTGCTTTCATTTACCCGTGCACGAAAATTTGAAGCCGTTGGGGCGTCGAAAGTTGGATCCGTGTTTATCTATATCCTGGTCGCAACGATCGGTTTGAAAATGGACGTCATGGCAATTGGTGATGCACCGGCCATGTTCGTTGTTGGAGGTATCTGGATGCTGGTGCATGCAAGCCTGCTGCTGATCGTCGCCAGGTTGATCAAGGCCCCCATTTTCTTCATGGCGGTGGGTAGCCAGGCGAACGTTGGCGGAGCGGCCTCGGCACCGGTTGTGGCTTCGGCCTTCCACCCTTCACTGGCCCCGGTTGGCGTGCTGCTGGCAGTATTGGGTTATGCACTCGGTACCTATGCGGCGCTGTTGACCGGCACGTTGATGCAAATGGCCGCGCCGTTATAAAAACGGATTAGTCTTCCAATCGTTGGATTGACGGGCGCACTTCATCAAAAAACTTGCAGGCCGAATCAATGCTGTTCAGCAAACGCGGCGTTGCCTGGTTGATTTCGTCGGCCGGCAGGTAAAGCAAGGACCCGGTTTTAACGGCCTGTAGCCCGGGCCATTCCTGCCAGGCGAGTAATGCAGGCTGTTCGCCTTGAATCTGCGGTGCGATCATCGCCTGAGGATTCGCGAAGATAACCGCTTCGCGGCTGATTGACGGTGCCAGTGCCGGCAGATCTTCAAACACGTTGTGACCGCCACAAACCGCCAGGCTGCGGCTTATGATGTGTTCGCCATTGATCGTGTAAAGCGGGCGTGGCGCGATCTGGTAAAAGTAATCCACCCTGGATTTACCTGCATTGTGTTGTTGCAGACGGGCAAGCTTGCTGCGCAATTTCGCGGCTTCGGCCATACCTTCGGTTTCAGTGCCTGCGGCCCTGGAAATGTTTGCCACCACGTCGGCAATTTCCTCGGGCCTGGTGATTTCAACTTGCCATACCTTGATGCCCAGTTGTTGCAATTTCTGCAGGGCGGTCTGTGGGTTACCCGACTTCCAGGCAATGACGAGGTCTGGATCCAACTCAACAATTCGTTCGATGTCGATACGGAACGCGTCTCCCACGCGGAGGATTCTTGCCACCTGTTCCGGAAAATTGCTGTATTCGACAACGGCTTTCAGATGTTCACCCGCGCCGGCGGCAAAAACCAGTTCGGCGAGGTTGGGCGCAAGGGTGACGATGCTGTCCGCAGACGCCGCCAGGGTAAGGGATTCACCGTTGGCCTGTGGCAAGGTGATACCGGTGGCCGACGCGTGAGCCGCTGTGAGGCAGCAAATAACAACAAGATTGATCAGAACCCGGTTAAAACCGGCTCGGGCCGGCTCCCCGGTCATGAAATCACGTCTACCAGCAGCAGCAATGCCAGCACCGTTGCCCAAACACCCAGCGAACGCCATACCAGGTCCATCGAAAGTTTGATGCTTGCCATCGGACCCTGCAATTGATCGGCGTAGCCGTCATTTTCAGCGTGGCCGGATTTGACGATGGTGCGTGCGCTGGTCAGCATAAACTCGTTGTTGCCCTCAAACAAACCATGGCCGCGTTCGTCGTGATATTGCTTCCATGCACGGAATACAGAATCAAAATCGGTGGCGATAGCGAGGGAGAGAGTCATTAACTGGGCGACCGGCCACTCCATGATCTTGCACAGGCTGGTCACCAGGTCTTTTTGCTCACCGGCAAGCTCGAAGTCATCGCTGCTGAGCCAAACCGCCAAGCGGTAGAGTACAGCGCCATAAACGCCGAGTACGGCAAACCAGAAAATAATACCAAACCAGCGTTTCAGGGCTTTGCGGAATACCGCCTCGATTGCAGCCGTCTGGCAATCATCCTTGTCCGTCGGTATTTTTCCATCCAGCAGGACCGCAAGGGCGTTTTTTTGCTCTTCCCCTTCCTCGCTTCTGAAGATGTTGCGCACATCGATATCAAGGTCGCGCGGTCCAAATGTATAAACCAGGATGGCAATGGCAAAAATGAATTCACCCAGTTGACCCATGACCGAATACAGCAGGTTGTTAATGACAAACACAAGCAGAAGCGGCAGGCCGATAAAAACAAGGAAGCCGGTGGCGCCTGACCAGCCGGGTAAGCCGTTGAAGCGTTCATTACAAAAACCTGTAAACGAAGCCACCCATTCAAGACGACGCAGATGACGCAATTCGCGCACAAAATGGCACAGTGTAAATGCGATCAATATGGAGATAATGGTCATCCGCCCATGCCTTTTCCAAACGCGCTCAGAAGTCTCAGTGAATCTGTCAAATTAGTACGGTCATATTAACAGGTTGACACCGGAACATTCACCGACTGCTGCTGCCGCACGAGCTTTTCGAGACTTCCGCCGCCATTTTTCCGGAACCAGTCGGCCAGCAGTCTGAAAGCAATGGAAACCGGTGGCGATAAACGGACCTCGTTATCGGTGACGGCCTGCGTCAGGGTGTCCACGGTAAACCAGCGTGTTTCTTCAACTTCATCGCTCGTACCCGCGTTCCGGTCGACCGCCTCCGCATAGAAACCGCACATCGCAGAAGCCGGAAACGGCCACGGCTGCGAGGAGACATAGTGAATATCCTCGAGGTGCAACTGGACTTCTTCATATACTTCACGAACAACTGCATCTTCGAGACTTTCACCGGGCTCCACAAAGCCCGCCAGGGTTGAGAAATGCTTGGAGCGCCACTTGGTGTTACGGCCCAACAGGCAGGCATCCTTGTTGGTTATCAGCACGATGATGGCCGGGTCGATACGGGGATAGGTCTCACGCGCACATTCCTCGTTACTGCATACCATGCGGTGACCGGCCGAGCGCAACAGGTTGGGGTTTCCGCATACGCCGCAGAATGCATGGCGGTGCTGCCAATAGTGCAAGGCCTTGGCGTAAGCCAGTATGCCGGCGTGCTTGGCTGCCATATCGATGGACGCTCTTCTCAAATCGGCAAACTGGGCCTGCGCGAGTTTCGCAAGAATGGCGTCTTTCTGCTGATCCGTAACCGATACCGCAAAATATTCGCGTTTGCCATCGTTACCCAGAAGGGTGGGTGGCTGGATACGATCCGGTTGCTCGAGTTCATCCGGCGACAGGTAAATTGCCACGGTTCCATCGCTGGTGCGTTCCAGCAAGCTGCGACTGCGCCACAGTGGCACGAGGCGCGTACGCGTATCGAGAAGGGTCTTGCTAACCCACTGGGCATCGTCACGCAACTCGGTTTCCCGATTCAGGCGAACGGCGGTGAATTGATTACGTCTGGAACGTGCCAGGTGGTCCGTGCCGGGCGTGTTCATAAGTTTCAGACTGAAAATGAGGAGCCACAACCACAGGTGGTCGCAGCGTTGGGGTTTCGAATGACAAATTGAGCGCCCTGGAGATTCTCGCTGTAATCGACTTCAGCCCCCATCAGGTATTGAAAACTTAAGGGGTCGACGAGAAGGGTAACACCTTCTTTGGTAATGGCGATATCGTCGTCATTGCTTTCTTCGTCAAATGTAAAGCCGTACTGGAAGCCGGAACAACCGCCACCGGAGATATACACGCGCAGCTTCAGTTCCGGATTGTGCTCCTCCATGATCAATTCCATCACTTTTCTGGCTGCGGAATCCGTAAATTTGATGAGATCGGCTGGTATCTGGTTTTGCATTCGGTTTTCAATTCTTCCCTAGGTGCATTAACTATGGCGGTTGAAGGTGGATTTTTCAATCACATTACGCCTGAACGACAGGGGCTCTTCGTCTGTGAGCGGGTCGATCAGCGTCTGGTTGATCAGGTCCTCCCACTCCATTGATTGCTCAACAGGGGCTTTCAGCCCGTTCGATTTGAGTTGGATGGTCAGCCGGCTGGCCACAAACCCTTCTGGCAAGGTGATCTGGCGCTCCAGTTTCTCGAAGTACTTGAATTGAAAATTCAGGGGCTCGTCGGAGTCGGCCAGTAACTGTTCGTTGGTGAGGTGCTCGGCGGCGCCGTTGCGTATGCCATCGACCCCAAGCTGGATATTCCCCGAAATGACTGCCGTCCAGCGCAGGTTCTGGGTCAGGCTGATGACAATCCGGAACACCCGTGGTGATTGTGTCGGTTGAAGTTCGACGTAATGCACGGTCAACGGTGCCTGTGAACCGTTGGCGCCGCCAAGACGGCGGTAAAACTCGAGGTCAGCCTGCAAACCGGCGATTTCATCCTGGGTTTTGCGTTCCGATTCACGTAGCAGGGAGTTGGCGCGCCGGACAACATCCGCTTCACGCTCGGCAACGGTCGCACGTGATCGTTCCTCATCGAGCAGGTCGTGTGCGGTTTGCAGATCTTTCTGCAATGCCCTAATCCTGTGATTGGCAGTGATCAATTCATCGGCCACGTAATACTTACCAAAATAGAATACGCTCACAATGATCGCCACGACCGGAAGAGCGATTAGCTGCCACTTGGAAAGTTTGGGGTATTTCATAAAAAATCAGCATTTCCACGGACAAGAAAAAAGCGGCCGAAGCCGCTTACATTCCTGTGTTCTATTATTGGTTTTGTCAGTCGTTATAGTTATTTGGCAAGCCCCAACAGGATGGTTGCGCATTTTATACTCCTTGAGAGTGCTCTCGTCAAGTAAATGCATGACTTTTGGCACATATAGTGATTTTGTGGTCAACCCTTTCAGCGTTGATTGATAATGGTACGGTTGATTGAATCCCGGCTGTGAAACTTTATGCCCTGCGTCTTGACCGGGTGGTCAAAGACAGAACGTATCCCGACTAATCGGTTGTCGGATTCTGAAACGGCTTCAGCCATTCCCTGTCAGCATCGCCAAAAACGAAGAAATGCGGGTTGAGGTAGGCTTCCTTCCTGTTGTATTCCAATGGCGTGCCATCGATTTTGACAACCTGTCCACCCGCAGCTTCGACAACGGCTTGCGCTGCCGCCGTATCCCACTCACTGGTCGGCCCCAGGCGCGGATAAAAATCGGCCATGCCTTCCGCGATCAGACAAAATTTCAGGGAGCTACCCATGCTGGTAAGTTCATGTTCTCCCAGCCTGTCCAACTGCTTGCTGAGTTCGGGGTTCGCGTGTGAACGGCTTCCGACGATAACCGGGGGTCGCGCTGCAGGCCGCCTGATGCGGATGACCGTAGCCTGCGCATTGCCTTGCTGGCACCAGGCGCCAAGGTCTCGTGATCCGAAATAGGTGGTATCTGTCACCGGTACGTGCACGATACCGGTGACCGGTCGATGGTTGCGTACCAAAGCGATGTTGACGGTGAATTCACCATTCCGGTTAATGAACTCCTTGGTGCCGTCCAGCGGGTCAACCAGCCAGTATTGCTGCCAGTTCCGGCGGGTTTCCCAGGGAATATCCGCAGACTCTTCCGACAGTATCGGGATTTCAGGCCAGCGTTTTGAGAGTTCGTCTTTTATCAGTTCGTGGCTGGCCAGGTCGGCCCTGGTCAGCGGTGAATCATCCGCTTTTATCGTGATACCCATGTCGCCGTCATACCAATCGAGTATTTTCAAACCGGCGCGGCGGCTGATATCCACCAGTTGGTCGAACACTTTATGGGCGCTTGAATCTGACATTATTTTCTTTCCTGTAGCAGGTAGTCGCGGGTGATATACAGTGCGGCAATACTGCGCCCCTCGGTGCAGTCCGGCCTCTGTACCAATGCGTACATGTCGGACAACGGCCACGGAACGATTTCCAGTTCTTCGGGCTCGTCCCCTTCCAGTTTTGACGGATAAAGCTTGCGCGCCAGCACCACGTGCGTGACATGTGTCATATATCCGGGGGCGAGGCTGAGCGTTGTCAACTCGGTCAGTTCATGCGCGCCAAAGCCGATTTCTTCCCTGAGCTCTCTCTGCGCACCTTCCAGAACGGTTTCACCCACTTCGAGGCGGCCCTTGACCAGTCCCAGTTCATAATGGTGCAGACCGGCGGCGTATTCCTTGACCAGCAGCACGGTCTCGTCATCACGCATTGCCACCACGATCACCGCACCCAGGCCGCGCGAGCGGAGCCGCTCATAGGTGCGTGTCTGGCCATTGCTGAATTCCAGGTCGAGTCTTTCGACTTTGAATAACCTGGCCGGGTCCTGTTCGCTTCTGGCGCGAATCCTGGGGAGTTTTGCCATGCGGGTCAGACCTGCTTCAGAGCCGCGGCCAGCTCGGCATGGAGCGCCGGGGTGGCGGCCAGTACGGAGCGTGTTTCAAGGCCGGGTGGTTGGCCATCGAGATCTGTGAACAGGCCGCCGGCCTCGGTGACGATGACATACAGCGCGGCGATATCGAGGATGTTGACGTCTGATTCGATGACCGCATCGAGCTGACCTGCCGCGAGGCGGTGGTAATGATAATAATCACCGTATCCACGAGTGCGGTTGGTCTGCGCGAGTATTCGCCCAAGCCCTTCCCAGCGCTGCCGGTCGGCAGCCAGGCTTTGAATATTGCCGGTCGAAATACTCGCCTCGCCAACGCTGCCGACCCGGCTGACATGCAACGGCCCTTCGGCGTTAAATGCGCCGCCGCCACGTGTCGCCCAAACCAGTTCACCCATGGCCGGGGCACAGGAAACGCCGAGTATCAATTCTCCCCTGTGCATCAATGCGATCTGCGTGGAGAACATACCGTAGCGCTTCACAAAACTCTTGGTGCCATCAATGGGGTCGACCAGCCAGAGGTACTCCGTGTCCTTGTTTTCCGCCCCGTATTCTTCGCCAAAAATGCCGTGCGCGGGAAAAGCATGGTTGATGATCTTGCGAATAACCTGTTCGGCGCCGCGGTCCGCTGCCGTGACGGGTGTCTGGTCTGCCTTGATCTCGATGTCAAAATCGCCGTTGTAATAGGACAGTATCAGCTCGCGTGCGGATTCTGCAGCCTTTAATGCGACGGCGAGAAATTCCTTCATGTGGGTTCCGGTCATAATGATTTTGACAATGATCTGCTTATCCGGTGATCGTCGAATTAAAAAATACTGAGTCGGCAAGCGGCGCGTCTTGCATGGCCGGTCGCAACTGCCCATGATACCAGACTGTGATGAGTACACTAGGAGCCTGTCGGATTTAACATGATCTACTGCGGAAAACCCGAGTTTAGCCAGATTCCCCACTCTTTCTCGTTAAATAGCGGTGCTATTCGCCTCAAAAGACCGAAAAATCTGACTCAAATCGGCTTGTCCTCGCTACGATCGGTCAAGACCGACAGGCTGCCAGGGCCTGTTAACAGGCTTTCATGATGAAAAGGACAACAGGTTTGGGTAAAAACGAAGCAATCCGGCAGCGTGACCTCGCCGTATTATGGCATCCCACCACGCAGATGAAGGACCATGAATGGCTGTCGCTGCTGCCGGTCAGCAGTGGCCGCGGCGTGTGGCTGGAAGACATGGAAGGCAAACGCTATATCGACGCCATCAGTTCCTGGTGGGTCAACCTGTTTGGCCACGCCAATCCACATATCAGTGCGGCGGTAAGCGAACAGGCCGGTCGCCTGGAACACGTCATCCTTGCGGGCGTTACCCATGAACCGGCCGTGCGCCTGGCCGAAAAACTGGTCGCGATCACCCCCCCGGGACTGGAGCGGGTGTTTTTTGCCGACAGTGGTGCTTCCGCGGTCGAAATCGCGTTGAAAATGAGCTTTCATTATTGGCGTAATGTCGGCAAAACCGGCCGCAATCGTTTCGTAACCCTGTCCAACAGCTATCACGGTGACACGCTCGGCGCACTGGGTGTCGGTGATGCAGGCCTGTTCAAAGCAGCCTACGAACCGTTGTTGATGGAGCCACTGGTCGCGCCGAGCCCGGATTGTTTCGCCCTGCCGCGTGAACAGTGGGACGCGCACGCCACCGGTAAGCTGGCCGACATGCGTGAAATATTCGCCGAACACGAGGGCCGGATATCCGCGGTCATCATCGAGCCCCTGGTGCAGTGCGCCGGCGGCATGCGTATGTACCCGCCCACTTACCTGGCCGGTTTGCGCCGCTTGTGTGATGAATACCGTATCCATTTGATCGCCGATGAAATCGCCGTGGGGTTTGGCAGGACCGGCAGTATGTTCGCCTGTGAACAGGGTGGGATATCGCCGGATTTCATGTGTCTTTCCAAGGGCCTGACGGGTGGTTATTTACCGATGTCCGCGGTCTTGACCAGCCATGAGGTGTATGCCGCTTTTTATGACGAATACACGACCATGCGTGGCTTTTTGCACTCGCACAGTTACACCGGAAACGCGCTGGCCTGTGCGGCGGCGCTGGCGACGATGGAGTTGTTCGAACAGCGTGACGTGCTGGCCGACAACCGCCTGCTTTCCGCACGGATGCTTAACGAGGTTTCAGCTTTGCACCATCACCCCCACGTGGGTGATATTCGACAGACGGGTATGATACTGGCGATGGAGATGGTGGCGCAGCGCGAACCGCTGGTCCAGTACGACTGGAAAGAACGGCGTGGTATACGGGTTTACCAGTACGCCATGACGCAAGGGGTATTGCTCCGTCCGATCGGAAACGTGATCTATTTCATGCCGCCCTATGTCATCAACACGGACGAGATCAAGTTGCTGGCCGGGGTTGCCATGGCGGGTATCGATCTCGCGACCAGGGAGTAAGCCGGCACCATGCGCCAGTCACGTATTTTTACTTCACAGCATCTGCAAGTGGAAACAAGTGTCCAGCTGGAAGGTCCGGCCAGTCATTACCTGACACGGGTTTTAAGACTGTCAAAGGGCGATGACGTTATCCTGTTCAACGGCGACGGTTCTGACTATTCGGCGGTAATTTCCGAAATACGGCCCCAACGTGTGCTCGCACGGGTCACCGCCAGCAGCACCCCCGGCAATGAGTCACCTTTGAAAATCACCCTGGCCCAATCTGTCTGCCGTGGTGAACGGATGGATTACGTCCTGCAAAAGGCCACGGAGCTGGGTGTGTTTTGTATACAACCGCTGATAAGTCAGCGTGTTGAAGTCCGGTTCGATGCCAGCCGGCAAGAAAAGCGTCTGTCGCACTGGCGGGGGGTCGTCACCTCGGCGTGCGAACAGAGTGGCCGTGCGCTTGTCCCCGAAGTGAAAAAACCGATGTCCCTGCCTGATTGGATCAATGATACCGCGGGACCGGTGCGACTGGTCCTGGACCCGCTGGCCGCGCACAGGCTTTCCGGTGTATCCGTGCAGGAGGGTTCAGTCTCGGTGCTGGTCGGACCCGAAGGCGGGTTTACCGATGATGAAATGAACGCCGCCCGCGCAAATGGGCTGGTGGCGGTATCTTTGGGGCCACGGGTGTTACGCACCGAAACGGCAGGTCCGGCGGCCATCGCACTCCTGCAGGCGAAATCGGGCGACTTTTAGCCCGGACATTGCATCAGTATCCCGGAAGATGGCGCAGGAGAGCAGGGACAAGGTGAGAGCGGGAAGCGCTCGAGAGGGTGTGGGCCATGCAGGAGGTAGGGCAATGTCGGGAACAATTGCCGGGGACAGGCGCGGCTGGGTGCCGGGTTGGACTGAGAACCGTAGCAGGGCAGCGGGTGGAAGGAAGGTTTGCCGGCGTCAACTGTCGTAGGCGGCCAATTCAACGGTGCGGGTGAGTGCTTCGAGTTCAGGAATGACCGCCTTCAGGTTGTCAATGCTGACCTCGCTGAATACCGTTTCCGGCAGTTCTTCGGTATGCGTTTCCTGCAGGCTGCTGGCGCTGACTTTCTTCAGCCTGGGTAAGCCCTGGATGAGTATTCCGATATAATTTACCTGGGTTGATTCACCCAGGGTTTTGACGATCAGGATACGGGACTTCGAGGTGATCGTCGTGATGCCGTTGTCCTTGATCAGACGCTCGTAATTAATCACCGGCACCTGCCAGCCTTTCCAGGCTATCTCGCCCAGCAACCAAGCCGGGCCCTGTTTGAAAGGTTCTGGTGAATTGAAATTCAGTATCTCGCCAACGACACTGTTGGGCAGCATTACGTAACCTTCATTCAGCGGCGCCAGAATGGTTCGGAGTTCTGTTTCAGTCATTTGTTTCCAACTCTTTACGCAGCAATTTCTTCACTTCGTCGATCAGTTCCGATTCTTTATAAGGCTTGGAGAGATAGGCATTGGCGCCCGCTTGCTCGCCGCGGTCCCGGTGCTTCTTCCCGGCCCTCGAGGTGATCATGATGATGGGTACATTGCGTAGCCTGGCGTCGGCGCGCACGTGTTCCGCGACCTGGTAGCCGTCCATCCGTGGCATCTCGATGTCGAGCAGTAAAATGTCGGGGATACGGTCCTGCATAATTTCGGTTGCTTCCACTCCATCCCTGGCTGTCATCACTTCGAAATCATAGGCTTCCAGCACTCGGGTGGTCACCTTGCGCATGGTGATGGAGTCATCTGCGATCAGGGCGAGGGTTCTCTGCGGCCGAATGTCGATATTTTCGATGGGTGGCGCGGGTCGCGCACCGGTCAGCACCGCCTGCCTGATCAAGGGACCGGCGTCGATAATGATCACCACCTGTCCGTCACCGGTGATGGTTCCGCCGAGAATTCCCGGCACGCTGTTGATCTGCGGCCCAACCGGTTTGACCACGATTTCCTTATGCCCGAGAAGCGCAGAAACGCGGAAGGCGGCGCGCTGCTCGCCGGATTTGATCATCAGGATTGAGATGGTATCTTCACCCAACGGGGTTGTAGGTTCACCCAGCAACGGTTCCAGGTCGAGGATCGCGTATGACTCGCCGGCAAACTCGTAAACGGGTTTCTCATGTTCGAGCAGTTTCTGGTAATCGGCGGGTAACATGCGTGCAACGCCGGCGACACTGGCAACCGGGATCATGTACGGGTGCTCGCCGGCCATTACGCCGATGGCCTGCATGACCGCCAGCGTAAACGGAATGCGGACTGTGAAGCGGCAACCCTTGCCTTCGTCCGAATCTATTTCGATCGAACCACCGATCTGTTTGATCTCATTGTTCACCACGTCCATGCCGACACCGCGACCGGCGAGGCCCGTGACGGTCTTGGACGTGGTAAATCCGCTGTGGAGAATGAGTTGTTGCAGTTGTCGCGGAGACGGACTGGAATCCTTGCTTATCAGGCCTGTTTCGATGGCCCGCTTCTGGATCGCCTTTAAGTCGATGCCGGCCCCGTCATCTTCGACACGCACGACAAACTCGGTCGCTTCTGCCGCGACCGTGATCGTGAGCTGCCCTTCCACCGGTTTATTGAGTTTTTTCCTGAGAGCAGGTTTCTCAATGCCATGTGCAATTGAATTTCTCAGCAGGTGTTCCAGCGGCGCGGTAATCCTTTCCAGTACGTTGCGGTCGAGTTGGTCACCACCTCCTGTCATGCGCAATTCCAAACGCGCCTGCTTTTTCGTTTCATTGGAGGCGGTGCGGATGATCCTGCGCAGACGTGGCGCGATGGTGCCAAAATGCACCATTCGGGTTTGCATCAAGCCTTCCTGCAACTCCTTGCTGACACGGGATTGCTGCACCAGCAGCGCTTCAGATTTACGTGCCGCGGTATCGAGTAATTCCTGCAGGTTCAACAAGTCGGATACGGATTCTGTCAGGCTGCGGGACAACTGCTGCATGGACGAGAAACGGTCCATTTCCAGTGGATCAAATTCTTCCGAGCCATCCAGGGAGGCTTGTGGATATCGTGAACGAATCTGGGTTTCGGTTTCTATCTCGAGCTTGCGGAACTGCTCGCGAAGACGCGCAACCGTTACGTCGAACTCTTTCAGATTGTCACGAATCTGCCCGACCTGCTGTTCGAGATGTGAGCGGAAAATACTGATCTCACCGGCCGAATTCACCAATGAATCGAGCAGGTCTGCATTGACACGGATATGCAGTGCGCCGGCGGTTTCCGCGCTGACCTCCGGTTCGATGGGCGGAGCCACGACGTCGGGAATTTCGAGCAGTTCTTCAGGTTCGATATCGATCTCGACCTGATTATCGGCCATGGCCCCGGTTTGCGCAGGCAGAGCGGTCAGGGCGTCGACTTGCTGATTAAACAGTTTCAGCGTGTCGCCGGCTTGTGGAACAACACCCTGTCCGGCCTGTTGGGTCCATACGTTGAGTTTGTCGCAGCCTTTCTCCAGCACCTCTATCGCGGATACCGAGGGGGGTAGTGACTGTCCGGCAATACGCTCCAGCAAAGACTCCATTGAATGGCTCAGGGTGCCCAGGGGGCTGATGCCAGCCATGCGTGCACCGCCCTTGAATGTGTGAATTTCACGCTGCAGGTTCTGCACGATGGCCAGGTCGGAAAGATTGTCACGCCAGGTGTTAAGCAGTGTATCGCAGCGCTCCAGCAAATCCGTGGCCTCTTCCAGGAAGATAGCCAGTATTTCATTGTCAGCCGGTTCCGGTGCGACGTCTGCAGCTTCTGCTTCTTCATCGTCCTGCAACTCTTCGGATTCAGCGGGTTCTTCGCTTTCAACCTCGATTTCGGCTTCGGGTTCCGTTTCAAGCGATTCAACATCAAGCGCTTCCTGATCAGGCTCTGGTTGTGGAATTTCGTATTCAACGGTTAGCGCTATCAGTTGCTCGATCTGGTTGTTCTCATCACCCGCTAATTCCGCCTCCGGATCGTTTTCGTGTACCGCCAGGCAGGTTTCAAAGTGGGCCAGGCTGGTTGCAACCGCCCATACTGCTGTATCGTTGAATGCTTTCCTGCTCTGGCGTTGGGCTCCAAGGAAACCCTCCAGTGCCTTGGCGACATCCGCCTCTCTGCCCAGCGGATCCAGGGCAACGGTTCCGGAAATTGTATGAATGGCGCGGATATCTTCCTCGTTGGCGGTGCTGGTGCGATCCTTCGAGATGCGTTCCATCAGAACTTTCAGAACGGCGAGCTTGTCTTGCAATTCTTTCCGCACCAGGTCCTTGAGCGTAACCTCAGCAGGTTGTTCAGCTTCGCTTGCCGATTCCACTTCCATTGACGGCGCCGCGCTTATCCCTGCGGGCAGCAATGAGGCAGTTGAGGCTGGCAGGATTCCATCCAGTTCCATCCAATCGGGCTGTTCACCTGCGGCGATTCTGTCAGCTTGTTTCGAAAGCGCTTCGATTGCGGCAAAGCTCAACTCCGAGGGATGTTGTTGCAGGCGCTGTTTCATGGCCGGTAACAAGGCTGCGGATAAACGGACGGCGAGTACGATATCGTCACCGGGGTGGATGCTGCCCTCGAGCAAGGCATTAAGCATTGCTTCAATATGCCACGCAAAATCACCAACCTCGTTCGCACCGACCATGCGTCCACTACCCTTGAGCGTGTGGAAACCGCGGCGGATATCGGTTATCAGGTCGGAATTGTCGCGATTTTGAACCCATCCGGGTATCCGCTCAGCAAACATCTCGGCGACGGACTCGTACTCTTCGAGGAATACCTCGAGTAATTCGGGGTCGATGGTTGCCGGCAGGGCGGCATCGGGCGCCGGGCTGTCTTCGGCGGGTTTTTCTTCCGGCGGTACGGCAATGGTCTGGACCGCTTCCATTTCACCGACCGGCAGGTGTTCGAGGCGCTCCTTGAGTATTTCAAAAAACCTTCCGCGGTTGCTTTGTTGATCCCGGCAGCCTGCCAGGTAAAGTTCAAAGGCTGCAACCGCATCGGTGACATGTTCCAGTTTGCCTGGCTCGACGGCTGCTTCCGTTCCGGCATGACGCAGCAGGTTGCCAAGCGCGTTGCGCAGTTTAAGCGCAAGGGATGCAGTTTCCGGTTCGCCGAGTAACTCCATGGCCCCGGCGATATGCTCCATCGGGCTGTTGAAATCGGCTTTCATATCACCGTCAAAATGGCGCCGCACCCCGTCTTGTACCTGGTGAAGGCTAATCACGGTTTCACTCAGCAGGTGGGTGCGGATGCGGCGTATTTCATGACCCGGCAGGTCGATGTAACTGGATTCCTGGTCTTCGAGCAACGGTTCGCCCAGGGTCGCAATTTGTTCTTCCAGTACAGACTCAACCCGCATCAGTTCAGCAGCCAGCCCCATCAGCAGTGACTCGCGCGAACGATGCTCAGGGTCCTGTTCCGGGTTTTCGCTGGCGTCGAAAGCCGGCATCAGCTTATCTATGGACTGCGCAGAGTCACCCAGTCCCATCATTCTCAATGTATCTTGCAGCCTGAGCAGGGCCTCGTGGCTCTGTGCGCGGCTATTGGACTTGATTGCACCGGTGCGTAACTCGAGATCAAGGGCATCCTTGACCAGGGAGAGTTCATCACGGACGGCTGCACCGAGCGATACGTACAATTCGCGATTCCGGCCGGTTACGGCGCCGCGGGCGCGTATGAGCACGTCCCGGTCGGGCACCAGTTCCTGTAACTGAAACCGGTCGCGCAGTTCGTCCACACCTTTACTGCCCGATTTGGCCTGTGCGATATGAAACAACAATGCCTGGGAAAGGGCATTGACCGATTCAATCCCGGTGGCCGCCTCACCGCTTTCCGAGAGTGTTTTGATGACCAGGTGCAGACGGGCAAATAGACGCCGCAAGTGCATGTCGTTATCGGTAACGCCGTCAAGCAGTCCGCCAATCACCTTGGACGCAATCCACCACAGACGCCGCAGGTCCAGTCTTTCCAGGCGGTGGTACAGCGTCTCGCAAACGGAGAGCAGAGGTGACAAAAGCTCGATGTCCTGCTGCTGCTGCAGCCAGCGGAGCAGTGCGTTTTCCCATTGGCGGCGCATGCGCAGCGCAAACTCCGGAAATGGTTCATCAAATGACGGCCTGTGCTCATCTGCGCCGATTTCCAGTTCCGGCAGCGGTACCTCGAGACTGGGTGCAAACAAAGTGGCTTCGGATACGATATTGGCGTTGTAAGCTGCACGCAGCTCATTGATCACCGGCAACAGCAAAATCGGCAGGTCATGATGACCGGCCTGCAGGCGATCAAGGTACGAGGGCACCACCACGATGGCATCCATCATCGCACCGTAAGCCTTGCGCCGGTCACGGATGTTTTGTTGTTTGAGTTCATCGCAAACCGTGATCATTTCTTCGGCCACGAGCGTCGCACCCTTCAACATCAATGCCTCGAAGGTGAATTTCAGTTGCAAAAGGTGTTCCGCCGTGGTTTCGACGGCATCGCCGATATGGGCGCTGTTGGCGATATGCTCGATTTGGGTGCGTATCTGGTTCAGGTGCTTGTCCAGGTCGGGACGCACCCAGGTCAGGACGGTGCTTACGTTTGAAACTTCCAGAAGCATCAGTGCATCCCCGAAGCGTCAGCAAAGCAGGACAGGACTTGTTTGGACGCCGGCGAGAGCATTCAGTCTTCTTCAGGCAGTTTGAAATCGGTTACCGAGTCGCTGAGCCGCATGACCAGTTCAGCCAGTTCTTCCACCGAGTTTGCGGCAAGCACACTGCCTTGCGATGCCTTGATAGACAGTTCCTGCACACGCTTCATCAGTTCGGAGATGTCAGTGGCATTCGCCGACTGCTTATGGGCTTCGTCGGAAATGCTGGCAATCAGCTTGGACAGGTCACTGGATACCAGTTCGATGTGTTCCAGCGCCGTACCTGCGTCTTCCGCCAGGCGGGCCCCGCTGACGACCTCTGATATGGTCGATTCCATTGAAACGACCGCTTCGAATGTATCCGTCTGGATCGTCTGCACCAGCGATTCGATCCTGCGGGTGGAGTTGGTGGCGCTTTCCGCCAATTGTTGAACTTCATCGGCAACCACCGCAAAACCCTTGCCTGCACCGCCGGCGGAAGCCGCCTGAATTGCCGCGTTCAGTGCAAGTACATTCGTCTGCTCGGCGAAGCCGTTGATCAGTTCCACGATGTCGCCGATTTCCTGGGTGGACTCTCCGAGGCGCTTGATGCGCTTGGAAGTACCCTGAATCTGTTCGCGAATAGTATCCATGCCGTTGATGGTTTCGCGGACTTTCTCACCACCCGTGTGGGCGATATCCACCGAATTGCGCGCGACCTCGCTGGACTCACTGGAGCGTTTGGCCATGGTATCGAATGATTCCGCCATTTTTTGCACGGTTTTTGTTGCTGCGCCCACATGCTCCGCCTGTGCCGCTGCCGCCTTGGCCATTTCGGATGTCGAATCGCGGGTCGCCATGGCGGAACCGGCAACTTCCTGGGACGTGTATTTGATACGCTTGACCAGTTCGCGAAGTTGTTCGATCGCGAAATTAACCGAGTCCGCGATCGCACCGGTAATGTCCTCTGTGACGGTGGCCTGCACGGTCAGGTCGCCATCCGCCAGGGAACTCATTTCATCGAGCAATTTCAGGATCGCATCCTGGTTTTTCTTGTTGGTCCTGGCCGCGGCTCTTTGCCCTTCGGCGTTCCGCAGACAGGAACGAGTACACCAGAATCCAGACCATGGAAACCATCACCGCAAGCCCCGTAGACGGCTGTTGACAGTGACGGCCAAAGCCGGTTTTGTGGTAACTCCGCGATGGCTTTTTTAAGCGCGGCTGCGTGATCGAAAACATTCCGGCTTCCGAGGAAAATTTCATCCGCGGCGCCGCGGACTTCAAACAGGTCGCTGGATGAATCGAGGATGCTGCGCAATTGCGGCTTGATTTTCTCAAATAGCGACTTGGCTTTTCCCAGTTGCACGAATGCATCGGAGTTGCGCACCTGGGTGACACCCAATTCCTTACTGCCGCGTAACAGGGCGGTAATCACCTGTTCAAAAAGCTTCTGGTCCCTGGCCAGGTTTTCGGCGCCACTGACAGCTTTGCTCCCGCCCTGGAGGACTTCCGAAACATGCCGCAGATATTCGGTCCGCGAGTACCAGTTGACGACTGGCAAAAACCACCTGGTTGGTGGGCGCGCCGCTTTTGCGTGAGAGCCCTGATGCTGACGTCGGTGTTTTCCTGGATGCCGGGGATGTTGTCTTGTACAACATTACTTGCCGTCGAAAGTTCGAGGATGAGTTTTTCGCGATCGAGGATGCTTGTTGCATTGCTGTTCATGCGGTTCCAGCTCAGGCTGAGCTGTTTCATCGGCATGGCGACTGTCTTGGGTGACGAGTCCAGCTTGCCCGATCATTGAACCGGCGTGCAATTTGTCCATTTCGGCGGTCTATCGTGTTGCGCGCGTTCTTGAGCTCAAGGAAGGCGTCGAGGTTGCCGGCCGCCGCTTCACCGGCCGATTTGGCCAGTTGCTGCGATGTTACCTGGACCTCCGTGGCCTGCGATATCCACTCCTGCTCGTGACGTGCGTGTATGGTCAGTTGGAAAAATGTGACTGCCACAAACACCAGGGAAATAATCAGAAACCCGGTTGCCAGGTATACCCCCCTAGATCGCTGGTTTTTAACTCTGGGTTCCATTCTTTTCATTCGTTGTCCTGCGAGCTCATGCGGCAGCGCCATTGAGGAATTCGGTGGTAGAAAACAGGGTGTCCAGATCCAGTTCCTGCCACACGTCCTGACCGGACCGGTACTGCATGTGAACAAAATTCTTCAATTGTGAATTTTTTGACAAATGGGTCGCCTTACCCTCATCACTGACAAAATGACGCTGACCGAAAACCTCGTCAACGAGCAATCCGATTGGCCGCCCACGCAGGTTTGCAGCAAGAAGCCGGGTGCGCATGGAGACGGTTGAGCGCTTGCCGTTCAGAAACCACGCAAGATCGACGATCGTCAGCAGGTCGCCACGCACGTTGGCCAGTCCAAGTATCCAGGGCTTGGTGCCAGGCACGGGTGTAAAAGCCGGGATCGGCAGAAATTCGTACACCTGTTTTACATTGCAGGCCAGGCGAACATCGCCGATGCGGAAAATAACCCCCGCCCACTCACCGCTGTGTCGACTGCCCGTCTATGTGCCCCGGTTCGAATGCCGCGCTTCGCTGCTCGTAATCTAACAGTTTCTGGAAAGATGCATTCAAGGTACTCATGACCTTGGCCCCGATGAATTTGGTTCATTGACCCGTTGGCACGAAATTCAATACTGGTATCAGGCCGCGGTATGTTGCTTGACCGCGTCCAGCAACTCATCGCGTGTAAAAGGTTTGGTCAGGTATTGGTCAGAGCCGACGACCCGTCCGCGGGCCATGTCGAACAAACCGTCCTTGCTGGTGAGCATAACCACCGGCGTCTCACGGAATTCGACGTTGTTCTTGATGATTGCACAGGTCTGATAACCGTCCAGACGGGGCATCATGATGTCGACGAAAATCAGGTCGGGATGGTGGCGCGTGATCTTTGACAAGGCTTCAAAGCCGTTTTCAGCGGTGATGACTTCACAGCCTTCATTGGCGAGCATGGTCTCCGCTGACCGACGAATCGTGGCGCTGTCGTCAACTACCAACACACGGAGCTTTTTAGGCCCGGCCGACGCCACGGTATCATCAGGTGTTGTATTCAATTGTTCCTGGCTCATAATATCTTCCCTGGTAATGCGGCGTTTATAGTGAATCCTTTCACAATGTTACGCGCAGTAATGAGACCAAAATCAGTCCCCCTCATTTCGGTGCCTGTCAATTAGTTTACCCTTAGAAAAGAAAGGATTCCACCGTGATGTATTTTTGAGGAATTTCGTCCATATGATTGTGCTTCAAGTCAAATTAATGAAATGGTGCATTCGCATGGCTGGAATCGTAAGGGCAAGCGCACGATAATGTGACACCGTCAGGATGGATATAAATATGTCTGAAATTGAAATTGAAAACCCGAAGGGATTGAAAACCGGTGTGGTCATGGACCCCATCAGCGAGATCAAGTCCTACAAGGATTCCACCTTTGCGATGTTGTTGGAAGCACAGCGGCGTGGTCACGGCTTGTACTACATGGAGCCGGGGGATCTTTTTGCCAGGGACGGGCGCGCGTTTGCCCGGATGCAGCAACTGGAAGTCCGTGACAACACGACGGACTGGTACAGTCTGAATCCGCTTGGCAATATCGCGTTGGATGAACTGGACATCGTGCTGATGCGCCGTGATCCGCCGTTCGACATGGACTACATCTACACGACCTACATGCTGGAGCTTGCGGAAAAAGCCGGTGCCCTCGTGATCAACCGGCCGCAAAGCCTCCGGGATGCCAACGAAAAATTTTTTATCACCAACTTTCCGCAGTGCTGTGTGCCGATGATTATCAGCAGTGTTTCCACACAGATCAGGGAGTTCGTGATAAAGCACGGGCACTGTGTGGTCAAGCCACTCGATGGCATGGGGGGTGAGTCCATCTTCCAGGTCAGTGAAGCCGATATGAATCTCAATGTGATCCTCGAAACCATCACCCGCCACAATGGCCGGCCGGTGATGGCGCAGCGCTATATCGATGAAATTTCGCAGGGTGACAAACGCATCCTTGTGGTCAATGGTGAACCGATTCCCTACGCGCTCGCGCGTTTCGCAGGCAAGGGGGATTTCCGCGGCAACCTGGCCAAAGGCGGTAGCAGCAAGGGCGTTCCCCTGAGCGAAAGGGACCGTTGGATCTGTTCACAGGTCGCCCCGGAACTGAAAAAACGCGGTATCCTGTTTGCCGGCCTGGATGTGATTGGCGACTGGCTTTCGGAGGTGAACGTCACCAGCCCCACCTGTATCCGTGAGCTCGATAAAGAATTCGGGCTGAACATCGCAGGCCAGTTGTTTGACGGCGTGGAAGCAATGCTCAAGGAACCCCTGGCCCATTCATGAACCCGTATCTTGAGTCCAAAACATTCAGCTTCTGCGTTCGCAATAGCCAACTATTACGTGCGGTCAACGCCTTGAATCTGGGCATTTTGAATCGCAACCTACTTCGCTCAGAATAAACCAGAGGTTCCGCAGGTAACCATGTTCGCCACCCAGACCAACAATGACCGCATCGCTGTCAGCTTTTTGATGGCGCTGGCGCTGCACGCGGTTTTGTTGCTGGGAGTTGGGTTTGCAATTGATTTCAAACCGCTCACCCACCCGCTGGAAACACTGGACGTTGTACTGGTGAACTGGCGGTCCGAGAAAGTACCGACTGACGCGGATTTCCTCGCCCAGGCTTCTCAACAGGGCGGTGGCGAGTCTACAGAGACAAGCAAACCCTCGCAGGAAAATACCGGGGCATCACCGGGGCCGGCCGAAGGTGAGGACCCGCTGGACCAGCAGGAACAGGTAGCCAGCGTGGCAGATGCGGCCCGTGAGCAGATAGTCGTCGAGGACGATCAAGCCGACTTTAGCCAGCAAATCACCAGCATCGAGCAACCTGAACGGACGTTGCCGAGCACGGCGCAGTTGATGCAGGAAAGCATGACGATGGCAAAACTGCAGCCGGGCATTCAGCGCGACCGTGAATCCCAGTCGAAACTCCCGCGGCGAAAATGGATATCCGCGAACACCCGCGAGTATGAATACGCTGCTTACATGCAGGCCTGGGTGGCGAAGGTGGAACGGGTGGGTAATCTCAATTACCCGGAAGAGGTCAGGCGTCTGAAGCTGACGGGCGACCTGGTGATGACGGTTGGAATTAACCTCGACGGCAGTGTGGAAAGTATCGAAATCCAGCGCAGTTCCGGCACGCCGCAATTGGACCAGGCAGCCACCCGGATCGTCCGTCTGGCCGGTCCTTATTCGCCCTTGCCCGACACCATCAATGGCTCCGTTGACGTCTTGCACATCACGCGTACCTGGCGCTTCTCCCGGGACTTCAAGGGTCTGAACTAGCAGTCTGTCGGGCTTATCCGATCGTAGCGAGGGAGAGCCGCAGTAGATCAGTGTTAAGCAGGGTATAATGTGCATTGAAACAGGATAGGACGAGGCCGGGTTGTTCCGATTGCGGGGGCCTGGCGGGGTTCGTCAAAGCGGGTGGAAATCCTTGCTTGTAAAGACTGGAAACTGGACTAATATTCGTTATATGGACTCGAATTCGCAAAATGATGTCAGTGGTTATTTGCAACAACAGATGTTGATTGCCATGCCCGCCATGGCCGATCCCAATTTTTCACGCAGCGTGACCCTGTTGTTCCAGCATAACGAAGAAGGGGCGATTGGTATTACCATCAATCGTCAATCCACTTTTACCCTCGGTGAACTTTTGTTCCAGTTAAATATACCCTGTAAAAGCAGTGAGATACAGTCAGTGGTTGTGCTTGAGGGCGGCCCGGTCAGTCCCGACCATGGTTTCGTGCTGCATACGCCGGTCGAAGGTTTTGACTCAAGCGTCAAGATCAATGAAGACATCATGGTGACGACATCGCGCGATGTTCTGACGGCCATCGCCGATGGCAATGGACCGGAGAAGTTCCTGGTCGCGCTCGGTTACGCCGGTTGGGGCGACGGCCAGTTGGAATTGGAAATGCGTCAGAATGCATGGCTGTCAGTGCCCGCAGACAAGGCAATCGTGTTTGAATCGGCCCTGCCGCAGCGGTGGGAAAAGGCGCTGGGTAAACTCGGTATCAGGATCGGCGACCTGCACGGGTTCGGCGGGCATGCCTGACGAGGTCACCAGGCCAGTCGGTACAATCATCGCATTTGATTTTGGATTACGCCGCATAGGTGTGGCCGTCGGTCAAACAGTGACGGGTTCGGCCCGCGCGCTCGCGGTCGTGCCCTTCACCGGCAAGCCGGATTGGCAGGCGATCACGGCGATCGTTTGCGATTGGAAACCGGCAGCTTTTGTTGTCGGCCTGCCCCTTGCCGAAGATGGTGGTGAAACCGACATGTCAAAAGGCGCCCGCCGCTTTGGCCGTCAACTGGAAGGGCGTTTTGCCACAACCGTATCATATGAAGACGAGCGCATGACGTCACTCGGCGCAGAGCAACGGTTTGTGGATGCGCGGTCACGCGGCGAGATGCGACGCAAAGACGCGGCATTAAAAGACGCCATTGCAGCGCAGATCATTCTCGAGAACTGGCTGCAAAAATAGTTCGGGATTGGGGCAGGTTCATTTTGTCGGGATAAAAAAAACCGCTCCACGCTGAAAGAGGGTCAACAGCGGGAGCGGCCGAAGCAAAGTCAGGAATGTCGGTCAGACGATGATCAGGGAGAAAATTTCCCGACTTTACTTATTCAGTTTGACGCTTAAAACTTCAAATACGTTACAAACTCATTTCATCAACACATAAACCATTTAATCATGGTTCACAGTGTGGACATGTTATCGAACGGATAGTTGTGCCCTTGGTCATGGTCTGCGTTCAATGGTTGCAATTAAGGGATAAAGCGAATTTGCATGGGCCATTACGACATCCGGCGCGCTTGGAGCAGGTTGATAAAGGAGGCCGATGGAAGCGCAGGCGACAAAAATGGGGCAGGCGTTATCGGTGGAAATGACAGCGGTCTTTCTACCCGGGCTACCTGAAAAGTTTCAGTTTGTCCTTGTAGGTCCTGGAAAGTTTGACACGGTGACCGGAATCCAGCGTCAGAAAGTATTCACCATTGATATGCGATTCCATCTCCCGGACCAGCTTGATATTGATAATGGTTGAGCGATGGATACGTTGCAGGATGCTGTCATCCAATTCTTTTTCAAGTTTTTTCATCGTCTTGCGCATAATATAGGTCGTGCCCAGAGCCTGGACGCACATGTAGTCACCGGCGGCATCTATCCACTCGATATCGTCCTGGTTCACCCAGGTGGTTTTGCCGCCGTCCCTGATGGCGAGACGTGACGGTTCCTTCTGTGCCATATCCGTGATTTTTTTCCCCTTTAGTTCTGCAAAACTGCTGATCGACTCGCCGCTGATCTGGCTGACCAGTTCAAGCAACTGGCGCTTTTGTTTGAACGCACGTTTCTGGCTGAGATTGGCACGCACTTTGTCCAGAACATGGTTCAACCGTTCCTCGTCAATCGGTTTGAGGATGTAGTCGAGGGCATTGACCTCGAAAGCCTGTACCGCGTATTCGTCATAGGCGGTCAGGAAAAGAATGAGCGGCATGGTCTCGATATCGAGTTGCTTCACGACCTGGAAACCGTTGATGCCGGGCATCTGTATATCCAGGAAAACCAGGTCCGGTTTTTTCTCTTTGATGAGTTTAAGGGCTTCGCGTCCATTCTGGGCCTCGCCGACGACTTCGATATCCGTGATGTACTTGAGACGATGGGCCAGGCCACGCCGGGCCAGTGATTCATCGTCCACTATGAGGGTTTTAAGGATATGCTTGTTGTGTGCTGCCAAAACCTTGTGATCTACCTTGTCCGGATGAGTCAAAGAAGTACAGCTTATCACTCCTGACGGCGGCTGCAATAAACGCGGTGTTTTGAAGATGAAAATTTACAATATTTTTGAAACAAGGCCCTTTTGGGGTGTTCGTCAAATTGCCGGCAATCGTTTTGGCGGGTCCCATGCCGGCAATCGCGGACAACTCACGGGTCAGCGCGGGTGATCAGTGCTTGACAGGGCAATTGCTGCACCAGCACCATGCCGGCCATGACAGGCATCTTTGAATATCCGCACACGGTTTCGGCCGAGGACATCGACCAGCTTGGACACGCCGGCAATTTTCACTACGTCAAGTGGATGCAACATGCCGCAATCGCACATTCCACTGCCAATGGCTGGCCGGAGCAACGATATGAAGATCTCGGTGCCGGCTGGGTGGTTCGTTCCCACAATATCACCTATATAAAACCCGCATACCTCGGTGATGAACTCGTCATCAAAACCTGGGTAGCCGGTGCCCGCTCAGCCCTTTCGACCCGAAAATACGAAATCCGCCACGTCGACGGAACGTTGCTGGCCAAGGCGGAGACTGATTGGGTTTTCATCAACTACCAGTCTCAACGTCCTGTCCGGATTCCGCCGGAAGTCACCCGCTGTTTCGAGATTGTCCAAGCAGATAGCAAGCTTTAGGTTAGGGGGTTTTTACACAAGGCCCCGGCCATCGCCCGGAGCGAAGCGATGACCGCGGCTCTCAACTCAGTTCAGTTCTACCCAATCTTTGATTTCAGCACTGCTGGTCACTGTGCAGGCGACCGAACGAGGACCATTGGCGTCGTTCATGATCACTTCCCAATAACCGGGACGAAGCGCACTAATGGTGCCAAATTTAACCGGACCGCCCATCATGTCCTTACATTTTTGCTTTGCGGCGTGCGGGATACCGTTGTCATTCGAACTGTGCCCGACTGCATTTGCCCTGCTGGTGATACCCACGCCTTTGAAAACACCATGTTGGTTGAAGGTGCACTCAAAGGTGGTTGCGTTTGACCCGCTTTGCGGCGACTGGCCGTGTACGACATACTTGTTGCCCCTGCGCTCCACAGATTGTGTTGAGATGTTTGTCGGGCGCGTATTCAGTTCTGCTGACGCCTCACCCATGCAGTACTTCTGCATTTGACCTTCCGGTACCGAGTCAGCGGATGTGTTCGAATTTGATTTCTGGTGTGCCTTTGCGGCCTCGTCGGCCCTTTCGAACTGCCTGTTTTTACATTGGCCCGCGTGCCCGCCGCGCTCACCATACTGGTCGTAGGCGATAAAGCACCCGTTTTGGAACCTGATTTCTATGCCGCCATCGGAACGGTCCGTAATGTCCATATCCCTGGCATGACTGGTAGTGGCGTGCATCAGGGCGCCGGCGACCAAAACGGCGCCTGCGATAACCGAAAAATTAAATCTATTTACATATAACATACAGTATTCTCCTGGGTAATTGACACTATTGCCTAACTGCATTTTCTTCAATAACTACGGCCAAATGCAGACCAATTGATATGCTCATCACCGTGTAGACAACTCGGCTCCTTGCGGGTGGCGTCCACACCACGAGCAAAAGATTCTCCTCTGGGAAATCCGGGAAATGGGTGCGTCCAGATTGAGTCCACGTCGCTGATTTCCGTGTCTCAAAAACTCCGGCTTTACTGCTATCAGCCCAATACCATCGGTTGATCTTGTCAATTAAACCGAGATTTGATGCAAGAAAAATATTTGTATCATGATACGAAAAGTATCTGCAACCATATTTTCTGTTTTATTCCAGGCAGTGTCCGGCTGGACTTTCTGCGATGCGCAAGCAAAAAACACCTGCAACAAATACCGGGTCGATAACAGGTCCGTAAGATGCCAGTGGCATGCTTCCTATGACCTGTTCAACAACCTGACGCGCAGTGGATGGTCATTCGCCCACCGTGTCTCGCCAAAATCCGTGAAGCGCATGATGGGGTCCGCGGTGCACAAAGAGGCCTGCCCTGTCGCACCTGTCAGCAGTCTTTATGTTTTCGACGACAAGCAGAATTTTGCGCTGCAAAGCGCGCGAAATGATATTTCTCAGCGTAACCACATGCGTTTCTGGATGGCGCCATTTACCTGCCAGCAGCAACAGGTTTGGCATGCTCATTTGAGAGTGATTTTTGTGCAGGGGGCCGTGAAGGGGTCATTCTTCCAGCGGTTTTAATACAAGCATGGAAAGCACCGGTGCTGCCAGGTTCTCATGCGGGCTTGACGCCGCCCTGAATTTTCTGGATGAAATAAAAAATCAATGCCGTTGTCCAGCCAAAAATAATCAGGCCGTTGGCCGCCTGAATCGCGGATAGCGCACGCCAGTTTCCGGTCAATACAATATCGCCGTAGCCAAGCGAGGTGTATGTGACCATCGAGAAATAAAATGCCGTCTGCTTATCCGGCAGCACGGTGATTTCCGGGTTCGCCAGGTACACGGCCGCCCAAACCACGGCCTCGATGCAAATACCCAGGAACATCCAAAGTATCATCTGCCATATCAGCACGGCCCTGAGAAATGGCCGGCGGGCAGAGCCGATGCGGGCAAGGCGCGACTCGAGTACCTTGTTGGCGGACATCATGAACAGCGCGTGGATCAGTGTACAAACAAACATGACCGACATTGCGATGGCAATTTTCTCAAGCAGCACAAGCTGTTCCTCTTTGTTTGAAGACCGCCGGACCATTGACTGGCCCGCGATCGATCATTTTACAGGGGCGCATTGTATCGTGAATTTGAAACATGTTAGCGGATTGATACGCGAATCTACTGTGCGGAAATGCAGATTGCACGTCACCTGACGGGCGTGTATTTGCTAACATGTGTTCACTCGTATTCACCATCGGTCTGAGGCTCGCGTATGAAGTTAGAGATCATTTCCCTGGCGCTCATTTTCTTTTCGGTCATTGTCATTATTCTCGGGATCATCAAGATACATACCTATCCGGGTAAGGTCGCCAAGGCGCGCAACCATCCGCAGACCGAAGCCATCGAGGTGACATCACTGCTGGGCTTGCTGATATTTCCGTTGTGGATGGCGGCGCTGGTTTGGGCCTATTCTGGTGCTGTCCTGGGTAAGCTGTATGCAGGTAATGAAGAGGATGAAGCGGAAACAACGCCTGCTGAAGCGTCGCCGGGGCAAGTAAGCGCAAACGAACCTGCAACGGCACCAGACCGGTCTGAAAAGGCCCGGGAGAACTAGCATGGAACTGCTGATTACGATCGCCTATGTTTTCCTGGTCCGGCTGGTATTTTTTGATTTCAAGCTGATCCGCTACAACCTGTTCTGGAAATTCGTCACGTTTGGCTTGTGGATTGCAGCCGCCCTGACCGAGGTGATTTTCCTGGGTCAGTACGCCCCCTACAGCAAGGCGATGTTTGTGCAGTCCTACGTGGTGCAGATGGCGCCTGAATTCGGCGGACTGGTAAAAGAAGTCTATGTTTCCCCGGACCAGGCAGTGAAGAAGGGACAGCCGCTGTTTAAGATGGACCCTGTCGAGTGGCAGGCCAAGGTTGACCTGTACACGGCCAAGCTGGCCGCAGCGGATACGAACGTGGCGGAATTGAACCAGCAGGTGGCCGAGTCGAATGCCGCTGTGAAGCGGGCGCAATCCAACCTGCAGATGGCGCAGCTCAAATACCAGGAAATTGCAGAAGCGGCACGCAGTAACGCCGTCCCCAAAATTCGTCTGCAAGAGAATGAAAAAGACGTTCAGGTCAAGCAGGACGAACTCGAAGTCGCGCGCGTCGCGCAACAGGGGGCCGAAATTGCCCTCGACTCCGAGGTGGGCGACCAGCACAGTGCTGTCGCCGAGGTGCTGGCAGAATTGGCCCTGGCCCGCTACAACCTGGATAACACGACAGTCGTTGCACCAGCGGATGGCTACGTGGCCAATTTGCAGCTTTACCCCGGCGCCTTTATCCGTCTCAAGCAACCCGTCATGGCGTTCGTCAACACACAGGAGCACTGGCTGGTGGCAACGGTGTTACAGCGCGGTATCCAGCGGTTACGCCCTGGCGACAAGGCGCAGGTGGCATTCGAGATGTATCCGGGTAAAATTTTTGACGCCACGATCGACAACGTCGTATGGGCGGCCGGCAACACCCAGGGTATACCCAGCGGGGTTTTGCCGCATATAGAACAGATCAGGAGCGCCAGGCAGTACATGGTGCGTCTGAGCATCGACGAGAAACCCGGCTACCCGCTGCGATTTGGCGCCAGCGGCCTGGCCGCGATGTATTCCAGCGAGGCTGCAGATTTCCTGGTTTTACTTCGACAGATCGAGCTGCAGTCGGAGAGTTTCCTTAACTACATCTACAACCCGTTTGAATAGTGTCAAAGCCCGTGAAATGCCAATATTGGAATGGATTGGGCGGGTTCACCGCAGTGCTGCTGGTGCTGTCCGGTTGCGCCGCGGTTGGCCCCGATTACCGGGAACCGGAGATGCGCACGCCGGATGCCTGGAGCGCGCAAATTACCGGGCAGATCGAGCTGGAGCAGAACGCCTCGTTGCAAACCTGGTGGAAGATATTCAATGATCCTGTACTGAACGACCTGATCGAGCGTGCCCGCCAAGCCAATCTCGATCTCAAGATTGCGGTCGCGAGAATCAGTGCCGCGCGCTTTGTCCTGGCGGGCGCCCGGGGCGGTAAGCAACCGACCATCGTTGGGAGCGGCAATGCATCGATTGAGCACCCGAGTGACAGCGAGTCACAGCCGGGTGCTGATAACAACATCGAATCCTATCAGCTGGGCCTGGGGGCTACCTGGGAAATGGATGTTTTTGGACGTGTGCGCCGCAGTATCGAGGCGGCAGGCGCCAGTTACCAGGCGTCCGTGGAGGATTACCGCGATGTGATGGTAAGCCTCTATGCGGATGTCGCCCTGGCTTACATCGACATTCGCAGCACCCAGCAGCGCATCAGTGATACAAGGGTTAACGCCGCATCCATGGCCAGGTCGCTGGATATGGCTGAAGCACTTTACCAGAGTGGTGTGGCCTCCCGTCTCGACGTGGTGCAGGCCAGCGCCAACCTCGAGACGACGCAAGCCGCGATCCCGTTGTTGCAAATCGGACTCGAAAGGTCCATCAATCGCATGGCCGTGCTACTGGGGCAAGACGCGGGCAGTCTGCAAAACGAATTCGTTGAATTACGGCCGTTGCCAGTCGGCAACACGCTGGTGGGGATCGGCGTGCCTGCCGCCGTTTTGCGCCAGCGTCCGGATATCCGGCGTGCCGAGCGTTTGCTGGCGGCCCAGAGCGCCGAAGTGGGTATCGCCACAGCCGCCCTGTACCCCAGCTTTAGCCTGGCCGGTTTTTTCGGGCTGCAATCCAACTCGCTTTCCAATTTGTTCAATGGCTCCGCGCTGGCCTGGGGCTTGCAGACTCCGGTTCAGTGGAACCTGTTCAATGGTGGCGTGGTGCGGAGCAATGTCAGTTATCAGGATGCCATACTGCAACAGCGCCTGTTGGAGTATAGAAAGCAGGTATTGGCGGCGATAGAAGAAGTCGAGAACGCACTTGCCGCCTTCAACTTCAACCAGGTACGAAGCGAACACCTGGTGAGCGCTACCACGGCAATCCGCGAGGCCGTCGACCTGGTCCTGGTTCAATACAACACCGGGCTGACCGACTTCAATAACGTATTGATTACCCAGCGCGACCTGGTTTCACAACAGGACCAACTCGACCTCACCCGGGCGAATATCGACGTGGCGCTCGTGGCCCTGTACAAGGCGTTGGGCGGCGGCTGGAACCCGGATGAGGCAATCCCCCTGGATAGCGATCCTGGGACCTAGCAGCCTGTCGGACTTGACCGATCGTAACGAGGGCAAGGTGAATTGATGCGCAGCATCAAGAGAGGGTACCCTGGGGTAAAATCCGATTTGAGATAGATTTTTCGATCTTTTGAGGCGAATAGCACCGCTATTTAACGAAAAAGATCGGGAAATCTGGCCAAATTCGGGTTTTTCGCACGACCACATGGATGTGGGAGGTAGGGTAACGCATGGAGCAGTTGCCGAGTAGATCATGTTAAGTCCGACAGACTGCTAGCCCGAACATTGCAACAGTATCCTGGTATTGGGGGGGCAGGACAGGAACGATCTACCCCAGTGAATCAAGTATGATTCCGGTGGGGTTCTTATTGCTTTGCACGGGTCTTCATGTTTTGAGACCGGATAAATTTTCACGACGATCACCATCCCGCGTCAATTTTCAAATCCACGCTACGGACCTCGGTTCCTAAGCGTTTTTAAAAATATCAATGACGTATCGTTCCTGTCCCGTGATAATTCTGTGATAACTCGTTTGTAACATCTGGTTTCAGTCCTAACCAGTCCATAAATGTTAAAGGAGTTGATGACATGAAAATATCACATTTGAAAACCGTTGTGCTGGGCGCAGTCCTTGTCGCAGGCACTATCGCACTTTCGACCACCGCCATGGCAGGCGGCAAAGACCGTATGTACCGGGTCACGATCCAGAATGCTACCCTGGGACAGCCGGTCGCACCGTCGGTCATTGCGACTCATAACGACGCATTCCAACTCTTTGAGGTTGGGCCAGCCCCGATGCCGGGCGATGCTGGTTATGATGACTATTTCGCACTTGCTGCGATGGCGGAAACCGGCTATCCGTTCCATGTACTTGACCAGGTGTCTGCCTCTTACGGTGTCTGGGACGCGGTAGCGTTACCGAAGGACAACGGCCCGGGTGTGCCACCGGTGCTGTTCCCCAGCGAGTCCAATTCCACGATCATCAGCGCTTCGGGCAATGCCAAGTTACTGACTACCGTGGCCATGCTGGGGCTGACCAATGACGCCATATACGCCGTGCGCGGCGTAGAGTTGCCGCGCGGTGTCGGCGACATCGTCCGCGTTTCGGCCGACGCCTATGACGTCGGCAGCGAGGCCAATGCCGAGAGTGCTGCTACCGTGGGCGCGCTCGGCTCGACGGAAGACAACCCCGTCACCGGCGAGGGGATCAATGAGGGGGGCGAGGGCTATATCCACGTTCATGCGGGCATCCATGGCGTCGGCGGTCCGGACGGCCTTTCGGCGGCCACCCACGACTGGCGTAACCCGGTGGTCGAGGTGACCATCGAACGCATCGAGTAAAGCACCGAATCCGGATATTGAGTCTGAGGGCCACGGCCCTTCATAGAAAAAGGGGGCCGGAGACGTTTGACTCAAAACGTCTCCGGCCCCCTTATCGTCTTCCAACTTGAGCATTCTTCTTACGTCCCTCCCGGTCAGCGCTCAATGACGAGCACTAAGTGGAATCCAGGGGAGCAAGCACCTCGACAATCAATTCCCGTAACCAGCGATGTGCGGGGTTCCCCGTGTTGCGTCTGTGCCATACCATGAAAATCTGGGCCGGGTCCAATGGCATGGGTGCGGAATAGATTGACAGACCCAGGCGGCTGGCCATCTCAACCGCAAGGGGTTCCGGCAGCAGTGCGATCAGGTCGCTTCCCGATACTGCGTGGCAGATCCCGCCAAATGCCGGCATGGTCATGATTACCCGGCGCTCACGTCCCATCCGCGACAGCGCGGCGTCACCCATGGCCCTGAGTTTGCCTTCGGGTGAAAAGACGATATGGCCTAATTCACAAAATAGGTCAACGGGAATGGTGTCGCCTGGTTCCAGTCCCGCTTCGAGCAATCCGGGATGATCCTCGCGTGCAATCACCACGAATCCCGCGCCGAATACCGCTGTACTGTCCACCCATCCTGGAAATGTTTCCATGGGAATGAGCGCCATGTCGATTTCGTGTTTCTCCAGGGTCGAGATGTGATTACCCGGGACCAGTTCCACGAGTTGGACCTGTATGTTGGGCGCCAGCCGATTCAACCGCGACGCCAATGGCGGCATCAGCATCTCACCAAAAAAATCAGAGCCCGCGATCTTGAAGTTGTGCTGCGCATGGAGTGGCTCGAAAGTCCTCGGCCCCGACAGCAAATCGGTCAACTCATCCAGCAGACGACGCAGGGGAATTTCCAGCGACCTGGCGTACTCCGTAGGCACCAAACGCTGGCCCTGGCGCACGAACAGGGGGTCGTTGAGGGAGTCGCGCAGACGCCTTAAAGCCGAAGATACTGCCGGTTGAGACAAATGCACCCGGAGGCCCGCTTTGACGGTTGATTGCTCGCGTAGCAAAGCATCCAGGATGCGCAACAGATTCAAGTCGAAAGTTAATATATTCATTAAACAAATATATCAAATAAAAACAATTCATTTTTATTATTTACATTCTTACTCCACACTTTCATTCGGCCCACGCCAGCTGACCTAATTTGGACGAGCGTAAGGTTCCAGCGTCCGGTCTGTTCAGCCCAATTTACGTGGTCATGCGTCTGCACGCGAAATCAGTACCAAGCTCCTGGAGGGCTATATGAATCACTTCACGGTTATTTTGGGCAGGATCACCTTGACCCTTTGCACTACGTTACTCGTTATAAATGCCGAAGCGGCCGGTTTCAGCGGCCCCCTGTTTGGCCTCGCGACTGCACCCAACGGCGACTTGCTGATTGCCGATGCCGGTGCAGGGGTCGTTATCCAGGACAGCAAATCCCATTCTTTGCCGCCCCTACCCGGTATCACCGATATCAGCGCCATCGGCAAGAGCGCCTTGTGGGTTACAGCTAATGGCACCGATCCCGCCAGCGACACCGGTCAGGGCCTGTATCGCATGTCCAATGGCAAGGTCAGTCTGGTCGCCGACCTTTTTGCATTTGAGCTGGCCAATGACCCACATCCGGCAGTGAACCTCGAATCGAATCCCTTCGATGTACAGGCGCTCGATGGTGAAACAGCACTGGTTGCAGACGCCGCGGCCAATGATCTGCTGCGCGTGAACAAGGACGGCCTGGTCGAAGTGCTGGCGATATTTCCCGATGCACTGGTATCTACCGACAACATCAAATCGCTGGTTGGTTGCCCAGCCGGCCCGCCGGATTTATGCAATCTGCCCGCCGTCATGCCGGCCCAGGCAGTGCCCACGTCGATCGCGATCGGAGCCGATGGCTGGTATTACGTCGGCGAATTGAAAGGCTTTCCGGCGCCGACCGACGCATCCCGAATCTGGCGTGTCGCACCATGGGCCTCATGGGCTGACTGTGGTAACAGTCCTGATTGTGAAGTGGTGTTCGACGGAGGCTTTACTTCGATCATCGATCTTGCTTTCGGGCCGGACGGCCTGCTGTATGTCGTGGAACTGGACGAGGCCAGCTGGTTTGCACCCGAAGCGCTGATGAGCGCCACCAGCGGCACAATCAACGCCTGCGACGTGGGTACCCTGTATTGCAGTGAAGCTGCATCCGGGCTGGTATTGCCGACCGCGATTACGTTTGGCAAGGATGGAACATTGTGGTCGACGGTGTTCGCATTGGTTCCACCCTTTGCTGCGGTTATTTCCATTCCCTGAGCTAACACCGGATATGGCACCAGTAAAAAAAGGCCGGGTTCCTTAAATCAAACGGAGCCCGGCGCCTTTCTCTGGAATGAAAGCCAGGCTAAATGAGAGGAGGTCAGCAAATAGTGCCCTGTGTCATACACAAAACTGTCGTCGCCAAGAATCACATGCTTGGGCACCTGTGCTACCAAACAGATGTCCGGTTCGTACACGAGACTGATCGGCTCGGCTCCTCCAGCCCGAACAAAGAAAGGCCGTGGATCGCGGTTGTGTGCTGCTCGCCATCTTCGGTGAAATAGGAAATTCCCTGCACCAGCCTGTCAATCGCGACAATCATTTTATTGTACTGGACTTCTTTAATTTGATTATGATTCTGCGCTGAGTACTTCGAAAAGTTACTATCAACGTGCAGTAAAAATGCCCAGTTTCTCACAACGAAAATTTGACAATTTGCAGGATCAGGCAAGAAACAGGCAGGATTGTTCTAACGGGTATTGCGCCGCGGCCAGCCCAATACCCGGCAAGCAATTGAGGCGCCAGTCTTTGCGGGTAATGGCCGAGGCAAGTCAGTCGTGTCGTGCTGTCGGATTCACAGTGAATTAAATGAGGGATCTGCACCTTGCCCACAGGGTTGACCCTGGTTTATGCGAAATGAGTTGAACAAGGTTACCTGGAAAGATGCCCGGATATATGAGTGGTGTTTTTCAGTTTGAAGTAGCTGAGTGATTTGATGATTGTGTGTAAACAAGTTCACTCAGAGTATCGTAGACTATAAGTATTACTGCGCCTGATGGAGGCAACTATGGAGATTGAATTCACACTGAACGGAGAAAAACGCAGCCTTGATGTGGCGGATGATATGCCGTTGCTATGGGCGCTCCGCGATCATTTGCACCTCACCGGTACCAAGTATGGTTGCGGCAAGTCTCTGTGTGGTGCTTGCACGGTGCATATGGACGGCAGTGCAGTCCGCTCCTGTGTGACACCCGTGAAGGCGGTTCAAGGCAAAAGCATTACGACGATCGAAGGCCTGAAGTCCGAAGTGGCCAGTGCTGTACAGCAGAGCTGGGACGAGCTGGCGGTGGTGCAATGCGGCTACTGTCAATCAGGGCAGATTATGTCGGCGGTGGCATTATTGGAAAGTAATCCCGCCCCCAGTGATGAGGACATTAATAAATCCATGTCCGGCAATATCTGCCGTTGCGCGACCTATGTTCGCATCCGCGCGGCGATTAAAGACGCCGCTGCCAAACTCGCATGAGGTTTGATTATGAATAGTCTTAAAAGGGCTCTTAGTCGAAGAGCTTTTATTCGCAATACTTCCCTGGGTGGCTCCGGCCTGACATTGGCACTGACGCTATCGGGCTGGACAACCGGCTTGTTTGCCAAGTCTGAAAACGGTGCATCTGCATCACGCTTTGAACCCAACGCGTTTGTTCGTATTACGCCCGATGATCAGGTGATTGTTATCGCCAAGCACCTCGAGATGGGGCAGGGCACCTACACCGGGCTCGCCACCTTGGTGGCAGAAGAACTGGATGCCGACTGGTCCCGGGTAACAGTGGAAGGCGCACCTGCCGATGTGACGCGTTACGGCAACCTGGCCTGGGGCGGCAAGCTTCAGGGCACCGGTGGCAGTACCGCCATACGCGAGGCCTACATGGAAATGCGTGAGGCCGGTGCTGCAGCGCGGGCCATGCTGGTGGGCGCGGCGGCGGAACAGTGGCAGGTACCGGTCAGCGAGATCAGCGTGGACGCCGGCGTAGTGAAACATGCCGGCAGTGGCAAACAAGCGCGCTTTGGCGAACTGGTTGAACTCGCAGCGGCGCAACCCGTGCCGCAGAAGGTAATGCTGAAAGACCCGTCCCAATTCAAATTGATCGGCAAGACCCTGGTACGTAAGGATCCTGGTAAAACCACCGGTGAAGCCGTGTTTACCCAGGATATCCAGTTCCCCGATATGCTGACTGCGATGATCGCGGTATCCCCCAAGGCTGGTGGCACAGTTAAATCGTTTGATGCCTCCGCGGCAAAACAGGTGACTGGTGTCGTTGAGGTTTTACAGGTGCCTGCGGGTATTGCGGTGTTGGCCAAAGACTACTGGTCTGCCCACCAGGGGCGCAAGGCGCTGACCATTGAGTGGGACTACAGCAAGGCATTCACCGGCAGCAGCGAAAGCCTGCTGCAAAGCTATCATGAAGAAATCGGGAAACCGGGATTGTTGGCGGATAGCAGAGGCGACGTCGAGGCCGTGCTGGCCAATGACGATGCAACACTGGATGCCGTTTACGAGTTTCCCTTCCTGGCTCACGCTGCTATGGAACCGATGAATTGCGTTATGCAGAAGCACGATGACGGTGTGGAACTCTGGTTCGGTTGCCAGTGGCAGACCGGTGATCAGCAGAAAGTGGCCGGGGTGTTCGGCATTCAGCCCGAGCAGGTGAAGATTCATATGTTGTTGGCCGGCGGCAGCTTTGGTCGTCGCGCCAATCCCTTGTCTGACTATATTGTCCAAACGGCGCAAATCGTAAAGGCCTATGGCCCAGCGGTGCCTGTCAAGCTGGTATGGAGCAGGGAGGACGATATGCGCGGCTGGTATTACCGGCCGATGTACGTGCACCGACTGACAGCGAAACTGGACGAAGATGGCTACCCGCTGGCCTGGCGCCATCATATTGTCGGCCAGGCAATTATGGTAGAAGCGGGTATGAGTTCGCCCGGCGCTGTTGATAGCTCCACGGTGGAAGGCGCCGCCAACCTGCCCTACCGGATACCCAATCTGGCGGTCTACCAGCACACTACCAATCCCGGTATACCGATTCAATGGTGGCGCTCGGTGGGGTCCACCCACACCGCCTATTCGATAGAGACCTTTATCGATGAGTTGGCTAAAGCAGCCGGCAAAGATCCGGTGGCGTACCGCGAGCACCTGTTGCAGGAACAACCGCGCCATTTACGGGTTTTAAGTCTGGCGGCGGACAAGTCTGGTTGGGGCAAGCCCTTGCCGGAGGGTCACTATCGGGGCGTGGCGGTGCACGAATCTTTTCAAACAGTGGTGGCGCAGGTGGTGGACATCGAGGCTGCTGAAGGTGGTAAATACCGCCTGCGAAAAATTACCTGTGCCGTCGATTGCGGCCTGGCCATTAACCCTGACATTGTCAAGGCGCAAATGGAGGGTGGCATCGGATTCGGTCTGTCTCCGGCGTTGATGAGCGCGATCACCCTGAAAGATGGTGAGGTAGAGCAGTCCAACTTTAACAATTACCGGGTATTGCGCATTAAACAGATGCCGGAAGTTGAGGTGCATATTTTCAAATCCGCTGAACCGCCAACGGGTGTGGGCGAGCCTGCTACACCGGTTGTTGCTCCTGCGCTGGCCAACGCGTTGTTTGCCGCCACCGGCGAAATGCCGCGTAGTCTGCCCTTTAAAGGACTCATTGTTTGACGTGGGTGTCGTGGTTCATTGCCCGCGGTTGATTGCCTGAAGTGGGGGCCATACCGATGCTGCGAGCATACGCTCCGGGATGGCGATAAACCGCGGATCGTCCCGCAGCTTGGTCAAATCAGGGTTGTTGCGGAGCTGGGACACCAATCGGTTAATACAGACGGGGGATGTTCCGTCGCCCCTGTCAGGAGGTCAAAGAATGGTCAGGGCCTACCCGCCCGCCATGCCAGCAGGTTACGCCGGTACATGTCCATCACGTCTTCCATACGCGGATCGGCCCACACGGCCAGCCATTCCGGGTCGGTGCTGATTTCTTCGGGTAATTTGGCGCCGCCGGGCGCGCTGATCAAAGCATTGGTCGGGAACCAGTCGTTTTGATCCAGGACCATCTTTTGTAGCGCCGTCGCCTTGGTGATGTTCGATACTTCGATGTAAAGTGCTGCCAAAAGGGATGGAATGTAATTCCCAACCGGGTGTTGGCCACTGTCAATGTCGCGGACCAGGTCGTCGAGCTTCGCTTCTGCCTGCTGGCGTTGGCCGGAAGCTGCGAGCAATAACACCCGGTTGCCCTCGCAATTCCCCCCGGTCTGCCCCGTCAACGTGCAGCCTTCTTCCAGCGCGACCCTGGCCTGCTCGAGATGACCGGCGCGTACGTTTGCAAATACCACGCGGTCGAGACCAAAGTTCGCGGCGCCTAACGCGACCGACTGCTCGGCAAAGGTGATCGCCTCTTCGAACCGGCCCTGCATGATAAGGATATCCGCCAGGTTAAGCGGGTGAACAAAGGCCAGCGGATCGAGTGCCATCGCCAGGCGCTTTAGACGCTCGGCCTCACCCAGGTCGCCGAAGAACGTGTGGAAATCGCCGTCCATATTGAGCACGTCCACACTGCCGGGCGCGAGTGTCTGCGCGTGATCCAGATCGGTCCTGGCCGAGGTCGCATCGCGGCTTAAGGACTCAACCATACCGCGCGCCATGAATGCTTCGGCATTGTTCGGGTCGAGCAGCAGCGCCTGTTCTGCGGAATCGCGGACAATGGCGAGGGTGTCGTCTACCGGAGCGCCCCACAACGGTCGCAGCAGGTAGGCGAAAGCGCGCCCGGAGTAGGCCGCGCTATATTCCGGATCCCTGGCAATGGCCCGGTCGAAGGCGGCGACCGCCTTGTCCAGGTTGTCGAGCCATCGTTTGGCGACGAAGGCCCGGCCCTGGAGGTAGTCGTCGTAAGCGGCCGGGCTGATTTTCCCGGATGGCGCCGCGGTGGCTGCCTTGCCACCGAGCCTGGATTGCAAGGCATTGGCGATCGCACCGGCGATGTCGTCCTGAACTTTCAATACGTCAGTCGCATCACGGTCGTAGGTTTCGGACCACAGGTGAAAACCGGTCTGGCAGTCGATCAACTGCGCGGTGATACGCAATGTCGTGCCACCCTTGCGCACGCTGCCTTCCAGAATATGGGCGACATTGAGCTGGCGGCCGATGTCGGCTATATCCAGGTTCTTACCCTTGAACTGGAATGCCGAGGTGCGCGCCGCCACCTTGAGGTCCGGAAATTGCGCCAGGCGGTTGAGCAGTTCCTCGGCGATGCCGTCGGAAAAATATTCCTGCTCCGGGTCGGAACTCATATTGACGAACGGCAGCACCGCAATCGATTTGTCGGTGGACGCCGTTTGACTGTCTGACGGATTGCTTTCCACTTTCACCGTGATCCCGCCTGGCGCTGCATCATTGGCCTTGGTTAGAACAAACTTGTCATAGGCGAAATAGCCCAGCGCAAGCGCCATGACCACCAGGATCAGGTTATTGAGTTTCTTGCTGGTCTGCGGTGTAATCGATTCGGAGCGATCCACCTCGCTTTCGCGTTTCAGGCCTTGCGGTGTCATTTCGAAGGCCCAGGCAAAAAACAGTGCAAGCAGAAAACCAATGCCCATCAACAGCAGGATGGCACGGAAAACCCAGCCCGGTGCGGTAATATTATTCAGGATGACGTCTGCCACCTGCAGCACCAGCCATGCCACGACGATGTAGGCGATGCCTACCTTGAAGACATTACGGCGTTTGAGTTCGTTGAAAAGTGACAAGGGCGGTCTTCTTTTGTCCATTATTGCAGCTAAGCATAGTTGTTTAACCCGCAAATGCCAAAGAATCTTGAAAACGGGATTCAGCAGCTACCCGAAGTGATGCTGATACAACCCTGGCGCTGACTAAAGGTGCAGGGGATCACTACATCGGTGTGATCCTCGTCTTTCGGATATATGTCGCAACGGGCCTCGGTCGTGTCAGCTGAGAGAAGTTGTCCATGCAACCACCGCGGTTGCAAATATTGCCCAAACCTTCATTGCGAGGGGAACCTAAATTGCAAGAAAGTTGAAATCGTACGCCTTCCGGGATTGGCTAAGAAAACCAAACGTCTTCAAACTATATTACCGCCTTCAGGGAAGGCCAATAACGGGTATTGACCTGACGTCAAACCCGCACAGGAATGACGGCGCCGCGCCTTATTCGGGCCACAATGCCCGGTGCCTGTCGGGGTTGCGCTGTGCCGGTTCGGCAACTGCTTATGGATTTCCGACCCCGGCCATAAGAGAGGCCGGGTCGAAAATGGATACCCGGAGGGCCCTGATTGATGTTCTCGGGGTCCCCGATTCACACTTGCATGAACCCGGGCACCGGGATACTAGTCGACGTCAACGACCTTGGCGTCAGGCGCATTTTTGGCAACGCTCGCAACGCCGTTATCCCGACCCGATTCTGAATCGTAATTCTGACTGGTGCCGATGGTCTGGGCGTTCTTTGCAGTCAGCGAAAAGCGGAATTTGCCGCCACCGGTGGTTGTCTTGACGAAACGGTCAGGATCTGCGCTGTTTTTCCTGACAGACTCGATACCATTTGTGCAGCCCGATTTGGATTTATAACCTTCACTGGAGAGAATGGTGTTGCCATTCCCGGCTTTTAGCCTGAAACGAAATTCACCTGCTTTGTCTTTGTAACACTCAAACTTGCCTGCCATTTTTGATACTCCTTATCGAGATTAACTGATTCGGTGCACTAGTCTTTCAGTACAAAACTTACTTTCAATGTGACCCGGTATTCTGTCACTTCGCCAGCCTTGACGACAACTTTCTGTTCCTTCACCCAGGCGCCTTCTATGTGGTCTATGGTTTTGGAAAACCGCTTGATACCTTTTTGAATGGCGTCTTCGAAGCCCTTTGCGGATGAAGCAGATACCTCGGTCGTTCTTACGATACTCATCGTGTGTCCTCCGTTTTAATCATTCATAAAGTGATCACGGGTACGAATTGATACCAGTAACCTTGATCATTCTTTTAATATAAACAGGAAGTGGCCATTTTGAAACCCTTTGGACTGGATTCAACTTGTGCTCCATGCTCTGCAGGTCTTAATCCTTGCCAGGATTCAACCGAGACTTTTTCGAAGCCGAAGGCGCCTTGCCCGGTCAATTCCGCCCTCTCCATATCGACACCTGGACTCTGATCGCGTGCGAGCTCTTTTACAAATAATTCGCCATAAATAGCGAATAAAAACTATTAAAATATATATATCGTCTATTATGACGAGATAAATATTTAACTATATAAATCATATATCGTAATAATTAACGATATATTTGACTTAATTGCTATATATCGTAATATATGGCGATTATGAAAATTATTCCTCTAATGACCGACGATGCGGTGCTGTCCGAACTTGGCGAGCGCCTTGCGGCGCGGCGAATTGACCTGCAAATGACCCAGGCCAATCTGGCTGACCAGGCCGGGATAGCCAAACGCACACTTGAACGCATGGAAGCCGGACACTCCTCGCAGCTGTCCAGCTTGATCCGCGTACTGAGGGTGCTGGATGTATTGCCTGGCCTGGACAAGCTTGTTCCTGAAACCGGGCCGAGGCCGATGGACCTGTTGAAGCGCCAGGGCAAACCGCGGCAGCGGGCTTCGGGTAAACGCAGCAGCAAAAAATCCACCGGGCCCTGGAACTGGAATGACGACGAATGAGCACGGTTGCCGAAGTCAAACTCTGGGGCAGAACGATCGGCGCCGTTTCACTGCTGGAGGGCGATGAGGTTGCCGCATTTGAATACGAGCGGGATTTCATTCAAAGCGGCATTCAGATTGCGCCGATCACGATGCCGCTTTCGCCGCGCGTCTATCGATTCCCTGGGTTGTCACGCGAAACCTTTCTGGGCCTGCCCGGCCTGCTTGCCGACTCATTGCCAGACAAGTTCGGCAACGCGCTGATCGATTCGTGGCTGGGGTCACAGGGGCGAACACCTGCATCGTTTAACGCCGTCGAGCGACTCTGCTACACCGGTGCGCGCGGTATGGGTGCGCTGGAATTTGCACCCGCACTCGGCCCGAAAGCGCGGCAGGCCAATCAAATCGAGATCGACAAGCTCGTATCACTGGCATCGGAGATTCTAAGCCATCGAAATACTTTGCAGGGCTCATTTGCCGACACCGACAAGGCACAAGCGCTGCGCGACATTTTGCGCGTTGGCACATCAGCTGGTGGCGCACGCGCAAAAGCGGTGATCGCCTGGAACCCCGAAACCAACGAAGTACGGTCGGGCCAGGTGTCGGCGGGCAGGGGCTTTGAATACTGGTTGCTGAAGTTTGACGGCATCACCGGCAACAGGGATAAAGAGATGGAAGACCCCAGGGGTTACGGGGTCATCGAGTACGCCTATTTCCTGATGGCCAGGGAGTGTGGTATCGATATCAGTGATTGCCGGCTGCTCGAGGAGAACAACCGCCGGCATTTTATGACGCGCCGCTTCGACCGCCTGCCCGGGGGTGAAAAGCTGCACATGCAGACGCTGGGGGCCATGGCGCACTTCGATTTCAACATGGCGGGCGCCCACAGCTATGAGCAGGTGCTTATGCTCATGCGGCAATTGAGTCTGCCCATGCAGGCGATAGAACAGCAGTTTCGGCGGATGGTGTTCAACGTCGTCGCGCGAAACCAGGATGATCATGTCAAGAACATCGCGTTTTTGATGGACAAGGCCGGCGGCTGGTCACTCTCTCCGGCATATGATGTGACCTACAGTTTCAACCCTGCAGGCACCTGGACGGCAACCCACCAGATGACCATAAACGGCAAGCGAGCGGACTTCACATTAGATGACTTCAAAGCGTGCGCCAGAACCGCTTCGATGAAGCGTGGCCGCGCAGAAGCGATCATTGCCGAGGTTCAGCAGGTGGTTGCGAAATGGCGTTCATTTGCCAGAACTGCCGGCATACCGGACACCGTGAGCGAGAATATTCAGCGCACACACCTCATCGAGCCGTTCCGATGAAGCCCGGGGGACACAAAACCGTCAAGGCCCGTATCCCCGAATACATCCAAACCATTGCTCGGACGATTGTTTCGCAGGAAGAAACCGGACAGCGGCGCGGGTTTGATGCCGCCGCGACGAGTGGATTCAGGCGACCGGATAACAATTTCCCGCCGTCAGTTTTCACGCTTACCCCACTGCTGTCCCACTTAAAATCAGTGGAAGGAGCCGGGGCGGGTATCCACTACCAGGACACGCCGTAAATCCGTCCTGGAGTCTCGGGCTCGACCTCCTGTCTCGCACGGTCCTGGTAGTGGATACCCACCCCGGCTCTGACACAGAGTTGCCATCGACTGATAGAAACCATTGTGTCGACAGCACTCACTTTGCGGTCCTGGCTCTAACCCGCAAATTGCACCAGCCGGTAGCGGGCCGGGTACAAAGTGTACCGCGGGGTTGATTTGAAATAATGTCTTTTAATTCAAGTAAATCATTTGCTTATCGAGAGGCCCGCTACCGGCTGGTGCAATTTGCGGGCTAATGGTGAATTGAAGTCAGGACGAAGCAAATGTTGCGCAATCCCGTGATTGACCTTTGATTCAGAACTTGGCATCTGGAATAAGAGGAACAGCAGTGCGCTTACCCCATTTTTTGCCATGGCTTATAATGCACATCACATCCATGATGATTTTGATCGCGGATCATTCAATGTGAACCGCCGACGATCTCCATCGATCAATTTACACTCATCAATTCGTATTACGGCAAAATGCCAAGGAAAACATACATGCTAAACAGGAAATTCATGCTCGCAACCGCGGTTGCATTGCTAACATTGGTCACCGCTTGTACAACTATGGACCCATACACCCGTGAAGATAAAACCAGTAACGCAACCAAGGGTGCCGCGATCGGTGCCGCTGCCGGTGTCGCAATCGGCCTGATCACCGGCAGCAATTCCAGTGAGCGTAAAAAACGCGCCCTGATCCTCGGTGGTGCCGGCGCCCTCACCGGTGGGGGCGTGGGCTATTACATGGATCAGCAGGAAATGAAGCTGCGCCAGCAACTCGAAGGGACCGGTGTCAGTGTCACCCGCATAGGTGACAACATCACCCTCAACATGCCCGGTAACATCACCTTCGCGGTCGACAGCGCCAATGTCAGCGCGGATTTCTATGCGATTCTTGATTCCGTTGCGCTGGTACTGAATGAATTCGATAAAACCCTGGTTGAGGTGGCCGGTCACACCGACAGCACCGGCGCCGAGCAGTATAACCAGCAGCTTTCCCAGCGCCGTGCCGATAGCGTGGCGGCCTATTTGCGTTCAAGAAAGGTACAGGGTGACCGGCTCATCGTGGTTGGCGCCGGCGAGTCTTACCCGATCGCAACCAATGATACGGCGGCGGGGCGCCAGCTGAATCGCCGCGTCGAAATCACCATCGTACCGTTGACGGCTGACTCCTGATGTCTTGAAACGATCTGATCAACCAACAATCCCGCCCATATACGGTGATTGGCCAATTAGAGAACGCGATTTGACATGAAACACTTATCCGGCATAACCGCAGCCTTACTGATCACCGCGTCCGTCACAGTCTTCGCCCAGGCGCCCGCCCTGCGCATTGTTCCATCGGCAGACAATGATGCGTCCGCCCACGCCACCACCCTGTTCGAACAGGCGGTGGCTTCCCCTACCGTGCCCGGTATCAGTGTGGCCATTGCCGGCAAGGACGGTGTTATCTGGGCGAGGGGGTTTGGCTGGGCGGATGTTGAAAATAGAGTCCCCATGTCGACTGTGACCAGGATGCGCATCGGCAGCGTCGCCAAGCCGTTTACCGCGGCCGCGCTGATGCGGCTTTACGACCGGGGCAAAATCGACCTGGATGCCGATGTGCGGACCTACGTGCCGGCATGGCCGGCAACACACGCCACCATCACCCTGCGTCAACTGACCTCGCATACCTCCGGTATCCGCCACTACGAGGGTGAAGAATTCCTGTCAAACCGGTATTACCCGACGATTGTCGCCAGCCTGGACGTGTTCAAGGATTCGCCGCTGAAGTTTGAGCCGGGAACCGGGCAAAGCTATTCCACTTACGCCTGGACCCTGGTGAGTGCTGCTATCGAGGGGGCGGACGGCGGTCGCAGCTTCGCGGACATCGTGCAGCAGGAGGTGTTCACCCCGTTGAATATGCAGGACAGTGCGCTGGATGTGCAGTATGAAATTATTCCGAACCGGCAACGGCCTTACACGGTTGTCGAAGGCGAGCTGAGGAATGCGCCGCAAACCGACCACAGCTATAAGTGGGGCGGCGGAGGTTTTATCGCCTCAACCAGCGACGTGGCGCGTTTTGCGATGGCGCATTTGGTAGGTGACTTTTTGAAAAAGGACACGGTCGCAGAAATGTTTACACCCGCGGCGCTGGCCGGTGGCGGGTACTCCCAGTACGGCATTGGCTGGCAAATTGGCTTTGGCATCTACCTTGAAAGATTCAGTGACGACCCGGTTGCCCAACGCATCATGGCGGAGCACCCCAACGCGGTGATGCATTCGGGAGGCAGCACCGGCGGCACCACCATGATGATCCTGTGCAGGGACCACCAGCGTGCCGTTGCCGTGGTCAAAAACGTCGACAGCGAAGACAGCGCCAACCCCTTCTTGTTGGCGTTAAAAACGCTGGATATTTTCTATAAAAATTAGACGGGGTGACGCATCGGTTATATCGATGCCAGATGTGGGTGTCCTAACTTTTCTTCTAACTTTTCTTCCATATCGATGCCAGATGTGGGTGTCCTAACTTTTCTTCTCTAACTTTTCTTCCTCGGTTTACTCATCGGGTATCGGTAGCTTGTGTTGTCTCAGAAAAGACAGACGGTCCCAATACCCGCGCTGAAAATGGATTAATCCGTTTTCGACTTTGAAAAATCCACATCCACGTAGACCCAGGGGGTCACGCCATTCCAATATGGCCCAGTCACCGTCTTCAAATATATTTTCAACGATACAGGTCATGTCGGCCGTGGCAAACTCACGTTCGAACATGGCCCGTATGGCATCACGGCCCTTGATGGGGTCCCAGGTGACCTGGTGGTTGACCGCATTCGGGGCGTATAGAGAAGCAAGGGCGTCGGGGTTCGCTGAGTTGAAGGCGTCGACCCATTTTTCTAAAACCTGGCGTGGTAGTAGTGTGAGCTCTGTCATGGGGGCTTCCTTTAGCCTGAATGAGGTGGGTTTAATCATAAATCTGTTTAAAGCGAACGTCATCCCGGTCTGCTCAGGAATGACATTGCTCGAATTTGCGGTTTTGGATTAAGCTGATCCTGGTTGTGACCAACCTGGAGTGATCGAATGGCTAAAATCAAACTCCCCGGTACCCGTCGTGTATCCTGGCCCGCCATTTTGTCATTGTTGATGTATGCGAGCGCTTACCTGGCGTCGCTTGTGCTGTTATCTAAGTTTCCGCATTTCGATACGGGTGAATCGCTGTCAGTCATGCTGGTATTTGGCCTCGGTTTTTCAGCGATTGCCTGGCTGGCCAGTACCGGTATCAAGCCCGCGGATGTGAGCGTCGCAAGACCGCGCCGCGAGAGCCTGTTGATCTTGGCTTACCTGGTTTTCTTTGCAATCTTTTTTCTGGGTTGGGGGCTTACGGCGATTCGGGATACTTTTATCCAGGAACCGCTTCAATCAACCGTCATTCTGACCGCCAAGATTCTCGGCATGGTGTTACTGCCGGTCTTGTTGTTTTCCCTGCTGGGCTATTCCCCCCAGTCCTGGTTTACACGCTGGCGGTTTGGCCTGAAGGAATGGCGCGTCTTCCTGATCATGGCGGCCGCCCTGGCATTGCTGCAAATAGTGGCAGGTCGCGGCATACATACGGTCAGCGCCCTGCCGCAGAGCCTGACCTTGATTTTGCTGCTCGCACCGATGGCATTTATCCGGGAATCGCTCGAAGCCGGTCTGTGCGAAGAATTTCTGTTCCGCAACCTGCTGCAGGAACGCTTTACCGCATGGCTGCGATCACCGGTCTCGGGAATACTGATCATGGCGGTGATTTTTGGCCTTGTGCACGCGCCCGGATACTATTTGCGTGACGCTTTTACGGCGGAAGGCATGACGCAACGCCCGGATATTCTGACCGCAATGGCATACTCGATAGCCGTGGTGTCACCGCTGGGAATCATGTTCGGGGTTTTGTGGATGCGCACCAGGAACCTGCTGCTGGTCGTGTTGTTGCATGGTTGGACCGACCTTTTTCCAAACCTGGCGGGTTTTGTCCAGATTTGGGCGCCGAATTAAACGATCGGGGTCAGTTTCCCGTACCACTCAATTCTACCGCCAGCATCGAGATCGACCCGCCTTCTATACCATCGACCGGAAAGTTGATGATATCTCCCGCTTGTTGGCTGCCGAGTATGTACAGCAGCGGCAGGTAATGTTCGGGTGTCGGAATGGACAAGGCGGCATCTGGTCCCAGGTCCGGGTAGTCGATCAGCGGTGCATGTTGACCCGTCAGTATCAAATCTTTCGCCTGCCGTTCAAAGCGGGTGGCCCATTCAGCTTTTTCAACGCCCCGTCCGCTCCAGTCGTAGAGTCGCAAGTTGTGCACCACGTTGCCGCTGCCGGCGATCAATATGTTTTCCGTGCGTAGCGGTGCGAGCGCCCGCCCGAGCTGGTAATGGAAAGCGGCCGGTTCGGATGCATTGATGCTCAGCTGTACGATGGGCACATCGGCATCCGGATACACGTGCCGGAGCACCGACCAGGTGCCGTGATCCAGACCCCAGGATGTATCGGCCACCACCTCTAGTGGGGACAGCAGTTCCTGCACCCGGCGGGCGAGTGCCGGATCGCCGGGAGCGGGATACCCAACACGGTACAAGTCATCCGGAAATCCACCAAAATCATGAATCGTGCGCGGCGCCGTATTGATAGTGACCGCCGTTTCGCCTACAAACCAGTGGGCCGATATGGCCAGTATTGTTTTCGGCCGCGGACTGCGCTTGCCAAAATCCCTCCAGGCCTCCGTATAGCGATTGGTCTGGATGGCGTTCATCGGGCTGCCGTGGCCGAAGAAGATGGACGGGAATATATCGTTCATGCCGTTTCCTGCGACCTTGTGCGATCTGTGTCCGCGTGCCACAAACGGCGCTACGCGGTCAGCCTTCCATCGCGATAATCGGACAGCGCCTGCTCGATCTCCTCGCGCGTGTTCATGACGAAGGGTCCGTACTGGACGACCGGTTCACCCAGTGGTTTGCCTGCCACGACGATCAGGCGCGCGCCTTCGGTGCCGGCTTCGATATCCACATCGTCGCCGTCGCCGAGGATGCCGGCGTGTTGTGCCTGCAATGGCAGGCCACCGATCAGGGTGTCGCCTTCGTAGGCGTAGACGAATGCATTGTGACCGCGCGGCACGGCCAACCGGTAACGCCCGCCAACGGCCAGGGTCAGGTCGACGAACAACGGGTCGGTGGCCATGGCACCTGGTTGGCCGTTGATCGGACCGGCCAGGCTTTTTCCGTCCAGGTCAAGCCGGCCCGCAATCAGTTTCAAGCGGCCGCCGCCGTCCAGGTCCATCTCGGTCAGCTCGTTGGCTGGAATGTCCCGGTACGCGGCCGGTTTCATTTTTTCCTTCGCGGGCAGGTTGATCCACAGCTGGAAGCCGCGCATGCGGCCGCTTTCCTGCTGCGGCATCTCCGAGTGGATGACGCCATGACCGGCCGTCATCCATTGCACGCCGCCGCTTTTCAACTCGCCGACGTTGCCGAGGTGATCCTCGTGCCGCATATGGCCGTCGATCATGTAGGTGACGGTCTCAAAACCGCGGTGCGGGTGCGGCGGGAAGCCGGCGATGTAGTCATCCGGGTTTTCGGTGCCAAACTCGTCCAGCATCAGGAAAGGGTCCAGCCGCTGGTTCTGGTTGGAGCCGATGCTGCGTCGCAATTTCACACCGGCGCCGTCGGAGGTTTCCATACCCGCCATGACGCCTTGCAGTGTTCTGTGTTGTTCAGGTGTGTTCATGAAGATACTCCTTTCAGGACTGTCCCATGCGGCTGTCGAGACTGAATTTGCCCGCGCCGGTTGCAACGAGAAACAGGAAACCGCCGGCGATGGCCAGGTTTTTCATAAACATGATGTGCTGCATCTGGTCCCCCGAACCGCCATGGAACAGGAATGCGGACAGCAGTGCAAAACCGGCCAGTGCCAAGGCCGCGTAGCGGGTGAACAGCCCCAATACGATCAGCACGCCACCGCCCAGTTCAGTGATGATGACCAATGGCAACAATGAACCTGGAACACCCATGGCCGCCATGTAAGCCTGGGTCCCTTCATATCCGCCGATTTTGCCGTAGCCGGAAATGATGAATATCAGGGCAATTAGCACCCGCCCGGTGAGGCTGGCCAGCGGGCTGATTTTTTCAAACAATGCGTTCATAACGATTCTCCAGTCTGGTAGTAGTTTGGGTAATATCTTAACGATGAATAATGCTCAGGCCGCAATTTTGTCAATGGTCTGTGCGGCCATCTCCAGAGATTTGCGTCGTGAGTCTCCACCCATGGCCAGTCCCTCGGCGTAGACGAACTGAATGTCGCGAATGCCGATAAAGTTCAGGAAATGGGTCATGTAGGCGGATTGCGTATCCCGTGGCGTGTTTCTGTACATTCCGCCGCGGGCTGCAAACAGCAACACCGGGCGGTCTGCCAGCAAACCCACCGGCCCGTTTTCGGTGTACTTGAAGGTCTTGCCGACCCGCGCCACGTGATCGATCCAGGCTTTTAACGTGGACGGAATGCCGAAGTTGTACATAGGCACACCAATTACCACGATATCGGCGTTTTCCAGTTCGGCGATCAAATCATCAGATTCGTGGGCGTATGCCACCTGTTCGACGCTGCGATCTTCGGGCGCAGTCAAGAAGGCCTGGAAGCGCTCGGTGGTCAGGTGCGGAACCGGGTTGGCGGCAAGGTCGCGGGTAACAACGCGGCCATCCGGGTTGGATAGCAGCCACTTCTCGACAAACTGGCTGGCCAGCAAAGACGACTGGCCGTCGCCGGATTGCAGGCTGGAATTGATCTGTAACAAAGTTTTCACGTCATTCGCTCCTTGCAGGACATTGGTAACTGGGCTCATAATACATATCTTTTATTTAGATTAATAACGGAATTATTCGAATGAATACATCGAATAAAACGATATAATGAGACCCAGGATAACACTCGATCAGTGGCGTGTCTTTATTGCGGTAGTGGACGCCGGGGGTTATTCCCAGGCGGCCGAACGGGTACACAAAACCCAGTCATCCGTCAGTTATGCGGTGCAGAAAATCGAGCAGTTGCTAGGTGTGAAACTGTTTGAAAAGAAGGGGCGCCGGGCACAGCTGACCGCTGCGGGAGAGGTCTTGTACCGCCGTTCCAAGAACCTTATCGAACGGGCTGATACGCTGGAGCGCCGCGCTGCCGATCTCGGCGCTGAATGGGACCCCGAATTACGTCTGGCCGTCGATATCGTCTACCCGACGTGGAGCTTGCTGTACTCGCTGGAACGTTTTGGCAAGGAACGGCCACAAACCAATATCCAACTCTATGAAAGCGTATTGGGCGGCACCGACGAAGCCCTCTTCGAACGCGCGGTGGACCTGGCCATCACCACCCACGTTCCACAGGGGTTCAGCGGTGATCCCCTGCTGCGCCTGCGCTTCATCGCGGCGGCCAACCCGGACCACCCGTTACACCAGTTGGGCCGAGCCGTCACGCCGGACGATCTGCGTAAACACCGTCACCTGCTGGTACGTGACAGCGCGGTGCAACGTACCCGCGACAGCGGCGGCTGGTTTGGCGCCGATCAGCGCTTGACGGTGTCAAACAAGGCAACCCATATCCATGCGGCCTGCATGGGACTGGGCTTCGCCTGGTTTGCGGAACATTCCATTCGCGACGAACTCGATGAAGGTTCCCTCAAACCCCTGGTGATGCGGGAGGGTGCAGAGCGTTTCATCGAGGTATATCTCATTTTTGCAGACCCGGATTTTCCCACCCGCAGCGCCGTGCGAATGGCGGAGATTCTACGTGAGGACCTGAACAGTCTTTGTCCGAAAGAACAAACAGAGTTGCGCTGAATATCTTTAATCAACAGGTTTCCAGTTGCTAAAAGTGATGGGTGTCCTGACTTTCTCTCTAAAAGTGATGGGTGTCCTGACTTTCTCCTAAAAGTGATGGGTGTCCTGACTTTCTCTCTCTCTCTAAAAGTGATGGGTGTCCTGACTTTCTCTCTCTTTCAGGCACGTGATCTTTCCCGCCAAATAGCAATAAATTAATTATGGAGACTATGCAATGGCAACACTTACCTTGAGTACTACCGGCCCATCACCCGACTCCGTCACAATCCCAAAAGGCAACAGAGCGCTAACGATTACAAACGAACTGGGTGCAACCGTGACACTTACCCTCACACCATCCGGCTTTCTCAATCCGTCAAGTGGCAGTACCTTGGATGTGCCCACTACTGGCTGGAGTGGCACTGTTGGTGCGTCGGGAACCTATTCATATAGCGAACCCGGTTCAGAAAAACGCGCCCCACGTAACGGCACGATTAACGTTGGTTAGTAACCCCGAAGGAAAGTCAGGACAACCATCACTTTTAACAGCAACCGACTCCAAGCATTATTGCCGGCCGGGGTCCTGTTTACAAAAACGTGTAGACACCGATATTTCTACACACAAACAGGTATGGCTTTTCTGACTTTCCGCTCAAGATAATTTGTAGATTGCCCTTGTATCTTAGAAAAACCTGGACTTATTTTATTGCGTAGCGACTTCCAGCTCGCAATTGCCATGCAGCTGACCGCCTTTCAGGATCGACTCCTTGTCAATCCCGTTGATCAGTATGCCTACATTCTGGCCTGCCTCGGCGCGTTCCAGCATCTTGCGGAAGAGTTCGATACCCTCTACCGGACGCGCGGATGTCTCGCCGGAGACCAGTGGCACGCATATGGTATCGCCCACTGACAATATGCCGGTTGCGACTCGTCCGGTCATCACCACACCCCTGCCAGTAATGGAAAACACATCCATGACTTTCATGCTGAAGCTGGTATTGTCGCTTTTCTCGTTGTCTGCATTTGCCCCTACGGTAGCGAAAATAGAGAGGCAGAGTCCAAGAAGCAGACTGTTTTGCAATTTCAAACCAAGCATTGATTTTTACCTTTGTCCGATTGTCGTGGCCACCATCTCCTGGATAGGATTCGAGTTCCTGGTTGCGCTTTGCGTTTACCAACCAAGCGGCGGCCTTGGTTGCGAAGACCATACCTTGTTTTTGACTAAATGCAGAAGAATGACTGTCTTCCTCTTGCACTCCGATACTTCATTAAGCATAGATGCTTCAGAAGAAATAGCCAAAGTAATATTTAAGGAAACTCTTATTAATGCCATCCTGGCATTATCAGAGCGCGGCAGCCGAAAAGTGTCACTTTCGACTGCTTTACAAATCAACGGTTGCGCCGCTGCCCGGAGCCGTTGCAGCCCGGCTCAGGGATTCAGGCCTGTTTGGCCTGGTTGATTTGCTTGTTGGCGGATAAAGCCGCAAGCGCACGTTCACGGCCGGCCCGGTGTGCGATCACCGGTTTGGGATAGTCGGTGCCGAGCCGCACGCCGGCCTGTTTCAGGACTTTGGCCGGGGCCTCCCAGGGCTGGTGTAGATACCGGGCCGGCAAGTTTTTGAGTTCCGGCACCCAGGTACTGACATATATGCCTTCCGGATCGAATTTTTCACCCTGCAGGATCGGATTGAAGATGCGAAAGTAGGGTGCGGCATCTGCACCGCACCCGGCGGTCCATTGCCAGCCCATGGTATTGCTGGCAAGGTCGGCATCCACCAGTGTATCCCAGAACCAGGACGCGCCCGCCTGCCAGGGTTGCAATAGATGCTTGACCAGGAAAGACGCGGCGATCATCCGCACCCGGTTGTGCATCCAGCCGGTTTTCCACAACTGCCGCATGCCGGCATCCACGATCGGGTATCCTGTCAGTCCGGATTGCCAGGCTTCGAGATAATCCCGGTCCAGCTCCCATGGAAAGTGGTTGTAAGCCTTGTTCAGTGGCTCTTTCGGGGTATCGGGAAAATGGAACAGCAGGTGGTAGGCAAATTCCCGCCAGGCGATCTCGCTCAGAAACGTGTAGCCGCCAGCGTTGTCGGCAGCGCCGGTTTGCTGCACCGCCTGCCAGACTTCGCGCGGACCGAGCAAGCCCCAGTGCAAAAAGGGGGAAAGCCTTGATGTGCCGTCGACACCCGGCAGGTCACGGCCGCTTTTGTAGTGCGCGACACGCTCGCCAACAAATGTTTGCAGGGCGGCCATGGCGCCTTTCCGGCCTGGTTCCCAATGCTCGTAAAATTCTTTGTCCCATGGAATCTCCGGCAGCAAACCAAGACTTTCCAATGATTCACTTTGCGGCTTTGTCAGCGGCGCAACCGCTTGTTCCACAGGCAACGGAACGGGTGGTTCAACCGGCAGCTTGCGCAAATGTTTCCAGAACGGCGTGAATACCCGGAACGGCTTGCCCGACTGATTCATTATCTGCCCCGGTTCAAACAGCAGTGAGCTGTTGAAGCTCTGAACGTTGAGGCCCTGTCGCCTGAGCGTTTGCTTGATTGCGCTGTCACGTTCGACGATCGCCGGTTCATAGCGGCGATTCCAGAACACCGATCCGATCTCGTATTCAGTTGCCAGGGTTTTTAACACGTCCAGGCTTTTGCCTTGCCGGATGAGCAGCGGCAAGCCGATGGCTGCAAGCTCCCCGGCCAGGCTGTCAAGCGCGTGGTGCAGCCACCAGTTCGAAGCGCCACCGGGCGACCACGGGGCTTCTTCTTCCGGGGCGTATACATAAAGCGGAATAACAGGCAAGCCGGTGCCAAGCGCAGCAGCAAACGCCGGATTGTCCTGAAGACGCAGGTCCTTGCGGAACCATACCAGGCTGTGTTCGGACATGCCGCTAATTTCCTTTTTGTGTCAACGTGGTGATTTTCCCCGAAACCGGGCTCAAATACATCCGCGTCATTGATCTACCAGCGCAACAGACCATGTCCGCCATGGTCTTCCCGGTTCAATTCCCGCGGTCAGTCATGAGCGCCCCGGAGTCCTGCGTCAAGGGTTCAGAAATTCGGCCCGCGTGTGAATATTTTCCTTGAAGCACCCACCCAGCGCGGTCGTGCTGGTCTGCGAGTTGGAGTCCATCACGCCCCGTGACTTCACGCAATAGTGCGTGGCATCAATGCTGACGGCTACATTATCCGTACCCAGCAGCGCTTGCAATGCAACCAGGATCTGCCGGGTGAGACGCTCCTGTACCTGGGGACGCTGCGCAAAGAAGCGGACGATGCGGTTGATCTTTGACAAACCGATTATCCTGTCTTTGGGGATGTAGGCAACCTTGGCAACACCGTCGATGGTGACGAAATGGTGTTCACAGGTACTGGTCAGGTCGATGTCCCGAATCTTGACCATTTCGTTGGCGCCCATCTTGTTGTCGATCAGTGACAATTTTGGAAAATGGCGGTAATCGAGTCCAGAGAAAATCTCGCGGACGTACATCTTGGAGATCCGGTGTGGTGTTTCCGCCAGGCTGTCATCGTTAAGGTCCAGCCCCAGGGTTTGGATGACCTCGGTCATCAATTCCCGGATGCGTTCATACTTCTGCTGTTCGCTTAAGCCGGTCTCGACCATCGGGGTTTCCAGGCCGCAATCGATCAACGTGTTGCGCACCAGCACAGCTTCCGGGCTGAGCCCGGCTTGCGGGTCAAGTGAAGGGCTGTTGAGATAAACGGGGTTGATGCTCATGATATGGCCTCCAGGTGCCTGGTTTGGTTGGATCTGGCAGCCTGGTACTCAAGCGCCAGCGACACGGAATCTGCAAAACGCAGTGCGTGGGGTTTGTCTATCGAAACACGTGCGTAATTGATGCCGGGATGGTCACTGCATATGGCGAGCACATCCGCCACCAGTTTCTCCAGTAGCAGAAATCGCCCATCTTCAACATGTTCAATCACCTTCTTGGTGATCACCTTGTAATTCAGGGCGTCTTCAACCTGGTCGCGCAGCACGGACTCGGCAATTGCGTAATTGATCTCGATGTTGATCACCACATCCTGCTGTTTCTGCATTTCCTCGGGATTGAAACCGATAAATGTGCGCAGGCGCAGGTTACGGATATTGATGGTGGCATCGGTATATGACCTGGTGTTGTTAGCAAATGCGGCCTGGTTGTTCATGTTAACTCCTGAAAAAAAAGACCGCCCCGTTGCGAGGCGGTCTGAGTGCCGGATCTAAAGGGGGAGGGTTATTCTCCGGCAAAGGGGTTAAACGGTAACATCACGGTATCAATGACATGGATAACGCCGTTGCTTGCATTGATATCGATCAAGGGCAGCACCGGGTTCACCACCTGCGGTACGCCGTCGATGATGGACAGTGACGGAGTGCTGGTGATAAAACCACCGGCCAGCATGTCGATTTCCTTGTTGTTGTTCCGGTTGAATACGCTGTTGGAAAAACGCCGCCCGTCGGCTACGTGATAGGCAAGAATTGTGAGAAGCGTGCCTTCACCAAAAATGGAATCGACGGCGCAGGTTGTCGCGGGGTCCGGTTCGGTGATGCCCAGGGCGCCTTGCAGGGCCTCAAACGCAGCATCGGTCGGTGCAAACAACGTGTACTTGTCGGAACCGGTGAGCAGATTGACAACCGGGTTGTTACCCTCTGCATCAGTCAGACAGCCGACAGCGGCCAGCAGGTAATCGAACTCACCCAAAAGCGAGTTGGCGGCTACGGCGACTTCAACGATATTACCGCCCGGCGCTATATCGTTGACACCGGGTTTACCAGGTTTGCCGGGTTTACCGGGAGCAGCGAAAACGCTGGCCGACATCAGCGACAGGGAAAGGGCTGAAACAGTCAGCAGCGATTTTGTAAATGTAGAGATTTTGTACATATATGACTCCTTGAATAGTTAATAAGTAAGACTAGCAGGTACAGAGTGTTATAGCGCTATTAATCTATGTGTATTTGATATCCACAACTATACTGTATATGTATTGTATAAGTATGTCAATACCTATGTGGAAGATTTTTGCTGTTTGTATAAATCGCATACAAATCGCTAGCGGCGGAACAATCTGGATAATTGTGCGGTTCGAGTCCAGCCAGGGATGAGTCCCCCGGTGTCGTGTTTGCAGGTCAGATGGCAGGTGTCAGGGGGTGCTAACCCGAACATTGCATCAGTCGGGCTCGGCTCTGTTTCCAAGCCATTGAATCGATTTCTGAATCTGAAGTTTTCGGCTCGCGTTTAAAAAGTACAGTTTGTACCCGAGCCCAGTCCTATCCCGGCCCTGGCTGGTCCAGCCACGCCTGGGCTTGGGCTTCCTTCCAGCCGTAGCCCTGCTACGGTTCTCAGTCCAGCCCGGCGCCCAGCCGCGCCTGTCCTGCGCCATCTTCCAGGATACTGATGCAATGTTCGGGCTAATCCTGACCGAATCCACCGCGCGCTGATGCCCGTGGTGAGGTCACGTTGAAGCACCACCTTGCGATGGATAAGGAACAGGCCGCTTATGACGATAAAGCTCGCGCCGAGCTCAGTCTATCGTGCAGATGTAACCTGGCATAAACGCAAGACGAAAACGAGGACACACCACTTGGCAGAACTGACGGAGGGTGTCCAGGTTTTTAGGTCAGATTTTTTTCAGGTTTTTTTTCTGTCGTCATTATGCCAATCCATTGTCGATGGCGAACCCCTTACGAGGAATAGCCTGTCCGTCCTCATCAAACAGATAAAGGTCTGTCAGCACAAACCCCAGGGTGATGTCATCTCCGAGCTCTAAACGATCCTGATACGCCAACCGTGCGCTATGCTCCATCTGTGATCCAGCCGCCCGGTTGATCGCCGCAAAATGCACGATCACCTCGTGACCAAGCCGTTCCACTCCAGATAACCTCACCGACAAGGAACAAACACCTTCGTCATCATCAGCGACTAAGCGCATCGCCTCAGGTCGTATACCAGCCTGCAGCGTCTTCCCAGCGAAAGCAGACAAACTTTCATAACTGTAACCGCTGCCTTGCAAAGACAACGGCCGTTCGGCGAGCGACAGGCCATAGCCCTGGTCATTACGCTGCACCGTGGCAGGGAATATATTCATCCCGGGACTGCCGATGAACCTCGCTACAAAGGTATTGGCCGGCCGCGCGTAAAGTTCATGGGCGGTTCCCAACTGCTGCACCACACCTTGCTTCAATACCACGATGCGTTGACCCAGGGTCATGGCCTCCACCTGGTCATGGGTCACATAAATAGTGGTGATGCCGGTGTCGCGCTGCAGACGGCTGATATCCTGGCGAATTTGCAAGCGCAGTTCGGCATCGAGGTTGGACAAGGGCTCATCCATGAGGAACACCTTGGGCTCGCGCACCAGGGCGCGGCCCATGGCCACCCGTTGGCGCTGACCGCCGGACAAGGCCCCGGGTGTTTTGTCCAACAGGTCGCCCAGGCCCAAGCGTTGCGCCACTACATGTATTCTCCGCTCGATTTCACGGCGCGGCAGGCGTTGCATCTTGAGAGGAAAGGCGAGATTGTGCGCAACGCTCATGTGTGGATACAGGGCGTAGTTCTGAAATACCATGGCAATGTTGCGTTGCTGAGGACTCAGCTCATTTACCACCGTATCGTCGATACGAATCTCTCCGCAGGTGGGCGATTCCAGGCCGGCTACCATGCGTAACAGGGTCGACTTGCCGCAACCCGACGGACCCAGCAACACCAGCAACTCACCGTCTTCGATGCTTAACGACAAATCACTGATGGCTTTGGTGCCATCGGCAAACCGCTTGCTGATGCTGGTGAGAGTGACGCGAGCCATGGACTAGCCCTTTAATCCGGTGGTGGCCACACCGCGCACGAACCACGGCTGAAAGGCGAGAAAGACTACCAGTACCGGCAAAACCATCATCACTCCGAACGCCAGGATGTCGCCCCATTGTACCGGCGGCAAGGTATAAAAGGTGGCGATGGCCAGCGGCAGCGGCCGCACCGCATCATCGACGGTCATCAGCAACGGCCATAAATACATACCCCAATACAAAAGAAAACTGACGATGGCCACGGTGGCGAATACCGGTTTGGTGTTGGGGATGACGATGACGAAGAAAGTGCGAAGTATGCCGGCGCCGTCGACCCGCGCTGCCTCCTCCAGCTCCCGCGGCAACCCCAGAAAAAACGAATAGAACAGGTAGATCGACAGGGGATTGGCGACGAACGGAAAGACCTGTACCGCATAATCGTTACGCCAGCCCAGCGCCGACAACTGATAGAACAGCGGGACCGCGATGGCCTCGAACGGGATGATCAGCAGCGCCAGCACCACCGCCAGCATGACGTCCCGGCCACGCCACTGCAGACGCGCGAGGGCATACCCGGCGAGGGCATTGACGAACAGACCAAGCCCCACGATCAGGCCGTTGATCAACGCCGAATTCCACAGGTAGCGACCGAAGGGTATGCGTGTGAACACATCGCGGTAATTCTGCAGGCTGGCGCTGCCGGGCAGCAGGGTGCGCCATGTATCCATGTCGCTCAATACCTGGGCCTCTGGCTTGAAGCTGCCCGTCACCATGAACAACACCGGCGCGATGAACAGCAGGGCTGCCACGCTGAGCAGCACATAGTTGGCGCTTTTCCACACGCGGTTGCGCTTCATTTTGCTCAACCTCAGCCGCGGGTCTGCCTGAGCAGTTTACGTTGCGCTGCGGTGATGGCCAACACGATCAGGAAAAACACCACGCTCATGGCCATTCCCTTTGCCACCTGGGAGCGGTCGAAGGCCGCCTGCACCGCCGCGAATACCACGGTCGCGGAATGATTTTCCGGTCCGCCCTGGGTCATGATGCGCACTTGATCGAACACCCGGAAGGCCAGGATGGTGGTCACGATAACCACGAATACCAGGGCGTTACGCAATTGCGGCAAGGTCACGTGGCGGAAACGTTGCCATGACTTGGCCCCGTCGATGGCCGCGGCCTCGTAGAGTTCACCGGGAATGGCCTGCAGGGCAGCCAACAGCACCACCATTTGCAGGCCCACACCCTGCCACATGGAGGTCAGCATGATAGCCGGCAGGGCCCAGTGCGGATCATGGAGGAAATCTCTTGGCTGCCAGTGGCCCAGGGTCAGTAGGTGTAACGTATGGTTCATCAAGCCCTTGGTATCCGGGCTGTAAATCAGAATCCATAACACGGCGATCAACGACAGGGGAAACACCACCGGCATGAAGAACAGGGTGCGGAAAACCACTCGCCCGCGCAACGGCTGGTTCAACCACAGCGCCAGGCCCAGGGCTGCCAGCGTCTGCACCGGCACCACCACCGCGGCAAACAACAGATTATTGAACAAGGCTCGCCCAAACCCCGCATCGCTCGCCAGGTATGCATATTCATGCCAGCCTACCCACTCTACCGGCAGCGGCGAACCCATGCGCAGGTTGGTGAAGGACAAGACGACCGCCAGCATGAACGGTATCAGGATGAACACCGCCAAACCCAGCAGGGCCGGAGTCATGAACAGCCAGGCGATGGATTGTTCGGATGTGGGCCGGCGTTTATTCATGGACGTGCGTCTTCAGCTTGCAGCGCCAGCGGCGGATAACCGTGATTGTCGCGGATATCATCATCGATCACCGCTACCGCGTGATTTAGCACGGACTGCACCTCACCGCCGTTTTGAATGTCGCGAAACGCCTGCTCGAATGCCGAACTGATGATGGGATAGGCAGGGGTCTTGGGGCGCGGCACGCTGTAACCGTCCAGCAGTTGCTCGGCGAAAAGATGGAGTGGAGCATCGGCGCCGTATAAAGGTGAACGGGCGATTGCATCACGGGTGGCGGGAACTGCGCCGTTGGCACTGGTCATGGCCAGCACCTGGTCGGGTTGCAACAGGAATTTGACGAATTGCCATGCGGCCTGCGGCTGTTTGCAACCGGTGGTTATGCCCCAATTCCAGGAACCCTGGCCGGTACGCGTGCCATGACCGAAATCGGGTAGGGGCAGCACCACCAGATCCGCACCGAACGCTGCGTGGTAACGGGGGTATTCCCAATGCCCCACCCAGGACAGAGCTACCCGGCCCTGGACGAAGGCGGCATCATCGAGATTGGGATCGACATAACCGTTGCGCATCAAACTCTGCACCTGACTCATGGCCTTCGCTGAGGCCGCGCCGTTGAGCACACCATCTGCAGTGCGGTAGGTTTGGCGATTGATGAGACCGCCGCCCGCTGATTGCAGCACCGGAGAAAAGCCGTAAGCGAACCACTCACCGGTGTAGTTCAATTTCAGATCCAGCACCCGGCCGTCGTCGTCAAACGGGCGCAGTCGTTGCAAGACGGCGTTGAACTCAGTCACCGACCAGGCCGAGTCCGGGCCCTGAGGCAACCGCGCCCCAACCTTCTCCAACAGGCTCCTGCGCCCATACAGGCCCAGACCAGAGTCAAAGGCGGCGACGGTATAGAGTTTATCCCGGTAGCGGCCTTGCGCCAGGATGGAGGGCAGCAATTCACGACGCAACCGGGGCGAAACGTAACCATCCAGAGGGAGCAACTTGCCTTGCCAAACGTAGTTGTAGACATAAGGGCCGTCGAATTCCAGCACGCAGGGCAGATCGTCCGCCAGCGCTGAGGCCTGCACCTGGCCGTTGTAGCTGCCCTCCGGAAGTAATGTGAGCCGTACGGCTATGGCGGTCTGTTCGCGATTGAACGCCTGGATCTGGGACTGCAAAACCTGCCGCTCCGCTGCCTGACCGGAGTGCGCCCACACGCTCACCACCGTTTTGCCGTCGGCGTCATCCGTCGCGTGGGAGCATGCCGCAAGGCACAACATGCCAACATATAGCAGATACCTGTCCATTGCCCGAACTACCCTAGCAAAAGCGGGCGTTAATCTCTAATAGGCGGAGATAGACAGAGAAGGCCCGGATAATGGAGGGGTCGGACCTGCGTAACTTGCAGGTGTTTATTTAAAAGTTTTTATTCGGCAGCCTTTATCCACTTAACCCCGTCATTTAGATAACGAAATCTTCGGACCCGACAGCCACTGACACTGTCCGACAAATCAACATCATTGCTGGTGGCGACAACCCCCCGCACCATGATGCCGAACCGGGTTGATAAACCTTTCAAAGGAAAATCTTCTTGAAGACTACGAGCTTCACAGTTTGTCGTAGTCAGGCAACAAGCGGTCGCATCCTCAGCCTGGTGCGTTGCACGGCTCGACCTTGACGGATAAGATGATTGAACCTGTCAGCCTCAAAGCGCTACAACGGTATCCGGGCCCGATTCGTTTCTCCGCCTCGAGCTTTTCATTCAGTTTCGGCCCGTATCAGGTATCAACAGGATCAATCCGGGAAATTAATCGATGACCCTTCGTATCAGCAGTATTTTTCTCACCGCCTGTCTGTTGTCTCTGACAACCCAGGTTACCGCAGAGGAGCAAAACCTCCAAAAACTCACGCACCCGCGGTTTTCCTATCCTACCTGGTCACCGGATGGCACGCGTATCCTCTACGAGAGCAGTGTGAGTGGCAACTGGGAGATATACGTCATGGACCTGGAGGGTCTGGGTGACAACGGCGGCAATATCATCCAACTGACAGACAATGAAAACCTGGATCGCATGCCATCGTGGTCGCCCGACGGCCAGTTCATCGCTTTTATCTCCGACCGTGATGGAGATTTTGAAGTCTTCCGGATGCGACCTGATGGATCAGAGCAGACGCAGCTCACACACAACGACGTAAACGAAATTCATCCGTATTGGTCGCCCGACAGCCGGCGTATCATTTTCAATTCCCAGGTCAAAGGCCAAAGGTTGTATGCCATCTGGATCATGACCCGTGACGGAACCCAGCATGAGGAACTGCTGCGTGATGACGATCTCAACAGCTATGCCCAGATATCGCCGAATGGCGAACTGATTGTCTTCGACAAATGGCAGGATAACGACGAGAACAATGGCGAGATTTACGTGATGGAACTGGAGACCGGAAAACTCCGGCGTCTGACCGAAAACCAGGATATTTATGACGGCTATCCCACCTGGACGCCAGACGGCCGATGGATCGTTTACGCCTCGGAGGTGGGAGAAGATTTCAAGCTCTTCAGAATTCGGCCTGACGGATCCGGTCGCGAGCAACTCACGTTCGGGCCCGGCAACGATGCGCGGGCTTCAATATCCCCCGATGGCGCGCGCATGTTGTTCAACCGGGACGTGGACGACAACATTAATATCATGCTCTCTGCATTTCCCGAAACACCTGAAGAAGCAGCCTCCCCAACCCTAATTAAGGAGTCGAATTAAATTAAGGGGTCGCCCATTAGCCGTCTCCGGCCAACTGGCACAAAGCAACCCTGATAGAAAAGGAATACCAAGAAAGAATACCAAGACACCCGTCAATTAGAAGATTTCTGACCTACATTAGCGCCAGTCCCGGCTGTCGGTCATTTGTGTTCTGTAGGTGATAGGGGTCGGACCAGCACAACCATTCCGTACCAGGGCCAAAATATGGCCTTTCGTGTTATTATCAATTTACCTCGATATCAATAAATCATACTCAAGACAATGAAACCCGCGCTCTGCCGTTTATTTGTTTCAATTCCCCGCACAACAATTCTGATACCGATCGTCTCGGCACTCATGACAGCGTGCGCCAGCGAGCGACCGGTTGCCAGTGATCAACCAATTGAGCCGTCATTTCAAGCGAAACTGGCAGAATGCTCGAAGATCACAGGCCGCAGTGAAAGGGACCATTGTCTTTACGGTAACTAATGGTACAAATTTCCTGATGGTTCGCGGTTTAATCTGGGTTTCAAATAACTGTGATGTAACTTCTTTACAGTAACTTACGCAGGTCCGACCCTGGGTAGCCAGCAATTCCGTTTTGCAGTGGATATCCTCTGGCAAGAGCATACAATATACGACCTAATTCACACGGTGCATGAAATCAGTTGATAAATCGCGCAGGCCTTCTGATTACCATCCTGATGGGCGGCCTGACGGTATTGCTGTGGGCGGTCGTAAACCAGCCTGAGATTGAGCCGCCCTGGCCGAGAACCATTCAAGGCTTCTGTTTCTCTCCTATGCGGGAGGCACAGCGACCGATGCAGGGCTATTTTCCCTCCGCATCCGAAATCAACGAAGATCTCGCGCTTCTGGAAGGAAAAGCCTACGCGGTGCGCACCTATACGGTGGAGTCCACCATGGAAAATGTACCCCTGCTGGCGGCCGCGCATCAACTCAACGTCATGCTGGGCGCCTGGATCGGTGAAAACTCGGAATTGAACAAGCAAGAGATCAGGAGACTCATCCGCGTCTACCGGGAAAACCATGAAAGTATCATACGGGTAATTGTCGGCAATGAGGCACTGTTGCGGGGAGACCAGACGGTCGAACAGATGATCGGCCACCTGGAAAGGGTTCGAGAAGAAGTCTGGGCCCCTATCAGCCTGGCGGAACCCTGGCACATCTGGCTCAAATATCCGGAACTGGTCGAGCACGTCGATTTCATTGCGGTTCATATTTTACCGTATTGGGAAGGTATCGATGTGGACCGGGCCGTCGACTATGTTGTTTCCCGCTACGAACAGCTCAAGGCTGCCTATCCGGACAAGGAAATCATAATTGCCGAAGTGGGCTGGCCCAGCAACGGTCGCACCCGCCAGGACGCCAGTGCGACATTGGCCAATCAGACTACGTTCCTGCGGCGGTTTCTGGCGATTGCAGAGCGTGAGCATTACACCTATTACGTCATGGAGGCATTCGACCAACTGTGGAAACGGCAAATCGAAGGGGAAGCCGGAACCAACTGGGGTGTGTACGACACCGACCGCGAGCCCAAATTTGAATTTACCGCGCCGGTGGTCAGGATACCGGGATGGCAGGGTCTGGTGACGATCAGTATCGGGCTCACCGTGCTGCTGCTGGCCGTTCTGTTTCGCGACAGCGCCGGGCTTATGAAACGCGGTCGGGGCTTCCTTGCATTGGTGGCCTATACCATTCCCACCTTTGCCGTGTGGATGGTCTATGAGTACTCCCGCCAGTATTTGAACCCCGCTACATTGGCGGTGGGCATCATGCTGTTCATCGCTGCACTTGGTGTCATCGTCGTGTTGCTGGCCGAGGCACATGAAATGGCAGAGGCCGCATGGCTGCAACCCTGGCGCAATGTGCCACAGCCTTCAGGGATGCGGGATGAGGAGCTTCCGATGGTTTCCATACATGTGCCCGCTTATAACGAACCTCCGGAAATGATGATACAAACACTCGATGCACTGGCGGCACTGCGTTATCCGCGGTTTGAAGTGCTGGTAATCGACAACAACACCAAGGACGCGGCCGTGTGGCAACCGGTGCAATCTCACTGTGAGCGACTGGGCGCACGCTTTCGTTTCTTTCACGTCGATCCGCTCACGGGCTTTAAGGCGGGTGCACTGAATTTCGCACTGCAGCAGACTGATCCTGCGGCGGAAATAATCGCCGTCATCGACAGCGATTACATTGTGAAAGCCGACTGGCTACGCGATATGGTGCCCAATTTCAGCGATCCCGAAATGGGCATCGTCCAGTGTCCACAGGATTATCGCGATGGTGACCAAAATGCCTTCAAAGCGATGTGCATGGCCGAATACCGCGGCTTCTTCCATATCGGCATGATCACCCGCAACGAGCGTAACGCGATCATTCAGCACGGTACCATGACACTGGTGCGGCGGCAGGTACTGGAGGAGGTTGAAGGATGGAGAGAGTGGTGCATCACCGAGGATGCCGAACTGGGCCTGCGCATTTTCAAACAGGGGTACAAGGCGATATACATTCCGCTGAGCTACGGTAAGGGTTTGATGCCCGATAACTTCGCAGACTTCAAAAAGCAGCGTTTTCGCTGGGCTTATGGCGCGGTATTGATACTCCGTCACCACCTGGCGGCGCTTCTTGGGCTCACACCCAGTCGCCTGACCCTGGGACAGCGCTATCATTTCATTGCGGGATGGCTGCCCTGGCTGGCCGATGGCTTCAATCTCGTGTTCAACCTGGGGGCGTTGGCATATACGTTGAGTATGCTGTTCTGGCCGGCAACGGTCCCGCCGCCGAATATCCTGTTCGCGCTCCTGCCGGTCTCCCTGTTCATATTCAAGCTGGTAAAGATGCTTTTTCTCTACCGGCGGCGGGTGGCGGCCACGCTGCGCCAGAGCATGGCCGCCAGCCTCGCCGGTCTCGCACTGTCGCACACCATCGCCCGTGCCACTTTGACCGGTTTAATTACCCGGCGAATCGGTTTTTTCCGAACGCCAAAATTCGCAAGCAAAAGCGCCCTGCTCCGATCGCTGATGGACGCACGTGAGGAGGCATTGTTTTTACTGGCGCTGTCGCTGGCAATAGCCAGCTTGTTCCTGGCCCGCCCCGACAGCGACATGATGGACATCCACGTCTGGGCACTGGTGCTGGGTGTACAGGGAACACCTTACCTGGCGGCGGTACTGGTCGCGCTGATCGGTGGCATACCAAAGTTGCCGGCCAGGCTGGTCGGTGCCATGAAATAATGGGCTAGTTACTCGGTCCGCCTTCAGCGGATTTTTCCGCTGGTGTATTGTTCAGATTACGATGCAGTGAAGGTTCCAGGCTCAAAGTATATTGGGATCCGCCGAACAGATCCCGGGTAAGGGTAATCATTGCCTGTAGCCATTGTCCCGACGGCTCGCAACCTGCAGGCATATCCACTTTTCCCCGACACACCAGCGGTTGCCCTTTCTCAGCCAGGAAATACATTCCCGGGAGCGGTCTCACTGGCGCACCGGGCGAAGTGGCGGCAAGCCGCAGTAACGACGGACGCCCGTCACCCAACAAATCCAGAATGATCGCGGGTATCTGGTACATCGGCACTGTACCCAGTTTTACCGGGCCGCGCTCTCCATCGATGACCACCAGCGGTGTGGTCACCAGGGTTTTGAACATGCTGTTCTTAAAATTCGCACGTTTGTCGGCGAGCAATCCTGAATCAGTATAACCACCGAAGTTTTGTCCGAGAAAGGGAGCATGGTCGCCAAACAATACGATCACGGCATCAGGGTCCTGCGTCTGCAGTTCCGCGAGAAAGGTCATCAGTTCGCGTGACTTGTAATACATTGTATTAACGAAATCGTGCACCAGTTTGCTGTCGCCAGCGGTCTGGATAACTGTTGGATGGCTGTCGTTGAGTGGATAATCGAGATGGCCGAAGATGGTAAGCATATAGTTGAATATCGGCGTCCCGCTGCGCAGCATCGGTTTGATCTTCTGTAATACCTGACGGTAGTACGAAGCGTCACTGAGGAAGTTCCGGTTCATATCGTCCATCTGGAAGTCATTTTTCGACCAGTAGCGGTCGAAGCCGATGCGGTGGTAGGCGTTGACCCGGTTCCAGAAAGCGGCGATATTCGGGTGTGAGGCGATGCTTTGATAGCCGATACCCTTCAACTGGCGCGGCAGACAAGGTGCATCGCGTCTTAACCAGCCCTCGAAGAACACCGCGTCCTCGGTGACCGGAAAGCCGCACAATATCTCGAATTCCGCGTTGGCCGTATACCCTCCGAACACCGGTGACAGAGCTTCGGAATGGCCAGTCTGCGCCCACAGCGCACGGAATGCCGGGTCGATCGGGTCTGCCGAAATGCCCGCCGCGGTAAGCACCATTGGATCCCAGAAAGACTCCAGAACAATCACGTGTACATTGCGACCGGGCACCCCCCCAGGCGCTGCGTAGGATGCCGTATGTGGTTTTGCCTGCTGCAATTCATGCATTGCCTCCTCCACCTTGGGCCGCGTAGGGGGATTCGCTCCCCGCGCGAGGTAGCGGGCAGACTCCTGCACCAGGTGAACGAGCAATCCGCGTCCGGAGAAGTTGCTGCGCTGGTTCCAGACGGTGTTGCCGAACCAGCCGTCCATCGTGTGCGAAACTGCGGCCGGCGCCTGCACCAGTCCCCAGCCCGCCAGTGCCAGCACGGCCAACATTATCCAGGTCCTGGCGGAGCGCCAGGCGATCGCGAACGCAAGCAGAATAAAGGGCGCCGTCACCACCACCACGACTCCCGCCAGTTGCCAGCCTTCAAGCAGCATGAACAGATTCCTCACCGCGAGCACATCATCCGGCATCATCGGACCACCAAGCACCACCACCTTGCCGGCGTTGGCGAGATGCAGCGCTGCCATCAGAACAGCGATTGCGGGCAGAAACCAGGCGAGACTGCGCGACAGGATGTAGATAACCGCACCCAGCAGCAGATTTGCAAGCAGGTCACGCGGCACAGCACCCCGATAGAGCGAAACATCGAATACCCAGGCGGAAATCCCCTGTAAAAGCGCGTACCAGATCACCACAAAGCCAAGGGCATACATCCATCCAGTGAGTCGCTTGCGCAATGTTTTTGTTATTTTCATACCTTCGGGCTTTGTACAGCTGACGTCCGTTAAATTTGCCATAGATTACCGCATTAGCGGGCAACTGCAGCAGTCCGAGTGGAAATTAGTATCTCTATCCGGGAAGAAAGGGCCAAAAGGAAAAAGCCAAGAAAAGCAAAAGAAAAGCCAAGACACCCAAAGAAGTAAAGCAAGAGAAGTAAAGCAAGAAAAGCCAAGACAAGAAAAGCCAAGACACCCAAAGAAGTAAAGCAAGAGAAGTAAAGCAAGGACATCAAAAAAAGCCAAGACACCCATATCTAATCAGAAAAAGCCAAGACACCCATATCAGAAAAGCTAAGAGCACCCATATAAAAAAAAGCCAAGACACCCATGAATGGCGCTAAGTTAAGCCATTTTTGCAGTATATCTACAGTGGCCAATTCCACTTCAAATATGGGTTTAGTCATTGATGGTCCAAATGATAAACACCCTTAGCTTAGCGCCATTCCATTCAAGACACCCATATCAAAAAAGCCAAGACACCCATATCTGAAAGGAAAAGCAAACGCAAAAAAGCCAAGCACCCATATCTGAAAAGGAAAAGCAAGGACATCCACGAATTTACCTGGAAGCACAGCTCATGGAGATGACTGATTGAGATGCTGGCGAGCACAAAATTGCTACGAGACATTACGAGACCGGAGTTTTCGTTAAAAAATCAAAACATCCCTGGCAAAAACCGAAGTCGGGTCAGATTCAGTTTATTGCAGGCAGACTGTGTACAGGCAGTGATCAGGGTTGCTAGATTGTTATACGTTTTCGGGACAAAGCCTGTTTCCAAGAACATGGCCTTTGATAAATTTCCGTCCCACCGATTCCGCAAACGCCCTGAGCATACTAATCGGCCCGATGGCACTGGGTGATGGAAGATCATTTTTGGCAAGATAATCCAGTACAGGCGCAGCATCCAATTGAAGCCTTCGCAGTATTGGCGGTGTAGTGGCGGGAATATATCCCCGTTTTTGGTTTTTTATCTCTCGAGCACTCCAGTCCACCAGTTCCAGGTAGTCTTTAAGACTGAATGGGATAACATCACTTGAACTGTCCCGGAAAGGTGCCAGGTGGTCATTATCCGGTTGCCTGATACGCTCCTGTACAGAGGTGTAATCAGAGTCCTCAGGCGTAGTGGCCATGGCTGCTCGAATCGGGTTCAGGTCTACATAGGCCATACATGCAAGTACTGCACGTGCATCCAGGAGAGCCTGTGATTTGAACCTCCCTTCCCAGAATCTGCCGGTGCAGTGATCCTCAGCATTGGCCATCCTGGCGATGGGTTCATTCAGACAGCGCATGAACCATGACAGATCAGCCAATCTTTCACGCCAGGTGAGAATCAGATCAGCAATACACTTGCGTTCATCGCTGCTCAATTCGACATCAGCCAGGAAACGATGCATGAGTACGGGTCCTGTAAATATCTGCAGCCAACGCCTGGCGACTTCTTCATCCGTCCAGTGTGATATGGCGTCAGTATCAATCCTGATCACGATATGGTAGTGATTGCTCATGATGGCGTAGGCGCACAGATCAATGGCGAAGACGCTACTGAGCAGTTTGATGCGATCTACGATCCATTGGCGGCGGTGTTCGAAGTTAAAGCCGGTTTGAGCGTCTTTGCCACACAGGAATGCGCGGCGGACACAACGTGAGATGCAGTGGTAGTAGGGTGTGTCCTGTAATGAGACCTGGCGTTTTCTGGGTTTTGGCATGAAAGCCAGTCTAGACAGAAATATTCATGGCCAAAAGGGTAAAAGGACTGTGTATCCTGTAGGTAATGTGATTAGATGTGGGTGTCGCCGCTTTGTGTCGATTAGATGTGGGTGTCGCCGCTTTGTGCCTTTCGCCGCTTTGTGCCTATTGTGGGTAATGTGATTAGATGTGGGTGTCGCCGCTTTGCATCTTCGATGTGATTAGATGTGGGTGTCGCCGCTTTGCCTCTATTAGATGTGGGTGTCGCCGCTTTGGCCGATTAGATGTGGGTGTCGCCGCTTTGCCCTCGCCCTGGGTGTCGCCGCTTTGCCTCTTTGTGTCTATTAGATGTAGGTGTCGCCGCTTTGACTCCAACGCCACCGCCTGCCAAGATTCATGTCAATGAGGGACTGGCGCAAATCCTGTTTTTTGAAGCGAATGAGGAATTCGAGATTTCCCGTGCCGACAAGAAGGGCATGTACCAGAATCAAAAATCCATTGCGTTGCCAAAATCATGAAAAACGCCATTAAACTTTTCGAATCCCAGCTCACCGCCGCAGAACTTGACTTGCTCAAAAGTCTGGATAGTCCCATTAAAATCCAGGCTTTTCTCAGCACGATCTCTTACAGCGTCGATCATTTCTACCGTTGTCCGCTGCGCGTACTACGTGAACGGATCGGTCACTGTTTTGATGGTGCACTATTTGCCGCCGTCGCTCTGCGCCGCATTGGATATCCGCCGCTGATCCTCGAGATCATCCCCAACGCACACGATGATGACCACCTGCTGGCAATCTTCAAATTTCGCGGACATTGGGGCGCGGTGGCGCAGTCCAATTTTGCCAACCTGCGTTACCGCGACCCTGTTTACCGCAGCCTGCGGGAACTGGTCATGTCGTACTTCTCGTACTATTTCAACGCCAAGGGTGAAATGACCATGCTCGGCTATCGCACGCCGATCAACTTTTCTGTCCATGACAAGCTCGATTGGATGACCAGCGACACGAATCTTGATTTCATCGGTGACGATATGGACCGTTACAAAACCTACCGCGTCGTCAGTGATGAAATACTGCCTTTCCTTACTCCTGCGGACGAACGCATTCTGGAATCCGCATTTGTCGGTGTAAATAGGGATGGGTTGTTCAAGGTAGACTAGCCTTTTCGAGCCAAATCAGAACACATACTTTTGCCAAAGTTTTATCCCGAGGTAGTATCTTGCGTTACCGGAACATGCCATGAAATTCCGTTTTTCAGTTTCTGAATAAAACCACCTGGAAGTGAAGGACAATCGTTCTGCGCCATTAGCCCTTAGTTTCCGCGGACGCGTGTCCGCCGGACCAGCTGCAGGTGCAGGACTACGAAAATGACTGCTCCCGCCAGGGTCAGGGAAAAGGGCAGCACTAACGCCCAGCCTTCGTATTGTGGCCACCAGGCCGCCAAATATTCGTAGAACCCCACGCCGATCAGGGGCATGATCAGCCCCCTGAGGCCGGTCAGCATGACGTGAATCGCCATGTAATGCGAGGCGTTGCCATCGTTGCTGAAATCGTTGTGGCCCAGGTTCCAGCCGAGGTTGCCGCCGGCATAGGCGGCGCCGAGCATCACCGAAGCGGGCCACAGCAGGCCCACCTGCATCGTGATCACCGCCACGGCGAACAACAGCGATGCACCTGCAAAAAACCAGCTGTGAAACGCGCGATAACTGAAAATGTGCCTGCGGTCCAGCACCCTGGCCCACAGGGATATCGAGAAACACAGCGTCAACAAGGGTAGGGAGGATGTCAAGGTTACCTGGTGCACCTGGTTCAGGTGCAGGTGTTCATTGAGTAATATGACCAGCATTGGCAGCAACATCAGGTTGCCGCTGCCCATCACCATCATGGCCATCATGTAGTGCCTGAAATCGATATCCTTGCGCAATACCGAGACCAGTACCGGCAGACTCAGGCGCCGGCCCTGCAGGGTCTGCTCAGCAAGTTCGGCGGCAATCAGCTGGCGTTGTCTTCGAAACCGTGATTTGCGGTTGACGTGAGCAGCGAACAACGCACAGGCGGCGCCGAAGACGAAAGCAAACCTGAACGCATCCGGGTGCCAGTCCAGCAGCAATCCGATCAGCGCCGAGTAAGCCGCCACCAGCAGCGAGGATATCTGCACGATACGAGCCGTGACCCGGGCACGCCAGGCACGGGTGTAATTGGCACGCCAGACAGCTGCGCGGATGATCAGGATGCCCGACCACGCAGTACGCGCCAGTACCGTCATGACGCAAAAAATTGCCAGCCCCAGAGGTGTTCTTCCGGGTAACGCCATGATGATCAGGCACAGAGCCATCAACTGCATCAGCTTGCCGAGCAAGGCGAGCTTGTCGCGGCCCGCGGCCATGGCTGCAAACAGGAAACTGGCGAGGTTGGTGAAAGAGGGTGCCGCGGCCACCACGGCCACGGCGATGTTCACCACAAGGGGAGAGGCAACCCCGGCGAACTGGTTTTTTACGATGACGCCCAGCAGACCGCCTTCGAGGGCGCCCAGCGCCACGGCCGTCAGGCTCCAGTTGACCAGTTCTCGCGGAACCAGGGCCGCTGCCATGCGGGGGAGTTGCTCTTTTACCAAGGCACTGATGCTCTCATAACTACGTTCCCATTTTGTGGTAAAAGCCAAGTAAATAAAAGCCAAGATAAAGGCCAGGGATAAAAAGACAATGAAACAGGGCAGTCAGCCTTCAGACATGGTCCAGCCGTGCACTCAAACGTCTGAAAGCAATCGCCTCGGCAAGATGTTCGGTACGGATGTCAGCGGCCTGGTCCAGGTCTGCGATGGTGCGTGATACTTTCAGGATACGGTGGCAGGCACGTGGTGACAGGAAAAGCTGCTCAACGGCATGTTCAAGCAGACTCAGTGATTCACCTTGAATGCGGCAGAATTGTTCTATCTCACCGTTGTCGAGCAAGGCATTGGCTTTGCCGGCACGATCCGATTGCACTCGTCGCGCTTCGATTACCCGCTTTCTGACAAACGCGGAGCATTCGGATTCACCCTTAGCCGCGGTCAATATGGAGGTCTTGGGGCGCAGCACCTCCACCTGGATATCGATGCGGTCGAGCAGCGGGCCGGAAATCCGGGTGTTGTAGCGCTGGATCTGTTCGCCGCTGCAATGACAGCGGCCGCTGGTATCACCCGAGAGTCCGCACGGGCAGGGGTTCATTGCCTTTTTGCCATTTGCTCCTGTTTTGCTTAAGTCATTGATTCCAATGCCATATGATTTTGAGCCTATAACTCTGGGTGATCATGTCAGAAGAAAACGTCTTAAGTTGGGGCTGATGCAGAAGGAAGTCGCTGAACAACTCGACATCAACACTTGGACCGTTCTGAATTGGGAAAAGGGTCGAACGGAGCCACCAATCGTATCTATCCCTGCCATTGTGCAGTTTTTGGGGTACAACCCTTTCCCGTAGCCAGAAACATTGCCTCAGCACCTGCTTGCCAAACGCCGAATGATGGGTTGGTCAATCAGGGATGCTGCAGAGGCTGTTGGGGTCGATCCAGGCACCTGGGGGAATTGGGAGCGCGGACAGATGATCCTGTATCGCAAACACCGTGATCGAGTGGCTCGACTCCTCGATATATCGGTCGATGCTCTTGACCGGGAAATGACGTCATGCTGGAATCGGTTGCATGAACGTGTACTTTTCTAGTCGCCGATTCCGAGATATCTTTGACGGTTATCCGTTTGACTCACACAAACGAGTCTCCGGAATACCCGGGGCGGTTCAATATATATGTTTGACAAAATTTTGCCATTATTAGTGAGAGAACCAACACCTCTTAACTCACTATAGGGTATCAGAGATTTGTCTTTTGCAGGTTACCGATCGGTCCGGTTTGGGAGCCTTTCTTAAGGCCCAGCATAAGCCTTTCGGAAAAAGCAATCGCACCAACTAGATTCTCAATCAGACTATTGGAATAAGCGAATAAGTGAGGACATCCAAATCTCACAAATGTCAAAAATGATGGGTGTCCGGAAACACTTATCAAAATCAGCCAACCAGGCTGGAGCACGCTGACCCTCGCGGATTACCAATACGACAGCATGGGCCGGGTCACCGATGTGTTTTGGGGTGATGGCAGTTCAACCACTTACGATTACGACGGCATCGGAAGGCTGGACATCCACACCCTCAAAGATTCCACCGATACCGATTTCAATGCAACAGACCTTGACTACAACCCTGCCAGCCAGATTGTGTTACGCACGGTAACCGACAGCACCATGCAAACACTGCTGCCGATCAGCAGTCCCGAGGAATACGCGCTCAATGAACTGAACCAGTACACATCCGTCGACAACACCAACCCGCTGCACTATGACGCTAATGGCAACCTGACCGCCTACGATGGCTGGAGCTACAGCTACGACGCGCACAACCGCTTGCAATCGGCGGCGGAGTTTGGCACGTCACTGTCACTTTCCTACGACCCCACTGGCCGATTGATCAGTACGACACTGGATAGTAATACGACAGACTATGTGTATTCCGGTGATCAATTGATTGGTGAGTACGACCAGCTGGGCAATCCCATCAATCTGTATGTGTACGCACCCGGCAGTGATATTCCGATTGCGCGCTTCAGTGGTTCCAATGGCTTGAATGACGTGGTGTATCTGCGGGCCGATGAACGCGGTTCAATTGTCCTTGAGACAGATGGCACCTTGGTATTGGAGAGCCACCAGTACGATGTTTATGGAGTGCCGAGTGAGGCGAGTGATTCGCTGTTCAGGTATACCGGGCAGATTCAGCTGAAGGGCACGGGGCTTTATCACTATAAGGCCAGGGTCTATCACCCGGGTCTGGGGAGGTTTTTGCAGACGGATCCGGTTGGGTATGAAGATCAGATGAATCTTTATGCTTATGTTGGCAACGATCCAATGAATCATACCGATCCAACGGGGATGATAGTTGACACGATAGCAGATATTGGATTCATTATTTACGATGTTTACGTTATTGTGACGGAAGGCGCTACTGCTACAAATATGACCGCACTTGGGGCGGATGTAGCTGGAGCGGCAATTCCTGGTGCTACAGGATTAGGCGCTGGAGTGAGGGCGACAGCCAGAGCAGAGCAGTTGGCAAAAAATGTTGTCAATGGTGCAAAAGCAGAGAAAGCAGTAATTAAAGAAATGGGAGATAAAGTTGCTGGAACCCAGGTAACTTTCAAGACAAGTGATGGTACTAAAACTCGTGCAGATATCGTGACTAAAGATAAAGGTGTGGTTGAAGTAAAATCAGGTAATGGGCAACCAACTCGCCCACAACAAAAGCTTTTTGATGATATCAAAGCAGGTCGAGAGGTTACACCAGTTGGAAAAAATGCAGAGAGAGCTGGTTTAGATCCAGGGAAACCAACAAAAATGACCTCCTGTAAACTTGATCGGAGATGTAACTAATGAAGCTACCAACTATTGGCGAGCCTTGTGATGCGAAATTTAAACAGCATGTGCTTTTAAAATGTTTTGAAGCACTCGCTGCTATAGGTTTTATCCGCTATCGAAAGGAAGATGTTGATTGGCCCCTCGAAGGTGGCTTTCATTGCTGGGTTGGTCTAAATACCGGGCTTTATGATGAGCGCGTAGAGATTAATCCGTTTATTGGTATTCACGTGGTTCCAATAATGAGGCTATGTACATCGCTCGAAGGAAGAAAATATAGTCGTAGCGTTTCTACGTATTCATTGCACATGGGAGATGTGTCGCCTCGAGAACAAGCTATTGAATTTGCTCGCGAAACTGATGTCGAAATGCAGGCTGCGCGGTTGGCTCAACTTTACTTGCATGTTGGCTTGCCTTATGCAAAATCAATCGCAAGTTATGAATTGTTGTTGCCTTTGCTCCAGGAGCGTGTGCCAATGCTCGGTGGTTATCCCGAACGAGTAGCTAGTTGCCTTTATCTCATGGGGCGTAAAGAAGAAGCTCTAATATTCACTGAAGATTTTATGATCAAGGAACCGGATTACTTTAAATGTTTCGCAAATCCCTTTTTGAAAATGCTCATTGATAGGGAGAACAGAGACACCCACGTCTTCCAACGGCCAGATAAAATCTGACATAGTAAAGCAAGGACATCCACGAATTTACCTGGAAGCACAGCTCATGGAGATGACTGATTGAGATGCTGGCGAGCACAAAATTGCTACGAGACATTACGAGACCGGAGTTTTCGTTAAAAAATCAAAACATCCCTGGCAAAAACCGAAGTCGGGTCAGATTCAGTTTATTGCAGGCAGACTGTGTACAGGCAGTGATCAGGGTTGCTAGATTGTTATACGTTTTCGGGACAAAGCCTGTTTCCAAGAACATGGCCTTTGATAAATTTCCGTCCCACCGATTCCGCAAACGCCCTGAGCATACTAATCGGCCCGATGGCACTGGGTGATGGAAGATCATTTTTGGCAAGATAATCCAGTACAGGCGCAGCATCCAATTGAAGCCTTCGCAGTATTGGCGGTGTAGTGGCGGGAATATATCCCCGTTTTTGGTTTTTTATCTCTCGAGCACTCCAGTCCACCAGTTCCAGGTAGTCTTTAAGACTGAATGGGATAACATCACTTGAACTGTCCCGGAAAGGTGCCAGGTGGTCATTATCCGGTTGCCTGATACGCTCCTGTACAGAGGTGTAATCAGAGTCCTCAGGCGTAGTGGCCATGGCTGCTCGAATCGGGTTCAGGTCTACATAGGCCATACATGCAAGTACTGCACGTGCATCCAGGAGAGCCTGTGATTTGAACCTCCCTTCCCAGAATCTGCCGGTGCAGTGATCCTCAGCATTGGCCATCCTGGCGATGGGTTCATTCAGACAGCGCATGAACCATGACAGATCAGCCAATCTTTCACGCCAGGTGAGAATCAGATCAGCAATACACTTGCGTTCATCGCTGCTCAATTCGACATCAGCCAGGAAACGATGCATGAGTACGGGTCCTGTAAATATCTGCAGCCAACGCCTGGCGACTTCTTCATCCGTCCAGTGTGATATGGCGTCAGTATCAATCCTGATCACGATATGGTAGTGATTGCTCATGATGGCGTAGGCGCACAGATCAATGGCGAAGACGCTACTGAGCAGTTTGATGCGATCTGCGATCCATTGGCGGCGGTGTTCGAAGTCAAAGCCGGTATGGGCGTCTTCGCCACACAGGAAAGCGCGGCGGACACAACGTGAGATGCAGTGGTAGTAGGGTGTGTCCTGTAATGAGACCTGGCGTTTTCTGGGTTGTGGCATGAAAGCCAGTTTAGACAGAAATATTCATGGCCAACAGGGTAAAAGGACTGTGTATCCTGTAGGTAATGTGATTAGATGTGGGTGTCGCCACTTTCCATGCAAACGCTGCTGCCCAACAGCAGTCCGGCTGAATACACGCCCAATGAACTGAACCAGTACACAACCGTCGACAACACCGACCCGCTGTACTATGACGATAATGGCAACCTGACCGCCTACGATGGCTGGAGCTACGGCTATGACGCGCACAACCGCTTGCAATCGGCAGCGGGGTCCGGCACGTCGCTGTCACTTGTCCTACGACCCCACCGGCCGGTTGATCAGCACGACACTGGATAGTAATACGACAGACTATGTGTATTCCGGCAATCAACTGATCGGTGAATACGACCCGATGATGGGCACGCCGGTTATTCTCTATGTGTACGCACCCGGCAGTGATATTCCGGTTGCGCGTTTCAGCGGTTCCAGCGGGCTGAATGATATGGTGTATTTGCGTGCCGATGAACGCGGTTCAATTGTCCTCGAGACAGATGGCGCGTTGGTGGTGGAGAGCCATCAGTACGATGTTTACGGTGTGCCGCTTGATGACAGCGATTCGCTGTTCCGGTATACCGGGCAGATTCAGCTGAAGGGGACGGGGCTTTACCACTATAAGGCCAGGGCTTATCACCCGGAGTTGGGGAGGTTTTTGCAGACGGATCCGGTTGGGTATGAAGATCAGATGAATCTTTATGCTTATGTTGGGAATGATCCTGTCAATGGGGTGGACCCGACGGGTGAGGACACTTATAGGATCAACCGTGACCTTTCGAGCTTTGGCGACTCTGCCGCCAGTCTATGGAATCCGATTACGCACACATTCGTAGTCGTGACTAACAAAGATGGGTCGATTGCTCACACGTATAGCTGGGGAAATGCCGCGAACCTGAAAGGCTGGAACATTGACCAAGTTCTCGACCTAAAGACCGCACGTGAAGCCCTTGACAACAGCAATGCGAAACGTATGGGGGGAAGAGAACTCGATCCTTACGTGCAAAAGGCGTTTGATCTGTTGAACAAGAAAGAGAACGAGCATACTAACTGGATCGTTGCCAATAACTGCAAAGCGGAAGCGGGCAAATTGATTAATGGCGCGAAATCCTTGCAAGTTCTCGAAAAAAACGTCGCTGTAGCGAAGGGTTACAATTCAGTGAAGGTGAACCCCAATGGCACTGTCACTGCCACATACACCCCGACCGGCAGTCGTATCGAGCGAATGGTTACATGTAACTCGAAAGGAATTTGCAAGTGACAACTTTCGGAGAAACCGCAGTTTAGCAAGATTTAGGGGTTCAACATTCCGAAACCTACATTGCCAGAAGCAGGAGCTGTCATGAAAAGCATCGTAAAGTTCTTTATCGCGGAGTCAGTAGTTGTTGCGGCCGCAGTGGCGATAATTTCGAGCGCCTACATTTTTGTGTTACCGCAGTTCTTCGACGACCGGAAAACCTATTCAGTATTCGTTTTGGGGCTAGCGATTGCTGCAGTGGCGGGTGGGTACGTTGCGCGGAGGGAATGGGTGCCTATCCGGTTTTCGAGTTGGTCGTTGACGTTCGCGATAAGTGGGATTGTAACGGTTGTAATTCTTCTCCTGTCTCTTTTCTTTATTATTAATAGCCGAGGATCCTGAACAAACGGCCGAAGGCCAGATGTCCTTTATTAGGATTGTAAAGGTACTGTGTGTGGAATTAATATCAGGAAAACAAGGGCTTATGTTTCGCCGATAAAGAGAGAGCATCAGGCGCCGGAAAGAACGGAGACACCCACGAAACTTTCGGATTACCAAGAAAAAAACACGAACAGCCATGAATAGTAAGTTAAGCCGATCTTTTCGCAAAGCCAAGACACCCATTTCTCATGAAATATCCTACAGGACTTGATGCAGTTGTACCCTGTTAGTTAATTGCGGTTCCGACCTACACTGGTTTCATGCCAGAGCCAAGATACCGCCAGGTCTCCATCGAAGACACACCGTATTACCACTGCATCTCCCGTTGCGTTAGGCGGGCTTTCCTGTGTGGCGAAGATTCGCTCTCCGGCTTTAGCTTTGAACACCGCCGCCAATGGATCGCCGATCGCATTAAGCTACTGTGTTCAGTCTTTGCCGTTGATCTGTGCGCCTACGCCATCATGAGCAACCACTATCACATCGTGATCAGGATTGACGTTGAAAAGGTCAAGGAATGGTCGGATGAAGAAGTCGCCAGGCGCTGGATGCAGGTCTTCACCGGCCCATTGTTGATGCATCAGTACCTGGGTAACGCAGATTTGACTGATACTGAACTCGAGCGGGTCAGACGTTGTTTTCAATCTGGCGTGACCGCTTGTGTGATCTGTCCTGGTTCATGCGCTGTATCAATGAACCGATTGCCCGCATGGCCAATCGGAAGACCACTGTACGGGCCGGTTCTGGGAAGGGCGTTTCAAGTCACAGGCCTATTGGATCCAAGGGCCGTACTGGCCTGCATGGCTTATGTCGACCTGAATCCCATTCGGGCCGCGATGGCAAGGACACCCGGAACAATCTGATTACACCTCCATTCAGGAACGTATTCTGCGACCGGAGGGAACTTCCCTGAGACCGTTTTCCGGGAAGAATGCTGATGGTATTCCGTTCAGGCTAAAGGACTACCTGGAACTGGTGGACTGGGGTGGCAGAGAAATTAAACGCCACAAGCGGGGTTACATCCCGGCGCATGCTCCACCGATCCTGACCCGGCTACGGATGGATGCCGCGCCGGTGCTGAATTACCTCGCCAAAGATGAGATTCCGTCGTTTGGTGCGCTGGGGCCAGTGAGTATGCTTAAAGCTTTTGCCAGGTCAGTTGGTCGAAAATTCATCAAGGGACACGCAATTGGCAACAGGCTCTGTCCAGAGCGGTTGTAGCAACCAGCCCTTAGAAGTTGTCCAGCCGTGCACTCAAACGCCTGAAAGCAATTGCTTCCGCCAGGTGTTCGGTACGGATGTCAGCGGCCTGGTCCAAATCTGCGATGGTGCGTGATACTTTCAGGATACGGTGGCAGGCGCGTGGTGACAGGAAAAGCTGCTCAACGGCATGTTCAAGCAGACTCAGTGATTTTCCATTGATACGGCAAAACTGCTCTATCTCGCCGTTGTCCAGCAAGGCATTGGCTTTGCCGGCACGATCCGCTTGCACCCGCCGAGCTTCGATCACCCGCTCCCTGACGATGGCAGAGCATTCTGAGTTACCCCTGGGCGCATTCAATATCGACGTCTTGGGCCGTAACACCTCAACCTGAATATCGATACGGTCGAGTAGCGGGCCGGAGACCCTGTTTTTGTAACGCTGAATTTGTTCCCCGCTACAGTGGCAACGCCCGCTGCCGTCACCCGCCATTCCACACATGCAGGGTTGCGTTGCCTTTTTGCCATTTGCCCATGTTTCACTTAAGTCATTGATTCCCAAGCCATATGATTTCTTGCCGATCTCCGTAGGAGATCACGTAAGAAAAAAGAGACTTAATTGGGGCTGTTGCAGAAGGAAGCAGCAAATCTGCTTGGTGTCAACACTTGGACTGTCCTGAACTGGGAAAAGGGCCGCACAGTGCCACCGATTGCGTCCATTCCCGCCATTGTGCGGTTCCTGGGTTACGATCCCTTTCCGCAGCCAAAGACTTTATCCGAACACCTGTTCGCCAAACGCCAGGCCATGGGCTGGTCGATTGAGGAAGCGGCAAAAACTGTAGGTGTCGATCCTGGCACTTGGGGAAATTGGGAACGTGGACAAACGGTTCTTTATTGCCGACACCGCGTAATGATCGCTAAAACGCTCGGCATATCCTTCGACGCCCTCAATCAGGAAATGACGGTGCGATGGAATTGGAAGCACGAACGTGTTCGTTAGACAGTGATTCGAGGAATCCTCCATCCGACTTTTAGCGCTGCCCGATTTTTCGGGACCACCTCTCTCAGTGGTGTAAGCTATACCACAGAAATTATGGAAGAACTTATGGCAAACATCAAAATTCAAATCGGTGAGAATCCCAATCCAATCAGTTGGAGCAACATTATCAAAGCTATCTACCATAACCTTGGAGAAAGAGCCGCTGACAATGTTATCCACTTTGCAATCGACGTTAAATCAGGTTTTCAAGTTTTGGATGGTTATCAGCCAAATTACGAGGATGGGCTTATCATTGATCTGGCGCTACAGACGGAAATATCCACTGCCTATCCTGAAGGTGACTTGGAAAATCTTGACGACCTTTTGTTTATCCGGGCCTTTTGCCTGGACACAACTAATGTCGATGAGATTTCAAGTTGGATTAACGAGTTATTCTTTGATTCAGCACAGTACATATGGGTGAATGGGGAAATGGTTGGCGGAATTTACTTTCCACAGCAGTCTGCATCAGTGGACGAATTTCCCCCTCTGAAAGAAAAATTCTCTGAAGAAATTTGTTTGGTGCGTTGAAAGTTCACCGAGTTCCTAACAGGTAAGTGTTGTAAAAACATGACTTTCACAGAGAGATTCGGATTCCTGAATTTTCCAAGGCCATTGGTTTTTAACGGTGGCAGGATTGAACCTCTTGACGATTTTTCAAAAGCTCATGATTACGTAAACGCCATTACACATAAGGATGGATTTTGCTATCCACCTTTATCAAAAACCGTTGAACTCGATCCCAAGACTATGGAGCCGGTGAAGGACATCCCAAACACGGAGAGACCCGCTCGGGTTTTTAACTCGCCAATGTCCCATCGGATTGTCATCGACGATCCAGTAGATGGCGAAAATCTCCGACATGAGGATGCCGCGTTGATCGTTCACCTTATGGCCTTTCTTTTTGGAACAGGGCTCCAATTTTCGGGTTGGCGATTTGATGGAAAAGTCCCAATCCGGTCAACAATGAATATCATCCTGTCCGATACGGTCGCCAGCAATTTCGTTTCTCATGTGTATCAAATGTGGAAATCATGGACAGGAAATCAAAGGAAGCGATTTGTCAACATCCTATTTATGAAGCAAAAGGCACATAGTTGCGAATGGGAGTGGGATGCATTTCTTTATCAATATATGGTCCTCGACGCTATCTACCATTTACATGTATTGCTTGGTAATGATGCAGTTCGGCACAGTGAAAGGCTGAGGGTAATGAGTGAACGCTACTCAGTTCAATACATGGAGGACAGAGCCAAGAAGATAGCTGATTTACGGAATGTATTCTTTCACGAAGCTCTTTGGGATGGCGCCACCCCCGGATTTGGAAGTAGTAGATCATTTCATGAACAAATCTGGTTGGGAAAGCTCAATGCGAGACTCATTGTAGCCATAACGGGCTATAAGAATGAATTTTCAAGAACCGGGTGGTGGACATTCGGCACAAATATTTTCGACAAATTCGAGAGTTTGTAAACAGAGTTCAGCGGACTCATACAAAAGGGTTGCCAAAATGCCTAGGGTGGTTCAGTCAGAGTACGTATCGGAGTACAGAGATGTGATGTTGCCTAACTAATTTGGCATGGTATATTGTCAAATACTATAAAACCGACATTTTGAGAAAAATAAATTCACTTCCAGCACCTTTCTTAAAGAGTATTTCAATAAAGCAGGGTGCCAAGGTTGAAAAAGACAAACACCCTTTTAACCTACCGTTTCTTCGAGGGGACAATTTTAATCTGAAATTTGATTCGCCGGTAACCATTTTTGTAGGTGAAAACGGCGTTGGGAAAAGCACATTGCTAGAAGCTATTGCCACTAACTGTGGGTTCAATGTTTTGGGAGGGAATAAAAACCATTTATACAACAATGAAAACCTGAGGGCTGGATTGCACCAGTACCTAAACTTTGGATGGCTACCTAAGGTCACAAAGGGATTCTTTTTGAGGGCTGAAAGTTTTTTTCTATTTGCTGATTATCTTGACGAACACCAAAAAGACTTTGGAGAAGCATACGATGCCTATGGTGGTGATTCGCTCCATAGTCAGTCACATGGTGAGTCGTTCATGTCTTTGTTCAAAAGCCGAAAGAGCTCTGGCGAGATATTGATTTTTGATGAGCCAGAAGCACCCCTATCTCCTGCGAAACAATTAGAATTTCTCAAAGTGCTGCACGACTTGGAATCAAGAAATAATCAGGTCATAATGGCAACTCACTCGCCCTTGCTTATGAGTTACCCTCAGGCAACGCTATTGCGGATTGATAGCGACGGTATCAACGAAACTTCTTACAAAGAAACCAAACATTTCAAGATATGGGAAGACTTTGTCCTGCGTTAATCAAAGAGTTTAGTTATTTGGGTCGACACCTATCACAGTACATTTTGCCATAGTCGATTTTTTTGCCACACGTTCGGCAGGTGCCACTACCGCTGCTTCCCATTAAAGCCTTCACATACTTAATGATTTTCTTCGTCATGATATTCTCCTGGGTCATTAGGCAATGGAGTGTGCAGTATTTCACTGATTTGAATTTGGATCAAATATCAGCCTCTTCCAATACAAGATGATACTGAACAGGAGGCTAAATATTGACTCGACCAATCTAAATGCCCAAAATTACACCGTAGATGGGAGGTGCAATTGAGGGAGCGATATGGGTGTATAAAATCACCATTTGACAGGAGCAGGCGATAGTAGAGCGATAGCTTCCTTCTGTCCGCTTTCGAAACGCTATCAACTGTCACAATAGGCTCCAGAAGTCATCTTGGGTTTGTTACAAGCGACCATCAAGAGCAGCAACCGCCATCGGGAGGTTAACTGTGAACTCGGCACCCAGATCATTGAGTTCAATTTGAACACCGTCCTCGTTACTAGACCCAAAATCGCGGGTATTAGAGCTCACAAAAACTAGTTTATCGGTCATCCCCGCCGCCCGAAAATCCCGACAAAATTCCAAAAACATCTCAAATATCAAGCAATCTTTAACCGACGAGTTTCCACGACGTGACGGAGGGAGGTTTTTGCTCATTCTAGTCACCGCCCTAAGCGAATGATCCTGACTCTGTGGCACGATCAGGCAATCACTGAGAAAGGCCCTTGATGCCATCTTCAACGGGCTTGATAAATTCAGTCCCCGCTCACTATGGCCGTATTGGTATTTAACATTTGTAGTGGCCTGAGCAGCGGACAAGAAGTGATTGCGCTGTGCCTCAAGCTTTAGTATTCCCCTTTCCAAATCCAACTTTACGGAGGTGATATTGTCATCCCATTCAGTTGAAGCCACTTCACTAGTCACTAGCCAACGTGAGACTGGGGATTCACACGATCGGGCACGTAATTCCTGAGTGTATTTTGCAGTGTCTGCAGGGATTTCATCTCTAACCGGCGCTCTGACAATATCCAAAAATATGCACGTGTCGATAAACAGCACCGGTGCAGGGGAATCAGTTATTAAAGTGCGAGCCTCAGCGAAGCTAGTCAGCACAACTACCACTCCTGATAGTAAGTCAGCAGATCGTTGGCGTTCTCAAACTGTCCGGCCAGCTTATTTGCTTGCTCGTCTGACCACCCTTGTTCCATTAGTGCTCGGTACACAAGATCGGCACCAAGGTCAGATGCTGACTTATTTGCCAAAACCAGGAAGTTGAACCAACGTTTTCTATCTGACGGGTGTGAGCTACCAGTTGACTTGTTGGCGAGGAGCGAGAAACTAGCCAATGCCTTCTCCACTTCTTCGCCCGCCACGCTTCCGATAGTAATCTCATCGCGTGTCATCTCAGCCTTAACTGTAGTGTTGTTAATAACCGGTTCAACAATTGAATTCAGAAAATCCTCTAGGACTTTGTTGTATTCGTCGTAGCTTAGCTCACTGGTACTTGTAGGCACGATGTTTGAAACGTACCAAGTGTCTTTATCCTGCTGATATAGGAACAGTGCAGCGGAAGGTGAAAGGTTCCTTTCAAAGCACAATGGTGGCCCCTCCAGTATTCCAAGATGGTCCTCCTTGTCTTTGTTTCGACTCCAAGGAGGCTGACACTGATTGGTGAGTTTGTTTGCCAAATCACTCATGTCGACTCCATTCAGATGAAGGTATAGATCACGAAATGTTTTCATAGATAGGCTGCTCCGGTTACCGTGTTTTTATGATACTCGCCTGTGATTGGAAACAACAATTGCTTGTCAATGCTCGGAATAAGTGTCCAATGCCGGAAAGGCCACCGAGCCGTCAATTGCGTCCATACCGGCCATTATGCGGTTCCTTGGCTACAACCCTTTTCCGCAGTCAAAGATTTTATCCGAACACCAGTTCGCCAAGCGCCAGGCCATGGGCTGGTCGATTGAGGAAGCGGCAAAAACCGTAGGTGTCGATCCGGGTACTTGGGGAAACTGGGAGCACGGACAGACAAGCCCGTACCAACAACATCGGACCAAGGTGGCTGGCCTCCTTAACCTACCCGCTGACGCCATAAATCAATAGAAGGTATCGCGTTGGAATCGGTCGCACATACCTGTTCTTTAAGTGGTGATTTGAGGAATTCTCATCAGATTTCCGTACGACTCACACAAAAGAGTTTCGGGAATCCTGAGAGTATTCAGTTTATCTGATCTATATCAATTGGGAGTGGGACAACGCGGCGTATCTTACAATAAAATTCTAGTTATTACTTGCTGAAACTTAACGGGAAGTTTACGTTTTTAATTATCATTTATCCAGAGAGAACCAAATACTAACTGCAGCAATTAAGGTTGCATTCACTTTCGTTATGCTAGGCTAATCGTCAATGTCTAAATCTTCAATTTTATCGAAGGTTAGAATTTTGTGTTAAATGTCAAGGATGGAGAATGAAGTGATTATTTTACGCAGATTGTGCACCACTATTTCCTTTCAAACACTCCTGATATTAGCCTTATCGATGTTTTTACATGCAGGGAATGCAACTGCCGCAGTTGTGATCTCACCTGCTTCAACAGCCACAATTTCAATTGATCCCGTCCTGCCTAAACAAGGCGAGTCTTTTACGATCAATGTAACCGGACAGTGGAGAAACCGGTGTATACCCGACCAGAGTGAACTGACTTATGAAACTCACGAATTTACAGAATTAGCGCGGCCCGGACTTCGAGGGGTACGGTTCAAACTAAAAACGACGCTTCAAAATGCGAACGAGTGTGGTGGTGAATTTGAGCCAAGCGCTTATGAGTTGTCGGTACCGGTTCAAAGTACTGACTGGGACGTTTTGAGGGTTTCTGTTGAAATCAACGAATCACCAGACGTGGATAGAAGTTTCAATTGGAGCAGGGCTTTCGATCTGGTACTGGGAACCCATGCTATTAATCCACGACTTGAATCTGGCTACTGGGTCAGTGATGAAACACCCTATCAAGGCTTGTTGATTCAACAACAGGGTGACACAGTGGTTTTCTATGATATGACCTACAACCGGACCAGCGGTGAGCCGAACTGGATTTATGCTGATGGCGTATTTCATGGAAACTCACTCAATGGTGTTGGCTACCTGGTGAACTGGTTATCACCTGTCGAAGGCGCCACCTTGGGATTTAAAGGCAATCCCGGTGAGTTAGTGCCGTACTACCGCCTGGTGCAGCCGGAGGGTCAAGAGCTTACATTTGACGCAACCTCAGCAGGCATTACTGTGCAAGGTGTCAACCGCGTCAATGCCTTTGTCGGACTTCATGATGTTGACGGTGAGCCGCAAGCTGTTTATCACACGTATAAACCATGGGTTTTCAGATTAGACAACTCGCAGTTTCCACCGGTTGTACCAGACATGACCGGGGTTTGGAATCTGCATGGATTTAACGGGCAAATGCTGGAGCAGTCTCACTCATTCAATATCAATGCTGGTACCAAGACTGGAAATGATGAGTATCGTTTTACCTCAGTAGGTGAAGAATGGTTGTTGGAGTGCCAGATCAATTTGCACGGTGAGGGTGACTGCACTCTGATCAATGACATTTTGGGTTTGACCATGAACTACTATTTGTATCAATCTCCACCTGATCCGAATCTGGACTATTTCAATGGCAATTACACCAAAGCTCCCTTGGTTAATTCGAACAGTGAAGTGCCAGATCAAACCGGAATTTTATTAAGATCAGGAGTGCATTTGCCTGTGCTTGATTTGCAGTGAATTAGCCGCTTGGTAGTGTCGTTGAGCAAGCATGCTAGGCACCTTTTCTATACCTGGCGTTTTGCTTAAAGACAGGATGGTCTGAAATTTTGGGAGCAAGGTGAAAACTCGTTTTTGGAAACTCTTAAAATCTATTTTTGATTGAAACTTTAGATACATTGGTGTCTGTCGGCTACTAGGATAAATCGAAACAATCAAGCAGTTCATACACCAGCAATTCAAACCTTATCAATATTTTGGTCGAAAGTAAAAACGTTGTTTTGATTTTATGCACATGTGGAAATCACCCACTGAGATTTTAATGCCAAGGTCTTCAATAATCGATAACCAAAGAAGGAGAATTGAATATTACTAGCTAATATTTTTTCGAACGTATCTAAAAGGAAAGTACTTTCAAACCTATATTGTTTAGAAGGAGTTGACATGAGATTAAGCAATTTTTTTGTTATTGCGCTCACTTTTTTCATTAGCTCTCCATTGCTCGCCGCAAATCTGATATCAAATGACATTGTAAATAAGCCAGGTTTTCTTGCAAACTTGCCTCCAGGGGAAGAGTTTGAAGCACCTCCAGAACTGGTCTATAGAAACCCGCCTGTTTACTTAGATGTTGATTCGAAAGGAAATATATATCGGTTAAAAGCCGTTCAAGATAACCTAGGAAATTATACGTTTTCGAATGAACTGATGACTCAGAGCTCTTTAAATGAAATTAGTGCTGAAAGAGACGTGATATTACAAAATTTGGAAGATATTGACCTGCCAATTGAATCAGCAAACCAATCTATTTCAGCAGCACCTACTTCTACTTGTCCGCTCCCAGTTGTTTTTAGCATTGTCGGCGATTCGAATGGGGCGGCCTCGGGCTTCGCAAAAGTCGCAGACACTTACCGTCCACCCGGTGTAACGACGCAATGGATCGTATTTGATTTTGCCACTATTAATTATCGAGGCATAGGGAGTCATATGCCAATTAATCCATTCCACGAAGAAATCGTACATGGATGGGGGGGGTTTATTGGTGACAATCATTTGTCTCCTAAGGGATGTGGTTCATCCGCAATATTCAATAGTCAAATTGAAGCTTGGATTCTATTAGATCCCGGGGAAGATCCAAATGAACCAACTGACGTATGGCAAGCGCAGGTGTTTAATGGCTCTAATAGCTGTGGAAATGAGATGTATGATGGGTGGATCTGGTATTATAATATCGGAGTTTTTCCCCGATATCGCATGGAAATGCAGGCAAGCACTGGTCATTGGGTGGCTTATAGAATCTTGGAGCTTAACTTGGCCACATATAGTTGGGATGTGTTAACCGATTGGAGGAGCCTAGATGTTGACACAGGTACTTGGCCGGTTCCTCCGCCCGTTTTTAATGATGCCGCAGAGGGAATTTTTATATTCGCGACTGATGCGCCTACTGGTCCGTGGTCGATCAATATTGTTAACACACAATGTGGTTGGTTCTAAGTCTCGTATTTTTTGAAAAGCTTTTACTTTTTTATCTATCGAGTCCTAAAATAGGTTGACGGTTTTTTATTAAGTCTGCCGTAAGATGCGGCAGACTTTTTGTGATGATTTTGAACCGATATCTTTAGGAGATTACGTTAGGAAGAAACGTCTCGAAATGGGACAAACGCAGAAGGAGGTCGCCAACCAGATTGGGGTTGTTCCTTGGACAATTCTGAACTGGGGAAAGAGCCACTCAGAGCCGCCTGTTGCGGCCATGCTGGCCATTTTTCGGTTACTGGGCTACGACCCCTTTCCTCCGCCTTTATCTATTCCTGAGCGGCTACTCGCCGAACGCCGAGTATTGGGACGGATGATCAAAAAAGCCGCAGAGAGCATAGTTCATTTATGTGTGCGACATAGGATGACTAACTATTGTACGCATGATGTCACTGGAACGTGTTTGTTGATCCAGATCAATTTTAATAACAATTTCAAGAATTATGATACGTCAGTCAGAAGACGGGGAATGTTTTTTCATATTGTTATTCAGCCTTTGGAGACTGTCATGCCGATATCGGAGCACCAAATCAATTGTTGGAAGTTTTCTCATGCTTAAAAGCGTTTGGTTTCAACCATCCTACTTCAAGGATGGCAAAATTCCCAACAATTGAGCCCAGCGAGAAATTAGTCCTTGTCCAGCATTAAGATGACTTGTGTAGATCTCTGGACACTCCGAGTTCGTGATGCTGTTGCCAAAGAAGCGTGTGTTTCCAAGAGCGTTAGATTTTCGCTTCACTAGGTAATTATTTTCCTTGAGGAATATCAAAGTTGAACTTTCCCAGAATAAGTAACTGGCAATCACCTGAAGATCTCATACTGGAATATTGAAGTTTATTTGATGAAGAAGGAGTTTTATCATGAGGGCATTGGCAAGAATATTTAGCAAATTTACTTTATTATCAATTATTTTTGGGTCTTCCCCACTTGTAGTGGGTGATTCACGCTTTTATGCCCTTGGGATAAAGTTGTAGTCCACCAAGGTGGAAGTAAATTGCGTTGTGGAATCGCTGTTTGTTTCTGAAGCCGCGAGCACGGCTCTTCACGGTTTTGATGCGTGAGTTCATGCTTTCTGCATGGCTGTTATTCACGCCCAGCAGCACCGCGTTGAGAATGCCCCGCAGATGTCTGCGTAAGGTCTTCGATATGATCTGCATGGGCTTGAGACGGCTACGCGCCATCCAGTTGATCAACCGTTTCCAGCCTTTTTCTGCCCAGGTAACTGCGGTAATCCCATAAGCGCGTCGCGATTTCCTTGATCGCCCAGGCCCGCGCCGTCTTCAGCGACGATTGCCGTAATGCCGTAAAACTGCGTTGCTGGTGCCAGTCCATGCTGCCCCGGTTACGCAGCCATTGGTATTTGCTGCCCTTCATGCGTTCATCACCCTGGCGCATCAATTGGCGGTGTTCCTGACGGCGTACCTGATCTACCGCCTTGCCCAGGTACTGCGAAACGTGAAAACGATCAAAAGCAATCTTATCGTCCGCATTGGTCAGCGCGTTCCGGGTCGCTTTCATGTAGGCCGGCCACATATCCATGCACACGCTCTCAATACCGTCCTTCTGTCCTGCCGATAACTCCGCATAAAACTCCGCCAGGCTGCCGGTGTGGCGGTCTTCCGCCACGTGCAGCACCACCGCTTGATCCTGATCGGTTACCAGCGTGACGTAATCATGGCCTTTGCGGTACGAGGTCTCATCCACACTCAGCCGCCGCGGTGACAGTTCAGCACGGCGTGACAGTCCACGCTTCACGGCCCGTTGCATGATCCCGTCCACCGCATTCCAGCTCAGTCGCAGCCGCTCCGAGACCGCGCTGGTCGAGGCCTGTTTGAGCCAGTTGATCACCAGCGCTTCAAACAGCGCCGTGAAACCACTGCCAGGCTCGGCCCAAGGTATGCTCACCGTCACCACCCCATGTTCGGCGCACTGCACCCGTGGTACATCCGCCAGCAACACCGTCTTCAGTTGACAGGTATCCAGGTGGCGCCAGCGCCTGGGCCGTTGATCATACCCAGGGCAGGCTTTGCCACATTTGGGGCACAGGAACTTGCCACCTTCCCGGGCCACCATCACTTGTACTTCATCGTCAGCCAACGATACCTGCACTTCCACCACCTTCCATGGCTTCTCGATACCCAGTATTTGGCTGTATAGCTCTGTGTCTTTCATGGCTCATTAGGCTAAACTACCCACTCGATTTGGGGAAGGCCCTTATTTTTATGGTTCCCGCCGTGGTTTTTGGCGCATCCACACAATCCAAGTTTTTGCAGCTTTCAACTGATAAGTATGTAGGAACGAGCGCTCGAGTTAGCATTTTGACATACACCTTCAGTTTAAGTGAGGCGACTGGAGTGCTTGTGAGCGGAGATGGACGTTTCTACGGTGCGGGTACAAGAATGCCTGTGATTGATATTATGATTGATGGCACAAGTCAATATTCTGACTATGCGCTTATGGACTGGGGGGGTACACACGATATGCAACACTCCTTCAATACAATAGCGTACAAAGTACTTCAACCAGGTTCTCACACTATTTCGCTTTCCGGCTATACGCATCCAGTTTGGGGTACGCCAGGAGCCTTTTACGTTGGGGCAGGTTCTGGGCTATCCGTTATGGTTGATCCTGCACCAGGTGTATTAGTCAAGTACTTGTCCAGTGATTCATCAAAAATCAATTTGACCACTTACAATCCACCTTCCGTAAACATACATGAAGGTGATCCTAGGCCAACTGTTCGCTTGTTGAGCCAAACAGTTCCACCAACAGGCAGTGCCAACTCGAATGTCATTACCCTCGTTTCGGGAACTTCATTTAAAGATGGTGGTGAAGGGGATGCCGCTTGGGGTATTTATAGAAATGGAACCTGTCAGAGCAAGAATACTGCTTCGTGGGCAGTAAATGACCTTTGGGTTGGTTCTGAATATGCAGCACCAATGTCAAATCATGCATATCATGAAAACGTTCCTTCATCCTTGATATCATTTGAAGCCACAGAACTTGTGTTTAATGATTCGAAAAATCATTTTGAAAACCCAGTTAAATACAGGGTTTCAGCCACTACAAGAATGATATCCCTTTGGGGGACAAGTTTGTCTGGTTCCGCGCCGACCTCAACGAGTTTTTGTAGTACTTATGAATTTAAGTGTGTAGGCAAAATCGCTAACGCCAGCCAAGAGGCGATAGACTATAATTGCCCATTAAAAACTGGTGATGTATCAATTGCTTCAAAGACCGTAAACATTCCATCAGGTCACAATGGCGTAATATTTGTCTCAGCAAAATCACGAGTGCAAGGAATAGGACCGGGAACTTTTGAAACTTTTGGTTTTGGTATCAAGATCGACGGTATTAAAGTGGGTACGCTGGGAATTCAACAGCTTTCAGGCCCTGGAAGAGAAGAGAGTTCAAGAGGTGTAACAGCATCTTATGTGTCTGCCCCAAACACACTGAGCGTTGGGAATCATACGATCGAAGTTTATGCAAATGTTTCGGGGGACTTTGATCATGTTTTCGTTCCAAATGACTTAGCACTCATTTATTTCGATTGACAATCTTTAAAAGTGAAATCCGCCTTCGGGATACCTAAAGGCGGATTTTCTGCACGATAAAATTTTTTCTATTTATCATGCCGTTAGTTTGAGATGAGATGCCAAACGCACATATCTTTCCAAATTTGGTTGATGTTACTATTTCTAAATCTTGGTGGAACTTCTTTAAATAAAAATTATCTTTGGTTTAAGTCGAAAAACGACCGCATTTAAAAACCAAGTTTGTAACGCTTTGTGAATCGGTCTTTTGTCTCTTTAACTTACTGACGAAATGCTATCAGGTCTCATTATTGAATAACTATGAAGTGAAGTCTTTGGCTTCACATTTATCTTAAATAAGCGTCAATATCGACACTTTACAAATCAAATTGACATATTTTTTGGTGAACGTGTTTTGAAAATTAAAAATAATCACTCCATCGTCAAAGATCTAATGTGGACGGTGCTTGCTGTTTTGGTTGTTCCGACGCTTATATTTTGGTTAGTTGGCAGAACTTGGTTTATTGATAGAGCAATTGTCAATATTGATTATATGTTGGCGTGTCTCCTGTTGATCAACTTTGGAGTTACTCCAGTTCTGGTTGCAATTTCAATTGTTATGGTTTTAGACCTTATCTTTTCAATTGCTCCTGCATATCATTTCAATATTGGAGTTGTATTTGATTCACTAAGAGATATCGCTAATTTGGAACCAGGTTTTTTAGCATTAGAAGTGTCAGAAGTATTACTGCTTGTAGCGTTATGTCTTATTTTGGTCTATTTCCCATTAAAAAAAATTCAAAGCGCGAAGAATGCTGCATTAACTTGTTTCTTTTTGATAATTTTGGTATCTGTTTTGGATTTTAAATTATCCGCCAACTCACTTGCTGCTAACGACTCTTACCTGTTAAATACAAATATTGCAGCATCCTCAATGAACAATCTGCGACTTGCGGTTACAACTTTTGACCGGACTTCATCTGACCAATTTATTCAACCCGCAAATAGTGCCAGCGAACTACTTAGAGAGAGTAATGTTGAAGAAGAAGGTCAATTCACAACGGTTATTCTAATTGTGGTTGAGTCTCTGGGTTTGATTAATGATCCCGTGCTTAATCAATTCCAGATGGAACCAATTTTCGGGCTAAAGAACGTGCATGGCGTTGCATTGAAGTCTGGAACAGTTGAGTTTGAAGGTTCAACAGTTCCAGGTGAGCTGAGAGAGCTTTGCGGAATAAGGTTGCTCACAGTTCATCCAAATGTCTCGACACTTCCCACGGCGAGCTGTCTTCCAAGACTGTTTGGTGACAGAGGCTTTAAGACTCTAGCAATACATGGCTTTATTGGAACACTATTTAGCCGAAGTAGGTGGTACCCTGCGTTACATTTTGATGATATTTGGTTTGCGCCGAAGCTAGACGAATTAATCCCAAAAGCGAATCGCTGCGGAATTGCATTCCATGGCATCTGTGATAAGGACATTTGGAAGTTGATAGTGAACCAAAATTTGACAGTGTCCAATTCACCACGGTTTATCTATTGGCTTACCCTATCCGCTCATTTGCCAGTCGAACATCCGCTCGACATGAACGATGTGAATTGTTCTAAATTTGAGGCGTTGAATAAAGAAAATGAATTATGCAACCTAGTTTTTCAACATCGATTACTTTTTTCAGAAATTGCAAATTCGATTCAGAAGAGTCAATTAAGTAGAACAGTGATTCTCTTAGTAGGTGACCATTCGCCGCCTTTCCTTAATCATGAAATTCGATCCCTATTCGATACTAAAAAGGTTCCATATGTCGAAATCAAAATTCCATAAACCAGAGACGTAGGAAAATTGGGAGTGGGAACGAAAGGCCAAAAGCAGGACAGCCTGAGGTAACCCGCTTTTTTCGGACAGTGGTTTAAGCAACAGTTTGCATCCTTTCATAATCGCTGGGAGATTGATAGCCCAGAGATTGGTGCAGGCGGTTGCGGTTATAGAACACCTCAATATATTCGAAGATTACTCCGCGAGCCTGGTTGTGTGTTCTGAAGTCCTGGTCATAGACCAGTTCGTTTTTTAATGTACTGAAGAAGCTCTCAGCCACTGCGTTGTCATAACAGTTACCTCTGCGACTCATGCTGGGAACCAATTTGTAGTTGCTCAAGGCTTCCCGGTAACGAGCGTTGCTGTATTGAACACCTTGATCTGTGTGATGGATTAGTCCCGGCAGCGGTGTTCGCCGTGCGACCGCCATGTGCAGTGCATCCAATACCAGGTCAGTGTTGGGCCTGGCCTGCATGGCCCAACCGACGATATGGCGCGAGAACAGATCCAGCAGTATCGCCAGATACAACCACCCCTGGCGTGTGGCAATAAGACTGATGTCACCCACCCAGATTTCGTTAGCGGATTCTGCATGGAATGGTGACTGCAGTAACCTGGGTGCCGGAGGCACCCTGTGGCAGGCAGCATATTTGGCCAGGAAGCGGGCTTGACGTCTGGTGATGATGCCATACTGACGGCGCAGACGCTCGACCCTGTGCTTTTCACATTGGAACCCCGAGGGTGTAAACCTAACTGTGTAACTGCCATGGGTTAAATGTAATCCGCCAGGCGGTCTTCAAATTCGATCATAAATCTATTCAGTGAGTATTCCGGTCCAAGGTTGCCACCCATTCCGGTGATGTTTGCCACCCCCTGTGGGGGAGGATTTCATAGCGACAACAAAAGCAAGGACAGCCATATCTGATGAAAGGGAAAAGCCAGCAAAAGCCAGCAGCAAAAGCCGCAAAAGCCAGGACAGCCATATCGAGTAAAATATCCTACAGGACTTGATGCAGTTTTACCCTGTTAGTTATTTGCGGTTCCGGCTTAGACTGGGTACATGCCAGAACCAAGATACCGCCAGGTCTCACTAGACGACACACCTTACTACCACTGCATCTCCCGTTGCGTTCGGCGGGCCTTCCTGTGTGGCGAAGATGCGGTCTCCGGCTTTAGCTTTGAACACCGCCGCCAATGGATCGTTGACCGAATCAAGTTGCTCTGTTCAGTGTTTGCCGTTGATCTGTGCGCCTACGCTGTTATGAGCAATCACTATCACATCGTGATCCGGATTAATGTCGAGCAAGTAAATACCTGGTCGGATGAAGAAGTTGTCAAACGCTGGATGAAAGTTTTTACCGGACCACTGTTAATGCATCAGTATCTGGGCAATGCAGATTTGTCTGAATCTGAACTTGAATGGGTGGAAGAACGGTTTGCAACCTGGCGTGCGCGACTGGCTGACCTGTCCTGGTTCATGCGTTGTATCAATGAACCCATTGCACGTATGGCCAATCGCGAAGACCACTGCAGCGGCAGGTTCTGGGAAGGGCGCTTCAAGTCACAGGCGCTGTTGGATGCACGGGCCGTATTGGCCTGCATGGCCTATGTGGACTTAAACCCCATTCGTGCTGCCATGGCAAAGACACCAGAACAATCCGATTACACATCCATACAAGAACGCATACTGCGGCCGGAAGACTCCACCCTGCGACCCTTTACTGAACAGGATAAGGAGGGTATTCCATTCAGCCTCAAAGACTACCTGGAACTGGTGGACTGGGGAGGCAGGGAGGTTAAACGCCACAAGCGGGGTTATATCCCGGCCCATGCTCCACCGATCCTGACCCGACTAAAGATGGATGCCGCGCCGGTGCTGAATTACCTCGCTAAAGATGAGATTCCGTCGTTCGGTGCGCTGGGGCCGGTGAGTATGCTTAAGGCTTTTGCCAGGTCAGTTGGTCGAAAATTCATAAAGGGCCACGCTATTGGCAACAGGCTCTGTCCAGAGCAGTTGTAGCCACCAGCCCTTAGAAGTTGTCCAGCCGTGCACTCAAACGCCTGAAAGCAATTGCTTCGGCGAGGTGTTCGGTACGGATGTCAGCGGCCTGGTCGAGATCGGCGATGGTGCGTGATACCTTCAGGATACGGTGGCAGGCGCGTGGTGACAGGAAAAGCTGCTCAACGGCATGTTCAAGCAGACTCAGTGATTCTCCTTGAATACGGCAAAACTGCTCTATCTCGCCGTTGTCGAGCAAGGCATTGGCTTTGCCGGCACGATCCGTTTGCACCCGCCGCGCTTCGATCACCCGCTCCCTGACGATGGCAGAGCATTCTGAGTTACCCCTGGGCGCATTCAATATCGACGTCTTGGGCCGTAACACCTCAACTTGAATATCGATACGGTCGAGTAGCGGGCCGGAGACCCTGTTTTTGTAACGCTGAATTTGTTCCCCGCTACAGTGGCAACGCCCGCTGCCGTCACCCGCCATTCCACACATGCAGGGGTTCATTGCTGCGACCAGCTGAAAGCGGGCCGGAAAGGTCGCCTGCCTGGCGGCCCTTGAGATGACAATGCGGCCGGATTCGATCGGTTCACGTAGTATTTCGAGCGTATGCCGGCCGTATTCGGGTAGTTCATCCAGAAACAGAACACCGTTGTGTGCCAGCGATATCTCCCCGGGTCTCGGACGCGACCCGCCACCCGCCAGTGCGACGCTGCTGCAGGAGTGGTGTGGTGTCCGGAACGGGCGTATGCCCCAGATGCGGTGATCCAGCCCCGCATGGCTGACCGAGGCAATGGCAGCGGCTTCGAGTGATTCGGTTTCTGTCATGGGCGGTAAGATTCCCGGCAGCCGCGATGCCAGCAGAGTTTTACCGGTTCCCGGCGGGCCCGCCATCAGCAGATGATGGGCACCCGCTGCCGCGATCTCGAGCGCGCGTTTTGGCCCGGGTAATCCAATGACGTCGCACAGGTCCGGAAGCCTGCGAGGTTCGCCGGGCGACTGGGCCTCACATTTTTTGAGCGGGTGACCACCCGTGATCCAGTTTGCGACCTCGAGCAATGTGACGCCGGAATATTTCTCGCCGCCTTTTACCAGCGCTGCTTCGGCAGCGTTTTCCGCCGGAACGACGAGCGTCCTGTTGCTGTCGCGGGTACGTATGGCCGCAGGCAGCACTCCCCGGACCGGGCGCAATTCGCCGTTGAGGGATAGCTCGCCCAAAAACTCACGGTTTCCGAAGCCTGTTGCCGGTATCTGTTTAGAGGCCGCAAGTATTCCCAGCGCGATCGGCAGGTCGAAACCGCCGCCTTCCTTGGGTAATTCGGCCGGGCCGAGCGAAATCGTAATCCGGCTATCCGGCCACTTGAAACCGGAATTTAACACTGCGGAGCGGACCCGGTCCTTGGATTCCCTGACCGCGGTTTCGGGAAGGCCTACCAGGTGCATGCTGGGCAGCCCGCCTGAAAGGTGAACCTCCACGGTGATCAACGGCGCTTCCACACCTGCACAGCCGCGACTATGTACCAGCGATAATCCCACAATCTGCCCCCGGACCGGTCCCGTTCAAAATGGTGTTTGATTTTTCTGGTCCTGAGTGTGTATCCACAGATGGTGAGATGCTTTGGCCATGGTCTGAAATATTTGTAGGTAATTGGGCTGTGAATCCGCTCGTTTCGTCGTTATCGTGGATTGAACGGAGAGCCGTTTAAGCATATTTGTGGTCATAGATACCGGTATCACAGCCAGGCGTTTCCGGTTTATGTGTGGCTTGACGGTGGTGTGAGAAAGTGGTGCTTGCGGCTTGGATTCAGTGGCGATACAGTCAAGCCTGATCTTATTGGGGAGTACCGCTATGAAAATGATTATCGCGATTATCAAACCGTTCAAACTCGACGATGTACGCGACGCGCTTGGCGAGGTGGGTGTCCAGGGTATGACCGTGACCGAGGTGCGCGGCTTCGGACGCCAGAAAGGCCATACCGAACTCTACCGCGGCGCGGAGTACGTGGTTGATTTCCTGCCCAAGCTGAGATTGGAAATTGCCGTACCCGATGATCGCGTGGAGGCCGTGGTAGAGGCTGTTTCCGGCGCGGCGGCATCGGGGCGTATCGGCGACGGCAAGATTTTCGTGCAGGCCCTTGAACAGGCGATAAGGATCAGAACGGGTGAGGAGGGTGACGATGCCCTGTAATTATTATGGATGAGCCAATCAGGGCAGGCGTAATCGGTTTGGGCGCCATGGGCGCGCCGATGGCCAGGCACTTGGCGCTTGCCGGGCTGTTGAACATGGTATGGAACCGCACGGGCGCAAGGGCTGAAGCACTCGCAGAGGAAACCGGTGCAACGGTGGCCGGTGGGCCGGCGCAGTTGGCGGCCGATTGTAATGTCATCCTGACCTGCGTTTCCGCCGATCGGGACTTACTCGATGTTGTCGGCCAATTGCTGCCGGGTGTAAAAGCCGGCTCGGTGCTGGTCGATACCTCGACGGTTAGCCCGGCAACCGCCAGCCAGGTCGCGGCCCAACTACAGGATGCAGGTGCCGGTTTTGTAGACGCCCCGGTCTCAGGGGGTGTCGAGGGTGCAAAAAAAGGCACGCTTTCGGTCATGGCAGGTGGCGATTCCGCCAATATATCGCGAATTATGCCAGTACTCGAGGCGATTTCCGCGACGGTAACCCACATGGGCCCGGTAGGTTCCGGGCAGGCCACCAAGGCGGTCAACCAGGTCATGATCGCAGGTATCGCGGAGGCGGTTTGCGAAGCACTGGCGCTTGCGGAGAAACTAAATCTGCCTTCGGAGCGTCTATTATCTATAGTGAGCGCGGGGGCGGCAAAAAGCTGGTTTTTGGAGCATCGCGGCCGGAGCATGCTGGAAAACAGCTTTGACGTTGGTTTCAAACTGTCGCTGTTGCTCAAGGATTTACTGATATGCCAGGAATTGGCACAGGAATTGAATATCTCTCTACCGACAGTGGAAGCTGCGATCAAGGATTATCGTGATTTGGTAGAACTCGGTGATGGTGATCACGACATATCCGGACTGATTCGACTCAAGCGTGGCACAGACCGATAGTCTGAAGAAGAATTGAAGGAAGTATGGAACAGGGCCAATCATTTTTATCTGCCGTTTTAACGGAACTGAACCGCCGAAAAGTACTGCGCACCGTTGGCGCATACGCGGTGGCAGTATTCGTGGTGCTGCAGTTAATGGACGCGGCGGTGGAACCGTTAAGGCTGCCCGACTGGCTGCCGACCCTCGTGGTGATCATATTGATCCTCGGTTTCCCGCTGGTATTCATCCTCGCCTGGCATTTTGATATAACCCCGGAGGGCGTTAAAAAAGGACACACGGACAGCCTGCTGACACACGCTCAGAACGCCCTGCTTTTCAGCATGATGATGCTGGGTATGTTCGGGCTTGGTTACGGATTCTACAGTTACTATTCAAATGTGTTCACCGATGATGATACGACCGGCACACAGGTACTCGCCTCGCAACAGCGTGAGTTTATAGCGCCCGAGAATTCCATCGCGGTTTTGCCGTTTGCCGACCTGTCAGAGGACAGTAGCCAGGGGTATTTCTCTGATGGTATCGCGGAAGAGATATTGAATGTATTGGCGAAGGTGAAAGGTCTGCACGTTGCAGCCCGCACCTCGTCATTTGCGTTCCGCCAGCCTGACAAGGATATCCGTGAAATCGGCAGGCTGTTGAATGTCAGGACGGTGCTTGAAGGCAGCATAAGGAAATCCGGTGACCGCATACGCCTGACGGCACAGTTGATCAATGTAGAAGACGGCTACCACATCTGGTCCAACTCGTTTGACCGGCAACTCGATGACGTATTTGCCATCCAGGACGAGGTCGCCAGTGCAATTGCGGCCGCACTGGTGGATTCATTTGCCGGCCTGGAGCAAAAACCCGAATCCAGAACGGAAAACCTTGCCGCTTTTGAAGCCTACAGGACAGGCCGTCTCCACTGGTGGCGCCGTTCGCCGGATGAACTGCAAAAGGCAATTACGCTTTTTGCCAATGCCCTTGAGCACGATCCGTCGTTTGCACCGGCCTATGCCGCGATGGCGGATTCCTGGCTGTTGTTGGCCATGTACGGAAACCTGACGAATATGGAGGCCACCGAACGTGCCATGCCAATGATTGAAAAGGCGCTGGAAATCGATCCCGAGTCCTCGGAGGCGTTTGCGGCCCTTGGTCTGGCCCGCTGGCAGATTGGACACCGGGACGCTGCCGAGTCCGCACTGCGCCAGGCTATCAAGCTCAATGATGATTATATCCCCGCCTACCTCTGGCTCGGTGGATTGCTGGGTGAGATGGGCAGGTTGCCCGAACAGAGCCAGGTTTTGCAGCAAGCCATGACCATCGACCCCTTGAATGAACTACTGGCGATCAACGTCGCAGGAAACCTGGCAAGCCAGGGAAACTACCAGGGGGCGAAAGACATGTTGCAGAACCTCGTCGCCTTGCGGCCGGATTCCGCGACTTTGCTGAGAATAATGTCTGGCTACGCGATCAATTCAGGTGACCTGGTTGAAGGCTGGCGGTTTGCGAACCAGTCCTACGACCTGGAGCCTGACAGTCCCGTTGTGATTGAAACCCTGGCGAGCGCCTGGGCGAGTATGGATGTGAATGACAAGGCCGAGTCATTGCTGCTGGATGGCCTGGAAAAGGCCAAGGATAATTTCAACCTGCAATCGACCTATTTTTTCCTGTTGCTCAAGCAGGGCAGGTTTGAAAAAGCGGAACGCCTGTTGACTGAGCAATTCGCTAAGTCGATAGATGAAATGCCTGAGCAGCTGCGACGCAACTATTACTTTCAAAAAGGCATGATAAGCCTGGTGGCTGGCGATAAAGACACTGCAAGGCTGTTTTTTGAAAATGCATTCGATGAAGATTTTGACCAGACGTGGGATGGTAAACAGGTATTGTATGCAACGGTGTTATCCGCGCTTTATCGCGACGCCGGCAATGCTGAACTCGCCGAGAAAAGACTGGCGAGCGCGGAACGCGCGGTCAAACGGGCGCGTATCAATGGCGCGGACGATGCCGGTATCTATTACACGGAATCCAGCATTCATGCATTGAGGGGCGAATCGGAGGCCGCTTTGGATAGCTTGAAGAAGGCCTATGATCGCGGTTTCAGGGAAGCCTGGTTGCTGGATATCGATCTTCGCCTGGATTCCCTGCACGACAAGCCACAATTTACCGCCATCAAACAGCAGATCGAAAAGGACATCGTCGAGGCCCGCACGGAAGTGGAGTCATCCGCTTTCGCGGTGCGTTAAACGCGCGGTTTCAAATTCGATTCAGACACCGGCAAAACGGGATGCATCCCCGATCCATCGGCGGATCAGTTTATCCGCCTGGCGGGGGTGCTGATTCAAGAGGTCGTCGGCGACCGCGGGTATGATTTTCAGTAACCCCGCATCGCGCGCCAGGTCGGCCACCCTGAACATCAGCATGCCGGTCTGGCGGGTGCCGAGGACCTCGCCGGGTCCGCGTAACTCCAGGTCCTTTTCCGCAATCTGAAATCCGTCCGCAGTCTGGCGCATAATCTCCATACGCTGTTTTGCAAGTTCACCCAGTGGCGGGTTGTACATCAAAACACAACTGGACTGTGTTCCACCGCGTCCGACACGTCCACGCAATTGATGCAGCTGGGCCAGACCAAGCCGCTCTGCGTTTTCGATGATCATCAACGAGGCATTGGGTACATCCACGCCGACTTCGATCACGGTGGTGGCGACGAGCAGGTGGAGCTTTCCGGCTTTGAACGCTTCCATGACCTGCTGCTTTTCGGCCGGTTTCAAACGTCCGTGGATCAGGCCGATATTGAGTCCGTGCAGGTCACTGCGCAAACGCTTCGCCACGTCCTCGGCTGCCTGTGCCTCGATCACGTCGGACTCTTCGATCAGCGTGCAGACCCAGTAAGCCTGCTGGTTACCTGTGCAGGCGTTGGCGACGCGCTCAATGATTTCTCCGCGACGCTCGTTGGACATGACGACAGTGGTGACCGGTTTGCGGCCGGGGGGTAATTCGTCGATGACGGAGACATCCATTCCCGCGTAAGCGGTCATGGCCAGGGTGCGGGGAATGGGGGTTGCCGTCATGATCAGTTGGTGGGCCTGTTGACCGGGGCTGCCGCCTTTTTCCAACAGGCTCATGCGCTGGCCTACACCGAATCGGTGTTGCTCGTCGACGATGACCAGCCCGAGCCGGTTGAACTCAACGCCTTTTTGCATCAATGCGTGGGTGCCGATAACGAGTTCCGCACCGGAGCTTATTCTTTGCAGGGCTTCTGTACGCTTTTTACCGGTGACTTTCCCGCTCAACCAGACGGGCTTGATCCCCAGCGGTTGCAGCCATTCGCTGAAAACCCGGTAGTGCTGTTCCGCCAGCAATTCGGTCGGTGCCGTGATTGCCGTCTGAAAATGGTTGTCCGCCGCGCGCAGGGCGGCTAACGCGGCGATGACGGTTTTACCCGAACCGACGTCACCATGCGCCAGTCTCAACATCGGCCTGCTTTGTTCCAGGTCGCTGTTAATTTCTCCGGCAACCCTCTGCTGGGCGCCGGTTAACGTAAACGGCAGGTTTTTTAGAAATTCAACTTCAACGGCACCGCGGTGATGCATGGCCGGTGCTTTTCGCGACCGCTGCAATCGATGCAGTTTCTGCATGCTCAGGTTGTGGGCCAGCAACTCTTCGAGGGCCAGGCGTTTTTGCGTGGGGTGATCACGCTGGATCAGGGCGCTGATGTCGGCGTCGGGCGGCGGCCGATGAATATAATCCAGCGCTTCGGCCAATGGCAGTAGTTCAAGTCTGTCCAGCAGGTCCTGGGGTAGTAGCTCTTCAAGCGCCAGTTGGCCGCTGCGTAACAGGGCGAGCGCCTGGTCCGTGATCCTGATCCAGTTTTTCTGGCCCAGGCCCTCTGCGCTTGGATAAACCGGCGTCAGGCGGTCGGCGACCGGTTCAGCACTTTGCCCGCCGAGACGTTGGTATGAAGGGTGTACCATTTCGAGGCCCTGGTAGCCTGCCCGGACCTCGCCGAAACAACGTAAAAGTGTACCGCTCGAAAATTGTTGCTTCTGGTAGAAATGGAAATGAAAAAATCTTAGCGTGATGCGTCCGGTTCCGTCAAAAAGCACCACCACCAGCATCGGCCGGCGCCCGCGTACGATGGCGCTGTGTTCAACCTTTCCTTCGATCAATATGCGCTGGCCCGGCAGACAATATCCGATGGGTTTGATGCGGGTCCGGTCTTCATAACGGATGGGCAGGTGAAATAGCAAATCCGTCACCTGGCTGATGCCAAGTGCATTCAGTTTTTCGACAAGTTTTGGTCCTACGCCTTGCAGGTCGGTCAGTGTCATGGACCGGGAGGGGATCAAAGCCGGAATTACCGCAGCCCTCAGGGTTTGGCCAGAATGGCATCCATTTCGACGTTTACACCCTTTGGCAACGCCGCCACCTGGACGGCGGCACGTGCCGGATAGGGCGCGGCGAAATACTGACCCATGATGGTGTTGACCTGCGGAAAATCACTCATGTCGGTTAAAAAAACCGTCAGTTTGACGATATCGTCAAGTGTTCCGCCGGCCGCGGTGCAGACCGCCGACAGGTTTTCAAACACCCGCCTGATCTGGTTTTCGATTCCGCCCGGAACAACTTCCATGCTCTGCGGGTCGAGCGGGATCTGTCCGGAAAGGAATACCAGGCCCTGGTGTATGACGGCCTGGGAGTAGGTGCCGATGGCCTCGGGTGCCTTGGCAGTATGGATGATCTCTTTGCTCATTGATTTGCTCCTGTCGGTCAGTTCCCTAGGCGCTGATTCGGCTGACACGGATCACGTTGCGGTTGCGTCTGAGGCGCCGCATGACGTGCGCCATATGATCGCGGTCCTTCACGCTGATGATGAAAAGCAGCTTGGCCGTTTCGCGGTTGGATTCGGGTTGTTCGATCTTCTCGATATTGCTCCCGGCCTCGCCAATGCTGTTTGAGATATTGGCCAGCACACCGGGCGTGTTTTTCGCCAGGATATGCAGGGCAACCTCGAACATTCCGCGCCGGATGGGTGCCCAGGTGACATCGATGCAGTGGTCCGGATGTTTGCGGAACTCCCGCACGTTGCGGCAGTTGACGCGGTGGACGACCATGCCCTTGCCGGCGGACAGGTAACCCATGATATTGTCGCCCGGCACCGGCCGGCAACAGGCGGCAAACGTCACCGCGCTGCCTTCGGAGCCGGCAATCGAGAGCGCCTCGGTATGTTCGCCGGATGCGAGATTCGAACTCACTTCGGGCGCCAGTTTGGCGGCCACCACGCTGGACAGCAGGTTACCGAGTGACAGTTCGGTCAACAGGTCCTCCTGGCGTTCAAATCTATTGTCCTTCAGGTATTGGTCCATACGAGCCGCCGGTACGGCGTCGAGGTCGGAGCCACGTGCATTGAGCGCCGTTTCGAGAAGACGTAAACCGAGCGCCACGGTATCGGCCTGCTCGAGGCTCTTGATGTAGTGACGGATGGCGGTACGGGCGCGCGCGGTATTGACAAAATCAAGCCACTCGGGGATGGGGTGGGCGTTGTCTTCGGTAACGACCTTGATGGTCTGCCCGTTCTCCAGCCGGGTCGATAGCGGTACTTCGACCTTGTCGACCAGAATGCTGCGGGTGTGGTTGCCGACACCGGTATGGATGGCGTAGGCAAAGTCGAGGGCCGTTGCGCTGCTGCGCAGATCGATAATCTTTCCCTTGGGTGTAAACACGAAAATCTGGTCGGGGAACAGGTCGGACTTGGCACCGTCCAGGAACTCCATGGAGTCGGTGCTGTGGCGTTGCACCTCGACCAGTTGCATCAACCATTCACGCGCACGCACCTGGGCGGTGCCTGAGGAGATTTCACCGCTCTTGTACTGCCAGTGGGCGGCTGCGCCTTCCTCCGACAGGACGTCCATCTCCCGGGTTCGGATCTGGATTTCAACCGGCAGGTTAAACGGGCTGTTGAGTACGGTATGCAGGGACTGGTAACCGTTGGCTTTCGGCAGGGCGATGAAATCCTTGAACCTTCCGGGTTTGGGGCGGTAGAGCGCGTGAACCGCTCCGAGGGCGAGGTAACAGTGCTGTTCGGAATGCGTGATGATACGGAAACCGTAAACATCGTTCACCTCCGAAAAAGATAGATCCTTGGCCTGCATTTTCCGGTAGATGCTGTACGGGGTCTTCTCCCGGCCCTTGATATCGCAAGGAATACCGGCCTCGTTCATCTTTCGCTTCAGCGCCTTGTGGATGTCCGCGATGATCTCGCTCCGGTCACCGGTCACCGTGCTGATATGCTCGGCGATGGTGCGGTGCCGCCAGGGGTAAAGATTGGCAAAGCCAAGATCCTGTAATTCAGATTTGATGCTGTTCATGCCCAGGCGGTCGGCGATGGGCGCGTAAATGTCGAGCGTCTCGCGTGCGATCCTGCGGCGTGCGTTGGGGTCCATCGAACCCAGCGTGCGCATGTTGTGCATCCGGTCCGCCAGCTTGATAAATATGACCCGCAAGTCTTTCGACATGGCCAGCATCAGCTTGCGGAAGCTTTCCGCATCCGCCTCGTGACGGGTACGGAACTTCATTTTGTCCAGCTTGGTCACCCCTTCGACGAGGTCGGCGATCTCTTCGCCAAACCGCGATTCGATTTCCTGACGGGTCAGGACGGTGTCTTCGATGGTGTCGTGCAGGATAGCGGCGGCCACGCTGCCGTAATCCATACGCATATTGGCCAGGATGCGGGCCACGGCGACGGGGTGGAGAATATAGGGTTCGCCGGTTTTGCGGGTCTGGCCCTGGTGTGCATACGCGCCGGTTTCAAAAGCGCGAAGAATGATGGCGACCTTTTCCGGTTCCAGATAGGTATTGAGAAGGTCCCTCAGATCAAGAACCGGCTCCGGTAGGTTCGTCAGGGTCGCCAGCATGCAAGAGCTCCGTCAGAGATCTAAATCGTCCTCCGTGGGACGCATGTCAAACTCCTCGGCGGCTTCGATTCTTGCCTGCAGTACGTCGACGCCCTCTGGATCGATAAGACCCGCGGCGATTTCGCGCAGCGCGAGCACGGTGGGTTTATCGTTTTCTTCGGGAACCAACGGCTCTGAACCGTGGCCAATCTGGCGGGCGCGCTTGGTCGCCGTTAATACCAGTTCAAAGCGGTTATCGATGTTTACCAGGCAGTCTTCAACGGTAATTCGTGCCATTTCAAATCCTGTATGTGTGTAAGACGGAACCGTGAATTTTATCCTCTTCCGAGCTGCTGTGCCAGAAGTTGGTGATTTTTATTTACTTTATGCGGTTTGTTGTTGCGGTGATCATTGATGATTGCGACCAGTTCTTCAAGTGCCTTGTCAAAATCGTCGTTGACGACCAGGTGGTCAAATTCGGCCCAATGGGATATTTCCGCCTGCGCATCCCGCATCCTGCGTTGTATCACTTCAGCACTGTCCTGTCCGCGCCCGGTCAGCCTTTTACGCAGCGTTTCAAGTGAAGGCGGAATGATAAAAATAAGACAGCAATCCGGAAAAACAGCCCGCACCTGGCGCGCGCCCTGCCAGTCGATCTCGAGTATCACATCGCGGCCCTGGTCGAGTTGCAAAGCCACGGAGTTGCGGTTGGTGCCGTAGTAATGGTCAAACACCCGGGCGTGCTCCATGAAACCGCCCTCATCCACCATCTGTTCAAACTCTGCCTCTGAAACAAAGTGGTAATGCCGGCCATCAATTTCACCCGGCCTGGCGGGACGGGTGGTATGAGACACGGAAAGGACCAGCCGTGGATCGTGATTTAGCAGGGCGTTTACCAGGCTGGTTTTACCACCGCCAGACGGCGCGGCGATGATAAAGAGACTTCCGCGGTCGCCGTCGCTACTCGACATTTTGTACCTGCTCGCGCATCTGCTCTATCAGGACTTTCAAGTCCACGGCAGCCTGCGTCGTGCGTTGATCGACCGATTTTGAACTCAGTGTATTGGATTCGCGATTGAACTCCTGCATCAGGAAATCCAGCCGGCGGCCGACCGGTTCTTCAAGATCCAGCACCCGGTAAACTTCCTCGACATGCGCATCCAGCCTGTCCAGTTCTTCATCGACGTCAATTTTCTGGGCAAGAATAACGACTTCCTGCTCAATTCTTCCCGGGTCGAGGGTCTTTGATAAATCGGCGAGCCGTTCGAGCATTTTTTGTTTCAGTGCGGTGCGGATTTCCGGCAGCCACTGCCTGATTCTGGCCGTTAAGGTTGCCACGCCCGCCAGGCGCTCGCGGATGGCGTTTGCCATCTGTTCACCCTCGCGGCTGCGGCTCGCCTGCAGTTCCTGCGCCGCCTGGATCAACAGCTCCATCGCAGCCTCTTGCAACGGGGCGGGGTCGGGTCGTTTCTCCTCTATCAGTCCGGGCCATTTGATCATCTGGCTGATATCCGCTTGCTGCTCAACCCCCGCGAGGCGCGCCAGTTCGTCATGCACCACGAGAATTTCCCTGGCCAGCCCCAGGTTGAGTTCCAGCCTGCTGCTGATCGCACCGGGCTCAGCGGTGTAACGCAAGTTTGCCTCGATTTTACCGCGGCTCAGAAATTGTCCGAGACACGTTCTGATGTCCGATTCCAGTGGCCGGAACTCCTCAGGCAGCCGCAAGCCGAAATCCAGGTAGCGGTGGTTTACCGAACGCATTTCCCAACCCAAGCGCCCGAATTCAAATTGGCGTTCAACCCGGGCGAAACCGGTCATACTTCGAATCATTGCTTTTTCCACGTTGCAGACAGTGGCACAATGTTAACGGTTAGCCCGCGAGTAGGCTATCCGAGAATAACGACCTTCGTCATTTACCCCGTGTTTGATAAGCATGCATACAGGAACAATCCATGAGACCCAGCGGTAGAGAAGCAGATGAGTTACGCCCTGTCAGTATTACACGCAACTACACCTGTCATGCGGAAGGTTCGGTATTGATTGCCTGCGGCAATACGCAGGTCCTTTGTACGGCTTCGGTTGAAGGCAGGGTACCCGCTTTCCTGCGCGGCACTGGTGAAGGCTGGGTTACGGCGGAATACGGCATGTTGCCGAGGTCGACAGGCTCGAGAATGCGCCGTGAAGCTGCTTCCGGAAAGCAGGGCGGACGCACCATGGAAATACAACGGCTGATCGGCCGGTCGCTGCGTGCGGTGGTCGATCGAGTTGCCCTCGGCGAACACACCATAACGCTGGATTGTGATGTTTTGCAGGCCGATGGCGGCACCCGCACCGCGGCCATCACCGGCGCCTATGTCGCGATGGTGGATGCCTGCAGGTGGATGCTGGCCAAAAATAAAATCAAAAAAGACCCCGTTCATGGCCAGATCGCTGCCGTTTCCGTCGGTATTTTTGACAGTACACCCGTGCTCGACCTCGACTACCCCGAAGACTCCCGCGCAGAAACGGATATGAATGTCGTCATGAACGACGGTGGCGGGTTTATCGAGTTGCAGGGTACGGCTGAAGGTCATGCTTTCCGTAAAGACGAATTGGACCAATTGATCGTACTGGCGGAAAAGGGCATCAGGTCGCTGATGGATGCGCAGTCAACGGCATTGGCAAGCTGAGCCCCGCAGCCACATCATCATGGAGCGGGAATACGTTCTGGCCAGCGGCAACCAGGGGAAGCTGCGTGAAATTGTCGCCATGCTCAAACCTTTGGGTTTTGTCGTCCGCCCGCAAAGCGACTGGCGGGTTCCGGAGGCGGATGAGAGCGCCGGCACTTTTATAGAAAACGCCCTGATCAAGGCGCGGCAGGCTGCGAAGTTTACAGGTCTCGCAAGCATTGCGGACGACTCCGGCCTGGTCGTCCCGGTGCTGAATGGTCTGCCGGGTATTTATTCGGCCCGCTACGCCGGCGCTGAAGCCGATGACGAAGCCAATAAACGCAAACTGCTTACCGAGCTGTCCGGCAGGCGTGGGAAAGAAAGGTGCGCTTATTTTATTTGCGCGATGGTACTTGTACAGTCGGCGGACGATCCGGCGCCACTGCTGGCAATCGGTCGCTGGCACGGCCAGGTCCTTGATTCGCCCCGCGGCCTGGGGGGCTTTGGTTATGATCCGTTATTCGGTATTGCCGGAGCCGAGAGCGGTGACCCGCAGCGCTCGGCCGCCGAGTTGAGTCCTGCGGAAAAAAGCCGGGTCAGCCATCGCGGCCAGGCGTTGAGGGAACTGGTCAGGCAAATCCGTGAGAGGGATGAAGGGTTTATTGCGTAACCCGCCCCTGAGTCTTTATGTTCACATGCCCTGGTGTGTGCGCAAGTGTCCCTATTGCGATTTCAATTCGCATGCCGTCAAGGAGAGTTTACCCGCTGAGGAGTACATCCAGGCCCTGATCGCAGACCTTGAACAGGAGTTGCACCAGGTCTGGGGACGGCCGGTGCAAAGCATCTATTTTGGCGGCGGCACACCCAGTTTGTTCTCGGCCGGCCAGGTCGAAACCTTTCTTGACGCGGCAAGGGCCCGGCTGAACCTGAGGCCGGATGTGGAAATCACCCTCGAAGCCAATCCCGGAACGATCGAACGCGACAGCTTTCCGGCCTACGCAGACGCCGGAATCAACCGGGTTTCACTGGGTGTTCAAAGTTTTGACGACAAGCTGCTCAAGGCCATTGGACGGATTCATGGGCGCCGGGAAATCGAACAGAGTTTGCAGTCATTGAAGTCCTCCGGGATTTCCAATTTCAACATCGACCTGATGTTTGCCCTTCCCGGCCAGGGTTTTGCACAATCGCGGAGCGACGTTGAACTGGCGATCGAGGCAGGGCCCGCACACATTTCATTTTACCAGTTGAGCATTGAGCCCAACACGGCGTTTGCTGCGAGTCCGCCATCTTTGCCCGAAGAAGATGAGGCCTGGGAAATACAGCAAGCCGGTCTGGATTTGCTGGAAGCAAACGGCTACGGGCAATATGAAATCTCCGCGTTTGCGCAGGCGGACAGGCAAAGCCGTCACAATATGAACTACTGGCGCTACGGTGATTTTCTGGCGGTCGGCGCAGGCGCACATGGAAAAATAACCACGGCGGCTGATGGCCGGGTGCAGCGCTATGCCAAGCATCGTCACCCCCGGCGTTACCTGCAGGCGCATGAAACGGGGGACTGGCGCGCCGAAACGCGCGTGTTGAATGAAGATGAGCTTGTCTTCGAGTTTTTCCTCAACCAGCTAAGACTGAAACAGGGCGTGAACATCGGCGACTTCAGTGCGCGTACCGGTGTGTCCTGGGATGCCGTTGAAGGGCGCGTTCAAAAGGCCGTTGCGAAGGGTTTGCTGGAGGTCCGGACAGAGCGCATAATCCCCACGGCATTGGGCTGGAGGTTCGTGAATGACATCCAGCAGATGTTTTTGCCCTGAATCGTTCCCGGAGCCTATTGCATTGCTTGACGCACGTCGTTAAACTAGCCGGCTCTTTAGGCCTTATGAATACCGGAATTTGTCATGAAAGCTGACACGCATCCAGAATATCGTGAAGTGGTTTTTCAGGATCTCTCCGCAGACTTTGCGATCCTGACCCGTTCGACCATTCACAGTAAAGAAACCATCAAGTGGGAAGATGGCAATGAGTATCCGCTCGTCAAGGTGGAAGTCTCAAGCGCCTCTCACCCATTTTATACCGGCAAACACAAACTGATGGATACCGGTGGTCGTGTAGACCGTTTCAAACGCCGTTACCAGAAGTAGCTGCAGTTCATACCAAAAGGCCCGCAACGGTAAAACCGTTGCGGGCCTTTTGCTGTCTGTGTAATTCGCAAAAGTTCGGAATTTACAGGTAAATTTGTGACATAATTGCCGGTCGAAAATATCAGGGACTCTCAACGACCCCAGATCGATATAACCGTTCATTCACGAGGAGCCTATTATGTCAGATAATCGCGTGATCATCACAGACGAGAGTAATGGCAAAAGCCTTGTATTACCTGTGCTGCGAGGCACCGAAGGCGAGCCAACTCTCCATATCAAGGAATTGCCTTCGACGCTGGGTTACTTTACCTATGACCCGGGTTTTACCGCCACCGCCAGTTGTACCAGCAAGATCACGTTTATCGACGGCGCCAAGGGCATATTGCGTTATCGCGGTTATCCGATTGAACAACTAGCCGAAAAGAGTAATTTCCTCGAGGTAGCCTACCTGCTGTTGTCAGGACAGTTGCCAAACACGGATGAGTTCGAGGATTTCGAGAGGGACATCAGATACCACACGATGATTCATGAAAGGCTGAATACGTTTATCAGCGGGTTTCACTATGATGCACACCCGATGGCCATGATGGCCGGTGTGGTGGGTTCGCTGGCTGCCTTTTATCATGACAGGCTCGACATGAAAAACCCGGAACACCGGTTGCTCGCCGCCAAGCGCATGATCGCCAAGATGCCAACCATAGCCGCTGCCTGTTACCGTCACCACATGGGCTGGCCGACCGCTTATCCGAAAAATTCACTCAATTACACTGAACGTTTCCTCGACATGATGTTCTCGGTACCTGCCGAACCCTACCAGGTAAGCCAGGTAGCCGCCAAGGCTTTCGATCTTCTGTTTATTTTGCACGCCGATCACGAACAAAACGCCAGCACGTCCACGGTAAGACTGGTGGGTTCGACGGGCGCCAATCCTTACGCCAGTGTTGCTGCCGGCATCTCGGCATTGTGGGGGCCAGCGCATGGCGGCGCCAATGAAGCCGTGTTGACCATGCTGGATAAAATCGGTGACGTTTCGCGTGTTGGCAAGTTTATCGACAAGGCCAAGGACAAGGACGATCCTTTCAGGCTGATGGGCTTCGGTCACCGTGTGTATAAGAATTTTGACCCGCGGGCAACAATCATCCGAAAGGCCGCTTACGAGGTTTTGGAAGAATTGGGCAGCAAGGATCCGTTGCTATCGCTTGCCATGGAACTCGAGCGAATTGCGCTGGAAGATGATTACTTTGTAGAAAAGAAACTCTATCCGAACGTGGACTTCTACTCCGGCATCATATACAAGGCGCTTGGCATTCCCACAAGCATGTTTACCGTCATGTTCGCCATTGCCAGGACCGTTGGCTGGGTTTCTCAATGGCTGGAGCAGGAAGAGGTCGGTACACCGATTGGCCGCCCGAGACAAATCTACGCCGGTGAGGGTGCCCGTGACTACGTACCGGTCGGTTCACGCTGAGGTTCAGGTTTAATCAGTGTCAGTCAATACCGTGTGCACTGGGTAAAAGGCCCTGGCCCGCAAATTGCACCAGCATCTCGGAATGTGGCGCCGGGCAGGTGCCGCTGGGCGCCGAGCTGGACTGAAGGTCATAGCCGTAGCTATGACCTGAAGGAAGACCAAGTCCAGTGGTATCTGCACAAGCCAGGGCCGGGATAGGTAGCGGGCCGGGTACAAAGTGTACCGCGGGGTTGATTTGAAATAATGTCTTTTAATTCAAGCAAATCATTTGCTTATCGAGAGGCCCGCTACCGGCTGGTGCAATTTGCGGGCTAGACTGCTGCCAGTAGTGATTCCACCTCAGACACGGGCGCCCGTCTTTGCGGACGCCCATCGACGGGGCTGGGTGGCGCCTGGCGTAAATCGATACAACTGAACAGGGTCAATTCGACCTCGAATTCTTCCGCATTCGTCACTACCAGCTGCACCTGGCGATAACTGCCGTCATGCCAACGTATTTTCCGCTGCTCATTGCGGAACACCAGGCCTTTGTCGAGCAGGTGGATAATGACCGCATCAGGCGGGTCATTGAAAACATGCAAAGATACCCGCGCGTGTTCGTCCGCTGTGCCTTCGAGAACCGGCCCCACCAATCGTGGGCAAAATGATTCGAGTGAGCGCATCACGTTCAAGGCTATTTCACGCATTTTTTGCAGATGGCGCAGATGTTGCGAGCCGCCGTAAAAATCCTGGTAGGCACGCAATGCACTGGCGACTTCTGCATTGCCTGGCATGATCGTGTGCAGGTCAAAACCGAGCCTTTCCGCCGCTTTTTGCTTAGCTACCCGGAAGTTGAATTGTGATTGGGTGGACATGATGCGCGCCGCCTCGGCGGCGATTGCGCGGCGGATTTGGCTGTTTTTCCTGGCGCTGTGAGTGAGAAACTTATCAGAAACTGTCGTATGGATTTTTTTCCGTGACGGCATCAGATTTATCTCCTTCTTTTGTATCTTCCATAGGCGGAAGACTTCCCATTTCGAATACTTCCATAATGGCATTGCGATTATCAATCCTGGCGAGCAATCCTGAATCCGGGTCAATACGCGCCTTGGTAATACCTTCCGGGATTTCAGGGGCCGTGTCAGGAACACCCTGCAATGCCACCCGCATGTAGTCAACCCAGATAGGCAATGCGGCCTTGCCGCCTACCTCTAGGCGTCCGAGCGGTTCATGGCTGTCAAAACCCACCCAGACCGAGGTCACGAGTTCATCGTTATAACCCGAGAACCAGGCATCGCGTTGTTCATTGGTCGTACCCGTTTTACCCGCGATATCATTGCGTCCCAATTCCATGGCTTTCTTACCGGTGCCGCGCCGGACCACATCCATCATCATGGAGCGGACCAGGTAGGCATTCTGCTCGGTGATGACGCGCTGCGCAGGTGTCGGGTTAGACACCGCATTTTGCGCCGGCGTTGTATCCTGCTCGGTGACCAGGATATTTTCCCCGGTTTCAAGTTGTAGCGGCCTGAAACTTGGCTCCACCTTTTCCACGGGCTCGATTTGCTCGGTGTTGCTACCCTGTTCGGCTTCGCATTCCCGGCAGACCACCTGGGGGCTTGCGGCAAACAGCACATTGCCCTTGGCGTCGACGATCCGGTCCATGAAGTAGGGTTCGATCAGGTAGCCTCCATTGGCAAACACCGCGTAGCCCCTGACGAGGCTGATTGGAACCAGCGAAGCGCTGCCAAGCGCCATGGAAAGGTTTCCCGGTAATTCCGCAGGGTCGAACCCGAATGAGCTGATGTAGTCAGTGGCGTAGGAAATGCCGATCTCTCGCAACAACCTGATCGACACGAGGTTACGGGAGTTGACCATGGCTTCACGCAGACGCGTTGGCCCAAAAAATTTTTCACTATAATTCTGTGGCTTCCAATCTCTTTCCAGCTCGGCATCGCTGAAAACAATGGGTGCGTCATTGACTATGCTGGCAGTGGTCTTACCTTTCGCCAGTGCAGCCGAATAGATAAACGGTTTGAATCCCGAGCCCGGTTGCCGGCGGCTTTGAACGACACGGTTAAACTTGCTGCGCGTGTAATCATAGCCGCCAACCAATGCCTTGATGGAACCATCGTGGGGACTCAGAGAAACCAATAACGCTTCCGTTTCGGGCACTTGCGCCAGTTCGCGCCGGCCACCATCCCGCAAGCGGGTGCGGATAACGTCACCCTTCGCGAGAACCTCCCCTACACTTTTTGGTTTAAACCCCACCCGGTCACGGCTTATGAATTTTCTGGCCCACTGCATGTCGGGGAGCGTCAGGGCGATTGTCTGGCCATCGACCTGATAAACCAGGGCAATATCTTCATCGACTTCAACGACCAGGCCGGGCAGCAGGCCGGCCAGGGGCTTATAGGGTCTGAGCAGTTCCTCCCAGGCTTCCGTTGTCGTAGCCGCTTCAAGGTCAAAATGCGCTTCTGCGCCACGGTAACCGTGTCTGCGGTCATACGCCTCAAGCCCGTCTATGACCGCCTGGTTTGCGCTGGTCTGAAACCCGGATTTGATGGTGGTGTAAACCTGGTAGCCGCCGGTATAGGCGGACTCGCCAAATCTGGCCAGCATTTCCTTGCGGACCATTTCTGCGAGGTAGGGTGCTGAGACTTCCGTCGTGGCGCCATGGTAAAAGGCTGTATTTCCTTCATTTTTCGCTTGTTCATATTCATTATCACTGATGAAATCCAGTTCCAGCATACGGCCAAGCACATAGTCCCTGCGGTTCATGGCGCGTTCTGGAGAGGTTATCGGGTTTATCCTGGAAGGTGCCTTCGGCAGTGCTGCCAGCATAGCGCACTGGGCCAGGCTCAGTTCACCCACGGATTTTCCGTAATATACATCTGCCGCGGCACCCACGCCGTAAGCCCGGTGACCGAGGAGAATTTTGTTCAGGTACAGTTCGAGGATTTCATCCTTGGATAATTCGCGCTCGATTTTCAGCGCGAGAAAGATTTCCTTGATTTTACGGGTAAAGGTTTTTTCCAGCGTAAGAAAAAAGTTTCGGGCCAGTTGCTGTGTGATCGTGCTTCCGCCTACCGACTTCTCTCCCGTCGTCATCAAGGTCCAGACAGCCCTGGAAATTCCCTGGTAGTCGACACCCGGATGTGTTCGGAAACGGGCATCTTCACCGGCGATAAATGCGTTTGTCAAATAGAGGGGCATTTCTTCTATCTGAACAGGGATTCGACGCTTTTCTCCGAAAACACTGATCAATTTACCGTCTGAGGTGTAAACTCGCAAGGGTACCTGGAGTTGGATATCGCGCAGTGTCTCGACGTCTGGAAGGTCTTTTGAAACAACAAGATAGGTAACCAAAAGTGTAGTCAAGCCGAGGACGGATGCGACAAGCAGAATGCGAAATATTGAACGAAGTGCTTTTTTCAAATCTTTATCCTGCTATGCTTAGTCTCACAAAATGGAATTTTAGTAGATAAATCCCTCTCCGGATAGCGGGAGAAGGAGCAGAAAATGATACGCCGCATCGGTCAGGGAAGTAACCGGTTATGACGAGTGTTGACAACTCACCATTCCTGTCGTTCCCAAAAGCATGTTCTTTTAACAGGCTTTCTCCAATGCGTTAACAATTTTTATACTTTAATACCACAAGGTGTTTGAGTATTTGTGAGTTTTCTGTTAAAAACAGCTATAAGAAGTCTCACTAAACCATTGGCACGGAAAAAGAATGGGGGAGTCTTGAAACTGTTTGGAAAAAAAGCAGATCCAGTTATAGGGCTGGATATTGGCTCGACAAGCGTACGATTAATGCAATTGTCCAGTCATGGGTCCGGATACCGGATTGACCACTTCGCAATAGAGCCTCTCGGGGAGGGCGTTGTGGTTGATAAGGCCGTACAGGATGTTGAGGCCATATCGAACGCCATTTCAAGGGCGCTGAAGGCTTCGGGCACGCGTGCCAAATCCTGTGCGATCGCAGTTTCCGGTTCGGCCGTTTTCACCAAGACGATAAGTCTGCCTTCAAATCTTGCCGAAGCTGATATTGAAAGCCAGGTGCAAATCGAGGCCAATCAATACATTCCTTATCCGCTCAACGAGGTAAGCCTGGATTTCGAAGTCCTGGGGCCTTCGGCACGTAATGCAGATATGATCGATATTCTGCTCGCTGCCAGCAAAAGCGAAAATGTCGAAAGCCGGCAGGATGCGATCGACGCCGCGGGACTGAAGGCGAAAATCGTGGATGTCGAAGCATTTGCGATTGCAAATGCGTTTGAACTCATACGAAAACGCGATGGCATAAACCGCAACGAGGCTGTTGGAGTATTTGATATCGGCTTTGACCTGACCACCTTGCTGGTGATCAAGGGCGGCCAGGTCATTTATACCCGCGACCATCCCTTCGGCGGTCATCAGTTATTGGAAGAGACGCAACGCCGTTATGATATGACCGCGGAGCAGGCTTCCTTTTTTGAACGCAACGACTCGGCGCCGGACGATTTTGAAGAAGAAGTGCTTGAGCCATTTCAGCTAAACGTGGTTCATCAGATCAGTCGCGCTTTGCAGTTTTACGCCTCCAGCAACGAGTACTCAAACATCGGTACGATCTACTTGTCCGGTGGCACTGCTTCACTTAAAGGTTTGGCACCCATGGTTCAACAGGAACTCGGCATGACGACCCGTGTTGCAGATCCTGTTAGCGGCATGGAAATTGCGCATAATGTTGCAGTGACCGCGTTAAAGCGCAATGCCAACAACCTGATGATAGCCATGGGCTTGGCTTTGAGAGGGTTTGACTGATGGCCAGAATTAATTTATTGCCATGGCGGGAAGAAGCGCGTAGGGAACGCCAGCGTCAATTCATGTCCTCTATGCTGTTGATCGCAGTTCTGGGCGTTGTCCTGGTGTTTTTTACCGGTTTTGTTTTTGACCAGAAAATTTCTCATCAGAAGGCCAGAAATCAATTGGTTCAGAATGAGATCAAGCAACTCGAGGTCAAGATCAAAAGGATCGATGAGCTGGAGAAAACCAGGGCACGACTCATTTCACGCAAACAGGTCATTGAACGTTTGCAGGCGAGCCGGTCCACGACGGTTGAGCTGCTCGACAAGCTGGCGAAAACCATTCCCGTTGGCGTAACTCTGACCACGGTTCGACAGCAAGGCAAGGACCTGGCACTGGTCGGCACCAGTCAGTCCAACGCGAGGGTATCGGCTTACCTGAGGGAGCTGGAGACAAATGACCTGTTCATTAACCCCCAGCTCGATTATGTGCGTTCGGCGGCCAGGTCCGCGACGCCAACCCGAACCCTATGAATTCAGCATCAATGTGAATATACGCCCGCCCAAATCGAATGATGAAGAGGAAGGTTTTGACAGTCCGGGTAGCCAGGGGGGTGTGAAATGATTATTCAAGACCTCAGAGACGCTGACTTTTCGGATCTTGGCAGTGCACCTTCGTCGGTCCGTTATACTTTGTTTGCACTCGCGCTGATCCTGATCCTGGTCGCGGGCTACTTTCTCCTGATAGATGAAAAAAAGGTCGAACTGGAGCAATCCCGCCAGCAGGAACTGGTATTGTTGGCCGACTTTGAATTCAAGCAACAGAAAGCCGCAAATCTGCAAGCTTATGAGCAGCAACTGGTGGAAATGCGGGAGCTGTTGGAAACCATGTTCAGGCAACTGCCCAACAAGACAGAGATGGACAAGTTGCTGGTGGATGTTTCGCAGACCGCCCTGGCCGCAGGTATTGATGTTCAGCTATTTGAGCCTCAGGCGGAAAGTTTTCAGGATTTTTATGCGGAACGGCCCATCAGGGTCAGAATGCTGGGCGACTATCATGAATTCGGTGAGTTTGTCAGTGGGGTGGCGGCATTACCCCGGGTGGTTATCCTGACCATGCATGATATTTCTCTGAAGCGTGCGGCGGCGGGCCAGAGTATTTATGGCGATTCGGAAGGCCGGTTGATACTGGAAGGCACGGTCAAGACCTATCGTTATGTTGATGAAGATGAAGTCGCCCAAAGGGCGGCGGAGCAAGCACCATGAAACGGTTTGGCAAACAGTTTGGACATGTTGCCGGCATGGTGTTAGTAGCTGTATTGCTCACAGCATGCAGCGAAAGCATGGATGACCTTAACCAGTACATTGCTTCGGTAAAGGCGCGGCCGGCTGATCCGATTACGCCCATTCCGCCAGTTAAGACCTATACCCCTTATGTGTATGATGGTCTCACGGGGCGTGATCCTTTCCGTCAGTCGATAACCGAAGGCAGCGACGATGTGCGTTCAACAAAAGGCACGGGGCCGAGGCCGGATTTCGATCGGCCCAGGGAATACCTGGAACGTTACGAGCTTGACACCTTGTCGATGGTGGGAACATTTAGCAAAGGTTCCAACTTTTGGGCATTGGTGCGTGATCCTGAAGGTGTGATCCACCGCGTTCCGGTTGGAAACTACATGGGTAAAAACCATGGCAAGGTAGTAAAGATCACGAATACTGAGATTGATTTGAGCGAACTGATTTCGGATGGCGCGGATGGCTGGCTTGTCAGGGAAGCTTCCATCGCTTTGGGTGAAGGATAAGCCGGTTAGCGCATGGAAAAGCGCGACTTTGAGGGTACAGCCATGCACAGAGAAAAGGATATTAAATTGAAAGGGATACTGACCGGTAGGTGGGGACAGTTTATGTATAGCAAAAAAACTGGAGTTCATTTGGGTTTGGCATTGGCATTGTTGGTATTGACAACACTGCCGGCCTGGGCAGCAAGTGATGTGACCGCAGCAAACTACAGCAGCAATGCAGCAGGTGATGTCGTTATCACACTGTCGACTGAAGGGGGTGACCCGAATGTCAGTGTGTTTGCGACGGAAAGCCCGGCGCGAATCATCCTGGATTTGGCGGACACCAACAGCCAGGTCGATGCCAATCCTGTTACCGTTGGCATCGGTGCAGTGCAGAAATTTACGACACTGGCCGCCGGCGGAAGGACACGGGTCATGGTCGATCTTTCCAAACTGGTCACGTATGACTACCAGTCCGGTGACGGCCAGGTCGCTCTGACAATATCCGGAGACGGCAAGGGATCAACAGCGCCGCATCATGCCGGTGCCGCGAAGTATACGGTTGAAAACATTGATTTCAGGCGCGGAGAAGATGGCCAAAGCAAGGTCATTATCAGCATGGACAAGAGCGGCTCGAATGTCTCGGTGAATGCGCATGAAGGTGGATTGTCGGTGGACATCTTCGATGCTGACTTACCCGACGCCCTGAATCAGCGGCTCGATGTGATGGATTTCGCAACACCGGTGCAAACGATCGACGCCGGAACCAAGGCCGATTCGGTGCGGATTGATCTCGCAATATCCGGTCTCTATGAACATATGGATTACCAGTCAGGCAATGACTGGGTCATCGAAGTTTCGAAACTTGCAGCCACTACTGTTGATTCCACCAAGGACATCGTTGAATTTTACCAGGAGAAGACATACTCGGGTGCCCGGGTGACATTCAATTTCCAGGATATTCCGGTACGTTCCGTGTTGCAATTGATTGCCGATGTCTCGGATCTCAACATTGTCGTTGCCGACAACGTCAGCGGAAACCTGACCCTCAGGCTTACCAATGTACCCTGGGACCAGGCGCTGGATATCGTTCTGGATGCCCGCAACCTCGATAAACGCGAAAATGGCAATGTTATCTGGATTGCCCCGACGGCGGACATTGCGGCCCGTGAACAACAGTTGTTAAAAGCCATGCAGGACCGAAAGGAACTGGAGCCATTGGTCACGACCCTGATCAGTGTCAGTTACGCAACGGCTGAAGATCTGCAGGCGTTGATCGATTCGGCGCGGAACAATTCTGAAGCTGGAGATGCCGGCTTGTTGTCTGACCGCGGGTCCATTGCAATTGATGAAAGAACCAACACGCTAATGGTCACCGATACACAGAGCCGGGTCGAGGCGATTCAGAAGCTGGTTCGGGACCTTGACCACCCGGTCAGACAGGTCCAAATCGAGTCCCGTATCGTGATTGCCAGCAGTGAGTTTGCACACGCGATCGGCGTGCGTTTTGGTGTCACTGCATTGCACAACAAGCGAAATATTCTCGCTATTTCAGGTGACAGTGCGGGTGCTGATCTGGTGAACCCATGGACCAACCCCAGGGATGACGGCCTGATCGATATCCCGGGTATACCGGAACGGCTGAACGTCAACCTGCCCGTGGCCGACAGCAACGCCGGTTCAATAGGATTTTCATTCCTGGCAGGCAATGTATTGTTGGATCTGGAACTCACGGCGCTCGAAGCAGAGGGCGATGGTGAAATCATATCCACACCGAGAGTGGTGACTGCAAACCAGTCCGAGGCCTATATTCAACAGGGTGTGGAAATACCTTATGAACAGGCTGCATCCTCAGGTGCAACGGCAGTCCAGTTCAAGGAGGCCGTACTTGAATTAAAGGTCACTCCGTTGATAACACCGGATAATCGTGTTCAGCTTGAACTCGATGTCAAACAGGATTCGGTCGGTGAAATTTACCAGACCGGCCGAGGTGGTTCAGTACCGTCAATCGATACACGTGAGCTGAGCACATCCGTGCTTGTAAATAATGGTGAAACGATCGTGCTGGGTGGTATTTTCCAGGACGAACGTAATCGCAAGGCGGACAGGGTTCCCTATCTCAGCAGCATTCCGGTTCTTGGCAACCTGTTCAAACGGCGTTCAAATGAAACCAAGAAACGTGAACTGCTTATCTTCGTGACACCGACCATCGTGGAAGATCGTCCAGTCGTGAATTAATTTCTCGACCAGGAATACAGGAAAGCCCGGGTACAACCCGGGCTTTTTTGTATAAGATGCACAACATGAAACCGGTTTTCTCATTCCAGCGTGGCAGGACACCTCTCCTGGTCAGTATTCCGCACGCAGGTACCGTCGTACCAGGGGCCATCAGAACCAACCTGAGCGAAAAGGCTTTGGGCTTGCCGGATACCGACTGGTATGTCGATCGTCTCTACCACTGGGTCATGGATCGGGGTGCCGGTCTGCTGGTAGCCAATTACTCGCGCTACGTCATCGACCTGAACCGACCCCCGGACAACGCTGCACTTTATTCCGGCCCGGGAACCGGTTTGCTCCCGGAGCTACTATTTGATGGCAGTCCGCTCTACACGCAGGGCTCAAATCGTGTCGCAACAGAACTTCCGCAACGCCGGTTACAGTACTGGAATCCCTATCACGAAAAAATTGCAGCGGAACTCGAGCATATCAGGGAACGGTTTGGATACGCCATATTGCTCGATGCACACTCGATTCGCAGTGAGGTTCCCAGGTTGTTTGAGGGTAAATTACCGGACCTGAACCTGGGGAGTAACTCGGGCGCCAGTGCACACCCCGACCTGATTACAGCAAGTTTCAGTTCGCTGGGCTCTGATAAGCAATATTCCACCGTTCTCGATGGACGTTTCAAGGGTGGTTACATCACGCGGCATTACGGCAAGCCGGCTGAAGGCTGTCATGCCCTGCAGCTGGAAATGTCCCAGTCAAGCTATATGCGTGAACAGCCGCCCCGGTACGACCAGGTGCTGGCTGCGCCGATCCAAAACGTTTTGCGCGGGTTTGTCGATACCTTACTGGATTGGTCGCCGTCATGAGGCTCTATTGCAAAACATTAATGCAAGGCGATCAGTGGCGCCGCGGCGTGGTACTGGACTTGGCTCAAGACGGTATTATCAAGTCGATAGAGCATGCTTTGCCGCAGTCGGCGGATGTCGTCATAAACGGTATTGTCGTGCCGGGTATGCCGAATGCGCACAGTCATTCTTTCCAGCGCCTGATTGCCGGTCTGACCGGGCCGCGGGGCCGCCAAACCGACAGTTTCTGGAGTTGGCGTGACGCCATGTATCGCACCGCCAACCGGATTACACCTGACCAATTCGGTGCGGTGGCACAATGGGTATTTATCGAAATGTTGAAGGCCGGCTATACGAGCTGTGCCGAGTTTCACTACGTGCATCATCAGCCGGGTGGCGCGGCATATGCAGACCCTGCAGAAATGAGTATGCATCTTTTCACCGCGGCATCCGTCAGCGGCATCGCATTAACCTTGTTGCCGGTACTTTACTGCACCTCCGGTTTTGGCAAACACGGGGTAAGTGAAGAACAAAAAAGATTTGCAAACACCCCCGACCAGTACTTGCGCCTGCTGGAAATCTGCAAAAGTGCAATCCGGGACAAACCCCGGATCGAATTGGGTATGGCCCCCCATTCGTTGCGCGCGGTGCCGGCATCGGTGCTGCATGAAGTTTTGCAATGCTGGCAGGACCGTCAGAGCCCGGTGCATATCCATATTGCTGAGCAACCTGCGGAGATAGAAGCGTGCCTGAAGCACCTCGGAGCCCGGCCGGTTGAATTTTTGCTCGATCAGTTTGCCGTTGACCAACGCTGGTGCCTGGTACATGCGACACATATGTCACAGGCTGAGTTGCGACGCGCCGCGGAAAGTAAAGCCACAGCGGGTTTGTGTCCCACCACCGAAGCGGACCTCGGTGATGGCGTTTTCAGGACTGCGGAGTGGTTGAAGGCCGGTGGTGGATTTGCGATTGGTTCAGACAGCAATATCCGGATATCGGTGACCGAGGAATTGAGAACACTCGAGTACAACGAAAGACTGGGGAGCGGACGGCGAAATGTTCTGACCACCGCCGGTTCGAATTGCGGCAGGTTTCTCTACCAGCACGCGGCGGAGGCCGGAGCCACGGCCCTCGGCCAGTCCATCGGACGATTGCAACCGGGTTTCAGGGCCGATTTCCTGGAACTGGATGACAATCACGAAATGCTGGCTGGGCGTGATCCCGATCAGGCGCTCGATAGCTGGATATTTGCCGGGGACGGGGCAATGTTGAATTCAGTATGGGTCGCTGGCCGCCGCCTGGTCGAGCGTGGACAGCATGTTGCGGAAACGCAGGGCAGGGCTGCTTTTAAACAAGCTGTGGCAGATACGCTTTCAGCATGAATACGATGCCCTATTCAAGCGCGGCCGAACGAAACCGGCAACCGATTCTCGAGCAGTTAAAAACACTGCTTCCAGACAATGGATCGGTACTTGAGATTGGTTCAGGAACGGGACAGCACGCTGTTTTTTTTACTCGATATCTGCCGGATTTGCTGTGGCAGCCCAGCGAAAGGGAAGAAAACCTGGCAGGGCTTGAGGCGCGCTTCAAGGCCGAAGGCAATGGTAATATCATGCCGCCGCTTAAACTCGATGTACTGCTCGATCCCTGGCCAGATTACTGTTATGACGCTGCATATTCAGCAAATACAGCCCATATCATGCCCTGGAGAGCGGTGGTTGCGATGTTTGACGGCGTTGCGGACCGCCTGGATACTTCCGCCAGGTTTTGTCTTTACGGACCGTTCAATATCAACAATCGCTTTACTTCGCCCAGCAATGCACATTTCGATGCGTGCCTGCGCGCCGAAGATTCGAAAATGGGAATTCGCGATATTGGGATACTCGAGGAACTGGCGGTACTGAACGAAATGAAGCTCGAGCAGAAAATTGCGATGCCATCCAACAACTTTATCCTGGTGTTCAAGAAATTATGACGCAATTTAACTCGTTTTCCTGGGATCGCCTGGTTCAGCAGGCGGAAGGTTTGCTGAGCGTATCGACAAACAGGATTACCAACGCGGCAAATCTCAGTGCCCTGTTGTACCAGGAGTTGACGGATATCAGTTGGGCCGGATTTTATTTTCTGCACGGCGAAAAACTCCTGCTTGGTCCCTTCCAGGGGAAACCGGCCTGTGTCAGCATCGATATGGGCAAGGGAGTTTGTGGCAGTGCTGCGGTTTTGGGGCAGACCTTGCGGGTTGCGGATGTCGAAGCCTTTGACGGTCACATCGCCTGCGATGCCGATGCAAGATCTGAAATAGTGGTACCGCTTTTTTTACAGGGTGAGTTACTCGGTGTGCTGGATATCGACAGCACCCGTATGGACCGTTTCAGTGCTGCGGACGAAGCGGGGCTTAATGCAATGACGAGGGTGTATCTGGATTCAATCGAATAAAAATTCGGGTTTTCCGCACGACCACATGGATGTGGGAGGTAGGGTAACGCATGGAGCAGATACCGGGTAGATCATGTTAAGTCCGACAGACTGCTAGCGCACCAGGTGGAGCAGGTTACCCGTTTGAGCCTGCCGTTTAAAACCGGCAGAAAACTCGATCACTGCCAGGGTCCCGGGACCCATGGAATTAATATCGGCGGCCTGTTCCGGTTGCAATACACCATGCAACAAATTCATCACGCCCGGGTTGTGTCCGATCATCAGAATCCGTTCACTGAAACTGAACGCATCTTCGGCCAGTGTCAGAAGCATATCCAATGACGCGCCATACATCGATTCGGCATATTCCGTGGATTCCAACAACCTCGACCAGTGAGCCAGGAAAGGCGCAAGTGTTTCACGGGTTCGCTTGGCGGGTGAGCATAAAATTGTATCGGGTGAGTGAAGACTCTCAGATGCCCACGTGGAGACCAGGCTCGCATGCTTGCTGCCAACGGGAGTCAGCGACCTGGAAAAATCATTGCCCAGCGGGTTCCAGGGCTCCGCTTCGGCATGGCGTAACAGGTATAGTTGCTGAGTCAAGACGTACTCAAAAGCCGGCGTTCAGGGCTTGAAAGGCAGATGTCCGAGATCGACGTTGCCGCCACTGATAATGGCGCCGACGCGCCGCCCGTAAAAATCATCGGGTGAGGCCAGTATTGCGGCAACCACGGTAGCAGCCGAGGGTTCGATCAGCATACGGAAACGCTGCCAGATCAATGCCATGGCCTCGATGATCCCCGTTTCGCTGACGGTGACCACCTTGTACACATTGTCACTGATTATTTGGAAATTAAGCACGCCAACGATTGCCCGCAGACCATCGGCGATGGTGTCGACCGGGAAGTGGTCCACGCGTTTACCCTGGCTCAGGCTCAAGGCGGTGTCCGCTGCCCCTTCCGGTTCGGCGCCCATTACCCTGACGCCGGGAATAAGGGCCCTGGCAGCGATTGCGCTTCCGCTGATAAGGCCGCCTCCGCCCACCGGCGTAATGATGATATCCAGTCCGGGGATTTGCTCGGACATTTCTATGACCGCAGTACCCTGGCCACTGATAATGTGTGCGTGTTCATACGGTGGAATGGGTATACACCCCGTGGCAACGAGGTCCGCCAGGCCTTTCTCCCGGGCTTGCTGATTCGGGGCGCATAAAACGATTCCGCCCCCGTTCCGGCGTACGGCTTCGATCTTGGTTTTAACGGAATTTTCGGGCATCACAACCCAGGAACGGCGGTTGTGTGTAGATGCCGCGAGTGCCAGTGCCGCACCGTGATTACCCGAGGAATGGGTGGCCACATCACCCTTGCGACCCTGCTCATCGAGCAGGGCGATGGCATTGCTCGCACCGCGGAATTTGAATGCGCCGGTATGCTGAAGGTTCTCGCATTTCAGCCAAAGCTCGCAGCCTAATTCAGCGTTCAAACCCGGATCGGTAAGGACCGGCGTGGTGCGCACCACACCGTCGAGCCGCTGTTTTGCGGAGAAAATGTCAGCAATATCCGGAATATGGTATGCAGATTCATCATTCATCGGCATATAATACTGGCCCTTTCAAGTACTTCACCAGCGAAAATTGAATAGAGGAACAGGTTTATGAAAGAAGGCATATCCAGCAAGTCAATTTATCGCAAGGATTATAACGCCTACCCCTGGGATGTCAGGCAACTGGATCTTTACTTCGACATAGGCCGCGAATCGACCACGGTGCGGGCCGAGATGGAGTTTCGCCTCAAGGACGGTTCAAAAGCGCCAACGGACATCGTGCTCAATGGCCATGGTCTGCAAATGGTCTCCCTGTCACTCAATGGCCGCGTTCTGACCGAGGCTGATTATTCGATCGATGGAGAATCGTTGACCATTCCGAACGCACCGCCTGAAAGCGTGTTGGAAACGGAAGTCAGGATTCACCCGGCGAGCAACTCCGCACTGGAAGGATTGTATGTTTCCGGTGAATTCCTGCTGACACAGTGCGAAGCCGAGGGTTTCCGCAAAATAACCTGGTTTCCGGACCGTCCGGATGTCATGACCACTTATCGTGTAACGCTGGAAGCAGACCGATCAGAGTTTCCGATCCTGCTGTCGAACGGCAACCGGGTGGGTGCTGGAGAACTGCCCGGCGGTCGTCATTGGGTTCGCTGGGAAGATCCTTTCCTGAAACCGTCTTACCTGTTCGCGCTGGTAGCCGGCGACCTGGCGTTGGTGGAAGATCGCTTCACCACCCGCAGCGGACGTAAAGTCGTGTTGAGAATTTACGTCGAAGAGGAAAACCTCGACCGCTGTGAGCACGCCATGGAATCGCTCATTAATGCGATGCGCTGGGACGAGGAAAGATTTGATCTCGAATACGATCTCGATATTTTTCATATTGTCGCGACCAACGATTTCAACATGGGGGCAATGGAAAACAAGTCGCTGAATATCTTCAATTCAAAATATGTTCTGGCGCGGCCGGATACGGCGACGGACGCCGATTACCAGGGAATCGAGGGCGTGATCGGACACGAGTACTTCCATAACTGGACGGGTAATCGCGTCACCTGCAGGGAATGGTTCGAGTTGACCCTGAAAGAAGGCCTCACCGTTTTTCGGGATGAAGAATTCTCCGCTGATATGCAGTCGAGGGCGGTAAAGCGCATCAGGGTAATCCGTGATCTCAGGGGTAGGCAGTTCCCGGAAGATGACGGGCCGATGTCACATCCCATCAGACCCGACCACTATGTTGAAATCAACAATTTCTACACGGCAACGGTTTATCAGAAAGGTGCGGCGATCATTCGTATGTACCATACCCTGCTGGGAGAATCAGGCTTCCAGAAAGGCATGAAGTTGTATTTTGAACGCCATGATGGACAGGCTGTGACCTGTGAGGATTTCCTCGCCGCAATGGCGGATGCAAACGCGACCAACCTGGACCGCTTCGGGCGCTGGTACAGCCAGTCGGGCACACCGCAGGTGCATATCGTCGACCACTATGACGCGGCATCACAAAAATACACGCTGACATTGAAGCAACATACACCACCCACGCACGATCAAGCGGTCAAGCAAGCCCTGGTAATTCCGTTTGCAGTCGGGTTGCTGACCGGTAGCGGTGAGGAGTTGCCGACACAACTGGAAACCGAAACGGCTGCCGCCATGGGTACGCGATTGCTGGTCCTGGAGGGCGACAGGCAGGAATTCACATTTATCAATGTTGTCGAAAAACCCGTACCATCGCTGTTCAGGGATTATTCCGCCCCGGTCAAGGTGTTTTACGATTTCTCACCGGGGCAACTTGCCACGTTGATTGCCCACGACACTGACGCGTTCGTGCGCTGGGATGCCGCGCAGCGTATGGCAGGGGCCGCCATCCTCGAGCTTTGCACACGGTATGCAAACGGGCGGGAGCTGATCCTGGATGATTCATTGCTCGAAGCTTTTCACGGCATACTTTCAGACAGGGCTGCCGACCCTGCGCTGGTGGCCGAGGCCATGTTTTTGCCGGATGAAGATTACCTGGCAGAGCAGATGGAAGTCGTCAACGTGGATGGCATCCACGTTGCACGAAAGTTCATCAAGAGAGGACTCGCCAACAGTCTCAAGGTACTTTTCGCCGAAAGATACGCCGAATTGAATAACGGGCAGTCCTATCAGAAATCCTCTGCAGCAATGGCCAGCAGAGTACTTAAAAATACGTGCCTCTCCTACCTGGTTGAAACTGGCCTGGGTGAGTCCCTGGCGTCAGCCCAACTGGAGTCGAGTGATAACATGACGGACACGCTGGCTGCCATAAAGGGGCTGGTACAAATGGATTCGCCAAAAGCCGCAGGGGCGCTTGCGGCATTTGAATCGAGGTGGAAGGCCGATGCCCTGGTTATGGACAAGTGGTTTAGCATACAAGCCATGCAGCCCGGCCCCAATACCCTCACCAGGGTTAAGGAGTTGATACAACACCCCGCGTTCAGTATCCAGAATCCAAACAAGGTGCGCTCACTTCTCGGCGTATTTTCAATGTTAAACCCGACCGGGTTCCATGTCGCCGATGGTTCGGGCTATACCTTCCATGCAGACCGTGTAATTGAACTGGATAAACTAAATCCGCAAATGGCGGCCAGGATGGCCTCGGCTTTCAATCGCTGGAAGCGGTATGACGAGGGCAGAAAGGCGTTGATGAAAGTGCAGTTACAACGCATTGCAGCCGTTGAAGGTTTATCGGGTGATGTCTCCGAAATCGTCAACAGCGCGCTGCGGTAGGCAGGCTTTGCCCGTCGATCTCGACCGCTGCATGCAGGCCGACCTACAAGTTGAATATCGCCGTGGTTCTTGAGCGCGGGTGGCAAACGTTCCCGGACGGTGCCTGTCGCGCACCCGCTTGTCTGATGTTCAAGCTATGGATAGCGGGTCTGTGCATGTTATCGCTGGCCGCGTGCAGTGCAATGGCAGTTGACCGTGGTCCGCCCATTCAGATTTCAGGTATGGTGATTGAAAACCAGACGCAGATGTACGTCTCCGCGGTCAGGTTGCTGGTGCCGGCGACGGGCAACTTTGTTTCGTGTGGCAACATTCCCCCCGGGTCGATGTGTTCAACGACATTTCCTGAATCAGCCTATTCGGGGAATCCAGTTGAAATCACCTGGGCCCAGGGCGGCCAGATACATTCGACTGGTGAAGTCGCCATCCAGCTTCCGGCTGACCTTGAAGAAACCAAACCTGCAGCGGTTCAGGTGGTAATTACCGGCCCCGGCTCGGCCGGTGCCATCATCGTCCAGCGTGCGGAATAACCCTGGATCAGCTTTCCTTTAACACCTTCAGGAGCAATTGACGTTCCAGATCAGCCTCATTGCGTGTCGGAAACTTGACCGGCAACCGCAATTCACCGTTGAAATTGATATTGAACTGGTAGCCTTCGTTGTTATCCGCTGTAAAAACCCGGCTTACCAGTGCGACTTTGTCCAGTACGATTGCAAAACCCTGCAGTTCATATATGGCCCTGCCCATCCATTATTCTCCCGAAGTTGTTTCAGCCCGGACATTGCATCAGTCGGACCCGGCTTTGTTTCCACGCCATTGTATCGATTTCTGAATCGGAGGGTTCGGCTCGCGTTTAAAAAGTACAGTTTGTACCAGAGCCCGGTCCTGTCCCGGCCATGGCTGGTCCAGCCACGCCTGGGCTTGGGCTTCCTTCCACCCGCAGTAGCAGCAACCGGTGACACAATTCTGCTATGCTTGTAAGTATGATACTTGTCCTGACGGTCCAATCGTCGTTGGAGGTTGTATGAGAAATTTGTTTGCTTTGCCCATGCTTGTCATGCTGACCGCGTGTGTGAGCTATTACCAGCCGCAATACGCATTGGAAGACAACGTTTATTATCCCGAAAACGATCCGTCCTATATTTACAACCCGGATGATGTCAACAGGATTGTCTATTACCCATGGTCGTCGCTGGATTATTTTTATTTCGGATACTCGCCCTTTCCGTATACCGGTTATTACTATGATTACCCGTATACGTTTGCTTATGCATCCTGGGGTTATCCCCCACCTTTCTATACTTGGTATTCGCCTTTCTATTTCTCGTATTATCACACCTCATATGGGCGACCCCATTATGGAAATTGTACCCCCGGGGACCATTGCCGCAGACATAATCATGACGGCCGGGACCATGGGGACGACCGCTATACCGGTGATAACCGCCAGTATGACCGTTACACCGATGAATACGGCGAAGAGAAAGTTCTTTACAGCAATGGAAGGAAAAACAAAATGGGCGGCACAGGCACCCCGCCAACCAGGCGCGTGGTATCGCCCGCACCCGGCCACTACCCCGCTGGCACACGTACCATCGTGAGAGACGGCAAGCCCACGAAAACACGGAAAAGCCGGACTGAGCCTGTCTACACGGGTAAGCGAAACACCGTCACGGCAAGCCCGCCAGTATCGGAAACTTCCCGGCACATGCACCAGGCTGCGCCGGCGGTAACATCTTCCAGGCGGAGCTCAGGGTCACCGTCATTCAATTCATCCGCCCGCAGTAGTTCATCACCGTCGCATGAAAAATCGGCAAGCCACAGGGATCGTGACTAGAGATATAGCGACCGTCACGGCTTCATGACGATTGGCATTCCGGATTCCTGTCCATAATGCTCTAGAATAGCGTCCTGTATTTTCTGATCAGGGACCCGATTAAATGGCGGATTTCATCACAGAGTTGCGTGACCGGCGTATTTTGCCCGCCGTCGGCGTATACGTAGCAGGCGTCTGGGTAGCAATTGAGATTCTCGACCGCCTCGTCAACCGCTACCTGCTGTCACCTTATCTGAGCGACATCGTGTTCTGGGGACTCTATTCACTGATTCCAGCCGTGATACTGGTCGCCTGGACACACGGGCGGCCGGGTAAGGACAAAGCAACGAGGTTCGAAAAAGTCGGGGTACCCATCAATCTGATTGCAACGATTGGCCTGTTAATTACCGTCTTCGGTGATAAGGATTTCGACCTCGCCGCGACACAGATAACCGTCAACAATGAACTTGGCCAGCAGGAAACACATTATATTCCCAGCGAGACTTTCCGCCGCAGGATGGCTGTTTTCTTCTGGACAAATGAGTCGGGCGACCCGCAACTGGACTGGCTGCAGTACGGTATCACCGAGCTGCTCGTGCAGGACTTGAGCCAGGACCCGTTCGTGCTGGCGAATTCACCGTGGAACAATTACGGCAACGGATTCTACTCAAGGATGCGGCGAGCCGGTTTTGACGATGGCCTGAAAATACCGCTGACACTAATGCGAAAAATTGCGGACGAGGCGAACCGCCAGTACATCGTCGATGGTTCGTTGAACAATACTGGCGGCAATTACGAACTGACCGCGAGAATCTGGGAAACGCAAACGCTGGACCAGGTCAAAGATTTGCGGGTGGATGGAACGGATATTTATTTGCTGGTCGACCGGCTTTCAAAGGATATCCGCCGCGCCCTGGATGTTCCCGAGAGCAAGCGAATCGCGGAAGACCTGCCGTTAAAGGAGACCTACGGTGAATCTGAAGACGCGCTAAAGGCCTATATCCAGGGTCTCAACGCACGCCTGTTCAACAATGATTTCGCCGCTTCCAACGAGTTTTTCGATCAAGCCACGAGCATCGATCCGAATTTTGTCCTCGGTTGGTCAGTGAAAGCCGCCAACCTGATTGAAAGCGGTGACCTGCCAAGCGCGCAGGAGGCCCTGACAAGGGCGCAGGCACTCGATTACCGGCTGCCTTCACGCGACCGCGCGCAACTCAAAACGATGCTTTACAGGCTATCCGGGGAGAACGAGAAGTTGATGTCGTTCCTTAACCTGCAGGCAAAAATACGTGATGATGCAACTTCACATAACAACCTGGCGAGGATGTTGATGATCAGCGGTGACCTTGAGAACGCGAAGAAGGAATCGCTGCTGGCTCTTGACAGGGACGCTTTGAACGTGGACATCTATTTGACACTGTCCACGCTTGAACGCGCGACCGGCAACATGGACGCGGCCATTGATTATGCCCGCAAATACCAGCAACAAAAACCGGAAGACAAAGAAGCCAACATCCAACTCGGCGATCTGCTGCGCGACAGCGGCGACCTCGATGGTGCCGAACAGCACTACAAGCAGGCCCTGGTACTACAGAACTCACCGGTCAGACCAAATTTCAAGCTTGCCATCATCGCCTCACGCAAGGGTGATATTCCCGCCGCCAGGCGATATTTGTCGGAGGCTGAAAGATTTGCCCAAACGCCAATGGATAAAACGCTTGTGAGACAGGGCATCACTTTGCTCGAGCTTCGCCTGGGCAGGCTCAGAGAAGCGATAAAGCAGACCTATGCGCAAGAGGAATTTTTGCGCCAGTCACAGGGTTTGCTGGATCTCACGTTGAATATTTACACGCCGGTGATAGATTTTTATGTCTTATTGGGTGATTTCGAATCGGCACACAGCGCACTGAGCACTGCTACAGGCATGCTGGCCCCGCCGGCGGACAAGTTCATGGCGTTCAGCGCCGCGATCATTCACACGAGGGAAAACGACATCGCCGCAGCGAGGGCTTCTCTCAAGCAGGCGCAGGAAGTAATAGACCAGTTCAGCCTGAAACACCTCGAAGCCAATATCAACCTCATCGAGGCGCTCATCAGCGAAAAGCTCGGTGATCCAAAAGCGACGGAGGATCATTGCAGGCAAGCGATCGAGCAGATAAATCAAACCGTTATTACCAGAGGTTTGGAGCTTGGCATAGCGCAGATTTACGCACAGATGGCAAAGGCGCAGATCAGCTACGGTGACCTGAGCGCAGCGGAAAAGTCGATCGAAGCCGGTTTCCTTCTCGATCCTTCCGAACCCCTGTTGTGGGTTCAGAAAGCCCGGCTGCAGCAGGCCAGGAACATGCCGCAAATGGCGCTGGCATCGGTTAATTATGCCCTGGCGATCTGGAAGGACGCAGACAAAGACTATATAGAGGCGCAGGATGCGCACGAACTCGCCGCGGAACTGCAAGTTCAATAAATTACATTTATCCTTGATATTCAGTACAATGCGCGACTCTGTAACTTGAGGTTTATTGACCCTTGAAGCAATTGGATACATTTGACGTCATCGTGATTGGTGGTGGTCACGCCGGAACCGAGGCCGCACTGGCATCGGCGCGCAGCGGTGCATCCACGTTATTGTTAACCCACAGCATCGAAACGATTGGTCAGATGAGCTGCAACCCGGCCATCGGCGGCATCGGCAAAGGTCACCTGGTCAAGGAAATCGATGCAATGGGCGGCGTGATGGCGCGTGCGGCCGATGCAGCGGGAATCCAGTTGCGTACATTGAATTCGAGCAAGGGACCAGCGGTACGCGCCACGCGTGCGCAATGTGACCGCAACCTTTACCGGGCGTATATACGTAAGATAGTCGAGAACCAGCCCGGTTTGAGCATATTTCAGCAAGCCGTGGATGACCTGCTGCTGACAGGTGGACGCGTGACCGGCTGTCGAACAAAGATGGGGCAGGTATTCCATGCAAACGCCATCGTTCTGACCACGGGTACCTTTCTGGGCGGCAAGATTCACGTGGGCGAGATTCAGAGCGCCGGGGGCCGTGCGGGCGATCCGCCTTCCATATCTTTGGCAAAACGCCTACGCGAGTTGCCATTCGATGTCGGGCGCCTGAAAACCGGCACACCGCCGCGAATCGATGGCAAGACGGTTGATTTTTCGCATCTGAAAGCACAGCCTGGTGATGTACCGAGACCGGTTTTTTCTTTTCTGGGTTCACATGAAGACCAACCCGAACAGGTCAATTGCTGGATAAGCAATACCTCGGAAAAGACCCACGATATCATCCGGGCGGCCCTTCACCGTTCACCGATGTATTCCGGGCAAATTGATGGTGTGGGGCCGCGTTACTGTCCGTCTATTGAAGACAAGGTGGTACGTTTTTCTGAACGTAACAGTCACCAGGTTTTTATCGAACCGGAAGGACTCCATACACAGGAGTTGTACCCGAACGGCATATCAACCAGTTTGCCATATGACGTTCAGGTGGCATTTGTGCAAAGCATTCCCGGATTTGAGAACGCCCACATCACCCGGCCGGGCTACGCCATCGAATATGATTTTTTTGATCCGCGCGGGCTGAAATACAGCCTCGAAACAAAACCTGTTGAACGCTTGTTCTTTGCCGGGCAGATAAACGGCACGACCGGCTATGAAGAAGCGGCTGCGCAGGGCCTGGTAGCGGGTATCAACGCCGCTCGCAGCGTCCGTGGCGAGGCGGCATGGACGCCGCGCAGGGATGAGGCCTACATGGGTGTGCTGATCGATGACCTCGTCACCCAGGGTACGCGTGAACCCTATCGCATGTTCACCAGCCGGGCGGAATACCGTCTGCAGCTACGTGAAGATAATGCTGATTTCCGTCTGACCGAGACAGGCCGCCGCCTCGGACTGGTCGATGACCGGCGCTGGCGGGCATTCGAGGTCAAGAAGGTCGCAGTCGAGGCGGAACAACAAAGGCTGGGCGCCATCTGGGTCACGCCCGACAACGAGATCGGCAGGTCTCTGAAGCAGGAACTGGGAGTCGCGCTCAGCAAGGAAGCGAGAGCGCTGGACTTGCTGAAGCGGCCTGAAATCAGCTACTCAGACCTCATGAAAGTGGCAGGTCTCGGCCCGGGCAACAGTGATGCGAAAGTCGCAGAGCAGGTTGACGTCCAGGTGCGTTACGCAGGCTATCTGGTACGTCAGGCGGTCGAGGTGGAGCGCAACCAGCGCAATGAAGACACCCTGGTCCCCGCCGGGTTTGACTATGGCCAGGTCCAGGGCTTGTCGGCCGAGTTGTGTGAAAAGCTGCAGAAAATTCGGCCGGAAAACATAAGCCAGGCCTCGAGGATACCCGGTATGACTCCGGCTGCAATTTCGTTGTTACTGGTGTTTTTGAAGCGTTATCGTGCTTCCCGCCAGGTCGCATGAAATAAAATTTTGATTAATCACAATTAACCAACGATAGCTTTACATCTTTTTAACCTCGAATGGGTATCCTATACGTGCAAGTTGACTGTGCCGGTGTGTCGCTTCTCATGACAGGCAGTCCCCACACTTCTATGCCTATTGCGATGCACCATTTCAAACCCCGGCCAAGCGTCGGGGTTTTTTTATGTTCAGGATTATGTTCAGGATGAACGGTATATCGCGATAGAGCACATGGATGTGCGGCGCGATTGCTCAGTTGTAGCACAGCCCATCGTCGAGCACCAAGCCCCCTAACAGCCTGTCGGACTTAACATGATCTACTCGGCAACTGCTCCATGCGTTACCCTACCTCCCACATCCATGTGGTCGTGCGAAAAACCCGAATTTGGCCAGATTTCCCGATCTTTTTCGTTAAATAGCGGTGCTATTCGCCTCAAAAGATCGAAAAATCTATCTCAAATCGGATTTCCCTCGTTACGATCGGTCAAGTCCGACAGACTGCTAGACATAATGATTTGACCTGCCCAACCTCAAGCCGCGTGGATTAAGCTAGAGGTTTGGTTAACCATAGGCTCAGAGCCAGAATTGAGGAGGACAGGTCATGAAAGAGTTTAACGCAGAAGAAGCCCGATTTGAAACGGTAACAGCAATCGGCGCCATTAGGCAGGCAGAGGACCTTATCAGATATCCAGCTTATATCGGGCTGGATGTTCACAAGGAGACTATCGCGGTAGCGGTGGCCCGGGCAGGTAGGGAGGAGCCGGAATTCAGAGGCGAGATTGCCAACAAGCCGAACAAAGTAGCCAGGTTGATTGAACGCTTGAGCCAGGAGTTCAGCGGTGAGATCCTGCAATTTTGCTATGAAGCCGGTCCCTGTGGTTATGTGTTGTATCGTCAGATTCTGGCGTTGGGCCATGACTGTCTGGTGGTAGCCCCTTCGTTGATTCCCAAAAAGCCGGGTGAACGTATCAAGACAGACCGGCTTGATGCGGTGAAGTTATCACGGTTTTTGCGCAGTGGAGATCTGACGGCGGTGTGGGTACCGGATGAAGAGCAGGAGGCGATGCGTGATCTGACCCGCACCCGTGATGACTTTAAGGGTCAGGAGCGCAAGGCGCGCCAGCAACTCAATGCCTATGTGTTGCGCCATGGTCATGCCTGGCCATCCAACAGAACACGCTGGACCCAGAGCCATTGCAACTGGCTGGAGTCACTTAAGTTCCCCCATGATTGGCAACAGGTGGTGTTGCAGGAATATATCGAAGCGGTCAAAGTGGCGAGTCAGCGGGTTGCTGATATGACCGCACAAATGATGCGGGTACTACCGCAGTGGTCATTGGCACCGGTGGTTGAATCAATGGTTGCGCTGCGCGGTATCGACAAGCTGGCGGCGATGGTGTTGCTGGCGGAGCTGGGTGATATCAGCCGCTTTGACTCACCCCGGCAGCTGATGGCTTTCCTTGGTCTGGTACCGAGTGAGCACAGCACCGGTGGACGTCGACGACAAGGGGCGATTACCAGGACGGGCAACAGTCATGCCCGCAGGATGCTGGTAGAGTCCGCCTGGAGTTACCGCTTCCCGGCACGGCAGACGGCACACCTCAAGCGCAAAGCCAAAGGTGCTTCCGATGAGGCCAAGGTGATTGCCTGGAGAGCCCAGAAGCGGCTGTGCGGTCGCTACCAGCACTTGCTGCGGGCAGGTAAGAACACCAAGCAGACGACCGTGGCGGTTGCGCGGGAACTGACCGGCTTTATCTGGGATATCGCCTGTCACGAGATGCCACAGGTACAGCAGGTTTCGCAATAAGCCGGACTTGTAAGAAAGACTATGGGTACAAAGATGAAAAGGAGGAAACAGGTAGGTTGAGTCAGGGCATGGTCGGGCCGGTGTGGAGAACCCTTGTTCGGGTTATACCGGCATCGGCCAACCGGATAATCCCCTCATGGGGCATTCCCGGTCGATGATCCCTGCTACTAGAGAAAGGCCAGCTCCGCGATGCAGTGAAGTCCAGTGGTAGCCAATCCACGCATATCAGCATAATCCACCATCGCAAACTGCCTGACCATGTCCTGACTCAACGTGCTTGAGAAACAAGATGAATTGAATCAACTTATTGACAGGTCAAAACATATCAACCCGAATATTTCACCAAGGCGGACGAACCAATGAAAAATGCCCATTTAATTCATGGTGATACACGCATTTTTGACCTTTTGCAAAAATGACAGTTTGTCCCATCCGGTTTTGCAACGCATCTGACTTCGAATTCGCCAGTGACAAAGCAAATTCCGGATCCCTGGTGAATTATCCGGGCTAAACCCCAAGTTCGAATTCTATAAATCCAGTGCCATCCGGGCGCCGCGACACGGCTACCTCCCCCTGAGACGCGCCACGAGTATGTCCCTATAGGCTCTTCAAAAACGTCCGTGTTTTTGAAGGTCCCAGGGGGAGATACCCGTATCCCGGCTTGAATATGCGGATTCTTATGCTGCGGCTACTTCAGTGTCATATTCAGGACAAAGTGAGACCAGCCAGGGCCGGGATAGGACTGGGCTCGGGTACAAACTGTACTTTTTAAACGCGAGCCGAAAACTTCAGATTCAAGAATCGATTCAATGGCTTGGAAAGAGAGGCGAGTCCGACTGGTGCAATGTCCGGGCTAAACCCCAAGTTCGAATTCTATAAATCCGGTGCCATCCGGGCGCCGCGACACGGCTACCTCCCCCTGAGACACGCCACGAGTATGTCCCTATAGTCTCTTCAAAAACGTCCCTGTTTTTGAAGGTCTCAAGAGAAGGTTCCCGTATCCCGGCTTGGATATGCGGACTCGGGCGGGAGACGTTCATCGATGTGTGGTACGTTTGGGGCAACTTGTAGAAACCCATATTGGGACGATAGACCGCGACCATAAAACGATTGTTTGCCAAAAATACGCCAAAAGTAGTGGCGGATATCCTTTATGCGATAGAATCCAATGTCCACATGATCTGAACTCAGTTTAAGGGCGATACCATTGAACAACGACCAGAATCCAGCTGCGTCCAATTTTATACGCAATATCGTAATACGTGATCTCGAGACGGGTAAGCACGATAAAATCGTTACGCGATTTCCGCCCGAGCCCAATGGCCACCTGCATATTGGCCATGCCAAGTCCATTTGCCTGAACTTTGGTCTCGCCGCGGAATTTGGCGGAAAAACGAACCTTCGTTTCGACGATACCAATCCCCTGAAAGAAAGCGAGGATTTTGCCCAGGCTATTATGAACGACGTCCGCTGGCTGGGTTTCGAGTGGAATGAGTTACGTCATGCATCCGATTATTTTGAGCAGCTTTACGACTTTGCGGTTTACCTTATCAAGGCGGGCAAAGCCTATGTCGATAGCCAGGATGCCGGCGCGGTACGCTCGAGTCGCGGATCTTTCACGGAAGAAGGCACGGAGAGCCCCTATCGGGATCGGCCGATCGAGGAAAATATCAATCTGTTCGAACGAATGAGAGACGGTGAATTTGAAGATGGAGAGCATGTTTTACGTGCCCGTATCGACATGTCATCGGGCAATATGCACATGCGTGACCCTGCTATCTACCGCATCCGCAAGGTCCCCCACCACCGCACCGGTGATAAATGGAATATTTACCCGATGTATGACTGGGCGCATGGTATATCGGACGCCATCGAAGGTATTACCCATTCGATCTGCACCCTTGAGTTCGAGGAGCACCGGCCCCTGTATGACTGGTTTCTCGACAATATCCCCGCACCTTGCCACCCGCAGCAAATCGAGTTTGCCCGCGGCAACCTGGACTTTACAGTCATGAGCAAACGCAGGTTAAGGCAGCTTGTCGAAGAGGGGCACGTATCAGGCTGGGATGATCCCCGTATGCCGACTATCGCCGGCCTGCGCCGCCGTGGATACTCGGCGCAGTCCATACGGACATTCTGGAAAGAAGCGGGCGTCTCAAAAGCTGAAAGTATTATCCCGATGGGTGTGCTGGAGAATGCCGTCCGTAACGACATGAATGAAAAAGCACCTCGCGTGATGGCGGTGCTCGATCCGGTCAAGGTGATTCTGACCAACTACCCGGAAGGGGAAACCGAATGGATCGAAGCGCCTTCGCACCCTCAGAACCCTGAAATGGGCAGCCGGAAAGTGCCTATGGGTCGGGAAATCTGGATTGAACGCGATGATTTCATGGAAGACCCGCCGAAAAAGTTTTTCCGTTTGCGTCCGGATGGTGAAGTTCGTTTGCGAAACGCCTTTATTATTAGATGTACGGGAGTCATCAAGGATGCCAGCGGAAAGGTCAGCGAAATTCACTGTGAATATGATCCGGACAGCCGCAGCGGTCTGCCGGGCGCCTCTCGAAAGGTCAAGGGTACTATCCACTGGGTTTCAGTGACACATGGCGTTAATGCCGAAGTTAGACTTTATGACCGCCTGTTCAGTGTGGCCAATCCGATGGCTGACAAGGAAAAGGACTATCTCGAGTTTCTTAATCCCCATTCTCTGGATGTCGTATCCGACGCCGTAGTCGAACCAGCAGTGGCGGCGGGTCGTTCCGGCGACTTCTTCCAGTTCGAACGCGTGGGCTATTTCACAATTGATCAGGACAGTGACGATGCGGCGCACCCGATTTTGAACAGGACGGTTTCATTACGCGATTCCTGGGCCAAATTGAACGAATGACAGGTGACTTGAGGCACACTCGTATGTGCCGTGGTATTGTTAGAATCCCAAATTAACCGGGCTGTATTTGAGGAGATTTAAAATGGGTTGGATAGTACTTGCTTTAATAGTTGGTGCAGTCTTATTTGCAATTTCGATTTACAACCGTCTGGTCGCGGGTAGAAATCGTTTCAAAAACGCTTTCGCACAGATTGACGTGCAGCTAACACGCCGCCATGACCTGATACCCAACCTGGTGGAAACGGCCAAGGGTTATATAAAACACGAGCGTGAAACACTCGAAGCCGTCACCAATGCGCGTAACATGGCGGTAGCGGGTCTCAAGGCCGCTTCAAAAGATCCGTCCGATCCCGCGGCCATGAAACAGCTGGCGCAAGCCGAACAAGGCTTGTCCGGCGCGCTTGGCAGACTGTTCGCTGTTTCGGAATCCTACCCGGATCTGAAAGCCAACCAGAACATGATGCAGTTGTCCGAAGAATTGACGACAACGGAAAACAAGGTCGCGTTCGCACGTCAGGCGTATAACGATTCGGTCATGCAATACAACACCATGCGAGAGTCATTTCCGAACAACTTTTTTGCCGGCTGGTTCAATTTCCAGCATGCAGAACTGCTGGAAATCGAGGATGAAGCGAAACGCGAAGCGCCCAAAGTTACATTTTAATCCGTCTGATAACACAGCGACTGCCCGCAGCGGGCAGTTGGCTGCGTTGTGGGGAATGTAAGTGAATTTCTTCGAATACCAGGACAAGGCACGCCGCCAGAGCCGATCACTGGTCTTCTTGTTCATCCTCGCAGTGGTCATTATTGTCATCGTCATTGATATGGCCATCCTGGTGGCTTTCGGCGTTGCGGATCCCGAGCACCAGCAATCATTTTTCAGCCTGCAATCGTTGCGAGCCAACGCCGGCGTGCTTTTGATCGGCGCACTGGTGAGCACCATGGTCATTGCGGTGGCCAGCCTGTTCAAGACCGCCTCGCTACGTTCCGGCGGTGGAAAGGTTGCAAGGGATCTGGGTGGTGTCCTGGTTGAGGCAGACGCACGCGATCCTTTGCGAAGGCGGTTGTACAACGTGGTCGAAGAAATAGCCCTGGCATCGGGTATCCCGGTGCCTGAAATCTACGTACTGGAGCAGGAATCTGCTATCAATGCCTTCGCGGCGGGCTTTAGCCCGGCTGATGCCGCGGTTGCCGTCACGCGGGGCGCGCTGGAAAAGCTTAGCCGTGCCGAATTGCAGGGTGTGATTGCGCACGAATTCAGTCATATATTCAATGGTGACATGCGTCTGAATATTCGCCTGATGGGCGCTTTGTTCGGTATCCTGATGCTATCGTTGATCGGCCGTCGGGTATTGCACGGGTCCTATTACGTTGGCCGCTCTAAAAACAGTGGAGGCGGTGCGATCGTACTGGTGGCGATCGCAGTCATGCTGGTGGGCTACATCGGTCTGTTTTTCGGCCGCTGGATAAAATCCGCCGTGTCCCGGCAACGTGAATACCTGGCAGATGCATCAGCCGTGCAGTTCACACGTGATCCTGATGGCATTTCCGGCGCACTCAAGAAAATCGCCGTCTACAGTGATGCTTCCTACCTCAACGTGGAAACCGAGGAGGTAAGCCATATGTTGTTTGGCAATGGTGAGAAAATGAGCATGTTCTCGACTCACCCACCCTTGACTCAAAGGATACAACGAATTGACAAGTCATTCAGGCCAGAAGACCTCGTAACGCTGGCCAAGAGCATACAACGCCAACGGCAGGCCGGGACCGAACAACGGGCCAGCGAGGAGAGAAAAGCAAAACCATCCGGCGGGGGCATGTTCGATGCCGGCAACCTGGTCGACCAGATCGGCAACCCGGATTTCTCCAGGGTTCTGATGGCTGCCGCGCTGGCGGCTTCAATTCCGGACGAAATCAACCAGGCTGCGCATTCCAACCAGTGGGCAACGGAAGTGCTTTTTTATTGCCTGTTGGACCCGGTTGATGAAATCCGGGAACAACAGTTGCTGTTTGTTGCCCAGAACATGGGAGGTGAAAGCGAGACCCGTGTTCGCGCGTTGTTGGGCGCGGCACCGGAATTGGCCAGGGAACATCGTCTGCCGTTACTTGAAATATCAATCCCCGAGTTGAAACGCAGGCCGCCGGACTATGTCAGCAAGGTTCTGGCGACGGTAAAGTTGCTGAATACTGCGGACGGGAAAACCGATGTGTTTGAATACCTGATGGCCAAGGTGATCGCGCAACATCTGTGGGAGTCCACCAACCCGCAAAAGGTCAGGATGTCGGGCAAGAAAGATTTGAGCGAAGTGATGGACGAGGCTTTGGATGTCATCGCCATACTGGCCTCGCGCGGCAATGAAAGCGAAGCCGCCATCGAAAGTGCTTACAGGGCAGGTATCGCCTTGCTGGCCTCCGATACGGCCGTTCAGGCGCCGTTGATAGAAGACTGGACCGAGGTGATGGACAAGGCCTTGCCGGCACTCGATCAGCTCAAACCTGCTGAAAAGGCAAAACTGGTCAAGTCCCTGATAGCAACCGTGATGGCAGATAACAAGGTAGCAGTGTCGGAAATGGAGTTATTGCGTGTAATCTGTTCTGTTATACACGTACCCTTACCGATGATTTCCGGTGGTGAAACCTAGCAGTCTGTCGGACTTAACATGATCTACTCGGCAACTGCTCCATGCGTTACCCTACCTCCCACATCCATGTGGTCGTGCGAAAAATCTATCTCAAATCGGATTTTACCCCAGGGTACCCTCTCTTGATGCTGCGCATCAATTCACCTTGCCCTCGTTACGATTGGTCAAGTCCGACAGGCTGCTAGCCCAAACATTGCATCAGTATCCCGGATGATGGCGCAGGACAGGCGCGGCTGGATGCCAGGTTGGACAGGGCTCGGGTATATTGTAATGAGAGCCGAGCCCGACTGGTGCAATATTCGGGCTAATGACCTCAGGCGTTTCGCAGCATCGAGTCTGCGCATTTTTCGCCGATCATGATCGCGGGAGCATTGGTGTTGCCGGAAACCAGTTCCGGCATGATCGAGGCATCCGCAATGCGAAGATTTTCAAGCCCATGAACCCTGAGCTCCGGGTCGACGACCGACATCGCATCGGTGCCCATTTTACAGGTGCCTACCGGGTGATAAACCGTCTCTGCCTTGCGCCGGATAAAGTCGATCCGGTCATCTCTTGAATGGACGGACTCCTCGGGAAAAATAAATCCATCGCGGATCGGATCAAACACCGGCTGCATGAAAATTTCCCTTGCCACGCGTGCACCTTCCAGCATCAACTCGAGATCTCGGGGGTCCTGAAGATAATTGGGTTGCATGGCGGGTGCGTGGCGGGGGTCGGCTGATTTGAGTCGAATCTCTCCCCTGCTGAATGGCCTCAATGGACAGGCATGGATGGTCATGCCACGACCAGGCAGAATATGACGGCCATGATCATCCAGCATGGCCGGCACAAAGTGGAACTGCAGGTCCGGCCTGTCATTCTCAGCCAGCCTGCTGCTTACAAAGCCCCCGCCTTCAGCCAGGTTTGACGTAGCCGGCCCCTGTTTGCCAAAAACGTATTTGAGACCGGCCAGCAGACGGTTTGTCTTGTCATAAGTGGCATGACTGTGACTCGAAATCAGGGTGCAGATATCGAGATGGTCCTGCAGGTTCTGGCCAACACCTGGAAGATCCAGGATGACCGTGATACCGGTTGCCTGCAGATGGTCGGCGGGTCCTACACCCGATAACATCAATAGTTGGGGTGTGTTGATCGCACCGCCACATAGTATGATTTCATCGCCCAGAAGCCGGTGTCTGTCACCCTTGTGAGAAACCGTAACACCGCTCGCCCTTACACCCTCAAAGTGCAGTCTTTCGGCGAGCGCACCGGTCCTTACTTCCAGGTTGGGACGTTTCATAGCCGGTTTCAGAAACGCGGTCGCCGAACTGCAGCGCATGCCATTGCGCTGGGTGACCTGGTAGATCCCGAACCCTGCCTGTTGCCGGGCGTTGAAATCGTCGTTCAGCGGATAACCTAATTGCTTCGCGGCCTCCAGAAACACCCTGCTCATGGGGTTGACGTAGCGCAGGTCCCGCACCGAGAGTGGTCCGCCGGTCGCGTGCAAAGGCGACGAACCCCGTTGCTGGTCCTGCGACTTGAGAAAAAAGGGCAGCACACTTTCAAAATCCCAACCCTCATTGCCGAGCGCGGCCCAGCCATCATAATCTTCAGCCTGACCACGAATGTAGACCATGGCATTGATTGAGCTGGAGCCACCCAGAACTTTTCCGCGCGGCCAATACATTCTGCGCTGATACAAGGCGGCTTGTGGTTCGGTGTTATAGGCCCAATTGACATTCTTGTTGTTCGTGAGGTTGGCCAGTCCGGCGGGTATATGGATAAACGGGTTGTTATCCGGTCCGCCGGCTTCGAGCAACAAAACGCGTTTGGCGGGGTTTTCACTCAGGCGATTGGCCATGACGCAACCGGCGGAGCCTGCGCCTATAATGATGTAGTCATATTGCATCAAAATATCCCGGTTAAGAGCCTAAATCATAACCGTTTGCGGTGTTTTTAAATACCAAAACCGCACGGTTTTAAGGCTTCCAGGTACGAATTTACTATCCTTGGCGATACACCGCGTTTATGACCGGCTCAAATCAGGTATAGTTGAGCAAAATGAACAAGACATGCACGAAAAAATGGAGGCATCACCTGTCGGGTTTGACAGCGTGGTGTCTGTTGATTACCTGCCTGTCTTCCTTTCAAATTGAAGCTCAGTTATTGACCGAGCCTAAAATAGTCAAGCCCGCCGAGACGCCCTGGGAGGCGCCCGACCTGGCGGATTTACCCACGGACTGGTGGGCGCAGCTTGAGGATACCTCGCCTGAAGTTGTGGATAAGCGGGTAAAACAATTCCTCAGTGTCATGGAACAACGTATCACGGGTCTTGAAGGCATTGATATCATCACCGCGCAAAATGGATTGGCCTACATCAAGAGCCAGTTTGAATTGCTGGCACTGGCGAAGCAGGGCCCGGTTGAGCAGCGTTTCGAACCACCATTGGCGAAAGAAACCTACTTTCTCGACGAATTGCTGAATCTGCGCGCCCGGTGGCGCGAGCTTGAAACCAATGCGACCCAGGTTGAATTGCAGATTGAACAGTCCGAAAGAAAAATCAGACTGCTCCAGGACCGCAGGGACAAATTGATACGTGAATATACCGCGACCAGTCCGGAGTCTCCCGCCAGGATTCTTGCGGGCGTCAATCGGGTATCGGCCAGGGTCGAATTTGAATTGGCGCGGGTAACCACTGAAAATTCGCGGAAAACCTTAAAGCAGATCGAAACACAGAGCCAGCAACTGGACGAACAGCAGGCATTCGCACGTGATCATCTGGTCAATACGGATATGTCTTTGGAGGAATTGCAAAAGGCGATCACTGAAGCCAATGCGAAAGTTACCGAGATGTCAAAAAAGGTGGCCGCTTTGCAGCCACAATTATTGAACGTGCTGTCAGCTGAAAATGTAAACCAAAGCCTTGAACTGCTTAGAAAACAACAATTGACACGCGCCTCAGCGGAAGCGGAACTGGCTCAGTTGCAGGCGTTGCTGGTCAAGACCAAGTCAAACTGGTACGAATTCCGATCCGGGTTATTGGACCCGGGCTTTGATGTCCAGTCCGCTACGACCCAGGCCCGTCGCGTCACCGAAGAAGCCCTCAGGCAGGCGGACTTGTGGGCCTCGGCCAGCCAGTCAACACTGATTGTCCCGTCGGCAGACGACAGTCTGAATACGGTTAAGAACTATGAGATTGCCCAGTCCGCTGCCAGGGATACACTGACGCTTGTCGATCAGATCAGGAGTACCAGCGATGATCTGTTGTTCGTCCAGGAAATCCTCAATGCAGAATTCATCTCGGCGCAGAGCGGTCTGAGCAATACGGGTGCGCGTTTGAGTCTCGTGTTTGGCAACGCCTGGGATCGCCTGTACGAACTGTCCGACTTTCATCTTTTTGACATTGGTGGCACGGGCGTAACCCCCGCCGGTCTGATCAAGATGCTGTTTATCCTGGGCATGGCCCTCGGCATTTCATGGATCATACGATACCTCCTGGCGCGCGGTATCAGGAGAAGACAAGCCGCACAAAGCCCGGCTTTCTACGCTCTAGGCAGAATCCTTCATTACATCATCGTAATGGCGGGCAGTTTTGCCGCACTGGGATCCATCGGTATCGACTTCACCAGCTTTGCCTTGATCGCGGGTGCCTTGTCCGTTGGTATCGGTTTTGGCTTACAGGCCATTGTCAGTAATTTTGTTTCAGGACTCATCTTGCTGTTCGAAGGGACGCTACGGGTTGGAGATTTTGTCGAACTGGATAATGGTTTGCGTGGCGTGGTCAAGGAAATCAATACCCGTGCCACCGTGATAACAACCAACGACAGCGTGGACCTGGTCGTGCCCAACTCCGTGCTGGTAACGACCCAGCTGACCAACTGGACCCTGCGTGAATCATACGGGCGCATGCGTGTGACATTTGGTGTGGCCTACGGTACGGACAAGGAACTTGTCGAAAAAATAGCTAACGAGGCCATAAAGAAAATCGATTGTGCATTGACAAACATGCCGGGTAGAGAGCCCCAGGTCAGGCTTTCCAGTTTTGGTGACAGTGCATTGGAGTTTACCGTCCTTTTTTGGGTCAGCCGGCAAGGCGTGCGTCGGCCTGGACGCACACGCGCGAATTTCCTCTGGGAACTGGAGACCCTTTTGAATGAAAACGGTGTCGAGATTCCGTTTCCCCAGCGGGATATTCATGTCAAGAGCGATTTCCGCTCCCTACAGGAGCCGGGTGCCGAGCCAGAAGTGTCAGAAGATTGATCTGCGTAGCGCTCAGTCAACAAATGAATGGCCTTGCCGATCCTGTCCGTTCCAAGCACGTAGGATTGACTCCAATTGAATCTGATTAATGTTCAAAAAGGCGAGTGGTCGCGTTTTCTGCTGGCGTTCAGTTACTTCTTTTTTCTGTTGGCCGGTTACTTCATGCTGCGACCCATGCGCGGAACCGTGGCATCCAATCACTCGGATTCGCTGCACTGGCTGTATACCGCCACGTTTGCATCCATGTTGCTGCTGGTTCCTGTTTTTGGCTGGCTGGTCTCAAAATTCCGCCGGGGCCGTTTCGTACCCGGGATCTACCTGTTTTTTTGTGCCAACCTGGCCTTTTTCGCTGTTGCATTCGAGGGCGATGCGACCAGTGACTGGGTTCAATACGGTTTTTACGTGTGGTTGAGCGTATTCAACCTGTTCGTGGTCTCGATATTCTGGAGTTTCATGGCGGACATCTTCCGCCCCGAACAGGCGCAACGCCTGTTTGGCAGTATCATGGCCGGTGGCAGCCTCGGTGCGATTGCCGGGCCCGTTCTGACGGCAGGATGGGTCGAGTCGATAGGTTCAGGGGGGATCATGGCACTGGCGCTTATCTGTCTGCTGGTCGCGACCTACTTTGCCGTTGTCCTCGGCAGGTTTGAGCGGGACCAGCGTCACGATCAGCCTGCAAGAATTATCGGGGGAAGTATCTGGGAAGGCGCGGTACGGGTTTTCAAGTCCAAGTACCTGTTGTTGATTTGCCTGCTGATGTTGTCACATAACCTGACATCAACATTTTTGTATAACGGTCTTGCTGTGCTCGTTGACCAGAACATCATCGGGTTTGCTGAGCGGACACGGTTTTTCAGCTATGTTGACCTGGTGGTGCAAATACTCGCATTCACATTGCAATTCCTGGTCACTTCGCGCCTGGTTATCTACCTCGGGATGCCGCGTACGGCCATTTTACCTCCCATCATCCTGGCAGCGGGTTTTACCTTGCTGGGCAGTTCGATCGGACTGGTTCTGTTCGCTGCGGTGCAGGTCGCGCAACGCGCCTTGAATTACGGTTTATTGGGGCCGGTCAAGGAGATGCTTTTCACCGTTGTGGACCGTGAATCCAAGTACAAGAGCAAGAACTTCATTGATACCGTGGTTTACCGCGGCAGTGATGTCACGGCCAGTTGGATCTTCAAGGGGATGATGACGGCCGGACTATCCGTTAGCCAGATTGCCTGGCTTTATATTCCAATCATGGCGATATGGGGTGCCGGTGCCTGGCATCTTGGCAAGGCTTATACACAACTCAAGCGGCAGCTTGACCCCTGATTCCGGTTGTCATTTTTTTACACGCCATCCAAACAGGCCGGTATCAGCCGCCGGGCATAAAGCGCATGCCGTTCGGTGTTTGCACAGAATCAACCTGGCACTGATAGAGTCTTTCGAGGTTTTGCCGGGTCAATAAATCAACCGCAGGACCCGCCAGCCAGTCTCCGTCTCCAAACAACATGAGAATATGGCCGCAATAACGCGCAGCGAGATTGACTTCATGCATGGCGATCATGGCGCAACGTTGCTGACCGGAGACCAGCGTTTCAACCAGGTTCATGACACGGATCTGGTGCTTCATGTCGAGGTGGTTCGTGGGTTCATCCAGCAGCATGATGGAGGGTTCCTGTACCATCAGCGCAGCAAACGCCAAGCGCCGTGCTTCACCGCCTGACAACCCGGTCACGCTGCGTGTTTCAAAACCTTCGAGATCGACCGCATGGATCGCCTCCAGCGCTTTCTGTTTATCCAGCGGCCCCTCGCGTTCCCAGTAAGACAGGTGGGGGTGCCGCCCGGTCATGGCCGTTTCAAGCACGCTGGCGTCGAAAATGTATACGGTGTGTTGTTGTAGCATCCCCAGCAGCCGCGCAATGAGCCGTCTCGGCAATTTGTCGATTGCCTGGTTTTCGAGCAGGACGTTACCGCTATCGGGTGAGGACAATCCCGCCATGCATTTGAGCAACGTTGTTTTACCAATACCATTCGGACCCAGCAGGCCCCAGAGCTGGCCGGGCTCAAGTGTCATGGTCAATTTACTGCAGATGTTTTTACCGGCAATACTGACGTCGAGCGATTGGCAGGCCAATGAAGTCATATGCCTTTTAGCCTCGCGCGGTTTAACAACAACAGGAACAACGGCACACCGAGTATCGCCGTGATCACACCGACCGGTAACTGTTGTGGACTCAAGACGGTACGTGCGAGCGTATCCGAAAGCACCAGGAACAAGCCGCCAAAAAGGGTGGCGGCGGGGATCAGGATGCGATGATCGGAGCCGACCAGCAACCGCATCAGGTGAGGAACGATCAGGCCCACAAAACCGATACTTCCGGCTATGGAGACCGCCGTGGCAGTCAGTATGGAGGCGAGCAGGTAAACCAGCCAAAGCATGCGCCGGGTTGGCTCGCCCAGCAACCTGGCCGTAGTTTCGCCCATGGCCAGCACATTCAGACTGCGCGCCAGGCCCAGTGTCATGATGAAACTGCCGGCAAGTACCACCAGCGACCATGTGGGCAGCGTGGCGTAACTGAGGTCTCCCATGAGCCAGAACAGCATGCCACGCAGACTATTATCGGGGCTCAGTGAAAGAATAAGACTGATCACTGCCGCCCAACCGGATGCGGTGACGACACCCGTCAGCAACAATCGTGTGCCGCTCCAGGGTCCGGTGCCTCGGGCGAGGCCGAACACAAGCAAGATGGTTAGCAATGCGCCCAGTATGGCGAGCCAGGGTAGAAATACCACAGAAATACCAAAAACCATTCCCAGCAGGGTGGCAAATGCGGCGCCGCCCGATACCCCCAGGACATAGGGGTCGGCCAACGGATTGCGTAACAGTACCTGCATCAGGCAGCCGGACATGGCCAGCATCGAACCGACCACCCAGGCGGCCATCGCACGCGGTAGACGCAGTCGCCATATCAGTTCACCATGCCGACTGCTGGAGTCCTGGAGGGCACGCAGCCACTCAAACCAATCAAGCGGGACCGAGCCGCTGGCGCTGGCGATAACAATGCTGCCTGCTGACATAAGCAACAGTAAGATGAGCAGCGGCCGACGTAATCTGATTGGAATCATTTTGAGGGATTGATTAACATGGTTTGGTTGATTAAGATTTCAAATTATCGCACGTATTAAGCAAGCCGATAACATCGGACTTGAACAGGTCAAATGAAATAAGCAGACATGATCGATTCGGACGGATTCAGACCCAATGTCGCCATGGTAATCATGAACAATGATAGCCGGGTCTTTTGGGCCCAGCGGACCAACAATGATGGATGGCAATTTCCCCAGGGTGGTATGAATACCGACGAAACCCCGATCGAGGCGATGTACCGCGAATTGCGGGAGGAAACCGGTCTGGATAAAAACCACGTTCAATTACTCGGTTCGACCCCGGGGTGGCTTCGTTACCAGCTACCCCGGCGGTTCCAGCGGTCAGAAAGCAAGCCCCTGTGCATTGGTCAGAAGCAGGTATGGTTCCTGTTGAAACTGCTCGATGATAATGTGACGTTTGATCTCAAAACAACCGGTGAACCTGAGTTCCGGGATTTTCGCTGGGTGGATTTCTGGTATCCCGCCGATAACGTGATCCGGTTCAAGCGCCGCGTTTACAGGCAGGCGCTTACGCTGCTCGAACCCATGATGATCTCGGGCTGAAATATTCGCCCCGCCTCGCGTGAAACTTACGCACTGGTACCCCGCCAACCAATCAGACCAGATCGCATTTACCGTTTCAATTCCCTTGTTGCGCCACAGGCCGGACCCGTCATCGAATTTCAGGCGACATATCTGAAACGTCTGAGCATGGAGTACTTCCTGTGTCTAATTGACAATCGTTCTCATTTGCATTTAAAATAATATCGGTAATGAAGGGAACGTTGTTATGTACGTGTGTATCTGCAATGCTGTAACCGATTCTGACATCCGCGGGGCGGTGGAAGAAGGTGTTGGCAATTTGTGGCAATTGAAGCAAACCACCGGTTGTGGAACCACTTGTGGCAGTTGCGAAGATATGGCCGATGAAATTCTTCAACAGGCGCTGACGGAAGCACGACAAACCCGGCATATACTCTCCGACTTGCAATTGGCCTGAGTGGAAGTCTCTCATGCGAGATGCGGGTAAGTTCAACACCTGCTAAAATCTAAACACATTTAGCGCATTGCCCAATGGTTGGTCGAAATCGTTGGAATGATGCCCCGTCTATTGAAAATCAGAGTTCCTGAAGGAGTCCTGCACAATGAAAGGCGACCGCAAGGTTATCGAGTTTCTCAATGCCGTGTTGCGTAACGAATTGGTGGCAATCAACCAGTATTTTCTGCATTCCCGCATGTATAAAGACATGGGTCTGAAAGAACTGGCCGAGCATGAATATCATGAATCGCTGGATGAAATGAAGCACGCTGACCAGTTGATTGAAAGGATTTTGTTTCTCGAAGGTCTGCCCAACATGCAGGATATCGGCAAGCTGAGAATCGGCGAGAATGCGCGCGAAATGCTTGATTGCGACCTGCAACTTGAAATGGATGCCCTGCCGCACTTAAAAGAAGCCATTGTCTTTTGTGAAGGTTGCCGTGATTTTGTCAGTCGTGATTTATTTGATGACATCCTGTCGTCCGAGGAAGAACACGTTGACTGGCTGGAGACGCAGCTGGGCCTGATTGAAAAAATGGGTATCCAGAATTACCTGCAAGCCAAAATGGGTTGTTAGGGCCCTAAAGGTCCTAGGGCTCTAAACTTATGTTCAACCATACCAGCCAACCCTGCCAATTCGAACGGGATTGCGCTGTCGTCATGATTCCCGCTGGCCAGGAATTAACCATACCGGCCGGTACGGTGGGTTATATCACACAGTCTCTGGGTGGCAGTTTTACTGTCTTTGTCGATGGAAACTTGTTTCGCGTGGCCGGGATCGATGCCGATGCCATCGGTAAAGAGCCAGTCATGCCGCCGGTGCTGCCGGAAAACGCCAGCGACGATGACGTTGAAAAACTGGTATGGGCCCAGATGAAGACCTGTTATGACCCCGAGATTCCGGTCAATATCGTCGACCTGGGCCTCGTGTACTCATGTGACTTGAAGCATAACGGGCAGGGTCAAAGGGAGGTCTCCGTCGTCATGACACTGACCGCGCCGGGGTGCGGCATGGGCGATATCATCGTCGAGGACGTGCGTAGCAAGATTGAGCTTGTTCCAACGGTGGGCAAAGTGAGTGTCGAATTGACGTTCGAGCCGCCCTGGAATCACCAGATGATGACCGAGGCTGCCAGGCTCGAAACCGGAATGCTGTAGGGTGCGTAGCTGAACGGCTACGCACCCTCTTCGTGATTTCTAAATCAGGCTGCCTGGTCCTGGGCGCGCTCGGATTTACGCCTCGATCCCATTCTCAGGTAGCAGCTTTCGAATTCATCAACCTTGATGATTTCGGTGACCATTGCCCTCACAGCCTCCAGTTCCTGCGCTTCTGCAGCCGTAATGATTGATAGTTCAACAGCCTTTTGCAGTTGAGACTCCGTGTCTCCGATCACGAGATCTCCCGCAGTTTCAGCCTTGTGAAGACGGCGTTCGAGTGGTTCGGTTGCGATCACCCTTGGTAAGGCCAACTCCAGCAGACCGACCGGATTACTCGTCTTGTCTGAAATGAATATGCCGTCGGTCAATCGCTTGCGTGTCTCAGAAGGAGACATCAGCAATTGGGCAACCTTGTGGCCAAGACGGTCACCCGGTTGACGTTCATGCCGGCCCAGCGGGAAGATAAACGTTCTCAGCAAAACGCGTACGGCGCGGCTGGGGAAATTGTCCACGACCAGGCCCAAAGCGGTCTGTATTTTATAAATGGCATCGTGGAAAGCCCAGGCCAGGATCGGTTGATCGGCAGCGGGCCGTCCCTGTATCTCAAACCGTTTCAACATGGCTGAGCAGATATACAACTGGCTCAGGACATCACCAAGGCGGCCGGAAATACGTTCCTTGTATTTCAGCTTTCCACCAAGTGAGAGCATTGCAATATCCGATGCGAAAGCAAGCGATGCAGAATAACGCGTCAACTTACGGTAATAGCGTGCGGTCTTGCGGTCGGTCGGTACGGCGGCAAAGCGGGCAAAGCTCAATCCCAGAACCATGCTGCGTACCGCATTACCGATACTATATCCGATGTGACCAAACAGCTGACGGTCAAATTCTGCCAGGCCTTTTGCCGTGTCTTCCATCCTTGCGGCTTGCATTTCCTTGAGTACATAAGGATGGCAGCGGATCGCGCCCTGACCGAAAATCATCATGCTGCGGGTCAGGATATTGGCGCCTTCAACCGTGATCCAGATGGGCGCCCCCTGCCACCCCCTGCCGAGATAATTACGCGGTCCCATGATGATGCCTTTGCCGCCATGTACGTCCATGGCATCGGTGATCACCTGGCGGCCCATTTCGGTGGCATGGTACTTGGCAATCGCCGAGGGGACGGAGGGCTTTTGACCAAGATCGACAGCGGTGGCGGTCATACGTGACAGGGCGGAGATTGAGTAGGTATACGCAGCCAACCGGCACATCGCCGCCTCAACACCTTCAAAACGACCGATCGGCAAATTAAATTGTTTACGTATTCTGGAATACGCACCGGTCGTCAATGCGCACAATTTCATGCCACCCGAGGAGGAAGAGGGCAAGGTGATGGCGCGACCTACGGCCAGGAGTTCAATGAGCATGCGCCAGCCTTTGCCTGCCATGTCGATACCACCGACCAACGTGTCCAGTGGAACGAATACGTCCTTGCCGCGAACCGGACCGTTGTGAAACGGTACATTCAGTGGCAGGTGACGCATACCCGTTTCCAGGCCCGGCGTGTCACTGGGTATTAGGGCGACACTGATGCCGATATCCTCTTTGTCGCCCACCAGGCCATCAGGGTCGTACAACTTGAAGGCGAGACCGACAATCGTGGCGACCGGTGCCAGGGTGATATAGCGCTTGTCAAAGTTCAGCCGCATACCGAGTACCTGCTTGCCTTTGTATTTGCCTTTACAGATGATGCCGGTATCCGGGATGGAGGTCGCATCTGAACCTGCGGTTGGACCGGTTAAGCCGAAACAGGGTATTTCTTCACCTTTTGCAAGACGTGGCAGATAGTAGTTTTTTTGGTCATCTGTGCCGTAGTGGACCAGCAACTCTGCCGGACCGAGCGAATTTGGAACGGCCACGGTGCTGCCGGCAACTGCGCAGACCGAACCAATTTTCTGCAGTACGGCCCGGTGTGCCAGCGCGGAGAAACCCAGACCGCCATATTCTTTTGGAATGATCATGCCAAAAAAACGGTTTTCTTTTAGAAAAGTCCAGACCTCGGGTGGCAGGTCAGCAAGTTCGTGTGAGTTTTCCCAGGGCGTGAGCATTTTGCATAATTCTTCCGTCGGGCCATCTACGAAGGCCTGCTCTTCCTTGCTCAACTGGGGCCAGACTTGTTCAAGCAGTGAATCCCAGTGCGGGTTGCCCGCGAAAAGTTCGCCTTCCCAGCCCACGGTGCCTGCCTCCAGGGCCACTTTTTCTGTATCGGAGAGCGTCGGCAGCATTTTGCGATAGACTGCAAGAAATGGCGCACTGAGCCACTGGCGCCTGAAAGACCTGAAGTTCAGTGGGATGGCGAGCGCGGTGAACAACACCGATAGAATCACCACTGCCAGCAGGGAGATGCTTGTAAAAATGGCAAATCCAGCCAGTACCAGGTACATGCCAATCGTCCAGCTTTGCAGCTTGATTCCACGATAGGCTGCGATGAGGGAAAAACCCAGCAAGCCCAATATCATCATCCAAAGCATTTCAATTATCCTCTGAGAATACTAATTACATTTTTCTGTTGCAGTCCGCGTCGGAAAAAAACCGCTTAAATTGGGACTGTGAAGTAAAATGCACCTTTCCATACGCATGAGTATGGTAAATCCTCTGGCTGGAGTCAACTGCTACGGACGCTATTTTGAAACGCCATTCTCGGTTATGCTTCACATTACAATTCAATAGTGTTGGTTATCGGTCGTGACTCTATCAGTACCAAAAAAGAAAGAACGGTCGACCCTCAGCGCGGGCGATTGGGAGCAGCAGGCACTGGTGTTGATAGCAGAACAAGGCATCAGGGCGGTTGCAGTCGAGTCCCTCGCCAGGCGTATGGGTGTCACCAAAGGCAGTTTTTACTGGCACTTTAATAATCGTGAATCCTTGCTGGAGCAGTCCCTGATCCGATGGGAAAAGCACGACGAGATCAATCTGCAGACCTCATTGAGCGCCATTGAAGATCCCCGTGAGCGGCTGAGATCTTTTTTCAGGCGTACCGGGCGCGAAAAGCTGACCCACAATGTTTACAGTTCGTTGTGTATGGCTTCGGACCATCCGCAGGTCGAGCCGTTGCTGGAAAGAGTGGCGGCACGCCGCATGCGGCATATTGAAAAAGCTTTTGAAGAAATTGGATTCGATCCGCAGGAAGCATCACACCGAGCGCGCTTGACGTATTCGACTTACCTGGGCTTCCTGCAGTTGCAGAAACAGCATCAGACACCCAGCCTGAGTTCGGAAGAGTTTGAGGCCTATATGACCCACGTCATTGCTACATTAATCCCCGAAAAGTAGCGTGGATGCCGTCGTTTGGGTTAGGCATTGGATGCAATGTAAAATAGCCGGCGAATCATGGGTTCGCCCGATTTGTAAATGCATCTAGTCCTTATCTGATGCGAAATATTTTAAAGAGGAAGTAACGTGACCAGTAACCAGATTTTAAAACAGTGGGTCGAAGAAGTCAGTGCGTTGACCCGGCCGGATAATATTCAGTGGTGCACCGGCAGTGACGAGGAGCACCGGCAGTTGGTTAACGGCATGCTTGCAAGCGGCGAGTTTATCGAACTGAACCAGGATACCCATCCCGGTTGCTACCTGCACCGATCGGACCCGAGCGATGTTGCCAGGGTTGAGCACCTGACGTTCATCTGCACAACCGATCGAGATGATGCCGGTCCGAACAACCACTGGATGGAGCCCGGTGAAGCCAAGGCCAAGATGCGCGATCTGTTTGATGGCTGCATGCGAGGCCGTACGCTTTATGTGATTCCCTATTGCATGGGCCCGATTGATTCGCCGTTGTCACGTTGTGGTGTTGAAATAACCGACAGTCCTTATGTCGTCGCCAATATGCGCATGATGACGCGCATGGGCAGCGATGCACTGGCTCGAATTGAACGTGAAGGCACTTTTATCAAGGGTCTTCACTCGATTGGCGAACTGGACCCGGACCGCCGCTTTATCATGCACTTTCCGGAAGAACTGACGATTCAGAGTTTTGGTTCCGGTTATGGTGGAAACGCCCTGTTGGGCAAGAAGTGCCACGCCTTGAGAATAGCCAGCTACCAGGCTCGTACCGAGGGCTGGCTGGCTGAGCACATGCTGATCGTGGGTATCGAAAACCCGCAGGGGGAAACCCATTACGTGGCCGCGGCGTTCCCGTCGGCCTGTGGCAAGACCAACCTTGCCATGCTGATCCCGCCGGCGGAATACAAGGGCTGGAAAGTCTGGACAATCGGTGACGATATATGCTGGATGCAACCCGGTGAGGACGGACGTTTGTGGGCCATCAACCCGGAGGCAGGTTTTTTCGGCGTCGCACCGGGTACCAGTGCGAAAACCAATCCCAACGCCCTGGCCATGCTCGACCACGACGCTATTTTTACAAACGTTGGCGTAACCGCAGACAATCAACCCTGGTGGGAGGGCAAGGATGACGAGGTACCCGTCACCGATTGGCGGGGCAAACCTTACAATCCTGAAGAAGGTCCGGCAGCACAACCAAATTCCCGTTTTACCGTACCCATGAAGCAATGCCCGTCCTATTCGGAAAAGGCAGAGGCTCCGCGGGGCGTACCAATTTCGGCCATCATGTTCGGTGGCCGCAGGGAACGGCTGGTGCCCTTGGTCATGGAAAGCACGTCCTGGGAACACGGTGTTCTGCTCGGTGCAAGTATGGCTTCCGAGACGACCGCGGCAGCCATTGGACAGGTCGGTGTCGTTCGGCGTGACCCGATGGCCATGAAGCCGTTTTGTGGCTATAACTTCGCCGATTACTGGAACCACTGGCTCTCGTTTGCCGGTCGTGCCAGTAAACTGCCGCCGATCTTTCATGTGAACTGGTTCAGAAAAGACAAACAAGGTAAGTTCATGTGGCCGGGTTTCGGTGACAATATGCGTGTCATCGAGTGGATCATCAAGCGGTGTAAAGGCGATGTCGGTGTCAATGAAACCGCTATCGGAGGTTTGCCAAATTCAGCGGACATCAATATCAATGATCTTGAAACCGACAAGTCCACACTCGAGGCATTGTTGGAAGTTGATCGCGATGCCTGGTATGTAGAGATCGAACAAATCAAAGAGTACCTCGACGGCTTTGGCGAACGCTTACCCGCCCAGATGATCACCGAACTGGACAGGGTGGCAGATGCCCTGAAAGGTTCAAGCTGACAGCGGTTGCTGGTAAATAAAGGGCTGACCCTGTATCGGGAAAGCCCTTGACTTGTCCGAACATTGCACCAGTCGGATCCGGCTCTGTTTCCAAGCCATTTTATCGATTTCTGAATCTGACGTTTTCGGCTCGCGTTTAAAAGTACAGTTTGTACCCGAGCCCAGTCCGATCCTAATTACATCACTTGCGAAAAATAAAACGACTGCGGGCAGCGAGCCTGCTGTGCGCTTTCGCTCATGAAACTTAGGCAAATTAGGCTCAATATGCTTTTTCGTGCAAAAGAAAGCCGCTGACGATGGGTATTCGCATGGTGGCAACAGGCCAGAGGATGAAAGCATGTTAACTTTCACATTTACAGGTTATGTTTAAACCCTTTTTGTTGAATTACATCTAAATGTACATGGGAGGAATGCAGGCAGTGATTTCGTGGCAGCGCGACAACATGGATTCGTCAGCCACCGAAACGAACTGGGTCGATAGGGCCCGGGCTGGCGATCAGCTTGCATTCGAGAAGCTCTATCGCAGTCATTGTGACAGGATTTACGGGCTTTGCTGGCGGATGTGCGGTGGTGACAGGGCGCTGGCGGAGGACATGGTGCAGGAGGCGTTTGTCAGGGCATGGAACAAACTGGACCTATTCAAGGGTGACAGCAAGTTCGGGACCTGGTTGCACCGACTGGCCGTCAATGTTGTGTTGAGTGACCGCCGCATCCGGGTGAAACGCTTGCGGCGTGAACAGGAATTCGGCGAAGACATCGAACGCGTGCAGGTCGGCGACCGCGATGTATTTGCAGGCTTGCGGAAAGACCTCGAAGCCGCCATCGCCGGTCTGCCTGAAAGAGCGAGAACCGTGCTGGTCCTGTATGACATTGAGGGATACCAGCACAATGAAATTGCAGAAATGACCGGAATGGCGGTCGGATCTTCCAAGGCGCAGTTACATCGTGCCCGTAAGCTGGTCCAGGCAGTACTCAAGGACACTGGGAACATTTGAAGGAATTTGTGAGAACGATGAAAGAATCAGAACTGCAAAACGCACTTGGTTCATTACCCCGGGGCATGAAACCGCCGCGGGACCTGTGGCCGGGTATCAACGCACGGCTCGAGACGGCCGTGCCCCATCACGGTGCAGCATATAAAGTCCCGTTCTGGCGCACGCCGGCGATGGCGGCAGCCGTATTGTTGGCCTTGGTCACCGGTATTTTTATCGGTCGCGGGATAGATATAGATACAGAGCCTGCAGATCAGATGACGGAAACCGCACAGGAAGCTGCTTTGATCGGTACCGTGAAAGCCACCGAACTGGAATACCAGGCCGCATTCAGCGAATTGGTTCCACTCGATTATTCCGGATTGCGCCTTCAAGGCGAAGAACCGGACGCACTGCGGGGTAGCTGGGAAGCCCTGGAACAGGCGGAAACAGCCCTGCTGGCGGCGCTGCAGCAATATCCGTCGGACGTTTATCTGAATGAAAAATTACTCGATTTGAGATCGCAGCAATTGCAGTTCGTCAAACGGCTGGCGTTGCTCGAACAAAATGACTGGAGAAGGACATGAAAGTGGGTAACCTGAAAATATCAACGGTTTTACTGGTGCTCGTATCGGCAACCGCGTTTGCCGGGAAATCGGTCGATGAAAGCTGGAATATCAATACGGATGCGAACATATCCATCGAAAATGTCGCTGGAAGCATTGAAATACAGGGATGGGACAAAAGCGAAGCACACCTGACCGGCGAACTCGGCAATAGCGTCGATGAACTGGAAATCAACGCCAGCGATTCCTCGTTGCAAATTAACGTTGTCAATCACAACCAGAGGAATGTAGACAGAACCATACTCAAGTTGATGATGCCAAATGGGGCCGGCATAGAAGCATCTTCAGTCAGTGCTGACATTGGTATTTCCGATCTGGATAATGAAAAGTTGACGGCGAATTCTGTCAGCGGCGATGTCAACGTCGATGCTTCCAGTCGGCGGGTATCGATCGAGACAGTCAGCGGCGATATTGAATTCAGGGGTGATACGGCCCGTATGGCTGCCGAAACCGTTTCGGGCGACATGCACTTAGACGGGATTTCCGGGGAAATTGAGGCGACCACGGTGTCCGGTGACCTGGAACTAAGGGCAGGCATGGTTGACAGCATGAAGCTTGAAACGGTTTCGGGTGACGTGACGACGGTCGCAGAGGTAGCCGGCAATGGCAAGTTGAGTGCCGAGAGCATGAGCGGCGATTTGACAATCCTGTTACCCGCATCCCAGGCGGGTATTTTCAGGGCCCAAAGTTTCAGTGGCAGGATCGACACGGATTTTGGTAATGTGGATAACGCCAAACACGGCCCGGGCAGTCACCTGAAACACCAGGCCGGCAGCAGTGGTGCGGAGGTGCGGGTTGAGAGTTTTAGTGGCAATATCAAACTGCAACACGATTAAGTCCGACAGGCTCCCAGGAATCACAAACCCCGGTCAATCACCGGGGTTTTTTGTTTCCAAACATAATTTCGTTGCAGGGTCCCGACTACTGGTGACAAGGTGGTGTGCTCGCGTACCCGGCAACATGCGGTATGCAACCACTGCTGTCCCACTTAAAATCAGTGGAAGGAGCCGGGGCGGGTATCCACTACCAGGACACGCCGTAAATCCGTCCTGGAGGCTCGGGCTCGACCTCCTGTCTCGCACGGTCCTGGTAGTGGATACCCACCCCGGCTCTGACACCGAGTTGCCATCGACTGATAGAAACCGTTGTGTCGACAGCACCCCCTCGGCGGTCCTGGCAAATGGTGAATTGAAGTCCGGAAGAAGCGAATGTTGCGCAATCCCGCGACTGACCTTTGATTCAGCACCTGGCATCTGGAATAAGTGGGACAGCAGTGGTATGCGCCTATTTCTGCGTGCAAAAGTGCATCTGAGATTGAATCCCGATTGCACATAACAACGAGTTAACACTTTTCAAACAGGTGATCGACGTGGTGCTGACAGCCTGCCACCTTTGACCTTTGCACCTAATAGTTGGATAATCATGCACTTGAGCGTACCGGGGGTACGTCTAAAAAAATAGTGCTTTTTCACTGGAATTAATGTAAATTTAACAACTGAGACTACAACTTAAGCCTGAAATAACAATCTTGCAGATTAGTTGTTGTTTTTGTTGTTGTTATTTTAGGAGCTAAAAAAAGCCGTCATGAGTTTTTGGGCGTACGTAACAAGAACCACTGACAAAAAAACTGTTAAATTTAGGAGAAATGGTAATGCAACATAAAAAGCTACTGAGTCTCGCGGTATCTTCCGCACTAGGACTTACGGCATCTTTGATAGTCACAGGAGTAGCTGTGGCACAGGAAGATCAGGATGAGAATGCTGAAGACTTATTAGAAGAAGTGATCGTAACCGGTTCACGTATTGCTACAGTAGACGGCTTTGGCCGCACCAGTCCTGTAACCGTGGTTGGTATGGACGAAATTGAGTCAACGGGTCTGACCCGTGTCGAAGACATATTGAACAGCTTGCCGCAGGTAGAAACAGCCTTGCATTCATTTGATGCAAACGGTATTTCCGGTACTGCTTCTATCGACCTTCGCGGACTCGGCGCCAACCGCACCCTGGTCCTGATGAACGGTCGTCGTTTCCCACCTGGCGGCGTTCAAGCGCAGGCCGTGGACGTTAACCAGATTCCTTCTGCCATGATTGAGCGTGTCGAAGTGCTGACCGGTGGTGCATCAGCTACCTACGGTGCTGACGCTGTGGCAGGTGTTGTTAACTTTATCATGCGCCGTGTCGATGGCGTTGAAATCAGTGCCGGCATCAGTGGTTACCAGCACAAGAATGATAACAAGTACATCCAGGGCCTGATGGATGCCAAGAACTTTGAATATCCTACAGGCGGTTCCGGTATTGATGGCAAAGCCTATAACATTGAGTTTGTTGTCGGTGGTGACTTTGCCGATGGCAGAGGTAATGCAACCGTTTATGGCACCTGGCGTGAAAACCAGGAGTTGCTGCAGGGTGCACGCGACTATTCGAGCTGCGCTTTGAGCAACTCGGGTACATCATGCGGTGGTTCCAGTACTGCGCCAATTCCAAACTTTTTTGTATACGGCGTATACGATGGAGTCCTGGATACTTCTACCTCCGATTGGATGACGTTGCAATCGGATAGCTCTCTGCAACCTTACGATGGTACGAACATTTACAATTATGGCCCGATCAACCACTTTATGCGTCCAGATACGCGTTGGTCCCTGGGTGCATTTGTAGATTATGAAATCAACGAACACGCGATCGCTTACCTGGAAACAAACTTTGCCAATGACCGTACCGCTGGTCAGATCGCCGAATCAGGCACTTTCTATGCTGCAACTTACATTCTGCCACCGGACAACTCCCTTTTCCCGCAAACGTTCCGTGATTCGCTGAAAAGCCTTTACCCGGATGCTGACGCATACGGTCTTCAGATCGGTAAACGTAACGTCGAAGGCGGCCCGCGGCAAAGCCAGTTCGAGCACTCCGGTTTCCGTATCGTCTCCGGCTTGAAGGGCTCCATTAACGATGATTGGGATTATGACGTGTCTTACCTGTATGGCTCTACGGCTTCCAGCCTGGCCTACCTGAATGACATGTTGACCCCTGCAATCGGTATCGCAGTTGATGGTGCTCTATGTGCGGCTGACCCGACCTGTATTCCTTATGAAGTGTTCACCTATCAGGGTGTTACTGCAGCTGCTGCCAATAACCTTCTTGGTACTGCTATTGCAACCGGTAAAACCTCGACCGCCATCATCAATGGTTATGTGACCGGCGACACCGGCCTGAACATCGGTAGCGCCGACAGCATCATGGTCGCCGCCGGTTTCGAGCACCGAACCGAAAGTTACTCGCGTGTATCCGACACTGTCTTCCAGCAGGGTGCACTGGCTGGTCAGGGTGGACCGACACCGGGTGTTACTGGTTCCTACAACGTTCTGGAGTTCTTTGGCGAAGCCAATGTTCCGCTTTTGGCCGATGCGCCGTTTGCACAGCAGCTGAATCTTGACCTTGCTTACCGTTATTCGGATTACAGCACCAGTGGTGGTAACAGCACCTACCGTGTGGGTTTCGACTGGCAACCAATCGATCTGTTTACGGTCCGTGTTGGTTACAACCGCGCTGTGCGTGCGCCGAACGTCAGTGAGTTGTTCTCAACCCAGTCTCTCGGTCTGTGGTCGTGGTAGCGATCCATGTGCCGGGAATCTCAACAATGTAAGCACAGAAGACGATCCGGCGTACACAGCGGCTCAGTGCGCGAATACCGGTGTAAGCGCTGAGCAGTACGGCAATGTTTCGGCAAGCCCGGCTGGCCAGTACAACGCCATATTTGGCGGTAACCCGAACCTCGATCCGGAAACGGCTGACACCTGGACCGCCGGTGTTGTTTTCAACCCCATGGATTCCATGACGATTTCGGTCGACTACTGGGATATCAGCATCACGGACACCATCAATAACATCGGTGGCCCGACCATTCTGTCGCAGTGCGGGTTGAATGGCACCTTGTGTGATAAAATCAACCGTGGTCCGAGTGGAAATCTCTGGCAGGGCACAGTACCTTACATCTACGATGTCACCGTTAACCTGGGTGAAAATGTATGGTCAGGTATCGACCTTGCCTTCAACTGGGCGGTAGATGGACTGGGCGGCACGTGGACGACCAACATGATTGGCACCTACATGCTGAAGAGGGAAATCACGCCGATTCCATCTGACCCCACCTCCACCTATGATTGCGTGGGTACCATCAGCGACCGTTGCTACCCGGCACCGGAATGGCGTCATACCTTTTCTACCGAGTATGATTCCAATGAGTGGTGGACTGTGACCGCAAGGTGGCGTTTCTTTGATGGTGTTGACTATACTGGTACTACAGATCAGATTGCTGGGAAGAACATGGGTAAATCTCAGAACTACATTGACCTGAGTGCAGTTTTCCGTTTCATGGAAAATCACGACATCACCGTTGGTATTAACAACATCTTTGATAAAGAACCGCCGATGGTTGGTGGTACTCTGACCACCAATGCCAACACGATTGCAGGTTTCTACGACACATTGGGTCGTTACCTGTTCGCGCAGGCAACCTTCCGTTTCTAAGTCATAAGAAACACGTTAGAACTGAAAGCGGGCCTCTTGGCCCGCTTTCTTTTTAGGCGTGGAAAAAGTATTCTTTGCGCGCTTTGAAACGGTAGTGCTTGCCGCACTGGCTCAATACCCGGACATACTGTCACTGTTTGCAGACAAGACATTCCGTGTAAACTACGCGCTGAAGATTGATAAGGTCACCCAGTACATTCTGAGGCGATATGCTGTCCAAACAATGAAATTGATATCAACCTGATGAACCCACTCAGAAAAGTAAAACTTGGATCAAAGCTTCTTTCGCTTGGTCAGGTTGATGAGGCGGCGCAACTCAGTTCCAAATTGTTGGCGGAGGCGCCAGACGTTGCCCAGGTGCACGCTCTCGCATACGAAATAGCGCTTGCCCGGAATCAGGTAATACAGGCTGTTGCGCATATCAACCGGGCAGTTGAACTGGACAGTGAGCAGCCGGACCTGCAATTCAAAAAGTCAGACATCGAAACGATCAGCCGGCAAGGCTTAAAGGCCCAGGAGACCGCATCAGCTGTTGCCGCGCGATTTCCGGACAACCCGATGATTCAGTTGCGGGCCGCGCGGGTATTCAGTCAATGTGGGAACCATGCCGGCGCCGAGCCCTTTCTATTGAACGCAGGGGCGAAACAGACCAGCAATCCACAAATTCTTTTCGACTTTTCAACCAACCAGTTTTTCCTGGGAAAAATGGCAGAGGCGGAAGAGGCCATATCCAGGTACCTGGATCTCAAGCCGCCGGCAAAAGGGCAGAAACTGCTGCTGAGATCGCAATTGCGCAAACAGACGCCTGGTCAAAACCACGTGGAAATGTTGAGAAACTGCCTTTCGCAGCCATTGACAAAAAAAGAAGCGGTGTATATTTATTTTGCCCTGGCCAAGGAGATGGAAGACCTGGGCGAATATAGACAATCATTCACCTCACTGAAGTCGGGGGCAGCCATCAAGCGTCAACTTGTCCAATTCGACCTGTCTGAAGAATTGGCCAATGTGAAAAATGTCTTGAGCGTCTTTCAGCCCGCTAATTTTGCCGGGATTCCTGATTCGGGCTCACAGGATTCACCGATCTTTATCGTTGGCATGCCGCGAACCGGCACGACGCTCGTGGAGCGTATCGTAAGCAAAGGCGAAGGTATCAGGTCGGCAGAGGAAACCTACGATTTCACGATGGCGTTCAGCGCCGTGATCAACAGTTACATCGCCGCCAATCCGGCCAGGCAACTCAACCCTCTGAGTGCCGCGTTAGAAGTGGACTATGGCGAAATCGCCGACAAGTACCAGAGCAATATGCGGGGCATGTTTGGAAAAGCCGCCCGCTACATGGACAAGACGCCGTTCAATTTTCTTTATTGCGGCTTGATAAAAAAGGCATTTCCCAAAGCCCGGATCCTGCACCTGATCCGTGACCCGATGGACACTTGCTACGCGGTTTTCAAAACCCTGTTCGCCAGGGCCTATTACTTTTCCTACGACCTGGACGAACTGGTGGATTATTACATCGCCTACCGCCAACTGATGGACCATTGGCACGAATTGATGCCCGGCGCTATCCTCGACGTCCGCTATGAAGAACTGGTATCCAATCCGCGGGATGTCTCCAGGCGGATTGCCGATTACGTGGGGCTCACCTGGTCCAGCGACTTGATCGAAGTGCAAAACGTCACCGGGCAGAGTTCAACTGCCAGCGCTGCGCAGGTGAGGGAACCGATTTACACCAGTTCGGTCAGTCGCTGGCGTCATCTGGAAACTGAGCTTGAACCGGTGAGGCGCAAGCTCATGGCGGCAAATATGGTCGATGACAACGGGAATTCCCTGGTCTGAGGTTTCAGGCCCGGATTGTCTCAAGCTTAGTTGTTGTCCTTGTCTTCCTTGTCAGAATCAGCTTTGGGTTGAACGGGGAATTCGCCCATTTCCTCCACGGTCACCCTGGCGTTTTCGGCCTTGGTGTTTTCCTGTTTCAAATTAATTTCCTGCAGTTGTATCAGCATTTCCGTGGGGAACCGGCTGAGTGGCTGCGTCTTTCCCGCCATTGCCGCAGAACCATAACCCGCCATGGCCCCCAGCGCCTTGCCAGGTGTTGATCCATCGATCCCTTTTTCTGGCACAGTGCCTACAACCGCGTTTAGTAAAGCCGCATTACTATCGGCAAAAGACGCGCCCATATCACGATAGGTGCCGCCGAGGTCGGTCACGGACCAGTCATCGATATCGGCTTTGATATTACTCGATGTCTGCAGGTCCGAGCGCTCTTCACCCTCGATGTAGGTCAGGAGGTGCTTGGTCAGGTCATTTTTGAAATCCGGGAAGAAAGCCTTGTTGCGTTCATACAGGCTCGATACCAGGAATGTTTTTTCATCCTTGGCGTAGGTGCCGCGGTTGGAGTTGATAAACTCATAAGCGTTGTTCTTCAAGGATTGATACACATTGCTACCGGTATAGGCCCGCTTGCGAATATTCGGGCCGCCGATATAGCCCTGGTAGAGACCGTAAATGATCAAGGGGTCACTGTTGTAGTTGTTCTTCAGGATGGTGTACTCGATATCATCGAGGCTCAGCGGCACACCGGCGACATTAAGAACCTTGTTTGAGAAGATTGAGTGCTTGCCGGTTACCAGTTTCTTGAGGTTGCGCTTCGGATATTCCGCGATGATTTGGTTCAGCACGGTAACGTTATACAGGTTTAACCAGTAGGCCAACTGCTCATCGCGGGAAAAATATCGCAGTGGCGCCTGGTCGGGCACCAGCTCAAGACTTTCCTGGATGCCAATCAGCAGCCCTTGTGCTTCATCGTTGTCCTCAAAGGTTTCATAATAGAAGCGGTTAGCCTCGTTGACGGTTGATCTGTTCACACTGGCTTTCATCCGCGTGCCGGTTGCGGCGTGAGAGGGTGCGGCTTTTTCCCGGGTTGATAGCCCGACATCGACAACCACAGTTTTGAGTAAGTTGGTCAAGTCATCGTATTTAATTGTGAATTTGGAGTCATTATCGAAACCCTGAAAGGGTGCGGGAACGGGCGATTCCGCCGCCATGGCCAATGGCCCCAATAATAAAAACCCGTAAAAGCTGGAGATTAGTAATTTCGTGTGAATTTTCATAAAAACGTCTCTCGATAAAAATATAAAGCAGCTATCCCCCTGTAATTATGTATAAATAGTTTATCAGAACATGCCTGGTGTGCAATTGTTGCAGACCCTGCGCCAGACATGGCGCCTACTTTTCCGTCACCATCCGCCGGCACGGTGCTCTTTACTGAACCCAGCATGGTTGCATTTTCGTCCGCGAAGGATGCACTCATATCACGATAGGCGGTCAACCGGGCCCGTATAAGGTTCGGGCCCGGATTGTCTCAAGCCTAGTTGTTGTCCTTGTCTTCCTTGTCAGAATCAGCTTTGGGTTGAACGGGGAATTCGCCCATTTCCTCCACGGTCACCCTGGCGTTTTCGGCCCTGTTGTTTTCCTGCTTCAAATTAAGTTCCTGCAATTGTATCAGCATTTCCGTGGGGAACCGGCTGAGTGGCTGCGCCTTTGCCGCCATCGCCGCCGAGCCATAACCACCCATAGCCCCCACCGACGTGGCAGGCGTTGACCCATCCGTACCTACCGACGTGGAGGACGGTGACCCGCCCGCAAGGCTATCTTGTGGCACAGTGCCTACAACCGCGTTTAGTAAAGCCGCATTATTATCGGCAAAAGACGCACCCATATCACGATAGGTGCCGCCGAGGTCGGTCACGGACCAGTCATCGATATCGGCCTTGATAGTCCTCGATGACTGCAGGTCCGAGCGCTCTTCACCCTCGATGTAGGTCAGGAGGTGCTTGGTCAGGTCATTTTTGAAATCCGGGAAGAAAGCCTTGTTGCGTTCATACAGGCTCGATACCAGGAATGTTTTTTCATCCTTGGCGTAGGTGCCGCGGTTGGAGTTGATAAACTCATAAGCGTTGTTCTTCAAGGATTGATACACATTGCTACCGGTATAGGCCCGCTTGCGAATATTCGGGCCGCCGATATAGCCCTGGTAGAGACCGTAAATGATCAAGGGGTCACTGTTGTAGTTGTTCTTCAGGATGGTGTACTCGATATCATCGAGGCTCAGCGGCACACCGGCGACAGTGAGAACCTTGTTTGAGAAGATTGAGTGCTTGCCGGTTACCAGTTTCTTGAGGTTGCGCTTCGGATATTCCGCGATGATTTGGTTCAGCACGGTAACGTTATACAGGTTTAACCAGTAGGCCAACTGCTCATCGCGGGAAAAATATCGCAGTGGCGCCTGGTCGGGCACCAGCTCAAGACTTTCCTGGATGCCAATCAGCAGCCCTTGTGCTTCATCGTTGTCCTCAAAGGTTTCATAATAGAAGCGGTTAGCCTCGTTGACGGTTGATCTGTTCACACTGGCTTTCATCCGCGTGCCGGTTGCGGCGTGAGAGGGTGCGGCTTTTTCCCGGTTTGACAGCCCGACGTCGACAACCACCGCTTTGAGTAAGTTGGTCAAATCATCGTATTTAATTGTGAATTTGGAGTCATTATCGAAACCCTGAAAGGGTGCGGGAACGGGTGATTCCGCCGCCATGGCCAATGGCCCCAATAGTAAAAAGCCGTAAAAGCTGGAAATTAGAAATTTCGTGTGTATCTTCATAAAAACGTCTCTCGATAAAAGTATAGATCAGTTATCCCCCTGTAATCATTGATAAATAGATTCTCTCAATATGATTGATGTGTAATGGCTCCACGCTCAATTATCATCCTTTTCTTTGGATTCCTTTTCAGTCGTGGGTTTAACCGGCGCTTCTCCCAATTCTTCCATCGTCACGGTCGCGTTCTGCATGTTGGTGTTTTCCCGCTTTTTATTGAGTATGTTTAACTGCGTCATCAATTCCGGATCAAAGCGCTGCAAGGGTTGGCCTGATGCTGCCAACGCCGCAGAACCTGCGCCGGCCATTGCGCCTACTGTTCCGCCACCATCCGCAGGCACGGTGCTTTTCACTGAATCCAGCAAGGCTGCATTGTTGTCTGCGAAAGATGCACCCATATCACGATAGGTGCCGCCCAGGTCGGTTACGGTCCAGTCGTCGATATCGGGCCTGATGTCTCTTGCCGACAACAGGTCCGACTTTTCTTCGCCTTCGATGTATGCCAGCAGGTGCGCGGTCAGGTCCTCATCGAAATCCGGGAAGAAAGCCTTGTTGCGTTCATACAGGCTTGAGACACGGAATGTTTTTTCATCCTTGGGGTAGGTGCCGCGGTTGGAGTTGATAAATTCATACGCGTTGCTCTTCAGGGCACGATAAACATCGTTGCCGACATAAGCCCGCTTGCGGATGTTTGGACCGCCGATATAACCCTGGTAGAGACCGTAAATGATCAACGGGTCACTGTTGTAGTTGTTTTTCAGGATGGTGTACTCGATATCATCGAGGCTCAGGGGCACACCCGCGACATTAAGAACCTTGTTCGTGAAGATTGATTTCTTGCCGGTCACCAGTTTCTTGAGATTCCGCCGCGGATATTCCTTGATGATTTCGTTCAGGACGGTGACGTTATACAGGTTTAACCAGTAGGCCAGTTGCTCATCGCGGGAGAAACGCTCCAGCGGCACCTGGTCGGGCACCTTCTCAAGGCTCTTTTGGATAGCCAGAAGCACTTTTCGTGCATCTTCATTGCCGGCATAGGACTCGTAATAGAAACGGTTTCCCTCATTGTTAGTGGTTCTATTTATGCTGGTCTTCATCCGCGTGCCGGTGGCAGCATGGGTGGGTGCTACTTTTTCCCGGTTTGACAGGCCGACATTTACGACGGAAACTCTGTATATTTTGCTTAAATCATCGTAGTTGATCGTGTTTTCAGAAGTTTCGTCGGAGCCCTGAAAAGGTCCAGGCACTGCTGAAGTCGAAGCGGCCGCCGCTTCGCATGTTGAGAAAAGTCCCAGGAAAAAAACCACAGTCGCAAGATGATGCTTCATAATGAAAACTCCAAGCAATGACAATTAATTACAACATAATACGCTTACGGAAGAAACCGGTGAAGAATATTGAATCGGCCCGAGGAAAGATTTATGGGTTAAATGGCATGAAGCCAAATGCGTATTATGTCCCGGACTGAGTGGTCGGAACCTTTGCGAGCATTTTGAATTCAATATGCTGATCAAAACGCGAGTATCTGATAATCTGTGGGATTGAGTCTGATCCGCTTCATTATGTAAGAAACGGGAGATTGGCCCGGTTAAATCCGGTCACAAATTTTGGGAAGCGTATTAATTATGTTGAAAAAAATCGTAACAGTGCCGTTTTCAAACGTTTTATTGTTGGTTTTCGGGTTGTCGCCAATATTTACAGTGCCCCTGTTGGCTGACGAGCTGATGAATATTTCCGATGTCAAGGGCTGCCAGGGAATTAGTGGTGATGCAGAGCGCCTGGCCTGCTATGACACGGTAAGCCGAGGCGGGATTTTCAACGAACAACAATTGAAGCAGGTCCAGGTTGAGCAATTCGGAAGCAGAAACCTGCGCAAGACGGAAGAAGCGGACACGGTCGAAACGAAAAAACCGGAAAATGCAACTGCTGCTGAGACCAGCACAGAAGCAAAATCTGCACCACCGACCACAGCAAAGGTTTCAGTTGACGAAATTAACGTAACCGTCGTGCGCATGCAGAAAGACAGTGTAGGCATTCACTATTTTCAGACCTCCGATGGCCAGGTATGGAAACAGCAGAATGCCACATCATGGAACTTGAAGGTACCCTTCGATGCAAAAATAGAAAAGGGCGTCATGGGCTCGTTTTTCCTGGTAAACGAAGGCGGCAAGTCAACCCGGGTCAAACGGGTGAAGTAAATGCGGGTTGAGTGCTTGCGTTCTCGGCTATGGCAGACAGGGATTCTGACGAGTTCTTTGCTGCTGACAGTCGCTGCAACTGCCAGTGAGGGCGTCCTGGGTGAAAACCAGCGTATATTCAGCACCCACCTCGGCTACGAACTTCAATACAGGGTGTACAAGCCCGCCGGCACGACGGCCGGTGCCAGTTTGCCGACACTGTATGTGACGGATGGTCAGAGCTATCTGGCGCAGGGGAACTTTAAAGCTGTCCTGGACGATGCGATCAGGAGCGGGATGGTAGAACCGGTGTTGGTCATTTTTTTGGACAGCCGGAACCCGGACAATTTGGAAGAAAACCGCCGGCATTCAGAATTTATGTGTAACGTGAAGTATGCCAATTTCTTTGGTGGTGAACTCATCCCAACGATCAGTAGCGAACAGCCCGTCAGTGTGTCGCGGGAGGATCGTGTGATACTGGGCGTTTCATTTGGAGGCTTGAACGGAGCCTGCTTTGGGCTGGTGCTGTCGGAGTTGTTCTCAGGGATCGCCATGCAATCGCCGGCGAGTGGGGAACACCTTGATGTCGTCGGTGAGTTATATGAAAAAGAAGAGCACTTACCTTTGAAAATGTTTTTAAGTGTGGGCTCCAGAAATGATAATACCCGTGCAGTAAAACGCTTCAGAAAGACATTGGAGCACAAGGGATATGACGTGACTTTCATCAAGGTACAAGGTGAGCACAACTGGAAAAACTGGACACCGCTGCTGAATGATGTATTGCTCACGTTTTTCGCAACGGGCGAATAGGTAAAAATAGCATGATCAATTCGGTCAAATGGAACCCGTACCAATTTGAATCAGGCCCGGGGATAATGACCGGGCCGGGAGAAAGAGATGACAAAGTTAAAACCCAATACGGATAAAGTGGCGTTAAAAGCCTGGTACAAGCCATTGCTCGACACCGTGGTCAAAGAAATGCTTGGGCGAAAAGCCGTCATGGGAGCCGCGGTGGAAGCCACTCCGGTTTGGGCGCTTCCCAATAGAATACTGATCGCCAAGGTGTGGGGGGTGAGTGAAAAAAGCAGGTTTATCTGGACCATTTCAGGAGAAGCTGTAGTTACGGACCATATTCCCGGCAGCATGGCGGCAACACCCAAAGATGCCGCCAGGCACTTTGCATTAAAGTGGCAAATGGACGCCGATCGATTGATTGCGCTGGGTGAGAACAAGAGACCGGTTGGGGGTACACAACAACATATGGGTAACTACGCCAACAAGCTGATCCGGGATGCAGAATCCCTTTACGATCTGACCGAGCAAGAAGAAATATGGAAGTAAACAGGCAATGTCCGGGCTAACCGGTTGTCCTGATTTTTCCGAGGATATCACGCCGTGCGGATTGCAGTACGGAATCCGTGTCCAGCGAGTCCAGTATTTCATTGATCGTTTCCCTGGGTCCTGCCGGGCCCCATGATTTTCCCTTGGAAAACCATGATTCTGCGGCAATGCCAGTAACATAGGTGGCGTACCAGGCGAGCGTGCCCTGGGCCCCCGCGGTAATAGCCGTCGACATGCCCGCGCTAATGGTTTTCATTGCGGCAGACACCATGTTCACACCCCAGTAGGCACCCATCAATACCAGCATTTGGGCCGAGATGGTCAGCAATAGCTTGCTGGCCTCCCGTCTTGAGAGTTGAAAGCCGTACACCTTGCCGAGGTGCACGACCATGGCGACGTCGGTTCCGGCTGCGGCCAGCAAATCAGCCGCGGGAACCGGGTTGACCGCCACCACGATACCCTTGGCAAGACAGTAGTTCCTGATGATTTTTTCCGCCACAGTTTTTCTTGCATATACAATTTTTCCCGCTATGCGACTGTCCAGATCGCTGGTAAACAAAGCGGCGTTCAGTGCTGCCAGGGTCTTGCCTTCCTTGTCAAGGATTTGCCACAGGCGTGCTTTCAGATCTCCGACCTCCGGCTTTCGCGGGCGTTCTGCCATGACTTCATTGCCGTCCCCGTCAATGCGAATGATCTTTTCAGGCCGCGGATTGGCGCAGGCGGACAATACGTTGCCCGGATCGACATACGCTTCGCAGCGTCTGCTGATATGGGCCAACAGGGTCTGGATTTCAGATTTGCTGTAACGGTCCGACTTGTTCAAAATCAGCAGCAACGGCCGCCTGCGCTCAGCCAGTTCACGTACCGCCTTCAATTCGGTTTCCGTCAGGTCCCCTTCGCAGATCATCAGGACAATGTCGGAAATTCGGGCAACGGACCGGGCCATTTCCTCGCGCGCCTCACCGTCCAGTTCATCGATGCCCGGTGTGTCGATCAGTACGACATGGTCCGAATTCACGGAATCCCAGTGACTGCGTTGTTGTTCACGCGTCTCACCATGCAGCGGGCTGGTGGAAAACACGTCACGTCCAATCAGAGCATTCAATATTGATGATTTTCCCGTTCCGACACGGCCAAATGCCGCAATATGAATTTCACTGTGCGTCAGTTTTTCAGATATGGCCTCGATCTCCCGGAACTCCCCGGACATTTCGGCCCGCACGGCAGCCGGTATGCTGGTATCGCTCAGCAGTGTCTGAATTTGCAGGTTGGCGTTTAGCAGGTGCTGTTCAGGGTCTTTTTTCTTTGCCCTTTTCAGCCAGGACAAGTTTTGCAAAGCGGATTGCACCTGCTTCAAGATTGTCATTTAAAAGCTCCTCAAAGGCTTTTGCTGCGGGATAGGGACGGAGGTCACCCCGGCTGGCGAGTGTCTGGGCGGCAGCTCGGCCCAGGCTTTCGAAGATCATGCCATAGGCAACCGCATGTACGAGGCCACCGGTCAGTGTGCCCATACCGGGAAATGCCTTGAGCGCGTTACCGGTGATTGCCAGTGTAATGGCCGTCAGTTTTTTGACTCTTCCCCCGGCCAGGCGAAGGAATGATTCGATCTCAACCTCTTTCACCGAAACATCATAAATCTTGCACAACCCCTGCACCAACCGCGTGGCGAGCAGACCCTGGATGATGATGTCGGAACCCGGCGCAACGGCGGCCATCGCGCCAATCACGGCGCGTTTGGAATACGTTTGTACCAGCTCATCCGCCTGTTTTTCACGGTGTTTGTCACGAGCCTCATCGAGCTTTTCAGTGGCCAGCAGGAGAACGGCAGTGTCGCGAAGCTGCTCCAGCAATTGGTGGTCTCCATCCAGTTTCCGCTGCAGTGCCTGACGGAGCGGTTCTACGTCCGCCATCCGCTTTCGGGTGATGGATTCTTCAAGCCCGCCGCGTAACAATCGAATGACTTCCTCGCGGCCACCTGTTTGGATAAATACCACGTCTTCCTGGTCAATACCGGTTTTATGCGAAATGCTTTCTGCGATCTCGTGTGCTTCCGGGGACGAATACCGGTCCATTTTATTCAGTGCGACGACCAATGGTTTTTGGATCGAAAGCAGGCCCCTCAGTTGTTCCATCTGGCTGCGTGTCATATCGCCGTCACAAAGAAAAACCACCAGGTGGGCCCGACGGGCTTCCTCGAGAATTTCGGGGTTGCCATCAAGGTTGAACCCTGGCAGATCGGCAATCATCACTGCGTCACCGGAGTCCGCCAACCAGCGGTAGTGACTGACGTTTTGGGTCGTGCCGCCCCTCGGGTCGGTCTGCAAATCCGCATCTGGCAAGAGTGCTTTAACCAGGCTGCTTTTGCCGGTGCTGATTTCACCGAATATGGCGATATAAATCTCACCATCCTGTTTTCGCCGTTGTTGTTCCCTGATTTCGGACAGGGCCAAGCTGACATCGATTCCGGCCCCCGCTGATTCAACCAGCGCCGCCTGGAAGTCGGATTGGTCGAGGGGTTTGCTTCCGGTAACGGGCTTTTTCCGTGCAGGCTTCAGCCAGCGCCAGGTGAACAACAACGTGCCGGCGGAGATTAAAAGTAGAACCAGCGTGTAGGCCAACTGCAGCCAAAGCGGAGCCTGTTGCAACCGCTGCCAGACCGACAGGGCTGTATCGGTAGCCAGGAGCAACAGGAAAAGGGTCACGATCGCGGCCAGCATTACCGCAATTATCAAAAGTAGTCGAACGCGCATAAAAGTCTCCCGAATCGGCTTCATTCTAGAAAGAACAGGCATGTGGAACCAGTGGCGAAAGTATGGAAGAGAGCATGAGTCGGGGAGGGCTGCGCAGTTGGTTTAATCATGCCGACCGAAGTACAATCAGCGCACCTGTCCCGGCAAAAGACTGAATAACTGATGCTTGAAGCGTATAAGAGGCACAAAGCACTTGAAGAACTCGAATCCCAGCTTCCAGAAAATGCTGCAGAGGTAAAAGAGACTCTCAAAAATGCATCTGCAGAAACATTTTCTGACGACCTGGCGATGCTCATACTGGCGCGTTGCCAGTTACTTTGTGAAGATATGGACGAGGCAAAACTAACACACGAAACGTTGATCTCCCGCAATCCGAAACAGGTATTGGCGAAAGTAGAACTGGCAAAAATTCTTTCTGGAAAAAATGATCTTAAAGGCGCGATCAGGCTTTTGCGCGATGCCACTGACACGCGGCCGGATATTGATGAAAACTGGCTTTTGCTAAGTAAATATCTACAACAGGGTGGACAACAAGAGGCAAGTAAAGACGCCTTAAATCAATATGATATGATCAAGGCGTTCAACGATAAGCTGAAAGAAGCAGAACGCGCTTTCAGCAACGGCGAAGTTGTCAATGCGGATAAAATATGCCGTCATCTGCTCGGACTGGTGCCTGCCGAGGTGCGCACGCTTCGCTTGCTTGCAAGAATTGCAAAACGATTCCATCACTTTGAAATCAGCACATCTATCCTTGCGCAATGCATTGAAACACAACCCGCTAACGCAGCCCTGGGCCTCGAATATGCCTATTCGCTGTTCGCCGGCAAGAAGTATCAGGAAGCACTTGAACAGTGCCGCCGACTCATCGGAATTGCTCCTGAAAATATTGATATATACGAACTCAAGGCTGAAGTCCTGTATAACCTGAATCTTTTTGAAGAGGCAATTGCAATTTATCGTGAATTGTCAGGTGTCAATGAAAAACGTGTCAAGTCCTTACTACACTTGGGTAAAGTATTAAAAACAGTTGGCGAAACTAAGAAGGCGATAAGTTGCTATCGCGAGGCCATGGAGGATGAATTCCTGTCAGGTCAAGCTTATTGGGAGCTGGCAAATTTGAAGACCTACCGGTTTTCAGCAGATGAAATAGCAGGAATGCAGGCTTTACTAAAAACCGGTAACAATACACCCATTAACAAAGTGTTGATCCAATTTGCGCTGGGTAAAGCCCTGGAAGATGGCAAGCGTTTTGCAGAAAGTTTTCAGCATTATCAGGCGGCAAACAGTGGGTACACCAAAATTCGACCTTTTCGCTATTCAAATCATAATATCGAATTAAAGACATTTTTTACTTCAGAATATTTTTCCAGGCATAAGGAAACCGGAAGTACTTCTGACGCACCAATTTTCGTGGTGGGTTTACCACGCAGTGGATCAACCCTGGTGGAACAAATCCTGACGGCTCATAGCAAGGTCGATGGAACACGGGAACTCGCCGGGATTAATTCAATTGTCCGGGATCTGATTAATCCAAATAAGCCGGCGCAGGAGCAGTACGCTCAATCCATGGCCAAGTTAAGTGCTAAACAAATCCGGGGTCTGGCACAGAGGTATCTGGATTTTGCACAGACATACAGACAGCAAGCCCCTTATTTTGTCGATAAGACACCACCAAATTTCAACCATATCGGTTTGATCAAAACAATCTTTCCTGGCGCCAAAATTATCGATATCAGACGTAACCCGATGGCGAGCGGCTGGAGCTTGTACCGGCACTTCTTTGCCGACAGTTTTCTTTTTTCCTACGACCTTACGAACATCGGCAAATACTACAACGACTATATCGATTTGATGGACCACTGGCACGGTGTATTGCCAAAGCAGATTTTAACCGTTAAGTACGAAGATCTGATCAATGACCTGCCAGCGGCTGTCGATGGTCTACTGGAGTATTGTGGTCTGCCGTTTGAGCAATCCTGTCTTGACTTTCATCTGAATGCACGCCCGGTCGCAACACCCAGCTCCGAGCAGGTCCGCAAGCCGATTTATGCCGAAGCGCTGGAACACTGGAAAAACTACGACGAGTTCCTGGCGCCCCTGAAAAACGCCATTGGATTGAAATGACTTTCATCGGGAATCCGTTGCAGGGTTCATTTTGATGAAGGACCGGCGTCATGAGTAAAAAGCAGCGAAAAGCCAAAAAGAAACATCCCAAGCAGCCGGTCAGGCCCAAGCGGGTCATGACCAGTGAACAGAATATGCGTCTGCAGCAGGCGCTCCAAGCGCAATCTGTCGGCAACCTGGCCTATGCGGAATCCGGCTATCGCGCACTGATCGCAGAAAAAATAAAATCGCCGCAAATTCTCTGCAACCTGGCCGCAATCTGCGCACGTACGGAGCGTCGCAAGGAGGCGGAGAATCTCTGGAAACAGGCTTTGGTGATATCCCCGCGGTTTCTCGAAGCGCAGATGAACCTGGCTGAAAGCCTGCAGCAGGCCGGCAAACTGGAGCAGGCGATCGACGCTTACAAGCGCATCATGTCTGACCACAGCCAGCTTGTCGCGCCGAAATATCTACTGGGCAACATATTGAAATCGCAGGGCAAATTCGCTGAGGCCAGGGATTTGTATCAAAAGGTCATGGCCGAGCAGCCAACCTATACGCAGGCGCATTTCTCCTACTCCAGCATTCACAGGTACCGGGATGCGGGCGATCCGCATATTGGCCTGATGCTCGATTTATTCGAACAACGTGAATTGACCATCGAGAACAGGCTGCAACTCTCGTTTGCCCTGGCCAAGGCCCTGGAGAACGTTGGCGACTACGCACAGGCGTTCAAATTCCTGAAGCTGGGTAACGATCTCAGGTCGCGCGAGTTCGATTACCGGGTCGACAGTGACAGGGAACTCATCCGCAGCATCATCATCAGTTTCAGCCGCGAGGCCATTTCACGGGTGCGTATCGATCCCCAGACCTCTGACAGACCCATATTCATCGTCGGTATGCCGCGTTCCGGGACTTCGCTGGTGGAAAAAATCATCGCCAGCCATTCCGATGTGTACGGCGCGGGCGAACTGGACTATATCTTCGCGCTGGGCACCCGTCTGTTCCTGAAGGAATCGGTAAATTACCAGTTCGGCCCGCTCGACAGTTATCCACCGAAGGCATTCGAACAGTTCGGCAGGATTTACATGGAAAAAATCGACATGCTGGACGGGCAGTCCCGCCGCCTGACGGACAAAATGCCCTTCAACATGATGATGATCGGGTTGATAAAAATCGCGCTGCCCAATGCAAAGATCATCCACTGTGTACGTGATGCAAGGGACACCTGCCTGTCCATTTACAAGCAGAATTTCACCACTGGAAATTACCGTTTTGCTTATGATTTAAGAACCGTTGCCCAATTCTACAAGCAATATCAATTGCTTATGAAGCATTGGCACGAGGTTATACCAGGCGGGATTTATGACATAAGTTACGAAACACTTACACAAAACCCCGACGTTGAAATTCGCAAATTGCTGGTGGCGTGTGAACTCGAATGGCAGGACGACTGCTTGAATTTTGATAAAAGTGAAGGAATCGTAAAGACGGCCAGTGCGTACCAGGCACGTCAGCCCATGTATACCAGTTCGGTCAATCTGTGGGAGAAATACCAGGATTTCATAGGGCCGTTACTTGATGAGTTAGCTGATTGATGAATTAGCTTTGGGGATAAAACAGGAACCCATCGTCAGACCCTCAATCGAGGGCGTTACTGAGAACAGGATTCAGTTTGGTGCCGGGATTCCTATTGACCATCCACGTCAAACCGTTGACCAGGTCGGCGCCATAGAACTCCTCCAGTTTCCGATAGGTTTCCTGCCGCTTTTGCGTGCTAAACCGTTCGCCACTGACCTTGGCATCAGCAAACCGCGTGTCGCTGTTGGCGATGTCTTCAATCTGTTCAGCCGTGATACCCAGGTCCAGGAACCGGTTGGCTGATTCGAGTATGGCCAGTGGGTTCTGAATCAGCTTTTCCCCGTACAACGACGCCATCAAATTCATTGACGAATATTGCTGGAGCGTGTGTTCTGCCTGTTCAATTTGAAGCCGCCAGAGCGTCAGGATGATATTCAGGTCGGTCATTTGCAACATGGCCGAAAGGGTGAGGTTCGCCAGGTGAGGAAAATCACAACGCAGCAGGTCGAACATGGACCTGATCACGTGCTTTCCGCCTTCCCCCTTTCTCAAGGTCGACAGCAGAAAGTTCCTGGCATCGGTATACATCAAAAGGGCTTTGCCGGGGCCGGTAATTTGCAGCAGTTCGGGAATGATGTTGTTGACCGAATTTATCGGTTTAATGACCAGTTTTTCTTTTTCTGAGGCATGCTTCTGCAACAACATCAGGGCCAGCCTTGGCAGATGGGTGAAGTCGAGCCGGGTCGATTGTGACCGCCACTGCAGGCGTTTTGCATTTGCAGCGTCGAGCAGCAGTTGCGGTTCCCGCAAACCTACAGTGACGCCATCCACATCGAGACAGCGGGAGAGAAAAGTCGAAGCGCAAAACGCGGTGTGGAAAATAAACCTCGGCGGGTTTTCAGCCAGTGATTGACCCGGAGATTCCGCCAGTGCCACGAATTCCGCCAGCGGCACGGGAATGAGTTGCCTGTTTGCATCGATATACGCGTGTTTGAGGGCGCTGACCCTGCGTATTTCATGCCGTTCAACCGGCAGGAATTCCACATTTTCCGTGTTGAAGTTGAACCTGTACGCCAGGTAATTTTCATTGTTAATCAGGTCTCTCACGATTCTCTGGTCTGCACTCGCCCTTGCGCGCTCCATGAAGGCACGAATACTGGTTCACACCAACGTGCATGTCAATAATTACGGTCCATCAATCGTTGAATGCCATCATACTACCCGTTTTAGATGTAAAATCTATTACGGATCAACAGCTATGTTGAGTCAGCAGAAGACTCGGCCACAGGGAGTCCCAGCACCCATGGAACAGTCTGAAAAAGACGCAGGTACACTGGCGGCACTGATGCTCGATCTGGAAGAAAACCGTTTGCCGCGGGCCCTGCGCATACTAGACAGGGTCAATGAAGGTGAGTTGCTGAGTGACCGTGATATCGACTTTCTCAAAAAGGTATATGAGGACAGCCGGGTAAACGAGCCGCTGGTCGAACGTCACCCTGAATATTGCAAGCTGGTCTCACGTTGCCTGGGTCTGTATACCGAAATCATCACAAAGGGTCTTGCGAACGAAAAATCTGCCCAACCGGCGCTTTAACCCCGATCCCCGGTGAATTTTCGGGGTTAAATCCGTGAACTCACGCGCTATTGCTCACTCCATATGCCATTGCCGGCTGTACTCTTGCACGTTTTCGCAGAGCACGGTCATATGGTGAGGATCAACATCGGGGGTGATACCGTGTCCAAGGTTGAAAACGTGACCGTTGCCCCTTCCAAAGCTTGCCAGGGTTGTTTTGACCTGGGTTTCAATGACTTCCGGGGTGGTCAACATGATGGCCGGGTCCAGGTTACCCTGCAGTGCCACCCGGTCACCCACCCTCGTCCTGGCCTCTTCGAGCGTCATGGTCCAGTCCAGGCCCAGACCGTCACAGCCGGTATCCGCCAGGGCCTCCAGATGCGAGTTACAGCCTTTACAGAACAGCACCACGGGGATCGTTCTACCGTCATATTCACGATGCAGACCGTTGACGATTTTCTCCAGGTAGCGCAATGAAAACGACCGGAACATTTCCGGCGCCAGTACACCGCCCCAGGTGTCAAAAATCTGCACGGCCTGCGCACCACTTTCGATTTGTGCATTGAGATAGTCGGTGACTGCATCGGCCAGCTTGTCGAGCAGGGTATGCGCCGTCTCAGGGTCGCCGTAAATCATGCGCTTTATTTTGGCAAAGGCCTTGCTGGAGCCGCCTTCGACCATGTAAGTGGCCAATGTCCACGGACTGCCGCTGAAACCGATCAGCGGTACTTCGCCGTCCAGGTTTTTGCGAATCAGGGCAACGGCATCCATGACGTAAGCCAGCGATGTCGAGGGGTCTGGCCTTTTCAGCAAGTCCACGTCTGCCGCTGTTTTGATGACCTTTTCAAACTTGGGACCTTCGCCTTCGGCAAAATAAAGACCGAGACCCATCGCGTCGGGTATCGTGAGGATATCTGAGAAGAGTATGGCGGCATCGAGCTTGAACCTTCTCAGGGGTTGAAGCGTGACTTCGCAGGCGAGTTCGGGATTCGTGCACAAGTTCATAAAACTTCCCGCCTGCGCACGCAATTCACGGTATTCCGGCAGATATCGGCCGGCCTGGCGCATCACCCAAATCGGGGTTCTTTCGGTTGGCTGGCGCAGTAGCGCCCTGATGTAGAGATCGTTTTTTAGAGTTGAGTTCATGAATGGTTCAATGTTTTCCAGGTTAGTTGATTGATTGGCTGGCTTTGATCGCCGCAGCGATCTGTAGATAATCAGAGCCACTGTCGATGATCCCCAGGCCGGCTGATTTTACCAGTATCAACCTGGTTGAACCGGCAATGACTTTCTTGTCCAGTTTCATGGCTTCGAGAATCTCATCCGCACTGATATTTGCGGGAAGTTCCAGGGGTAAATCGAAAGACTTGAGCAGTTTGCCGAGACGTTCACTGAACCCTGGTTCGCAAAGCCCGCGGAATTCACTGAGTCTGCTCGCCACCATCATACCCGTGGCAACGGCCTCGCCGTGTAAATACAGACGGTAGTTGGTCAGTGTTTCCAGTGCATGCGCGAAACTGTGGCCGAAATTCAGAAGCGCGCGCAAGCCCGCCTCGCGCTCATCTTCAGCGACGACCCTGGCCTTGTTGGCAACACTGCGCGTGATCATGCTGGTCAGCGCATCGGGCGCTCTTGCCATGATTTCGGCGTGGTTTGTCTCAAGCCAGCGAAGGAATTCCTCATCGCGGACAGCAGCGATCTTGACCACCTCCGCCAAACCCGCTGAAAACTCGCGGGCAGGCAGTGTTTCCAGTGTTTCAATATCGATCAATACGGCGCCGGGTTGGTGAAATGCACCGATCAGGTTTTTCCCTTGCGGATGGTTAAAACCGGTTTTACCACCCACAGAGGCATCGACCTGTGCCAAAAGGCTGGTGGGTGCCTGGATAAACCGTATACCCCGCATATAAGTCGCAGCGGCGAAACCACCCATATCGCCAATGACGCCACCGCCCAGTGTGAACAGTGTCGAATCGCGCGTCGCGCGCATTTCGACCAGCTTGTCTATGATCCTCGACCACTGGCCCGCTGTTTTATATATTTCGCCATCCGGCAGAATCAGGGTATGGGTATCGGCGCCGGCCAGTGAACCTGCCAGGCTATCCAGGTACAACGGCGCAACGGTCTCATTACTGACGATGAGTACGGGGCTTCCCTTGCAGCTATCAAATACCGGGTGGCAATGGGTGAGCAAACCGGAGCCGATGTACACCAGGTAACTCCGGTTTGCCAGGTCTACATTAACCGTCTGCATTTACCTGCTCCTGCCCCAATGTGTCCAGGCGTTCCAATATGGCCGAAGAAAGTGCCCTGGCAGTTGCATACACACTGGAATTACGTGAGCTGAATACCAGGTCAGCCGTGGCATCATAAAGCGGATTGCGGGCCTCGGCGAGATCCCGTAATCGTTGCGTCCTGTCCCCGGCTTGCAACAGGGGACGGCTCTTGTCCTTGTTCAATCGCTTCAGCTGATTTTCAATACTGGTTTCCAGGTAGACAACCAGTCCCTGTGAGCGGAGCAGACGGCGGTTCTCCTCGTTGCAAACCGTGCCGCCACCGGTCGCAATCAATACGCCATTCTTTGCTGTTAGTTGCTTTAGCAGTTGGCTCTCCCTGGTACGAAAACCCGCTTCCCCTTCAAGGTCAAATATCAGGCTCACACTGGCGCCAGTCAGACGTTCAAGTTCATGATCGCAGTCGTAAAACTTCAGCCCGAACATTTTTGCCAGGTGTTTTCCAATCGTGGTTTTGCCCGACCCCATCGGACCAATCAAAAAAATATTCTGGTTCAGCTTTCTCATCTAACTGCTAAGAGATGACATAAACGGCGTGCAAGCCTGATTGGCTTTGGGTACCATTGCTGCGTTATTTTCAACAGGTGTGGCGACAGGCTTTATGCTCAGATTTTTTATCATATTCTCAGTGCTGCTGATCGGACTGTTTACGCTCGAACTTTTTCAATCAGCGGAAAAGTACATCATCCTACCATTTACATCAATGATTGCGGATATCAGTGTCTGGATCGTACAGGTTTTTGACGATAACGTGATTGCGACGGGTAACGTGATCCGTGACAAGGTTTCGGGCTTTGGTGTACGAATTGAACGGGGTTGTAACGGGCTCGAGGCCGTGATCATCCTGTTTTCAGCAATTTTTGCATTTCCGGCACCTTTCAAAAACAAACTGATTGGTTTTGTCGCCGGGTTCTTTGCCATCCAGCTCCTCAACCTGGTGAGAATTATCAGTCTCTATTACCTCGGCCAATGGAATTATACGGCGTTTGAATGGTTCCACCTGTATCTGTGGCAGGCCCTGATTATTCTCGATGCGCTGGTGGTATGGCTGATCTGGCTGAGAACCCTGCCGGGTTCGCGTGCACGCCCTGATAAACCGGGGCCGGAACCCGCGTAATGCGTGTTCTGATCGCCGGGTGCGGTGATGTGGGCGGCATTCTGGCCACTGCATTGCTGCAGGATGGCCATATCGTGTATGGATTGAAACGTGATACATCCACGCTGCCGCCTGGAGTGCTTCCCGTCCGGGCAGACCTCCTGGACCCCGCGACTCTGGCGGATCTCCCGTCAGATATCGACACTCTGGTATTCATGCCGACACCCGGCAGCCGCGACCTGGCGGGTTACGAGGCGATTTTCCTGCTCGGGTGGAAGAATTTATGGGCGGGTCTGAAACATGCACCCCTCCGGACCCTGCTGGTTTCAAGTACGGCGGTATACGGCGAGGCTGGCGGCGCAGTCGTAAGCGAAGATACACAGCCCAACCCCACCGGGTTTAACGGCAAGGTTCTTCTCGAAATGGAGCAACTGGCCGGACGCTGCACGGAAAACCTGGTCGTGGTCAGAATCTCCGGTATCTACGGACCCGGTCGCGAGCGGCTGATCAAATTGGCTGCTTCGGACGGGCTCGAGGTACAGCAGGTACCACCGCTATTCACCAACCGCATCCACCGCGATGATGCGGCTGCTGCTTTGAAACACCTGCTGTTAATTGACGAGCCGGAAGCTTTGTATCTTGCAACCGACAATCAGCCTGCGCCCAGGTTTGATGTTGTTGCCTGGCTGGCGCATATGCAGGGTCGGGTTAAACCGAAAGGCCTGGTTGTCGAAAACGCCGGGAGTGGCAAACGGGTGAGCAACCAAAGATTGCGTGACAGCGGTTTTGAACCGTCTTACCCGGACTACAAAACCGGCTACTCCACTATTCTGAAACAGCGGTGACAGGTGCGAAGAGATTAGCCCGGCGTAGGGACCGTCGTTTATTCGGTATAGAACTGCTGTCTGAACTTCACCTCGTAAGGTTTGCTTTGACCCTCAGGTGTGACTTCTACGATAAAATCAAACGTTTCCATATTGCTAACTGATAATTCGCCGATGTAGTAAATCGCTTCTCCGCCTTCTGTGATTTCACGCATCTGAATCGTACGGGTCTGCCCCGTGAGGTTGCGGCCGGTGGCGGTCACCGTTGCTTTCACGGCTTTTGGCAACTGGTTTTCGGTGTTTTTTAAAACCGCGATATTGATCAGGGCGCGGCTGTCAGAGCGCTGGATGCCATACACCTTGGCTACCTCGGGAGAAATCAGGCTTGAGTTGAGTGCGGCGTAGTGCACCGTGTAGTCCCCAAAATGTTGAGCCTGCTGTGCACTGGCGGAGAATGACGACAGGGTGGCGAGAAACACCATGACCTTCAAGAGTGATTTCATCAATTAATTCCTCATTTTATAGATATTCGTGCCACTAATAACAATTGGCGGATACAGGTTTCGTCGCTTCACACGGCCATAGAACCTCTGACTACCATCCTAGCAGAAGCAAAAGTGCGCGCAATGCAATCAGCGCAATTAAGGGTGACAGGTCAATGCCCCCGAGGGGCGGTAACAGCTTTTGGATGGGTCGCAATACCGGCTCCGTTAACTGGTAAATCAGGGGTATCAGCGGATGCCGTGAACGGCTTGCAAACCAACTGATAATGACCATGGCAATGATCAGTACAAAATAAGTCAAAAGGAGCGCGACCAGCAGTTTTCGGATTGCAAAAAAGAGAAGGAACTGGAATCCAAAATTTGTACTGCTGAGAAGACTGATAATCACGAGTTGCAGAAGTTCCAGCAACAGCATGACCAGTACCGATGCCGTATCCAACCTGCCGATCGAAGGAATAAGACGACGGGCCGGAACCAGGACGGGATTGGTGACCTTGATCAGGAACTGACTCAGGGGGTTGTAAAAATCCGCCCTGACCCACTGCAGCAACAAGCGCAGCAAAATTGCGGTCACATAGAGGTCTGTCAACGTGCTGACCAGGTAAATGAGGGCGCCGGTGAGGTTCATGATTGCGCCTCATCTTCTGCCAGTTCCTGCCCACGCAGGGTTGCGGCCGTGATAGCTGCATCTATCAGTTGTTCAAAATGGCCAAGGTCGAGCCGTTTCATGGCGGCTTCCGTGGTCCCGCCTTTGGTTGTCACCCGCTGACGGAGTTCGATGACATCCAGGTCGCTTTGCACGGCCATTACGCTGGCACCGTGGGCGGTATGCAGTGCGAGCTTGGCCGCAACGTCCGCCGGCAATCCCAATCGGGTACCGGCTTTGCGCAGGCATTCAACCAGGTAAAAGAAATAGGCCGGTCCACTCCCCGATACCGCGGTCACGACATCCAGCAGGCTTTCCTTGTCCAGCCATACGACTTCACCGGCCGATTCCATCAGGTTTTGAGTCAGTTCACGCTGTGCGAGGGTACAGTTTACCCGGGCGTACATGCCCGTAATGCCAAGACCGATCAGTGCGGGTGTGTTTGGCATGGTGCGTACGATCGGCGGGTTGGATTTCAGGTGCCTCGCGATCTGGCTGGTCGGTATCCCGGCCACGATTGAAATAATCAATTGCCGGTCGGTGACAAGATCCTTTATTTCTTCGAGCACATGCGGCAGGACCTGTGGCTTGACCGCCAGTACAATGGCATCCATCCCCTTGATGGCATCCGTCGCACGCTCGTAGCAGGTGACCGGCCAACGCTTTTGTAAATACTCCCGCGCCTCGGCACCGGGGTCGGCAACCTGAACGCGGTCGATGCTATGACGCGGATGCAAACAGCCTGCTGATCAGCGCGGTGGCCATGTTGCCTCCGCCAACGAACCCGATTCTCATCTTTTATCCTTGTGGATGAATGTCATGTTTCGCGATTTCCAAACAGGTCCGTTCCAATACGGACCATGGTACTGCCTTCGGCGATTGCTGTTTCCAGGTCGGATGACATGCCCATGGATAAGGTGTCAATGACATGCCCCTCCCTTCTCAAAGCTTCAAACAGGTCCTTTACTTTACGGAAACTGGCGTGCTGCTCAGTCGAATCCGTTGTCAACCTGGGTAAGACCATCAAACCCCTGAGTGCTATTTTATCGAGACCTTGGGCAAACGCTGCCAATTGCAAAATTTCTTCAGGCAACGCACCGGCCTTTTGCGGTTCCCGATCGATATTAACCTGTAAACAAACATTAACCGGCCCAAGGTCATCCGGTCTTTGCGCCGAGAGTCTTTTAAGTATCTTTTGCCTGTCGACGCTTTGTACCCATTGAAAATTCTCTGCAATGGCCCGGGTTTTATTGGATTGAATCGTGCCAATAAAGTGCCATTGCAAGTCCAGGTGGGCCAATTCACCCTGTTTTTGCAGGGCTTCATTGACATGATTTTCACCAAATGACTGCAGACCCTGCTTGTTTAAACTGACGATTTTTTCAGCAGGATGCCATTTGCTGACTGCGAGCAGGGAAACTTCACCCGGCAGCCTGCCGGCAGCCATACAGGCGGCCCTGATTCTTTGCCGTACCCGATTAAGTCGTTCAATTGATTCATTCATGTTGCAGCGAGGTTATGCATTGTCTATTGTTTACCTTGTCGTCAGGCGACACATGGATTCAGTTTTAACACTTTCCTGATAATGAATCATAATGTATTGTAACGCGACCGGTGTCCGCACAAGGAGGGTTAAATGGATATTGCTGAGCTGCTTGCCTTTGCTGTAAAAAACAAGGCTTCAGACCTTCACCTGTCATCTGCTTTGCCGCCCATGATCCGCGTGGATGGTGATTTGCGCCGCTTGAATTTACCTGCCCTGGACAACCAACAGTTAACTGAACTCCTTTACAGCACGATGAGCGATCATCAGCGACGCGATTTTGAGGCAAACCTGGAAGTGGATTTTTCATACGCTGTACAGGGGCTTGCCCGTTTTCGTGTCAACTGCTTCCACCAGGACCGTGGTGTCGGTGGTGCCTTCCGCACCATTCCCGCTGCCGTCTGGACCCTGGAAGATATTGGTGCGCCGCCTTCTTTCAAGGAAATCATCAATGTGCCCCGTGGGCTCGTGTTGGTGACCGGTCCGACCGGTTCGGGTAAATCAACAACGCTGGCTGCGATGATCGATCACCTCAATACCACGCAAGCCGGCCATATTCTGACCATTGAAGACCCGATTGAATTTGTGCATACGTCACGTAAATGCCTGATCAATCAACGTGAGATACACCGCGATACACACGGATTTAACCAGGCGCTGCGTTCAGCCCTGCGTGAGGATCCGGATATTATCCTGGTGGGCGAAATGCGTGATATCGAAACCATCCGCCTGGCTTTGACAGCAGCGGAAACCGGTCACCTGGTTTTTGCAACTTTACACACAAGCTCAGCCGCCAAGACCATTGACCGTATTATCGATGTGTTCCCCGCAGGCGAGAAATCAATGGTGCGGTCAATGTTGTCAGAGTCGTTGCGCGCGGTAATTGCGCAAACCCTGATGAAACGAATTGGCGGTGGGCGTATTGCCGCCCACGAGATCATGCTGGCCACACCAGCGATCCGGAACCTGATACGCGAGGACAAGGTCGCACAGATGTATTCCGCCATTCAGACGGGTCAGAACGTGGGCATGCATACACTTGACCAGTATCTCGAGGGACTGGTGGCCAGGGGTATTGTTGCGCGCCAGGAAGCCGCCAGGAAAGCCGTGGACCGCAAGCTGTTTATGTAGGAATTATCCGATTCGTTCAGTCGGGAACGATTGGGGAATTGATTTTGGAGGTGCAGACATGAGTGTAGTAGAAGGCTGGTTGCAGGAACTTCACCAGGAAAAAGGTTCCGATCTGTTTGTGACGGCGGATGCGCCTCCTTGCATCAAGGTCAATGGCAAGATTCGTGCGATCTCGACCGAAGTCCTGCTTCCGGATGAAGTCAGCGAAATCGTCAAAAGCATCATGACCAAGAAACAAATCAGGGAATTTGATGAAACGATGGAGTGTCAATTCGCGATATCGCTCGGAGAAGATGTGCGTTTCCGTGTCAGTGCGTTCTATCAACAGGCCCACGTCGGCATGGTGTGCCGGCGTATCGAAACCAAGATTCCAACTTTTGAAGAACTTGGCCTGCCGGAATTATTGACTGATTTATCGTTGGCCAAACGTGGCATTGTCCTGTTCGTCGGCGCCACCGGTACCGGTAAGTCGACTTCGCTGGCGGCCATGGTTGGATACCGTAATAAGCGAATGAGCGGACATATTATTTCCGTGGAGGACCCGATCGAGTACGTGCATTTCCACGGCAAGAGCCTGGTTACCCAGCGCGAGGTAGGAATTGACACAGATTCGTTTGAAGTTGCGCTGCGAAATACTTTGCGGCAGGCCCCGGACGTCATCATGATCGGCGAGGTCCGCACCCGGGCGACCATGGAGTACGCCATCACATTTGCTGAAACCGGCCACCTTGTGCTGTGTACACTCCACGCCAATAACGCAAATCAGGCACTGGACCGTATTCTGCATTTCTTCCCGGAAGAGGCAAAAGAGCAGGTGCTGCTGGATCTGTCCTTCAATATGAAGGCAATTGTCGCGCAACAACTCATTCCTTCCGCAGACCAGACCCGGCGTTGGGCGGCGGTCGAGGTGCTCCTGGCAACGCCATTGGTGCAGGAGCGGATTCGCAATGGTGAAATTACCGAATTGAAAAAGATCATGAAGGAATCCACACACCATGGCATGGTCACATTCGACCAGTGTCTGTTCGGGATGTATAAAGAGGGCAAGATTACCTACGATGAGGCCATCAGGCACGCCGATTCGGCGAATGAGGTGCGTCTGGCTGTGAAAATGTCGGAAGGCGGAGATGCAGATTCCCTTTCAGCGAGCCTGCAGGACGTGGAGTTGATGGACCTTTAGACGGCAATGCCCGGCGATTGATTGCCTTAACGGAAATTTCCATTTGGGTTAACTATTTTTTAACGCGTTCAGGCATACACTTAACAGTCTGTTGATGCATGCGGCGAAAGCCGGTTTGTATTGAAGTGCAGCTACTCCTGCTGTGAACACGTTAATGGGGCGCTTCGGGCCCAGGTATGGTGGTAAAATCATCTGCCTGGGCCTTTTCCTTTTCTGGTCAACATGACATAGGTAATAAATGTGCGTATTTTGATTATCGAAGACAATCCGGATATCGCCGCCAATATTGGTGACTATCTGGATGAAATTGGGCACACAGTAGATTTTGCCGGTGACGGGATAACCGGCCTTCATCTTGCTATTGTCAATGATTTCGATGCCATCGTTCTGGATCTTGCACTTCCGGGCATGGACGGTCTGGAAGTCTGTCGCAAACTTCGTCAGGAAGCCGGTAAGAATACGCCGGTTTTGATGCTGACTGCACGGGATCGACTCGAGGACAAGCTGGCCGGGTTTGAAACCGGGGCCGACGACTACCTGGTCAAACCTTTCGAGTTACAGGAGGTTGAGGCAAGGCTGAGAGTCCTGACCACCAGGGGTGCACGGAGGGCAAGCAAGGAAATCCAGGTCGGCGACCTTGTGTATAACTTTGATACCTTGACGGTCTCCCGGACCGGTCACGAAATTGACCTCAACCCCATAGGGTTGAAGTTACTGCGATGCCTGATGGAAGCCTCACCTAACGTGGTGACCCGGGCGGAATTGGAAAAGGAAGTCTGGGGTGAAGAGATGCCCGATAGTGACAGCCTGCGGGTTCATATTCATTCTTTGCGTTCAGCGATTGACAAACCATTTGGCACCAAGATGATTCAAACCCGTCACGGTATTGGTTACCGTCTATTGGAGTCAAATGCTATATAGACGTAGGCTTCGAAGCCGCATCATATTTTCTTTTTTGCTTTTTGGCACACTGCTTAGCAGTCTCTTTGCAATAAGCACACTTTTTCTGCAAAGCACGCTCGAAGACGAACTCATTGGTTCTACACTCAAGCAGGAACTTGACGATTACCTGGTACAGTTACGCCAGGATCCGACACTGGTGGAGCCGTTCCATACCCGTATCCAGGGGTTTGTAACGCGGCCAGGCGATCCCAATCACAGTGTCGTTGCACAAATCCGGGAACTCGACCCGGGCGTCCACGAGGTAGAAACGGCGGAAGGTTATTTCAAGGCCGCGGTGCGCAAAGACGATGATTTGTGGGCATTCCTGATCTATGACATTTCGGAGAATCAACGTCTGACCAATCGACTTATCTGGTCCCTGGTGGCGGCGGTACTCGTTTTTTCACTGTTGTCCCTGGCACTGGGTTTATGGGCGTCCAGCGCGGTCATGAAACCGGTTAGCGACCTGGCAGAACGCCTGAGTCACCTGAATGAGGAGACACCCTCTCCGGGACTGGCCAGGTGGTTCCCGGAAGACGAGGTCGGGCAGTTGGCCGCAGCGCTGGATGCCTATGCCGAGCGGGTCCATCACCTTGTCCAGCGAGACCGTGAATTCAATGCTGATGTCAGCCATGAATTAAGGACACCACTGGCCGTCATAACCGGCGCCACGGAGTTGTTGCTGGCGCAAAAGGATTTACCTGAAAAGACCAGGATCCGGGTTTTGCGGATAGCGCGGGCAGCGCGGCAGTCCACGGACATCACTACCGCCCTGTTGCACCTGGTGCGCGCCGAACAGGGCACGAACCAGGACAGCCAGGCCCACGACGTAAGGAACATCGTCGAAAAGCTGATACACCTTCAAGAGCCCTTGCTTGATACGAAACCGCTTGAGCTGAAGGTTGTCGAAGAGGACAAAGTCAGTGTCATTGTGCCGGAGTCAGTCATCGCGGTTACCGTTGGTAACCTGATCAGCAACGCCATCCGCTACACACCGTCGGGTGAAGTGGTGTGTACGATTGGCAGTGGCCGCATCATGGTTGAAGATACCGGGCCGGGGATCCCGGAAAAGGAATTATCGCTCGTGATGAACAGGCACTATCGCGGAGAGGGTGTTTCCGGCAAAGGATCAGGCCTGGGACTGGCGATCGTTCAGCGTCTGTGTGAGTTGTACGGATGGTCGATCCGTTTCGAAAACAGAAAAACGGGTGGTCTGCGTGCCGAGTTACGATTTTTTGGCCAGGAATAAAAATACGGGACGGATTGATTTACCCCGGATAGTTCACCAAGGAAGCGGAGTTGCTTTGTCACTGGCAAAAGTCAGATGTGGTGCAAAACAGGATAGGACAAACTGTAATTTTCGTAGAAGGCCAAAATCACCTGTATCGCTCTGAAACAAATGGATATTTGTCATTAATCCGTCCACCTTGGTGAAATATTCGGGTTGGTAGGAGGAGGACTCAAACATGGCCATTATTTCATGTCCCAATTGTGAAAAGTTAATTTCCAGCCACACATCACTGTGCCCGTATTGCGGATTTCAGCGGGGTGAGGTGACCGAGGCACAGCTGAAAGAATTTCAGCGACGGCAATTGAGGGATCGAATCTATCACCTGAAGATGTCCAGTTATGCGGCGCTTGCCTTGTTAATCGTGTCGTTCGGCTGGTTCTTGTTGGAGACTGGAAATTTACAGCACATGTCATCCATCGGGCCTTACATTCTGTTTTCCGTTGGGAGTCTGTGTTACCTGGTGATACGGTTTTATATCTATAAATCCAAGGTGGCTTTGAAAAAACTTGGGACCTGAATATCGCGGAATCCGAGAGCCTCAATCGCTTGGCAAATTACTGGATTCGTTTGACCGATACTTTCGATTTATGGCCAACCATCGATAAATGCCATTTGTGCATGAAACCTCTCTCTATTGTGACTTGAGGGTTTTCGACCGGTGAAACAGAAAATGAATCTTTTTCGACCTGTTGCCAGATCATTCCGTTGGCCAGCTTAAACAGTGTGCCCTTGGCATTCCAACCATCAAAAGTTCCGACAATAGTGCTATGAATGACATTGTCTTCCTTGCTGCCTTTTGGCTGATTCGGGAAGCCGCGCATGTCTTTCGTATTGCCAGCGGCCATAATTCCATGATCGCCCGACGGACTTGCTGATACATTTTCAAGGGTCGCCACGGAATGGCGTCTCAACCACTCATTGAGTGTATTGAGTTCAGCATCGGTCAGTTTCCCAAGTCCAGCTTCTTTGAATTCTTTCCCGGACATGCGCTCTTCAAGCGTGGAAAACCCTTCAGCGGCTTGCGTTACGGAGTGAAGTGACAGGGCGAGGACAAGAAGCAACAATCTTTTCATTTAATCATCCCGGTAAGTTGGACACATTATTGCAAAATGCCACAAGTCTAAAATATCGATTCAATTGAATAAAACTATGGCTGGAGCTGTATGTTTCAGAGGTCTTGTTGATATCTGACGTAAGGTATGCGGCCATAAACAGCTTCAAAAGGATCTTGCAGACCAGCGTCAGTATTGCCTTTGGCCCTGTTGCCGGCGCCCAGCACATTGCTGGTTCCAACGCTGAGGTTGGCATTCCATGGTGCGCGCCAGGTGAAGTGGACGTCAAAGGTAGTCGAGGAATCCAACGCCTGGTTATTCAGAAACTGGATCTGCTCACGATAGTATCCCTGGATACCCCCGCTGAAATTACCCCTGCTCCAATCCAGATTCATTTTTGCGCTATCGAAAGGATTGGCAATTGTCCAGTTCTGAACGCCAGGAGAAAATCCTGATGTCGTATCGTAAGATGCGTCCAGAATGTGGGTTAACTGGAGGCCGAGCCGTAGATCTCCAGCACTATCCATGGCAAAGCCAACCTGGAATTCAATATCAAGACCGCTGGTTTCACTGCTCATGTAATCCAGCGGTTGTCCGGCGTTAAAGGTCTGGAGGAACTGGTTACCGGCACCGGGTGACAGTGTTCCCGCATCCGAAGATACGCCAAGCATCGGCATGGCATAATTTACTACGCCCTGCTGTCCGACAGCAGCGTCTCTCCGGAACATGCTGAAAGCCGTGTTAAAGTTGCCTTTGCCGTAACGCAGACCGAGAGCTACCTGGTCTTGCTTTAACACATTGGCCTGGTTGATAAAATAACAGTCGGAGGCGTGAAAGGAACCCTGGTCCAGCACGCCGTTCTGGCAATGGATGCTGCCGAGTGGCTGAAATGAACTCTCTGACCTGCCCGCTCCAAGACTTGATGTGATGTCCAGGTTGTCGCTGATCTGTAAATTCAGTGAGCTGTCGAGAAATACAGAGCCGACACCCGAAGATGATCTCAACTGGTTATTGTTGATGGACAGTGTCAATGGCTTTGACAGTTGCAACTCAAGTTTGCGTGACTCCGATCCACCCAGGTCAAACGCGAGTTTGCCTGCAGCCTGATTCTTTTGCAGGGGTAACAAGACCAACGGTTGATGGGATGTCGCAGGCTGGTTCAAGCCGAATAACGGTGATGCCGGTTGAGTAATGTTGTCTGCGGATGCCAACAAAGGTGACAGGCACACAAAAACGGCCACCAGGCAGCCGATAAATCTGATTGTGCATCTCCGTTGTTGTTTCACTTTGGCCCTCACCAGTAACGCGCCCCTGGACTACCTGCTTATAGAGTCCCCACGAACGAATAAGTTCTTCGTTAAGCATAACAAATTTGTCGACTGTTTGCTCAAACAGATTAACCGGACCGCCTGATATACTAACTTAGTTCTTGGCGAAGTAGATTGCGATTCAAAATGTCCAGAATCAAGACGTGGATCGCACGTAATAGCTGGCTATTGAGAAGATTCACAACGCAGAAGCTGGACATTTTGGATGTAAGATACGAGTTCACGAACAAGTCAGAGGTTCCAAACCTTTTAACCGACATGGAGAAACGCTCATGGTCCGTTTGCAGACACCGGTATGTGAATTTGGAAAAAAGGCGATTGATTTCACATTGCGGGGTGTTGATCAGCAGCAATGGACGCTGCAGAAGTGTCTCGGAAAACGTGGCTTGCTGATCGTTTTCATCAGCAATCACTGCCCCTATGTGAAGGCGATACGTGAGAAGCTGGTCCGTGACACCACAGAATTGATGTCGCTGGGCATCAGCAGCGTGGCGATCATGCCCAACGACACGGTGGCTTATCCAGAGGATTCCTTTGAAAATATGCTGCGGATTTCGAAAGAATTCAACTTTTCTTTTCCCTACTTGCTGGACGAATCCCAGGAAGTGGCGAGAGCCTATGGCGCGGTCTGCACACCTGATTTCTTCGGCTATAATTCGGATCTGGAACTTCAGTACCGCGGACGTCTCGATGCGGCCGGACCGAACGATAAAGATGACGACCTCAAGAGGGAGTTGTTTGAGGCCATGAAGCAGGTCGCCGAAACCGGTAAGGGCCCCGAAAACCAGGTCCCCTCAATGGGCTGTTCCATAAAATGGCGCGAATAACCGTTAAGTCACCGCAAAGCTGATTGTGATTTGACCGGATAATGCTATAGTCGTCGCTGTTTTTTATACCAGCCCGGGACTGTCCGGATGTGGTCGGGGAGATCAGGGGAAGGCAAATATGACCCGGACGCCGGATTTTACATGGCACATCATGTTAAATACGAGAGGCTCCTGGGCTGGACTGACAAAAATTGCATAATGGAGAGAGGCCAATGGGTTCTGCGTTAATGGTCGCGGTTGATTGTAGTGAATGTGGGGATAGGGCAGTTAAATTTGCGACCGAACAGGCAAAAGCGACGAATGCGCGCTTGTACGTAGCGCATGTTATCGAATGGTCACAGTTTTCTTTTTCCACCGTCCAGGAAAACATGGAACGGCATAAACGGCGCGAAGAGGAAATCCAGCGGGCACATGCCGAAATCGTCGATCCCATCGTTGCAGGTTTAAAAGCGGAGGGCATTGATGCCGAAGGGCTTGTGCGTCATGGTCACGTTGCGGACACGCTCAATAAACTCGCAAAATCAAACGGCGTTATCAATGTCATTTTGGGCCGACAGGGCACGTCATTGCTCAAGGCACATGTATTTGGCTCCGTCGGCAGCCGGCTAGTGCAGATTGCCGATTGTGCTGTGACGGTAGTACCTTGACCCACCCATCCAGACGGAGATCTTTAATGTCAAAATTAAGAGTGGGAATCACCGCCCTCGTTAGCCTGTTGGCCAGCTTTTCTGCATTTGCCGAAGTCGGAATTGATGAAAGAATCAATATTGCGATTAAACCCTATGCAGACGCTGTTTCCGGGTTCGTTTTTTCGTCATTCCCTGTAGCCGGTGTGCAGATACCGTTCGTATTGGTGTGGTTGATTGTCGCCGCAACCGTTTTCACGTTTTACTTTAAATTTGTCAATATCCGTTGTTTTAGACATGGCTTTGAGCTGGTTCGGGGTGATTACCATGATCCTGAAGCCGCGGGCGAGGTCACCCATTTCCAGGCGTTGACCACCGCATTGTCCGGTACCGTTGGCCTGGGAAATATTGCCGGTGTTGCCGTTGCCGTATCACTGGGCGGGCCGGGTGCGACGTTCTGGATGATATTGGCGGGTTTCCTTGGTATGTCTTCCAAGTTCACGGAATGTACGCTGGGTGTGAAGTACCGTGACGAGTTACCCGACGGCAGGGTTTCCGGCGGCCCGATGTACTACCTCACAAAGGGACTTGCCGAAAAAGGTGCCGGATTTGCGAAACTTGGCAAGGTGCTGGCGGTATTGTTTGCTGTTTTCTGTGTCGGCGGCTCTTTCGGCGGCGGCAATATGTTCCAGGCCAACCAGAGCTTTGCCCAGTTGGTCAATGTCACCGGCGGAAACGCAAGCTGGCTGGCCGACAAGGGGTGGCTATATGGCCTGGTGGTAGCGTTCCTGGTCGGTTTGGTCATCGTGGGCGGGATTAAGGGCATCGCCCGGGTAACTTCGAAAATCGTACCCTTCATGGCGATCATCTATGTTGCCGCGGGCCTGGTCATCATTTTTATGAATTACCAAATGATTCCCACTGCGTTCATCGCCATTTTTGATGGCGCCTTCACGGCAGATGGTATTGCCGGCGGTGTGATTGGCGTACTCTTCCAGGGCTTTAAGCGCGCGGCGTTTTCCAACGAAGCAGGTGTTGGTTCTGCCGCCATCGCGCATTCGGCGGTGCAAACCAAGCGGCCGGTGACCGAGGGGTTTGTGGCCCTATACGAACCCTTTGTAGATACCGTGGTCGTGTGTACCATCACCGCGCTCGTCATTATCATTACAGGCACCTGGGATCCATCAGTTGACCCGAGTGCAGGTGTTCAGCTCACATCCACCGCTTTTGAATCGGCGATCTCCTGGTTTCCGTGGGTGCTTACCCTCGCAGTGGTACTGTTCGCATTTTCCACCATGATCTCCTGGTCGTATTATGGTTTGAAGGCATTTACATTCTTGTTCGGAGAGAACAGGTATACGGACACAACCTACAAAATCCTGTTCCTGTTTTTCGTCGTTTTGGGTTCATCCATGCAGTTGGGGGCGGTAATCGATTTCTCAGATGCGATGATTTTCGCCATGGCCTTCCCCAATTTATTGGGTTGCTACTTCCTGTTGCCGGTGGTCAAGAAGGAACTGAATGAATATTGGGATGACTACAAGTCCGGCAGGCTGGTCAAAACAAGGTTATAGTGATCCTGATCAATAAACCCTTAATAAAGGGCCTGCATTTGTGTGCGGGCTCTTGCTTCAGCGGGGTCTCATCAGCGAAAATCATGAATTGGTTTCTTTTTTCCGGGGATGATTGAATACATTTACCGGCTATCTTACAACTCAGGTTCAGGAAGTCCCGATGCCCTCTCGACGTGAACTCGCAAACGCCATCCGTGCGCTCTCAATGGATGCAGTACAAAAAGCCAACTCAGGTCATCCTGGCGCCCCCATGGGTATGGCTGATATTGCAGAAGTCCTTTGGAACGATTATTTGAAACATAACCCTGCCAACCCCGATTGGTGGGACCGTGATCGTTTTGTGCTTTCCAATGGACATGCGTCCATGCTTTTGTATTCAGTTTTGCATTTGACGGGTTATGACCTTCCGATGGACGAAGTTACGCAACTTCCGGCAGTTGCACTCAAAAACCCCGGGTCATCCCGAGCACGGTGAAACGCCGGGTGTAGAGACCACTACAGGTCCTTTGGGACAGGGACTCGCCAATGCTGTCGGCATGGCCCTGGCAGAAAAAGTGCTGGCGAGGCGGTTTAACCGTGATGGTTACAACATCGTGGATCACAATACCTGGGTTTTTCTCGGTGACGGTTGTTTAATGGAAGGCATTTCCCATGAAGCCTGCTCACTGGCGGGCACGCTTGGGCTTGGCAAGCTCATCGCATTCTGGGATAACAATGGAATTTCGATAGATGGTGAGGTGCAGGGCTGGTTCACCGATGACACGCCCGGACGTTTTGAATCATATGGCTGGCAGGTGATACGCGACGTCAATGGACATGACCCGGTTGAAATCAAACAGGCAGTAGAAACCGCCCGGGCAGAAACCTCCCGTCCTACCTTGATATGCTGCAAAACGATGATTGGCTTCGGTGCACCCAATAAACAGGGTTCCTCTGCGACCCATGGTTCTCCGTTGGGTGCGGAGGAGATCGCTGCAACCCGCAAAGCGCTCGGATGGAATTATCCGGCCTTTGAAATTCCGGATGAAATTTATGCCGGCTGGAATGCAAAGTCCCGCGGTTCAGAATCCGAGCATGGCTGGAATAAGCTGTTCGCGTCCTACGGGGAGACCTATCCCGATTTAGCGTCCGAGTTCAGCCGCAGAATGACAGGCGACCTGCCTGACGACTGGCAGAAAAAAACAAACCAGTTTATCTCGCAATTGCAGGAAGCCGGCGCAACAGTAGCAACGCGTAAAGCTTCACAAATGGCGCTGGATGCATTCGGCCCGATGTTACCCGAGTTGATCGGCGGCTCCGCCGATCTGGCTCGGTTCAAACAACACGATCTGGAAGCAGAGCGTGGATGTCATCGATGACACCGCCGGTGGTAACTATATCCATTTCGGCGTACGTGAATTTGGCATGACCGCCATTTGCAATGGTTTGGGTCTACATGGTGGTTTTATCCCCTACAGTGCCACTTTCCTGGTGTTCTCGGATTATGCGCGAAACGCGGTGCGCATGTCTGCGCTTGATCCCGGCGCATAATATTCATGTTTATACACACGATTCGATCGGCCTCGGTGAGGATGGTCCAACCCACCAACCGGTTGAGCATATCGCCAGCCTGCGTCTGATACCCAACCTCAGTGTCTGGCGACCCTGTGATACAGTTGAATCAGCGGTTGCGTGGCGATGTGCGATCGAAGAGAGTGCCGGCCCCAGCGCATTGATTTTCACGCGCCAGAACGTGCCACACCAGCAGCGCAATGACGGACAGGTAGCGGCGATCGAACGCGGCGGCTATGTCCTTCGTGAAGCACAGGGCGCCTGTGATGCCATCATTATTGCAACCGGTTCCGAGGTCGGTCTGGCGATGGCAGCGGCAAAGGACCTGGGCGCTCAAAATATCAATGTGCGCGTCGTTTCCATGCCCAACTCCGGGCGATTCATGGCGCAGGAACAGGATTACCGTGATTCCGTGCTGCCCCCGGGTTGCAGGGCGAGGGTGGCGGTCGAAGCCGGTGTTGGGCAATGTTGGCATTCATTTGTCGGTGATGCGGGCCGCATCATCGCGATGGATCGTTTCGGTGCATCCGCACCTGCCTCCGAATTATTTGAATTGTATGGTTTTACAGTTAGTAATGTCAGTAAGACAGTAATGGAGTTGCTGCAAACTGACCAAAACAACGATCAGGAGTAATTGAAAAATGACAGTTAAAGTTGCAATAAACGGTTACGGCCGTATTGGCCGCAATATCATGCGAGCCCTTTATGAGTCAGGCCGTACCAACGAGATCAGCATCGTGGCCATTAATGATTTGGGCGATGCCAACAGCAATGCCCACCTGACCCAGTATGACACCGCTCACGGCAAGTTTCCCGGGACGGTCAGCGTGGATGGCGGTGACCTGATCGTTAATGGCGACAGGGTCAAGGTCTTTGCAGAAAGGGATCCGTCAAAACTGCCTTGGGCCGCACTCGGTGTTGACGTGGTCATGGAGTGCACCGGTTTATTCCGCAGCAGTAAAACCGCAGGCGCCCATATCACTGCAGGTGCGAAGAAAGTCATCATTTCGGCCCCTGGCGAGAATGTCGACAACACCGTGGTTTACGGCGTCAACCACGACACCCTGAAGTCCACAGACGTGATTATTTCCAACGCGTCCTGCACGACCAACTGCCTGGCACCGCTGGCCAAGGTTCTGCATGAAAGCGTAGGAATTGAACATGGCCTGATGACCACCATCCACGCTTATACCAACGACCAGGTGCTGACGGATGTTTATCACAAGGATCTGCGTCGGGCGCGTTCGGCCACGATGAGCCAGATTCCGACCAAGACGGGCGCGGCCGCGGCCGTTGGGCTGGTTTTGCCTGAACTGAATGGCAAGCTGGACGGTTTTTCCATGCGAGTGCCGACCATCAACGTATCGGTGGTGGACCTGTGCTTTACCGCCAGCCGGCAGACGTCAGTTGCAGAGGTGAACGCAGCTGTCAAGGCGGCCTGTGAAGGCGGTATGAAGGGTGTCATGGCTTATAACGAGGCCCCTTTGGTTTCTATCGACTTCAACCATAATCCGCACTCTTCAATTTTTGACGCCAGCTTGACCAAGGTGATGGAAGGCAGCCTGGTCAAGGTATTGAGTTGGTATGACAACGAATGGGGCTTCAGTAACCGGATGCTGGATACCACACTCGTATTGATAAACGCCTGACGGAGAGAAAGCACATGTCATTCCTGCGAATGGATGAATTGGACCTGACCGGTAAACGCGTGATGATCCGGGAGGATTTCAACGTTCCGCTCGATGCCGGCAGGGTGACGTCCGATGCCCGGCTCAAAGCCGCCTTACCAACCATCCAGATGGCGCTGAAAAATGGGGCGGCGGTGATCCTGTTGTCCCATCTTGGCAGACCCGTTGAGGGTCAATACAAGGAAGATTTTTCGCTGGCGCCAGTGGCATCACACCTCGCGGGGCTACTGGACAGGCCAGTGAGGCTGCAAAAAGACTGGCTTGGTGGCTTTGAAATCAAGCCGGGTGAGGTTGTTTTGTGTGAAAACGTGCGTTTCAATTCCGGAGAGAAAGCCAACGATGAAGCCTTGGCAAAAACCATGGCTTCATTGTGTGACATTTTCGTGATGGACGCTTTTGGAACGGCCCATCGTGCACAGGCCTCCACCGAGGGGGTGATCCGTTTTGCACCGTCAGCCTGCGCAGGTCCCCTGCTCAGTCGGGAGCTGTTTGAACTGGACAAGGCGATGACCAGCCCGGCGCGTCCCATGCTGGCCATCGTGGGGGGTTCCAAGGTGTCCACCAAGGTCACGGTATTGGAATCACTTATGTCCGTTGTTGATGAGTTGATCGTGGGCGGCGGCATTGCCAATACCTTCATCGCGGCAAGCGGTTATGATGTCGGCAAGTCGCTCTACGAGCCTGACCTTATCCATGAAGCCCAGCGTCTGATCCGCATGGCGCACAAAAAGGGCGGAGAGATCCCCATTCCCAAAGACGTGGTCGTCGCGACCTCATTTTCACCGGATGCAAAGGCAATCATACGGTCTGTCGGTGATGTTCAGGAACATGAAATGATCCTCGATATCGGCCCCGTGACCGCTGCAAAATATGCAGCCATGATCCAGAATGCAGGTACGGTTATCTGGAATGGTCCGGTTGGTGTGTTCGAGTTCAAGGAATTCGCCGCCGGCACCCGCGCAATTGCTGATGCGATTGAGATTTCTGCCGCCTTCAGCCTTGCAGGCGGGGGCGATACACTGGCAGCCATCGACCAGTTCAATATGGCCGAGGGTGTCAGCTATATCTCCACCGGTGGTGGCGCTTTCCTTGAATTCGTGGAAGGCAAGAAGCTTCCGGCGGTCGCGGCACTCGAATCGCGTTACAAAAGCTGACTGCGGCCTGGAGATAAGTTCTCCGGGCTAGGAGCCTGTCGGGTTTGACCGATCGTAGCTAGGGGAAGCCGATTTGAGTCAGATTTTTCGATCTTTGAAGGAGAATAGCACCGCTATTTGACGCAAAAGAACGGGAAATCTGGCCAAATTCGGGTTTTCTGCAGTAGGTCATGTTAAATCCGACAGGCTCCTAGCGGCGACCGAGGTTGTTATCGCCCAGTATGGCGCCGAGACGGATAAAATAAAGCGCGCTGCGGTCTTCGCTCCAACCCAAACCCAGGTAAATCGGGCCCAGCGGCGTTTTATAACCAAAATACACACTGCCGTTGAGCAAGCCATCTGAAAATATCTTTTTCCTGTCCTCCGCCGCGTTTCCATATTCCAGGGTCATACCGACATAGCCCGGCAGAAAACCACTCTTGGTAACCTGGTAACGATAACCGGCTAGCAAAAAGCCGTAGTTTGACCCGATCAGGGAGGTCGGTTCATAACCCGACATGTTCAGGAAACCGCCACCGGTGAAAAGACCGTATATCGGCACATCCCCGCTGAGGCTGGTATTGTATCTTGCTCCAAACAGGAAATTGTGTAACCCGAATGTATGGGAGCTGAACAAGGTGAATTCGAGTTGGTCAAACGAATTATCAGCCCCGAGGCTCTCGATCGAATTGGTATATCTCAGCAGGGCATACGTTCCACGCGTAGGCAGGTAACGGTTGTCAAGACGGTCGTATACGAGTTCGCCGAATAATTCCGCGCCATTAAAATCAAATGTACTGATCTCCGGGTCACCGACAGCAACGTCCAGGTTTCCGGCATAGCGGTTAAAACCGACATTTACCCTGGCGTGCCTTTCGAATTCACGGCCAAGAGTAACGGTGCCTCCCCACTCGTTTAATTCAAGCTGCGCAATCGCATCGCCGCTGTTGTCATAAAGATAAAGCGGACGTTTCAACAGGTATGCGCTTGGCTCGAAGCTGTATTTGAGACCGTCATCCAACGGTTTGTAATAGTCTAGAAATATTCCAGGTAATTCGCCAATCTGGACAACGGCGCGAAATTCGGAGCCGCGCTCGTCGAGCGCAGTATTCAGATATCCGCCCCTGATGTCGAACGATGTGCCACGTGGGCCGAAGGACAGGTCGAGCCCGGTTTCAACGTAATGATGACCGCGTTCGTCATCCTGCACGGTAATTTTAATACCCTGGAGGCCATTCTGCTCGACGATGCTGTAACGGGCCTGTCGGATGAAACCGAGTGCGTAGATCTGCCGCAGGTCCTTGTCCAACTGTTCCAGATCCACGCTTTGTCCCGGTTTGACGGTAATGAGGTGCAAAATGACCTGGTCGGAAAATCTCGACTGGTTGTCCAACGAGACAAATTGCACCTTTGGCGGGCCGTTGACGCAGTTGTCTATCTGCCGGCGCCAGGCGTTGTACTCGCTCTCTGAAACTGAATATTTCTGCAATTGGTCCTGAACCTCTTCGGTTGCTTCGTAGCCAAGCGGTATGGCTTCATCCAGTTTTGTGAAATCGGCGGAGCTGATCTTGTCACCGATGTCCGGTGCAATTAACACGTCGTTTTCATTGAGTGTCTTAATCTGGACATCGGTGTTGGAGACGGTCAGCAAACCGCTCATCTGGTAAACGATGTCGAGCGCGGTGTTGATGTCCTCCTTTTTATCCAGCTTGGTGCCGACGTCCACGGCGATGACCACGTCGGCACCCATGACCCGTGCAACGTCCACCGGCAAATTTCTAACCAGCCCGCCATCGACCAGCAGTCCGTCTCCGCGGTGGACCGGGTCAAAAACGCCGGGCACGGCCATACTCGCACGCATGGCTATTGAAAGATCTCCCTTGTCCATCACGACCATATCACCTGTCACGATGTCCGTGGCTATAGCGCGGTACGGAATGGGCAGGTGGTCAAAGTCGTTCGTATTCACGCGCTGCGACACGACCGTTTGGAACATGAAGCTGATTTTTTGACCCGATACCACGCCTTTTGGCAGCAGGCTGCTGTTTTTGCCGATACCCAGCTTGGGTCCGTACAAACCGAGGTCGTCATCGGCCTTGCGGCGGAAAGGCAGATCCTCCCGTGAGGTTTTATCTTTGAACAGGTCATCCCAATCCGCGCTTCTGACCACTTGCTCAAGCTCCTCCGCTTCCATGCCGGTAGCGAAAAATCCGCCGACGATAGAACCCATGCTGGTACCCGCTATGTAGTCAATCGGTACGCGCATTTCCTGCAGTTTCTTGAGCACACCGAGATGCGCGTATCCACGTGCCCCGCCACCGCCCAGTACGAGGCCAATTTTTGGGCGGTTTGTGACCTCGGCCCTTTTGCATTGATTTTCATCGGCGCGCGATGTTGCCGTGTACGAAGAAAGGGTGAAAACAAACAAGATTGGCAACAAAAGGCTAGTCCGGGACATTGGCACTCTTGGCATGGGGATATCCTGTTTCAATCAGATGATCGACGTGTCAATTCTACACAAAAATTATTCTCAAAACGCTTGGATTTCCAGCCCGCAAAAGTGCTGTGTAAATACTGTTGTCACTTTAGTCAGTTGCCCGTATCTTGACTTCATTGCCGATTACACCAATCATGCGAGTTGATCTCGCGGGTTTCACGCAAGACCTTGAGGAAACAGACATGCAAAACACTTCAGTGTCAAAATCCACTTTCAATTGGTCATGGCTGGCTGCCATCCTGATGCTGCTTGCAGGCTGTGCCAGCGGCCCGGCCATTGAGACTGATTACGACCACACCGTTGATTTCAGTCAGTACAAAACTTACGCATTTTTTAACCCCATGGGTATTGAGAACCCTAATTACTCCAGCATCTACGGTTCAATTTTCCGTGACGCGATCAGCAAGGAAATGGAGAGCAGGGGTTACAGATTGTCCGATAACCCCGACCTGCTGATAAACGTGTCCGGCCGTCTGCAGGATAAAACCAAGGTTACGACATCGTCGAATCCTTACATGGCCGGTGGCTACTATGGATATCGTCGCGGTGCATATGGTGCCTGGGGTGGATACGGTTATGGAACCACCACGAATATCAGTAATTACACGGAAGGCACCGTCAACGTAGATATTGTTGACCGGGCCGCGAAGCGTATGGTCTGGGAAGGCGTTGCCATTGGTCGCGTTCATGAGAACAGGACAAATGAAGAGAAGCGCGAAAATATCTTCGCCGGGATTCAGGAGATGTTTGCCGCGTATCCTTTTCGCGCCGCCCGGTGATTGAGAGACCCGGACAGACGGCCCGGTAACCCGGGGCCGTTGTCACAGAAGTTTTGTCCTGCTCAATAAGACCCCGGTGTTGTGTTCCCAAATAAGGGAGCCTTTGAGCAAGAAAGGGGTTTGCTTTTTGCATGAGCATGGTCATCGGCATGGATTCATCGCAGCACTCACGGTAGAATGCCGCATTTCCAGGGCGGGAATTCTCAAGGCGCAATAATATGAGTTCACTTTCACGGCTGTTATCGGTAGTCTGGTGCCTGGCGATACTGGCCATGCCTGCCAGGGGCGATGCAGCAACTTCGAAACCCGATGCAGCCTCAGTTGCTGCAAACACGGTCACGACAGCGCCAGGGACACCGAAGACAATTGAAGAACTTGCCCGTGAGTTGAGTAACCCGCTTGCTGCATTCTACCGATTTGACTATGAACTCCACTACAGGACCTACCAGGGTGACATCGCCGGGGCCGATGATCAAAATGGCACGTTCCATTATTTTCAGGCGACCATTCCATACATGGAAAAGAACGGCAAGGGTTGGATTTTCAGGTTTGCCTTGCCCTATTTTGCCGATCAGCCGATTTACTGGACCAACAAGGGTCACGCCGAGTGGCGGATGCGCCAGGAAGACCCAAGGGAAGATGGTCCCGGATACTGGGCGCCAACCCACGGCCACACGGATAACCTGGATTTTGACCTGGTATATGGTGGCGTGAGCGATTCCGGTCTGATATTGAATTATGGAATGGCTGGCCAATTGCCTACCACTTCCGACACGTCAAATGCCAAGCAACAACTGATACTGGGGCCGGAAGTCAACATCGGCAGAATGACTCATTGGGGGGTCTATGGCGCCATCATTTCACATGTCTTCGATGTCGCTGAAAAGAAAGACAAGAACACCCCCGATACAAGCATCACCAGCATCCGGGGATATCTGAACTACGGGCTCGGTCACGGCTGGCAGCTCATTTCCAATCCCGTCATCACCTATGACTGGGAAGGCGACAGCGGTAACAAACTCAATTTACCGCTGGGTGGGGGTATCGCCAAAACCACCCGGATCAGCAAAATGCCGTTACGGATTTCGGCCGAACTCGAGTATTACGTGGCAAGCACAGACCGCTTTGGTCCTGACCTGTTGTTGACATTCAGCCTGAGTCCTGTCATTCCGGATAAGCACACGCGGCACTAGTGTACTGCGTTGTACTTAATGGTGCTTTCAGAGGCTACCCGTGGCTGCAATGCAAGGCGGGGCTCGCAGGCTGACAACCCATGATTGCACCTGACAAACTTAAAGGTTTTGCGACCATACTAATTCTGATTTGTGCAGTTCTGTGGTTTGGAACACTTGGGCAGCGGGACCTGTTTGATCCGGATGAAGGCCGTTACGCAGGGATTCCGGCGGCGATGGTGGATAGCGGAGATTGGCTAACACCCCGGTTGAACGATATCAAGTATTTTGAAAAACCCGCCCTCCAGTACTGGGGCACCGCGGTTTTCTTCGAGTTATTCGGGAAAAGCAATGCCACTGCGCGCCTGTGGACGGCTTTGCTCGGATTCTCGGCAGCCCTGTTTTCAATGTTCGTCGCTTCCCGCCTATATGGTCCACGGGCCGCGATATATACTTTTTTACTCTGTATCAGTTACCTGATGGTCGTGGCTTTTGGTCATTATCTCACGCTGGACATGGCGCTCAGTGGCTTCCTGGTCATCGGTATCGGCAGTCTCGTTATTGCACAATCCGGCGGCAGCAGCGAAAAACAGACAAGAAACTGGATGCTCGTCGGCTGGGCCGCGCTCGCGCTGGCCACGCTGACCAAGGGCCTGGTGGCAATTGTATTGCCGGCCGGGGCGGTGGTGGTGTACAGCCTCTGGCAAAGAGACTGGAGACTTTGGAAACGCTTACACCTATTCAAAGGGATATTGTTATACCTGCTTATCACTGCGCCGTGGTTTATCGCTGTCAGCATTGCCAACCCGGAATTTGCCAGGTTCTTTTTTATCCATGAACATTGGGAGCGTTACACCAGCGAAGTCCACAGCCGCGAAGGGCCCATCTATTATTTTGTTCCCTATTTGCTGCTGGGTGTATGTCCCTGGTTGTTCAGCAGTCTGCGTTCCCTGGTCTCGCCCGCTTTCAAATGGTTACCCGACAAACCCGGGCTATTCGACCCGGAACGCTTCATGTGGACATTTATCGTGGTGACTTTTTGTTTCTACTCGATTGGGCAGTCCAAGTTACCCGGATATATCCTGCCAATTTTACCGGTGATTGCCATATTGTCAGGTGTGCGGATTGCATCCGATAAACAACTAAACGCAGACCGCTGGGTAATGCTGTTTGCCGCCATTGCTTTCCTGGCAGGCGCTTTCTTTGTTGTGCGCCTGGCCAGTGGTTTCTACCCCGTGGAGCAATGGTCATCTTACAGGCCCTGGATTATCGGCAGCGGCCTGCTTTTGCTGCTTTCTTTTGTAGTGCTTAGTCTGCATAAAGTTGAACAACTGCATGCATTTGCGGCCGCGGCGGTCCTATCATTGGCCGCGGGTCTGTTAATCATATCGGGAGCCAACTCCCTGGCCGAGAGCCGGTCCAGCAAAGTAGTCGCCGATGTCATCTCGGAGACACTTCCTGCCGGCGCGCCGGTTTTTTCGTTTCAGTATTATCCCGAAGCTGCGGTTTTTTACCTGGGCAGACCGGTCACCATAGTAGAATACGAGGGTGAGTTGGCGATGGGTGTCAGGATCGAACCAGAGAAGTTCATAAAAACGCAGGATGAATTTTTGCAAAAATGGCGGACGCTTGACCAGGCGGCGGTGGTGGTGAAGCTAAACCGGCTCAAAAATCTCAAGGTTGACGAACTGAACGGACGGGTCGTCTATAAAGGTCCAAAGACAATGGTGATCATAAAATCATGACTGAATCAATAAGCCAGGGTATGACCTGGGGCGCCTTTGCGCTGGTGATAACCGGTGTGCTTCTGAATGCCTTCGCCCAGTTGGCCCTCAAGGCCAGCGTCAGCGATACGGGTATTATCAATCTCGATTTTCAATCCCTGCTTACCTCGGCCGGCGGCCTGGCCTCCAACGTGTGGCTGTGGACGGGACTCGTGTGTTACGCCATCAGCGTCGTGGTATGGATACTGGCCTTGAGCCGGGTTGACGTATCGATTGCGTACCCGATGTTGTCGATTGGTTATGTCGTGAACGCCGTTGCGGCCTGGCAATTATTCGGCGAACCCATGAGTCTTGGCAAGGTCACGGGGATCGGTATCATCATCGTGGGCGTTTACGTATTGGCCCGCTCATGAGTATGCTGCCGTTCACCCGGCCAACGCTCGGTGAGGAGGAGTTCAGCGCGGTCCGGGAAGTCCTGCAATCAGGCTGGATTACGAGCGGGCCACGTGTCGCGGAACTGGAGCACAATCTCGCCACTTATATTGGCGGTGATATAGATGTCCGCCTGTTCAGTTCCGCCACGGCTGCCCTGGAAGCGGTACTGATCGCCAGGGGGATCGGCCCCGGCGACGAGGTTATCATTCCCGCCATGAGTTTTGTCGCATCGGCCAACGTGGTTGTCAGGACGGGTGCGACACCGGTATTTGTGGATGTGGGTCTCGAGAGCCGCAATCTTGACGCAGAAACGGTCAGTCCGGCCATCACCGAAAAAACCCGTGCCGTCATGCCGGTGCATTTTGCAGGTATGCCGGTAGACCTCGCACCCGTATACGATTTGGCAGAACATGAGAACCTGGTGGTGCTGGAAGATGCCGCACAGGCCATCGGCACGTGCTATCAGGGCAGGCAAGTCGGCTCCTTCGGCAACCCGGTTTCGTTCAGTTTTCACCCCAACAAAAACATGACGACCATCGAGGGTGGCGCGATAGCTTCGGCCGACAAGCAACTGACCAGGCAATTGGAGTCCATCCGTTTCCATGGCATTTCCCGTGACGACAACGGAGAAATGCAGGTTGAAGCGTGGGGCGGCAAGATGAATCTGCCCGATGTAAACGCGGCCATCGGACTGGCGCAATTGAAAAAGCTGGACGGTTTCAATGCCAAAAGACGTCTGCTCGCCGAACACTATTTCAGGCAAATGCCACATCATCCAGCCCTGGTTCTGCCGGCTGATGCGCCCGGACATAGCTGGCATATGTTCTGCGTCTGCCTGGACTTTGAATCGCTGGGCCTGGGCCGTCGGGAGGTACTCGAGGTATTCAAAAAGCAAAACATCCTGCTCGGTATGCATTACCCTGCGATGCACCTGTTTGGTCTGTACCGTCAATACGGCTATGGCCGGGGAGACTTTCCTGTTGCGGAGCGGATAGGCCACCAGACGTTCACGTTACCATTGTTCCCGGCGATGTCGCTCGACGATGTAGACCGCGTGGCCTCGGTATTTCATAATTTGTTGGCATGAACAACCACCCCAAAGCGGTTGCCAGCGCTGTTGTCTTTGCCTATCACGACATCGGCGTGCGTTGTCTCGAGGCTTTGCTCGAACTGGGTATTGAAGTCAGGCTGGTGGTGACACACCAGGATGACGTGTCCGAACAAGTCTGGTTCGGCAGCGTGGCAGATGTCGCCAAGAGAAATGGCATTGCAGTGATAAAGCCTGGCAAGGTCAATACGGCAGCAGTTCTCGAACAGGTTTCCCAGTGTAAACCTGATTTCATTTTTTCCTTTTACTACCGCCAGATGCTGGGTCCGCAACTGCTGGAAACTCCGTCAAGGGGCGCATTCAATGTGCACGGTTCCCTGTTGCCCAAATACCGCGGACGTGTACCTGTTAACTGGGCGATTATCCACGGCGAAAAAGAGTCTGGCGTGAGCCTGCACAGGATGGTCACAAAGCCCGACGCCGGCAACCTTCTGGCACAGCGCGCTATACCTATCCTGCGTAACGACACGGCATATGAGGTGTTTCAAAAACTCAAATGCGCGGCAGAGATCATGCTGATGGACAGTGTTCCGGAACTGCTTGCCGGGCGCATCGTGGAAAGCCCGCTGGAGCTGTCAAAAGGCAGCTATTTTTCCGGACGGAAACCGGAAGACGGGAGGATTGACTGGCGCTTGCCGGCCATTGATATACACAATCTCATACGCGCCGTGGCGCCACCCTATCCCGGTGCTTTTTTTGAAAGACAATCGCACCACATCGAAGTGCTCGGCAGTTATATCAAGGGTGAGCGGGCACGTTTTGTTGAACCTTGTATTTATGTTGAAGATGGAAATTTCCATGCGGACTGTACGGACGCTCAGCGGTTCATGATCACCCGTTTGGTCATTGATGGCTCAGAGGCTGGCGCGAGCCAGTTCCAGCACACATTTGGATCGCGTTTGGTCCTCAGCGGAACAAACGACGAATGAATCGGGTGGCGTTAAAGGTGGATGTCGATACCTTTCTTGGTACGCTCAATGGTGTGCCGGCATTGCTCGGGTTGTTTGCACGGTTCGATGTCAAGGCGACATTTTTATTCAGTGTTGGTCCGGACAATACCGGCAGGGCGATTCGCCGGGTTTTCAGAAAGGGTTTTCTGCAAAAGGTCGGACGGACCTCGGTGGTCAGTCACTATGGTTTGCGGACCCTGATGAACGGTGTGCTCAAGCCCGGACCGCATATCGGCAAGCGTGCGGGGCATATCATGCGGCAGGTCGCCGCCGCGGGTCATGAGGTGGGTATACATTGCTACGACCATGTCCGGTGGCAGGATTTTGTTGCTGCCAGGGACCTCGAGTGGACCAGGCTCGAAATGAACAGGGCACTTGTGGCATTCAGGGAGGCGGTGCAAACGGAGCCACAGACCATCGGCGCGGCGGGTTGGCAAATCAACCGTTTTGTGATTGCCCTGGAAGAACAGCTGGGGTTCGGATACGCCAGCGATGTGCGCGGGCGCGAGCCGTTTTTCCCGCTGATGGAGGGCGAAAGCTCAGACTGTATCCAGTTGCCCACGACACTGCCGACGCTGGATGAGATCATAGGCTCGGATGGTATAGACTCATCCAATTGCTGGAAAACCATTCTCGCGAAAAGCCGGGAACCTCTTCCCTGTGGACACGTCTACACATTGCACGCGGAGTTGGAGGGCATGAAACTGATGCCGGTTATGGAAAAACTGCTCGAACAATGGCAAGCATCGGGTTTCGAGTTAGTCACGCTGTCCCAACTCCATGCTTCACTGGACCGGTCAAAGCTGCCCAAACGTGAAATAATGTGGGGTGAGGTCGATGGAAGATCCGGTTTGCTCGCGGTAGAGGCCGTCTGAATTACCATCGTCAATCCGCGGCCAGGAGAGAGTTCATGTGAACACGGATACCAGGAAAGACACGCAGACCCAATTCGTCGATCTGTCCGTTTTGATACCCGTATACAACGAAGAGGACGTTCTCAGCCTGTTGTTCGAGCGCCTGTACCCCGTGCTGGACGGGTTGGGGCGTTCCTACGAAGTGCTGTTTGTAAACGATGGCAGCAGGGACGGTTCCGCTGAACTGCTCGCAAACCAATTCGAGCGGCGGCCAGACGTCACGCGGGTGGTATCCCTGAGTTCGAATGCAGGTCAGCATGCCGCGCTGATCGCCGGCTTTGAACGGACCCATGGCGAAATGATCATCACGCTGGACGCCGATCTGCAAAATCCACCCGAAGAAATTCCCAGGCTGATAGCTGAGATGGACAAGGGTTTCGATTATGTCGGCTCCATCAGGGCCTCGCGGCAGGACAGGGCGTGGCGTCATCTCGCCTCACGCATGATGAATTCATTGCGTGAAAGAATCACAAATATCCACATGACGGACCAGGGTTGCATGCTGAGGGCGTACAGCAGGGAAATCGCCAGGGAAATCGTGGTTTCCAATGAATCCCGCACGTTTATCCCGGCGCTGGCTTACCTGTACGCCGCCAGGCCAACAGAAATTACGGTGGCCCACGAAGAAAGGGCCGCAGGGCAGTCCAAATATTCCCTGTTCAAGCTGATCCAGCTCAACTTCGACCTGGTCACCAGCTTTTCATCCGTACCGCTGCAGCTGATCTCTTTCACCGGTATAGTCGTTTCTATACTTTCCCTGTTATTCGTTTGTTACCTTGCCTATCGCCGCCTGTTTTACGGACCGGAAGTCGAGGGTGTTTTCACCCTGTTTGGTATCGCGATTTTCCTGATGGGCCTGCTGCTGTTCTCGGTCGGTATGCTGGGTGAATACATTGGCCGGATCAATGGGCTGGTGCGCCGGAGAAAGCGATTCCGTGTCGCGAGTGTGCTGGAAGCCGGTGAGGGTGTAAAATCGCATCCCGATGGTATAAAACCATTCTCAAAGCCGGAATAGGGCTCAATAATCTCCCGCCGGCGTCGTCCTTTTAATATCAGGAAAAGCATGAAAATTTTGATCCTTGGCGTCAACGGCTTTATCGGCCATCACCTGTCCAACAGGCTCCTGGCCACCACCGACTGGGAAATATACGGAATGGATATGCGTTCCGACCGGCTTGCCGATGAAATGAATCACGATCGTTTTCACTTTTTCGAGGGCGATATCACCATCAACCGTGAATGGATCGAGTACCACATCAAGAAATGTGATGTCATTTTGCCGCTGGTGGCCATTGCAACACCCGCAACGTATGTGACCAATCCGTTGGGTGTGTTTGAGCTCGATTTTGAAGCCAACCTGGCCATCGTACGGGCCTGTGTGAAGTACCACAAACGCGTGGTGTTCCCTTCAACGTCCGAAGTCTACGCAATGTGTGAAGATGAAGCCTTTCACCCCTATGAATCCAACCTGGTGCTCGGGCCCATTGCAAAACCGCGCTGGATATATTCCTGTGCCAAGCAATTAATGGACCGGGTGATTGCAGCCTATGGCCAGCAGGAGGATCTGAAATACACGCTATTCCGGCCTTTCAACTGGATTGGAAGCGGTCTTGACAGCCTGCATACCCAGAAGGAAGGCAGTTCCAGGGTGGTGACGCAATTCCTTGGACATATCGCGCGTGGTGAAGATATCAAACTGGTGGATGGCGGCTTGCAGCGACGCAGTTTCACCGATGTCTCCGACGGAATATCGGCCCTGGTAAAGATCATCGGGAACAGGGACGGGGTTGCCGATGGCAAAATCTACAACATTGGTAATCCTGAAAATGATCTTTCCATCAAGGAACTGGCTAATTTGATGCTTGAGATGTCGTTCGGTTACCCGGAATACGAGTCGGGAGCCCGTCATGTCAACATTGTAGAGGTGACCTCCGATGATTATTATGGCAAAGGCTACCAGGATATAAAAAGCCGGGTCCCCTATATTCAAAACACCTGCGAGGAACTCGACTGGGCCCCGGAAATTGATGTGAGAGTCGCGCTGGGGAAAATCATGGACACGTACCGCCATGAAGTTGCATCCGCCCGGGCACTGCTCGATCAGAACTAGCAGCCTGTCGGACTTAACATGATCTACTCGGCAACTGCTCCATGCGTTACCCTACCTCCCACATCCATGTGGTCGTGCGAAAAACCCGAATTTGGCCAGATTTCCCGATCTTTTTCGTTAAATAGCGGTGCTATTCGCCTCAAAAGATCGAAAAATCTATCTCAAATCGGATTTCCCTCGTTACGATCGGTCAAGTCCGACAGACTGCTAGCCTGAACATTGCATCAGTATCCCGGAAGATGGCGCACGAGAGCAGGGACAAGGTGAGAGCGGGAAGCGCTCGAGAGAATGGCCTGGGCCATGCAGGAGGTAGGGCAATGTCGGGAACAATTGCCGGGGACAGGCGTGGCTGGACCAGCCAGTGCCGGGACAGGGCCGGGCCCGGGTACAAACTGTACTTTTTGAACGCGAGCCGAAAACTTCAGATTCAGAAATCGATTTATGAAAAACCTGTTCAATTCAATTCCAGGGGACGGAGCCGAAGAGGTCTTTGATCAAATTCTCAATTCGGATTCGGTCAGGATCGAACGCATCATCTCACGGGGTCACACGTCCCCAGCGAACGGTTGGTTTGACCAGGAGGAGGAAGAGTGGGTGATGGTTTTACAGGGTTCGGGGAAAATTTTGTTCGAGAACGGTCAGGAGTTTTTGCTCGGCGCGGGCGATAACCTGCTGATATCTGCCCATCAGAAACACAAGGTTACCTGGACCGATCCGGCCGGGGTCACAATTTGGTTGGCGGTATTTTTCCGTCGCTAAATTTCAACCCGGCCCGCCGATCTGCAGATTGATGTGGCATTGTTCAATTTCGCCTCAGACCGGCGTATGATCTGTTTCGCAACACATGATGACGGGGCCGTAGCTCAGCTGGGAGAGCGTCGCGTTCGCAATGCGAAGGTCAGGAGTTCGATCCTCCTCGGCTCCACCACACGTTAAAAACTCAGGTATTCACGTTCATCTCATTGAGCGGCGCGGAACGGGTAACCCTCGAACATTTCGGCTACACCGTCCATGATATTTTGACGCAATTGAGGATTCTTCTGTTTTTCATGGACGCGACCGATCGCGACACCTTCCCACAACATCCGCTTCAGTTTAGGATCGACCATATCGATGTTGACCGTACCCTCGGTATATTGGCTGACGTGTGTCGTGGTTCCATAGCCGTATCCGCGCCAGGGTGAATACAGGCCGCCGCGGTAGCCATAGTAACCGCCATACATCATCGGGTCCGACGTCGTCGTCACCTTGGTCTTGTCCTCCAAACGCGCCGATACATTGAACAGCAGGTCGGGGTTGCCGGACTTGACATAACCCCTGGCCTGCATTTGAGCATCGATGGCGTCACGGAACATTTGCCCCAGAAGACTGGAGTAATTCGGGTTCTCGATACCCATCGGGCTGAAATAGCCATAGGTCTTGTATTGACCAAAATCTATGCTGTGGTCGTAGTCAGTTTGGATGGTTGGCTTAGACGCGCAGGCCGTCACGAAGGCCATTATCATCAATATCATGCCCAATCTGATAATTTTTTCCATCATGTGCTCCAGGAACTGTTTTCTATCGGTATGCAAAAGACCCTGTCGGGCCGGCCTGGTATCCGTGAATTACTTCAGTTTTACCTGAAGCTTTTTCTTGTCGGCCATCAAGCCGTTGATTTGCTTGCCTGCTTTGTCAAAACTGCTTTTCATTTTTGAGTAATCGCTCCATTTTGATACCGAACTCGCGCGGTAGAGCATTTCCTGGTCGTCAAAGTTGTATGCCATTCTCACATAGATGGTTTTGTACTCCTTGAGATAGGCTTCGATCTGCTTTTTGTCAGCGTTCGTGAGATCGACGGTTTTGGTATCTGAGAGTTTTCCACTGATCTTGGGTTGAATCTGCTTTACGTTACCCAGGTTGTAGATCGCACCGTTGTAAACAACGGTTTTGTCGTTGTTGTAGACCTTGGCGCTGGAAATGCAACCGGCAAGCAACAGCAGCGACACAACCGATACGGCTAAAACAAGTGCGCGGCCCGAGCGACGCCCAGTTTGTGTAGGGATAGTGACTTTTAACATTTTGATCTCCTGGTAAAAAAATTTCGGTTTCGCAGGGTTGCCTTTGGTTTAATCTGACTACGGGCAAACCTGATGGTGTCCTGAATGAATGCCTGACCTGTTGTGGTGGGGTATCAACCTGAACAAGCGGCCTCGTGCTGGCTAGATCGCTTTCATCGCCTTTTACGAAGTCAACAATGATACCAGTATTTGACCTGCTGTATGAAGTACAAAACACTGCAAACCCGGGTGTTTTCGGAGCGACTGGGCGACGGGCATTTCTGAAGGTTCATAATGATTAAATCCAAGAGGTGTGTGCCCGTGGTTCCGGGTCCGGGGTTGACACGAAATCCGATGGAAAACCAGGTTGAAACCACCGATGTTGTTGCAATGATAGATAATTAAGAGTCAGATCCGGCAATTTTGATTCGCTCCATTTCCTTAAGTGATTATCACTACAATAAAACTGACCTTGTGAATTAGCCTATAATCGCGTACTTCGAGAAAACCAGTGAGCTGAAATATGCAGATGCGCCGTACCAAGATCATTGCCACATTGGGACCTGCCACCGATCCCGATGAAGTTCTGCGCGCAGTCATAACAGCAGGTGCGGATATCCTACGCATCAATCTTTCACACGGCACACACCAGGATCAGGCGGCAAGGGCTGTACAGGTTAGGGAAGTAGCCCGTGAACTGAACAAAGAGGTGGCAATTCTCGCCGACCTGCGGGGACCAAAAATACGTATCGAGAGATTTGCCAACGGATCGGTCGCGCTGAAGAATGGTGACATATTTACGCTGGACGCATCGGACCATCCGGACCCCGGAACTCAGTCGGGGGTGGGTGTTACCTATAAGGGGTTGGCCGGTGATGTTTCCACGGGCGACCTGTTGCTGCTGGATGATGGCCTTCTGACCATGCGTGTGCTTGAAGTTAAATCAAAGGATATTATCTGCAAGGTCGAAACCGGTGGAGTATTGGGAGACCGGAAGGGTATCAATGTGCAGGGGGGCGGGCTTTCACTACCGGGTATCGCCCAACACGACATCGAGGACATACCACGGGCAGCGGCCATGGGCGCCGATTACCTGGCGGTTTCATTTCCGCGAAACGCGGACGATATGAACGAGGCTCGCCGGCGCTTGCGTGAAGCGGGGAGCGACGCCAGGCTGGTGGCCAAGATTGAGCGTACCGAGGCCATCACCAACCTGGAAGAAATTATTATCGCTTCCGATGCAATACTGATCGCCCGCGGTGACCTGGGTGTGGAAATTGGTGATGCGGAATTGCCGGGCCTGCAAAAGCTCATCACGCGCAAGTCGCTTGAACACAACCGCCTGGTCATCACCGCCACCCAGATGATGCAGTCGATGGTGGAAAGCCCTATCCCCACCCGTGCCGAAGTGCTGGATGTCGCGAATTCAGTTTTCGATGGTACGGATGCGGTGATGCTATCGGCAGAAACCGCGGTCGGGCGTCATCCCCAGACAGTGGTCGAGGCCATGAACCGGATTTGCCTGGGTGCCGAGCGGCACGACGATACCCGCCCGAGCAGGGATTATCTGAACGTTCAGTTTCAACGTATCGACCAGGCAATCGCAATGGCTGCGATGTACATGGCCACCAATGTCTCCGTGCAGGCGATACTCGCCTTGACGGAATCAGGCTCCACTGCGCAATGGTTGTCGCGGGTGCGCTCAGGCGTCCCGATTTTCGCCTTGTCACCCGTCCGTGACAGCCTGCGGCGCATGGCTTTGTACCGCGGGGTTTATCCGGTTGCACACAATATCCCCAGTTCGGATGTGGAGGTTACACTGACCGATGGTGTGCGCTTGCTGCTACAGCAGGGTCACATCAAGGTCGGCGACCGGATTATCCTGACGATGGGCCAGCACACACACAATGAGGGCGGCACCAATTCGCTGAGGCTGGTACAGGTCGGAGAAGACGGTTACCTCGGGTATAGCCCATCGTTGCACTCGCAGTAAAAGCATCCTCGGCTCTTAAATACGCATGGGATTGGTTTTGAGTGATTACAGTCAGTAAAATGAGTGATTCCCGGGAAATACTGCCCAAAGAAGCGTCTGGCGGCAACCAGTCCCTATGATGATTCTTTTGGACGGCATTTAATATTAACGCACGGTATGGAGCAGCCCCGGTTTTAGATCGGACAACGGCGCCTATACTCATAAAGAAGAATTCAATGAAAGACAAGATGAAACAAAACGCGCTTGATTATCACCGCTATCCAACACCCGGCAAGATCAGGGTCGTACCCACCAAGGCGTTGACCACGCAGGCGGATCTTGGACTGGCGTATTCACCGGGCGTTGCCTATCCGTGCGAACTCATTGCGCAAGATCCCGCAGAGGCCAGTAACATGACCGCGCGTGGCAACCTTGTCGCGGTTATTACCAACGGCACTGCGGTTCTCGGCTTGGGCGATATTGGCCCGCTGGCAGGCAAGCCGGTCATGGAAGGCAAGGGGGTCCTGTTCAAGAAGTTTGCTGACATCGATGTTTTCGACATCGAGATCAATGAAAAAGACGCCGATAGACTGGTCGATATCATCGCTTCACTCGAGCCCACTTTTGGTGGCATCAACCTGGAGGATATCAAGGCCCCGGAATGTTTTGAGGTCGAAGCGAAGCTCAAGGAACGGCTCTCAATACCGGTATTCCACGATGATCAGCATGGCACTGCGATTATCACCGCAGCTGCCGCCATCAATGCCCTGGTAATCGTCGAGAAAAATATTGAAGATGTGGTACTGGTGGCCTCGGGCGCCGGTGCAGCCGGTATGGCCTGCCTCGATTTACTTGTAAACCTGGGTTTGAAAAAAGAAAACGTGTTGGTGATCGATCGTGCCGGCGTAATTTACGAGGGCCGTGAAAACCTGTCGGGAAGAAAGCTGGATTATGCCCGCGCCACGGATAAGCGCACATTGGCTGAGGCCATCGACGGGGCAGACATGTTCCTGGGCGTATCGACTGCCGGCGTACTCACAAAAGAGATGGTCAAAACCATGGCGGATCAGCCCATCATCATGGCGCTGGCCAACCCCACGCCTGAAATCATGCCCGAGGATGCTATCGCTGCCCGTCCGGACGCGATTATCGCGACGGGGCGTTCGGATTATCCCAACCAGGTGAATAATGTTCTGTGCTTTCCGTACATATTCCGTGGTGCGCTGGATGTCGGTGCAACCACCATCAACGCTGAAATGCAGATGGCCTGTGTGCTGGCACTTGCGGAACTCACCCGGCTTGAGGCAAGTGATGTCAGCACCGCAGCGTACGGCGGCAAGCCTTTAAGGTTTGGCCGTGAGTACCTGATCCCGAAACCTTTTGACCCGCGCTTACTCGTTCACCTGGCGCCGGCAACGGCCAAGGCGGCCATGGATAGCGGCGTTGCTACACGGCCGATTGAGGATCTGGATGCTTACCGGGAAAAGCTGGAGCAGTTCCTGTGGCGCACCGGTCTGATAATGAAACCGATTTTTGAGGCCGCCAAGAGTGATCCCAAACGGGTTGCCTTCGCAGAAGGCGAAGAGGAGGTCGTCTTACACGCCGTGCAGTCCGTGGTCGATGAAGGTATTGCAAGACCCATACTCATCGGCCGTCCCGCGGTGGTGGAAGATCGCATCAAGAAGCTCGGTCTGCGATTGGTTGCAGGTAAGGATTTTGACCTCATCAACCCGGAGTCCGACCCGCGGTTCTGGGATTACTGGACCACTTTCCATGCGCTGACGGAGCGCAAGGGTGTTTCGCCCAGTGCAGCCAAGGACATTCTGCGAACACGTACCACGGTGATTGCCGCCATCGCGGTCTACCGGGGAGACGCGGACGCGATGATCGCAGGCGTTGTCGGAAGGTACGACTCCAAACTGGCTTTTCTGAGAGACGTTCTGGGGCCGAGGGAAGGTCACACAACGGCGGCGGCACTGAGCCTGTTGAGCACCGACAGGGGCGTATACTTCATTTGTGACACCTACGTTAATCCTGACCCGAGCGCCGAGGAGATCGCTGAAATTACCCTGCTGGCAGCGGAGAGGGTTCGTATGTTTGGTGTAGAACCACGCGTTGCCCTGCTGTCACATTCATCTTTCGGTAGTCACAGCGATGCAAGTTCATGCAAAATGAGGCTGGCCACCGAGCTGATATCCAGGACTGCGCCCGAACTCGAGGTGGAAGGTGAAATGTCGGCGGACATGGCGCTTTCCGACAGTTACCGGAACCAGGAATTTCCGAATTCGAGATTACGTCATCCTGCGAACCTCCTGGTGATGCCAAACCTTGATTCGGCCCACATCGCGTTCAATTTTGCACGATTGGTCAGTGATGGGGTAACCATTGGACCGATGCTGATGGGGCTGGATTACCCGGCGCATATCCTGACGCCTGCCGCCTCCGTACGGCGGGTTGTCAACATGACAGCGTTTTCCGTGGTGGAAGCACAAATGCGTGAGCGAAAATACGCCAAGAGTAATGAGGCATAGTGTATGAATAGCAAGTCGACTTTGCAGACGCAGGATTCCGATCCTACTGAATCAAGTGAATGGCTGGAGTCCATGCAAGCGGTCATCGAGCGCGAAGGAACCGAGCGCGCCCATTACCTGCTGGAACTGCTGGTGGATTTTACCCGCCGCTCAGGCGGTCACCTGCCGTACGATGCGACGACCGCCTATGTCAATACGATTCCGCCCCATCAGAGTGCCAAGTTACCAGGAGATTACGAAGTCGAGCGGCGTATCCGCGCACTGACCCGCTGGAACGCACTGGCCATGGTACTGCGGGCCGGGAAACGCGGCGGTGAACTCGGTGGACACATTGCCAGTTACGCTTCAGCGGCGTCACTGTACGATGTCGGCTTCAATCATTTTTTTCGTGGTCCCGACAATGAGTCCGGCAGCGACCTGGTTTATATACAAGGTCATTCATCACCGGGAATTTACGCGCGCGCCTTCCTGGAAGGGCGGCTTAGCGAGGAACAAATGGACCGTTTCCGCCAGGAAGTGGATGGCAACGGCCTGAGTTCCTACCCGCACCCCTGGCTGATGCCCGATTTCTGGCAGTTTCCGACGGTGTCGATGGGCCTTGGCCCGATCATGGCGATTTACCAGGCGCGGTTTCTGAAATACCTGCACAACCGCGGTATCGCGGATACCTCCCAACGCAAAGTGTGGTGTTACCTGGGTGATGGTGAAACCGACGAACCCGAGTCACTCGGCTCTATATCACTGGCGGGTCGCGAAGGTCTGGACAACCTGGTATTCGTTGTCAATTGCAACCTGCAACGCCTTGACGGGCCGGTACGTGGCAACGGCAAGATCATCCAGGAACTGGAGGGTGTGTTCCGCGGTGCTGGCTGGAACGTTATAAAGCTTATCTGGGGTTCGAAATGGGATGCCCTGCTGGCCAAGGACAAGGACGGCCTGTTACGCAAGCGCATGGATGAAGTGGTCGACGGTGAGTACCAGAACTATAAGGCCAAGGGCGGTGCCTATACGCGCGAACACTTTTTTGGCGTTTATCCCGAACTTCGGGAAATGGTCTCAAATATGACCGATGATGACATCTGGCGTCTGAACCGCGGCGGTCATGATTCGCACAAGATTTATGCAGCCTACCACGCGGCGACCCGGCATACCGGTCAGCCGTCCGTGGTGCTGGCCAAGACGGTCAAGGGTTATGGCATGGGAGAGTCAGGTGAGGCCCTGAATATCTCGCATCAGCAAAAGAAGATGGACGAAGCCTCCGTGCGCGCGTTCCGTGACCGTTTCAAGGTGCCGGTCTTCGATGCCGATATTGCCGAAATGCCGTATTACCACCCGGGTGAAGACAGCGTCGAAATCCAGTACATGAAGGAGCGCCGGAAGGAACTGGGCGGTTTTTTACCACAGCGACAGATGCGTTCAACGCCATTGAAAGTACCTGAACTGGATGCGTTTGAGACACTGCTCAAGGACACCGGCGATCGCGAAATCAGTACCACGATGACCTACGTCAGGGCCCTGGCCATCATGTTCAGGGACAAGAATATCGCCAAGCAGATTGTACCCATCGTCGCGGATGAAGCACGCACTTTTGGCATGGAAGGCATGTTCCGTCAACTGGGCATTTACTCCTCCAAGGGCCAGCTTTATACACCGGTCGATTCCGACCAGTTGATGTTCTACAAGGAAGATACACGCGGCCAGATTCTGCAGGAAGGCATTTCCGAAGCCGGCGCGATGTCCTCGTGGATCGCAGCTGCCACCAGCTATGCCAATAACGGCGTGCCGATGATACCGTTCTTTATTTTTTATTCCATGTTCGGATTTCAGCGTATCGGCGACCTTGCCTGGGCTGCTGGCGATATGCGTGCCCGCGGCTTCCTTCTCGGCGGCACATCCGGGCGCACCACGCTCAATGGCGAAGGCCTGCAGCATGAAGACGGCAACAGCCACGTTATATCGGGTATGGTGCCAAACTGTGTTTCCTATGATCCGACCTTCGGCTACGAGCTGGCGGTAATATTGCAGGACGGTTTGCGGCGCATGTACCAGGAACAGGAAGACGTTTACTACTACATCACCGTAATGAATGAAAATTACACGCATCCGGGTATGCCTGCAGGCGCGGAAGAAGGTATCCGCAAGGGTCTTTACCTTTTCCGGCGTGGCCGTTCAGGCAAGCATAAGGTACAGTTGTTGGGGTCAGGGTCGATCCTGCGAGAGGTGATTTCAGCGGCGGATATACTTGAGCGGGATTATTCGGTTAGTGCCACGGTCTGGAGTGCCACCAGCTTTACCGAACTGCAACGTGATGGTGTGGATGCCACGCGTTTTAACCGTCTGAATCCGGAAGCGGAACAACGTGTTCCCTGGGTGAAGCAATGTCTTGACGGTTACGACGGGCCTGTCGTTGCAGCAACCGATTACGTTCGCAACTTCGCCGAGCAGATTCGGCCCTACCTGCCGCACGCGGATTATACCGTGCTTGGAACCGACGGTTTCGGACGTTCGGATACACGCAAGAATTTGCGCCGTTTCTTCGAGGTTGACAGCAAGAACTTGGTCTATGCCACTTTACACGCGCTCTATGAAAAAGGCAGTCTGAGTGTTGATGAATTGCTCAAGGCCCGCAAGAAGCTCGGTCTTGATCCTGACAAGCCAAATCCCATCAAAGTGTAATGCGATGAAAAAACATGTAAAAACCGGATGGGTGGCAAACAGTGGCTAAACAGATTGAAATTAAAGTTCCTGATTTGGGCGATTTTTCCGATATTCCGGTGATCGAGGTGCTGGTCGCAGTCGGTGATACGGTGGAAGCCGAACAATCGTTGCTGACGCTCGAAAGCGACAAGGCGATGATGGAGGTGCCTGCACCGGTCGGTGGCGTGATCCGCGAGTTGCGCGTCGCGGTTGAAGACAAGGTTTCCGAAGGCCAGGTCGTGGCCGTGATGGAGGTTGAAGAGCCTGCCAAATCAACAGAAGTTGACGAATCCGAAGAACCTGCGGCAGATGACTCCGGGAAGCCCGCCGAAGCCCCCGACGCCGAAGACCCGGATTCCGAAGCCGAAGCGCCCCGCAAGCCGAGTGATCCAAAGCGTTCTTCGGGTGGACCCGCACCCAAACCACCATCGACAGGAAGCCGGCAATCGCCGCCTGTGCCGATGGATGACGGTGCAACATTGCCGGCCAATATTCCCTATGCCAGTCCGGCCATCCGGCGTTTTGCGCGCGAGTTGGGTGTGGACCTGATGCAGATCACGGGCAGTAGCCGTAACGGACGTATTATCCGGGACGATGTCACCAAATTTGTAAAATCCGTCATGACGGGTGGCGCAAGACCTGCTGCCGGTGGCCTGGGTTTTGATTTGCCACCGCCCCCGAAGGTTAATTTCAGCCGCTATGGCGAATTTGAACTGCGGCCGATCAAGAAGATTCAAAAGGTCTCCGGCGCGTACCTGCACCGCAACTGGGTCAGCATTCCGCATGTCACACAGAATGATCTTGCCGATATCACCGAAATGGAGGATTACCGCAAGGCCAAGGCAAAGGAGAAGGATATCAAGCTGACGCCGCTGGTTTTCCTGATCAAGGCCAGCGTCGCCGCACTCAAGGAATTTCCTGCTTTCAACGCCTCCCTGGACGCCACGCGTGAAAACCTGGTGCTGAAAAAATATTTCCATATCGGTATCGCCGTCGATACGCCCGAGGGGCTGGTTGTGCCCGTGATACGCGATTGTGATCAGAAGGACATCTTTCAACTGGCCGCGGAACTCGGCGAATTGAGCCAGCGGGCACGCGACGGAAAACTCAAGCCGGTCGAAATGCAGGGTGGTTGTTTCTCCATTTCCAGCCTGGGCGGTATAGGCGGTACGTCTTTTACTCCGATCATCAATGCGCCCGAAGTTGCCATCCTGGGCGTCTCCCGGTCCAGCGTGCAGGCGCGGTGGGACGGCAAGACTTTTCAGCCGCGAACGATGCTGCCGTTGTGCCTGTCTTATGATCACCGGGTCATTGATGGTGCCAATGGTGCACGTTTTACACGTTATCTTGCCAACTGCCTGGAAGATATCGAAAGCATGGGTTTATAGATGACGGGGCCTGATGTCTGAGTACGGGCATAATCCGGATTCGCGGCTTGGCCGGCAAATGTTGTGGGTTGCCGCGATCGGGTTACTGGGTGCTTTGTACCTGTTGTTTTCGATGCTCGAAAACGGCGGCAGCACTGTCAGTTCGGTGGACCCGGATGGCGCCGCCATGGTGGTTCTGGAGCAGGACCGCAGCGGCCATTACGAGGCCGAAGGAACGATCAACGGCCAACCGGTGAGTTTCCTCGTGGATACCGGCGCGACCGACGTCTCCCTGCCGTCGTCAACGGCCCGCGCCCTGGGTCTGGAATTCGGGCCAAGGGTGACAGTCATGACAGCGGCGGGACCTTCGAATGCCTGGATGACGCGGCTGAGTGAGGTGACCGTGGGTGGCATACACCGCAAAAATGTGCGCGCAACCATCACCGGTGGAGAATTTAATGGAATATTGCTCGGTATGAGTTTTCTCAAGCACTATAGCCTGCAGCAACAGGATGGCAAGCTCGTGATCAGGGAGACCCCGGACAGTGATTTAAAGAGTGATGATGAATGAGTAATCCAATAAAAATCAGCGTCCCGGATATTGGTGATTTTATCGATGTCCCGGTAGTCGAGGTACTGGTCAAGACCGGTGATCGAGTGGAGGCGGAACAATCCCTGGTGACCCTGGAAAGTGACAAGGCCATCATGGAGATTCCGGCACCGGTAGCCGGTGTGATCCGTTCAGTCGATGTCGTTGAGGGCGATTTTGTTTCGGAAGGTTGGCTGGTTGCGACGATGGATGCGGATGAAGTGCCTGAATCTGCCGCCGCGCCCGAGCCTGTTCCGGAAGAATCCTCGACGCCAGATGAGGAAATGGCAGAGCAGCAATCGTCGGCTGAAGATCAACAGGCCGACGCTGTGGAAGAAGACGCCACCCCGGCTGTTGAATATGATTTTGATGTGCTGGTGCTGGGCGCAGGTCCGGGTGGTTACACGGCTGCATTCCGGGCTGCCGACCTTGGATTGAAGGTTGCCCTGATCGAACGTTATCCGACACTGGGCGGGGTATGCCTGAACGTGGGATGTATACCTTCCAAGGCCCTGCTGCATGCCGCCGCCGTCATCGACGAGGCTGCCGCAATGGCAGACCATGGCGTGGTATTCGGCGAACCGGTCATTGAAGTGGATAAATTGCGCAGCTTCAAAGAGAAAGTGGTCGGGCAGTTGACTGGCGGTCTGGCGGCCATGGCGAAACAACGGAAAGTCACGGTTATAGAAGGCCGCGGATGTTTCAGTGATGCCCATGAAATGACGGTCGAGGCAGAGGAAGGAAGCCGGAAGGTCAGTTTTGCAAAGGCCATCATCGCGGCCGGCTCACAGGCATTCAAGCTACCTGGCTTGCCCTGGGATGATGCGCGCGTCATGGATTCTACCGACGCGTTGGAATTAAAAGATATCCCGAAACGCCTGCTGGTCATAGGTGGTGGAATAATCGGTCTGGAAATGGCCGGTGTTTACCAGGGGCTTGGCAGCGAGGTCACGGTGGTTGAATTGACGGACCAGTTGATGCCGGGCGCGGATAAAGACCTGATCAGGCCGCTACAGAAAAGGATTACCGACCGTTACGCCGGTATTTTTGTCAGTACCAAGGTGACGGCGGTCGAACCTTTGGACGATGGTCTGCACGTGTCATATGAAGGCGCAAAAATACCGGAAAACTCGGTTTTTGACCGGGTACTTGTTTCAACCGGTCGTATCCCGAATGGAAAACTCATCGACGCCGACAAGGCCGGTGTCGAAGTCACCGATCGCGGTTTTATCCCCGTCGACAGACAAATGCGCACTAACGTAGCGCATATATTCGCCATTGGCGATATCGTCGGTCAACCGATGCTGGCGCACAAGGCCACCCACGAAGCCAAGGTTGCAGCGGAAGTCTGCGCCGGTATGAAAACAGCGTTCGAGGCGAGGGTCATTCCGTCCGTGGCTTATACCGATCCCGAAATTGCCTGGGCGGGTCTGACTGAAACCGAAGCGAAGGACCAGGGCATCGATTACAAGTTGGGTAAATTCCCCTGGGCCGCCAGCGGCAGGGCGATCGGCATCGGACGGACCGAGGGAGTCACCAAGTTATTGTTTGATCCGGAAACACACAGGGTGATCGGCGCAGGAATTGTCGGTCCGCACGCCGGTGACCTGATCGCGGAATGTGTGCTGGCCATCGAAATGGGCGCTGAAGCGGGAGATATCGGATTGTCAATTCATCCGCATCCCACGCTTTCCGAAACCGTCGCGATGTCTGCCGAGGTATTTGAAGGCACGATAACCGATCTTTACATTCCCAAAAAGAAGTAAGCATCGGGCGGTCTGCAATTGCTATTGACGCTTGAATGAAAACGCAGGCAAGAGAGGGAAAAACCTGATGGTCATACATTTGGTTTTCGTGTGGTCGTGCCTGCTCATGAAACCGGGATAATTGTAAAAATGGATAACAGAAACAGAATCAATAAATTCATTCAGATGCGGACCAGGGTCATTGCCTTTGTGATCATGGCGGGCTTGTCGCTGTCATCCACGGGCATGCCAACCGCTAGCGCTGCCGACCAGGAAACCATTGCACAGGCCGCAAGCGGCCTGACCATGCGCAGCATCGGTCCGGCCTTAATGGGCGGGCGTATTGCCGATATTGCAATTCATCCTGGCCGTAGCAGCACCTGGTATGTCGCTTCGGCCTCTGGCGGCGTCTGGAAAACCACCAATGCCGGAATTACCTGGATACCTGTTTTTGAAGACCAGGGGTCCTATTCCATAGGTGACGTAACGATTGATCCCAATAATCCGGACGTGGTCTGGGTGGGTACCGGGGAGAACGTCAGCGGCCGTCACGTGGGCTGGGGTGACGGAGTTTACAAAAGTACCGATGGCGGTCAAAGCTGGACCAACATGGGTCTGAAAAAATCTGAACATATTGGCAAGATCATGGTAGACCCGCGCGACAGCAACGTGGTTTTTGTGGCCGCAGAGGGACCCCTGTGGTCCGCGGGCGGTGAGCGTGGTGTATATAAATCGTCAAATGGCGGTGTCAGCTGGAAAGCTGTACTTGAGCTGGATGAAAACACCGGAATTACCGATATAGAATTTAACCCGGCCAATCCGGATGTGATCTATGCGGCGGCTTATGAGCGTCGTCGTCACGTGTGGGGCCTGATGGCCGGCGGACCGAACGGCGGCATTTACAAATCAACGGATGGCGGTGCCAGCTGGGAGAAGAAAGACATCGGGCTTCCCAAAGGTGACGTCGGCAAAATTGGGTTGGCCGTCACCGACGCCGACCCTGGGCTGGTTTACGCAACCATCGAGGCAGATGACGAAAACAAGGGTTTTTACCGGTCCGCCGACCAGGGTGAAAGCTGGACAAAGAAGAATTCGTATATCTCCGGTGGTACGGGGCCTCATTACTATATGGAGTTGACGGCATCTCCCCAGACTGCAGACCTGGTTTACCAAATGGATGTTTTCATGCGGGTGAGCCGTGATGGTGGCGGCCATTTTGAAATTCTGGGAAACGGCCGTGAAAAACACAGTGACAATCACGCCCTCTGGGTCGACCCGCATGACGATCTGCATTTGCTGGCAGGGACCGATGCGGGGCTTTATGAAAGTTTTGATCAGGGTACAACCTGGCGGCACTTCCCCAACCTTCCGGTTTCCCAGTTCTATAAGGTTGCGGTTGACAACGCCCTGCCATTTTATAACGTGCTGGCCGGTGCCCAGGACCTTGGTACGTTATTTGGCCCTTCCCGAACGATGATCACCGAAGGGGTCAGAAACCAGGACTGGTATGTCCCCCTGGGTGCCGATGGATATGGTGTGGCATTTGACCCGGCAGACGGCAATATCGGTTATATGGAATATCAAGAGGGGTACATGTTCAGGCTTTATCGCGACAGCAACGAACTCGTCCAGATGCAACCGCAACCAGCGCCGGGCGATGCGCCCGAGCGCTGGAACTGGGATACGCCCATTGTCATCAGTCCCCATGATCCTTCACGGATTTATGTCGGCTCGCAACGTGTATGGCGCAGCGATGACCGGGGTGACTCATGGCGGGCTGTCAGCGGCGATTTAACCACTGATCAGAACCGCTATGAACTGGGGTATCGTGGCCGGGTGTGGAGTGTGAATGACCTCCACGACAACGCTGCGATGTCGAAATATTCCACCATCACGGCCATTTCAGAATCACCTTTTACCGAGGACGTTCTTTATGCCGGCTCTGATGACGGCTTGATCCACTCCACGGCTGATGGCGGTGCACATTGGCAGCGCGCCCACCCCCTGCCGGGCTTGCCGGAGCGCGTTTTTATCAATGATCTGGAAGCCTCACTCTACAATGCGGATACTGTGTTCGCCATTGCCGACGCACATAAAGTTGGGGATTTTTCCCCCTACGTGTTTGTCAGCAACAACCGTGGCCGCAACTGGCGCTCGATTTCCGGCGACCTTCCAAAGGGTACCGTTGTGTGGTCCATTCAGCAGGATCATGAAAACGAGAACCTGCTGTTCCTGGGCACTGAATACGGTGTTTATTTCAGTGTTAACGGCGGTGGCAACTGGCACAAGGTAGCCGGTACGCCGGCCGTTGCTTTCCGCGATATCAAGCTGCAGCGTCGTGATAATGACCTGGTCGGCGCGTCTTTTGGCCGTGGCATCTATATCCTGGATGACTATTCCCCGTTGCGCACGATGGCCGCTGATGATTTTGGCAAGAGTGCTGGCCTGTTTCCCGTCCGTGATGCCTGGTGGTACATTCCGTCAGCCCCTTCGCAAGCTGTGGGCATGCCAACGCTCGGCAGTGACAGCTTCAGAACACCCAATCCGGCGTTTGGTGCGAGCTTCACCTATTACCTGGATGAAAGTATTGAAACCCGCAAGCTTGCCCGTATGGCAAAGGAGGCGTCGCTGCGTAAAGAGGGCGGTGATATTCCTTTTCCCGGTTGGGACAGGCTGGTCGCGGAATCCCTGGAAACCGAGCCTCGCGTTATGGTTCTCGTGACCGACAGAGAGAACAACCCGGTTCGCTGGGTCGAGGCCTCGGCTGAAAAGGGGACCCACCGGGTCAGCTGGGATTTGCGATTGCCGGCACCGGATGCCATTGACCTGACCACCCCGGAATTTGTCCCGCCGTGGGCGGGTACGCCACTGGGCCCATTGGTGGCGCCGGGCGTCTATTCGGCCCAGCTTTTTGCACTGAACGGGGACCGGGTGATACCGATGGGGGAAGCACAAACATTCAATGTCAAACCGGTACGGGAGGCCGTGGACGGTACCGATTATGCCGAGGTTGCCGAGTATCAACAAAAAACTGCGGTATTGGTGAGAGAAATCGCAAATGCATCCGAAGAACTGAAGCGGACAAAGGACCTGCTGCAACACATGAAGGCTGCGGCCGTCAGGGCGCCACTGGCCAAGCCGTCATTGTTTGCTCGTCTGGACGCCTTTGGCGTCGAACTGAGTCAATTTGAAACCCGGCTTTCGGGAGACAGTGTCCGCAGGCAGTTGAATGAACCATCAACGCCTTCCATCGGTGAGCGTGCTTCCAATGCTGCCAACACCTGGGAGTCCACCCATGGCGCAACGGCGACGCAAAAAGCCGACTTTGAAATTGCGCAGAAGGAGTTTGCCGTCTTCGAGGAAGCGCTGAAATCGCTATTGGCCAATAAACTGGTGCCATTGGAAGCGGAATTGTCTGCAGCGGGCGCGCCCAGCTGGCATTAATTTGGAATGCGGTACCCGTGTCAGGTGATTGCCGGCGATCGTGGTTCTGTTATGTTTTTATATTTTGGCTATACTTCAGGCCCGATTAATCAGTTATAAAAGGAACTTGATATGTTGCGAATTCCCGTCTCCATGATGCTGTCCGCCTTGTTTGTCGCCGGTGCGGCTGTTGCCGATACCGATCCGATTCTCGCACGACAGGATTTGATGGAGAATACCGGCGATGCGGCCAAAGTGATCGGCGGTATGCTCAAGCATGAAAAGGCATTTGATGCCGAAGCTGCAATGGCCGCCCTCCAGACCTGGAAAAAAACCGCGACCACGGCCGGCGATCTGTTTCCAGAGGGTTCCGAAAGTGGTCATGACACCGAGGCGAAAGCGACCATCTGGACCGACCGGGCCGGTTTCGAGGAAAAGCTGGCCAATTTTGGTACGCAGGTGGACGCGGCCATTGCCGCCAAACCCGACAGTCTCGAAGCCCTGAACGCAGCGGCAGGTCCGGTATTTAAAGCCTGTAAAGCGTGTCATGAAGAATATCGTGTAGACAAGGACGACTAAAACCGGACCGGGGAAACAGGGAAATGAAACGACTGGCGATCGCCCTTGGCGGGATTGTCCTGACGGTGATTTTGCTGTTACTCGTAACCCGGCCCAAAGGGTTGCCGGCGGACGTTCTGCCGGCACACACCCCTGATGTGGCGAACGGGGAGCGCATGTTCCATGCGGGCGGTTGCGTATCCTGTCACACCTCGGCTGATACCGATACAGAGCCACCCGTTCTTGGTGGCGGTCTTGCTCTGAATACACCGTTCGGAACCTTCCGGGTACCGAATATTTCACCGCACCCCGACAATGGTATCGGCCGCTGGACCACAATCGATTTTGTCAATGCCATGCACCTCGGTGTTTCACCCGATGGCCGTCATTTCTATCCGGCGTTTCCCTATCCATCCTATACGCGTATGCGCTTCGAAGACCTGCTGGACCTCAAGGCATATCTCGACACATTGCCCGAGTCTGACAATATCAATGCAGCACACGAGTTGAAATTTCCGTGGAATGTCCGTGCGGGTATTGGGGTGTGGAAGTTACTCAACCTGGATTCTACCGCGGTGGTTTCTATCGCGGCCGATAACGAATTGGCGTTGCGTGGCCGTTACCTGGTTGAAGGACCGGGGCATTGCGGTGAATGTCATACGCCACGCGACTGGACCGGCGGTCTGGAATACAGCCATTGGCTCGGGGGTGCACCCAGTCCTGATGGTGAAGGCAAGGTTCCCAATATAACACCGGACCCGGAAGGGTTGGCGGACTGGTCGCAGGCCGATATCGAATACTACCTGTTCGCGGGTTTCACTCCGGACTTTGACACAGTCGGCGGTTCAATGGTTGAGGTCCAGGAAAATATGGCACGACTGCCCGCAGAGGACCTCGCGGCTATTGCCGCATATCTCAAAGCGGTACCTGCAGTAGACTAGTTTCGTACGAAGCGGAATACGAACCTGTCGGTTTTGCCGCGTACAGACGGGTCGAATACGGCCAGGGTGTGATCATCTTCATCGTTGCGCAGAAATTCCGCCTCGGCGTCGAGCGTAAAGCAGGTATTTGCAAATCTGTTCCTGACCACCTGCGGGTCTATCCGGTGCAGGGTTTTTGCAACTTGGGCCGTATCACCGCCACTGTTCGCAACATGGTCAATCAGCCCCAGCACCGCGCCGGGTTTCATCGCAACGCATAGCTTGTCCAGTAACAGGTTTTCGTCAATTGCCTGCCAGCCGTTTTCCGGATCTGCATACATGAAATCATGCCAGGTCAGTACCATGATGGCTGCGTCGAGAGAATTTTTTGCAAGCTCGAGATCATCGGCCTCGGCAACGATGGTCTCGGTATTGGACAGGCGGCCATCGAGGTAACGTGTCTTGTAAATTTCACCTGAAAAGGGAATATAAGCCTCGTTGGTATGGGCGATGACCTTGCCGTTATCGCCAACGATCGTACTGAGCATCTCGGTGTAGTAGCCACCGCCTGAAAACAGGTCGAGCACGGTCATGCCGGGCTTGATGTCCAGGAATGAGAGTACCTGGGCGGGTTTGCGTCCGGCGTCGCTTGCGATATCAACCGCTGGCCGTTGCGGATTCGATACGGCGGCCTGTGCAATTTCATTGACATCATTTCCACCGCTGTCACCGCAAGGTGAAAGCAAAAAAAGACTGAACATCATGGCCGAGCAACTCATCACTAAACCTTCCTGGCTGATCCAAGCTGCATCATCATAGTGGCAACGGCCCCTGGACAATAGCCGGTTACGATAGCCGGTTATTCAGTTGCGATGAAATACCGTTGGGCCGGAGGACATGGCGTGGTGGTTTCCGGTCTGCGCCGACAGGAAAGTGTTGAAGACGGTTGATGGCAATCCGGTGCCGAAAAAGGGTAAATAATTATTGCAAATTCATATGGAAACACTTAGATTCAACCCCCTGTTTTTTTTAACGTCCTAACGAGGCCTTTGAGCGCATAATGCTTACGGTTAACAGACAATTTGCCAGTTGTTTTATCCGACGAATCCAGCGTCCTGGGGTTCAGTACGCCGGCTGGGTTGCTGTAGATCGCTGAGAAAGACAGGATGATTGAGTAAAAAACCCAGCTAACAGCTGGGTTTTTTGTTTGGGCCGGAATAAAAACATATGGAGATTCGAAGTGAAACATTTTTTGTCCACCACTGACTGGTCACGCGAGGATCTCGAATCCCTGCTGCAATCGGCCGAGGCCTTGAAGAAAAACCCTATCAACTCCAGGCTCAAGGGTCGCTCGATTGCCCTGTTGTTTCTGAACCCGTCGATGCGTACCAGGACCTCTTTCGACCTGGGTATGCAGCAAATGGGGGGCATCGCCATTGTGCTTCAGCCGGGCAAGGACGCCTGGGGTCTCGAGTTTAAAACAGGCGCAGTAATGGAAGGTGAAGCCGAGGAACACATTGCCGAGGCAGCGGGCGTGTTGTCTCGTTATTGCGATTTGATCGGCCTGCGGGCGTTTCCCTCGTTTGTGGACTGGTCGAAGGACCGCGAGGATTACGTGATAAAGGCACTGGCCCGGTATTCTTCGGTACCTGTTATCAACATGGAAACCATCGTCCACCCCTGTCAGGAACTGGCCATGATGCTGGCGTTGAAAGAGAGGCTGGGAAACGTTGCCAAGCGCAAGATGGTGCTGACCTGGACCTGGCATCCACGGCCCCTTAATACCGCCGTGGCTAATTCCGCGCTGTTGATCGGCACCAAGTTCGGCATGGATGTGACGCTATTGTGTCCGGCGCCTGATTACCTGCTCGATCCGCAGTTTATGGATCAGGCAAAAGCCAATGCGAGCGCCAGCGGCGGTTCGTTGCAGGTCAGCCATGATATCGAATCGGCTTATACGGGTGCAGATTTTGTTTACGCGAAAAGCTGGGGCGCACTGCCCTGTTACGGCAGGCCAACTGAGGAGTTTGAGTTGCGCAAGAACTACCGCCACTTTATTGTCAATGAAGATAAGATGGCACTGACCAACAACGGACTGTTCAGCCATTGCCTGCCGTTGAGACGCAACGTCAAGGCCACCGATGGCGTGATGGATGCGCCTTACTGCCTGGCGCTTGACGAGGCAGAGAACCGTTTACATGTTCAAAAAGCACTGATGATGAATTTGCTGGGAGCAGATCAATGAATATAGACGCAAAGACCCCCATCGTACTGGCGTTTTCCGGCGGTCTCGACACGAGCTACTGCGTGCTTGAGTTAAAAGCCCAGGGCTTTGAGGTGCATACCGTCTTTGTGGACACCGGTGGTCTCGAGGCCGACGAACTCAAATGGATTGAGGATCGGGCACTCTCTCTCGGTGCGGTTACACACCACCTCGTCGACGCCAGCCAGCTCATCTGGGATGAATTCGTGGTGCCGCTCGTTTGGAGCCAGTCAAGAATGCTCGGTGAGTACCCGATGTTGTGTTCCGACCGTTACCTGATCGTCAGGCTCAGCCTGGAATTGTGTGACCAACTGGGGACCCGGCATTTTGCCCATGGCTGTACGGGTATGGGCAATGATCAGCTCCGGTTTGACCAGACCGTTCGCAGTCTGGGTGATTACGATATTCACGCGCCCGTCAGAGATCTGCAAAAGCGACCCGGCAACATCCGTGATATCGAGATCGGAATTCTTAAAGAAGCCGGCGTATCGATACCGGTAAAAACCGGCAAGTACTCGATCAATGAAAACCTGTTGGGTGTAACCATTTCCGGTAGTGAAATCGATGAGTTCAAGTCACCCGGCGCCGAAACCTGGCACCTGAGCCGGCCACGTGATGAGTGGCCCACGGAACCATTGCGGGTTTCCATCCGTTTTGAAAAAGGCACCGCGGTGGCAATCAACGGGGACGAAATGCACGGTCCAGGAATCGTGCAGCAATTGAACAAACAGTTCGGCCTCTACGGGGTTGGCCGGCACATTTATACCGGCGATGTCACCATTGGTCTGAAAGGCCGCATCGTATTCGAGTGCCCGGGTATCGACGCCCTGCTGGTGGCCCACCAGGCCCTGGAAGACTGCGTCAACACCCGTTTCCAGAATCAGTTCCGTCACCAGGTTGCCCAACGTTGGGCTGAGCTGGTCTACAGCGGGTTCTTCTATGAACCGCATAAGCAGGATTTACAGGCCTACCTGGAGAGCTCCCAGGCATTTGTAACCGGCACGGTTACGTTGGAGACAACCGGTGGTTCACTGCATGCCGTGTCGGTTGAGTCCGACTTTATCGTGCGTGACCCGAACGCGGTTTATGCACAGAGCTGTAACTGGTCACCGACCGAGGCCGAGGGATTTATCAAGCTGATCGGACAAAGCTCCACTTCCACCTTGCGGGTCCGGAATAAAACCTGATGGGTGTAGCCGGTGTGCTGAGTTACCTGGAGACCCTGGTTGCGTTCGATACGCAGAACCCGCCGCGCTCGTTGTCCGCGGATTCGCCGATTTTTGGCTGGATCAGTGATGTTCTTGGCTCGGATTTTGAAATCGAGTTGACCGATCATGGGCTGGGCAGGGTCAGTATGCTTGCGCTGCGTGGAAAACCGGACCTGCTGTTTAACGTACACCTGGACACGGTGCCCGTTATCGAAGGTTCGCGGTTTCCCGCACTGGAGTTGAAAACGGAAAACGGCCGGGTATACGGTCGCGGAAGCTGTGACATCAAGGGAGCGGCGGCCTGTCTGCTGGAGGTTGCAGGTATCACTGATCAACCCATGGCACTGTTGTTCACCACCGACGAGGAAGGTGCCAGCGGAGTTTGCGTGGATGAATTCGTACGCTCCGAACAGGTAAAGGCCTTCAAGCAAGTGGTAGTGGCCGAACCAACGGACTGCCTGGCCGTTTTGAGCCATCGTGGTTACCTGTCGGTCAAAGGCCAGTTTTCGGGCGTCCCGGGCCACTCGTCCGAGCCACGGGCGTTGAAGGACAACGCGCTGCACAAGCTTTCCAATTGGGTGGCCGCAGCCGTCAAGCGGGCCGGACAAATGGAAGCGGAAGGCCGCCGGCCGTGTTTCAATGTCGGTGAAGTGCATGGCGGAATCAAGTCTAATGTCATCGCCGACCAGGCCCGGCTGCACTGGAGTGCGCGCCTGTCGCCAGGTGATTCCAACGAAGAATTCCTCAATTCGATGACAGCTTTGGACAACAGCGGTCCGGCGTCTTGGCATGTGCCGTTTTCCGGTCCGCCGCTGCCGACCGAAGGTAAGGATATTTCACAGGCGCAGGCATTTGTAGGGCGTCATGCTATCGAAGCCGGTCCGGCGGTGAACTTCTGGACCGAGGCGTCTTTATTTGCACAGGCGGGAATACCCGCTATCGTACTTGGGCCGGGTAACATTGCCCAGGCCCACGTGGTCGATGAATGGGTCAGCCTGGATCAACTGGAGCGGGCCCTGGAAATCTATACGAAGTTGGTTGACAGCCATGACTGATGTTCGCCAGTTAGTCCAGGAATTGCTCGCACAGCTGGGTTCCAGCCGCGAAGCGCAGCAGTATCTGAAGGAATATTCCGGTACCAACCAGGCGCGTTTTGCGGTGGTAAAAGTCGGTGGCGGCATCTTACGAAACCACCTTGATGAATTGACTTCCGCGCTGGTTTTCTTGCACCGCCTGGGTTTGATCCCGGTGGTGCTGCACGGCGCCGGCCCGCAGCTGGACGAGGCGCTGGACGATGCCGGTATCAAAACCGAGCGGCGTGATGGCTTACGCGTAACCAGCGAAGCGGTCATGTCGGTTGCGCGGCCGTTGATGTACAGGGAAAACCTGCGACTGGTGGAGGCGTTGGAAGCTAAAGGTATCCGCGCAAGGGGTATTCAACACGGTGTATTCCAGTGCACTTACCTCGACCAGGAAAACCTGGGGTTGGTGGGCGAAGTCCAACAGGTCGAACTGGATTCGATAGAAAGTGCGGTGCGCAGCGGTGCGGTCCCGGTATTGACCTGCCTGGGTGAATCACCGTCCGGACAGGTTCTGAATATCAATGCCGACATCGCCACACGAGAACTGGTTTGGAAGCTGCGGCCGCACAAAGTCATTTTCCTGTCGCCTACCGGCGGGCTTCTGGACAGCCAGGACCGGATTATTTCGGCCGTCAGTCTGACCAACGATTACGAGGCCTTGATGCAACAACCCTGGCTGCACTCCGGTATGCGTCTTAAACTGCAACAGATCAATGAAATGCTCCAGCGGCTGCCGGACGACACCTCGGTTTCGATCACTTCCGCCTCGCATCTGACCCGTGAACTATTCACCTACCGCGGTGCGGGCACGCTGGTCAGGAAGGGCGAGGCGATCAACGTATTCGAGAACCCGGACGCCGAAACACTGGCCATCGTCAAGAAGCTGGTCGAGAAGTCGTTTCACAGGACTCTCAGCGATGACTGGTTTGAAAACCTGGATGATCCGCTGGTGCTGCTGTCGGAAACGGGTCGTGCAGCGGCCATCATGACAGCGGGTATCGATGGTATTCCATACCTGGATAAGTTCACCGTCACCTCCGAAGCACAGGGAGAAGGTCTCGGTGCAGCGGTCTGGCAGGTGGTCAGGGCACGCTACCCGGCGTTGTACTGGCGCTCACGGAATACAAACCCGATAACCCCCTGGTATTTTCAGCAGGCGGACAGCAGTAACCGCTCGGCGGGTTGGGTGGTGTTTACGATCGGTGTTACAGATGCCGCCCAGCGGCAGAAATGCGTGGAGGATTCATTGGCGCGTGATTCAGGCTGGGTTGCCGAATGAACGAATCGCGCATGATAAATCTGGTCGGTGGACGTGGTTACACGGGTTCAGAACTGTTGGGGCTTTTATTACGGCACCCGCAGATGGATCTGGGTATCGCCAGTTCCCGTAGTGACGCCGGGCAGACACTTTCTTCCGTATGCGCCGACTGGCCCGAGGACGGCAGGACGTTTACACAACTTGAGCCCGATGGAATTGCGGCCTACCCGGCCGATGCCTGGGTGCTGGCGCTGCCCAATGGTGCTGCCGGTCGTTGGGTCGAAGTCATTCGCACAGGCTTTCCCGACAGTGTGATCCTGGACCTGAGCGCAGATTACCGGTTTGATTCACAATGGACTTACGGCTTGCCTGAGCGTTACCGGAGCGATATTCGCAACGCGCGCCTGATCGCCAATCCCGGTTGTTACGCCACGGGTGCCCAGCTCGGCTTGTTGCCGCTTGTAGACATGTTGCGGGCGGACCCGGTTGTCTTTGGAGTGTCCGGCTACAGCGGTGCGGGTAAGACGCCATCGCCGCGCAATGACCCGGAGGTCTTGAGGGACAACCTGATTC
>CAWDDX010000003.1:0-72500 GCA_963801195.1 uncultured Gammaproteobacteria bacterium | reverse complement strand
CAAGCTTAACCGCGTAGGGTAGGCGAAGGGAAACCGAGTCTTAATAGGGCGTATAGTTGCTGGGAGTAGACCCGAAACCGGGTGATCTAGCCATGAGCAGGGTGAAAGTGCAGTAACATGCACCGGAGGCCCGAACCCACTTATGTTGAAAAATGAGGGGATGACTTGTGGTTAGGAGTGAAAGGCTAAACAAACCCGGAGATTGCTGGTTCTCCTCGAAAGCTATTTAGGTAGCGCCTCGTGTATTGCCCTTGGGGGTAGAGCACTGTTATGGCTAGGGGGTCATACCGACTTACCAACCCATTGCAAACTCCGAATACCAAGGAGCATGAGCACGGGAGACACACGGCGGGTGCTAACGTCCGTCGTGAAAAGGGAAACAACCCAGACCACCAGCTAAGGTCCCTAAGTTACTACTAAGTGGGAAACGATGTGGAAAGGCCCAGACAGCCAGGAGGTTGGCTTAGAAGCAGCCATCCTTTAAAGAAAGCGTAATAGCTCACTGGTCGAGTCGGTCTGCGCGGAAGATTTAACGGGGCTAAAGTAGTACACCGAAGCTGTGGAATCGTAAATTCTTCGGAATTTGCGGTTGGTAGAGGAGCGTTCTGTAGGCCTGTGAAGGTGAACCGGGAGGTTTGCTGGAGGTATCAGAAGTGCGAATGCTGACATGAGTAACGATAAAGGGAGTGAAAAACTCCCTCGCCGAAAACCCAAGGTTTCCTAGCGCAACGTTAATCGGCGCAGGGTGAGTCGGCCCCTAAGGCGAGGCGGAAACGCGTAGTCGATGGGAAGCAGGTTAATATTCCTGCACCTTTTGTTACTGCGATGGAGGGACGGAGAAGGCTAAATACGCCTGGCGATGGTTGTCCAGGTACAAGCGTGTAGGGAGTGATCTTAGGTAAATCCGGGGTCACGCTATCCTGAGGCGTGATGTGGGGTCTCATCATAGAGACGAAGGTATTGATGCCATGCTTCCAGGAAAATCTTCTAAGCATAGGTAACAAAGGACCGTACCGTAAACCGACACAGGTGGGTGGGTAGAGAATACCAAGGCGCTTGAGAGAACTCGGGTGAAGGAACTAGGCAAAATGGTACCGTAACTTCGGGAGAAGGTACGCCATTGCCGGTGATGAGACTTGCTCTCTGAGCTGGTGATGGCCGCAGAAGCCAGGCCGCTGCGACTGTTTATTAAAAACACAGCACTCTGCAAACACGCAAGTGGACGTATAGGGTGTGACGCCTGCCCGGTGCCGGAAGGTTAATTGATGGGGTTAGACTTAGGTCGAAGCTCTTGATCGAAGCCCCGGTAAACGGCGGCCGTAACTATAACGGTCCTAAGGTAGCGAAATTCCTTGTCGGGTAAGTTCCGACCTGCACGAATGGCGTAACGATGGCGGCGCTGTCTCCACCCGAGACTCAGTGAAATTGAATTTGCGGTTAAGATGCCGTATACCCGCGGCTAGACGGAAAGACCCCGTGCACCTTTACTATAGCTTCACACTGAACTTTGACTATGTTTGTGTAGGATAGGTGGGAGACTTTGAAGCCAGGACGTCAGTTCTGGTGGAGTCAACCTTGAAATACCACCCTGAGGTAGTTGGAGTTCTAACCTAGATCCGTCATCCGGATCAGGGACATTGTGTGGTGGGTAGTTTGACTGGGGCGGTCTCCTCCCAAAGAGTAACGGAGGAGCACGAAGGTGGGCTAATCACGGTCGGACATCGTGAGATTAGTGCAATGGCATAAGCCCGCTTGACTGCGAGATCGACGGATCGAGCAGGTACGAAAGTAGGTCATAGTGATCCGGTGGTTCTGTATGGAAGGGCCATCGCTCAACGGATAAAAGGTACGCCGGGGATAACAGGCTGATACCGCCCAAGAGTTCATATCGACGGCGGTGTTTGGCACCTCGATGTCGGCTCATCACATCCTGGGGCTGTAGTCGGTCCCAAGGGTATGGCTGTTCGCCATTTAAAGTGGTACGCGAGCTGGGTTTAGAACGTCGTGAGACAGTTCGGTCCCTATCTGCCGTGGGCGTTAGAGATTTGAGGGAAGCTGCTCCTAGTACGAGAGGACCGGAGTGGACGAACCTCTGGTGTTCCGGTTGTCACGCCAGTGGCATTGCCGGGTAGCTAAGTTCGGAAGGGATAACCGCTGAAAGCATCTAAGCGGGAAGCCTCTCCCAAGATTAGATCTCTCAACACTTGATGTTGTAAGGACCCTTGTAGACTACGAGGTTGATAGGCTGGATGTGGAAGTGCAGTAATGTATGAAGCTTACCAGTACTAATTGTCCGAGAGACTTGGTCATATAACACCAAAGTTCTAAATATTCCCGATGACACACGCGCTTTTGACAGAACGCACAAAATTAAGGAAACAAGATTTCGGTCTTGTTTCTGATGAGGACTTGTGAAATGGCACAGCTTTACGCTCTGCTAACGGAACGAGATCCCGGATCGAGTCCGGGATGTTTTCGGCACAAGCGCCTCAAACGGTTTGCCTGGCGGCATTAGAGCATTAGAACCACCTGATCCCATACCGAACTCAGCAGTGAAATGATGCATCGCCGATGGTAGTGTGGGGTTTCCCATGCGAGAGTAGGTCACTGCCAGGCATCAAACTAAAAAGCCTCGCCCTTTTGGGCGGGGCTTTTTTTTAGCTGACGAAAAAATAGCGTTTGTTTTACTTCGTATACTCAAGCGGGTCAGGTTGATTTAATGGCAGGCCTGCCATTAAATAACCAGACCATGTTTTTACGAGACATTTTACCTGCCAATGAATTTAATTTTGTTATTCAGACTCTTTTAGTTTGACTGGCATTTTACAAAAAATTAATATGTGTCTGAACAACTAGAACCAATTGTGCACTATCCGGAGCCAGTCAGGTGCAAGGCTGAAATTTTCAGGAGAATTACCGCAATGACCAACAGGGCCGTGTTTGTATTTTTCGCGTTTGTGCTGTTTTCCCATCTGCCATCCTTATCGTTTGCCCAGTCGTTGAAACCCGATCTGATGTATTGCGGAAGCGCCAGCACCGGCGGGTCAAATCTTTACCTGGGTGTGGGTCCCTTCAACGAGGTCACCGGGTGTACGCCGAATGCCGATACACAGGCGCTTCTCATTACGCGCTACGGCAGCATTTCCGGCAATGGAGCGGCCTGGCTCGCTTACCTGAATGCCGGTGGCGTGATCATCACCGAATACAGTATTTCCCATACTGTCTACAATGAAATTTACGGTGTCGGCTATGCACAAGGGACGCGTTTCGGCAGCTGCAGCGACAACACCATGCCTTCGCAAAAACTGAATCCCGGCAGTGAATTCTGGCAGGTCAATAGCGGGCTCACTGAAACACCCGCTGGCCAGGAAGGCTGTGGTTATGACCTGACAGCCATCGTCAATGGTGAGGATGAAGTCGTCGCGCTCGGCGGTCTGGTCAACACTTCATATATTTCCCTGGCGGCGCGTCAGCAAGGCAGTGGCATGCTCTGGTTGCTGGATATCGACTGGCAGGATGGTCAAGAAAACTTCAGCGAGATGTCCAAGTATTTGATGGGTGTACTGATCGGCGGCGGCACTTACGCTTTCGTTGGTTCCCCGGAGGTGCCGGTTCCGGCTTTGTCCACGCTGGGATTGTTGCTGTTGCTGCTCGGGCTGGTTTATTTCGGCCGTCGCAGGATTCGTGCTTGAACAGGATGCTGTTGAGCTGACAAAATAACAAGGGCCGCATCAGCGGCCCTTTTTAAATCCTCCGAATTTATATGTCAGAAGCCGGTTTTCCTGACAAGTGAGAAACAAAATGACTTCAAATCCCGCGCGTCGTGTCGTGGTCGCATTGCTGCTGGTCTTGATATCCCTGTCAGCGTTTCCCGTGTCTGCAAAAAACCCGACCGGCGCGGTCGCGGTACCCCAATCGGATAACAACGTGCTGTATGTCGGCACGGGTGAAGCGCCGATACGGGGTGTCACGACTGTCAGCGTGGACGGCATGTGGAAATCCACCGATGCCAGCGGCGCGACAGGTCATTCAAATCCATCCTTGAAAATAAGCTCGACGAATTCCGAAATGATGATGACCTGGGCACTGGCGATGCCAAGAGATTCATCGCTGACCGCTTCGAGTATCACCTGGAAGTCCTCTGGGGGCTCGACGACACCATCCGGGTTGATCAGCACGTTAATCAAGCGTTCACCGCCTTCACCGTCGGCCCATTCGAGCGGCGGCGCATCTTCCGCGGTGACGGCCACGTAATCGTCTTCACCCAAGGCAGGATCGCCGCCCGCGACTGCCAGGCCGTCCTGCGTGTAGAATTGCACCGCAGCCGGACCCGCGGCATTGCCCGTCCGCACCACTCTGAGGGTTACGATGCCCTGGTCCTCATCGATCTGGTAGTTGCCGGTGTCGAAACCGATTTCGCCGGGTTCGTCACTGACGGTGATTTCAATGGTGTCGAACTCGACCAGGGTCTGGCCATCCATGGCGAGCAGGGAGATGGGGTACACGCCTGGGTCCAGCCGCACTGACAGGTTCGGGCCGCTGCCGACGACGCCGCCGGTGGAAAACCAGAACAGGCTGTCTTCCGGCCAGGCCCGCCCGTTCATGTCCATGGCCGTGCCGGTCAGTTCGATCGGGTGGGTGGATGGGAAGCGATCCCCGTCTGTCGGCGTCAGTATCCGGACCTGCACCGGCCGGCCAGCCACGCTGAATACCGCGTCGGAATCATCCTGTCCGGTATTGACGCCATCCGACGCCAGGACCCGGATAATGGCGTTGTCGCTGCCGGGTAGCTGGGACGAATCCACTTCAAACTCATTCGCATCGATCCGGGTGCCGAGCGGCTCCCAGGTCATGCCGGCATCGGCGGAATACAACAGCGTAAACAGCAGCGGATCGTCGTCTGCGTCCTGCGCCGTCCACTGCACCGTTTCGACGCCAGTCCATTCCTCGTAGCCGTTGGGCGTGGTGAGGGTGACGACAGGCGCATTACCCGAAATGAACCGGCTGTCGAGCACATCGTCATTGTGCAGAAGTTCGATCGTGCAGGACTCGGCTGCTGCGTTCAGGATGAATCCAAAGCTGAAATATTCTTCATCCTCGCCTTCGTCACCCAGGAAGCTGACCGGGAAACTGTTTTCCGCCAGCACCGCGTCGCCGCAGTCGAGTACGCTCACACGGTAATCGCCGATTAGACCCTCGGCGTCCGGGATTCCCGGCTGTCGAAGCACCTGCAGGATTTCACCGCTTTCGTCCGGGTACACACGTCCGAGGAGGTAGAAACTGTCCGCGGGTATGGGCAGCCCGTCGCCTGCCCCTCGAAGTTCGCTGACGCCTTGCCCGGCTCCCAATGGCATTCCATCGGGGCCCGGCGTCGCCCGGTTGAATTCATCCACCCAGGCCTGCCAGCGGTAGGGAGAGAACCATTGGCCGAAACCGCTCGAACAATAGGTCATAAAGTCCGGAGTGGTGTCACTGACCGAGTTGAATGTGCCCATGGTGTTGGGAAACACGCCCACTTCCTGAATCTGCACGCCCGGGTCGGTGACCAGGGTGCCCGCGCCATAGGGCCAGTTGGGGTCGATGGGGCCGCCATTCTGGGAGCCGCATCCGCCGACATGCAGGCCCCAGGTGCTGGTTTGCTTGCGATCGATGTTGTGGTTGATCTCATGCAGGTAAGTGATTCGATTGGCACCCTGGTTGACCCAAGTAATACGGCCTTCCCCGCCTTTGCCGAGGCGATCGGAAGAGCCGCCGCCGATATTGCCGAGACCGGTCGCGTTGAACCCGGTAATTTGCTCCGGCAGGTCGAAGGGCGGCACACCGTTGGACGCCAGGCCGAGCATCCAGACCAGGATCGCCAAGTGATCGTAATCCTTCAGCTTCGATTTGAGACCGGTGCTGGTCGTTATATTGTTCACGTTGAGCACCGGCCGGCGGACGATGTCGATATCCGCCATCGGCGCGACGCGTTGGATGTATTGCTCGAAGGGATCGATTTGCGCGCCGGTTGCCACCGTGATGTTGGTTGGCGAGAGCGTGTTGCGGATCGGCACGGTCCAGAATACCGGTGTGCGCGTCGGCCGGAAATCGATGGAGGCGCCCAGGGAGGCCACCGCTGAGTCATCCAGGCCGCGGATCAGCACGTCGAAATCCACCGGACCACCCGCCGACCAGCTGACCGGCAAGCGGCTGGTCGAATTCCAGACAACGGAATCACGTGAATCAGCCACGTAATAGGAATCAGACAAGCGGCTCACTTCCAGCAGGGGCGAGCCGGGCAGGTCGATGCCGCCCTGGGAACCGTAAATAAAGCTCTTGACCACATTATCATTGGTATTACTGCTGTCCCAGACGCGTACCGCGGTCCGCTTGCCGGTTACCAGATCGATGTTGTTGACGGTGGTCTGAATTCCCTGGGTTACTTCGAATGCCGGACTCATGGTGCCGGGACCGGTATCGCTCTGGGTTTGAGTGGCGCCCTCCAGGGTCAGGGATATGTAATTTTCGAGGTCATTCAGATCGGACGGATAGTTTTCCGACTGTAAGGGGGTGCCGGACGCCACCAGGTAACCCAGGTAAGTGCTCTTATCGGAGCGCATCTGCAATTCACCGAGGTCGAGCGCGAGTTCCCAGACCCGGTGCTGGTTGCACCGAAGCGGCAATATCCGGAAGGAGTGATCATCGAAATAACAGCCGAAGCCTTCCCCGCGCGAGGACAGGGTCGTCGCTTCCGGAGTGTTGAAGCCGCCGCCGCAGCCATCACAGGAAGTCTGGTAACGAAGGTTGCCGGTGCCGGATTCAGGACGGAATCGCAGGTCCACGTCTGGCGTAATGAATCCATCCTCGTCGATATCGAAGTGCAGCCAGAACTGGTCGCCGCCACCGTCGCTGAACGGATCATCCCCGTCATCGGTCAGGACGTCGATCAACACATAGAGACGGTGCCGGTCATGCGTGAACGCGAGGAAACCCTGTTCCAGATTGAACCGGCTGGCGTCTGACCATTCACCATAGGACAGGGTGCCGTCGACATCCGGAGCCGAATCCGCCTCGGGTACCGATATTGCCGGTGGCGAAATGTCCACCAGCTGGGTGTCTGTCCCCGAATTACCGGCGGAGTCGAAGGCGGTCCAGGTGACGGTAGTCTGACCGACCGGGAACAGCGCCGGTGCATCGTTGATCAATGATTGCACCGGCCCCGCGATGTCGCTGACCGTGGCCACCCCCAGCACAACCGAAGTAAGCGCCCCATTGGCGGTCTTGCCGATATCGGGAGGTGCGATGACCATCGGGGCCGTGGTGTCGACGATCCCGATTATCTGTTCAGCCATTCCGGTGTTGCCCGCGCCGTCGGTTGCGGTCCACAGCACTGTGGTTTCTCCCACCGGGAACGGCCCGGTGAAATCGGACGTGGCGGTCAGGCTTTCGCCGCTGTCGTCGGTGACCGAGGCCTCGCCCAGGTCAACCGGTGTGTATGGGGCCGTGGCCTCCACGCCGGTGATGTCGGCCGGCGCGGTGACCACCGGCGGGGTGTAGTCGACACCCGGGTCCACCACGTTGTCGGTAATGTTGAACACGTAGGCCGCGCCGGCATCTGCAAGCGAGTTATCGGCTTCGCCGCCGTCGGCATTGCTGTCTTCCTGGAATGCACCGGTCACCATCGTGGCACCCGAGATACTGACGTCGCGGCCAAACCAATCATCCGGATCGACGTTGGATGCCTTCAGATAGGCCAGTTGGCTCCATGAGGTAACGTCACGCTGGAACGCGTACACCGCACCGGAGTTTGAACTGGAATTGTCGTCTTCGCCGTCGACGCCGTTGCCGCTTTCACGCGGTGCGCCGGCCACCAGGAAATCGCCGGACACGGCGACTTCCGCGCCAAAATTGTCATTGGGATTGGTATTGGACGCCTTGATGTAGGCCTGTTGACTCCAGTCGCCCGCATTGCGAACGAATACGTAGACCGCGCCGGCAGCGTTGGCGAAATTATTGGCCTGGTTGCCGTCGATCCCCGTGGCATTGCTGTCTTCGTTGTAAACGCCCACAGCGATAGTATCCCCGGAAATAGCCAGATGCCCGCCAAACCCGTCTTCGTTGTCGGGATTGGATGCTTTCAGGTAGGCTTGCTGGGTCCAGGTATCCATGTCCCTGATGAACACGTAGGCCGCACCTGAATGGGCCAGATTATTGTTGTCTTCATCGCCGCCGACGCCGGTCGCGTCGCTGTCCTCGAAAAACGCACCGACGACAATCGTGTCGCCGTCGATAACGACATCTCTGCCGAAATTGTCGCCGCTTTCGGTATTGGATCCAGTGAGGATGATGGTTTCAGCCCAGACATCCGCCAGATCGCGTTCAAACACGTACGCCTTGTCCTCGTTGTAGGCGCCCACCACAATGACGTTGCCGGAAACGGCCACATCGGTGCCAAACTGGTCAGATGAACTGGCGTCGGACGCGCGCAAGGTTTGCTGGTGACTCCAGACGCCTGCTTCCCGCACGAACACGTAGGCGGCACCGGAGGCATTGCCATCGCCATCCTCCCTTTCGGCGCCAACTACCACGGTATCACCATCGATATCGACATCCCGGCCGAAATAGTCGCCGGCGCCCGCGTTGGGAGCTTTCAGATAGGCCTGCTGGGTCCACTCATTGGTGCCGGGGGTGCGGATGAAAACGTAAGCGGCGCCGGCATCTGTCGCGTTGTCATCATCCGCTCCGTCGATCGTAATGGCGCTGCCGTCTTCCCGGAAAGTGCCCACCACGATCGTGTCGCCCGATTCCGCCACAGTGTCACCGAAAATGTCATCCTCGCCTGCGTTTGACGCCTTCAGGAAATCCAGTTGCCCCAGGACGCCGGGCGGGGACGGTGGCCCGCCACCGCCTTCGCTGCAGACCATGGACTGGCCCCTGAGGATTTCGCCGGACTGCGGGTCGAATAACAGCAGTGCGTTTTCATCGCGCTTGAAGAGGACGTCGGAGAGGAATTTCAGGGAATTCCCGCTGTTGCCGCCTTCCAGAAAGACGCCGTACAGATCCAGGCGGGTGTCGTTTTCGAAGCCGGCGAACGTGTTGCAACGGTCTTCCGCCACGTCGTAAACCAGCGTTTCGGCCTCCATGTAATTGACGGCGGCGCAGGCGAACTGCACCTGGCTGGCGCTGAGGTGTCCGTCTTCCGGCAATTGAATCGGCGCGTCGAAACAGTTGCGGGTCAGGTTCAGACCCTTGAACAACAGTTGGTGGCGCCCGCCGCCGAAGCTGCCATATTGGAATGTGCCCGTCCCATCCATTGGGTTTGCGCCCAGGATTTCCGCCAGCGAATTGCAGCCATCCCCGTTGTTTTCCAGCAGCAGGTCGCCGTTCACATCCGGGATACCGGCGCCGCCCGGCCCCGGCCCGGGCAGGGCGTCGTCGATGGGGTCCAGTAGGGTAACCAGGGCCGAACAGGCATCCAGAGAATTATTGTCGGAGATCTCCACACCCGCATCCAGACTGACCAGGTCAGCCAGCCCGTCGAGGTTGGTGAGCGAATCGTTGTTGCTGATCAGCATGTCGGAATACTGGTTGCCAATCGTGGTCAGGCCGGCCAGTTCATCGACGTTTTCGAGTGATGAGTTGGAATTCAGGATCAGCCCGCTCAACTCGGTGACCCCGGAAATGCCGTCCAGGCTGGAAAGCTGCGGGTTGAACCGAAAGTCGAGCGTTGCGGTGAAATTCGTCAGCCCCGACAGCCCGCTGATGCTGGTGAGAATATCGTTGTTTTGAATGCTGATGTTGGAGGCAACGTGACTCAATGCGGACAGGCCGTCGAGATTGGCCAGGGCGTCGTTATTCATAATGGCCAGGGACCCTGCCGTGCTGTTCAGGTTTGACAGGCCGCCCAGATCCGACAGGCTCGGATTATTGAACAGGCTAAGCGCCCCGGCTTGCAGGTTGGTTACGCCTGAAAATCCGTCCAGGTTGGCGAGCAGGGCATTGCTGTGGATTTCCAACGTCCCCCTTGTTACGGTCAATGACGACAGTGCCGAGGTGTCGATAAGCAACGCGTTGTTGCTGATGTTCAGCCAGAACACGTCAGACAGGTTTTGCAGGCCCGCGAGGCTGACCAGCGAGGTGTTGCTGATCTGCAGCTTGTGATTCAGGCTAAACGGGCTGACAGTGGATATCGTGGTCAGTCCTGCCAGGGGCGTGAGATCGTTGATCGAAGCGCCGTCAATGGTCAGGCCGGTGATGATCGTGTCACAACCCGGACCATGGTTCGTTTGGAAATCGTCGACTTCCGCCTGCGATGACAGTGTGATCTCATCAGGCGTGCAATCGACGGCCCACGCCGCCGGCGACAGGAACAGAAGTACCGCAGACAACCATGGTGACAAACGATTCATTCCAGTAGCAAGGGTTCCGGGTCAGGGCGTTGGCACGGACCAATCGTCTTCCGCTGAAATACTGCCGTCTTCCCAGGTCCAGATGATCTTCTGGTAAGTGATCGTCAGCGTCTCATTGGCGGGCGCCGCGAGACCGTTCCCCCAGTCATCGAGATCGTAAGTCTTGTTACTGTGAGTGATGTTCACGATGTGCGCGTTGAGCAGTTCTACAGTGAAAAACTGCTCCTCCTGTCCTGTTTGCGAGGGGTGCCAGAATCGGATGGTCACATTGGTCAGCGTTTCATTGTTGGTTAACGCGTTCATCAATTTCGGACTCGCCTTGTCGATCTCCTTGGTGACCCGAATCGCCCGATGCTGCCGTTTGCCGGAAGGCAGCCCCGAGGCGTTGTCGAAAGCCTGGCTGATGCTGTGCCCGTACTCGACGAGTGCCATCTGGCCTTCCCGTCCGGCCAGTGTGGAGCCATTGGTAATCTCTCCCTGTATCTCACCCGTGGCGGTCATGTAGGCCTTCAGCGCCGCCGAGGCACTCATTGGCACACAAAGGATGAGGAGGGCAAACAGAGTTGCCGGCAACTTCGATGGGGCTAAACGGGTAAATGTAGACACTACTTTCTCCTGGCTGGTTGACCCATTTCACGGGGCAGGGTGTTTCGCGCGGCGAGGTTGGTAGTTTGTTCTGGAATATTTTTATTGTATTGCCGACATCAGCCGCAAAACGGTTTATGCAAATGCAAATGGTGGTAGAGCGGGTGGCCAACAAAAATTTTCTGCCCGGAAAAGTTTTGTCGCCTGCACCTCGTTCCGACTTGGTTGGGAACGGGATGTCCTGAAAACCATATATCAGGGAGCAGCAGAATGTCAAACGGGTCACGCCCCGTCTGCCGCAGAAACGGGGTCAGAGCCAGCAGGGCGCAGCTGACGGCCACCAGGCCGATCTGTTTTTTCAGATAAATGCATGATTGTCTCGTCAGACTGCGAAATGCAGCTTTTAATTAAGGTATAGTTTTGCCGGGAAGGGCAAAATCCAGAATAGAGTCGGGTCAGCGTAACTATATTGACCCGAGTCCTTTTTCGGAGGGTCGTTGTGGCCGAGTTGGTCGTGGCTGGATACCCAGTCCAGCGAGGAGATGGCCGTGACCGGCGAAATTTCACCCGCCAGCACCGTTCCGGCGAAAATTTCTGGATCTTGCCGACGCCTTAACAATCCATGGTTTCCAGGTACTCGCGCTGGGTGGGCAGGCCGGTGCCGCCGCCACAGGTGGTCACGATCAGCGACCGCAGAGTGATCGACATTTACAGGCCTTTCTAGGCCGTCAGTTGGATGTAGATAATACCCACGTGACGTGGTCAATCTGTTTCGCCAGCTACGCTATAAATTCTCACGGGTGCGCACGCCATGGTGTGCGTTGGCCGTCTTCAAAAAAAACGGGGACTTTCGTCCCCGTTTCAATCATGGTGGCGATTTCATTTTCTATTTACAGGTTTTCGAACCATTCTTGCCTTTGCAATTGCCGGAACAGCATTCACCCGAGTTGGTACATGCGGCACCCTTTGGCAGCAACAGGCAAACTTCCGAATCGGAATCCTGGAACTGCAACTGGAACTCGAGGAATTCGCATTGGCCAAGCGTAAAGCTCTGTGCATCCTGCAGGTTGCCCTCTTTGGCCGAAACCTCGTAGGACGACTTGCGATTTCCGCCGGTGGTCTGGGAGTCAGGCAGCGTTTCCTGATCAACGTGCCAGGTCACCGTGTTGTCGCAGATGGTCGTCTGCTGCCACACGACATCGTTAAACGTCAGGTTGATCGGGCTGGGTGTCTTCTTACCCTTGCTGCGGATATTTATCGTATCCACTTCGTCGATGACCATAGGCGTACCCGAGCTGATGTCGGTGGTTAGCACACGGATTCCGCTTTGTGCTACACCTTCACCACACAGTTCCGCCGTACCGGCGGCGTCCGGATCATCGCTGACGATGGCCAGTTCTCCCCGAAACTCATCGGGTGCCAATGGGTTGCCGAGATCCTGAGGCGTGAAACGTACGGTTACGCCAAGTGTCTCTTCACCGGCGGGAAGAACGATCGGGAACTGGCTGGGTGCCTGAACACTGAACTCATCATCGGAGAGGTCTCCGGACGCCGTGATTGACTCGATGGTCAATGGGCAATCGCCCGTGTTTCTGACCACCGCGTTTCTCTCGGAATAGCAACCCAGGCTGCCGTCGAGATCGGTGACGGTTGCAGGGAATGCAAAGTCACCGGTCAGTCCAACCGGATCAATGACGAGGTTAGGACACGGAATCAGGCCAGAAACGCCGATTTCGAGTGTTTCCTCATCGGGAGAGTCGCTGTCGATGGTTATTGTGCCGCTAACCGGGTCGTTGCTGCACATATCAGGTGCAAACCGGAGTGGGAAACTGAAGTCGGCATCGTGGCTCAACACCAGCGGATATGTGATATTCGTGGGCAACTGGAATAATCCGTTGTCGGATGTGATATCGGTAATGGTCAGGTTACACAAACCCTGGTTGAAAAGGGTCAGATCCAGATCAGCCCGCTCAGTCGCGCAAACTTCACCAAAACTACCCGAATTGGCAATCGCTACATTCAGGTCCGGTGGCGGTACAGTGCCCTCGAGTGGTGTTTGATCCAGTGGCAGGTCGTCACCATCCAGCGTGTGGCTTTCAAGGTCAGCACTTGCAATTCTTGGCGTCGGATCACCGAAATTACCGGGTGCAAACCTTACCGGTACTACCAATGAATTACCGGATTCGATGACAGAGCCCGCAATCGAGCCGTTGGGTAGCTGAAAGTCGGCCGCATCCGCGCCCGAGAGAGACAATGCGTCGACGACCAGGTCGCAGCTGCCATTGCTCTGGATCGTCAGATTCAGATCCTCGATGGTATCCGTGCAGACGTCACCGAAATCACCGTTATCGGCAATAAAAGTAATAACTTCGGCCTCACCTACACTCCCCTCAACAGGTACCTGGAGATTCGGGTTAACGGGATCGTTGTGAACAATCGTAAGGTTGCCGGACGCAGAACCATCACCCGGGTCAAAACTGACTTGAAAAGGGAAACAGAAGTCAGGGCTGATGACAACCGGGTACCCGGACGAAGGTGTAGTGACCGCGAACTGAGGGTCTGACGAGGTAATGGAATCAACCTCGAGATTCTCGACACCTGTATTACAAACTTCGAGGGTTTCGAACTGTACTCCGGTGCTGCAGACCTCACCAAACTGTACGGTGCCTGAAACCTGAATCTGCGGTTCGCAACAAACCAGGTCCGTCTTCAGGAAGGAGTCGATGTCGGTTGACTGTGGGCCACCCGGCGGAGTCGCTGAAGCAAAGGCCGCGTAGACGCGCCCGGCGGCGCAGGCAATACCGCTGTAATCGCCGTATTTTGGACCACCGCCACCCGCATCACAGGTTTCACCTGCGGGACAATTGACATCGCTGAAATCACAACGCGTACCCGAACTGCTACAAAACCCAGCTTGCTGTGGCTGATCTGTACAGGACTCGGAATCGTTGGTGCTGCGCGGTGCGCTGTTGCCCCAACCCGCATCGCAATTTGAGTCGGAATCTGTGGACACACGGGACTCGGGGCCTGCCACCAGGCTTCCACCCTCACGTTTGGCGCTACCGAGGTAGTAATCAGTGAATGAGTTTTCGGTGGCGTTGGCTGCTCGCCGATCATACCATCCGATATAGGCAGTGCCGCCGACCGTACAGGGCCATGGCATATAGCGCCGGGCGGTAAAGCCGGGATTGAGCTTGACCGGAGTACTCCAGTTCTGGCCACCGTCCGTTGAATCGGCAACAAGTATATCCTCGTTTTCAACAATCTGATCGGAAGGTGTCGCGCCGGCATTTGTACCCGTGGTGGTGTGTTGGGCGAACGTTACAAAGATATGGCTAGGATCCAGGTCGTCCACGGCCACCGAGGCGCTGCGAAGATCATTACCGTCATTGCAACGGTCAAGGCCCGGGACAGGGCAGTCCACGGTCATCGAGTTGGCGAAAACGGTGTTTGGAAAACCCGGTTGCTGAACCAGTCCATTCTGACACGAACTGTATTTGTCGATATCTATCGTGTCCGGGTCGTCACCAAAGCTGCGCGTGACAACATAGACAAAACCGTCCTGGCCAACGGTAACACGTCCAAAGTCGCCGACCAGGTTACGGGTGATCCCATAGGTCTGGCCGCCGTCTGTGGAACAGGTCAGCATGGATTGCACGGAACCGCTTGTAAATGCGTTACAGTTCTGGTTCTGGTTGTTGGGAGTGAAATTCCGCCATGCGGAATAAACCTGATCCTGACCTGATGCCGACGGGTTAGAGCGGTCGGCTGCTATGTGTTCCTGGTCCGGGAAGCAGGTGGTCAGAGGACCGCCACCATCAGGGTCGGCAAGTCCACAGAATGTCGCATGACCGCGATGGCTGTAGTTCTGGCCGTTATCGGTTGAGCGGGTGATACCTGTTGAACAACCCGCCGTGGCGTTTCCTGCCCCACCGGTCCCGTTGGGATAGGCAATGAAGCCAAAGTAAAAATCACCGCTCTGACCATATGCCAGGGATGGGTCTCCATTGGCGCCGTAGGCAACATCGTTGCCGGGCCCTGTACTGATTGAACCTTGGGTAAAGGTCTGCCCGCCATCGTTTGACACGGAGTAGTTACGTCCGTTTGTGGCTACGATAACGGTTTGCCCGTCTGGTGAAGCAACCGCTTCAATTTCGGCGCCATTTTCCGTATTGATGACCAGTCCCAGGTCAGATTCCTCACCTTCAAGTAATGGAGCCTGCTGCCCTGGATTGCTGGCCTTGGTCATACTTGCCTGTACAGAGGAGGTTTTGGAACTCTGTTCCATCTGCAATTGCTGGCGACGTTCTTTTTCAAGTCGGAGGTGCTCCCTTAACTTATCAAGCTGAAGTTGGGTGGTTGCCTCGTTTCCGGATTGATCAAATTTTGCATTGGCCGCCATATTTCTGATTTCAACGTAGGGATCAATGCCGTAGTCCGGATCACTGGTAGGACCGGGACTGAGTATTTTGCCTTCGAACCGGATGATGTTTTTACCGACGGCGACCGCTATGGTAATTCTTTGCAGAACCGGAATCTTTCCGGATTTACGCTGTTCGTCACCAATTTTGTCGGCCCCGGTGACCACGTATCGCTCAAATGCCGGCCAGCCATCAATGGAAAAGAAGACCGAGTTATCACTGGAAGAGGCCATCGACTGCAGCCGATTGATGGCTTCATTCTCGCTCAGTCGCTTTTCGGTCTGGATAAGCAATGAGGCGGACGTTGCGTTTTGAGCACCGGTTGCATTCACGTCAAGCGCTGGTGCCTGAATCAATAATGTCGATGTGTCGTCCTTGTCGGCCACTTCGGTCCATTGCTCCGGGTAAGTCAGCATGAAGCTGCTGATTGGCCCCGCTTGCTGTATCCGCATCGAGTGACCGGACTTGGCATCCGCTGCCGATGCTGCAGGAATAGTGGTGCTGATCAGCACGATACTTACCAGCGTTGCAGCACTTACCCTTATGAACAGGGACTTCCACCGGCAGTGGGCAAATAACTTGATATTGTGTCTCCTCTTAATGGTCTTCATACGTTTCTCCCAAAATTAATTACACAGACTTGAAACGTCCGTTGGTACAGAGTTCCCCTTGTATATGTCCCCTTGTTGTCTCGTATTGGGTTATGAAATACGGCGGCAATGCCCCGCTGTTGAATTGGCTGAATTTCGATACACAAGAAACGTGCCTCTAAAAGGCAAAATCCTGTGTTTTTAATGTTCACGTTCAGTCTTCTCCAGTTGAAATTCTGGGGAAGCGACGTTTTTGCTGTGCTCAGGGCCGATGTCCTGAAAACATTTATTGTGTAGTTGGTATTGCAGCTAAGAAATCATGTTACGGCAGAATGACGCTTGATTATTTTAGTGATCTCCTGTTCTTACGTCCTGGCTTCCCTCATTGATATACATGTATAAAAACAGCATGAATACCAATTAATTTAACTATAGGACAAACTCAGAGGGTTTGCAGAGAGATGATGAGAAACTGGGAAAAGAGAAAACTGGAAAGTGTTTATCTGCACCCAAAATTGTCCGAGAGACTTGGTCATGTGACAGCAGAGCCCTTTAATTTCATGTTCGTTAGAAATTTTTGTTCGCAGACACACACACTTTTGACAGAACTCCCTGCATGACCTGAGACCTTTCTTTATTTTGCGAAGTTTCTGGAATAAGCTGCAAGCATGTTTTGTCCGAATGATAATGCCGCGATGCACCTGGTGACCGTTCCGTCCCCCCAAGGGCAAAAAGTCACGATCGACCAGTGTGGAAACTGTGGTGGGCTGTGGTTTGACGCCTACGAGTTATACAAGGTAAAACCAGGTGCGGATGGATTGAATGAAGCGCTGGATTCAGTCAGTTTGCGGGTTCCAACCGCTATCCGCAGCCCGACGTTATGTTGCCCCCGCGATCGTTCGGTGCTTTTTCAATTCAACGATCCGCGTTTTCCAAAGGGTCTTGTTTTGATGCGCTGCCCGAAATGCCAGGGGTTCTGGTTAAACCGGGGCGAATACACCAAGTACCAGGAAGCCCGTCAGAAATTAACGACTTCAAAGGAAAAGATGCTTGCGGACCAGCAGCTCAACGATGAAGTCAAGCTCATGCTGGCCGCACACGGTACCGGAAACAGTACAGATGCATTGGCTAAGCTAGGGGAATTCCTGTCTACGCCAGTGAGTACACCGTCGAGCAGCGGGCAGGGATTGAAGGGCGTCTCTGGAAAAGAAGATACCCTTGATGTGGTTGTGAATGTCCTGATGCTTGTCTTGCGGCTCTTTATTTTCAGGTTTTAAACTAACATCTGGCGCAGGCGGTGCAGCCTTAATCCTCAGTTTTGGAAGGTCTTTTTTTTGGGTGATTCCCGTTCGTTCAGGCTTCCGTCTTTACGGACTGCTTCCAGTTTTGGCGGTACGTCTGCAAAATTTCTGGAAAACACACTCAGATAATCGTACCGGAAGGAATTACCGCATTTTTTGGCACCACGACAATGCCATCCCGAATGTAGTAATTGTCACCATCAAAATGACTGGGTTTGCCCTGCGGGTCGATAATGACGCCGTCACCGATATGGGCGTTCTTGTCGATGATTGCGCGGTTGATTCTGCAACCACGACCGATACCAAACGGGGGCGAGCCCGGATTCTCGCGCGCCCACTGCACCAGGTACTGATCTGCCCCCATCACCACGGTTTGCGTGAGCCGTGTCTCATTCCCAATAATCGAGCGCACCCCGATTACACTGTTCTCCAGATAGACATCGGTGAGAATGCAGCCATCGGCTACAATGGATTCCTTGATCGTCGCCGAATTGATCTTGCTGGCAGGCAAATAATGCGGATTGGTGTAGATCTGTGCGTTTGGATAGAAGAAGTCGTACGCAGGTACGATTTTTGCCATATCCAGGTTCGCCCGAAAAAACGCATCGATGGTGCCGATGTCCTTCCAGTAGCCCTGAAAAATATGACTCAATACTTTGCTTTCATTGATGACACCCGGAATGACATCCCGCCCAAAGTCCACCATGTCATTGTCCAGGCACTGCACCAGCGTTTTGCGATTGAAGAGATAAATACCCATGGATGCCAGGTAGCGCTCGGAATCGGTTGGAAGTCCGCAGGCGTTTAACATTTCGGCCGACATCTTCAATTCGTTCAACAGGCTTTCCTGCCGGGGTTTCTCAACGAAACGCGTGATGCATCCCGAGTCCGACGTTTGCATGATGCCAAAACCCTTTGCCGGCTCTCTTTCTACCGGGAGGGTCGCTATCGTCAGATCGGCTTTGGCGTCCAGGTGATCAGACAATAATCGCCGATAGTCCATCCGGTATAGTTGATCCCCGCTTAGCACCAGGTAATAGTCATAGGTCGGGCGAAGGAAATAGCGCAGGTTTTGCCGAACCGCATCTGCCGTGCCCTGATACCATCCGTTGTCTTCCCGGGTCTGCTGTGCAGCGAGGATTTCGACAAAGTTGTTGCCAAAACTATCAAAACGATACGCCGAGTTAATATGACGATGCAGAGAAACACTATTGAATTGCGTCAGGACATAGATCTGGGTAAAGCCGTAGTTCAGACAATTGCTGATGGGAATGTCCACCAGGCGATATTTGCCTCCCAGTGGTACGGCCGGCTTGGAGCGGTCCATGGTCAGGGGGAAAAGCCGTGATCCGGCACCCCCGCCAAGAATGATGGCCAAGGTCCTGGCCTGGGCAGTTTGCAGTTTATATCGTTTCATGATGTTTCCGATTCGTTACTAAAGACCATTCTGACCGGGAATTGTTTCAGACCGGTTTCCGATCGGTGTACCTGGTGGCGCTGTCCTGGTATTACAGGTGTCAGATCGAATTATGTCTGAAATTAAAGTTGCAATTGAAAAGCGCTAGGCAGATCGCCCATGTGGCAGGCCAGGAGAGAAAATATCAAAAAGGCTCTGAGTCCTTTTGTTTTGATTGTGTTAGTCCCGATGTTCCTGTTTGGCGTGTATAACTGGCTTGCCACAGGTCCAGCCGTTTTCGCGAAGCGCCCCCAGCGCCACCCAAACCATCGTTCCGTCTTGCCGGAATCCGAATGTGATTTGATTATCGCCCGCTTCTTGCTGAATGAACCAGATGTTGCCGTTCGATTCAGGCAGGGGCTGCAGCGCTTCACCATAGAGAGACTTGGTTCGATCCAGGTTATCGCCAATCCGGATATTGGCTTCTGTTACATACTTGCGTGTGGCTGGTGCATTGATCGCATTAACCGTGCCGACAAGGTGATCGTCATCACAAACACGCACGCGAATACCCTGGGAGCTGAAATAGTACCAGGTTGATGAAACCCGCTGATCCTCTGCCAATGCCGGTTCCAAACGGTCCGGACCGAGTCTCTCGACTTCCGTGACATCGGCACCGAGCGCAATGAACGACCCAAAACTACCCGACAGGGAGACGACGTCCTCGCTGGCATACAATTCCGTGCATGAGGCAAGCAATACGGTGACTATTGTAAATAAATGACATCTTTTCCAATATATGATTTTCTTAACCCTCCGCGATGTTCATATCCTAACTCTGCCTGAGACAGCCGGGTTTTTCTACCACGTACCGATTTTGCAGCCGGTACGGTTATGATTGTCTCTCCAGCAGTTATAATTATAAGTATCGCTTAGTCCCATTCGAGATCCTGAGCATAAATTGTCCACAAACAAAAACAATATACCGGCATAATTCAACCATGCTCAAAAACATAGTCCGTAAATTCCGCAGACCACCAAAACCGCAGGTTATACCATTTGTTCCAAAAAACCGACGGATTTATTGCATTGGAGATATTCACGGCAGGGCCGACCTGTTGAAAAAGCTTCATAAAAAGATCCAGGCCGATGCAAAAAATCATAAGGGTAGAAATACCATGGTGTACCTCGGTGATTACGTTGACCGCGGCGAGCAATCCCGCCAGGTCATCGATATACTGTTAGCGCAGACGCTGGAAGGTTTTGATGCGGTCTTCCTGCGCGGTAATCATGAAAGAGCCATGCTCGATTTTATCGATTTTCCTGGCGCTGGCGCGGCCTGGCTGACGTTTGGCGGCAGGGAGGCGCTCAAAAGCTACGGCATCCGGTTGGCGAGCATTTCGAAAATGCAGCAGCTTGGTGAACTGGCGCAGCAACTGGATGATGCCTTACCCGCGAAACATCGTGATTTTCTGACAAAGACCTGCAAGGATTCCTGGCGATGTGGTAGCTACTATTTTGTACACGCCGGTATCCGCCCGGGTGTCCCTCTGGACAAGCAAACCCAGGAAGACAAGCTCTGGATAAGGGATGAGTTCCTGGGGAGCACCGTCAACCATGGTTATATCGTCGTACACGGCCACAGCATAACCTATGAGCCTGAAATGCTTCCCAACCGTATTGGTATCGATACCGGCGCGTACGACACCGGCATATTGACGTGCCTGGTGCTGCAGGGCAACGAGCAGCGTTTGCTGCAAACCGGTAAACCCTGATCACCCCCGGGCCTCTTGAAACCAGGGCTCATACGGTAACGGACCTCCCGGTCTGCAGCGGGGAAAAACCGGGTATCAAGTTTCTTGAATTGCCTTGACCCAGAGTAAATTACCTGAATATGAATACGTAAATGGTGAGGGCGAATTGTGGCAGTGTGCTGACAGCGGCAATGGCGCCTGGTGTTCAATGAATTGCATTAAGGCATAATACGGCACCGCTGATCATTAATGATCAGGTAAAGTGTCATTTAACTGGCAAATACATAGACTCGAATTTGCCAACTGCAAATCATTTGCAGAGTGTGTCGTGGAGTGGCTGATTACTAGTGCATGAAAGGATAAATACCATTGGGCGCGGACAGGCCAGGGTTTGGTTCCTGTTAAGTTGTACAGCTTCCGCCAGCATGTTTCTGGTCATAACCATTGCCAGTTGTACCAGTAGCGAGACGTTCAGCGAGATCTATACGCTGGTGACCGAGTTCTTTTCAATTAGCAGGAGCGCCCTGTCGGCGTCTTTGCGTTCAAGTCCGTATTTTGGTCATTTCATATGTTATACGCTATTGAGCTTATCCCTTGCGGGTGTATTTTCGCGTCGTAACAAATTTCTTGCGCCGTTGGTGGCCGGCGTTTTTGGCTTATTGATGGAGGGTGTACAATTTTTCATTCCCTCAAGGGACTCGAGCCTGCTCGATATGGGCGTCAATATTTTCGGTATAGCGGTCGGCTTTGGAACCTACTGGTTGTGGGTGACGTACCGGCGGCGTCCACGCAAGAGCGACTGACTTCAAGCTGCGCAATAACACACTAGGAGCCTGTCGGATTTAACATGACCTACTCGGCAACTGCTCCATGCGTTACCCTACCTCCCACATCCATGTGGTCGTGCGGAAAAGCCGGGTTTGGCCAGATTTCCCGTTCTTTTGCGTCAAATAGCGGTGCTATTCTCCTTAAAAGATCGAAAAATCTGACTCAAATCGGCTTCCCCTCGCTATGATCGGTCAAACCCGACAGGCTCCTAGAATTGATAATCAAATGTTTCGATATCCTCACGGAACCACTGTGCCACGATCTCGCGGGTTTGATCGTCGTAATAGCTTCGATAACCGGCCCGCTTGCTGGCATTCAGATGAGGTAGTTCGGCGCTGATGCCAATCGTGCTTTTTATTCGCTCGAAATCTTCATCAATGGTTTCAAACTTACCGACAAAGTCGATCGAAATATTTCCCTCATCGTCTTTAAGCCATTCGATCTGCGGCTGAAAGGCCTTTTCATTATCGTAGTAGAAAGGGTCCTTGTCCGGCCCATAGGTTTTTTTAACCCATTCGTTAAACGGGATTTCACGCTCGGAAAGATCGTTCTTGTTCTTTTTCCGCCTGTATTCGTAATGCGAGACGACCTTGTCCCACGGATTTCTCACCAAAGTGAACTTATAGGCCCTGTTCCACTTTTCCCTGCCAATTTTGGCGATGACCTCGCGTGCGGTCTGGTGATGCTTTATCGGCAACCCAATGGCGTTTCCAACACTGGTCCCAGCGGTTTTGTTGATATGGATGAAGATGAACGTCCCGTTATTGCCATGGCGCAACGGGTGCGGCTTTATATGCAGCAACTTGCTTAAACGCGTTTTCAGGCTCAGGCCCTTGTTCATTGGTGTGCTCTCATGTATCGTCGCTTGCGTCATGCCTGCCGGCATCGCATCATGTAACCATCAGAAACGATAAGGATTAACAGGTGGGCGTCATATTACCATTTGTCTACGTTGGATTGGGCAGTATGCTGGGCGGTATGAGCCGTTATGGCATGAGCCTGGTCACACAAAACATCTCGGCTATGAGTATGCCGGCCGGTACACTGATATCAAACATTGCGGGTTGCCTGTTGATCGGCCTGATCGCGGGTATCGGCGCCACTTCACAGGTTCTCTCAACCGAGGTTCGCCTGTTGCTCGCAACGGGCTTCTGCGGCGGATTCACGACCATGTCATCCTTTATTTATGAGTTAGGGCAATTCATCCAGGACAAGGAGTACTTTTACGCCTCGACCTATTTTGTTTCCACCATGGCCGGCGCCGGTCTCGCGTTTCTAATCGGTTTATTTGTTAGTGCATGGCTATTGAGGTGATTTATGAAGATATCCGGGCAGGCAGTGTTGTTAAGGGTGTTTGTCGGAGAAAGTGACAAGCTGGGACATTTACCGTTGTACGAGGTCATCGTCAAGGAAGCACGTGATGCTGATCTTGCTGGTGCGACTGTACTCAAGGGGGTCCTGGGTTTCGGCGCGACCGCGCGGATTCGCACACAGAAGATACTGGACCTGTCTTCTGATCTTTCCATGATCATAGAGATTGTGGATGAAGAAGAAAAGATTACGGGGTTTAAGTCCGTCCTGTCTGATTTGTTTGCGCGTTCGGGTTGCGGAGGCCTGGTGACACTGGAGAATGTCCGCATTATTCACTATTTACCGGAAAAGACGTTGTGAGCTTTTAAAGATCAGAGAATCCGTTGCAAAAAAAACCGCGCTTGAAGCGCGGTTTTTTTGAGTTTGTAATATTTTTCGAGCTGTTTCGACTTACTCGTCTTCGGGTGGGGCATTGGCTTTAAGCAGCTCATCCACATCCCTGGCTTCCATTGTCGGCAGTTTCTGTTCCAGTGTGTCGCGGCGGAGCATTTCGCTGTCGACGTACTTGATCCACTGGTCGGCGGCGCGCTTACTGCGGTTATCCTCAGCCGCTGCCTGGAATGCCCTCCTGGCCTGTTCGAGTTTCTTTTGATTGAACAGGGCCATGCCATACATGATGTTGGCCGTATCCTTGCGTTTCAGGTTGCCTGTGGCGAGGCCGTCTTTAGCGGCCTGTGCAGCCTGAGACCACATTTCAAGGTTCAGATAGGACTGGGCCAGACGCATGTAGAGTTCGGCGTCTTCACCCATCTTGGCAGCTTTGACCAGGGGAGGGATCGCCTTTTTATCATTCCTGGCTGAGTACCAGGCCTGTGACAATAAGCGCAGGTTCCGGGTATCTTCCGTAACATTGCCGGCAGCCATTTCCTTTTCAAGAAGTGTGGCCGCTTTGTAAGGAATGCCGTGCAACAGGTAAAGGTTAGCGAGGTTGACGGCATGTTGTTTGCCGCTGATGTAACCCTTCTCGTAAAGTGCTTCTGTCAACGCTAACTGCTTCTTGGTATCACCAAGTTCGCTGTAAACACCAGCCAGTGTCAGCACGTATGTATCTTTCGGATACTCCTGGATCAGTTCCTGCAGAACGATCAGCATATTATCGAAATCTTTAAGCTCCCAGTAACAAACACGCAACAGCAACAACCAGTTTTCCTTTGGTACGTTGCCCTGGTCGCGATACATGTCAATTGCGATCTTTATCGGACCCAGTGCCTTTTCAAACTCGCCCATCTGGAAGTAGGCCTGACCTTTCAGCATGTAGATATCCGGGCTCGGCTCGCTGATAGCGGCCATCAGACGATTGATGGTTTCCAGCGCTTTTTGATAGTCTTCAATTGTAAAGTAAAGCTGCGCCATCGTCTTGAGGGTGCTTTGCATCAGTGCTTCAGGTAGGTCTGGTTGTTGCAATACCTTTTGATAAGCGTCGATAGCAGCTTTGTAGTCTTCTCTCAGGTATTGGGTATAGCCCTGAAGGTTCCAGATCTGGGCAGTCTCATATGGAGACATCTTCTTTTTGCCATTCTGCAACTCGCGGATACTATCCAGAGCGCCCTGGTAATCTTCGGCTTCGACCAGCGCCTGGATTTCGACCAGCGATTCGTAGATCTGCTGGCTCATGGCCACCGTTTCCTTGGTCTTGCGCTTGGATTCGTCATCATTGCTCTGCGCTATCGCAGCCGATGCCAGCGTTAACGACAGAAGAATGGACAAACCACCCAGGAGCCAATGGTTACGTTTGGAGTTTGCTGAAGTCGTATTCACTATTAAACTCTTATTCAGTAATTTCATAAGTAAATTTGTTCTGCACGCCGGGGACTTCAACGGCTTCACCGTCCATGATCCTTGGCTTGTATTTGAATTTCAGGGCGGCATTCAGCGATGCGCTATGAAACAGACTGGATGTGCACTGATCCTCAACTACCACGGGATCCTTTACCGTTCCCTGGCGGGTTACAGTATATTGAACAACGCAATATCCTTCGATACCCCGGGTCAACGCCCGGTTGGGATAGATTGGCGCGACCTTGACGATCGGCAGGTAATCACCCTCACCGACACCGAGGCTAAATCCACCTGTCATTTCGATATCGGTCTCGACCGGTACTTCAGAGATGGCGATTTTTTCAGCATTGGCGTTCAGGCTCTCCAACTGTGGTGTGGGAGGCTGAGGTGGCGGGGAATCAGGTGGTGGCGGCTTTTTAGGCTTAAGTTGCCGTTGCTTGACAGATTCGTCACGTTTTACCCTGACGAAGTCCACCAGGCTGCCGGCGCCTTCGTCATTGAGTGTACGATCGGCGGTTGCAATCAGGTATTGCATTAACCAGAAAAGGCTTAATGTAATCGCCAAACCCAAAATCAGCCCGAATACCAAGCGGGTGATATTGGCGGCCTGACTTTGGGTCAATCTTTGATTGATAGTTACTGACATGGTCTTACTTACTGCTCTTGAGCGGCGATAGAAACGTTAAAAACACCCGCTTGTCTGGATGCATCCATTACCTGGATCAAGGTATCCGTCTTTGAATCCTTATCCGCCTGAATGACCACGGAGCCTTGCGGATTTTCGGCATGGAGACGTTCAATATTGGGACGTACCGAACGGACATCGACCATGCGGCGGTCAATCCAGATATCGTTGTTGGCACCAATGGCGATCAGGATATTGGCGTTCTCTTTCTTGACGGCAGTAGCCGCATCTGGCCGGTTGACATCGATACCGGCTTCCTTGACAAAGGTCGCTGTAACAATAAAGAAGATCAGCATGATAAACACCACGTCAAGCATGGGCGTAATGTTGATCTCCGACTCTTCTTCGACCTGGGTTTGGTTAAAAAATTGCTTCATTCAAATTCTCCAGTGACCTTAAGATCACTTGTTACCTATGTACAGGTTATCGCCAAGTAATTCGCGTTCCCGTGAAGCTTTACGTTGCAAGTACGTAGCCATTGCGACACCGGAGAGCGCCGCCACCATTCCGGCCATTGTCGGAATGGTGGCTTTGGATACGCCGGATGCCATGGACCGGGGACTACCCGAACCCGCTATGGCCATAACCTCGAACACTTCGACCATACCGGTCACTGTTCCCAGCAAACCGAGCAATGGACACAAAGCGACACAGGTCTGAATCAACGGTATGTTGCGTTCCACTTTAGCGGCAACCTGCGAGATTAATCGAGACCTGATCTGGTGTGCATTCCATGACTTATGATCTTTACGTGACTCCCAAATGAGCAGTGCCTTCGCGGCCAGACGTTTATGTCCTGTGCGGAAATAAAACAGTCTTTCGAGAATCAGCATCCACATGAAAAGTGTAAGGAAGCCGATTACAAACAGCACATTTCCACCGAGTTCCATAAAGTCACGGATGGTTTCCAGTGCGGGCAGATAGTAATAAATCAGATCCATGAGATGACTACCTTATGCAGTTGACTCTTGACCTTCGGCAAGCTCAGCGAGCATGCCGGCGGCTTCTTCCTGCAGAATCTGCGTCAGTCGCCTCGCACGGCTGGAAACCAGCGTATGCATGAAGACTGTCGGAATGGCCACAACAAGACCGAGAACCGTGGTCACCAGTGCCGTAGAAATACCGCCTGCCATCAGTTTCGGATCACCGGCGCCATACAGCGTGATGGCCTGGAAGGTCACGATCATACCGGTTACCGTACCCAGCAGACCGAGTAGCGGTGCAACAACGGAGATGATTTTCAGTAACGGTAACATTGAATTGAACTTCGGTGTTTCTCTTAGAATCGCCTCGCCCAGTTTTAGTTCAACAGTTTCAATGTCGGAGCCGGTGGAATCTTTACCAACTTTGAGTACACGGCCCAGCGGGTTATTGGTATTGGGTTGTCCGAGGTTCTTGACCTGGCTGTTGACCTTGGCCCCAACTGCAGACAGCACGAGCAAGCGCCAGATGGCGATCAATACGCCGATGACACCGAGAACGATAATGACATAACCGACGGTGCCGCCCTGTGCGATGCGCTCCTGCAGATTGGGTGACTGCACCAGCAGACTCAATAACTGGCCGCGGGTCGGATCGATACCGATCGGCCATTCGCCTTCCGTAGCATCAACGAGGTCTTCAATACGGTCGGTGTAACGGCTCGGCGGTTGACGTTGCAATTCAACCAGGCGCTGGGTCTCAGGAATGTACTCCAGGTACTTGCCTTCAGATACGACGTTGAATGCACCAATACGTGTCACGTCCTGTTCATTTTCTTCACCCAGGGAATTAACCACTTTGGTCTTAAACGTAACAACTTTGCCTGTTTCGGTCATTTCACGCTGCAGTTCAAACCACAGACGCTCAATCTCTTCAAGTGAAGCCAGCCTGTTTGACTGTCCCATCTTCTTGGCAAACTCGAGCAGGAACTCGGTGCGCTCAGGGAACTGGACCTGGGTCAGCGAACCTTCAAACTGGCCGCGGGCGTCGCCTGAAGCCTGTTGCAAAACACCAAACAGTTCTTTCAAACCACCAAGACGTTGCTGGAAAGCTTGTTCGAGTACGAGGATTTGTGCGTCGTTGTCGTTAAACTGTCCTTCCATCTTCACGGAAAGTTCTTCCTGACGTTTCTGCTCAGCTTTTTCGTCGTTCAGCAACTTGCTCTGCTGCGCGCGGTTGGCGCGGAACTCGTCGAGTCTTGCCTTGTTTTCAGCTGCATCGGCTACGCGGCCGGACTTGACCTGTTGCAGAAGCTCATCCAGTGAAATGGCAGTCGCTGCGTGGGCAGACAGGGTGATGGCCAGCATAAGGCCACTGGCCAGGCCGATTTTTTTGATGATGCTAATCATTGCATTACCCTCGTCGGTGCAGGAACGGGTACGACAAGTAAATCCGGCGCAACCTGTTTACGTGCGATCTTGAGTCCGTCTAAAACCTGTTTCTGATAGGTTTCCGGCGGGAGTTCGACAAACGCGCCTTTCGATGATTCCCAGGCGCCCGTGTGTTCTCCACCTACCGTCTGGTACAACAAAGAGACACGGCCGATACGCAGGAAGTCAACTTCCAGCTGGTTGCCGTTGATTTCTGTCGAACCCTTGTAAGCTTCGATCGTACGACCGTAATCGTTTTCAATCTGGTAGCCCTCAAGAACGACGCGTAATTTTTCAGCTGCAGATACATCTGAACGTTCCAATATATCTCGCAGACGCTTGATACGCGCGGTACGCTCTTTAACGAGGAATGGCGTGTCCAGCTTGACGAATTCTTCCAGGGCGTCGACCATGCGTGTCATCAGCGGGACGATCTGCCGTTCGATCAATGCGACGTTGGCGATAGAGTCCGTCAGGGCCTGCATTTCGTCTTTCTGGTTATTCAACTGGGTCTGCAACAGCGAATTGTAGACTTTGAGTCCGTCCACAACCTTGGTTACAGTCCTGTAGTCGTTGATGATTTTTTCAGTTTGATCGGCGACTGAATCAATCTGTTGTTGTGCAGTGGCGCCGGCATCTGCGCGGTTTTCCCCTTCCTGCATGACTTCATTGATGCTCACTGCGAATGCCTGGGAAGACAAACCGGCAAGTGCGAAAATGAAGACAGAGGACATTAGGCAGGTAATCTTTCTATTGTTTAGCATGCTTCGTCTCAATGGCTTTAAAAAATCTGTTGATGAAAAGGATTGGTCGGCACACTCTATATTTTGAGCTGCTTTCCGTCAATCGTTATGGCTTCAATCGCGTTACTTAATCAATCGAACGGCCATTATATCGCAAAATCCAGTCGTTTTAACCATTTTGATCCGTTCCGAATTCAAGTAGGCGAGAGTGTAGATTGGTATTGCTGCCGAAATTTTGCAAATAGTTTGATGGCATCTCTTGATTGCTGTATTGCGTGTTCGAGGTAGCTACGGACTGCATCATATAATCATCTGTTGATGCGGACCACGTACGGCTCACATACGGCTAATATACCGTTCTCAGGCAACAAATGCACTCTTCACATCCGATGAGCTGGCAGATGAATTCCCAAGTGCTGTCCCTAACCCCTCAATATAGTTTCTAAAGACTGTATGCCCAGATCAAAACACCACTCAACAACAGCCACGTGATAATGGTCAGCGGCACGCCGACGCGCACGAAGTCGCCAAATTTATACCCACCCGCGTTCATGATCAGCACGTTGGTCTGGTAGGCCATCGGTGTTGCGAAACTAAGGTTGGCACCATATAGCACTGCCATTACGAACGGTTCCAGCGGCAGGCCGAGACGCTGCGCGATACCAATCGCAATCGGTGTGCCAATGACGGCTGCGGCGTTATTGGAAACCACGTTGGTCATGACACCCATCATCAACATCAGGCTCATCAGCACAACCGCCGGCGGTGCGCCAAAAGTAATGTAGACAAACAGGTTGGCGAGGAAATCCGCACCGCCGGTTCTCAGCAGGGCCAGACCCAGTGCCAGTGAAGACACGATAATAAGGATGACCTGGGTGCTGAGTGCATTCATGGCGTCCTTCCAGGTAAGGCAACCGGTGAGGATCAGTACGAGGCAGCCGAACAGCGCACTGACTTCGATCGGCATGACCTTCATCGCAGCCAGTGCAACCACGCCAAAGATAACCGCTAGCGCGATCGGCGCCTTGCGTGCGCGCGGAAGGTTAATACTGCCGTCCAGAATCAGGAAGTCGGCACTTTGCTTGAGCTCGGCAAGGTTGTCCAGGGTTGATTGCACCAGTAATACGTCCCCGCTACGCAGGCGCGTGTCATCGAGACCGGGTGATTCCCGTTCCTCCATGCCTTCAAAGCGGTTGAAAGCGAGCAATCTCAGTCCGAAGCGGGACAGCAACCCCGCTTTTCCGATACGCACGCCATTGAGCCTTGATGCGGGTGTGATGGCAACTTCCGAAATCTGCGTTCCATAGGTCGAAAGCGGGTGGCTCTCATCGACCTCGTGGTCATCGGCGAAAAGCGTGCCGCCCAACAGGCGTGCGTATTCCCTCAACTTCTGTTGCGTGTTACTGGTGGTAATTCTGTCACCGGTACGTAACTTCACATCCGGCAACGGGTTGATGAATACGCCTTTACCGCGCTGGATGGTTTCCACCTTGACGCTTTCACCTGTGCGCGCGATCGCGTCCGCCAGGGTCTGTCCGACGACAGGACTGCTGGTACTCAGCTTGATCTGTGCGGTATATACCCTGGACACCCCGCGGTTCATCGGCGGCAGGCGTTTTGGCAGGATGCGCGGCGCTATCAGCCAGAGGTAGAGGATTGCAACGGAACCGGAAACCAGCACCGGTCCGAGAAAATCGAACATGTTGAAACGGTTCATGCCCATGTCGGCGGCGACATTAACCACAAGCAGGTTCGTCGACGTACCGATGGTCGTGGCCATGCCACCGACGATGCTCGCAAAACCCATCGACATCAGGGAACTCGATGGTGGAGAACCGGTCTTTACCGCCACGCCGATGAGGATGGGCAGCATCAGAACAACGATCGGTGTGTTGTTGATGAAGGCACTGAGAAAAGCCGTCATGACGATGGTCAACAGCAAAGTCAGCGAAGGGCTTCGCCGCCATAACCTGGCCAGCAGACGCCCCACCGGTTCCAGCGCACCGGTACTGATCATGCCCTGGCCAACGATCATCAGTGCGGAGACCGCAATCAGTGCGCGGTTACCGAAGCCGGCAAAGAAATCGGCAGGTTCGAGTACCTGGCCCTCTGACTCATAAGGAAAAATCTGGAAACCGATCGCCAGTACCACAAGTACCACCAGGCTGGTTGTCTCCATCGGTATGTTGTCGCGTGTGAACAGCACCAGTGCGATCACAATCATGATCATCACTGCCAGCGCGTGCATGTTGGGTAAAGCAAGTTCAAGCATATATTTTGTGGCCAGTTATCGAATGACTGCTTCAAGCGCATAGCAGTGTAACCCAACATCGCTGTGAGTTGCTTCAAAGGAGATCAACGCATACTGTCGGTGGTTGCTTGCGAGCGTCCTGAGTCTGTCATATGCTGCCTGCGATTTTGATGCTATCCCCGAAGGGAAATGCCTGGTGAATACAAAATATCCCCTGATTAATATCGATCCGGTAGCGATTTCCATCGGTCCGCTGGACATTCATTGGTACGGCATCATGTACCTGATGGCCTTCCTGTCTTTCTGGTTTATCGCCAATCACCGCGCCGTCAACCAGCGCTGGTGGGGCTGGAGTAGACAGGATGTCAGCGATGTTCTGTTTTACGGCATGCTTGGCGTTGTGCTCGGCGGGCGTATTGGCTACATGCTGTTCTATGCTTCCGACATGCTGATACAGGATCCGTTGTCGCTGTTCAGAATATGGGATGGCGGTATGTCATTCCACGGTGGTCTGATCGGTGTAATCGTCGCAATGATCCTGTTTGCCAGGCGAACTGCGCGGTCATTCTGGCAAGTCGCGGATTTCGTCGCACCCATGGTGCCACTCGGGCTTGCCTTCGGACGCCTGGGGAATTTTATCGGTGGCGAATTGTGGGGCCGTCTGACCGACGTGCCGTGGGCGATGATTTTTGCCAAATCCACCGGATTCAGGCCGGGAGAAACGGCCGCGCTGGAAGAAGCCTGGCGGTCCGGAGCGCTGGACCATCTTGCGCGCCACCCGAGCCAGCTGTACCAGGCCGGTCTCGAGGGGCTGGCGCTGTTCGTCATAATGATGTGGTATTCGCGTAAGCCCAGGCCGACTGCGGCCATTTCCGGCCTGTTCCTGGCGGGGTATGGAATATTCAGGTTCATTGCTGAATTCTTCCGCCAGCCGGACCAGCAACTGGGTTTTCTCGCCATGCACTGGATAACCATGGGGATGCTGTTGTCTTTACCTATGATAGTGGCTGGTTTTATTATCATGTGGTACGCCAGACATTCCGACACCGGACAATCATAAGGCCATCTCAAATTCATGAAACCTTACCTGCAGCTTTTGCAAGACATACTCGATAAGGGCGACCGCAAAGCGGACAGGACCGGCACCGGCACCATAAGCCTGTTCGGTTACCAGATGCGGTTCGACCTGTCCGCGGGTTTTCCCTGTGTGACCACCAAGAAGCTGCACCTGCGCTCCATCATCCACGAGTTATTGTGGTTTCTGAAAGGGGACACCAATGTCGCCTACCTGAACGAAAACGGCGTCACGATCTGGAATGAATGGGCAGACGAAAATGGCGACCTTGGCCCGGTTTACGGGTCGCAGTGGCGTAACTGGCTGGCGCCGGACGGGCGGCATATCGACCAGGTGAGCCAGGTCCTGAAAGATCTGCGCACGCGACCGGATTCGCGACGTCATATCGTCTCGGCCTGGAACCCCTCGGTTCTGCCGGATGAAACGAAAAGCCCAGGGGCGAATGCGAGCGCCGGTCTGCAAGCGCTGCCGCCGTGTCACATGATGTTTCAGTTTCACGTCGCCAATGGCAAGTTGAGCTGCCATATGTACCAGCGAAGTGCCGACGTATTCCTGGGTGTGCCGTTCAATATAGCATCCTACGCATTACTGACGATGATGATGGCCCAGGTGTTGGGTCTCGGGCCCGGAGATTTCATCATTTCACTGGGGGATGCACATATTTATATGAACCATCTCGAACAGGTGCAAACACAGTTGTCCCGGGATACCTTCCCGCTGCCGGTCATGCGAATCAATCCTGATAGGAAAGACTTGTTTGGGTTTGAATACGAGGATTTCGACCTGCAGAATTACCAGTGTCATCCGGGTATCAAGGCGCCCATTGCAATCTGAAATGAGCAAGACGTTCACACTGATAGCCGCCATGGGCAGCAACAGGGAGATCGGATTGGCGGGTCGTATGCCTTGGCACCTGCCGTCAGAGTTACAGTTTTTCAAACGGGCCACGATGGGCAAGTCAATCGTCATGGGTCGCAAGACCTGGCAGGCTATTGGCAGGCCGTTGCCGGGACGGCAGAATATCGTGATCAGCAGGAATCCCGCCCTCCCGGCAAAAGGCGTCGACCTGGTTGCGTCGCTCGATCGTGCCGTTGAAATTTCAGAGAGTGATGAAATCATGGTGATCGGCGGCGGCCAGTTATACGCACTGGCGCTGCCGCTCGCGCAACGCATGATCCTGACACTGATCGATATCGAACCGGAAGCGGATACCTGGTTCCCGGAATGGAATCAAAGCGAGTGGGCACAAACCGGCGAAAAATATTTCCCCGCTGATGAAAATAACGAGCTGGCCTACCGCATCATCGAGTTCAAACGTATTTCCCGTCAACCCGGATAATTCACCAAGGAGCCGGGTTAGTGCCGCCGCGTATCACCTTTTCGAACACTGGACCTGGTAGATGGTGCGGTCTTCCAGCCTTATCGCGCTGAGCGTTCCGCCCCAGACACAACCCGAATCCAACGCGATATAGCGCTTTTTGACACGTAGGCCGAGTGCTGCCCAATGTCCGAAAATCATGGTCACGTCCCGGGTCTTCCGATGTTTATGTTTGAACCAGGGCCGGTAGCCTTGCGGCTGGCTGCCGGGCGGACCGGATGCACTGTAAATGCCACGACCCAGTTCATCGCAGAAGCGTAATCTGGTCAGGATATTCGTTATCAGACGAAGCCGTTTCCAGCCACTTCTTTCTTCACGCCACAGTCTCGGCTTGTTGGAGTACATGCGCTCGTAAAACTCTCCACGTTGATCGGATTGTAAAATTTCAGAGACTTCGTTTGCCGCACTGAGTGTTGCCTCCACGTCCCATTGCGGAATAACACCGGCATGAACCCTTAGGGTCTGGTGTTCGCCGGACCAGGAGGCCAACGGGTAACTGCGAAGCCATTCCATCAGCGAAGCGCATTCGGGCGCTGCAATGATCTCATCGAACTCGGGGTTGCCTGAATTTCCTTCGGGGTAGCGGTGGCAGGTCGCCAGCAGGTGCAGGTCATGGTTGCCCAACGTGACGCTGACGGCGGACCCGAAGCCCTTTAACAGGCGCAATACCTCCAGCGAACGTCCGCCTCGGTTGACCAGGTCGCCGCAGGACCAGAGCCGGTCGGTCGCGGGATCAAAATGGATGGTTTCCAGCAACCGCCGCAATGAATCATAACAACCCTGTATGTCGCCGAGCAGATAGGTGGACATAAAGTAAACGGGTACGGCTAATGAAGCGGCGCGTCAGGTGTGTGCAGCGTGAACTCGGGTATTTCCGCACGAAAGGAAAAACCGTCATCGGTGACGAACCCGTATGACCCCCGCATCGAACCAACCGGTGTAGGGATGAGCGCCCCGCTGGTGTAACTGTAGGATTTACCTGGCGCAAGTTCCGGTGTTTTGCCGATGACGCCCTCACCAATAATTTCTTCGGTCGAGCCGTTGGCATGGGTAATGATCCAGTGCCGGTTTCGCAGGGTGATGTTCTGGTCCGAACGGTTGGTGATGTAAATCGTGTAGGCGAAGGCAAACTTGTCTTCGTGCCGGCCGAGGAACTGGGGCTGCGCGACAACTTGAACCGGAATGTTTTTAATCATGGCCACTGCCTGGGGTTCATTGGTGAACTTCAGTTTGCATCAAATGGCAGTGAGCGGGCAAGTGCGGCGAATTGCGACAGGCTCAGTTGTTCGGCACGATCACCCGGGTTGATACCGGCCGCGATAATCTCGTCTGCGGACAAAACATCGCGGAGACTGTTGCGCAGTGTCTTACGACGCATTGAAAACGCTGACGTTACCACCCTGGAAAAATTTTCAAATGAACCCGCATCGACCGGCGGTTGTTTCAGGGGTCTTAAACGGACGATGCTTGAACACACTTTTGGCGCCGGTGAAAAGCTTTCGGGTTGGACATCGAATAAGTGTGTGACCTCGGCACGGAACTGGGTCATCACCGACAGGCGTCCATACGTCCGGCTGCCTGGCCCCGCGGCCATGCGGTCGACCACTTCCTTTTGCAGCATGAAATGCATGTCGGTGACCATGTCGCGCCATTGCAGGACGTGAAAGATCAAGGGTGTGGAAATGTTATAGGGCAGGTTGCCGATCAGCCTGAACGGACGTTGGCCGGTCAATTCGGGGATATCGGCACGGAGTGCATCGCAGGAATGAATGGTGACATTCGGATACGCAGAAAACTGCTTCTCGAGGTAGGCGACGAGATCACGGTCAAGCTCGATGAGATGCAGTTCGGCACCGCTTTCGAGCAACCCACGGGTGAGCGCCGCCCGGCCGGGGCCGATCTCGACCAGCAGGTCTGTGGGGCGCGGAGCGATGCTGGCGATAATCCGGTCAATCACCTTTTGGTCGTGCAGAAAATTCTGACCAAACCGTTTTCGCGCAACGTGTCTCAATGGCACATGCCTATTGCCGCACTGGCCGCAATAAACATGCTGCCGGCGTCGGCGCGGTTTTTTCCGGCGATATCGAGGGCGGTGCCATGGTCAACCGAGGTGCGAATGAAAGGTAAGCCCAACGTGATGTTTACGGCCTTGCCAAAACCCGCGTGCTTGAGGACCGGCAGACCCTGGTCGTGGTACATCGCCAATACCGCATCGCAGGCCGCCAGGCGGGAGGGTGTGAAAGCAGTGTCGGCGGGCACCGGGCCAAGGGCATGGATGCCTTCCGCCCTGCATTCGTCAATGACCTTCAAAATAATACGTGCGTCCTCGGTGCCGAGGTGGCCCCCCTCACCAGCGTGCGGGTTGAGACCCAGCACCTGGATTACAGGGTCGCTGATACCAAATCGTGTTTGCAGCTCCCGGTGGGTGATACGCAAACTGGTGCTGACGTTCTCAAAGGTGATTGCATCAGGGACGTCACGCAGGGCCAAATGGGTCGTCACCAGGGCGACGCGCAGGTCACCGGCGGCGAGCATCATGACCACCTTTTTTACACCGGCCAGTTCTGCGAGCAATTCAGTGTGGCCGCTGAATGCGATATTGCCGTCATTGATAACGCCCTTGTGTACCGGTCCGGTGACCAGGGCGGCGGCATGACCGGCCCGCACCAGCCTGACAGCCGCCTTGATGGTTTCCACGACATAGGCAGCGTTGGCAGGCTCCGGATGGCCCGGTCTGACCTGTTTGGCCATTGCTACAGGATAGCAACTGAGTTGCCCGGCATGAACATCTTCACCCGGCTGCCAGGTTTTGATACTGATCGCAGAATCCAGCGCGTCCGCCGCGTTTTTGAGCAACCCGGGGTCTGCTACAGCCAACAGGCGCAATTCCGGGTGTTCACGGGCCATGCGTATGGCGCATTCCGGACCAATCCCGGCGGGCTCACCCGGGGTCAGGGCGAGCACCGGAATGTCATTGCTCATGTTCTGATGCGCGCGATTTGCCTGGCATATTGCTTTTGCCTGACCTTGAACACGTTCAGCTGTCCAGCCGGATTTCTACGAAGGCCTCGTCGCGCATCTCTTGCAGGAACTTTTCCAGCTCGATATCCATCTTCTGCTGTTGCAGATTGTTGCGGGCAGCGTTACGGATGGATTCGACGGTTACGTCTTTTTCACGTTTGCCCAGCCGTTCAATGATGTGCCAGCCCGTTTCCGTCTGGAAAGGTTCGCTGATTTCACCGTCCTGCATCGCTGCCAGCGTCTGTTCCATGCGTTCACCATAGGCCTGCGGCACGAACCAGCCCATGTCGCCACCCAGGTTTGCGCTCGACACGTCGTCGGAGTTCTCCTTGGCAAGTTCTGCAAAATCTGCACCGTCGACAAGTTCCGTGCGTATCTCCCTGATCCTTTCCATGGCCTGGCGGGGGCTGACGAGGTCATTGGTTTCGATCATGATATGTCTGGCGTGGTATTCGGTCGCCATCACCTGGGAGCGTTCGCGGTAATCATTGACCTTGATGATGTGGAAACCGGCGGGACTGCGGATTGGAACGGTAAACTGACCGGCGCGCAGGTTTTTTATCGCATCGGAAAATGCCACCGGAACCGAATTAAGGTCCCGCCAGCCGACCAGGCCGCCTTCCAGCGCTTCCTGTGAATCCGAGTAACTGATCGCTGCCGAGGCAAAATCCAGCCCCTCCTGCAACTGCTGGTAAATGTTGTTGGCCTTGGCCTCCTGCTCGGCGATCATCTGTGGCGTAGCACCTTCCTTGAGGCCGATCAGGATATGTGAAATATTGTATTCGCCAGTGTTGAAGCTCTCTGAAGCGAGCAGGATGTCGATTTCGGTCTCGGTGATGGGATCCATGCTGTTGACGACCCGCTGGCGCAGACGTTCGGTCATCATTTCTTCACCGATGTTCTGGCGGAATTCGGCAAAATCCTCGCCGTCCGCTTCGATCAACTGGCGTAATTGCATCAGCGAAAGCTTATTCTGGTCGGCCAGCATCATCAGGGATTGATCGATGTCGCTGTCGCTGATCCGGATACCCGTCTGGTAAGCGCGCAGCAATTGCAGACGTCGGACGATCAGGCGTTCCAGCACCTGCTTTTCAAGCAGGTTTTGCGGCGGCAGTTCGCCACCCTGCTGGCGGATTCTGTCGACGATACCCTTGATCGCAATATCGAGCTCGCTGCGGAGTATGACATCGTCATCCACCAACGCGACGATGGAATCGATCTGTTCATCGGCCGGTTGATCGGTTTGTGCAAACGCCGTGGTAGTCACCGCCGGTGAAGACAACAGGGCAACACATAAAACCCAAACTGCAGGGTTGTTAAAACTTCTCATAAACGCTTGTCTCCGGGATATTGCCATTTTCCATAGTACGGTTTTTGATTGCAGCAAATCTATAAAGTTGCCTGATTCGACACCCAACCCGTTATTTTAACCCATACCGCTGAAAAGTGTTGTCAGGATCGAAATGGGTTTATTGTCTCGCGTGCATGGCATCCAGCACATCTTCCATGCGTTCAAACACCGTTTGCATCTTCCGCTCGGTGGGCAGGGTTGTGAGACGGAAGTGGTTCCGGTAGGACACGTTGAAACTGCTGCCCGGAGCAATCAGGACATGTTTCTTTTCCAATAACTCCATTGCAAAACCGAGGTCATCGAATGATTCGAACATGCCGGTGTCGACTGCGGGAAAGGCGTACATCGCGCCATCGGGTTTTACCAGGCTCATGTACTTACTTTTCCCGACGCCATCGATGATCGCCTGGCGCGCCTGGTAAAGGCGTCCGCCCTCCGCGGTCAGTTCCAGGATGCTCTGGTAGCCGCCAAGTGCGGTCTGTACTGCCCACTGTCCGGGCACGTTTGCACATAATCTCAACGAGGCGACCAGTTCGACGGCATGCATGTAGTCCCTGGCGTTTTCCCTGTCACCGCTGAAGACAGCCCAGCCCACGCGATAGCCACAGGCGCGGTAGATTTTAGAAAGCCCGTTGAAGGTGACGCACAGGGTGTCGTGCACCAATGCCGCCATCGGAATGTGTTTTGCGTTGCCATAGAGCATCTCGTCATAAATTTCGTCGCTGAAAACGACCAGGCGGTTGCATTCGGCGATCGCGGCAATTTCCTCGAGCACTTCCCGGGAGTAAACGGCACCGGTGGGGTTGTTGGGGTTGATAAGGACGATTGCCCGGGTGCGCTCAGTCAACAGGCCCCGGATTTCTTCCGGATCCGGATGGAAGCCATTTTCCGCCCTGCAGTGGTAGTAAACCGCAGTGCCATGATTGAGGGCAACCGACGCGCTCCACAAGGGGTAATCCGGGCTGGGTATCAAGACCTCGTCGCCACTGTTGAGCAGCGCACGCAGCGCCAGATCGATACATTCACTGACACCATTGCCCATGAAAACATCATCCGCGGTGACATCCATGACGCCCCGGGACTGTTGCTGCATCACCACGGCCTCGCGGGCCGGGAAAATACCCTTCTGGTGGCAATAGGCCTCGCTCTGTCCGAGGTTTTCGATCATCGCCAGTCGCATTGTCTCTGGGGTGCGGTAGCCAAACAGACCGGGGTTGCCGATGTTAAGGGAAACAATCTCGTAACCCTGTCGCTCGAGCGCGACCGCACGGGCGGCCAGTTCGCCGCGTATTTCATAACGAACGCCTTCCAGAATGCTGTTTGTCCTGATCGGTGTTTTTAGCATGCTTCTGTCTCGTATGGCCCAAGGCCGGCAGGATGAGCCATCAATAGGCCAGGTCGTAAAACAGCGGTGCCGATTTGCGTCCGAATTCACCCAGCCCCTTGAGTACGAGTTGGAGGTAAATCGCATCGCGATAGTCGCCTTCGCGGTTTCTCAGGAAACGCTTGGCAACGAGTCGCAGAGCCCAGCAGCAACTGTCATATTCAAAACCGGCTTCGGCCGACAGCAGGTCGGAATCGAGCAGGGAATAATTGACCCGTCCCAGGACACGCCAACTCTCATTGATCGGCTGGTAGTAGCGTATGTCAAACTGGTCCACGCTGTCGCGTCTGAACCGGTATTCGGCGCCGAGGTGCATACCACCGGGCGAAATATAAGTCGCGCCCAGCACGGCGACATCGAAACGGTTTTTCTGCCAATCCCACTGGGTGCCGATACGGCCGTCAATTCTGCGGGTCATGTGCAGGATAAACTCGGCGATAAAGGGGGACGAATTTTCACTCAGCAGCGGTGTGTTATCGACCGACAGCACGCGCTGGTTTTCAAAATAGAGAATCTGGCCAAAGCTCAGGCTCCACAGTTCACGGCCGTTCAGATGATCCATCGACCGCGTGGTCAGGGCCAGTGTCAGCTGGTTCGCATCCGACTGGCGGTCGGCCCCGGTAAAACGATTGTAATTGAACAGTTGGCTGAAACCGAATGTATACGGGGCGCTGTCAAAATCAGGAAAACCCCGTTGGTCTTCATAGGGCACAAACAGGTAAAACAATCGCGGTTCGAGCGTCTGCAAGTTACCTTTGCTGGTGTCGCGTTCGAAAAACAGGCCGGTATCGAAGCTGAGAATGGTGGTGCCGCGTCGGGGGGTGGGATCACCCGGCAAACCGTGCCAGTTCAGGTCGTAGGTCGTGTAGCGATAACCTGCGCTGGGCCGCACGTAACCCCAGTCGGTTTCCATGCTCCACTCGAGGCGAGGGTATAAATCGAAGCGTGTGCCGGTAACGCCGTAATCCCTGTCGAAGTAGACAAATTCAGCGTCCATCTGCAACCGCAAACCCTTAACGCCCAAAGGTCTGTCAAGATCGAAAGCGACACGGGGCAGGCGGGTGTAGGGTTTGTTGCGCGGATCCACCGCCTCGTCAACCACCTGGAAATCATCTATGTAGGTTCTGAGCGCCCAGTATTTCCCGCCGCCATAGATGCCGTAAGTGCTTCGCAGGTATTGTCTCGAGGCCGCCGCCAGGCTGTTGCTGAAGTCCTGGAAATACTGGTCATCACTGACCCTGTCCACCAACAATTGGCTGTACCAGCGCGTGGTGAACCGGGCGTCGTGGGAGAAGCGGTAGTGGTATCTCCGCTCGCCGGTCTGCTTGTCGTTAGGCAGGTAGTCGAAATTCAGTGCGCCACCGGTACGCGGTGTAATGAACCGGTACTCACCGGTCAACATGAAACCACGTTGCGTGAAATAACGCGGTGTGATGGTGGCGTCCTGGTCGGGCGCAATATTCCAGTAGTAGGGAATACTGAATTCAAGACCATTGTCGTTCGCCGAACTGACATACGGGTAAAGAAAACCGCTCTTGCGCCGGTCATCAATGGGAAACGTCATGTAGGGCAGATAAATAAAGGGGATGTCAAAAAACCTGAGTTGGGCGCCCTTGACCGTGCCGACGCCGTCTTCGAAGTCGAGCTTCAACTCCTTTGCCTTTAACAGCCACTCCGGCGTTTCACCCGGGCAGGTGGTGAACTGTATACCATGCAGGATCGAATGCGTGCCCGACTCGAGTGTCACATCGGTTGCGACACCTTTTGCGCTGGACCCCACCAGGCCGTAGTCGACGTCTGAAAAACTGCCGCTTTCCTCGAGAAAATTGTACTGTGCGCCGGTGCCGCTAATGTGTATGACCGAGTCTTCGTAAAACACCTTGCCCGGCATTGTCACGACTTCGGATTGTGGATCGTATTGCAGCAACTCGGTGGTCAGTAACTGGTCTGCCCGGCGCAGTTCCACCTGCTCACGCGCTTCGGCCATACCCACTTTGCTGGCGTCGAACTGCCGTGTTTGTACCGAAATTGGCGACTGCGAACGATCCGGCGGGTTTTTGAACATGGGCGCCAGGCTCGGGCCGGGGCAGGCCAGTTGTGGATTATCCGAGGCAGCAGCATGGGCGGCACCCTGAAAGCATATCAGGACAAGGCTTAAAGCCGATAACAGCTTTGATGCTCTGGGTTTTATCAGGGTCACAAATCGTTGCCGTATTTGAACAGTGTCAGCGCGCGCATTGTAGCAAGGGATTCGGGCTTCCGGGTCATGATTTTTGCAGCAATTGAATCGGTTGAAAAAATCAACTTGTCACAGATTGGCCTGAGGCGCAACGTTTGCACACGTTTGATTCAACCACGCCCGCCGTTCATCTTTCGGCAGCCTGGAATGCTGTTCGGCCAAACGCTGAAACTTCTGCCAGTCACCGGCGCTTACGTCCCATAAGCCCTGGAAGGCGCAGTGGCTGCCTTCATAGGTGTTGAAAAGCGCGAATCGTGCGTTGCTGAGCGGTTCCAGGAACCACCCTGCGTAGTAGCGTTTACCCTGCCACCTGGTGTCGCTCAGTGTGTCATACTTTTGCTCAAAATCATGCAGGATTTCAGCTTTACGCAGACGCATGGCCGATTCGGACCTGTCGCTGGCATAAAGCTCAGCCAGGCCGTGCCGTGTTTCCTTGACCAGGGCTGAAAATTCTTTGCTGACGTCCTGGATGTGCAGCCATTTTTGTAACTCATCCTGCTTTTGACTGAATACCAGCCACGCCCGGACCCCGGACTCCTCGACAAAACTGGCGTAACCTTCGTTGAACACCGAGTCGTTCTTGACGTACAGACGCTGATGGGCCAGTTCATGAAACAGGTAGGCAGCCAGTTGCGTATCGGAAACGGAAAACATGGTGCTTGGCAACGGGTCGCGGAACCAGCCGAGTGACGAGTAAGCGGCGGCGGGCGACACCAGCACATCCATACCCTTGCTCGACAGGCGGGCCGCAGACTTCAGGGCTTTCTGCTTTTCGAAGTAACCCCGGTAGGGAACACAACCGGCCACCGGGAAACACCACTTCCTGGGTACGAGAGAAAATTCCCTGGTCGCAATCACATTCCACACCAGTGCGTCGCCTTCAACTTCAACGTAGGTGGAGTAACTGTCGTTGACCGGCAGGTCCAGAGTGTCCTGCGCGAAGGCCTTGATTTGTTCAGCGTGCTCCAGGTGCGCTGCAAGTTCCGGCGTGGTTGACGGGTCGTTCAACAGGGTTTGGATATCCTGTCGCGACTGCAACAGATTCCGTTGGCCCGCGAGGGCCTGCAGGTAATAGCCCGGTGCTGAACAGCCGCTCAGACACAGGACCAGCAACAGGCGGAGGATCATTCGCCGCGGCTTGGAGCACCCACAAATTTCAGCGATGCCGAGTTAATGCAATAACGCTGTCCGGTAGGTGGCGGTCCATCCGGAAAAATGTGTCCAAGGTGGGCGTCGCAGTGCGGGCACAACAGTTCGATGCGGTGCATGCCATGACTGAGATCCGGACGCTGCACGACTTCAGCCGTATCGAGTTCGCCATGGAAACTGGGCCATCCACAACCGGAGTGGTATTTGCTGTCGGAACCGAACAAGGGGTGTTCGCAGCAAACGCAAACATAGTAACCGTCTTCGTTATGGTCACAGTACTTCCCGCTGAAGGGAGCCTCGGTACCGGCCTCACGGGTCACACGGTATTGTTCGGCATCCAGTTGCGCCCGCCAATCCTGCTTGCTTTTGGTAATTTTTTTCATCTTCCCGGTCATTGTAATATATCCTTCGCGAGTATGGTTTGAGACGTGCTGCCATGATCAAGATTTTTGAAGATTTCGACATCGCCCTGGTCGGCCATTACCAGTCGGTACTGGAATCGCAGGGCATCGCCACCTTTATGAAAAATCAGTTTGGCACCTCCGGCGCGGGCGAATTGCCATTTCTTGAAGTCGTCCCGCAATTATGGGTATTGAACGAAGCCGATGCCGAACGCGCACAGGCATTGATCGCGGAACTGCATGATTTCACCAGTAATGAACAGGCGCAGGCGTGGAAATGTCCGGTATGCGGTACGCCGCTCGAGGCCGCTTTTACGCATTGTTGGAAGTGTTCAGCTTCACGACCGGCAACGATGGAGGGTGTTTAAAGATCCTCGCCCCTGAGTTGACGAACCTCGCTTTCGAGACGCCCGGCGGTCAGTTCTCCGGGGGGGATCGCCTTACCGATACGTAATTCAATCAACGCGCGAAATTTATACGGTCTGCGCTTGTACAGCGGATCACGCCGGCTGAACAACGAACCCCACAAATTGCACAGCGCCATGGGGACGACCTCAACCGGTCTTTCTGCAATGATTTTTTCGATCCCCTTTTTAAAAGTCTTGATGTCCCCGCTATCGGTGATGGCGCCTTCGGGAAAAATACCGAGCACGTCACCTTCATCAATAACTTCATGGATGCGCCGATAGGCCGCATCGAGTATCTCCGGGCTCTCCTTGTAGGAGGCGATGGGTATGGCCCGGCCGGTTTTGAATATAAATTGAAGCACCGGTAATTTGAAGATCTTGTAATACATTACAAACCGCACCGGACGGCGGATGACGCCACCGATGATCAGGGGATCGACAAAACTGACGTGGTTGGCCGCGACGATGACGGGTCCCGATTCCGGGATGTTTTCGCTACCACTGACCTCGACCCGGTAAATGGTATGCACCAGCATCCAGACCAGGAAACGCATCAGGAATTCGGGCACCAGGCTAAAGATGTAGATGGCTACCACCAGGTTGAGTATGGCCGTAAACAGGAACAGTTGCGGAATCGTGAAACCGGCCCTGCCCAGTAAAATCATGGCGATGAGGGCCGCGATGACCATGAACAGCGCATTGAGGATGTTGTTGCCTGCAATGACGCGTGAGCGGTGGCTCGGCGTGGTGCGTTGTTGCACCAGCGCGTAAAGTGGAACGATGTAAAAGCCACTGAATATACCGATCATGACCAGGTCAAAAACAATGCGCCAGTTACCACCTGAAGAAAGCCAGTCGACCAGGCCGGTATAAGCCACATGGGCCCCGGGACTGGCAAAAAACATATCGATACCAAAAAAAGTCAGGCCAATCGAGCCGAGCGGCACCAGTCCTATTTCAACCTGTCCGCTGGAAAGCTTTTCACACAAAAGTGATCCGGTGCTGATGCCGATAATGAACATGGCCAGCAGCGTGGACATCAGCTTTTCATCACCACCCAGCGTGTTTTCCGAAAAGCTGGGAATCTGGACGAGAAACGTGGCGCCGAAAAACCAGAACCATGAAATACCCAGCACGCTGTTGAGTACAACGCGGTTCTCCCGGATGAAACTGATGTTCCTGATCGTTTCGGTGATGAAATTCCAGTTGATCTTCAAATCCGGGGCGACTGCCGCGGCCTCCGGTATGCCGCGGCTGGCGATGTAGCCGGCGATGGCCACGAGCAATGCCGTGCCGCTCACCCAGACCGGCCACTCCGCTTCAACACCCATCAATAACGGTCCGGCGATGGTACCGGCCAGGATGGCCACAAAAGTGCCCATCTCGACCAGTGCGTTACCGCCGATCAGTTCACCGCGATTCAGAACCTGGGGGATGATGCTGTACTTGATCGGGCCGAACATGGTGGACTGGAAACCCAGCATGAACAGGACAAAGAGTAACAGGGGCAGGTTATTCAGCCAGAAACCCAGCGTGGCGGCCAGCATGATCACCACTTCGAACAACTTGATGCCCCGTATCTGCACGGACTTTTCATACTTGTCGGCGAATTGCCCAAACAGCGCCGAGAACAGAAAGAACGGCAAAATAAAGGCCATGGCGCTGAGGTTGACGATCTGGTTCGTGTTAAGGCCGGCCAGGCGGGCGCTGTTGAACACCAGCATGGCGGCCAGTCCATTCTTGAAAATATTGTCGTTGAAGGCGCCCAGTGCCCCGGTTACAAAAAACGGCATGAAACGCCGTTCTGTCAACAGTTTGAACTGGGAATGATCCGCCATAATTGGCTAGGCGAACTGGGTCAGAACGCCGGCAATGGTGGCCGTCATCATCGTCGCCAGTGTGCCGCCGAGCACCGCGCGCAGACCCAGGCGGGCAATGTCGGAGCGGCGGTTGGGCGCCAGGCCGCCAATACCACCCAACTGGATGGCGATGGATGAAAAATTGGCGAAACCGCACAGGGCATAGGTCGAGATCAAAACGGAGTGTGTTGAAAGGGTGTCCTTGATCTGCCCAAGATGCAGGTAGGCAACGAACTCATTGATGACAATCTTCTCACCGATCAGTCCGCCGACAATGGTCGCTTCATTCCACGGCACACCGATGATCCAGGCCAGTGGTGAAAGGATGTAACCCAGGATCAGCGACATGCTGAGCGTTTGTCCGGTCAGTGCATCGAGACCGGTAACCTCGCCGATCCAGCCCAGCGGATAGTTGATCATCGTGATGAGGGCAAAAAATGCCAGCAGCATACCGGCGACATTCAGGGAGAGTTTGACACCGTCAGCGGCGCCGTTGGCCGCCGCCTCGATGACGTTGGTTGCGGTTTTCTCGATATCGAGATGCACCGTGCCCTTGGTCAGGGATTCCTCGGTTTCCGGTCTCAGTAGTTTGGCAATTACGATGGTCGCCGGCGCAGCCATCACGCTGGCGGCCAGCAAATGCCGGGCGTAGAACAGCCGTTGTGCTTCATCCGTGCCGCCAAGCATGGCGATATAGGCGGCCAGCACGGCACCGGCAATCGTCGCCATGCCGCCGACCATCATGGTAAAAAGTTCGGATTCCGTCATCTTCGCGATATAGGGCCGGACCACGAGCGGCGCCTCGGTTTGACCGATAAACACGTTGGCGGCGACGGACAGTGATTCGGAGCCGCTGACACGGAGGACTTTCAGCATGACCCAGGCCATGCCCTGGACGATCTTCTGCATCAGGCCGATGTGGTAGAGAACCCCCATCAGCGAGGCGAAGAAAATAATGGTGGGCAACACCTGGAAGGCAAATATGAACCCGAACTTGGTCGCATCGGCGAGATCGCCAAATATGAATTGCCCGCCGATCAATGCAAAATCGACGATCTTGACAAATACGTGGCTGATCGCATCGAAGAACTCGCGCCCGCCCGGTACGATGATGACGACGACCGCAAACACGATTTGCAAACCAATTCCCGCTGATACCTGCTTCCAGTCAACCGATTTTTTGTGCCGGGAAAATGCAAAGGCAATCGAAATCAGAACCGCCAGTCCGAAAAAGCCAAACGCAATGCTGCTAATCATTCAACGCTCCAGTGTTGATCATGTCTTGTCCGACGGGCTCCGGAGGACCAATTCTTCTTTAATTATTCTTAAGGGCGCAATGTATCGACTTTGTTGTTGGCTGGCAAATCAAAGATGAATACCCTGCCAGCGTTTTCCGGCCCATTGCCGGACGCATACGATGGCCTGGGAGCTGCGGTAGACGCTGTTGACGATCCAGATTCCGAGCAGACCATAACCCAGCACCGGTCCGGCGATATACGCGAGCGGGAGAAAGAATACCCATTGTGCAATCACACTGATCCACATGCTGCGGCGCGTGTCACCAGCACCGATCAGGGCATTCATCAGGACCATGCCTGCGGTGTCGATACCTATTACCAGTGCCCACAGAATCATCGGAAGATAAGCCAGTTGACGGGTTTCAGGGTTTTTCAGGAACAGGCCGAGCAGGGGGTCTGCAAACGGGATAAGCAACAGGCTGATCGACAGGCCGTAAATGAGGCTGATGGCAGCGGCATTCCAGCCCCACAAAGCGGCGTCATCGGCGTCACCCCGCCCCAATGCGTTGCCCACCAGCGTGGTGGCCGCGAGCGCGAGACCGAAAGCCGGCAGAATCGCGGTGATGTGGAAGGTCATCAGGACGTTGACCGCTGCGATTTCCGCAGTGCCAATCTGGCTGACGATCCACATCAGCGTGACCAGGCCGGCCGAGAAAAACACCTGCTGAAGACTGGCTGGAAGGGATAGCCTGAACTGTTGCCAGAGGGTGCTGCGCGAGGGTATCCGGTTCAGGAAACCCTTGTCCCGTGCATGCCGGTAAGCAAAAAAGAAATACATGCAGGTACCGATATACAGGGAGATGGTGGTCGCCAGGCCGGCGCCGAAGACTCCCATCTCAGGTACGCCGAGGTTGCCGAAGATCAGCACCCAGTTCAGGAAGATATTGCAGGCGTGCATGATCAGCAGGGTCCGCAGGTACACGCCCGTCATGTGGATGGCGCTCCAGTATCCGCGGAAGGAGAAATTCATGCCGACCGCAACCATGCTGAGAATACGGACCTGCAGGTAGGGCACACCCTGTTCGATGACGGCAGGGTCGTCGCTTAGAAAGGAATACGCAGTGGGGATGGCCATGTAAAGCAGTGCACACAGCGGTACGCCGATCAGCACTGCCAGCATCAGCCCGCCGTTGAGCGGAACAGCGGTTTCAGCGTGCCGTTCCTCGCCAAGCCGGCGGGCCGCCAGCGCCTGCACGCCTGCCGACAGACCGATGATGAATGAAATGGCCAGGTAGTTGGTAAAACTGCCGATACCGGTGGCGGCCAGCGCAGTGTCGCCGAGATGACCGACCATGCCGATATCAACCAGGTTCAGGATGTTCTGCGACATCATGCCGCCCATGATAGGCAGGGCAATGGCCAGGATTAAAGTGCGTCTGTCCCGGTTGGGAAAAAAGGCTCTAAGGCGGTATAAAGCTGTACTCAAGTGCTCATTCTGCAAAAAGTAAAGTTTCGCGGGTCGCTGCAAACTTGATATCCGGCCAGCGCTCTTCGGTCAACTGCAGGTTGACGCGCGACGGCGCCAGGTAGACCAGTTGGTCCGCCGCGTCATACGCGATGTTGCTCATTAACTGATTGGTAAAGTCCTTCAGCATTTTTTCATCTTTGCACCTGACCCAGCGAGCTGTTTGCACGTTGACGTTTTCGAACACCGCATCGACGTTGTATTCGTTTTTAAGACGATAGGCTACCACGTCAAACTGCAGCACACCGACTGCACCGAGAATCAATTCATTGCTCCGCAATGGCCGGAAAAACTGTGTCGCGCCTTCCTCGGATAACTGCAACAGACCCTTCTGCAGGGCCTTTAACTTGAGCGGGTCACGTAATTGCGCGCGGCGGAAAAGTTCGGGGGCAAAATTCGGAATACCGGTAAACTGGAGTTTCTCCCCTTCGCTGAAACTGTCACCGATGGAAATGGTGCCGTGATTGTGCAGGCCGATGATGTCCCCCGGCCAGGCATCTTCGACGAAATCCCGGTCCTGCGCCATGAAGGTCAGGGCGTTGGGTATCTTGACGTCCTTGTCCAGGCGTACATTTCTCAATTTCATGCCCTGGCTAAAGTGGCCGGAGCAGATTCGCAGGAAGGCGATCCGGTCGCGGTGGGCCGGATCCATGTTCGCCTGTATCTTGAAAACAAATCCCGTCAGGGCGGACTCATCACTTTGCACAACGCGACCGACGCTCTGCCGGGGTCCGGGTGCGGGGGCATGTTTAACAAATGCGTCGAGCAGTGGCGTGACACCGAAATTATTGATGGCGGAGCCAAAGAAAACCGGTGTCTGGTCGCCCGCCAGGTAGGCCTTGGGGTCGAACTTGTGGCTGGCCCCCCTGACCAGTTCGATCTCGTCGCGCAATTCCCGGGCATCGTATTGACCGAGGCGCTCATCCAGCATGGGATGGTCGATGCCCTTGATCATGACCGCCTTCTGGGTTACGTAATTTTTACCGGATTCGTACAGGTGTATGACGTCATCGATCATGTGGTAGACCCCCCTCAGGCGTTTACCCATTCCGATCGGCCATGTTACGGGTGCGCACTGGATACCCAGCACCGACTCGACCTCGTCCAGCAGTTCGATGGGTTCACGGCCTTCCCGGTCGAGCTTGTTGATAAAGGTGAATATCGGGGTCTGGCGCAGCCGGCAGACTTCCATCAGCTTGATGGTCCGCGCTTCCACGCCCTTGGCGCAGTCGATGACCATCAGCGCGGAGTCCACGGCCGTAAGCGTCCGGTAGGTGTCTTCGGAGAAGTCTGCGTGACCCGGTGTATCCAGCAGGTTGACGATGTAATCCTGGTAGCAGAACTGCATCACTGAACTGGTGACCGAAATACCGCGTTCCTGCTCCAGCTTCATCCAGTCCGAGGTTGCATGACGGGCCGCCCGCTTGGACTTGACCGCACCCGCCATTTGGATGGCGCCGCCGAACAGCAGCAGTTTTTCGGTCAACGTGGTTTTGCCCGCATCCGGATGAGAGATGATCGCAAAAGTCCGCCGGAGGGCGATTTGTTGTTGGAGCTCTGACATGAGTGGAATTCTGGCCGGTATAATAAGACGCGAATTTTAACAGAGTCGCCTCAACAGTGTAGTGCAACGTGATTTCGGCGCCGGCGGTCGTCAACTATTTTTTTGGCAATACACCCTCGATCATCATGCGCTTGGAAGGCGTCATGGTAGTCAGCATGGGTGTGACAAAACGGAAGGGCATGGATTCCAGCGACATGCCGACGTTGAGCTGGATCACAAAATGCAGGTGCGGGCCATTGCTGTAACCGGTGTTGCCGGAGTTTGCAATCCATTGTCCGCGGCTGACCTGAGCGCCCTCCCGGATCTTCAGGCTATTGGCCTGCAAATGTGCATAGACGGCCATCGTGCCGTCGTCATGCAGGATACGAATGTGATTGGAACGTGTCAGGTAACGCTCCGTTTGGGCCGCGCCGTGAAAATCGTCCTCCATTTCCATCACACGTCCGGATCGTGCTGCCAGGATCGGCGTGCCGATGGGCATGACGATATCCACGGCGTACTGATTGGGCGGATCCTTATGGGTGGTTGAGTCGTCAAACCCCTGGCTGATGGGAAATGTCAGGCCAAGCGGAAATGGCGGGTAGTAGTTGTACTCCGCCGGTAACTGGTCGAGTGGCGGCCCGATCATCTGCTTGTAGGAGAAACGGAAACTGAAACCCCTGGAGGGGTCCGTCGGCCTGATTTTCAGCAGACGCTGTTCGGTTTGGCCGGGTATGACCAGGCGCGCGGGCAGCGGGGGTTCGGAGCTTACGTTCTGTGCATCGGACAACTTCAGTTCCAGTTCGACCGGGCCATGGATGTTGTTGAAAAACGAATATTCCGGTTCACGCTCCGGCCCCAGCTTGCGCATGCTCACCATCGGCTTCGGGTCAGCCGGCATTTCCAGGGTGTCATATTTCTGATCGGTTTGCGGAGGGGTGGAGCTGAAATGCCAGACACCATCCTTGTCCTGCCACTTGTACATGTCCCCGGCGGACGCGGTAAAAACCACCACCAAGCAGATGGTGCCGGCTGCGGCCCTGATTTGACGTGTATTCAACATTCGATGACATTGACGGCGAGACCGCCGCGTGAGGTTTCCTTGTAACGTTTTTTCATATCGGCACCGGTATCCCGCATGGTCTTGATGACCTTGTCCAGCGATACTTTCTGCTTGCCCTCGGCCTGCATCGCGAGGCGCTGTGCGTTGATTGCCTTGACGGAACCCATGGCGTTGCGTTCAATACAGGGTATCTGGACCAACCCGCCGACCGGGTCGCAGGTCAGACCCAGGTTGTGCTCCATGCCGATCTCTGCAGCATTTTCGACCTGGCTCACGCTACCGCCGAGGACCGCCGTCAGGGCACCTGCGGCCATTGAACAGGCAACACCCACTTCGCCCTGGCAACCCACTTCTGCACCGGAAATCGAGGCATTGAGTACATACAGGATTCCGATAGCGCCCGCCGTCAGGAGAAATTCGATTATGCCGTCCTCATTGCTGTGGTGGGTGAAGTTAAGGTAGTAATTGAGAACGGCAGGAATTATACCGGCCGCGCCGTTGGTGGGTGCAGTCACAACGCGTCCGCCGGCGGCATTTTCCTCGTTGACCGCCAGTGCGTACAGATTGACCCAGTCGATTATCTTGAGCGCGTCCCTGTCGGCGCTCTCGCTTGATTGACACAGTTCACGGTAAAGAGACGGAGCGCGCCGATGTACCCTGAGCCCACCCGGTAATTCACCCGTGGCGGTATATCCACGCTTGATACAGCCGTGCATCGCTCCCCAGATTTTCAACAGGCCAGCACGTATCTCTTTTCTGCTGCGCCATACCTGCTCGTTGGCCAGCATGATATCGGCAATGCTCAGCTTGTGGCGGGCACACAAAGCGAGCAGATCGGCGCCAGTGCTGAACGGGTAGGGCAACGGCGTTGCGTCCTTGACGATGCGGTCGGATTCCGCCTGATCGTGGTTGACCACGAAACCACCGCCCACGGAGTAATAATCACGCTGGGTCAGGCTTTCGCCGTTGTTATCGAATGCCGCGAAGCGCATGCCATTGGTGTGGTGGGGCAGGGACTCGCGCTTATTGAAAAGCAAGTCGGTTTTCTCCGAGAAACCGGTTTGGTGATGACCTGATAACCGGATGAAACCGCTGTCGCGGATGGTTTGTATCATACCGTCAATATTGTCGGGGTCCACCTGGTCAGGCACCTCACCCGACAGACCGAGCAGTACCGCCTTATCCGTGCCATGACCACGGCCTGTAAACGCCAGCGAGCCATACAGGGTTACGTGCACACGCTCAACCCGGTCTAACAGACCCTGGTTTTTCAGGTGTTGAACAAAGGTGTTTGCCGCGAGCATGGGGCCTACGGTATGTGAACTTGAGGGCCCGATTCCAATTTTAAATAATTCAAAAACACTGACAGCCATGTCATGATTCCCTGCTTGTATAAACGATGCTCGAAACCCTTTAAAAAGCCGATACGAGGACAACTCCATGAGTCAGCTGACCTTATATTACACGGAGCACTGTCACTTGTGTGATGAAGCAGAGGCGCTCCTGCATACTGCCGGTTTTGGCAAATGCTACACGAAAGTGGAAATCGAAAACGACCCCGATTTGCTCGAACATTACGAAATTTACATCCCGGTTCTCAAGCGTATTGATAATAACCGGGAATTATTCTGGCCGTTCGGGCAACAGGAACTCGCGGTATTTCTGGAGGCGGACAAATGAAACGGGTACCCATCTTGCTGGCACTATGGTTTACCGCAGCAGATGCCATCGCCCAGCCACTGGCGGTCGAACCATTGCCGCCGTTGCATCAAGCCGTCAGTAATAACGCGGTCACCCTGGTTGAAAGTGAACAGGGTGTCTACCTGTACAGTTTTCTCGGTCTTGGCAGCGGCAAAACCTGGCAGGATATTTCGTCCTCTGCTTTTGTGTTGAATCCCGGAGCATCAAGCTGGACGGAACTGGCGCCGGTGCCAGGCAAATCCGGCAAGCTGGCCGCCTCCGCGGTCAGTGCATCGGGCGCGGCCTGGCTGTTTGGTGGTTACACCGTTGCCGCCGACGGCAGCGAAGAATCCCAGGCTGGTGTTTACCGGATACGTCCGGGGGAGTCTGAACTGCACTGGGTCACCGACATGCCCGTGCCGGTCGACGATTCAGTCGCGCTGGTCTACGAGGACCGCTTTATCTACCTTGTCAGTGGTTGGTATGACCTGGGCAATGTAAACCTTGTGCAGGTGCTGGATACACAGACATTGTCATGGACACAGGCCACACCCTGGCCGGGTGCACCGGTGTTCGGGCACTCAGGTGGAATCAGCGGTGACCGGATGCTGGTTTGTGATGGTGTCAGGATTCAGTACCCGATGGATGAAGGTCCACGCCAGTTTCTGCCATCCGATGAGTGCTGGTCCGGCACAATAGATACTGAAAACCATCGCCGCATCCACTGGCGCCCGGTGCCGTCCCATCCCGGCGCTGCACGTTACCGGATGGCGGCGACGGGCGATTCCAGGCAGCGGGTGGTTTTTGCCGGCGGCTCGGTCAATCCATATAACTTCAACGGCATCGGTTATAACGGCGTACCCAGCTCAGCGGAGAAATCGGTGTTCAGTTTTAACTTCCTCACCGGTGAGTGGCAGCACTCGGGTGATTTACCAACCAACACGATGGATCACCGTGGATTGGCTTTTTACGGGGGGTGGTATTACCTGGTCGGTGGAATGCAGGACCAGCAAGCGGTGACAGCCGATGTCTACCGCTTCCGCGTTGAGTAGCGTGGTGCTCAACGGCTTCATAAGTTTATAAAACTTGATTTACGTTCATTTGCATTCATATGAGCTATTACAGGAGGAAACAACATCGGAATGAAAGAAACATACCAGGACAAAATGGACGTCCAACTCAGGGGAAGACGTCAAAGAAGGCGTGGAACTGGCTTGGAAAGACCTCAAGGGCTCGGTCGAACGTGCCGCAAATAAATTCAAATGATATGCCCGGCCTGAGTGGCATCTGGCTAAACCACCGATAGCTCAATACCTCTGGGTTGCATCGACACATCGATCATGTGCATCCAGGATAATGGTCCTGGAATCCTTCAGGCCGAAAACCGGTTTTAGATTTATTCCCCTGCAAAGCGCTGCAGGGGTTCCACTTAATCAGGAGCAAACAAGATAATTGATATGACAATGGAGGCCCTCGATCAATCCTTTCTGGGAAACACGCTGTTGCAGTGGACGATCGCCGTTGCTGTTTCAATTGCTACCGTGCTGGTGCTGCGAATTGTCCAATACATTGTCGGCCGTCGCATCGCAACACTTGCCAGCCAGACCGAAACCTATTGGGATGATGCCGTTGTCGCTGCGATTGCGCAGACCAGGCTGTTGTTCCTGCTGATGGTGGGAATTTTTGGTGGTGTATATTTTTTGCAAATCCCGGATCGTATCCAGTCAATTATTTCGACCGTGTTTGCGATTACCCTGTTCATACAGATAGGCATCTGGGGGGCGGCACTCATCACGGTTGTACTGGAGTCGCACCGGAAACATGCACTGGAGAAAAACCCCGCAGCCGTCACCACGATAAGTATTATCGCCGTGGCCAGCAAGATAGCGCTATGGTCTGGAGTCATACTGTTAGGGCTTGATAACCTTGGCATCAATGTCACCGCAATGGTTGCAGGCCTCGGTATTGGTGGTGTCGCCGTCGCCCTGGCACTGCAAAACATTCTGGGCGATTTGTTTGCTTCTTTGTCGATCGTGTTCGACAAGCCATTTGTCAATAAAGACTTTGTCATTGTTGATGACCTTATGGGCAGTGTTGAACACATCGGTTTGAAAACCACGCGAATCCGCAGCCTCTCGGGCGAACAATTGATATTTTCCAACTCGGATTTATTAAAAAGCCGTATACGTAATTTCGGCCGGATGTTTGAGCGGCGTGTTGTATTCAGCCTTGGAGTTACTTACCAAACCCCGAGGGCAAAGCTGAAGTTGATTCCAAAAATAATTCGGGAGGCTGTCGAGAAACAGGATAAAACCCGTTTCGATCGTTCCCATTTTATGAAATACGGGGACTACGCACTGTTGTTCGAGACCGTCTATTACGTAGCATCACCGGACTATAATATCTATATGGACATACAGCAATCCATCTACTTCACGATACACGAGCGCTTCGAACAGGAGGAGATAGAGTTTGCCTATCCGACACAGACGTTGTTTGTCTCACAATCCGTCGAAAACTCCAGCGCCTAGATACAGTCAGGAAACAGCAATTCCAAAACTACGCGGGGGTATCAGGCGTCTCACCATGTAGTCTTATAAAATACTGTTCCAACGCCGCCATGACATGCTCGAGCTCACCTGACCCGATTGGGTTACCAACGGCGTCATGGGCATAAAAGACATCCATTTTCCTGTCGCGACGGATGCGCGACGCTAACACTTCATTTGCACCACCCCGGTAGATTTCGAACACATCATCATTGGCATCCTCACTCCAATGCCAACGCGTGGCTCGCCCACGCGCGATCGTGTGCCCACCAAAACTTTCCAGTTTCTCGCGATCTTCTTTGCCGATAAGATTATCCGGTAACTTTATGGTCTTGTTCATATCAGCTTTTCTACCCTCGCCAGTTATTTTCTCAAATCAATTGAATGCTTGTATTCATTGTATTTAACAGGATCGGCTGTTCCATCCGTGATTTGCCGGTTGAAATTTTTCAATGTATGCGCCCATTTCATCAACTAAAGTAAGTAATATGGTCAATATTAACTTCTGCGAATCCTGTTTTGACACGCTGGCATTCAGCAAATGGCGTGTTTAATTTCTCCTGCTGAGTATGAGGCAACGATGAACCGGGATGCTACGGAAGACAAAACCAGACAGATCTTGAGATGCCGCTCACGGGATTTGTGAAACCAGGTCAAAACAGGGTTTACATCATGCCTGAAAGCACTTTTTCCAGACGCCGTTTACTGAGTGTGCTGACCTCTTCACTTCCGCTATTTTCTATATTTGGGTCATCAGCACAAGCGGATGGAAGACAGCACTCAACAGATAAAATCCCCGGAAGCTCTGACGGTGGCAAGCCGAAGGTCGGTATCGCACTCGGCGCCGGTGGTGCCAATGGGCTGGCACACATTCTGATGCTGGAGGCGCTGGACGAGCTATCGATCAGACCTCACCGCATTGCCGGCTCGAGTATCGGTGCGATCATCGGCGCCCTCTACGCCGCAGGCATGAAAGGTGCAGAGATTCGTAAGCTGGTTGAACAATTCATTATCTCCCCCAAAGAACACGTGGTCGAAGAACTGCTCAATAAGGATGCTTTGCGTTGGGTTGAGTTTCTGGAAATCGATCTTGGTGACGGTGGCCTGCTCAGCAGCGAAGACTTTATGTCCTTTTTGGATGACAAACTCAAACAAGAAACATTTGAGACACTCGAGATTCCGCTGAAGATTGTCGCGGCCGATTTGTGGGGCCGCGAACAAATCGTTCTGCAATCAGGTGCACTACCTCCCGCCATCAAGGCGAGCATGGCCCTGCCCGGCGTGTTTCAGCCTGTAGAACTCGACGGCCGGGTGCTTGTCGATGGCGGCACGGTCAATCCCGTGCCTTACGATCTACTGACCGCGGAATGCGACATTGTCATCGGCATCGACGTCAGTGGTGAGCGTACGAAACCGAAAACACTGACGCCCAGTTATTTTGAAACGATTTTCAATGCGGTCAAGGTCATGCATCAGGCCATCATGACCGAGAAGCTGCGGTACAAGAGACCCGCGATCTATCTCTCCCCGCACATCGTTGACATTCGCGCACTTGAGTTCTATCGCGCCCAGGAAGTTTTCATACAAGCCGGCCCTGCGAAGGCAGAACTGAAGCACCAGTTAGCCCGGATAATTCACCAGGGATCCGGAATTTGCAGCGTAGCTGGCGAAACAGTTTGATCGATCGTTCGAAAAACCATAGCCCGGCTATGGTTTGAGAAGGATAGGCCAAAATGTGAAGTCAGATGCGTTGCAAAACCGGATAGGACAAACTGTAATTTTAGAAAAAGGCCAACATCACGTGTATCACCATGAAATTAAATGACATTTGTCATTTGTTCGTCCGCCTTGGTGAAATATTCGGGTTAGCGAAGCTGTTGAAAGTTTGAATGGCATCTCGCATGCCTGGCCCATTTTCCCGCCAGCGGATTAGCCCGTATATTGCACCAGTCGGCATAGGGCCTCACTGTATCTACTTGAATCGATTGACCTAAATGGAATTTTTGTTGATGAATCCCAGGGTACACTTTGTACCCGGCCCGGTGCCTATCCCGGCCCTGGCTAGTTCAGGCACGCTTGGACTTGAGCTTCCCTCGGACCATAGCTACGGCTATGATCCTCATTCCAGCCCTGCGCCCAACCGCACCTGACCTGCGCCAGCCTCCAGGATACTGGTGCAACATGCGGGTTAGTGCAGAGTCTCGGGGTGCAATTTTTGGGAATCTATTTTATAGATTTCGTTACTTTTACTGCCCGGCTTATGCAAAGTCAAAGTCTCGTTACGTTTAAACTCCGCCAGGATACGGCTTACGCTTTCCGGCGTTACGCCCAGCATGTCCGCCATTTCATGAACCGTTAATAGCTCGACCATGCCGGACGCGTTGCCATACTTAAGCTTCGATAGAAACTCGAGCAGACGCGCCACCCGTGCCCTGATCCCCCCGGTGGAAAAATCCGCGATCCATCGATCGGCCTGCGCCAGATTTCCATAGACTTGTTTTACTATCTGGAGATACCGGCGAGAATTGTCGTGTTCAAGTTGCTGGAGATGTTTTACTGAAAAATAATACGTTTCCACGTCATCAACAGCAACGGCAGTATGTTCGTAGGGCTGGCCTACCAATCCCTCCAATCCAAGCCAGTGCCCGCCAGCGTGTAAACGGACGATCCGCGCCCGACCGTTATGCAGGTAGCTTAACAACTTAACCATGCCGCCCCGGATGTAATACACTTTATCGACGGCATCAGCTTCGCGATGAATGACTTCTTTTGCTAAATAAGTTTTTGTTTTCGATAAGATTTCAGGAAATAATTCATCAGGAATGGTACCTGTGTCAGTACCAAGCTTGTTGCTTTGCGTTGAAACTCCGGGCGAGTTTTGCTGGAACACCTTATTCATATGCCTGAACTGCCATTGTATGGTTTCACAAACGCCAATTCTGAATTTACGGCAAAACCTATGAACATCGTCTTGATACAATCACCACCAAAGAAAGTTAGGACAAGTTAATAGGCTACAGAAATCTAAAAATTAAAGATATTGGGTTGAGCACTAAGGGAAACCACGTAGTCGAGGCACTTAAAATATTTGAATTGCTTTGCTCAGGAGTGACAGACGGCGCTCATTTTGACCAGATGTGCTAACGATTCCGCACCCATTTTGTACATGACATGGTTTCGGTGGACTTCAACCGTTCGCGGGCTGATTTTGAGTTTGCGGGCGATTTCCTTGTTAGCGAGACCGTCGGTGACCAGCGCCATGACCTCTTTTTCACGCGGACTCAGCATGGCATAGCCCGCATGAATCCGTTTTGTTCTTGAATCCGCTTCACGGTTTTCGAGGTCTAATGCCAGGGCTTTGCGCACGCTTGCCAGCAATGATGCACTGGTGGCCGGCTTCTGTAGAAAATCCATCGCCCCGGCCTGTACCGCCTGCACCGCATCGGGTACCTCGCCGTGACCACTGAGAAATATCACGGGAATGCGGATGCCGCGCGCATTCAACTGCGCCTGCACGCCGTGCCCGTCCAATACCGGCATGGCCATGTCCAACAGCACGCAGCCCGAAACATGCTCGTCACAGTCCGACACAAAGGTACTACCGTCTGCGTAGGCCTTTACGTTGAAACCGGAGATTTCGAGCATTTGTCCCAAGGCCCCGCGGACAGCGTCGTCATCGTCAACAATGAATACAGTCTGTGTCATGGCGCCAGCGGTAATTCAAAATGGAAAATACCTTCCGATTGATGGACCTCCGCCCACAATCGGCCACCCATTGCCTCTACCAGGCTGTGACTGATGCGCAAGCCCACCCCAAGGCCATAGTCCTTGGTGCTAAAAAATGATTCAAATAAGCTGTCGATCACTTGCTCATCGATGCCGCCGCCACTGTCACAGACAGTCACAAGCACCATACTCTCCTGCCGTGAATTCTCAACACAAATATGACCGCCTTGCGAACCCCTGTCGCGGATAGCATCTATGCCATTACGTAAAAGATTAAGCAACACTTGCTCTATGTGTACGCTCACACCCATTACCGGGGGCAGCGTCTTGTCCAGATTCAGACTGATCTTGATATTCCGGCGTTCCGCCTTCTTTTGTATCAGCCCGCAGGCGGTGCGTATCACGGCATTCAGGTCCAGTGAGACCGCATCGATCTTGCTTTTCCGTACCATTGCCATCAAGCCGCGAACGATCTCACCGCCACGCATTGCCTGATCACTGATGTGCTGCAGATTTTCGATCAGTTGGCGGTCCTGGCCCGGTTCCAGTGGCGAGGGTTCCAACAATGCCTGGCTGTTTTCGGCAGTCATGGAGATGGCCGCCAGCGGCTGATTGAGCTCGTGCGCCAGGTTGGTGGCCAGTTCATTGGCGGTCAGGACTCTTTGTAAGCGCGCAGCTTCTTCAAGGTGCTTGTCGTTCTCAACCTCGGCTTCGCGTTGCGCGGTGATATCCAAACCACTTCCGATAAGGTATTGCACCTGGCCGGCGCTGTCCTTGAGAACCGTGTTGTACCAACAAAACAACCTCCTGGACCCATCTTTATGCACCCAGTGATTTTCGTGCTGAACGGAATCGTACTCACGGGCCTGGAACGAACTGATCATGTCACCGAGCCTTTGCCGCTCATCCGGGGGGACTAAATTTTTCCATTTCGTGGTACCCCGCATTTCTTGAAAACTGTAACCAGAAGCCGTCTCGCAGGCCTTGTTAAAAGAGATCACCCGGGCGTCAACGTCAAGCACCATAGTCGCCGCCGGCATATTTTCCAGAATGGTATCGATAAACCGGTGTTCGTCCCGCAGTTGTTGGGTCCGATGATCCACCTGTTGCTCGAGGGAATCCAACAGGCGTTGCAGCTTATACTCGGCTTTCTTTCGTTCCGTGATATCGACGAGTACAGTCTGACAGACTTGTTCCTGTTCCAGTCTGGGCACTATGCTTTCCAATCGCACGCTCAGTGCCGTAGCATCCGCCTTGTGCATTTCGATCTCACGGGTTTGCTTTATGCTGCTGGAGAAGACCGCTTGCCGGTATAGATAAAAGTCATCCTGCGAAGGTCGCGCTATGAATTTCGTAAGCTTCGTGTGCAACAATTCTTGACGCTTGACACCGAGCATCCCGGCGGCGGTCAGATTGGCGCCGATGATCTCGCCATCTTTTTTCAACGAGATATAACCAACCGGTGCGAATTCGTACAGATCGGAGTAATGGTCGTGTGCCTGGGCGAGTTCGACCTGGGCCTGTCGCAGTTCTTCGTTTTGGACCTCCAGTTCCATTTGATGGACGCTAAGTTCATAGACAAGCGCTTTAAGGTCCATGGTGGACATGGCCGTTAAATTATCCTGTTTGGCATGCAGTAGTTTCTCGGCGCGCTCACGAAGGGTCTGAGTCACGACCGGTTTGTCCTTTGACAACTCGCGTGACATCAGTGCGCTTCCTTGTTGATTCGAGGTGTGTGCGTCACGTCCTCAAAGGACAATGCTGGCGGCAAAACATAAGCAGCCAGTCCCGTTGCGATCGTGCTGGCCGGCATACCGGCATAATCAGCTGACTGCGGCTGTTGCACCAAGGCCATACCTGTGTCTGCCGGCAAGTGATCGAGCAAATCACGTAAAGCCTCCAGCCCGCCTGCCGAGGCGCCAATGCCAACGATGCCAAAGTCAGTAGGTTGCCGGGTAACTTCCGCGTGGGCCGCCGAATGATCAGCCGTGGGTTGTTCATGCCGTTTGACGGGTTTGGCCTTAGCCCTTTTTTTGGTCTTTTCCTCTACCACAAAAAACCCTGCATACAGCAACAAGAAAGTAATCAAGACCCATGGCGCGCTCGATTACCGCTTACTTTCTCAACTCAACATATGCGTGAATTCGCGATGTATATTCAGTTGGCGCTCACTGTGAAAGAGCGATTTTGACCGCTTTCACCGCATGAAATCACCCATCCGACACTATCACCCGTCTGATAATAATTTACTGGGGGAGAGCCGTCCATTTTTTCACGCTTCATCCTTAAACCCGAAGGTGGACAAGCATCCCCGGTAACCCGCGCAAGCATAGCCGCTTCGCCGGATAGCGCCATTTATTTAAATCGTTGTCCAGACACTACTGTCCCACTTATTCCAGCTGCCAGGTGCTGAATCAATGATCAATCGCGGGATTGCGCGACATTTGCTTCGTGCGGACTTCAATTCACCATCTGCCGGGACCGCCGAGGCGGCGCAGTGTCTTGTTTCAGGACACGGCGTGAACCCATCCCTGGCCCGAATAATTCACCAAGGCGGACGAATAAATGAAAAATGTCTCTTTATTTCATGGTGATACAGGTGATTTTGGCCTTTTTCTAAAATTACAGTTTGTCCTATCCGGTTTTGCAACGCATCTGACTTCACATTTTGGCCGATCCTTCTCAAACCATAGCGGCGCTATGCTTTTTCGAACGATCAATCAAACTGTTTTGTCAGCTACGCTGCAAATTCCGGATCCCTGGTGAATTATCCGGCTTAACCCGAATTATTCACCAAGGCGGACGAATAAATGAAAAATGTCTCTTTATTTCATGGTGATACAGGTGATTTTGGCCTTTTTCTAAAATTACAGTTTGTCCTATCCGGTTTTGCAACGCATCTGACTTCACATTTTGGCGATCCTTCTCAAACCATAGCGGCGCTATGCTTTTTCGAACGATCAATCAAACTGTTTTGTCAGCTACGCTGCAAATTCCGGATCCCTGGTGAATTATCCGGCTTAACCCGAATTATTCACCAAGGCGGACGAACAAATGAAAAATGTCTCTTTATTTCATGGTGATACAGGTGATTTTGGCCTTTTTCTAAAATTACAGTTTGTCCTATCCGGTTTTGCAACGCATCTGACTTCGAATTCGCCAGTGACAAAGCAAATTCCGGCTCCTTCCACTGATTTTATGCGGGACAGTAGTGGGGTCCAGACAATCATTGAAAAATTTCAATGACTGTTCTCTACCCATGTTCTTTAATAAAAAGCCAGCTTTGGTAAGAGGGTCCAATTCGCTTAGCCCGCATGTTGCACCAGTATCCCGGAGCCTGGCGCAGGTCAGGTGCGGTTGGGTGCAGGGCTGGAGTGAGGATCATAGCCATAGCTATGGTCCGAGGGAAGCTCAAGTCCAGGCGTGCCTGAACTAGCCAGGGCCGGGATAGGTACCGGGCCGGGTACAAAGTGTGTACCCTGGGATTCATCAACAAAAATTCCATTTAGGTCAATCGATTCAATTAGATATGGTGAGGCCCGATGCCGACTGGTGCAATATACGGGTTAGAGTGGAGTTGGTGATAAGTTGGCTTCAGAATTACACACGCATAACCTGGCGTTCGCAGTATTCTCATGCGTCAGCGATCACCCCGGATTTGCGAAGTGTCTGGTTGAGGCCGGGATTGATACAATTTCGATCAATCCCGACAGCTTTGTAGATGTCAAACGTTGTATTACAGAAACCGAATGAACGTAAAGCACAGTCGCCAGTCTGATCGCTCATTGGCAGATACGCAGCAACGGGATTGTCGGACCGTCGCAGGCCCGGCAAGGCGACGCCACAACAAGGAAAGCAAAGTGAGAAATGAAAGGAACAAAATTATGAGTCGGATTCACGACAAAGTAGCAACTGGAACCGGTGGGGCCGCTGGCGTCGGACGACGTGTCGCTGGACGAAGGGACCGGACGAATCGCGCAGTATCTGAAGTATGGGGACTGTCCGATGACTGAACGACCAGCGTGGAAAGCACTTGTTGAACACAGTGATCGTATTCGAAAGATACAGCTTCGGACCCTTTTCGAAGACGACCCTGAACGGGGCGAACGAATGGTGATCGAGGCGGCAGGTCTTTACCTGGATTATTCGAAGAACCGTATCACTGATCAGACGATCAAAATTCTGATTCAACTGGCCGTCGGTTCCGGTTTGCACGGACGGATCACCGCCATGTTCAATGGGGAAAAAATCAATACCACGGAAAATCGGGCCGTACTGCATATTGCCCTCCGCGCACCGAAAGACGCGACGATTATCGTGGACGGGAAAAATGTGGTGCCCGAGGTCCATGCCATGCTCGACAAGATGGCCACGTTCTGCGACCGGGTCCGCAGTGGTGAATGGAAAGGTCATACGGGCAAACCCGTCAGGAACGTCATCAATATCGGTATCGGCGGTTCCGACCTTGGTCCGGTGATGGCGTACGAGGCTCTCAAATATTACAGCGACCGCAGCCTGAGATTTCGATTCATTTCAAACGTGGATGGTACTGATTTCGTCGAGGCGACTGCAGACCTCGACCCCGCCGAAACGCTGTTCATTATTGCTTCGAAAACATTCACCACGCTGGAAACCATGACCAATGCGCAAAGCGCGCGCGAATGGCTGCTAAAGGGACTTGGTGGTGATGCCAGCGCGGTCGGCAAACACTTTGTCGCGGTATCCACCAACTCCGGGAAGGTGGCCGGGTTCGGTATTGAGAAGTCAAATGTTTTCGGCTTTTGGGATTGGGTTGGCGGACGCTATTCGATGGACTCGGCCATCGGCCTTTCGACGATGCTGGCGATAGGCCCGGAAAATTTCCGGGCGCTACTCAAGGGCTTCAACGAGATGGACGAACATTTCCGCCATGCTCCGTTCGAGAAAAACCTGCCTGTGATAATGGCGTTACTTTCGGTCTGGAACAATAACTTCCTGGGCGCCGAGACAGTGGCGGTCCTCCCCTACGAGCAATACTTGAAACGCTTTCCGGCCTACCTTCAGCAACTGACGATGGAGAGTAATGGTAAACACGTCACACTCGGCGGCGAAGCGGTGGGTTTCCACACCGGTCCGATTTACTGGGGCGAACCCGGCACCAACGGCCAGCACTCTTTCTATCAATTGATTCATCAGGGCACGCGGCTGATTCCCTGTGACTTCATTGCGTTTGCTCAGGCGCTGACGCCACTCGGTCGCCACCACGACATACTCGTAGCGAACGTCTTTGCCCAGGCAGAAGCGCTGGCTTTTGGCAAAACCGCAGAGGAAGTCAAAGCAGAGGGAACAGCGGATTCGCTCGTGCCGCACCGGGTTTTTGAAGGCAACCGTCCGTCCAATGTCATCCTGGCCGAACGGCTGACACCCCAGGTGCTGGGCAAGCTCGTCGCCCTTTATGAACACAGCGTCTTCACCCAGGGTGTGATCTGGAACATCGATTCCTTTGACCAATGGGGCGTCGAGTTAGGTAAGGTGCTTGCAAAGCGAATCGTTCCCGAGCTTGAAGCCGGGGATGAACCAACGCTCGAACACGACAGTTCGACAAATGCCCTGATTCGCCACTACCGTAATCTTAAGGGAGCGAATTGAGTCCGTCGTCAGATTACCTGTTAATTTATCTCGCGTAAAATAGGCTGCCACATTGCCGTAGCTGGTCTCGGGCCGGCTTTCGCGCGCTGCCGGCAGTTCTTGTGCTACTGAAGTCAGAACATCGTCCCCGACATACAAGCCGTGAATCGCAACCGGGCTACTTTGTGCCGGCGGCATTGATATTTAACAATGCCGCTAAAGAAAGCTTGCATTATATTTAAACTCCATTTGTCGTAGTTGAACCGTTATTCATGCCTCAATGAATGTAGCCCGATGGGTCGATTTCCGGTTCCACGCTTAGGAGAACTGATATGGAAAACAAAGCAATCAATAAAGAACTGGATCAGGTTAAATCTGATCTCGCCGATTTACGCGCCGACATGGCCTCGTTGTTGGAAACCGTCAAGACGTCCGGCATAGAGCGGGGGCGCGAACAATATGATCAAGCCTATGAAAAGGCCCGGCGTACCGGTGAAAAGGTTAAGGAGCAAGCCGAAGATGTCTACTCGGCCATCGGCAAGGAGGTGGAAGAGCGCCCTTTAGCGAGCGTTCTGGCGTCATTTACAACGGGCTTCGTCGTCGGAATGTTGTTAGATCGAAGCCGTCACTAGGCCAGCAGGTGATGTCCTGGCTTCATGGACTGCTTAAGGGCCTGGCGGAGAACGCTTTGTCAAGCGTGCGCGCCTGGTGGGAACGGCGGTTGATTGAGACCACACTGATGCTGTTCTGCGGCCTGGCCACGCTGGGCGCTTTGGGATTTGTTGCCGTGGGCGGCTATATCTCACTGTGCCAGTTTTTCTCTCCCTGGCAAAGCGGACTCATCGTCGGCGGGATACTCTTGTTGCTGTCGTTGACAGGCGCCTTGCTACTGTGGCGGTTCACAAAGAGTGCGGCGCCTCATCCAGCACCACGCTCTGAATGTCCAGAAACAGCGCCGGGGACAGGGCAGGCTCCGCTGGATGACGTGGCTCAATTGGGCGAGATTATCGGTGCACGCCTGGGTCAGCGTGGCATACACAAAACGGATGTCATGCTATCGGCATTGGTGGCGGGTACGGTTATTGGTGTCAGTTCGGCATTGCGGCATCGCCGGCGGCAGCCCAAAGGAGATGTTCCCGATCATTCCGCTGTCAATTCCTCCCGGTAGTCAGCGCACGGATAAACGAGGTCACTGACAAACCCATGGTCCACGAGTACCGGTCCACGAGTAAGCCGATCAACGCCCTCGGCATGATCCTGCTGGCGGGCTTGGCACTGTTCCTGCTATGGCCAGCCGCACAGATATTTCTGGTGCTGTTCGCCGCCCTGCTGATTGCCGTTTTCGTAAATTCCCTGGCGGGCCTGGTACTGCGTTGGCTCCCTATTCTTCCAGTATTGGCACGGGCTGGGGTAATCGCTTTTTTGATACTTTTGTTGAGCGCGTTTTTCCTGACAGCCGGCCCGAGCTTCTCCCAGCAGACCTCGCAACTCAGCGAACAGCTGCCGCGTGCGATGGAACGCTTGCAAGACGTGATCTCGGAGCAACCCTGGAACGATTTTCTGAAAAATCTTAACCTTGGATATCTGCGCCCCGACGCAGGCCAGGTCATGGCCGGGGTAACAGGAGTCTTCTCTACCGCCTTCGGGACGGCAGCCCACATTGTCGTTATTCTTTTTATCGGCTTCTATTTAGCCATTCAGCCGGAAATCTATATACAGGGATTATTACACCTGATTCCCAAGCGACAACGTGACCGCATCAGTCAACTGCTGCAAGCTCTGGATCATGCACTGAGCTGGTGGATGTTGGGACGTTTTGCTTCCATGGCAACGGTAGGAGTATTCACCACTATCGCCCTGACACTGATCGGCATGCCCATGGCCCTCGTATTGGGTGTGATCGCCGGTGTGTTTTCCTTTGTGCCTTATATCGGCCCCATCATGTCGGTGGTGCCTGCATTGTTGGTGGGTTTGCTGGAATCACCCATGATGGCCTTCTACGTGATCATGATTTATGCGCTGGTGCAATTCCTCGAGGGGAACTTTGTGACTCCTCTGATCCAACGGCGCGCCGTCTTATTGCCCCCGGCCGTGTTGTTGTCGGCCCAATTTTCCATGGGCATATTCTACGGCCTGCTTGGGATAATAATGGCAACGCCCATGGCCGTCGTGGCAATAGTCGTGATCCAGGTGCTCTACGTACGAGATATCTTAGAGGACCAGGTGCAATTGCTGGGTCAGCATGATGACCACCGTGATACCGATGCACAGACATAAGCCGGAGACCTGCACCTCCCTGCTCTGATCAACGATGGATTACAACCAGCTACGTCCATCCTGAGCGATGAGCGCTTCGGCGCTTTCAGGCCCCCAACTGCCACTGGGGTAATTGGGGAAGTCGGAAGCTTCGACCGAATTCCAGACTTCCAGCACAGGGCCGACCACGTTCCAGGCACATTCGACCTGGTCAGCACGCATGAACAGGGTGGCATCACCTTCCAATACGTCGAGCAGCAGTGTTTCATAGGCTTCGGGCGGATCGGTCTTGAAGGCTTCAGCATAACGGAAGTTCATGTTTTTGGGGCTGAGACGCAAAGTCACACCCGGTTGCTTGGCCAGAAAGCGCAGGCTAATGCCTTCATCGGGTTGGATGTAGATTTCCAGGCGATTGGGTTGCCAGTCGATAGCGGCGGAACTCGGGAAGGATTGGTGCGGTACAGGCCGGAACTGGATGATGACCTTCGAAACCGCTTCGGCCATGCGTTTGCCGGTGCGCATGTAAAAGGGGACATCCTGCCAGCGCCAGTTATCGATGAAAAGCTTGAGCGCGGCGAATGTCTCGGTACTGGAAGCAGGTTCGACGCCCGGTTCGTCGTGATAGGCCGGAACCTGTTCACCCTCGAGCCAACCGGACGCATACTGTCCGCGGGCGGCATGACGTCGTAAATCGTCCACCGGGATGGCGCGAATGGCGCGCAGCGCGTCCACTTTGCGGGCGCGGATTTCGTCAGCAGTGAAAGCGACCGGGGCTTCCATGGCGATCAAGGACAAGATTTGCATCAGGTGGTTCTGGATCATGTCGCGCAGGGCCCCGGCATGCTCGTAGTATTCACCGCGGTGCTCCACGCCGAGCGTCTCGGCTACGGTGATCTGGACATGGTCGATATAACGGCGGTCCCAGATGGGCTCGAAGAGCGCGTTGGCAAAACGGAAAGCCAGAATATTCTGGACAGTTTCCTTGCCGAGGAAATGGTCAATACGGTAGATCTGGCGCTCTTGGAGTGTTTTGAGCAGGGATTGATTAAGGTCGTGTGCCGAACCCAGGTCATGCCCGAAGGGCTTCTCGAACACCACGCGCGAACGCTCCGGATCTTTTGTCAACCCGGCCTGTCCCAGGTTATTGACAATGACTTCCGCGATAGCAGGCGGTGTGGCCAGATAGAAAACGTGCTCGGCCTGCCCGCCCAGGTCTTTGTCCTGCTCGCCCAGGGCTTTTGCCAAAGCATCGAAGGTAGCGGTTTTTTTGAAATCGCCGGCCAGGCAATCCACGAGATGATTGGCGAACGCTTTCCATTTTGATGTTTCGATATTGGCGTGGCGGGCAAAAGTTTTGACGCCATCGTGTAGACGTTCCTGCCAGTCTTCCACTGAAATGGACTTACCATCTACACCAAAAATAGCAAACCTGTCCGGCAGTAAGCCGTCGAGATAAAGATCAAAAAGGGCGGGTACCAGCTTGCGCCAGGTCAGGTCACCGGCAGCACCAAAGATGACCAGCGCCGCATGTGGCAATTCTGGTTTCTTTTTCATTTATTACTCCTCCCATTCCGTATGGAAAACACCGCGCTCGTCCACGCGTTCGTAAGTGTGCGAGCCAAAATAATCTCGTTGAGCCTGGATCAGGTTGGCAGGCAGGCGATTCGCGCGCAGGCTGTCGTAGTAATTCAACGCGGAGGTGAATCCAGGTGCGGGGATGCCCAGTTCAATGGCGGTGGTAGCTACGGCGCGCAAGTCAGCAATGCGTTCGGAAACGGCTTTGCCCAACGTTTCATCGAGCAGCAGGTTGAGCAAGTCCGGTTGTTGTGCGTAGGCTTCGCGAATGGGCTCCAACAGTGCCGAGCGGATAATGCACCCGCCGCGCCAGATGCGGGCCACATCCGAAAGGGCCAGACCATATTCGTACTCTTGCGAAGCGCAGCGCAATTGCGCCAGGCCTTGAGCATAGGTCATGAGGATGGCCGAATACAGGCTGTGGCGTATCTGCCCGATCAATTTCTGGCGGTCACCCTCGAAGACTTTCTCGCGGGCAGCGAAATTTTCGGATATGGCAGCCCGTTCCCGATCCAGCCCCGAAAGGTTGCGCATCGCCACAGCAATGTCGATATTTGGGGTGGGTTCGTGCAGGGAAAGCGCATCCTGTGAAGTCCACATGCCGGTTCCCTTTTGGCGTGCGGCGTCCAGCACCACGTCGATCAGGCGATTGCCGGTCTGTTTGTCCTTTTTGCGGAAGATGTCGGCGGTGATCTCTACCAGGTAACCGTTCAACTCGGCCCGGTTCCATTCATCGAACAGATCGCCCAGTTTATCGTTGCTCAGTTCCAACCCATGATTCAGCAGATCGTATGTCTCGGCCAGCAATTGCATGATGCCGTACTCGATGCCGTTGTGTACCATTTTGACATAGTGACCGGCGGAGCGTGGCCCCAAATATGTGACGCATGGCTCGCCGTCTGCCTGCGCTGCGCAGGCCTCCAGCAATTTACGGACCACGCCGTAGGCCTTCTTCGGTCCACCGGGCATCATGCTGGGACCATGCCTGGCGCCATCTTCCCCGCCCGAGACGCCCATCCCGAAAAAGTTCAGCCCTTTTGCTTCGAGCGCTTTCTGGCGCAAGTCGGTGTCGGTGAAATGTGAGTTGCCGGCATCGATAACCAAGTCGCCCTTGTCGAGGTGAGGCAATAGATCATGGATAACGGAATCAACGATTTGCCCGGCCGGAACGAGCATCATCACCGCTCGCGGCTTTTTCAACAGATCCAGGAATTCTGACACATTTTCTGCGCCCCGCACGGGCAGGTCCGCGGCTTCATCGCGCAGTTGGGCAACCCGTTTGGAATCCTTGTCATAGCCGGCAACGGCAAACCCGTGCTCGGCCATGTTCAGCAGCATGTTGCGGCCCATCACGCCCAGGCCGACGATGCCAATTTCACATTTTTCTTCGGTCATTTTCAAGTTCCTCCAAGGTCCCGGATGGCTTGACAGCCAGTGCGATTCTGAACTCCGGGGGTCGAATTAAAGATATGTAACGATCCTTATGGTTCCATCACCTGTCAGTGTTTTGGCCAGCCATGGTCATTGTGGTTCGACTCTTCATATAGGGGTTGACCGGAAGAACCGGGTCAAGTTCAGGGCTGAAATTGAGCGCATTCGTTTCAAACTTAAAGTAACTTCTTTCCTGAATCTTTATTCGTTTCACCCACAAGCGCATAGCCGCCCATGAAACGCCGCCCAAGGTCGAAAACAGGTGAACATGTCCGCACCACGAGTAATAGAGAAACAGTTCCTGCATTTCTCCGCTGTATTTTGTGATCCGCGTTCGCGTACAGCGATCCCGGCATTACAGGCGCGTTTGGTGAATTATTCCATCCACCCCGCCGGATCGCATAATCGTTGTCCCAGGCTTTGCAGGAATTTTGCAGCATCGGCTCCAGCCAGCAACCGGTGATCGCAGCTTATCGTGAGCAAAGTCCCCTGCTCAGTATCCGCCGCCACAGCCAGAATGGCAGCGGCACCCAGCGGCACTATGGCATCAAATGAAAACACGTCTGAAACAGTGCCCAGGTTGGAGAGATAGAACGTTGCACCGCGATATTCTTCAGGACGGGCCCGATGATTTTTCACCCGGTCCTTGAGATCGCGCCAGTCCTCTGCAAGTTCATCAATCGTTCGTTGTGCTGCATCGCGCAGCACCGGAGAGGTCAGCCCATCCTCGGTTTCCATGGCAATCCCCACGTCCACACGACTGCGTCGGGCCAGGCCATCAGGTGTCCACGCACTGTTGAAATCGGGATACTCGGCCACGGTCAACGCACAGGCCCTGGCCAGCAGAACAGTGAATGAAATTTCTCGCTTCTTCGCACTGGACACGAGCTTCTGCAATGAAAACCGGCTGCTGACCCGAAACTGCGGCGTCATAGCAGCGGCAATCATGCCCTCGGCTATGATACGGCGCAAATTTGCCTGTGGCTCAATCTGAAACGGCGGTCCAGCTTCAAGATCACCTGTGGCGTCCATGGCTGTGCCTGGACTTTCCTGTTTCTGCTTTTGATTGGCGAAAGCTGCCTCGAGCACGACATTTTTTGTCTCCGTTTCCGAGGTAATTTCGCCCTCCTCTTTCTTTTCTTTCTGCTCTGCCTGCTCTGCCTGCTCTGCCTGCTCTTCCCGATCTTCCTGATCTTTCTGATCTTCGGGATCTCCCTGATCTTCCTGATCTTCTTTTTCTGACGCCTCCGCCTTTTTTCCCTGAGCCTCTTCCGGCCCTATGGACTGTTCTTGCGCTGCATCATTGTTAGCTGCATCATTGTCATCTGTGCTTTCGGCCTGCTTTTCCGCTGGATCTTTTCCTGCTTTCTCTTCGCTATCTGCCTCTGGCTGATCTGTGATCCAGCCGATAGTTTTGTTAACCGCGACCTCGGTATCTTCATCGGCAAGTGGCCCTGCCAGATAGCCCTGGAAGGTTTCCAACTCGGTTACCGCCTTGTCGGTTTCGATTTCTGCAATTGCATCGCCACGCTTGACTTCATCGCCTGGCTGTTTCATCCAGCGCACCAGGCGTCCGCTCTCCATGGTGTCAGTAAGCGAGGGCATGGTTACCGGTTTTTTCATGGTGTACCTCCCTCATTCTTTACCGCACAGTCGGTGCACTCGGCTAAGACAATGTCGTCTTTCGGGATGCTCTCGCGCTCTAAGCCGGCATTGAATGGTGTCGGAAAATCCAGTGCTGCCAGCCGAACCGGCGCTGCAATCAGCTGATGAAAACAACGTTCGGTCAGCGTGGCCGCGATCTCTGCACCTGCTCCGGCAAAACGGCAGTCTTTCTTCAACGATCAGCAAGCGCTCTGGTTTGTTCACTGAGTTTTCACACAAATCCCAGGTCTGATCGGACGCAGGCTGCGCAGGTCGATTACCTCTGTCTCGATACCCTCGGTCGCCAGTTCCTCCGCAGCTTTTAATGAAAGATTCGCCATGCGCGAATAGCTTATGATGGTGAGACCTTTTCCCTCCCGGCGTATCACAGCCTGGTGCATCGGCGGTGCAATCGCGTCTGCATCAAAAGTGGTTTTATCAAAATAGAGCAGTTCGTGTTCGAGCAGTACGACAGGTGCATCGCTCGCTATCGCCTGATTGAGCTGCCAATAGGCATCTTGCGGGGTTGCTGGTACAGCAATGCGCAACCCGGGGCAGTTCATGAGCGTGTGCTCCAGTCGCTGCGAGTGCTGAGCGGCGAGTTGTTTCGCCACACCGCCTGGCATACGGATCACCAGCGGCATGGTTAATTGACCTCCACTCATGAATGTAATTTTTGCCGCAAGGTTGATAATCGCATCGAGTGCGAGCAAAGTGAAATTGACGGTCATGATCTCCACTACCGGCCGTAATCCGATCATTGCTGCGCCAACACCAAGACCAGTAAAACTGTTCTCCGAAATCGGCGTATCGCGACCCGCCACTCCCCATAGCGGGCGTACAAACCCTGGGTGACCTTGTAAGTTCCGCCAAACAAACCCACATCTTCTCCCATTACAAATACCGACTCATCAGAAGCCATTGCTTCGTCAAGCGCACGATTGAGCGCCTGCCAATAGTGAAGTTTCGCAGTCATGTTGCGTCCTCCCTGATCAGTATTTCGCGCAAGCGGTTAGGTTCGAGTGCGCTTTTGGCGTCCTCCCAGGAGGGTTCGGGGCTTGCCTCAGCGAACTGTGTGGCCTGTTCGATTATGTCTTCCACTTCCCGGTCCAGTGTTTCGCGCACCGCAGCATCGATGCGGGGTTCGATGCGCTGCAACGGGCCGATGTCCTTGAAGGCATCCACTTCCACCTTGCTGCGGTAGCCACCGGCATCGGCCATGGAGTGACCGCGGAAACGGTAGGTGCGCAGTTCCAGGAATTGTGGCCCGCTACCCGCGCGTACGTTCTTCAACATGCGGTGGGTGGCGGCGTACACCGCTTCCACATCCATACCGTCCACCTGTTCTGCAGGCATGTCATAAGCGCAGGCTCGGCGATAGAGCTCAGTCACCGCGGAATGACGGTGGATATCAGTGCCGATCTGGTAGCGGTTGTTCTCGCACACGAACAGCACCGGCAATCGCCACAACGCGGCCATGTTGAGCGATTCGTGAAAGGTACCCTGATTGATTGCGCCGTCGCCAAAAAAACAGACCACCGCTTCGGGTAGCTTGCGCAAGGCAATACCGTAAGCGATACCAATGGCAATCGGAAACGTTTCACCCACAAGGGCATAACCGCCCATGAAACGCCGCTCATGGTCGAAAGAATGCATGGAGCCGCCCATTCCGCCACATATACCATCGCGTCGGCCATAGAGCTCGGCCATGATTTTTTCGGCAGGAATACCGCGAACCAGGGCGTGAATATGTTCACGGTACGTCGTGACGACATAATCCGAAGGTTCTGCCGCATGCAGCACTCCCACCGCCACGGCCTCCTCACCAGGGTACAGATGCAGAAAGCCGCCAAACTTACCCTCTGAGTAGGCTTGAGCAGCACGTTGCTCAAAGTGCAGGGCGAGCAGCATATCCCGATATAAACGTATCAACCTGTCCTGTTCCATTGAGGCCGC
>CAWDDX010000002.1:0-58637 GCA_963801195.1 uncultured Gammaproteobacteria bacterium | reverse complement strand
GGATTGTACTTGACGCGTGGCGGAATAAAGGTCTGTTAGCGCACTCCATGACGCCCCCTTGCGAGTGTTCAAGCTCTGGACAATAGCCCGATGGTGACCAGGAGGGGATCAAGTCGAAGCAAAGGTCAGCGGGCAAGTGATCGAGATTTTCCTGATCACGCTATACCTTATACGCTTTTATCGCAATCTCACGTAACGCATTTCGCCGCAATTTTCCGGTATCGGTGCGTGGCATGGACTCGATATAAAATACGCGACGCGGGCATTTGTAGATAGATAAAGCCGTCACTAATGACTCCTGCAATTTATTTCCAAAATTTACTTGATCGATGACTCCCGGAGCCTCAAGGAAAAGTGCCAGGCGCACCAGACCATCCGTGTTGGGAATCCCGACGACCGCAGCATCATTGACAGCCGGGTTTTGCAACACGTGTGCCTCAATCTCGACCGGGCTTACCCATTGACCGGAAATTTTAAGCATATCGTCGGTACGACCCTGATATTCATAAAAACCATCGCCGTCAACGGTGAAAACATCGTTCGTGCAATACCAACCGTCCTGGAATACGGAACGCGTCAAGGATGCCTTGCCTTGATACCCTGTGGCAACCGAGAGCATTCGTACCCACAGCACGCCCGGATGCCCTGGGTGCTCGACAATCGCACTTTCTTCATCGACCAGTTTTACTTCAGTGCCGGGGGTCGGCACGCCACACGTCCCCGGAGACATCCTGTCGGGGCGGTTGAAAAGTGAAAGGAAACACGTTTCCGTTGCACCGATGCCTTCGAGTATGGGCCGTCCGGTGAGCTTCATCCAGCGGTGGAACAGGCTTTTTGGCAGCTGTTCACCCGCTGACATGTAATAACGCACTTCTTTAAAAGGCTGTTGCGAAGCGACAGCTCCTTGAGACAACTTGCGATAGAAGGTCGGAACACTGAGTACGATGTCCGGTCGATGATGCGTAATGACTGCGTTTATCGCGGCCACGTCAGGCCATCCTGGGTACAGTATTGCGGTTGCGCCTTGCTGAAGTGTGGCGAACACCATATGCGCCAGCGAGTAAGCGAAAAACAACTTTGACGTACAGAACACACGATCGCCGCGGGCCACGCCCATTACATCACCCATCACCTTACGCGCGGCGAGTACGGAGCGTTGAGCATGAATGACACCCTTGGGCTTTCCGGTCGTGCCGGAGGAATACATCCAGAAACCAGGCGCGTCCATACTGCGCCGGACTGATTCAAGCACTGACGGGGCCTGCGCCATCTGTGCTGACAGTGCAAGACGTCCGGAATTTTCCGAATTCGAAAGCACCAAAGCCGGTGGCTCCTCATCCTCTAAGGCGCCGATTGCCTTTTCGCAAACAGGCAAAAATCCCGGATCCGCGAGAACGGCTCGGGCGCCGGAATCGGCGATGATGTAGGCGAGATCGGAGTTGGCCAAGCGCAAATTCAGTGCACAAGGAACCGCGCCGATTTTCAACAATCCGAAATAGGCATAAAAAAAGATGGGTCTATCGGCCACCATGAGCAAAACCCGGTCGCTCGCACCAATGCCCAAGCTATGAAATACATTGCCGGTACGATTCGAGCGCGCGTTCAGTTCGGCAAAGGTAACCACCTCGTCACCACACAAAATCGCGGGATCGTCACCTTGGCCACGTGACAATGGCGGCCCCAGAACGGCATCGGCAACGTTTAGAAGTGAATTTATCGTAGGTTCATTTGTCATGGAGGAACTGGTTTTAGATGACCTACCGGATCAAGCATACACTTCAGGTTGCTCGGTTCGCAATCACTTCCAAACCACCGGTTCGTCTTCCCGGCTGAACATGCTTACCATCCTGGCTTCAAATTCCTCCAACAGGCGAACGGCTTCCTGATCATCAGCCGACATCAGCGCCTGATGGACATTTTCAAAATGATCCAGATGGCTGTCCCAGTCCTCGATTTGAATCGTGCCGGATAGCTGCCTGAAAAACAGTTCCGGGTGCAGTTTCGCGTTAAGGAAACTGATGTAGCGGTTATCAGCTGCTTCATGGAGCACATCCGAGTAACGGATACTCGCCAATTGGAATTGCTGATAGTCCTCCAGTTGACGAGCCTGCCTCAAGCTCTCCATGGCGGTCTCGAGCTTTTGGCGAAATGGCGCCTTACCCACCTTGTCAATGGCCAGTCGTATGGTCGTCGTCAACAGGCTTGACAGAACCGGAAACAGGTCAACGATGTCTCTTTGGTCCAGTTTCCGAACACGGGCGCCTTTCATCGGCACCAGTTCGACAATTCCATCACCGGAGAGAATTCGCAAAGCCTCCCTGACAGGACCGCGTTTGACATTAAATTCCTCCATCAGGTCCGCTTCGATCAGGCGTTGTCCCGGCACATAGCGCCCCATTTGAATGGAGTGCATGACCTTGTCCGCAATGTCTTCCACTGTATTGCGACTGGTTTCAGATACTTTCTTGGCCGTCATTTTCAAAGGATCCAGTTTTCTCGCTAGTCGGTTCAACAAGCCCCATTACAACCTATTGACTTCGCATGTGGCCTGTGGGAATATTCTGTCAACATTATTGTTAACATTAATATTGACACTACATACATAATAAACCTCGCACGGTTCCCAAAACAACGAAAACTAAAGATTTTCGGAGGGCTTCACTATGTCGTCGCTAGCATCTCTCAGCTCAATCAGGTTTACCGCCTTGTTGTTGGCCATGTTGTTTTCGCAAATTTCCTGGGCCGATGCACCTGGCACGATCGAGGAAATCATCGTCACCGCACAACGCAGGGCTGTTTCGCTTGAAAAGGTGCCGGTTGCGGTCACCGCCATAGGTGCAAATGAGATCGATGCCCGTGGCATCTTGGATTACGCGAGTTACCTGGCAACGGTACCGGGCGCTGCAATGCAGGATACCTCAGCCGTGGGCGGCGAGATCAAATTCCGCGGTATAGGTACTGGTCAAAACGGGCAGATGTCACCGACGACTGCAATCTATTTTGACCAAGTGCCCGTCATCCACACCGGGCGAAACGTCAATTCGAGCTATGACTTCCGCATGGTGGATATTGACCGCATCGAAGTTCTGCGCGGCCCGCAAGGGCAGCTTTATGGTGCCAACTCGCTCGGCGGAGCGATTAAGATCATACCGGTCAAACCCGTGCTGGATGCGTTCGAGGGTAAACTCAACCTGACGGGTTCGGACACTGCGGACGGTGCTTTTGGCTACAGCGCTGATGTGGCGCTGAATTTCCCGTTAATTCTGAATCAACTCGGATTGCGGCTGGTCGCCTATGTGGCCGAGGACAGCGGCTGGTACGATAATGCGTTTCGCGGCGGCCCGGTCCTGGGGTCCTTACCAACGCTGCCGCCGCCCGCGCCCGGCGCACTGCTGCCGTTAATTGAAATGCTGCAACCCGCCGCACTCACCTACGCGGCGCCCCCCCTGAAAGACGTCAATAACACGAACGAACGGAATACCCTGGGCGCACGGGCGATTGTTTCCTGGACGCCCTTTGACCGCCTGAACCTGACCCTGACACTGGCCCACGAGGACAAGGAAACCGACGGCGCTGCTTTTGCAACCTATGCCAATCCGGGTACGTTTCCGCCGTTTGTAGCCATACCGAAAATGAACTACCGAGACTACGAGCACTACGAGGCGTCCAACGCGGGTATGTCCGACCAGATCGACCTGTTCAGTCTTGTGGCTGATTATGCGATGGGGCCCAACACCCTGACCTCCGTTACCTCGTACTGGGAGCGAACAGAAGACCTGGACATTAGCCTCAGCGTGATCTCGTTTCCGGTCACCGGCCAGGTGCATACGATCCCGCAGGTCAGCGCCCGCAGAGACAACCCCCGTGTGTTTACCCAGGAATTGCGCCTGACCTCCCCCAGCGACGGAGCACTCGACTGGCTGGTCGGCCTTTTCTACCAACACATCGACCAGCATCATTCCGTGGTAGCCACCGACCTGAGCGGCCTGGACCTGAGGTACTGGCACCAGACCGCCTTGTCGATCGTGACCGGCGGCGTGGTGCCGGCACCCGACACCAAGGTGCTCGCGGACAACCGCGCAATCTACAAAGACGAGCAAATAGCACTGTTTGGCCAAGTCGGTTACGACATCACCGATACGTTGCACGGCTCGTTCTCATTTCGCTGGTTCGACGTCGACCAGTCTTTCACTTCCACCAGCCTGGGATTCCAGTTTGGTTTCGCCCAGGGCTCACAATCGGGCAAGAACAGTGAGAGCGTGTTCACACCCAGGGCCGCTCTCGATTGGCAGCCGAGCAGTAACCAGCTGTATTACGTCAGCGCTGCGGAGGGCTATCGCACCGGCATCATCAATCGTGATGTCCCGCGACAGGATTGCGGCGCGGAACTGGCCGGTGCTGGCTACCCGGATGGAATGCCCCCGACCGATGCAGACACGGTATGGAGCTACGAGGTGGGGGCCAAGCTGAGTTCCTCCAGTGGGCGTTTCCGGTTCTCGGGCGCCGCATACTATACCGACTGGAGGGACATGCAACTGAATTTCCCGCTGAGCGCATTCTCGCCCATCCCCGGTCTTAGTTTTTGCTCTTACGATGCGGTCGCGAACGTCGGGGACGCCAACACGCAGGGGCTGGAGTTGGAAGCGGCAGCGGCGCTGAAAGAAAATATCCGCCTGGATATGGCCCTGAGCTGGAACAACTCCGAATTCGATACGACCATTCCCGCGCTCAACATCCATTCCGGTGACACCATTCCTTTTACACCGGATTTCACCGCCCATTTGGGTTTGAACTTCGACTTCAACATCGGCTCGAAGCCCGCGTTCGCGCGTGTTGACTGGCAATATGTCGGCGCTGAAAAGCCACTCTCTCTGGATTTCCCTGTATCCCAATATCCGCATGGCGTCCCCTATGACATCGGTGACTACCAGCAGGTGCATTTGCACGCCGGCGTTGAAATCGGCAACAAGCGCTGGCTGGAAGCGTTCGTCACCAACATTTTCGACGAATATGGAATTACCTCAACCAGCACTACGGGCGGTCTGGGGTACCCGTTCATTACCACGATCAGGCCGCGGACCTGGGGCATGACGCTTCGCTGGGGCTTTTAGCGACATGAGCGGCTCATGGCGAACCAAAGCAAATTTACAAATCACTACCAACTACGGAGCGACACGAAAATGGCGATATCGAGATGGAAATATCTGGTTCTTCTGGTTTTCGGATTCGGCCTGTCATACAGCGCCCATGCCCAGTTGGGCGCACCGGTGGGCAACAAGGTCGTGCCCGGATGGTATCTGGGCATGCCGGTCATTATGCATGCCAAGATGCCCGCGCTGCTGGGCGGTGACGGACCTGAAGCGCCATCCGACAAATATCCCGATCTGGTCGTCTATCTCACCGGACCCGCCGATAAAACGGCGGGAACTGCGCCCGACAGGATGATACCCACGCCCGATGGGCCAAAGGCGCTCCCCCCGCATCAGGACACTGTCACCCAGCTGGTAGGGAAAGATGACATGCACGACGCGCTCGCGTACTTCGTCATCCCCGGCCCCAAAGCCAATTCCAGTAACACGAAGGTACAACCGGATCCAGGCAACAGCGTTCCGGGCGCACCGCTGGTAGAGGAAATTCGCGTCGGCCCTGTCTGGGTCAAGTTGAATAGCCACGTCGTGATCGAGTACGGGATCAAGGCCGGGCTGCTGGCCACAAAGCCTTTTCCGGTTGATATCGGCGGTTATGGCGGCTTGATGTGGCACACGATGTTTGACGCGGATATGTCGTCATGGAACGCCACATGCGCCACCGAAAATTAACGTCAACGGGAGACTGGAAATGACTCGCAACCACAGGTCAAGTAAATTCGTGTTCCGGGCGACCGTGCTGCTCCTGTTCACGGCAGCGCTCATGCACGCCACCGGCGCCATCGCCGGACCCACCAAAGCACCACCGAAGCTGAATTTGTGCGTTGGCTGTCACGGCAAGGATGGCATCAGCACCAGTGATGAATGGCCAAACCTGGCAGCACAGAACGCCCGCTATCTGGCGGACCAGAGCATCGAGTACAGAGACAAGCTGCGAGCGGATCCCAACGGTTTGATGCGTCCCTGGGTGCAGAACCTGACGGATAAGGAAATCAATGAAATCGCCGCATATTACAGTGCTCAACCGCCTGCAGACCCAAAAACTCCCGCTAAAGGAGATTTGGACAAGGGGAAGAAGGTGGCCATTCTGTGCGCCGGCTGTCACGGCACCGACGGCACGAGCGTCAATGATGAATGGCCGAACCTGGCGGCTCAAAACGAAGCATACCTGCAGGGTACGACCCTGGAATACAAACAAGGCAAGCGTCAGGACCGGACCGGCATCATGGCTTCATTCGCGCAATCGATCAGTGAAGAGGAGATCGAAGCCGTTGCCGCCTACTACAGCAGTCAAAGCCCCAAAGGCGGGGAACATGAATGACAGGACAGCATTGATTCGGGAAAAGCACCATTCAGCTCCGGCCTGAAGGACCAGTTCCCGTTGCAGGTGCCGCTGCAACGGGAACCGCCTGCTGCTGCAGTGCCTCGCCATTGGTAGGGTAAAGAAATTTTCACTGCGATTCAGGCAATGGACTCATAGGGCAGGCCCACATAGTTTTCAGCGATCGTCTTCTTCCCCGCTTCCGAGCCCGTGTAATAGTCCAGTTCCGCTTGCTGCATTTTCTGGTCCCAGGCGGCGCCGTCAAAGCGATGCAGCAGCCGCGTCATCCACCAGGAGAAACGCTCCGCTTTCCAGACCCGCCGCAGCGCAACTTCCGAATAGCGCGGTATCAGGTCTGCCCTGCGATGTTCATATACCGCTAGCAGTACATCGAAAAGCGCGCTGACATCGCTCGCGGCCAGATTGAGGCCCTTGGCCCCGGTGGGCGGCACGATGTGTGCAGCGTCACCGACCAGAAACAGCCGCTCCCATTGCATCGGCTCGGCCACAAAACTACGTAACGGTGCGATGCTTTTCTCGATCGAGGGCCCGGTGACGAGCGATTCTGCCATGTCCACGGGCAAGCGGCGCTTCAGCTCCTGCCAGAAGCGCTCATCGCTCCATTCGTCCACTGTGTCTTCGATCGGCACCTGCACGTAACAGCGGCTTCGGGTCATGGAGCGCATACTGCACAGCGCGAATCCACGCTCGTGGTTAGCATAGATCAGCTCCTCCGAAACCGGGGGTGTATCCGAAAGCACACCCAACCAGCCGAAGGGGTAAACCTTTTCATACTCCCGCAGCACATCCTTTGGAATACAGGTTCGGGAAACTCCGTGAAAACCATCACAACCCGCGACGTAATCGCATTCCAACATGCAGCCGTCGCCGTCACTGGTGTAGCTGACACGCGGCCGGTCGCTATCCAGGTCGAGCGGTTGGACATCTTGCGCGCTGTATATCGTAACGCCGCCTGCCTTCGCCCGCGCATCCATGAGGTCGCGCGTCAGTTCCGTCTGGCCGTAAACAAGCACCGTATCGCCACCAGTCAAGGTTTTCATGTCAATGCGAACCCTGCGGTCGGAAAATGCGATCTCGAAAGCATCATGAACCAAGCCTTCCCGGTCCATGCGGTCAGCAACCCCTGCTCGTCGTATCAGATCTGCCGCGCCCTGCTCAAGGACACCGGCCCGAATTCGGGCCAGCACATGCTCCTGCGTATGCTTTTCGAGGATGATGTTGTCTATGCCTTTATGCAGCAGCAACTGACCCAGCAACAAACCTGAAGGGCCCGAACCGATAATAGCTACCTGTGTTTTCATCACATTTGAAAATCTCGGTGAATTACGACGCTGATTGGACTCGCAGGCCGATCGCGTAAGCTATTTTATATTTTGCAAATAAAACTACCCACGGAAAAGGCACTTTTCAGGCCTTAAATTGGACATTTCACGTATTGGTGACGTATTTTGAATCCAGGAATACGGTACGAGGCGAGCGAGCATGAGTTCCCATTTAACAGTGATTCCCGAATTTGCACTCTACGGAGAGAGCACCGAAAACACCGTTCCTGAACCACTGCATTGCGAGTCCATCGCCGCCCGTAGTCGGCTACATAACTGGAAAATCAAACCGCACCGCCACCGGGGGCTCATCCAGATTTTCTATCTCCAGTCCGGGCACTGTTCCGCCCAACTCGATGAAAATGTCATTGATATCCGACCACCGGCGATCATCATCGTTACTGCCATGTCCGTGCACGGGTTCGATTTTGCCGTGAACGAACAAGGCTACGTGTTGAGCCTGGCCGAACCGTTGGCCCGCAAGCTGATGACACGGCTTGGCGGACAGCAGAAAATCTTCACCCAGTCTTCGGTTCTCCAGTTAGGTCAGGTGCGCCCCCCGCAACTGGATCAGCTGTTCGCCAACATCCACCGGGATTACTCGACAAGGTCAGAATTTCGTCAACTCATGCTCGAGAGCCTGTTGTCGCAATTATTCATCTGGGTCGTGCGGCACGAGCCTAAACCCTCGCCGGACCGTCCGGGCAATACCAGCCGTTCGGCAGCCCACTTGTCACGCTTCTATCACACACTCGATACCAACTTTCGCAACAAGATGTCGATACGGTCATATGCTGCCGCTGTGGGCATATCGGCCGCGCACCTGAATCACCTTTGCCAGCTGCTAACGGGAAAGTCCACTTTACAATTGGTGCACGAACGCAAATTACTGGAAGCAAAACGCAATCTCATTTACACCTCCATGACCATCAGTCAAATTGCGCACACGCTCGGATTTAGCGAACCTGCGTATTTCAGTCGCTTTTTCAAGCGTCAGACTGGTGTCAACCCGAAACAATACCGCGCTGCCGGTGCATTACAGCACGAGCGGAGCCTGTAGCTAGATAACTTGTCAATGCGAGTCATACCCCGGGACCCTATAGCGAGAATCTATAACAAGCGGCTTGCTTCAAATACCCTGGAAAGGATCATTTCATGGATAATTGGGGCAACCGGCGAGCGAATCAAAATGCGTAGCAGAAACAGGTAACACCCCATGGCCATTGTCGTAACAGATATAAAACGCACCGACCCCGCAGTCGTGGAGCGGCTCTCCCATTTCGGCGTAGCAACGATCCATGAAGCACAGGGTCGCATCGGTTTGATGGCGCCGCGGATTCGCCCGATATTTCGTCCGTCGCATGTAGCCGGCAACGCGGTGACCTGTGAGGTTGCGCCCGGCGACAACTGGATGATTCACGTAGCTGCGGAACAGTGCGCCCCCGGCGACCTTCTCGTTGTAACACCGACCAGTCCCTGTGAGGATGGTTATTTTGGCGACCTGCTGGCGACGTCGCTCAAAGCCAGGGGTGTTTGCGGCCTGGTCATTGACGCTGGAGTGAGGGACATCGCGATTCTCACCGAAATGGCGTTTCCTGTCTGGTCGAAAACAGTACACGCCCAGGGCACCGTGAAGGAAACCCTGGGGAACGTGAACGTGCCCATCGTCTGCGCCGGCGCACTGGTCAATCCGGGAGACGTGATTGTCGCCGACGACGATGGTGTCGTCGTTGTACGTCGGGCTGATGCTGAGACTGTGCTACACAAGGCCGAGAGCCGGGAAGCGGACGAAGAGAGCAAGCGCAAACGCTTCGCGTCCGGCGAACTGGGGCTGGACCTGTACAAAATGCGGGATAGGTTGGCGCGCAAGGGGCTGCGTTACGTTCACACGGATTCCGACAAGTAGCCCATGCAAACCGCGATTCCGGTCGACATGATTAGAGGGGGCACATCACGCGGTCTCTACTTCCTTCGCGAACACCTGCCCGCAGATGCAAGTACTCGGGATCAGGTACTGCTGGCTTGCATGGGTTCGCCGCACATACGCCAGATCGATGGCGTCGGCGGCGGGCATCCACTCACCAGCAAAGTGGCGGTCATCAGCAAGTCAGCCGACGAACGCGCCGACGTCGACTACCATTTTCTGCAAGTCGCGGTCGATAGGGCTCAAGTCTCCGACGCCCAGAATTGCGGCAATATACTCGCCGGCGTCGGTCCGTTCGCGATAGAGCAAGGACTACTACCCGTCACAGGTGCCGAAACGGCAGTGCGCATTCGTATGTTGAATACCGGCGGATATGCCGTAGCGCATGTACACACACCCGATGGCAGGGTGTGCTATGACGGGGCCGCACGCATTGACGGCGTGCCCGGTACAGCGGCGCCCGTTGTGCTGGAATTCCTCGATGTCACCGGCGCCAGTTGCGGTTCGCTGCTGCCTGCCGGCGACCCGACTACAACGATCGACGGCATCGATACCTGTTGTATCGACAATGGCATGCCCGTGGTGATCCTGGCGGCTGAAGACGTCGGCAAAAGCGGATACGAGAAGCCCAGCGAGTTGGAAGCAGACGCAACGCTGACAAAACGTATCGAACGCATCCGCCTCGAGGCAGGCAAAATGATGAACCTTGGTGATGTCAGCAACAAGACAGTGCCGAAAATGTGCCTGGTCGCAACTGCACAACATGGTGGTGCGATCACCACGCGGACGTTCATTCCGCAGCGCGTGCACGAATCGATTGGCGTGCTCGGTGCAGTCAGCGTCGCCACCGCGTGCCTGTTGCCTGGCTCCGTAGCGCAAATGATTTCGGGTCTCACCGCAGACAACGGCAAATACACGCTCGACGTCGAACACCCCAGCGGTTACTTTACGGTGGAACTGGAAGTCACCACCGATGGTAAGTCCATCAGCGTGCAGCGTTCGGCACTGTTGCGCACCTCGCGCAAGATCATGCAGGGCGTCATTTTCATTCCCGGTCACGTCTGGGCGGGACCATGAGGCGGATTGCCAGCATCTGCCTGCTGGGATTCGGCGAGGTCGGCCAAAAACTGGCCAAGGACCTGAATCAGGTTGCTGGTCTCAAGTTGTCTGGATTCGACATCCTGTTTTCTGATTCGGCCAGCGCGCCCAGCCTAGCGCTCGAAAGCCTCCATTTTGTCCGACCGGGCGCCAGCGCACAGGATGCGGCGGTTGACGCTGATCTGGTGATATCCGCGGTCACCGCCGCCAATGCGCTTGAGGCGGTCCGTTCCGTAAGTGCAATATTGGCGCCGGAAACGTATTTTGTTGACCTGAATTCAGTTTCTCCGGATACACGGCTCGAGGCGGCCGCAATCATTGAAAACACCGGCGCGCACTACGTAGAAGCGGCAGTAATGTCTGCCATTCATCCCGGGGGAATAACAGTGCCAATGCTCCTTGGGGGTCCTCATGCGGAGGATGTATCAACCCGACTCCAGCGATTGGGTTTTTCCCGAACGGTGTCCTATGCAGCTGAAATCGGCCGGGCTTCCGCCGTCAAGATGTGCCGTAGTGTTTTGGTCAAGGGCTTTGAAGCATTACTGACGGAGTCCCTTTTGGCAGCGCGTCATTACGGCGTGGAGGCGGACGTGTTGGCCTCCCTGGCGGACCAGTTCCCAGCCAATAACTGGACAAAAAAGTCCCGCTACATGATCTCGCGCAGTCTTGAACATGGCCGGCGCAGGGCCGAAGAGATGCGCGAGGTGATGCGAACCGTCGAGCAGGCCGGCATCAAACCCTTGATGAGCGACGCTAGCGCCCGGCGGCAAGAATGGACCGCCAAGTGCGCCGCGGCCTTGCGTGAGCCGGACCTGTCCAAAATGCTCGACGCCATCCTGCGCCTCGGGACGCCAGATCACCAGCTACCAGCTCAAGAGGACGCAACTCATGTTGATCATTGACTGCCACGGCCATTACACGACAGCACCAGCCGCACACCAGGCGTTCCGCGAGCAACAGTTGCTGCATTACCAGGATCCTGCACAAGCGAGCCCACAACCGGCCGTCATAAACGACGACGAACTCCGCGCCAGCGTGGAACAAAATCAAATTCGCCTGCAACGCGAACGCGGAGCCGATCTGACGCTGTTCTCGCCGCGTGCTTCAGCCATGGCGCACCACTTGGGCGACTCGGCCGTTTCCCAGCAGTGGTCGCGGGCCTGCAACGATCTGATCGCGCGTGTCGTCGAGCTTTATCCCGATAACTTTGTCGGCGTCTGCCAGCTGCCACAATCACCCGGTGTTCCAATTGGGGAGTCCGTGGCTGAACTGGAACGGTGCATTACCGAACTTGGCATGGTTGGTTGTAACCTGAATCCCGATCCGTCGGGCGGCCACTGGACGAGCAAACCTCTGACCGATCGAACGTGGTATCCCCTTTTCGAAAAGATGCAGGACCTGGAGGTGCCGGCAATGATCCATGTCTCCAGTTCATGTAACGAAAATTTCCACGCGACCGGAGCGCACTACATCAACGCCGACACCACCGCCTTCATGCAGTTCATCCAGGGCGACCTGTTCCATGACTTTCCGGATTTGCGCTTTGTCATTCCGCACGGTGGCGGCGCCGTACCTTACCACTGGGGGCGATATCGCGGCCTTGCCGATATGCTCAAGCGCCCGCCGCTGCGAGACCACGTGATGAAGAACGTATTTTTCGATACCTGTGTCTATCACCAGCCGGGCATCGAACTGCTGTTCGAAGTCATCGACATCGACAATATACTTTTCGGTTCCGAGATGGTGGGCGCGGTACGCGGCGTGGACCCGGAAACGGGTCAATATTTCGATGATACCCGGCGTTACGTCGACGCGCTGGACCTGGCCGAAGAAGAACGTCGCAAGGTCTATGAACTCAATGCGCGCCGGGTGTACCCGCGGCTTGACCGCATCCTCAAAGTCAGGGGGTTGTAATAGTGTCGACGGAGAAGTCCTCCTTCAGCATGGACCCGGACTGGCTAGCGTTCGATCCAAGCCCGTCCAAACCCCGCTTCGCGCCGCCGCCCGGCGCGATAGACGCGCATTGCCATGTGTTTGGCCCAGGTGACCGGTTTCCCTATGCCCCCTCGCGCAGGTACACGCCCTGCGATGCGCCGAAAGAGAAACTCTGGGCCTTGCGCGAGCATCTCGGGTTCGCACGCAATGTGATCGTGCAGGCAACCTGCCATGGCAATGATAATCGCGCCTTGACCGATGCGCTGCTCCACTCCAACGGCATGGCCCGGGGTGTCGCCAGCGTCGACAAAGACGTCAGCGAAGAAGCACTGCAGGCCCTGGACGCGGCAGGCGTGCGCGGTGTGCGCTTCAATTTCGTCCGTCGTTTGTCCAACTGGCAGCAGCCGGAATCACTGATGGAAATTGTGGCGCGCCTTGCACCGCGGGGCTGGCATGCAGAGATCTACTTCGAGGCAGACCAACTGTCTGAACTGTATGATTTCATTGCCGGCCTTCCCGTCCCGGTGGTCATAGACCACATGGGACGCCCAGACGTCAGCCATCCACCTGACGGTGAGGCCTTCGGACTTTTTCGAAGGCTAATGCAAGACAATAACCACGTTTGGGTAAAAGTCAGCTGCCCCGAACGGCTCTCGCGTTCGGGACCACCTGCCTATGCAGACGTCATTCCCTTTTCGCGCAGCTTGGTGGAGCAATTCCCCCAGCGCGTATTGTGGGGAACTGATTGGCCGCATCCCAATATGAAGTCTCACATGCCGGATGATGGCCGGCTGGTTGACCTGATCCCCCGGATTGCGGTTACTGAAAACCTGCGGCAACAGTTACTGGTCGACAATCCAATGCGCCTTTACTGGCCCGAGGAGGTAAAACATGGCTCTTGACAAGCCCTACCTGGACATACCCGGTACGACCATTTTCGATGCAGACATGGCGCGGCAGGGCTATCACCTGAATCAGTTCTGCATGTCGCTGATGAGAGCCGAAAACCGAGAACACTTCAAGGCTGACGAGAGGGCCTACCTGGATCAATGGGACATGAGCGAAGAGCAAAAACAAGCCGTACTGAAGCGCGACTACAATCGTATGATTGCACTGGGCGGCAACATTTATTTTTTGGCGAAAATTTTTTCCACCGACGAACAAAGTTTCGAATACGCCGCTTCCCTGATGACTGGGATGAGCCCGCAGGAATATCGCCAGATGATGATAAATGGCGGCCGTAACCCGGCAGGTAATCGCCGCGTGGAGGAGCAATAAAATGGCAAGGATCACTGCCGGCGTCGCCACGTCCCATGTTCCCGCCATTGGCGCGGCCATCGACCTTGGCAAGACTGGTGACGCCTACTGGAAGCCTTTGTTCGCCGGGTACGAGTTCTCCAGGCGTTGGATCGCACAGGCCAAACCGGATGTCGTTGTACTGGTATACAACGACCACGCCTCAGCCTTCAGTCTGGATTTAGTTCCGACGTTCGCGATTGGCTGCGCAGACGAGTTCCAAGCGGCCGACGAAGGCTGGGGCCCACGCCCGGTACCCGTCGTCCGCGGCCACCCTGAACTTGCCTGGCATATGGCGCAATCCATCATTCAGGATGACTTCGATTTGACTATCGTCAACCGGATGGATGTCGATCACGGCCTTACCGTACCGCTATCATTGATGTTCGGGCAACCCGAAGTATGGCCCTGTCGGATTATCCCTCTGGCGGTTAATGTAGTCGTATATCCGCCGCCTTCGGGAAAGCGCTGTTTCAACCTGGGCAAGGCGATACGAAAGGCGGTGGACGCCTTCGACGAGAACCTGAATGTGCAGGTCTGGGGTACAGGGGGCATGAGCCACCAAATTCAGAGCCAGCGTGCCGGTCTGATCAATCGCGAGTTCGACACGGCATTCCTGGACGGATTGGTCGATGATCCCGAGGCGATCGCGAATATTCCTCATATCGACTACGTGCGTGAAGCAGGTTCGGAAGGAATCGAGCTCGTCATGTGGCTAGTCATGCGCGGAGCGCTGGGCCGGGCGGTCAAAGAGACATACCGCTTTTACCATATCCCGGCGTCCAGCACCGCGGTCGGCCACCTCATATTGGAAAAGAAACTTGATATACGTGTATAGGAGGAACATTTTAAATGAAAGTCATACTCGCAGGTGCAGGCGCCTTTGGCATCAAACACTTGGACGGCATTAAGAATATTGATGGCGTGGAAGTCGCCGGCCTCGTCGGACGGCGGCTAGAGCCCACGCGGGAGGTTGCGAAAAAATACCAGATTGAACATACATTCACCGAATTGGGTGATGCGCTGAAAGTACCTGACATCGACGCAGCCATCCTCTGCACACCAACCCAGATGCACGCCGAACAGGCCATTCAATGCATGAGGGCGGGTGTGCACGTAGAAGTCGAAATCCCGTTGGCCGATTCGTTGCGGGATGCGGAAGAAGTGCTGAAGGTGCAGCAAAAAACAGGACTGGTGTGTATGGTCGGGCACACGCGCCGCTTCAATCCCTCGCACCAATGGATACATCGGCGCATAAAGAAAGGTGAGTTGCGCATCCAGCAGATGGACGTGCAAACCTATTTCTTCCGGCGCAGCAACATGAATGCCCTCGGCCGGCCCAGGTCCTGGACCGATCATTTGTTGTGGCACCACGCTGCCCATACCATCGACCTCTTTCAGTACCAAACCGGACAGAAGGTCATTAAAGCGAATGCGATTCAGGGTCCCATGCATCCGGATCTGGGTATCGCGATGGACATGTCGATCCAGGCGAAGACGAATGACGGGTCTATCCTGACCTTGTCGCTGTCCTTCAACAACGACGGGCCGCTGGGCACATTCTTCCGGTACATTTGTGACAACGGTACTTACATCGCACGTTATGACGACTTGATTACAGGCCGGGACGAGCCGATCGACGTCTCCAAGGTCGACGTGTCATTGAATGGCATTGAACTACAGGATCGAGAGTTCTTTACCGCCATTCGTGAGGGCCGGGAACCCAACGCCTCGGTCAACCAGGTACTGCCTTGTTATCGCGTTCTGAACGACTTGGAACAGCAACTCGAGACAGACTGAAACCATGCGTGAACTCCAACGGCCATTGGGCCCATTTACAACGCCAGCCATCGGGCTGGGATGTATGAACCTGTCCCATGCTTACGGCCAACCGCTTCCAATCGCCGAGGCAGAGCGCGTTCTGCGGCGCGCGATTGAGTTGGGAATTACCCATATGGATACCGCCGCGCTGTACGGTTTCGGCAATAACGAAGTACTGCTGGGCCGGGTGCTAAAACCACACCGTGACCGCGTCCTGCTCGCGACCAAGTGCGGCATCACGGGTATTGCCGGAAAACGCGTGGTAGACGGCCGTCCACAGTCACTTTTGCGCGACTGTAACGCGTCGCTTCGGCATCTCAAGACTGAGGTCATTGACCTCCTGTATCTGCACCGCTGGGATAAGGCCGTGCCCATCGAGGACAGCGTCGGCGCGATGAGCCGGCTGGTCGAGGCCGGCAAGGTCGTCGCCATCGGGCTGTCCGAGGTATCCGCCGATACTTTACGCAAAGCGCATGCCGTGCATCCGGTAAGCGCCCTGCAATCGGAGTACTCGGTCTGGACCCGTAATCCGGAGGTGGCCGTGCTGGACGCCTGCACCGAACTCGGTGTGGCCTTCGTGGCTTTTTCACCGCTGGGGCGCGGATTCCTCGCCGATATGGAACTCGACCCTGAGTCCTTCGCTGAAAAAGACTTGCGACGAAAAATGCCGCGATTCCAGCAGCCGCATTTCCATAGGAACCAACGCCTGCTGGCGGGTTACAGGCAACTGGCTGTGGAAGCAGGCTGCACGCCCGCGCAGCTGGCATTGGCCTGGCTGCTGCACCGCTCCCCCGATTTGCATGTCATTCCAGGAACGACATCATGCGCACACTTGGAGGAAAACCTTGGGGCAGCGGATGTCCAACTTGACGGCGCGCTGGTAGAACGTCTGGAAGCACTAATCAATCATCAAACCGTCAGCGGTTCACGCTACAGCGCCAATACGCTGGCGGAAATCGATTCCGAAAAGATTTGATCTGAGTAGCCCGGTGTAGTCCCTATAGCGGCAGATCGGACTTAACTCAGCCAGTCTGCCCGCAGACGATACAAGAGATCCTGCATGTCGTGCCTGCCCCGGTTCAGTGCGGGACCGTTGTCGAACCAACCGCCGGTCGATTCTCGTTCGTGGGCAAAATCGATGACCTCGGTGCGCCGGGCGATGCGCCATTTGCCCTCGCGCCGTTCGAAACCATCCAGAAACCGGGCGTCAATGACCAGATCGAATAACGTCCCGTCACGATCCTGCTGGTGCAGGGCGGTCACATAGGATTCACAAAATGCACGATCGCCATGCAATTCAACCAGCAGGTTCGTGGCCTTATGCTGCGTGTGCAGCATTGCACCCTGAAATTCCAGTGCAAACGGGATGAACGAGGCCGGTGTTCCCCGGTAAAGGCCCGGACCATAATCGAGCTGGGCGTCGTCGTAAAACACAGAGCCCAGAGACTCACCATCCAGCCGGTCGAGGCCGCGGCAATAACGATAGACCACATCACTGATTGCTTGTTTATCTTCCAAAGCTCGTAGTCGTTGCTCCAGCTCCTGCCGGTTCACTGTTGAAGAATTCATATCAATACTCAGCATATTTCAACCACACCAGCGCGGTTATCCACCACCACCGGTGTATCGAAAAAAGTGACTTCGGGCTCAACTCCAAGTTGCTCTTTCATTTTTGTCATCGCCACAGCATAATAGGCATCCGCAGAGGCCCGGTCTTCCCAAAGATACACTCCCACACCACGGCAGCCTTCCAGGTCGATGCCGATGTACTTGCGAACCAGTCCGGGGCAGCCCTGATAAACCGGTATGGTGGTCTTGATGTCTTCGATCACAGCCGTACGATCCAAGCCTGGCCGTAACGGGAACTGCGTAATTGATGTGATCACGAGTCGTCTCCTCCTTGCAGAAACGGCGCCATGCCCAAACGTAGCATTTCGCGCGTGAAATCGCAGGCGTATCCGATCCAGGCATCGTTGAGATACCGTCCAGCCGGGTACTCGGCCGTGATGCCATAACCACCGAGTATTTCAACCGCGCGCTGCGCGTTGCGTATCGCCACGTCGACAGCGTGGGTTTTGGCCGCCGGCGCCTTCAGCGTGGCCGCTGTCATCGGATCGCTGTCAACGCTTATGGCAGCGTCCCGCACCAGCAGGCGGGCAGTCTGTAAATCCACGTACATGTCAGCCAGCTTGAGGGCAACGGACTGGTGCTGATTGATCGTCACCCCGCCGCTTTTTCTCGTATTGGCGTAATTGAACGCGCAATCATAGGCCGCCCGGGCCAGACCGACAAAACAGGCGGCCAGACAAATAGGCATTTGTGGCAAGCTTGACATTACCTGTACTGCAGCACCCTCTGCACCGATGCGGTTGGTTACAGGCACCCGGACCTGATCAAGAAAAACCTCGGCGTGACGGGAAGTATGCCAGCCGATCATTTCAGTGCGTTTACCGGTCTTCAGACCAGGCGTGCCAGCCGGAACATAGAAAATCGAGATGCTCTCAAACTGGGGGCGGGTCAAATCGGTACGGGCCAAAATGAAGTAGTTTTCAGCTAATCCGGAGTTGGTGACAAATGCCGATTTCTGGCCGTTAACAATATATTCGTCACCTTTTCGTTCGGCGAATGTCTTGATACCCAGCTTTGGATCTGGAATCGGGCAGAACAACTCGGACCCGGCAACATTGGGTTCACTGAGCGCACCGCTCAGCATCATGGACTCGCTATTGCAAAATTCTTCCAGCCATCGGCTTTTCTGCTGCTCACTTCCGGCTGTCAGTATAATGAGCGGCACCGTTGCGTTTAGCGAGAAATAATCCGCGGCAATACTGATATCCGCCGTCGCCAGCTCCTCGAACACGATGGCAGCGTCTATACAACGAAGGCCGAGACCACCGTAAGCCTCGGGCACGAGCAGTGTGGTGAAGCCGAGTTCCTTGCCTTTGCGATACATGTCTTCGCAATGTGACCAGGGTTCAGCGTTTCTTGTCTCGGACTGGTGGATGAGGTCGGCCACAGGCAGGATTTCGCGCCTGGCAAAGTCCCTGGCCGTTTTTTGCAGTAGTTGTTGTTCTTCGCTCAGACGAAAATCTATCATGGGGCACCTGAATATTTTGAAGAGAAGTAGAAGTCTCCCGGCTGCAACATTAAATTCAATTTGATTAGTACTTGGGTTGCGCTATATAGTAATTTGATTGAATAGTGGTCGCGGCTATAACCGAAGGACGCAGAGTGGACAGACGTGAATTCATGCAAACCGGTGGGCTTGGCCTGCTGGCATTCAGTGTTGGCGGGGTTGAAGCCTTGCTGACGCCACGCGAAGCACGGGCTAAGGGTATACCTTTTGAAGTACTGACTGCGAAGGAAGCGGCAGCGCTCGAAGCGTTGGGAGAAACACTGCTTCCCGGAGCAACTAAAGCAGGTATCGCTTATTTCGTTGACCATCATTTGGCCTTGCCTTCCGAAGACTCCCTGCTGATGATCCGGTATCTGGACATCCCGCCGCCTTACGCCGACTTTTACAAGGCCGGACTCGCTGCCACCGAAGCTGCGGCCAAAGCCTCGTTTGGCCATGGCCTGGACAAACTGACCACCGAGCAGCTGAATTCTTTTGTCGCAAAGATGATGGCGGGTTCGATAGATGGTTGGCAGGGCCCACCCGCACCACTGCTTTACTTCATGTGGAGAAATGATGCGGTAGACGTCGTTTATGGCACGCAAGAGGGATATGAGCGGCTGCATTTTCCCTATCATCCACATCTGCCCCCACCGTCGCCCTGGTAAAACCTCACGGTCATGACGTTTTGCCGGTCTGGCGTGTCTTTTGTGCCTGGCACCATTGTTTCAAAGTTGTCTGAGGCTTACCCAGCAGTTCGTTGGCAGGCCCCGGGTCACCCGACTCACCAACCAGCGTAAATGACGCAAACAAATCAGCCAGCATGCGCAAATCACGGTTGCGAGTGAGCGATCCCACTATACGCAGCAACCACACTGGCACGCTGCCGAGCTTCAGGTCCGTTGCAAACTCTCTGATATATATCTGTAAAGCCTCTTGCATCGTAAAACGTTCTGGTCCGAAGACAGTAAAGACACGATTCGCAGCTTCTTCGGTCAGGAAGGAACGCGACACCATTGAGGCATAGTCATCGGCGGCGACATAATGATATGCGTGGGGCTGGTGACCAATAATGACCGCCTTTTTGCCACGAACAAAAAGGTCTAAGGACTCCATAAAATGCGTGCAGCGAAAAATTGCCCAGTCGATACCGCTGCTCTGCACCAGACGCTCTGCATCGTGTTTGATGCGAACCGGCAACAACCATTCATTTCCAGCCATCTTGCCGGCGCCGGAGATTATCGCAACTCGCGACACACCATGTTCTCTGGCAGCGGTCAGTAAATTACGCAGCCCCCGTCCTTCTACATCAGAGTACTCTCCAGTATCGAAATTACCCCGTAAGCTGACGTACATGCCATCACAGCCGGCTACCGCTGCGGATAATGTCTCTGATCGAGTAACATCACCCTGAACAATGTCTACGGAGTCGTTGAATATCTTTTCCGCCTTGTGCCTGTCCCGGGCGAGCACTCGCACGCTAAAGCCGTCACTCACGAGGCGACGGGCGACAGGCGCGCCGAGCATCCCGGTTGCGCCGGCCACCAATATCTTTTGATTAAGGGTTTGAATCATGGAAGAAGATCATGCAACAATTAATCCCATGGGTAAAATTATTATTTGTGCCACGCTCATAACCCGTGATGACAGCTGAAAAAGTACTCGAAAAAGTAGACGTAGTCATCGTCGGGGCAGGCGCAGCCGGATCCCTATATGCGCGTCGCCTGGCCGAGGCAGGCAAATCTGTAGTGGTTCTGGAAACCGGCCCCCCATGGAATCTGTCAGACCTTAAAAGCTCCCAAATCTGGGCACGCAGATTGAAATGGGGCGGATCCCCAGTGCTGCTCGGTGGAAAGAACCATTTTGGTCACAATATGGCCACCGGATGGGGTTTTGGTGGTGCTGCTTTGCATCATTTTGCCGGGTTCCCGCGTTTACATCCTGAAGATTTCAAGACTTTGAGCCAATACGGACGGGGCATGGATTGGCCTGTCAGCTATGCCGACCTACAACCATATTATGATCGTGTGCAGAACCGCATCGGCCTCTCCGGTGATGCCAAACAAGAGATCTGGCGGCCCCCGGGCGAGCCCTACCCGATGCCACCGTTGCCGGTATTTGCACAGGGTAGAATGATCTCCCGTGGCTTTGAAGCCCTCGATATGCATGTGGCGCCAACCCCGATGGCAATCAACTCGATCCCCTTCAAGGGGCGGGGCGCGTGTACCAACGACGGCTGGTGCGATACCGGATGCCCCCTGGGCGCGGTAGCCAACCCACTCGTGATTGACCACCCTGGCGCGCGGCGTGCAGGAGCACAATTCAAGGCATGGTGCACGGTTACCCGGCTCACGGCGGGCAAAAAAGGCATGGTTACCGGCCTCGAGTACATGGACCGGCAAGGTTTGCTTTTTCACCAACCCGCAAGCTGGGTCGTTCTCGCGGCAGCCGGCGTGCAAAATGCACGCTTACTTCTCAACTCAGCCTGTGACTGGGCACCCAACGGGCTGGCGAACTCGAGCGGCCTGGTCGGGAAATACTTCACCTGCCATAGCATTGCAAACGTCTATGGGGTCTTCGATGAGGAAACTGAAAATTACAAAGGTGTGAATGCGGGCTCTTTGATTTGCCAGGACGGCTACCGCAAGGATTCTCATCCAGCCTTTGGCAGCTACCAGTGGGGCTTTGCACCATCGCTAAAACCAAATGACCTTCTCGGAATTGCCAACACGCGGGCAGACCTGTTCGGGCAGTCCTTGATCGATTTTTTGGAATCCAAGGGGCCGCGTTTAGGCGCAATGGCAGCCATTTGCGAAGCCTTGCCCGAAGTAAACAACCGGATTGAACTGGCCGATACCAAGGACCGCACAGGTATGCCCCTTGCACGTATCATCCACACCTTTAATGAATCCGCCCTCGCATTGTCGCATCATGCCAACGAAGAAGGTAAGAAAATCCTGAAGGCAGCCGGTGCTCGCGAGGTTTGGAGCGGCCAAATGGGCACAGCGCATATTAATGGCGGGACCATCATGGGCGAGGACCCGGCCCATTCCGTTGCAGACAGCTTCGGACGCAGCCATGATATTGAAAATCTGGTCCTGGCCGGATCCGGGCTGTTCCCAACTGAGGGCGGTGGCAGCCCTACATTTACAATCTATGCTTTGATCGAACGCTCTATTGACCATCTGTTCGGCAAGGCAACTACAAAAGCCAGCCCTGCCTAAGTTTCCAGCCCGCTCCAGTTTTCTAACAGGTGGCTAACCGAACGCGACGCGACAGCCATGATGGTATATGTTGGGCTGATGCCGATAGAGCACGGAAACAGACCGGACCCGGCCAAGACCAGGTTGGGCACATCATGGCAAACACCGAATCCATCGGTCACTGAGCCCTTCGCATTGCTGCCCATAATGGTCCCGCCAGTCACATGACCTACAGCTGGCATGCGAGTCCAGGCCTCGCGAGCACCCGCGGCCTCAATTACTTTTTTGCCCTGCTCTGCCATATATGATCGCATTGCCAACATCTCTCGGGTGAAAGTATGCTCCACTCGGGCCAGTCGCATGTTATTTCGGTCCTTGGAGCTACTAAGCACGACCCGGTTTTCGGCGGTGGCAACACCACCACAGAAGCCAACCATGAAAGCAAAGTGCTTCGTCGCGTCGCGCAGAAACTCGTGCAGTGCGTTCCCCGACAGGTCCGGACGGGTCACTGCGATGCCAAATAGGTCGCTGGGTTTGACAGCCCCGCCGATTTGCCACTGCAGGCCACCGTCGACGTCTGGCCGGGCCGAATGTCTAAAGCCCTCCCGATGGGTAAGCTGACCAGCATTCACTCCCTTATGGCATTCGGTTTCATCATCGAAAAGACCATGGGCGGTGACCATACCTTCACCAAACAAGTATTTCCCGACCAGGCCACTGGAATTCGCCAACCCATCGGGGAATTTATCGTTGGCTGAATTCAGCAAAATACGGGGATTCTGAAAAACCGAGGCAGCCAGGATTACAAGTTTCGCTGGCTGAATTTTGCGCTCATTGTTTTCCACATACTCAACGGCATGCGCCCGTCCTGATGGTCCCATAAGCACTCTTGTGACTTCGGCCCGCTCGGTGACGACTGCACCTTGTTTCAAGGCCCAGTGGAGATAGGTAACCAGGGGATTGGCCAAGGCACCCAAGGGGCACCCGGCGTCGCACCAGCCATCATAGGTGCAAGGCGGACGACCCTTGTACGGCCGGGAATTGATCGCCAGAGGCAATGGGGCAGTATGTAGTCCCAAAGCTTCGAAACCACGCTTTAGCAACTCTCCATGGCGGAAGGTCTGAACCGGGGGCATAGGGTATGGCTGGCCGGACGGCCGCCAGATTTCCTGTTTAGCATCACCCGAGATTCCAACTTCTTCTTGGACCAGGTCATAATGCGGCCGCAGGTCCTTATATTCGAAAGGCCAGTCACACCCCTTGTCATACAATGAACGGAGCTTGAAAGTTTCTTCTGCATAACGGGGCCAGGTTCCGTAATGCACCAACGCGGCACCACCAAAACCCCAACCCGTAATTGAGTTGTGCGCAATGTGGTCATGCCCGGTCAATTTGACCGGAGCTCCACCCCACTTAAGACGCCTGGACCAAATTTGCGAACTGTAAAGATCTCTTACCTGTCGTTGAGGGCCGGCTTCCAGAATCCTGACACGTTTCCCCGCAGCAGCCAGCTTCGATGCATAGAAACTTCCTGCGGCGCCTGACCCGACAATGACAACGTCAACCGGTTCCTGCGTATTTATTCCTGCCATGGGTTCTCAGATCCTGATTAGTTTCTTTAACAGAGTGTAACGCACACATCGAGGTTCAACCAGATAACCGCGGCATCACTGTTACAACCCGATCGATAATCTGAAGTTATGGTACCGGTATTTAATTGCATTTGATGCTTTTGTGCCCTTGTGCAAGGATCAAGGTGCAAAAGTGCAGTCAGATCAAAGGCCAAATGCAGCACAAATCACAATATCACCAGAGGTGAAAAAATGGACAGAAACAACCGCAGCAGAATTTTCAGTTTGAGTCTGGCAGTGGTCACCGCGACCTTGCCGCTGTCCGGCATGGCCCAGCAGCCCGCCAATGACGCATCTAACCAAACGGACAACTCGGGGGTGCTCGAAGAGGTTATTGTAACCGCCCAGCGGCGTGCACAGAACCTGCAAAAGGTTCCAGTCTCAGTTTCGGCGTTTGACGCTTCCTCAATTGAACGACTCACTTTACGTAAGGTCGGTGACGTCTCGGACTTCACACCAAACATGTTTCGCACCAGCGGTCCCAGCGGCCACAATGACGGCTTTTACTTTATCCGCGGAATCGGCAACGTCGACTTGAATCCAGCCACCGATCCCGGCGTAGCTACTTATATCGATGGCGTCTACATGGGCCGAATTACAGGGGCTTCCATGGATACGCTGAATATTGAGCGAATCGAGGTTCTGCGCGGTCCGCAGGGTACCCTGTTTGGTCGTAACACCATTGGCGGCGCCGTCAGCATCACCACCAAGTCACCAACTGACGAGCTCTCTTATCAGGGGCGCATCACGGCCGGCGAAGACGGCCGCATGGACTATGGCGCGAGCCTGAATCTACCGCTGGGTGACACCTTCGGTGTCATTTTTTCCTACCTGCACCAAGAGCGCGACGGCTGGGGCAAGAACGTCTATACCGGCAAAACCATAGGCAACACTGAAACCGACTCTTTCTTTGGCCGTGCCGTGTGGAAGCCGAACGAGAACTTTTCAGCGAGTTTGGCCTACGATTACAGCGACCAGGGCGGCACTTCCACCCACGCGGTTCTGAACAATTTCAATCCGTATGCGGTATCCCCGCTGGGCGTGCCGCTGCCGCCCGATTTGGGTAATGACCGCTCGGCCGATATTCACAAGAATTTCTTTTCGGTTGACCCGTTATTCGATGGCAAAGTCAAGGGCAGCAACCTGACCCTGACCTGGGATTTTGGCCCGGCGACCGTAAAGTCCATCACCGCTTACCGTTCGTTGAGTCAGTTTGACGCCAACGATTTCGACGCCTCCGGATACGTTTTCTATGACCATTCGTTTACAACCAGGCAACACCAGTTCAGCCAGGAACTGCAGTTGCTGGGTGACTCGTTTGAAGATCGTCTGCATTGGGTTCTGGGCGCCTATTATTATGATGAAGGCGCCTACCATAACAATCGCATTGGGATGGGTGGCAACAACGGTGTGCCTCCTGGGATTCCGGGGGTTCCCTACGCAACTCGCAATGTCCAACGTGCCATCTATAACAACCAGGCGTTTAACATCAACATCAAGTCCAAAGCACTGTTCGCCCACCTGACCTTTGACCTTACAGACCAACTGTCCGCTGTTGTCGGCGTACGCTACACCGATGAGAGAAAGGTGCAGGACTATCACTTCTTTATTGACAACAGCGCCAACGTGTTCAATTTCGCGGGTCTGCCACCGATCGCTTACATACCGACGCTGAATCCGGACAACCCTTATCTGGGCATCCCGTCTACCTACAGGGATTCCTGGACGGAAACCACGCCGAAATTTGGTCTCAACTGGAACGTCAATGACAATACACTGTTGTATGTATCCTATGCCAAGGGATTCCGCAGCGGCGGTTTCAATGGCCGCCCAACGCCGAACCAGTTTGGCCAGTTCAGCACCGTAAAAGCCTACAATCCGGAATACAACGAAACCTACGAATTTGGCTGGAAATTACAAACAGACAACAACCGGATACGTATCAACGGCTCTCTGTTCTACAGCGATTACAAAGACATTCAGTTACTGGTGCTGGGTGATTCTGGCTTCTTCGAAACGGCAAACGCCGCGAAGGCGGAACTTAAGGGAGGCGAGCTGGAGTTGCTGGCGATCCCGGTTGATAACCTGACGCTTAATGTCGGCTTAGGTTATCTTGACGACAAATATACCAATCTCGATCCCGGCACAATCGCCAGCGGCATCCTGCGGAGCAACGTCCTGCCCAATTCACCCAAATGGACCGTCAATCTTGGCGCACAGTACCGTATTGGCCTGTCCGGCGGTTCAGGAATTACTCTGCGCGGCGATTACCGCTGGCAGGATGACATCTATTTCAACGCCACAAATCTACCGGGTGAGTTTCAGGGTTCCTATGGCTTGCTGAACCTTCGTGTAGCATGGGTTTCCGCAGACGACCGCTGGGAAATTGCCGCCTATGGAAAAAATGTCGCGGACAAGACTTACTTTACCAACGGCCAGGACGTCACCAATGTTCTCGGTGTTTCCTTTGCCAATCCTGGACCGCCACGCGAATTGGGAATGCAGTTGATTTACAAGTCCCAGTAAGTGAATTAACGACGGAGAGATCACTCGAGACGAAAAGCGGGCTCCTGAGGAGCCCGCTTTTCGTTGTGGAGGAAAAGGATCACGGAAGGCGCCTCCCGGGAGCAGGCTCGATGCGTGTCATGTTTCGGCTACGTTGGCAATGGATTTTCAGGATGTGTCGGCCAACGCTCGCAGGATGATCAAGGGCGTGATCAGAACGGCGATTATCGCGCCATAGAACAACTTGAATATGAAAAACACTGTAAATCCCATGCTTTCGACGCCGGCAGCAACAAGAATAAGTGCCGACAGGGGAACCAGTATCAGGGTTGCAGTCGCAGCTTGAAGGACAGCTCTGAGCACGACATTGCGTGGCAGCCAGCCATTGATCCTCAGATCGCTTTTGCCCCAGGTGGGCGCCGGTAATTTACCCTTCTTGACCCGGCCCCGCGTAATCAAAGTGAGTACGATCGTCATCACCAGCGTGATCATGAACACAGTCGGTATCAGATCCACGACGATACCTTTAGCGCCCCATCGCGGAATCACCGCGGTCCCGTGGAAAATGCCCCAAGCGAACACGCCTGAAATTATGGTATTGAACACCACGCTGATCGCGGTCTCTACCCTAAGGTTGCTGCGATGGTCGGGAACCAGATCAATATTCAAAGCGGGATGCCTCAGCTGGGCCGGCGCTACACATTACCGGCAAAATTCATGTTGGAATTGAGCGTAACAACGCGCCTGTATGCAAACCTAATGAAAGCTTAAACTTCGGGCATAAAATTTATTTATACGGCCAGCCAAGCCAATTGGCGTGAAGTCGGGAACGCCTGCTATTCACCTGGTTCGCAAACAGATTCCCCGGGAAAGGCAGCACGCAGGATCACACGGAGTTCTGATCTGACTTCATCTGACCACGCAATGCCGACCGAGTCAAAATAGCAGCGCAGGTTTGCCGCCGCAGCTTCCGAACCGGCGACGTCACTTTGACCACCGCACGGCGCTGATTGTAACAGCGATTCGAGAACAGATTGCTGCTGCTTCTCGGCATGCAGTTCAACGGCCTTGACCCTCTCACGCAAGTCCATACAGGCTTGGAAATCCACTAACTCGTTACCACAACCATCGGCCTTCATCCAACGCCGCACGCTACGCAGCGGATGTACCACGTACCGGGACCAATCTTGCGAAAAGTCCAGTATGTGCGTAAATGTGTTCTTGTCCACCGTGATGCCACGCCGCCCGGCCCAGCAACAAAAAAGCAGCAGATTCACATCTGCACCGTACCGATCCTGAAGGACCAGACAGGCGTGTTCAACCCCTGCCCGCCTGTAGGTTTTGAGAGAGAATTGCCAGAAAGTCTTTTTTGATGTACTCAAAAGTTAAAACGCAACGTGGCCCCTATAGTGCGTGGACGGATCGTGAAATAGGTGGGTACTCCGTCGCCGGCCAAGTCGATGGCCCGAGTGACGCCAAACTTGTCGGTCAAGTTGTTGACCCACACATCAAGCCTAACATTTTTGGTCAGGCCAAGTCCCAGGCGCAGGTTCAGCGTGCTGTAGTCACCTATCGGGTAGGTTAACGGCTGTAGCGTGAAGTCGGTCGGACGCGGCTTAATCTTGCCCAGGTAAGCCCACTCAAAACGGGCAAATGAATCATACCGTGTCAAATTGAAGTCCCATTGCAGGCTGACGAAGCTCTGCCAGTCGGCAGTGCCTTCGATGGTCGTACCTTTGAAAATCCCGATCTCAGGATAATTATCCTTGTACTCGGGGTTCGTGTATGAAACCGAAGCATCCAGCTTCAAACGGTCGGTCAGCAACATACTCAACTCGAGTTCGCCACCATCAATTTTGGCGTCGCCCACATTGAAAATGGTCTCGAAGGTACACTGGCTGGCAACCGCATTCGGGTCTTTCAACGCCGACAAAAACACCTGCCCCTGCAGGTCGGACCAATCGATGTGATACACCGCAGCGTTAACGTTGACCCGATTTTCGGCAAAGGCCAGCTTGGCGCCCAATTCGTAATTCCACAGCGTGTCCGGTTTGGTGGGCGGGACACCGTCGGGGTAGCCGGCGTTGGCCAGTTCCTGGCTGCACAAGTCTAGCGGCAAGTCGCGGTTGGTAATACCCGTGCGATATCCTTCGGCTGCTGTCAGATAAAACAGGCTGTTGTCGTTCGGCTTAAAGCTCACATTGACCTTTGGTGTGAACTTGTCGCTACTGTGCTTACGGTATGAATTGCCTTGCGTAGCGAAGAAGAAGCCGGAGTTGATCAGTTCCGATTCCTGTTTCAGCTTGAACCAGCGGAAACTGAAAGCGACGTTCCACTGATCGGTGAGGTCATAGCCGATCTGGCCGAAAACGGCATATTGCTTGTCGACAAACGTACCTTGTTGCAGTCCGGCGGGCCCGGTTGGCGGCGGACGAGTGCCAAATACCAACGAGCGGACCGTGCGGTCCAGGAACAGAATATTTTGTCCGCTTAGGTCGGTAACGTCCACCCTGTAGTCCTGATCGAGCTTCTGCAAGAACAGGCCCGCCAACCACGTCAGCCGACCGTCGGTGTTCGAAGTCAGACGGAATTCCTGGATATAGGTGTGAGGATTGTCTTTTCGTGACACGACCGAGGGGAAGGTGCTGGAAACACCCGTTGTCGGAAACGCCAAGACTCCAAGATCTGTATCCAGGGTTTCCGTGCGGTCCCAGTAGGAGGACGAAGACGTCAACGTAGCGAAATCAAATGTCCAGTTCAACAACAAGTTGGCCAGAAAAATCTCGTCCTTGTTGCCGGCATCGGTCATATTGACCTGCTGATAATCTCGTGCGCTCGAGCTATACAGTTGCGGGACCGCACTTCCCGCCACACGCGGCACGATAAATGTTCCGGGATAGGGCCCGGGCACATTCGGCACTTCCTGGGCCCATGAGGTGCCATCGTTCTCTTTGTGTTCATACGCCACCATCAAGTCGGCGCTAAATGTGTCCGATACATTCCAGGTACCCATCAGCCGCGCCCCCTTCAGCTTGGATTCATTCACATTTTTATGTACGTTGGAAGGCGCCGCGTAAGCCGCCGCGCCGGGGTTCAGTCCGAGAATACCGGGGTAAACTGCAACCGGCGGGCCTCCCGGCACCCCGGTTTCAACGGGAAGCGGTAACACCAATACGGCCGGAGGCAGTACACCCCAGGGCGCGCCGACCCTGGGACCGACGGGGTGGCCCATAAAGGTGGGTTGAAAGAACGGGGGCGCAAATTGCGCCAGGGAACCCAGCGTCGGTCCGCCCGCATAAATGTTGTCATACCAACCGCTTTCTTTTACGCCGTAGCCGGTCACCCTGACCGCAAACGTGTCACCGAGCGGCATATTAAGGGTGAGATCACCGTTCCAGTTATCGCCACCACCCGTCGTATTGGAATAGGTACCGGAACCAATAGCGTGGAAACCATCGAACTGGGGCTTGTTGGGAATATTGCGAATGGCGCCGCCTAAGGAATTAGATCCGAACAATTGACCCTGCGGGCCACGTAGCACCTCAACACGGGCCATATCAGCCAAGTAGAAATTGTAACTGGAATTTAGCCCTCTTCCGGTATGGATGACGGGCACTTCGCCGAGATAAACGGCAGTTGTGGGGGACAACTGAGCCGTGCCATTGCCGACCCCGCGAATTTTCACCTCGTTCGACTGATTGCCCATGTCCGCGAAGGACGCACCGGGCACCGTTCTCAGGTAGTCTTCGTAACTTAAGATACCGCGGGCCTGCAGCGTCGTTGCCGACAGGGCCGTCACGGCAACCGGCACATCGCCTAGCGCCTGCTCCCGGCGCTGAGCGGTAACGATCACTTCCTCGAGGAAGCTGCTTTTGGCGCCAGTTTGCGTCTGCGCCCGTGCTGTGCCGGTTACCAGGAAACCAGCAGCAACGACCAAGGCAAGGGTAAGTGAAAATACGGGAGTGCGACGAGTATGCATGGACAGTCCCTCACGGTTCTCGGTGGATTGTAAAAGTTTTGCTGACAATACCACGTTCGCTCTATCGTACTCAGAGCCGTGTCATGCGTCAACCCCACTGATAAAACACACTCCGCTTTCCGCTAAAAAGCGTCGTTGAGAGATTTTTGTTCAGCTCGCTGATTTCAGTTCAGGTGAATTCGGAGACTCGTCCTCAAGACCGAAAACCCCACTGCCGCCAAGTGCCTGGGAGATCTGGCCCGCGACAGCATTGACTGCCAAGCCAACTTCCTCAAACCGGTCCAGACTAAGAGAAGCGACGATAGAGGAAAGCAGGATCAGCGCCAGCACTTGACCGTTTGCGCCCAACACCGGTGCTGATATGCCGCGAATGCCCTCGATGAATTCCTCGTTATCGACAGCATAGCCCTGACTGCGAATCTGCTTGAGTTCTGCGGGCTTGAATTTGACTGGGCGGTCTGCCTGCGCCAACAATTCGGCCCGAGCCTTTTCATTGCTCCAAGCCACCAGCACTTTCCCACAAGCGCCCGCCGTGTTGGGAATGCTGCGACCGGGAGACGCAGCCACGATAATTGGCATGCGCGGATCGGAAGGCTCAAACACCTCCTGTATAAAAAGACGGTTTTCCTGGGGCACCAGCAACAACACGATCTCGCGCTGCTCCTCGCATAGCGCGGTAAGGTACGGGCGGGCGACGCCTACGAGATCTTTCCCTTCCCGCGACGATGTACCCAAACGCACCAATTGCGGCCCGAGACGATACAGCTTGCTATCGGCGTCACGCTCGAGCAGACCGTGTCCGCGCAAGGTTTCAAGGATCTCGCGAATAGTGCCTTTGGAGACATCCATCTGCCGGGAAATATCGGTGATACTCATCGGACGGGCACCCGCTTCTATCAGAGCCAGGATTCGCGCTGCCCGATCCACCGCGGGTACGAGTCTGCCTTTCGCTATTTTCTTTTTCAATTCAGATTGCTCTCTGACAAATTCCTTCACGTTGAAGAATGTACGTGCACCACCGCGGTACGTCAATTCTCCTTCCTTGATATCCGCTCGCCGGATCCTTCGACTACCGCATGGCAAGCGGCCTGGTGCGCTCCTTGACCCGTCGTTGCGACCAACCGGAGCTGCGGTTGCTTACGCCGGCAGACTTCCGTGACAAGGGGACAGCGTGATGCAAACAGGCATCCACGGGCAGAGGTTAGCGTTATATCAGCGTTACGGGTCTCGAACCGCCGTCGGCCGGCTATGAGTTGAGGTACCGCTGACACCAGAGCCTTGGTGTACGGATGCCTGGGGTAGAACAGAATGTCTTCAGTGGGGCCCTGTTCTACAATATTTCCCAGGTACAGAATAAGTAGCCGGGTCGTGACATGGCGCAGCACCGCCAGGTCGTGTGCAATCATCAAATAAGTGAGGCCATAATTCTCCTGCAAATCCAGGAGCAGGTTGAGTATTTGACTGCGCACTGAAACATCGAGCGCGCTTACGGGCTCGTCAAGAATCAGCATGCGTGGTTCAACGATCAGCGCCCGCGCGATCGCGACGCGCTGCTTCTGACCGCCACTGAGTTCATGTTGGAAGCGTGCAACCAATCCCTTGGACAGCCCAACCCGCCCAATGACGTCGGCGACGAGCTGCTCTATTCTGGTGCGAGACAACCGAGGTTGTTGGACTCGCAGTGGCTCAGCCACGATGTCACGGATGCGCATACGCGGACTCAACGCGCTGGCGGAATCCTGAAACACCGCCTGGACTTGGCGGCGGTAAGCCATCAAGTCTTCGCCGGATGCCGAAATCACGTTGATCCCGGAGAAATGGATCGTACCCTTGGTTGGCCGTTCCAAACGCAGAATCATCCTGGCCAGTGTGCTTTTGCCGCTGCCGGATTCGCCAGCGATGCCGACCGATTCACCTTCCGCCACCCTTAATGTCACCTGGTCAATGGCGCGCACAGATGCATGCCCCTCACGGCGCCGGAATTTGGACTCGAAAGTCTTGCCGACGCCTCTGAGTTCGAGCATGTCATTGCTGGAGGTCCGCAGCGTCATACGCTTTGGCCCCTATGCTTTTCAGAATCCGGAACGTGCCGCCAACAGGCAACTATATCGCCAGACCGGTAATGCAATTCGGGTGGGTATTCGTCCCGGCAGCGCAGGTCAGCCAAAGGGCAGCGGGGCGCGAAGCGGCAACCCCGCCCCAATTCGGCCACATCAGGAGGCTCACCGCTGATCTGCTTGAGCCGCCGCGTTCGCGGGCCGTGCAAACGCGGGATCGCTTCGATCAGCGCTTGGGTGTAGGGATGCTTCGGCTGACCGAAGACACGCGTGGTTGCCCCGGATTCGACTATTCGACCCGCATACATCACGGCTACGCGGTCGCACGTCTCCGCCACGATGCCGAGGTCATGCGTCACCAGCAGCAGGCTCATGGAATACGCGCGGCGCAGTTCCTCCAACAAACCAAGAAACTGATCTTGTGTCGTGACGTCCAGCGCTGTAGTCGGCTCATCCGCGATCAGCAAGTCAGGGTGGCGTACCATGGCTATGGCTGCCACGACTCGCTGGCGCATTCCACCGCTAAATTCGAACGGGTAAGCATTCAGGCGTTCCGATGCCGCGGGAATTCCAACACGATCCAACGCATCGCGTGCTTGCGTCCGCAGGTCAGACCAGTCGCTGCCACGGTCCGACAGGCGCAGGGCTTCGATCAACTGATCGCCAATGGTCAACACCGGGTTCAGCGAGTTGAGCGGATCTTGCATTATCATCCCGATACGGCGCCCCCTGATTCGCCGCATATCCCGGATAGGGCGCAGCAACAGGTTTTCACCGTCGAGCAGGATCTCGCCATTTTCGATTACGGCGGCTGGCCTTGGCTCGACGCGCAAGATGGACTGGCAGGTAATGCTCTTGCCGCTCCCGGATTCCCCAACGAGGCCCAACGACTCGCTTCGCGCAACCTCGAAGCTGGCGCCGTCGACCGCTCGGACGACGCCCCTGCGGGTATGGATATAAGTACGCAGGCGTTTAACGGCCAACAAGGGGGCGTTCTGGCCACCGACTCCAGGCGCACTTTCGTTCACAGCTGCCGCAACCTTGGATCCAGCCGGTCACGCAGCCAGTCTCCAAACAGGTTCGATCCCAACACGGTCATCACTATTGCAATACCGGGAACGGTCGGAATCCACCAGGCCCTGGACATGAAAAGACGACCATCGGAAATCATCAAACCCCAGGCCGAAGCAGGCGGCTGAATTCCCAGGCCCAAAAAAGTGAGGGCAGCTTCCAGTCCTACCGCAGCGCCGAGCTGCAATGTGGCCAATACAACGATCGGGCTCAACAGGTTGGGCAGTAGGTGCCGGCGCATGATGAACCAATGGCCAGCGCCAGCCACTTGTGCAAGTGCGATAAACTCGCGTTGCATGATGCCAAGGGTTTCGCCACGCACGATACGGGCATAAGTCGACCAGAACGTGATGGAAAGGGTTACGATAACAGTGGCAAGCCCGCCGCCGATAAGCGCAGCCAATAATACAGCCAACAATATCGGCGGAATGGCAAGTTGCATGTCGACAATACGCATAAGCACTTCTTCTGTTGTACCACGCACGTAACCGGCAATCATTCCCACGGCAGTGCCTAGCACACCAGCGAGCGCCACCCCGAAAAGGGCCACGAGCAGGGAATTACGCGCCCCATCGATCAGCCGACTCAGAATGTCCCTGCCCATCTGATCGGTGCCCAACGGATATGCCCAGGATCCGCCAGCAAGTGCCGGTGGCTGCAGTGCGATGGCCGGCTCGATACCATTCGGATCGTGCGGCATGAGTTGTGGTCCCAGCAGTCCGAATAACAGCAGCGGAGCGAGGAGGGCCAGCGCCATTAACGGCACCCGGGAAACGGGCTTAGATCGCCTCCCCAACCTCGCACTGACCGCATGGGCGGGCGTAGGCACAATTTGCACAATTTGGTCACGCTCGGCTGTCTCGCGCCGCCCCGGGAGATCATGCTCAATCATGGCGAATCCTGGGATCGAGAACACCGTACAGGATATCGACCAACAGGTTGACCAGAATGAAGGCGGTGGCAGTTACCAGTACGCCGGCCTGAACGACCGGGTAGTCTCGGGCACCGATCGAATTGATCATCAACTGTCCGACACCGGGCCAGGCGAATACGGTTTCAATTACCACCGTACCGCCCAACAGTGCACCCAGGTTCAAACCGGCAAACGTGACCAACGGAATCAGTGCATTGCGGAACGCATGCTTCAAGATCACGATCCACTCCGGGTTGCCTTTGACCCGGGCGAGTTTCACGTAATCCGTATCGAGCACATCCAGCATCGAGCTACGCGTCAGTCGCATGAATGCAGCGATCGAAAACCAGCTAACAGCCACAGCGGGCAATATCAGGTTCTTCCAGGAACCCATTCCGCCGGTTGGCAGCCAGCCGAGCTTAACCGCAAAAACAAGCTGCAACATGATGGCTACCCAAAATCCCGGCATGGCCTGACCGATCAGGCTGAATAACGTCGCGCCCCTGTCGACTGCTGAACCGCGCGAGCGGGCCGCCATAATACCGAGGGAGACGCCAACGAGAAGCGCGAGTATGAAACCGGTAAGTGCGAGCACCGCGGTTGCGGGCAAGCGGCTCATTACCAGATCGATGGCGGGCACGTCATATTTTATCGAAGTACCGAAATCTCCCGTAAACAGGTTGCCCATGTAGGCGGCAAATTGCGTTGGCAATGGCTGGTCGAGGCCATACTTTTCCCTCACCGAGGCGATGTCCTGCTCGGTGGCGTCCATGGGTACCAGGAGGTAGGTCACGTCACCGGAAAGACGCATGGCAACGAAAGTAATGACTATGACGCCCAGCAGCGCAAGCAGGCCAAACACCAATCGCCGGAGCAGAAATCGTGTCACGATGATATTGCTCTCACCGCTAAGTCCTCGAAGGCATTTTCCTATGGTAGCCCACCGATCAGGTTTCCAAAAACCAATCTTGGGCGCGACAGGAACCTCAAGAGTCGGGATGGTAGTTGACCCGGCCGACGAAAAACTCGTCATCGGGCTCCCGCGGTTCGATGCCGATCATGTGTAACATGTTCTTGCGCATCTGCATCATGGGCGCGGTGAGCCTCATTGCGGGCTGGCGCGTCAGACCGCCATTGCCGCCCACACTCCAGCTTATATACTTACCCATCGGCCAGTGATACATGCCGATATCCCCGCCACGGCCGAGCGACTGCCCCATTGCCATAGCATTGGCCGGCGCCAGCTTCCAGTAAACCGCCTGCGCAAGTGCGTCTTCGCCCTTCATCACGTGGTCGAAATATTCCACTACATAGGGTTTGCCTGGTGATTGCCAGAACTCCCACGACCCCCCGCCAAACCACTGTGCGCCATAACGGCGCCGCAACAGTGGAAACAACCCCATAAGCCAGGGGGTGCCAACGTTGACAAGTACGCGATCACCGAATCGTTCAAACGACTCGAATGTCATCGCTGCGTCACCGAACCCGACTTTGAGCGCCACCACGTTGGGCAGGTCGGCAATGCGATCGTATGTTTCAAAGGGTACGTGGCTGGGGTGAAACCTCACAAAATCAAACTTGTCACTGGCATACATGACCAGACCAAGGTTGGTGCGCTCCGAGATTTCCGCCGTGGCCTCGTAAATTTGTTCCGCATCGGCCGGGCGGAAGGTCTGTGGGTACCCGAGCAGCGCGTGGCTGACACCGACCTTCTCGGCATGTTCGAGCAATTCGAAGCTGTCAGCGAATGAGTCCTGGAGCAACGTGAAGGACACCAATATCTCGCCGCCTGCCTCGTCACATACGATCTCCAGGAAACGCTTGTTTTCCTCCAGTGACAACCCGGTTTCACAGGCGCACATCGTGGAAAAAAAACCATGCGCTACGGCTTGCCGCACGTCCCAGCGGATGCCTGCCTCATCCAGCGACGTCAAGTCCGGTGTAAATGAAGGCATCAGGGCATTCTCGATGCCCCGCAACGCCTCCCGCGCCCACTCTTTTCTTTCCTTTCGTTTGACAGTCAAAGCAAATCTCCTCGCCGTGGTGATGGGCGGCCCGTCACTACTTGCGCCGACGGGCGAGTTGGCTCCTGCCGACGTAAAATTCTTCGTTCGGATCTGTGCACTCGATCCCCACGGCGCGCAGACCACCGCGGATCGCCGTCAAATCCCGCTCGAACAAACGCATGCAGGGCTGGCGGGTCATGCCGCCATTGCCGCCGCTGAGCCACTGGTAAAACTTGAGCATTGGCCAGTGGTAGGTTCCGGTCGGCACCAGCGGCGCCATCACCCGCATCATGGAGCCAAGCGCCGGCGCCAAACGCCAGTATATGGACATCGCTTCGTCGAACCGGTCTTGGAGCAGCAGGTTCATAAAATTGACCGCGTAAGGGTGTTCGGGCGACTGCAGGGCTTCAGCCGTCCAGGCGCCGCTCCACTGCACGCTGTACATTTTACGCAACATGGGCAGCAGGCCGAGGTTAACACTTGTGACCAGCAGCCTGTCACTGAAACGCTCGCAACACTCGTAGATCATTCCCGAATCCATGCCGCCGAGCTTCATGGCCACGATATTATCGATATCCGCCAGCTTTTCGTAAGCGTCGAGAGGCACGCCGCTGGGATGAAGATGGTGGAAGGAAAACTTGTCAGATACGAACAGGTACAGGCCGATACTGGTGCTATCCGCCAATTCACGAACGTAGTCGTACACTTCATCCTGGCTCTTCGGCCGGAAGGCTTGCGGGTAACTAACCAAGGCGTGAGTAGCGCCGACCGACTGCGCATGCTGGAGGATATCGATATTTTCCGCCGCGGTCTCTCCCGTCAGAGACAAAGCGATACCCAACTCGTCGCCCGCCTCTTCGGTGGCAATTGTCAACATGCTCTTTTTCTCAGCCGTTGTCAGCCCGCTCTCCAGTGAGCAGAGGGAAGAAAAAAAGCCGTGACGGATGCTCTGGCGAACATCGAGGCGAATCCCTTCCTCGTCCAATGCACGCAGATCTTCCGTGAACGAAGGCATAATGCAGTTCTCGAGGCCGCGGAAATGTTCGCGGGCCCAGGCTTTACGATCTCTCCGGTCAATTTTCATGATATTTCCCCAAAAACCATCTCAGTCGTCTTCCAGCGCGAGTTGGTGTTGCGCCATGTCCAGATAGTCTTCTCGTACCGGCGCGAAAATATCCACACCAAACGCTTCTTCTTCGCCTAATACGCGGCCGATATGCGGCATGTTTGCTGGTATGTATACGATCCAGCCGGGCTCCATCACGTAAGTGCCATCCGCGCCGTTCTCACCCAACGTGACCTCAACCTTGCCTGAAATTAACAGGATAGCCTGGTCCCAAGGATGAACATCCGGGGCGCCCGCCGCCGCCAAGCGGCCTGACATCTCTGGGCCGCCGGCTTTCCCCCAGGCGAACTTTATGATGGCATGATCCATGACGACGGCTGTTTCCTGCATCGCACCGCCAAAGCGGGACTGCCGTGGAAGTTTTGTCGCATCAACGCAATACGCTTTTTTGGGCATGGTTGTCTCCAGATGTACGGTATAAAATACTTAGTACGTCAGAGCGTACCTTTGGTGATTTGCAGTGTCAACCCACCGCGCCTGGAAAGACGTGCAAAGGTGTTTACGCTCTAGGCATGTACAGGATAGGAACCCACCACCACTTACAGCGGATGGTTCAGCTCAGGTCGTCCGCTCGCGCACCATTTTGATAGTTCATTCGCCCCACCAGAAACGCCTCGGCCGGAAGTTCGGTCGGCTCGACGCCGATAGAGCGCAGGGTCTGCCCGACCTTCTCCATGTCCTGTGTGGAGACTTCCGGCAGGTTGGGTTGCATTGGGTCCTTGCGCATTCGCCCTCCATTGCCACCGACCGCGAACTGATAGTACTTGAGGTGTTCCCAGGGGTGGCCGCCAGCGGGCATCAGGGGACCCATGCGTTGCATCATTGCTTCGAAGGCCGGGGTCAGATACTTCCAATAGAGTTCCATCCCTTCCTGGTACCGCCCTGCCGTCATCAACTTGAAAAAATTCACTGCGTAGGGCTTTTCCGGCGACTGTAGCGCCTCGACGGTCCAGGCCCCGCTCCACTGCTGCCCGTATGTTTTGATGCCCAGAGGCATGATATTCAGCATCAGGGCACCGATGAGCATGCGGTCGTTGTAACGTTCGAACAGCTCGAAAAGTACGGCCGGATCAGGGTCGCCGACTTTTAAAGCGATGATATTAGGGTGCTCAGCCAAACGATCGTAGGTTTCGTACGGAATGCCGGCACGATTGAATCGCCGAAAGCCGTGCTTTTGCGCCTGCCACAAGTAGATGCCAAGGTTGGTTGCCTGCGCGTATTTCGCGCCATGCTCATACAGTTCCCTCTCGGACCCCTTGCAGGGCAGATCCAGCAATATATGCTGACACCCCGCGTCCTCTGCACGGGCCAGCAATTCCAACTCGAGCTCTTGCGTATCGGCATGCAACGCCAGGCCGATCGCAATCCGTCCCTTGGCTTCATCGACTGCGACCTCGAGAAAGCGTGTCGTTTCATCGAAATTCAATGCGACGGGAGCACACAGTGAAGAGAAAAAGCCGTGTTCGATACTTTTGCGCACATCCAGTCGAATACCCTCTTCGTCGAGTCGTGCCAAGTCGGGTGTAAACGACGGCATCAGGACATTTTCGAACCCGCGGAAATGTTGACGGGCCCATTCCGTTCTTTGTGAGCGCTCGATCGGGCCTGATTCCGGACTGAACCCGGCTGCCGCCCTGCCGCTGCTGCCCGCTCTTGGTGTACCAGACCCAGGCAGCACGGAAGTTTCTGTTCGATTCATCGGTGTTCCTTTTTTACTGGAAGGATGTTGCCGGCATCGCACCGGATGCTGATCATTCGCCTGAGACTACCGGATGTGGAAATCGCTTCACCAGCCAATCGGTTACCACGGATGCCAACTCAGCCTCATGACCCAGGAACAGGTGGTTGGCGCCCTCAATGGTCACCAAATGCCTGTCACTGGATTTCGAGAACGCTGCCAAGACTTGCTCCGCCAGAGCGGGTCGCACTACCTCGTCACGCGTACCGTGCACCATTAGAACGGGCAGTTCGATTTTGCCCGCAAACTTGACCGTACTCGCATTGCTTTCCGCCGGCGCGCCAAACACACTCACCCAGGCAGCGGCCGAAATATTTAGCAGACGCTCGTTACCCCACCAAGGCCAGGCACTGAGTTCAAGCCCCTGGCGGTTCGCAATTTTTTTACGCTGCTTTGCCAGGAACTCGTCATAAGCCTGACGCTGGTCAGCATCCCGGCGGGCCTGGGCCTCGAGGTAGGGGGAAGGTATTGCAGAGCAGAGAATCAGAGCCTTGATCGCGGTGTCGCCCGTCATTGCGGTGTAGTAAACGGCACGGACCGAACCGAGCGACTGCCCCAGCAGGATGATGTCCTTCATACCTGTGCCCAGTGCATATTGCACCGCGGCAGCAACGTCTTTTTCATAATCCTCGAATCTGGCGTACATCATGCCGTTGGTGCCTGCCGTACGCGTATTGACTGTGAAAAAATGATAGTCGGCCTGCTGCAACGACTGCGCTAATGGCGCCATATCCTGGATGCTGTAGAACGCCCCGGGCCCGCCCGGTAGATGAATCACAGCCGTTGTAGACGGGTTCCGCGGACTGTAATGCAACCCATGCAACAACACCCCATCACTGGTCCGGGTGCCGAACAGTTCCGCCAACGGCGCAGCTGAAGCAGTCAATGGCGCAATCATCAGGAGTAGCAGACCCACAAAGCGCATCATTTTACACACCTTGCGATTGAAACGTCCCGCAGCATGATAATGTCGTATTCACCCAGGGTCGGCGTGAAATCGATGCAGGACTTCATCCCGTATATGTGCGAATTGGTCCAAAGCGGAATGTAACGGTAGTCCGCATGAACGGCTTTTCCCAGCGCACGAATCGCTTCCGCGCGTGCCGCTCGGTCCGTTGTCCCCACCATTCTCATCGCCAATCGATTGACCGCTGGGTTGCGATACCAGGCGAACGGGGTAAACGTCGCAAAATGTGTCGCCAGTCCCGTCGACGGTTCGGCGCGGCCGGCTATACCACCTATGAACAACGCGACGTAGTCCATTTTCGGATTACCGCTGGCCTGCTGGACCCAGCGGATGAATTGGGGTCCTTCGATCGGTTTGGCCCGCGCCTCGATACCCACGTTATTGAGATACAATGCGACGGCTTCCGCGGTTTCTTTCTGCCCGGTTGTCGCACCTGAGATGTATGGGATATCAAAGCTCAGATTGGTCACACCAGCTTTTTCGAGCAACTCTTTCGACCGCTGCGGATCAAACGGGTACGGTTTCAGGCTGGGGTCGTACCCGAGGTCATTTGGCGCCAGAAAGGGATAATACTTAGGATAGCCTTGCAGAATATCCTCGACGATCGCCTTGTGATCAATTGCAAGTGCAATGGCTTCGCGCACCCGGATGTCGGCCCACGGAGTGTTCGGATTGTCGGTTTTCAAGGCTAAAAATACCGTCATTCCGCCAGGCGATAATTCCACCGTTTTTAATCCGGGATCAGCTTCCAACTCGGGCGCCAACGGAAAAGGTACCTGCATAATCAGATCCGCTTCACCGGTCTTGAGCTGCGCCACCCGCGTCGTGTCCTCGGTAATGAACTTCATACGAACCTGTGCTATTTCCGGGTGTTTACCCCAATAACCGTCGTAACGTTCGAGGTCGATAAACTGGCCGCGCGCCAAGGACTTGAACCGGTAAGGACCGGTGCCCACCGGTTGTTCACGAAATACCTTTTCACCGACTCTCTGGTGATAGGCTCTGGAAAGTACGGCAAAGCCGCCAAAGGGAACAAATCCGATCTCGGCCTGACCAAACACGATCTCGACCGTGTTGTCATTGACTGCCTTGATCGTCTGCAGGGAATGGGCAACGCGTGTGCTGAAACCGCCTTTAACTAAGCGATTCCAGCTAAACACGACATCGTCCGCAGTCATGGGCGTACCCGTATGAAAGGTTACCCCGTGACGCAAATGTATCGTTAAATGTTTCGCGTCCGGTGACAATTCCCACGACTCGGCGAGTCCGGGTTTGACAGAGCCATCGAAATTGCGGTCGAACAGCCAATCATACAAATTGTACGCAACGGCTGAAATCTCCGCGGGCAGCACCGTTTGCGGATCGAAGATTTCACCTACCTGTCGTATACCCACCACGAAGGGATCATTGAGAACTTCGTGGCGTTTGTCCGCAACGTTGTTGGCCGCTCCGGCAGGGGGGCTATTGCCGTCTTCTGAACATGAAGCTGATAGCCCTGTCAATATCAGGAGCAAGAGCCATAACCAGTGAATGCGGGACATTTTTTGTCCTCCAATAGAGTACGGTATGGAATATCAGATATTCTGGAGCGTACATCTCATTCATTTCGACTGTCAACCGACAAGGGCCAGGTGGTGGGTGATCAGCATAGCTTATTATTATGCCTGAGCACGTCTTTTCAATTTGAAGATATGCCAGTGCCTTGCCATCATGGGTTTGGCCGGTCAACTTCAAGATCGGTCACTTGGTTAATGAACACGCTCGGAAATCCGGGTCGTCTGAACAACATAGCAGGAGATATCTGAAATGAGCCTTGCAGACATGAAGGGTTATTCCGTGCCCTTTTCTCCGGGTGGAACCGCACAAATCGTTGGTGGCCTCCCTTGGAGTTTTGGAGTCGATATTCTTTCCATCCAGTACAAGACCGATCCGGACGAGATCAAGAAACTGCTGCCGGAACCGCTCGAACTCTCACGGGAAGAACCCGACGTAGCCTATGTCTGGTTTGGAGACTGGCAGGGATTGTGGGCCGGTCATGAAGATATGCTGGGGGTCAACCCAGAACGTACACAATACACGGAATGTCTGATCGGCGTACGCTGCAGTTATAAGGGTATCGAAGGTCACCGGGTAGTCTACATCTGGGTCGACAAGGATTTTTCCATGTCTCGCGGCTGGTTCATGGGTTTCCCGAAGAAGATCGGCACCATTCACATGGGCCCTCGCAACCGTTTCTTGCACGACCTCAACCCAGCCATGCAGGCATGCGGGCCCGGATCCAAATATGCAGCTTATGCAGAATCGCACGGCGAAAGATTGGTTACTGGAAAGATAAATATCAAGGAGAAAATTACCCCGGATCAGTTGCCAAAACCATTCGGTACAGACCTGTTCCACACGCTGCATTTCCCCAGCGCGGACGTCAACGACAAGAAACCGCTGGTCCACCAATTGGTGCAAACGGTCAGCAGCAACATCAAATTTGGTGAATTATGGGCCGGCGAAGGAGAACTGACCTATCACCCGTCACTGTTTGAAGAACATACGGCAATCGCCCCCAGGGAAATACTAGGCGCTTATATCATCCCGGTGGGGTTCAGAATCGAAGGCACCAAACTGCTACACTCCTATGTGTAGGTGACCGTATACAAGTGAGGATATGACATGCCATTTCCATGGAAAACAATGCGCGAATGGATCGAAGACGAAGAAAAGCTCGGTAATGTTTTTCGTTTCAAAACACCCATCAAGGCAGGCGACCCTGACTCCATTGTGGACGCAGTACCAGAAGATCTCCGACAAGAACAGATGGAGGTCATCAATTGCCCGGGCGCCAATGGCAAAGTAATGGAAACCGAATTGCGCGCCGCCTGCCGCTTTTTGCATACACTGCCGAATAACCCGATCGGAATTATTGAACAGCCGATCAATAATCGGCCGGATGTGCCGATTGTAATCAACCCCTGGGCGACCAGAGAGCGGATCTTGCGCATGTGCGGTGTCGAAAACAAGGCTGAACTATGTGCCAAGATCCGCACGCTAAAGACCAACCTCATCCCACCCAAGATGATCGACAAGGCTGACGCACCGGCCAAGGAGGTCATTATCCCTGAGAGCGAAATTGACCTGTACAAGGACTGCCCCCGCAACTGGATCGAATTTGAAACTGTGCCGTGGAGCCCATGCGGCGGCGGCCAATTCATCATCCACGATGCGGAAACGAACACGCACGACCTTGGCATCTGGCGGGGGGGTTTTTTCGAATGGGACGACGGTGATCCGAATAAACCCTTGCCTGAAGATCGGCGCAAGAGCCATATGTGTGTCGCAATGATTTATGACGGCCCCATTGCAAGTGACGGCGGCACCTATTACCGCAAGAACTTCCGCAAGTTCAACAAGCCGATGCCGGCGGCGTATGCGATGTGCAATGAGCCGGTCATCCCCGCGATTTCGGCCATCCGCAGCGGACTGGTCTGGCCTCAGGACGGCGCTGACGAATATGCGGTTGTCGGCGGCTTCAACGGCGAAGCCGTAGAAGTGGTCGAAGCCGAGACGATTCCGGGTCTAATGGTGCCGGCCAATGCCGAATATGTGCTAGAGGGCGAGTTCCTGCCCGAAGATTACTATGTGCCGAAATACGCCGAAGGCGTCTACCAAGGCCACCTGCTTGGTAACCACGAAATGCCGGTTTTCCGTATCAAGTGCATCACGCATCGAAGGAAACCGATGTGGATGACGACCTGGTCAGGCAGCGGCTTCAACCACGAGGGACCGCACACGGCCTTTGCCGACTTGTTTTTTGAGGCTGAAGCCTTGAACTATATGCGGGACAATGACTACAAGATAAAGGATGTGGTTTCGTACGATCTCGAAACGATTGTCGTTCAAACCGAGGTCGACGGATTGCAGAAAACTCCGCACTATGGCAAACAAGTATTGAATGCGATCTATGCCTGTCCACATGGTTATATTGGCAACGGTAGCAAATACTATATCGTCGTTGGGCCCGACATCGATCCCTACAACCTGCGTGACGTCATCTGGGCGCTGGGCACGCGCGCCCAGCCTGTACGGGATTCCATCGTAATCAACGAGGGCCTTTGCGCTTGGGGTGATCCATCGGGCATCCCGGGGCCCTTGGGCTGGCGCGCATACGGTCAGCAGGTACTTATCGATGCCCTGATTAAGGTTCCTGAGCACCGCACCGAGTGGGAGCCACGCACCGAACCACGCAACTGGGAACGAGAGGCCATCGAACGCATCAAGAAAAAGCTGGAAGCTGCACAGTGAAGCACGCGAGCCTGGGCGCGAGCCCCGGCTCTGTTTCACAGGGGAATAAGAACTTCAAATTGTGTTCCATGACCCAGGCGGCTTTCCACGCGAATCTCTGCGCCTATCATTCGTGCCGACTTTTTTACGATGGCCAGGCCCATACCGGTGCCCGGGCGGTCGGCCACATTGGTGGCTCGATAAAACGGTGAAAAAAGATCACTCAGTTCAGAGTCCGGTATCCCAATGCCGTGGTCAGTAACAGAGAGTACGGCGTGGTTGTGTTGAGTGTTCAGTGTCATTTTTACATTCTGGCCTGGAGCGGAGTACTTCAGCGCGTTCTGCAAGAGATTGATGACAATGTAGCTCAAGTGTTTTATATCAGTCCGTACCGGAATCTCGCCCTCCCCCGGTTGGAATTGCAGGCGTTCGCCTTGCCCAGATGTTTCACGAAAGCGTTCAAATTCCCTCTGCACCACTGCACGCAAGTCTGCATTCTCCGGCACGAATTCCACGCCGCCAGGATAGTACTTTCCAAATTTCCCAAAGGCCATGCTTACTCCGATGCCATAATTAAAAAGTATGTTATAGTAAAACAACATAATCTTTTTTTTATGTCTTCGCAATATGGATTCTCGCAGCCTCAAGCGCTTTTTAACCGTGTACAAGTTGGGCAGCATCGGCAATGCGGCTGAGGCCCTGCATTTGAGTCAGCCAGCCTTGAGCAAGAACATTCACCAGTTGGAAGAGAAACTGGGCGTCAAGCTTTTTGATCGCACGCCGGTCGGAGTCATACCCACTATTTACGGCGATACTTTGTCATTGCACGCCAAGGTGATTGAAGCGGAAATCCGCCATGCCGAACGCGAAATTGCCACGCTGACCGGCGCGACCAAGGGCGAAGTTTCCATAGGCGCAACACCCAGCATCGCGGCGCATTTGATGCCCCGCCTGGCACTGCAGTTTTATCAGGAACGCCCCGGCATTCACTTGAACATCAAGGAAGGTCTGATGGAAGAGAACATTCCTGCATTGCGGCGCGGTGAACTCGACCTGGTGATCGGCGGCTGGGTTCATGGGATGCATGCAGACCTGGTTACCGAGACGGTCATGCGCGATCAAGTCCAAGTCTTCTGTGGAAGTGATCACCCATTGAGTAGCGACAACGTCAGTCTCAAATCCTTGCAAGAGTATCCCTGGGTGATGGCGCCCCACACACAGTTTTGGCTGCACAGCTTTGAGAGGTCGTTCGTCACACAGGGACTCAGCCCCCCACTGGCGGCCATAGTGGCGAATTCCCCCACTTTTATCCACGGAATGCTGCTGGGTAATGAATTTTTGACATTTCTTCCCCGGCAACTTCTGCTCCGGGAAATCGAAAGGGGAACCATAAGAGCGCTGGCCACAGATCGCTTGTCGGCCGAAATCGATGTCACCGTGTGTTACCGGGAACGCACGGTACACCCTTCAGCATTCAACGCGGTATTGTCCACGCTCAAAACTATTTGTAATTTGCCCCCGGATAGCCAACACCAGGTGCAACAATGAGAATCATCGTCGGAATTTCAGGGGCCAGCGGCGCCATTTACGGAATCCGCTTGCTGGAGATGCTGGGTGAGCAAGCCAATGTCGAAACACATTTGGTCATCAGCAGCACCGCCAAACTCACCATTGCGCACGAAACTGCATACTCAATCAAAGAAGTGCAAAAACTGGCGGACGTCACACATAAGGACTCCAACCTGGCGGCGACTATTTCGAGCGGTTCGTTCAAAACGGAAGCCATGGTCGTAGCACCATGCTCGATGAAAACGCTTTCAGGTATTGTTAACTGCTATGCTGACAATTTATTACAGCGGGCGGCAGACGTCGTACTCAAGGAACGGCGCAAACTTATTCTCGTTCCCCGGGAATCGCCGCTACACAACGGCCACTGCAAATTGCTTTATGAGGCATCTTCTCTGGGAGCCATCATAGTGCCACCCATGCCGGCATTCTATATCCGGCCTCACACCCTCGACGATATTATCAATCATTCCATAGGACGCATCCTGGATCTGATCGGCCTCGACAGCGGAGTCGTCAAACGCTGGCAGGGGCTGGGAACGAGTCATTCGAAGGCCTGATTCCTACATTTCCGCCAGTAATGATTGCGGTCGATAATTGCATGAGCGTGTATTTTAAGGTTGTCTATAATGACCTTTTGGCGAGCGCGCGTCGGAGGCTTTAACAGTGCAAGAGTATAAGTTGTTCATAAATGGCCAATGGATTTCTTCCAGTGACGGAACCGTGCTTGATGACATCAACCCCTCCAACGGCGAGGTGTACGCACGCGTCCATCAAGGAACGGATGCTGATCTCCAGTCCGCAATAGCTGCTGCTAACTCCGCTTTTGCTACTTGGGGTTCCTTGCTGGCCAAAGAGCGTGAAGCCTTCCTGCTCGCCGCCGCGGACAAATTGCTCCAATGCATCCCGCAGTATGCGGAAGTATTGATCAACGAGGGTGGTTCTCCCTGGGGTAAAGCCATGTTCGAGGCCAGCTTCGTTGCCAACATGCTGCGCAGCGCGGCAGGCGAATGCCGCCGAATTACGGGTGAGACCATGCCTGCGGACAGCCCGGACATGTTCTCCATGTGTATCCGCCGTCCGCTCGGCGTGGTGGGCGCGATCGCTCCCTTCAACTTCCCTCTGCTTCTGGCCATGAAAAAAGTTGCGATGGCCATTGCGGCCGGTAACACGGTAGTGCTCAAGCCAGCACAAGCTACCGCGGTTAGCGGTCTGAAGATCGCTGAACTTTTTGAAAGCGTCGAACTGCCACCCGGCGTCGTGAATGTCGTCCCCGCACGCGGTTCAGTCACCGGTGATGTCTTCACTTCCGACCCGGCCGTGAAGCTAATTACCTTCACTGGCTCTACAGCCGTCGGTCGCAGCCTCGCGGCAAAGGCGGCTGCCAACCTGAAAAAGTGCACGCTGGAACTCGGCGGCAAGAGCCCGCTCATCGTGCTCGCCGACGCGGATGTCGACTATGCCGTCAATACGGCCGCTTTCAGTGTTTTTCTGCATCAGGGACAGATCTGCATGGCCGGGTCCCGGGTTGTTGTCGAAGAGCCGCTGCACGACGAGTTCGTGGAAAAACTGGTTGCGAAAGTTGGCCAGCTCAAGGTCGGCGATCCCAACGACCAGGATACGGTCATCGGGCCTCTTATCAGCCTGGACCAATGTGAATTCATCAATGGGCAAGTAACCGATGCACGCGAAAAAGGTGCTGAGGTGCATACCGGCGGAGCTAATGACGGCAATTATTATCGACCCACGGTCATCTCGGGCGTCACATCCGGAATGTCCGTTTACGCTGAGGAAAGCTTCGGACCCGTTGTGTCCGTGATCAAGGCGCGCGACTCGGAAGATGCGCTGAAAATCGCCAATGACACTGTCTACGGTTTATCTGCCGCCGTAATTACCAACGACTTGCAAAAAGCACTGGACATGGCGCAACGGCTCGAGTCCGGCATGGTACATATCAATCACAGCACGGCATACGATGAGCCTCACGTACCCTTTGGCGGCACCAAGGACAGCGGCATGGGCCGTGAAGGCGGCCATTTTTCAATGGAAGAAATGACCGAATTGAAATGGATCACCGTTCAGCTCGGTGAGCGCCATTACCCGTTCTGACGTTTTTTCACTCGTTGCCAGCGTCAGTCGTTTCCGCTTGGCGTTCGCCCGGTTTCAGGCTGGCGTAATACGACGCCAGGTTGTTGATTTGTTCCGTTGTCAAGCCCTGGGCGAATGAGTCCATGAGGCCGGCCGAACCATGCCGCAAGCCCTGTTGGTAGTACTGCATCGATAAAACGATGTAACCCGCGTTTTGAGCTGCAAGTGTCGGCCAAGAGTTGTTAGTACTGGAGCCGTCCAATCCATGGCAGCCGGTACATCTCTTCGCAAGCTGCCGTCCTTTTTCGATATCCATCGCAGCTGACACTCTGGCCGGCGCTGCCGATTGACGGCTATAGTAATCCGCAATTTTCCGAATTGCTTCGTCGCTCAGGTTCCTGACCCAGGGCACCATCAAACCGTTGGGGTCATACCTGACGCCATCTCGATAGCGAATACTCTCCTCGGCGAGATACTCACTATTCTGGGCGGCCAGATTGGGCCATTGATTGTTGGTAGCCACACCATTCTCGCCATGGCAACTGACGCACAGCACCAAGTCTGGCAAATTTGTCTTCGCTTCGCTGGCGAAAGCCGAAAAAGGTAAGACAAAAGTTAGGAACGTAGCGCAAAAAAGCACGCATGGGCCAGTCGTATGTGGGCTATATGACGTCACTGTTCTGTCTCCTATGCTTTCTACCAAACCGGGGTCAAGAGCGGGTCCCCCCGAAGGCATGCACGCAGATTTTTCAACGCCAGGTCCTTCATGGCTTGGCGCGTTTCCACCGTACCGCTGCCGACATGCGGTTGCAACACGACCGTGTCCAGGGTCAACAATTCAGTCGGTACACTGGGCTCATTTTCGAAAACATCCAGCCCCGCGCCCCCCAGCTGCCCACTGACCAAAGAATCCACCAAAGCAGTCTCCTCCACCACTGAGCCACGCGCCACATTGATCAGTATACCCTTGTTGCAGCTGAGTGCGGACAGCACCGCACGGTTGATCAGTTTGTGAGTCGATGCATTTTCCGGTACGAGAATAACCAGAAAATCAACGGTCGCTGCGAGTTCGACCAGATCGCTGAAATAACGGTATGGCTGATCAGGCTGCCGGTGTCGGCCATGATAAGCGATGTCCAGGCCAAAGCCCTGTGCCCGTTGCGCCACGGCTTTGCCGATACGGCCCAGACCCACGATGCCCAGCCGCTTTCCACTCAGACGACGAGTCAGTGGAAACATCCCGTTGCGCCATGCTTCTGCCCGTACGAAACGATCTGCCTGTACGATCCGCCGACAAACGCCGAGCATCAAGCCAATGGTGAGATCAGCCACATCATCGTCCAATACACCCGGTGTGTTGCTTACCTGGATACCGTGTGATCGTGCGTATACTATATCGATCTTATCGTAACCAGCACCCACATTGACAATCGCTTCCAAGTTGGGAAAAGCGGACATCAGCTGCCTGTCCGCACCCGTGAACGCATCGGTCATGATGATACGGATTTGATTTGCTGACTCACACAGGAAGGCATCCCAGTCCTGGATATCCCAGATGGCATAGGCCGTAGCATCCGTTCCGAGCATTTCCGGCGAAATTTTCAAATAGGTACCGACAATAAGCACTTCCTTAGTCATTGCCGTTTACCGTTCCGGGACCCCAATAGCGAGCGTTCCGGCCGCGCCTTAAAAAGCGACTTGGGGGCCTGTGCCAGACCATGCACGGTCCCGGACGCTACTACAAGGAAATCCAAAGTACGAGCGTCGGACCATTCTCAATGAAACGACGAACAGCACCGAGTAATGATCCATTCGTTGTTAAACCTTGGGTGCAAACAAAGCCCGGCGGGAAATTGAATGCACACGTGACTTCCAGCCCCATCAGGGTAGCGCTTAGCCTGCGGTTTTAAAAGCGTATTTTCAAGCCCGCCCCGTAGGTACGCGGTGGGCCGTCCACTGCACTCGCCGAAACCGCGGGATCAAATCCTGCGCGAGCCAACTCGTAATCCTGGTCGAAAACATTCTGGGAGAACAAATAAACCTCCCAACGTCCCGATTCAGGCACGTAAACTGCGCGAACATTGGTCACGTCGAATGAATCTACCCGGTCATGCGGATTGTTCGTAAAATCGCCCTCCTGTGAACTCTTGTAGGCATAGTCGACACGCACTTCGACGTGCCCGGATCCGGCGACAGGTAGCGTGAGAGATGCACCCATATTCAGACTGACCTTCGGTGTGCGCACCAGTCTTGCACCCTTTTCGACGTTCGGCGTATTAACGTCTACTTTGGTGATTTTCGAATCCGTATAGCCAAGCCCGCCATCAATCCGCAGATATTCGTTCGGCTGCAAAGCCAACTCGATCTCACCACCCTTGATTTCAGAAGCACCCACGTTCACGAAAGCAAACTGCTGGAATTGCGTGTTGGTGCGCACTTGCAATTGTTGATTGGTGTAATCACTGTAATAGGCGGCTACATTAAACGTCATCCTTTTATCCAACCAGGACGTCTTGGCACCAACCTCATAGGACTTTACTTCTTCCGGTTTTACGCTCAATGGCTGGCTGGGGTCGTTGCCGTTGTTGAACGATCCACTCTTGAAGCCCTCGGAATACGAAGCGTACCAAAGCATGTCGTCACTGGCCTGAAACTCCAGACCAACCCGGGGCGTAAATGAATTCCAACTATCCGTCAGATCGAATGAAGTGCCGAAAGCGTTGGAACGAAACCGGAAATGTTTCCTTTCATGACTCCAACGCAAACCCAGAGAAACACCAACCTTGTCGGTCATCTGGTAGCTGGCATGACCGAAGACCGCATAATTGCCGGTACTCAGGTCAGTCACATCCGGAGTTCGCGGGGGGCGACCGAAGTATGGGGGATCGTTAGGATCAAAATCCGGTGCCGGCGGAAAAAATACCGGCATGAACGTGGGCGGCGGAAAGAGTACACCGAAAAACATCTCGGCAAAGGCCTGAGCCTGGTCTATCGAACTGTTGACCTTTTCTTGCATGCCAAAAGCCCCCAGCAGCCATTCGAGACGGCCATCAAGCGCGGTGGAATGCAATTGAAACTCCTGGCTGAACTGGTGTTGATCGATAATTTCGGGAACGATGGTGTTTATCACCATGGGTGACCCATCGCTATCGCTCGCGTGATGCACGTCGAGTTTGCGGTAGCCCGTAATCGACTTGAAAGAGGTCTGGTCATGCTTCCATTCCGCGGTCAGCGACACGCCCCGAACCTTCTGTATGTCATAACCAGTGATATTGCTGGAATGGGTGTTGTACTTCGAATTGACAAAATCCGCCACGCCGGCACCCCACCAGTACTGAACGGCATCGTTATACTGGGGCAGGCCCGGATCGATAACCGAATAGACCAGCCGCCGACCGATCGGGAGATTGTCCTTTTTCGAGTAATCGCCAGTGAGATCAAAGGTTAGGTTGTCCGTTGCCAGAATCCGGAAAGACACCCTGCCCGCAAATGTGTCGTCGTCGGTCAGTGCCTTACGCGAACAACTTGCACAAACCGGATGCGGAACCGCCTTGACAAACCCATCATGGCGGCGCAGAGAGAATGCCGCCGAAGCCAGGATCCGGTCTGACAAAGGGCCATTGAACTTGACCTTGCCGTAGAACTGCCCGTAGTTGCCGCCCTCGAGTTGCACCGAAGCGGAACGCTGGTCTGTCGGCGGCGCGCTGATCAAATTGATTGCACCGCCTATCGTATTCCTGCCATAAAGGGTGCCCTGCGGCCCACGCAGTACCTCAATGCGCTGCAGGTCCAGCACATCGAAGATTGAACCCTGCGAACGGCCTATGTAGACACCATCGACATAAATACCGACGCCGGGGTCATTCTGCACAAATACCTCCGGTTGACCAACGCCGCGGATAAACGCAAATGAAGTACTGGAGCCACCGAAAGCGGTGGAACTCAGCAAATTGAGATTGGGGACAAAATTTGAAAGCTGGGTGATATCTTCGATCCCACGGACATCCATAGCCTGTGCGGTCAACGCGGTAATGGAGATCGGAGTCTCTTGCAGCGTTTCTTCATGCTTTTCCGCAGTGACTATTATTTCCTCGATGGCGTCGCCCGCGTGGACAATCTCTGGATAAAGCAGCACGACCGCCAGAATGCAGATTATGCCGTGCAACAGAAGTTTTTCGTAAATCAGAGACATATCAATCTTCATCATCGCTTCCCCAGTTTGCGGGTTCCCATGCTCAATTCGGATATGAAAACTCTGTGAATTAGATACCTATGAACCAGGAACCAATTCGGGACGCCTTCAGAACGGGCGTCTTTCCATTTTAGTCAACAATCAGTTAAGCATATTTTGTTAACAATGTCATCACCAATAATGTTACTATCTGAGTTATTGTTCGCCGAATGTATCGGCTGGGCTCTTACATAGACACGTTACAAATTGCCGAAGGAGAGACTATTGCGAACGTACAGGCGATGCCCGAATGAGCCTTTAGCTGACCGAAGAGCGCACGATCAAGACGCCAAACAAGGGGGCGGAAATATGAAAAAGAAACTCTCGACTTCTCTAATCACATTCGTTTTACTGCCGGTTTGCCTCGTTCCCGTCGCTCCCAGCTGGGCAACTGCGGCCACAATTGTTCAGGTAAATACCGTTAAAGACGTCGTCGATCCCAATGATGGATTGACTTCCTTGCGTGAGGCCATGAATCTGATCAATGCAAGTGACGAAGAAGGCAATATTCTCCTGCAAATCGGTAAAGAATATCGACTATCTATTTGCGCGCCCAGCGACGATGATGCTAACCGCAATGGCGACCTGGATCACCTGAGTAACGGCATTCTCACCCTCAGCGGAAATAAGGCCAGCATTCGCCAGACCTGTCCCGGAGCACGGGTCATCGATCAGTTTGGCCGCGGTTTGCTCAACCTCAATGATGTCACCATCACGGGAGGCGACGCGGCGACCGAGCCAGGTGGCGGCGTCTTTGTGCGCGGTCTTGGCGGCCTTGACGTCAAAAATTCAAACATATACGGCAATAAGTCTGCGGGCGCCGGCGGGGGTATCGCGTCACAAGGCGACGTTCGCTTGACGGGCAGCAACATCGCCCTCAATTTCGCCAAGGAGTTGGCGGGAGGGGTTGCCTCATTCACGAACCTGACACTGGTCAACAGCAGCGTCACGGGCAACACGGTTTCGGCACAAAGCCGTATCGGGATTGGCGGGATCGCAGCGGAACACCAGATCGTGCTGATCTATTCCACAGTGCAAGACAACACAGCGCCCAATCTCGACGTCCGCAGCGGCACCTTGAGGAGTTTCGGCTCGGTTGTCGCCGCACCGCGCAACGACGGCCCGGCCTGCGGTACCATCGGCAAGGGCACCGAATCCTGGGGTTACAACTTCTCCGATGATGACAGTTGCGGCTTTGGAAATGGAACGGGTGACCGGGTCAACGCCGGCAGCCCGATGCTGGGTCCCCGTCAAGGTCAGGGTATCGTGCCTTTGGTTTATCCTCTGGCGGGCAGTCCTTTACTTGACGCTATTCCGAAAAGCGACTGTCTGCCTTCACAGGTCCCCGCCGACGTGGTGCCCGCGTGGGCGAATCTGGGCGTAGATATTACCGGTACGGCCAGGCCACAGTCATCGGGCTGCGATATTGGCGCGGCCGAACTGGCGCCGGAACCCGCCGGGAAAACGCGCAGCGGTACCGCAACGAAAGAAGCGGCAAAGAACCCCGTGTTCACAAAGGAAACGACCACGGAACAGTCCGGTTCCCAACTCAGACTGTCCCAGGGCGTGCCGTTATGGCTGACGGCCCTGATCGCCGCCTTGGCCATGCTGCTTGGCATCATCCTGGGGCGCAACTCGACGCGGTAGGCAGCACTCGGATACCATTGGCAGATTTCCAAGTGAGCAATTCCCAGCCTGAAACTGGTTCTCCCTTGCTTGTCACCGGCGCCACCGGCAACGTCGGCAATGCCGTGTTGCATCACCTTTCGCAGAGTGGAGAGACTGTGCGGGCGGCGATCCGCAAACCCGGCGAAAAGACGTCCTTGCCGCCAGGAACCGAAACTGTCCCTCTGGACTTCGAAAGGCCGGAAACCTTCGGGCAAGCTCTACGTAATGTTCGCGGATTGTTCCTGATGCGACCCCCACTGATTGTGCGGGTCGGCCACACCCTCAATCGTTTTATCGATGTTGCCGCGCACGAGGGGGTTAAACATATCGTTTTCCTTTCCGTGGCCGGCGCAGGCGGCAATGTACTGATTCCACACACTCGTGTTGAGCATTGCCTCAGGGAAAGTCCTTTGCTCTGGACAATTTTGCGACCGGGCTTCTTTGCGCAGAACTTTACCGGCGCCTATCTCAGGGACATCCACGCGGGTCGTATCGTGCTGCCAGCAGGTGAAGGGCGCGTCGCATTTGTGGATGCACTCGACATCGGCGAAGTAGCCGCCCTTGCCTTGAAGAATCCCGTGGCCCATGCGAGGAAGACTTATCATCTTACCGGACCGGCGGCAGTGACGTTCGGGGAAGCTTCCAACATGCTCAGTTCGGCCCTCGGGCGGCCTATCGGATATGAAGCAGCCAGCCTCTCTCGATACTGGAAACACACCAGATCCCAGCAGATGGAAATCTCTCGCCGGATCGTTCTTGCCATGTTGCACGTGGGCTTGCGTCGCGACCAGGCTGCGACGGTCGACCCTACAATGGAGGGCCTGTTGGGAAAGCCCACGAGGACGCTGGAACAATTCATCGATGAGAATCTGGCAACCCTACGACCCTGAATGCCCTCGAACGAACCACTGTGGCGAACCAACCAACGGGGCAAAACAAAGGTATTAATTACCGCATAACTGACGCAACACTGTGCAGAATCAACCAGAGGAGACTTAACCGTGTCGACCAAAGCACATCCATCAGATACACATTCCACCGCCACGAACCAGGCCAAACAGGATGGTTACCACCAGAGCTGGTATCCAGTAGCCATGAGTTCGGAAGTAGCTGCCGGTCAAGTCATAGCAAAGGAATTTCTGGACGGCCGTATCGTGGTCTGGCGCGGAGAGGATGGCGTCGCTCATGTGCACAGCGCATATTGCCGCCATTTTGGGGCTGATCTATCCCTCGGAAAGGTATTGGGCAACAGACTGCAGTGTGTCTTTCATCATTGGGAATACGGCGCTGACGGACGTTGCAAACATATCCCGGTTTCCTCGCATGTCCCGAAAAAAGCGAAGCTGTACAATTTTCCGACACTGGAGCAATGGGGACTCATCTGGGCATTTAACGGTGAAAAGCCGCTATTTGATCTTCCGAGTTTTCCCACGGTGCCGACAGATCAGATCGCTTACAGCGTGTTCGAAACCAAGCCCTTGCCCATACCGCCCCACGTCATTCTCGCCAACACCCACGACTTCCAGCACATATCCGTTGTACACGGCGCATCCATGAATAAGGAGCCCTCTGAATTCGATATCCAGGAATTTACGATAGAATTCGAAAATGAAGTTGATGACCCGACCATCGGAAAATCAAAGCAACACTTCAAGATATTCGGACTGAATTCGCTCACGCTCGCAAACCAGGTCGGACCTATGTTGCTCCTGTCATTGTTCAGCGCAACGCCCATTAATGACGGTATGACCAAGGGGTATACTGTCACCGGCGCCCTTAAGAATGCCGAGGGCGGTCCGGACAGGATTATTGAGATCGGTGAAAATTTCGCCCGCGGAATCATGGAAGACGACAACAAAATACTTGAAACTATTCGTTTCAAGGCAGACGTTCCCATAACGGCAGACCGCGCTTTGGTGCGCTGGTTGAAACGTGCTGACGAATTTCCGTCCGCACATCCGTCAAAACCCTTTATCACCTAGTGCCGGACTTCGATATGAGCCGGGCGGTATCAAGAACCTTCACAGCATGAAGAGTTAAGGACCAATGCCCTCAAACAGTCACAAACGATCTGAAAACGATGCAAAACTGTCTGGCAGTACGGCCAGGCACCGGACCTCATCACCCGAAACGCCCGAATCCCAGGTTGAGGATCTGGTGAAGCAAATCATCCGGGGAATTAATTTGGGCAAATACGTTCCTGGACAAAGGTTGGTCGAAGCGGATTTATCCAAAGAATACAACGTCAAGCGCGGGCCGGTTCGAGATGCTTTAAGAGTTCTCTGGGGAGACGGGATCGTCGAACTCATACCAAAGAAAGGCGCACGTGTCCGGAAACTCGAATCCGCTGACCTGGTCGAGCTTATCCCCATTCTCAGCGGTCTGGTCGCCCTCGGATTGAAGTTGGCATTTGAAAAACTCGAGACCCCATCCATAAAAAAACAACTGGTCACGGCAATGCAACGAATGCGTAACGCCGCTGCCCTGAAGGATCTGCCCCAGTTCCAACTTGCAGGAATGCAATACCAGGAAATTATTCAGGATGCTGCGGATAACCGTTTCTTGAAGTACCTGCACGAGAAACTCCACGGAGAGATTTTTTCAAAACAACTCGCGACAAGCCTCGTCATCGAGAACTGGGGCACCTACTTGAAACAATTTGAAGATTTCCATGAAGCGATCATGAACGGCCAGCGCACTCTGGCGATCCAACTCATCGAGACGCAAGGCGCACGATTTGTGGACCTTTTTGATTCGGGGGAGATACCGGCGACATGGAGATAGAGAAGGACACCCTGTCTGTTGCCGAGCTGGGCGTTCAGAACGAAAGGCGCTCGACAAAACCGGCGATGAGATGTTTCAGTTACCCAAGGTACTGCCAAAGTCTCCCATAAACGTGGGTTCTGGCCACGCGTTAAAAAAGAACTTGCAGCGCTGCGTCAAACTATACAAAGTCATGCCAGTACCTATAAAGAGATGAGGAAACTACAGATGAGAGCCGGCAACGAGTCACACCGATCCTGGGCAAAAGAAAATTTCCGCGGTTTTGAAAATATCCTGATGCCCTCCTTTACGCCGGATCTTTCCGGACTGGACGAAGAGGGCATCCGTCACGACATCAGACAGAGCATTCGCCATGGTTTTTTTTCCGCCTTCCTCGTGCCCCTGGGCCTCAAGCGCGAGGAACGCAGGGAATACTTTCACATTGCGGCCGATGAGGCCGGAGATGACATTCTGGTCAGTTCGGTGGTGATGGAGCCGACGTCGGATATGCAACATGCCCTGCTGGAAGATGCCGGCGACATGGGCCTCAGCCACGTGCTGGTTCATCCGTTTCCGACCTTTGAGGCGGCTACGGAAAATGACCTGTACGAATTTTACCGGGACCTGATCGAAAGCACGGATCTCGCCGTGTGCCTCTGGGCCACTGATGGCCAACAATTTCAACACATCCACCCGAGCAATGTTGCACTCGATGTATTCGATCGCCTGGCAGACCTGCCCAACGTCATGGCCATCAAGCTGATGACCACCCTGGACTTGCCGGTCATTTACGAAATCTGTGAGCGACTGCAGGACCGCCTGCTGATCGGCGGCGTACACCTGGGAATTGCGCCGTTGCTGGTCAAACACTATGGCATGCAATGGAGCGGCGCATGGACACAGGAAGCGCTGCAATCACCGGAACATCCTTATGTGGTGGAATATCTTGATCATCTTCTTCATGGCCGGGAAGCAGAAGCCATGAAGATCTACTGGCACATCAAGCCCGCCTATGATGCCTTGTACGCCTTGATGGCGCCCATGTTACCCAAAGGCGTCCATCCGTTCACTCACCTGAAGTACTACCAATGGTGCGTGGGCGGTAACGGAGGTCTGTTACGTCAAGCAGATGATCCGGCAGAACGAGAGTTCCCCATGAAACCGGAAGAGCGACAGCATGTCCGCTCTGCCTTTCAGTCAATCGGCATCACGCCAACGGGCGATGATGACGAAGTCTTTGTGGTCGGTCGCGCCGCTTACGCTCGTGGTATCCGCGAAGCTGACGTGCCCGTGAAAAATAATTTTGTCTGACGCCAAGTTTGCCAAGTGCAAACGGAATTCTTGAAAGCAACCTATGTGACCATGCTTGCATAGAACTATGCCTCCGATCAGTAACGGTCAGATTTCAAGGAATTCAAATATTGAACACAGACAGGGTAGTAAACCAAGCTTTCTGTTGCAGTGAATCGCCACCACTTTACTAGACACCTTTCAGCCATACAAAATGGCTATCAGAGAGGTGCACATGAGCAACAAGAGATATACCGAAGAGTTCAAGATCGATGCGGTCCGGCAGATTGTTGAGCATGTGTCCGGAATAAGGTGTAAACCATGTGACCGGAATGCGCCTAAGACTGTTTGGCGGAGAGAGAGGGATTTACTCGCGCCTTCCCTGGCGCTCGCCCCTGCGGGGTCGCTCCGCTGCGCTGCGCGCGTCCAAATCGGCTCTCCTGCCGATTTGTCGAACCCGATCGCTTCGCGATAAGGGTTCTCATCCCTAAACCCCGATCGGAAAACGAAAAAGCCGCCCAAAAGGACGGCCTTTTCATTTTTTGGCGGAGAGAGAGGGATTC
>CAWDDX010000001.1:0-34656 GCA_963801195.1 uncultured Gammaproteobacteria bacterium | reverse complement strand
GTCGCCGGCATTCTTAAAGAACCCGCCCATGTTGCGGGTTTTTTTATACCTGAATTTTTACAGTAATTCCGACTTCGGGGCATGATTATCCTGATGAACCAATTAAATACCACGTGGTGACCAATCACTCGTTGGCAATCAGGTTCACTAAGATATAATATGTAAACGCTTACATTCTATACAGCGAACTTCAGTATGACCACAATATATGAAGTATCAAAACTAGCGGGTGTCTCGCTTGCCACAGTTTCCCGGGTCATGAACAACAGCGGCAATGTGACACCCAAGACCCGTCAAAAAGTGCTGTCAGCGATTGCGGAGCTTGACTACAGGCCCAACTCAATGGCGCAGTCCCTGGCATTAAAACGATCCAATAGTGTAGGCATTCTTATTCCCGAGTTACACGGACCTTTCTTTGGGGTCATGCTGAGCAACGTGGAGGCAGTACTGAGGGGCGCGGGAAAACGTGTCATCATCACGGCCGGGCACAGTGATGAGGTCAAGGAGCAGGACTGTATCGAGTTTCTCCTGAACAGCAGTTGCGATGCGCTAATTTTGCATGTGTATTCCGTTTCAGATGCCTATCTCATCAAGCTTAATCAGGGTTCAGTTCCAATTGTTCTTCTGAATCGTTTCATACCGGAAATGGCCAGCCAGTGCATCAGCCTGGACAACGACCACGGCGGATATATTGCAACCAGAGCACTGCTTGAACTCGGCCATAAAGACCTGGCCTATGTCTCGGGTCCACGCTGGAAAGAGGACTCTTTTAAGCGCCTGACCGGTCACGTGAGGGCCCTGGCCGAATTTGGTCTCGCATATAACGAACAGCTGACCTTCGAAGGGACTTTCGAAGAGTCCAGTGGCAGAGCGGCCATGAGGTATTTATTGCAATTGGGCATCCCTTTTACCGGGCTTGTCAGTGCCAATGATGAAATGGCGGCAGGTGCTATGGATACGGCACGGGAAGCGGGATTGAAAATACCTGATGATCTTTCCATTATCGGTTTTGACAATGTCTCATTCAGCCGCTTTCTGCACCCGAAGCTTTCGTCGATTGACTGTCGCATTGATGAAATGGGGCAAATGGCTGCACGCTGCGTCCTGAAAAACATGTACGGTCAAACCGATCTCGAGGTTCAAAACAGTTTTGAGCCAAAGCTGATCTTACGCGAGTCCGTCAAAAACAGGTAAATAAGATGAATGCAGGCATCCGCTACACGTCCAGGGTTGCGTTAATCGTCGCGCTTGGCGGTTTTTTGATGGGCTTCGACGCATCTGTCATTTCCGGCGTGGTGAGCTTCATTGGACCCGAGTTTGGGCTGAGCAGTATCCAGGTCGGCTGGGCGGTCGCTTCACTGACGCTGACATCCACCATCGCGATGATGCTGGCCGGTCCCCTAAGTGACCGCTTCGGCCGCCGGCCGGTGCTAAAAACGGCCGCCATAATGTTTACTGTTTCTGCTGTCGCTTCGGCTCTCGCTCCGGACTATGCAACACTGGTCGTTGCCAGGATGCTGGGTGGTTTCGGTGTCGGTGCAGCGTTGATTATTGCACCGATGTATATCGCTGAGATCGCCCCCCCAGCGCTCCGTGGCAGGATGGTTTCATTCAACCAACTGAACATCGTTGTCGGTATATCTGTTGCGTATTTCAGTAATTATCTGATTCTGAACCTGGGCCAGTCCGACCTGGCCTGGACACAATCACTGCACCTGGGCGATTGGAACTGGCGCTGGATGCTCGGTGTCGAGGCGCTTCCGGCCATTTTCTATTTCTTTGCGCTTTTTTCCGTACCGGAAAGCCCGCGCTGGCTGGTCATGCAGAATAGAAGTGAACAGGCTCTTGCAATTCTCAAGCGGGTAGGTGGCCGGACACAGGCAGAAAAAGATCTCGGAGCAGTGCAGGAATCATTGAATGCCGAAGCCCACCTGAACAAAGGCTCGGTAAGGGAGTTGTTCCTGCCCGCCATGCGGCTGGTATTGATGATCGGAATCGTAATCGCAATCCTGCAACAGATTACCGGTATCAATTCCGTGTTCTTTTATGCGCCCATGATTTTCGAACAATCCGGTATTGGAACAGATGCGGCTTTTATGCAGGCAGTACTGGTTGGAATCGTGAACGTGGTGGCTACCGTGGTTGCAATCTTGTTGATTGACAGGTTGGGACGCCGGCCGCTCTTGCTATTTGGCCTGGTTATTATCGCAAGCAGCATGCTTTTGCTCGCATATAGCTTTGCGTCCGCCAGTTACGGGCCTGGTGGTGAATTGATCGACATGAATCCGACGCTGGTGCTGATAGGCATCCTCAGCTTCGTGGCAGGTTTTGGTGTTTCTCTCGGGCCGGTCATGTGGGTGTTGTTTTCCGAGCTGTTTCCCAACCGGATCAGGGGCATCGCCATATCTTTCGTCGGCCTGATCAACTCCAGTATAAGTTTCATCGTGCAACTGGTCTTTCCCTGGGAACTCGATAACTTCGGACCCGCCACGACCTTCCTGATATATGGTTCGTTTGCCATCATCGGCCTGGTTTTTGTCACGCGAATGCTGCCCGAAACGAAGGGGAAAAGCCTGGAAGAACTCCAGGCACAGCTGGTAACCAGGGGTTAGGGGGAACTTCACCATGAAGTATTCAAACACCCCTGTGTTAACAGGTTCATTGGTAATAAATTTTTTTTCGGTATCCGGATTTCTTCCGGGTACGTCAACACGCTTATCCTGGTGCAATAAGAATGACTGATATTTATTGGGGCAAATCTCAAATAAAATTGGCCGCCGAAGGCGGTAGCGGTGAACTGGTTCTTCGCGATGGCGGATATTTCTACAAAATAGCCAACTATCACTTGATGCCACCCTTTTTCATGTCGGTTGTCAGCGCTTCCGACCACTGGATGTTCGTATCCAGCACAGGCGGTCTGACGTGTGGGCGTGGCAATCCCGACAATGCGCTATTCCCTTACTACACCGACGATAAAATCCACGATGCCGATTCAACCACCGGACCTGAGACGGTTTTTCTGCTCAGCCGTGGTGACAGGACTTTTCTGTGGAAGCCATTTGGACGAGAGGTCAATGTTTATGACATCGAACGTAATCTATATAAAAATCAGGCCGGTAACAAACTGATTTTCGAGGAGATAAACCACGACCTCGGGCTGGTTTATGCCTATAGCTGGTCAAACACCGAGCAATTTGGTTTTTTAAAACAATCGACCCTGCATAGCGTCGGCCATGCTGACGCGCAGATCAGTGTTCTGGACGGCTTGCGAAACCTGCTCCCCTATGGTGTAAGCCGTGCGCTACAGAACGAAATGAGCACACTTGTCGATGCCTATAAGCAGGCGGAAGCTTTTCAAGACAGAAGCGCGGCTGTTTATACGATGAGTTCAACCCTGACAGACAGGGCCGAGCCCAGTGAGGCATTGAAAGCCACAGTCGTTTGGAGCATTGGACTCGATCGGCCCAGGTTATTGCTGTCGGAAGACCAGATGCGTGCTTTTTGCGCCGGTTCATCCGTAAACGATGAAACGGTCAGCATGGGCAAGCGCGGGGCATTTTTCGTCCAGTCTTCTTTTACGTTATCCGCGGGCGCAAAAAAATGCTGGCACATACTGTCTGACATTAACCAGGGTCCCTGTGAGATTTCGGCACTTTTCAACACCATTGACCGGGGTGTATCTGCGCTCACGCTCGACAAGGATTTTGAAGCGGGTTCGCAGCGATTGCTTCAATTGGTAGGTGGTGCTGATGGCTGCCAGATGTCGTCTGACGCACTGTCAAACAGCCGACATTTTTCCAACACGCTTTTCAATATCATGCGGGGCGGGACTTTTTACGACGCGTATCGTTTTCCTGTCGAGGATTTTCTGAATTTTGCCGGTCACTGGAATAAGAAGGTAACAGAGAAATTTGAAAGCCTGCTGTCGTCAAAGGGCATGACACATACCCTGGGGGATATCCTGGCCGCCGCCGAGAATAGCGGCGATACTGACATGGAGCGTATTGTACTTGAGTATCTGCCACTGACATTCAGTCGCCGTCATGGTGACCCGAGTCGTCCATGGAACCAGTTTTCAATCGATGTAAAAACCCCGGATGGTTCGGATAAGCTCTTTTACCAGGGTAACTGGCGCGATATTTTTCAGAACTGGGAGGCATTGGCCTTCTCGTATCCGGAGTTCGCAGAGAGTTTTATCAGCAAGTTTGTAAATGCCTCGACAGCAGATGGATTTAACCCTTATCGAATTACAAAGGACGGCTTTGACTGGGAGGTGCTGAATCCCGAGGAACCCTGGTCGAACATTGGTTACTGGGGCGACCACCAAGTTAATTACTTGCTTAAATTCATCGAGTTTTCCAACCGCTATCACCCCGGGAAAATTGAGCGTTATCTTGGGCGGGAAATCTTCGTGTACGCTGATGTACCTTACCGCCTCAAAGACTATCTTTCACTTCTGAGTGATCCCAAACACAGCGTGATATATGACCAGGAACGGGCTGATCTGATCGACCGGCAGGTTATGAAAACCGGCAGCGACGGAAAACTGCTTACGCTGCCTGATGGTTCGATCTACAAGGTCAATCTAATCGAAAAACTGCTGGCGACCACCCTGTCCAAGCTGAGCAATTTTGTGCCGGGTGGCGGTATCTGGATGAATACCCAGCGGCCTGACTGGAACGACGCGAATAATGCGCTCGTGGGCTATGGGCTTTCGATGGTCACCGTCTGCTACCTGCGCCGGTTTTTGGTATCGCTGGGTGTTTTACTGAATGAAAGCGATGCACAGGGCTTTTCAGTTTCCATCGAGGTTGTTGCATTTTTCAATGCAATCGAAAAGGTGTTAGAAACCCGTGCCGGTATGATCGAAGGCGCTATCAGAAATAACGACCGGAAACTCATCATGGACGAGCTGGGCTTTGCCGGGGAAAAGTACCGTGCAGCGGCCTACTCGGGCCTTTCAGGACACAAGTCCGTGTTGGACAGGGCGAAGATAGCGCGGTTTATCAATCTGGCCAAGGCCTACGCCGATCACAGCATTGCACAAAACCGCAGGCAGGACGGATTGTTCCATTCCTATAACCTGATTCACTTCAATCATGATGGTTATGCGGTCGAAAACCTGTTCGAGATGCTCGAAGGTCAGGTGGCGGTACTCAGCTCGGGATTCCTGGATGCGGAAGGCAGTCTTGCCCTGTTAAATGCCCTCAGAGCCAGCAAAATGTATCGTCCGGATCAGAACAGTTACCTTCTCTATCCTGATAAAAAGTTGCCGCCATTCAAGATGAGAAACGTCATCGCCCCAACAATTGTTGAAAACAGCTCATGGATTCGGAATGAGCTCAATTCAGGCCGCAGGGACTTTGTCGAAAAGGATATCAACGGGGAAGTACACTTCAATACCAAATTCAGAAACAGGAGAGAATTATCTGCGGGTCTTGATAAAGACGCGGCCATAAGCAGCCGTGAAAAGGCTGCGCTGTGCGATGTTTATGAGTCCGTATTCAATCATCACCAGTTTACGGGCCGCTCCGGCACCATGTTCAAGTATGAAGGGCTCGGTTGTATTTACTGGCACATGGTTGCAAAACTGCTGTTGGCAACGGCGGAAGTCAGTATTTCAGCCAGCGAAGACGGTGTACATCAGGCGCTTCTGGACCCGCTGTTCAAACACTTTGACGATATCAAGGAAGGTCTCGGCATACACAAATCACCTGCCCAATACGGCGCATTTCCCATCGACCCCTATTCTCACACCCCCGGCTTCACGGGTGTGCAACAACCGGGTATGACGGGACAGGTTAAAGAGGACATGATTACCCGTTTTAACGAGTTGGGTTTGTGCATCGAGGGTGGGAAGATTTCTTTTTCGCCGGTTTTACTCAAGCAAAACGAGTTCATGTCCGAAACCCAGACCTGGCAATATTCAATGGGTAGTGAAGTCCGGTACGAACAACTGGATACCGCTTCTCTGGGTTTCAGCCTGTGTGGTGTACCGGTCATTTACAAGCTTGCTGAACAGGGCAGTGTGGCTGTGTATCACGATGGCGCTGATCCGGAAACGATCCCGGGGAATAACCTGGGTGCGACCTGGAGCCAGTCGGTATTTCGACGAGAGAACCGTGTACGCAAGATAGTCGTCAATCTGCCTGTAACCGTTATCAGACAATAGACCTGGGTTTGCCGGTCCCGTGACGGTAAATTAATCCGGGTGCTTCGCTGCGAAGGTTTCATCAAAGGTATTAACGACCCCGACAGCTTGACCGCTGTTTCAGCGCATGGGTAGCTAATCACCTGGGCGGGCGAATTGAATCGCATGTTCCCCCCGTATGTGCCAAATCAATATCGAAAAATTGTGGCTACCGGCAGCGATTGGATGTAAGCGCTTCCTTTTTATCAAGCCCAATGGGGTGGTCTTGAATATAAGCATGATGATTTTTATTGAAAAAACTGGTTGACGCACTTACAGGAATTGAGGTACTTTTAAAGTAAGCGCTTACATTTGAGTGATACTAACATTAAATGTAAGCGCTTACAATAACGCAAAATTAAAACTATACAGCATAGAAACCGAGGATAAATAGATTGTGAAAAACTATACGTTTACCAGGAAACCAATAGCCACGGGGATTGCACTTGCGTTGAGCACTATCGCCATGTCAACGGCAATGGCCCAGGACCAGGCAGGTGACGGATCTGATGATAACGAGGTTGTAATAGAGGAAGTCGTTGTAACAGGTGTCCGCAAAAGCCTGATAGATTCAATGGACCGAAAGCGGGATGCTGTCGGCGTTGTTGACGCGATTACGGCGGAAGACATCGGCGATTTTCCGGATACAAACCTGGCCGAAGCGTTGCAACGTATCCCGGGTGTGTCGATCGACCGCTTCAATGGTGAAGGCTCGCAAATTACCGTTCGCGGCCTCGGTCCTGAATTCAACCTGACCCTGCTGAACGGGCGCCAGATGCCGACGGCCGGCAGCCGGTCCTTCGATTTCCTGGACATTGCGACAGAGGGCGTCAGCGCGGTCGAAGTATACAAGACATCGCGCGCCAACCTGCCGACGGGCGGTATCGGCGCGACGGTCAACCTGCGGACCATGCGCCCGCTCGACGCCCCGGGATTAAAGGGTGTTCTCACTGCCAAGGCGCACCATGAAACCTCGACCAAGGACGCCAATGATCTGAGCGAGTTCACGCCGGAGATATCAGGCCTGTATAGCCAGACCTTTGCGGACGACACGTTTGGTATCCTGTTATCGGGATCCTATTCCAAACGCGAAAACCGTGAGGAAGAAGCCCATACAGAACAGTGGTTCGAAAACAGGGCCGTGGGCGACCAGGCCGTGATCACCAACAACAGCCAGCGCACGGACGGCCGGACCTGGTATCCGCAGGATGCCGGTTACGGCTGGGCTGAAAATGAACGTACGCGCACCAACGCACAGGTTACGCTGCAGTGGGCCCCTACCGATACGCTTACGGCAACGCTGGACTACTTCTACGCGGAGACGGAATTCACCAAGAACGCCAATGGTTTTGGAATTTGGTTCAATGGCGGCGGTGCGACGGTTTCGGGAAACATCAACGAGCGCGGTGTATTCACTCAAGTCACCGAAGCCGAAGGGGACTATGCGACCGGGATCAGCCGCGACCACACCAAGAAGAGAAACGATCTTCTCGGGATCAACCTGGACTGGCAGGCGACTGACTCCCTGAACCTGAGTCTCGACTACCACGACTCTTCCTCGACACTGAAAGGTGCGGGTCTGGGCAGCTTGCCGGGCAGCAGCGCCAATTTGATCATTGGCAACTCATTCGATGGCGCATGGTGCGCTTCCGATCCCGTGTATCCGGCGGACTGCGCCGCTGCCAACATCACGACCAAGACCGCGAATTATTTTTCCAAGGGTATACCGCGGTTCAACATGGGCTTTCAGGGTCCCAACGGCGGACCGCCGCAGAATGAACTCTATGCCAGTGACATTGGTTCATTGTTCGGCCAGGCCTTCGATGACACCGTCGATAACGACTTGAAACAAATTCAGCTGGACGGCATCTGGGAGGGAGATGGTGGCACACTGCAGAACATCCAGTTCGGCTTCTCCAGGGTCAAGCAGGATTTTAACACCCAGAATGCCTACTCGGGACAGCTACCGGCCGGTTTCTGGCTGACATCGGCGGGCTGGTGGGATGACAGCACATTTACCCGTGAGGAGTTCTCCGGCCTGTTGAACGATTTCAGCAACGGCGGCGACTTCCCCGTTGACTGGTACTGGACGGCTCCGTTCGACACCGTTGTCGACGGCTACGAAACCGTTGGCGGCAATGACCCGTACCTGGCTTCCGCCGTCTACTGGCCGAGCTGGGGCCCCGACTTTCAGGGTGATGGCCGCGGACGTTTTTGGCCCGGACCCATAACCGGTGAGTCGAAACTGAACGAGACGATAACCGCCGCGTACCTGCAGGCCACTTTCGTGGACGATTTTCACGGCATGCCCATCACTGCGAGGGCCGGTGTCAGGTACGAGAAGGCCAAGGTCAAATCCAGTGGCCTGGAAACCCCTGCCACTGCCCTGGTCTGGATCGGCGGCAACGAGTGGATTTACGAGTTTGCAGACGAGAAGACCTTCTCAGACGGCGGCGGGTCGACGGAATATTTCTTGCCCAGCCTGAATTTCGACATGTCGTTCAAAGATGACCTGATCGGCCGGTTTGCATACAGCCGCACCATCGCCCGGCCACCGATTGGCGCCATGAATTCAACCCGGGAGTTTGTCGGCAACCCCAAGGTCGGCAACCGCATAGTCAACGTGGGTAATCCCGAGTTGAAACCCTATGTTTCGGACAACTTCGATCTTTCGCTTGAATGGTACTACGCCCCAGGCAGCTACATGTCGGTTGCGTATTATTATAAGATCGTGGACAACTTCCTCGTCGACACAACGATTCAGCGCAGTGTTGACGGCCTGACCGACGCGTACATTGGCCCGACCGCCCAGGAAGCGGCTGCACAGCTGGTTGCCGAAGGGATAGTCGTGACCGACACAAACCTGTTCGATCGTATGAACGAAATTCTGGGCAACCCCCCGAATACGTTCCTGTCGGACCTGCCCGGTGACCCGCTGGCCATTTTCGATGTCAAGACGACCACGAACGCCCAGCAAGGCAAACTGCATGGCTGGGAGTTTCAAATACAGCATCTGTTTGGCGATTCCGGGTTTGGCGTCATAGCCAACGCTACCCTGGTCGGTGGTGACGTCGACGTGGACCGTGAAGTCGCCGGAGAGTTTTTCGCCCTGGGCGGTCTGAGTGACAGCGCCAACTTTCAGGTGTTCTACGAGAATGACAAGATCGCCGCGCGGGTCCTCTATAACTGGCGCGATGAATTTTACAACGGTGGCGTCAACCAGGGTTCACCGGTGTTCACCGAAGCGTACTCGCAGATCGATGCCAACTTCACCTGGTACGTGAATGACAGCTGGACGGTGTTCGTGGAAGGGTACAACCTCGGCAACGAGGTGCAGAGAACCTATGCCCGTTATCCGGAAATGTTCCTGCGCGGCAACCAGTGGGGCGCCCGTTACAGTATTGGCGCCAGCTATCGCTTTTAATGCTAAAACTTAGCAATTATGATGAAGCCGCTGTGATTGCAGCGGCTTTTTTTTGAGAGCAAAAAACGCAGGATGAGTTACCCAGTCAGTAAAATCATCATCGTGGGCGGCGGCAGCGCCGGTTGGCTCACGGCCGGCCTGTTGGCCAGCCAGTTGACCGGGGATGCCGATGCGCCCGTCGATATTACGCTGGTCGAGTCGCCCGATGTAAAAACCATCGGCGTGGGCGAGGGCACCTGGCCGACCATGCGGATGACCCTGAAGAGAATCGGTATCACGGAAAAGGAGTTTCTCACCCGCTGCTCGGCCTCGTTCAAACAGGGCACGAAGTTTGTGGCCTGGTCGTCGGGAAACGACGACGATTACTACTATCACCCGTTCAGTGCGCCAGCAGGCTACGGTGAGCTGAACCTGGCGTCCTATTGGCTGGAGCAGAGGCGGCGGGGCAGTTTTGTCGACGCCGTGAGCGTCCAGGGGCAGCTCTGCGACCGCAACCTGGCGCCAAAGCAAATGGCTACGCCCGACTACGCCTTCGTGGCCAACTACGGCTATCACTTAGACGCCGGTAAATTCGCCGAACTGCTGCGGGAACATTGCACGGCGCGTCTCGGTGTCCGCCATATCCGTGATCACGTGACCAAAATCAATGGCGCCCCCGATGATAATATCCGGTCGCTGAGCGCCGCCAGCGGCACGGACATAGAAGGAGACCTTTTCGTCGATTGCACCGGTTTGCGCTCCCTGCTGCTCGGCGGGCACTATGGCATTCCCTTTATCAGCCGGGCGAACTCGCTTTTCAATGATTGCGCCCTTGCCGTCCAAGTGCCGTATGCCGATACGGAAACCCCGATCGCGTCACAAACGATCTCCACGGCCAGGCCGGCGGGCTGGATATGGGACATTGGACTCCAGTCGAGACGTGGGGTTGGCTATACTTACTCCAGTGCGCATACCGATGACGAGTTGGCGTCCCAGGCCTTGCGGCAATATGTTCTTGCCACGGGCGGGCCCGATATTGATACGCTCGAACCCCGCAGGATCGGTTTTGAACCCGGTCACCGCGAACAGTTCTGGCACAGGAACTGTGTTGCCATAGGCATGTCGGCCGGGTTCCTGGAGCCACTGGAAGCCAGCGCGCTGGTAATGGTCGAGCTTGCCGCCCAGTTCATCGCCGAGGAGTTCCCGGTCGATCGCACCAGCATGTCTATCGTGTCAAAGCGATACAACAAGCTGTTCCGTTACCGCTGGGACCGGGTCATCGATTTCCTCAAGCTCCATTACCTGCTCAGCCAGAGGCGCGATTCGGCGTTCTGGGCCGATAACCGGAAACCGGAGACCATACCTGAAAGCCTCGCCGAACGCCTGGAGTTATGGCGGCACCGGGCGCCCTGGTATAACGATTTTCCTTACCAGGAAGAGATATTCTCGGCCGCAAGCTATCAGTACGTACTGTACGGCATGGGTTTCGACACACGGGTCAGAAAAAACGCGCATCATATGACCCATAACGATTCGGCCCAAAGGTTTTTCACCGGGAACCTCGAGGCGGCGGACCGCATCATTGGCGGTCTCCCTGGCAACCGGGAATTACTGAACACTATCTGCCGGCAAGCTTAGCCGGTTTAATACTCAACTCGGGCAGGCTCCGGCCGGCTCGCGACCCGATCGGAATATGAGATGTCAAATCACGCTTTACTCGACAATATCACGCACAAGAACCTAAAAATCCTGCGCGGATACCGCCAGGGTCAGGGGTTCGATACCAGCACCGTCCGGGTGTTTCCGCTGGAATTCAGTGAACTGCAGATGGAGTACCCGATCGTGCTTACGCGCAACAGTGAATCCGGTCATTTCGAGCCCGTGGCCTTGCTGGGGTTGTCCAAAAACGAGAACCTGTTCCTGGGCGCGAACGGCTGGGATGCACGCTACATTCCCCTGGCCGTCGAGCGCCAGCCATTTTTGATCGGTTTCCAGGAAATGACGGAGTCCGGCATTCCACAGCGCCAGCCGGTAGTCCATATCGACCTCGATCATCCGAAAGTGAGCATGACGGAAGGCGATCCGGTGTTTCTGCCGCATGGCGGCGAAAGCCTGCTGCTCGAGCGCGCCAGTTCGGTGCTGGCGACCATCCACCAGGGCAACGCGATCAACCAGGTCTTTTCCAGGCTATTGGTTGGGCTGGACCTGGTCGAGTCCTCCAGCATGGAATTTACCCTGTCAAACGGCGAAAGTCACACGCTCTCGGGTCTGCATATTATCAACGAGGAGCGTCTGTCCGCACTCAATGGCGATGCGCTCGAGGCGCTTCATGAAAAGGGTTTTTTGATGAGCATTTACATGATGCTTGCTTCGATGCCGAACTTTCGCAAGTTGATCAACCGTAAAGAAGCGTTATTGAAATCGCAGGCCGTTGACGGCGCATAGGGTATTGGAATGACGTCCGCTGATATTCTGTCCTCAATGACGCCGATTATCGAGAAAACGCCGGCGCCGGGGCAGAAACCGTTGGACGTCGTGGCTGGGGCGGCTGAACCTTTTGTAATCCGCGAATTGGCATCGCAGTGGAAAGCGGTTCAGAAGGCAAAGGTCTCTAACGCTGAATTGATCGGCTATCTGCGCGGTTGTTCCGCCGACGTGCCTGTACGCGCCAGCATCGGCGCCCCAGCCAACCGGGGCCGGGTTTTTTACAATGAAGATCTCACGTCGATGAACTTCGACCAGGTCGAAACCCGGCTGACAGCGGTGCTGGACAAGCTCGAAGGCTGCGCAAGTGACCCCCATCCACCCACCATCTACATGGGTTCGACAGAAACCGACTACTGCCTGCCGGGATTTGCCGCCGATAACCGCCTCGATCTTCCCGGAATTGAGCCTACCGTGCGAATCTGGCTGGGTAACAGGCACCGTGTAGCCGCCCATTACGATGTCCTTGAGAATATCGCGGTCGTGACGGCCGGAAGAAGACGATTCATCCTGTTTCCACCCGAGCAGATCGCAAACCTGTATGTTGGCCCGATCGAATTCACTCCGGCCGGTCAACCAATCAGCATGGTCGACTTAGAGCGGCCTGATTTCGAACGTTTTCCACGCTTTGCCGAGGCATTGAAGCATGCCCGGACAGCCGTGCTTGAACCCGGCGATGCGGTGTATATCCCGAGCATGTGGTGGCACCATGTCGAGGGACTTGAAAGTCTGAACATCCTGGTGAATCACTGGTGGCTAACCGTTCCTTTTTATCTTGGAGCACCGTTGGACGCCATGCTTCACGCCATTCTGAGCATCCGCGAATTGCCCGCAGCGCAACGAAGCGCCTGGCGGGTTTTCTTTGATCACTACATTTTTAATCCGGATGAGCAACTGGTTGAACACCTGCCCGAAGGACGGCGGGGTGTTCTTGACCCGCTTGATGAAAACTCCGCACGTAAAATTCGTATGCTGCTGCGTAACAAGCTGAACAAGTGAAGGTTAAATACAAGATGAGTACAGTCTTAAAAGGCGTCAGGACGGGACGATGAACCGGGTCAGGCGTGTCATTATCGTGGGCGGCGGTACCGCCGGCTGGATGGCGGCGGCCGGTCTGGTCAAGAGTCTCGGCCAGACCATCGACATCACCCTGGTTGAATCGGACGAAATCGGCACGGTCGGCGTGGGCGAGGCGGTCATCCCGCTGATCAAGTCTTTTCATGCCCTGCTTGAATTAAGGGAGGATGAATTTCTGCGGGCCGTCAACGGCACGATCAAGCTCGGCATCGAATTCGAGAACTGGGGCCGCCTGGGAGAAAGCTATTTCCACCCGTTCGGCCCGACCGGCGTCGAGGCCTGGGCGGCACAGTTCCATCACTACTGGCTCAAGGCCCGCGGACAGGGCAATACAGAAGAATTACGGACCTTCAGCCTCGAGGCGACCCTGGCACGGGCAGGCAGGTTCACCCTCGACTCGGCGCCGCAACCACAGTACGCCTATCATTTCGATGCCAGTCTGTATGCGAAGTATCTGCGCAAACTCAGCGAAGCGGACGGCGTACGCCGGATCGAGGGCAAGGTCGTCGATGTTCAGGTGCATGGAGAATCCGGTTTCATCGATTCGGTCGAACTGGAATCAGGTGACCGGATTGAAGGTGACCTGTTTATCGATTGTTCGGGGTTTCGCGGTTTATTGATCCAGCAAGTGCTGCAGACTCAATGGCAGGACTGGTCGCACTGGTTGCGCAATGACCGCGCCGTGGCCGTGCAGACAGAAACGGTGTCGCCACCAGCACCCTATACCCGCTCCACCGCACGTAGCAGCGGCTGGCAGTGGAAAATACCGCTGCAGAACCGGGTGGGCAACGGGCTTGTTTACTGCAGTGGCTACCTCGCCGACGAAGCGGCCAGGAGGGCCTTGCTGGGCAATCTCGAGGGCAAGCCTATCAACGAGATACGGACCATCAGGTTCCGCACCGGCCGACGTGCGCAGCAATGGGTCAAAAACTGCGTAGCAGTGGGCTTGTCCAGCGGCTTCCTCGAGCCCCTGGAATCGACCAGTATCCACCTTATTCAGAACAGCGTTCTGCGTCTGGTCAGGATGTTTCCCGCAGCGGAAATCGATCCGGCAGAAGTCAGGCAGTTTAATAGCGAGACCACGCAAGAAATTGAACAAATTCGGGACTTTATCATCCTGCACTACAAGGTGACACAACGCCTCGACTCAAAATACTGGATCGATTGCAGGGACATGGCGGTACCGGAAAGCCTGGCGCATAAGATCGAATTGTTCGAAAGCAATGCCCGTGCCGTGCGCGACAATAACGAGATGTTCCGTGAGCGCTCCTGGGCGGCCGTGATGCTCGGACAGGGCATAGAACCCAGTGGTTACCACCCGTTCGTCGACAACCTGTCGGACACACAACTCAAGGCTTTTACAGCTGAAATCAAGTCGAACGTCGAAAATATTGTTGCGAAAGCCCCTACCCACGAGGCTTTCCTGAAAACCTACTGTGGGGCCGACACACCTTAGCTTTTTTAGACTGATACGACCCTGCCGGGGGTAAAAAGCCGCGGGTACAGGCTATCGACTATCACAACAGCCGACCGGTCGCAGCATCGCTCTCGAGCCATTCTAACGTCGGTTTTCGTTGCTGCTCGAACCGGAAACCGGAACTTCAAACAGTTTGATCAGCGGCAGAGACTCAATTACCGTCGAATGACCCCATGTCGTGGTTGAAAATTCAGAAGGCGTGTAACTGAAAGTGGCGTTGGCTTTATCTGAAAACTCAAAATGGGCCATGCCGCCGTTCGGCCGTTCCACGCTGGCGGGATCGAACTCGCCGTAATTCATCCCGTAAGGTGACTCGAACTGAATATCCAGCGTATTGCCGTCCGGAACACCGTTGCCAAGCAGGAATATGGGGTTACCTGCATTGTCAAAGGTATACCAGTAAACCACCGCCAGTGGTGAGCCGTCGTCCGACGTGCCAAACTCCATCGAAAAGCCGTGACCGCTCTGATCCGGGTTGTACCACGAACCCGAGTACGCCGGACCGATCCCGGCGGGTTCGGGTGCTGCGGAGCCCCCCAGAACGGTAAAACCGTTGTCGGAGATGCGCACATAGTCAACGAGCATTTCAGCAGGTGTCGGCGCGGTGATCTCCCCGTCGCTGAGCAACCCGGTGTAAGTACCGCCAACGGCTATGTTGAGGATGACAAAATGTGGCCGGTGAAATTCGCTGCAATCCGGGCAGGTGTCAAGCTTTATATAGAAAGTCCATATCTGCTGATCATCGATATAGGTTGTAATCCGGGTGGGCGTCCAGTCCATTTTGAAGATGTGAAATCCGTCAGTCAGGCTGGAAGCAGCGTCCAAGCTGCGCGTATAACTTGCCCGCAGTCCCTGGTTATCCCAATGCGCTGCAGATCCGACACGCCGGTTGACGACATTTTGCGCAATGGCCGTGCCACTGCCCATCTCCACGATATCCAGTTCCCCACAGTAAGGCCAGCCGACCTCGCTGAAATTATTACCCAGGGTCCAGAACGCCGGCCATAAGCCATCCTTAAGGTCGGGAACCTTGATACGTGCTTCGATAGTGCCGTATTTGAAAGTGAGTTTATCTTCTGTTCGAATCCGCGCCGAAGTGAAACCGTTGGCATCATTTTTCACCGTGATCAAAAGGTTGCCGTCTTCTAAACGGACATTTTGACTGGCACTCGTGTATTCCTGCAGCTCCTTGTTGCCCCAGCCACCCTTACCCAGATCGTAGGACCAGACAGCACTGTCGGGGGATGTTCCCGTGTCGAATTCATCGCTCCAGATGACCTGTCCGAAAGCCGTACTTGCCACACCGGTGAGCAGGCAGGCAAACAACAGGAATTTGAGTGTTAAAGCAATACGATGGTTGGATGGATGATGCCGGCCCGGTCCGGCAGTTTTTTGTGTCTGGATCACATTTTCCAACTTGTAACACTGCATAATATCTACCTGAACCAATATCCAATCCGGTTTTGCATATCCGATGTTTAAACTGACAAATAAATGAATATTTAAAAAGGCTCCACCCCGCTTTTGGGCGGGGTGGGTTATCAGGCCATTTACCCGATACTGCTAGGGCGTCTCGAAGTACTTATCTGCCGGTATTCCGAAAAGCTTGACCAGCGGCAAATCCACGATGGGTGTTAAATGGCCCCAGGTCGTTTTCGAGAAATCCGACGGTGTGTAACTGAAAGTGGCATTTTCCCGGTCACTGAACTCGAACACCGCAGTACCACCTATCTCACGGTCGACCGTGTCCGGATCGAATACGCCATAGACCATGCCAACTGGCGATTCGAAGTTAATCTCCACCCGGTTGCCATACACGATTCCATTACCGAGCATGAAAATGGGGTTTCCCTGGTCGTCAAAGGTATACCAATAGACGACCGCCAGCGGCGGACCGCCCGGTGTTTGTCCGAACTCAATCGAAAAGCCATGGCCACTCTGACCGGCGTTATAGTAGGACCCGGAATGTGCCGGGCCGATCTCCATCGGGCCAAGCTGGACATTATCGTAAAGCGTGGCGGAGGTGTCCCATCCCTGACCGAGGTTTTCAGACAGGTCCACATAGAAACCAAATTGAAGCAATTCACCAACCATATCTGCGGTGATGGTGAATTCAATCTGCTGGGAAACCGTGGTGACATTCTCCGGTGTTGTCGCAACCGGGGGGTTCGTGTCAGCTTTCTCAAAAAGCACCGTATCATAAGTCTGATCGCTCGACTTCAGGACTTTCACAAACGCGCCACTCATCTCACCGTGTTGTGGTGCGCCATAACGATCCTGGGCAACGTCAAAAGAGAAGACGTAAGTGCCTGCACTGCTAGCCGTCATTTCCTGAAAAATCAGGGTACGCTTACAGGTGGTTACATCGATGTCGTAGTTTTGATCTCCGTATACCCTCAGCATATTGCTGAGCACGACCGGGTCTCCTTCATCGGTGGACCAGGCCGGAACCTCCAATCCAGCACGGAAGTACGAATCGCCCTGGCCGACATCCGCACTTGCGGTCCAGTAATTGCGGTTCTCCTGTTGGTAATCACTGGGGTTGCCATCATCGTAGGGGCCATACCCGTAAGCCGGCTCGCCACTGCAGGTGTTATCGGCAAAAGTCTGGTTATACCAGGTCCAGTTGTTGCCAATCAAAGCCTGGTCTTTTACACGGTCTTCAAAATTATCACTGAACGTTATTTGCGCGGCAACCTGGCTACTGAAAGCACCCAGGGCCAGCAATACGCTGCTTACCATCATCAAGTTACCCATAGAGATTTTCATGACAAACTCCTTAAATTTGGTCTTGGCCAAATTGTTTATTTAGAAATCATAACGAAACTTTGCGCCATATGCGCGCGGTGGCGCGAAACTGGATTTGATGTATCCAGGACCATAATCAGCCCAGTTTCTGGTGCGCTCGTCAAAAGCGTTGTAAACGTATAGCTCCAGACCCCAGCGCTTCTCTTCATTGATCAACCGCAATGATGCATTAAGTGAAGCATAAGCCGGCTGTCCGCTATGAAACGGGCCTTCATCAAAATTGTTGTCCTGGAAGAATATTTCTGACTGCCAGTGCACTGTAAAGACCGGGCTCAAACGCAGACCATTATCGAAATACCAATTGTGTTCAAAGGTGAATGTAGTTGACCACTCGGGAGACCAGGGCAGTGTGTTACCGGCAAAATTGGTTGGACGGGTGTTGGGCGCGTTCGGATCTGTATTTTCTACTTCGGGTGGGCATTCGGTCAGGCCGAGAAGGGCTCGTTCAAAACAGAACCAGCCATCACCCGCCGGCAAATCCTTGATTTCAGCATCAAGATAAGCCAACCAGCCATATAACCTGCCACCTTCATAAGGAGCCCAGTCAACCTCGATTTCAACACCGCTGATGGTTGCTTTGGCAATATTGGTGGTCAGGTTTGTTCCAATATCGTTTCCACTGTAGATGCTCTCACCCACGATGGCGAAAAACGTTCTCTGCATGTCATCATATTTGCTGTAAAAGACGGTTCCCAGCAGGTTAAGCGAACCGTCTGCCAGGGTGGATTTGAAACCCATTTCGTAAGTTGTCACGGTCTCAGGATCATAATCAAAGGTCGTCCAGTTACCGCATTCACAAGTATCTACATTGTCTCCGAAACCACCGGCTTTATACCCGGTTGCGGCATAACCATAGAGGAACAGGTTGTCTTTTGCGATATAGTCCAAACCCAGCCTCCAGGTGCCCTTGCCCCAGTCCGCTTTATGGGAATTGTCGGTGCCGGGTACGCGGTTGGTGAAATCAGCACCAAGCGTGCCATCGTTGGGGCCGAGGTCATCCGATTGATAGTAGTCAGCCCAGTACGGGACATCAAAATCATAATATGGGATACCGTCACCGATGAACGTCCAACTCTCATACCAGAAAGTATCATCCGGGTTTTCAGAGTAAAGCCCCGGATTTGTCCAGTAGCCCGTGGTGGAATGGGTTGAACCGTTCCTGTCCTCTTTCTTGTCCCAGGTATAACGGTAACCTGCCGTCAGGTTGAGCCGGTCGTTGACGCTGTAATCAAACTGCGCAAACAAGGCCTTGGAATCAACCGTTCTTTCAGGTTGTACGAAAGACTGGGCCAGCGGGCGTATGAAGGCACAACACCATGGCAGTTCCACATTAAACTTGATTTCGTTATCTTCTTTCAGAGAGAAAAAGCCCGCAAGCCACTGCAGGTCAGCATCTGATTCCGACTTGAAAATCACCTCATTAACCATCGATTTGTAATGTGAATACTCCGTTTCCAATGCGAGGTCATCAAAAGGCTGCATCGCTGCCGGTTCAAAACCAAGGTCAATAAAAGCCTGTGGGTCACGGATCAAAACACCGTTAACCCCGCCAAATATGGTGCCTTCGATGGCGATGCCATAACCGGGGTGATCGGGATCGGCGTACGCGCCGGCATCCTGATCGAATAACTGCGAACGATCCTGTTTTGAATACGCAAACCGGTACTCCGTTGAAAAGGACTCCGCCAAATCCCATTTGAATACGGATCGTATGGTCTTGATTGACATGTCCATTTCACCGGGTGTGTTGATCTTTACGTCAAACTCACCGTGATCACAGGCAAAGAAGGTGCCGGCAGCCTTCTCACAGTCTTTCAGAAAGGGTACGCCGGGGCTGTTGTCCTGAAATTGTTCGTAGGTCAGCAACCAGTCCATGTCTTCGGTGGGTGTAAGGCGCATGCTCAAACGGCCAGCCCAACGATCGATGCTTCCGTAGGCGCGTGAGTCTTTTTGGTGATGGTTCCTGCGTTGATCAACATTGGGTATACCATCGGCCGGAACATCGTTAGGTCCATCGGTATTGCCATCAAGATCGACGTCCCAGTTGAGATCATACAGATCCATTTCCTGGTTGAGATACGTGTCGGCTTTTTGCGCCATGAAGGACGCGCGAAACGCCAGGTTTTCTGTCGCCGGAATATTGACCCAACCGCGAAACGCCCTGTCCGAGTAGTTACCCACTTCTATTTCTGTTGAACCGGCAAATTCTTCAAACTGCGGTCTTGCGTTGATGATATTGATGGTTCCGGCGGTGGAGTTGCGGCCGAACAGCGTTCCCTGCGGGCCACGAAGGATATCGATACGCTCGACGTCGAACAGCAAGGCCAACCCGCCCTGTGGCCTTGGCGAATAGATCCCGTCAAAATGAATACCGACAGTAGGATCGCCCAACTCCGTGAAGTTATTCGAAGTGATGCCGCGTATCGCAATCTGTACACCGGAATCGGATGGAGACAAGCCAACCTGCATATTCGGTACGAGGTTGCCGATATTGACCATGGTGGTGACACCTTCCCGGGCCAGTTCATCGGCGGTGATGGCTGATACCGCGAGGGGTGTTTCCATCAGGTTTGTGTCACGCCTTACAGCAGTAACGATGACTTCTTCGAGAACCGGTTCGTCCGACCAGGGACTTGCTTCATCCGCCCGGGAACCCGGGATGATCGACACCATGGCCAGTAGTGTGAGTGTCGCGAACTTGAACGATTGTTTATACATGCTATTTTCTCATCTCAATCAGGAATAACCACCGGCCTGATGCAACCGTGCCGGAAAATCGCGTTTCACGCAGCAGGTCACTTTGTGCTTCCATTAACTGCACTTACGACTTCATGATTTTGAAATAACTTCGCTCGAAAAACGGAGCCGTGGTGAATACTTCACTCACCCACGCCTGGAAAGTGTACCGGTTGGTTAAAGTGAAACAATAGGAATTCGGTGAGCGGGACTGTTGCTGAGATCAAGTGGACAAAGAAAAAACCTGCAAAAAAATGTCCTGCGCTGGCAATGATCCCATCGCTTCGTTGACCTGAAATCAGCTCATCGAAGCGAGAAAAGACTTGATCGTGTTGCGATAATTGCGGCTTACCTTGATCTGCTCACCGTTTTCAAGTTTCAGGTAATACTCTCCCTTGGTATGCGGGATGACTTTTTCAATGCAGTTGAGGTTGACGATGGTGGAACGGTGTACGCGCTTGAATAACGATGCATCGAGTTCGTCGAGCAGGTGTTTCATGGTACACCGCATAATATGCGTTTCACCTTCGGCGTGAACACACATGTAATCACCCGCAGCATCTACCCAGGAAATGTTATCCACCTTGATCAACTTGATAGCGTCACGATCGCGGATGGTAATTTTTCGCTCAGGACTGACCAGAGAAGCGTTGTCCCTGCCCTTGTCACTAACCGCTTCACGCCCGGCAATATTGCCCGTGATCGAGTCAATGGCACCGAGCAGGGATGATTTATTGTCAGCTGAAAACAAATTTTCGTGATAGCGGGACAGGGCACGATTGACCGCCAGTTGCAGACGTTCCTCATCCAACGGCTTGACGATGTAGTCGACTGCATAGACATCGAATGCGTCCAGCGCATAGCGTTCATACGCGGTGCAAAAAATCACCATGGGCAGAAGTTCAGGCTGAATTTTTTTGATGACTTCAAAACCGTTCAGCCCCGGCATACTGATATCGAGGAACATTAAATCGGGCTCAAGATCCAACACCGCCGCGACCGCTTCACGGCCATTGCAGCATTCTCTCAGAACTTCAATTTCAGGTATTTCATTCAGACAGGACAACACCAACTGGCGCGCCAGTGACTCGTCATCAACAACAATGGTTTTCAAGGTGACCATATGGTCCTAGGTGGGATCATAAGGGATACGGATATTGATTTTTAAGCCACCTGACGGATGTAGATTGATGTCAAACATATAGGCATCATTATAGAGTGTTTTCAAACGCTGCAACGTATTGTGCAGACCCACCCGCCGACCTTTTCTGGGAGGCGGTTGATTGCTCATGGTGCCGGGACCGGTATCCGTGAGTTCAATAAGCAACTCTTCTTCCTGCACGGTGGCCCTGAGCTTGATAGTACCGCCGTTTTCATTGACCGCGATCGCATATTTAATTGAGTTTTCGGCCAAAGGTTGTAACAACAAACTCGGGACAAGGGCGGATTTCGCCCGCTCATCGATATCCAGCTGCAAAATGAGACGTTCACCGAACCGTGTTCGCTCTATGTCAAGATACAGCATCAGGGCTTCCACTTCCTGTTGCAGGGTAATCTTCAAAGCCGGATCGTTATCCAGCGAGTAACGCAAAAAATGACCCAGTTGCGTGATCATTTTATGCGCCTTTTCGTTCTCCTTGAATTTCACCAAGGCGCTGATCGTATTCAATGTATTGAAAAGAAAATGCGGGTTTAACTGGTAACGCAACATGCCCAGTTGAGAGTTTCTGGATTCTGCCTCGGCGTTCAGGCGTTTCAACTGCTCTTCCTTGATAGCAGCGATGGCCTCAAGGCTGTTACGTTGCTCCACCTGCGCCTGGTAGTAGTATTTGTTTCCGTAATAAAGCGCCGTCCAGCACAGATACACAAGGAAGGAAGAAAAATACCAACCGCCAAAATCGGCCCAAATTCCCTGTTCTGATGTCAGCCAGATAAATGTGTAAATGCGAAGCACCGTCCACACCAGTGAGACAAGTGTTATTAACAGCAGACTCAGGCCAATGCGCCAGGGTATGGACAGGTTCCAAAGCGCCAGGCAGGCAGAATGGAGCGGTAGTGATAAAATCATTCCCAGCGCGGACTGCAGGACAGTGTGGGAAATATAGGACCACTGGACCGTGCTGTACCACAGCGTCAGGCTGACAAATGTGATGACGCACAAACCACTCCAACCCAGGAATTGCAACACCCAAAACTGGTATTTACGGTTGTTGTAGACAGCATCGAAGCCGGCCTGAATCATATTTGAAGAAAGAGTACTCACGTCCTGGCTATCCTACTCCATGGGTTTACAATGACCAACCAGAAGCGCGTCAACGCCCGTACTTATTCCCAATTATCGCGTAACTGGCCCAACTTGACGTAAACGCGTTCCGCACGGCAAGGGTGGTGGATAAACTTCCTGAAGTATGAAAAAGAAAACCACGGATTTTAGACAGCCAGAGTCACTGGACGCCCGCATTGACTTACTTTTGTCACGTATGACCGTGGCCGAAAAAATAGGCCAGATGTGCCAGGTCAACCGGGATTCAGTGGATTTGCACCAGGCTGTCAAAGACGGCCGGGTGGGCTCTGTTCTGAACCTGGTCGATATTCAGGAAATCAACCATTTGCAAAAGCTGGCCACCGAGGAAAGCCGACTGGGTATACCCTTGCTGATCGGCCGCGATGTGATTCATGGCTTCAAGACGATATTCCCCATACCCTTGGGACAGGCAGCAAGCTGGAATCCCGAACTGGTGTCAGAAGGGGCGCGAATCGCGGCGCTTGAGGCGGCGTCTGTGGGAATTAACTGGACCTTTTCACCCATGATCGATATCACCCGCGATCCACGCTGGGGAAGGATTGCGGAAAGCCTGGGGGAAGACCCCTTCTTGTGCAAGGCACTGGCAATTGCGATGGTGGACGGCTACCAGGGCGATGACCTTGCTGTAGCCGGTTCCATTGCCGCTTGCGCCAAGCACTTTGCCGGTTACGGAGCGTCTGAAAGCGGTCGTGATTACAACACGGTGAGTATTCCCGAGATCGAGCTTCGCAATGTTTATCTGCCGCCATTCAAGGCGGCAGCCGATGCCGGCGTGGCCACCTTCATGACCGCTTTCAGTGAATTGAATGGCGTACCGGCGACCGCCAACGAATTTCTCCTCAGACAGATCCTGCGAACAGAATGGGGATTCCAGGGTTTGGTCGTCAGTGACTGGGACTCGATCCCGCAGATGACCACGCATGGCCTGACAGCCACTGACAAGGAAGCTGCTTTTGAAGCAGTCAGCGCAGGCGTCAACATGGAAATGGCCAGTTCGACCTACGCTGACCATCTGCAAGCGCTGATCGGTGAAGGCAGAATTTCAGAAACAGACATAGACGCGATGGTCGCAGCAATTGTGCGTGTCAAATTTCGCCTGGGACTGTTTGAAAACCCCATCACCGACACGAAGAAGTTTCCTGCCATTGCAAACACCCGGCATCTTGAGGCCGCCAGGCAGGCGGCCGTGCAAAGCTGTGTATTGTTGAAGAACGACCGACAATTATTGCCTTTGTCACTGGAGCAACCCGGCAACATCGCGGTTATTGGCCCGTTGGCGGATCAAGCACAGGAACAGTTGGGTACCTGGGTGTTCGATGGGGACCCGCGTGACAGCCAGACGGGTCTGCAGGGCGTGCGTGCACTGCTGGGTGAGCGTGCCACCGTTCTTTTCAGTAAAGGCCTGGAATACTCCCGCAGTAAGAGCCGCGAGGGCTTTACCGAGGCTGTGTATACCGCGCAGCAATCCGATGTCGTTATCATGTTTGCCGGTGAGGAAGCGATTCTTTCGGGTGAAGCACATTGTCGTGCCAGTATCGATCTGCCGGGTTGCCAGGAAGAACTGATCGATGAAATCGCCGCAACCGGCAAACCCATCGTGCTGGTGATAATGGCGGGCAGACCACTGACGCTGGGTTCGGTTTTGGAGAAAGTCGATGCAGTTTTATATGCCTGGCATCCCGGCAGCATGGGTGGACCAGCCATCGCCGATCTTTTATTCGGCAATGAGGTGCCCTCCGGCAAGCTTCCAGTCACCTTCCCGAGAATGGTCGGTCAAATTCCGATTTACCATGCTAAGAAAAACACCGGTAAACCGGCCTGCTCCGAAACTTTTGTGCATATCGACGACATTGCCATTAATACTCCCCAGACTTCAACGGGTATGACCGCGATGCATCTTGATGCCGGTTTTTCACCACTTTTCCCATTCGGTTATGGCCTTTCCTATACCGAGTTCAAGTACGAAAATATCAGCACCAGCGCTGACACAATCGGGCTCGGCGAGACCGTTCAGATCAACGCCAAATTAACAAATACCGGCACTTTTACCGCCGAGGAAGTTGCCCAACTCTACATCAGGGATCTGGTCGGCAGTGTGACCAGGCCGGTCAGGGAACTCAAGGGGTTTAAAAAAATCAGGCTCAAGCCGGGTCAAAGCGAAACAGTCAGTTTTGAAATTCATACCGACGACCTCGCGTTTCACAACAGGCATATGAGGTTTGGTTCTGAACCCGGGCTGTTCCATGCCTGGATTGGAGGCGATTCAAACGCGGAGCTCAGAACCGGGTTCACCATTAGCGCCTGAATGCAAAAGGACAAAAAACGGTTTGATAAAATGAAAAAATTATCCAAAATCCATCTTAGTTCTCTCACCGCTATCCTGTTCGGTTTGGGATTGCCTGTATTTACTTCAAGCACCACCTGGGCACAAGCCGTCAAGGTGGAAGTGGTAAAGCAGGGTGGTAAATACCAATTACTGCGAAACGGTGAACCCTACCGGGTTAAAGGTGCGGGACTTGATGGTGCCGATCTTGAAAAACTCGCTGCCCACGGCGGCAATTCGATACGTACGTGGGGCACCGTCGACGGACCCGAAGGTACTATGCAACTATTGGACCAGGCGCATGCGCTGGGGATCACGGTGTCACTTTGCCTGTATACGAATCCAGAGCGTCTCGGCTTCGACTACGATAATGAGACTGCGGTTAACCGGCAGTTTGCCGCCATAAAGCAGGAAGTCCTGAAATACAAGGATCACCCGGCACTACTGACATGGATAATCGGTAACGAACTGAATTACGACTATAAAAACCCGCGGGTCTATGACGCGGTCAACGACATATCTGAAATGATCCATGAAGTTGATCCAAACCATCCGACCACGACGACCACTGCCGGGTTTAGCGAAGGTCTGATCGAAGTCATTCACAACAGGGCGCCGGATCTTGATTTCATCAGTTTCCAACTATACGCCCAGCTTTTTGTTCTGCCGGAATTCATCAAAGACACCGGCTTCACAGATCCCTATTTCATCACGGAGTGGGGTGCAATCGGACACTGGGAGGTGCCAAAAACCAGTTGGGGGGCGCCGCTGGAACAGAACAGTTCTGAAAAAGCGGAAACATACCTGCGCGGTTACAGAAAAGTGATCGAACCTTTTGCTGATCAGGTACTGGGGAATTATGTCTTCCTGTGGGGGCAGAAGCAGGAACGAACGCCTACTTGGTACGGTCTGTTTACTGAAACCGGCGAAGAGACCGAAGTGATCGATGTCCTGCATTACATCTGGACAGGGAACTGGCCGGAAAATCGCACGCCACAGATAGAGTCAATGCGTCTGGATGGTAAACCAGGCCACAAAAGCATTATGCTTAAAGGAGGTAAAACGTATCGCGCTGAATTCAAGGCGCAAGACCCGGATGGTGACGTGTTGACCTACCTGTGGCAGGTCAAACCAGAAAGCGATGCAATACAGGTAGGTGGTGATTATGAAGCGGAAATTGCCAGCTTAAACGCCCACCTCATCAACCCGACAGAGCAGAACGCGCAACTGATTGCGCCGGAAAAGCCCGGCGCCTACCGCTTGTTTGTCTATGCTTTTGACGGACAGGGGCATGCCGCCCACGCCAATATTCCATTTTATGTTGACCGGTGATCAGGGATGGGTTCAATAGTGCGGGACGCTAAGATCAGACGACGAGTCAACGCCCTGCTTTCAAAGATGAATCTCGATCAGAAGATCGGTCAAATGACCCAGGCCGAGCGCCTTTCCGTCACGCCGGATGAGGTGCGGCGCTATCACCTCGGTTCGGTTTTGAGTGGCGGTGGATCCAGCCCGGGAGACAACCTGCCGGAAGACTGGGTGGCCATGAACGATGCTTACTGGGCAGCCTCGATGACCGAAGATGAAGAGCATCTCGCAATTCCTATCCTCTACGGTGTGGATGCGATCCACGGCAACAATAACGTCAGGGGCGCAACGCTTTTCCCCCACAATATCGGTCTCGGCGCCGCCAATGACAATGAACTGATCCGGCGCGTAGCAAAGATAACAGCAGCTGAAGTCCTGGCCTCTGGGGTCGACTGGATATTTGCACCAACCCTGGCGGTTGCACGCAATATCAATTGGGGTCGTACCTATGAGAGTTTCTCCGAAGACCCCGATATTGTCGCGTCCTATGCAGGCACTCTCATCGAGGGTTTGCAGGGTGACCTCGGCAACGACAGCGTGGTGGCAAGCGTTAAGCACTGGGTCGGCGATGGTGGTACCACGAATGGCATCGACCAGGGCGAGACCACGTTGTGCAAGGCTGAGCTTGAGCGAATACATATCAAACCGTATTACCCGGCACTCGCAAAGGGTGCTCTGACCGTTATGGCATCCTTCAACAGTTGGAATGGCGACAAGTGTCATGGACATAAGTATCTGCTCACAGATGTATTAAAAAATGAATTGAAATTCGATGGATTCGTCATTTCTGACTGGGATGGAATTGACTATCTTTCCGAGGACTATTACGAGGCGGTTGCGCTGGCAGTGAACGCCGGTATTGACATGTTCATGGTTTCAGAGAAGTGGAAGGACTTTATCGATTACACCAGGCGGCACGTTCAACGCGGAAGCATCTCCATAAAGCGGATTGACGATGCCGTGCGCCGGATTTTAACCGTGAAGTTTGCCTACGGTTTATTTGAAAAACCGCGTCCATCCCAACGATTTTGGTCAAACCACCCGAGCTTTGGTTGTCGCGAACATCGGGACGTCGCACGTGAAGCGGTGCGTAAATCGCTGGTCATGCTGAAAAATGAAGGGCCTGTGCTGCCACTGGACAAAGATGCCCGCATCCTCGTAGCCGGCAAAAGTGCCCACAACCGCGGTCACCAGTGCGGCGGATTCAGCATCAGCCTGCAAGGCACCTGTGGCAATGAATACATCGAAGGCGGAACGTCAATATGGGAAGGTATTCGCGAAGCAGCTGCGTCAGCCGTGTTAAGTACTGCTATCGAGGGCGCCGACGCTGACCCCGGACAGCACGATGTCGCCGTTGTCGTCATCGGTGAGAGCCCCTATGCTGAAGGCCTGGGAGACATTCGCAGCGGCGAGCATCTAATCGTTGAGGCCGGTTCCCAGATAAAGGGCAGCATGAATGTGCTGAGACCTTATGGTAATACTTTGGCGTTGGCAAAACTGCACCCTGAAGATTTGAGAACAATCAAGAATATTGCCGCAAAAGGCATACCCGTGGTCACCGTGCTGGTATCGGGCAGACCGTTGGTCGCGGGAGAAGAGCTGGATCAATCTGCGGCATTCGTCGCGGCCTGGCTGCCCGGGTCCGAAGGCAGGGGCGTAGCCGATGTCCTGTTTGGCGACTTTGATTTCCAGGGCAGATTGTCATTTTCCTGGCCGGAAAGTGATGCTCACCTGTCAGCTGGAAATGGCAAAAACAACACCGCGCTGTTTCCACTGGGGTACGGCTTAAGTTATGCAAAACAGGTATAAGGGAGACATACTCATGAAAAACCGGAAACATCAAATGATACCGTGGCGGATTGCAAGCGGAGCGGTCTGCCTGGTGATGGGCGTGATGTTGTCAACATCCACACCTGCTATGCAGGAAGAGCAACCCGGGGCGCAAGAGGCCGCGCCGGTAACAACGAATACCACGCAGGGTGGACCAGCAGATATCGTAATTTTTAATGGTAACAATATTGCGCCCTGGCGGATGTACCTGGGCAGTAGCACCAACTGGATGATTCCTGTTGAGGGCCCAGAAACAAAATCCTATAAAAACAATATCGTGTCTGTTCAGCCGGTCGACTACGTGAAAAAAACCGATGCATACCAAGCCGAATGGAAAGGTGGTCTGGGCCAGGTTTACTGGCAGGAATTCAAAACATGGGATTTAACCGGCCTGGCAGCACAAGACGGTGCTTTGAGCATGGTTATTCGCATTGATAAAGAACCGAAAAAGTCCGTCGATTTAAAAATGGACTGCGGTTATCCGTGTGCTGGCAGTCTCAATATGACCCAATTGTTCAAGACCGTTCCTAAGAACCAGTGGTTTCGCGTCAGTTTTAAAATCAACTGTTTCAAAGAAGCCGGGGCGAACCTCGAACACATCGTCGCGCCGCTGGTGGTGGCAACCAAGGGTGACTTCAAAATGAGCTTCGCCGATGTGCGTCTTTTGACGAACCCTCCGCCGGAATCGGTGATTGCCTGCGGCTGACAAAATACCGGTTTAGCCCGGACATTGCCCTACCTCCCGCATGGCCCAGGCCACCCTCTCGAGCGGTTCCCGCTCTCACCTTGCCCCTGCTCTCGTGCGCCATCTTCCGGGATACTGATACAATGTACGGGTTAGCTTCTTCAGTTAACAACCGCTATTTTTCCACGACGGCGTTCAAGTTCCTGACGTACCTCGTGTGCTTTTTCCTCGGTCAGCGTGTATGACACGATGGCCCAGATCGCCAGTGCAGAAGTGAAAACCGGTATACCCATGTCACATAGACGCATCAGGATGATGGTCCGTGCCGCCTGATCGCCACCCAGCGCAACATCGAAACCCGTAGCGTTGAGCAGAAAGCCGCCGATCGCCAGCGCCGCCGCCATGCCGAGCTTGACGACCCACCAGTAAATTGAACCGAACATGCCCTCACGCCGCTCGCCGGTCTCCAGTTCATCGAGATCGCAAACATCCGCAATCATCGAGCCCATCAGCGTAAACAGACCGCCGAGGCCAAAGGCCATCAATGGCGCGGGAAGCAGCAACAACAGTGGCATATCAGGTCTGTAACAAAACCACTTCAGACCGTATCCGACCATGGAGAGTGCTGTACTGATAAAAAATGCGCGGCGTTTGCCTATCCGCGTCGACATCCTGGTGACGATGAAAATGACGCAAAAAGTGGATATAGCGGACGCGGTACCGGCCCAGCCCGCGTAAAGCGCGCCCTGCGCCTGATCCCCTTTGAATACGTAATAAATGATCACGTAGAACTGGAATGAAGCGACCATCATGAAGCCGTTGAATACCAGGAAGGTGGCGGCGCATAACTTGAGGAAAGGGCGAAATTTGAGGGTTGTGACAAAACCTTTGAAAAAGCCTTTAACGCTTTCGAGTAACCGGCCTGACGCCGTTTGGACAATATCTGAAGATGGTTCCCGGCCGTTCCCCGTTTCATCAAACATGGGTTGTTTAAACCGCTCTCGTAGAAATATGGCCGGCAGGACGCCAATACCAATTACCGCAACACCAATGATCAATGCCAACCAGGCGGCACCATCGGCGAGGCTGTCATGTAGTGGCTCCAAGGCCATGAACCACAGAAACCAGGGTGACAACAAATACGCCAACTGGCCCATAAAATTTTGTACACCCATCAGGCGTGTGCGCTCATGATAGTCGGGGGTCAGTTCATAACCGAGCGCTACCCACGGTGTGGCGAACACGGTATAAGCCAGGTAAAAGATCACGGAGCCGGCCAGAAAATACCAGAAATAAAAACTTTCGGTCTTGTTTTCAGGCAATTGCCACAGCAAGGTAAAAATGATACCGGCGGCTATTGCCCCTACGAAAATATAGGGTCTGCGCCGGCCCCATTTCGAGCGGGTTTTATCTGAGATATAACCCATAAGGGGATCGGTGAAGGCATCGGTCAGCCTGGGCAATGCGCTCACCAGGCCGACCAGGGCAGGATTCATTCCCAGGCCAAGATTAAGCACGATCACCATGCCGCCAATCGCCGCGGCAAGCAAATTGTTGACAAACGCTCCAAATCCGTAAATCAGCTTATGTGGAAACGATATACGATCTTCAATGGCTGTTTTGTAATGTGGGGAGTTGCTCATCCTGACCCTTAGCCTACGTGAACGAGAGGCATTGTTGGTAAGCAGGGCTCAGACCGCAACGTCAAATCGGTGAACGGGTGCTTTTATTGCGACAACTGGGAGCATCGCTGGCAGTCACTTTTTTCAAGTAAGGTCATCAAACACCCGGCAGGGACACAACTGCTTCAGCCGCAAGGTCAAGGTGGGCATTCTCATGGATCCATTGATCCCCCGATGATGTCCGAATAGCGGATTCGCGATTACGCAATTAACCAATTATAACTATCCGGCGAACAAACCTGTCGTTACCGCCCATCTATTCCTGACCGGCCGTGTCAGGCGACTGGAATACAAGCAGATTTCCCCATTGATCCGCTTCCACCGTCCAGCCAGGCTTGATCCACGTCGTTGAAACGGACTCTGTCAAGATACAGGGGCCATGCAATAATTTCCCGCGTTGTAATTCCGAGCGTTTCTGCACCGGTACATGGCCGGCAGGTCCTGTCATTTCTGTTTCTTTGCCGGTGCTGTCCCCGTCACGAATATCGATCGACCGAAGCAGCGCCGGCGCACGCGCGCCGAGACGTAAATTGACCAGTTCCACCGGATGTGTCAGACGCAGGCCGCTGGCCTTCTGGTGCATTTCATGAAAAATAAATTCGTGTGCACCACCGTGGGTCCATGCAATCGGTATGGTCGCGCTCTGGCCTTTGTAGCGGAGTTCAAGCTGATGTCTGAATACCACGCTGTCAGCATCGCAGCCTTCGTTTTTCAACTGGGCCAACGCGTCTTCCTCGAGCGCGCGGAACCCTTGCTCTATGTCCCCATCGCTTAATTCAGCCAGGGGCGTCAAAACCGCCTGTGACAGTTCACGCCCCGGCTCGCTGACCAGCATCCCCATGGCCGAGAACACGCCCGCTCTGGCGGGAATGATGATCCGTTGCATATTCAGCAGTTCAGCCAGATCGCATGCATGCAAGCCGCCGGCACCACCGAAACAAAGCAATGCGTATTCGGCCGGATTGTGACCACGTTCAACCGAGATCACCCTCAGGGCCCGGGCCATGTGTTCGTTGGCCAGACGCACGATACCAGTGGCCGCAGCCAGTGCTTCACAGCCCATTCCCTCTGCCAGTTCCGAGATCGCCTGTTCCGCCGCACGGACATGCAACGGCAAATACCCGCCCAGCAAGGTATTAGCGGGTATTCGGCCGAGCAACAGGTTGGCGTCGGTAACCGTCGCTCGCCTACCGCCCTGGCCATAACAGGCAGGACCTGGATTCGCACCTGCGGATTCCGGGCCAACCAGTAACATGCCTGCCCTGTCGACCCTGGCGATTGAGCCGCCGCCGGCGCCAATGGTGTGAATATCAACCGAAGGGATCGAAAGCGGCCACGGTCCGATCCGGCAATGGCTGGTCAATGGGATGTCCCCGTTCATCAACGCGACATCCGTGGAAGTACCACCCATGTCAAAGCTCATCAATCTCGGATTGCCCGTTTGCGCTGCGATGCTGCGCGCCGCCGCCAGCCCGCCGGCCGGCCCGGACAGCAGAAGACGAACCGCCTGGTCGGCCGCCTGGTCAGCCGCGATCGTTGTACCGGCACTTTGCATCACAGCGATGCCGGCTCGTGGCAAGCGTGTCTGGAGACGCTTCAGATAGCGGGAAATAACCGGCCCGACACTGGCATTCAGCCAGGTCGCCATACCCCTTTCATATTCGCGGACCTCCGGCAGAACCTTGCTGGAACAGGACACAAACCATGCGTCACCGAGCGCCTCGGCAATACGCTGTTCCTGTTGCGGCCTTAAGAAGGAAAACAAAAGGTTAATGGCCACGGACTCGACATCCAGTTTTTGCAGACTTACCCGGAGTTGCGCCAGTTCTTCAGCACTGCTCTCATCGAGCAAGCTGCCATCCGCCGCGAGGCGGGTTGAGACTTCCAGGCAAAGTTCGCGAGCTACCGGCGGGGTGGTTTCGGGCTGTTTCAACTGGTAGACCTGCTCGCGCTCCTGCCGGCCAAGTGTCAACACGTCGGCAAATCCCCGGCTGCTTATATAAGCAACACGCGCACCCTTGCCCTCCAATACCGCATTGGTACCCACCGTGGTGCCGTGAATGATCTGGATTTGTTCGCCGTCCAGGCCCATCCGTCTCAGGCCTTCAAAGATCGGACCGGATGGATCAGCCGGGTCGGAAAGCACCTTGCAGTGCCGTATCCCGCTGACTTTTGGGCCACGTTCGAGCACCACGATGTCGGTAAAAGTACCGCCCGTATCAATACCAACCAGTGTAATATCTTTCATAACATCAAATGCTAACACCAGCTGGTTTACAATGCTGCTTACTCAAAGGTTCCTTTAGCTGAAATGCCCGAATTACCAGAAGTCGAAACCACCCTCAGGGGCATAGAACCGCACCTTTTGAAACAGCGTATCAGTCGTGTCATTGTGCGCGACCCGAGGTTACGCTGGCCGGTACCCGTGCAGGTAAAACAGGCGGAGGGACAGCATTTCGTCAGCATCGAAAGACGCGGCAAGTACCTTTTGCTCAAGTTGGAACACGGCGGTTTGATCATACACCTGGGCATGTCCGGCTCTCTGCGTATTCTGCAGCATCCGCTGAGCCCGGAAAAACATGATCATATCGATGTCGTGCTGGAAAATGGTGTTTGCCTGCGCTTTAACGACCCGCGTCGTTTTGGGGCGTTTTTATGGGTGGATACCGAGATGGATTCGCACGAGCTGTTACGCGATCTGGGTCCGGAGCCATTGTCTGCAGCGTTTACCCCTGAATATTTATACCACCGCTCCCGTGACCGGCGTGTGGCGATCAAGAATTTCATCATGAATGGTCACATCGTCGTAGGCGTGGGCAACATCTACGCTTCGGAATCATTGTTCATGGCGGGTATTCACCCGCAACGCGCCGCCGGCAGAGTTTCACTGCAACGTTATGAAGGTTTGGTGGCAGCCATCCGCGATGTCCTGGACCGCGCCATAAGGCGGGGTGGGACGACCCTGCGGGATTTTGTAAATTCTGACGGCGCACCGGGCTATTTTGCACAGGAATTACTTGTCTATGACCGCGCCGGCGGCGACTGTTTCCAGTGTGGCGCTCCCATCCGGCAAAAAGTGTTGGGTCAGCGTTCCAGTTACTATTGCCCCAATTGCCAAAAATAACCGTCCCGCCACGCCCATTCGACTTGCAGAAAGTCCACTTTACCGATTTTCCGCCGTGCGCACCGAAGCGCGGATTTACAATGTCGGAGATTTAATTAAGCTTCTGCAATTTTTTGCGAGTTCTTAATAAATATAAATAAGAGGAAAGTAAAATGAAACGATTGGCAAATTTCGTCGTGACATTCGCAACGGTGGCATTAATGAGCAGCTCTGCATTTGCCGCGATTGATTTCAGTGACGATTTTGAGTCGTATACCCTATACGGTGCGGGGGATGACTATCAAGGTGACATTGGAGGCGGCTGGCTTGCATACGGTGCTGTTTTCGGAGCTTACGTCGACGGATGTCCAGACTTTTGGTACGCGTATGGTGATCCATTTCCTGCCCCAAACAGGGCGACTGCATTTTCCAATATCTCACTCGGCAGCAGCGGACAGGCTCTGAACGCTTTTACCGATTACAATAATGCCAACCAGGCTGATGGCTGTGTAGAAACGAGTATCTTTCAGGAAACCGTTTTTGCCGCCGCAGATGTGGGAACCTATTCGTTCAAATTTGACACCCAGGTACCTGTGACATTGGGTCCCGATGTGAGCACCTATGGTTTTATCAAATTGCTGGACCCCAACAACGGCTACAACACAGACATTTTTGAGACCGTTTCAACCGCTACGGCGGGACTCAAATCCATTACCGTCACGCTGGATGAAACAGCGGATGGGAAAATCCTGCAATGGGGTTTCACAACCCGGGCATCGCTGTATCAAGACTCCGGTCGCTTGTATGACAATGTAACGTTTGCCCTGAACGATTCTGGCTCATATCAAGGTGAAGAGGGTGTGCCGATACCACTTTGGGCGTTTATTTTAATGGGCGGCTTGCTGGCCCTGGTTGGCGGATCAAGCCTGCGCAGACGCAAGACCTGACAAACATGATGTCGATAAAAAACCCGTCTTAATGGCGGGTTTTTTTTGCTTACCCCATTGATACTGCGTGACAGCACAACAAAAGTTCATCGACCGGCCCCTTGGTATCCAGCGCTTTGCGGATAGGGAAAATATCCTGCAGGCCACACCTCACGCAGATGTAATCGATAGTCAAAATATACAATGGGTCCACTTGAGGATATCATGCCGCGGGACCACAACGAGACCGGAAAACATT